>CAWBVU010000001.1:0-192386 GCA_963792405.1 uncultured Acidimicrobiia bacterium
GGGATTCATCCTCTTGCGGGACTTCATCCGGCGGGTCTGCTTCGCCCATCTCCAGCCGCGAGCCGCTCTCGTCATCGACTCGCTAGTGACAGTGATGCAGCTCGGGACCCTGCTCCTACTCGCCTCGCTCAACCTCATCACGGTCTTTCGATCCTTCCTCGTGATCGGCTTCGTGACAGGGCAGCCTCGTTCGGGTGGATAGCGGCAAACCGACGGGAGATTGACATCGAACGGCCACGCGTCGGAAGCGACATCACATCCGACCTCAGATTTGGCAAGTGGCCGTTGATGAGTGGCCTCATCTGGGCACTCGCCATGTACACCTATCCGTGGCTGCTCGTCGCCTTCGACGGATCCTCTGCCGCCGGCATCTGGGCTGCGGGCCTCGGCGTGATGGCCCTCGGGAATCCCCTACTGATGGGCCTGCAGAACTACCTCGGACCTCGAATCGCTAGCGACTACGCTGCAGGAGGGGTTGAGGCTCTCCGACGCTCCGTACGCACCGGCGTCACTGTATTTGCCATCACCATCGGACCCTTTGCGGTGGGCATTGCCGTGTTCGGCGGAATCATCGTCACGCTCGTCTATGGCGACCCCTTCTCGGGGAACGGTGTTCTTGTCGCCCTTCTTATGCTCAACCTGTTCATCTCCTCGATCGCCTTCTCGCTTTCCGCGGCTTGTTTGCACTCGAGCGCGCCATGGATGACTTCGCGGTCAACCTCGTTGCACTAGGGCTGATGCTCACAGTCGGCATCGGCTTGACTTATGCGTATGGGGTCATCGGTGCCGCATGGGGCCTGATTGCATCGAATACGTCCGCAACACTGCTGCGAGTGGTGGTCTTCGATCGGAGGACAGCGCCCACACATGCATGAGCACTACAACCTCGGAATTGACCGAGTCGACCGGTATACGCATCGGCGGCGCGTTGCGGCACTTGCTGTCGCCATACTTGTCACCTTCGGGCGACTGGCCGGGGTCAACTTCGCCAGCGCACGCCAAGTGTTCGACGCCACGCTATGGGAAACGATCCAGACGGTGGAAGCTGGTAGCACAATCCGCCAGCTCGCACTTGTTGGCTTCGCGGCCGTCTGCATTGCACTACTCGCTACCGGACAACGTCGTCGCCCGGAGCCCAAGCCATTCATTGCAGTACCCCTAGGGATGTTGATTCTCGTGATCGCCGCAAGTGCTCTCTGGGCGATCGATCCGCAGCTCACCTTCCGACGAACGGTGGCGCTCGGCCTGATGCTCGTAGGGGTCTACGTGTGCGCGGAGATGCCGACGACGAAAGAGGTGATCGTAGGAACGCTTCTGTTCTCCGGTGCGTTCGTGGCAACTGCGGTGGGGGTTCAGGTAGCTCTAGGGCCGTTCACGCCACTCGTCGGGAGTTGGAGGCTTGCGGGCATCGTGCATCCCGTGACTCTGTCGTGGTATTGCGGCGTCGGTGCGATCGCCGCTGTCGCTCTTGCTCGCTTCCGGCCCGCCTACCGAATTCCCGCCCGTTGGGCCGCCGTCGGTTTCATAGCGTGTCTCCTGCTCACAAAGACGCGTACTGGGCTTGTTGCTGCAGTCGTCGGCATAGCCGTCTTCTGGCTTCTGACATCGGAACGCCGGATTCGCAAGGACGTCCCCGTTGCGGTGACATGGCTCGCCCTGCTTCTCTTCATCCTGGCCCTTGTCCTCCCTGGTGAGTACCTGTCGTGGCAGTCGATCTACACGGAGTGGGCAGAGGCAAGCAGCCTTGGCAGAACCGATGCAATCGCGGAACTTGCGACATTCACTGGCCGACTTCCAGTATGGGAGGCAAGCCTCGCTCTTGCTTCGCAGCGTCCCATCTTGGGGTTTGGCTATAGCGCGTTCCAGAGCGCGGAGTTGCTCCCACTCTTCGACAAGGCAGCCGGATGGGCACCAACCAGTGCGCACTCCGGTTACATCGATGCCCTGCTGTCTCTTGGATTGGTAGGGCTGGCACTCTTCGTCTTCGTACTCGCCGCATCGACCGTGGAGTCAATCCGTATGGCCCGGCATCGAACGCGTTATGCCTTCGCCACGGCAGTATTCATCTGGTTGATGGTGAACCTTGCACTCGAGGCAGCAGTTCTCTTCTCTCCGATCTTCCCGTCATTTCTCGTCTTCACCCTCGTGGTGAAGATCGCCTTGTTCCCGGATCACGGCGATGAGCTGAGCGGCCCATGACCGCCCTGATCGCCTCGATCGTGATATGCACACGGGACCGTTCGCGGATGCTCGAAGACTCCCTGGCGGACATGGTGAACCAGCGCCTCCTCGAGCGATCCGCGAGATTCGAGGTCATCGTCGTTGATGACGGCTCGACTGATGACACACCAACGGTCGTCCAACGGTTCAGTGACCAGTCCCGGATTGCGGTTCGCAGGATCAGCGGCGACGGGAAAGGATTGGCTCACGCACGAAACGTGGGCGTCGCGGCAGCCCTAGGAGAGTGGATTGCCTTCTTCGATGATGACCAGCGGGCAAACCCGACGTGGCTAGCAGAGCTCCTCGACACTGCAGAGCGCACGGGCGCGGATCTCGTCGGCGGACCGATTGAGGTGAGCCCTCCCGACGGAGCTGCGATAGGCCCGATCATTCGTGGGATCTATGGGGAGCTTCCCACGCGCCGCCAACGGCGCAGGGGAGTAACACCACGTCCCGGGGGGGGCAACCGTCTCGTCCACCGCCGGGTGTTCGATAGCATTGGCCTTCACGACGAGTCCTTCGCCGTGTCCGAGGATCCAGACCTGATCGCCCGCGTTGAGGCCGCCAGCATGAGATTCGCTTGGGCCCCACGTGCGGTGGTGCGGCATGTGATTCCACTGGACCGCCTCAATCCCGAGACGATTGCCGCGTACACGACCAAGGCGGGGGCAGCTCAGGCGTGGGTCGACTTCAAACGCTTGGGACGGTGGCGAAGTTCTCGCAGTATCGCCGTTGTTCTCATCAAGTTGGGGGCGAACGCAGCGCTCACCCTTCTCGCTGTGTTGCGGCAATCTAGAATGGACGTCATTGACTACCGAGCGCGGCTCGTCGGTGTTCGGTGGGTACCTGGCCAAGACGCTCCAACTGATGTGGTCGGCTGACCCAACTCGGTGACGCCGCAAGCGCGGCCGCCATTCGCCGTGGTCGACAACCCACTACGCACACTGTGCCGAGTCGAGCTGGTGACTCTCCGTAGGCAGACGGAACGGATCCTGCTTCCGAGGTAGCACTCGGTGTCAAGCAGAAGCGAGTTGCCTGGCCGTGGCGTAGATCTGCATCAGGGAATCGAAGAAGCGATCCGCCGTTCGGTGGTCGGACACCGCGCTCCTCGCCTTCCTCCCCATCTCAATCGAGCCTAGCGGATCATCCCAGAGGCCACGGAGGCGATCTGCGAGCTCGGCGGCGTTCCCCGGCTCGAAGAGCAGTCCGGTTTCGCCATCGGTGACCGTCTCCGGGACCGCGCCGATCCTCGAGCCGAGCACAGGAACCCCATGCGCCATCGCCTCGAGCGCGACGTACGGCCCGTTGTTCTCGTACGTCACACTCGGCAGGACGAGCACGCGGGCACGCCTGTAGATCTCGCTCAGCCGAACCTGGTCGACGAAGCCCGCGAACTCGACATTTGGAGGGCTCTGCCGTTCGAGCGATGCCGCCTCCGGTCCGGTGCCAACGATGTGGAACGGTACGTCGGGCAGTGATCGTGCGGCCTCGACGAGGACGTGGACGCCCTTCTCATGGCTGAGCCTGCCAACGTACAGCACCCGATCGCCCTCGTCGGTCCTCGCCACGTCCGGGATGTCGACGAAGCTCGGGAGCACGGCGATGCAGTGCCCTTCGTAACCTGCCCGCCGCAGACGCGCCCGCATGAACTCGCTGCCGACGACGATCACGTGGGTGTTTCGGGCGAACAGCCCGAGCTTTCGGGCGGTCGCGCTGCGGGTGGCGTAGGCAATGCTCTCAAGGAGGTTCCCCCGGCAGTTCTGCACGACGCACGCGTACTCGCCGCCTCCGAAGCACCTCTCGCAGATCTCGCCGTCGTAGACGTTGTACCACGTGGGGCACGTGAGGATCTGGCTGTGAGCCGTGAAGACGACGGGGTATCCCTCCCGTCGACACGCTGCGAGAACCGACGGCGAGAGCAGTGGGTACACATTGTGGGCATGGACGACATCCGGATCGAAGGAGCGCACAACCTCGATCGCCCGACGATACGAGGACACGCTGTAGACCCCTGATGCCGCCGCTCGCAGCTTGTCGGCCAAGCCATCCGACAGATCGCGGCTCGACGCCTCCAAGACCTGGGTGTCCACCCCCCGCGCACGCAGCAACTCGACCGTGCTTCGAACGGCGACTTCCTCGCCCCCGAATGCCCGTTGCTCATTGAAGATCGTCAGGACTCGCAATCGCTGCACTCCGGGCTCGATGGGGAGAACGCCCGCCCCTTCCCGAGTGTAACTAGTCACCGGGTTCTCGGACCGAGGGGCTCCCGTCGATCAGCGCGGACGGCGCAATGACGCTCCGGCGTCACTCGCCGCGCTGCCACACCCTGACGTAGTCGATCTCGAAGTCAGCGGGGAATTGCGTCGACGCCGGTGGTGAGCCGACCCAACCACCGACGGCCAGGTTCGCCAGGAGGTACATCTCCTGAGCAGCCACTTCGGGTCCTGCGTATCGATGAACCTCGACACCGTCGACGTACCAAACCACCACACCCGGATCCCACACCACCCCATAGGTGTGGAACTCGCCAGACTGATCACCGAGAACGCTGGTCGAACGGTCTGACCCGATTCCCTCTCCACTCGGCCAGTGATACCCGAAGTGGCCGAGGTGGGGCTGACCTCCATTGACCTCGATCACGTCGATCTCAGGCGGATAGTCGTGGTTGTCCGGCAGCATCCAGAGAG
The DNA here is from genome assembly GCA_963792405.1 of uncultured Acidimicrobiia bacterium. Taxonomy (GTDB): domain Bacteria; phylum Actinomycetota; class Acidimicrobiia; order Spongiisociales; family UBA5794; genus SZUA-442. The sequence goes on from CAWBVU010000001.1 coordinate 4,908, forward strand.
CCGCAAGCAGACCGGCGCCCGCGGGTGCCTTGGCGCGGAACTCGACCGCACCGTAGAGGAAGGCGAACTTCCCGTAGCTCGTGATCACACCGGACGTGTAGGGCTGTCCTTGCGCGGCATCGGCGGTAGCGGTGAGATGGAGGATTCCGTCGCGCACGGACACGGCCGATGGCAGGTAGGCCTGCAACTCATCGTTGATGACCGCCGGCGTCCACTGGTACCGAGGCTGCCACACCGATTCATCGAACATGTCGAAGCCGTCCTCCATGGTCAGCTTCCAATCGCCTGGAACACCCTTTGGCAGCGGTTGCGCTGCGGGGGAAGGCTCGACGATCTCCTCGGGAACCTCGCCGAGTCCTGCGATTCGGACGACATGTGGGAAGCGACCGACGACGATCTCATGGTCGGCACTCCCCGCCTCGTGCTCGTTCGTGACGTACAGCACACCGTTGCGAGGCCGATACGCGGCCACCGTTGCCTTGCCGTCCCCATCCCAGTCCCCGGCGATGATCTGGTCGCCGGGGTCACCGAAGATGAACGACCAGTCGGCGACACCGGGCGAGTGAAGGTTTCGGAAATAGACGAGGCCAGTGGATCGCCGATGCAGCCCGATCGTATCGATGCCGTTGCCATCGAAGTCCCCGACGAACGGCACATCACCGGGATCGCCGAAGAAGTAGGAGAAGTCGGCGGGTCCCGGCCCGAGGGTGTTGCGCACGTAGACCTTCCCCTCCGAGGGGCGATAGACGCTGACCGTGTCGCAGCCATCTCCGTCGAAGTCGCCTGCGATCGGGATGTCACCGGGGTCACCGAGATAGAACGACTTCTCCGCAACCCCTTGCGAGATGCTGTTCCGCAGGTAGACGAATCCCTCGGAGCGGCGATATGCGGCGGGTGTCTGAAGACCATCGCAATCCCAGTCCCCGGCAAGCGGTACGTCACCGGGATCACCGAAGTAGAAGGCGCCCACGTCGGCCGTTCCCACGAGATGCTCGTAGACGTAGAAGCGGCCGGCCCCATCAACGAAGGCGGCGGTATCACACTCGGGACCGACGCACACCTCTGCCGCATCGGCACGATCCGGCACGATGGCGATCGCAGACGCGCTGAGGAGGACGGCCACGAGCGGCGTGGCAAGGCCCCGACGAAGAAGATGTAGGTGGGTACTGATCATGAGGATGTCCTGTGGATTCCCCGCCGATCCGGGGTCCCGCGTGGGCTCCGACGCACCGGGCGGCTGGACACGAACATGCGTGCTACATCGGCAGGTGACGGGGTGGCCTTGAAGTGTAAGGATGGCGAGCGGAGACCGCCCATCCGCCTGCGGTGCTGAAACCGCGAGTCACCACGACCCGTCGGCGTCCTCCATCGTTCGGTCGGTCGTGTGGTCGATCAGTCGGTCGGCCTCATCCAGGGTGAATCGATCGACCTCGAGGTGGCCGATGTCGATCGCCAGGCAGTCGATCTCGTCCAACCCGAGCAGCACCCCGTGGACCTGCTGGAGGAACACCTGATGGGAGAACACCAGGATCGACCGGCCTCGGTGCAGGGCGAGGAGGCCATCGACGAACTCCACGGCCCGGGACCTCAGCTCCGGGAACGACTCTCCTCCAGGTGGGTTCAACGAGTGGTGGTACCCGCCCACCTCGACGTACCGGATGGGAGGATCGAGTGCGGCGACCTCCCCCGGATCGAGTCCCTGCATTCCGCCGTAGTCGCGTTCCATGCATCCCGGATCGAGGAGGATCTGCTCGTCGGTGAGGCCTGTCGCCAGTCTCGCCGTGTCCCATGCCCTGACGAGCGGTGAGGAGACGACGACGTCGAAACCCGTCGCCGAGAGAGGCGATCGAAGCTCCCACGACGCACGTGCGCCGTCGGGCGACAATGGGACGTCGAGCCGTCCGGCGATCCTGTGCTCCGCTCCGTACGCCGTGGCACCGTGCCGCACCGTGATGACGGTGGTCCTTCGCTCCGACATGCTCACTCCGGCGCGTGCCCGGGGGCTTCGTCCCGGTACCGCAGCAGCATGTTGATCTTCTGGATGGTCGCGAAATCCGAGAGCAGGCCGAGCTTCGCCCACTCGACACCGAAGGCGTGGCAGACGTCGGCGAGCCACGGCACATCCGTCTCGATCGATCGGTGCGACGGGATGGGCGCGATACCGTGCGATCGGGCAGCCTGCACCGCGTCGACCGTCGCACTCACCGTGCCCGCCTGGTTGGGCTTGACCAGGACGGCATCGACCCGACCGAACGTGCCCGCATCGGCGATGCGGGCCGCGTCGGTGTTGGTGAGGTTGTCCCCCACCAGCGTCGATGCCGTCGCCACATGCAGGTCCGCCCAGGCCCGTGGGTCCTCCTCGGAGAAGGGGTCCTCGATCATGACGAGCGAGTAGTCCACGGACAGCTTCGACCAGTAGGCGATCAGCTCGTCACGGTCCATCACGGACCCGTCGGTGCGATCGAACCGGTACAGGCCTCCCCGCTCGAGGTCACCAGCGGACGCATCGATCATCACGCCGAAGTCGTCGCCGAGGCCCAGCCGGTCGAGCACCCCGAGCAGCAGCTCGATCCACGTGCGGTTGTCCCGTTGGGCCGCCTCGTGAACCGGGGTCCCCCCGACGACCACGACCGGCAGGCGATCCAGGGCGCGTCGCACCTCGGAGATCACACCGTCGAACGCGTCGAGGTGGTCCTCGAGCTCACCGGCGACTGGCACGAGGAGGTACTCCGGGAAGTCGCTCTGCACAGGGTTCGTCCGTGCGTGGGCTCCCCCGTTGAGGACGTTCAGCAGGAGACGCGGGACGCGTGCGGGCGCGTGCACGTCGATCCCTGCCATCTCTCGCAGGAGCACGTATGGGGGTACGCCGCGGCTTCGGGCCGACGCCTCGAGGTAGGCGACCGAGATCCCGAGGCTTCCGTTCGTCCCGAGGAGGTCGCGGTGCTGCATCAGCGCTGCGTCGACGGCGCGTTGCCCCGACGCCTGGAACACCGCATCGTCCGCTCCCAGACCGCCGACCGCGTCTCGGAGCGTGTCCCCCGACGTGGGAGATCCCTCGAATCGACTGCGCGTCTCCCCCGACGGTGCGGATCCATGGGCCGACACGCCATTGTCGAGCGTGACGACGACCTCGGGGATGGGGTGGGCGAGTGAGTCGAGCACACTGCGCACCTCGATCCGCGAGATCCTGCTCGCTTCGTCCTGACCGTTCATGTGATGCCCGTCGTCCTACCGAGTGTCCTTGGGCGCTCACCAGTCGGGGGCCCCGTCACCTTCAGTGTCGGAGCGTGCGGCACCCGACTTGAGGAGCGACCCTCGTCACATCAACCGAGCGCGCGTGGGAACAGACGGACGCTCACTCGCGACGGTCTCAGTATGCGGCCTGGTACCTGCGACCCTCCACGGCGCTGGATGACCAGCTGGCGATGTCGGCGAGCACGCCGATGCCCATGATGATCCAGTCGAACCCGGTGACACCGCCCGGGAAGACGGTGACGTACATGAGGGTGGTCCATGGGGCGAAGATGAATCCGAGGAATGGCCACCAGAAGGTGTCGAAGGCGAGTTCCCAGCGCGGTTGGTCGATCAGCCACCAGATCAGGATTCCGAACCGGGGTCCGAACAGGACCAGCGAGGTGAACAGGCAACACATGGGAACTCCCTTCTCGCCGGCGAATCTACCAGCCATCGTTGGCGGCGACGAACCGGGATGCACACGCGAGGGTCCCCCGACAACCAGTGCCGGGGGATCCTCTGGGCACGACTTCCGGGTGTTCAGGCCATGGCGGACTCCTCGGCGATCTCGAGGCCGCCCGGGAGGGGCTCCGCCACGATGGACCGCTCCATCCTCCCTGTGAAGACGACGAGGAGGCTGGGGAGCACGAGCAGCGCTGCGGCGAGCGAGAGGGCGATCATCACCGCGGTCAGGACGCCGAACGTGGCGAAGATCGGCGTCGGCGCCATCGCCATGACCAGGAATCCCAACACCGACGTGAGGGCGGACAGCACGAGGGCGCCGCCGGTTCCCGTGCCCGCTCTCCTCGTCGCCCCGAGCGGGTCACCGGACGCCTTCAGCTCCTCGCTGAACCGAGCCGTGAAGTGGGTCGAGAAGTCGATGCCGACACCGACGGCGATGGCTGCGATGGTCGCCGTGACCATGTTGACCGTGTAGCCGAACATCGCCATGAAGGCGTAGACACCGAGCACGACGAGGCCGATCGGGGCGACGGAGATCACGGCGAACTTCACCGACCGCAGCATGACCGCCACGATGATCAGTGCGAGCACGAGGGCGAGCGGGAGTGACACGAGCATCGAGCGGGTGAACGACTCCATCGAGTGGTACTGGGTCAGCACCTCCCCCGACACGCGAGCGGAGGTACCCGTCGTCGCCTGCTCGTAGCCGTCCGCTGCGCGCTCCAGGGCCGCCTCGACCGGTGCGATCACGGCACCGTCGGTGAAGCTGCCGACCTGGATGGTGACGGCCGTCACATATCCGTCGCTCGACTCTGCGACGATCGACGGCACGTCCTCGGGTGCGATCGCCATCGACCCATCCGGGGCGAGGACGCCGCGGGAGGCGGCGTCGCGAAGCGCCGCGGCGACCGCTGCGCGCGAGTCGGGATATCCGTCCCCGTCGCCATCGGCGAGGGATGGACCTGTGGCCTCGATCGAGGCCGCTGCAGGCGAGTCCACGACCATCCGCACGATGTCACCAGCGTGGAGGCCGACGATCATCTCACCTTCGGCGTCACGTCCGAACGCGGCGTCGCTCTGTCGGAGGTCGTCGACCATGCCGTCGAGGGCGACGAGGCTCGCAGGATCCGCGAGATCTCCTTCGACGAGCACGAAGGACGAGCCCTCACCGCTCGAGGGGAACGCATCCGTCACCCGCTCGATGGACCGTGCGAAGTCCGTGTCCGAGGAGAGGAAGTCCTCGATGCGGAAACCTGATTCGACCTTCATGGCGAACGTGAACCCGATCACCGCGATCGTCGCGACGACGGGGATCGTGACGATCCTCCACCTCGCGAGGAACTGCACGACCGTCCCTGCATGCTCGAGCCCGTGCGCGGCGCCCGCGTGTCCGGTCACGAGCTCGCGACCCCTGCGCGCAGCTCGATGGTTGCGCATCCTGGTCGCGAGCAGTGGGACGCCGATCAGCGCTACGACGAAGATCACGAGGGCACCGACGCCGATCTGCGGCATGATGGCGCTGAGCGCCACGGTGAGGCCTCCGACGACCGCCATGGCGGCGATGCCGAGCCCGTACAGGTATCGGGACGGTCCCCTGACGGGATCGTCGCCGACGAAGGATTCCATCCCAACCGTCACGCGTGGCGCGATCTGCCCGAGCAGGAGATACGCCCACGCAAGGGAGATCGCGCTGCCGACACCGAACTGCACGATCGCCTCGGTGCCGGAGGCGACGTTCGAGAGGAAGGCGGCGATCGACGACGCGAGTGCCAGGAGCATCGCGGTGAACACGGCCGTCATGCCGACGGGATAGGCCGTCCCGATGCCGTGTCCCTCCTCCACCTGCGCCTCGCGCACCCGGCCGATGCCATGGATGTAGAAGTCGACCCCGAAGCTGATCATCGCGATCGGAACGACGAAGGCGAGCAGCAGCGATCCCATCTTGAGCCCGAGCAGCGAGGCGGTCCCGTAGTAGGCGAGGGCGGTCGCGGCCAGGCCTGCTCCGACAACGACGGCCGACCAGTAGGACCTGTGGACGAAGGCCACGAGGACCACGATCAGGGCGACCGCGAGGAAGATGTAGGGCGCTGATGCCTGCGCGGCTTCACCGAACGTGGTGTCGCCGTCGATCATGATGCCGATGGAGTCCGTCGCGGCGGCACCATCCCGAAGGTCCGACTGCAGTGTCCGAAGCCACGCCTCCTCGGCGGCGAGATCGGCGAACGCTGCCGAGTCGTAGACGACCTGGGCGGTGAAGGCGGAGGCGTACCACCCATCGTCGCGCCGTTGGCGATCCTCCGACAGCGTCCCCGCCAGCGCCTGCTGCGGGGAGGCCTCCGCGAACAAGGTGTCCAGTGCGGCATCCACGTCGTGGTCCGTCGCAGTGGCGAGCCCGCCGGGGACCATCGTGTCCACCACGTCTGCGATCGAGAGGATGCCCGGCACCACGGACTGCGAGGTGTGGTCGTAGCGATCGACCAGGATCGTGGCATGTCCCGCATCGGCCTTCGCGCGGTCCGTCAGGGCCTTCCACTCGCCGAGTGCCGAAGCCGTGAGGACATCGCCGCGATCGGGCGTCTCGACGAGCCACATCGCCGTGCGGACCGTCGAGTCGCTCCGCAGTGAGGCACCGGCGTCGTCGAACGTCCGGTACATCTCGCCGGACGGATCGAAGCTCGGTTCGTCCGTGTTCGCCACCATGGGTCCGACGAGGCCGAGCGCGAGCACGCACGCAAGCGCCGCACCGACGACGACGAGCATGTGCCCGCCGATCCAGTCGTAGAACCTGAAGATGGGGGATCGTGTCATGGCCATGGTGGTCTCCTCCTGATGCGTGTCTGCCCATCGGGCGGTGTCGTCCCCGTCACCGTGCACGAACCGGCCACCTGCGCCCATCGGGTATGCACCGGAAGGTCCCCCGAGACCCCGACACATGCCCTCAGGGCGCACCCCTAGGGGATCGACCTGACCGGAGCGGCGGCGCCGCGGCCTCGCCCGGCGCGTGAGGGAGCGAGATCCGCGAGAATCCATGCGCAGCGTCGAAGGGATGGCATGAGCGACACGGGGATCGAGAACCTGCTCCACGAAGACCGGGTGTTCCCTCCACCCGAGGGATTCGCCGCTCAGGCGAACGCAACCGGCGACCTGTATGACGTCGCCGACACCGACCACGTCGCCTTCTGGCTCGACCAGGCCCTCTCCAGGCTCGACTGGATCACGGAACCGACCGTCGCACTCGACGACTCGACGCCGCCGTTCTACCGGTGGTTCACCGACGGCGAGCTCAACGTCGCTGCCAACTGCCTCGACCGCCACCTTCCGCTGGGGGGGGACAAGGTGGCCTACCACTGGATCGGTGAGCCCGGCGACACGCGGACGATCACCTATCGGCAGCTCGCTGTCCGAGGTCAATCGGTTCGCCAACGCCCTTCGGTCACTCGGGGTGGAGAAGGGCGACAGGGTGGCGATCTACATGGGCATGGTGCCCGAGCTTGCCATCGCCATGCTCGCCTGTGCGCGGATCGGCGCCCCCCACTCCGTGATCTTCGGGGGCTTCAGCGCCGACGCGATCGTCGACAGGGTGAACGACGCCGAGGCGAAGCTCCTGATCACGTGCGACGGCGCATGGCGCAGGGGCGCAGTGGTCCCCCTCAAGGAGAACTGCGACAGGGCCATGGAGTCGTGTCCCTCGATCGAGCACTGCGTCGTCGTGGAACGCACGGGGAACCCCGTGACGATGCGCGAGGGAAGGGACCGCTGGTGGACCGACCTCGTCGAGGACATGCCCGATGGGTGCGAGCCCGAGGTGATGGGCGCGGAGGACCTGCTGTACATCCTGTACACGTCGGGAACGACGGCAAAGCCGAAAGGCATCATGCACACGACGGCCGGCTACCTCACGGGGGCAGCCACGACCCACTCGATGGTGTTCGACATCAAGCCCGGGACCGACGTCTACTGGTGTGCCGCGGACATCGGATGGGTGACGGGACACAGCTACATCGTCTATGGCCCCCTCGCCAACCACACGACCAGCGTCATGTACGAGGGGACGCCGGACTACCCGGACAAGGATCGACTCTGGTCGATCGTCGAGGAGTACGGGGTCACCATCCTGTACACCGCACCGACCGCGATCAGGGCCTTCATGAAATGGGGCGACGAGTACCCCGCCCGCCACGACCTGACCAGCCTCCGCCTCCTCGGCACGGTCGGTGAACCCATCAACCCCGAGGCATGGATGTGGTACGCCACCCGCATCGGAGGTGGACGGTGCCCCATCGTCGACACGTGGTGGCAGACCGAGACCGGGTCCATCATGATCTCGCCCCTGCCGGGCGTCACGGCGACGAAGCCGGGATCGGCCACCCATGCCATCCCGGGGATCACGGCCGAGGTCGTCGACATGGACGGTGTCCCGGTGCCGCTCGGTTCGGGAGGGTTCCTCACGATCACCAGGCCGTGGCCGTCCATGCTGCGGTCGATCTACGGCGACGATGCACGCTACGTGGACACCTATTGGAGCCGATTCCCGGGCTCGTACTTCCCGGGCGACGGGGCGAAGATCGACGACGACGGCTACCTCTGGGTGCTCGGACGCGTCGATGACGTCATGAACGTGTCAGGCCATCGGATCTCCACGATGGAGGTCGAGTCGGCGCTCGTGTCCCACGAGGCCGTCGCAGAAGCCGCCGTCGTGGGTGCGACCGATGACCTCACAGGTCAGGCCATCGCGGCGTTCGTCACGCTGCGCGAGGGCTACGACGCGACGGACGCCCTTCACGACGAGCTCCGAAGCCACGTGGGCGACAGGATCGGGGCGATCGCGAAGCCGAAGACGATCATCTTCACGCCGGATCTCCCCAAGACCCGCTCCGGGAAGATCATGCGGCGTCTCCTCCGGGACATCTCGGACCACCGTGCCCTCGGGGACGTGACGACCCTTGCGAACGCGGAGATCGTCCAGGCGATCGCCGACCAGGCCGACATCCACACCGCCGACGACTGACGGAGGACCGATGGCCGACACCACGGACGAGAAGGCGAAGGGCGAGGGGACGGAGGCGGAACGCAAGGACGCCGACAAGGAGGCGAAGGCCCCCGAGCACCACGAGGAGTCCTTCTCCGAGACCCACCACTCGGTCACCGTCGACGGCGAGGAGATCGCCTACACGGCGACCGCGGGCCGGATCGTGCTCAAGGAGGAGGACGACACCAAGAAGGCCTCGTTCTTCTTCACCGCCTACACGAAGGAAGGCGTCGACGATCCCGCGTCACGGCCGATCGTGTTCGCCTTCAACGGCGGCCCCGGATCCTCATCGGTATGGCTCCACATGGGCATCCTCGGGCCCAGGCGTGTCCACCTCGATGACAAGGGCAACCTCCAGCGGTTGCCGGGCGAGTTGGTCGACAACGACCAGACGTTGCTCTCCCACGCCGATCTCGTGTTCATCGACCCGGTGTCGACCGGGTACACGCGGGCGATCGAGAAGGACGAGGAACGCTCCTACCACCACTTCGAGAAGGACATCGAGTCCGTCGGCGCCTTCGTCCGGATGTACCTGACGCGGTACCAGCGGTGGGCGTCACCGAAGTTCCTCGCCGGTGAGAGCTACGGCACGACACGGTCGGCCGGTCTCGCAGGCCATCTCATGGCCAGGTACGGCATCTACCTCAACGGCGTCATCCTGATCAGCTCGGTGCTGTCGTTCCAGACGATCGCCCTCGACTCCTCCACCTACACGTTCCACAGGGGCAACGACCTCCCCTACGTCGTGTACCTGCCCTCCTACACCGCGACGGCGTGGTTCCACGGAGCGCTCGATGCCGACCTCCAGGGACGGGACCTCACGGGCCTCCTGGCCGAGGTCGAGGAGTTCGCCGAGACCGAGTACCTGCTCGCCCTGCAACAGGGGTCTCGCCTCGGTGCCGAGACCTCCTCGCGGATCGCCGAGAGGCTGGCGACGTACACGGGCCTCGACCAGGCGTTCATCGAGCGATCGGACCTGCGGATCGAGAAGTTCCACTTCATGAAGGAGCTCCTGCGAGACGAGGGTGTCACGGTGGGGCGCCTCGACTCGCGGTACAAGGGGGTGGACCGCTATGCGGTTGGGTCGATGCTCGAACACGACCCGTCGCTCGACGTGTGGATGGGTCCCTACACCGCCACCTTCAACGACTATGTCCGGCGGGAGCTCGGGTACGAGAGCGACCTCGTCTACGAGATCCTGAACCCGAAGGTCTGGCCGTGGAACTACGAGAAGTTCCAGAACGCCTATGTCGATGTGTCGGAGACGCTTCGGGACACGATGACGAAGAACCCTGGCATGAGGGTCTACGTCGCAAGCGGCTACTACGACCTGGCGACCCCCTACTTCGCCACGGAGCACACGATCTCCCATCTGGGGATCGAAGAGGCGCTGCGGGACAACGTCGAGGTGTCACATTTCGAGGCAGGGCACATGATGTACGTCCACAAGCCCTCGATCGACAAGCTCGGCCCCGAGCTACGGGCGTTCGTCGAACGGGCGACCTGACGAACGCGACCGTCGGCTATCCGTCGCCTGTCGTCGCGAGGTGGCGCGTGACGGCGCGTGCCGCCGACTTGCCCGAAGCGACCGCCGCGGTCATCCCGCCGCCCCCCACCCAGGCCCCTGCGAGGAAGAGACCCTCCACCGGTGTGGCCGGTCGCCTTCGGCGCATCATGTTCATGACGTCCTGCTCCCGCCCGTACAGGCTTCCGTGTGGCTGGCGCACGTACCTCACGTTGGTGAGCGGCGTCCCCACGTGCGAGGTGACGATCGAGTCCCTCAGGCCGGGGATCAACCGTGAGGCCCGCTCGATCAGGACCTCCCCCGCCTCCGCCTTGACCCGCTGATAGGAGGGGTTCGCCCGATAGTCCCGGAGGTCGCCACCCGTTCCCCAGACGTCGGCATGGTCCCAGGGTGCGAGCGTCGTGAGGACCAGTACCGATCCCCCCTCGGGTGCACAGGACGGATCGACGACGGTGTAGTTCGAGACGATCATGCCGACCTCGTCGAACCTCCCGGCGAGGACCGCCTGGTACTCGGCATCGAGGTCGTACCCCACCATGTCGAAGAACTCGTGATGTCGCCACCCATTCGCGATCAGGTCGACGTCGAGGCCGAGGTGGACCACGAGGCTGGACAGCGCGGGCGTCTCCGCGTCGACGTCTCGGCTCCAGTCCGCATCGACGGTGCCCCGGGGCAGCAGCGACACGGTGGCGGACGGGCTGGCATTCGAAACGACGGCCCTCGCCCTGACCTCGGGACCGGACCGGGTGCGTATGGTGAAGCCGTGCGGTGCAGGCTCGATCGCGGTCACGGTGGAATGGAGATGCACCTGCCCACCGTGCTCGGCGATGACGTCCGCAATGGCCCACGTCATCGTCCCTGATCCCCCCGTCGGATACCACGCGCCGCCGGTGCCGTAGGACAGGATGGTGAGGGCCATCTGCCCTGCGGAGACGCGTGAAGGGGGGAGCCCGAGGTATCCCCACAGGGTGGACACGAACGCCCTCGCCTCCGGGCCGGCGAGGTGGGGGGCGATGAACGCCTCCCAGCTGCTCGCGAATGCGTGGGCCATGTCGGGGTATCGGGAGGGCATCTCGAACTCTCGGACCCTGACGCCCTCGGACCGATCGCGTGCGTAGGCGGCCGTGTCGTGGCCAACCCTACGGATCGCCGCGAAGAGCTCACCGGCCCCCTCCCGTTCGTCGGGGAAGATCCTCGAGAGCTCTGCGAGGTGCCCGTCGAGGTCCGCCGGCACCGACGCCTCGAAGTCGGGGAACCGGACCGTGTAGAAGGGGTCGAGGGCGTTGAACTCGACGCGGTCGAGGATGCCGAGGGTCTCGAACATCGGACGTGCCCACCCCCTCGGCCCGAGGCCGTCGAGGGCGTGGAGCGCCACCTCGAACCGGAAGTCCTCCTTTCGGAAGAAGTGGGCGTAGCCACCCGGCTTCGAGTGTCCCTCGAGCACGACGACGCGCAATCCGGCCTCCTGGAGGTGCCGGGCGGACGACAGGCCACCCAGTCCGGCACCGACGATGGCGACGTCGGTCTCGATGATCTCCGTCATGGGTCAGGGTGGGCGTACAGCTCGGGAGCGTCGGGGAACGGGTCCTGATCGATCAGCTTCCTCCACACGTAGAGGCCCGCGTCCTTGATCGAGGCGATGATCGGAACGGCGAGCAACGACCCGAGGAGGCCCCCCACCTGGAATCCGAGGATGAGGCCGATCAGGACCACGGCGGGCCTGAGGCGGACCGCGGTCCCCATGACCCTGGGAGCGATGATGTTCGCCTGTGCCTGGACGACGACCAGGTAGATCAGGGCCACGATGAGTGCGAACCAGTAGTTCTCGAGCTCGGGCCACCTCGTCGAGCCGGAGATCAGCGCCGCGAGGACACCCGGAATGGCCGCGAGGATGGGCCCGAACGTGGGAATCATGTTCAGCACCACCATGATGGCCCCTGCAAGGAACGCACCTGGCAACCCGACCCACCAGAGCACCAGGAACACCAGTCCGCCCGTGATGAGAGAGTTGACGAGCTGACCGTACAGATAGCCGCGCCAGACACGCTTCTGCTCTCTCATCATCAGCAGCCCGTCCCGCTGGTAGCCGGGCGGGAAGTTGTGGATGAGCCCCTCGTGCATGCGACGACTGTCGGCGTTGAGGTACATGGCGATGAGGATCGTCACGATGGCACTCGTGATGATCGCGACGACGATCCCTGCCACGGTGCGGAATCCGCTGAGCCCCGCCCCGAGGTAGGCGAGGACCCGCTCGGCATCCACGACCGGCCCTCCCGAGCCATCTGCGTTGGTGACCGAGTTCTGGAGCTGGTCGAGGACTCCGGAGATGTCGACGGTCAGTCCCAGCATCTCGACCCTGCCGTCCTCGTCCGCGTTCTCGAGGAGCCAATCGCGCGCCTCCTCGATTCGACCGACCGGGTCGAGCTCGGTGATCGAGTCGACGATCGACCCGACGAGGAAGTACCCGAAGGCGACCGTCCCTGCAAGGACCACGAGGTAGGCGATGAGGAGGGCGATTCCGCGCGGGATGCGGAGCCGCCGGTGGAGCAGACGGATCAGCGGAGCAACGAGGAAGGCGATGAGCGAGGCGAGCGCCGCGATGGCGATCACGTTGCGCATCAGGAAGAGGCCGATGAGTGCCAGCACGAAGCCCATCGCGATCACCAGCAGCTTCGCCTTGTCGCTCCATGGAGGAGACGGTGGCAGGAGCACCGCTGCGGCGTCGTCCTCGTCGACCGGCTGCGGCGGCGCCTCGTCCGATCCCCGTGCGTCGACCATGGCACCACGCTAGAGCACCTGAGGGTGTTCGTGTCGGTACGATGCAGGCCATGTCGGCATATGACCGAGCCATGCGTGCCCTCGCAAGGACCTCACCGATGCGGTGGACCCTGTCGAAGGTCCTGATGCCCCTCGACATGCGGCTCCGCGACACGCGGTTCGCCCCATCGACGCTGGGGATCGGGATGCCGCTGTGCTATCTCACCACCATCGGCCGGACATCTGGCGAGGCCCGCACCGTCCCGCTGCTGCACGTGCCCGTCGACGGAGGCGGGGTGGCCGTCGTCGCCACGAACTTCGGGAGGGAACGACATCCGGGATGGGCGCTGAACCTTCGCAACGACCCCCGCGCACAGATGTCGATCGGGGATGAAGCCGTCGACATGGTGGCTCGGGCCGCATCAGACGAGGAGGCGAGGGAGATCTGGGAGCGGTTCGACGGCGTGTGGCCGGGCTACGAGAAGTACAGGGAGATCGCCCCGAGGGACATCCACGTGTTCGTGCTCACCCCTGTGTCCACGCCCGCCTAGCGCTCAGGCGAGGACCTCTCCAACGACGTCGACGACGGTGTCGAGCTCCTCGTCGCTGATCACGAGCGGCGGACAGAAGGTCACGGTTCCCGGAAGGGCGCGAGTGATCACGCCACGGTCGAGGATCGCAGCCACCACCTCGGCCTCCGTCCGCATCGACGCGAGCTCGATGGCCCACATGCCCCCGATCCCGCGCACCTCGGCCACATTCGGCGACGACGAGAGTCGTCGGAGGCCACCACCGAGCTTCTCCGCGATGGCCGGCACGCGCTCGAGCAGACGGTCCCGCTCCATGATCGCGAGGTTGGTGAGCCCCGCGGCGCAGGCCGTGGGGTGTCCCGAGTAGGTGAAGCCGTGGCGAAGGATGAACTCGTCGTCGGACTCGAGGATGGACCGCACGTGGTCGCCGACGATCACCCCTCCGAGGGGGATGTAGCCACTGCTCACCGCCTTGGCGAAGGTGGTGAGGTCGGGGGTGACGTCGAAGTACTGGGAGGCGAACCATGTGCCGAGACGTCCGAACCCGGTGATGACCTCGTCGAAGATCAGGAAGGCGCCGTGTCGATCGCAGAGCTCGCGAAGACCCTCGAGGTAGCCGGGAGAAGGAGGTCGTACGCCACCGACGCCCTGGACCGGCTCGGTGATCACGGCTGCGACCTCGCCCCTGTGCTCCTCCATCGCGGCCGCCAGCTTGGAGAGGTCGTCGGGATCGACGTTGACCACGTCACCGACGAACGGCCCGAAGCCCGCCTGGTTCGGGGGAAGCCCTGACAGTGAGGTGCCACCGTATGCGACGCCGTGGTAGCCGCGCTCCCTCGAGATGACGATCGTCCGCTCGGGAGAGCCTGCGAGGGCCTGCGCCGACCTGGCGATCTTCATGGCGGATTCCACGGCCTCCGATCCCGAGCTGCAGAAGAAGACGCGTGGGCGCTCGTGGATCGACAGCTCGGCGATGCGCACCGCGAGGTCGTCTGCCGGGCGATTCGTCCAGGCGCCGAACGTCTGGTACGTGCCGAGCTCTCGAACCTGTGAGGCGATGGCATCCGCCATCTCAGCGTTCCCGTAGCCGATGTTCGCGTACCACAGCGAGGCCATGGCATCGATGTACTCCCTCCCCCCGGCATCCCACACGCGGGCGCCCTCGCCTCGCACGATGGGTCGGTAGAAGTCGGGCCCCTTCGACGGCACGGCGAAGGGATGGAGGAAGCTCGGTGGCTGCATGCCGGCAGCGTAGCCCCGACGTGCCCCCGCGGTCCTCCCGTACAATGCCCCGGATGCAGGGAGCCGAGAACACGAACGAGGCCGGGCCGGCCTACCAACCGCACATCGGTGCGTCACGGCAGTACATGCGTGACATCATCCTGGGCGTCAACGACGGCCTCGTGTCCACGTTCCTCCTCGTCGCCGGCGTCGTCGGCGGCAACCTCGATGCGACGGCGGTCCTCCTGACCGGGATCGCGGGAGCCGTCGCAGGCATGATCTCGATGGCCCTCGGCGAGTACCTCGCGACGAAGTCACAGGAGGAGGTGTTCGATGCCGAGCTGGCACTGGAGGCCTACCACCTCGAACACCACAGGGAGCACGAGCGCGATCAGCTGAGGGACATGCTCGCTGCCCGCGGTCTCTCGGGCGATGACCTCGAAACGGTCGTGAACATCATCGATGGCAACGACGAGGTGATGCTCAACATGCACGCCGCGCTCGAGTTCGGCATCGTGGACACCGAGCGCCGTAGCCCCATCGCCGCTGCGATCACCTCCGGCTTCCTCTTCCTCGCGGGTGCCCTGCCGTCCGTCATCCCCTTCGCGGTCTGGGACGACACCGGAATCGGCCTCATCGCGGCAGCCGTCCTCAGCGGTATCGGGCTGGTCGCGGTCGGCGCCGTCAAGACCCTCCACACACGCAAGAACCCCATCGTCTCCGGGTTGGAGAACCTGACATTCGGCATGGTTGGCGGTGGCCTCGCCTACGTGGTGGGGTCGATGGTCGATTCGATCATCGGCGGCTGACGGGGGCGGGAGCGGCTAGTAGTCGAGTCCCTTGCGGGCGGTGATCCCCTCATCGAACGCGTGCTTGACCTTTCGCATCTCCGTCACCGTGTCCGCGACCTCGATGATGGCGTCGTGCGCGTCCCTGCCGGTCACGACGATGTTCACGTCATCGGGTCGGGAGCGAAGGGTGTCGACCATGTCGGCGACGTCGACCCAGCCGAACGTGACCGGATAGGTCGCTTCGTCGAGGATGACGAGTTGGTAGTCGCCCGACGCAATGATGTGCTTCGCCCGCGTCCATGCGTCCCTCGCGGCCATGGTCGTCGCCTCCATGTCCTCGGATTCCCACGTGAACCCGTCGCCGCCGACGATCCAGTCCACGCCGAGCCGTTCTGCCATCTGCTTCTCGCCCGTCTGCCACTTGTCGGACTTGATGAACTGGATGACGCACACCTTCCAGCCCCTGGCGACCGCCCTCAGCATGACGCCGAACGCCGAGCTCGACTTCCCCTTGCCATCGCCGGTGTTGACGATGACCAAACCTCTCCTCGATCCGCTCATCGCGGCTCCTTCTCTCGCATGGACACGATGACCTGTTCGCCTTCGACGTCGATGACGCGAACGGTGGGCTCGAAGACCTCACAGAGCAACCCCTCGGTCATCACCTCCTTCGGTGCCCCCACCCCTCTCAGACGCCCCGAATCCATCACACCCACACGATCGCAGAACTGCGCGGCGGCGGTGAGGTCATGCATCGCGGAGACGATCGCGATGCCGCGCTCCGTCCTCACGGTGTCGATCAGTTCGAGGACCTGGTGCTGCCTGGCGATGTCGAGGGCCGCCGTTGCCTCGTCGAGTACCAGGACGGGGGATTCCTGGGCGATCACCCTCGCCATCGAGACCCGCTGGGTCTCGCCCCCCGACAGCGATGCGACGTCCCTCTCGGCGAAGGCCACGAGGTCGAGCGCGTCGAGGGCCTCCCACACTGCGGTGATGTCGTCCCTTCGCTCGGCAGCAAGGAGCCCGAGATGGGGCGTCCTCCCGAGGAGGACGAAGTCGAAGACCGCCATCCCCGCGGGGTACTGGGGTCGTTGGGGCACATAGGCGACGAGACCCGCACGCGCCCTTCCGGTCGTGGTCGCCATGTTGCGACCACCGATCGAAGCCGACCCGGCGGCGATGGGTCCCCCGACCAGCGTGCGCAGCAGCGTCGACTTCCCGGCTCCGTTCGGGCCGAGGACACCGAACCACTCCCCTGCATCGACCGAGAACGTGACGTCATCGACCACCGTGGCGTCACCGAATCGCACGCTGACCGAGTCGAGGACCACGAGACCGCTCATGACACCACGCCCCTGCTCGTGCGCATCACCACGGCGAAGAACGGTGCGCCGACGAACGCCGTCACCACACCGATCGGGATCTCGTAGGGCGACTGCACCGTGCGCGCCACGACGTCGGCCACGACGAGGAAGGCTCCGCCGAGGAGGATGGAGAGGGGGACGATGACCCGATACGACGAACCGGTCAGAAGTCGCACGGTGTGGGGCACGATGATCCCCACGAAGCCGATGAGCCCCGTGACGGCGACGACGGCCGCGGTTCCGAGGGTCGCGAAGGCGACCAGGATCAGCCTGACACGGTCGGGCCGTATGCCAAGCGATCCCGCCTCCACGTCCCCGACCGCGAGGACGTCCATCAGGCGTCGGCCGAGCACGACCACCACGAGCGCCACGGCGACATACGGGAGCGCGAGGCGCACCTCGAACCAGCTCGCCGTCGCCAGGCTCCCGAGGATCCAGCTGTAGACCTCCCGGAGGGTGTCTGACTCGCGCTGCTGGACCAGCGTCTGGGCCGCGGTCAGGAACGCCGACACTGCCACGCCGGCGAGGATGAGGGTGACCGCCGTGTGTCCCGAGCGGACGCTGTAGCCCAGTGCGTAGGCGAGGCTCACCCCGACGATGCCTCCGATGAACGCAGCGAGCGGGAGCGGATCGATGAGCCACTCGGTGGCGTTCGGGATGTACGCGATGGCGAGGGTGGCGCCGAGGCCGGCGCCCGCACCGGCACCCAGGAGATAGGGATCCGCGAGTGGGTTCCGGAAGACGCCCTGGTAGGCGGCACCGGCCGCGGACAGCATCGACCCCACGAGCACACCGAGCACCACACGCGGCATTCGGATCTCCCACAGGATGGCGTCACCCCGGGGTGTCAGGCCCGAGTCCATCTCGACGAACGGCAGCCGGTCGAGGATCGACCGCCAGATCCCCGACGGTGGCAGCGACACGGGGCCGACCATCGCCGCAAGGGTCACGGACGCAACCAGAACGCCGAGTGCCGCCACGATCCACCATGCGCGAATACGGGTGCCGGAGGGCCTGCCTGCATTCATGGCGTCCCGAACCCGGCCTCCAGCACGCCCTCGACGACGTCCTCGAGGAGGAGGGTGATGCGCGGGCCCCACCGGCTCGCGATGTCGTCGTCGAGTTCGACGATCGCACCCGACTCGACTGCCGAGATCGTGCCCCAACCCGGCCGGGCGGACACGGTCTCGGCGGATTGGCCACAACACCCCACGTCGGCGAGGAGGATCAGGTCGGGATCGCTCGCCACGATGTACTCCGCGGACAGTTGCGGGTAGCCGTACCCGTCGGGATCCGCGGTATCCGCGATGTTCGCCATCGTCGTGCCGGCGAGGAGCTCGCCGATGAAGGTGGACGACGTGATCGTGTAGTAGGTGTCGTCGACCTCCCAGTAGTAGGTGAGGTTCGCTGTCCCCTGCGGCAGCTGTGCGATGGTGGCGGAGAGAGCCGCCCTCGTCGATTCGACCAGCGCCTCGGCGTCCGCGGAATGCCCGGTCGCCGCGCCGACCTGGAGCCACTGGGTGAACGCATCCTCGAGATCAGCGGCGGTCGGGTGCAGGATCACGGGGACCCCGATGGCGTCGAGCCCGGCGATCACGTCGGTGGGGTCGTACGACAGGAATACGAGATCGGGGTCGAGCGCGGCGATGGCCTCGATGTTGGGGGTGAATGCGGACAGGTCCGTCACCGGCGCGTCCTCTGGGTAGGTGGAGAGGCTGTCGACCGCCACGACCTGGTCTCCGGCACCCACCGCGAACAGGAGCTCGGTGGAGGTGGGCGAGATCGACACGATGCGCTCGGGTCGAGTCTCGATGACGACCGGTCCGTTCGGTGCGTCGATGGTGACCGGGAACCCGTCAGCGGCATCGACGAGCGCCGGCGTCGTCGATGAAGTGACCTCGGCCGCGCCCTGGGTCGGTCCCCCGGTCGCGGAGCTGCTCGCACATCCGCTCGTGACGATGGCGAGCGCGATGGCAGCCGCAAGCATGGCCACAAAGGTGATCCGGAACCTCATGTCGTCTCCTCTCCCCGGAGGAGACGGGCTGGGCGGCGTCGCTCTTCTCCTCCGGAGAGCGGACGCCCACCGCACCCGAGGCGACCTGGCTACCTCCGTGGAGGATCACAGTTGCGGGACAGCGCCGGGATCACACCGGACTTCGCTCGGTTGCAGAACCCGGGACAGGCCCGGGGCGCCTCCGAACGATAGCGTGGCGCCGGTCCCGTGGCATGGCCGGAGTCCGGTCCCTTTTCGCGTTCGCGTCGAGGTGACTCCGTCGTCCTGTGCCCCAGGGTCCCGCCGTGAGGTGGCGGGTGGACAGGGGCTATCGTTCCTCCTGTGAAACGAATCGTTCTCGCTCTCGCTGTCACCATTGCGATCGCGGGCCTCGTCGCTGCGAGACGGTCCATGCAACGGACGGACCTCCCGGACGCGCCCGAGGGTTCGTGGCAGCTCGCGGGCGACTCCCCAGCCGCGTGAGGATCCTGCTCGACGCAACAGGCGAGGTGGGCCGACGGACCGCGCGCATCCTCCTCTCCGAACGCGACACGGAGTTCATCGGGCTCTGGCGGGATACCAGCGCCACGCCACGCAGGAGATCGGGACCGGCAGACGACGCCACGGGTTTCGACGTCGTCGTCACCGACCGCGAGCGACAGATCGGCGACCTCGTTGCGAGGGCGTCCGTCGCCGGCATTCCCATCGTCACATGGGTCGATTCCGACGAGGTGCCGGCGGGGCGCACCGCCGCCCCCATCGTCACGGGAGCCAACGTCGGATCAGCGCTCCCCGAAGCGCTCCTCGCCCATCCCTCCGCGTCACCCCGAGACGGTGAGGAGGTCACCGTGGGCTGGACCGAGCCCGGACGGCCGCTCCGTCGCGGACATGCCCTCGCGTTCCCCGAGCCGGTCGGCATGGCCTGGACCACCCCTCGTGGAGAAGGACGGAGGGTGGCGTACCGGGACGACGAGTGGGGTGGCGCCACGACCCTGATCGAGTCCGGTGACGAGCGCCGGGTCGTGGGTGTCGCAGACCTCTCTGTTCATCTCGAGGCACTCGTGCTCGCTGCCGCGACGCTCGTCGCGGCCTCTGGCGCGTATCCCTCGAGGGTGTCGAGGGCGGGCGACCGAGCCGAGGCGTTGCTGGATCTGCTCTCACACCTGGAACTGGACATCGCCGTCTGGCGTTCATCCACCTGACGCCCCATGTCCAGAGTCACCCTCGCTGCGCTGCTGCTCGTCGTGCTCGCCACGGCTGCGTGTACCCCCGTCGACGACATCGCCGGGGGACCCGACACGACGACCGTCGACCCCTCGACGTCGGCGCCGTACGAGGGCGAGTCCTTCGCCGGCACCGTCGACGCGCCCGACTTCCCCGAGGGTCTCGAGTGGGTCAACACGGCGCAGCCGATCTCACTCGTCGACCTCAGGGGAAAGGTGGTGCTGCTCGATTTCTGGACATACGGCTGCATCAACTGCATCCACATCCTTCCCGACCTCGAGCGGCTCGAGGCGGAGTACCCCGACGAGCTGGTCGTCATCGGGGTCCATTCGGCGAAATTCCCCAACGAGGGAGACACCGGGAACCTCGAGGACGTCGTCCAGCGGTACGGCATCAGGCATCCCGTCGTGAACGACAGGGATTTCGCGATCTGGTCGTCGTGGGGAGCCAACGCATGGCCGACCGTGGCCGTGGTCGATCCCACGGGCAAGGTGGTGGGGATTCGGGCAGGCGAAGGGGTCTACGACGCCGTCGAACCCGTCATCGCAGGACTCGTCGGTGAGTTCGATGCCAAGCAGGCCATCAACAGGGACCCGATCGCCCTGCAGCTCGAGGCGGACACCGCCCCCGATCGTCCGCTTCGCTACCCGGGCAAGGTCCTGGCGGCGGACGGCCGCCTGTGGGTGGCCGACACGGGTCACCACCGCATCCTCGAGGTGGACCCCTCGACGGGGGACGTCCTTGCGGCGTTCGGCTCCGGAGCACGGGGCGCCGACGACGGCCCTGCAGGTGACGCGACGTTCAACGCACCCCATGGGCTCGCTCTCGGGGATGGACGGCTCTACATCGCCGACACCAACAACCACCTGATCAGGGCGATCGAGCTCGACACCGGAACCGTCACCACGGTGGTGGGCACGGGTGATCAGGGATGGCCGCCCGCGTCGGGTGGTGGCCTCGAGGTGGCCCTCTCCAGCCCGTGGGACGTCGCATGGGCGAACGGGTCGCTCTACATCGCGAATGCCGGAACCCACCAGATCTGGAAGGCGACACCTGCCTTCGACACCGCTGGTCCCCTCATCGGCAGCGCCGTCGAGGGCACCGAGAACGGGCCGTTCGCCTCCGCCGAGTTGGCCCAGCCGTCGAGTGTGACCCTCTCGGGCGACGGCAGGCTCTACTTCGCCGACTCGGAGTCCTCGTCGATCCGCTACGGCGACCTCGCACTCGAGGAGACCTTCCTGCTCGTCGGGGGCGACGCCAGCCTCTTCGAGTTCGGCGACGCCGATGGCACGGGCAACCAGGCGCGGCTCCAGCACCCCCTGGGGACCGCCATCGCGGGCGACACCCTCTACATCGCCGACACCTACAACTCCAAGATCAAACGCGTCGACCTCACCTCTGGCACCGTCTCGTCCTGGCTCGGAGGCGAGGCGGGATGGGCCGATGGGGTCTCTCCCTCGTTCAACGAGCCGGGAGGGCTCTCGATCGATGGGAACACCCTGTACGTCGCCGACACGAACAACCACTCGATCAGGGTCATCGACCTCGACACATCGGTGACGTCGACCCTCGTCCTCAAGGGCATCGAGGCCTTTGACCCGCCCTCCGAGTTCGCAGGCGATGTGGTGGTGCTTCCCGAGCTCTCCGCGGCGGCAGGCCCCGCCTCCCTCCTTCTCGACTACCGATTGCCCGAGGGCTACATCGTCAACGCGGAAGCGCCATCGTCGATCACGCAGAGCGGGGGGACATCCGTCGTCGTATTCGACCCGGGGGCATCGGTCGACCTGACCGGCACGGACCTCCCGGTGTCGATCCCGATCACCCTCGAGGAGGGTCGCGCAACGGCCGGATTCGACGTGACGATCATCTACTGCAGCGACGAGGCGAAGGACCTCTGCCTCATCGACAGGGTCCGCTTCGAGCAGCCGCTCGACGTGGGGCCTCCTGGGCCATCGACGCAGATCGTGCTTGCTCGAACGATCGCGACGCCCGGCTGACGGCAGCAGCCGCCGCGTCGTCGCGCACGCGCGGCGACCGGCTCATGCCTCGACGGTGTCCTCGGCATTGAGCGTGGACGTGCCGTTGCTCGCGGGGACGTGCACGATCGGTCGAGGGGGTGGCGTCGTGGCGACCGGCTGGTCCGTCGTCTCCTCGAGCATGATGATCTCGACGCCGCCGACGACGTCCGAGATGAGGTTGTACAGCGCGGCACCGAGGGTCATCGCCGCGGTCGCGGTCATCACCCACACGATGGCGAGCATCACGACCACCCTGAAGTAGAGATCGCCGTCGGGTGTCACGGCGATCGTGAGGCGATCGAACAGGTCGACGAAGGCATCGGGGATGCCCCTCCGCACGGCGATCGACCAGGCGATCCACACACCGAGCGTCCAGACGAGGCCGGCGACGGTGTTGAGCACGAGCGTGACCTTCAGCACCGTCCACGGATCGATCTTTCGGATGATGCGGCGAACTCGGCGTACAGTCATGTGGCCTCCGGGTCGCCGATCAGTGTACGAGGGGCACCCGCAACCGGGTGATCACCTCCCGATCACTCGACCTCGTCGGCCTCGTCGTCGCCGTTCGCGACCACCACGGCCACGGCGCTGAGCGTGGCCCCGGCGGCGAGGTTCATCACCTTCACCCCCATGGAGTTGCGCCCATACCGATTGATCTTCTTCACGGCCTGGCGGATGACGATCCCGTCCGACGACGTGATCACGACCTCGTCGTCGTCCACGACGGCCCTCGCGGTGGCCAGGCCACCCCTCGTCGAGACGATCTTGATCGCCTTCACCCCGAGGCCCGCCCTGTGCTTGACGGGGAAGTCGGCGATGCGGGTCCGCTTCCCGAATCCGCCGGTCGTGAGCAGGAGCACGTCGTCTCCCTCCTCGGCGATCGCGGCGCCGACCACCTCGTCGTCGTCGCGCAGCTTGATGCCGATCACGCCCTGTGACGCACGGCCGGTCGACCTGACCTCGTCCTCCGCGAAGCGGATGCCCTGCCCGGACTTGGTGAACATCATCAGGTCCGAGTTCCCGTTCGTCTGGCGCACGGCAACCACCTCGTCGTCCCCGACCAGCTTGATCGCCACCAGGACCTGATTCCGGGAGTCGTAGTCCGAGAACTTGGACTTCTTCACCTGGCCCGACTTCGTGAACATCACGAGGTACCGGCTGGTCTCGTAGTTCCGCGTGTCGATGATCGCCTGGACGAACTCGTCGGGATCGAGCGGCATGACCGACTGCACCAGGACGCCCTTGGCCGTGCGGTCCTTCCGTGGGATCTCGTGGGCCCTGATGCGATACACCTTGCCCTTGTTGGTGAAGAAGAGCAGGTAGGCATGGGCGGAGGTGTGCAACAGGTGCTCGATGACGTCGTCGTCCCTGAGGCCGGCGCCTCGTACCCCCCGACCCCCTCGACCCTGCGTCTTGTAGGCCTTCGACAGGACGGACTTGACGTACCCGGCCGCGGAGATCGTCACCACGAGGTCCTCGTCCGCGATCAGGTCCTCGAGCGACATGTCGCCGACGTCGGGGATGATCTGGCTCCGGCGGGCATCCCCGAACTTGTCCCTGATCTCGGCGAGCTCCTCACCGATGAGGGTCCGGCGCTTCGCCTCGTCGGCGAGCAGCCCTTCGAGGTAGGCGATGGTCGCCTCGAGCTCCTCGAGCTCCTCGCGCAGCTTGCTGGTCTCGAGGGCGGTCAGGCGCCTGAGGGGCATGTCGAGGATGTGGTTCGCCTGGATCTCGGAGAAGGAGAACTCCTCCATGAGGGCCGCCCTGGCGACGTCGACGTTGGCCGACGAGCGGATGATCTGGACCACGCGATCGATGTTGTCGAGGGCGATGAGGAGGCCCCGCACGATATGGGCCCGCGCCTCGGCCTTCGCCAGCCGGAACCGCGACCGCCGCTCGATCACCTCGAGCTGATGGTCGACGTAGTAGTGGACCATCTGGGCCAGGTTCAACGTGCGGGGGACGCCGTCGACCAGGGCCACGTTGTTCACCGAGAAGTTGTCCTCGAGCTGGGTGAGCTTGAACAGCTGGTTCAGGATCACCTGGGGGTTCGCGTCCTTGCGGATCTCGATGACGAGGCGGGTGCCGTGGCGGTCGCTCTCGTCCCTGAGGTCGGCGATCCCCGTGATCGTCTTCGCCTTCACGAGGTCGGCGATCCTCTCCATGATGCGGTCCCTCGAGACCTGGTAGGGAATCTCGGAGACGACGATGGCGAGGCGGCCCTTGCGCACCTCGACGATATCGGACACCGCCCGCATCTTGACCGAACCGCGTCCGGTGAGGAGGGCACTCGTGACACCCTTGTTGCCGACGATGTAGGCCCCCGTGGGGAAGTCGGGCCCCTTGACGAACTCCATCAGCTCCTCGGCGGTGGCAGTCGGGTGGTCGAGCGCGTGCAGCACGGCCTCACACACCTCACGCAGGTTGTGGGGGGCGATGTTGGTCGCCATGCCGACCGCGATGCCCGTCGACCCGTTGACGAGCAGGTTCGGGAAGCGCGAGGGAAGCACCTCGGGTTCCTCGCGCTCGCCGGAGTAGTTGTCCTTGAAGTCGACCGTGTCCTCGTCGATCCCGTCGAGCATGTGGGCGGAGAGCTTCGCGAGACGGGCCTCCGTGTAACGCATCGCTGCGGGAGGGTCGTCGACGGTGCCGAAGTTGCCCTGCGGCTCGATGAGGGGATATCGGGAGGCGAAGTCCTGACCGAGCCTCACCATCGAGTCGTACACGGCCTCCGGCGAGTGAGGATGGAACCAGCCGACCACGTCACCCACGACACGTGCGGACTTCCGGAACGGCGTCCCCGGCCTGATGCCGCTATCCCACATGGAGTAGAGCACCCGCCGATGGACGGGCTTGAGGCCATCCTTGACGTCCGGGAGTGCCCTCGACACGATGACGGACATCGCGTACTCGAGGAACGAGTCCTGCATCTCCCGCTCGATGTCGATCGGAGTGCTGATCTCGGGGTTCTGGTTGTCGTTCGGCATGATCTCCCGACCGTCCTACGCGTCCAGGAAGCGGACGTCCTTGGCGTTCTGTTGGATGAAGAGGCGCCTCGCCTCGACGTCGTTGCCCATGAGGATCGAGAACGTCTCCTCTGCGGAGAACTGCTCCTCGAGCTCGACGCGCAGGAGGGTGCGATGCTCGGGGTCCATCGTGGTCTCCCAGAGCTCGCCTGCGTTCATCTCACCAAGGCCCTTGAACCGCTGGATGTTGATCTTCCTGCCCTCGTTCTCGCGTTTGAAGCGGTCGAGGTCGTCGTCGTTCTGGATCCATGTCGTCTTGGTGCCGATCTTCGCCGAGTACAGGGGCGGCTGGGCGATGTAGACGAATCCGTTCTCGATCAGCTGTGTCATGTGGCGGAAGAAGAACGTCAGCAGGAGCGTCCGGATGTGGGCACCGTCGACGTCGGCATCGGTCAGGATGACGATCTTCTTGTACCGGACCTTCGCCACATCCATCTCGTCACCGATGCCGGTTCCGATGGCCGTGATCAGCGACTGGATCTCCGTGTTCTGGAGGACGCGCGCCAGGCGGTTCTTCTCGACGTTGATGATCTTGCCCCTGATCGGGAGGATCGCCTGGAACTCCGAGTTCCGGGCTTGTTTCGCCGAGCCACCCGCCGAGTCCCCCTCGACGATGAACAGCTCGGATCGGTCGGGGTCCTTCGTCGAGCAGTCGGAGAGCTTCCCCGGGAGGCCCGCCGATTCGAGGAGGCTCTTCCGGCGCGTGAGGTCACGTGCCTGACGAGCGGCCGCCCGCGCCCGCGCGGCCTGGGAAGCCTTGTCGGCGATGCGCCTGGCATCGCCGGGGTTGCGCTCGAGCCATTCCGGGAAGGCCTGGTTGAGCGCCTTCTGGACGAAGGAGCGGATCTCCGTGTTGCCGAGCTTGGTCTTGGTCTGCCCCTCGAACTGGGGGTTGCGCACCTTGGCCGAGATGACGGCCGTCACCCCTTCGCGGACATCCTCTCCCTGGAGGTTCTGGTCCTTGTCCTTGAGGACGCCCCTGCCGCGGGCGAAATCGTTGATCGCCCTCGTGAGCGCCGTGCGGAACCCCTCTTCGTGGGTTCCACCCTCGTGCGTGTTGATGTTGTTGGCGAACGACAGGATGGTCTCGTTGTAGCCGCTGGTCCATTGCAGGGCCACCTCGACCTCGCCCTCGGGGCCGGTGTGCTCGAAGTACGCCACCTTCGAGTGGATGGGCTCGCGGGAAGCGTTGAGGTGCTTGACGAAGTCGACGATGCCGCCCGAGTACTTGAAGGTCTCCTCGAACGGTTCGCCCTTGCGCTCGTCCCTGAAACGGATCTCGAGGCCCTTGTTGAGGAACGCCATTTCCCTCAGGCGGTTCACGACGGTCTTGCGCGAGTACTCGGTGGTCTCCTCGAAGATCTCGGGATCGGCCCAGAAGGTGACCTGGGTGCCGGAGCGCTTCATCGGCTTGACCTTGGCGAGCTTGGCGGTCGGCGCGCCGTACGAGAAGGATTGGCTCCAGAGGTGCCCGTCCCTGACGACCTCGACGTCGGTGCGGAGGGACAGGGCGTTGACCACCGACACGCCCACGCCGTGGAGGCCTCCGGACACCTGGTAGGCACCCGAATCGAACTTCCCACCCGCGTGGAGCGTGGTGAGGACGGTCGTCACCGCGGGCTGGCCCGTCTTCTCGTGCTTGGTGACGGGGATCCCCCTGCCGTTGTCCCTCACGCGGACCCCGCCGTCGGCGAGGAGCGTCACATCGATACGCGTGCAGTGGCCGGCCATCGCCTCGTCCACAGAGTTGTCCACAACCTCCCAGATGAGGTGGTGGAGTCCCTTGGGGCCCGTCGACCCGATGTACATCGCGGGTCGACGACGAACGGCTTCGAGGCCCTCGAGGACCTGGATCGAATCCGCTTCGTACGACGCGCCTGAGGCACGTTTGGAGTTGCTCACGAGGCTCCTTTGACTCCCCGTCAGGGCAGGGATTCGCGGGTTGATGACAGTGGTGTAAGTATACCGGGGTCGGGGGACAAACCCTTTATTCCCTTGGGATTTCGGGCGGCCGATCGCGCGAGACCCTGAGCCGCACCGACGCCACGAGACCCGGCCCGTACCGTTCCTCGATGGCTCCCAGGAGCGACTCGATCTGGTAGCGGAGGAGCGACGCCGTCCCCCCGTCCGGCACCGTGACGAGCAGGGTCCCGTCACGCACGCCGATGGGCGTCGCGAGGGCCCACTCGCCTGGTGCGACGTCTGCCCAGGCGTCGACGAGCTCGCCCTGACGGATGTCCACAGGCACCGTGGCCTGCTCCATCACGCGTCCCAGGAGGTCGCTGATCTCCTGGGGGTCGGATCGATCGCCATACTTGAGGTACTTCGCCCTTGTCATGTCACAGTTCCATCCCTGACCGACCACCGCCTGCCGGAGATCGGAACCTCATCTTCCCTCGCCGTTGTGACGAAAACCTGGCCGGCAGGGATGAGCGACAGGACCCTCGACGCCCTCTCATGGTCGAGCTCCGAGAACACGTCGTCGAGGAGCAGGATCGGAGTGGTGTCGCGCAGCTCCTCGATCACACGATGGGCACCGATGCGGAGGGCGAGGGCGACCGTGCGCTGCTCACCCTGTGATGCGCGGGTCCTCGTCGCCCTGCCATCGAGTTCCAGGCCGGGCTCGTCCCTGTGGGGTCCCACCGTCGTCGTGCGCAGGTCCATGTCCCTGTCGTGCCGGGCGCCGAGGGCGACCCGGAGTGCCTCCTCGAGGGCACCCACGTCGGGCGCGAGCTCCGATCCCCACGTGCTCTGGTAGGCCCATCTGAGGGAGCCCGCCCCACCCACCGTGTCGTATGCCTCCTCGAGGTGGGGCTGGAGGGCCGTGGCGACGGCCCTGCGGTGGTGGAGGACCCTCGCTCCCGAGGACGCGAGCCGTTCGTCCCACACGCCGAGGGTCACGCGATCGGTGGTCCTGCCCTCGTGGCGCAACAACGTATTGCGCTGACGGAGGCAACGGTCGTACTCGGTGAGGTCCGCTCCCGCCTGCGGCCACAGGCGCGACGCGAGATCGTCGAGGTAGTCCCTTCGCATGGCCGGACCCCGCTTGACCACGTCGAGGTCGTCAGGAAGGAAGGCGACCATGGGGGCGGCGTGGAGGAGGTCCGCCAGACGCTGTGGCCGCTTCCCGTTGACACGTACGATCCTGCGTCCCTGCGAGGGCAGCTCGCACTCGATCGTCGTCTCCGTTGCCCCCCCGGCGATGCCTCCACGCACGACGGCGTCCGTGGCGCCGTCGCGGACCAGCGCCTCGTCAGGGACGCCTCGGAAGGATCGCATCATGCCGAGGTAGCCGATCGCCTCGAGGATCGACGTCTTGCCCATCCCGTTGTCGCCGACGAGGACGTTGACGCCGGGATGGGGACTGAACGAGAGCTCCCCGTAGCAGCGGAAATCCCTCAGCTCGAGCCAGGAGAGGTGCACGGCACCCTTCTCAGAGCCGGACGGGCATCAGCAGGTAGCGGAAGTCCATGGACTCGGCACCGTGGATGAGGCCCGGCTTGAGCGGATCGCTCGACTCGATGACGACCTTCTCGTCATCCACCGCGGACACTCCGTCCGTGAGGTACCTCGTGTTGAAGGCGATGGTCATGTCGGCACCCGTGTACTCGCCGTCGAGGAGTTCGGTCGCCTCGCCCACCTCCTGGCGGATCACGCTCAACTCCACTCCACCGCTGTGCATGGCGAGGCGAACCGGGATGTGGTCCTCGGCGACGAGGGCGGCCCGACCCACGGCCTCCAGCAAGTGCTCCTTGTCGACGACCAGGCGGTTGGCATGGCCCTCCGGGAGCAGCTGGCGATAATTCGGGAAGGTCGCATCGATCACCCGGACGGTGAGCCTCCCCTGGCTCGTGACGAATGATGCGTCCCTTTCACCGAGGGCCACCTTCATCGCCCCCGCACCGACGGTGCGCGACAGCTCTCGGAGTGCCCGGTACGGCACGAGCTTCGAGCCCTCGGCCTCCACGCCGGGGACGTCCCTCACGGCGAGGCGGTACGAGTCGGTGGCCACGAGTCGCAGGGCCCCCTCGTTCGACTCGAACAGCACGCCGGTGAGCGTCGGTCGTGCGTCGTCGGTCGATGCGGCCACGCCGGCCTGTGCCAGGGCGCGGGTCAGTGTCGCACCATCGACCTCGACCGCGCCGGTGAGGTCCGCCTCGGCGACCTTCGGGTAGTCGTCGACCGACATCGCCCGCAGGTTGAACCTCGGGCCGTTCCCGGTGATCTCGACCTCGGACTCGTCGGAGGACATCACCACTGCGCCCGACGGCAGCTTCCTGACCGCCTCGGCGGCGAGCTTCGCCGGGATGACGGTGCGGCCGTCCTCGGTCACCTCGACGTCGAGGAACGTCCTCACCGTCACCTCGTTGTCGGTCCCTGTGACCGTCAGCCTCCCCCCGGCCACCTCACAGAGCACGCCCTGGAGGATCGGGAGTGGTGACCGGGTTCCGACTGCTCGCCCTGCCCGCGCCAGGACATCAGCGAGATCGTCTCGTTCTGCTCGGATGCGCACGTGTTCTCCCCTGCCGTTGCTACTGCTGTTGTGATATTGAGAGAGTAGGAGTGGTAGTAGGCCCTGTGGATTGTGGAGAGGTCCACGGAAGGCCCTCCACACAAGGGTTTGGCCATCCCCAGGCCCTGTGGGGAGATCGCGTGTTGTCCACGACCCGCCCGCCCGGTGACGCGAGGCTGTGGATCCCCGTCATCTTGTCCCCAGCTCCTGCGTGATCGAAGTGACCTGGTCGTAGACGTCCTTGTCCTCGAGGAGAAGCCCCTTGATCTTGTCGACGGCGTGCATCACGGTCGTGTGGTCCCTGCCGCCGAAGGCTGCGCCGATGCGTGGCAGGGACAGCCCCGTGTGCTCGCGGCACATGTACATGGCGACCTGGCGCTGGCGTGCCAGGGGTTGGCGACGCGAGCTCCCGATGAGATCCGAGACGTCGAGTCCGTAGAAGCGGGCGACCGTCGAGATGATGCCGTCGGACGTCAAGGGGGCGGAGTTCTGCAGGTGCACGACGTCCCGGAGCACGGTCGTCGCCATCTCCCTCGTCACCGGCTGGCCGGTGAGTGTGGCATAGGCGGTCACCCTCGTGAGGGCACCTTCGAGCTCACGGATGTTGTCGTACACGTTGGCCGCGATGAACTCGAGGACGTCCGCGGGGACGCCGGTGCGAGTGGTCGCTGCGTTCTTGCGGAGGATGGCGAGACGCGTCTCGATGTCCGGGCTCTGGATGTCCGTGGTCAGCCCCCACTCGAACCGGCTCCGGAGGCGATCCTCGATCGTGCGCAGCTCCCTCGGGGGGCGGTCAGACGAGATCACCAGCTGGTTGCCCGCCTCGTAGAGGGAGTTGAACGTGTGGAAGAACTCCTCGAGCACCTGTTCCTTGCCCTCGAAGAACTGCACGTCGTCGAGGAGGAGGAGGTCCACCTTGCGGTAGCGCGACTTGAAGTCGCCCATCTGCTTGCGGCGGATCGAGTTGATGAAGTCGTTGAAGAAGGATTCCGAGGTCACGTACCGGACGGTCGATCCGGGAGAGAGCTCCAGGCGGTGCTGGCCCACGGCATGGAGGAGGTGGGTCTTGCCGAGGCCTGCGCCGGCGTAGATGAAGAGCGGGTTGTACTGCTGGCCCGGCTGCTCTGCGACCGCCTGCGCTGCGGCGTGGGCGAACCGGTTCGACGGGCCGACGACGAAGTTCTCGAACGAGTACCTCGAGACGAGGTTCGAGGTGTCCGCAGGTGGGGTGGACCCGGCGTACGCCGCCTCCTCGAAGGTCGGCTGATAGGGGCGGTGGACGGGTTCCGCCTCCCGGTCCTCGAGGTCGAGGGCAGTGACCGTCACCGTGACGGTGAGGGGTTCGGGCCAGACCGAGGAAGCGATCTCCCTGATCTGGTGGATGTAGTTGTCCTTCACCCACGTCGCGTTGAAGCGATTGGGCGCCTCGAGGAACACCGTGCCGTCGCTGGCTGTCACCGACAGGGGCCTGATCCAGGTCTCCCACTTCGCCACGCCGAGGATCTCCCGCATGCGGCTGTGGAAGAGATCGGCCTGTGCATCGCTGACGGCACGCGGAGTCTGTGCAACTTCCACAGTGAAAATGTCTCCTCTTCCGGCTTGCGCCCAGCCCTGAAACTGTCCACACATCTGTCCACATGATGTGGAGAAGATGCGTCACGGCGGTCGCTGTGCCGGCCCCGTGACCGTTGCCCTCCCGGGGAAGAGCGGGTATCCGCGTGGAGAGCGTGGGCGAGCATAGGGACGGCCTGCGAGAGACGACAAGAGTGAGAAATCTCCGGGTACCTCAGCCTCCGAGGCCTGGCTTCCTCGGGCGCAAACCGTTGTGCCGCAAGCGATTTCGGCAGGGAGGCCGGTGGTTGGGGATGCGGAGCGAAGGTCGGTTTCGCCCCAGGGAGGCTTCGTCTGTGTTTCGCGGGCGCTCCGTAGTTTTCGCGGCTCGCCGGCCCTGCCGTCGACGGCCCGAGCCGATGGGTGTTTGGGACGGTCGGCATCTAGACTGTCGGCGTCCCGCGACTGACCGCGGGTGCCTCCAACACCTCCGACACCGACGAGTGGGGACCCACCTCATCATGAAGCGCACCTACCAACCCAACAACCGCCGAAGGAAGCGCAAGCACGGATTCCGCGGCCGTATGCGGACCCGCTCGGGGCGCTCGCTGATCCTGCGGCGCCGCGCAAAGGGACGTCACAGTCTCTCGGCCTGACGGCGCTCGCTTCGTGTCCCTGCGACCCGGTTCCCGCTTCGAAGACGTCTACCGCATCGGTGCTCGTGCCCGTCGCGGCGCCATCACCGTGTTTGCAGCGGACGGGCGCGCCACGCTCCCCGAGGTGGGGGTCGTGGCGGGAAGGCGGGTCGGTGGCGCCGTACGACGCAATCGTGCGAAGCGGCGGCTCCGTGAGGCGGCACGGCGGGCACCGCTCGGCCCGGGCCGCGCCTACGTCGTGGTCGCGTCACCCGAGGTGGTGGACGTAGCATTCGGGGACCTTGTTGAATGGCTCGGGGCTGCCGTGACGGACGTCGACGGACGTGCCGTGGCACCTCGGCGGGAGCCGAACGAGTGAAAGGCACAGCCGTGACCGCACCACGCACCGGACCGACCGGCCTCGGTCGACGATCCGCCATGACGGCCATCCGCGCCTACCAGAAGGTGCTGTCCCCGTTCCTCGGACGTAATTGTCGCTATTACCCCACGTGCTCGGCGTACACGTACGAGGCGATCGAGATCCATGGCGTGGGGAAGGGATCATGGCTCGGGGTGAAACGCATCGGTCGGTGCCATCCGTGGCACGAGGGCGGCATCGATCCCGTGCCCGGGTCTCCCGATGTCTCCGCACCCCGTGAGGTGACGCCATGAATCCGTGGACCCTCCTGCTGAATCTCCTCGGTGGGATCCTCTCGTTCTTCTACGACATCGTCCCCGAGTACGGCCTTGCAATCATCCTGCTGACCCTCCTCGTCGGTCTGGTGCTGTTCCCGCTCACGTACAAACAGACGAAGTCCATGAAGGCGATGCAGGAGATCCAGCCCGAGGTCAAGAAGCTCCAGAAGGAGCTCAAGGGCGATCGGGAGGAGCTCAACAAGCAGTTGATGGCCCTCTACCAGGAACGAGGGGTGAACCCCGCAGCCGGGTGTCTTCCCTTGCTGGTCCAGATGCCGATCTGGTTCGCCCTCTACCGCGTTCTATGGCAGGGCGAGGGCATCCCCGCAGACTCGGCGCTCAAGTCGGTGATCGACACCGCCAACAATGCGCTGTACGTGAGTGACGCCAACGGGCTGACCAGCACCCTCAAGGAGGGCGTCGACATCACGGCGAGCCAGTTCTCCCATGTCACCTTCTTGGGCATGAACCTCCTCGTGCGCCCTTCTGCAGCTGTCGACTTCGGGGATCTCAGCTTCAGTGGCCTCATCGGTGCCCTCCCCTACGTCCTCCTCATTGCGTTCATCGTGGTGGCGGGTTTCTACCAGCAGGTCCAGACCTCGCGTCGGCGCTCTGATGCCCAGGGCGATGAGGAACCGAATCCTCAGATGCAGACGATGCAGCGAGCCATGAAGATCCTCCCGATCGTCTTCGGATTCATCTCGTGGAACTTCGTGGCCGGTCTCGGTCTCTATTTCGCAACGTCGAACGTGTTCCGCGTCGGTCAGCAGGCCATCATCCTGCGGACGGCGGCGGCCGACAAGGGGGAGACGGCCGGCGGAAAGGGCGGGAAGGCGCCCGCCGATGAGCCCCCGGATGAGCCGCCGAGCTCGGGGCCATCGCAGAACGCCAGCAAGAAGCGCAACCGCAGAAGAAGGAAGTAGCCCCGATGGAGTGGGTTGAGGTACAGGGAAAGACGATCGAACTCGCCGTCGAGGTGGCCATGGGCGAACTCGGCGTGGCGAGTCGGGACGACGTGGACGTCGAGATCATCCAGGAGCCGAAGCCCGGCTTCCTGGGTGTTGGTGGGAAGGAAGCCATCGTCAAGGTGACCAAGTCGACGTCGCAGCGACGGCGACGCCGCGGGGGTCGGGGTCGCTCCGGCAACGGGCGAGGCGAGGCGAACGGACAGTCCTCGTCGTCCTCGTCGTCGAAGGCAGGTGCGGACCGTGGCAGCTCCCGAGCGCCGAAGGGCTCGTCGAAGAACGAGGTGTCCCGCGGGCCAAGGAATCAGCAGCGTGAGGAGAAGAAGGTGCCGAATCACGACGATCGCAGGCAACGGCCCGCCGAGGACCCCCGCCCCGAGCAGCGACCCATCGAGGAACAGGCAGAGGTGGCGGCCGGCTTCATCCAGGGGCTGCTGACGAGCTTCGGGCTCGACGGTACCGTCTCCACGCGCGTCGAGGACGACGTCCTCTACCTCGATGTCCAGGGGGAGCAGACGGAAGCGCTCGTCGGGCCCAAGGGCTCGGTGATGCAGTCGGTGCTGGAGCTCACGCGCACCGTGGTCCAGCGCAAGACCTACGGCGCACCGCGCATGAGGATCGACATCGCCGGATACGGCGAACGGCGCCGCGAGGCGCTGCGCATCTACGCGACCAAGCTCAGCGCCCAGGTCATCGAGGACAAGGGCGAGGTCATGCTGGAACCGATGAATGCCGCTGATCGCAAGGTCCTGCACGACGCCATCGCCGAGATCGACGGGGTCCGGTCGTACTCCGAGGGCGAGGAACCCCGCCGCTCGGTGGTCATCGCCTACGACGGCGAGTCCTGAGCAGGTTCCACGTGGAACGTGGCCGCGCTCGAGCGTGGGATCCGTGGCGCGGATGTTCCACGTGAAACACCGGTGACGCCGGAAACGCCGACGCCGTGGTATGCCGATGTCCTCGTGTCCGTGGGTATCCTCCCGACGGACGCCAGGGTCGAAAGGCTCCACCGATACGAACGGTGGCTCGTTGACGAAGCACAGCGGGCAGGAGGCATCGGTCCGAGTGAACACGAGAGGGTTGCCGATCGCCACGTGGCCGATTCCCTGATGTTCCTGCACGGCATCCCACAGGATGCGGTCGAGCTCGCCGATGTCGGTTCGGGCGTAGGACTCCCCGGCATACCGCTCGCGATCGCTCGGCCCGACCTGTCCGTCACCCTGGTCGACCGGTCCCAGCGACGCACGCACCTCGCATCCCGGGCTGTCCGCATCCTCGGCCTCGACAACGTCACGGTCCTCACGCAGGACGCGTCTGCTCTGAGGGAGCCACGCTTCGACGTGGTCGCGTTCCGTGCGTCGTTCCCTCCTGGCGAGGCCGCCGAGGTGTTCCTCCAGTGCGCGGGACCGTCCGGCGTGGGTCTCCTCGCCATGTCACGGTCATCGAAGCGGCCCGATGCGGTTCCGGCGCCCGAGGGGGTAACGTTCACCCTCACATCCGAGGGCACCGAGGTGCTTGACTCGCCCTTCTGGCTCCTTAGGATGCAGAGAAGCTAGGTCCCCGGCGTACGGAGAGCACCGTCCATGTCTCGCGGCAAGGTAGTGGCGATCGCCAACCAGAAGGGCGGTGTCGGCAAGTCGACCACCGCGATCAACCTCGGTGCAGGGCTCGCCTTCCAGGGCGAGCGTGTCCTGATCGTCGATCTCGACCCCCAGGGCAACACGAGCTCCGGACTTGGGATCGATCGAGGGTCGATCGAAGCCTCGACCTATGACGTCCTCGTGGACGGGATGGCGATCGCCGACGCCCTCGAGCCGACGTCCGTGCGCAATCTGCACGTCGTGCCCGCCACGATCGAGCTCGCCGGTGCCGAGATCGAGCTCGTGTCCATGTTCTCGCGTGAGCAGCGGCTCAAACAGGCGATCGGCGCGGTGGTGGACGAGTACGACTTCGTCCTCATCGACTGCCCGCCATCGCTGGGTCTGCTCACGGTGAACGGCCTTGCCGCCGCCGATGAGGTGCTCATCCCGATCCAGTGTGAGTACTACGCCCTCGAGGGTGTCAGCCAGCTCACCCGCAACATCGGGCTCGTCCGACACAACCTGAACCCTCTACTTGAGGTCGAGGGCGTCGTGTTGACGATGTTCGACGGCCGCACGACCCTCGCCGCGGACGTCGTGGCGCAGGTCAGGGAGCACTTCGGCGACACGACGTACAAGACGGTGATCCCTCGCACGGTGCGTCTGAGCGAGGCGCCGTCCTACGGAGAACCCATCGAGGCGTACGACCCCATGTCCCGGGGCGCCATCGCCTACCGGGAGTTGGCCCGCGAGTTCAGGAGGCGCCATGGCCGCACGTAAGACCGGATTGGGACGGGGCCTCGACGCCCTCATTCCGCAGGACCATCCGATCGGCGGTTTCGCCCTGGTCCCTGTCGGCGCCGTCGCCCCCAATCCCAGGCAACCGAGGACGGAGTTCGATCAGGAGAGCATCGACTCCCTTGCGGCCTCCATCGACGCCGTCGGTCTCCTCCAGCCGATCGTCGTGCGCGCCGACGGGGATGGCTACGTACTCGTGGCGGGCGAGCGGCGCCTCAGGGCGGCGAAACAGCTCGGTCATGCGGAGATCGCCGCCGTGATCCGCCAGCCGACCGACGACCAGACCAACCTGACGGAGGCGCTCGTCGAGAACCTCCAGCGACAGGACCTCAACCCCCTCGAGGAGGCTGCCGCCTACCAGGAGCTACTGGAAGAATTTTCCATGACCCACGACGAGATCGCCTCGCGCGTGGGCAAGAGCCGCTCGACGGTGACGAACACCCTGCGCCTCCTGCAGCTGCCGATCGTGATCCAGCGGATGATCGTGGTCGGGGACCTCTCCGCCGGTCATGCCAGAGCGCTGCTCGGCACCGACGACGAGGCGTACGCGATCCACATCGCCGAGCGGGCCGTGGCAGAGGGATGGACCGTGCGGCGCGTGGAGGAGGCGATCCGGCTGCGCTCGACGCAGGCAGCTGCTGCGGGGACACGCGCTCGCGCCGTGCGGCCTGCGGCCATCATCGAACTCGAGGATCGTCTCCAGGACCGACTCGGGACCAAGGTCAGGATCGACTACCGCGGCAAGGGCGGGAAGATCACCATCAACTACGCCTCGGCAGACGACCTCGAACGGATCTACCGGCAGGTGTTCGGCGCGGACGGTTGAGCCAGCCGGCCACCGGCCGGGAACCGACTGCTACGGCTCGACTCCCGACACGTCGAGCCGTGCCTCGTAGAAGCTTCCGACCGCGTTGGCGACGACCCTGCCGGCACGCCTGGACATGGAGCGGAGCGCCACCAGAACGGCGGGTGCCCGCGTCTCCTTGAGAATCGGCATGCTACGGCCCTGTGAGGGCACGCCGAGGCGTGCCGCGACGACGTCCGAGAGGGCATGGCCCGCCTCCGAGACCGAGTGATCGGACTCGAAGTAGTACACGCCTTCCTCTCCGTCCATGGGCACGAAGAAGCCCACCACGAGATCCACGTCCATCCGGTTCGCCCGCTGTGCCCTGAGGCGCGCCGGCGGCGAGGTGTCGATGCTCCTGCTCAGGGTTGCGATCCCACCCAGCAGCTGGATCGAGGTGCCCGCCTCCACGGCGGCCGTCCAGGTGGATGCCGCCTCCTCCGATGTGCGGCACTCGGCGTCGATGTAGACCCTCTGTCCTGCGATGGAGTGGGGCAGCGCGGAGAGCCATTGGCGCTCGCGCACGATCTCACGACCGTGCTTCTTCGTTGCGAACCCCACGAGCAACAACTCGTGTGCCACGAGCGTGCCCGCGATGCCGTCCTCGGCGAGACCCCGGTTGTGCTGGAAGTCCATCAGACCCGAGAGGGTGTCAGGGCCGAAGACGCCGTCCACCTTCCCTGTGTCGAAGCCCAAAGAGTTCAAGCGCGCTTGAAGTTCGGCGACATCGTCACCACGCATCATCGGCACCCTGTGGTAGAGCATGCGATCGCCGAGCCGATACCCGGCGTCGACGAGCGCCCGCCACGTCTCGGGCCCGACGACCCCGTCCACCGGCAGTCCCCTCGCCCCCTGGAAACGCGACACGGCGTCGCGGGTCCCGTCACCGAACACGCCATGGGGGTCGGGCTCGGTCGTGAAGCCAAGCGCGGAAAGCCGGTTCTGGACGTCCAGAACCGGCTCGCCACGGTCACCGTGATGGAAGAGCCTCATGAGCTCAATGGTCGCAGGTTGCTCCCTACGAGAGGAACTCGGCCAGTTCGGCCTGCAGCTGGCCCTTGCTCCTGGCACCGACCAGCCTGCGCTTCTCCTCGCCGTCCTTGAACACGATCAACGTGGGGATGCTCATCACCGAGTAGGCGCCCATCGTGGAGGGGTTCTCGTCGACGTTGAGCTTGGCGACCGTGAGCTTCCCCGCGTTCTCCCCGGCGAGCTCATCGAGCGGCCTGTCCATCATCTTGCAGGGACCGCACCACTCTGCCCAGAAGTCGACGAGGGTCGGCGTGTCGGATGCGATCGCGCTCGAGAAGTCGGCGTCCGTGACGGTGATGGTGTTCTGTCCCATGTCGTTGTCTCCTGTGTCGGATGTGGTAGTGGGACGATACGGTGGTGCTCAGCCCATGTGGTCGAGCAGGCGTTCCGCATCGAGGGCCGCCTGGCACCCCAGTCCCGCCGCGGTGATCGCCTGGCGGTACACCTTGTCCGCGACGTCACCCGCTGCGAACACCCCCTCGACGGAGGTCTGGGTCGTGCCTGGCTTCACGAGGATATAGCCAGCGTCGTCCAGATCGATCTGGTCCGTGAACACCTTCGTGTTCGGCGTGTGGCCGATCGCGACGAAGACGCCGTCGGTCGGGAGGTCGGTCGTCTCTCCGGTCCCGACATTGGTGAGCCGGACGCCCGTCACCACGGAGTCCCCGAGGATCTCGTCGACGACGCTGTCCCAGACGACCTCGATCTTCGGATGCTCGAGGACCCGATTGGCCATGATCGTCGATGCCCTGAACTCGTTCCTTCGATGGACGATCGTGACCTTCGTCGCGAACTTGGTGAGGAACAGGGCCTCCTCCATCGCGGAGTCCCCGCCGCCGACGACCACGAGCTCCTTGCCTCGGAAGAAGAATCCGTCGCACGTCGCACATGCGGACACGCCGAATCCCCTGAGCTTCTCCTCGCCCGGCACGCCGAGCCACCGCGCGGAGGCGCCGGTGGAGATGATGACGGTGTCGGCGCGGTACTCGTCCGATCCCACCCTGATCGTGAACGGGCGCTGGGTGAAGTCGACCTCCGTGACGTTCGAGCTCACCATGCGGGTCCCGAAGCGCTCGGCCTGCTTGCGCATCTGCTCCATGAGGTCCGGTCCCATGATGCCGTCGGGGAAGCCGGGGTAGTTCTCGACGTCGGTGGTGATCATCAACTGACCACCGCGCTCCATGCCCTCGATCATGAGGGGCTCGAGCCCGGCGCGGGCTGCGTAGATGGCTGCGGTGAGACCTGCTGGTCCCGAGCCGATGATGACCACCTTCTCGGTCATGTTCACTCCTCGGATGGACGATCCTGCGGGTACCGCCGCGACCAGAGGACTGCACCAACGATGATGAGGATCAGCCCGACCACGGCATAGGCGGTTTCCATCCCCATCAGCGTGCCGAGGATCCTGAATATTCCGACGAGCAGCCAGAACAACGCCATGATCCCCCCGACGAGGAGCAGCAGCCCGATCGCGGTCCAGGTGATGGCCGTGGATGCGCGGTCGACCGTCATCTCCCTGATCTTCGCCGCCACCTGTTCGAGGAGGTCGGCGATGCGGGTGGACAGCGGTTCGGTGGATTCGGCCATGATGTGGCGAGGTTAGTCGCGAACAGGGAGGGGCGGGCTGCCGCTACTGGTCGATGTCGACGAGTGCGCAGGTGTCGAGCCTGATCGTCACGACGGCGGCCACCCCGTTCCCGGGGTCCACGGTGAGGTAGAGGAGCTCTCCGTCCTGTCGGGCGTCGATCGCGATCGGTTGGGTCTCCCCAGCCGGCAGCCTGGAGGCGAGCGACTCGAGGCAGGCCGCGATGTCGTCCACCGCGACCTCGGTGGTGGGCACGGGTGCCTGCTCGCCGAGGGCTCGGGTCACGCCCTCCGGCGTGGTCTCCCCCTCCGTCGCCTCGAGGAGATCCTGACCGTCGACGTCCTGGACCGCCAGGACCTCGGTTGTCTCGGGGACCTCTTCCGCACCCTCGTCCTGGGCGCTGCCGCCCGCAAAGGCATCGGCCTCCGGCGCGCTCGCCACGGCCATGGTCGTCGTCACCGCAGAGGACGATCCCGTCTCCTGGAGCGTGGCCACATCGAGCTCATCGCCACCTCCGAGCCCTCCGGGGAGGATCACGACGGCGGTGACGACGGCGGCGACGGCAGCGACACCGAGGACCGGCTGCCACCACCGTGATGGGCGGTGCACTGGAGCGGGCGTACGGACGGGGGCATCGGTGAGGTGCAGCTGGTCGATGAGGGCGCCGCGCAGTCGCGCTCGTTCATCCGCAGTGAGGGGGGTCTCGGGCACGGCGGCGAGCATCGCCGCCACTGATCGTTGCCTCGACAGCTCTGCTGCGAGCTCCGGGTCACCGGCGACGCGAGCCATCGCCCTCTGCGCTTCCTCGTCATCGAGGCTTCCATCGGTGAGGGCGAGGATGAGATCGCGCTCGTGGTCGTTCATAGTTCTCCGTCGTCTCTGTTTCGATGCTCGCCGGGGGGTCTGAGGTTCCCGAGTTTCTCGGAGAGCTGTCGGCGGGCGCGGAAGAGCCTGCTCTTGACCGTTCCCGTCGGTACGTCGAGGGTATCTGCCGCCTGCTCTAGCGACATGCCCTGCAGGTCCACGAGCACGACCGCGGCTCGGAACTCGGGACTCAGGGTCGCGAGTGCCTGTTCGATCTCGGATCGGACATCGATGGCGTCGAAGAGGTCGCCCGAGCCCGTGTCGGGCAGGTCGTGGGTCTCGGGGAGCGGATCGGCGTGCCTGCGCTTCTGTCGCCTGAGGTGGTCGTAGC
Source organism: uncultured Acidimicrobiia bacterium (assembly GCA_963792405.1). Classification (GTDB taxonomy): domain Bacteria; phylum Actinomycetota; class Acidimicrobiia; order Spongiisociales; family UBA5794; genus SZUA-442. The sequence continues at coordinate 45,476 of CAWBVU010000001.1, forward strand.
AGGTGTTCACGGCGACCCGATACAGCCAGGTGGAGAATGCGGCGTGTGCCTGATAGCGGTCGACCTTGCGGAACACGGTGAGGAAGGTGTCCTGGGTGGCGTCGAGCGCCGCCTCGCGGTTCTGCAGCATGCGGTAGCAGATGGAGAACACGCGCTGTTCGTGGGCCGCCATGAGTTCGTCGAACGCGCCGATGTCGCCGGCGAGGTACCGCCCGATCAGCTCGACGTCGAGGTCCGCCCGGTCTGTCATGTCCAGCTCAGAGGGTAGGGGGTGCCGCGTTCGGCACGAGGACGTTCATGAGGCCACGAAACGAACCGTTGAGATGCGGCTCATGTACGTACCGTCCTGCATCGGGGCGAGCCCGGTGAGCCACAACCGCCAGACACCGCCAGCGCGGATCGGGAGCTGGACGCGGGTCTCGGCCGCGGGCAACGTCCCCCTCGAGATCGTCTCCCATGCGAGGGGGTCGTCCGGAAGCGATGGTGCCCATCCGACCAGGAAGGTCGTTCCCTCGGTGCCGTCCACGTACATCGCCGATGGTGTTCCGTCGACGTTGAAGACGAGGCCGACGCCGTCCTTGATCTCGCGGATCTGTCGGGAGTAGGTCTCGGTGTCCCAACCGGTCGCCGGCCTCCCGTCCAGCACGTTGCCGACGTCCTCGTCGCTCTCGGTCCCGTCCCCGAGTGGGTCGTAGACGGCGACCGTCGCCGGCAGCGCTGCGGATTCCTCGACATCGACCACTGGCACCGGCGTGGTCGGCGGAGGCGATTCTGGCTCCCCGGTCACGGGATACAGGAATGGCGAGTCCGGATCGAAGTCCGCTGCGAGGCCGACCGCGGCGATGACGCAGATCGTCGCCGCGATCAACCCGAACACGGCCAGCGTCCGCCACGGGCGAGGTGTGGAGGTCTCCGGAGGGGACTCGTACGTCGCCGTCGTGAGCGATCGTGCGAGTGTGTGGGCATCGATCGTTCCCTCCATCGCTCCTCGGAGGGCGCTGTCCACGGCCAGGGGAATGCCGTCGATCACCTGCGATGGGAACACCGAGCGATCCGACGTCCCCGTGATCGCCGCACGGAGCACGTCGGCGAGGGCGATGGTGTCGCCGCCCTGGTCGAGCCAACGCCGCTCCCGACCGAACGCACCGAGCTTCGCCGGATGGGCGGCCGAGTAGTGGACCGCCGACGCGTCGATCGCGCCGTGGACCCCGCCGGTGTCGTGGAAGCGCCCGAGGGCGAGGGCGAGCCCTGCGGCGTTCGGGAGGAACTCCTCCACCGGCAGGCCCTCTCCCACGCGGAGGCGATCGGCGATCGTGACGCCACCGTCCCACTCCGACACCGAGTACGCCGACGCCGTGGTCTCGGCAGCGGCGAAGACGCGTTGGAGGTGGATCTCGGTGAGCGCCGCCGCAGCCTGCACCCCTTGCAGGAACGTCTCGTGTCGCTCGCGTGACGACTCGGGGGCGAGGTAGCGGATCAGGACGGGGCGGTCGAGGGCGTCGTCCTGGCCGAGCCATTCCTCGATGTCACCATCGCTTCCCAGCCTGATGTTCAGGTGGTACCGCTCGGGGAGTCGTGGAGGCATGGGTCAACCCGCTTTGAGCACCGCAAGTGACTCCGGGAGGAGGATGTACCCCTCCGATTCGTACAGGGCGATGGCGGGCTCGTTCTCGAACTGCGTGTTGAGCAGCATCGCCCGTGACCCATGACGCTTCGCGCTGCGAGCGGCCGCCCGGATGAGGCTGCGACCCATGCCCTGACCCTGCCAGTCCGGATGGACGGCGACACGCTGGAGGTAGGAGATGGCGTGGCCATACCCCACCACGGCGAACCCGGTGATCCCCTCGGATCCGTCCCTGATGACGAACACGCCGGCTTGTGAGGTCGCGTGGGTCGACTCGACGAGGGCCGCCCTGTCGAAACGCCAGAACTCGGGAAACGCCGCGTGGTCGATCGCGAGCATCGCATCGATCCCGAAGTCCTCGTCCTTGATCACCAGGTGTCGAGGCGCCTGCACGTTCTCGTCGAGCGACAGCCGCATCAGGGCGAGGGCGAGGTGGTCGACGAAACCCGCAGTCTCCCATGGCCTCCTCGCCGATGGGGCGAGAGGGGACGACAGCACCGCAGGGGCGCCGACGGCCAGGAGCCGCTCGGTGCACGCCTCGATGAAGCCCGCACCGCCCCGCACGAGCCGTAGCGTGGCATCGTCCACGATGTCGTTCCACGGACGCGCCTCTGCACGGGCCCATCCCTTGCGGAGCGAAATCGACCCCGGCCAGGTTCCCCGCTGGAACACACGAGTGTGCGACGTGTCGGCAAGCGCCATTCGGCCAACTCCATCCGTCCTACCGATGGCCGTAGCGTACCCCTCGAACGCGCGACCGCCGTTCATGCGAGAATCCCTGCGATGACGTTGCTGCTGGTCACGCATGACACGAGCCTCGATCACATCACGCCCCGCGGACACCCGGAGCGGGTCGATCGTGTGATCGCCGCCGTCGATGGCCTGCGTTCGGTCGCGGCGCCGATCGTCGACCTCGCGGCCCCGAAGGTGGACAGGGACCTACTCGAGCTCGTGCACGACCGCGAGTACATCGACGACGTGCACGCCTTCTGCCTCGATGGCGGAGGTGCGCTCGACCCGGACACGCATGTCGTCCCCGGCTCGTGGGATGCCGCGCTCCACTCCGCAGGAGGCGGACCCGCAGCCGTTGACGCCCTCGTCAGGTCCCGGGCGGACACCGCCTTCGTGGCCATGCGCCCCCCCGGCCATCACGCCGAACACGCACGGGCCATGGGGTTCTGCCTGTTCAACAACGTCGCGATCACCGCCGCGTACCTCCGCGGGTTCGGCGAACGCGTCGCCATCGTCGACTGGGACGTGCACCACGGCAATGGAACCCAACACACGTTCTATCGGGACCCCGACGTCCTGTACCTGTCCCTCCACGAGTTCCCCTTCTACCCCGGCACGGGTTGGGTGACCGAGACGGGTGCCGGCCCCGGGACGGGCTTCACGGTCAACATCGCGGTCCCCTCCGCGACGGCGAACACGTCGTACATGGCGGCATTCGCCAGGATCATCCTGCCCATCGTCAGCACGTATGCACCGGATTGGCTCCTCATCAGCGCCGGTTTCGATGCGCACAGGAGGGACCCACTTGGCGGGTTGATGCTCGAGTCGGAGGACTACCGCATCATGGCGGCGAGCCTCGCCTCGATCGTGCCACCGAGGCGCACGATCGCGTTCCTGGAGGGCGGCTACGACCTCGATGCCGTGGCGACGTCCGCCCGTCTCGTCGTCGAGGGGACGCTCGGTGGCGAGGTGCCGTTGCTGTCCCCTGACGACGTCACGGGATCGGCGCGTCGCGTCACCGAGCTGGCCGTCGAAGCGCTGTCGAGGCACTGGGATCTGGATCAAGAACCTCGTCCCCCCCGCCGATAACCCTTGCGGGTACATCACAGTGGGAGGACTCACAACCATGGAGCAGATGCCAAGCCTCGACGAGCTTCTCTCGAAGCTCGTCTCGACGGGTGGGTCGGACCTCCACCTCAAGGTCGGATCACCACCTGCATATCGCATCGACGGCGTCCTGCACCTGGCCGAGCTCCCGACCCTCAACCCGCAGGACACGGAGGCGCTCCTCGACGAGCTGCTCCCCGAACGGCTTGCCGATCGGGCCTCGGCGACCGATCACGACTTCGCCTACGGCAAGCCGGGGCTGGGACGCTTCCGCGTCAACTCCTATCGCCAGCGCGGCTCGGTCAACATCGTCGTTCGTGCGGTCGCTCCCACCAGCCAGACCTTCGCCCAGCTCGGACTGCCCGAGGCGGTTGCGAAGGTCTGTGATGAGCACGATGGCCTCATCCTCGTCACGGGACCCGCAGGGTCGGGAAAGACGACGACCTGTGCGGCGATCATCGACTACATCAACACGAACCGCCGCGCCAACATCATCACGATCGAGGATCCCATCGAGGTGACGCACAAGGACAAGCGGTCGATCGTGAGCCAGCGTGAGGTCGGCGTGGACACCGAGTCGTTCGAGGCCGGCATGCGGTCCGTGCTGCGACAGGATCCCAATGTGATCTACGTCGGTGAGATCCGCAATCAGGAGACCCTCGATGCCGCGCTGATCGCCGCCGAGACGGGGCATCTCGTGATCTCGACGATGTACACCATCGATGCCGTCGAGACGATCCACCGCATCCTCGACACCTTCCCCCCCTACCTCCAACGGCGGGTGCGTCAGATGCTCGCGACCTCATTGCGCGGCATCATCTCCCAGCGCCTGCTCCCGAGGATCGAGGGCCAGGGACGGGTGCCAGCGGTCGAGTTGCTGATCGGCACCGAGTCGGTCAAGGAACGCCTCATCGACGCCGAGCGCATCTCGACCATTCACGAGCAGATCGCCGAGGGCGCGTTCTACGGCATGCAGACCTTCGACCAGGCGATCACCGCCAGGTATGACGCAGGCGAGGTGTCGTTCTCCGACGCCCTCATGCACGTCACGTCGCCTCGGGACTTCAAACTCGCCACCGGCGTGATGACCTCGATGCCACAGGCGTCGCCGTCGCAGCAGCCCGTGAGGTAGCGGCTCGACGGTCCGGCGTCCCGGCAAGAGTCCCGTCGAGGGCAGGCTGGGCCTACCCTCGCGGCATGCCTGAGTTCACCTGCCGCGTGTGTGGCGATCCGTTCTCGCTGCCCCAGACGGTCCTCGATCGCTACCCGGGGTGGACTCCCGCCCAGTGTCGGCCGTGCAGGGACGCCGACGGAGGGACGTCGCCGGGCGGAGGGGGCTCCTCGGTGCGACGGGGGCAGCCGACGTCGGCGAAGCCCCAGGGCACGACCTCCGATCCCACGACCGGAGTCTTCACCGACGGCAGTGCCGTCCCGAACCCCGGCCCCGGGGGCTGGGCGGCCGTCCTCGTCGTCGATGACGAAGTGGTCGCAGAGGACTTCGGCGCCGACCCGGATACGACGAACAACCGTATGGAGCTCACGGCGCTCATCCACGCCATCGAGCTGGTGCCCGAGGGGACGGCGATGACGGTGTACTCGGACTCCCACCTCGCCGTGCAGACCATCACCGAGTGGGCGGAGGGGTGGAAGCGCAGGGGGTGGAAGCGCAAGACCGGCCCCGTCGAGAACCTCGACCTGGTCCAGCAGGCATACGAGGCCTACAGGCGGAGGCCCGAACTCCGTCTCGAGTGGATCAAGGCACATGCCGGGTTCCGGTGGAACGAGTACGCGGACGAGCTGGCGAATCGCGGCAGGGTGGAACGCTGATGCTCCCCGAACGCCTCAAGGTGATCCTTTCGCCCGATGTGATGGATCTCGCACGCCGGTTCGAGGATGAAGGACATCCCCTGTATCTCGTCGGTGGATCGGTGCGCGACGCACTGCTCGGCCGTACGAGCGAGGACCTCGACTTCACCACGGACGCCGCGCCGGAGATCATCGAGCGGATCGGCGAGCCATGGGCACGATCGACCTTCCTGGCAGGAAAGGCATTCGGCACGATCGGGCTCGTGAGGGACCACGTGACCCACGAGATCACCACGTTCCGATCCGAGATCTACAGGGACGATTCCCGAAAGCCGCACGTGACGTTCAGCTCGAGCCTCACCGAGGACCTGTCACGCCGCGACTTCGCCGTCAACGCGATGGCACTCAGGATCCCTGTGGGCCACGACGCCGAGCCGGAGATGATCGACCCCTTCGGCGGCCTGGCGGACCTCTCTGGCAGGGTGCTGCGGACGCCCCTCGATCCCGAGGTGTCCTTCGGCGATGATCCCCTGCGCATGGTGCGCCTGTTCAGGTTCATGTCGACGCTCGGCTTCTCGCCCGACCCTGCGGCCTATGACGCGGTGGTGGAGATGGGGGAGCGCCTCGCGATCGTGTCCGCTGAGCGGATCCGCTCGGAGTTCGACAAGCTCGTCGTCGGTGATCACGTGGCCGAGGCCCTGACCGCGCTCGTCGAGTCCGGGCTCGCTGACGAGTTCATCCCGGAGCTGCCTGCGCTCGCCGTCGAGCAGGACCCCATCCATCGGCACAAGGACGTCCTCGCGCACACGATCGCGGTGGTCGCCAAGACACCTCCGAGGCTGCGGCTGCGTCTCGCCGCCCTCTTCCACGACGTCGGCAAGCCCGCGACGAGGGAGTATGGGAAGGGCGGGGTGTCGTTCCACCACCACGAGGTCGTCGGGGCGCGGATGACCCGGTCGAGGATGAAGGAGCTCCGCTATCCGAAGGACCTCACGGATGACGTTGCCCAACTCGTATTCCTCCACATGCGGCCGCACACCTACAAGATGGGGTGGTCCGACTCCGCGGTACGTCGATACGTGCGTGATGCGGGACCTCTGTTGGAGGACCTCAACGAGCTCGTCCGCTCCGACGTCACCACGCGCAACGAGCGCACGGCGAGGACCATTGCGAACCGGATCGACGAGCTCGAGGAGCGCATCGCCGACCTCTCCGAACGCGAGGAGATCGACAAGCTGCGTCCCCCGATCGACGGGAACGACGTGATGGCCTTTCTGGGGATCCCGCCCTCCCGACAGGTGGGCGAGATCATGGAGATGCTCCTCGAGCGGCGCATCGAGGACGGTCCGTACACACCGGAGGAGGCCTACGCGATGCTCGACGAGTGGCGGGCGGAGCATTCCGGGTGAGGAGGCCGCGCCCGACGATGCGTTGCATCGTCCCGCGCCCTCCGGCACGGTGAGCCGGGAACTCGAGGTGCCGGGACACCACAGCGCATAGACTTTGCATATGCGTATACTTCTGGGCGCATGATCACCACGGCCGTCCTCGGCGCCTCCGGCTATGCCGGAGGCGAACTCATCAGGATCCTCGACGGGCATCCCTCGTTCCAGCTCGTGAGGCTCGGCGCACACGGGAGTGCGGGCAAGCGCCTCGCGGAGGTCCATCCCCACCTGGGCGGCGGCGATCGCGTGCTCGAGGCCTTCGAACCGGACGGGTTCGGCGGTGTCGATCTGGTGTTCCTCGCCCTTCCCCATGGGGCATCGGCCGAACCGGCGATGGCGCTCTCCGCCCGTGGAACCGCCGTCGTCGACCTGGGGAGCGATTTCAGGCTCGATCGGCCGGACCGCTACGAGGAGGCCTACGGCGCCGCCCATCCGTACCCCGGCCAGCTCGGCTCGTGGGCGTACGGGATCCCCGAGCTCTTCGGCTCCGACATCGCCGCGAGCCGTACGGTGGCCGCGCCGGGCTGCTATCCGACGTCGGTGCTGCTGGGCATCGGGCCGCTCCTGCGTGACGGCCTCGTCGACGCGGACGGGATCATCGTCGATGCGATGTCCGGTGTTTCGGGGGCGGGCCGGTCGGTCGACGAAGGACTCATGTTCGGGTCGGTCGATGAGTCGGTGCGCGCCTACAAGGTCCTGCGCCACCGGCATCAGCCCGAGATGGAGAGGGCGATCGACGCCCTCGTCGACGGGCGATCACAGGTCCTGTTCACACCGCACCTGGTGCCGATGCAGAGGGGGATCCTGGCGACGATCCACCTGACGACCACCGATGGCGTCGGCCATCGCGATCTCACGCGATCGCTCGACGAGGCCTACGGATCGTCGGCGTTCGTGCGCCGGATCGAGAACCCGCCCCAGACCCGATGGCTCGTGGGTTCGAACAACGCCCTTCTGTCGGTGCATGTCGATGAACGATCGGGGAGGGCCCTCGTCCTGTCCGCGATCGACAACCTGGTCAAGGGTGCGGCGGGCCAGGCCGTGCAGTGCGCCAACCTGATGTTCGGCCTTGCGGAGGCAGAGGGCCTCCCCACGACGGGATGGATGCCATGAGTGTCGTCGCAGCCAGGGGATTCACCGCCGCCGGCGTCCGCGCCGGGATCAAGGCGGACGGCCTCGACCTGGCCGTGGTGATCGCAGACCGGCCCGCGGCGGCCGCAGCGGTGCTCACCACGAACCAGGCAGCCGCCGCCCCGGTCCTGCTGTGCAGGGAGCACCTTTCGGGCGACGCGGTGGCGTCCGCGGTCGTCCTCAACGCCGGCTGTGCGAATGCCGCGACGGGCACCGAGGGCATGGCGAACGCCCGCCGTACCGCACAGCACATGGCCGCAGCCATCGCCACGCAGCCCAACGACGTGCTCGTCTGTTCGACGGGACCGATCGGGCCCCAGTTGCCGATCGATCGGTTGATCGCCGGGATCGACGACGCCGTTGCGGGAGCCTCTCGGGATGCGGCCGCCGGCACGGCTGCGGCGACCGCGATCATGACGACGGATTCGGTCCCGAAGGAGACGGTGGTGCGCCATGGCGGGTTCGTCGTCGGGGGCATGGCCAAGGGGGCGGGAATGGTGCGACCCGACATGGCGACGATGCTCGCCGTGATCACCACCGACGCCATCGTCGGTGGATCCACGCTCGGGGACGTGCTCCGCATGGCGGCGGACGCCTCGTTCAACTCGCTCAACATCGACGGGTGCGAGTCGACGAATGACTCGGTGATCCTCCTCGCGTCGGGAGCATCCGGTGTGGAGCCGACCCGGCACGAGCTCGAGACCGCCGTGACGGCCGTCTGCGCCGACCTCGCCATGCAGATGGCTCGCGACGCGGAGGGAGCCTCCAGGGTCGTCACGATCGACGTCGACGGAGCCCTCGATGCCGCCGAGGCCAGGTACCTGGGCCGCCTCATCGCCGACTCGGCACTCGTGCGAGCCTCCTTCTACGGCGGCGACGTGAACTGGGGACGCATCATCGGCGCCCTCGGCACCGCGGAGGTCACGCTCGACATGTCGTCCATCGACCTCGCCTACCAGGGCGTCACCGTGTTCCGTGGTGGCCTCGGTGTCCCCCACGACGAGGCCGCGCTGCTCGCAGCGTGCGCATCGGGTGACCTCGCCCTCCACCTGGTTCTCGGCCGTGGGAGCGGTCGAGCGACGGTGGTCACGACCGACCTGACGCCCGAGTACGTCATCTTCAACGGGGAGCGCTCATGACCGGCCACACGACACCGTCTCCTGCCAAGCCGAGGATCGCGTCCACCATGGGGAAGGCCGCGATCTTCTCGGAGGCCCTCCCGTTCATCAGACGGTTCCGGGGCACCACCGTCGTCATCAAGTACGGCGGCTCCGCGATGGTCGACGAGCAGCTGAGAGAGACCTTCGCCGACGATGTGGCGATGCTCCACTACGTCGGCATCAACCCCGTGATCGTCCACGGTGGCGGTCCCCACATCTCCGCGGCGATGGGCCAACGTGGCATCGAGCCACGCTGGGTCGAGGGCCTCAGGGTCACCGACGAGGACACGATCAGGGTCGTCCAATCGACGCTCGTCGGGGAGATCAATCCGGACATCGTCCGGCTCATCAACAACCACGGCTCCGTTGCAGCAGGGGTGTCGGGCCTCGACGCCAACCTCTTCGTCGCGGAACCCCAGGACGAGCGGCTCGGCTTCGTCGGGAAGGTGACAGGCGTCGACCCCGGGATCATCGAGGGTCTCCAACGGCAGGGCTACGTCCCCGTCGTCGCCCCCATCGCTCGGGGAGCTGATGGGCGCACGTACAACCTCAACGCCGACACGGCGGCCGGTGTGCTCGCCATCGCGCTCGGTGCCTCGAAACTCGTCTACCTCACCGACGTCGAGGGCCTGTACAGGGACCTCGGTGACCACAACAGCCTGATCCCGAGGATCACGAGCGCGGACCTGAGGGAGCTCCTCGACTCCGGATCCGCCTCTGCGGGCATGGTGCCCAAGTTGCGGTCCTGCGTCGAGGCCATCGACGGAGGCGTCGAGCGCGTCCACATCCTCGACGGTCGCGTCCAGCACGCGGTGCTCCTCGAGATCTTCACGCCGGAGGGCATCGGCACGATGATCACGAAGGAGCCGGTGCCGTGAGGGCCGACAGCGATGCCCGCAGGCGATTCATCCGTTCCCTGATCGAGACGACCGATGTCCCCAACCAGCAGGCGATCAGGGAGTCCCTCTCCGAAGCCGGCCACGACGTGACGCAGGCGACCATCTCGAGGGACCTTGCGGCGATCGGTGCCACGAGGGTGCGGGACGACGGCGGAAGCCGCTACCGGCTCGTGGAGGTCGCGGGCTCGGGGGAGGATCGACAGGCCATGCGCGAGGCGATCGACGAGTTCGTGACCTCGATCGTGGTGAGCGGACACCTGCTCGTGCTGAAGGTGCCGCCCGGAGCGGCGCAGTTCGTCGCGAGCAGGATCGACGCCGCCTCCGTGGACGGCGTGCTCGGATCGATCGCTGGTGACGACACGATTCTCGTGATCACGGACGAGTCGGAGAACCCGCACGCGGTCGTGCGACGACTGGAAGGAACGGGGTAGCCATGGCCAAGGACGTCAAGAAGGTGGTGCTCGCCTACAGCGGCGGACTCGACACATCGGTGATCCTGAGGTGGATCACGGAGGTGTACGGGGCGGAGGTCGTGGCATACACGGCGGACGTCGGACAGGGGGAGGAGGTCGAGGAGGCCAGGCTCAAGGCACTCGACACGGGCGCCGTCGAGGCCATCACCGAGGACCTGCGCAGCGAGTTCGTGTCCGACTACGTCTTCCCCGCGTTCAGGGCATCGGCGCTCTACGAGGGCTACTACCTGCTCGGGACCTCACTCGCCAGGCCCGTGATCTCCAAGGGACTCGTGAGGGCCGCGATCGCGACCGGCGCCGACGCGATCGCCCACGGGGCAACGGGCAAGGGCAACGACCAGGTCCGCTTCGAACTCTCCGCATATGCCCTCAAGCCCGACATCAAGGTGATCGCCCCATGGCGTGAATGGGACCTCAGGGGGAGGGCTGATTGCGTCGCCTATGCGCAGCGCCATGCCATTCCCGTGCCCGTGACGCCGGAGAAGCCCTACTCGATGGACGCGAACCTCCTCCACATCTCCTACGAGGGAGGCGTGCTCGAGGATCCGTGGACGCCGCCTCCGAGCGGGATGTTCCGCATGACGGTCGATCCCGAGGTCGCGCCCGATGTGCCCGAGTACGTCACGATCGGGTTCGAGGGAGGCGATCCCGTGAGCATCGATGGCGAGCGGTTCGCTCCCGTCGAACTGTTGACGAGACTCAACCAGATCGGCGGTCGCAACGGGATCGGGCGGATCGACATCGTGGAGAACCGCTTCGTCGGCATGAAGAGCAGGGGCGTCTACGAGACACCGGGTGGCACCCTCATCTACCACGCCCACCGGGCGGTCGAATCCCTCACCCTCGACAGGGAGGTCGCCCACCTGCGCGACGAGCTGTCGAACCGGTATGCCGAGATGGTCTACAACGGCTTCTGGTTCGCTCCCGAACGGGAGGCGCTGCAACACTTCATGGATGACCTGCAGAAGCCCGTCACGGGGGAGGCCCGCCTCAAGCTGTACAAGGGGACGGCGACCGTGGACGGCCGCCGTTCGGACACCCACGGCCTCTACGACGAGGCAACCGTCACCTTCGAGGCGGATGACGTGTACCGGCAGGCCGACGCCGAGGGCTTCATCAGGCTCCAGTCGCTCCGGCTGCGCACCTTCGCCGAGAAGAGGTTGGGGGCCGGTGAATAGCCGCCAGCTCCGCGTGGCCCCCATTGCCCGCGACGGGGGGCCCCGGTGAGCCTGTGGCTGGGCGGGCGCTTCGAGGACGGCCCCCACGATGCGCTGTGGGCCTTCACCGTCGATCGTGAGGACCGGCGGTTGTTGCCCTTCGACGTGCGGGGGTCGATGGCGCACGTCGCAATGCTCGGCGAGGTGGGGCTGCTCTCGCCTGCGGAGGTGCGCACGCTCACCGATGGCCTCCACCGCATCGCTTCGGAGGCGGCGGACGGGGATTTCCCGTGGCTCGAGACGGATGAGGACGTGCACACGGCCGTCGAGCGCAGGCTCGGGGATCTCGTGGGGGACGTCGCTGGCAGGCTGCACACCGGACGGTCACGCAACGACCAGGTCGCCCTCGATCTCCGCCTCTACCTGCTCGATGCCATCGACGGTCGCATCGGCCAGCTCCATGACATGATCGAGGTCCTGATCGCCCAGGCCAGGGCCGTGGGCGACGCTGTGGTGCCGAGCTACACGCACCTCCAGCAGGCCCAGGCCGTGCCGTTCGCCCATCACCTCCTCGCGCATGCATGGATGCTCCTTCGCGACGTCGGAAGGCTCCGTGACGCTCGGAAGAGGATCGACCAGTCGCCCCTCGGAGCCGGGGCGTCCGGGGGGTCGTCGCTGCCGCTCGATCCCGAGCTGGTGCGTGCCCATCTCGGCATGGCCTCGGTGTTCGACAACTCGATGGACGCGGTGGCGTCCCGCGACCTCGCCGCAGAGTTCGTGTGGTGCGTGACCCAGTCCATGGTGGACCTCTCCCGGCTCGCCGAGGAGATGGTCCTGTGGTGTTCGACGGAGTTCGGTTGGGCGGCGTACGCGGACGCGTTCACCACGGGGTCCTCTGCGATGCCACAGAAGAAGAATCCCGACATCGCCGAGTTGGCGAGGGGCAAGGCCGCGGCCGTGATCGGCGACCTGACGGCGATGATGGCCCTCCAGAAGGGACTCCCCCTGACCTACAACCGCGACCTCCAGGAGGACAAGCGGCTCGTGTTCCATGCCGACGATTGCCTCGCAGGGGCGCTCGACGCCCTCGGTGGCATGCTCGGATCAGCGATCTTCACCCTGCCTGAGCCTGCCTCGTCGGTCGCAGCGCTCGACCTCGCCGAGGCCCTCGTCGTCCGTGGTGTGCCCTTCCGTGAGGCCCACCACGTCGTCGGTCGCCTCCTGTCGTCGCTGCTCGCCGATGGCCGCTCCTTCGACGACCTCGACGCCGGCACGCTGCTCGCGTTCGACGGTCGGTTCGAGGCCGAGGATCTCGATCGCCTCGATCCCCGCCACTCGGTGCGGGCTCGCGTCACCGCTGGCGGCGGCTCGATGCCCTCGGTCGAGACCCAGATCTCCGCTCTCGAGTCCCGGATCGGCTCGGCGACCACACCGCCAACCATGCCGTGAGCCTGGATCGACCGGTCGAGGAGTGCAGGTTCGAGCCGATCTCGTGAAGAGCGGGCATCGGGGCGGGTGCCAGGCCGGGTGGTCAGGCAGCCCTGGCAGGGGCTGGCCTGAAGCAGTCCGGGCATGAGGCGTCGGCGCAGGTCACGACGACCTCGACGCTCAGCCCGGCCTCCTCGAACAGCGCCCGGAGCGCCTCATCACTGGGTAGGTCCATGATCGTCGGCTCGTTGGCCACATCCACGGTGGGGATCAGGTGCATCGTTTCCATGTCGACAACGTATCGCGTGGGTGTGACACGAATGCCCGCGCCGCTGGCGTGGGTCGGGCCGCCGGGCCGTCTCGGCGGTCGGTAGCATCGGGGGCATGGAACTCAGGAGATACGCAGACCAGCCCCCATTCGCGTTCGGCGACATCGAGCTGCGCGAACTGACACCCGAGGCGTTTCCCATCGCCTCGTTCGCCGAGGTGGTGCTCCCCATCGGTGTCGAGAGGCCGGCGAGGGAGAACGCCAAGGATCATCGCATCTACATCTGCCTGCGCGGCGACATCGCGTTCACGGTGGATGATGCGACCTTCAGGCTCGGCCGGGGTGACGTCGTCCACATCGACAAGGGCGAGACGTACCGGTTCCACAACGGGGGCTACGAGGAGGGCCGGATGCTCCTGATCCGGGTCCCGGGTCCCACCCGTACCGACAGTCCCCAGCCGTAGCGGGAAGCCGGGATTCGCGCCGGGTCAGACTCCCATCGGGATGACATAGCGCGCGACCATCACGAAGTGGATGGACGTGGCGGTCACCACCATGATGTGGAACACCTCGTGGTACGAGAAGACCCTCGGCCACAGCGTCGGGCGGTTCGTGATGAGCAGGACCATGCCCACCGTGTAGACCGCGCCGCCGACGAGCCCGAGGATGGACGCGGCCCACCCGAGCTCAGCGACGAACTTCCACCCGATGAGCAGACCGAGCCAACCCATGGTGACGCCGAGCGCCATCGAGAACGTCTGCTTCTCCTGGGGGAACCACGCGTGTTGGATGGCGCCTGCCGCCACGGTGCCCCAGGCGACGCCGAGGACCGCCCATTGCGTCCAGCCACTGAGCGCCGCGATCGCGACGGGTGTGTAGGTGCCCGCGATCAGCACGAGGATCATCGTGTGGTCGACCCGCTGCATGCGCTTCTTCCAGTCGAGGCTCCACGGGATGCCGTGGTAGAGCGAGCTGGTCGTGTAGAGGGCGACCATCGCGAGGCCGAACACCACGGCGCCGATGCGCAGCTCCCATGTGGGGGAGCGCCAGGCGAGGAAGATGGTGCCGATGACCGCAGCCACCGCGGCACCTCCGTGGAGGATGCCCCGGACCGGGTTCTGCATCTTGCCGAGGGTCCAACGCGGAATTTCCATCATGGTGAGCGTACCCGATGACACGGCAACCATCATCCTTCCCTCCGGGGCGGGATCGATCGATGGATGCGGCCACCGACATCGGGAAATGGGTCGCTCGGAGGACGGTCGAAGCAGCACGGACCGCCTAGGCTGGCATCGTGGATCGGTGCGCGCCCAACGGAGTGCCCAGGTGACAACGAAGGACTCGCTGCTCAAGCCGCTGTATCGGGTGTACGAGGATCGCCTTCTCAGGGACCTCGACCGTGGCGCGCTCCCCACACACATCGGCGTCATCCACGACGGGCACCGTCGGTATGCCAGGGCCGAGGGTCTCCCCGACTACCAGGCCTCCTACCGCGTGGGCATGGCGAAGTTCGAGGAGTTCCTCCAGTGGTCCGCCGAGCTCGAGATCCGTGCGGTCACCTGCTGGCTCCTGTCGACGGACAACCTCGCACGGGGTGACGAGGAGCTCACGCCGTATTACGAGGTCCTGATCGAACTGTTCGATCGCATACCCGACTCCACCGCAGGGCAGGACGTGAAGGTGAAGTTCATCGGCAGCCTCGATCTCCTCCCATCCAACCTCGTCGAGGCGGCGAAGCGGCTCGAGGAGCGGTGCTCCACCGGTTCGCGCAGGGTCACCATCGCCCTCGCCTACGGGGGCCGGCAGGAGATCGTCGACGCCGTGAGGGACCTCGTCTCCGACCTCGCGGACGAGGGTGTGGCAGCGGCTGAGATCGCCGACCACATCGACAAGGAGACCCTGTCGGCGAGGATGTACGCATCGGACCTCCCCGATCCTGACATGGTGCTCCGAACCTCGGGGGAGGCAAGGCTCTCGGGGTTCCTCCTGTGGCAGGCGGCCTACGCCGAGTACGCCTTCGTCGATGTCTACTGGCCCGCCTTCCGCAGGGTGGACTTCCTCAGGGCCCTACGCGACTACACCCGCCGCGAGCGGCGCTACGGGAAGTAGCGCCCGCCCCACGACCGGGGCCGAACCGATGCGACGCCCACGGCGATCCCGGCGCGCCCATCGGCGTCGAGGCCACGCGGTGGCCTACCGGGAGCGAAGCTCGAGGGGGATGTGGTCCTGGTCGTTGAAGGACCGCAGGCTCGGGACGTGTGCGCCTGCGAGAGGGATCATCTTGATGCGTGCGATCGAAGCGTGCCAGAGCACCAACCGCTCCCACTCCCACGGTGCCGGCGGAACGCCGAGGAGGTGGGTCAGGGCGACCGAGTTCGTCCCACCGTGGGCGACGATCACCAGACGGCCCGGGTCGCGCTCCACCCGCCACAACTGGGGATCCCGTGGGTCACGCACCATTCCCCTCTCGGCGAGGAGGTCATCGAGCGATGTCGTGACACGGTTGTGGAAGTCACGGAACGACTCACCGCCCGGCAGTCCCTCCCACCACTCCTCCGGTGGGCGGTCCTTCGAGCTCTTGAAGATCTCGATCACCTTCTCCTCGGTGACACCCTCCCACACGGGCATCCTCACCTCGACGAGATCGTCGATGGTCTGGATGTCGAGTCCCGTCTCCTCCGCGATCGGCAGTGCCGTCTGCTGGGCGCGAACCGCGGGTGACACGATGAGCTCGTTGGCCTGTCGGGGGTCGTTCGCGATCCGCTTCGCTGCGAGCCGAGCCTGCTCGTGTCCGAGCTCGGTGAGGTACGGATCGGTCTGGGAGAGGCCGTCGACGGCCCACCGTGGCTGTCCGTGCCTGATGAAGACGATGTCCATGTCGGCAAGGGTAGCGAGGCTCGTCATCGCCGAAACGACCCCGGACGAACCAAAGGCCGCCTTTCGGCGGCCTCCGGTTCGGGCTTAGACGGGAGGTTAGGAAGGCATCCTGTCTGACTACCGTATCGTCCATCCCACGCGATGACTTGAGGGATTTCTGTGGATATTTCTGAGAACGCCGATCGTGCCCTCATCGATCACCTCATCGCCCACGCCGTGCGTACCGATGGACCCTTCGTGTTGCGCTCCGGTGAGACGTCGTCGTGGTACATCGATGCCCGCCAGACGACGTTCTCCGGCCGCGGCGCAATGGCGGTGGGTGAAGCCGTCCTGGCGCACGTCCCGGACGACGCCGTCGCCGTGGGCGGCATGACGATGGGGGCGGACCCCATCGCAGTGGCGACGGCGATCGCCGCGGCTGGCCACGGTCGCGACCTCGCGGCGTTCTCGATCCGCAAGGAGTCGAAGGACCACGGTGTGGGTGGTCGGCTCGTCGGCCCCGTCCGCCCGGGTGATCGTGTCGTCGCCCTCGAGGACACCACCACGACGGGCTCCGCCCTCGCCGAGGCGATCGTGGCCCTTCGTGAAGCGGGCGTGGAGGTCATCGGGGCGGTCGCCCTCGTCGACCGCTCGTCCGGTGCCGCTGCCGGGAGGATGGACGCGCTGGGTGTGCCGTACCTCGCCGTCGTGGAGCCGTCCGACCTCGGTGTGGGGAGCTGAGCCGTGCGGGCATACCGGTCTCCGCTTCGACTCTTCGCTTTCGGGGTGGTGGGTCTCGTGCTGCTGCTGGCAGCCGTCGACGTCATGTTCGGGCACTGGATCTCGACCCCGCCGGAGAACACCGACGGCTTCCTCAGCACGCGGGGCCAGGCCCAGCAGCGAGGCGACATCGTGTGGGGTTCGGCGATGATCGCCGTCGGGACGCTCCTCGTGGGTGGTGCGGTCCTCGAACTCGTCCGACGACAGCCGGAGGTCGAGGTCACGCCCGACGGCCTGGTGTTGGCCATCGGTTCCCGCGAGCGCGAGGTGACGATCGGCTGGTCGAACATCGACGACGTGTCGAGCGCGGTGCTCGAAGACCCCTACGACGGGTCGTCACGAGCGAACCTCGTCGTCGACGTCGTCGACCGCACGGGCCTGCTCGACGATCCCCTCGGAGCGACCTGGCGTGGCGACGACTTGTGCATGGATGCCTCGGGCTGGACGAAGCCGGTCACCGATGTCGCGCTCGCGGCACAGGCGGCCCTCGGGCATCACCGCAGGATGCAGGAGATCAAACAGATGGGGCCACCGTCGCTCGAGTGGGTCACCACGGTGAACGAGTCCGCTTCGGCTCCGTCGGTCCCGTCCGAATCCAACCCCGATCCGGACGTCGGCGGCGCCACGGCAGGTGCGCCGGCTGCGCCGTCCTCCCGGGCGGCGACCACCGATGCGGAGCCGGCCCATCCCGACGATCCCACTGCGATGGACTCGGGGCGGCCAGACCTCCATCGCGACGAGGCCGCGCCCATGTCGGATCACCCGGATGCGGAGGCCGCCGCGGACGATGCCGTCGAAGGGGATCTGGCGTGATCATCGGCGCCCACGTCAGCCCGAAGGCGCCGCTCGACGAGGCTGCGGTTCGCAAGGCGGATGCCGTCCAGCTGTTCCTCTCCAATCCCCAGAGCTGGAAGGCACCACTCCCGAGGGACGACGCCGAGGCCCTGAGGGCGTCCGACGTCGAGATCTACGTCCATTCCCCATACCTGATGAACCTCGCCTCACCCAACAACAGGGTGCGGATCCCCTCCCGCAAGACCCTCGCCCAGACGGTGGAGGCCGCGGCGGCCATCGGAGCGAAGGGTGTGATCGTCCACGGCGGCAGCGTCGGCGACGACGAGGGCGTCGCTGTGGGGTTCGAGCGGTGGAGGAAGGCTCTCGAGTCCTTCGACGTGGCCGTGCCCATCCTGGTGGAGAACACGGCGGGCTCCGGCAACTCCGTGATGCAGGATCTCCACCACTACGGGCCCCTCTGGGACGAGATCGGGGGGTTCGACGTGGGCGTGTGCCTCGACACCTGCCACACGTGGGCCTCGGGCGCCGACATGGAGACGGCCGTCGACCTGATCACCGGCCTCGTGGGGGGCGTGTCCCTCGTCCACTGCAACGACTCGAAGGACGAGGCGGGGTCGAACCGGGACCGCCACGAGAACCTCGGCCATGGCATGATCCCCGAGGACCTCCTGATCGGTGTCGTGAGGGCCGCTGGTGCACCGGTCATCGTGGAGACCCCGGGTGGCGCCGAGGAGCAGTCCGCCGACATCGCCTGGCTCCGCTCCCACCTCTGACCCCCCTGATCCCGTACCCAGGGTTCCTGTCCACCTTTCGGTGGACTGTGGCCCACAGAACCACCGAGACACGTCGCGGGATCAGCTGGCGTAGGGACGCGAAGAGGCGGCCCGCTCAGGGGCCGCCTCCCGCCATCGAGCAAGGATGGTGCAGGGTCAGCCTGCGAGGAACCTCTGGAGGTCCTCGGCGGTCCTGTCGTCGCCTGCGATGAAGGCCTCGACGTTGTCGTGGGCGACGCTGTCGTGGTACTGCACCGACGGCGACTTCATGAAGTACGACGACGGGGCGAGCAGCGGTCCCGACATACCGCGGTCGAGGGCGATCTTGGCGCACCGCACGGCATCGATGATGACACCGGCCGAGTTCGGCGAGTCCCACACCTCGAGCTTGAGCTCCGCCATGAGCGGAACGTCGCCGAAGGACGTGCCCTCGAGCCGGATGTAGGCCCACTTGCGGTCCGACAGCCACGGGACGTGGTCCGACGGCCCGATGTGCACCGACTCCGAGTTGATCTTGTCCTCGATCTGCGACGTGACCGACTGCGTCTTCGAGATCTTCTTGGACTGGAGGCGTTCACGCTCGAGCATGTTCATGAAGTCCATGTTCCCGCCGAAGTTCAGCTGGTACGTGTTGTCGATGTGGACACCACGATCCTCGAACAGGCGAGCGAGCTGACGGTGGACGATCGTGGCGCCGACCTGGGACTTGATGTCGTCACCGATGATGGGGAGCCCCGCATCGACGAACTTGCGGGCCCACACCGGGTCCGACGCGATGAACACGGGGATGGCGTTCACGAACGCGACACCGGCATCGAGCGCGGCCTGTGCGTAGTACTTGGTCGCCAGCTCGGATCCGACGGGCAGGTACGACACGAGCACGTCGGCCTCGCTGTCCCTCAGCACCTGTGCCACGTCGACGGGCTCGGCTGCGGATTCCTCGACCATGTCGACGTAGTACTTGCCGAGGCCGTCCAGCGTCGGGCCACGCATGACCTCGATGCCGAGGTGGGGCACGTCGGCGAACTGGATGGTGTTGTTCTCACCTGCCCACATCGCCTTCGACATGTCCTGGCCCACCTTGGTGGCGTCGACGTCGAACGCAGCGACGAACTCGACGTCACCGACGTGGTAGCCGCCGAGGTCGACGTGCATCAGTCCGGGGACCTTCATCGTCGGATCGGCGTCCTTGTAGTACTCCACCCCCTGGATCAGGGAGTTCGCGCAGTTTCCGAGCCCTGCGATGGCTACGCGTACCTTGGACATGTGTCCTCCTGGTTTCCTTAGCTCGATGGGGCAACCCTGCGCTCTGAGGCCACGAGGCCGTCGAGCCAGGCGATGTCCGCTTCGGTGGTCCGCATCGCGTGCTCCATGAGGGCGAGGCGGTACCGGTCCGTGGTCGTACGAGAGGTGCGGGCGTCCACGAGGGTCTCACGGGCGGATCTGAGCTGTGTCGACAGCGTCGCCCTTCGCTCCTCGAGGACCCTCACCCTGCGCTCAGGGGCGAGGTGCCCCAGGAACGCGAGCCTGATCTGGAACGCACGGTCGGTTTCCGTGGCGTCGGGATCGGCCTCGAGAAGGGTGGTGAAGGTCGTGATGCCTTCGTCGGTGATGGCGTAGGCCTTGCGTCGACCCGTGCCTGCGGTCGCCTCGATCGCGCCACGCTTCTCGAGTCGACGGAGGGCCGGGTACAGCGACCCGAACGACACCTTCCAGAACCCGAGCTCGCCGAGGGCGCGCTTGAGCTCGTATCCGTGCCGCGGACCTTCCATGAGCAGACCGAGAATGGCGAAATCGAGCATGACTGCTGCAGCATATATCGTTTCGATACATATGTCTATATCGATTCGATATAGATGCCTTGCACCTTGCTCCTCCCGCCCCTTGGGGGAGCTGCCCGACCTTTGCTTCCTTCTCCCCTTTGGGGGAGATGCCCGAAGGGCAGAGGGGGGAGTGCGACGCGGGAGGCGTCGGTCAGTACTGCGGCCCTCTCTGCGTCGCTTCGCTCCGCGTCTCTCCCGCGGGGAGAGACGAAGCAGGATGGCCCTCTCTGCCGCTTCGCTCCGCGCCCCTCCCGCGGGGAGAGACGGTGCGGTGCTCGCTGCGCTCGCTCATTCTTCCTTGTGGTTGGGGAGCTGCCCGCACCATGCTCCTTCTCCCCCTTTGGGGGAGATGCCCGAAGGGCAGAGGGGGGAGTGCGACGCGGGAGGCGTCCTGCGGGAGGCCTCTGTCAGCTGAGGCCGATCACGTTGCCCTCGTCGTCGATGTCGATGCTGTGCGCCGCAGGGTGGAGGCCGAGGCCCGGCATGCGGTTGATCGAGCCGGTGAGGGGGAGGATGAACCCTGCCCCGGCGGCGAGCTGCACCTCCCGGATGGGCAGCGTCCATCCGGTGGGAGCGCCGAGCAGGGTGGGATCGTGGCTGAACGAGTACTGGGTCTTGGCCATGCAGATCGGCAGGTGGCCGTAGCCGTGGGACTCGTACGAGTCGAGCTGGCGGCGTGCCTTGATGTCGTATTCGACGCCATCGGCTCCATACACCTTCGTGGCGATCGTCTCGATCTTGTCGTGCAGGCTCATGTCGGACGGGTAGAGCGGCGTGAAGACGGACCCATCGCTCGCGGCCTTCTTGACGGCCTCAGCGAGGTCGACCATGCCGGCGGCACCCTTCGAGAACGGCTCTGCGATCGCCCAGGTCACGCCCTCCCCCTCGGCGATCGCGCCGATCGCGGCGTGCTCTGATGGGTGGTCCGTGGGGAAGGCGTTCACGGCAACGACGGGAGTGACGCCGTGCTGGCGGATGTTCGCGATGTGCCTGCGGAGGTTGTCCGCCCCCGCCATGACGTCGTCAGGGTTCTCCGCGGTCATGTCCTCCGGGAGCGGCTTGCCCGCCTGGACCCGGAACTTGCCGGAGTTGAGCTTCAGCGCGCGGACAGTCGCCACGATCACCGCCGCGTCCGGGGCGAGCCCCGACGCCCTGCTCTTGAGGTTGAAGAACTTCTCCGCGCCGACGTCGGACCCGAATCCTGCCTCGGTGATCAGGTAGTCGCCGCCCCGGATCCCCACGAGGTCCGACACGATCGACGAGTTCCCGTGGGCGATATTGGCGAACGGGCCCGTGTGGATGAGCGCGGGCGTGCCCTCGAGCGTCTGCATCAGGTTCGGGTTGAGCGCGTCCTTGAGCAGCACCGCCATCGCCCCGGCACCGTGGATCTCCTCCGCGGTGACGGGCTCTCCGTGGCGGTCGTAGCCGACCACGATCTTCCCGAGTCGCTCCCGCAGGTCGTGCAGGCTCGTCGACAGTCCGAGGACCGCCATCAGCTCGGAGGCTGCGGTGATGTCGAAGCCCGCCTCGCGGGGGATCCCGTCGAGCGTGCTGCCGAGGCCGATCACGATGTTGCGCAGCGACCGATCGTTGACGTCCATCACCCTGCGCCAGCTGATGCGCTTGACGTTGAGGGATCGCTGGTTGCCCTGGTAGATGTGGTTGTCGATCAGCGCTGCGAGGAGGTTGTTGGCCGCGGTGACAGCATGGAAGTCGCCGGTGAGGTGGAGGTTCATCTCCTCCATCGGCACGACCTGCGAGTAGCCGCCCCCTGCGGCCCCGCCCTTGATCCCGAAGGTGGGGCCGAGGGAGGGCTGGCGGAGGGTGAGGACCGCCTGCTCGTCGAGCAGTTTGAAGCCCTGGGCGAGGCCGACCGACACGGTGGTCTTGCCCTCGCCGAAGGGCGTCGGGTTCACGGCCGTGACCAGGACGTACTTGGCGCGGGGCTCTCCCATCGCATCGATGGCCTTGAGGTCGACCTTGGCGAGGCCGTGGCCACGCTGTTCGACGAACTCGTGGGGGATCCCCATGTCGGAGGCGATATCGGTGACGGGCCGGAGGGTGACGGAGCGGGCGATCTCGAGGTCGGTCTTCATGCCATGGACGCTACCCGATGGCCGCGACCTTCACCGTCCACGGCCGCAGTCGGTTGATCAGCACGCCAGAATGGACGCCATGGATCGAGGCATCGCAGCGGTTCTCGCCGGTGGTCGGAGTACCCGATTCGGGAGTGCGAAGGCCGACCTCGAGATCGCGGGGTCGACGTTCCTCGGGCACATCGTCGATGTGCTGACGGGGACCTTCGACATGGTCTATGTCTGCGGTGGGGACATGCCGGTGTCCGGCGCGACCCTGCTCCACGACCCGGAGCCGAATGCCGGGCCCTTGGGTGGGATTCTGTCCGCGCTGCGGGTCGCCGGTGATGGCCCCGTGTTCATCACCGCCGTCGACATGCCGCTACTCGACCTCCCGGTCGTCAGACGGCTGTCCGAGCCTCCCGTGGGATCCGGCCACGCCCGGATCGCAAGGGTCGATGGGCGGCCACAGCCGCTGTGTGGGATGTACCGCGGTGACCTCGCCGACCTCGCGGTGGCCCACGTCCATTCGCCGGACCGCTCGGTCATGGGTTTCGTGCGCGACGTGCCGCACCTCGAGCTCGTCGACATCACCGACGGGTCCTTGCAGAACATCAACACGCCCGAGGACTACGAGGCGCTGATCGCCGAGCTCAGCTGATGCGCTCGGTCCCTGCGTAGACGTTGAAGGTGTCACCACGGACGAACCCTGCGACGGTCATCCCCAACTCGTCACCGAGCTCGGCGGCGAGCGATGACGCACCCGAGACGCCACAGACGATCGGGATCCCTGCGACGGCGGCCTTCTGCACCATCTCGAAGCTGATCCGTCCCGACACCATCATCACCATCGGCGGGAGCGGCCACTGGCGTCGGGAGAGGTGGCCGACGAGCTTGTCGACGGCGTTGTGCCGGCCGACGTCCTCGAAGACGGCGACCAGGGTCCCGTCCGGTCCGAACGCCGCGGCGGCGTGGATGCTGCCCGTCGTCGAGAAGGCCGTCTGACCCTCCCGCATGCGACTCGGCAGGGAGGAGACGAGGCGCCTGTCGATCATCGGCCCGTCCGGGACGTGGCGGGCGGCGACCCGCACGGCGTCGATCGAGGCCTTCCCGCACACGCCGCACGATGACGACGTGAAGAGGTTCCGACGGAACTGCTCCGGGTCCACGACGACGCCGTCGGCGAGGACGAGGTCGTAGCGGTCCCCGCTGTCGGATCCCGTATGGGCGATGCCGTCCACCTCGTGGGGTCCGAGCACGATGCCCTCGGTGATCGCGAAGCCCAAGGCGAGCTCTTCGTCGTGCCCGGGCGTCCGCATCAGCACGGCGAGCGGCACTCCACCGAGCCGGAACTCCACCGGCGCCTCGTCGACGAGGACGTCGTCGGTGACCTCGACACCCTCGGACGAGTACCGCGAAATCCGCCGCCTAGTCATTCAGCCACATGCTTCTGCGAGTGTGCGGCCCTCTCTGCGTCGCTTCGCTCCGCGTCTCTCCCGCGGGGAGAGACGGAGCAGGAGGCCGTCTCTGCGTCGCTTCGCTCCGCGTCTCTCCCGCGGGGAGAGACGGCATTGGGCTCGCTGCGGCCGTTCACTCGTCCTCCGGGTGGAGGTAGGCGTACCCGAAGCGGCCCTTGATGCAGAGGTGGCCCTCGGTGACGGGGTGGTCGAGGGGGGACGTGACCTTGACGATGCGATTGTCCTGGACGTGCAGCTCGAGGTTGCAGCCGATGCCGCAGAAGCTGCAGATCGTGGTCGTCACGGTCTGCGCGGACTCGTCCCATGTCCCCGCCCTGCGCATGTCGTACTCGGTGGTGAACATCAGGGCCCCCGTCGGGCAGACGCCCACGCAATTGCCGCAGTACACGCACGCCGACTCCGGGAGTGTGATGTCGTATTCGGTCGAGATCGTCGCGGTGAGGCCTCGTCCCGCGACGTCGATGGCGAACGTGTTCTGCGCATCAGGCCCGCATGCCGCCACGCAGCGGAAGCACATGATGCATTTGTCGTAGTCCCGCACGTAGAGGTCGTCCTGGATCTTCACCTCGTCGGTGCGCCGCCATCCACCCTCGTACTTCGACGGATCCACGCCGTAGCGCTCCATCTGCCGCTTCGTCTCGGGCTCGGCGAGGGACAGGTCAACGGCCGAGGCGAGGAGCTCGTACACGACCTTGCGGGCCGTGGCCACACGATCCGAGTCGGTGGCGACCTCCATGCCCTCCTCGACGACCCGCGAGCACGACGGCACGAGGGTCCTCGACCCCGTCACCTCCACGACACACACCCTGCACGAGTTGATCGGTTCGAGCGTCTCGAGGTAGCAGAGCGTCGGGACGTCGGCGCCTGCGGACCGGCACGCCTCGAGGAGGGTGGAACCCTCGGGGACCCCCACGGTCCGACCGTCGATGGTGAGGTCGACCAGGACCGCGGGATCGGCGAGGCGCTGCTCGATCACGGTGCCCCTCCGATCAGCCCAATCCGGATCGCCGACTGGACTGCCGACGTCGCGAACTGGCCGAGGCCACAGATCGAGGCGTCCCTCAGCACCCCGTCGAGCTCCGAGAGGAGTGCCAGCTCCGCCGAGTGGTCCCCAGGGTCGGACATCCGTCCCAGCGCCTCCTCCTGACGGACGGTGCCCACCCTGCACGGGACGCACAGGCCGCAGGACTCCTCAGCGAAGAAGTGGGCGATGCGACGGGTGATCGACGCCAAGTCGACGTCCGTCGTGATCGCCATGACGACGCCCGATCCGAGCGCGATGCCGGCGGACCGGGAACCCTCGAAGGTGAGGGGGACGTCGAGGTCGTCGCCGGCGATGAAGGTGCCCGCGGCTCCTCCGACGAGGACCGCGGCGAGGTCGCCATCCACGCCACCGGCGAGGGCCAGCAGGTCGTTCGTCGTCGAACCAAAGGGGACGTCGTACACGCCAGGGGCCCTGACCCGTCCCGACACGCAGAACAGCTTCGTCCCCGTCGACTCCGCCGTGCCGACGGATGCGAAGGCGGCGCCACCGTCGAGCACGATGCGCGGTACGTTCATGAGGGTCTCGACGTTGTTGACCAGTGTCGGACGCCCGAAGAGGCCCGCGTCCGTCGGGAACGGCGGCTTCTGGCGTGGCTCGCCCCGGAAGCCCTCGATCGAGTTGAACAGCGCAGTCTCCTCACCGCAGATGTAGGCCCCTGCACCGCTGCGGACGTCGATGTCGAAGTCGAATCCGCTCCCTGCGATCCCCGTGCCGAGGAGGCCCTCCGCCCGCGCCGCGGCGATGGCCGCTTCGACGCGGGACCGTGCGATCGGATACTCCCCCCTGACGTAGAGGTAGCCCCTGGCCGCACCGACGGCCCAACCGGCGATCGTCATGGCCTCGACGAGCCCGAAGGGGTTCGCCTCCATGAGGACGCGATCCTTGAAGGTGCCCGGCTCCGACTCGTCGGCGTTGCACACCACGAAGGCGGGTCCCTCTGCCGATGCGACGGCACGCCACTTGACCCCCGCGGGGAACGCGGCGCCTCCCCTTCCCCGGATGCGGCTGGCATCGACCTCGTCGACGACGGCCGAGCGTCCCATCTCGATCGCCGCGGACAGCGCCCGGTACCCGCCGCCGTCGATGTAGGCGGCGAGGTCGGCGACGGTGGGGACCTCGGGCGCCAAAGGGGAACCGGGGGCGACGAGGGACGCGGGCGGCTCGTCCGATGCGAGGGCCTCGACGAGGGTGTCCGCTCGCGCGGGGGCGATGACCACGTCCGACGCCCCGGCGACCTGGATGAAGGCCGCCGAGCCCTTCTCACACTGCCCGAGGCACGGTGACCGCAGCCACATCGCGTCCCCGACAACGGTGCCCTCGGCCCCGAAGTGCGTGCCGAGGAGCTCGAGCTCCGACTCGACACCGGCGACTCGGCAGGCGACGTCGTCGCAGACGTGGGCGACGCGTGCGGGCCGCGGCTCGAGGGCGATCAGCTCGTAGAAGTCCGCGACCCCGTACGCCTCGGCGGGCGACACCGGGATCCGCTCCGACACGTAGTTGAGGGCGCCGTGGCTGACCCATCCGATCGCCGACTGCACCTCCTGGAGGACGGGGAGCAGGAGGTGCCTGCGGTCCCTCGTGCGGGCGAACCCGCCGTGGGCGACGTGGTCGTCCGCGGCGGTCCGCACCTGTGCGCCTTCCCACACGGAATCCGGAGCGCCGAGGATGGCGTCCACCGCCGCCCGCTCGTCGGGCGTGGGGCGATCCGGTGTCGTCTGATAGTCGATGGCCGTGCCTCAGATCGTCTCGAGGGTCTCGATGCGGACCGCGGTCGCCTTGAACTCGGCGGTCCCCGACTTCGGATCCCACGCGTCCAGGGTGAGCGTGTTCACGTCGGCGTCGTCCGGGGAGTGGATCGCCATGAACACGAGGCCTTTGCGCAGGCCGTCGGTGAGTCGGACGGGCACGTCGATCGATCCCCTCCGTGACGTCACGCGCACCATGGCGCCCTCGGTCGCGCCGAGGGCATCCGCCTGTTCCGGCGTCATGTCGATGACCGCACCGTGGCGGATCGGTGAGCGGAAGCCGCCGGACTGGACACCGGTGTTGTACCCGTCGAGGCGGCGGCCCGTCGTCAGCCTGATCGGGAAGTCCTCGGACAGCGGATCGATCGGTGGCGCCCACTCGACCGGTGAGAACGGAGCCGGTTCCCTCGGCAGCGGATCCTCCCACAGCCAGCCGTGGAGGAACGGGGTCCCCGGGTGGTCCTCGGAGGGGCAGGGCCACTGGAGGCCTCCGAGGGCATCGAGACGCTCGTAGGACATCCCTGCGTGCATCGGCGACAGCGACCGCAGCTCGTCCCAGATCGCCTCGGCCTCGGCGTCCCCCCAGTCGTGGCCGAGGGTGCGGGCGAGTGCGTACATGATGTCGAGGTCGTCCTTCGCCTCGCCGGGTGGATCGAGCGCCTTGCGGACCCTCTGGACCCGGCGTTCCGACGAGGTGACGGTGCCCTCGGTCTCCGCCCAGCCCGCCGCTGCGGGGAACACCACGTCCGCGAGCTGGGCGGTCCTCGTGAGGAACATGTCCTGTACGACGAGGTGGTCGAGTCCCTCCAGCAGTTCGACCGCGCGTCGGGTGTCGGCCTCCGACTGTGCGGGATTCTCACCGATGATGTACATCGCGGTGATGTCGCCTCGCTCCATCGCGTCGAACATCTCGGTGACGTGCCATCCGGGCGCGGCAGGGATCTCGGCGTCCCATACGGTCTGGAACCTGAGACGTGCGTCGGGGTCCGCGACGTCCTGGAAGCCCGGGAGCTTGTTGGGGAGGGCGCCCATGTCGCCACCGCCCTGGACGTTGTTCTGTCCCCTGATCGGGACGAGTCCCGAGCCGTACCTGCCGACGTGCCCCGTGAGGAGGGCGAGGTTGATGAGGGCGAGGACGTTGTCGGTGGCGTTGTGGTGCTCGGTGATGCCGAGTGTCCAGCACAGCTGGGCCGTCCCCGCCGTGGCGTAGTCGTGGGCGAGCGACCTGATGGCAGAGGCGGGGACGCCGGTGACCTCCTCGGCCCTGGCCAGCGTGTACGGCTCCACCCCTTCGGCGAAGGCGTCGAACCCGGATGTGGCATGGTCGATGAAGGAGGCGTTGGTGAGCCCCGCGTGGATGATCTCCCTGGCGACCGCGTTGGCGAGCGCGATGTCGGATCCGACGTCGATACCGAGCCATACGTCCGCCCACTGGGCCGAGTCGGTTCGCCTCGGGTCGACGGCGTACATCTTCGCCCCGTTGCGCACGCCCTTCGCGAGGTGGTGGAAGAAGATCGGATGCGCGGAACGCGCGTTCGAACCCCACAGGATGATCAGGTCCGTGGTCTCGATCTCCTCATAGGACGACGTGCCGCCGCCCGCTCCGAGCACTGCCGCCAGACCGGCGACGGAGGGAGCGTGTCAGGTGCGGTTGCAGCTGTCGATGTTGTTCGTGCCGAGCACCGTTCGTGCGAGCTTCTGCGCGACGTAGTTCGCCTCGTTCGTCGCCTTCGAGCACGAGAACATCGCCCGTGGCCGCCCCGTCGGTGCGTGCGAATCCATCCGCCGCCCGTACGAGGGCCTCGGCCCACGTCGCCTCACGGAGCGAGCCGCCGTCGCGCACCATCGGTACCGTCAGCCGTTCGTACCTTCTACCCATCGATCACCTCCTTCCGATCGTCACGCTACCAGCGGTCGTCCTGCCGTTCCGGGCGGCGCGCGGGGTTCACATCGCCCGAGGACGTACCAGCACCGCGATCGAGCGCGGAGCGACCTCGACGTCCATCGACGCGAGGGGCTCGCCGACGAGGTCCTCGGCGATGTCGCCGGGGGTGTCCGCACCCGTGTCGATGACGCGATGCCATTGGCCGGGAGACGCCCTCCTGGACGGTGAAGGTCAGCGGCTCCCACCAGGTGTTGACCATCACGTACAGGTCATCGTCGTCCTCGGATGCCCCCTCCAGCAGGTAGGCGAGCGAGTGCGATGAGTCGGACGTGTCGATGTCGGCGCCGACGCCGTGCCAGGACACGTCGTCGCGCCAGAAGGTCGATCTCCCGATCGACGGGTGGGCGGCGCGGAAGGCGATGAGCTTCTTCACGAATCGGTGGTAGTCGGCGAACCGGTCACGACGCGACCAGTCGAGCCAGGAGGTCTCGTTGTCCTGGTTGTACGCGTTGTTGTTCCCGAACTGGGTGTCGAGGAACTCGTCGCCGCCCCGGATGAGCGGGCTGCCGTTGGACATCATGAGCATCGTCATGAAGTTCTTGGCCTGCCGGACCCGCAGTGCCATCACCTCGTCGGGGACGCCCTCGTCACCCTCCCAGCCGCAGTTCCACGAACGGTTGTCGTCGCTCCCGTCGGTGTTGTCGTGGCCGTTCGCCTCGTTGTGCTTCTGGTTGTAGGCGACCAGGTCGTACAGGGGGAACCCGTCGTGGACGGTCGTGAAGTTCACGCCCTGATACGGCCGGAACGCGTCGAGCAGCGTGTCGGGGAAGAGGTCGTCGCTCCCGTAGATCCGCCGCACGACCTCGGGTACGCGGCCGGAGTCGCCCTTCACGAAGGACCGCACGGCGTCGCGGTACTTCCCGTTCCACTGCGACCACAGCAGGCCGGGGAAGCTACGCCCGAGCTGGTAGGTGTCGATGTCCCACGCTTCTGCGATGAGGCGTACGTCGCGCAGCACCGGGTCGGTCCGGATCGAGGTGAGGATCGGAGGATCGGAGAGGTTGACGTTGCCGTCGGCGTCACGCGTGAAGATCGTTGCGAGATCGAACCGGAACCCGTCGACGTGCATCTCGTGCACCCAGTACCGGAGGCTGTCGAGGATGAACGTGCGCGTGTAGCGATGGGCGGCGTTGACGACGTTGCCGCACCCCGTGTCGTTCCGGTAGGTGCTGCGATCGGCGCCGAGGAGGTAGTACGTCGAGTTGTCGATCCCGCGGAAGCTGTAGGTGGGTCCGGTCTCGTCGCCCTCGGTCGTGTGGTTGTAGACGACGTCGAGGATCACCTCGATGTCGGCCTGGTGGAGGGCCTTGACCATGTCGCGGAACTCGTCGAGCTGTTCGACGACGCCGTCTGCCGCCGCGTACTGGCCGTGCAGGGCGAGGAACCCGAGCGTCATGTACCCCCAGTAGGAGCCCTCCTGGGGATCCGCCTGGAAGACCGGCATGAGCTCGACGGCGGTGACGCCGAGATCCTTCAGGTACGGGATCATGTCGATGACGCCGGCATACGTTCCCCGTCGGCCGTCTGGCACCGGCGACGTGCGGGACTTCGTGAAGCCCCGGACGTGGAGCTCGTACATCACGAGATCGTGGCCGTGCCGCTGGGGCCGACGGTCACCCGTCCAGTCGTACTCGTGCCGGACGCAGTCGAGCACTCCCAGGGGTGCCCGACCGGCATTCGACCCCGGCGTCGACGCGGTGTCCCGATCGAAGTCCGGTGGGAAGCGGACGCCGCGTGCCATCGGGTCGAGCAGCACCTTGTCCGGGTCGAACCGGTAGCCCTGCTCCGGCTGCGCCGGTCCGTCGACCGAGTAGGCGTAGTACGCCGCCCGGTCGACGAGCGACGAGGGAACCATCACGTGCCACACGCGTGACGTCTTGTTGTGCAGGCGGTCGAACGCGATCGATCGGAGCGGGCTCGACGCGTCGTCCTCGCCGTACAGGTGCAGCGTGACTCCGGTGGCGCGTTTCGAGTAGAGGGCGAAGTTGTACGCATCGAGGCCGGGAACGTAGGTGACGCCAGGGATCGGCGCCCCCTCCTCCGAGAACCACACATCCATGGACGAACCCCCTTCGCGGTCGAACCTGTCTCGTGCCCGACTGCCTCGCGACGTCTATGCCAATCTACGCGCCGCATCGACATGCCGATCGGTCGTCAGACGATGCGACGGTCGGATGCCCACCTGGCGAGTTCGTGGCGATTCGAGAGCTGGAGTTTGCGCAGGACCGAGCTCACGTGGGTCTCGACCGTCTTCACCGAGATGTTCAGGCGCCTGGCGATCTGCTTGTAGGCGTAGCCCCTGGCGATCTGGCGCAGGACCTCCTGCTCTCGCGGGGTCAGCGAGTCGAGCTCGGGATCCTCGGCCACGGGAACCGAGCGTGCGAACGCATCGAGCACGAACCCGGCGAGGGAGGGGGAGAACACCGCATCGCCCGCGGCCACACGGGTGATGGCATCGGACAGCTCGTCCGGCGAGATGGACTTCGTCACATACCCGCGGGCGCCGGCACGGATCATCGCGATGACGTCCTCGGGTGCGTCGGACACCGACAGCGCGAGGAACCGGATGTCGGGGTTGGTCTCGTGCACGTTGCCGACAACGGTCACCCCGCCGCCCCCCGGCATGTGGACGTCGACGAGCACGACGTCGGGGCGGATCCTGCGGATCTCGTCCACGGCGGCGTCGACGTCGTAGTTCGACCCGACGACCTCGAATGCGTCCTCGAGCTCGGCCTGCACGCCCGTGAGGAAGATGCGATGGTCATCGACGAGGTAGACGGTGGTCATGGCGTTCCTCCCGACATCGTGAGGTGGACCTCGGTCCCTGCCCCGATCTCGGAGTCGATGGTGGCAGAGCCTCCGTGCCTCTGCATGCGCCCGATGATCGACTCTGCGAGGCCCTTGCGGTCGTCGTCGACGTCGTCGGGGTCGAACCCGGTCCCCTGGTCGGTCACGAAGACGTCGACCGTGCCGTCGGTGGCCTCGGCGAAGACGGAGATGCGGTCCGCGCCCGAGTGCTTCGCCGCATTCATCATGGCCTCGGTCGCCGCGCCGACGAGCGCGGCCCTGCGATCCGCGGGGAGCTCGCCGTCACCGACGACGACGACCGACACCGGCACGTCGTGGGCCTCCTCCACCCGGTTCGCTGCCTCGGAGAGCGCTCCTCGTAGCGTCTGGGCGTCCGACGCTGCCTCGTCGAACAGCCACGACCGGAGCTCGCGCTCCTGTGACCTGGCGAGGGTGACCATCCTCTTCGGGTCGTCCGTGCGCTGGATGAGGGCCAGCGTCTGGAGGACCGAGTCGTGGAGATGTGCCGCCATCTCCGCCTTCTCCTCGGATCGGATCCGCGCCCTTCGCTCGGTGCGGAGGTCCTCGATCAGCGACCACAGCCACGGCCCTGCCACGATCATGAACCCTCCGACCGCGACGACGATGGCGAGGGCGAGCACACCCATCGCCTGGAGGTTCTCGAGCGACGAGAGCACCACGATGACGCCCGCCACCATCATCACGAGCCCGAGCACGACCAGCCACCAGGACCTCCGCCCCCTCCCGCTCGTGATGCCCTCGAGCGACCGCTCGTAGTTGACGCCGCTGGTGTCGATCGCGATCGCCAGTCCGAAGATGACGAGCGTCGCAGGCCACACGTACGTCCCGAACCAGACGCCGACGGCCTGGAGGATGAGCATGCCCGCCATGTACATCGCCCCGAGTCCCACCATCTGCGAGCGCGTCGCCGAGTGCGGGAGCGGCTCGTCATCCGGTGTGGCGAGCGGTACGAGGAGCGCTGCCAGGAGGTAGAGGATGGCCCCGAGGCCTCCGGCGAGCACCGCGGAGAGGAAGGCCGCTCGCACGTAGATGGACCGCACGCCGAGCCACTCGCTGATCCCTCCTGCCACCCCTGACAGCATGCGGTCGGTGGACGAGCGAAGGAACGGCCAGCGCATCACGCGCTCGGCCGCCATACTTGGCGTCGTCTCGTCGTTCGGTGTCATGCTGCCCTGGTGGGTTCGAATACCCGCGATGTTGTCACAGGCCCCACTGATGGACAACCGGGGACGACCCCGACGGAACCCTGAGGGCTCGGGTTTCGGGAGGAGGCTTCCCGATGGCGACGGACGCGACGATGCCCGACGATGGCGACATGACGAATATCACACCCACTCGCACCAGGCCCCGGAACGGTCTGCACCGATCGCGGGATGACCGCGTCATCGCGGGCGTCGCAGGCGGGCTCGGCGCCCAGCTCGGCGTCAACCCGTGGTGGTTCCGGTTCGCCTTCATCATCCTGGCCTTCTTCGGAGGATTCGGGTTCCTCGTCTACGCCGTGGCATGGCTCGTGATCCCCGATGAGGGTGATCGGGAGCCGATCGTCAGCCGGTGGATACGCAGGCTCGACATGTCCGACGGTGCGGCCATCTTCGGGATCGTGCTCGTCGGGGTGGCAGGCGTGATCGTGCTCGCCCAATTCACCGATGTGCCGGGCGTCGTCGTCGTCGCCGCGGTCCTCTTCGTCGTGGGACTCCTCCTGTACCGCGGCGACCTGACGACGGGCGGACCTGCCCCCGACACCCCGCGTCCGGAGACGCTCGAGACCGACGTCGAGGAGGTCGGCGAGAGCGAGATCACGTCGGGCGACCACGCACCAGAGGAGACCGACATGGATGCAACCGTCACCCTCCCGGGCAGCCCGATGGGACCGGGGGCGACCACCCCGACCCCGCCCGCGCCGCCGACAGCCGAGCGAGCGACACCCTCCTATCCACCACCGCCTCCGTATCCGAAGCGGGAGAGCTCGATGCTCGGCAGGCTCACGATCGCGATCGACCTCATCGTCCTCGCGACCATGGCGATGATCGACCTCGCCTTCGCACGAGTCGACATCGAGCCCGTCCACTACCTCGCCACCGCCATCGCCATCCTCGGCGTCGGTCTCCTGGTCGGCACCTTCATGGGAAGGGCGAGGTGGCTCATCCTCGTCGGCCTGTTCATCGTTCCCGCCCTCTGGGTGGCGACGTGGTGGCCGGGGAACGTGCCGTGGACGGCCGGAGAGATCAGCCATCGTCCCACGGTCGTCGCCGAGGTCGAGACGCCGTACGAGCAGGGTTTCGGGCAGATGACCATCGACCTCACGGGCCTCACGACCGAGGACCTCGAGGCCATCGGCACGATTCGCGCCAGCCTCGGCGCCGGTCAGATGATCGTCAGGGTCCCGAACGAGGCCGGAATCTCACTCTCCGCATCCGTGGGTATGGGTGCGGTCGAGGGACCGTTCGATCAGGCGAGCGGCATCGGCGTCGACGTGACGAGGGAGTTCGGGCCCTCGCCGACGATCGTCGAGCTCGACCTCGAGGTCGGGGCGGGCCAGATCGTCATCGAGGAGCGCGTGTTCGTGCCCGGTGGGCTGTTCGAAGGGAGCAACTGATGAGGCGTCACGGATTCGATCCCCTGTCCTTCGTGTTCGGGGCCATCTTCCTCCTCATGGCGGCAGGCGCCGTCTGGAACGACCAGATCGAGTGGGACCTGGGGCTCTGGCTCCTCCCCGCGGCGGTCCTGGTCCTCGGCATCGGCCTCCTCGCCTCGGCGCTTCGCGGCACGACGCACGACGAGGCGACGGCCGCTTCCACCGACGACCACGCATGACCGCTTCCTCGTTCCCCCGTCACCGGGTCCCGGAGTGGACCCGGGCGGCGAAGGACGACCCGCGTCAGTAGGCGCCACCGAGCTTCGTGTGGTCCCACGACGTGACCTTCACGGGATGGACCACGACGGCGGTGTTCTTGTGCGCATGGGGGCCGAAGGCCGCCTCGAGGGCGTCGGCGTCGAGCTCGACGGGGGCGTCACCCACCATCGGGTACCGGGCGGCGAGCCTCCCGTAGATACCGAGCACATAGTCGGGATCGTCGATGAGCTCGGCCTCCGCCTCGATCATGACCCCGCGCAGCTCGTCGTAGGAGCTCCCCGTCTCGACCAGCACGGTGAGTCTCGGATCGCGCCGGAGGTTGACGATCTTCTGGGACTTCGTGAAGGATCGGAAGACGATTCGCCCGTCCTCCATCACGAACCACATCGGGGTCAGGTGGGGCACACCCTTCCGGCCGATCGTGGCGATCTGGAGGATCTTGGCACCGGATGAGAGGAACTCGACGACTTCGTCGTCGGTCATGGTGATGTCCTTGCGCGCCATGACCGCAACCTAGCCCGGCGGGGATCGCCGTGCCGTCGGGGACCCCGATCGTCTACCATTCCCTACGAGCTCAGGACACGGGCGACCCCCGGGGCGGCTGAGGTCCATGCCGGGCTCGACGGAACGAACTCCGGTCAGCGTCCCCCAACCCGTCGTGGTGGGGAGAAGGGAACCGATCTCATGGCCTCCAAGGTCACCGCGCCGCAGGTGCGTGCCCGCAAGGGCGGGGCGAAGCTCAAGATGGTCACGGCCTACGACGCGCCCACCGCGCGCATCGCCGACCGCGCTGGCGCGGACATCATCCTCGTCGGGGATTCCGTTGCGAACGTCGTCCTCGGGTTCGAGGACACCCTCGCGGTGTCGGTCGACATCATGGTCCACCACACCGCCGCCGTCGCGAGGGTGAAGCCGGACGCGCTGATCGTCGGTGACATGCCGTGGCTGTCGTACCACACGTCTGTCGAGGACACGGTCGCCAATGCGGGCCGCCTCGTGCGCGAGGGCGGGGCGGGAGCGGTCAAGCTCGAGGGCGGCCGCAAGCGCCTTCCGATGATCAGCGCCGTCCTCGACGCCGAGATCCCCGTCATGGGCCATCTCGGTCTGACCCCGCAGTCGCTCCACGCCATGGGCGGCTACCGGGTGCAGGGCAAGGAGGCCCAGGCAGCCTATGAGCTCATCTCGGATGCCCATGCCCTCGAGGACGCTGGCGTATTCGCGATCGTGCTCGAGGGAGTGCCGGACGTGGTCGCAGAGATCGTGACCAGGGAGCTCGCCATCCCGACGATCGGGATCGGCGCGGGCGCCAATTGCGACGGCCAGGTGCTCGTGTTCCACGACGTCACCGGCCTCGGCGCAGGAGAGTACGTCCCCAAGTTCGTGCGCAGCTATGCGACCCTCGCCGACGATGCGGTGGCGGCGCTCGAGTCCTTCTTCGCGGACGTCGAGTCCGGCGCCTTCCCCGCGGAGGCCGAGACCTACCACATGTCAGCGGAGTCCGAGGAGATCCTCCGCAACCTGGCCCGGACCGCCGACGACATCCTCGCCGACGAGGCGATGGGGTCCTGACCCGGCCCCCAGGCGGTCAGCCGTATCGGGTCCGGTAGACGAGCTTCACCGCCCCGTTCGGGAACGCACACGACTCGACGAGGTCCAGTGGGACCGCGAGGGCACGGGTGAAGAGGGGCACCCCCGAGCCGAGCACGACGGGCATCACGTACAGCTCGAGCGTGTCGACGGCGCCCTGATCGATCGCATCCGTGATGACCTCGCCCCCTCCGACGATCCACACCCGGCCGTCGATCGACGACGCGAACGCACGAACGGCCTCCCCCGTCGGGGCCGAGGAGAACGTGAGGTTCGCACCCTCCGCCGTTGCCAGGTCGCGCGAGGTCAGCACGAGTCCGGGGATCGAACCGTACGGCCAGCCCCACCCGAGGACCTGCGCATAGGTGCGGCCGCCGAGGACCACGCCACCGATGGTCGAGATGAAGCCGTGGAAGTCGTAGTCGTCCGAGCCGAAGTCGTCGAGGAACGTCACGGTCCCGTCGTCGTGCGCGAGGTATCCGTCGAGGCTGACGGCGACATAGGCGACGACTTCGGATGCCATGGCGCCACGGTACTCCGCACGGGTCGAGCCCACACGGGATGTCGGAGCGACCTCAGAAGCTGCGGCGGTAGGTGTCCATCTCCTCGACGCGTGCCCTCGCCATCTCGATGGCTGCACGTCTCGGCTGGATGCCGTCGACGATCGCCCGCTGGAGCACCTCGTGGGTGTTGGCCCTGATCTTCTCCTCGATCGCGAGGAAGGCCTCCCGCTCGGAGCCGCCCGCGTACTCCACGGCGCCGCAGATCACACCCCCTGCGTTCGCGATGAAGTCGGGGATCACCATGATCCCCCGATCGTGGAAGATCGCCTCGGCCTCCGCCGTTGCGGGGATGTTGGCCCCCTGGACGATGACCTTCGCCCTGACCTCGCCCGCGTTCGCGCCCGTGAACACGTCGGGCCTGGCCGCAGGCACCCAGATGTCACAGTCGAGCCCGATCAGCGCGCTCCCCGGAACGGACTCGCCTCCGGGGAACTCGCTGACGGCGTGGCCCCCGTCCTTGAACGAGATGAGCTTCTCGAGGTCGAGGCCGTCCGGGTTGACGACCGCGCCCCTGCTGTCGGAGACGCCGACGATCACGGCGCCCCTCTCGGCGAGGAACCTCGCAGCGTGGATGCCGACCGCACCGAATCCCTGGACCACGACGCCGGCCCCACCGATCCGGACGGCGCCCATCTCCTCTGCGACCTCCGTGGCGATCGCCACACCGAACCCGGTGGCGCCGAGCGTGTCGAGGGGGATGCCGCCCATCACCGGGGGCAGGCCGACGACGCGGCCGATCTCGTCGTGGATCTGCGCCATGTTCGCCTCGGTGAGCCCCATGTCGGGTCCGGGGATGTAGTCGGTGATGTCGCGCATCGCCTGGGCGAAGGCGCGGACGAGGCGCTCCTTCTCGGCATCCGACATGTCGGGATCCGCGAGGATGCCGCTCTTCGCGCCACCGTGACGCAGGCCGGCGGCGGCGTTCTTGAAGGTCATCGCCCTCGCCAGGCGGAAGACCTCCTCGAGGCTGATGTCGGTGGCCATCCGGATGCCGCCGATGGCGGGTCCCGCAGCCGTGTTGTCGACGACGAGGATCGCCCGGAGCCCGACGGAGGGATTGCGGAGGAAGACGATCTTCTCTGGCCCGAGATCGTCGGAGAGCTGACTCCACTCGACTTCCATGCCTGATGTCACGACGACCTCCTTCGGGGTCAACGAGCCGTACAGGTCGATTATCCGACCCGACGACGTCGCGCGGGAGGGGCGCCGAACAGACATCGGCGGCGGGTCCGGGAAGCGATGGCCTCGGGAGCCGTGACGCGGCGAACTACGACGGACCCTGGGGTACCGTCGCCCGATGGGCTCGATCCCACGGTATGCGGCCGCCATCGTCGCCATCGCCCTCGTGGCCGTGGCGTGCACGAGCGACGATGTCGACGGGACATCGAGCCCCGCATCACCCGAGCAGACGACCACCACCCTCGCCTCCTCCACCGCCGGCGACGAAGCGATCGTCGTCCCGCCCCGGCTCGCCGGGTTCGAGGTCGACGAGGTGGCCGTCGGCGACCGCAGGCTCCTCCTCGCGATCGCGGACAGTCCCGACCTTCGTGCCCAGGGTCTCATGGGCGTGACGGACCTCGGCGACCTGGACGGGATGCTGTTCTACTGGCGGCATGAGGCAGGCGGCGGCTTCTGGATGAAGGACACGCTCGTCCCGCTCGACATCGTCTGGTTCCTCGAGGACGGTACGTTCGCGGGGCGGGCCTCGATGGTGCCGTGCATCGAGGATCCCTGCCCCACCTACTCGCCAGGGGCGGGCGTCGACTACCGCTACGCGATCGAGGCGGCTCCCGGTGGCCTCGACTGGGTCGACGAGTCCACGGTGATCGCCTACAGCGACTGACCCGTTCCGATCGTCGATGGGTGCTGGTACCTTCGGGCCATGCCGACGCTCCACTTCACCGACGCCCCAGACGCCAATGCCGTCCTCGCCGACAACCACTTCGCCCTGCTCGTGGGGATGACGCTGTACCAGCAGGTTCCCGTGGAGAAGGCCTTCGCCGGTCCGGCGGTGCTCGCCGGCAGGATCGACGTGCCCCTCGAGGCGAAGGCCATCGCAGCGATCGACCCCGACGTGCTCGAGCGGGCCTTCACGGAGAAGCCCGCCCTGCACCGATTCCCCTCGAACATGGCGAGACGCGTCCAGGCCGTCGCCTCGTACATCACCGACACCTACGGAGGCGATGTCACCGCCCTGTGGAGGGACGCAATGTCAGCCGATGAGCTGCTGGCGAGGATCGAGGGGATCCCCGGCTTCGGCGAGTACAAGGCACGGGTCTACGCCGCCGTCCTCGCCCGGCAGTTCGGGATCGCCCCGTCCGGATGGGAGGCGCACCTCCCCGACTGGCCGAACATCTCCGAGGTCGACTCGGAGGCGAGCCGCGCCGAGATGAAGGAACGCAAGAAGGCCTGGAAGGGCCAGCAGGCCTGACCCGGCCCGATCCGCGCCCTCCCTCCCGACGACGAGGAGGGACGGTCGTCAGTCCTCGAGGGGGATCCAGCCAGGGAACACGGCCTCGGCGATCAGTTCACCCATGATGACGCGTCCGGGCTGCTTCGGGTGGACGCCGTCGGCGGCGAAGAGGTCGTCGCGGTCCCTCGTGACCGAGTACCAGTCGACCAGCACCGCGTTGCCATGGCGGGCGACGCCCTCGGCGATCTCGGTGTTCGACGTCGCCTCCCACGGTCGCGGCACCCTGACGTTGACGAAGGCCACGAGGGGGACGTCCTTGGCGACCTCCATCACCTCGTCGAAGTGTCGTGCCTGGACGGGGCCGTTGGTGCCGAGGCCGATGATGATCAGCTCGGGTGGGTTGGCCCGTTGGAGGAGCGACCGCACCAGGTCGGGGGCGGCGAGGAACTGGCGTGAGACGGTGGCATCGACGATCCCCTCCCCGATGCGCTTCTCGATCTCGGGCTTTGCGCCGAGCATCACCGAATCACCGATCGCAGCGGCCCAACCGTCGCTCGGCGTGAACGTGTAGGTGATGCGCCTTGTCGTGGTCATGCCGGAGGGCGATGTCGTCGACACCACCACCGTCGTGTCACCGATCGTGTTGAAGGTCGGCGCCTCTGCGAACGCCCCGTCGGCTTGGACCTCCACCTCGATGCCGTCGATCGTGACCGTCGCCTCCGGATCGGTCGTGCCGGACAACGTCCGGACGTAGGTGTCGACGACGTCGCCCGGCTCGATCGAGGTCGAGAGCGTGGGGGGCTCGTCGGGAGCCTCGGTGGTCGTCGTCTCGGCGATCGTGGTCGACGTGGTGGGCGGGGGCAGGGTGGTGATGGGCGCCGCGCTGGTCGTCGTGGGATCCTCGGCGGTGGCGGACGATGCGCACGCGGTGGCGACGAGCGCGATGGCGACGAGGGGGAGAGCGAAGCGGTTCACTCCGGGGAGTCTGGTGCCGATGGGGGGATATCGGTTCGTCGCGGCGCAACGACGCCGATCGCCGCAGATCGCGTCCCCCGCCGCGGCACCCTGGGGATATCATCGGGGAAGCACAGGAACACCGCCCGCACCAACGATCGTGACCACACCCACAACGTCCACACACGGTGCGGATCTCGTTCCGCCCGAGCGTCTGCCCTTCATGCCGGGCATCGATGGCCTGCGCGCCATCGCGGTCATGGCGGTC
This sequence comes from uncultured Acidimicrobiia bacterium, assembly GCA_963792405.1. Taxonomy (GTDB): domain Bacteria; phylum Actinomycetota; class Acidimicrobiia; order Spongiisociales; family UBA5794; genus SZUA-442. The sequence goes on from CAWBVU010000001.1 coordinate 85,489, forward strand.
CTCTTCTACCACGCGGATGTCGCATGGGCCCGGGGCGGGTTCCTCGGCGTCGAGGTCTTCTTCGTGATCTCGGGCTATCTGATCACGTCACTCCTGCTCGTCGAGTGGCTCCGCACGGGCACGATCGGCGTCAGGGCGTTCTGGATCCGCAGGGCGAGGCGACTCCTCCCCGCAGTGTTCCTCCTGCTCGCGGTGGTGTCGGCCGCGGCGATCCTCGTGTACCACGACACCCTCGAGCGGATGTTCGGCGACGTGATCGCCGCATCCGGCTACGTCACCAACTGGTTCCTGATCGTCCGCGAGGTGTCCTACTTCGAGACCTTCGGTCGGCCGCCGCTGTTGCAGCACCTCTGGTCGCTGTCGGTGGAGGAGCAGTTCTACGTGCTGTGGCCGCTGGTCTTCTCCGTCGGCATGGCGCTGTTCCGCCGAGGGGGTCACCGACGCACGATCCGCTCCTTCCTCGGCCTGACCCTGCTGGGGATCATCGGTTCCACGATCCTCATGGCCGTCCTGTTCACACCGTACGAGGATCCGTCGAGGGTCTACTACGGGACCGATACGCGTGCGGCGGGCCTCCTCGTCGGCGTCGCCCTCGCCCTCGTCTGGATGCCCTGGCGCCTCCCCCGATCCATCGCCGCGGGCTCGAAGCGACTCCTGAACTCTGCAGGGGGCATCGGGATGGTCGGCCTGCTCATCGTCCTCTCGCGCATGGATGAGTTCTCGCCCTTCCTGTATCGCGGAGGGTTCCTGCTCACCTCCATCCTCACGGCGATCGTCATCGCGGTGACGGTGCACCCGGCGGCGTCGATGGCACCACTCCTCGACCGCCCGGCGATGCGCTGGATCGGCACCCGCAGCTACGGCATCTACCTGTGGCACTGGCCGATCTTCATGATCACGCGGCCCGGTATCGATCTCGCGGGGAACGCGTACCTCACCTTCGTGATGCGGACCGCGCTCACGTTCGCATTCGCCGAGGCGTCCTACCGATTCGTCGAGTCCCCGATCCGCCACAAGGGCTTCCGCGGGTGGGTGGCGGACGTTCGGCGTGCTGCAGGCGTCACGACGGTGCGCGGTGGCTCCATCATCGCCGCAGGCGCGTTCGTGTCGATGGTGCTGCTCGTCGCAGGACTCGCATGGGGCAGCTTCGTGCGCCAGGGACCCGTCACCCTGGCCTCCGAGGCGGTGGGCGACGAGGTGGGCGTCGTCGTTGACGTCGGTGAGACGGGGGCCCCCGAGAGCGCGACCGCGGACACGTCGGCCACGACCACCACCGTCGTGGAACCGACCCCCGCCCCTGCCCCTCCGACCACTGGTGCACGGGCGCCCGACGGCGCCGGATCGGTGGACACGACGACCACCGCCGCGGATGGGCCGTACGCCGCACCCGATCCCCTCCCCTCGGTCGCGATCATCGGGGATTCGGTCCTCGCCGGCGCACAAGCGTCGGTCGATGAGGCGATCGAGAATCCGCTCATCATCGATGCCACGGTCAGTCGCCAGTTCAAGCACGCGGCGTCGGTCGTCGCTGACCTCAGGGCGTCGGGAACGCTCGGCAGCGTCGTGGTCATCCACCTCGGCACCAACGGTGCGTTCAGCGACGCGACCTTCGACGAGGTCATGGCGTCGGTGAGCGACGTCGAGCGCGTGATCCTCGTCACGGCCAAGGTGCCGAGGCGCTGGGAGGAGCGCGTCAACGCCGCGATCGCCTCGGGGGCGCAGCGCCACCCATCCGTCGAGGTCCTCGACTGGCACGCCATCGCCGCTCCGCACCCCGAGTGGTTCCGCGACGACCAGGTCCATCTCAACCGTGACGGCATGGCCGCCTACGGCGAGGCGCTCGACGAGGCGATCAACCGCTGACCCGGTCGCCCATGGGCGACGAGTCGGTATCACCGCTACACTCCACCCATCCATGCGGCTCCCACGCGGTGCCGCCGTGCCCCGAGGGGCGCGTACCGATCCTGCTCCCGCCACACGCGGGGGCCTTCCGCACTGCGGATGTCCAGAGGAGGACACATCACATGCGCTCATATGAGCTGATGGTGATCCATCGCCATGACATGGCTGAGCCCGATGTCAGGAAGTCGGTGGCCGAGATCGAAAAGGCCATCGCCGACCGCGAAGGGGTCGTCAAGGACACCGATTTCTGGGGGAAGCGCCGCTTCGCCTATGAGATCAACCACATGAACGAGGGGTACTACTCCGTCATCACGTTCGACGGGGACGTAGAGCTCCAGCAGGCACTCGACCGTTCACTCGCCCTCCTGGACTCGGTGGTGCGCCACAAGGTCCTGAGGCTGCCGGAGACGGCTTGATCGTGTCACAGTGACCGCTCACACTGTGGAGCAGGTCGAGAGAAGAGAGATGCAATGAGCAACAGCGTGACCCTCGTCGGCAACCTCGTGGAAGATCCCGAGCTCCGGTTCACCGCCTCGGGTGTGGCCATGGCCCGCATCCGCCTGGCGGTGAGCCGCCGATACCAGGACCGCGACGGCCAGTGGCAGGAGGAGAGCGGCTTCTTCGGCGGCACGCTCTGGCGCGACCATGCCGAGAACGTCGCCGAATCCCTCACCAAGGGAACCAGGGTGATCGTGACCGGTCGCCTTCGCCAGCGCTCGTGGGAGACCAACGAGGGCGAGAAGCGGTCCACGATCGAGATCGACATCCAGGAGATCGGCCCGTCGCTGCGATGGGCAACCGCCTCGGTGACCCGTACGCCCAGGGCGGGCGGGGATGACTACAACTCGTACGGCGGCGGTGACGCCGCCCCCGCACCCGTGGCCCGCACCGACTTCGGCCCGGACGAGGCCCCGTTCTAGGCCACGCTGCACGGAACCAAGGAGACACCCACATCATGGCGCAAGCACCATCAGGGTCTCGAGGACGGCGTCGTCGTCGCCCCGAGCTCAACCCCAGGAAGAAGAAGCGGATCGTCTACACCTTCAGCGAGGGTGAGGTCGTCGACTACAAGGACGTCGCCCTGTTGCGAAAGTTCATGTCCGACCGCGGAAAGATCCGATCGCGGCGCGTGACCGGGCTCAGCCCCAGGAGGCAGGCCGAGGTCGCAACGGCCATCAAGAACGCTCGCGAGATGGCCTTGCTTCCCTACAACCAGACGAGGTCCTAGCGATGAAGGTCATCCTCACGAAGAAGGTTCCCGATCTCGGGGACAAGGGCGACGTCATCGAGGTCGCCGACGGGTATGCGCGCAATTACCTCGTGCCGAAGCGGCTCGCGGTCAAGGCGTCCGATGGGGCGCTCCGGCAGGCCGAGTCGATGCGTGTCGCGAGGGAGGAGGCTGAGCGCCGGTCCCTCGAGGAGGCCCAGCAGCTCGCCGAGACGCTTGCGGGCACGCGTGTGGTCGTGGCCGCCCGTGCAGGGGATTCCGGCAATCTGTTCGGTTCCATCGGAGCCGCCGACGTCACCCAGGCCATCGTGAAGTTCACGGGCATCGACATCGACCGCAAGATCGTCGATATCGCCGCACCGATCAAGGAGATCGGCCTGCATGAGGTGATCCTCAGGCCCCATGCAGACGTGACGGTGGCAGTGACGCTCGACGTCATCCCCGCCTGAGTCGAACGACCGTCGATGCGAGAGGGGGCGCTTCGGCGCCCCCTCTCGCGTCTCCGGTGCCGGAGTTCGCTGCGCCCGGACGTCCTGCGGCTACGATCGCCCCAACACTCTGGAGGTGCATGCATGGACGGAATCGATTGGGGCTGGCTCTTCTTCCAGTTCGACGGACGGATCAACCGGGCCAAGTACTGGCTCGGCATCGTGGGCATCTGGGTTGTGCTGGGTGTGCTCGTCGCCCTCGCCTTCGCCTTCGACTCCACGGCCTTCTGGGTCGTGTACTCCATCGCGGTCATCGCGGTCATCTGGCCCGGTCTCGCGATCGCCATCAAGCGGTGGCACGATCGCGGCAAGTCGGGGTGGTGGGTCCTGATCGGGCTCATCCCTCTCATCGGACCACTCTGGGTCCTCATCGAGTGCGGCTTCCTTCCCGGTGATGACGGCCCGAACGAGTACGGACCCGACCCGCTCGCCACGGCCTGAGCGCCGTCGGCAGGGGCTCGCAACCATTGAGGGGGGCGCCCATGGTGGCGCCCCCCGACGCGTGACCGGTCGTCTTCCGGTGCGCTGCCTGTACGAGTATTGGCAGGGTGGAGGACCCCACATGAACTCTGCAAAGCAAAGGCGTTTGCAGGGCGGTGAGCGGCCACCCACATGGTGCTGTGTCGAGTCGCTTCGTTCGAATCCGGAGGAGGCTCCGAAGACACCGACGCGTCGCCCGCTACCGGGCCACGTCCATCGAGTGGCGGGAGCGGCGCGTCCAGGTCTCTGCCCCGATCACCGTGATCAACAGTGCCCCAGCGACCATGGCGACAACCGACCCCGGGAGGGGCACCAGTCCGAGCATGGTGCGCAACGGGGCAAACGTGATGGTGAGGAGCTGGAGGACGACGCTTGCCGCGACGATGACGTTGAGGACGCGGTTCGGAGCCGGCAGGGCGTGTATCCGTCGGGCGGGGTACGCAAAGGCCAACTGTGCGAGGGATTCGTACAGGAACACGGCCGTCTGGATCACGGCGGCTGCGTACCCGAGGGCCGGGAGACCGAAGAACAACGCAAGGCCGACGCCGGCCTTGAGGCTCCCGGTCGTGAAGATGAAACGGAGTCCCGCCGGCGTGAGCAATGGAGCCGATGGTGAACGAGGATGCTGCCTCATCATGCCGGGGTTGCGATCGAGGCCGAGCGCCAGCGCCGGAGGTCCATCGGCGATGATGTTGATCCACAACAGCTGGACGGCGAGGAGCGGCACGAGGAGGTTCCCGGCGTCGTCCCTGAGATTCAAGATCGCGGCACCGGTGACACCGATGGCGATGAGGAGAACCAGCGCCACGTTCGTGGAGAACAGGAAGCGAATGAACTTGAGGATGTTGGCGTAGATGCCGCGACCCTCTTCGACGGCGGCAGCAATCGTGGCGAAGTTGTCATCGAGGAGCACCAGATCGGCGACCTCTCGGCTGACATCGCTCCCGCGTTGTCCCATGGCGACACCGACATCAGCCCGCTTCAGTGCAGGAGCGTCGTTGACGCCGTCGCCGGTCATCGCAACGATCTCGCCGTTCGCCCGGAGCGCATCGACCAGTGCGAGTTTGTGCTCGGGGTTGACTCGTGCGAACACGCCGACGTCTCGCACCCGATGGGCGAGCTCGTCGGGATTCAGTCGATCGAGCTCGTCGCCCGTCATCACCGCTTCGGAGTCGATACCGATGGCATGCGCGACTGCCTTGGCAGTTGTGGGATGATCGCCGGTGATCATCAGTACTCGGATGCCGGCATCCCTCATGGCGGCGATGGCTGCGGGCACCTCGGGTCGGGGCGGGTCCCACAGCGCAACGGTGCCGAGCCAGGTGACGTCATCCTCGGTCTCCCCGTCGGCCCAGGCCAGCGCGAGGACACGGTTGCCATCGGCCGCGGCCGCCTCCACCTTCGCGAGCCACGCCGTCCGCTCTTCATCGGTGAGTCGGCTTGCGGCGAGGATGACCTCGGGCGCCCCCTTCAGGTAGGACGCGGTCTCGCCACCGCCGTACACCGTCACCCGCATGTACTTCCATTCCGAGTCGAACGGACGCTCCGAGAGCCTCGTGTGGCGTCCGCGCTCGAGGCCTGGATCGACTCCGCATTGGGCGGCGTAGGCATAGAGGCCCACTTCGAGGGGGTCCCCCGATACCCCGTCCGGTTCGGCCTCGGCAGCCAACACCATTGCGAGCAGTGCGCGGTGCCGGTCGGGTGAGTCGAGGGCACGCACGGTCATCGTGTTCTCGGTGAGCGTTCCGGTCTTGTCGGTTGCGACAGCGGTCACCGAACCGAGCGCCTCGACTGCGGAGAGCCGACGAACGACAGCCTTGCGATTGGCCATGCGCTCGGTGCCGAGCGCCAGGGTCAGGGTCAACACCGCCGGTAGCCCCTCTGGTACGGCAGCAACGGCGACGGCCACAGCGAAGAGAAGCGCCTCGTCGAAGCGGTCGATGCCCTCGACGCCGACACCGACGACCATCAGGACGACGGCGAGGGCCGCCACCCAGCGGGCGATGCGGTGTCCGAAGTGGGTCAGTCTGCGTTCGAGGGGCGTCGCTTCCGTCTCGACGCCAGCCAACATCCCTGCGATGTGACCCATCGCCGACGCCGGCCCGGTCCGGGTCACCTCGAGCCACGCGAGACCACGCACCGCCAGTGTTCCGGAGAACACCTCCTCACCGACAGCCCGCTCGACCGGCAACGATTCACCAGTCAGCATCGATTCGTCCACCATCAAACCCTGTTCGCCCGTGAGCACCCCGTCGGCAGGGACCCGGTCACCGGCCTCCACCCGGACGAGGTCCCCCACGACGAGCTCGGCCGCCGGGATCGCGTGGAGTCGGCCATCGCGCCGAACCGACACCTGCGGTTCGGCGAGCTCCTTGAGGCGAGCCAGGGCATCCTCGGCCCGGTACTCCTGCCACACGCCCATGATGGTGTTGAACGCCAGGATCACCAGGATCGCGATCGACTCGATCGGCCAACCGTTCGCCCCCTCGATGATCCAGATCACCGCGTCGAACACCAGCGCGAAGATCAGGATGTAGATGATCGGACTCCGCAGCTGGCGGCCGACGCGTACCCACCATGGCACGGCAACGGCCTCGGGGAGCAGGTTGGGACCGTTCTCGGCCAGCCGAGCGGCGGCCTCACCCGAACTCAGTCCGACCGTTGTGGCCTCGGAGTCGTCGACGGGCGACGTCGATCCTTGCTGTGCATCGTTGCCGAGTGTCACGTGACGGCTACTCGCTCGTGGTCCGGCGTCGGTCGCCCTTGGCGGGTTTGACCGGCGTCACGAATCCCTTCGGCTTGACCGCCAGCACCGAGCACGTCACCGATCGCAGGATGGACTCGGCGGTGTTGCCCATGATCAATCCGCTCAATCCGGTTCGTGCGACGGTGCCCATCACGATGAGTCCGACGCCGAGCCGGTCAGCCAAGAGAGGCAATGCGACCCTCGCCTCACCCGTGACCATGTGCACAGTGGCTCCGAGTTCGGTCGCTCCGTGTCGCTCCAGCAGCGAATCGAGCTCTTCACGGTGCGACGATTCGACGGACTCGACGATCACATCGACCATCCCGCCGGGAAGCGCCACATAGGGCGACGACCGCAGTGTGGATTCACCTGCGAGGTTCCAGGCGTGCCCGATGTGCAGTATTGCGTTCTCGCGTCGGGTCAGTGACGTCGCCAACTCCAGGACGAGATCGTTCAAACCGTCGCGAACCGGGTCATCCGGGTCCGGATCCACGAGTGCCAGCAGCCGGAGTTCACGGGTCCTCGACGGGCGCATCACCCACACGGGAACCGGGCACTTGCGCAGCAGGTGCATGATGTCGCTCTCGGGATCCGGAACGCTACCGACCATGACCAGGTCGTTGGCGTGGGTGAGCACGTGGCGGATCACCTCGATGAAGGGCTCACCGACGAGCACCTTCACCTCGGTACCGGACCCGGCCCTCGTGTTCTCCACGAGCCGCCGGAGCCGCTCCTCGCGATCGTGCAGCAGCGCGGCCTCGACATCGATGACGCGGCCCTCGACCTCGAGCACCTTGCGCAGGCGGGGCACGGGCGGTACGACGTCGATCACGGTCAGGTGGGCAGCGTTGGTGTCTGCGAGCTTCACTGCGGCTCGCAGGGTCAGCGCTTCGATGTGGCCGGGAGACGCTGCCACCAGGATGTTCTTGAATCGGTCCACTACCGGTCCGCCTTTCCTTCGCTGCGCCAGTCCTTCCGGTTCGTCGCGATGAGTCTGCTCTTCGGTGCGTCGACCGAACCCCGCATGTCCGAGGAGAGTCGGGCTCGGCGACGCGCGCGAGCAGGGTTCGGTGGAGTGAGGAGAGCGGGAATCGACATTTCGTCCTCATGACCTCCGTGGGACACGTCCTGTCCTGAAGGTCTCTCCCGCCCCTCGAGGGGCCAGCATGCCGGGTCTCGTCGACCGTCTTGACGGCACTGCTCGTTGTGGGGTACTCCCCTTGTACGTCAGATATATCACGACACGGATGGCATGCCTAGACGGAATCGCGCGATCCGGTACGAGCACGGACGGGACGTCCGTCACAACCGCCTGTCGGGCGCTGCAACGGGCCGGAATCGAATGCGATCGGCCGAGGCCGGACAGGCGTCGAGCGTCGCACCATGTCGAGCACGCCATTCCGAAGCATCGTGCCGCACTCGAAGGGCTCTTCGGAGGCCGTCGAGACCTCGTGATGGGACAGTCCGCGACAAACAACTCGAACCGCGAAAAGTCGTGAGCCCCAAGCAGCGTCGAGGCTGACGCATCCCCTTTATGCTCGCGGCCGCTGGCGCCGACACGCGGAACGCGTCACACCCCCTCGTCATCATGGTGGGGACGCGACGACGACGGAACCGAGGAGGACCGGTGACATCGGTCATCGAACCACAGATCGCCCGTTCACCACGGGTACCGCCGCACAGCATCGACGCCGAGGAGTCCGTCCTCGGCGCGGTGCTGCTGTCCGCAGACGCCGCCAACGTCGCTCTGGAGACGTTGCATGCGGAGGACTTCTACAAGCCCGCCCATCAGCGGATCTTCGAGGTCGTCCAGCACCTCTTCGACGCGAACGAGCCGATCGACGCCGTGACCGTGTCGGAGGGCCTGCGGCGCGATGGCTCACTCGACCGCCTCGGCGGCATCGAGTTTCTCACGAACCTCATCGACTCGGTGCCCTCGACCAGCAACGTGGACTACTACGCCGGCATCGTCGAGGAGCACGCCCTTCGCCGAAGGCTCATGAAGGTCGGGGGCGACATCGGGGTGATCGCAGGGGCGATGGCCGATCCCATCGCCGACGTCGTCGACAAGGCTGAGCAGGCCGTGTTCGCTGTTGCGGAGCGCCAGGTCGGGGACGGCCTTCAGGCGATCGATGACCTCCTCGGACCGGCCATCGAGAAGGCGGAGGAGCTCCAGCGCAACGGGAGCGAGGTCACCGGTGTGTCGACGGGTTTCAGGGACCTCGACCGCAAGCTCGCGGGTCTGCACCCGACGAACCTCATCGTCGTCGCCGCCCGCCCCGGAATGGGGAAGTCGTCGCTCGCGCTCAACATGGCGCAGAACGTCGCCCTCGCGGGCAACACGGTCGCGATCTTCTCGATGGAGATGAGCCGTGAGGAGATCGTGACCCGTCTGCTGTGTTCGAAGGGCCGGATCGACTCCCAGAGGCTGCGCACCGGTCGGCTCTCGGAGGCGGACTTCACGAAGCTGTCGAACGCCGCGGGGGCGTTGTACAAGCAGAACATCTACGTCGATGACTCACCCGGGATGACGGTCACGGAGATCCGTGCGAAGTGCCGCAGGCTCCGCCGCAAGCCCGGGCTCGACCTCGTCGTCGTCGACTACCTCCAGCTCATGAACGGCTCCGGCCAGGAGAACCGGCAGCAGGAGATCGCGATGATCTCACGGTCCCTCAAGGACCTCGCGAGGGAGCTGCACGTTCCCATCATCGCCCTGTCCCAGCTCAACCGCGGCGTGGAATCCAGGGAGGACAAGCGCCCGAGGCTCGGTGACCTCAGGGAATCGGGGGCCGTGGAGCAGGACGCGGACGTCGTCATGTTCATCTACAGGGACGAGTACTACTACCCGGAGAAGGTCGAGTCGAAGGGCGTCGCCGAGGTGGTCATCGCAAAGCACCGCCAGGGGAGTGTCGGCAAGGTGGACATGACGTTCCTCCCCGAGTTCACGTTGTTCGCCGACATGGGACGCGCCGAAGCCCCCATGTAGGCACCCCAGGGGTACCGTCACCGCCATGGAGATCCCCCCGGAGCTCGCCGCCACCGTCGCCGGCTGGCCCGGTGACGCCGGCAGGGCATGGGTCGACCGGTTGCCCTCGATCCTGGCCGATGCGCAGCGGCGCTGGGACGTCGCGATCGGGTCGCCGTACGATCCGGGCGGAGCGACTTCGTTCGTCGCCCCGGCGTCGACGCCATCGGGTGACCTCCTCGTGTACAAGTGCACGATTCCCCACGACGAGGCGATCGGTGAAGCCGAGGCACTCGATGCGTACGGCGGAGATGGCGCGGTACGCGTCGTGGCGTCGAAGCCGGCGACGTTCGAGATCCTCATGGAACGGTGCGAACCGGGAGCGTCGCTGTGGGCCGTGCAGGGCTGGCGTGAACGAGCCGAGGTCGCGGCGGGCCTGATGCGGCGCCTGTGGCGTCCACCTCCTGACGGACGGTTCACCTCGCTCGGCGAGCTGACGGGACGGTGGGCGGATGTGACCACACGGCGTGTGATGACCCTCGAGGTACCGTGGATCACGGAGCCCGTCGAACGGGGCATCGATCTCCTCACCGCCCTGCCGTCGTCTGCTTCCGCGGACCTCTGCTGCTGCATCAGGACCTCCACCCCGGCAACGTGCTCTCCTCCGTCCGTGAACCGTGGCTCGTCATCGACCCGAAGCCGGTCGTGGGTGATCCGGCATTCGATCCCGTCCAGATGCTCGTGCAGGCGGACGGGCGCATCGCTGAGCCACCCCCTCCCGACCGGATCACCGCCCGTCTCGAGCTGCTCGGTGACGCTCTCGGCCTCGACCCCGTCCGGATCGCCCTGTGGACGATTGCACGGTGCGCCGAGTGGTCGATGTGGTCCTACGAGCGTGGCGACACGATCGATGCCGCGATCGCGTACACCTGGGCGCGAACGCTCGACACCATCGTCCCGACGTGAGCGAGCGCGAGTCGGCGACACACGTCGGGGCGGCGCACCGTGGGCCGTCTGGGTGAGGAGGCCAGTTCGACACGGACGCATCCGTCTGGCCTAGCCTCGCGGAATGGTCAGTCGGACGTCGCTGGGAGCGGCGATCGCCCTTGCGGTCCTCGCGGTCGCGTGGGGGGCGATCCCCCTGTTCGTTCGCAACGAGGTCCCATCCACGGCCCTGGTCGGTGCCAGGGTGACGTTCGGTGCCCTTGCCCTGATCGGGGTGGCCGCGGCGACGAGGCGACTCGTGTGGCCGAACGGGCGGATCCTGCGGCTGGCCCTGTCCGGTGCCCTCCTCGCCCTGCACTGGGTGACCTTCTTCGAGTCGATCAAGTACGCATCGGTCGCCGTCGCCCTCGCCATCCTGTACCTCGGCCCGATCGTCGCCTCGATCCTCGCCGGACCGCTCCTGGGCGAGGAGGTCCCTCTGAGGCTGTGGGTGGCGATGGGCGTGGCGATGACCGGGACCGTGCTCGTGGTCCAGCCGTGGAGTGATGCCCAGGCTGGCCTCGTGACCACCCGGGGGCTCGTCATGGCGGTCCTCTCGGCTGGGTTCCTCGCCGCGCTCCTGCTGGTCGGGAAGCCGGTGGCCCGGGACCTGGGAGGGCTGACGATGGCCATCGGCGAGCTCACCGTCGCGTCGATCGCGTTGGCCCCCGCCACGTGGACCGCGGTCACCGACTACGGCGAGTACTGGCCGAGCTTCCTCGTGCTCGGTGCGCTCTTCACTGGGCTCGCCGGCTACGTCTACTGGGATGCCATGCAGAGGCTGCCGCTCGCGGTGGTCAGTGTCATCATGTACGTCGAACCCGCCTCTGCCGTGGTGTGGGCCGCCGTCTTCCTGGATGAGGTGCCGAATGCGCTCGCGTGGGTCGGCGTGGGACTCGTGGTCATGGGCGGCGGCATCGCAGCCCAGACCGCCGCCGAGGAGGAGGTGATCGGTGCCCCAGCCGCTCTTTGAGGTACGGGATCTCCGCATCGCCGTCTTCGACCCGGACCGCGCCCTCGCGGGGATGCGAGGACCGGTGGCGGAAACGGGGGAGGAGCTGTCCGATGGATGGGTCGAGGTGCTTCCCGGGATCTCGTACGCCGTCGACGAGGGAGAGGTCCTCGCCCTCATCGGGGAGTCCGCCAGTGGGAAGTCCCTTGCGTTGATGGGGGCGTTCGGCCTGCTCTCACAGGGGGCGAGGGTGATCGGTGGCGAGGTCCGCTATCGGGACGCGACGTTCAAACCGGGAGGGACGCCCCGCGACCCGACGAAGAAGCGGAGCCGCAAGGAACGCACACAGGCCCGCGTCGCCGGCACGGTGATCGCCGACTACGACGACGCCGAATGGCCACGCAGGATCGGCTCCGAGGTCGGCTTCATGTTCCAGAACCCGATCGGCTCCTGGACCCCCGACCTCGAGATCGGCGCGCAGGCAGGTGAAGCCCTCGCCGAGCACTCCGATCTCTCGATCGAGGAGATCGAACGGCGCGTGTACGACGCGCTCGGGGAGGTGAAGCTCCCGAAGTCGACGGCTTTGTTCGGTGCGTTCCGACATCAGCTCTCGCGCGGCATGGCCCAGCGGGCGATGCTCGCCGCGGCCCTGACGAAGGCCCCGTCCCTCCTCATCGCGGACGAGCCGCTCAACGGCCTCGATCCGTCCGTCGCCGCGGCGATCATGGACCTGGTCCGCGACATGCAGCGACGCAGGGCCATGGCCATGGTCGTGGTCACGCACGACCTTGCTGCCGTCGCATCCCTCGCCGACCGCGTTGCCGTGATGTACGGAGGTGAGATCATCGAGCAGGCGTCAGCGGGCGATATCTACCACCATCCCCGCCACCCGTACACGTCGGGACTCGTCGGGTCGATTCCCGGCATCAGGCCGGGCAGGCTGCGGCACATCTCCGGTGAGGCGCCGCGCCTCGTCGACGTCGACCATCGGCGGTGCGTGTTCCTCGACCGCTGCGCCGAGGCCGCCGACGTGTGTCGTGGCCCTGCCCCCGACGGCAGGGAGCTCGACGGGGCCTGGGTGGCCTGCCACCGTGCGGCATCGCTGGATCTGCCGGGGATCGACGAATGAACCGCGGGATGTCGCTCGCGCGACGCGTCGCGGGACACGGGTGTAGGGTGACGTCGGTTCCGGAGGCACAGGGACTCGACAAATGAGAATCGCCACGTACCTAGGACTCGTGGCACGGCGCATATGGGCGAAGAAGGGGATCCTCTTCGGTTCCTTCCTCGGCGCGACCCTCGTGATCGCCCTGCTCGTGGTCGTGCCGCTCTATGAGGCGTCCGTCCAGGCCGTCGATCTGAAGTTCTCGATCGACAACGCGCTCGAGGAGGAGACCGAGGTCACGGCCTTCGCGAACCAGACGGCGTACACGAGCGCCGTCGCGGGAGACGAACCGCGGCGTGGTCGCAGGCAGCCAGGGTGAGTGGCTCCAGCCCTGGTACCCGACCCTCGAGGAACGCACCCAGACCCGTGAGTTCGCCGTGATCCCCGCTGGCCCCGACGCAGCGATCGACTTCATCGCCCAGGGCGACGAGTGGAGGGCCCTCGTCGAGCAGACCCTCGCGGAGGGGGGCGACCCGGCGGAGCTCCCACAGCCCCCGTACCCACGGCCACCGAGGGAACCGCTCCAGGTTCGGCTGTTCACCTCCCCCGATCTGGAATCCTCGCTCGAGATCGTCGAGGGTGCGTACACGACCGATGGGTCCGTGACGACCGCCGAGTACGACCCCGTCGAGATCATGATGGGGCAGTCCGCAGCAGAGCTCGCAGGTGTCGGCGTCGGCGACCGCTTCTTCATCAAGCCGTTCTCCGGTGTCGTTTCCGTGTTCGAGTACGTCGAGGTCGCGGCGATCGTCACCGCGGCGGAACCCACGGCGCCGATCTGGGGATTCGACGATCCGGACCGCATGATCTTCTGGGACCAGGCCGTGTTCGACGACTGGCTCAGGGTGGTGCCCACGAGCCAGGACACCGACCCATGGCTTCGCGAGACGCGGGGTCTCCCCGACATCAACACCACGCAACGGTGGAGGATGCCGCTCGACCGCCCAACGGTGCAGCTCCAGGACGTCGACGTGCTCGGTGGCCGCCTCGACCAATTCCGCGCACAGGTTGCTCGGGAGAGCGGCGGCACGATCCCGACCACCACGACGATCACCACCCTGCTGGACGAGTTCACCACCAGGTCCGTGGTTGTGGGAGGGCCGATCCTCGCGATGCTCGCTCTCGTCGTCGGAGGCGCGATCTACTTCCTCGTCTACACCTCGGCGTTGACCGTCGAGCGTGAGGGACCCGAGATCGCGCTGCTCAAGTCACGGGGTGCGTCCTCTTGGCAGACCGTCGGCATCCACCTCGGCGAGTCCCTGATGATCGCCGTGGCCGCCGCCCTCGTGGCGCCGTTCGTCGCACGCTTCCTCGTTGCGCTCACGGGGAGGATCCCACCGCTGTCGACCCTCACTGGTGGTGAGGCGCTCGACGTTGCCCAGGTCAGGTCCGTGGTGCCGTTCATGACGATCGGGGGCACGATCACGTTCGTCGCGATGGGTGTGACGATCATGCCGTACGCCAAACGGGGAGTGCTGGCGCTCCGCGCCCTCGCGGCCCGTCCCGGCACCCAATCGGTGTGGCAGAAGTACAACATCGACATCTTCGCCATCTCCCTGTCCCTTGTGTTGCTGATCCAGCTGCGGCTGCGGGGCTTCATCAACATCGACCCGCAGACGGGTGAGGCCACGCTCGATCCGCTCGCGGTGATCTTCCCCGCCCTCCTCCTGTTCACCGGTGCGCTCATCCTGCTGCGCATCTTCCCCTACGTGCTGCGTCTCGTGGGGTGGGTGCTCACGAAGTCGAGGAACCTCTCCCTCGCCCTCGCGGGGTGGCACCTCGGGCGGAATCCCGTGCCGTATGGAAGGCTCGCACTGCTCGTGTGGGTCACGACGGGCCTCGGGACGTTCGCCCTGACCTACGCCTCCACGCTCGAGCAGTCCTACGCCGACCGCGCCGAGTACGCGGCAGGTGCCGATGCACGGGTCGTCGGTGCGGGGGCGGGCTGGGCCATCGCACCCGACGGATCGCTCGGCACGCCGGTTCTGCGCACGGATGGCGCACCGCGCCGGTCGAGCCGGCGGGCAGAGGCCCTCGCGGTACGCCCCGACGAGTTCGCCCGTGTCGTGACGTGGCGATCCGACTTCGGGGCCGACAGCCCGGAGGATGTCTTCTCCCTGCTTCGTCCCGGGGGCGTCGCTCCCGACGTCGGTGTGGAGGTGCCGGCGGATGCGACGCGGCTCGAGGTGGAGGGCGTCGTGGCGCCCCCGTCGCTGGGAGCCATCGCGTCCGGAGAGCTCATCCTGCCGAAGGAACACCGGCTCCTGATGCGGGTCATCGACGCCCGCCTCCAGGTGTGGACCATGGTCGCGGACGTCGACTTCGTCGACACGGAGTGGCGCGTTGCGACGGTCGACCTCACGACGGGGAAGAACACCGACTATCCGCATCCTCCGCAACCTCCGCTGTCGGTCTCATCGATGTGGTTCGAGCGATCGGACACGTCGAGCGGCCTGGTGGTCGACGGCGACACGATCCTCGTCACGGATGTCGTGGCGGTCGGCCCGGATGGCAGATCCGTGCTCGACACGACGGAGATGAGCCCGATCGGCGACCTGACGATCGACAGGAGTGTGGATGCCTCCTTCGCGGCGGAGCAGCGCTACTCGTCCATGCCGCCGGGGGAGCTCCCTCCGAGCGTCGCCGAGGTGGAACAGGACCCGCTGTGGCGTGAGGGCACCGTGATGCGCGTCGACCTCCCGAGGCAACGGACACGGGCCGACTCCGATGTTCCACAGCTGTGGCGCGTCCCCGATGACATCAAGGTGATCCTCGATCCGGAGGCCGCAGCCATCGCGGGCCTCGAACCGGGATCGGTGTCGAGCTACTCGGTCGGCACCCTGATCCTCCAGGGTGAAATGGTCGGGCTCGTCGAGGAGGTGCCCACGACCACCGATCCTCGTCGCCAGGGGGTCATGGTCATCGACCTCGATGCCTACAACGCGTGGGCGAATGGTGCGGGGACATGGTCGTTCTCCGGTGCCGTCGCACGAGTCGATGGGCCGATGGAGATGTGGGCCGCGACGTCGGATCCCGATGGGGTCGTTCGATCGGTCAGCGCACAGATGCCCGACACACCCGAGCAGGTGTGGACCATCGGCGGCGCCGAGGCCGCCTTCTCGAGCCGTCCGGTGCAGGTGGGGCTCGTTGCCATCCTCTTCGTCGGCGCGGCGACTGGTGTCGTCCTCGCCCTCGCAGGGGTGACCGGCTATGTGATGCTCGCCGTCTCCAGACGTGCGAAGGAGATGGGGGTGCTGAGGGCCCTTGGGTTCGAACGCTCCAACGTGGGGGTGACCTTCGCCCTCGAGCAGTTCGTCGTGATCGGCCTCGGCGCGGCGATCGGTGTGATCGGTGGCATCCTCCTCGTCATGATCATGCTGCCGTTCTTCCAGCTCGGTGAGACGACCGACGTGATCGTTCCGTCGATCCTCCTCTCCATCCCGATGTGGCAGCTCGTCGCGTACGTCACGATCGTGACCGTGCTGCTCATCGTCTCGGTCCTGTGGGCCACGCGCAGGGTCTCGGTACGGCGGATGAGCGAAGTCCTGAGGGAGGTGGATCGCTGATGGCGCCGATCATCGAATGCCACAACCTCATCAAGATCCACAAGCTCGGCGCCCTCGAGGTCGTCGCGCTCCAGGGGCTCGATCTGACGATGGAGCAGGGTGAGTTCATGTCCGTCGTCGGGGCATCCGGGGCGGGGAAGTCCACCCTCCTGACCATCCTCGCCGGATTCGAGAAGCCGTCGGCGGGACGGGTGACCGTCGCCGACCACAGCCTCAACGACATCACCCCGAAGCAGCTGACCAGGTACTACCGCAGGGAAGTCGGGTTCATGTGGCAGGACTTCACCCGGAATCTGGTGCCCTACCTCGACGTCGCCCAGAACGTCGAGTTGCCGCTGCTCCTGGGAGGCGTCGCAGGCCGGAAGCGCAAGAAGCGGGCGATGGCCCTCCTCGAAGCGGTCGGCCTGCGCGGGAAGGCGCATGCCGCCGTCAACACCCTGTCCGGTGGTGAGCAACAGCGACTGGCGCTGTGTGTCGCCCTTGCCCCTGGCCCGAGGCTCCTGCTCGCCGACGAGCCGACGGGCGAGCTCGACACCGAGAACTCTCTCGAGATGTTCGAGCTCCTCAGGCGACTCTCACACGAGGGTGGGCTGTCGATCCTCGTGGTGACGCACGACGTGGCGGTCGCCCAACGCACCGATCGCGTCGTGAGGATCGCGGATGGGCGCATCGCCACACAGAGCCGCCGCGGGGCGACGGAACTGGTGGCGGTGGACAAGCGGGGGATGGTGCAGCTCCCGAGGGACATGATGATCGAGGCGGGCATCGACGACCACGTGCGCGTCAAGGTCGTACCCGAGGGCCTGCTCCTCGAACCGGAGGGCCACCATGAGCCTTGAGCTTCGTGACGTCTCCAAGACGTACCCGAACGGCGCGGTCGGGGCACGCGAGGTCGATCTCAGCATCGGCGTTGGCGAGTTCGTCGCGCTCTTCGGGCCATCCGGCTCCGGCAAGACGTCCCAGCTCCACATGATCGGCCTGCTGCAGCGTCCCGACACCGGTGAGGTCTGGATCGACGGTGAACGCGTGGACGACCTGTCCGAGGCGGCCGCAGCTCGGCTCAGGAGGACCAAGCTCGGCTTCGTGTTCCAGTCGGCGAGCCTCCTGACCCTCGCATCGGCACGGGAGAACGTCGACGTGTCGCTCCGCCTCAGCGGCGCGAGGGGGAGCGATGCGAGACGCAAGGTCGACGAAGTGCTCGAATCCGTCGGCATGACGGGTCGTGTCGACCATCGCCCTGACGAGATGTCAGGGGGCGAGCAGCAGCGGGTGGCGATCGCACGGGCGCTCGTCCACGAGCCGCGCTACCTGCTGTGTGACGAACCGACCGGTGAGCTGGACACGACGACGGGTGCGGGCATCCTCCAGATGCTCAAGGACATCGCAGCAGAGGGAACGACCGTCGTCATGGCGACGCATGATCCGGCGGCGATCGACTACGTCGACACGGCCTACTTCGTCCAATCCGGGACGCTCCACCTGCCCGACCGCGACGAGCTTTCGCTCTGGTTGACAGAAGGCACCGAGTTCACGACGTGAACCCGGTGCCCTCGGATGTGCTCCGGTTGGAGCTCAGATGGCGATGATGTCGAGCGCTGAATGCCTCGGGGCCTAGCGGTCCCGTTGCCGTCCCTGCTTCTTTGCAGGCTTCTTCGACTCACGTGAGCGGTTGTGCGCATGGCCGAGGTGGATGTCCATCTCGCTGCGACGAACCTGCATGCCGCACATCTGGCATGCCTCCATCGAGTCGACGCCGCCGCGGTCGGGAGCGCTTGTCGTCTCCGTCTGTTCCGTGGCCTCGACCATCAGCGCGAGCGCGGCTTGGCTTCGTTGACCGAGATGTTGCGCGAGTCGAGGCGGTAGCCGTCGAGGTTCTTGATCGCC
This sequence comes from uncultured Acidimicrobiia bacterium, assembly GCA_963792405.1. GTDB lineage: Bacteria > Actinomycetota > Acidimicrobiia > Spongiisociales > UBA5794 > SZUA-442. The sequence continues at coordinate 103,849 of CAWBVU010000001.1, forward strand.
TCACGCGCCTTGGTGTCATCTGCGAGCTCGACGAAACCGAAGCCTCGCGAACGTCCCGTGTCCCTGTCGGTGATGACAGCGACGGACTGGATGTCGCCATAGTCGGCGAAGAGCGTGCGGAGATCGGACTCCGATGCGGTGAATGGCAGGTTGCCGACGAAGATGTTCATGGATGGTGCTCCCTCTCGGAATCTGAGGACTCTGTGTCCTCGCTATGAAGTTGTCCCGGTACCGACCCGACTTGCCAAGAGGTCCGAGGACGAAGGAAGAGGGAGTCGCCGCCGATGCAGCTGCCACAAGCGTACCTCGCCGGGGCGACTTTGCGCCCCCGGGGCACGCACCGAGGAGGGTTCGTCACGAGCGCCCGGTGGCCACTCCTACCATCGACCCCCATGGAGACGATGAAGGCGGCTCGGATCGTGCGCGATGTCGTGGTGGCTCGCGGGCCCGACGCACGGGAGTACCTCCAGACGCAGCTCACCCAGGACGTGGTGTCGCTCGGCGTCGGGGAATCGGTGTGGTCGTTCCTCCTCCAGCCGAAGAGCGAGATCGTCGCCCTGCTGCGCGTGACCCGCCTCGGCGAGGACGAGCTCGCCCTCGACACGGATCGCGGATGGGGCGATGCGGTCCGCCAGCGCATCGACGGGCTCCTCTTCAGGACGAAGGTCTCTTTCGAGTCGTCGACGTGGAACGGATACGCCGTGCGGGGCCCCGGGGCAGCCGGCCTGACGGCGCATTCCCCGATCGAGGCGCGGGTTCGGTGGGGGACGATCGACGGCGTGGACCTCGTCGGACCGGATGTCGACATGCCAGACGGAGCCGAGCCCATGGATGCGGAGATGTACGACTCCCTGCGGATCTGGGCAGGGTGGCCGGCGATGGGCGGCGACATCGACGAGAAGGCCACGCCAGCGATGACGGGTCTCGTCGATCGCACGGTGTCGTTCACCAAGGGGTGCTATACGGGCCAGGAGTTCGTGGCCAGGGTGCACTACAGGGAGGCGGAGCCGCCGAGGAGGCTCGTCCAGCTCGGCTTCCACCCGAGTGCGGCGGTCGCCCCGGGGGATGAAGTCTCGATCGACGACGAGCCCGTGGGGTGGGTCACGTCCGTTGCCCGGTGCCAGCCGCTCGGCCTCGGCTATGTGAAGCGGGGCGTCGACATCCCGGGTGAGGCCAGGTGCGGCAGCCGCCCCGTCTGCTTCGGGGTCCTCCCCGTGTCGCTTGGCGTCGACGTCGCTCCCACGGTGACGCCGCACTTCACCTGATCGAACACCGCTCGGGTGATTCGACCGGTCACCTCACCGTGGATCGGAGAAGTCGCGGTGCATCGCGGACGGTGTGGGGCCGGATTGGCCCTGGTACTTGGAGCCGAGCTGCGGAGAGCCGTAGGGCACGTCCGCAGGGGTGGTCATCTGGTAGAAGCTGATCTGGCCGATCTTCATTCGGGGGTAGATCGCGATCGGGAGGTTGGCCACATTGGACAGCTCGAGGGTCACCTGGCCGCGGAACCCCGGATCGATGAAGCCCGCGGTCGAGTGGATGAGAAGACCCAGCCGGCCCAGACTCGACTTGCCCTCCAGCCGTGCCACGACGTCATCGGCCAGCCCGATCACCTCGAGCGTCGAGCCGAGCACGAACTCCCCCGGGTGCAGGATGAACGGGTCGGACTCGGTCGCCGTCACGCCGGTGGTGAGATCCTGTTGGGGTGCCTTCGGGTCGATCAGGGCGTACTTGTGGTTCTCGAACACCCGGAAGCTCGGGTCGCAGCGGAGATCCACGCTCGAGGGCTGCACCATCACCTCCTCGAAGGGGTCGATGGTGATCCTGCCACTGGCGATCGCATCCTTGATCGTGTGGTCCGAGAAGATCATCGCAGCCGATGGTAGTTCCGCCCCGTTGTGCGTGTTCGTGGCTGTGGGCGCCCGGAGCGGAGGGCGTCAGACCTCGAGGGTGTGGAGGGCGCGCTCGAGGCGTGCCTTCGCGTCGCCCGCGAGGCGCTGCATCTCGTCGCTGTCTCCGGCAACGCCGAGCATCACCTGTGGATCGACCACCGACACGACGGTGCCGTCGTCGGACTCGGCGACGGTGACGTTGCACGGGAGCAGCAGGCCGATGTGCTCGTCGTGGGTCAGTGCCTGGTTGGCGAGCACGGGATTGCACGCGCCGAGGATCCTGTAGGGGCGCCGTTCGATGCCGAGCTTCACCCTGAGGGTGGCGGCGACATCGATCTCCGTCAGGACCCCGAACCCCTCCTCGGACAACGCGGACCTGATCGCCGCCTCGGCGTCCTCGAGTGACAGCGATGTGGTGATGCTCATTCCGTAGGTGGTGTGGTCCATCGCGGCTCCTTCCCTGCGGGCACCCGCAGCGCCCTGAACGTAGTCCTCCATGTCGGTGCAGGCCAGATGCTCGCCCGTCATCAGTTCCCTGCGACCGGGTACCCGGACTCGTACCAGTTGACGATCCCGCCCTCGATCTCGGTCACGTCGGTGAACCCGAGGTCGGCGAAGGTGTCCATCGCCTGTCCGGACCGATTCCCCGAGCGGCAGTACACGACGTAGGGCGTGTTCTTGTCGAGCTGATCGAGCTGTGCAGCGAAGTCCGTTGCATAGAAGTCGATGTTGACCGCTCCCTCGATCGCGCCCTGTTGGTACTCCTCAGGCGTGCGGATGTCGAGCACGACGGCATCGGGCTCCTCGGCGATGACGGTGGCGGCGGTCGCGGGCTCGACCGTCTCGAGGGTGGCGCTCGACGAGGAGCATCCTGCGAGTACGGCAGCGCCGATCGCCAAGGCGATGAGCAGGCTGCGGATCCTGGTGGTCACGATCACGTCCCCTTCCTGGTCGGGAGGCCCGCCCTGTTCCAGGCGACCATGCCACCCCTGACATTCTTTGCTTCGATCCCATGTGCGTTGAGCTTGCGAGTTGCGGTTCCCGAGCGATTCCCGCTTCGGCAGATCGCCAGGACGCGCTTGCCCTGGAGTGAGGAGACGCGGCGATCGAGCGAATCGAGGCTCACGTGCACCGAGCCCGGCGGGTGTCCCTCCTTGCGCTCGAGCTTCGTGCGGACGTCGAGGATGACATATCCGTCTTCTTCGGCCATGCGATGGGCCGTCCGGACGTCGACCGAGTGCTTCCTGAATCCGAACATCACGCCATGCCCAGGGCGACGACGCCACCCGCGAGCGAAGCGACCTTCGTGAAACCCATGGACGTGAGCCATGCGGCTCCGGTCGTGCTGCGGTTCCCCGTGGCGCAGACGAGGAGAATCGCCTGGTCGCGGTCCATGTCGGTGGCGGCCGACGGCAACGCGGCGAGCGAGATGGTCTCGGACTCAGGGAGGGTTCCCATGGCCCACTCCATCGGCTCCCTCACGTCGATGATCACGGCGTCGTTGGCGTCGCGCCACGACGCCCACTGCCGGGCGGGCACGTGCTCGATGGCGGTGCGAGTGTTGGTGAACATGGTGGTTCCTATCGTGTCGAGTAATACCCCGGGGGGTATACTACCCTCCTCGTCACATTACATCGAAGGGGTTTCCGCGATGCAGCTCGATTTCTCGACGCCCGACACGTCGGCGTTCGTGCGCCAGGTCACCACCGACAGCCTCGGCGACCACTCCTACATCATCGTCGTCGGTGACGAGGCCGTCGCCGTCGACATCCAGCGCGACCTCGATCGATTCGAGGCGATCCTCGATGGGATCGATGCAGCGCTGGTGGGGGTCTTCGAAACCCACATCCACAACGACTACGTGAGCGGGGGGAAGCGCCTCGCCGATGCCCATGGCGCCTCGTACGTGCTGCCCGCCGGTACCAGTGCACCGTACGTCCATCTGCCCCTGTCTGACGGCGAGACCTTCCCGGTCGGCGGCTGGGCGATGAAGGCGATGCACACGCCCGGCCACACCTTCAACCACACCTCCTATGTGCTCGAGTCGCCGGACGGGCCCGTTGCGATCTTCTCGGGCGGCTCGATGCTCGTGGGCGCGGTCGGACGATCCGATCTCCTCGGCCCCGAGCACACCGAGGAGCTCCTCGCCCACCAGTACGCCTCTGCACATCGGATCGCCGATGAGCTCCCCGATCCCTCGGTCGTCGCGCCGACCCACGGAACGGGGTCGTTCTGTTCGGCATCGGACGTCGCCGACACGACGAGCACGATCGAACGCGAGCGTCTGCGGAATCCCGCGCTGCTCGCCCCCACGGTCGAGGCGTTCGCGTTCAGCCAGGTGATCGGCTACAAGCAGTTCCCCGCGTACTACCGGTACATGGCGCCCGCCAACCTCGCACCCACGGGGGCGCCGCCGCACCAACCCCTTCGCGAGATCGTCGACCTCGATGAGATCGATGGTGTCACCGTCGTGGACGTGCGGCCGTTTGCGCAGTACGCAACCGGTCACCTCCCGGGTTCCCTCAACGTCGAGGTCTCGAACGACGACGCCGTATACCTCGGATGGACCCTCCCGTGGGGTGATCCCCTCGCGCTCGTCGGCAACGAGAAGGACGCGGAGACGGTGCGGCTCCACCTCCAGCGGATCGGATGGGACGACGTGATCGGGCGGATCGAGCCCGATCGTCTCGAGCATCTCGGTGTGTCGCTGGCGACGACGGCGGCCATCACCTTCGCGGAACTGGATCCCGGGGCGAGGGGTGCGCTCGTCGATGTCCGCGATCCGGTCGAGCATCGCGACGGCATCGTCGAGGGCGCCGTGGCGGTGCACCTCGCTGACTTCGCCGCCGATCCCATCAGGTATGGGGGTGGTGAGATGACGATCCACTGCCAGAGCGGCTACCGGGCGACCATCGCCGCCGGCTTCGCGGAGGCCGCTGGAGCTCGGGTCACCGTGGTCACCGACGACATCAAGAACTACCGCGGCGACCTCGTTCAGCCCCCAGCCTGACCTGACCCCGTACCCAGGGTTGCAGTCCACGGTGTTCGTGCACTGGAACCCAGGGTTGCTGTCCCCCGTATCGGTGCACTGCAACCCTGGGTACGGGGAGGAGATCGGTCAGCTGAGGCGGAGGAACATCTGCTCGAGGCGATCGGGGGAGTACCCGTGGGCCTCGGCGGCGTCGGGGTCCAGCCGACACTGCTCCATCGTCGCTGCGAAGAATCGGAAGCCGGCCTTGCTCAGGGCCCTGTTCGCAGCGGCGAACTGGGTGAGCGTGTCGTTGCACTCGCGGCCCTCTTCGACCATGGCCTGGAGGCCACGGATCTGACCCTCCACTCGACGGAGTCGCTTGATGATCTCTTCTCGGTCCTCGATCGGTAGGTCCATGTCGCCATGATACCCCCTAGGGGTATGTCGCGACAGTCTCCCCGGCGGTAGCAGGGTGCATCCCGGTGTCGCCCGTCGGCTGTGGACCCCCGCGATCCCCGCCTGTCGCGGCGTCAGTTCACGAGGTGGATCGTGAGGGGATAGCGATACAGCTCACCCGACGCTGCCTTCACCCCGGCGATGATCATCACCACGAGGGCGAAGATGCCCAACGCGATCCCGAGGAAGATCCCGATCAGGATGAAGGCGAGGATCAGGCAGACCACGGCATAGATCGCGATCGAGATCTGGAAGTTCAGCGCTTCCCGTGCGCTCTCCTCGACCCACGGGTCCTCGTCGCGCTTGATCAGCCAGATGATCAACGGGGCGAGGAACGAGAATCCCAGAAGGGGGGTGAGTTGCGCTGCCGCACCCCACGCACGTGCATCCGAGGGCACCAGCTTGGGATCAATCGCCCACGGATCGATGGGAAGGTCACCGGAGATCTCGAACTCTTCCTCGTACTCGGTCATGGTCCTCCTCGCTGTCATACCGATCATCGCGGTCCCCCGGGGGCTGCGCAAGGTACCGGTACCGGGCCCCGGTACGATGGCAGGATGGGACTGCGTTGGGGGATCATGGGAACGGGCCACATCGCGGCGTCGATGGCCCAGGCGCTCGACGACTCAGGCTCCGAGGTGGTCGCCGTCGGGTCCCCGCGCCCGCGAGCCGCTGCGGACTTCGCATCCGCGAGGGGCATCCCGATCGCCGTCGACTCCCACGCCGATGTGGCCCGACTCGCCGATGTCGACGTGGTCTACGTCGCGACCACGAGCGATCGCCACTTCGACAACGTCATGGCGAGCATCGAGGCAGGGACCCCGGCGTTGTGCGAGAAGCCGATCGCCCTCTCGACGTCCCAGACACAGCGGATGTTCGACGAGGCCCGGGCCGCCGACGTCCTCGTCGTGGAGGGGATGTGGATGCGGTTCCTGCCCTTCATGGACACCCTCGACCGGCTGATGGCGGAGGGGGTCATCGGGGACCCGAGGGAGTTCCACGCGACCCTCTCGTATTTCGTCCCCACCGAGGCGAACCGTCGGTGGATGAACCGCTCACTCGGCGGTGGCGCACTCGTCGACCTGGCCGTCTACCCGCTCTCGCTCTGCCATCACCTGTTTGGACCACCGGACGCGACGGATGCGGTTGCACGGTTCGCCCCGACGGGCGTCGATCTCGCCACCACGGTCGTGTCCTCCCATGCGGGAGGGGTCGTCGCGTCGATGACGGGGACCTTCGACGCCGACACGGCGAACGAGGCCGTCATCTCCGGCACGGACGGAAGGATCCGCCTTCACGCTCCGATGCACCACAGCCCCCTCCTCACGGTCGAGCGTCGTGGTCACGTCGTCGAGGAGATCGACACGGGCTACGAGGGGTCTGGGTTCGCCTTCGAGATCGCCGAGGTCGAGCGATCCGTGCAGGAGGGTCTGCTCGAGAGCCCGAGGCGCCCGCACGCGGACACCCTCGCCGTCATGCGATGGATGGACGAGATCCGCGAGGCGATCGGACTCGAGTTCCCGGGCGTGGGATGAGACGACGCGAGATGCCCGCTCCGCGGTGGATTCCCCGCGAGACCGGGTATGAGGAGGAACCATGAAGCGGAGAACCAAGATCGGCGCTGCCGCCGTCGGAAGCCTGGCCGCCGCAGCCGCGGTCGCCTCGAGGGTGGCTGCCCGCACCAACGACGTGCCGAGGGAGAGGGGCGCGCGTGCACCGTCGAGGAGCGAGAAGGGCATCGATGGGCAGCGCTTCCTCGACAACCTCGGCGCCGCCGTGCGCATCGACACGACCTCGCACGAGGATCACGCGCACAACGATCGGGACGCCATGCTGTCCTTCCACCGGTTCCTCGAGGATCGCTACCCGCTGGTGCATGCGAGGTGTGTGCGGGAGGTCGTGAACGACCTGTCACTGCTGTTCACCTGGGAGGGCTCGGAGCCCACCGCGTCGCCGATCGTCCTCATGGCCCACATGGACGTCGTCCCTGTGGAGCCCGGAACGGAGGAGGACTGGCAGATCGACCCGTTCTCGGGGGTCGAGGCGGACGGGTATGTGTGGGGCCGCGGCGCCCTCGACGACAAGGGACCGCTCATCGCCGCGATGGAGGCAGTCGAGCACCTCATCGACGTGGGGTTCACCCCGGAACGCACCGTCTACCTGGCCTTCGGGCACGACGAGGAGATCAGCGGCACGGAGGGCGCCGTCGCGACCGCTGCGCTGCTGCGCGACAGGGGCGTGCGCCCTTGGATCGTCCTCGACGAGGGTGGGGCGGTCGTCGATGCCATGCCCATGCTCAGTGACGAGCCGGTGGCCCTCGTCAAGGTGGCTGAGAAGGGCTACGTCGACGTCAGGATCACCGCCACGGGACAGGGCGGGCACTCGTCGATGCCATCGCAGCCGTCCGCGATCGGAACGCTCGCCGAGGCCATCCGCCGGCTCGAGACCCACCCGATGCCTGCGAGGATCGCCGTGCTGGAGCCGCTCTTCGAGAGCCTCGGGTCCCGCATCAGCAGACCGCTCCGAGCGCTCGTCGGCAACCTCTCCGTGACCGGTCCCGCCGTCGCCAGGGCGTTCGCCGGCAAGCCCCAGTCGGACGCCCTGATCCGCACCACGACGGCCGTCACGATGGTGTCGGGGGGCGTCAAGTCGAACGTGCTGCCCCAGGAGGCGTGGGCCGTCGTGAACTTCAGGATCCTGCCGGGGGACACCGTTCGCGGTGTCCTCGACCACGTGAGGTCGGTCGTCGGACCCGACCTGGGTGTGGAGACCGTTGGGGACCGCTATTGGGAACCCTCCCCGTTCTCGTCCATCGAGTCTGACGCGTGGCGGGTCGTGCGCACGAGCGTCGAGGAGACGTATCCCGAGGCGGTCGTCGCTCCGTGGATCCTGACGGGTGCGACCGACTCCCGGTACTTCCTCGACATCGCCGATGCCGTGTATGGCTTCGGCCCCTTCACGGTCGATCCGGAGCTCGGCGGCATCCACGGCACCGACGAACGTGTTCGGGTCGCCGATGCCGACCGCGCCGTCTCGTTCTTCTGCCGCTTCATTCGCAATGCCCAGACGCTCCCCGTCGGCGGGGACGCGGCCTAGACGGACGCAGTGATCCCGGCGGCGACCCGCGGGGCCACCTCGGTGCCGAGGAGCTCGATGGATCGCATGACCACGTCGTGGGGCATGGTGCCGACACTGACGTGGAGCATGAAGCGCTCGATGCCGAGGATCTCGCGCCATCTGAGGATCTTCGCAGCGACCTGATCGGGGTCGCCGAGCACGAGCGACCCCATGGGGCTGCGCATGGCGTCGAACTGGTCGACGGTCATCGGTCCCCATCCGCGCTCACGGCCGATGCGTGTCATCGCAGCGGCATACGACGGGTAGAAGACGTCGACGGCCTCCTCCTCGGTGTCGGCGACGAGGCCGTGGGCGTGCACGGCGAGGGGAACCGCGGCAGGGTCGAGTCCGGCGTCCCTCAGCGCCCTTCGGTGGAGTTCGGCGAGCACGGCGAAGCGTTCCGGTGATCCGCCGATGATGGCGAGGGCGACGGGGAGACCCCTGAGCCCGGCTCGCACGACTGACTGTGGTGTGCCGCCGACGCCGATCCACACCGGAAGGGGATCCTGCTGGGGTCTCGGATACACGCCCTGGTCCTCCAGCGGCGCTCGGAATCTCCCGGTCCATGTGACCCGCTCGTGGTCGCGAATGGCCAGGAGGAGGTCGAGCTTCTCCGCGAACAGCTCGTCGTAGTCCTCGAGGTCGTATCCGAACAGCGGGAATGACTCGATGAAGGAGCCGCGGCCGACCAGCAACTCGGCGCGGCCCTCCGAGATGAGATCGAGCGTGGCGAACTGCTGGAACACCCTGACCGGATCGTCCGACGACAGGACGGTGACCGCGGGTGAGAGCCTGATGTGCGATGTCTTCGCGGCGATCGCGGCGAGGATCACCGAGGGTGCGGATGCAGCGAAGTCGGGCCTGTGGTGTTCGCCGATGGCGTAGATGTCGAGGCCGACCTCCTCCGCGCGCACCCCTTCGTCGATGACCTGTCGAATCCGGATGCCGTGATCCGATGCCATGCCGGACCCCGCGGACGGGATCGTCTCGGCGAACGTGGTGAGTCCGAGTTCCATCGTGCCTCCCGGTGGGTCACGCAGCCTACCGGGAGCCCACCGTGGCGGGTGACGGTGGGCTCGCCCCGCGAGGAGTGGTGACCCGCGCCCCACGGTGGAGGTACCGTGGACGCATGAGGACAGTCGCTCAGGGTGTGCACCAGATCTCGAGGGGCGTGAACGTATTCATCGTCGACGGGGACGAGGGCGTCGTGCTCATCGACAGTGGCCTCCCGGGACGGCACGGGGCCATCGCCGCCGGGCTCGATGCGATCGGGCGAACCCTCGACGACGTCGCGGCCATCCTGCTCACGCACGCCCACTTCGACCATGTGGGCGGTGCCGCCGCGTTGAGGGAGGCGAGCGGTGCGACGGTCATGGCATCGGCAGAGGATGCACCAGCGGTCCGCGGGGAGGTGCGGAAGTCACCTCCCCCCTTCGTGGGGAAGGTGCCGTTCCTGACGCCCGTGTTCCGGCTCGTCCCATCCGGCCGACCCGTCGTCGTTGACCGGGAGGTCGCCGAGGGCAGCAGGATCGAGGGCCTCCCGGAGGACCTGGTGGTCGTCGCGACGCCGGGACACACCATCGGACACGTCTCGTATCTCCTCGATCGATCGGGCGGTGTGCTCTTCGTCGGCGATGCCGCCGTGCGCACACGGTCGGGCGGTGTCGCACGCGGCTGGATGAACCGTGCGACTCCGGTATTCGATGCCAGCCTTCGCCGCCTCGCCAGGGAGGACTTCTCCGTCGCATGCTTCGGCCACTCCGCGCCGATCGAGGTCGATGCGGCCTCTGCCTTCCGGCGCCTCGCCACGACACTTCGATCCTGAGGCGGCGTGGGTCCGATCCCCGCGTGCGGGCGAGCCCCGACCCTGTAGATTGACGATCGAGTCGAGTGTCGAGGCGGAAGGAACGCCCCATGGATCCGATGGTGATCCCTATTGCCGTGGCGTTCGCCGTCGTGGGCGCCGTCGTCGGGTTCCTCGTGGCACGTCGTTCCTCGCCACGCGTGGCGGTGCAGGGCGCCAAGCCGAGGCTCGAGGAGTACGACTTCTACCCCTTCATCGTCGACGACGACGGGCATGTCGAGTTCTCCGCCGATCGATTCTCGGAGGCGGTCGAGCGTCTCCTCGACGAACGGAACGAACGCGCAGCGGGCGAGCTCATCGTCATCGGGGAGCAGAACCTCGTCAGGAACACCTTCCCGACCGACCGTCTCAATCGGTACAAGCAGCTGTACGCCTCCTACGACGGCGATGCGGTGATCGACGACAACGAGGTGTTCCTGGAGAACTTCCGGCGCCTCGTGAACAACGTCGGCCGTTCGTTCCCGCACACGGGCATCGAGATCCTCCTTCACAACCTCGTGAACCCCTCTCGGTCGTTGGTGGCGATCGAGAATGGAGAGGTCACTGGGAGATCGATCGGAAGCGGTGCGACCAATCTCGTGCTCGACCTCAAGACGCGGCGCCAGCGAGGCGAGGACAAGGTCAACTACGAGCTCAACATCGGATCCCGGCAGTTCAAGTGCACGACCGTGCCGATCTTCCGCCCGGACTTCGGGCTCGTCGGGGCCGTCTGCATCAACATCGACACCCGATTCCTCAAGGAGTTCGTGAGGTCCGACGCCGGCCGTCTCGATGCCTGGATCGCGAACCTCCTGCGCACGGACTTCGAGCTCGACGAGATGATCCTCTCGAAGGACGAGTTCGTGAATGCGCAGGCGGGGAAGCGCCACTTCCTCGATGAGGCGATCCGAAGGCAGGCGCCGGTTCGTGAACGGCGGCTCGCCGCCATCCTGTTCTCCGACATCGTCGGGTTCACGGCGCTGATGGGCGATGACGAAGCCGCAACGCTCGGGATCATGGAGACCAATGACGACATCCATGTCCGTGCCCTCTCCGCTCATGATGGGAGACTGCTCAAGAAGCTCGGTGACGGGGTCCTGGCGAGCTTCGACTCGGTCTCGGCTGCGGTTGCCGCGGCCCGCGACATCCAGGAGTCCATCGACCGCGACGGACGGTTCAGGGTGCGGATCGGCATCCACCTCGGTGAGGTCATCGAGTCCGACGGTGACGTCCACGGTGATGGCGTGAACATCACCTCGCGCATCCTCGGCGAGATCGGGCCCGGGGACATCGGGATCACGCAGGCCGTGTTCGACAACGTGCGGAACAAGGCAGGCATCTCGGCAACGCCCCTCGGGCTGCGGGACCTGAAGAACGTCGACCATCCGGTCGAGCTGTACGTCCTGGATCGCTGACCACGCTCACCGTCGTCTCGGTGGTGGCGCCTCGCGCTAATCGTCGTCGTGTTCGTCCGTGCGGACCCTGAGCTCGCCGTCGTCCCACTTCGCGGAGAACTCGGACTCCCAGGACTCGGAGTCGAACTCCACCCTCACCTCGCTCGGGCCCGCGTTCTCGACCTTCACGGTGAACCCGGAACTCGGGACCGCCCCGACGAGTGACACGTTGGGACTCGCCGCCGTGATGGTCACGGATCCCCCGACGAGGTTGTAGGTCGTGGTGATGGGTTTGGGTGGTGGGGCCGTGGTCGTGGTTGGAGGCCTCGTGGTGGTGGTCGCGGCAGACGTCGTCGTCGTGACCGCGTTCGCCAGCGTCGTGGACGTCTGTGGGGCCGTGGTCGTCGTGGAGGCGAGGGTCGTCGTCGTGGCCGACGTCGCCGGAAGGGTCGTCGTGGCGCCGAGGGTCGTGGACGACGCGGCAGCGACGGGTGCCGCAGCGAAGAACGGGTCGGTCGTCTGCGGCCTGTCCGTCACCTGGTTGCGTACGGTGCCGACCGCGGCCGACGCGACACCAACGGCCAGGACCGTGGCGCCGAGCCACGCGAGCACGAGGGCGAGTCGTCGAGACATCACTCCCAGTATGCGGGACATGCCGCTTCCGTGCATTAAGCGAGTGATAACGGCACCTGAAAGCTCGGCGCCGCACACCCGCGCCGGGCGGGGTGTCGGTATCGTGGCGGCATGCCTTCGGTCCTGATCATCGAGGACGACCCTGCCATCCGCCAGTCCCTGGTGTCGCACCTCGCGTCTGCGGGGTTCGACGTCGATGCTGCCGCGACCGGACTCGCAGGGGTCGAGGCCATGACCACCAACGAGTGGGATGCGGTGCTCCTCGATCTGGGCCTGCCCGACCTCGACGGAGCCGACGTCCTCAGGATGATCCGGGGTCTCGGCGACACACCGGTGATGGTCGCAACCGCCCAGGACGACGAGCGCACCATCGTCGCGCTCTTCAACGCCGGGGCCGACGACTACGTGACGAAGCCGTTCTCCGCGTCCCACATCGAGGCGCGGTTGCGCGCGCTTCTGCGTCGCTCCTCGGGATCGGCGCCAGCCGACGTCCTCGTCGTCGGGGACCTCTCCGTGGATGTCGGTGCGAAGGAGGCGACCCTCGCCGGAGTGCGGCTCGATCTGACCCTCAAGGAGTTCGAGCTCCTCGCCTATCTCGCGTCGAAGCCGAACGTGCTCGTGTCGAAACGTGAGCTGATGGCGGAGGTGTGGCGCCAGCCGTATGGCGGTGCCGACAAGACGGTCGACGTGCACCTCTCGTGGCTGAGGCGGAAGCTGGGTGAGACTGCGGCCGAGCCCCGCTACCTCCACACCCGCAGGGGTGCGGGTGTGCGTCTCGTCGACCCTTCCGCATGAGGAGGCGGCTGATCGCCGTGTCCGCGGCGGTGACGACGATGGTCGCGATCGCCTTCCTCGTCCCGCTCGCGATCCTGACCAGCGACCTGGCCGCCGACCGCGAGCGCGCTGCGGCCGAGCGTGACGCCGAATCCATCGCACGGCTCATCGTCCTGATTCCCGACTCGGGAGGCCAGCTGACGATCGAGGACCTCGTACCCTCCGCGGGGGAGGGCGGTCGCCAACTCTCGATCATCACGGCCGACGGCACCGTGGTCGGGGCGCCCCTCTCCCAGGATGAAGACCTGTCACCTGCCTTCGCGGGGGCGACCTTCCGGCGGGCGGTGCCGGGGGGTGAGGCCGTCTATGTGCCCGTCGTCACCTCCGAGGGCACCTATGTCGTGCGTGCCCTCGCGACCGACGAGGCGATGTCGCGGGGAGTCGTGCGCACCTGGGTGATCCTGCTCATGGTCGGTATCGCCCTCGTCCTCATCGCCATCGCGGTCTCGGACCGACTGGGGCGCTCGATCGTGCGCTCTGTCGAGGATCTGTCGGATGCCGCGGGCAGGCTCGGAGCAGGCGACCTCGATACCAGGGTCGTGCCCGATGGACCGAGCGAGATCGAGGATGTGGGGAGGGCATTCAATCGTCTCGCCGTCCAGGTCGAGGAGCTGCTCCAGGGAGAGCGGGAGCAGGTCGCCGATCTCGCGCACAGGCTGCGGACGCCGCTGACGGCCGCCCGCCTCAACGCAGAGGCGCTGCCCGACGACGATCGCCGGACCACGATCCTGGCGCAGCTCGATGAGCTCCAGCGCGTGGTGGACCACATCATCAGTGAGGCGCGCAGGATCGACCGGAGGACGACGGACATCCAGAGCGACATCGTGGCCGTCGCGGCAGCCCGCGGTGCGTTCTGGGAACCACTCGCGAGCGACGAGGGGAGGAAGATGCGTGTCGAGCTCGATCAGGGGCCGATCCTCGTCGCCGCCCCGGCAACGGACCTGTCCGCGACACTGGACGCGCTGATCGGCAACGTGTTCGCCCACACCGACACCGGGGTCGGTTTCGGGCTGATCGTCCACCGCCACGGATCCGACGTCGAGATCGCCATCGAGGACGAGGGGACCGGCTTCCCGATCGGGGTCGATGTGATGACGCGAGGCGCGAGCGGTGCGGAGTCGACGGGTCTCGGGCTCGACATCGCCAACAGGACCGCGGAGACAGCGGGTGGCATCTGTGTGCTGGACGTCGCTCCCGGTGGCGGTGCGTCGGTGATCCTCAGGCTTCCGATCGTCGACGCCTGACCGGGACCTCATCGTCGGATGATGCGAGCCACTCCCTTATGGCGCGATCGTGCGCGCCGAGTCCAGGTGCCGACGATCGGATCGTCGTCGGCGTCTCGCTGAGCCCGATCGGCGATGGCACGCTTCGGAAGGTCGATCCGGCGGCGTCGGTGAACTCGTCGATCGCCGGAAGACCGAGGCCGAGTGCCAGGGCGAACGCCTCGGCGATGTCGTTGACGGGCCCGGCGGGTACGCCGCGCTCGACCAGGGCCGTGATCAGCTCATGCGAGTGCCGTTCCGAGAATGCCCGGGTGAGGATGGCGTCGAGCGCGTCGACATGGCGGACGCGGGCATCGTTGGTGTGGAACCTCGGATCGTCGGCGAGGTCGGGCTGTCCGATCACCTCGGCGACGCGGGAGAACTGGGTGTCGTTGCCGCACGCCAGCACGAAGTCGCCATCTGCGGCGGTGAAGCTCTGGTACGGGGCGATCGAAGGGTGCCGATTGCCGAGCCGTCGAGGCACCACACCAGCCCCGAGATAGCCGGACGCCTGGTTCAGCAGGGCGGACAGTGCAGCGCCCATGAGCGACACCGTCACGTGCTGGCCTCGTCCGGTCCTGTCACGGTGGTGGATGGCGGCGAGGATGCCGGCCACGGCCTGGAGGGCGCAGATGTGGTCGATGAGGGCCACACCCACCTTCGTCGGTGCCCCGTCCGGCCAGCCGGTGATGCTCATGAGCCCGCTCGCGGCCTGTACGAGGAGGTCGTATCCCGGGACATCCCTCGCATCGTCGCTGTCTCCAAAGGCGGTGATCGAGCAGTAGACGATCCCCGGGTTGCGATGCATCACGTCGCGCGGTCCGAGGCCATAGCGATCGAGCGTCCCGGGCCGGAAGTTCTCGATGAGGATGTCGGCGCGTTCGGACAGGCTCGCGGCGAGCTCCCGATCGCCTTCCACGCCGAAGTCGAGGGCGATGCTCTCCTTGTTGCGGTTGAGGGCCTGGAAGTACGTGCTCTGGTCACCGGACCACGGGGGCCCCCACGCACGCGTGTCGTCACCGGAGCCGGGCCGCTCGACCTTGATGACCCTCGCGCCGAGGTCCCCGAGCGTCATCGAGGCGTAGGGCCCGGCGAGCACCCTCGAGAAGTCGGCGACGACCAGGCCGTCCAACGGTCCCACCCGTCGAGGGGATTCCGTCACGAGTCCGCGTGCATCGGTCTGCGGTGCATCCCCGGCTACTCGTGGTGCTTCCGAGAACGACCCATGGCCATGTAGGCGAGGCCGAGGCCCACCATCCAGATCATGAACGGACCGATGGTCACGCTGAGCGCCACACCGGCGCCGACGAACACGATGCCGAGCGTGACCAGGTCATCGGGGCTCATCGTGCCCGCCCCGACATCACCGCTCCTCCGAGCCAGGAGGAGGACCGTGACGAGCACCCCCACAGCCAGGAGCACGAGGCCCACGGCGATTGCGATCCACACGTCTGTCTCCTTTGCCGCACCCCATCATCTCATGTGCGCGGCCAGATGACCACGTGGGGTACCTCCGGCTGTCAACGATGCGGCACCTCCGCGCCGAGCCCGGGGGCGCTCTCTCGAGGCCGCTCAGGACGAATCCTCGACAGGAATTGTTCACACAGTCGTCATCGAACAGTCGATGGTTTGTCATGAGGTCGCGCTTACCTGCCGATGGAATACGAACGCCTCGTAGGGAGGGCGCTCAGCATGGGTGATTCACCGATCGTCGCTGACTGGGCCGCATTGCGGCCGACGGGCAGGGTGGCGGAGGGCAGGTCCATCGTGCAGGTGGACGGCGCCCTCTACGCCGTCGACCCTGATCCGGCCGCGGAATCAGACGACGGCAGCGTGCCGACGTCGGGACCGTCGTCCGACTGGGCCGTGCGGCGCACCGTGGTCACCGACGATCGCGGCGAACGGCGTGAACGCAATGTCTACCACCCGCTGACACAGCTCGATCCCCCGTCCGACAGCGTGGAGTGAGTCTCAGGTGTGGAGCTCGAGGATGTCGCCGTCCTCGACGACATGGTCCCGTCCGACGTGTTGGGCATCGAAGTCCCCGGCACCCCACAGCTTCGCGAACGTGAAGTTCTCCGCGACATCGCGATGGATGAGCAGCGCGACGTCGCCCACCGTGGATCCGGGTGGGAGCGTGTAGGGGCGGTCCCTGTCGACATCCTTCCCGGGGATCTTGGTGTAGACGCGGACCACGCCGAGGTGGTCGAAGAGCCACGCGCCGAGCCGGTCGAGGCCCTCACCGGTCTCCGCCGACACCGCGAGGCACGGGTACGAGATGTCGGCGAGCTCCTCGAGCACCGCCAGCTCGTCGCCGGCGCCGGCGAGGCGCTCGGACTTGTTGGCGATCAGCAGCGTGGGCAGCACCTTCGTGAACATGTCGTGGTCGACAGGGTCCTCACCGTCGGACGGCCACCGCTCCGTGAGCTCCACCTTGCGGTCACGCAGGACGTCGTGGAGGGTGATGACGCGCTCGACGACACCGGGCTCGCTCAGGTCCACGACGAGGAGGCATCCATCGGCCATCTGGAGCGTGTTCCCGATCCATGGGACGGGATGCTCGGGGGCGATCGGTGGGAGGTCGACCAGCTGGATGGCCACGTCGTGCACAGGCAGCATGCCCGGCTGCGGATGGAGCGTCGAGAACGGGTAGTCGCCCACGTGGGCATGTGAACCCGTGAGCCGGGCATGGAGCGATGACTTCCCGCTGTTGGGAGGGCCGATCAGGGCGACCTGCCCCGCTCCGTCGGGCTTGATCACCGTGGCAGGGCCGGTGCGCGCGCCGCCACCACGTGGGCCGGTGACCTCGTCGGTGAGCTCCCTGATCTTGGCCTTGATGTCGGCCTGGAGGTGCTCGGTGCCCTTGTGCTTGGGGATGGACCGAAGCATCTCCTTGAGGGCCTCGAGCCGATCCGCGGGATCGCGGGCCCTCCGGTAGTGCGCCTCGGCGGTCTTGTAGGCGGGTGTCAGGTTCGCCGGCATCCTGCCCCAAACCTACCCCACGATCGCCTCCAGCACGATGGCCCACGGCACGCCCAGGCCCGGGCCGCGATCACCGTGCGGCGGTCTCCTCGGCGAGGACCGCCACGACCTCGTCGTACCGCTCCCTGGCCTCCGTGGGAGTGTCGCCGACGCTCGTGATCCCCACGAAACCGTGGGTGGGCATGGCCGACAGCATGTGGAACACCGTCCCCACCTGACGGGCAGAATCGAAGTGGAGCCCGCGCATGAGGGCGATCTCGAGGAGATCCTGGGGGGTGAGCGACGCGAGGCCGTCGATCCGCACGTGGTCCGCGGACACGTAGAACTTGGGCGTCCCAGCCGGTGCGAGGAACGAGGCGGTCGACTCGTCGTAGGTGCCGTCGGTCAGGAACTGGAGCGTGAGGAAGGGATGCGTGGTGCCACCCTTGCGCAGGTTCACCTCGATCGCATGGTCGTCCCACGACCCGTCCGGACGCCGTGACACGACGTAGTCGAGGGCGAAGCGCCCGATGACGCCCCTCTCGGCGAGGCGTTCCCCCACCTTGCGGGCGCTCCGCGAGATCTGGACCGCGTAGGCGGGGTCCGCAGGGAACCGGGATCCCATGAACACCTGTCCGCTCGCGCCTCCGAGGATCTGGTCGTGTGTCGATAGCACCTCGACGTCACCGAGCGGCGTGATGCGAAGCTGCACGGACGGGCTTGCGATCCCGTCCCCCTCGACCATCTCCTCGACGATGCCGCCCTCCCGAGCGAATGCGGCGAAGTAGCCGTCCACCCCGCCGATGTGGTCGTCGACCTCGAGCCTGCCGAGTCGATCCACGAGCGCGTCGGTCGTGAGGTCGCCCTGGAACTCGGACAGGTCGAGGGTGGCGTTGCCGAAGCCGGAGATCCCCTCGTTCAGCTTGATGACGACGCGTCGCAGGAGGGGACGCCGTGCCCGCAGGTCGACGATGGCCGCGGCGATCTCGTCCTTGGTGTGGAGCCCCTCGGCGCCGTCCGGATGGGGGACGCCCGCCTCGGCGAAGAGCCGACGTCCCTCGGTCTTCGTCCCGTAGACGGCATGCACAGGGTCCGCCCCGTACATCGGTATGCCGAGCCGCATGGCGAGCTCTCGGTCGTCCCAGGTGGTCATGAAGGGCACCATGTGGGCGCGGTCGGGATCTGCGACCAGCGATCGGATCCGTTCGAGAAGGCGGGGACGGTCGAGCAGCTTCCGAGAGAGCGGTCGGAACCGCGCCTCCATCGGCGAGACGAAGGTGAGGCGCTGCCTCGCGTGGCTCTGGATCACGCCGGGGAGCAGGTCGAGGTAATAGTCGATGATGCCGGATTGGATGTGCTGCCCTGTCACGTAGACCATGCGCGCCCGTGGCTGACGAAGCAGGAACAGGAGGAACAGGTACCGCTCCTCGTATGCCTGGAGCTCGCTCGCGCTCAGCTCCACGTCGACGTCCGCCGACGGCACGACCACGATCGTCTGCTCGTCGGTGTTGAGATGATCGATCGACGACCACAAGGGGACGAGCTTGGCCTGCAGCGCATCGTAGGCGGCCTGGTCGCGGGGGTCGAAGGTGCCGTCCATCGGCGACAAGCTACTCGCGGTGAGCGGCTTCGGCTCAGTCGATCGGCGTGGACGAGATGTCGGACGGACTCGTCGCCTCATCCCTCGATGCGATGACGCGTGGTGCGTCCCTGAATCCGATCGCACGATGCGAGACGTCGCAGAACGGCTGGTTCTTGCTCGCTCCGCAGCGACAGAGGGTGGCCCTCGGGCCTGCGACGAAGGTGTCACCCCTGCTGTCGTTGACCTCGAGCTCGCCGCGGACCATGAGCGGGCCGTTCGGCCACGGGACGACGGTCGTGGGGATGTCCGGCTGCTCCCCGGGGAGGCCGTCGAGTCGCTCGTACCGCAACGCGCCGGACGGACAGGACTCGATCGCCGCCACGACCGTGTTCGTATCCGCCACCGACAGGTCGACCCACGGGCGGCGTCCCGTGTCGAAGACGCCCCCGCCCATGCGCAGGCAGGCGGCGAAATGGATGCACAGGTCCGAGTTCCACAGGACCCGGATCGTGTCGTCCTCGTAGGTGCGTCGTGCCATGCCGCCACGCTACCGCGCCGGTGACCGATGTGTGCCGGTTGTGGTCCGCGCCGGCACTGGCCGGCGCGGTGCTCGTGTGCGATGCTTGGGGGGCAGCCCCCACACGCGTCATGGGGAGCACTTCCACGGCGAAAGGAGGTGTGTGATGAAGTGGAACGCTGCAATCAAGGTCGGCTACGGCCTCCCGATCGCAGGTCGCGAGGCGAAGGCCATGGAGGTCTTCGCAGACGCCTTCACCACGTTCGGGAAGCTGGCTGCTGATGGCAGGTGCGCCGAACCGGAGGCCTTCCACCACTTTGCTGGTGGCGGGTTCATGGTCGTCAGGACCGAGTCGGTCATCGCGGCGCACGAGATCCTCGACGTCGAGGATGTCCGTCACCTGATCGAATCGGCGCTGTTCACCGTCTCGGACTTCGAGATCGAGATCATGACCACGGGCGAGCGGCTCATGGCCGACATGGCGCTCTACGCAGCGATCGGAACGGAACTCACCTACATCTGAGGATCGACGAGTCCGAGGATCGAGGGAAGGAGGGGCACACTGCCGGGCGTGCCCTTCCCACGCGTCAGCCGCCACATCCGACGTCGCCGCCGAACGTGTGGCGATCGCACGTCGGTCAGTCGCTCGGCCTGCTCGCCCGGAAGCACATGGCGGCCAACGCCCAGAGGGTGACGGTCATCACGGCGGCGACGCCGATCGCCACCCAGTACACCCCCACCTCGCCCCCGATGTAGGTGCCGGTGGCGAAGTCGATCGTGACCCACGCCAGGTAGATCGTGGTCAGGCTCGCGAGGACGCTGGACGCGACGCCGGCGACGAGCCACCCGGGATGGGCCTGATGCCGTGCTCCGCCGAGTGGTGCGGTCTGCATGGTGCACCTCCTCGTCCATCGTCGCGCCGAATCGGGATGCGTGCCAGCAGCTCAGCCCGGGTGGTACATGCGCTCGCCGGCCGTGATGCGCTCGGCGATCCGGTTCCCCGGAGGTGGCAGGGGACAGGTGAAATCCTCGTCGTAGACGCACCAGGGGTTGTGGGCGTCATTGAAGTCGATGAACGTCTCCCCGGTCGCCGTCACGTGGACGCCGACGTATCTCCCGCCCTCGTACGTCTCCGCTCCCGCCGTGCCGTCGCGGAACGGTATGAAGCGGCCGCCGTCGCCGTCGTCGAGAATCCCGAGACGGTAGGACGATTGCCCGATCTCGACGTCGGCCCAGCCGACGAGGCTGTAGTCGCTGTCCACCCCCGAGGTGGAGGGGATCGCTGTGCGTGTCGGCTCGATCACCTCGACGACGGCAGGAATGCGCCATGCCGGATCGGGGTCGAAGTAGTCGAGGCCTGTGAACGAGGCTCGTTGATCGTCAGGCAGGGGGGACGCATAGTGGTCGCGCAGGAACGCATCCTTCTCACGGCGATCCCTCAGCAACCGGTCCACATCCATCGCCCTCGATGGTACGGCGGCGTGTGCTCCCTCATCTGACGAGGATGACCACGGCGAACGTCAGGATCAGCAGGTTTCCTCCCACGATGGCGACCGTCCGCGCCGTTGTGCCGAGGCGGTGGCCCGCGAACGCTCCGATCCCTGCGAGGAGGAGTTGCCACGACAGCGAGGCGACGCCCGCACCGATGGTGAAGAGGAGGCCGTCGAGGCCGGTCATGTCACTGGCGACGCCGACCCCGACGATGACCGCGGCGAAGTAGACGACCGTGGTGGGGTTGATCACGGTGAGCCCCACAAAACGCGCATACGTCGCAGCGAGCTCGCGTCGGTCCGGAACGGTCACGGCGACGTCCGCCTGCGGCGAGCGGGCCCGTCGCAGGCCCATGATCGCGATGGCGATCAGCACGAGGGCACTGGCGATCCGTAGCGGGGTGTCGAGCTCCGCGATGGGTCCGGCGAGCGCGGCGCCCCCGATCACGGCGAGGCCTGCGTACAGGAGGTCGGCCGTTGCGGCGCCCGCACCGGCGAACGCGGCGCATCGGAAGCCACAGCGGATGCCCGTCTCCACGATGAGCACCGCGATCGCCCCGACGGGGATCGCGATCCCGTAGCCCGCTGCGATCCCCGTGAGCAAGGCCTGCATGGGGAGGACGCTAGCCGCTGACGATGTCCCGAAGCAGGGGTTGAGGCCGGGGATGACAACGCCGCCGTCGTTTGGTATCATTTCGGAGTCGAATAGTCAGAAACTTTGGGACTGAGGAACCGGCCATGCGCCTGGAACTCGATGAGCGCACGCAGCTCGCCTGCCGCATCCTGGCGATTCTCGACCGCACCCCGACCGATCTGATCCCGGCCAAGGATCTCGGAAGGGACCTCGACATCTCTCCGGACTACGTCACGAAGATCCTCGCCCCGCTGGTCCGCGAGCGGTGGGTCACGTCGGTGAAAGGGCCGAAGGGCGGCTATCGCATCGCCGTCGCACTCGACACGCTGTGCGTCCTCGACCTGATCGAGCTCGTCGAGGGCCGTATCGATCGGAGCACCTGCATGCACGGGGACTCCCGGAACCCGGTCACGGATCCGTGCGCATTGCACGAGCCGTGGGTCCGGGCCCGGGAGGCCCTGCTACACGAACTGGAAGGAACCCCCCTGTCACTGGTCGGTCCCTCCAGCCGAGAAGAGGGAGAGTAAGCGATGAACAGACGATCGGAAACGCCGTGGTGGCGCAGCCGCGCCGTGCTGACCGGCCTGTGCCTGTTGGCGGCATTCGGCCTGGTCCTCCAGGCCTGCTCGAACGGCGGAGGCTCGGGGAGCGGGTCGATCGACGACATCAACGACCGTCGCGAGGCCGTCGGCCTCCAGGCGCTGTCGGAGGAGCAGATGCTGTCGGCCGGGCTCACCTACCTGCCGTCGGGTGAACACGATCCCTACATCATGTTCGCCTCCGGCGGCCACGCAGGGCAGATGTTCGTCATCGGGGTGCCCTCGATGCGCCTGCTCAAGACCATCGGCGTGTTCACGCCCGAGCCATGGCAGGGATGGGGATACGGCAACGTCGAGGGCGATGCCGTGCTCGACGCCGGCAACGTCAACGGTGTCGAGGTGCGATGGGCCGATACGCATCACCCCGCCCTGTCGGAGACGGCGGGTGACTACGACGGCCAGTTCGTCTTCATCAACGACAAGGCCAACGCCCGCATCGCGGTGGTCGACCTCAGGGACTTCGAGACGAAGCAGATCATCAAGAACCCGATCGCGATCAACGACCACGGCGGGACGATGGTGACCCCCGACACCGAGTGGATCATCGAGGGCGGCCAGTACGGCACTCCGCTCGGCTGGGAGTACGCGCCCATCGAGAGCTACGAATCCGACTACAAGGGCATGGTCACGCTCTGGAAGTTCGACAGGACCGCAGGCCGTGTCGACGAATCGCAGTCGTTCGCCCTGGAGCTGCCTCCCTACTGGCAGGACCTCTGCGATGCGGGGAAGCTCGTTTCCGAAGGGTGGATCTTCTGCAACTCGTTCAACACCGAGCTTGCGACCGGCGCGGGCGAGGATGGGAGCGGGGAGAACTTCGAGGCAGGTGCCTCGGCCCGTGACAACGACTACCTGCACGTCATCAACCTGGAGAAGGCTGCTGAACTGGCAGCAGCCGGCGAGACGTTCGACGTCAACGGCTTCCCCGTGCTCGCCCTCCAGACGCTGATCGACGAGGGCGTGCTGTACTTCGTCCCCGAGCCGAAGAGCCCCCACGGCGTGGACATCGCCCCGAAGGGCGACTACATCGTGATCTCCGGCAAGCTCGACCCCCACGTCACGATCTACTCGTTCGACAGGATCCAGCAGGCGATCGCGGATCAGAACTGGGAACCGGACGCCTACGGCGTCCCCGTCCTGGACTTCGATGCGGTGACGGAGGCCCAGGTCGAGCTCGGCCTCGGACCGCTCCACACGCAGTTCGACGCGGACGGATATGCCTACACCAGCCTGTTCCTCGACAGTGCAGTCGCTCGTTGGAGCCTGGGCGGTGAGAACTACCGCGGTGATGACGGCTGGAAGCTCGAGGGCACGGTCCCGGTGCAGTACAACATCGGTCACCTGACGGCTCCCGAGGGCGACACCGTGAGCCCTGACGGCCAGTACGTGGTGGCGCTGAACAAGTGGTCCATCGACCGCTTCTTCCCGCCTGGTCCGCTGCTGCCGCAGAACTTCCAGCTGATCGACACCACGCTCGCCCCCGAGGACAAGCCGGACACCGGCGGCATGACCGTGATGTACGACATGCCGATCGGGATGGGCGAGCCGCACTACGCACAGATCATCAAGGCGGACAAGCTCGCACCGTTCGAGGTCTACCCCGAGATCGGGTGGGACCCCGGCACGATGTCGGTGGATCCCGACGCCCCGGTGGCGGGCAACGAGCGCATCGAGCGGAACGGCAACCAGGTCGAGATCTGGATGACGGCCGTGCGAAGCCACTACACGCCTGACCGCGTGCAGTTGAAGCAGGGCGACGAGGTGACGTGGCACATCACCAACATCGACACCAGCTTCGACGCCACCCACGGGTTCTCGATGCCCGGGTACAACATCAACCTGAGCCTCGAGCCGGGTGAGACGGCGACGATGGAGTTCACGGCGGATCAGAGCGGCACGTACCCGTTCTACTGCTCGGAGTTCTGCTCGGCGCTGCACCTCGAGATGGCGGGGTACTTCCTCATCGAGCCCAGCGAGTAGCGGGGAGGAGCGATCGTGTCCGTGGCCGACCGGGTTCTGGGGCCGAGGGTTCCACAGGATCTCACGAGCGAGGAGAAGCGTAGGTACCAGCTACCGACGTGGCTCTTCGGTGGGGCGTCCCTCCTGCTCATCGTGTCGCTCCTGCTGCCCTATTGGGTGCTGAACCTCGATGCGCCCCAGTTCCCGGGAGGCCTGCGGGTGATGGCGTACGTCAATCGCCTCGTCGGCGACGTCGGCGAGCTCGAAGGACTCAACCACTACGTCGGCGCCGGTTCGTTCGAGGACTCCGCGGTCCTCGAACGATCGGTGTCGATCTTCGCGATCGTGATGCTGGCTGCGCTGCTCGTCGCCGCGCTGCGCATCCACTCGCGGTGGGTCACGGTGCTGGTGCTCCCTGCGCTCCTCTTTCCCGTGGTGTTCCTCGCGGATCTCCAGTACTGGCTGTGGCAATTCGGCCACAACCTCGACCCGAGGGCACCGCTCGCCGCCGCGGTCGGCGAGTTCACGCCTCCCATCTTCGGACCCGCGGAGATCGCGCAGTTCACCACCTTCGCGCTGCCGGGACCCGGTCTCATCCTGGCGTTCATCGCCTCGGTGTTGATCGCCGTCGGTCTGTACCTGCATCGGCGGGCGTGGAAGCCCCTCATCGAGGGTGAGCGAGGAGACACGACGGCGTGAGGGGGATGCTCGTGGTCGGGTTCGTCGCCATCGCCGTCGCATGCGCGCCCGCGTCCGCCGATGCATCTTTCGATCTCCAGGCGGCGATCGACGCGACTCCCTCGGGTGGGCGCCTCGAGCTCGCGTCGGGTCGATACGAGGGTTCTGTGACGGTGGACAGGCCGATGACGATCACCGGGCCAAGGGATGCGGTCGTCGACGGAGGAGGCAACGGATCGGTGTTCACCATCACGGCGCCCGACGTGACGATCGATGGCCTCACCATTCGAGGATCCGGGGACTCGCTCGACCGTGAGCACTCGGGCGTCACGTCCGTCGATGCGGCGCGCATCACCGTGACGAACAACGTGTTCGAGGACGTCCTGTTCGGGGTGTTCCTGCGCACCGCGCCGGGGTCGGTGGTGGCCGACAACGTCATCGGCGCCAAGCAGATCGACGTTGCGCGCAGGGGTGATGGGATCAGGCTCTGGGAGAGCGAGGGTTCGATCGTCGAACGCAACATCGTGACCGGAGGTCGGGATCTCGTCTTCTGGTTCACCGACCGCGTCGAGGTACGGGACAACCAGGTGCGCGACGGGCGGTATGGACTCCACTTCATGTACTCGGACGATGCCGTGGTCGAGGGCAATGAGCTGTCCTCGAACTCGGTGGGGGCATTCCTCATGTACTCGCGCCGCACGGTCGTGCGCAACAACGTCATGTCCCACAACTACGGCCCGAGCGGATACGGCGTCGGCCTCAAGGAGATCGATGACGTGCGCATGGATGGCAATCGCATGGTGGCCAATCGGGTGGGCATCTACCTGGACAACTCACCGAGCGCCATGGGATCGACGGGCCTGATCTCCGGCAACCTCATCGCCTACAACCGCGTGGGCGTGCTCTTCCTGCCGAACGTGAGGAGCAACATCGTCACCGGGAACACCTTCATCGACAACGACGAGCAGGTCGGCGTGACGGGGACCGGCGTGTTCCAGGGCAACGCGTGGGATGCCGACGGTGAGGGCAACTTCTGGAGCGATTACGCAGGCTTCGATGCCGACGGGGACGGCGTGGGGGACGTGGTGTACCGGGTGAACGACCTGTACGACACGATCACCGACCGGTACCCGGATCTGGCGTTCTTCAGCGAGACACCTGCGGCAAAGGCGATCGACGTGGCGGCATCGATGTTCCCCGTCCTGCGACCGGACCCCCTCGTCGAGGACCCGCATCCGCTGGTCGACAGGCCTCCGCTCGTCCCCGTGCGAGCGATGTCGGATACAGGATCGTCACCGGTCATGGGGGCCGTGGCGCTCGGCATGTTGGCCGCAGGGTTGGCGGTCGTGGCGGCTCCGGTCGTGCGCGCTCGTCGGGTCAGGAGATCGGTGTCGGCATGATCGAGATCACGAACCTGACGAAACGCTACGGCGCAACGACCGTCGTCGACGACGTGTCGCTCACCGTCCCCGAGGGAGGCGCATTCGCCCTCTGGGGGCCGAACGGGGCGGGAAAGACCACGGTGCTGCGGTCGATCCTCGGTCTCGTCACCTACGGCGGGACCGTGACCGTCGCCGGCCTGGACGCGACCACACGTGGCAAGGGTGTGCGCTCCATCATCGGCTACGTCCCACAGGAACTCGCCTTCTACGACGACATGCCGGTCCTCGAGCTGCTCGATTACTCGGCGACCCTCAGGGGCCTGCCCGCGGGCCGTATCGATCAGGTCGTCGCCGAGGTCGGGCTCGCCCCGCACCTCGACAAGAGGGTCGCAGAGCTCTCGGGAGGCCTCAAGCAACGCCTCGGCATCGCATCGGCGCTACTGCCGGATCCGCCGGTCCTGCTTCTCGATGAACCCACGTCCAACCTCGACGTGGCAGCGAGGGATTCCGTGATCGAGCTGCTCATCAGCCTCCACGAGTCCGGCCGGACCCTGCTGCTGACGTCCCATCATGCCGACGAGGTGGGGATGCTCGTCGACAGGGTCGTGGCCATGAACAGGGGACGGATCGAGACCATCTGCGCCCCGTCGGATCTGTCGGACGAGGTCGGTCTCAAGGCGTGGATGCAGCTCATCCTCACGAACGGATCGACACAGCTCGCTCTCGACACCCTTGCGGCGTCCGGCTTCACGGCGACACGCAATGCCAGCGGTGTCCTCGTCGAGGTGTCCGCGCAGCGCAAGGGCCAGGCGCTCGCCGCGCTCCACGATGCCGGTGTCGTGGTCGACGACCTCGAGGTGTGGCGATGACGACGACCGTGGCGGCGACGGTGACCGAGCGGCCGGAGGCGAGGCTGATCCGTGCGGTGGCGACGAGGGAGCTGCGTGAAGCGACACGTTCCCGATGGTTCTGGATGTGGACGGTCGCCTTCACGTGCCTCGCGGCCTTCATGGCATCGGCCGCCCTGCCGGGATCGCAGGTCTCCGGTGCGGGGAGCTTCGGACGGACGGCGGCATCACTCGTCGCGCTCACGCAGATCATCGTGCCGCTGATGGGGCTCACGCTCGGGGCGCACTCCATCGCGGGACAGCGGGAGAGTGGGGCGATGCGGTTCCTGTTGAGCCATCCCGTCTCACGGGTGGAGGTCTTCGCTGGCATCTTCGGGGGCCTCGCGATCGCGCTCGCCGCCACGGTGCTCCTGGGATTCGGTGTCGCAGGGGCACTGACCGTCCTGCGTGGCGGTGGAACGGATGCGGCGAGCTTCGTGCTCATCGCCGTGCTGTCGTGGCTCCTCGCGATCGCCATGCTCGGCGTCGGCATGCTGCTGTCGACGTTCACGGACAGGACGGCCACGGCGGTCGGAATCGCCGTGTTCGCGTGGCTCGTGGTGGCCTTCATCGGTGACCTCGGGCTCATGGGCACCTCGGTGGCGACGGGGATGCCCCCGTGGGTGCTCCTGACCTCGGCCGTGGCCAACCCGGTGGAGGCCTTCCGCCTCGCATCCCTCACCGCCTTCGAGGGGTCCCTCGACGTGCTCGGGCCTGCCGGTCAGTACGCCGTCGATCGGTTCGGTGAGCGCATCGGCTGGATCCTGACGTTCGTGTTGGCGGCATGGGCCGTCATCCCCGCCGCCGTCGCGATGACGAGGTTCTCGCGAAGGGGCGATGTATGAGGTCGTGGCGCGGCGTCGGAGCGGTGATGGTGGTGATCGGGCTCGCGGCCGCGGCGTGCGGCTCCGGTGACGCATCCGGCCCGCCCGAGATCGAATTCGGGCGGGACCTCTGTGTGCAGTGCGGCATGATCATCCAGGACCCCCGTTTCGCCTCGGCCTACCGACTTGCCGACGGCACCGAGAAGGTGTTCGACGACGCCGGCGACATGGTGATCCACCTGCGTGGGGCGGGGGACGAGGTCAATGGCGACGCCGCGTGGGTGTATGACTTCGAGACGGAGGAGCCGGTGGTCGTCGACGCGGCCTACTTCGTGCCGACGGTGTCGCGTGCGAGCCCGATGGGCCACTCGATCCTCGCCTTCGCAGACGAGGAGCGAGCGCGGGCCTTCGCCGACGACGTGGGGGCGGACGTCATCGGATGGTCCGATGTGATGGCCATGCCGACACACGAGGGCCTCCTCGGTGAGCACCACGACAACGGCGGTGACGGCGACGCGCACGGCGGCTGAATGCTTGCGATGACGAGTTGGCGAGATGGGGATGCCGATGAGAAGGGAGAGGCTTCGGATGCAGATGGACGAGACGCAATCGGGAGACACGAGGGAGCACACATGATGATCAGAAGGATGCTCGTCGTCGCCGCGGCGATGGCGCTCGCACTCGCGGCGTGTGGTGGCGGAGACGACTCGGGCTCGGAGACGACGTCGGGCTCGTCTGACGGCGGGACCGCCCTCGTGGGAAATGCCGTCGATGGGGCGGCGGTGTACTCGGGCACCTGTGCCTCCTGCCACGGGCCGGACCTCGCCGGTATCGATGGGCTCGGCAAGCCGCTGGCTCCGAGCGAGTTCGTCGCCGCGAACACCGAGGACGAGTTGGTGGCGTTCATCGAGGTCGGGCGGCCGGCGGGCGATCCGGCGAACACCCAGGGCGTCGACATGCCGCCGAAGGGTGGGAACCCCTCGCTCACCGACCAGGATCTCCACGACGTCGCTGCCTACCTGAAGGCACAGAACTAGCGATAGGGACGATGCAGCGCATCCCTTCGGATGGGCTTGATCACCGTGCGTGACGCGCCGACGTGATCAGGTCCGCTCGTCGCGTCGGCTTCGGAGCCACTTGTCCGCCTCGATGACCATGAACACCATGGAGGCCAGTGCGATGACCGCCAGCCACTGGCCGGGCGTGAGGGGCGTCGTGGCGAGGAGGTTCTGGAGCGGCTGCCATGTCGTCGAGACGACCGTCAGCACCGCGGGGACCCCGAGGATGCCGAGCGCCTTGAGCACGGGCGGGGTGAGGCTGAAATCCGGATCCCTCCGCACGGCGAGTCCGGTGAGGAGCGTGCCGAAGGCCATCACGGCGAACGCCATGGTCATCGACACGGTGGCCGCATCCGCCGAGGGTGTGTCGGGTCCCCACAGCAGGGGGACGAGCGTGGCGAGGAACAGTGACGCCCCGTACATGAGCCACCTGACGATCTCCGGCCGATTCGTCAACGGCATCGAGGGGTCGCGGGGTGGTCGGTACATCAGACCGGGGTTCACGGGCTCGAGCAGGATCACCACCACCGGCGCCGATGCCACGAGGAAGTTCAGGAACAGCACCATCAGCGGTGTGAGCGCAACGCCGTTGGCGATGTTCAGGAAGCTCGCCGTGAGGAACAGGGCGACCAGTGAGAGGAGCTGGGACATCTGGTACCGCACGTACAGGACGATCTTCTGGTAGATGCTGCGACCCAGGCGGATGGCATCGACGAGCGTGCCGAAGTTGTCGTCGGTGAGGATCATCTTGGCGGCCTGCTTCGTGACCTCGGATCCCGATCCCATCGCGACGCCGATGTCGGCCTGCTTGAGGGCGGCCGCATCGTTGACGGCGTCGCCCGTCATGGCGACGATCATCCCGTCCTCTTGCATCAGGCGAACGAGACGGAGCTTGTCCTCGGGTGTGACCCTCGCCAGGACGTGGATGTCGTCCAGCGAGCCCATCACCGTTGCGTCGGACATCTCACGGAACTCCGCGCCGCTGATGGCGCCCGGCCCCAGCCCGAGCGCCTTGCCGATGGCGCCCGCGGTGGCGACGTGGTCGCCGGTGATCATGCGCACGTCGATGCCCGCCTGATGGGCGATGCGCACGGCCTCCTTACTGGATGGCCGGAGGGGGTCGATGATCCCGACGAGACCATAGAGACGGAGATCCTCGACGAAGGACATCGGGTCGTCGAGGCATGCCTGCTCATCCTGTGGCTCGATGATCCGCGAGGCGAACGCGAGGACGCGGAGCCCTTCCGCGCCGAGCCTGGCGTTCGCGGCCTCCACGGCGGTGCGGGCGTCGGCCATCGGTGTGGAGCCCGTCGTACGGTCGCCCACCGTCGAGCACTTCGCGATGACGACGTCGGGTGCCCCCTTGACGAGCAGGATGAGGTGTTCGGCGCCGTCGAGCGGGACGCGCTCGACGGTCGCCATGAACTTGTAGCTCGAATCGAACGGCACCTCGGCGAGCCTGGGATACGCACGCCGGGTCTCCTCGGCGTCGATCCCGAGTTTCGCGGCGAGCACCACGAGCGCCGCCTCGGTCGGGTCGCCGATCACGTCGCCATCGTCGGTGACGATCGCATCCGAGCACAGCACGAGCCCATAGGCGAGTCGTGTGAAGTCGTGCTCCGGTTCGCCCGCCACGGCTCGTATGGCTCCCGACTTCGCATAGCCGCTGCCCTCGATCGTGAACCAGCTGTCGCCGTGGAAGATGACGCTCGCCATCATCTCGTTCATCGTGAGGGTGCCGGTCTTGTCCGAGTTGATGGCGCTCGTCGACCCGAGCGTCTCGACGTCGGTCAGGTTCTTGACGACCGCGTGGGCATCGGCGAGCTGCCTCGCGCCGTACGACAGCATGCCCTGCACGAAGGTGGGAAGACCTGTCGGGATGGCGGAGATCGCCATGGCCGTGCCGAGGAGCAGCACCTCGTCGAACTCCAGCCCGCGGGCGATCCCGATCACGACGATGACCGCCACGGCGCTCCATGCGATCGTGCCGAGGACCTTGGTGAGGCTGTCGAGCTCGCGCTGGAGGGGTGATCGTTTGCGGTCGACGGAGGTCAGCATCGACGCGATCTGCCCCATCTGCGTCGACATCCCCGTGCCGGTCACGACGACCGTCGCCGTTCCCCTGGTGACCGACGTGTTCTGGTAGACCATGTCGGAGCGGTCCCCGAGCGGCACGTCCTCATCGGGAAGTGCCGCTGCGTCCTTCGGGATCGGGGCGCTCTCTCCCGTGAGTGCCGCCTCCTGGGTCTCGAGTGTGGCGGACCTGAGGATCCGACCATCAGCAGGCACGAGGTCACCCGCCTCGAGCAGGATGATGTCGCCCGGCACCAGATCAGTGGAGGGAACCATGGTGGACGCGCCGTCCCTCCGGACGGTGGCTTGGGGGATCTGCATCTTCGCGAGGGCGTCGACGGCTTCCTTGGCCTTGAGCTCCTGGCGGGCACCCATGACCACGTTGAGGAGGACGAGCATCCCGACGAGCACCCCGGTGGCGATCTCGCCGAGCAGGAGGCTGACGACCGCCACGGCGAGGAGCATCAGGTTCATCGGATCGACCACCTGATGCATCGCGATCGCGAGCTTCGACGGGGGCGCCTCGGACTGCAGCTCGTTCGGACCGTAGGTGCCCAGTCGTGAGGCGGCCTCGGCCGTGCTCAGACCGTTGGTTGCGTCCGTGCCGAGCCTCGCGACGGCCTCGTCACCGTCGAGTGCGTACCAGCGAGCTGCCTGCTGTGGTCCGCCTCCGCCCGCCATGTCCCCACCTCCAGAGTTTCTCGCCGGACTCTAGATTCACCAGGGTGCCCGGGAGGCGTCGTCCGTGGTGGCTGGCCGCCGACTCAGGCGGCGTGATGACCCGACTCGGCATCCGCTGCGACGGTGTGTCCCCTCACGAGGTCGCGCACATAGAGCGCAATTCCGACCAGCAGCGCGGTCCCCATGATCGGCGTCGCGATCCGTTTGAGTATGGGGCTGACGGTGAGGAGCCCGATCACAAACCCCGTGATGCCGATGTTGACCCCCCACATGATGATGCGGTCCGCCGTAGCGGGCGCCTCCCTTCCGAGCATTCGGAGGGCGATGACGCCGAACAGCAGGTTGGTCATCACGCCGATGAACATCGTGTGGTCGAAGGCCAGGAGGAGCCCCAGCTCCGCCTCGGTGAGGGCGTCGAAGTCCATGGCCCCGCTGACCACCCGTGTGATGAGGACGGTGCCGAGGACCAGGTAGGCCACGAGGAAGATCGTGCTGATCCTTGGGTAGGCACCCGTTCCCGCGCCCCGCCATCCCGAGGGGAGCAGCTCGCTGCGGTACCGCACGACCATGATCACGACCCCGACGATCATCAGCAGGTTCGCCGGGCCGAGCAGTTCCTCCTCGAGCCCGCTCACAAATCCGATGTTGGCGAGCATCCCGGCGGCGAACAGGATCCACATCTGGGCGACCCCGAGACGGCTGTCCGCCCACGGCACGTGGTCCCGGAACAGCCACTCGGCGATCGCCATGGCGGCAAGGATCAGGAACCCGATGACCATCGCGGGCGGATGGCCCTCGGCGACCCGCGCCGAGGTGTCGGCGTCGAGGCCCGGGATCTCCCCCTGCGAGGTGTAGATCCCGAGGAGGACGCCGAGGACGGCCCCGATCATCAGGGAGATCCACGCCAGCAGCAGCCCGAGTCGAGCCACGCTGCTCTGGTGGGCCGCGGCGTTCCTACGGAACAGCCACACCGCGAACCACACGACGACGACGAACAGGATCGTCCCCGCGATCGGCCGCTGGATCCTGTCACCTGGGATGCGATCCCCCGCGAGGAAGGCCGCGACGTAGAGGGCGATGGCGCCGGCCATGGCCCAGGCCATCGTGCGGGTACGGCCCGCTTCGCCCATGTTCGCGCTATCGCCGGCGAACATCAGGAGCGCGGCACCGCTCACGGCGAGGGTGATCCATCCGAGGGTTCCCGCGTGGACGTGGGTGATGAGGGTGTCGTGGTCCGGCGTGTAGAGGTCGAGTCCATTGAGGATCCCGATGACGATCGTGATCACGAACAGCAACAGTGCCGAGACGAAGGTGATCCTGGCGGCAGACCAGGCGGGCGCGCGCATGACAGAACCGGGCATCGTTGGGTCTCCCGTTCCCTCGATGAAACTGTCCTTCCCTGGGGCTGATCGTAGCTCTCGACGGCAGCGGATTCGGGGATGGTGCCGGGCCGATTCGGTCCCCGGCTACCGTGGAGGGGCAACTCCGTGTCGGGTGAGGAACCATGCGAGCCATCATCGTGATCGTTGTCGTGGCCGCTGTCGCCACCGCCGGTTGCGGCGGCTCGGAGGACGCGACGGGCCCCTACCTCGAAGGGCGCGC
This sequence comes from uncultured Acidimicrobiia bacterium, assembly GCA_963792405.1. Classification (GTDB taxonomy): domain Bacteria; phylum Actinomycetota; class Acidimicrobiia; order Spongiisociales; family UBA5794; genus SZUA-442. The sequence goes on from CAWBVU010000001.1 coordinate 137,175, forward strand.
CATCTACGGGGACATCTGTTCGGCCTGTCATGGCGGTGCAGGTCGGGGCGGTGTCGGCCCGGACCTCTCGGGTGTCCTCGAGACGTTCCCCGAATGCTCCGAGCACATGCGTTGGGTCTCCCTCGGGTCGGAGGGGTGGACGGATGAGGTCGGCCCGACCTACGGCGCCACGAACACGCCTGTGGAAGGGCAGATGCCCTCGATGGCAGCGCGGCTCACCCCGGAACAGATCGCCGCCGTCGCCGTGTACGAACGTTCGAGATTCGGCGGCCTCACCGAGGACGAGGCCATCGGTGAGTGCATCGCCACACCGCAGGCAGGCCCCGGCGGATAGGGCCGCCTCGACCATGTCCGATTCGGCGAGTGGTCCTCGCCCTCTGGATCAGATGGGGCTGATCAGGTGGATGTCCTCTGGCTCCTCGGCGAGGAGCACCGGGTGGGGCGTCGGCGCCACATGGCAGCCCATCTCCGTGTAGAAGCCGACGGCTGAAGCCGACGGCGTCGCCGACACGTACATGGAGCGTGCTCCTGCCTCCCTTGCGAGGGAGACGCAGCGGTCCCACAGCGCACGGGCGATGCCCATCCGGCGGAACGGCCTGCTGACGTGGAGGAATACGAGCCAAGCCATGTCGGCGTCGAATCGCTCCTCGACGATGGCCACGCCCGCGATACGACCGTCCACCTCCGCCCCGAGGAGGCGTGCGCCTCGTTCGAGGATCGGTGCGAGGCCCTCGACGAGCGCACCGACGCTGTGGGGCCCGGATCCATCGTGGGACCACGCCGGCACGTCGAGGTCGACGGATCGAGCGATGAGCTCGCCGCCGCGGGCGGTGTACAGGATGTCGATGTGCTCGGACCGGTCGATGTCGGAGAGGATGTCGAGCCGTTCCGGCGGCAGTTCGTGGATCTCGATGGCTCCGCCTGGTTCCTTGATCCCTTCTCGACCGACCGTCACGTCGGATCGAGCTCTTCGAGCCGTGCGTCGATGAGGCGTTGCACGAGTGCCTCCGGCAGGGGTGCATCGATCGGGAACCTCAGCGTGCCCTTCGACCAGTCGTAGCCCTCGAGCTCGTCGGTGAGCCGTGTCAGGACCGAACCCGAGTGCGGGAAGTAGCTGCAGTGGCGTTTCGCATGCGCGTAGCCCGCGATGGATGTGTCGCCGATCCTGAACGCCGGCACGCCGTAGGACATCGCCTCGGTCGCCTCGGGCAGGATCGCTCGCAGGGTCTGCCGAAGCTGCCCCAGGGTGGTGCGCTGCGGCTCGGGCGCGGCATCCAGATACTCGTCGACGGTCATGTGCTCCTCGGACGTCGTCGCGCGCGACGCTAGTCGCGGCGCCCCTCCCGCGAGAGATCCCTCTCCGCGCGGGCGATCCCGCCGGTAGTGTCCACGCAGGTTCGCTGCATGCCCAACGCGAAGCGAGGAGCCATCATGATCATGTCCGTCGCCCACGCCCCCGTCGGAGAATCCGAACGCGACAACGTCTTCGGTGAATGGTCCGACCTCGTCGTCGGAGAGCGCCCCTCGGGCCTCGTTGACTGCTACCTCCTCGAGACGGACGGGGTCGTCCAGATCGCTGCGCTGTGGACCAGCCGTGAGGATCACGACCGGGCCGTACACGAGGCGTCGAACCACCCGGCCTACGCCGTCTTCGAGGCATCGGGGATCGACCCCACGCACAGCATCTACACCGTCGTCGGGAGGCTCGGATAGGCCGCATGCGTCCGCGGCCGCCTGCGCACCCACGCGAACGGATTGTCCCTTCGGTGTCCGCTCGGCGAGACTGACGGCATGGATCCCGACCGTCGCGCGACCGATGTCAACGAGTTCGTGGAGCACCTGGCGTTCACGACGACGCTCAAGGACGGCACCCCGGTGCGTGTGCGCCCCATCGCGCCGAAGGACAGGGACCGTCTCGCTCGAGGGTGGGAGAACCTCTCCGCCCGCTCGCGCTACCTGCGCTTCCTCCAGTCCAAGCCGAGGCTCAGCGAGAGGGATCTGACGTATCTCACGGAGATCGACTACGACGACCACTTCGCATGGGCAGCCGAGACCCTCGACTCGCCGGACCCACCCGGCGTGGGCATCGCCCGGTACATCAGGACCGAGGACGACCCCAGCGTCGCCGAGGCCGCCCTCGCCGTCGTGGACGAACAGCAAAGGAAGGGCCTCGGGCGGATCCTCCTACAGGCGCTCGCCGATGCTGCACACGCCAATGGGATCGAGCGGTTCCGGGCCTACGTCTCGATGGACAACCAGCAGGTCCTCGATGCCCTCACGGCCATCGGCGCGACGAAGTCGTATGCAGATGACGGCATGGTCAGGCTCGAGCTTCCCGTTCCGACGAAGGCCATCGAGGACTCACCGCTGTACATGGCGCTGCGCACCGTGGCAATCGATCACGCGAGCGGTCGGGACCCGGGAACCGGCTGAGGCCGTTCAGTCACCGCGGAGCGGTCCGGTCAGCTCGCGATGTGGGACCGAATACCGACGACCTCACCCGTACGGGCGAACACCTTGGCGCTCAGATCCCTCCCGAGTGAACGGCCGTCGATGCGGAGCACCTCTCCGTTCGAGAGCTCGACCTCGATCCGAGCGTCCCCGTCGCCGCGATGCACGGTGATGGGGACCTGACAGACGGTCAGTCCGAGGGACCCCTCGGGCAGATCGACGGTGCGCCACGACATCTCTGCGTCGAACACGGACCACACACGCGGATCGGGAACCGGCTCCGAATCGCTGATGAACGTCGCGTCGAAGACGATCTCGCCTCGGTCGACGATCACGCCGAGCTCGGCGGGACGCACGAGGATCTCCTCCTTCACGAGTCCCGTCATCCCCGGTTGCTGGGCTCCGGCGTGGGAGGGCGTGTGCGAGTAGGGATCGATCGGGATCGCTCCGTGCTCGACGGGGGTCTTGTTGAAGCCGAGCCCGGACCGCACACGCCAATAGGCCGCGACCAAGCGCTCGAGCGCCTCGGACGATGCTCCCTCGCCGGCCAACCGGAGTGTGGACTCCTGGATCGCCACGAGGAGCTTGGCCACCATGTGCCAGTAGATCGATCCGATGCCTTCATAGCCGTACATCGACCCCGACCGGCCGGTATACGAGTGATGGCCAAAGACCTCCTCGTAGGTGCGAACGGTGGCGCCCCGGTGGGTATGGACCAGACCCCTATACGTCGCATCGTCGGCGAGGCGATCGAGCCGGCCCTCCAACACGTCCTTCTGCGACATCTCAGCGCTGAAGCGGACGTGACCCTCACCGTCGCGGACGACGATCGAGCGATCCCCTCGATCGAGGAGCTGTCGCAGCAGGGGGTTCTCGTCGATGCTCGGCGTCGGCACGACGTTGCGCTCGAGGAATGGGGGCAGGACCCGCGCCGGGTAGAGCAGGAAGCTCTGCTGATCGGGGCGGTACATCGCGCTGGCGAACAGCGCATCGACGACGTCTGCGCACCGATCCGCATCGAGGACACCGCTCTCGATCACGGCGACCTGACCCTCCAACATCTCCCCGAGGTGCTCCACCGTCGCCCTGTCGCCGTCGTCGGAGATGTGGATGAGGTTGTAGGAGTCGTACAGCCCATCTGCTCGACGCGAGCGCGCGATCGTGGCGTCGAGGTGTGTGATCGCGGCACCACACATCGCATCGATGTCCGACAACGCCACGTCCCGCATCCCGCTGAAGCCATCGGTGTAGACGATGTCGCGGTACTCGGAGAAGGCTCGACCCAGGGCATCCATGAGCCGCTTGCGTCCGAGGTCGCCTGCCTCTCCCTCCGCGACGACCGGTGTCGTGGAGAAGATGGAGGACACCGCACCGAGCCACGTCGCGACCTCGCGTGACATCGCGACGGTGGCATCAGATCCGGTGACGAGGCGGTGGAGGTAGACCAGGTAGGCACGAAGCTGGTACAGGGTCACCATCGACAGGCCGTAGCCGACGAGGGCGTTGTTCGCATCGTTCCATTCGGGCCGCTGGGTGTTCATCCAGATCCCCCCGTCCGGCACGAAGTTCGACAGCTTCGCCAAGGCGGGGACGACGAGCTTCTCGGCAAGGGTCACGTGATGGATGGCCCCGTCGCGCCACACGAACCTCCCGTCCGAGCCGATCGCCTCGACACGTGCCGCGGTCGCTGCCGCGGCCTCCTCGTCGAAGTCGATCGTCGCCTTCGGGTCCTCCAGGATGCGCGGATACGTCGCGATCCGGTATGGCACGTCGGCATACGTGAAACGTGCAGCCTCGAGGAGGCTCCCGATCGTCCCGGGCGCGTACCGGTCCGCAGCCTCGAGGAGGCGGTGGAGATACACGATCTGGTGGTCACCCCAGTACCCGATGTTGCTCCAGGGGTCGTCGGGATCGGGGACCTCCCAGTCGATCCCTTCGCTGGTGATCCGGTACGGGTTGAACCCGTCGGGCGTCGATGCGTCGACGAACACCGAGACGAGGTCGGGGAGATAGGCGGGGAAGCTCGCGGACATCGCTTCCCAGTTCTGGAAGATGTCCCTCCAGTTCCCCTCGAAGTACCGCACGGGGTTCCCATCGTCGTCCGTGGTCCGGATCGAGAACGTGTTCCACGGGCGGCTCGGGTCGCCGTGCCTGCGAGAGAACGAGAACGGCAGGTACTCGCGGCAGAGGCGCTGGAGGTCGACATCCGCCGTGTCGTCGGCGGCGGCCACCAGGTCGCTCCTGGCCGCTTCGGGCCCCAACGCCGCGAGCATGCCCAGGTGCCGTTCCGCGACGCCGCGGTTCCGCCGCTCCAGGTAGTCCTGGAAGGCCCGCGTGTCGACGAGGTACCCATCCAATGGCACCCCTCCGCGCATGACGTTGTAGGTGACGTTCGAGAAGTGATGGGAGGTCGCGATCTCATCATTCGTGTACTGGCAGGCGTCGGCTCGGGCCATGATCTCCTTCAATGACCGGGTTCCTGCGCGGATCGAGGCGGCCAGGTCGCCTGCCTTGTCCGACATCAGGCGAAGCCGCGCCATGAGGGACACGACGTCCGGTTGATCGAGCCCGACATCGGCCACGATCGACCATGTCTCACTCGCTCCCGGTTCGAGGTCGAGCGTGCCCTGGAGGACGTACGCACCCTGCATGCCGGTGACGAGGTGTCCGTGATGGCCATCCGGGTGGATGGTTTGGTGCCAGGCGTCCGGGTGGAGCGACACCGAGGCACCGACCATGCCGGTGGACCATGCCGTGGTCGCTCGAAGGGCCTCGGCGGGCTCCGCTCGGTCGGTCATGAGGGACTCGAGCGAGAGCACGGCGAGGCGCTGGTCCGGATCGATCAGCTCGCTGCGCTTGTAGGCGTTGGAGAGATTGCCCCTCGGGAGGTAGATGGAGGGATCCAGGCCGTACGGGAGGATGTTGCGAATCCCGTCGGTGACCTCGACCGTGCATCGCGAGGAACCGTCATTGGTGAGCTCGGACGTGCGGATGAAGCCGAATGGTTCACTGCTCGCCCACCGGTACCGGAAGGTGAGGCCCGTCGCTTCATCGTGCTCCTCGAAGACCACGGCGTCCCCGACGACCGCCTTGTACAGCGCGCGTCGGCGAGTCGTCATCGGGACGCCGGTGACAGGGCGCCAGACGTCGTCGGCGTGGCCGTCGACGGGACGGATCGCGGTCATCGCACCGTTCAGGCCGCCGAGGTAGCGGAGCCGGTCGTCCGTTTCGTACGGAAAGAGGGCGTGGCGCACGTCGCGACGTCCTGCGGTGACCGCACCGCTGCTCGACAGGAACATCCAGCGGTCGCCGTCGCTCACGATCGACATCAGGAAGGGCGCCATGCGGTCGACGTCGAACACGACGTAGTAGCGCTCATCGTCGATGCTCACGAAGGGGCCGTCGTGACCGTTCGGGATGAGTGTGATCGGCCTGAGGGCGTTGCTGTCGCCGACCGCCGAGTGTCGTCGATCGGTGTCCGTCGTCATCGTCGTGTCTCCTTCGCTGCGGTGAGTCCGAAACCCACGGGGAATCGACCACGCGACGAGTCGGGGGTCAGATCGTCGACGGATTCCGGCCACGGTTGGGTGAGCCTGCCCTCGAAGGCCGACCGCCCCAGGAGGAGATCAGGGATCTCGGTCGCTTCACTTCCCGGGAGCCATGCGGCGATGACCCCGTCCGAACGGTCGATCATGTCGCTGATCACGAGCGGTCGGCCCGAGTACACGATCAGGATGAGGCTGCGGCATCGCTCCCGCATGCGCTCGAACACGATCCGGTCATCGGCGCGTACGTCGGGGACGGCCCGATCCCCGGGTCCCTCCGCGTAGGGCTCCTCCGCGGCGACGACGATGCCGACGTCGGCCACCGTCCCCTCCTCCTCGGTTCCCGTGGGCGCGAACGTGATCGTTCCGTCGAAACGCTCATCGAGGGCCTGGAGGAACGTGACACCCGGTGTCGTGGCGCCCTCGCCGCCCTGCCAGCCGACCGTCCACCCCCCGCATTGGAGACCGATGTCGTCTGCGGCCTGACCTGCGACGAGGAGGTTGGGGAGGCCCGCAAGGGGAAGGGCGCGATCGTCCTTGAGCAGGACCGCGCTTCGCCGCGCGGCCGTGGCGGCCAGGCGTCGATGTTCCTGGGAACCGACGGCGGACAACGGGGGACGCTCCCCGGTCCCCGCACCGGACGCGAGCCATCGCTTGGAGCGCAGGATGCGGCGCACGGCATCGTCGATCCGCTCGATGGCGATCCGCCCATCCGCCACCGCGCCGTGCATCACGCGGATGAACCGTTGGTAGTCGATCGGCACCATCACCATGTCGATCCCTGCGTTGATCGCCCGTACGACGCTGTCCTCGTAGCTGGCTTCGATCTGGTCGACACCCATCCAGTCGGAGATGATGAAGCCCTCGAACCCCAACTCCTCCTTCAGGACGGTGGTGAGGAGGCCGGCGTGGGCAGTGGAGTTTGACGCCATTCCAGGCGCTGTAGGACGCCATGATGCTCATGACGCCGGCAGCGACGGCCCCGACGTAGGGAGCCAGGTGAAGATGCCTCAGCTCGGCCTCCGAGATCCTGGCATCGCCCTGGTCGATCCTCCACGACGCGCCCCAGCCGTCCCACCAGTCCATCCATGGCTTCCGGTCGACGGTGTCCCATTGCGCACCCCCGTCTCCGACGAAGTGCTTGGCACACGCCAGGACCCTGTGCGAGGGGTCGTCCTTCGACGCCATTCCGGTCACGAGTGCCGCGCCGAGCCTGCCCACGAGGTCGGGATCCCGCCCGTAGCTCTCGTACGTTCGTCCCCACCGGATGTCCTGTGCGACGGCGACCGTCGGGGCGAAGGTCCAGTCCACGCGGGTCGCACGCATTTCGGTCGCGGTGGCGCGCCCGATCCGTTCGACCAGCGCGGCATCCCCAACCGCACCCAAGCCGATGTTGTGGGGGAAAACCGTCGCTCCCCTCACGTTGCTGTGTCCGTGGACCGCATCGACCCCGTAGATCAATGGGATCCCCAGTCGGGTCCCCGATGCGGCGTCGGCGAAGGCTCCCACCATGTCGACCCAGGCCTCGGGGGAGTTGGGTGACGGGTTGCCGTTCCCTCCGCTGAGCACCGACCCGATCGCATGCACGGCAACCTCGGCGGGCTCGATCGAGTCGTTCGAGACCTGGGTCATCTGCCCGATCTTCTCCGACAGCGTCATGTCATGGACGATGAGCTCCGAGATGTCGGGGGCCAGCGGAACTCCTCGCTCAGGAGGTGTCAACGGGTTCCCCTTCGCCGGTGTGGGTCGGATCGCCGCCCGTGGAGGAGCGAACGATCAGTCGAACCTCCTGGATGTCGACCGTCGGAGCTGACGCACGGCCGTCGATGAGCGAGTTCAGCACCTCGACGGCTCGCATGCCGGTCGCGTGGACGTCCTGGAGGACGGTGGTCAGCGGGGGGCTTGCCGTCGCCGACGCGGACGAGCCATCGAAGCCCGCAAGGGCGAGGTCGGTGGGCACCTCGATGCCGTCCTCGCGCAGCGCCCTCAGCGCGCCGATCGCCATGGTGTCGGACGCGGCGAACACGGCCTCTGGCCGGTGGGGGATGATCCGCTTCATCGCCCGATACCCACCCATCTCGGAGAAGTCACCATCGGCGCGCAGTTGCGGGTTCAGTGCGACGCCGGATTCCGCGAGGCCCTCCACGAAGCCATTCAGTCGGTCCAGTCCTGCGGTGGTGTCGGTCGGCGCACCCACCAGCCCGATCCGCCGGTAGCCGAGTTCGCAGAGGTGCGTGGCGACCATGCGCGCCCCGCCATGGTTGTCCACGTCGACGTAGCTCACGCCGTCGACGTCAGGTCGACCGACGACGACGATCGGGACGTCACTGACCGCCATCTTCGCGAGGAGTGGGTCACGCATCCGCGTCGCAGTGAGGATCAGGCCGTCGAGGAACCCGGGGTTGGCCACCCTCGGGAAGAGTGCCTCCTCCTCGGACTCGTTCTGGAGGAGGAAGAGGGTCAGTGACGTCCCGGAGCGGTTGCTCGCCGCGCTGATGCCCTGGATCAGTCGCCCGAAGTACGGATCCGCGAAGAGGCTGTGCACCCGGCTGGGGATCACGAGTCCGATGAGGCCGGTGCGTCCCGACACGAGTGACCGCGCCGCCGCGTTGGGCGTGTAGCCCGTCCTACCGATCACCTCGAGGACGCGCTCACGCACGTCCGGGCGCACGTTCGTCGAGTCGTTGATCACGCGCGAGACCGTCGAGCGGGAGACGCCTGCGAGGCGGCCGATGTCTTCGAGTGTGAGGTTGGTCTTCATGGGGTATCTCGCCACCGAGTATGCATGGGAGCGCTCCCTAAGCGTATTCCCACATGGGAAGTCCGTCAACTTGACGGATCTGTGCGGTGGGTCTACAGTGGCGTGAGAGCGCTCCCAATCACGAGGTGTGGTTCGGGCGACGAAGAAGAAGACTCATATGCAAGGAGGACATCCAGTGAAGGCCAAACGATGGTCATTCCTGATCCTCGTTGTCGTGCTCGGTATGGTGCTCGCTGCCTGTGGCGGCGATGACGACTCGACCGACACGACGGCGGGTGGAGACGGCGAAACGACGACGAGCGCTGGCGGCGCAGGTGGCGAGGATGTGACCTTGCGTGTCCTGGTGCACCAGAACCCGCCGATGGTCGCGTTCATGGAGGAGTTCAACTCCCAGTTCGAGGCAGACAACCCCAACGTGACGGTCGACATGTCGGTCGTCGAGGCAGGGGAACTGGCGACGGTCACCCAGACGCGCCTGTCGGCCAATGACCTCGATGTCATCGACATCTTCGGGTTCTCGAATGGCGTCGCGGACTACATGACGGGTGTCACGCCCCCGGCGTGGCAGCAGCTGATCGATGCAGGGCTCCTGCTCGACATCACGGATCAGCCGTTCGTCCAGAACTACGACGAGGCGTCGATCGCCGACGCCGGCACCTACAACGGCAAGGTCTACCAGGTCAACCTGGGACGTGTGTCGTACAGCGGCATGTTCGTCAACAACGACCTCCTCGCCGAGGTCGGTGTCGAGATCCCCACGACGTGGGGCGAGCTCGTGGCGGCGTGTGACACGATCAAGGCCGCAGGCTTCGCGTGCATGACGGTGGGCGGCGGCGACGGCTGGCCCGTCTTCGTCGGCTCGTACGGACTGCTCGGTGCGTTCTACCCGGATCAGGAAGCCCTGGTCGAGGGCCTGTGGACCGGCGGCAGCGCATGGAACGACGCCACCTCGGTGGAGCTGTTCAACCGCTACCAGACCTACGCGCAGGACATGCTCGAGGAAGGCGTGACGGGTCTGTCCCACGACGCCGCTCCGGCGAGGTACGCCGCGGGTGATGTGGCCTTCATGCCGACCGGCGTGTGGCAGGCACCGGCCCTCGAGGACGCAGGCGCAGAGTTCGAGTGGACCTACGTCCCGTTCCCCGGAAGCGACAACGCAGCGGACAACCAGTACCTGTTCGGGAAGTACGACCAGGGATGGTCGATCGCGGCGAACTCGCCGAACCAGGATGCTGCGCTGGCCTACGTTGCAGCATTCTCCGATCCGGCCAACTACCAGGAGTTCGTGAACGCGGTCGGGTTCCTCCCGACGCAGCCGACGGCCACGCTCGAGACACAGCTCGGTGAGCAGGTCGCTCAGTACCTCGCCAACTACCGGGTCGGGTACGAGCAGTTCTGGGTCGAGCCGAGCGGAGCGGGCCAGTGGTCCAACGGGTCGCTCGCGGCATCGTGGTACCAGCCGTTCAACGAGTGGGACGATGCGGCTGCGCTCGCAGACGCATCACAGGCCGACCTCCAGGCAGGCCTCGACGCAAGCGGATAACCGCCGACCACGATCGTGGGTTCCCCCCGCCCTCTCGGGGGGAACCCACCATCGTCCCGTCGGTTCACCGAGTGGTTTGGAAACGCAGAGAACGAGGAAGTAGGTTGCAGCACGATGGCAGTCGTCAGTAGGCAGTACCTCTTCGGTCGGAAGTTCGTTCCGGTCCTCTTCCTGCTCCCGGGCCTGCTCCTGTACCTGGTGATCGCCTTCGGCCCCTCGTTGGCGACCATCGTCTACTCCTTCACCGACGCATCCGGCATTCGCGGCGCCACGGTCAATTGGATCGGGTTCGAGAACTACGACGAGTTCCTCTTCCGCGGCGTCGCATCGAGGGACAACATCGATGCGTTGAAGCGGACGCTGATCTTCATGTTCTTCGTCACGACGATCCAGTTCAGCCTCGGCCTCGTGTTCGCGGTGATCCTCAACCAGAACAAGCTCAAGGGGCGGTTCTTCTTCCGCACCATCATCTTCATGCCGGTGATCCTCGGCGTCGTGATCCAGGGATTCCTCTGGAAGCTCTTCCTGCTCCCCCGTGGCGGTCCCGTCGCCGAGATCTTCAGCTGGTTCGGACTCCAGTCTGAGTTCTTCGGGGGCACCGACGCCTTCTGGTGGGTCATCGTGGTCCAGATCTGGGCGAACGTCGGCATCACGATGGTGATCTTCCTGGCGGGCATGCAGGCCATCTCCGAGGAGCTCTACGATGCCGCAAAGGTGGACGGCGCCTCCGGCTGGCAGTTGTTCAAGAACGTGACCTGGCCCCAGCTGACGCCTGCCGTGAACACGAACTTCCTGCTCAACATCATCGGCTCGCTCCAGGCATGGGCCCTCTTCCTCGTGCTCGTGGGCTACCGCAACGGCACACAGGTCCTCGGGTACCTCGTCTACGCCGAGGGCTTCGGACAGACCTCGGGCTCGGTCACGAGCTCGTTCCGGCAGGGCTACGCCGCGGCGGCCTCCGTCGTCCTCTTCCTCCTCGTCCTCGTACTCGGCCTCTCGGCCAACTGGTTCGTCACGCGCAGGGAGAGGAAGTACATGGCATGACCACGGCAGCCACCCGCTCGAGGACTGCGCAGGACAAGTCACCTTCGGAGAGGCGGAACACGCGCAGGGCGTTGATCGGTTCGTACGTGGTGCTCGCGTTCTTCTCCGTGTTGTACATCGGTCCGATGCTCCTGCTGCTCAACACGGCGTTCAAGACCCTGCCGGAGTTCTACAAGGACCCGATCGGGCTGGCCTCGGGCTTCAACTTCGAGAACTTCACGGAGGCCTGGGAGCTCGCGAACTTCCCGCAGTACATGATCAACACGATCATCTACGCAGCCGTGGCGACGGCGGTCTTCGTGATCACGTCGGTGTTCGTTGCGTTCCCGATCGCGCGGGGCCATGTCAAGGGGGCGGGCGCGTTGCTCACCCTCTACGTCGTCGCCCTGTTCCTCCCACCCGCGCTGATCCCGCAGTTCCAGCTGATCCTCGCACTCAACCTCTACAACACCAGGCAGGGCTACATCATGCTCTTCCTGGTGAACGCCATCGGGATGATCGTGCTGGTGAACTACATCAAATCGATACCGAAGGAACTCGACGAATCGGCGGCGATCGACGGGTGCAGCTACCCGCGCTTCGTGTTCCGGGTTCTGATGCCGCTCATCAAGCCCGCGATCGCGACCGTCACCGTGCTCCACGCCATCGGCATCTGGAACGAGATCGTCCTGCCGACCATCTACCTCTCGAACAAGGACTACTACCCGATCACACGGGGACTCGTGGTCTTCGAGGGCGTCTACGGCAGCAACTGGCCCGGCTTGGCAGCAGCGGTGCTGATGCTCATGATCCCGATGGTGATCCTGTTCCTGGTCCTCCAGCGCCACATCATCTCTGGGCTCACTGGTGGAGCGGTGAAGGGGTAGCAGCGAGGATGCACTGGTCGTCGAGAGGCCTCCGATCGGCTCGTGGCTCGTCGCGCCCCTCCGAGTCCGGGCCGCGCGTGTGGTTCTCCGCCGCGATCCTCATCTCCGCCCTTGGCGTCCTCGCCGCCTCGTGCCAGTCGGCGGACACATCGGAGGCCTCGACGACGACAGGTGCCGAATCAACCACGACCACGGCCGCGGCACCGGCCACCACGTCGACGACGATCGCTCCCCCGGAGCCCGTGCCGGTCGACGAGTCGGACGGTTGGGAGCTGGTCTGGAGCGACGAGTTCGATGGCGAATCGATCGACGAGACCAACTGGACGTACGACCTCGGTGGATGGGGCTGGGGCAACGGAGAGGCGCAGTTCTACACGTCGCGTCCCGAGAACGCCCGTGTCGAGAACGGCCTCCTCGTGATCTCGCTGCTCCAGGAGAAGTACGAGGAGTCGTACTACACGTCGGCCCGCCTCAAGACCCAGGGCCTCCGCGAGTTCCAGTACGGTCGCATCGAGGCCCGCATGAAGGTGCCCCACGGCGCAGGGACCTGGCCGGCGTTCTGGATGCTCGGCGCCAGCTTCGGACGCGATGAGGACGACCCGAATGCCAGCAACTGGCCCGACGCGGGCGAGATCGATGTGATGGAACACGTGGGCCGCAAGCCACAGGTCACGTACGGGACGATCCACGGCCCCGGCTACGCAGGCGCGGGGAGCCTCGGCGGCTGGAACACCCAGGACTACGACATCGCAGACGAGTTCCACACCTACGCCATCGAGTGGGACGAATCGGGGATCGTGTGGTTCTACGACGGCGAGCCCTTCTACGAGATCGGGCCTGACGACCTCGGAGGCCGCGAGTGGGTCTACGACCAGCCGTTCTTCCTCATCGTGAACCTCGCGCTCGGCGGGACGTTCGGCGGCAACATCGCCCTCGACAACGAATACCCGCTGCACCTCTACGTCGATCACGTCCGGGTGTACCAGCCGGCTGGCTGACGCGAATCGGGGGCGCCACGCCAGGGACCCGGGAGGAATCGGGCGCGGGCGCAGCGGATCCAGAGGTGACCGAAGTGAGCGGATGGATGGACGGGGTCGAAGTGCCCGGTGATCGACTGGACGTGGTCTGCATCGGCGAGACGATGGTCTCGTTCGTGGCCACCGACGATCCCTACCTGTATCGGGCGATCGTGGCAGGAGCCGAGTCCAACGTCGCCATGGACATGGCCCGACTGGGCTGCCGTACGGGCTGGGTCTCGCGGATCGGCGACGATCCCTTCGGGCGCCTCGTCGAGCAGTGGGTCGCCTCGGCCGGTGTCGAGGTGTCCGTGGTGCGGGACCCGGAACGCCCCACGGGCCTGATGATCAAGCATCCCGCAGGCTCGGAGAAGGTCTCCTCCTACTACCGGAGCCAGAGCGCCGCACGGGTGCTCCACCCCGACGACCTGCAGCGAGTCGCTGGATCTCGGTGGGTGCATGTCTCCGGGATCACGCCAGCTCTCTCGCCGTCGGCTGCCGACCTCGTGCGAGCCGTGGTCGAGGGGTACTTCGGCGAGGACACCCTGGTGTCGTTCGACGTCAACCTGCGCGAGAGCCTCTGGCCGGACACACCGAAGGCGGCCGAGACGCTCCTTCCCCTCGCCCGGGCCGCGGACGTCGTCTTCATCGGGGATGACGAGGCGGCCGTCCTGTTCGGCACCGAGTCCTCCGATGCCCTCGCAGACCTGATCCTCCGCAGGGACGATCAGGAGCTGGTCGTCAAGCGCGGGCCCGGGGAGGCGTCAACGATCACGTTCGACGGTGAGATCTCCGTTCCCGCACTGCCGACCAGGGCCATCGACGTCACCGGCGCGGGCGACGCGTTCGCTGCCGGCTACCTCGCAGGGTGCTGCTTCGGATGGCCCGTGGTGGCACGCCTCCGACTCGGGCACATACTGGCGTCGCGAGTCGTGGCGTCGACCGATGACGTCCTCGGTGTCCTCTCCGATGAGGAGCTCGAGGGCCTGTCCCCCGAGGCACTCGCAACGACATGGGAGGGTGCATGAGGATTGCGGTCACCGGCGCGGCGGGACGGATCGGGCGACGCGTCGTCGAGCTTGCGTCCGCCGAAGGACACACGGTCGTCGCGATCGATCGGCGCCTGGCCGATCCGGACATCGGGGCCGCACGGCATGCGCAGATCGATCTCAGTGACTACGACGCCCTGATTGGGGCGATCTCGGGATCCGACGCCCTCATCCACCTCGCCGCGATCCCGGGACCGGGGATGGTGCCTGATCACGTGGTCCACGACACGAACGTCGTCTCCAGCTACCACGCCTTGCGAGCGGCGTCCGAGGTCGGGATCCGAAGGGTCTGCCAGGCCTCGAGCGTCAACGCGATCGGTGGGCGATTCAGCCGATGGCCGAGGTACGACTACTTCCCACTCGATGAACGGCACCCGACCTACGCCGAGGACCCGTACAGCCTGTCGAAGTGGGTCTGCGAGCAGCAGGCGGATGCGATGGCCCGCCTCGATCCCGGCATGTCGATCGCGAGCCTCCGATTCCATGGCGTCGTGCACGACCGGGCCGACACGGCGGGCTGGATCGATACGCCGGGCAGGATCGCCGAGAGGCAGCTCTGGGGCTACGTGACCTTCCCTGCGGCGGCACGTGCCTGCCTGCTGGGCGTGACCACCGATCTCGGGGGGCACGAGGTGTTCTACATCGTCGCCCCCGACACCATGGTCGACACGCCATCGCTCGCCCTCGCTGCCGAGTACTACCCGGAGGTGCCGCTACGGGGTGACCTCTCTGGGACGAAGGGGTTTTTCGACTGTGCCAAGGCCGAAGCGATGCTCGGATGGAGCCATGATGCCGACTGAATCCGGGCGGCCCACGGCGCCGCCGTCATCGACCGAGACGCACGGCGACGCATGGCTCGGAGACACGAACGAGGAGGGTGCATGACCACGATCCGCAAGGTGAGGGCCATCCTCACCGCCCCCGACGGCATCCCGCTCGTCGTCGTCAAGGTCGAGACCGACGAGGACGGCCTCTACGGGTTGGGATGCGCCACATTCACGCAGCGGCCGACCCTCGTGGCTCGAGCGGTCGAGGAGTATCTCGACCCCCTGCTGGTGGGCCGCGACGTCTCCAGGATCGAGGACTTGTGGCACCTCATGTACGTCAACGCGTACTGGCGGAACGGCCCGGTCCTCAACAACGCGATCAGCGGTGTCGACATGGCGCTGTGGGACATCAAGGGAAAGGTCGCGGGCATGCCGGTCTACGACCTCTTCGGGGGCAAGAGCCGCGAAGCGGCGATGGTGTACCGGCACGCGGACGGTGGCGATCCCCGGGAGGTCGCGGATGCGGTGCTCGCGTACGCCGAGGAGGGCTACCTCGCCGTGCGCTGCCAGATGGGCGGCTACGGAGGTCGCACTCCCTCGACGACCGATGCGCACGCCCGCATCAGGCAGGCCCTGCCCGGTGCCTACTACGATCCGGACGCGTATGCCCGCTCGGTCGTGGACCTCTTCGACCACGTCCGTGGGGCGGTTGGCGACGGGCTGTTCCTGCTCCACGACATCCACGAGCGCCTCGCACCGATCGACGCGATTCGCCTCGCCGTGGACCTCGAGCCGTACAGGCTCTTCTTCCTCGAGGATCCGCTCCCGCCCGACCAGCTCGGGTGGTTCAGGCAATTGCGCGAGCACACGACGACACCGATCGCGATGGGGGAGTTGCACAACCACCCCTTGGAATGGCGGTCCCTCATCACGGATCACCTGATCGACTTCATCCGGTCGCACATCTCCCAGCTCGGTGGGCTCACCCCCGCACGGAAGCTGGCCGCGCTGTGCGAGGCATTCGGCGTGCGGACCGCATGGCACGGGCCCGGGGACGTTTCACCGGTCGGGCATGCCGCGAACCTCCACCTCGACCTGGCGTGCCACAACTTCGGCATCCAGGAGATCGGCGGCATCGGTGATGCGCTCAGGGAGGTATTCCCCGGAACGCCTGAGCTCGAGGGCGGCTACCTCTGGGCGAACGATCAACCCGGACTCGGCATCGACATCGACGAGGCGAAGGCGGCGAAGTATCCGATCGAGCTGTCGACGATCACGTGGACACAGAGCCGATGGCCCGACGGGACCCTGTGGACGCCGTGATACGCCGATCGACGTGACCGACACGCCCGTCCAGTGGGCCTTCATCGGGTCCTACGCATCGCCCGACGAGTCCGGCATCCATGGGATCACGATCGACGGTTCGGGCTCGATCGAGTTGCGAGGGAGCACGGCAGGCGTCGCGAACCCATCGTTCCTCGCGATGCACCCGAACGGACGCGTCCTGTACGCCGTCAGCGAGACCGGTGTCGCTGCGGACGGTGTTGCAGGCGGTGTGGTCGCCCTGCGGATCGAGGACCTCGACGACGACGTCCGTCTCGATCCCCTGCAGCGCCGGTCGACGCTGGGGGATCATCCGTGCCATGTGGCCATCGACCCGTCTGGTCGTTGGCTGGTCGCGGTGAACTACGGATCGGGTGACGTCGTCGTGTTCCCCCTCTCCCACGACGGGAGGCCCGAGGAGGCCTCCACGCGTGTCCGGCACGTCGGCAGTGGTCCCGATGCCGCACGGCAGGCGAGCCCCCACCCCCATGGGTCCGCCTTCTCCCCAGACGGTCGGTTCGTTCTGGTCGCGGATCTGGGCATCGATCGAGTGATCGTGTACGCGTTCGACGACGGCGACGGGTCCCTGGAGGTTCACGACGCGTACGACACGGCCACGGGCGCCGGCCCCCGCCACGTCGCGTTCCACCCGTCCGGTGAGTTCGCGTTCGTCGTCAACGAGCTCGACACCACAGTGTCCGCCCTCGCATGGGATGCTGCTGCCGCGACGCTCAGCGAGGCCTTCACCGTGTCGACGCTGCCGCCGGAGGCAACGGGCATGAGCCTCGCTGCCGGCGTCCAGGTTTCCCCTTCGGGTTCGCAGGTGTACGTCTCCAATCGGGGGCACGACAGTGTGGCCACCGTCGCATTCGACCCCGGTCGCGGTCTCGTGCCCGCCGGCGTCCGATCCTCGGGTGGGAGGTGGCCCCGCGCCATCGGCGTGACGCCGTCAGGTGAACACCTGATGGTGGCGAACGAGCACAGCGACGAGGTCGTCGTGTTGGCGCTTGCCGACACGAGGGCGGATGTCGGGGGCACGCGATCGTCGATTCGGATACGGCGTCCCTCGGCCATCGCCTTCCGATGACGGCGACAGGCTGCCGGACTGGTATCGGCTCGATGCCGGGGAATCAGACCGTCCCGGCTCCGCGATGACGCGTAGCGTCGGGTCCATGAGTGACGATTCCAGGACACCGCTGACGGTCGAGCAGATGTACGGGAGCGACGACTGGGGCGACCTCGAATGGGAGGACGCCGTCGCGATGCTCGACCGCAGCCTCGCTCCCCGCACCCGCGACTCGATCTACGACGTGCTCGCCGACACAGGAGTCGGCGAGGGTGACGTCGTCCTCGACATCGGCGGGAGGGACGGTGCTCAGGCCCTCTCCATCGCTGAGCGCTTCGGATGTCGGGTCGTCGTGGTCGACCCGGTACAGGCGCACATCGACGAGGGCCTCGACGCAGTGGCGCACCACGCCCAAGGGCACCTCGTCGACATGGTCCTCGGGGCGATCAACGAGATCCCGGCTGACGACGACGTCTTCGATGCGATCTTCTCCCGCGACATGATGCTGCATGTCGTCGACATCGACGGTGCCCTCGCCGAATGCCGCCGTGTCCTCGAGGACGGCGGGTCGATGGTGATGCACCAGGTGTTCGCCACCGACCTCCTGGAGCCACTCGAGAGGGAACGCTTGTGTGCGGACCTCGCCATCGTCCCCGACCGGCTGTCGGTGGCGGGCTTCGAAGGAGCGGCCCGACACGCGGGTTTCGAGATCCGCGCCCTGGATCTGGTCGGGTCCGAGTGGCTCGAGGCGCTCCTCGAGGGCGAGGCCGGTGAGAAGCGGCTCCTCCGCGCAGCCCGGCTGCGGCGGGCCAAGCCAGGGCTCCTCGAGGCGGTCGGCGAGATCCCGTACCGCGTTCTCGAGGGGAACAACCTCTACACGATCTACCGCATGATCGGCAAGCTCGAGGACCGCGTCTACACACTCGCAACCTGACGAGCGTCGGAGCGGGCGCCAGCGCGTCCAACGGTGTGGGATCTACGCGTGTCTTAACCGACAGCTGACGCGCACCTAAGGGTGGATCCGTCACAGTTGCGTCATCGTTCACAGAAAGGAACGGACCAATGTGGCAGAGGATCCTCCTCCCAGCACTCCTCGTCGTTGGCCTGGTGGCGACCGTCGGTGTCGCCTCGGCGAGCATGGGCGCCGATGACTCGACGACCAGCACCACCATCGACGACTCGACGTCGACCACGGTCGGTGACGCCGCCGCCGGCAGCTCGACCACCAGCATCACGATCGACGACTCGACCACCAGCACGACGATGCTCGACGACGACGATGACGACGACTCGACGACCAGCACGACGATGGTCGATGACGGCGATGATGATGACTCGACCACCAGCACGACGATGGTTGGGGCTGCAGGCATCCCTGACGGCGTTCATGTGATCGACGTCAAGGGTGCGGGCACCGTCACCGTCGAGGTGAGGAACGGCGCACTGTCCCTCGTCAGCATCGACATCGACGGACAGTGGACCAGGACGGACACCGAGCAGAGTTGGCGTGAGATCAGCATCGAGTTCGAGAACGGCAGCACCGAGCTCGAGGTGAAGGCCGAGATCGAGGACGGACAGGTCAAGACCAGGGTCAGGTTCGAGCAGGACGACGACCACTCCGACGACGACTCCGGCGACCATGACTCGGACGACGACGACTCGGACGACGACGACTCGGACGACGATGATGGACGACGACTCTGATGAGGACGACTCGGAGGACGACTCGGACGACGACGACTGATCGATTTCCCGAGGACGAAGGGAACGCTCGGATGCGGGGATCGGGATGTCCGGTCTCCGCATCCGTCGCGTCGACAGTCCCTTCCGCACGTCGTCAGTGGCGCTGGGCCGCGGATGCTCTCGCGGACCTGGTCACCCGCCCGTGTCGAGCACGGTCGTCCCCGAGGGGCTCTCGTCCTCGTCGACGGGTTCGAGCGTCACCCACAGCCTTGGGAAGTCCGCCCTGGCGACACCCGTTCCCAGCTTCACGACTCCACTGTCCGTGAATGTCCCCGCCGACACATGGACCGACCCGCGGCTGAGCCACAGCTCGTAGACGTAGCCGTCGGGTGCCGGATCGAGACCCTCGACCTCGAGCACCAGCCGCGTACCGACCGGTGTGACCCACCCGGCAACGGTGGACGCGGCCTCGGGGGCGAGGCTGGTGCCGGGCATGTCGATCTCCCAGTCGGGCCGATCGCTGCGGAGGAACCCACCGATCCCCACCACGACCACGACGACGGCCGCTGCTGCTGCCATGGGCAGCACCCAGCGCCGGTCGCGTGCGGTGGCGGGCTGGGCTGAGCTGGTGATGAGGGCGACGACCTGCCTGCCCAGGTCCTCAGGCGGCTCCTCCCACACCGCCACGTCACGCAGTGCGGTGCGATCGACCTCGAGGTCCGCCCGAACCGACCGACACGCACCACACTCGATCATGTGGGCGGTGACCGTGGAGTCGTCGTCACCGGCGAGGAAGGCGGCGCGGACGTCGTTGCAGTTCACGCGGTGGCCTCCTTCAGGTGTGCCAGGAGGTCGGCGAGCCTGCGATGCGCGCGATGGGACCTCGACTTCACGGTGCCGACGGGTATCCCGAGACGCTCAGCTGCCTCGTCGTGGGTGAGCCCGATGAAGTGGGTCGCGAGGAGGACCTCCCGTTCGTCGGCGGGGATCCGGTCGAGGGCAGAACGGACCTCCCACGCCTCCCATGTCCCCTCGAAGGTCTGGGGGAGCACCGCCACCTCCGGCTCGTCGCGATCAGATTCGTGGCGGCGCTCGCGACGGTAGAGGTCGACGGCCACCCTCCTCGCGATCGCGTACAGCCACGGCGCCGGATCCCGCGCCGGGTCGAATCTCGCCGATGCCCGCCACGCCTGCAGGAACGTCTGTTGGACGGCTTCCTCGGCCAGGCCGCGATCGCCGAGAGCCCGGAAGGCGACGGTGAAGACCGGACGGTGGTACTGCTCGTAGACGGCGCGGACTGCTTCGGGATCACCGTCCCGGAACCGTCGCATGGTGCGCGCACTCGGTTGCTCCGTCAGGGCCGCTCCTCCTGCGATCCAGTATGGCCCGCCCGACCGTCCGTCGGGCGGGCACCATCACGTGGGGCAGGCCGCACCTAGGGCAGGTCCGTTCCGATCGCCGTCCCGTCTGGCGCAACGACCCACCACACATCATTGAGGCCCTGACCGTTCGTGTCGCCCGCTGCGGCATCGGCTGCGAAGAAGTACAACGGCCAGCCCGCGTACGTCACCTGCACGGATCCATCCGTTCGGGTCGTGGTGCCGAGCAAGGATGCATCGATTCCATCACCCGCCTGCACCTCGCCCACCAAGGGTGGCCAGTTCTGCTCGCACTGGTCGTAGCAGGTGCTCTCGCCCCGTGCGTCCGGCGCGAACAGGTAGAGGGTGGTGCCGTCCGCGTCGACGACGATCTCCCCGAGCGAGCTGTCGGCGACGGTGAGCGCAGGTGCCGGGTCCGATGCGGGCGGCGCCGTGGTGGTCGCCTCCGTGGTGGTCGTCGATTCGTCCGTCGTGTCGGACGTGCTGCATGCTGCGGCGAGCATGACGACCGCGAGCCCGATGGCGATGCGTCGCATGGTGGGTCTCCTCCCGTGGTTGTGGGAGGGAGTACGGCTGGAGAGGCGTTCCGGTTCGCGCTTCCTCGAGGCCGGTCAGTCGGGGTCGGCTGCCTCCATCCAGTTCTCACGGGCCTCGTTGGCTGCGGCGAGGGCCACGATCAGCGCCGCTGTGGGGTCCGCCCACCACCAGCCTGCGTAGGCGTTGAGGGCGAGCCCCGCGAGTGTTGCGGTCGACAGGACGCCATCGAGGAAGGTCATCGTCGCCTCGGAGCGCAGGGGCGCCGAGTTGAGGTCGTCCGCCGTGCGACGCTTCAGGTAGGCAAGCCCGAACATGACCAGCGCGGTCACCGCGAGGTAGGCGATGCCCCACGGGGACTCGCCTGCGACCCTTCCCGACACGAGATCGCGTACGGCCCCTATCGCCAACACGACCGATAGAACGGCGAAGGCGCCGCCGGTCAACCGGAGGGCGAGACTCGTGCGTCCGGCATCGTCGACCTCGTGTCCCGGTAGCAGGTGCCACACCACGACGCCGGAGGCGAACACCTCGACCACGGACACGGTGCCGAAGCCGATCAGGGCGAGTGACGCGGCCGCGGCGCCGAGCGCGATCGTGAGGACCGCCTCACCGATGTTCCAGGCGATGGTGGCGTATTCGAGTCGCAGGCCTCGTCGTTGGAGCCGTGCTCGATCGGTTCGGGAGGTGCTCACGTGGTCATGGTCTCCTGCACCCGGGCATGGCCACGAGGGGATGGGCTTCCCGGCTGCAGGCGGTATGTCGTCCATCCATCGAGCTCATCCCGGCACGGTATCGACGGACGAGGCGTAGAGGCGCGCGGTGTGCAACGTGGAGTTCCGGAGGGCGCGGCTGATCAACCGCATGGGGTCGTTTGATCAGCCGCTCGGCGATGCCCGACCGTCTGGTCGGGCCCGACCGAGTCCTACGAGGATGCCTTCGCTGGCAGGATCTCGTTCCACCACTGGTCATCGTCCCTGCGCACCACTCGCGGTGCGGTGATGAACACCGACGCGTGGCGGCTGCACATCGGACGACGATCGTGATCGAAGGTCAGGGCAGGACGGTCGCAATGACTGCACCTGCGCGAGGAGACCTCTGCAGTTTCCATGGGCACATCATCGGGGCGCCTCCACACGGTGGACAGACACATTCGAGATCCGTCCCAGTGACTAGTCACTGCCGGACAATCGGTCGTCCGTGTGGTTCGACCGCCGCATTGCCCGGCCGTGCCGGCAGGGATACGATCCTGCCCGATTCGGCGTCCGGCCACCCGAGCGAGGAGTGAACGATGAGCTATCTGTTTCTGGCGGTCGCGATCGCCACTGAGATCGTCGGCACCTCGCTGCTGAAGGTCTCAGACGGCTTCTCGAACCTCTGGGCGGCAGGTGGAACGATCGTGGCGTATGTCGCGTCGTTCTACTTCCTGTCACTCACGCTGCGCACGGTCCCGGTGGGCGTGGCGTACGCCGTGTGGTCTGCGGTGGGGATCGTCGCCATCTCGTTGATCGGCTGGGTGGCGTTCGATCAGAGGCTCAATGCAGCAGCCATGGCGGGTATGGCGCTGGTGATCGTCGGTGTGGTCGTGCTCCAGGTCGCGATCCAGGGCGACACGGCGTAGGCAGGCCTCGCTACGCGTCGACCTCGACGACGAGGGGCCCTGACCCATCGCCGAACCTGATGACCACGGCGGTCACGTCTTCGCCTCTGGGGACGATCTCCCGGTGGACGACGCCCGCAGGGACGACGACGAAGTCACCCGTGGCTGCAACGGTCCGCTCTCGGTCGTCTCCGTGCTCCACGACGAGTTCCCCGGACAGCATGAAGAAGACCGTCGTGTTGGCCCCGTGATGGTGCCATCCCGTGGACGCCCTGCCGGGGACGGTCGAGATCCCCGCCCACAGGGTCGGTTCGTCGATCGCGGCGAGCCGGAGGATCGATCCCTGGTCGACACCGTTCTCTCCTGCCCGGCCGATGATGACCTTGTCCACGCAACCTCCTCGAATCGTGATGCCCACGCTACTTCGCACCACGCCGGCCGACCGCTCCGGCACAGGTCACCTCGGCGATCCCCTCTCGGGTCGGAACCCTGGCCCATCGAGCGATGGCCCGTGACGTCGTCACGTGCCTGAAGGCCCGAAGCGGTCGCGATACGCGGCGATGGCACGCTCAGTGATCCGTTCGGGCGTTTCGTTCGTCTCCTCCGCCCGCCGGTTCACCCACTCGGCGAGATCGGAGCGAATCCGGACCCTGCCCTCACGGTGGAGCCGGTCCTGACTCAGCGCGAGGAACAGGAGCACCAACAGCCCGATGGAGAACAGCACGGCGGCCAACACAGCACGCGTCATGTCGTCGCCGTGCCAGATCTGGACGACCTGGGGGTCCGTCGGTTTGGGAAGCCGGAATGCGCGGAACAGGTAGACGAAGACGTACGAGCCGGTGTACAGCAGAAACCCGACGAGGGCGATGAGGGCGAGGGTTCTCTTCACGGTTCGTCCTTTCTCGTCTGGAATCCCACGGACACGCGCTCGGGGACCGCAACGCGTCCGAATGGGGAGTGCTCGACGATCCACCTGACGACACGAAGGTCGCTCGAGCCCAACGCAACGAGGACGAGGGCGATCACCGAGATCAGCAGGAAGCACACGAATGCGGCCACGCCGATGCCGATTGCCCAGGGACTCCCGGAGAAGACACTCAGGGGATCCTCATAGGCGTCGAGTCCCGTCGAGAGGGAGATGGCGGCGAGGAGGATGCCGACCGCGGCGACGGCGATATAGGCCACTGCGGATCGTGGTCGGCGCGTGAGGAACGAGGGTCGGTGGATGCTCACGCCGACGGTCCTCGCCGTGGCAGCGACGATCCCATAGGTTCCCACGGCGTTGCGATAGCGACGCTGCCGGCCATGGTTGGGCATGAGACGCCTCACGGCGTCTGAGAGCAACAACACACCGGAGACCAGGATGCCGGCACCCATGAGGGCGGGGAAGAACACGGCGAACGTCGTCATGGCGCTGCTCCCTGCTTGCCATCGAGGACCGCTCGGCGAACCTCACCGGCGAAGCCATCCACCACGATCTCCTCACCTTCCTCGAGAATGTCTGTCGCGCCGGGGACGTTCAGCACCGCGGGGAGGCCGAATTCCCTGGCGACGATGGCGCCATGGGACAGTGGCCCACCCTCCTCGAGGACGAGGCCCCCCGCCAGCAGCATGAGCGGTGTCCAGGATGCGTCCGTCGTCGGAGCCACCAGGATGTCGCCTCTGTGCATGGCCGTCCCATGCTCGATCGCCATCACCACTCGAACCCTGCCTTCGGTCACACCCGGGGAGGCCGCCCAGCCCCTCAGCACCGACGCCTGAGGGATCATCGGCCGGTGGGCATTGTCGGGAGATCCGGCGAACGTCGCAGGCAGCGACCCATGTTCCTGGCAGCGCTGCCGAACCGCCAGGCGCCGATGCACCGCCGACTCCAGTGGTGCAGGTCCTCCGAGGAGCATTCCCCTGTACTCCTCATCCGACAAGAGGAGGACATCTTCGGCCGCGATGATCTGACGCGACCGGACCAGCCTCCCGGCCCCCTCCCGGATCACCCGACGTTCCTCACCCCCGAGGGCGAGGAGGGCGGCCTTGGCTCGCTCCCGCAGGCTCAGGAGGCGGATGGTCTCGTCGGTCTGGCGGCGGATCCACCGTTCGCGCAGATCGGTGATCTGGCCCGTGAGCACACGTATGGCGGTCCAGTGGTGGGAAGCCCTGATGACGTCCATGAGCGCACGGTGGGGGTCCGCTCGATACGCGCCAGGATCGGCCGACGCGGATGCCTGCGCGTGCATTGCGAACTGCTCCCATACCCAGCGATCGTCCTCGTCCCAGGTGGGCCCCGCGTAGACGGCCTTCGACCCCTGACGGCGGACGACTCGGTCGGCCTCGGCCAGGAAACGGCGACCTTCGGCTCCGAGTTCCGCGATGCGTTCGCGACGCCTCGATGTCGGTCCCGCCCTCAGCGACGGCCCGAGATCCGGAAGAATCTCCGAGTACCGCTCGAAGAGCGTCTTCAGTTCGGTCAGGCGGACGACACCGGCTGCATATGGCGACAACGCCCCAGCGGTCAGTCGCTGCGCCCATTCGGCGGCTTCACGATCATCGAGCCAACGCGACAGCAGTGCGACGAGCGAGGCGTAACTCGATGTCGCGGCGCAGGACGCCGCGGCCTCGACGCTGTAGATCCGCCAGGCCAGGTCACGCAGGGCGTGCTGGTAGGCCAGCAGACCGGTCGACGTGAGCTCTGTGAGGTCGACCTCGAGATCCAGGATCCCGCTGGTCGCCGCCTCGACGACGTCGACCTCGTCCTCGATACGGCTTCGGATCCTCCGAGTCCCCGCAGCCGCCCTCAGTGTGCCCCGTCGCGTGTGCACGGGTTCATCCGGCTCGTCGTGCACCTCTCCTCCGAGGAACTGGGCTTCGACAGACGATGCTGAGCCACCGGGGAGCTGGGACGAGGCGTCTTGGAGGGCGCTGAGATTGAGGGCGGCCCTGCCGGCGAAACGCCCGACGATGGGGCGGCCAAAGGCCACCCCGGCAACACCGAGCGTGTCCAGAACGTCCCGGAAGGCGTTGTCGAGCATCGGAGCGTTGATCGTCCACAGCAAGGGCGGGAGCACGCCGGGAAGCATCTCGACCACCCCTCTGGGCGTGAAGGTGTCGGCGCTTCCGACGGGTCGATCGAATCCGTCGTCGAGTGCGGTCATCGGACCGGGAACCGTGATCGGCCGTGACTGGAGGAGCGTGACATCGCCGTTCGCATAGGCCCACTCGACATCCTGGGGCTCGCCGAGGAGGTGTTCGACCTGCACCAGCATGCGTGCCAGGTCCTCGAGGAAGGGGGGTGCGGGAGCGCCGGCGGCTCGGTCCCTGATGTGGAGATCGGACCGACGGACGAGGAAGTCGCGAGGCGTGACCCTCCCGGACACGAGCGCCTCCCCCAGTCCCGGTACGACCTCGATGCGCATCGCGTTCGGTGATCCCTCCGGATCCCGTGTGAAGGCCACTCCAGACCAGTCGGGCTCGACCATCTGCTGCAGGATGACCGCCATCTCCAGCTTGGATCCCTCGATGCCGTGCCTCTGCCGATAGGCACGGGCAGGGGGCAGCCACAGTGATGCCCAACACAGTCGAACTGCCTTCTGCACGTCGGAGATGTCGTCGATCCGCACGAACGACCGGTACTGGCCGGCGAATGATGCCGTTGCCAGATCCTCTGCGGTCGCCGACGACCTGACGACGATCGGCCCCCTCGACAGCATCGGCTCGACTGCCTCCGCGATGGCGCGTTGCAGGCTCTCGGGGAGCGGACCGTCGAGGAACCGTTCCTCGATGCGTACGGATTCGGCCTCGAGGTACTCCGGCCCCGGGATCGGGGATGCGTCGAGGTCGGCGAGCCAGGCGGTGAGGTCGTGCTCGTGCACGAAGGACCGGAATGCGGCCACGGTGATCGCGTACGTCGTCGGGATCGGCATCCCATGCGACGCGAGGCGATCGAGGCCCGTGCTCTTGCCGCCGACCAGGGTCGAGTCGCACCCCGTACCGTTGATGGCGACCAGGAGGGGGAGCGCGACGTCCGTCCTCATGGCGACGCGTCCCCGTCGAACGTGAGGGAGAGGCCCACGATCTCGTTGCCCTCCCAGTCCAACCCCTTCAACTCCACGAGCACCTCGTGCCCGCGATCGCTGATCGTCATCAGCCCGAACTGGCCACCACCGGGAAAGGCGCCCTCGCTGTACGGTCCCCCCTTCATCGACCCGTTCCGATCGAGTGCGGCCGCTTGCATGACGGGGAATGCGCCTCCGGGGGCGTAGGTGTTGTTGGACCCGTCGTCGATGGCGAGCATGTGGGCGTCGCCGGCGAGCATGATGAGCCCTTCGCTTCCGGCGTCGGCAATGGCATCGGCGATGCGGTCCCGCTCGAAGGTGTAGCCGCCCCAGTGGTCGGCACCGGGCTCGGGCGCGGCGATCCATGGCACCGAGCTCACCCACACGACGGTGGGATACGTCTTCAGGGAGGTGGTGATCTCCTCCAGGAACCACGCGAGCTGTTCGGGGCCGAGCATGGTCTTGTCCGGTCCATCGGGGGTGCTCTTGAAGTCGCGCATCGATCGCGTGTCCGTGAGGATGAATCGGATCCTGCCGATCGTGAACGCTTGGGCGATCGGGGCATCAGGGCCCTCGAGAGCGAACTCGTAGTGGGGGACGTGCTCCCGGTACGACAGCAACGCCGCCTGGCGGCTCGGGGATGTCGATGCTGCATCGTTCGGTCCGAAGTCGTGGTCGTCCCACGTGTAGGCGATCGGCACCGATCGGTAGAGCGCCGACTGGCCCGGCTGCGACAGCGTCAGGTCGTACAGGTCGGCGAAGGCGGTGAGCGAGTTCTCGAGCACGTCGCCGTAGAAGAGGTCCCCCGTGTTGATGAAGAGGTCCGGCTCGAGGCGCCGGATGGTGTCGAAGACCGCACCGTTGGAGCCGTTTCGGGCGCAGCTGGCGAACGCAACGACGAGATCGCGTGTGGAAGGCGCGAACGTCGCGAACGTGCCGGAGATGGCTCGGTCGATCACGCCATCGACCTCCACGGCATAGGAGTACCGGGTCTCGGCTTGGAGCCCATCGATCACGAATCGGTACACGGGCCCCCTGAGCTGGCTCGATGCGAATCGAGCATCCTCCAGGTCCTCCGTCGTCCCGATGGCGAGTCGGACGCGCTCAGCGTCGGCGACCTTCGCCGTCACGACCGCGTGTCGGTCGGTCACGCCACCGGCCCACATCCACTCCACCGCAGAGGAGGGGAGCGGGGCCGCGGTGGACTCGGCGTGGGTCGGTCCGTGGCCCTCGTCGTAGAACGACAGGGCCATCGCTCCGCCACCGAGCAGCAGCGTTCCCATCAGCGCAGCGACGACGATGATCGCGACCCACGTCTGCGTGCGCTGCCAGGCCAACAGGAACAACGCGGCAGGGACCATGAACATCAGGCATACGCCGAGGGCGATGATGAGGCTGTACTGGTAGGCGCCGAGCGCCCCCACGAAGACGCCTGCGACCATCGCGAGACCCCCGCCGAGGGGCTCCCACGGCCATGCGATGAGCAGCCCGAGGCACGCGATCACGAGTGCGACGAGCGACGCCGTCTCCTCCCATGCGAGGTACTCGTGGCCGCGGGGGGCGCCGAATTGGATGAAGGCGATGACGGAGCCGACAAGGACCACGACCGACAGGCCACGCGCCAACCAGCGAAGCCAGAGCTCCACCTCATCGGTGAGGACGGTGTGATCCAGGCCGTGTTCGTGTACCGCCTCGGAGAGGCGCTCCCGCAACTCGGTGGGCTTCTGCACGCGGGCCCCTTCGGAACGCTCCGATCGATCGCCCGCAACGCACGTCGGATGGCCGGGTCAGCGAACCGGGTGATCCTCGTTCAGTATCTCACCACGGTCGGCCCCCCTCAAGGCGACGACCCACGCCTCGAACCCCCGTACCAACGAGACGTGATGGGTCCCTCGCCTATGTCGTCGACCAGGCGTTGCGCCTTTCGGCCTCACACGCAGGCGCCGCACGCAGGTGCCGATGACGACGGGTGGCGAGGGTGGGTCCCGATCTAGGACCAGCGGACCCGCTTGCTCGCGTGCCACAGGTCGAGGAGGTCGCCGTCGCCCTCGACCGTGAGCTTCGAGTCGTCGCCTCGATTCCACAGCGACAGGTAGAGGTCCGACGCGGCCCCCGTCAGCGTGACGTCCGCGGGTCCGCCGCCGCGAACCGTGGTGATGCCATCGGGTGCCAGCGTGAGATGCCAATCGTCGTCGGTGTCGGCTGCATGCACGACCATGGTGCGAGTGGTCGCCGTGGGGAATTCGCTGGCGCGAGGTGCGAATCCGCTCACCATCTCATCGATGCCGTCGGCCGCGAAGGCGGGTTCGAAGCCTGATCCCGTGCCTGCGGCGTCCTCGGCGTCGAACCGATGCACCGCGGTCTCGTGCGCCTGGCGTCGTGCCCACATCGCGAGGGGCGACGGTGCTGGAAGGAAGGTGGGCATGTCGTCGGTCGGCGACGCGGCCTCGAGCGCCCGCACGAGGTTGGCGTTCGTCTCGAGGTACCAGTCGATCAGGTCGTCGTCGTCGGGCCAGAACACGGCCAGGTCCGGCCAGGACTCAAGGAGTTCAGCAATGTCGTCGAGGAAGAGCTTCGAGGTGCGCCGTGCCACGCGGGCAGCCGCCCAGAGATGGATCTCGCTCAGGTGGCGAACCAGGTCGCGCATGGTCCAGCCAGGGCAGGACGGGATGTCCACCTCCAGCCCGCCTCGCCGAGCTGCCTCGGCGAACAGCTCAGCCTCCGTACCCACGGCCGTGATGTGTCGAGCGATCTCCACGGTGTCCTCCTGTTCGATGGGGATGAAGCTCTCGTGCCCCTCGAGTTCTCTCGTGCTCGAGGCGCGTGCGCGCCTAGAGCTTGTCGACGACGTGGGCGACCACCTGCGTCATCTGGTCGTGGGGGCTGAACTCGACCATTCTGACCGCATCTTCGACGACCACGGTGTGACCGGGAGGCCAGTAGTAGATCTCGTTCGCTCCGACGACCTGCTCACTGCCGTCCTCGTACGTCACACGGATGCGGCCCTCGATCACGAATCCCCAGTGCGGGCACTGGCAGAGGTCATGCTCGAGGCCCTCGAGCAGGGGGCTGAAGTCGAGGCCTGTCGGATACTGCATGTACGCGCTGGTCATGCCGCCCCAGTCCTGCCCACGGATCATCTCTCCGAGCGCGTCGTGGGCGATCGGCAGGTCGTTGACGTTGCTCTTCACTTTCACCAACTCCTTGTCGGTCCTGCAGACATCGGTCCGAGGGGTCTCTGACCAACGGTACTGCAACTTGCAGTACAAGATATACTGTAGCCTGCAGTAAAGTCAAGTCCATGCCACCGACCATGACGACATCGACCTACGCGGTCCTCGCGCTCCTCGATCTGAGGCCATGGACCGCCTACGAACTGACCCAGCAGGCCCAGCGGAGCCTGCGCTACGCGTGGCCCAAGTCCGAGCGCCTCCTGTACTCGGAACCCAAGAAGCTCGTCGAGCTCGGATACGCGACCACCCGTGCCGAGGAGACCGGTAGGCGCCGCAGCAATGTCTACGAGATCACCGACGAGGGTCGCCGCGCCCTCGCCGAGTGGTCGTCCACGCGGACGCAGCCGCCGCGGTTCGAGATCGAGGCACTGCTGAGGCTGCTGTTCGCAGACCATGGAACGATCGAGGACGTCCGTCGTGCGCTGGGTGAGCTCGAGGCCGACATCGGTGAACACCACGCGGCCATCGTCGAGCTCATGGCGTCCTACCTCGATGGCGGGCACCCGTTCCCGGAGCGCACCCACCTCTCCGTCCTGTTCGCCACGTTCCAGATCGAGATGTTCAAGACCATCGAACGATGGATCGAGTTCGCGAACGACGAGATCGACCAGTGGCCCACCACCCGAGGCCTGGGCATGACCGAACGGACCGAGGAGCTCACCCGTCATCTCGCCAACGACGAATCACCCCTCGAAGCCAATCGGTGAATGCTGCCGCGGTGACAGCCGTGGCGTCGCCTCTCGGGTGCCCCCGCCGCGACCGCCGTGCAGGTCGACATGGCGAGGCGATCGCGATCACGAACGCGGCGACAACGACCAGGAGTCGACGCCGTGTGGAGCGCGGTCCGGTGAGCGCCGAGTACGACGAGGGTGTTTCGGGCACGGGATTCTCCTCCCAACGGGGAACGGTCACCGGAGCGCACCGGGCCGTTCCCCCGTGTCTAGCAGATTCTCACGGAGCGCGGCGGGCCGAGCACTCAGAATCGCGGCTGGCAGAGTCGGCGGTCGCCATTTGGCGGGTGGGGACGGTGGACGTCGTCGTTCGCGGAGTGCAACGAAGGCGCGGAAAGGTTTCGCGATCGGCATGGGAGGCGGCGCTGGGGACGCGACCAACCGCTGAGAGACCCGATGGAACCACCCGGCGTAGCCCCATCGTGGATCGCTATGGTGGATCGTGAGAGGAGCGTGCCGTTCATCGTGGAGTCGGTGGCTATCGCTGCGTTGCTGCTGGGTGGCGACGCTTCGCACACTGGGATGGGTCTCGCCGGCCCTTCGGTTCCTCGCTTCGCGCTCCTCATCGCCCACGGTGTTCTTTCGCGAGGCGGGAGATCTCGACCCAGGAGGACGATGTGACACGAACACGACTTGCCCTGCTACTCGTATTCGGGATGCTCGCCGCGGTGCTCCCGATCGGTGCGACGCCCGCGTTGGGGGCGGGACCGACGGTGTTCATGCTGTCGTGCGTCGCGTCACCGGCCTGCGGCGGGCATCAGCCGTGAGTGCGGCGGAGCTTGGTCGGTGTGCCGTCGGGGAGGTAGGGCTGTCGGAAGTTGAACGCGGACGGACCTTTGGCGGTGCGTGTCATGGCGGGCCGACCGCGGAAGGTACACGCCCGCGGAGTAGGTTGCAGGTTCGCGTCTGAAAGGAGATCGCATGTGGGTGCTGTTTCGTGTGCCGTGCCCGACACCGGATGGGCGGACCGCCGAGGACCTCTACGGGCGCCGCGTCACGGGGATCGGAACGGAGATGCAGATGAGCGCCGAGCGGCACGGGTGCCGGTTCCATCGTGCCTGGTACGCGAGTGACGGATCGGAGTTCGTCGCTCTGGCGAAGTGGGAGACGAGAGACGGCGCCCGTGCGTTCTACGAGGAGTGGAACATCGAGGACGAACCGGGCGAAACGGCGACGATCCTCGAAGGCGACGTCGGGCTCGTTCCACGGCCGTAGCACGCGACAGCCATCCCTTCGCCAGGGTGGGGTCGCCCGCCCTTGCTCTTGATCCGTTCGATCAGCGGTCCCTAGGCCGTCGCGAGTCGGATCATCACCCAGGACACCGGTGGCAGTCGAGTCCAGAGCGACGTGCCTTCGAGTCGGGTGTCCGGCAGCGGTCCCGGACGGACTCGGAGTGGGTGTGACGAGGTATTGACCGCATGCACGTCCTCGTCGCTCAGGACGAGCGCCTCTTCGACGGTGACGGGCATGATGGACCGGAGATCGAGCGACAGCTCGAGCGCGGCCGCGGGGTGGCGGTTGACCATGAACACGGCGACCGCCCCCGATTCGTCGTCCACCACGGCGACCCCATCGAGCGCTGGTACGTCTCCGTGGGCAGCCGTAGCCATCGATGGGCCGTCGATGGCCAGGTCCACCGCTCGGCCGTGCGCATGCCGGGCGGTGAGCGAGAACGGGTAGAACGTCGACTCCCGCCAGACGCCTCCACCGGGCTCGGTCTTGATGGGCGCGATGGTGTTCACGAGCTCGGACATGCACGCGGAGGTGACGCGGTCCGCGTGCCGGAGCAAGGAGATGAGCAGGCTGCCGACCACCACCGCATCGGCGACCGTGTACGCGTCCTCGGCGATGCGCGGCGCCTCGGCCCATTCGGCCGGGGGGAAGGTGTCCTCGTGGCGCCGCAGGTACCAGACGTTCCACTCGTCCATCGAGAGCTCGACGCGCCTGTCGCTGCCCTTCGCGGCAGCCACCTCGTCCACGATCGCGGCGACCTCCTCGATGTAGCGATCCATCGCCACTGCGGAGGCCAGGAAGCTCGCGAGGTCGTCGCCCTCCTCGTAGTAGGCATGGAGCGAGATGTCATCGACGTGGTCGTGGGCCTCCTCGAGGACGGTCCGTTCCCATGTGCCGAATGTCGGCATCCAGGCAGCGGAGCTGCCGGCGAGCACCAGCCGGAGCGTGGGGTCGAACCGACGCATGGCCCGGGCGGTCTCGCAGGCGAGCCGACCGTACTCGGTCGCGGTCTTGTGTCCCACCTGCCAAGGCCCATCGAGCTCGTTCCCGAGGCACCATGTGCGGATGCCATAGGGCTCGATCGCACCGTGCGCGATCCTCCGCTCGGACAGTTCGGTGCCACCCGGATGATTGGCGTACTCGAGCAGGTCGAGTGCCTCGAGCACTCCACGAGTTGCGAGGTTCACGGTGATCATCGGCTCGACCCCGGCGGCCGCCGTCCAGCGCATGAACTCATCGAGGCCGAAGACGTTGGTCTCGAGGCTGTGCCAGGCCAGGTCGAGTCGCTTCGGCCGCTCGGCCACAGGTCCAACGCCGTCCTCCCAGCGGTAGCCCGACACGAAGTTGCCACCCGGATAGCGGACCGTGGTCACGCCCATCTCCCGAACCAGTTCGATGACGTCGCGGCGGAACCCATCGGCGTCGGCGGACGGGTGGCCGGGCTCGTAGATCCCTGTGTACACGCCGCGGCCCATGTGCTCCACGAAGGAGCCGAAGAGACGCCGGTCGACCCGGCCGATCGTCTGGGTCGGGTCGAGCGTCGCGCGGGCGCTGAGCGGGCGCTCGGCCGCCATACGTCAACCGACGCCTACCGCGGACAGGTTGCGCTTGCGGGTGTGACACATGCGGGTCCCCTTCCGGTCACGTCGACCTCGCGGGCAATGTAGCCGATGGAGTGATTGCCATGAGTCGGAGGAGGCCCGGGCAGTGATCCGGCATCGACAACCGTTTCTAGGCTGGACCCCGCCGCTACAGCAGGAGGTCGCGGGATGGAGATGGAGTACCGGCGCGTTGGGTCGTCTGGGATCAAGACCAGCGTGTTCTCGTATGGGTCCTGGTTGACGTTCGGCAGCCAGCAGGAACGTGAGGCCAGTCTCGAGTGCATGAACGCTGCATACGAGGCTGGCGTCAACTTCTTCGACAACGCCGAGGTGTACGCCGGTGGGAAGGCCGAGGCCGTCATGGGGGAGGCGCTGAAGGAGTTCGGGTGGCCGCGTCACAGCTACCTCGTGTCGACGAAGTACTTCTGGGGCATCCACCGCGACATCCCGAACGCCTTCTACACCCTCAACCGCAAGTACTTGCTCGAGGCGATCGACAAGTCCCTCGAGCGTCTCCAGCTCGACCATGTCGACCTCGTGTACTGCCATCGACCCGATCCCGAGACCCCGATCGAGGAGACGGTGTGGGCGATGTCCGACATCGTCGCGTCCGGGCGGGCGCTGTACTGGGGTACCTCGGAGTGGTCTGCTCAGGAGATCCGTGCTGCTTGGGAGATCGCCGAACGGCACCACCTTCGCAAGCCGATCGTGGAGCAACCCGAGTACAACCTCGTGAACCGCGAGCGGGTCGAAGTCGAGTACGCCCGCCTCTACGAGGACATCGGGCTCGGCCTCACGACCTTCAGCCCACTCGCCTCCGGCCTATTGACGGGCAAGTATCAGGACGGGATCCCCGAAGGCAGCCGAGGAGCGGATGTCGAGTGGCTCCGCGAGTCGCTCACCGATCCTGGCAAGTTGTCGAAGGTCGGCGAGCTCATCGCTCTCGCTGACGAGATCGGCTGCACACCGGGACAACTCTCCCTCGCTTGGACCGCATCGAACCCGAATGTGAGTTCCGTCATCATTGGCGCACGCGACGTCGACCAGCTGACCGAGAACCTCGCAGCACTCGACGTGATGGATGCGATCACCGGTGACCACAAGGCCGCCCTCGACGAGGTGTTCGCCTAGCCACACAGACCGAGCCCACGCATGATGCCAGTCATGGCGGCTCATCTTCGGCCCGCCGGGCGATCACGGATTGCCCTCGTCAGGTCAGTGAGAGTGACCGACCCATGCCGGGTCCTAGCCCGCGTGGACGCGGGCAACAACAGGTTCGAGAGCTTCGACGGCTTCGGTCGTCTGCGGGTAGACGTCGCAGCGAACCTCGTCGAAGCCGAGGCCGCCGAGCCGGAGCACGTAGTCGGCGATGTCCGCCGAGCTGCCCGTGATCGGTCGGCTCATCGGCTGGTGGTAGACCGTCATTCCACCAGTGTCGAAGCCTTCGGGAACGACGGTGAAGATGTCGAAGGTACGTGTCAGCGTGGCAGGGTCGCGTCCATGTGACTCGCATGCAGCATCGAGCTGTTCGATGATGGGCGAAAGCCGTGCGGCGATCTCATCGGTGGTCTCGTCCCAGCTCCACCAGTTCCAGGCGTCTGCGTACGTGGCGACGAGCTGCAGCATCTTGGGGCCGCGACCGGCCATGTTGATCGGAGGCCCCCCGGGGCGCGGGCCGCGCAGGGCAAGCTGACAGTTCCTCGCCGAGTAGTACTCGCCCTCGAAGTCCACCGACCCCGTCTTGAGCAGCGAGTGGATGATCTGAATCGCTTCGGCGAACCTTGCGTATCGGTGGTCGGACGGGTGCCCGAATGCGGCATAGTCGGCGTCCGGTGAATTCCCCGCCCCGATCCCGAACACGAAGCGACCGCCCGCGATCTCATCGAGTGTGTCGGCGATCGCGGCCAGCATGGCCGGTGCCCGGAGTGGCGAGTTGAACACCGACTGGCCCAGTTCGATCCGGTTCGTCACCGCAGCGACGGCCCCCGCCATCGACACCGACTCCCACACGCCATCAACGCGCCCGTGCTTCCAGTGATACGACAACGAGTCCTCGAACACGAAGGAGTCGAAACCGACCGCTTCGGCGGCTACGGCCCGGGCCCGAATCGATGCCCATGTGGGGGTGGTCTCATCCGCACCCGAGCGTCCGAAGAGGTGAGTGTTCAGGCCAATTCGCATCAGTTCACGATACGTCGTCCTCGAAAGCCTTCACAAACGGGGAAGGGCACCACACTCGAGCCGCTTGGAGCTTCTCAGGCTCGTAGGAGGTGGTTGGCGAGGAAGGTTCGTTGCGCGTCGACAGAGGATGTGAAGTACTCAGAATCGTGATAGACGAGCCCGAAGTGGCCGCCGCCGAGTTCGAAGACCTCTTGCGGCCCCGACGTTGATGCGTGCACGTGTCGGGCGATCTCAGCATCGCACCATGGCATCTCGTCTTCCTCGGCCACCACCAGGAGAAACGGTGCGTCGATGTGGGGGATGCACGGTTGTGGGCTGAACGTGGTGGGTGTATCGATGACCTTCTGCGTGGCCTGATTCTGCCAACCGGTGCCAAACCTCGCCCCATACGTGATGAACCAGTGAAACGCGGTGATCGGTGTGAGGAAGGAGGGTGTGCTCAGCTGATCCGGGGAAACGACCGGCATCGGTCCGAGCACCTGCCCCTCATACTCGTCGAACGTGTTGTCCAGGAGAATGTCGCGGATGGTGTCGAACCGGGAGCCGTCGACATCGGGTGGTTCGAGTTCGTCGCCGAATGCAGGACACTGCACGATCACTGCCGCTACTCGCCGGTCGACCGCGGCAACGACGGCAGCGACCCGGCCGCTCAGGCTGTCGCCCCAAATCGCGATCGCGTCCGTGTCGATGCCGTCCGTACTGGTGAGATGATCGATGCACGCGAGGTAGTCCCGAGCCTCGGCCCACGGGTTGATCTGGCGGCGCGGGTCACCATCGGATTTGCCAAATCCCCGCGTGTCGACCAGGAGCGCAGCCACGCCGATCTGGGCGAACGCTGCCGCGTACAGATCAGCCACCATCCCGTCGATCGTCGCGGAGAACCCATGGATCATCACCACGGCGGGAATCTGTTCCGAACGAGATGTGGGCTCGTAGAGCCAACCTCGAAGCGTCACGCCATCGGATTCGACTTCGACTGGATGTCTCGCGACGTCCTCTGAGGTTCGGGCCAACTCCATCCAGTCCGCTCCCTCCGATCCACGGCGAGCGTAAATGGTGGCCTTGCCGCGCCGCAAACGCGGTGCACATGCCGGCACAGGCGCGCACCCGTGGCACGCCGCGTATCCCTGCACGCGGTGCTGCCTATCGGCGAGGACCACCACGCACTCGACCTGGTGAAGCTGGCCATCGGGAGTGAGGTGGGGTTCCGGGCACCGAGCCCGAGTTCGCTCTCTTCTCCCGACTGACACTTGATACTGCAGAATGCATGGTGTAAGTTGCAGTACCTAGGTCAGTGAACCAGCTGACCCCGACAGGAGAGGAAGGCCACCCAGATGCGCCGATCACGACTCTTCGCAAGCGCAGCCTTCGCGGCAGCACTCGCGATATCCGCACCGACCGCGGCCCTGGCCGCCACACCGGTGAACACAACTCCGAACTGCTTCGGAAAGAGCGCAGCACAGATAGCCCAAGGGCAGTTCAACGGCATCGAGAACATGGGAGCCCACGCTTCAGGCCAACAGTCCCCGCGCCGCGGAATCAAGAACACGGCACGAGACAACGGCTTCGTTCACCAGAGCGACATGGCCGACTTCCTCGGGAATCTGTTCGGCGAAGACATCTGCTGAGACCCATTCAGCGCGGTGGTGGGATCGACCGAAGCGGTCCCACCACCGCCTCTCTTCGACCCGAATCGGCTCGACAACGAGACAGCATCTCACCGAGAAGCCCGCCGCCACCCCTCAGAGGCACTCGAGTCCGGACGTTCAGATCCTGGGCGCTGTTTCGTCGACGAAGCGTCGCAGGATCTCAGAGAACGCTTCTGGCTGCTCGATGAACGGGTAGTGGCCACTTTCGGGAATGATTGCGAGTTCTGAGTGTGGGATGAGGTCGCGTACGAGCTCCGGCGCGGCGGCAACGATGAAGTCTTCTTGGCCATGAATGATCAGCGTCGGACACTTGATGTTCCCCAGCTTCTCCTGAACCGTGATGTTCATCTTCATCGTGTGGGCCGGTCCCGAGATTGCGACCATATTTCGTGCAGTGTCCTCATCGAACGCCACAAGCTCGAAGTACGCCTCTCGCGCCTCGGCAACATGGAATGTGGGTCCTTCCGATAGTCGCATCGCCTCATTGAGAGTTGCTGGATCGCCCGCAAGGAAGGCGTCGCTTTCATACAACCCCTCGAGGTACTCCCATTCGCCCTCGGCGAACCGTTCGATCAACGCCTTGTACGACTCGATGAGCAGACCCGTGTTGACAGGCGCAGCATCGACGAGGATGAGGCGCGCTACTCGGTCTGGATGCTCGGTGGCGTAGTACATACCGAGCAAACCGCCCCAGGAGTGGCCGACGATGTTGATCCGATCAAACCCCCAGGCCTTTCGCAGCTCCTCGATGTCTGACACCAGCCATTCAACGGTGAAGTTTCTCTCGGTTATCTCATCCATCGAAGACTTGCCGTTCCCCCGCTGGTCATAGAAGACCATCTGGTGGTCTTGTGCCAGGTCGTCGAAGAAGGGGAACAACTCGTCGTGCCACATTCCCGGCCCGCCGTGAAGAACCACAAACGGCTCCCCATTGCCGATCGTCGTGTAGAAGTGCGCCACACCGTTCACCGTGACGTATCCCGTTTCTGCAGACGCTCCGGACTCGTGTGAGAGTTCCGCCATGAGCGATTGTCCCACGCTCACGCCAGTCACGCCTTGCGAAGCCCCCTTGCCTCGTAGAAGCGTGATCCAACCGATCGAGAATCCACTTCGAATACGACGACGCCAACCGTTGAACCCTCCGTGGGCGTTTCGCTGAGGTTGACGGGGTACTTTCCCAAATGAAATCGGATGCTTTTCCGAATCATCCGATGGATGGATGGAGCGGGTGAGGGGAATCGAACCCCCGTATTCAGCTTGGGAAGCTGATGTTCTGCCATTGAACTACACCCGCGGGCCCGAGGATTGTATCGCGCCGTGAGCACGAGGTCCCTCGGACACCTGCCGTCGGGGTTTCGTCTAGGTTGACGGCCACCCCGACGAGTCGAGCATCCGTGATCACCACCTTCCGGCGCATCCTGGCGTTCTGGTCCCCGCACCGGGGTATCGGCGTGGGTCTCGCCATCGCCATGGTGTTCCGAGCCGTGTTCACGATCGTGCTGGCCCTCGCCATCGAGTTCGTGATCGACCAGGTCATCGAACCGACGAGCGACACCCCGATGTGGATGCTCCTCCTGTTCCTCGGCACCGGATTCACCGTGTCCTTCATCGCGGGCATCGTCGCCGCGAACCTCTCAGCCCGAGCATCGGCCGACATCATCGCCGACGTCCGTGTGTCCGTCTTCGAGCACCTCCAGGCCCTGCCGATGTGGTTCCACGATCGGGCCACGGCCGGTGACCTCATCGGTCACTTCTCGTCCGACATCGCGCAACTGTCGAGGGGCGTCATCACAACGCCGCTGATCGGTCTGCGATCCCTCGCTGCGATGGCCCTGTACATCCCCGTGATGTTCCTGTTCGACTGGCGCCTCGCCACGGTGTCGATCGTCGTGATCCCCATCGTCGTGTGGCTCGTGTACCGCTACGCACCAGACTCGGAGGCTGCCCTCGACGAGGAGAAGCAGGGCGTCGCCGACGTGCTCGACGAGGTCTCGACGAACCTGCGCGTCCAACTCCTGTTGCGATCGTTCGGTGCGAGGGAGGGATCCATCCGACGGTTCCGGGGGAGAATCGACCACTTGCGTGATGCGTCGCGGAGAGCCGAGACCCGCATCGGGCTGGAGACGGTCATCTCCGAGTACGCGCTCGAGGCCACGAACCTCTCGATCATCCTCCTCGGGGCCTCGTTCGCCTTTGCCGGAT
Organism: uncultured Acidimicrobiia bacterium; assembly: GCA_963792405.1. Lineage (GTDB taxonomy): Bacteria > Actinomycetota > Acidimicrobiia > Spongiisociales > UBA5794 > SZUA-442. The sequence continues at coordinate 176,678 of CAWBVU010000001.1, forward strand.
CGCTCGATCCCGGCGCATTCGCCGCCTTCTCCGCCATCCTCATCGAGTTCTCCTACCAGGCGAGCCTCGTCGGCATGGACGTGCTGCCTGCGATCAAACAGTCCGAGGCGGGGATCCGGCGCATCGACCGCCTGCTGTCCGTCGAACCCGACACTGTCCCCGACCACGCCGTGATCGCCCCCGACCTCCGGACCGGGATACGGCTGACCGACGTGAGGCTCCGGTACCGAAGCGACGGGCCGGACCGGGTCGACGGACTATCGATCGACATTCCCGCCATGTCGCACGTGGCGATCGTGGGTGCCAACGGATCGGGGAAGACCTCGGTGCTGAGCGCCCTCCTCGGGCTGTACCCACTCGCCGGAGGATCCGTCGCCGTGGGCGGAGTCGATCTGTCCACCGTGGACATCGACGAACTGCGCACCCGTGTCGGGGTCGCGTTCCAGCAGACCCTGCTGCTCGACGGCTCGCTGCGTGAGAACGTGACACTCGGCGACGAGCGGTACACCGACGCCGACCTCGACCGTGCCATCCGCGCCGCAGGCCTCGAGGGAATCGTGGACCGCCTCGTGCACGGTGTCGACACCGAGATCGGAGGCTCGGGTCTGGTGCTGTCAGGCGGTGAGGCCCAACGCGTCGGGATCGCGAGGGCGATCATCCGCGATCCCCAGATGCTCCTCCTCGACGAGGTCTCGTCCGGTCTCGACCCCGCCTCCGAGGCCGACCTCCTGCGGGTGATCGACCAGCTGAGGGAGAGCCGAAGCATCATCAGCGTCACCCATCGCCTCGAGTCCGCTCGAAACGCCGATCTCATCCTCGTCATGGAGGGTGGCCGCCTCGTCGAGCAGGGGGCGTTCGATGAGCTCCTCCTCGCGGGCGGTGTCTTCGAGTCGATGTGGACGAAGCAACACGGCTTCGACGTCAGCGCCAACGGCCTGTCCGCCACCGTCACCCCGGAGAGGCTCGCCCGCATCCCGCTCTTCAAGGACCTCGACCACGCGACGCTCGAGTCACTTGCGACGAGGTTCCAGTCGGAACTCGTCGACCACGATCAGGTCGTCTTCGAGGAGGGGGGCGTGGGCGATGCCTTCTACGTCATCGCCAGGGGGGTCGTCGACGTGATCCGCCGCGGCGCGGACGGCCCCCGGGTCGTGGCGACGCTCGCCGATGGGGACTTCTTCGGGGAGATGGCCCTCCTGTCGAGCGACCGGCGGAACGCCACCGTGCGCACGAAGGGCGTCACGACCCTGCTTCGGCTCGACCAGCAGGCATTCGACGACCTGATGGCATCGGCCCCTGAGGCCCGGGCCATCATCGATGCGGCGGCAGCGGCACGTGCGGAGCAGAACCGATCGGGTTGACGGGTCAGGCCTCGTGGACGAGGTCGACGACGTCCGCCATCGCCTCGACCCCTGCCGTCGTCTTGTCGGTGAGGTCGCACCGCACCTCCTCGATGCCAAGCGACTCGAGTCCCAGGATGAACGAGGCGATCTCCTCGGTGGTCCCCGTGATCGGGTGGGACAGCTTGGCCCCATCTGCCGTGAAGCCCGGAGGCACGATCGAATAGAGGTCGAACGTGCGGACCACCGATGACGGGTCGCGGCCGATGTCCCCGCACGCGCCCTCGAGCATCCCCACGAGCGGTCCCACCCGATCGATGATCTGGTCGAGGGTCTCGTCCCAGCCCCACCAGTTCCACGCATCCGCGTACCTGGCGACGAGTCGCAGCATCTTCGGCCCGCCCGCGGCGATGTTGATCGGCGGCCCGTTGTCGTGAGGTCCGCGCAGCACCAGCTCGGCGGCGGTGGCGCTCCAGTAGTCCCCCTGGTGGTCGACGGCCCCGTTCCGGAGGAGGTCGTGGATGATGGCGATGGCCTCGGCGAAGCGTGAGAAGCGCATGTCGGTGGGGAATCCGAACGCCTCGTAGTCGGAGTCGAAGGTGTTCCCCGCTCCGATACCGAGGACGTAGCGCCCGCCGGAGATCTCGTCCAGGGTCGTGGCCATGCTCGCCGTCAACGCCGGTGACCGATACGGGGCGTTGATGACGGACTGGCCGAAGTGGATCCGATCGGTCGCCTCGGCCAGGGCTGCGGCGATCGTCATGGACTCCCAACTCCCGTCAGTCGTGCCGTCGTCGAAGCGATACAGCAGGGCGTCCTCGAACACGAACATGTCGAAGCCGACGTCCTCGGCCGTTCGTGCGAGGGATCGCACGGATTCCCATGTCGGGTGGAGGTCGCCTCCTGGGCGGCCGTGGAGCTGGGCGATGAGTCCGATGCGCATCGGGCGAGCCTACGCGAGTGTGTGGGCGCCTTCCAACCGGCTCCGGGCATGGGATTGGTCGTGCGACTAGCGTCCCCGACCGAGCGAAGGGAAGGCGCGTGGGGACCGAACGCACACTCGATTGGTCGACGGACGACATCGTCCGGCACCTGCGCGCGAGTTCCGTCTTCCGCAACCTCGACGGCCAGATGCTCCACGCGATCGCCGACGCAGCCACCATCCTCCTCGTCGCCGCCGGCGACACGGTGATCGCCGAGGGGGATCGGGGGGACGAGGCGTTCGTGATCGTCGCGGGTCGCCTCGATGTGCTCATCTCCAGCGGCGACGAAGACCCGACGATCGTCAACAATCTGGGGCCAGGCGATGTGGTGGGCGAGATGGCCCTCATCACCGATGAGCCCCGGTCGGCAACGGTCAGGGCTCGGCGGGACTCGGCCCTGGTCCGGATCCCTGCGGAGGACTTCCGCTCGATCGTGCTGGACCATCCCAACGTGCTCCTCGACGTGACCCGCACCGTGATGGACCGACTCAACCGTTCGATCCACGGCGAACGTCCGGAGCGGTCCACCACCGTCATCGGCATCGTCCCGGCAGGGACCCTGCCCGCCCACCGGGAGTTCGCCACCGACTTCGCCTCCGTGTTCCCCGGGAGGGACGTCGCCGTCGTGTCGGTCGACGACGCCAGGGGCGCCTTCGGGGCCACGCCCACTCGGGGTGAGGTGGCGCAGTACCTCCACCGGATCGAGGACGCGAACGACGTCGTGATCCTCGTCGGCGACGAGGGCGACGCCGAGTGGACGACCCTGTGCCATCGCCAGTCCGACGTCACCCTCCTCGTGGGGCGCGCCGTGGGTCTCGGCACCCTCGGGCCCAACGAAGCAGCGATCGCGGCAGCGGGCAATGGCTCGTCGCAGAGCCACCTCGTCCTCGTGCACGGATCCGATCGGCCGCACGGCACGGCGCAGGCACTCGGGCTTCGCTCGACCGTCAGGCACCATCACGTCCGCACCGGGTCGATCGACGACACCGCACGGGTAGCGCGAATCGTCCGCGGTGACAACGTCGGCATCGTCTTCGGCGGCGGCGGTGCGAGGGGGTTCGCCCATCTCGGCGTCCTCAAGGCGCTCCTCGAGGGAGGCGTCCCCGTGGATCACGTCGGGGGCGCGAGCATCGGCTCGTCGGTCGCCGCCGGATATGCGATGGGGTGGGAGTGGGACCGGATCGTCGAGCTTGCGCGCTGGGTGACCTTCGAGCGCGGCCGCATCGTCGACTCCACCCTCCCTGCCGTGTCACTCGGGCGGGGGAGGCGGCTCACGACCGGGATGCGGGAGAGCTATGGGGACACGGACATCCGGGACCTGTGGGTCGACTTCTTCTGCGTCAGCAGCGACCTCACCGACGGAGCCGTGTATGCGCACCGCAGCGGGCCCGTGTGGTCCGCGGTGCGGTCGAGCGTTGCGATCCCCGGCATCCTCCCGCCGATGCGATCGGCGGAGGGGCACGTCCTCGTCGACGGAGGGATCCTCGACAACGTCCCCACGGCATCGATGCGCGCCCTCAACGAACCGAGGACCGTGATCGCCGTCGACCTCAGGGCACCGACGGCGCTGCCGTCGAAGGACCTTCCCGCCGATGGTGACCTGTCCGGATGGAAGGTCGCCCGCCATCGCTGGTTGCCGTGGCGCGAGCGCCTGGAGGTGCCGGGCATCATGGAGACGCTCATCGCCGCGTCGACGCTCAGCGGCAGACCCGAGGGCGCTGACGCCGACATCGTGATCCATCCCGACGTGGAGCGCTTCGGCTTCATGGACTTCGCCTCGTGGGAGCACCTGATCGAGGCTGGCTACCGCGAGGGGGCTCGAGTGATCGAGGAGGGAAGGTTGCCGGTCACGCGATCAGGCTGATCCCGCCCCACAGTGCGATGAGGACGCCGACGCCGAGCAGCCAGTAGGCCCTGCCCCTGCGAAACTCCCCGGTCTCGTCCTTCGGCTTCTCGCCCCTGCGGTGCTTGTAGATCGCATAGGCGTTCCCCAGCACCATCGCCAGACCCATCGCAAGCGCCAGCTGCTTGAGCAGGACATCGAGATTCAGGATGTCGACCGGATCACTCTCCACCCCGGAAAGGTAGTGCCCGCCCTCTTTGCGTCGCCTCGAGCCATGCCTCCCTCTCCCCTTTGGGGGAGATGCCCTGCAGGCCGCCTTTCCCATCTCCCCCTTTGGGGGAGATGCCCGGAGGGCAGAGGGGGGAGTGGGGTGCGGGAGGCGTCCGTCTCCTTCTCCCCCTTTGGGGGAGATGCCCGAAGGGCAGAGGGGGGAGTGCGATGCGGGAGGCGTCCGTCTCCTTCTCCTTCTCCCCCTTTGGGGGAGATGCCCTGCAGGCCGCCTTTCCCATCTCCCCCTTTGGGGGAGATGCCCGAAGGGCAGAGGGGGGAGTGCGGTGCAGGAGGCCTGGTTCGAGGCTTCGTCTGTGAGGCTACGGCCCTCTCTGCGTCGCTTCGCTCCGCGTCTCTCCCGCGGGGAGAGACGAAGCAGGATGCCCTCTCTGCGTCGCTTCGCTCCGCGTCTCTCCCGAATGGGAGTCGATCACCTCGTGATCGTCGACTTCTGCCGGTGCGCTGGTGTCTGGCACAGTAGACGGAGACTGGCCGTGTGGCCGCACAAGACTTCAGGGAGAGACGGAGGTGGTGCTCGCTTCGCTCGCTCATCCTTCCTTGGGGCGAGATGCGCGAACGCCATGTCTTCTCACCTCTTGCGGGAAGTGCCCGTACCCATGCTTCCTTCTCCCCCTTTGGGGGAGATGCCCGGAGGGCAGAGGGGGGAGTGGGGTGCGGGAGGCGTCTGTCTCCTTCTCCCCCTTTGGGGGAGATGCCCGAAGGGCAGAGGGGGGAGTGCGGTGCGGGAGGCGTCCGTCAGTACTGCGGCCCTCTCTGCGTCGCTTCGCTCCGCGTCTCTCCCGCGGGGAGAGACATGGCCGGATGCGCCCTCTCTGCGTGTCGTGTGGCGGTCGTGTAGCATCGAGTGAGGCGTCTCCGGGGAGGGCCATGTCATCACATACGCTCGAGGTGTTGGACCTCACCAAGCGATTCGGATCACTCGTGGCAGTGGACGGGGTGTCGTTCCACATCGGCGACGGCGAGACCTACGGCCTGCTGGGGCCGAACGGCGCCGGCAAGACCACGACGATCTCCATGGTGGCCGGCCTCCTCCAGTCCGATTCGGGCACCGTCCAGGTCGAGGGGGATGTCATGACCACGACCACGGTCGCGACCAAGGAGCGCATCGGGCTCGTCCCGCAGGAGCTGGCGATCTACCCGGATCTGACGGGCAGGGAGAACCTCGTCTTCTTCGGCCGGCTCTACGGCATGGCAGGAAGCGACCTCGATGGCCGCGTCCGGCGGAGGTCCTCGAGGTGATCGGCCTCACGGACCGGGCGAAGGATCGGGCCAAGGAGTACTCGGGAGGCATGCAGCGACGCCTCAACATCGGGATCGGCCTGCTCCACCAGCCGCAGCTGCTCATCCTCGACGAACCGACCGTGGGGGTCGACCCCCAGTCGAGGAACGCCATCCTCGAGAGTGTGGAGCGCCTCGCAGGCGAGGGGATGTCGGTGTTGTACACCACCCACTACATGGAGGAGGCCGAGCGGCTCTGTGACCGTGTCGGGATCATCGACGAGGGGAAGATCCAGGCCGAGGGCACCAGACGCGAGCTCGTGTCGCTGGTCGGTGGGCATGACAGGGTGCGTCTGAGCGCCACGGGTCCGCTCGACCAGGCAGCGTCGGCCATCGATGCGCTGGACTCGGTCCAGGCGGCGTCGGTGAACGACGGCGGTATCGACATCGTCGCGGCCGACGGCGGATCGGCCCTGACGGCGATCCTGGCGGCGGCATCCGAGAGCGGGGCCCACGTCACCAGCGTCGACATCGCAGAACCAGACCTCGAGAGTGTGTTCCTCCACCTCACGGGGAAGGCGTTGCGTGACTGATGGGACCTGCAGGGCTCATCGCCGGGAAGGACATCAAGCTCCGCCTTCGTGATCGCTCAGCGATCATCGTGGGGGTCGTCGCCCCCCTCGGACTCGCCCTCATCTTCAACATGGTCCTCGGCAACGTCGACGACACCATCCTCCCGACCTTCTCGGTCGCCGATCTCGACGATGGACCGGTGAGCAGCGGGTTCATCGAGGCCCTCGAGACCCTCGACGACCAAGGGGTCATCGTCCTCGAAGCCCCGGCATCGAGCGAGGCCGAGGCGCGACGCATGGCCGACGACCAGACGGTCACGTCGGTGATCGTGATCCCCGACGGCTTCTCGGAGGCAGTACAGGCCGGGCAACCGGCGTCGATCACCGTGATCGCCCACGCCGACTACCCCATTGCAGCCGAGATCGCCACGTCGATCGCCGACGGGTTCGCCTCGGAGGTCCGCACCGCCCAGCTCGCGGTGGCCACCACGGCTGGCTCCTCCGGAGGCTCCCTGACCCCTGATGAGATCCGCGCCATCGCCGTGAAGGCGTCGGCGGGACTGCCCGCGGCCATCGAGATCGGGGAGGTCGAGACAGCTACCAAGGAGCTCGACCTGTCCACGTTCTTCGCCGCGTCGATGTCGGTGTTCTTCCTCTTCTTCACCGTGTCGTTCGGGGTCAACGGGCTCCTGGAGGAGACGCAGCAGGGCACGATGGGTCGCCTGCTGGCCGCGCCGATCAGGCAGCTGTCCATCGTGACGGGGAAGGCGATCGTCAGCTTCGTGCTCGGTCTCGTCGCGATGACGATCCTGATCGTCGCGTCGAGCTTGCTGATCGGCGCCTCCTGGGGGAACCCGTTCGGCGTCGCGCGCTGGTCGTGACCGGGGTGCTGGCGGCGACCGGTCTGATGATGGTGGTGGCGGCCTACGCGCGCACACCCGAACAGGCGGGGAACCTCCAGGCGATCATCGCTGTCGGCCTCGGCATGCTCGGTGGCATCTTCTTCCCTCAGGGCCTCGGCACCGGGTTGCTGTCGTATGCGGCCTACATCAGCCCGCATCGTTGGTTCTTGGTGGGACTGAGCGACCTCGCAGGAGGTGGGGAGGTCTCGGTGATCCTGCCGTCGGTGCTCGGCCTCGTGGCCTTCGCGGTCATCAGCTGGGCATTTGCCATCGTTCGGTTCCGACGGAAGGGGCTCGCCACGTGAAGTCCCTCACGATCGCGTACGTCGCCCTCCTCCGCCTCGTGCGGGACCGGTCGAACATCTTCTTCGTGTTCATCCTCCCCATCGGGATCATCCTCATCATCGGGGCCCAGTTCGGGGGTGGCTTCACGCCGACGCTCGGCGTCGTCGTCGAGGACGGTGCCGGCGCCCTCGGAGAAGACCTTGCGGTGGCGATCGAGGCGAGGGGCGACGTCGACGTTGTTCGATACGGGGGCTCGAGCAGCGTCGTCACGGCTGTCGAGCGGGGCAACGTCCAGGCAGCCATCGTGATCCCTGACGGATACGATGCGACGTTGCGAGCGGGCGGCGTGGCGGACGTCGGCTACTACTCCCGACCGGACGCGGCCGTCTACCAGACCATCATCAGGGCGGAGGTGTCCGATCAGGCCTCCCTCGTGCGTGCCGCGTGGTTCGCCGCGGCCGAGCAAGGCGTTGCGTTCGATGCGGCGCTCGCCACCGCCGTCGCTGCGAACGATGCGGTGGCTGGGGTCACGGTGCAGCAGGAGACCACAGGGAGCGCCCTCTTCCCTGCCTCCATCGGCCAATACGGCCTCGGGGCGTCGTCCCAACTCGTGCTGTTCATGTTCCTCACGGGCCTGACGGGTTCCGCAGCGCTCATCGAGACGCGCAGGCTCGGGGTGGCGAGCCGGATGCTGTCCACCCCCACGACTGCGGGCACCGTCGTCACGGGTGAGGGGCTTGGCCGGTACGCCGTGGTGATGCTGCAAGGCCTCTACATCCTGTTCGCCACGCTTCTCCTGTTCCAGGTCAACTGGGGAGATCCGCTTGGGGCGGCGGCGGTGATGGTGGTCTTCGGCGCCGTATGCGCGGGTGCCGCCATGCTGATGGGCACGCTGTTCAAGAACGATCAGCAGGCAGGCGGCGTCAGCATCATCCTGGGCATCGGTCTCGCCGCCCTCGGAGGGTGCATGATCCCGATCGAGCTCTTCTCCGACACCATGCAGAAGGTGGCCCACATCACACCGCACGCCTGGGCGCTCGACGCATTCGCCGTGCTCGTGCGCGAGGACGGCACCGTTGCGGACATCCTTCCCGAGCTCGCGGTGCTCGGGGGCTTCGCCATCGTGCTGATCGGCATCAGCGGCTTCCGCCTCAGACGGGCGATGTCCACGACCTGATGCCGTCTCCCCCCTTGGCGGGAGATGCCCGAACCATGCTTCCTTCCCCCCTTTGGGGGAGATGCCCGAAGGGCAGAGGGGGGAGTTTGGTGCGGGAGGCGCCTCTCGGCACTGCGGCCCTCTCTGCGTCGCTTCGCTCCCGTCTCTCCCGCGGGGAGAGACAAAGCAGGAAGGTCCTCTCTGCGTCGCCTCGCTCCGCGTCTCTCTCGCGGGGAGAGACGCAAGGCAGGAAGGCCCTCTCTGCGTCGCTTCGCTCCCGCGTCTCTCCCGCGGGGAGAGACGATGTGGTGCTCGCTGCGCTCGCTCATCTCTCCTGCTCCCCCTTTAGGGGAGATGCCGGAGCCATGCTTCCTTCTCCCCTTTGGGGGAGATGCCCGAAGGGCAGAGGGGGGAGCCGCGACGTGGAGGCGTCCGTCGAGCGGCGCTCTCGGACCGCGACCCCACCACAATGGCGTCATGACCGAGATCGTACGAAGACCCGCCGTCATCGCGGCCGGAGGTCTGATCCTCGCCTGCGTGTGGGTGCTCCTGACGAACTGGGCTCCCGTCGCCGCGGGACATCCGACGTACCTCGCTCTCTACGTCGGTCTGCTCCTTATCGGCGTCGCCACCATCGGGTACGCCACATGGAGGCGGTCCACGGCGAGGCGGCTCTGGCCCTCCATCGTCGGTGCGGTCGTGCTGGTGGTCCTCACCGTCGCTGCGGTGTGGCTCTCCCCGTTCGGGGCGACCGACGTCGCGCTCGACGCGCTCGAGGGATCTGCGACGGTGACGGTCACGGAATCCGCCACGAGGATCACCCTCGACCCGGTCGTTGGCCCGGGCTCCGTCGGCTTGGTCTTCTACCCGGGAGCGCGAGTTGACGCACGCGCCTACGCCAATGTCCTTCTCCCGCTCGCGGAGGCAGGCCACCGGGTCGTGATCATCAAGGAACCGCTCGGTATCGCCTTCCTCGCTGCCGGCGCGGCCGAGTCCGTGGCCGCGGCGGCTCCCGACGTGGAGACGTGGGTCGTGGGTGGCCACTCCCTCGGAGGTGTGGTCGCTGTCCACCAACGCCGACGGTGGGAGCTTCTACGGGCTCCTGCTGTACGCCTCCTATCCGGTGGGGAGCATCGCCGATGCCGATGTCACCGTCTCGTCGATCTACGGGCTCGACGACGGGATCGCCGCACCGTCGACCATCGAGGCCTCTGCTGCCGACCTCCCCTCCGACGCTGTGCTCGTCCCGATCGAGGGCGCCATCCACTCGTTCTTCGGCGACTACGGCGACCAGCCGGGCGATGGCGAGCCGGGTGTGTCCCGTGAACAGGCCCAGGCGGAGATCGTCACTGCCACACTCGACCTGCTGGCAAGGACCGCCAACCGCTGAGCCTTGTCCTTCTCCCCCTTTGGGGGAGATGCCCGAAGGGCAGAGGGGAGCTACGACGCGGGAGGCGTCTGTCAGAACTGCGGCCCTCTCTGCGTCGCTTCGCTCCGCGTCTCTCCCGCGGGGAGAGACGAAGCAGGAAGGCCCTCTCTGCGTCGCTGCGCTCCGTGTCTCTCCCGCGGGGAGAGACAGCATGGGGCTCGCTGCGCTCGCTCCACCCTTCCTTCTCCCCCTTTGGGGGAGATGCCCGAAGGGCAGAGGGGGAGCCGCGACGCGGGAGGCCTTTCGCGGCTATGCGGGTTGCTGGCATAGCCTCCTGCGGTATGGATGAGACCCCCACACCCTCTCGGACGATGCGCGCCCGTACGGGCATGCTCCCTGTCGTCCTGTGGGCGTTCGGGTTCGCCACGACTCTGCTCCTCATCGGCATGTGGGGGCGGGCCGTCACCGTCGATTCGGGCACGATCCAGGACACCGCTGCGACCGTCATCGACAGCGACCTCGCCACCGAGCGCGTCTACGCATGGCTCGAGAGCGGTGTGGAGGTGGCGATCGGAGGTGACTCCGAGTCTGCCCGCGGCGTGGCTGCGGCGGTGGCCGAGCGACCCGAGTTCTCACACGCCGTCGACGTGATCGTCACCGACTTCATCGACGGGCTCTTCGCCGCCCCGGGCGAGGACACAGAAGTCAGGGTCGAGGATGCACTCACGCCGCTCGTGCCGGTGATCGCTGCCGAGGCCCAGCGTCGGGAGGTACCGATCGAACCGGACCGGCTTGCGAGCGCCCTCGACACCGCGTCTGTGATCGAGCTCGATACGGGCGAGGCCGCCTCGGTGATCGGGGCCGTCACCGAAGCACGAACGTTCATCACGCAGGTCGTGATGCTCGCGGCGTTCCTGCTCCTGACAACGGGTGCACTCGCGGTCCTGCTCTCGGACAAGCGGTATGCGATGATCCGCTCCCTTTCGACCCGAGTCGTGATCTCGGCACTCACCTATGCACTGATGTTCCGCGTGGCGTCGTGGGCCCTCGATCCCTCCAAGGGCCGGTCGCCCGTCCTGAGCGGCGGGTCGGTGGTGCTCGGATCGAACGGCCACGTCTTCATGATCATGGCGGGCGTTGCAGCGATCGTAGGGACCTGGGGCGGCTGGGTTGCGTGGCGCCGTACGAGGCTTCGCAGGTCCGACCCCGTGACGCCCGTCGCCGACGACGACACACGTGAGCTCGTCACGATCTGAGCGTCCCCGTCTCGGCGCACCCGTCGGCTAGCGTCAGGGCCATGAGCAGGCCTGCCCCACTGATCCTCCTTCTCGTCCTCACGGTCGCCTCCGTGCTCGCCGCGTGCACGAGTGAGAGCGACGACACGACCACCACGACGCTCGCAACGACCTCCTCCTCGACGACCACCACGATCGTCGAGGACACGACCACCACGACGGACACCACCCTCCCCGCGTCGGAGATGACCGTCGAGGAGATGTGCCACACCCTGGCGCTGCTGTTCTACTCCGGGACGTATCGACCCACGCCGCGGACGGGATCCGGGTGGTCGAGTTCGAGGACATGCTGCCGTCGGAGCAGCCGTCCTATGCGAGCTTCCTCTACCTCGCTCCCAGCGTCGAGTGCCCCGAGTACACCGACTACGCCCTCGACATCGCCTACTGGCTGGGCTTCTAGGGGCGCTGCAACCCCTCCGCCGGGATCCCGGCGACTGGAGCGGTGGCCTTCACCCCTGTGGCGTCAGACCAGGATGACGATCCCGATGATGACCGCGGCGATGCCGACCATGGCCAGCAGCGTCTCGGCGGCGATCAGCCACTGGTTCGCCCCGTGTTGCATGTCTCGCACGGCGGACACCAGCATGCCGATGGCGGCGACACCGCCGCCGACGATCATCAGCCACGGAGCCCACAGCTCGTGGATGTCGGCGATCGACCAGGTGCGGTCGTTGATGGTGAGCGTGCCGTCGTCGGGTCCGTAGCGCAGCCACGCCCCCATGGCGGCGGCGAACACGCCGAGCATCGAGACGGTCCAGGTGACCGCGTGGACCGTCGTGTCAGCGTGGTGGAGCTCGGCTGGATGGGTTGATCCATATGCCATGGATACCTCCTTGTCTCCCATCTGCGATCGTATCTCGGGAAGGCTGGCGAGGACAGGTCGAAGCCCACGATCCGAAGGCTCTTCAGGACGATCGCATGCCGCGCGGATCCGCGGCATTCACATCGCGGGGCGAGTCCCAGCGCTGCCCGATTTCGCGGGTGCTGGTAGCGTCTCCATTGGGCAGGAGGCACAGGATGGTGACGAATCGATCGGCCACGAGCGCGCTGGATCGCTATGTGCCGCGTATCGCCACGAATTGGGATGTCGATGCTCCGGGGCGCACGTGGCAGGTCGTCGATGCCACGCTGTGCTTCGTCGACATCTCAGGATTCACGAACCTGTCGGAGAGGTTGGCGCGACGTGGCCGGATCGGCGCCGAAGAGCTCACCGGTGTCCTCAACTACGTCTTCGGGCACATGCTCGAGATCGCCTACAGCCAGGGTGGCAGCCTCCTCAAGTTCGGGGGCGACGCCCTGCTCCTGATGTACACGGGCCATGACCACGCCACGCGTGCGGCGAGCGCAGCCGTGGAGATGCGATCCGCGCTTCGAGCGGCAGCCGAGTACCAGACGTCGGTTGGCCGGCTACGACTGCGGATGTCGGTCGGCATCCACAGTGGCGACATCCACCTGTTCCGCGTGGGGAGCTCGCACCACGAGCTCGTGATCGCCGGTCCCGGCGGCACGACGACGACGGAGATGGAGAAGACAGCCGAGGCAGGCGAAATCCTGGTGAGTGCCGGAACCCGCGACCGCCTCGAGCCGGGGGCGATCGGCGATCGGAAGGGCGACGGATGGCTCCTGCGGTGGAGGACGGCACACTGCGATGCGCCGGGCCCGATCCTCCGCGAGCCCCGAGATCCCGAGCTGCTGGGTCAATGGGTGCCGTCGCGCCTGAGGGACTTCCTGGGCGCAGGTGAGACCGAGTCCGAGCATCGCATCGCCAATGTCGGGTTCGTCCGGTTCTGCCGCGTCGACGAGCACATGGAGTCCGATGGCGCCGACTGGGTCGCGGAGGCGCTCGATTCGACCATGGGTGCGATCCAGGACGCCGCCGACACCGAGGAGATCACGTTTCTCGCCACCGACATCAACGCGGACGGTGGCAAGGCGATCCTCGTGGCCGGTGCCCCCGTCGCCCGGAACGAGGACGAGGGTCGACTCCTCCGGGCAGCGCGACGCATCGCCGACGCAGACCTCCCCCTGGACATCCACATCGGCCTCAACCGAGGTCACGTCTTCACCGGCGAGGTCGGCACCGACTTCCGAGCCACCTATACGGTCATGGGTGACACCGTCAATCTCGCCGCACGACTCATGGCCGCAGCTCCCTCCCATGCCATCTACACGACGCCGGGCATCCTCGACCAGTCAGGAACCGTGTTCGCAACGGCGCCCCTCCCACCATTCCATGTCAAGGGGAAGGCGGAGCCGGTCAAGGCATACGACGTCGGTGAGGAGATCGGCACACGCTCGCTCGAGGATCGTGGCGAGCTGCCGTTCGTCGGAAGGGCCGACGAGCTCGGCGTGCTGGGTGACGCCATCGAGCGGGCGAAGGCAGGCACCGGATCGGTCGTCGTCATCGTCGGGGAGGCAGGATTCGGCAAGAGCGCGACTCGTCGAGAGGGCGCTCGAAGAGGATCCCGACCTCCCACGCATCACGATCAGGGCCGAGCCGTACGGGTCCGCAACGCCGTACCGGCCGCTTCGGCATCCGCTGCGCGACGCCCTCGGTATCGAGCGCGGCATCGAACGACGAGATGGCGGCCATGCTCGAGCGGAGGGTGCGTGAGGCAGCCCCGAACCTGCTTCCGATGCTGCCGTTGGTCGCAGACGTCGCCCACATCGACATGCCCTCGACGCCCGAGGTCGACGAGATCGAACCCCGGTTTCGCCAGGACCGCACGACGGCCGTCCTGGCCGAGCTGATCGACCGGATCCTCACCGTGCCGATGGTCCTCGACATCGAAGACGCACAGTGGATGGACGATGCGTCCAGCCACCTGCTCGATCTCTTCGCCCGAACCGCCAGGGAGCGCCCGTGGATGATCGTCGTGACCCGCCGGCCCGGGGAGGGCGGCTTCCTCCCCGACGAGGCGACAGTCCTCGATGTTGGGGAAGTTGACCCTGCCGAGTCGGAGCAGCTGATCATCGAGGCGACGCAGGCGACACCCCTGCATCCTCACGAGGTGAAGGCGATCGCTGCGCGCACCGGCGGCAACCCGCTCTTCATCGCAGAGGTCCTCCGGATCGTCACCGAGACCGGCAACACCGACCAGCTCCCCGACTCGCTCGGAACGCTCGTCAGCACGAGCATCGACGCCCTCCCGGCGCTGACGAGGAGGATCCTGAGGTACGCCTCCGTTCTGGGTCGCAGCTTCCGCACGGCAACGGTCCGGGCCATCCTGGAGGAGGAGGAACTCGTGCTCGACGTGGCGACGAGGGAGCTCCTACGACTTCCTCGTCCCCGCAGGGCAGGGCCGGTTGCAGTTCCGCACGGCCATGGTGCGCGACGTCGCCTACGACGGGCTGTCCTATCGCCGTCGCACCGAGCTGCATCGTCGTGCTGCCAGGGCGATCGCATCAATGGCGACGGATCCCGATGCGGTGGCAGACCAGTTGGCGATGCACTACTCCCTGGGCAACGACAGCGAGAACGCATGGCACTTCGCCCGCATCGCGGCGGCGAGGGCTGCTCGCACCCATGCCAACGTCGAGGCGTCGATCCAGCTCGAGCGTGCGCTCGATGCCGCGCGGAGGCTGCCCGATGTCCCTCCGGGTGAGATTGCAGAGACGTGGACCGAACTCGGTGACGTGCGGGAGCAGGCAGGCCTCTTCGACGGGGCACTCGACGCCTACCGGCGTGCCCACCGGATCCAGAGAGGTGACCCGCTCGCGGAGTCGGAGCTGTACCTGAAGCGCGGATGGGTGCGCGAGCGCTCGGGGAGCTACTCGATGGCCCTGCGTGAGGCGACACAAGCCGAGCGCATCGTCGACGATCTCGCGGACGATCGCGCCAGGCGGACGCGGGCCAGGGCAACGGCGTTCCAGGCCAACGTCCGCCTGCGTCAGGGGCGCAGGCGCCAGCGTATCGGAAGGCCATCGAGGCGGCCGACCTCGCGGAGGCCGCCGGTGAGCGGTCCGCGCCGCACAGGCGTACAGCGTGATGGCATGGGCCCTCGCCATCGCGGACAATCCGGGCGCTGCCGATCTCAGTGAGCAGGCCCTGCGGCTCTACGAGGAGGTCGGTGATCTCCCCGGCCAGAACTACATGACCAACAACCTCGGCTACCTCGCGTACTTCGAGGGGCGATGGGACGACGCCCTCGCCTACTACGAGCGGAGCCGTGATGGCGCCGAACGAGTCGGGAACGTCGTGGACGCCGCGTACCCGGAGGTCAACCTCGGAGAGGTGTTGTTGAACCAGCGTCGCTACGAGGAGGCCGAGCAGCGCCTCGTCAATGCGGTGCGCGTCCTGAGGGCGACCGGCGAGAACTCGATGGCCAGTTTCGCCGAGATGCTGATCGCCCGCGTGTACCTCGAGCGGAGCGAATTCGACAGGGCAGAGGCCGTCCTTCGGGGCGTCATCGCAGAAGCAGAGGACATCGGGTTCGCCACTGTCACCGCCGAGGC
>CAWBVU010000002.1:0-95646 GCA_963792405.1 uncultured Acidimicrobiia bacterium
GGGATAGCGCCACGGGATGAACGATGCCGGCAAGCCGCCAATCGCCCAACGCCGGCGTGAACGATCCGAACAGGAGTTGGGCGGCGACGGCGACCGCAACGAACCCGCAGGTGAAGAGGAGGGTCCCGATGATGATGCGCCGCATGTCGAGCATCTCGGCACAGACGTAGGTTCCAACGAGCAAGAGGCCGAGGGCCACCGTCCGGCGGAAGGTCAGCTGCGGGTCGATCGCCCACAACGTGCTCGCGGCGATGACAAGGAGCAAGAGGCCGACGGGTACGGCGATGATGGGCTTGGGCTTCGGCAGCCGCGGCCGTCCCGTTGCGAGTAATGCGACGGCGACCGTGGCGAAACCGAAGAGGGCGATCTGACGAAGCGCGCTCCCTGCTTCGACGGCCTCGATGGTGTCGCCGAGGCTGACGTCGAAGATCTGCTGCGCGCTGTCGAGGTTGATACCGGCGAGTATCACGAACGTTGCGAGAATCGCCGTTCCCATCACGGCTGTTCGCTTCTGGGATGAGCGCCGGTCGACGCCGGCCTGGCTCGACGTCATGAGCTCACGCATGGTGCGGTGCAGTCCTTCGGTTGAAGACGGAGGCCCGCAGGAGCGTCGCGGCGATGTTGGACGCGATCAAGCCACACGCGGCGCCGATCACACCGTACGCATACGCCAAACCCACGCCAAGGGTGAGCATCAACCCCAGTGCGACGAGGTTGACGGTGAAGTCGTCCTTGGCGCGATCCAGGGCGAACAGACCCCGTGAGTACGAGAACGCGACCGACGAGATGAGCATGTTGAGCATCAGGAGGGCAACGAGGTCTCCGTTGCCCGCAAAGGGTTCGCCATAGACGAGGGTCACGATGACCCCCCCGAACACGGCGACGATCGCAGCAAAGGGCCCGATCGCCATCGCGAGAACGGTGACCCCGTCACGCACTGATGCGCGGAGTCCCGATGGCCCTCCAGCGGCGTAGTCGCTCGATATGCGTGGTCCGAGGTAGTTCTGAAGGCCGAGCAGCAGCGGATTCCCGAGGGCGACGACTCCGAGACCGGCGCCCCAGATCCCAGCAGCAGCAGAACCATGGAAGGCCACCAGCAACCACGGGTATGTGTACATGGCGAGGGCCCACACGAGGCCGCTCATCAGTGGCCACTTCCCGAACCGGAGGTTCGTGGCGATGTCGCGCCGAACCCTGACGCGCTCGATGTCGATGGCGTGCCGATTCACCACGATCCATCCGAGGGACACGACACCCGCGACGGTGCCGATTACGAGAAACGCCCTGAGGACGGTGATGACGTCGAGTGCGACGAGGAGGAGCAGGATGCTCAGCTGCAGCACGGTCACGAGCGAGTCGATGACGAGAGCAGCCCGAGGTTGAAGGTGAGCAAAGCAGACTCGCCTGATGAAGTCCCTGAGAAGGACGAACCCGATGCTGAAGGTCAGAGCGAGGGTGACGCTCGAGATGTCAGATCCGCCGCCGAGGATGTGTGAGGCGAGCGTGATCCCAGCCAGGACGAGCGTCACCGATGCCGACAGCACGACTTGGCTCACCAAGGTGCTCCCGAGGTAGCCGGCCCTGTCCACGTCGGGGAGCTGTGGGCGGAAGACCATGTAGGGCGTCGTGGTGATCGATGTCTGCAGGTCCAGCATGAGGATGATGACCGTGAGGCCGAGGAGATACAGGCCGAAACCCTCTGGGAGGAGCGCGCGGGCGAGGACCACGCCGGTGAGGAAGTTGGCCACGCTCGTGATCGCTTGGTCGACGACGGCAACCATGCCCGGGCGTGCGATCGCGCGAATCGACTGCATGCTCTGCGTCACCACGGCACCGTACCGATCATGCCGCGTGCCATGGCGGGGTCCCCCGTCTCGGGATGGAGATGAGCTCGATGGCTGTAGAGGCCGGGCCTCCGTCGCCACTCGTTGCGGTGGGACTCGGGGTCATCGACATGATCTACGGAGCGACGTCGGGCGCCGACTCCGCATGCGTCTCCGATCGCTTCGTGCCGCCCCCGTTGGTCGAGGGATCGGATGCGATGTAGCCGTATGCGAGGCCGCCGTACCCGAATCCCGATTCCGCCCAGGATGCTCCGTTGTAGACATAGCCGAGCAGTTTCGCCCCACTCAGATCCAGCTGGTTCCGTGCAGCCTGCAACTCAGCGAGTGGCGTTCCCGGACGCACCACCAGGATCACGCCATCCGCCATTTCCGCGAGATCGACCGTTTCGGCGACCGCGAGCAGAGGAGGAGCGTCGATGACGACGAGATCTCGACCCTCGGTGAGACGCGGCAGCGCCCTTCGGAACCGCGGTGATCGCAGGTACGACATGGACTCGTCCGTCTTCTCCCCGGTGGGAACGACCAGGACCGATGTGCCAGGCAGGCTCCATGTGTGGATGTGCTGATGGGCGGCATCCTCGTTCTCGACCAGGTCGGAGAGCCCGCTCTGCCAGATCATCTTGGCGAGGCGAGTGAGCCCTCGCGTCCTCTGATCGGCGTCGATGAGCAGGGGATGGCTGTCGTTGGAGGAGGCTGCGATCGCGAGGTTGGCCGCAGTGGTGGTCTTTCCATCCCCGACGCCCGTCGAGGTGACCACGACGACGCTACCTCCGATCCGATCGAGGGCGAACCGAACGAACGAAGCAAGGAACTGGTAGGCCTCGGCGGGTTGCGACATCGGTTCGAGGGCGGCGGGTAGCTCCGTGTGCACCTTCGCCGCAGTGAAGTCGGGTATCACCCCCAGCAACGGAGCCGACAGGATCGCTGCAGGTTCGGCGCGGTCGTCGACGTGCGTCTTCCTGTCGCCGCGCCACCACGCGAGGCTGGCGGCGGCGAAGAAGCCAAGGACACCCGCGATGGCCGCGTTCCGAAGTGGCTTGGGTTGGATGGGCGACTGTGGCTCGTCTGGCGGGACGTAGACCTGCACACCCGAGCCATAGAGGGTGGCGTTGGTGGTGAGGGCGTCGATCCTGCTCTCGAGGGAGATCAGCTGGCTGACGGCAGCATCACGCTGTGCTTGGAGAACCGCATCCTCGCCATCGTCCTCGATCCTGGCATCGAGGTCAGCGATGCGTGCACGGGTTTCGGTCTCGGCGGCTTGCAGTGTTGCGATCGCGACGGCGACCCTGCTCTCGATCGAGTCCTGCACCACGATCTCGTAGGCCTCCACGAGGGCATCCACGAGTGCCACGGCCCCCTGAGCCGTCGGCTGGGTGGCGCGCACGGTGACCTTGTCGCGGTCCGGAGCGGGAGTCACCGTCGTGTTCCGTTGGACCTGGCGGGTCGTGAGCTCGCCTCCGAGGAGGATCGAAGCTTGCTCGGCGACTTGTGGGGAGCTCATGACGTCTGCCTGATTGCGTACATACCGACTCGGATCGAGCACGAGGCCGATGTCCTCGGCGATCCCCCCCGAGGTCCGGGGATCGCTGAGGAGCACATCGCCCTCCGCCGCGTAGATCGTCGGCTGCATCTGGGACAAGCCGTATGCCGCTCCGGTCGAGAGGACGACCACGATCGCGATCAACACCTTGTGCTTCCACAACAGTCCAAGGACGCCCGTGCTGGGGCGCGTGCCGTTCTCCATGGTCCGATCCTACGGCGGGGCGCCGGACTTGACGACTCAGCGACGCTCTCGGAGCCGTTCCCGGAGCATCGAGCTGTGCTCGATGTCGAATTTCCGCGCGAACATTGCCGGCGACTGGACGATGGCGTCGAAGTCTGACTCGTCCAGGTTGGCGGGAATATTGCCGTTGCGAAATGTCCAGTCGATGTAGCGCAGGTTTTCCCCCGTGATCCGGTCTGCGAGGTAGGAGTTCGCGATCAGCGTCTGGAACAGGATCTCGTCCGGGCAGAAGGTGGACCTGAGGTGCAGCTCGACGGACGGGTGGTCGTCGAGGTACTGCAAGACGTGGTCGACGGAGCTCTCGGTCAACGACCAGAAGGCAGAGCCGCCGTAGTACTCGCTGAAGTCGCCCGGGAGCGGACGACGAAGACCGAGCAGGCGCTGCACGTCCACCAGTCCGTTGACGATCATCCTGTTCACGGGAGCCGCGAGGATGCGTCTTCGGACGTTGATCCGGTCGTGGAGGTGGTAGTACTGCAACCGACTGAGCCCACCTCCCTCCCACCGTTCTGTGGGCAGCCGGAAGCACTCGATGTGCTCTCTGCCCGGCTCGGCTTCGAAGGCCTCGAGTATCTGGGCGATCGGTCTGGTTGGGAAACACTGTCCGGATAGGAGGTGGTAGTAGACGTAGCTCCCGGAACCACGGGCGGTCCTGAGGAGACGCAACTCCACGGCCAGAGTTGAGTAACCGCCCCAGGAGACGGCCGACCTCGGCCCGATCATCGTCACGCAATCGGGCTTCGCAAGGGACGGAAGCAGATCGGCCGGTGTGAAGGGGGCCTTGAAATCGACGTGGACGAAGACATGTGTTCGTGGTGTCGCCACGGCGTCGATCAAGTCCCTGAGCAGCGCCGGGCTGCGGTGCGCAGCGATCAGGATGGCGTGCTTCATGTCGCCATCACCATGTGTCGTCCCTCCACTTCGGAGACGTCCATCACGGTAGTGTGACCGTGAGGCGCGGGATGGCCGCTCTCGCTGGTCGACGATTCCTGAGGGAGCAGGACGAAACCCGCTCGCCGGATTCGAACCCGATCTCCCAATGGATGGGGACTCGTGTCGGTCCCGCGCGCCACGGACGTTGCGGCAGGCGTGTGGGTGGGCCCACCTGGATTTGAACCAGGGACCTCATCCTTATCAGGGATGCGCTCTAACCGAGCTGAGCTATGGGCCCGAACGAAGTCGGAAGGTTACCAAGCCGGACGTCGAAACGGAATGCGGCGTATCCGCCTCCCGGCATCCCTCGGCGGTACGATGCCGTGCAGTCTGCGGAGGGAGCGAGCGTGTACAAGTGGATCCTGCTCGGCCACGCCATCGGAGGGGGAACGCTGTTCGGCGCCCATGTCTACCTCGAGGGCCTCACGGCACAGGCGAACCGCTCGGCCGACACCTCGACCTACATGACCGTGATGCTGCGCGCCACCAACGCCGCGGACCGCCTCCTCGGCATCGCGAGCATCGTCACCGTCGTGTTCGGCGTGTGGCTCGTCGTCGACACGGCCTACGACTGGGGCGACCTCTTCGTCACGATCGGGATGTCGGCGTGGCTGCTCGCCTTCGCCGTCACCTTGTTCCTCCTCAATCCCCGCACGAGGGAGATCAAGGCCGCCGTCGCCGAGGGAGGGATCACCGACGAGGTGGCGGTGACGGGGATGAAGTCGCTGGTCAACATCATCCATCTCCAGTCGCTGCTCGTGGCGGTCGCCTTCATCGTCATGGTCATCAAGCCCGGCATCCTCTGAGTCCGTATCCCCATCCACGCGGTGCCCGGTTCCCGGGACGGGTGTGGGTGATGGCGCTCTACACTCCCTCTCCCGCGGGGACGTAGCTCAGTTGGCAGAGCACCTGGTTTGCAACCAGGGGGTCGTCGGTTCAAGTCCGATCGTCTCCACTGCCGAACGAGGAGTGCCGGATGCCCGAGGCCGTGATCATCGATGCGGTGCGCACACCGCTCGGCAAGCGCAACGGGGCGCTGTCCGACTGGCATCCCGCCGACCTCGCCGCGGAGACCCTCAAAGCCCTCGCCGAACGGTCGTCGCTCGATCCCGCCCTCGTCGACGACGTGATCATGGGCTGCGTGTCCCAGGTCGGTGACCAGACCTACAACGTCGGACGCAACGCGGTCCTCGGAGCGGGATGGCCGGAGTCGGTGCCCGGCGTGACGATCGATCGGCAGTGTGGGTCGTCCCAGCAATCCGTCCACTTCGCGGCCCAGGGGGTCATGGCGGGCGCGTACGACGTGGTTGTGGCGGCCGGCGTCGAGTCGATGACGCGTGTGCCGATGGGGTCCTCGATGATGGGCGGTCAGCCATTCGGAGAGCGGATGCGCGAGCGCTACCAGGACAACCTCATCCCCCAGGGCCTGTCGGCGGAGATCATCGCCGAGCGGTGGGGGATCACACGCGAGGAGCTCGACGGGATCGGGTTCGATTCGCAGATGCGAGCCGTGCGGGCCACCGAGGAGGGCAGGTTCCTCAACGAGATCGTCCCGATCGAGGTCAAGGCCGAGGGCGTCGTCACCACGGTCACGACCGACGAGGGCCTCCGTCCGACCACGACGCTCGAGTCCCTCGCCGGCCTCCGGCCCGCCTTCAAGGAGGACGGTGTCGTCACGGCGGGCAACTCCTCCCAGATCACGGACGGAGCCGCCGCGATCCTCATCATGTCGAGGGACAAGGCGGACGAATTGGGACTCACCCCCAGGGCGCGCTTCGTGTCATTCTCCCTTGCGGGCACGGACCCCGTCTCGATGCTGACCGGGCCGATCCCCGCCACGCAGAAGGCGCTCGCCAAGGCGGGGCTGGCCGTCGAGGACATCGACCTGTTCGAGGTGAACGAGGCCTTTGCCGCCGTGATCGGCGCCTGGCTCCGCGAGACCGGCGCCGACTGGGACAAGGTGAACGTCAACGGCGGTGCCATCGCGCTCGGGCATCCCCTCGGCGCCAGCGGTGCCCGACTGATGACCACCCTCCTCAACGAGCTCGAGCGCTCCGGTGGACGCTACGGGCTCCAGACGATGTGCGAAGGGGGAGGGCTCGCGAACGGCACCATCATCGAGTCACTCGCATGACCGTCGCGATCGCCTTTGCCCTCGCTGCGGGGATCCTCGCCTTCACGATCTGGAGCATTCGCTTCATCGCATCGGGCCCGCCACCCGATCCCGAGGTCGACGACGTCCACGAGGTCGACGTCCCGTTCTACTGCACCGTGTGTGGGCTCAGCCTCACCATCACCCAGGCCCACGATGGCGACATCACGCCACCCAAGCACTGCCGCGAGGAGATGATCCGGGTCTAGTGGGGCAGCGGTGTCGAAGTCGCCGCTATCGGTAGTTCATCGTCATGGCGAAGCCGATGCCGATGCCGGCGAGGCCCGTGATCAGGTAGGTGTTGCTCGTGCCGCCCGGGAGGATGCCGGTGTAGTTGAGCAGGATGAGCACGAGGCCGACCCCCATGAGGCCGAACATCGTCACGACGTACCAGATGGGCGACGGGCCCTTCGTGTCGGTCGCGGTGGGCTTGTGCGACGGAGGGGTGGGGCGCTTGTTGGCCTTCTTGCGGCCTTTCGACTTCGGCATGGCGACAAGGCTAGCGTCCGTGAGGGCTTGCGCCCGGCGGGCGCGAGCGTCCTCGGGTGCATTTCGGGTCCGGGGGTACCCTGCAGCGCACGATGACCGATCTCACTGGCGACGCCACGGCCTCGACACCGTCCGCTCGACCCCGCGATACGGTGGTCCGCTCGGTGAGGGCACTGGGATGGACCGCCGTCGGGATCGGATTGTTCCTGCTGGGATTCGTCGCACATCAGTTGTTCGTGACCACGTGGTTCGCCCAGCAGAACAACGCCGAGCTCTTCGCGGAGGCGGAGAGCTACTTCTCCCAGGTTCGGGTCGAGGAGATCACGAATCTGGGCCCACCGGGGTCCGGTACCGACGACCCGACGATCGACCCCTCGCCGACGGCCCCTTCCGGTGGGGAATCCGCAGGCGACCCGACACTCCTCGTCGAGCCGACGCCGCCGGACCATGAGCCGTTCGCGATCATCCGCATCCCCACCATCGAGCGACTCGCCTCGGGATGGGCCGTCGTACGCGGCGTTTCGGTCACCGACCTGCGCAACGGCGCAGGGCACATGCCCATGACCCCCCTCCCCGGCCAGCCGGGCAACGCCGTCATCTCGGGTCACAGGACCACCTACGGCGCACCCTTCCACGAGCTCGACCAACTCGTGCCGGGCGACCGTATCGAGGTCGAGACGGCGATCGGCATCCACATCTACGAGGTCAGGGAGTCCCTGATCGTCAAGCCGACCGACGTCTGGGTCACGGAGGAACGCCCCGGCGCATGGCTGACCCTGACGACCTGCCATCCCAAGTACAGCTCCCGTCAGCGACTGGTCGTGTTCGCCGAGCTCGTCGACGGCCCCAACGCACGGGCTATCTTCGGCTGATGAAGCGAGCCTTCCTCGCCCTCCCCGGCCCGGTGCCCGTCAAGGGCTTCCTCGCGTGCGTGCTCGTGGTCCTGGCCCTGATCGCACTGCTCTTCGTCTACGACTGGATGGGCAAGGCCCTCCTCGACTCGGGAGGGGGCATCGGGTGATGAAGGTCCTCATCCTCGACAACTACGACTCGTTCACCTACAACCTCGCCCAGTACATCGGTGAGCTCGGCGGCGATCCCGTGGTGGTGCGGAACGATGTGCTGTCCGCGGAGGATGCGATCGCACTCGCACCGGATCGGCTGGTGATCAGCCCCGGCCCCGGCAGGCCCGAGGACGCGGGATACTCGGTCGAGTACATCCGTCGACTCGGCCCCACCGTGCCGACCCTCGGCGTGTGCCTCGGACTCCAGGCCATGGTCGTCGCCTTTGGCGGTGAGGTGGGGCTCGCACCCGCGCCCCGGCATGGGAAGGTCTCCGACATCAGCCACGATGGTGCGGGAGTCTTCGCAGGTCTCTCGAACCCCTTCGTCGCGACGCGGTACCACTCGCTGGCAGCGGTCGAGATCCCCGACGACCTCGTGGTCACTGCCAGGTCCGAGGACGGCGTCGTGCAAGGTGTGCGCCACGTGTCCCTGCCGATCGAGGCCGTCCAGTTCCATCCCGAGTCCGTGATGACGATCGAGGGGAAGGCCCTGCTACGGAACTTCCTCGACCACGTCGACGCGGGGCACCCTCAGGACCCCGCTCAGGACCCCGCGTCCGTCTGAGAAGGTTCGTCGGGCAGCAGGCCCTCGGCGACGAGTCGTCCCAGCGCCGTCTCGACCTCTTCCGCTGACCTGCCGAGGGTGAGTCCGGCCTCGAGCGGATCGGTGCCCGTGGCGTGGGCGCGCACGAGGGCCCCACGCAGTTGGCGGTTCGATCCCTCGAATCGCCCCTGCCGCCTCGGAGGCTCGTAGACGTTCGGATCGGCGCACCACGACCGCACCGGACATCGGTCGCATCGCGGGGACCTCGGGCGACACGTGGTCGCGCCGAGGTCCATCACGGCCTGATTCCATTCACCGGCAGGCGATCCCACCCATGCTGCGGCGACGGTGCGAAGTGGGGCACCCGAAAGTGGCTCACCCGCCCACCGGCTCAGCACCCTCCTGAGGTTCGTGTCGACCGCAGCGACATGCTCACCGAATCCGATCGATGCGATCGCGGCAGCCGTGTAGGGCCCCACGCCGGGGAGGCGAACGAGGTCCTCAGCGGTCGTCGGCCAGCCGTCCAACGTGATGGTGCGGGCTGCCTCGTGGAGGCGCACCGCCCTGGCGTTGTAGCCGAGACCTGACCACTCCGCGACCACGTCGGACCGTGGGGCCGAGGCGAGCGCCTCGACTGTCGGCCACCGCTCCATGAAGGCCACATAGCGAGGGATGACCCTATCGACCTGGGTCTGCTGGAGCATCGCCTCGGAGACCAGCGTGCCATAGGGCGAGGGAGCCGATCGCCACGGAAGGTCCCTCCGGTGATCTGCGTACCACCGCATGAGGGCGCGATTGCGGTCGGTTGTCGCCGCCCCACTCACTGCTGGATGTACACGACGACCGAGATGTTCGTGCCCTGGGGTACCGAGGTGCCCGCCGTGGGCTGCTGTGATGCGATCTTGCCGACGAGTGCCGCATCGGTGGTGGGGAGCGTCCCTGTCTGGGTGACGGTTCCGAGGCCCACGCTCGTCGCCCGGGTCTGGGCCTGGGCGACCGTCTGGCCGACGAAGCTGGGGACATCCGGCTGGTAGAGGTACACGGTGACGTCGATGAATCCACCCTCGTCGACCGTCGTGCCGGCGGACGGGCTCTGCGTGGCAATGGTGTCGTCGAGGGCCTGGTTGTTCGTGACCTGCGTGTCGATGATGTCGACGTTGAGGCCCACAGCGGTCGCGGCCGCCTCCGCATCGGTGACCGACCTGCCGACGAGGTTCGGCACCACGACCTGGGCGGCCACTCCGAGCCTGACCGTGACCTCGGATCCCACGTCGACGGTCTGGCCGGCTGAGGGGGACTGCTCGGCGACGTTGCCGATGAGCCCGGAGTCGATGGGCACGGGCACCGTCTGGTTGCTCACGACGAGCAGGAGACCCAGCGCGTTCAGCCGCTGCTCTGCCTGTGACCGCGTCAGGCCGGTGAGGTCGGGCACGTCGACGGGCTCGGGGCCGGTCGAGACGATCACGATGATGGTGGCGTCGCGGGGGATCACCTGGCCGGCGGCGGGGTTCGTCTCGATCACGAAGCCCGCGATGACATCGGGCGACGGAGCCTCCTCGGTCTGGATGCTCTCGAATCCCGCCCTGGTGAGGTCGAGCACGGCGTTCTGGACGGACTTCCCCTCGACGTCCGGGACCTCGATCGACGATGGTCCCGCCGACACGATCAGGTTCACGGGTGTCTGGGGAGGGGCTGTGGCGCCACCCTCGGGGTTCTGGGCGATCACGATGTTCTCGTCGATGTCCTCCGTGGGCTGGTACTCGATGGCCCCGACGGTGAAGCCCTGTGACTCGATGCGGGCTCTGGCGACGTCCACGTTCTCACCGATCAGGTTCGGGATCCCGAACTCCTCCTCGCCCGCGGAGACCACGACCGTCACGAAGCTCCCGGCCTCGACCGAGGACCCTGCAGGGGGATCGGTACGGATCACGAGGCCCGGTTCGACGTCTGCGCTCGCCTCCTCCTCCGCACGGACCTTGAGGTCGAGTTCCTGGAGGGCCACGAAGGCCTCTTGGGACGGGACGCCTTCGAGGTCGGGGATCTCGACGTTGGTGGCGACGGCTTCGCCGCCCGAGAGGAGCCTCCACAGGAGGAAGAACCCGATGATGAGCACCGTGATGAGTGCGCCGACGGCGACCCAGTAGCCGGTCTGTGACTGTTGCTCCACGGGGGCGTCGAAGACCTGCGTCGGGGCGGGCCCCGGTGCGTACGCAACCGGCGGCGGCGAGGAGATCATGGCCGTGGGCGCCGCCGCGACGACGGCGGCGGCCGCGATCGGTTCGGTCCCCGACAGATACCGCATGAGGTCGGCCCTGAACTCGTCTGCCGACTGGTATCGCTGGTCAGGGTTCTTGCGAATGGCGTGCTCGTCGATGGCCGCGAGCTCCCGCGGGATCTCGGGATTGACCTGATCCGGCGACACCGCCGTCTCCGAGACATGTTGGTAGGCGACCGCGACGGGGCTCTCGCCTGTGAACGGTGGCTTGCCGGCGAGCATCTCGTACAGCACGATCCCGAGGGCGTAGACGTCGGAGCGATCGTCGGCGGGGAATCCCTGGGCCTGTTCTGGCGAGAAGTAGGTCGCGGTTCCGATGACGGCTCCGGTTCGCGTGAGCTCCTCGGAGTCGTCCAGTGCCCGTGCGATGCCGAAGTCGGTCACCTTCACGGTGCCGTCATCGGTGATCATGATGTTCCCCGGCTTGATGTCGCGGTGGTAGACCCCGTGTTGGTGGGCGACGCTGAGTGCGGCGGCCGCATCGGCGCTGATCTCCGCGGCTCGGCGCGGCATCACCGAGCGCTCGGTGCGCAGGATCTCCCTGAGCGTCCGACCACGGATCAGCTCCATCACCATGTAGTAGGTGCCCTCGTCCTGGCCCCAGTCGTAGATCGCGACGATGTTGGGGTGCGAGAGGTTCGCCGCGGCCTGGGCCTCCCTCCTGAACCGGGTCACGAAGGCCTCGTCCGAGGCGAAGTTGGCATGGAGGGCTTTGATCGCGACGGGGCGGTTCAGCAGCGTGTCCTCTGCCTCGAAGACGTCTGCCATGCCGCCACGGGCGAGGTGCCTGATGATGCGGTATCTACCGGAGAGGACGCGCTGTTCCACGGAGACGGAGGGTACTTACCGCAAGCGGTAACACCCGTGCTTCACGGGCGCCGGGCGCGGCGGGGGGTTCCGATCATCCCCTCTCGTTGTCGAAGAACTGGGCGAGGATCTGCTGGGCGATGGGAGCGGCGACGGAGCCCCCGGTCGCCGACTCCCCGAACTCGCCGCCGGATTCGACGATGACGGCGATCGCGATCGACCGCTCGGTCGGCTCGGGATCCACGGGACCGAATCCGATGAACCATGCGTGGGGCGCAGCTCCGGTGATCTCCGCCGTCCCCGTCTTCCCCGCGATGCGCACGCCCGGCACAGCGGCCCTCCTGCCGGTCCCGGAGGCCACCACCTGCTCCATCAGATCCGTGAGGACCGCTGAGGACGCGGGGCTGAGGGCGCGACGCCACACGCTCGGCGAGGTCGACGATTCGATCGACCCGTCCGACGTGAACACCTCTGACACGAGGTACGGCGCCATCATCGTCCCGTCGTTCGCGACGGCCGCCGCGGCCAGCGCCATCTCGAGGGGGGTGGCCTGGACGTCGCGTTGCCCGATCGCATTCTGCGCCGTGGCGGCTGGATCGGCGGCGAGGCCTGCAGCATCGGGGAACGAGGACGCCAGCACGTCGAGGTCGAACGGAATGGCCTCACCGAATCCGAACCGCCCTGCGCCCGCTGCGAGCCCGAAGCCTCCGATGTCCATGCCGAGCTGGGCGAACACGGTGTTGCACGACCGCACGAAGGCCTGCGTGAGGGTGACGGATCGGCCGTCGTTGCAGACCTCCCCGTCGAAGTTGCTGATCGTGGCGGTCGAGCCCGGAAGGGCGAGCTCGACCGGATCCTCGAACGACGTCGACGGGCTCACCAGGCCGTCATCGAGACCGGTCGCCGCGGTGACGACCTTGAACACCGAGCCGGGTGGATAGGTCTCGTCGATGGCGCGATTCCGAAGCGGCTCGTCCGGATCGCCTGCAAGTGCATCACCGACGGGCGCGGCATCCACCCCGACCAGGGCATTCGGATCGAAGGTCGGTATCGAGACCATCGCGAGGACGGCGCCGGTCACGGGATCCAACGCGACCACGGCGCCGCGCTGGTCCCCGAGGGCCTCGGCCGCGACGGACTGGAGGGTGTGGTCGAGCGTCAAGCGGAGGCCGCGCGGTCGCGGGTCGCCACCCAGGAGCGCATTGAGCACACCCGAGATCGTCGAGTCCCGGTCCGACACGAGGTCCGTCGCACGGACGCGTTCGATCCCCGTGGAGCCGAACAGCACCGACGTGTACCCGACGGTGTGGGCGTAGAGGCCGCTCTCCGGATAGGCGCGTGAGAACTGGCCGGGCTCCGTGGACGGCTCGGAGATGGCGACGGTCACGTCGTCTGATGTGACGATCGGGCCTCGCTCACGCCCCGTCCGCCATGCGACCACTCTCGGGTTGCGGGGGTCGTCCCTGTACTCGGATGCTCCCACCGCCTGGATCCACGTGACGACGCCGACGAGCACGACGAAGGCCGTGAGGAGGGCATAGGCCGACCTGCGCACTGATCGGTTCATGTGCGCTCCTCGTGCGAGACCCTCAGGAGCAGCGTCACGATCAGCAGGTTCGCGATGAGCGACGAGCCCCCATACGACATGAACGGCAGGGTCAGTCCGGTGATGGGGAGGATCCTGAGCACGCCGGCGAGGATGATGAAGGCCTGGAGGGCGAGGACGGCGCTGAGCCCCCCAGCGAGATACTTGCGGAAGCGGTCCTTCGAGCGGAGGGCGATGCCGAAACCCGCCGCGATGAGGAGCGCGAATCCCGTCAGTACGGCGAGGGACCCCGCAAGCCCCATCTCCTCTGCGACTGCGGCGAAGATGAAGTCGGTCGCTGCCGCGGGGATCAGGTCGGGTCTTCCGAGGCCGATCCCCGATCCCGTGAGGCTCCCAGACGCCATGGCATAGAGGCCCTGGATCGTCTGGTACCCCGCTCCCTGGGCATAGGCGAAGGGGTCGAGCCAGGCGTCGATCCTGCGCTGGGCGTGGTCGAACGCGTGGTAGGCGACGAAGCCGGCGACCAGGACCAGCACCCCACCGGCGGCCACGTAGAAGGTGCGACCCGTCGCCATGTAGAGCATCACGACGAACACGGCGAACAGGAGGAGTGACGCCCCGAGGTCCCTCTGGTAGATGAGGATCAGGAACGCGCTGAGGGCGGCGATGAAGATGGGGCCGAGGTTGCGGGGCTCGGGGATCTTGATCGGCCCGATCCTCCTGTCGACGATCGCCATTGCCTCGGCCCGTTCCGCGAGGTAGGACGCGAGGAATACGGTGATCAGCACCTTCGCGATCTCCCCCGGCTGGAACGACAGGACCCGATCGATCAGGGGAACGTCGATCCTCACCCACAGCCTCGAACCGTTGACCGTCGCCCCGTGGATCGGCAGCCCATCGGGGAGGAGGGGGAGCAGGAGCAGGGCGACGGCCGCGGCGAGCACCACGTAGCGATAGCGCTGCAGGATCGCGACGCCGCTGCTGCGCAGCAGCCACAGCACGCCCACGGAGACCGCCGAGGCGATCACGAGTGACCACCTCTGGAGGGCGGCGAGCTCTCCGTCGATGCGGTAGATCTCGATGAACCCGACGGCCGTGAGGAACGCCGCGGTGGGTACGAGCAGGCTGGAGGCGCCCTGTGCCCACCGCCTCACCGCCATGTGGACCCCTCCGAAGGCGGCGACGAAGACGATGAAGGTGATCGCCACCTGGGCGTCGAGCCAGTTGCCCCTCGTGAACTCGACGATGGCGACGCCGATCGCGCCGACCAACGCGGCGGCGACGATCAGGCCGGCCTCGGCCGTCCTCGTCATGCGCTGACGTCGATGACCACGACGGACGTGTTGTCGAGCCCGCCTGCGGTGTTCGCCTGCTCGATGAGCGCCCACGCGGTCGGTTCGACGCCTTTGCGGGGAGCGAGGAGCTGCCGAATCGTGAAGTCTGAGACCATGGTGTTGAGGCCATCCGAGCAGAGCAGCAGGCGGTCCTCCGCCTGCAGCGGAAGGGTGAAGGTGTCCACGCCGATCGGTCCCAGGCCGAGCACCCTGGTGATGAGATGGCGGTGGGGATGGGTCTCGGCCTCCTCGGGCGAGATGCGTCCGAGTTCCAGGAGCTCGTGGACCAGCGTGTGGTCCGTGGTCAGGAGGGTGAGCTCATCGTCCCTGAACAGGTAGGCGCGTGAATCGCCGACGTGGGCGAAGTCGGCGACTCCGTCGGGTCGCAGCAGCACGAGCGTCATCGTCGTCCCCATGCCTGCGAGGGCGGGATCGCGTTCCGTGGCGTCGATGACCGCCTTGTTCGCCGCGAGGACCCGATCCTCCGGGGTGATGTGCTCGTCGGGCGGCGGTTCGGATGCGGCCTCGACCGCGAGGCGGGATGCGACCTCCCCCGCGACGGCTCCGCCCATGCCATCGGCCACCATCAGCAGGGTGGGGCCCTCCGATGCGCCCGACTCGGTCGGGTACACGGAATCCTCGTTCCCTGTGCGCACCCTGCCGACATGGGTGCCGGTGCTCCAGACGTAGTTCATCGCACCTCGAGGGTCGTCTTGCCGATCTGCACGGTATCGCCTCTCGAGACGGTTGTGGGACTCGTGACCCTGCGGCCGTTCACGTAGGTGCCGTTCGTGCTGCCGAGATCATGGATCACCACCTTGTCCTCGGCGGTACCGACGCGGGCATGGAACTCCGATGCATAGGGGTCATCGATGGTGATGTCGGCGTCAGGCGACCGGCCCACGACGTGGCCCTGGGCCCGGAGCCTGACACGGAGCATCTCGCTGGCTCCGGTGAGGATCACGAGCTCTGCGCTCCCGGCGTCCGCCTTCGCCCCCGGGTTCGTGCCCAGGTGGGATCGGATGGCCCGCGCGACCTGCCACAGGAAGAGGAAGAGCAGTACCAGGAACAGGAGCTTGATGATGTTGAGGAAGAGGACGGGCACGTCAGGACACCGGTCGGTAGGTGAAGGCCAGGTCCCCGAAGCTCACGGTGCATCCCGGCACGAGCGCGACCGGTTTGCGTGCGATCCGATCCCGATTGACCCACGTGCCGTTCGCGGAGTCGAGGTCGGACACCTCCACCCTCGTGTCGGCGCGGGCGATCACCGCATGGTGCCTCGAGATCTCGCTGTTGGAGAAGCGGATGTCGCAGTCGAGCGCACGTCCGAGCAGTGTGCGATTCATGCTCAGCGGAACTGCCACCGAGCCGTCTGCCGCGATGAGCTGCGCCCAGCTGGGGAGGGGGCCGCGCACCGAGTCCCCCGCGCACTGCAGGATGCCCCTCGGGACCTCGGTGCTCGTCTCGAGATGGGCCTCCACGGGACCGATCAGGCGCCAGCCATTCGCCCCGGCCGCCTCCCTCACCACCACGGCGAGTTCGGCCTCGAGGCCCGACACATCGATGGAGGGGTCGAGGTCCGCGGGGTGGAGGACCACGGTCAGGTCATTCGGTATCTGTCGCCCGGCGGGGGTCTCGAAGGCGAGGAAGTCGACCTGGCGCACCAGCCGGGTTGCGATCGTGACCGGATGCATTCTGCCGCGGAACACCGACGCGCTCACGCCATCGACGAGGTTCTCCAGCCTCCGTTCGATCCCACGGGCCAGCTTCATGGGCGTGAGTGTACGGATCGCGCAGCCTAGGACCCGTGAGGCCCCGGGGACCTGTGCGTAGGCGTGCGCAGTGGTACCCTCCCCCCTCTGCACGCGCGAGTGGCGGAATTGGCAGACGCGCAGGATTCAGGTTCCTGTGAGGTAACACTCGTGAGGGTTCAAGTCCCTCCTCGCGCACCATGGCGTACCGGGCCTATCAGCCGGATCGCGGCCGTCGGCGACGACGCCTCCTTCTCATCGCCGTGACCATCGTCCTCGTGGTCGCGGCGATCGTATTGCTCGTATCGCGACAGACCGAGGAGCGTGGGACGACGGAGTTCTTCGCCGCTGCGGACGAGGCATCGAACCTGCATGCCGAGGCCTCGGCGCTTC
Organism: uncultured Acidimicrobiia bacterium; assembly: GCA_963792405.1. Lineage (GTDB taxonomy): Bacteria > Actinomycetota > Acidimicrobiia > Spongiisociales > UBA5794 > SZUA-442. The sequence continues at coordinate 16,916 of CAWBVU010000002.1, forward strand.
TCACCGACACCCTCGAGGAGGTCGGCCCGCTGCTCTCGCGACAGGAGGTCACGCGTCGACTGTCCGAGGTCGTCGCGACGGCGAGGGAGGGGGATGCCCTGCTCGACGTCGAGGTCCCGACCGTGATCGGTGCGGCCTACGGATCCCTCGCGTCCGCGTCGGCGGCGTGGGTGTCCGGGACCGAGGAGGTGGAGCGCGTGCTCATGGGCATCATGGACGGTGTGATCGTCAACGCGGCGGAGGTCGAGCTGCAGCGTGCGATCGACATCCTCCGGGTGGGCGACGTCGGCTACGAACTCTTCCTCGACCAGGTCGCCTCGCTGCCCGAGGACGTCGTCGCACCGTCGTTCGAGGTCGTCGCCTACGCCGCGCCGGATCCGGACGACCCCGGGACGTTCGACGCCCTCGGGCTCACCCTGCGGATCCAGGGTGCCTACAACCTCTCACCGCGCCACGATGTGACGGTCATCGGTTCCATCGACCCGCCCCCCGTCGGTGACCGTGGCGGTATCCCCCTCGTGCCCTTCTCCGACGTCCTGACCGTGAACGCCGTCGTGTCGAACCTCGGCAACGAGGAGGAATCGGCCGTGTCGGTCGTGCTCGACCTGCTCGACGTCGACACCGGTGCGGCATCGAGCTTCCCGCAGCAGGTCGAGACGCTGGCGGCCGGGGCGTCGACGACGGTCGCGTTCTCGGACCTCGGCGTCGTCCCCGGCGGCTTGTACCAGGCAACGCTTTCGGTGACAATCCCAGACGATGTGGCCCCGGACAACGACACGTGGACGATGACGTTCATCTGGAACGGTGAGTCATGACCTGGTCGATCGTCGTGGTCGCCGTCCTGGTCGTGGTTCTCGTGATCTGGCAGACGATCCAACTCCAGGCCATCCGACGGAAGGTCGATGCGGTTCCCACCGACGGGAACACCGTCGCCATGCTTCGAGCGCTCGACGACCGCACCGCGAGGAACTCCGCCGAGGTCCAGCGGCTGTCCGCGGCGGTCGCAGACATCGGTGCCCGGCTCCCCGTCGCGCTCAGCCGCTTCGCCGTGATCGAGTACGACGCCTTCGGCAACATCACGGGGAAGCAGTCCCGCAGCATCGCCCTGCTCAACGAGCGTGGCGACGGTCTCGTCATCACCCTGCTGACGGCTCGTGACGAGACGATCTTCTACACCAAGGAGGTCCGGGGCGGGAGGGGCGTCCAGGAATTGGCGCCCGAGGAGCAGGCATCGGTGGATCGCGCGATGGGTCGGTAACCTCGGCATCCATGATCGACATCGCACTCTTGAGGGACCACAGGGGCGAGCTCGCGGCATCACTGTCGCGACGAGGCATCGACGTCGACCTCGATCACCTCGCCTCGCTCGATGCTGACCGGCGTGCAGCGCGGAACGCGGCGGAGGAGCTCCGCGCCCAGCAGAAGGAGATCGGGAAGGCCATCCCCACCCTGGACGGGGAGGCGAGGAGCGCCGCGATCGCACGCGCGGCTGAGCTCGCCGAGGCCTACAAGGAACGACTCGCCAACGCCGACGAACTCGACGAGGCGTTCAACGCGCTGTGGATCCAGCTCCCCAACATGACGGACCCGACCGCCGCAGACGGTCTCACCGAGGACGAAGCCGTCGAGATCTCCCGATCCGGTGAGCCTCCGGTCTTCGACTTCCCCCTGAGGGACCACGTCGATCTCGGTGCGGCGCTCGGTGTCCTCGACGTGGAGCGAGCGGCGAAGGTCTCGGGATCGAGGTTCGGCTTCATCATGGGCGATCTCGCGATGATGGAGTTCGCCCTCGTGCGCTATGCCATGGACAACCTCGTCAGGCACGGGTTCACACCCATGATCCCTCCTGTCCTCGTGAGGGAACAGGCCCTGTTCGGCACGGGGTTCTTCCCCGGCGCCGCCGAGCAGGTCTATGCGATCGAGGAGGATGACCTCTTCCTCGTCGGCACGTCCGAGGTGCCGATTGCAGCGTTCCTCGCTGACGAGATCCTCGACGAGGGACGACTCCCCATCCGGTTCGCCGGGTACTCGACGTGTTTCCGCCGCGAGGCAGGAACCTACGGGAAGGACACGAGGGGGATCTTCCGCGTCCACCAGTTCGACAAGGTCGAGATGTTCTCCTTCGTCGAGCCGGAGGAGTCCGGAGAAGAGCACGAATTCCTCCTCGCCAGGGAGGAGGAGCTGATCGGGGGCCTCGACATCCCGTATCGCGTCGTGAACGTCCCGGCAGGTGACCTGGGGGACTCAGCGTCGAAGAAGTACGACATCGAGGCGTGGTTCCCGTCGCAGGACCGGTATCGCGAGATCACGTCGACGTCGAACACCACGGACTACCAGGCCCGGAGGCTCAAGATCCGCTATCGCACCGACGACGGCAATCGCTTCGTGCACACCCTCAACGGCACGGCGATCGCCGTGGGCCGCGTGTTGATCGCCCTCATGGAGAACAACCAGCGCCGGGACGGGACGATCTCGGTTCCGGCAGCGCTCGTCCCCTACACGGGATTCGACGTCATCGCCCCGCGTCCATGAGCAACGGGGCGGTCTTCAGTGACATCGCCGATCGATACGACCGCCTGAACGCGATCCTGTCGCTCGGGCAGGACCAGAAGTGGCGTCGGACGGTCGTGTCCAGGCTCCCACACGGTCGGCTTCTCGACCTCGGGGGTGGGACGGGTGCGGCGAACGAGATCTTCGGCGACCGCGAGGTCGTCGCCCTCGATCCTGCACCCGAGATGCTGGCCCTCAACGGCGCACGCAACAGGGTGGTCGCGGTGGGCGAGGAGCTTCCCTTCCACGATGGGTCCTTCGACGCGGTGTTCTCCGCGTACGTCTTCCGCAATCTCGACAGTGTCGATCGGACGATGGCCGAGGTCGCGCGTGTCCTGCGGCCGGGGGGCATGGCCGGCATCGTGGATCTCGGCCGTCCGACGGGGACCCTCAGTGCCCGTGTGCACCGTGCGGGGACCGCCGTGGTCCTCCCGTTGGCAGGGATGTCGATCGGGGCGAGGGACGAATACGTGTACCTGCACCGCACACTCGACAAGCATCCACCACCCGAGGTCCTGCTCGCTGACACGGCGCTGCAACTCGAGGAGACGTGGAGGCTCGGCCCCCTGGGGTTCGTCTGGGCGGCCGTGCTCCGCAAGCCATGAGGGGAAGGGCCGTGCACCCCGCCCTCGGACGTCTGGACATCGGCGTCCACCGATCGCTCGACTCCGGTTGGGCGGTCCCCCAGCACCCGGAACAGACCCGCTTAGGGCTGCTTCCTTCCGGACCTGACCCGATTCACGGCGCTCCGCCGCTGTGGGACCCAACCATCATCATCGACCGAACCGGTGAGCCATCCGACGCCATCGCGTCCTCAGGCGGGGAATTCAGCTCCGCATGAAGAGGATTTCGGAACGAGGGCACCCCTAGCGCCCCACCTAGCACGGTCCGATGATGGTAGCCCACGGATCCACGATTCGACCCCGAGGGGGGCATGGCCGGCATCGTGGATCTCGGGCAGTGCACGTCCGCGATCTCAGGGCTCGATGGCGTCCCTGACGAAGGTATGCATCCGTTCCCGCGCCTCGATGCCGATGGCGATGGGGAAGGCATCGAATGCGTGTACTCCGCCGGGGTAGATGGCGAGGTCTGCGGCATTCCCGGCGGCGATCCACCTGCTCGCCATGAAGAGCGTGTCATCGATCAGGGGATCCAGTGTCCCCACGGTGAAGAGCGCTGGCGGCAGGGCGGTCAGGTCGCCGTAGAGGGGCGAGAGCGACGGTTGGTAGGGATCGATCGCGCCATCGCCGACGTACCGATCGGCGAACCACGGCATGGTGTCGGGGTCGAGGACGAGGCCCTCGGTGTCCCAGAGCGTGACCGAGGGCGTCCCCGGCGGGAAGTAGACGCCGTACACGAGGTTCGCGCCGCGCCATCCGGTGTACCCAAGGTCGTCCCTGGCACGGAGCAGGGTCGCGGCGGCGAGGTTGGCGCCTGCGGACTCGCCGCCGATCGTGAGTGCCTCCGTCCCGAATTCGTCCATGGCATGTTCGGCAAGCCAGGCTGCTGCGGCGAGGCAGTCATCGACGGCGGCTGGGAACGGATGCTCGGGTGCGAGGCGATAGTCGACGGACACCACGGCGACACCCGCCGCTCTCGCCATCGCCTCGTTGCCGACGTCGCTCAGGTCGGCGGCGCCGAGCACCCATCCGCCCCCATGGATGTGCAGGTATACGCCGTGTGGCTCACCCACGGTGATGATCCTGAGGTCGAGTCGGCCTTCGGGGCCGTCGATCGTGATCGTGCGTGCGTGGTCGGAGTGGACCACGGGCCCCCACGGCCCCTCCCCGGACCTTCGGGCGGCCCGTACCTCCTCAGGAGATCGCGAGGAAACCGTGGGCAGCGCCGCCATCAGCTCGGCGAGTCCCTCGTTGAAACGCCTCGTCTCCTCCGACATCGCCGCCTCGGTGAACAGGAACGGATCGATCTGCATGGGTCGAGCCTATCGAAGAGCCGGTGACGCGAGAAAGGCACCCGTGGGTGCCTTTCCGGTTGGCGGAGGGGGAGGGATTTGAACCCCAAGGCCGTGCCGCGACGCCACCACGAGGAACGCAGGGTCTCCTTGTGCGAGCAACGTCTGTCGGTGCCTCGTCATGGTGGACGCATCGTCGTGATCCGGGGATGTGGCCGGTGACGCGAGAAAGGCACCCGTGGGTGCCTTTCCGGTTGGCGGAGGGGGAGGGATTTGAACCCTCGGGACCCGAAAAGGGCCCAACGGTTTTCGAGACCGTCACATTCGTCCGCTCTGTCACCCCTCCGAACGGCTGGCAGTGTACCGACGGCGACTCCCTGACGGTCATCCCACAGCGCCTGGCCTCCTCGTGCCAGTAGTCCGGTAGCGTGGTGCCGACAGCCGACACCCCCACGGAGGCATGCCATGCCCATCGCGACACCCGACCAGTACCACGCCATGCTCGACGCTGCCCGAGAGGGCGGGTACGCGTACCCGGCGATCAACATCAGCTCGTCCGAGACGCTCAACGCCGCGCTGAGGGGATTCGCCGAGGCAGGGTCGGATGGCATCATCCAGGTCAGCCACGGCGGTGGATCCTTCGCATCAGGCACGTGGCTCAACTCGATGGCACTGGGCGCCCAGGCGCTCGCCGAGATGGCCCACCTCCTCGCCGACGAGTATCCCGTGCTCATCGCGCTCCACACCGACCACTGCCAGGCCGACAAGGTCGACACCTTCATCCGCCCGTTGCTCGAGGTGACGCGTGAGCGCCGTGAGGCCGGGCTCATTCCCCTGTACCAGAGCCACATGTTCGACGGATCCGCCATCGACCTCGACGCCAACCTCACGATCAGTGAGCAACTCCTCGCAGAGATGCGAGAGCTCGACGTGATCCTCGAGCTCGAGGTGGGCGTCGTCGGGGGTGAGGAGGACGGCGTGTCCGCAGAGGGCACCCCCCGGGAGAAGCTGTACACGACGAACGAGGACCTCCTGGAGACAGCGAGGAGACTCGGTCTCGGCGAGAACGGCCGGTACATGTTGGCCGCTACGTTCGGCAACGTGCATGGCGTGTACAAGCCGGGCAACGTCAAGCTCCGTCCCGACGTCCTGCGCGACGGGCAGGCGGCCATCCGTGAGGTGCACGGGGATGACGCAGCGTTCGACTACGTCTTCCACGGGGGTTCGGGCTCGGAGATCGAGGACATCCATGCGGCCATCGACTACGGCGTCATCAAGATGAACATCGACACCGACAATCAGTACGCCTTCACCCGGCCGGTGGCGGGCCACATGTTCACGAACTATGACGGCGTGTTGAAGGTCGACGGCGAGGTCGGGAACAAGAAGGCGTACGACCCCCGGTCCTACCTGAAGCTCGCCGAGGTGTCCATGGCGGAGGGTGTCACCGCCGCATGTGCGACGCTGCGGTCGGCGGGTAGGTCGATCTCGGCCTGAGGACGGCCGCGCGCACGGATCCGTTCAGCGCCGCTCGCCGAAGAAGGCGGTCAGGAGTTCGCGACACTCGTCGTCCCTGATCCCCGAGGACAGCTCGACCCGATGGTTGAGGCGCTCGTCCTGGGGGATGTTGTACAGGGACCACGCGGCGCCCGCTTTCAGGTCCGCCGCGCCGAAGACGATGCGATCGATGCGAGCCCACACGGCGGCCATGGCGCACATCGCGCATGGTTCGAGCGTGACCACGAGGGTGTGTCCGTCGAGTCGCCAGTCGCCGACCTCACGGGACCTCGCAGAGATCACCCGCATCTCGGCGTGCGCCGTGGCATCCCCGAGTTCCTCACGACGGTTGTGGTCACGGGCGACGACTTCTCCTGAGCCGTCGAGGAGGACGGCGCCGATGGGCACATCACCGTGTGCCATGGCATTGCGCGCCTCTTGGAGCGCCACCGCCATCGCCTGCTCACTGTCCATGAGGAACCTCCCCCTCTACACTCCCCACCCTACGGAGGGATCGCATAGTCTGGCCTAGTGCGCACGCCTGGAAAGCGTGTATGCGGAAACGCATCGAGGGTTCAAATCCCTCTCCCTCCGCAACACGGGAAGGCACCCTTCGGGTGCCTTCCTCGCGTGGGAGGACATGTCCCAGGTTCGAGGTGGTGCGACCGGCCCGGGCGGCACATCGGGAGGTGTTGCTCGCGGGAGGGTGTGCTGCGTCGACGAGTCACCTGGGAACTGCGCCACGCCTAGACTTGCGGTGGAACGCTGCGAGGCACACCCGCTCCGCAGCATGAACCGCGGCGTGCTGTTGCCGCAACCGTAGACGGAGGGCTGAATGCCGATTCTCGATTTCTTCTGGGCCATGCTGTGGTTCTTCATGTTCGTCATATGGATCTGGCTGCTGATCACCGTCTTCATCGACATCTTCCGCAACGATGCGATGGGTGGATTCGCCAAGGCGTTGTGGGTGATCTTCGTGATCGTCCTGCCGTTCCTCGGCGTGTTCATCTACCTGATCGTCTACGGCGGCTCCATGCAGGAGCGTGCGATGAAGCAGGCGGCCGCTCAGCAGCAGGCGCAAAGCGAGTACATTCGCCAGGTCGCAGGCACGAGCGGCGCCTCCACGGCGGACCAGCTCGCGAAGCTCAACGACCTGAAGAACCAGGGCGTGCTCTCCCAGGAGGAGTTCGACCAGCAGAAGGCGAAGCTGCTCGCCAGCTGAGCGACTCGCTCGACATCGTGCGATGGGCGCCCTCCGGGGCGCCCATCTGCGTGTGCGGGTGCCGTTGAGCGAGAGTCGGTGGCAAACTACTCGCACACGGAGGGATGACTGAGCGGACGAAAGTACTGGTCTTGAAAACCAGCGAGGCGCAAGCTTCCGTGGGTTCGAATCCCACTCCCTCCGCCATGGAGACCACACCACCAGCGCGATGGCCGACGCCGTGACCGCCCGTCTGCGCATCGGCGTCCAGCTGCCCGAGGTCGAGCGCCACGTCCCATTCCCCGAGATGCGGGACATCGCGCTCGCAGCCGAAGACGTCGGTTTCGACTCGGTGTGGATGGGGGACCACCTGCTCTACCGCGACGATGACGGGGCACGTGGTCCATGGGAGGCCTGGTCGATCCTCGCCGCCGTCGCCGCGGTGACCGAACGCGTCACCATCGGGCCGCTCGTCGCGTCGACCTCCTTCCACAACCCCGCCATGATCGCCAAGAAGGCCGTGACGCTCGACGACATCTCCGACGGCCGGTTCGTGCTCGGCCTCGGTGCCGGGTGGAACCGAGTCGAGTACGACGCCTACGGCTTCCCCTACGACCATCGCGTCGACAGGTTCATCGAGGCATTCACCATCATCCGCACGCTCCTCGCGGACGGCCACATCGACTTCGAGGGCAGGTACTACGCACTCCGTGACTGCGTCCTCGCACCCCCTGCACGTCAGGGGCGACCACCCCTGATGATCGGCTCGAACGGGCCGCGGATGCTCGCGGCGACCCTGCCCCATGTGCACATGTGGAACACCTGGTACACCTCGTACGGCAACACCCCCCACGGACTCGCCGACCTCGTCGACAGCCTCGACCGCGCATGCGCCGACGTTGGACGCGACGCATCGGCGGTGTCCTTCACCGCCGCGGTCCTCGTCGAGGCGCCGGGCGGGCTGGGCAACGTCGACCGAGCGAAGCGATGGAACGATCCCCCTGCCGTCAAGGGTGACCAGGACGAGATCGCGCAGCGTCTGGCGGCCCTCGGAGCTGTCGGCGTCGACGAGCTCCAGCTCGTGGTCGACCCGATCACCGTGGAATCCGTCGAGTGGCTCGGCGGCGTCCTCGAGCGGATTCGTGCGCACTGAACCCGTCGCCCTCGACATCCTTGCGTAAGGTGGGCGCGACGCGACGGGAGGGGAGCTCGATGGGTGATGTCCGGTTCGGATTCGTGGCGTTCCTGATGGAACAGGGGGAGGGTGGGCCTCCTCGATGGAACGACGTCACCGTGTGGGCCGACCTCGCCGAGCAAGCAGGATTCGACACGTTCTGGATCCCCGACGAGCTCCTCTGGGAGGACCCGGAGGCGGGGACCGCGTCCGGATGGTGGGAGTGCGTGGCATTCGCTGGCGCCGTCGCCGCTGCGACCTCGACGATCGACGTGGGTACGTGGGTCATGTCGGCACTCCACCGGAACCCCGCGCTCACTGCCCGTGTCGCCGAGACGCTCGACGAGATCAGCGGAGGCCGCTTCATCCTCGGGCTCGGGGCGGGCCACTCTGGGCGACAGGGCGAGGCGTTCGGCTACCCGCCCGACCGCGTGGTCTCCCGATACGAGGAGGCTCTCGCCGTCGTTCTCCCGATGCTGCGCGAGGGGCATGCAGACTTCGAAGGAGACCATCACCGCGCGGTGCGGGTCGCATCCCGGCCGAGGGGTCCGAGCAATGGCCGCTTCGAGATCATGCTCGCAGGCCACGGGCCCCGGACCATGCGGCTCGCTGCGAGACATGCCGACGTCTGGAGCGGCTACGGCACGACCAGCAGCCAACCGGACGCCTTCACTGGGATGCTCGCCCAGCTCGACGAGGCGTGCACCGACGTGGGGAGGGATCCCGCCACCCTCGGCAGGTCGATCGGTGTGGCGATCACCGCTCCCGGACTCGAACCTGGCCCGCTCATCGCGAACGAGCACCCGATCACGGGCACGAGGGACGAGATCGTCAAGTCGCTCAGGGAGTTGATCGCGATGGGCGCCACCAGCATCGAGTTCTACACCGACAACGACCCCCGCAAGGCCATCCCCGCATGGGCGTCGGTGATCGAGGACGTGCGACGCTCCTGAGACGTCAGGTCTCGCGACGGCTGGCGAACCACGCACCAGCGATCACGAGCGCCACGCCCGCGACCGCGATCGGCGCGATCGACTCGTCCCTGAAGACGACGCCGAGGATCATCGCCACGATCGGTACGAAGTAGATCGCCACCGCTCCCCTCGGCCCGCCGACCCTCCCCACGAGGGTGGCCATGAAGACGAAGGCCAGGGCGGTGCCGAGGACGCCGAGTGGCACCATCGCCGCCGCGGCGGACCACGACCACGTGGAGCCGGGAAGCTGCAGGAGTCCCAGCGGCACGACGATCACCAGGGCCGCGAGCTGGGCCCTGAACAGCACGGGCAACGCACCGTATCGCTGCTGGAGGGGCACGGCCACGTTGGTGGCGAGGCCATAGAGGACGATGGCGACGATCACGAGGAAGGCACCGAGGGCTGTCGCGGACGACGCTGCGACCTCGGGGGCGGAGATCGCCACGACACCGACGAACCCGACACCGATCCCCACGAGCTGACGCCAACCGGGAAGGCTGCGCAGCAGCACCGTGGCCCACATCGCCGATGTGATCGGCACCGCGCCGTTCAGCATGCCCGCGACCGACGAGTCGATCCACTGCTGCGCGATCGGGAAGATGCTCAGCGGGATGCCGATCCAGATCACGCCGAGGAGGACGACCCTCGGGAGGTCGCCCCGGTCGATTCCCCTGCGAGCCCTCGGCACGAGCGCGAGCGTGGCGGCGCCGAGACCCACGCGCGCCAGGGTCACCACACCGGGCTCGAAGGCCTCGAGTCCGATCGCCATGAAGAGGAAGCTCGATCCCCAGATGAGGGCGACCGACGCGAGCAGCGCCCATTCGACACCGCCGAATGCCCCACGGTTCGTTCCCGTCGAGGTCGACGGCAGCTGGGACCTTGGCGAAGCCGGGTCGGCCGTCATCCCCCGGATGGCCGCGTCATGCGTCGAGCCGCTCGACCCGGAGCTCGTGGGCGCCGTCGGCGATCGTGTACTCGAAGTAGCAGTAGATCGAATCCCGTGCCCGGACGGCGCACACGTACCGCACGCATCCATGGGGGGACGTGATCCACGGTCGCGGGTAGCGGGTGAAGGCGACACCGTCCGGTGAGGAGGCGAGGCCGGCGTGCTCCTCGTAGTTGTCGTAGAAGGTCCGGCCCCCGTCGAACATCGCGAGGTATCCGCAGTCCCAGTCGATCATCGAGTTGATGCGCGCCCTGCGCCCGTGCCACGAGTCATCGCCTGGCGCTTCGAAGACGTACTCGATGGTGGGGAAGTAGCGGCCGTCATCGGAGATCGTCAACACCGTGGCGTCGAGCGGCGCGGCATGGATCCGGTTCCCCTCGACCACCGGCCCGCTTCGCGGAGGCGCGGCTGCGTACAGCCACACGGCATCGTCGACGATGCGGACGTATGGGTCCTTGATCCATGGGAGGCCGAAGTCCGACGGATTGAGGACCGTCCTGCGCCCCTGTGCGTCGAGGTCAACGAGGTCGTCCGCCTCGATGAGGTCGATCCGCCACGTCGAAGTCCCCTTGACCTCATAGGAGACGTAGACCATCCAGCGACCGCCGAACCACACGGCGTGGCCCTCCTCGATCGAGTTGGCGTTGAAGTCGTCCTTGGTCGCCCTCCAGACGTCCTCGAAGGTGAACCCATCCGAGCTCACGGCGATGCCGCACAATCCTGCACGCCCTTGTTCGAGGGGCCTTCGCTCCCGGTAGAACAACGTGAAGACGTCGTGTTCGGGGCTGTAGGAGACCTTGCCACCGACCCAGTTCCCGTAGCCGCGACCCGGGGGCTCCTTGACCGTGGGTGACGACGACGGATCGAACGAGAGCACGCTGAACGGATCGGTCGCTCCGCCGGGGCCCCCCGACGAGTCGCTCATCCCTTCGTCGAGCCTGCCAGCAGGCCTCGCACGAAGTACCTCTGGAGGGAGAAGAACACGACGAGCGGCAGCACCATCGTGACGAATGCGGCGGCGGTGAGGATGTGCCAGTCCTGTCCCCGACTACCCGTGATGTTGGCGAGGATCACGGTCACGGGGGCGACGTCGATGGAGGTACCGACGAACGTGACGGCGATCAGGTAGTCGTTCCAGGTCCAGAGGAACTGGAAGATGGCGAATGCGGCGAGGGCGGGTAGCGACAGGGGCACGATCAGCCGCCAGAAGATCTTGAAGTGGTCCGCACCGTCGATCCTCGCCGACTCGATGATGTCACCTGGGAGGGTGGTCATGTAGTTGGTCAACAGGAAGATGGCGAGCGGAAGCCCGAACATGCTGTGGGTGAGCCACACCGATAGGGACGTCCCCTGCAGGTTGAGGTCGGGGAACAAGGTCAGTGTCGTCCCGAACACCGTCAGGTGTGCCCCACCGACGTACAGCTGCAGGAGCGGGATCAGCGACATCTGCAGCGGAACCGCCATCAGCGACACGACGACGATGAAGAGGAGCTCACGCCCGGGGAACCGCATCCACGCGAAGGCATAGCTGGCGAAGGCTGCGATCGCGATGGGGATGATCGTCGCGGGAATCACGATCGAGAGCGAGTTCAGTAGTGCCGTGGCCATGTCCGGGGCACCCGATCCCTCGCCGAACAAAACGAAGTCGTAGTTCTCCAGGGTGAAGTCGAGCTCGGTGAAGAAGGTCCACCATCCGGACGTCTTGATCGCAGCCTCGGGTCGGAAGGAGCTGATGAAGAGTCCGAGCGTGGGGATCAGCCAGACGATGACGAGGAACCAGAGAAGGGCTTTCCCACCGAAGCTGGTCAGCCGGGCGAAGACACCGGCACCCTTCGCCGGTGCGAGGTCGGCCTGCGAATCGGCGCGGTCACGAGTCGTCGTCATCGCAGTGCTGCCTCCTTGCGAACTCGCCTGATATTGACGTACATGATCGGAACCACGAACAGGAAGAGAATCGTCGCCAACGCGGATCCTCGGCCCGCCTGGGTGAAGCGGAACGCCTGATCGAACATCTCGTTCGCAATCACGTTCGTCTCGAACTCCCCGTTCGTCATCACCTTGACGATGTCGTACACCTTCATCACCACGACGATCAGCGTGGTGATCACGACGGCGATCGTCGACCTGATCGTCGGGAGGGTGATCCTCCAGAAGACGTCGCTGTCACTCGCGCCATCCACCCTCGACGCCTCGATCATCTCCGAAGGCACGGCCTTGATCGCGGCCGAGAGGACGACCATCGCGAAACCGGTCTGGATCCAGATCATGACGATGATCAGGAAGAAGGTGTTCCACGGGGGTCGGATGAGGAAAGCGATCGGATCGCTCCCCAGCGCGGTGACGACCGCGTTCGCGACGCCGATCTGTTCCTCGCCCACCGGACGGAAGATGTACACGAATCGCCAGATGACCGACGCGCCGACCATCGAGATCGCCATCGGAAGGAAGATGAGGGACTTGGCCACCGCTTCCCCACGCCGGATCCGGTCGGTCAACACGGCGATGAACAGCCCGAGCCCTGTGGCGAAGCCGGTGACTGCGAACACCCACCACAGGTTGTTCCAGATCACGCCCGAGAGCACCGTGAAGACGGCGAACGCGATGAGGGTTGCACCCAGCGCCGTCCACCCCAATGGCAAGGGAGCGTCGTAGGTGGCCGTCACACCGATCTGCTTGCCATATCGCCGTGCGATCCACAGGCCGATCGCCAAAGCCACGACGCCGATGATGAACATGCGGCTCGTGAAGATGCTCGCCCAACCAGACACGTTGAAGATGTCATCGTTGGTGAAGATCCACTGGAAGTTCTCGAACCCGACCCAGTTGTCACTTCCGCGGTCCTTGAACGCCAAGATCCCCGTTCGAATCGTCGGGATGATCAGCCCGATCGACACGAGGAGGAGGGCAGGCCCGACGAAGATCCAGGGCTGCGCGGCTTGGGAGATCCGTTTCCGTTTCAGCTCGTCCGGGGGGCGTAGCCAACCGAGGAGACCACCGATCGCAGCGCCCACTGCTCCGCCGCCGAGTACCGTCGCCAGGCCTCCGCCGAACGCATTGGCGTTCAGGAACGCACCGACCACCAAGCCGATCAGCACTCCGAGGACGCCGAGGAAGAGCATCCAGTGTGTGGGGGCGAGCTCGATCGCCTTGTTGATGCCCCAGAAGATCAGGAAGAAGATCCCCACGGCCAAGAGAACCCCGACGAAGACACTCACCACTTGACCCATGCGGTCTCTTCCTCCCTGCTCGTGGCGACTGGCGCGCGATCACCCTACCCCAGAAGAGCCCCGACCGCCCGAGCCCGCCACCGCCGATCCCCCTGTGCCTGCTGCCTTTCACCCCCACGCGTGAAGTGGCGGCACCCGCGGGTGCCGCCACTTCGTCGATTCGTGTCTGGTGCTGCGAGTCCTGCTACTCGATGCCCTGCCAGACCTCTTCGACCTTCGCAAAGGCCTCCTCGACGGTTGCGTTGCCTGCGGCGATGTCGGTCGCCGCGCTCCAGAATTCGCCGGCGCCGATGTCGCCAGGCATCAGGTCCGAGGCGTCGAACCGGAACGGATCGGCGCTCAGCAGGATGGTCCCGAGTGTCTTGGCGAACTCATCGTCCCCATAGGAGACGTTCAGGTCCTGAGCCGTGTTCGGATTCAGGAACCCACCGCCCGGCTGCAACTGTGCCCTCGTTTCGGGGTACGCAGGGCTGCCGATGTACCTCAGGGCATCCACGACCTCAGGCCTGTTGTTGAACATGACCGCGTGCGTGCCCGCACCCAGCACGACCGTACCGAACTCGTCGGAGATCGTCGGCAGGTAGAACACGTTCACGTCACCGTCGGGACCGAGCGTCGCGTCGGGGTTCGAGCCCGAACGCCCCGGATCGATCCAGAAGTTGGCGTAGAAGTTCGCCTGTCGGTGCATCATGCACTTGCCCTCGAGGAGCGGGAGGCCGGAGTCACCGAAGTCGGTCGATGCAATCGTCTCCCGACCGCCGAAGACGTTGCCCTCGCCGCCCCACAGGTCATTGATGAAGTTCCCGACTTCGATGACCTTCGGATCGTCGAAGGGGATCTCGTGGTTCACCCACTGGTCGTAGACCTCTGGCCCGTGGAGGCGCAGCATGATGTCTTCCATCCAGTCGGTGAACGGCCAGCCTGTCGCGCCACCGGAGCCGATGCCGATACACCACGGAGTCTGGCCGTTGGCCTTCATCGTCTCCATGAGTGCCGTCAGCTCGTCCCAGGTCTCCGGGATGGCGTAACCGCTGTCCGCGAAGGCCTTCGGGCTGTACCACACGAGGCTCTTGAGGTCGGCCTTGTTCGGCACGCCGTAGTACTTGCCGTCGTAGGCGGCGAGCTCGAGCCAGAACGGGTCGTACATCCCCTGCAGCTCCGCGACCAAGTCGTCGGGAAGCGGTTGGAGCACACCTCGCTCGGCCAAGTCCTTGATCTTCCCCGGCTGTGCATAGATGCCGATGTCGGGCGGATTCCCACCCTCGATGCGGACGTCGTTGAGCTCCTGGAAGCTCCGGTCTCCGGTGATCAGAACGGACTTGCCCGACTCTGCCTCCCACGGATCCATGGCATCCTGGAACGCCAACAGCTCCGTAGCCGTCTCGGGTCCGAAGATCTCGACGAAGCCGGTGTCCTCACCGCCTCCGCCTTCGCCACCCGATGCTGCTGTCGTGGTCGTCTCTTCGTCGCCACCGTCATCGGACGAACACGCCGCGACGATCAGGGCGAACGCGAAGATGAGGATCACCACGCTGCGGAATCTCTTCATTCGAGCTCCCTCTCTCTGTCGAATGTGTGGACGGCGCGCGAAGCGCCAGCCCATTCGACGATAGCACTGTCGGGGTGGCGAGGAGGGATCGACGCCCCCTCGGAGTGGCAGCAGCCCGCCAGCTACGATGAGGGGCCCGCACGGGCCGTCGATCCACAGGAGGGAACCCCACATGGGCATCGTCGACACGCCCAGCTTCGTCACCCACCTCGAGTGCTCCTACACGGGCGCGGCATATCCCGCAGGCGAGGTGCACGGCCTCTCCGAAGAGGGCAAGCCTCTCCTCGTCAGGTACGACCTCGACGGCATCGCCTCGTCCGTCAGCAAGGCCGACCTCGCCACCCGCCCCGACGGCATGTGGCGCTATCGCGAGTTCCTCCCCGTCCGCCGTACCGAGAATGTCGTGTCCCTCGGCGAGACGCAGACGCCACTGGTGTCGCTCCCCGCGATGGAACGGAAGCTCGGGGCCCGGTCCATCGTCGTCAAGGACGAAGGGCGCCTCCCGACGGGGTCGTTCAAGGCTCGTGGGCTCGGGATGGCGGTGTCGATGGCGAAGGAGCTCGGAATCACCAGGCTCGCCATGCCCACCAATGGGAACGCCGGCGCGGCACTGGCGGCCTATGGCACGAGGGCCGGCATGGAGACCTACATCTTCTGCCCCGCGGACACGCCAGAGGTGAACGTGAGGGAGATCGCCCTCCAGGGCGGGAAGGTGTGGAGGGTCGACGGGCTCATCGACGACTGCGGCAGGATCGTCGGGGCTGGCAAGGAGCCAATGGGGTGGTTCGACGTGTCCACCCTCAAGGAGCCGTACCGCATCGAGGGGAAGAAGACGATGGGCCTCGAGCTCGCCGACCAGCTCGGATGGGAGCTCCCTGACGTGATCTTCTACCCGACGGGCGGGGGCACGGGCCTCATCGGCATGTGGAAGGCCTTCAAGGAACTGCGCGCCATGGGCTGGATCACCGGGGACCTCCCCCGCATGGTCGCCGTCCAGGCGTCGGGATGTGCACCCATCGTGCGTGCCTACCACGAGGGCGAGCGGCATGCCGAGCGTTGGCCCGACGCCCACACGATCGCATCGGGCATCAGGGTTCCCGTCGCGATCGGTGACTTCCTCATCCTCGATGCGGTCCGTGAGAGCGGCGGGTTCGCCATCGATGTTCCCGACGAGGAGATCGAGTCGCTCGCATCGAGCGTGCCGGCAGGCGACGGCCTGCTGCTGTGCCCCGAGGGTGCGGCCACTGCGGCAGCGTACGTCACGGCCCTCGCCGAGGGACTGGTCGGCCGGGACGAGCGGGCGGTCCTCTTCAACTGCGGGAGCGGCCTCAAATACCCGATGCCACCGGCCGACCGCGTCCTCGACGTCTCGGTACCGATCGACTGGGAGGCGCTCGCCGAGGCGTGACCATGGCTCGCATCGTGATCTCCGAATTCATGGACCAGACCGCCGTCGACCGGCTGTCCGCGGACGCCGACGTCGTGTACGACCCGACCCTCGCCGACGATCGGGGCCGCCTGCTCGAGGTCGTCGGCGGCGCCGACGCCCTGATCGTGCGGAACCGAACACAGGTCGACGCCGCACTTCTCTCAGGGGCATCACGCCTCGTCGTGGTCGGCCGGCTCGGTGTGGGCCTCGACAACATCGACCTCGAGGCCTGCGCCTCCCGATCGATCGCTGTGCGACCGGCGACGGGCGCCAACGCCGTCGCTGTCGCCGAGTACGTCATCGCCGCGGTGATGGCGCTCATCCGCGGGAGCTTCTTCGCAACGGGTGCCGTGATCGGAGGCGACTGGCCCCGCGCCGAGGCGACGGGCTTCGAGGTGCGCGGCCGCACATTGGGGCTCATCGGCTACGGCGCGATCGCCCGCATCGTGGCCGACCTCGCCCGCGGCCTGGGCATGGCGGTCGTGGCCCACGATCCCTACGTGGACCCCGCGGATCCCCTATGGGGCGCCACCCGGAACCTCCCCCTTGCCGAGTTGCTGGCCGCGTCGGACGCGGTCAGCTTGCACGTCCCGCTCACGGACGACACTCGCGGGCTGATCGGCGCAGACGAGATCGCCATGATGAAGCCGACCGCCGTGCTCGTGAACACGGCGCGCGGGGGCATCGTCGACGAGACCGCACTCATCAGCGCCCTGTCTGCAGGGGAACTTCGCGGCGCCGCCCTCGACGTCTTCGATCGTGAGCCGGTGGGAGCCGAGGAGGGCAAGGTGTTCGAGGACGTCCCGAACCTGCTCCTCACGCCCCACGTGGCGGGGATCACCGAGGAGTCGAACCGGCGGGTCAGCGACATGATCGCCGACGAGGTGATCGCCGTCCTCGAGGGGAGTACGACGTGAGCCTCGTCACCTGTGTCGGGCTCGCCGTCCAGGACCTCGTGTTCACCATGGGCGAGCCGGTCATCGCAGGCGAGAAGAACTTCGCGTCGGACCTGAGGGCCGTCGGTGGGGGACCCGCAGCGAACGCGGCCGTCGCCGTGGCGATGCTCGGCGGGACGGCCCGGCTGATCTCGGCCGTCGGCGTCGACGGGATCGGCGACGAGATCGTCAGGGAACTCGCAGGATTCGGCGTCGACACGACGCGGATCCGCCGGGTCGAGGCGCCCTCAGCCATGTCGGCGGTGCTCGTGGCGAGTGACGGAGACCGCACCATCATCAACCGCACCGACCCGGCCCTCTGGTCGTCGGCGTCGCTGCCGTCCCGAGACGACCTCGAAGGGAGCACCGCAGTCCTCGTCGATGTCCGCTGGATGGAAGGAGCCCTCGCCGCGGTCGGCATCGCACACGACCTCGGCATCCCCGCCGTCGTGGACTGCGACCTCACCGACGCACCCGTTCCGGACGAGCTCCTCCACCGCGCGACGCACGTCGTGTTCTCCGAGCCTGCCTTCTCGCGCGCCCGTGGCGCCGTCACCGGCACGGCCGTGGAGGCGCTCGCACGTTCGATCGGCGGCGTGGTCGCGGTCACGAGGGGATCCGACGGCGTGCTGTGGAGCGATGGTGGGCCGTCGAGCCACACCGATGCCGTTCGGGTCACGGTGGTCGACACCCTCGGTGCGGGCGACGTCTTCCACGGCGCCTTCGCGCTGGGCGTGGCGGGGGGTGGCGCGATTGCGGATATCGTGCGATGGTCATCGGTCGCCGCCGCGCTCAAGTGCGCCCACGGCGGCGGCAGGTTCGGCTTCCCGACCCTGTCCGAGGTCGAGGCGCACATGGAGGAGAGCACGCCGTGGAGATGAGTGCGGGAAAGCTGTGGGGCCTGCGACGCCTCGCCGACGATGACGGCCGGTTCACGATGCTCGCCGTGGACCAGCGGCCACCGATCAAGGACCTCGTCAGGGCGGCCCGCGGGGCGAGCGTCGCCGACTACGAGGACGTCGCACTGGTCAAGCGCCTCCTCGTCGAGGAACTCGGTCCGACGGCCTCCGCGGTCCTGGTCGACCCCCACTACGCGTACCCGATGGCCATCGACGCCGTGTCACCGCGGCAGGGCCTGCTCGTCACCCTCGAGGACTCGGTCTTCGTCGAGACGGACGAGGGTCGTCTCTCGTCATCGATCGATGACTGGTCGGTCGAGAAGATCCGTCGCATGGGCGCGGACGCGGTCAAGGTGCTCGCCTGGTACCGGCCCGACGCAGCTCCTGCGGTGAGGGAGCACCAGCGTGAGTTCGTGGCCCGCATCGGGGACGAGTGCCGGCGATACGACATCCCCTTCCTCTTCGAGCTCCTCGTCTACAGCTTCCCCGGCGACGACCATCACACGACGGGATACGTCGAGCAGCCGGAGAAGCGGGCGGATCACGTCCTCGAGAGCATCGCCGCCTTCTCCCCCAGGGAGTACGGGGTCGACGTCTTCAAGCTGGAGAGCCCGATTCCCGCGAGCGAAGTGCCGGATCCCGAAGGCGACGAGACCGTTCGCATCGAGGCGACCCAGGCCCTGTTCAACGAGATCAACCGCCTCTCACCCGTGCCGTGGGTGATGCTCTCCGCCGGGGCCTCGAAAGAGGCCTTCAGGCGCATCCTCACCTACGCCTTCCGCGCCGGTGCGAGCGGGTTCCTCGCCGGGAGGGCGATCTGGTGGGACGAGCTCCAGCGATATCCCGACATCAAAGCGACCCGAGAGGCGCTGCGCGCGGGGAGTCGACCCTACATGGAGGACATCAGCGCCCTGGCCGCTGCGCACGCGCTGCCCTATGCCCGCCACAAGGCCTACGCACCCGACGGGCCCTCACTGGCCAACGCCGATGCGGCCTTCCGCCACAAGTACGAGGGGATGGCACCGTGAGGCTCGGGGTCGTCGCCATCGCACGACCGACCTTCGACGTCCCATTCGCCGAACAGACCGCCTCCGCCGCGTTCGGGAACCTCGTGGCGAGTGGTCATGACATCGTCGGGGCCCCCGACCTGAGGATGGACGTCGATGCCGTGCACGCCGCGGTCGCCGACCTCGATGCTGCCGACGTCGACGCGATCGTGGTGCTCCAGGCCACCTTCGCCGACTCGTCCCTCGCCGTCGCGGCGACATCGACCGATCGTCCCGCGCTGCTGTGGGCCGTCCCGGAGGAACGCACGGGCGGACGGCTCCGCCTCAATTCGTTCTGTGGGATCAACCTCGCCGCCTTCACCCTCACCAACCTCGGGCGCCGCTACCTCTGGCTGCACGCCGCCGCGGATGCACCCGATGCGCCCGCGCGGATCGTCGAGGCCCTCGGCTCGGGGTCGATGCCCGCTCCCACAGGCATGGTGTGGTCCCTGACCATCGAGGAGGACGACCGACGTGCCGCAGGCGAAGTGGTCGAGCGGCTCCGCTCGACGACGATCGGCCGTGTCGGTGAGCGACCGGACGGGTTCGAGCCCTGCGGCTACGAGCCCTCGGTGCTTGGCGCCACCCTCGGTGTCACGGTGAACGAGGTGCCCCTCCCCGACCTCTTCGAGCGGGCGGATGCGGCGAGCACCGCCGAGGTCGCTGCCGCATACGATCGGGCCGCCGGCTTCCTCTCGGGCATCGACGACGTCGATCAGGACTCGCTGGATCGCAGCCTTCGGCTGAATGCCGGCTTGCGGTCCCTCATCGATGACCACGGCTGGTCCGGCGTGGCGACCCGTTGCTGGCCGGAGACCTTCACGGAGTTCGGTGGCGCCGCGTGCACGCCGATGGCGATGCTCACCGACGACCACACGCCCGGTTCGTGCGAGGCCGACGTCTACGGCAACATCACCGGCCTCGTGCTGTCGTGGCTCGGCGGTTCGGCGAGCTTCGTCGCCGACCTCGTGGACCTCGATCCGGCGACCGGCACAGGGGTGATGTGGCACTGCGGATTGGCGCCGTTCGAGATGGCGGACCCGGAGTCGGTACCGACAGCGACGATCCACTCCAACCGACGGAAGCCGCTCCTGAGCGAGTTCCCGCTCAAGCCGGGACGCGTCACCATTGCGCGGTTCAGCCAGTCGAGTGGACAGCAGCGACTCCTGATCGGCGGCGGGGAGATGCTGCGGGAGCCGCTCGCCTTCTCCGGCACGGCAGGCGTGATCCGCTTCGATACCCCCGTCCCACAGGTCCTGGACACGATCATGACCGAAGGACTCGAGCATCACTACGGGTTGGTGTACGGCGACGTCCGCGCCGCATTGTTCGCCACCGCGACGGAGCTCGGGATCCAGGCCGTGATGCTCTGACACGAGGAGAGCCATGACATCCGGTTCACCATCGCACGACGTCCGATACGGTGTCATCGGCACCGGCATGATGGGCATCGAGCACATCGAGAACGTCAATGCCATCGAGGGTGCCCGGGTGACCGCCATCTCCGACCCCGATCCCGGGTCACGGTGGAGGGGCCAGAAGGCCGCCGAGCTCCCTGACGACGCCGTGTTCGCCGACCACAAGGACCTGCTCGCGTCGGGACTCGTCGACGCGGTGGTCCTGGTCTCTCCGAACCACACCCACGCCGAGATCCTCGAGGACGTCATCGCCTCCGGGGTCGACTTCCTCACCGAGAAGCCGCTCGCGACCACCGTCGAGGACGCCCAGCGGGTGGTGGAGGCGGCCGAGGGTTACCCGGGCGTGGCCTGGATGGGCCTCGAGTACCGGTACAAGCCCGCCATCGCCCGCCTGCTGGACGAGGTCCGGTCCGGAGTCGTCGGCACTCCCCGGATGGTCTTCATCCGCGAGCACCGGTTCCCGTTCCTCGTCAAGGTCGGTAACTGGAACCGGTTCACGGAGAACACGGGAGGCACCCTCGTCGAGAAGTGCTGCCACTTCTTCGACCTGATGAACCTCATCACGGGGTCCGAGCCCGTGCGTGTATTCGCCTCCGGCGCCCAGGACGTGAACCACCTCGACGAGCGATACGACGGGCGCACACCGGACATGCTCGACAACGCCTATGTGATCGTGGACTACGCCAACGGGGCGAGGGCGTTGCTGGACCTCTGCATGTTCGCGGAGGGATCCCGCAACGAGCAGGAGCTGGCTGTCACCGGCGAGGTGGCCAAGATCGAGGCGTTCGTTCCGGAGAACCTGGTGCGGATCTCCACGCGGGACGGGAAGGTCGACGAGGTCGTCGTCGAGGACGAGCGCATCGCCTACGCGGGACTCCACGAGGGAGCCTCCTACCTCGAGCACCTCGACTTCCTCGACGCGATCCGGACGGATAGCCCGGCGAAGGTCACCCTCGCAGACGGGCTGCTGTCGGTTGCGATGGGTGTCGCAGCCCATCGCTCGATCGACGAGGGCAGGCCCGTCTCGATGTCCGAGGTGCTCGGCACGTCCTGAGATCCGGCAGATGCGGCGGTATCGTCGCGGGATGCGCCGCACGCTCCCCCTCATCGTCGCGATCGGCATCGTCATCGCAGCGTGCACCCCGTCCGATGACGGTGGCGGGACCACCGGCGTGGGGGACCAGGGCGGGCAGGAAGGGGCCTCGACGACGGTCGCCGTCTCGACGTCGTCGACGCTCCCGCCCGACGGCTTCGGGGGTGAACTCGTCGTGGGGGTCGACACCTTCGACATCACCACCCTCAACCCCTTCGCCCCGGACGCCTTCGGGTCCCGCATCGTGGGGAACGCGATCTGGGCGACGGTCTACGACATCGATCCCGAGACCTGGGAACGCGTCCCCGATGCCGTGACGGCCCTCCCCAGCGCGAGTCGCGGCATCGAGGTCGCCGATGACGGTGCGATGACGGTGCGCTACGAGGTGCGACAGGGCGCCGCATGGAGCGACGGGACACCGATCACCGGCGACGACATCGCCTTCACCGCCGAAGCCATGCGGGACATGGCCCTCGCCGGCGAGGGAGGTGTCGATCCCGTCATGGCAACCGTCATCGCGACGGACTCGGTGGAACAGGTCGGCTACATCACGTTCTCCGAGCCGACGCTCGCCTTCGAGGACGCCCTCTGGATCATCCTCCCGAGGCAGGCCCTCGAAGGGGTCGACCTGGTCGACGGCACCGACGGCTCGGACTGGCCCTCCGGCGGGCCGTTCGTGGTCGACACCTTCGATCCCGGAACCGAGGTGCGCCTCGTGCGCAATGATGCCTACGGGAGGGCGGACGACACCGGCCGCGCACTTCCCCATCTCGATGCGCTGACGTTCAGGGCGACGACGGACGACGGGGGCCCCGCGTCACCCGTCGGTGCGTTCCTCGGCCGGGCCCTCGACGTCACAGCGGTCCCGCCGAACGATCAGGAGATCGCCCGCCTCGACCCCGCCGTCGCCGACGGCGCCGTCGTCGACGCCGTTCCCACACCCATCATCGAGCATCTCACCTTCCAGTTCGGCGAAGGCCGGGACGTCGTCAACGAGGCCTCCCTCAACGATGCAATGGCCTACCGGCAGGCGGTCGCCCACCTCCTCGACCGTGACGCGCTGCTCGACACGACAAGCGTGCCATGGATCGCGACGGTGCCCGGCATGCTCGTCCCGCTCGGGGAGTCGGCATGGGGTCGCTACGGGATCGACCCCTCCGTGGCAAGGGATCTCGTTGACGAGGCGGCCGGCGAGGCGCCGGGCCGACCCGGGGCGAGGCTGACGACCACCGGAAACGGCGACTACCGGATCAGGGTGGGGGATGCCCTCGCAGAGGCGTTCGTTGCGGCGGGCGTCGACTACGAGCCGATCTACCTCGACTCGGTCCTGTTCTTCGGTGACACGCTGACCGAGGGCTCCTTCGACATCGGCATGTGGGCGTGGGTGTCCGACGGGAGCTTCGCTGCCACCCTCCGCCTGCTCGAGTTCTACGACCCTCGTGCCGTACCGCCCGACGCCAACTACGGGCGATGGGACGGCGGGGAGGACGCCGAACGCTTCGCCGCGATCGTCGACGAGGCGAGGGCCACGACCGACGCCGAGACCTTCCGTGCCCTCATCGACGAGGCGGAGGACATCCTCGCCGAGCAGTTGGTACTCATCCCGTTGTTCCAGCGCGCCGCCATCACGGCCTGGTGGCCGGATACTGCGGTGGGCATCCTGCCGAACGGATCCAGCTCCGCCTTCACCTGGAACGTCGAGGAGTGGCAGCGCGTCGGTGAATAGGGAGACGGCTGCGTGCTGGCATGCGGGCCTGATATCCTCGCAACGTCCCGGAGAGGTGGCCGAGTGGTCGAAGGCGCTCGCCTGCTAAGCGAGTAGGGGGTGTCAAACCTCCTCGAGGGTTCAAATCCCTCTCTCTCCGCGCACCGGAAAGGCACCCATTCGGGTGCCTTTCTCGCGTCAGAGGACATGTCCCCGGTTCCAGATGGTGGACTCACCCGGGCGTGAGGTCGATGGGCGCTGCTCGCGGGAGGGGGTTCCGAGATCCCTCGGGTGGTGTTGCGGCACGGCTTTGGGGTTCACATCCCTCTCTCTCCGCGCACCGGAAAGGCACCCATTCGGGTGCCTTTCTCGCGTCAGAGGACATGTCCCCGGTTCCAGATGGTGGACTCACCCGGGCGTGAGGTCGATGGGCGCTGCTCGCGGGAGGGGGTTCCGAGATCCCTCGGGTGGTGTTGCGGCACGGCTTTGGGGTTCACATCCCTCTCTCTCCGCGCACCGGAAAGGCACCCAACGACCCTGGGAATCAAGATCTACAGGAGTACGTTGACAAATACATGAGTCATAGCGTATAAACTTTCCTACGAGGGAAGTACTCATGCGGTGGGATGGCCCACCGAGTGTCTGTGAGAGAGAAGGAGGAATGCATGGCTCGTTTCATGGACCCGTTCGATGAGATGGATCGCGTGCTGTCGGCCATGGGGTCACAGTGGCGCGGGGGCCGTATGCCGCTCGACGCCTTCGAGAAGGACGGCGTGTACACCCTGCGATTCGACCTGCCGGGAGTGACGCCCGAGGACCTCGACATCACCGTCGAGGACAAGGTGCTCACCGTGAGGGCCCAGCGTGACTTCGAGGACACCGTCGGGGCCAACTGGCTCCTGCGCGAGCGTCCCACCGGGATCCACAGCCGGACGGTGCGCCTCGGCGATCGGCTGGACTCCGGAGAGGTGAACGCCACGTACGACAACGGCGTGCTGACGATCACCATCCCGATCCGCGAAGAGGCCAAGCCACAGAAGATCCAGGTCGCTGTGACCTCGACCCCAGAAGCGATCGAGGCGAGTGCGTCCTGACACCTTCGGGTGGATTCGGATGGAAGGGGCACCGCCGGGTGCCCCTTTCCTCGTGGTCGGACAGGCGAGACGAGAGGTCCGCGAGACGGCGAAGTAGTCTGCATCGATGCGCGAGCGGCTACGTGCGAAGTACTCCCTCGACGCCCTGAAGGGCGACTCGATCGCCGGCCTCGTGCTCGGAGTCGAGAGCGTCCCCGACGGTCTCGCCCAGGGTCTCGTCGCCGGTGTCAATCCCGTCTTCGGCCTCTACGCCTACCTGTACGGCATGGTGGGCGCGGCGTTCGCGACGAGCTCGCTCTACATGACCGTCCAGGCGACCGGGGCGATGAGCCTCGTCGTCTCCGACGTGCCCATCGTGCACGCAGGCGAGAACGCCGATCGGGCACTCTTCACCCTCGCCCTCATGACGGGCATTGCCATGATCGCTGCCGGCATCCTGAAGCTCGGCTCGGTCCTCAGGTTCGTGGCGAATTCGGTGATGGTCGGCTTCATGTCCGCCGTCGGCATCAACATCGTCCTCGGCCAGCTGACGAACTTCACCGGATACGAGGCTTCCGGCGGGAACCGGTTGAGCCGCACCCTCGACCTCCTCCTCCACCCGCTGCAGGTCGATTTCGGAACGCTGCTCATCGGCCTCGTCACCGTGGCGCTGATCGTCGGGCTCGAGCGCACCCCGTTGGGATCACTCGGCATGGTCGTCGCCATCGTCGCGGGGTCGGCAGCCGTTGTCGTCCTCGGTATGGACGTGCTGCAGCTCCGCGACCTGGCGGACATCCCCAGCGGCCTCCCGCTGCCCGAGTGGCCGCTCCTGTCGGCGATCCCCGATCTGATCATCCCCGCGATCTCCCTGTCGTTCGTCGGGCTGGTGCAAGGCGCCGGCATCACCTCGAGCTTCCCCAATCCCGACGGTACGTA
Source organism: uncultured Acidimicrobiia bacterium (assembly GCA_963792405.1). Classification (GTDB taxonomy): domain Bacteria; phylum Actinomycetota; class Acidimicrobiia; order Spongiisociales; family UBA5794; genus SZUA-442. The sequence continues at coordinate 42,480 of CAWBVU010000002.1, forward strand.
TCCCGATGCGTCCCGCGACTTCCTGGGACAGGGTGTCGGGAACGTCGTCTCGGGCATCTTCCGGGGCATGCCCGTCGGAGGCTCGACGTCTGCAACCTCCCTGATCTCCGAGGCGGGCATGGTGACGAACATGGCGAAGGTCTTCTCGGGCCTCGTCATGGTGGTTGCCATCGTCTTCTTCTCGGCGGCGGTCTCGTACATCGCCATGCCTGCACTCGCGGCGCTGCTCATCGTGATCGGTGTCCGGACCGTGAAGCCGAAGGAGATCGTCGCCGTCTGGCGAACCGGTTCGGTCCAGCGCATCGTCATGGCTTCGACGCTGATCCTCACGATCATCATCCCGCTCCAGTACGCGGTGCTCGTCGGGGTCGCCTTCTCGATGATCCTCTACGTGATCCGGAGCTCATCGAACGTGGTGGTCAAGCGACTGGTCCTCCGCGACGGTGACGTCGAGGTCGTGGATCCGCCCAGGGAGGTGGGTGAGGGCGAGGTGGTCATGCTCCAGCTGTATGGGAGCATCTTCTTCGCTTCGGCGGCCACCTACGAGATGCTCCTCCCGAAGGTCACTCCGAGTTCTCGCAACTCGGTCGTCGTGCTGAGGCTCAGGGGCAAGGCCGATCTCGGCGGGACCTTCATGGATCTCCTCGCCAGGTATGCGCTCAGCCTGCGAGCCGTCGGGAGCCGCCTGGTGGTGATGTCCGTGGAGCCGAGGGTGCTCGACCAGTTGGAGGTCACCGGCACGGCCGCCGCCATCGGCTCCGATCACATCTATCCGGTCGACGACTGGCTTGGCCGCGAACTGCGCACTGTCGCCGCCGAGGCGCAGGCGTGGGTGGCCGACCACGCAGATCCGCCACCGCGGGAATCGTTGTAGCACTAAATCATCCGATCCCTCGTCCCACTCCGTATGGAGGATGTTCGCCGAGTGGCGGACACCGAGAAAGGGATCAACATCATGAAGAAGCGATTCTCATTCGTCGCTCTCCTCGCCGTCTTCGCCCTCGTGGTGGCGGCGTGTTCGAGCGACTCCTCTGAGGACACGACGACCACCACGGTCGCTGACGAAACCACGTCCGTACTCGACCTCGCGGTCGAGGCAGGACAGTTCTCCACGCTGATCGCAGCGATCGACGCCGCGGGCCTCAGCGAGACCCTCGAGGGTGAGGGCCCGTTCACGGTCTTCGCTCCGACCGATGCGGCGTTCGCCGAGGCGCTCGAGGTGCTGGGCCTCACGGCCGAGGAGCTCCTCGCCAGCCCGGATCTCGCCGCCATCCTGACGTACCACGTGCTCGGCCAGGAAGCCGACAGTCAGCTGGTCGCGACGCTCGACGGGCAGGAAGTGCCGACCGTCCAGGGTGAGGCCGTCCTCGTCAAGGTCGACGGCGGCCAGGTCATGGTCAACGACGCCACGGTGGTGTCGGCAGACCTCCAGGCCGACAACGGCATCGTCCACGTGATCAACAAGGTGCTCCTCCCGCCGACCATCGCCGAGGCTCTCGGTGTCGCGGCTCCCGAGGAGACCACGACCACGACCGTCGCGGAGACCACGACCACGACCATGGCGCCCGAGCCCACGATCGCCGACATCGTCGTCGAGTTGGCGTCGGGTGACCCGGCTGAGTTCACCATCCTCCTCGCTGCCGTCCAGGCCGCGGATGCCGCGGTGATCGATGCACTGAGCGATCCCGAGCAGGAGCTGACCGTGTTCGCCCCGACCGATGAGGCGTTCGCTGCCGCCCTCGAGGCCCTCGGCCTGACGGCGGAGGAGCTGCTCGCCAGCCCCGACCTGACGAACATCCTCCTGTACCACGTGGCACCCGGCGTGTTCCTCGCCGCCGACGTGGTCGCCGCCGCCCCGATCGCCGAGCTGCCGACCCTGCTCGAGGGCTCGACCCTCAGCATCGAGGTCGTCGACGGGAGCGTCGTGATCAACGAGACCGCCACGGTGGTCCAGCCCGATGTGGTCGCCAGCAACGGCGTCATCCATGTCATCGATGCGGTCCTGCTCCCGTAGGGCAGACCCCGGCACACAACCAGGTGCCGATCGATTCAAGGCGAAAGGCCCGGTGCGAGAGCACCGGGCCTTCTCGCGCCCCAGAGGCTGAGCGGCGGGGGTCGGGCGCAGAAGTACACTCGTTTCTGATGCACGAACCGGAGGAAGCATGAACGAACAGGACTCGGTGAAGTGGGGCGTGATCGCACTGGCGGCCGTCGGATTCGTCGGTATCGTCCTCCTGGCGATCAACTACGCATCGTCAGGTGATCTCGAGGGCCCCACGTGGACGGTCGAGTCGATCTCCATTGACGGATCGGCGACGGCACCCGCCTCCGGTACGGCGATGACCGCGGTCTTCGAGGACGGCACCGTCTCGGGCACGGGAGGGTGCAACACCTACTCGGGGAGCTACTCGGTCGATGGTGATGCGATCACGTTCGGACCGCTCGTCTCGACCCTGATCGCGTGCGAGGACCCGATCGGTGCCCAGGAGCAGGCGTACTTCGCCGCTCTTGCGAGGGCGGACGGTTTCGCCGTCGACGGGGGCACGCTCACCCTCAGCGAGGGCGACACCGCGCTCGTGTCGTTCACCGAGTCGTCGGACGGTTGAACCCTTCACCGGTCCGCCGACCCCGAGGGCTCACGATGCCGACGAGCGGGTAGGTTGGGACGAGGAGGAGTGAGCATCATGGACCGCGTTCGTTGGGGAATCCTCAGCACGGCCGACATCGGCATGGCCAAGGTCACGCCCGCCATCCAGAAGGCGCCGAACTGTGAGGTCGTGGCCATCGCATCCCGGTCCTACGAGAAGGCACTCGACGCGGCCAACCAACTCGGCATCCCCCACGCACACGGCTCGTACGAGGAGTTGCTCGAGGCCGACGACATCGATGCCGTCTACATCCCCCTCCCCAACGACATGCACGCGGAGTGGACGATCGCCGCAGCCGAGGCCGGCAAGCACATCCTCTGCGAGAAGCCGCTCGCGCTGTCCGCCGCCCAGGCGAAGGAGATGGTGGACGCCTGCAGGGACGCAGGCGTCAAGCTGCAGGAGGCCTTCATGTATCGCCACCACCCCACATGGGTCGAGGCGGTGCGTCTGGTACGGAGCGGAGCGATCGGCGAACTGAGGGCGATCCAGAGCTGGTTCAGCTACTACAACGACGACCCCCGCAACATCCGCAACCGGATCGAGAACGGCGGCGGCGCGATCATGGACATCGGGTGCTACAACATCAACCTCTCGCGGCTCATCTTCGATGCCGAACCGACCGAGGTTCGCTCGGTGGTCACCCGCGATCCCACCATGGGCGTCGACATCCTCACCTCCGCCATCCTCGAGTTCCCCGGCGGTGGGCAATCCTCGTTCACCTGCTCGACGCGGGCGGAGGACGCCCAGCGGGTGGACATCGTCGGGACGGACGGGCGCATCACGATCCCCATCCCGTTCAACATCCCGCCCCTGAGCGACACGCGCATCCTCGTCACCGCAGGGGGTGATCCGCCGGAGAACCCCGACACCGAGACGATCGTCTTCCCTCCCGCAGACCAGTACACGATCCAGGCACAGCTCTTCGCCGCGTCCATCCTCGATGGCACCCCGGGTCCGGTGGATCCGTCGGATGCCGTGGCGAACATGCAGGTGATCATGTCCGTGCTGTCGGGAGGCTGACACAGGACCACAGGAGCAAAGGAGCACACATGAGGGACTTGACGGGATCCGTGGTCGCGATCACGGGTGCGACGGCCGGTATCGGGGAAGCCACGGCGAGGGCGCTGGTCGAGCAGGGGGCGAAGGTCGTGCTCGGCGCACGACGCACGGAACGCCTCGGCGCGCTCGTCGACGAGCTCGGCGATGATGCGAAGGCCGTGACCATGGATGTACGGGTCCCCGGTGACTCCCAGCGTCTCGTGATGGCCGCGTTCCAGGCCTACGGCAGGCTCGATGCCCTCGTCGCGAACGCGGGCATCGGTGCCTACGGCGGGATCATGGATCTCACCGACGAGCAGCTCGCCGACATGATGGACACGAACGTCGCGGGGACGGTGTGGCCCATCCGCGCTGCCGTGCCGCACTTCCTGGAGGCCGGAGAGGGCGACATCGTCATCGTCGCGTCGGTCGCTGGGCTGCGGGGCGCAGGCGACGAGGCTGTCTATGCCGCGACGAAGTTCGCCCAGGTGGGCCTCGCCGGAGGTCTCGACAGGGAGCTGAGGGAGAAGGGCATCCGCGTCTCCACCCTGTGCCCCGGCGGCACCGCGACGGAATTCGCGATGGGGGCGGGGCGCACACCCGACATGCCGGGCCTGGCCAACATGATGCGTGCCGAGGATGTGGCCGAGGCGGTGGTGACCGTGCTCAGGCAGCCACGCTCGATGCGCACCCTCGTGTGGTCGATGCGCAGCATCCACGAACAGGACTGAACGAGATATCGACCGGGCTCTCAGCGAAGGGCACTCCGCGCGCGGTCAGTGGAGCCCGCTGATGTCGCTGTCGGTGACCTCGCTCGGCTGCTTGCCCATGATGATCATGGCGAGCACCTGATCCTTCGTCACCTCGCTCTTGTTCACGACGCCCACGAGGTTGCCGGTGTGCATGACGGCGATCCGATCGGCGAGGTCGAACACGTCGTGGATGTCGTGGCTGATGAGGAAGATCCCGATGCCTTCGGACTTGAGCTGTCTGATGAGCTCGCCGACCTGGGCGGTCTCGGCGGGACCGAGGGCGGCGGTCGGCTCATCCATGATGATGATCCTGGCATTGAAGTAGACGGCCTTGGCGATGGCGATCGACTGCCGCTGCCCACCGGAAAGGGACTGCACCGGAACACCGAAGTTGAGGAACTTCGGGTTGAGGCGGGCCATCACCTTGCGGGTGGCATCCTCCATGGCCATGTCGTCGAGCGTGCCCCAGCGTGAGCGGAGCTCCCTGCCGAGGAACATGTTCGACGGCGCGTCCTGGTTCTCCGCCAGGGCCAGGGTCTGGTAGATCGTCTCGACGCCGTAGGCCTTCGCATCGCGCGGGTTGTTGATCGAAGCGTGCTTCCCATCGATTTTGATCTCCCCGGAGTCCGCGGGGTGGGCTCCCGAGAGGCAGCGAATGAGCGTGGTCTTGCCCGCACCGTTGCCGCCGACGATGGCGACGACCTCACCCGAGTAGAGGTCGATCGAGCAGTCCTCGACCGCGTGAACACCACCGAACGCCACATTGATGTGGCTCATCTCGACCAACGGGGTCCGAGTCTCGACCGTCGTCATCGCGCCACCCTCCTTCGGTAGTAGCCGTCAAGTGCCACGGCTGCGACGAGCACGATGCCGACCACGATGTCCTGCAGGGGTGCATCGACGCCAATGAGGACCATGCCGGACACCAGCGACTGCATCACGAGTGCTCCGAGGACCGCACCGGGGATGGTGCCGACGCCACCGCTCAGGGACGTACCGCCGATGACGGCGGCGGCGATGACATACAACTCGGCGAGCTGGCCGAGTCCGCTCGTTGCCGCGTTGAGCCGGGCGATTTGGACGGCGGCGGCGATCCCGACGAGGAGCCCCATGAGGGCGAATGTCTTCACGACGATCCACCGGGTCTTGATACCCGCAAGGGTCGCCGCGTCGGGGTTCCCTCCGATCGCGTAGACGTAGCGGCCGTAGCGGGTGCGGGTCGCGATGAAGTTCATCGCCAGCGCAACGATGATCGTGATCAGGACCGGCGTTGCCAGGCCGAGCGGGATGGTGAGCCCTTCGGGGGGCCACGCTATGCCGTTGTCTTCAGCGTATCTCCGGGCCAATGCTTCAGGCATCGGATAGGAGTTGATGACCGCTGTTGCCCCCAGGATCACGGCGATCATGATGGCGCCGATGGCGATCTCCGCCCACATCGGTCTCGGTGCGAAGCCCACCCGAATTCGCTGCCTGCGGCGGCTCCACATCAGCACCACGACCCCGACACAGCCGGCGACGCCGAGGATCCAGGTCCACGTGCCTCCGATGGTGCCGCGTGCCCCGCCTCCGAGGATCTGGAACGTCGCGTCCATCGGAGCGATCGTCTGTCCACTGGCCATCCACCACGCAACGCCCCGCCACACGAGCAGGCCGCCGAGTGTCACGATGAACGAAGGCACCCCGACGTAGGCGACGATCGTGCCCTGGAGTACCCCGATGAGTGTCCCGAGCAGCAAACCGGCAACGATGGCAATGATCCAGATCGCGGGGCTACCGATGTCGAAGACGTCAGGCAGATACCTCACCTGGAGCAGGGCCATCGCCATACCGACGGCGGCCAGCATCGACCCCACCGACAGGTCGATGTTGCGAGACACGATGACGAGCACCATGCCCGTTGCCATGATCGCCACCACCGAGGTCTGGACGGACAGGTTCCACAGGTTGCGAGACGTGAGGAAGGCACCGTCGGACGCGATGTTCGAACCGATCCAGATGACGAGCAACGCCGCGACCATGCCGAGGAGGCGTGTGTCGATCTCGGCCGATCGGAAGAGGGAACCGATCGTCGTTCGTGGTGACGGCGGAGCCGCCGCCGCTGCGGCGTCGGGCGGCGGAGGTGCGGGCGAACCCGTGTCGGTGGGCGGGGTCTCGTTGGTATCCGTCATTGGCCCACAATAGATCGTTTGTCCGTCTCAGATGAAGTAGAGGAGCCGCACCCACCTTGGTGGGTGCGGCTCCTCCGCTACTCAGCGTCGATGTGGGGCCTATGGACAGACCGACACACTCCCGGACGGGACATCCTTGCAGAGGACGTCCGCCGTGATCCATCCCGAATCGAGAACAACGTTGAGGTTGTCCTGCGTGATCGGAATCGGGGTCAGGATGATCGACCACACATCGACACCGCCGGGTGTCGTGAATACCCCTGCCGCGGTGCCCGCCGCAGGTGCCGAGTCACCAAGGTCGCCCGGAGCCGTCACGGCCTCGAGGCTCGTGCCGCTTGCGAGCGCCACGGCAACCTCACCGGCCGTCTGGCCGAGCGCAAAGGCGTTCTTCCAGACGTCCACCGCCTGCGTGCCGAGTGCCACACGGTTCAGGGCCGGGAAGTCGCCGTCCTGTCCCGACACCGGCACGGAGCCTGCGAGACCCTGTGCGTCCAGGGCGGCGACCACGCCGCCGGCCATGCCGTCGTTGGAGGCAATGACCGCGTCGACCTCGTTGTTGTTGGTCGTCAGGAACTGCTCCATGTTGGTCTGGGCGACGTCTGGTGCCCAGTTGTCCGTGTAGGACTCACCGACGTTGACGATCGGGCAAGGAGCCACGAGGTCTTCACAACCGGTCGCCTCGATCAGTACCTCTTGCTGACCTCCTCGCAGGAAGTCGGCATTGGCGTCTGCGGCGTTGCCCTTGATGAAGACGTAGTTGCCTTCGGGCACCAGGTCGTAGATCGCTCGGGCCTGCATACGACCCACCTCGACATTGTCGAAGGTGATGTAGAACGCATTCGGGTCTTCGATGAGCCGGTCGTATGCGATGACAGGGATCCCCTGATCAGTCGCACTCTGGACAGCCGGCAGGATCGCCGTGCCGTCCTGAGCGAGGATGATCAGCGCATCGGCGCCCTGGGAGATCAGGTTCTCGACGTCGGCGAGCTGCTGCTCAGCAGACGAGCCTGCGTCCGTCGAGATGTACGTGCGCACCTGCGGCCTCGAGCGCCGCCTTGATGGCGGGCTCGTCTGCTCGCGCCCAGCGCGTCTCGTTGTAGTTGTTCCACGAAACGCCGACGATGAGCTCATCGCCCCCGCCGCCGCCTTCTCCTGCCGTGGTGGTCGTCGTATCGTCCGATTCGTCGCTGCTACACGCGGCGACGATCATCGCGAATACGGCGATCAGCACGAGGAGCTTTGCGCCTTTCTTCATGTGTCCCTCCAAAGTGGGCATTGTTGATCCGCTCGAAGCGGAGAACGGGAGAACTCCCGCGTTGCTCATGCTACGCCACTTGTGCAGTGCATGTGCTTTCACCAAGGGATTCGCCGGGCCCGTCACTAACGTTCGCGCAGGTGAGGAGGACGACGATGCCGGGCAACAGGACGATGCCTCCGGATCGGTCGGGGACGGCTCGGGGCATGCGGTACCGGGCCATCGCCATCCTCGTCTCGTTTGCCGTCGTGGCATCGTGCTCTGGCGCATCCTCGGCGCCGGCGTGTGCACCGATCACCGACCACCCGGAATGGTCGGTCGCCCGCCGGTGGAACGAGGTGACGCTCGATGCCATCCGGCGCGACCTCCCGGCTCCGACGGTGCACGCCAGGAACCTCTACCACTCGTCGGCTGCGATGTGGGACGCGTGGGCCGCATACGATCCGGACGCCACGGGCGTGTTCGTGACGGAGAAGCACGAGGCCGACGACGTCGACGCCGCCAGACGCGAGGCCATGAGCTACGCCGCGTATCGGGTCCTCGAGCACCGCTACCTCGACTCGATCGGTGCGACCGAGACCATCCCCGAGTTCGATGCCCTGATGGAGTCGATGTGCTACCCGATCGACGAGGTGTCCACCGAGGGCGACGCACCATCGGCGCTTGGCAACAGGATCGCCGGGACGATCATCGCCGCCGGCCTCGCAGACGGGTCGAACGAGGCGGAGGACTACGACGCGGACTACACGCCGGTGAACCCACCCCTCGTCGTTCGTGAGAGTGGCACGGTCATGGTCGATCCGAACCGATGGCAGCCGTTGGAGATCGAGAACATGGTCTCCCAGAACGGGATCCTCCTCGACACCGGCGTGCAGCAGTTCATCGACCCTCACTGGGGATTCGTGACGCCATTCGCCATTGCGCCCGCTCCCGACACGGGAGTCCCGATCGACCCTGGCCCCCCTCCGCATCTCGGCGACCCGGCGACGGACCAGGACTTCAAGGACGACGCCGTGGAGGTCGTTGCCTTCTCCAGCCTCCTCGACCCCACCGGCGCACCAGCGGTGGACGTCTCGCCCGCCAGCCTCGGCGGCAACACGCTCGGTACGAACGACGGGGATGGCCACCCGGTGAACCCTGCGACCGGCGCCCCCTACGAGCCCCTCTTGGTGAACGAAGCGGACTTCGGACGAGCGGTGGCGGAGTTCTGGGCGGACGGCCCTCACTCCGAGACGCCTCCCGGGCACTGGAACACGATCGCCAATGGCGTCTCGGACCTCCTCGGCGAGGATCTGCGGATCGGGGGAACGGGCGATCCCGTCGACCGCCTCGAGTGGGACGTGAAGCTCTACCTCGCCCTCAACGGCGCCAATCACGACGCCGCCATCGCGGCGTGGGGGTCGAAGGGGTACTACGACTACGTCCGTCCCATCTCGATGATCCGCTACATGGGCGGCCTCGGGCAGTCGAGCGACCCGAGCGGTCCCTCCTACGACCCCGAGGGGCTGCCGCTGCGAGACGGGCTGGTGGAGGTGATCACAGAGGCGTCGGCTGCACCGGGCGAGCGTCATGCCGGCCTCGCCGACCACGTCGGTGAGGTCGCCGTATTCGCCTACGCGGGGAACCCCGCGGACCCCGAGAGCGATATCGGGGGGGTCGACTGGATCCTCGCCGTCGACTGGACCCCCTACCAATCGCCGACGTTCGTGACCCCGTCCTTCGCCGGCTACGTCTCCGGCCACAGCTCCTTCTCCAGGGCCTCGGCAGAGGTCATGACGGCCTTCACCGGCGACGAGTTCTTCCCAGGCGGGTACGGCGAGTGGGTCATCGAGGCCGGATCGCTCGACTTCGAGGCAGGGCCGACGACCGACGTCCCGCTGCGGTGGGCCACCTATCGCGACGCATCCGACCAGGCAGGCATCTCCCGGCTCTACGGAGGGATCCACGTGCGCGCCGATGACGTCGAGGGTCGCAAGATCGGTGCCCAGATCGGCGTCGCTGCCATCGACAAGGCCCTCGGACTCTACGGATGAGCTCCACGTGAAGCGATGGATCCTCGTCCTCGGCGCGGTCGTCCTGGTCGTCCTCGGCACGGTCGCCGGTGTGGCGCTGCTGCGTGGTGGCGCCAGCGCCGAGCCGATCGAGGCACTCGCAGCCCCGAGGTTCGTCGACGACACGGTGGTGTCCGGCGTGGTCCACGCCTACACCGGCGGCGCCGACTACTTCGAGGGAGGGGGTGTCGCCGCCTTCGACTGCTCCGGTGACGGCGCTCCCGACCTGTTCCTCGCAGGCGGGGAAGGGACCGCGGCGCTGTTCCGCAACGACAGCCCACAGGGCGGTGCGCTGGCGTTCTCAGCCATCGACGCGCCCGAGGCCGAGCTCGACGGCGTCACCGGCGCCTATCCCATCGACATCGACTCGGACGGGATCACGGATCTCGTGGTCCTCAGGGAAGGGGAGAACGTCATCCTGCGCGGTGTCGGCGACTGCCACTTCGAGCGGGCGAACGAGCAGTGGGGCATCGACGGGGGAGCGGAGCGAACCTTCGGGTTCAGCGCCACCTGGGAGGACGGCAGGGACCTGCCGACCCTGGCGTTCGGCAATTACCTGAGGCTCACCGATCTCTCGAACGAGACCGAGCTGTGCGACCGCAACGTGGTCATTCGCCCGCAAGGATCGACGTACGGCACGCCGATCCCCCTCGACCGCCCCGGCTGCACGCTGTCCGTGCTCTTCAGCGACTGGGACCGCAACGGTGGGGCCGATCTCAGGATCACGAACGACAAGCAGTACAACAGGGATGAGGAGGAGCAACTCTGGGCTGTGCCCGATGGGTCCCCGCCGACCCTGTACACGAGGGACGACGGATGGCAGCTGGTGCGCATCAACGGGATGGGCATCGCGTCCCACGACGTCACGGGCGACGGCTATCCCGAGGTGAACCTCACGAACCAGGGTGACAACAAGCTCCAGTCCCTCGCCGACGGGCCCGCCCAACCCACCTACACGGACATCGCGATTCGAAGGGGTGCGACCGCGCACCGCCCCTACACCGGTGACGCAACGCTTCCTTCGACCGGATGGCACCCCGAGTTCGACGATGTGAACAACGACGGGTTCATCGACCTCTACATCTCGAAGGGCAACGTCGACGCCATGCCCGACTTCGCCTCGGTCGATCCGAACAACCTCCTCCTCGGCCAGCCCGACGGCACCTTCGTCGAGGGCGGTGTGGAGGCGGGGATCGTCTACCCGGCGCGTACCAGGGGCGCCGCGGTGATCGACCTCAACGCGGACGGGTTGCTCGACCTCGTGGAGGTCAATCGCATCGAGAACGTGCGGCTCTGGAGGAACGTTGGCGCAGGCACCGCCGACGCCCCCGAGCCCATGGGCAACTGGATCGAGGTGGGGATCCGCCAGGAAGGCCCCAACCGCGACGGGATCGGTTCATGGATCGAGGTGAGGGTCGGCGATCGGGTGATGCCGGTCGAGGCCACGATCGGGGGAGGCCACGCCGGCGGCCAGCTCGCTCCGTATCACTTCGGCATCGGCCCCGCGGACCGTGCAGAGGTGCGGGTGAGCTGGCCGGATGGCACCGTCGGCGCGTGGCAGCCCGTCGATGCCGGTCGTCGCATCGTCATCGATCGGGGCGCGGGGTAGGTCGACGGCCTGCCATGCTGGGATGAGCAAGGAGGGAGCGATGCACGTCCATCTCGGGGAAGTCGAGCTTCCCGACTTCGGTGTTCCCGAGGTCATGCCGACGATCCCGTCCGCGTTGTACCAGCAGAGGCTTGCACGCCTCCGCGACCGCATGGGCGCCGCAGGATTCGATGCCCTGGTCGTCTATGCGGACCGCGAGCACAGTGCGAACATGTCGTACCTCACCGGGTTCGACCCTCGCTTCGAGGAAGCCGTCCTGGTCATCGGCGACAACCCGATCCCGTTGCTCCTCGCAGGAAACGAGTGTGTCGGCATGGCGGAGGCCGCACCATTGCCGATGCGTGTCGAGCTGCACCAGGACTTCTCGCTCCCCGGGCAACCCAACGATCGGTCACGCCCGCTGCGGGATGTCCTCCGGAGCGAGGGGCTGGGCCGCGGGCACGTGGTCGGCATGATCGGGTGGAAGGAGTTCCCCGATCCCAACCAGGTCGAGGTTCCCGCGTGGATCGTCGAGGCCGTGCGCGACGTCGTGGCGCCCCCGGGTTCCGTCGTGAACGCCACACACATGCTCACGTCGTCCGCCGACGGGCTCAGGGTGATCAACGAGGTCGACCAGCTCGCCGCCTTCGAGTACGCGGCGTGCCGGACGTCGAGTGGCGTGCGCAACGTGATCGAGGGACTCGAGGTGGGCATGCGCGAGCACGAGGCGGTGCGGCTCCTGCGCTGGGACGGCAGCCCCCTGTCGTGCCACCTCATGCTGACCGCGGGCCCGAGGGCCTCCCTCGGCCTGTTGAGCCCCGGCGATCGGAGGATCGAGCACGGTGACCGCTTCACCACCGCGTTCGGCATCTGGGGAGCCCTCAACTGCCGCGCAGGCTTCGTGGTCGCGGATGGGCGAGAGCTCCCCGCGTCGATCTCCGACTACGTCGACAGGCTCGTCTCCCCGTACTTCGCAGCGATCGTCGAGTGGTATGAGGCGTTGCACGTCGGCCAGACCGGTGGCGTCCTCCAGGAGATCATCGACCGCAGGCTCGGGGACCCCTTCTTCGGGATCTTCCTCAACCCCGGTCACCAGCTCCACCTCGACGAATGGGTGAACTCGCCCGTCTTCCCGGGATCGGCCGTGGAGCTGCGCTCGGGCATGGTGATGCAGGTCGACGTGATCCCCGCCACCGGCACCGACTACTTCACGACGAACATCGAGGACGGGATCGCCCTCGCCGACGGGGTCCTCAGGGAGGCCATCGCAGCGGCCCATCCCACCATGTGGGAGCGCATCGCACGACGGCGGGCGTTCATGCGCGACGTCATCGGTATCGACCTGCACCCCGACGTGCTCCCCCTCGGGAACATCCCCGCGTGGCTGTCTCCCTACCTCCTCGCACCAGACCGGGCGATGGTGGTGGGCTGATGGAACTGATCCCCGCGCCCCGACCGGAGGGCTTCCGTACCTCACTCGCCCAGTCCTATGACGCCGCGGCCGCCCGACGCGACGAGATGGGCGAGGCCGACTGGCGCTGGCCGATCGCCGAGCGCTTCCTCGGCCTCATGCGGGACGAGGGCAAGACCTCGCTGATCGAGGTCGGCGCCGGTGTCGGCTACACCAGCCTCTGGTTCGCGGAGCGAGGCGTTGCCGTCGTCGCCACGGATCTGTCGCCGGCGCAGGTGGAGATCGCTCGGGGGAAGGGACTCGACGCCCATGTCAGGGACATGTACGACCTCGGGTTCGCCCCCGAGAGCTTCGATGCGCTCTGGGCGATGAACTGCATCCACCACGTGCCGTCGTCGGATCTCGACGCCGTGTTGCAGGGCTTCTCCGAGATCCTCGCGCCGGGCGGGCTCGTCTACCTCGGCGTATGGGGCGGCCGCGACGAAGAGGGCATCTACGAGGACGACTTCTACCCGCCGCCCCGGTTCTTCTGCCTCCGCAGCGACGACACCCTCCGCAGCGCCGTCGAACGGCGCTTCACGATCGTCGACTTCGCCACCTTCCTCCCCGACGTCGACAAGGACGACGACGGGCTCCACATGCAGTCGGTCATCGCCCACCGGCGACGGTGATCGGGGCCGTCCCGTCGGCCCGGGCCGATCTGGACAGGTGTGCCCTCCGGTGGAAGGATGGTCGATGGGGATGTTGGTGCTGGCACGAAGACCGATGTTGGGCGCTCGGAGGGTTCTGCGGCGGGTGTGCGTCGTGGCGGTGTGTGCCCTGGGCGCCGTCCTCCTCTCGTCGTGTGGCGGTGACTCCGGAGAGTCTGCACTTCCCGACCTCGAGTTCATGCGGTTCCCCGACCCCGCCACATCGCCCTACTGCCTGCCGTATCCAGAAGGCGAGAGCGCGCGGGTCAGCCAGTCGTGGTCCGAGGGAGGCACGCACCGTGGGCGGTTCGCGATCGACTTCTCGATGCCGGTGGGTTCGACGATCACCGCGGCGCGCGGAGGCCGCGTCACCGAGACGAGGACCGAATACCGCGACGACGATCGTACCGGCGGCCACGAGAACGGCGTCTTCGTTCTCCACGACGACGGGACCATGGCGACCTACCTGCACATGAGCGAGGACGGGGTCTTCGTGGACGTCGGCGACACCGTCGAGGTCGGTGACGCGATCGGCCTGGTGGGCACCACAGGAACGTCCGTTCCCCACCTCCACTTCGAGGTGTTCGAGGGGCAGGGCGGGCGATCCCAGTGGTACCGCACGCTCCCCGTGAGCTTCGCGGACGCGGCGGCGCCACTCGACGAGTGGGGCGGCCTCATGCGCGCGACCTACGAAGCGGGCCCGTGCGCGCCTGCGGCAGGGTGATCGTCGTCAGATCGCGCGCCAGATCGTCCGGTTGACCAGGTTCTCGAGCGCCTCCTGGCGGCCGGACACGGGCGATGGGTCGATCTCCCCCGAAGCGACACGAGCCTCGAGCCCTGCGAGGTCGGTCGCACCGGACAGGATGTCGGCACCCAGCGGTCCCTCCCACCCGGCATACCGCCGCGAGCGAGCCTCTTCGAGCCCTCCCTCCTCGATGAGGGCGGCTGCCACGAGGAGCGACTGCGCGAGGGTGTCCATGGCGCCGATGTGGCCGTGGAAGAGGTCGTCACGGGCCATCGACTGGCGGCGCAGCTTCGTGTCGAAGTTGAACCCACCCGTGGTGAACCCTCCGCTGCGAAGGATCTCGTACAGGGCCAGGCTCATCTCCTCGACCGAGTTGGGGAACTGGTCCGTGTCCCACCCGTTCTGGGGATCTCCCCTGTTGGCGTCGACACTGCCGAAGATGCCGTTGTCGACGGCATACGACACCTCGTGATGGAAGCTGTGTCCCGCGAGGGTGGCGTGGTTCACCTCGATGTTGACGAACAGCTCACCCAACAGGTCGTAGCGGTCGAGGAACCCGTGCACGGTGGCACAGTCGTAGTCGTACTGGTGCTTCGTCGGCTCCTGTGGCTTCGGCTCGATCAGCAGCGTGCCCTCGAACCCGATCGACCTCTTGTAGTCGACGACCATGTGCAGGAAGCGGGCGAACTGGTCGTTCTCCTGCTTGAGGCGCGTGTTGAGGAGGGTCTCATATCCCTCCCTGCCGCCCCACAGGACGTAGTTGGCGCCGCCGAGCCGGTGGGTCGCGTCCATGGCGTTCTTGACCTGCGCGGCGGCGTAGGCGAACACCTCGGGATCGGGGTTCGTCGCTGCGCCCGCGGCGAAGCGGGGATGGCTGAACGCGTTGGTGGTGCCCCACAGGAGTCGGACCCCCGTCTCGTCCATCTTGGCTTCCGCGTAGTCCACCATCGCCTGGAGGTTCGCCCGCGTCTCGGCGAAGGTCGCGCCTGCGGGGGCGATGTCGGCGTCGTGGAAGCACCAGAACGGGATGCCCAACTTCGCGAAGAACTCGAACGCCGCGTCCATCTTCATGTGCGCCGCGGCCATCGGGTCCATCGACGGATCCAGCCACGGACGGTCGAAGGTGCCGGACCCGAACACGTCGCTGCCCGGCCAGTTGAACGAGTGCCAGTAGCACACGGCCATCCGGAGCTGGTCGCGCATGGTCGACCCGAGGACGATCCGTTCGGGGTCGTAGTAGCGGAACGCGAACGGATTGTCGGTGTCGGGCCCCTCGAACGTGACCTGGCCCACACCCGTGAAGAACTCTGCCATGGCTGAACCTCTCGTGCTCGCTCGTCGACCGCGTCGGCCTCGGACCCAACGCTACTCGCACCATGTGCAGGCGCATCTGCGTCGCGCTCCCACCCGGTGGAGGCGCGGTAGCGTGGCGGACTGGAGGAGATGACATGCGTTACACCATCGGCATCGATTCGTCGACCACCGCGACCAAGGCCCTGCTCATGGATGCCGACGGCGCCGTGGTCGCGATCGGGCGCTCGGAGTACTCGTTCGCCACACCGAGGCCCCTGTGGTCCGAGCAGGACCCGCACCTGTGGTGGGACGCCACCGTCGATGCGGTGCGCCAGGCCCTCGCGACGTCGGGGATCGACCCTTCCGAGATCGTCGGCATCGGCCTGACGGGCCAGATGCACGGGCTGGTGCTGCTCGACGCCGAGGGCGACGTGCTTCGGCCCGCGATCCTGTGGAACGACCAGCGCACCCAGGCCGAGTGCGACGAGATCCGCGACGTCGTGGGCGCGGAACGCCTCATCAGGATCACGGGGAACGATGCCCTCACGGGGTTCACGGCACCCAAGATCCTCTGGGTCCGCAACCACGAGCCCGACGTCTACGCACGTACCGCCCGGATCCTGTTGCCCAAGGACTACGTGCGCTTCCGCCTCACCGGCGACGCCGCGACCGACAAGGCAGGAGGGTCGGGGACCATCCTGTTCGACCTCGCCACGCGCGACTGGTCCGACGAGGTCGTGGCGGACCTCGGCATCCCTCGCGAGTGGCTACCACCCACCTTCGAGGGCACCTCGACGACGGGCTCCGTCTCACCCGCCGCAGCCGCAGCGACGGGGCTGCGTGCAGGGACCCCCGTGTTCGGTGGCGGAGGTGACCAGGCGGCCAACGGTGTGGGGCTGGGTGCGGTCCGCCCCGGAGTGATCGCGGTGAGCCTCGGCACGAGCGGTGTCGTGTTCGCCGCCACCGAGACTCCCATCGTGGAGCCGCTCGGCAGGCTCCACGCGTTCTGCCACGCCGTGCCTGGCATGTGGCACCTCATGGGGGTGATGCTCTCGGCAGCAGGGAGCCTCCAGTGGTTCCGCCATGCCCTCGCCCCCGGGCTCACCTATGGGGAGATCGACGCCCTCGCCGCAGCGGTCCGTGCGGGCTCCAACGGCCTCGTGTTCCTTCCTTATCTCACGGGTGAGCGCACACCGCATCCCGATCCCCTCGCGAGGGGGGCGTTCGTCGGCCTGACCGTTCGCCACGGCCTCGGCCACATGGCGAGATCGGTCATGGAGGGCGTGGCTTTCGGCCTGAGGGACGCGGCCGACCTCATCAGGTCCCTGTCGCCCGTCGACGAGATCCGGGTGTCGGGTGGTGGCGCCGCCAGTGGGGTGTGGATGCAGATCCTCGCCGACGTGCTGGGGAGCCCCGTGCGATCGGTGGGAACGCCCGAGAGCGCGGCGCACGGCGCCGCCCTGCTGGCAGCCACGGGAGCAGGCATCTTCCCCTCGGTCCATGCGGCGACGGATGCGGCGGTCGTCGTCGGTCCCGCCATCGAGCCGACCTCGGATGCCGGCACGTACGACGGCGCGTACGGGATCTACCGCAGCCTGTATCCGTCACTGCGATCGACGTTCTCGGGTCTCGCGTCCCTGGACGGCTGATCCGGCATCATTCGTTGGGGCCGTGGACCTCGATTGGCGACGTCTCGGTGTGGATGGTGCGTTCGCGATGTGCGCGGCGCCCCGGCAGGTGCGTGTGGGCAGGATCGTCGAGGAACACCGTGCCCCCTTCGTCCACGTGGAGCAGTGACGGGCCATACGCCTCGACGAGATGCTCCGACGTCAGTACCGCCTCGGGTGGGCCGGATGCGACGACCCGCCCGGCGAGGAGGAGGACGTGACCGGCGAACTGGGCCTCCGAGAGGTCGTGGGTGGTCATCACGACGGTGCAACCCCGCTTCGTCTCGTCGTGGATGACCGCATCGATCGCCTGGGCCGTCGTCAGGTCGATACCTGTGAGAGGCTCGTCGAGGAGGAGGATGCTGTGCTCCTGGGCGAGCCCTTGCGCCACGAACACTCGCTGGCGTTGGCCACCCGAGAGGTTGTCCAGGTGTCGCGTGGCGATGTCCGCGATGCCCACGCGATCCATGGCCTCCTCGATGATCGCTCGGTCCGCAGACCTCAGAGGTCGATATGGGCCAGCCGATGCATACCGGCCCATCGACACGACCTCGCGCACGGTGATCGGGAGGGCATCGTTGACACGGGTCGACTGGAGCACATAGGCGATCCGCGTCGCGCCTCCGGTGCCGACGGTCAGCGATCCGGCCGATGGTTCGGTCAGGCCGGCGATGGCGTTGAGCAGGGTCGACTTCCCCGACCCATTCGGTCCGATGATGGCGGTGGTGGATCCCGAAGGGATGGTGAACGACGACGCGCCCAGGGCGATGTGATTGCCGTAGCTGAGGACGAGGTCCCTTGCCTCGACGACTCCGGAGTTCACGTGCATCGCGCACACCGCCCCTCGATCTCGAGGGCGTGACCGATCGCTGTGAAGGCTGCCTGGGCCGCGATGTCGTTCACGATCTTGTCGACCTGTGACTCGATGCCGGGTGGGACGACGACATCTTCGACCTGCCCGCACTGGACACACACGAGGTGATGATGGTGACCGGTCAGCCACTCGGCGAGTTCGTACCGGGCGATGCCTTTCGTCGCGAGGTGAGGGGTGACGATGTCGGCTTCCTCGAGCACCGCGAGGGTTCGGTAGAGACTCGAGAGGGGTACGCCGTCGAGCTGATCGGTCAGTTCAGCCGCCGAGCGGGGTCCGTCCGCCTCGGCGAGGGCATCCACGACGGTGCGGCGACCGCGTGTGTAGCGGGAGTCGTGGTCCATCAAGCGCTTTTCGACTTGACGGTGGAGGGAAGTGGTCACGATGTGTCGATTCCTTGGTATGGTTCCCGCACTGAACAAGAACGATTCTCATTCTAGGAGCGATGATGGGATCATACACACGGAGCGGCCACATGTTCCGGAGCCTCGCCGCAGCAGGACTCATCGCCCTCGTCGCTTCGGCATGCAGCTCCTCCGATGACGCCTCTGGCGAAGGTCCGAGGATCGTCGTGACCACCGGTGTGTGGGGTGATGTCGTCAGCAACGTGGTCGGGGACGACGCCGTCGTCGAGGTCGTGATACCAGTGGGGGCTGACCCCCACGACTACTCGCCATCGTCCCAGCAGGTCGCCTCGATGCAGGAGGCTGACCTCGTCGTGGCGAACGGCCTTGGCCTCGAGGAGGGACTCGAGGACGTCTTGTCGGCCATCAACGAGGACGGTGGCACCGTCATCGAGCTCGCACCCCAGCTCGATCCGCAGCCGTTCGGGGGCGATGGCCACGAAGGCGATGCGTCCCAGGACGACGACGACCACGAGGGGGATGACCCGCACGTGTGGATGGATCCTGTGCGGGTCGCCGACGCCGCGATGCTCGTGGCCGACGCACTCGAGTCCGTGGCCCCCGGTCCCTGGCTCGAGCGCGCTGAGATGTACGCCTCCGACGTCCTTGCCGCGCACGGAGCTGCCGTCGACGCGTTCGCCGTACTGGCGCCCGACGCGAAGAAGCTCGTCACCAATCACGATGCCCTCGGGTATTTCGCCGGCCGCTACGGATTCACGATCGTCGGTGTCGTCATCCCCGGCGGCTCGACCCTCGCCGATCCCAGCTCCGCAGAGATCGCCGAACTCGTGGCGACGATGGAGCGTGAGGACGTCACGACCATATTCGGGGAGTCCTCGTCATCGTCCACGCTCGCCGACGTCGTCGCGGCCGAGCTCGGCGAGGAGGTGTCGGTCGTCGAGTTGTACACGGGCTCGCTGGGTGAGCCGGGATCCGGGGCCGAGACCGTCATCGGGATGATCGACACGAACGCACGATTGATCGTCGAGGCGCTCGGGTGATCCGCGTCGGTCGAGGTAACGTCGGCTGATGGACTGGCTGCTCGACCCGTTCTCCCTCGCACTCCAACAGCGCGCCCTCATCGGCGGGTCGCTTGCCGCCGTGGCGCTGGCCATCGTCGGTGCGTGGGTCGTGATCCGGGGGATGTCGTTCCTGGGGGACGCTCTCGTGCATGGCATCATCCCTGGTATCGCCCTGGCGGTGCTCTTCGACTTCAGCCCCGTTGCCGGCGCCGTCCTGGCCGCCGGCGTGATGCTCCTCGGCATCAACCTGGTGCACCGCCAGACCACCTTCTCGGAGGACACGAGCATCGGGTTGCTGTTCGTGGGGATGCTCGGGCTCGGCGTGATCCTCATCTCGCGCACGGCCTCGTACACGGGGAGCCTCACGACGATCCTGTTCGGGGATGCCCTCGGTGTGACCACCTCGGACATCGTGATGCTCGGTGGGCTCGTCGCCGTGATCGTCCTCACGTCGGTGTTGTTCTACCGGCCCTTCCTGGTGTTGTCCTTCAACGAGGCCAAGGCGCAACTGCTGGGTATGCGCCCCCGCTTCGCCCACGCGGCATTGCTGGTGATGATCACCGTGGCGATCGTCGGCTCGTTCCAGACGGTCGGCACACTCCTCGTGTTCGGGCTGCTGGTCGGCCCACCAGCAACGGCCGCCCTCATGGTGCGGCGTGTGCCGGCGATGATGATCCTCGGCGCCATGATCGGTGTGGCGTCGGTGTTCCTCGGGTTGCTCGTCAGCTACCACGCGGACACGTCGGCCTCGGCGACGATCGCCGTCGTGCCGATCGCGCTCTTCTTCCTGACCCTGTCGGGGAAGTCGCTCCTGGCAGGTCGTCGTCGCCCGACCGGGGCCGTCGCCGGCTGACTCGCTCCTGACCCGAAGGTTGTCTAGACATCCTATGGTGTGGGGTGCACCGCGAGGTTTCTGCGACGTCGCCCACGGCGGGGAGGAGACCACCACGATGGCCGACATCGACCTCCTGACCATCGGGAGGGCGAACATGGACCTCTACTCGAGGGACATCGGCGCACCCTTCGCCGATGCCACCTCGTTCGACGCGATGGTCGGTGGGAGCCCCACGAACATCGCCATCGGCGTGAGCCGTCTCGGACTCGCCTCGGCCGTGCTCACCGCGGTGGGTGACGATCCGACAGGCGACTTCGTCCTCCGGTATCTCGCAGACGAGGGCGTGAACACCTCCTTCATCCAGCGCATCGGGGGGAAGCTCACGAGCCTTGCGCTCCTGGGCGTCCAGCCGCCCGACACGTTCCCCCTCACCTTCTATCGGGAGGACCCCGCGGACATCCACCTCACCGTCGGCGACGTCGATCGCGTCGGGATGTCGGAGGTGCGCTCGGTGGAGATCTCGGGGAACGCCCTGAGCCGGGGGACCTGCGCGGACGCGACGCGCCACCTGATCGACCTTGCTGCGAGCAGCGGCGCGATCATCTACATGGACGTCGACCTCCGTCCGTCGGAGTGGGAACGCCTCGAGGACTTCGGCACGGCGATTCGCTCGGTGCTCGGGAAGATCGACGTCCTGATCGGCACCGAGGAGGAGCTCTCGACGATCGCCAGACCGGACCCCGGCATGGCGCTGCCCGGCGCGAGGATCCCTTCCGATGCGCTGGCACACCTCGACGACGCCGTGGGATCCTTCCTCGATCAGGGCGTGGGGGTCGTCATCACGAAGCGGGGCGCCCGCGGCGCCTCGATCGCAGGCCGCGATATGCACGTGGACGTCCAGGGTTTCGACGTGGACGTCCTCAACACGGTCGGCGCCGGGGATGCGTTCGCAGCGGGCCTGATTCGCAGTAGGTTGCTCGGCCTCGAATGGGACGAATCCGTCCGGTTCGCCAACGCATGTGGCGCCATCGTCGTGACCCGCCATGGGTGCTCGTCCGCGTTCCCTACCGAGGACGAGGTGTGTGCGTTCCTCGCAGAGCGCGGGTCTCCGTGCCCCTGATCGGGGCCCGTCATCGAAGCGGCCACGTCGGGCCCCGTTCAGCCTCGCGAGAGGGTCGGTTCGGGGACTCCCGACACGCCGGGATCGATCGTCAGCAGCAGGCCGTTGACGCCCGGGTCGGCGTGGCGCTCGTGGGATCCGCCGCCCCCGATCGAGGTCACGTACAGCACATCGAGGCTTGCGCCCCCGAAGGCGGGCTTGGTGGGCTTGTCGACGGGGAGGTCGATGATCCGATCCACCTTCCCCCGGGGGGTCAGCCGCGCGACGGCCGAGCCGAACACGCAGGCGATCCAGTAGCAGCCGTCGACGTCGACGGTTGCACCGTCGGGCGCGCCCGGCAGGTCGCTGAAGTCGGTGAGCAGGCGCGCGGTGCCACGATCGCCAGACGACGGGTCGTACTCGTGCGCTGTGACGCGACGTGTGAGGGAGTCCGCGGCGTACATGATCGTGCCGTCCGGAGAGAAGGCGAGCCCGTTCGGCACGCCGATGCCCCGTGCGATGATCCGCGACGAGCCATCGGCGTCGACCCTGTGGAGCAGCCCGGAGGACTCCGTCGCATCCTCATGCATCGTGCCGACCCAGAACCTCCCGACACGGTCCGCCGTGCCGTCGTTGAGCCGATTCGATGGGCCTCCGGTGTCGAGGTTCGTCCATGGCGTCGTGGTGCCGGTGGACCACTCGAGCCAGAGAAGGGAATCCTCGACGGCGACGAGGATCACACCGACGTCATCGGTCAGTGCCATCGAGCCGGGGCGACCGACGAGGGTCCTCGTCTCGGTGGTCCCGGCCGCAGGATCGAAGCGCTGGACGCACCGCCCATCGATGTCGATCGAGTAGAGCCGATCGATCCGGGCGTCCCACACGGGGCACTCCCCGAGGAGATCCGGCTGCGTGCCGACCACCTCGACCGATGCCACGCGTCCCTCCGCTCTCCGATACCCGCCACCCCGTGTGGCCATTCACCCCAGCGGATGCTAGACAGCGCGTATGTCTGCACGTCTTGAAGGTCGCGTCATCGTCGTCACCGGCGCCACCGGCATCGCCGCCGCGTCCGCCGAACGCCTCGCGTCCGAGGGGGCCTCGGTGTTCACGGTGTCGCGCACGGCTTCGCACTGCGTCGGGCTGTCCGAGCGGCTCGCCTCGATCGGGGCCCGCCACGGGTGGGAGGTGGCGGACCTCCGAGACGAGAAGGAGACCGTCGACGCCTTTGCCGCGGCCGTCGACACCTTCGGCCATCTCGACGGTGTTCTCTGCGTCGCAGGGGGCAGCGGCAGGCGCATGGGCGATGGCCCACTCGACACGATCACCCTCGAGGCATGGAACGCGACGCTCGACCTCAACCTCACCACCACCTTCCTGTCCATGCGTGAGGGTGTGCGGCGGATGCTCGATCAGGACCGCGGTGGCTCGGTCGTGGTCGTGTCGTCGGTCCTCGCCGCATCACCTTCGCCCACCTTGTTCGGCACCCACGCCTATGCGGTC
This sequence comes from uncultured Acidimicrobiia bacterium, assembly GCA_963792405.1. Lineage (GTDB taxonomy): Bacteria > Actinomycetota > Acidimicrobiia > Spongiisociales > UBA5794 > SZUA-442. Next base: position 65,519 of record CAWBVU010000002.1, read on the forward strand.
GCCAAGGGAGGTCAGCTCGCCCTCGTTCGCGCCGCGGCGGCCGCCTACGCACCCCGCAGGATCCGGGTCAACGCGATCGCTCCCGCCGTCGTCACCACCCCCATGTCGGTGCGTGCACAGGACGATGAGGAGGTGACGACGTACGTCGAGCGCAAGCAGCCCCTCGTCGGCGGCTTCCTCGAGGCCGACACGGTGGCCTCTGCTGCCGCCTTCCTCCTCTCTGGGGACGCATCGGCGATCACAGGACAGGTCCTCGCCGTGGACGGGGGCTGGACGGTCACGGAGGTCGGAGGATGACGAGGACGCCACTCCACGACGAGATCACCACGGGGCGCATCATCGCCATCGCGAGGAAGATCCCCACCGATCGTCTGGCAGCGGTGGGGGAGGCGATGCACCGCGGTGGCCTGACCGTGCTCGAGATCACCCTCGACGCCGAGGATGCCCTCGCCTCGATCGAGATGCTCTCGAAGGGGCCACTGCTCGTGGGTGCGGGCACCGTCATGGACGTCGCGTCGGCCGCCGACGCACTGGATGCGGGGGCGGCCTTCCTCGTCTCGCCCCACACCGATCCCGACATCGTGGCATTCGCACGATCCCGTCGTGTTCCGATCATGGCCGGCGCTCTCACGCCCACCGAGATCGCCCACGCCTGGGACCTCGGGGTCAGCGCCGTCAAGGTCTTCCCCGCGTCGCTCGGCGGGCCGTCCTACCTCCGCGCCGTCAGGGGACCGCTCTCGGACGTCGCCCTGGTTCCCACCGGCGGTGTCGACGCCGGGAATGCACGGGAGTTCCTGCGGGCGGGCGCCGTCGCCGTGGGTGTCGGCGGATGGCTCACCGATCCCCCGGACGCCGCCGACGTGGCCATTCGGGTCGAAGCACTGGTGGAGATCAGCCGGTCGAGTTGAGGCCTCCGCGCCGCATCGTCGCGCTCGGGACCTCCCCTGCGAGGAACGTCCGGTCCCTCGATGGTGACTCCACCGCTGCGATCGCGGCGCCGACGGCGCCCGCCGTCGGCCCGAGGGTGGCGGCGACCACCTCGATGCGCTCCCGAGGGACCAGGGTGACCCGCGTCCGGACGGCGTCACGGATCCGTGCGATCAGGGCCTCTCCCGCGGCGGCACCGCCGCCGATCACGATGCGCTCAGGACCGAGGATGGTCACGATGTTGGCGAGGCCCATGCCGAGGTAGGCGATGGCGTCGTCGAGCGCCTCCATCGCGGCGCGGTTCCCTGCGTCCGCAGCCTCGATCACGTCCTCGAACCGATCGAGTCCCGCACGCTCGGCGATCGCCGGCGGCCGCGTGAGGGCCTCCATGCACCCCGGGTTCCCGCAGCCGCACACCGGTCCACCCATGGCGAGGGACTGGTGGCCGATCTCACCACCGATGCCGAAGGCCCCGAAATGCAGCTGACCGTTGAGGAAGAGGCCCCCTCCGACGCCCGTGCCGAGGGTGAGGCAGGCCACGTTGCGGCAGCCCGCACCGGCGCCGACGGTCGCCTCGGCGAGGGTGAAGGCCCTCGCGTCGTTGATGAGTGTCGCCGGCAGGTCGAGTGCCGCCGCCATCCTGGCGCGCAGCGGGAAGCCCTCCCATGGGCCCGGCAGGTTCGTGAAGAACACGACCTCACCGGTCGAGAAGTCGAACAGTCCCGGCACGCCGACCCCGACGCCTGCCGCGTCGCCCACCTCGGCGATGAGGGTTCGTCCGACATCTGCGAGTGCCTCCGTGACGGCCTCGGGCCCGCCTGCGGCTCGCGACGGCGCCGACGTCGTCGTGATCACCGTGACGGTGCCGTCCTCGACGGCGATGGCGGCGCCCTTGATGTTCGTCCCACCGAGGTCCAGGCCGAGGTACTGGGTCATCTGGCGTCCTCTGCGTCGCCGCGGTACAGCACGGCATCGAACTCGTACCGCGCGGCGGCATAGCGGGTCTCGGTATGTTCGAGCGGCATGCCGTGCTGGTCGCTGATCACCCTCGTTTCCACCATGACCACCCCGGTACTGGAGAGGTCCATCAACTCGCGGTCCCGCTTGGTGGCCATGCGTGCGCTCACTGTCGCATAGGCCCTCGTCGGTTCGTGGCCCGCCTCTTCGAACCTCTGGTGGAGCGACATGTCGCCTGCCGCGAGGTCCCCGGTGATCGTGATGCGTGGGGACAGGACGACGCGTTCGATCGCCATCGGGACGCCATCGGCGAAGCGGAGGCGCTCGATGATCGTGACGGTCTCGTTGGGCTCGATGTCGAGCGCGGCGACGTCCTCCGCTGTGGGGATCGCCGTCTCGAGGGTGAGGAGCCTCGAGCTGGCCGCCAGGCCTCGCCTGCGCATGTTCTCGGTGAAGCTGAGGGGCGACCCCAGCACCCTATGGATCTTCCGATGCTCCTTGAAGGTCCCGTGGCCACGCTTGCGGTAGACGAGCCCTTCGTTGACCACCTGCTGGACGGCCTGCCTCGCGGTCATGCGCGACACGCCGAAGCGCTCGCACAGTTCTGCATCGGACGGCATGCGCGCATCGGGTGCGGCGTCGATCGCGAGCTGCCTGAGGTAGGACGCGATCTCCTCGTAGCGCGGTGTCTGGCGGGCCATCGTCGCGCCCAACCTAGCTGCCGCACCGTCGGTTGACCTGTCTAGACAACCCCTCTAGCCTGTCTATACATTTGGCGGTTCCGACGACACGACGGGTGGACGATGCCAGGACCGGGTGAGGAGCGGCAGCCCGTGACTGCGGGACGATGGATCGCCGCGGCGAGGGAGATCCTCGACCGACTGGAGGCCACGCAGCTCGGTGCGATCGGTGACGCATCCGCGATCTGTGCCGATGCGATCGCGTCGGGTGGCCTGGTCCACCTCTTCGGCACCGGGCACTCCCGGATACCGATCGAGGAGATGTTCCCGAGGTACGGCTCGTTCCCGGGCTTCAACCCGATCGGCGAGCTCTCGATGACCTTCCACACCCAGGTCGTCGGGGCCAATGGCCAGCGACAGGCGATGTTCATCGAGCGGATCGAGGGCCTCGGCGAGGTCATCCTCGGCAACTTCTCCTATGGACCGCAGGACGCGTTCATGGTCTTCTCGGCGAGCGGCAGGAGCGCGGTCCCCATCGAGATCGCGATGGGGGCCGGTCGCCGCGGCCTGAAGGTGATCGTCGTGACCTCGGTGGCAGAGTCGATGGCACGCCCACCGGCACATCCGTCGGGCACGCGACTCCTCGACCACGCCGACGTGGTGATCGACGTCGGCACGCCGCCTGGCGATGCGATGGTGGCCGTCCCCGGACTCGACACGCTGGTCGGTCCGGGCTCGACACTCGCGTACGCGGCGATCGTCAACGAGATCAAGGTCCAGACGGCCGAGCTCCTCACCGCTGTGGGCGCGATGCCCGCCGTCATCACTGCGGCGTCGGTGGTCGGGGAGGAGCGCTCGCGCGACCTGTTCGATCGGGCCTACGACGATCATGCCCGCCGCTACGCCCACGCCATCCACCCCGAGGACCCACACACGTGATGCCTGACCTCCTGACGGGGCGGGTTCGGGGATGGAGCACATCGTCGGCGACTTTTGCTGTTGACAAACGCAGAAGTGAGTGGTTCCATGGCGAAAGCATGGGAGGGTTGACGGGTCGACGTGCCGATCACCTCGCGGGTTCCGCCGGGGAGCTCCTCGACCTCGTCCGGTCAGGTGAAGCCACCACCAGGGCCGCCCTCGCCGCTTCGACCGGACTCGCCCGCTCGACGGTCGCCCAGAGGATCGACCAGTTGATGCAGCGCAACCTCCTCGTCGAGGTCGGTGAAGCCCCCTCGACGGGCGGCCGCCCTCCCTCCATCCTCGGCTTCAACGTCGATGCGGGCGTCGTGCTCGCAGCCGACCTCGGCGCCACGCACTCGCGGATCGGGATCGCCGATCTCGGAGGGACCATCCTCGCCGAGACCCGCCGCGACCTCGCGATCGCCGAAGGGCCGGACACGGTGTTGTCATGGGTCCACGACACGTTCGAATCGCTGCTCGCCCAGGTCGGGCGGTCCGCTCATGACGTGATGGGTGTCGGCATCGGCGTGCCGGGACCCGTCGAGTTCGCGGCGGGCCGTGCGGTCGATCCGCCGATCATGCCGGGGTGGGACGGCTACGACATCAGGCACAGGTTCACCGACGCGTTCGCCTGTCCCGTCCTTGTGGACAACGACGTCAACATCATGGCGGTCGGGGAGCACTGGGTGACGCCCGACGCGCCGGACGACCTCGTCTTCGTCAAGATCGGCACCGGGATCGGCTCCGGCCTCATCCTCGGCGGGCACATCCACCGTGGCGCAAAGGGGACGGCGGGCGACATCGGCCACGTGCAGGTGGGTCCCGACGAGGTGGTCTGTCGCTGCGGCAACGTCGGTTGCCTCGAGGCCTCGGCGGGAGGCGCCGCGATCGCGGCCAAGCTCGCCGAACGCGGTCTCGGCACGACCAATGGCCGGGAGGTCGTCGAACTGGTCAGGGCGGGCAACCGCGACGCGGTGAGGGCGGTGCGTCAGGCCGGCCGTCTGATCGGTCGTGTGCTCGCTTCGATGGTCAACGTCCTCAACCCTGCCGTCATCATCATCGGCGGCGACGTGGCCGAGGCGGGAGAGCACCTGCTCGCTGGGATTCGCGAGGTGGTGTATCAGAGGTCGACGGCGCTGTCGACGAGTGAGCTCCGCATCACGGTGAGCTCCCTCGGCGACAGGGCGGGGATCACGGGCGCGGCGGCGATGGTGATCGAGCACATCGTGGCTCCGGGGCACATCGATGCCGCGTTCTTGAGCGAGCCGGAGTTGGTCCGGTGAGCAGCAAGGGAGAGGACTCGGCCGCCGGAAGGTGGCCGCGCAAAGGGAGAGACCGAAAGGAGGCGGACGTGAGCCGCTTGACAGGAAGAGCAGCGAGGGTCGTGGCCATATTGGCCGTGTTCGCCCTCATCGTGGCCGCGTGCGGCAGCGATTCGGATGACACGACGACGACCGCAGCGGCGGGTGGAGAGACCACCACGACCGCAGCGGCGGGTGGAGACACCTTCACCATCGGTGTGTCGAACAACACCGTCGGCAACGGCTGGCGTGAGCAGATGATCTGTGCCATCAAGGCCGAGGCCCGGGTGCGCGGCAATGTGGACCAAGTCGTCCTCCTGAACCGTGAGACGGACACGGCAGGCCAGATCAGCGACATCACGAGCCTCATCTCCCAGGGTGTGGATGCCATCATCCTCAACCCGGGTGATGCTGAGGCGTTCAACTCGGTCATCGAGGAAGCCCAGGCCCAGGGCATCGTCGTCGTCGTGGTCGACAACGCCGTGACGTCGGATGCCGCCTACCTGGTGTCGAACGACCAGAAGGCCTACGGCGAACTCGGGGCGCGTTGGCTCTTCGAGGCGATGGGCGGCAGCGGCAACGTCGCGTACATGCGTGGCATCGATGGCGTCGGCGCGGACACCCTCCGCGACGAGGGCTTCCAGCTCGCACTGGCCGACTATCCGGACATCAACATCGCCGCCGAGGTCTTCACGGACTGGTCGCCGACGACGGGTGCCCAGCAGGCGCTCGAGATCATCACGACCCAGGACATCGACGGCATCTGGACATCGGGCATCGACTACTCGGTCGTCGAGCAGTTCGCGGCCGCGGGCCTCCCGTACGTGCCGATCGTCGGTGCGGACAACAACGCCTTCATCGAGCAGCTGCTGACCATCGACGACCTCCAGGGCGTCGCCGTCACCAACCCGCCGTCCGTCGGCGGTGCAGGTGCCGCGGTTGCCATCGACATCCTCGAGGGCAAGGACGTCCCCAAGCAGACGCTCCTGACGCCGCAGGCGTTCTCGGAGGACGCAGATCTCCAGTCGATCTTCATCGAAGGGGAATTCCCCGCGGGATGGAGCTCATACATGGAGATCGAGCCCTACACGAGCTACACGGCTGCCGACGTCATCGCCTGCAAGGGCCCGGGCGAGTAGCTGATACCAACGATGGGTGGGGCCCTCCGGGGGCCCCACCCATCACACCATCGTCACCCATGACCGATTCGAAGGACCTCGTGCCGGATCCGCCACCCTCCATCCTGTCCGCGAGCGGCGTCGCCAAGAGCTACGGCCCCGTGGTGGCGCTGAGGTCGGTCGACCTCGTGGTGCGACCGGGAGAGATCCACGCCCTGCTCGGAGCGAACGGAGCGGGGAAGAGCACGTTCGTCAAGGTCATTGCGGGAGTCATCCGTCGAGATGCCGGCACGGCCGCGATCGACGATCAGCCGATCGACTTCCACATGCCAAGCGATGCCTCTCGGGCCGGCATCGCCACCGTCTACCAGGACCCGGCGCTGATACCCGACCTCTCACTGGACCAGAACCTCGTCATTTCCGGCCTCAAACGGGCCGACGTGGAGCCGTGGCTCGAACGCCTCGAGCTCGGAGGCTTCGATTTCGGGCTCCTCGTGCGTGATGTCCCCCTCGCCACTCTGCGGCTCATCGACCTCGCTCGCGCCCTTGCCCACGATCCTCGACTCCTGGTACTCGACGAAATCACCGCTGCCCTCACGCCGGAACAAGCGAACCTCGTCTTCGACGTGATGCGCGAGTGGAGAGGGCTGAACCGATCGGTGCTGTTCATCTCACACCGATTGGGAGAGGTCCTCTCCATCTGTGACACGGCGACGATCCTGCGGAACGGACGCGACGTTGCCAATTTCAGCCTCGATGGCGTGGCCGAGGCCCGGCTCGTCGCCGCGATGCTCGGTGATGAGCTCGCGGAGGCAGCTCCCCCGGCTGACATCGATGCCGTCCTCGAGTCGGCCGTGACCGACGACTCCGACGTCGTGCTCGACGCGCGAGGCCTGCACTTCCGCGGCAAGGTCAACGGCATGTCGTTCTCGCTCCGCCGTGGTGAGGTCCTCGGATTGACGGCGCTCGAGGGTCAGGGACAGGATGAACTGTTCGCCCTTCTGTCGGGTGACCATCGGCCGACCACCGGGGAGATCCTCGTCAATGGGGAGCCGCTCGATGCCCGGTCCCCGTACCACGCCATCCGCAAAGGGCTCGTGTTCGTCCCTGCGGACCGTCAGGAAGCGCTGCTTCCCCAGCGATCCGTCCGCGAGAACCTGTCACTGCCGCTCTACAACCGCATCTCTCGATGGTTCGGCCTGCGCCGCGACGAGGGCACCCTGGTCGATGGGGCCACCCGTCGGCTCGACATCGACACCCGAGCCGGCAGCCAGGTGCGACGATTGTCAGGCGGGAACCGCCAGAAGGTCACGATCGGGCGCTGGTTGATCGAGGACTTCGAAGTGCTGCTCTGCTTCGATCCGACCCGCGGCATCGACATCCAGACCAAGGCCCAGGTCTACGACCTGTTGCGCGAGGTCGCCGCACACGGAGCTGCGGTGTTCATCTACTCGAGTGAGTTGCGGGAGATCCCGCTCGTGTGCGATCGCGTCCTCGTCATGTACCACGGCGCGGTCGTCCACGAACAGGCTGCCGCGACCGCCACCGAGGAGGTCCTGCTGACGGCTGCCCACGGACTCGAGATGGCGGACTGATGACGGCGACGACGTCTCCTCCCGCCGTCGCGACGAGGTCCGTTCTGTGGCGGCGGCGGATCCAGCGCCACGGCTGGACCGTGGGTATCTGGTTGCTCCTCGTCGTCCTCGTCGCCTGGTACACCACCCTGATCCCCCGCTTCGGGAGTTTCCAGGCTGCAACGATCCTCACCGGGGGAACTGCATGGATCCTGCTGGGCATCGCCCAAGCGGTCGTCGTCATCGCCGGGGGCCTCGATCTCGGCGTGGGTGGCATGCTCGTCCTGTCGAGCGTCACCGCGGCGCGCTTCATGGACGGCCAACCCTTCGGTGTCATCGTCGTCATCGCCATCGCCATCGTCGTCGCGGCTGCAGCCCTCAACGCCTTCGTCGGGTGGATCATCACGGTCTCGAGGATCCCCGACATCGTCGTCACCCTCGGTTCGCTGTACATCTTCCAGGGGCTCGCCCTGATGATGCTCCCGAAGGTCGGGGGCGGCACGAGCGGGACGTTCCGCTGGATCTTCACTGGTTCCGAGAACGGCATCGGTGCCAACCCGTGGCCCGCGCTCGTCGTCATCACCATCCCCGTCCTCATCGTGGCCTGGTGGATGGCCAAGACGAAGAGCGGCCTCTCCTTGTACGCGGTCGGCAGCGACGCCGAGGCCGCTTTCCTCTCCGGTGTCCGCGACGCTCGCACCAAGATCATCGCATTTGCCGTCGCCGGTGCCCTCGCAGCCCTCGCGGGCTTCTCCTCGGTGAGCATCTCGGGCGTCGGCAACCCCACGACCGACGGTGGTGTCCTCACGCTCAGCGCTGTCGCCGCGATCGTCCTCGGCGGAGTCGCCCTCACCGGCGGAATCGGCTCGGTACTGGCCGTGGTTCCCGCCGCCCTCATCCTCTTCTTCTTCAACCCCATCCTCAGCGCCCTCGGCGTCGATCCGAATCGCGCCCAGGTGATCCAGGGCATCCTCATCGTGCTCGTCATGATGGTGGCGGGCATCCTCGAGTGGCGGAGGATCAGGAGAGCATGAGCGAGACGGTGTACGTGGAGGACCCAGTCGACCCGATCCCGACGAAGCCGTCGTTGGTCAGGCGACTCGCCGCCCGACCCCAGATCGCCCTCATCGGTGTGCTGATCGTCCTGATCATCGTCACCGGCATCGTCGAACCCGAGTACCTGTCCGTTGCCGGACTCAGGAACTCGCTGATATGGGCGATCCCGATCGGGATCCTCGCAGCGGGTCAGACGCTGCTGATGCTGACCGGTGGCATCGACCTGTCGATCGCCATGATCGCCACGGCATCCGCGTACGTGACGGCGAACCAGTCGCCCAAGGGAACGGCCTTCGCCATCGCCGCCGGACTCCTCGTCGGCCTCATCGCCGGGAGCCTCAACGGCGTGGGTGTCGGCGTGTTCCGCGTCAATCCCCTGATCATGACGCTTGCGATGGCAGGGATCCTCCTCGGGCTCTTCAGTAGCTGGGCACAGACGATCTTCGCCGGGTCCACCCAGATGAACCAGTTCATGCGCAAGCTCGGCGGAGGCAACTTCTTCGGGGGCAGGATCCCGTGGGCGTTCGTCGTGTGGGCGGTGGTCGCCGTCCTGGTGATCCTGCTGCTTCGCCGAACCGGCTTCGGCCGTGACCTGTACGCCCTCGGTGACAACGCCGTCGCCTCACGACTCTCGGGGATCCGGGCGTGGCAGGTGCTCGTTGCCGCCTACGCCATCAGCGGCATCCTCGGCTCGATCGCCGGCCTGCTCGTCGGCGGCCGCGTGGGTGCCGTCGACCTCCAGCTCGTCGGCTTCCTCCTCCTCCCATCGGTGGCCGCCGCGGTGATCGGGGGCACGTCGATCTTCGGCGGGATCGGCACCTACACGGGCACCATCCTCGGCGCGCTGATCCTCGGCGTCCTGCAGTCCCTGCTCACCTTCCTCGGGGCAGGTCAAGGTGTCCAGCAGCTGTTGTACGGGTCGATCATCATCGGCCTGTCATGGATGTACGCACGGCTTTCGTCTGCGCAGTGAAGGAGGGTGATGTGCGATTGAGTGAGACTCGTGCCGGCGTCATCGGTGTGGGGTTCATCGGGGTCGCCCACGTCGAAGCGCTGCGGCGACTCGGTGTCGATGTGGTCGGGGTCGTCGGCTCCTCTCCGGATCGTGCCCGAGCCAAGGCCGAGGCAGCCAATCTGCCAACGGTGTACGACAGCGTCGATGCGTTGGTCGCCGATCCCGACATCGACGTGGTGCACGTGGCGAGTCCGAACCACGCCCACGCCGATCAGGTCAGGGCGATCCTTGCCGCCGGCAAGCACGTGGTCTGCGAGAAGCCACTCGCACTCGACTCGCGCGACACAGGCGACCTGGTAGCGAGGGCGGAGGCCTCGGGCCTCGTGAACGCCGTCTGCTTCAACATCCGGTTCTACCCGAACTGCCATCAGGCGATGGCGATGGTCGCGGACGGTGAGATCGGGCGCCCATGGTTCGTCAGCGGCAGCTACCTCCAGGACTGGCTGCTGCTCGAGACCGACTGGAACTGGCGTCTGGTCCCCGAGGAGGCCGGCGGACTCCGCGCCGTCGCCGACATCGGCTCACACTGGCTCGACCTCGCCCAATTCATCACGGGACGCCGCATCACCGAGGTCATGGCCGACCTGCACACCTTCGTCGAGGTGCGTCGGCACCCCGCGGGCCCGGTCGAGACCTTCGCCACGGGGGCGAGCGCGGATGACCTGATCGAGGAGGAGATGTCGAGCGACGACGCCGCAAGCATCATGGTGCGGTTCGACGACGGCGCACGCGGCGTGCTCGCCGTCTCACAGGTCTCGGCGGGTCGCAAGAACAGTGTCTCGATCGAGGTCGACGGATCGTCGTCGTCGCTGTCGTGGTTCTCGGAGAACCCCGATCAGCTCTGGGTGGGCCACCGGGGGCGACCGAACGAGATCGTCCAACGGGACCCCTCGCTCGCGATGCCTGCGGCGGCCCGGATCATCGGGTACCCGGGCGGGCACGTCGAGGGATACCCGGACACCTTCCGAGCACTGTTCGGCGAGGTGTACGCCGACATCGCCCGTGGAGGGCCGTCGGCAGACCCCACGTACCCCACCTTCGCCGACGGACACGACGTACTGTGTGTCACGGAGGCCATCGCACGCAGCGCACGCGAGCAGCGCTGGGTCGCGGTCGATCGCTAGCGACACACGCAGGACAGACACGAGAGAGGAGAGGACATGAAGCTCGGACTGCTCACGGCGCCGTTCGCCGACACACCCCTGACGGAGGTCGCGGACTGGAGCGCCGCCAACGGCTTCGAGATGCTCGAGGTGTGTTGCTGGCCGTCGGGTGAGGGATCGACCCGCCGATACGGTGGTATCTGCCACATCGACGTCGAGGGGTTGACCGAGGAGCGCGCCGTCGACATCGTCGACGACCTCGCACGACGTGGCATCAGGATGTCCGGCCTCGGCTACTACCCCAACCCCCTCCATCCCGACGCCGATCATCGCGACGCGGTCGCCGACCACCTGAAGAAGGTGATCACGGCCGCATCCCTCATGGGCGTTCCCGTCGTCAACACGTTCATCGGCGCAGACCAGACCAAGACCCAGGCGGAGAACTGGGAGGACGCCAAGAAGATCTGGCATCCGATCGTCGATCACGCCACCGACAACGGTGTCAAGATCGCCATCGAGAACTGCCCGATGATCTTCTCGAACGACGAGTGGCCGTCCGGGCACAACCTCGCCTACTCACCCGGGATGTGGCGGACGATGTTCGAGGAGTTCGGCCCCACGGTCGGGTTGAACCTCGACCCGTCGCACCTCATCTGGCAGATGATCGACGTCGGCGCCGTGATCGACGAGTTCGGCGAGCGGATCTACCACATCCACGCCAAGGACCTCGAGATCGACGCCGAGGGCCTCTACACCAATGGCATCCTGTCGCTCGGCGTGGGGTGGCAGGTTCCCCGCCTTCCCGGCCTCGGTGACGTGGATTGGAAGGAGTTCTTCTCCGCCCTGTACCGGGTCGGCTACGACTACGTGATCTGCGTCGAGCACGAGGATCGGAAGTTCGAGGGCACCGACGAGCTCGTCAAGCGCGGCTTCCTCCTCGCTCGCAACGTCCTGTCGCCCTGGGTCGTCTGACCCCATGGGCGCGCCCCTGATGGGGACGTACGACGTGATCGTCGTGGGCTCCGGTTCCGCCGGATCGTCCGCGGCGATCGCATCGGCCCGCTCGGGCGCATCGACGCTCCTCATCGAGAAGCTGCCGTTCCTCGGCGGCACCTCGACGGCGGTGCTCGACACCTTCTACGGCTTCTTCACGCCGGGATCGCGCTCGACCAAGGTCGTCGGGGGCATCGGCGACGATGTGATCGCGGGTCTCGAACGTCTCGGTCCCGTGGTGCGCAGGCCCAACACCTACGGGGCGGGGACCGGCGTCACCTACCTGGCAGAGCACCTCAAGGTGGTGTGGGAGGACCTCGTCCTGGCGGCCGGCGCGGATGTGCTCCTCCACGGGTTCCTCCAGGGGGCGACCGTCGTGGACGGCCGCATCCAGGAGATCGTCGTCGCGACCAAGGCGGGACTCCGCCGCTATGGCGCAACGGTGTTCGTCGACGCGTCCGGCGACGCCGACCTCTCGTTCCACGCCGGATTCGGCTTCGAGCTCGCAGGTGAGCGGGCTCCCGCCCAGACCCTCACGACGACCTTCCGGATGGTCAACGTGGATCATGACCGACGTCGATCGATCACGAGGGACGAGTTCCACGGTCTCATGGCGGACGCCGCAGCGACAGGGGACTACGACCTGCCCCGGAGGGAGGGATCCGACCACGTGACGCCGATCGACGGGATGACGGCGACGGTGATGACCCGCATCGACCAGGTCGTCGAGACACCGGAGGGCATCCGAAACGCCACCGACCCTGAGGTCCTGACCTCCGCCGAGATCGAGGGCAGGCGCCAGGCCATCGAGTATGCGCGCTTCCTCGTCGACCGCGTCCCCGGGTACGCGGGTGCGAGCCTCGTGGCGGTCGCGACCCAGATCGGGCTCAGGGAGACGAGGCGCGTCGACGGCGATTACCGGATCTCGCGGTCCGACGTCGTCACGGCCCGCCAGTTCGACGACCAGATCGGCCTGTGCGGCGCCCCGATCGAGGACCACCACGGCGCAGGGGATACCGGCACGACATGGGAATACCTCCCCGACGGCGAGGCCGTCGGCATACCGCTCCGGACCCTGGTCGTGCGTGATGCGACGAACACGATGGTCGCAGGGCGATGCTTCTCCGCCGAACACGACGCCCAGGCCTCGATTCGCTCGATGGCCCAGTGCATGGCCATGGGTCAGGCGGCGGGCACCGTGGCCGCCCTCGCCTCGGCGGGATCGGGCGAGGTCAGGGATGTCCCCTTCCCGAAGGTGGTCGATCGCCTCCTCGCGTCGGGCGCGATCCTCTCGCTCGGTGACCAGCAGTGAGGGCGGAGCACGCGACGTCCCCCTCGCACGTCGTGCGCACCGTGCTCGGCGATGTGGATCCTTCGTCGCTCGGCGCCACACTCGTGCATGAGCACCTGATCCTCGACAACGCCCTGATCGCACGCGACTACCCCCACATCCACCTCCCATCGGTGGAGGACGCCGTGCGGGAGGTGTCCTCCTGCGCCGAGGTCGGCGTCGGATGCATGGTCGACGCCATGCCCGCCGCGGGTGGCAGGCACCCCGACCGGCTCGCCGCGATCAGCGAGTCGACCGGCGTGGCGATCGTCGCGACCACGGGCCTGCACACCCCGAAGTACTACCTCCATCATCCTTGGGCGATCGACGCCGATCCTGAGGCCCTTGCCGACCTGTTCGCCGCCGACGTCGAGGTCGGCATCGACCGCTTCGACTACACGGGACCGATCGTGGAACGGACCGACCACAGGGCGGGCATCATCAAGGTCGCCACGGACGCCGAGGGGCTCACCGCCCGTGCTGGGCGCGTGCTCGAAGGTGCCGTGGAGGCGTCGCGCCGCACGGGCGCACCGATCCTCACCCACTGCGAGGACGGCGCCGGCGGGATGGATCAGGTCGAAGCCTTCCACCTCCTCGGGTGTCCGCTCGACAGGGTCGTGTTGTCCCACACCGACAAGGTCGACGACGTCGGCTACCACCGCGACCTGTTCGCCACGGGTGTCAACCTCGAGTACGACCAGGCCCTGCGGCGCCCACTCGACGCAACGAACCGCACGGCACAGCTCGTGGCCGAGGCGGTCGGGAACGGGCACGCGTCCCAGCTCATGATCGGCACCGACGGCGCTCGCCGGACGCTGTGGGCGTCCCTCGGCGGAACTCCGGGCCTCGCATGGATGCGGACGGGTTTCCTCGATGCGCTCGGTTCCCTCGGCGTCCCCGATCGCGACATCGAGACGATATTCGAGGTGAATCCGCAGCGATTCCTGACCCTCCGAGGGGCGCCATGACGATCACGACCGTTGGGCTCGGGAAGCTCGCCCCCGGCAAGGGGAGCCTGGGCCTCAGGGAGTACGAGGTTCCGGACCCCGGGCCCGGGCAGGTCCTCGTCGAGGTCATCGCCGCAGGCATCTGCGGCACCGACCTCCACATCGCAGACGACGAGTTCCCTTCGAATCCGCCCGTGACCATGGGCCATGAGGTCTCCGGCGAGGTCACGGCGGTGGGCCCTGGCGTCGACTCCTCCCTCATCGGCGGACGTTTCGCGATCGAGACCTACTTCTCGTACTGCGAGGTGTGCGCCTTCTGCCGCACGGGGAGTCCGAACCTGTGCACGGAGCGCAGGTCGATCGGGTCCCACGTCGATGGTGGGTTCGCAAGGTGGCTCGTGGTGCCGGCGCGCAACCTCCACCCCCTTCCCGACACCGTCGGATGGCATGCGGGGCCCCTGGCGGAGCCGCTCGCCTGCGTCGCCAATTGCCTGTTCGACCCGCCCGTCGTCAATGCGGGCGATTCGGTCCTCGTGACGGGACCGGGGACGATGGGGGTCCTCACCGCGCAGGCGGCAAGGGCCGCCGGCGGGTTCGTGACCCTCGCCGGGTTGCCCCGTGACGCTGAGCGCCTCGCCGTGGCAGGGCGGCTCGGGCTCCGCACTGTCGTGCTCGATGGCAGTGATGGGCTCGGCGCCTTCGACGTCGTGTGCGAGTGCTCCGGGTCGGAGGCGGGAGCGAGGCTCGCCCTCGCATCGGTGAGGAAGGGCGGGCGGTACGTCCACATCGGCATCTTCGGCAGGCCCGTCACCCTCGATCTCGACCGGATCCTCCTCGCCGAGATCACCTACACGTCCGGATTCGCCAGCACCCCACGGTCGTGGGGACGTGCGATGGCCCTGCTTGCGGCAGGCGACGTCGTCCTGGACCCACTCGTGTCGGCCGTCGTCCCGCTGCGGGAGTGGCAGACCGCGTTCGAAGCGACGCGCAACGCCGAGGGACTGAAGTTCATCATCGATCCACGCCAGGAACAAGGAGGCACGCGATGACCACCACCGTCGAGCTCGTCGGGCCGAGCGCTGTCGTCACCGGGGTGTCGAGGGGCATCGGGAGGGCGACCGCGGTCGCGCTCGCAGACGCGGGCGCCGACATCGTGGGGGTGTACCGGTCCGACCACGAGGGCGCCGCATCGGTCCGGGCGCAGATCGAGGCGCTCGGTCGAAGGGCGTTCATCGTCCAGGGCGACACCGGCGACCCCGGGCTCGCCCCTCGCCTCGCCTCCGAGGCGATCGACCGGTTCGGCTCACTCGACATCTGGGTGAACAATGCCGCGGCGCTGATGGTGAAGCCCCTCGTCGAGACGACCGACGAGGACTGGCACGGGCTCCTCGCGGCGAACCTCCACGGGTTCTTCTATGGGAGCAGGGAGGCCGCACGGGCGATGTACGCGCAGGGCCGCGGGAGGATCATCAACGTGACCAGCGCCGCCGACGTGCTCGTCGTCGCCAACCTCGGTGCCTACATCGCGGCGAAGGGGGCGATCCTCGGCCTCACGAAGACGCTGGCCCTGGAGGCAGCCGATCACGACGTGACGGTCAATGCGGTGTCGCCAGGGGCAACCGACACACCCCTCAACCTCAAGGCCTACACGCCCCAGGTGCGGGCCACCTACGAGGAGCGGATCCCGCTCGGCCGCATCGGCACGGAGGATGAGATCGCCGACGTCATCGTGTTCCTCGCCTCGACTGCGTCGCGGTACCTCACCGGGCAGGAGATCGTGGTCGATGGGGGGCTCGTCATCAACGGGACCGTCGGCCACGCCCTCGACGATGACTGACCTCACCATCGCGCTCGCCTCGGGGCGACTCCCGAACGCCGACGCCGTCCTGTGGGCCCGGGAGGGCCAGGACGCAGAGACGGGCATGCGCGTGGTCGACGTCGCCCCAGCCGGTGGCATCGCCGTGCGCATCCTCCCGGACCGTGGCCTCGACCTCGGCCAGGCGTGGTTCGCCGGCCACCCGCTGGCATGGGTGTCCGAGGTGGGCGAGGCGCCCCCCATCCCCGTGGGTGAGCTCGTCGACCTGGTGTGGGGCAACGCCTTCGGCGGCGGCCTCCTCGTCACCTGCGGCCTGCGCAACGTCGGGATGCCGTCGGAGGGCCACGGGCTGCACGGTACCTTCTCCCATCTGGGCGCCTCGGAGGTCAAGGTGCAGCGCGACATCGACGCAGGGACGATCACGGTGACCGGTGTGATCACGGACGACCTGGATGCTCCCGAGCTCCGCCTCGACAGATCCATCACCACCCATGCGGGAACAGGGAGGATCGACGTCGTCGACGTGACGACGAACGAGGGCTCGGAGCCTGCCGAGGCGCCCATCCTCTACCACTGCAACTTCGGGTTCCCCCTGTGGGACGAGGGTGCAGAGTTCATGGCCGATGTCGAGGCGACCACGGCCAGGGACCCCGCCAGCGCCCCTGCGCTCGGCACGTGGACCCGCGGCCAGCCGATCGAGGAGGGGCCGGAGTGGGTACTCGAGCATCGGCCAGCGGCTGGCAGGCCGGGCCACGCATCGGTTCGCAATCCCGGCATCGGTATCGAGGTGGGCATCGCATGGGACACCGCGACGCTGCCCGTCCTGAACCAGTGGATCGACCGGAACCCCTCGATGGCGGTCCTCGGGGTCGAGCCCGCGAACTGCTCGACGAGGGGCAGGGCGGCCGACAGGGCCGACGGTCGCCTCCCGGTCCTCGGCCCCGGCGAGTCCCGCGTCACCGGCCTGACGATCACGGCGGCGACGCTCCGATGATCGCGATCCGAGGGCTCATCTGGGACGTGGACGGCACCCTGTCCAACACGCTCGAGGCCTGTGTCATGGGGCTCCAGGTGGCGATCGCGAGCCACGGGGGGCCAAGCCTTGCCCACGACGAGATCGTGGCGATGTTCGGGCCCACCGAGGAGGGCATCCTCATGAAGGTCCTCGGTGACGTCGGCGACGTCGCCATCGAGACCTACCTGGAGGAGTACGCACGGCACCATGACGACGCCCATCTCGACTTCCCGGAGGTGACGGCCATCGTGCAGCGGCTCGCCCTGACGCCGCTCCCGATGGGTGTGGTGACGGGGAAGGGCCGCCGTAGCGCGGAGATCACCCTCGAGCGGCTCGGTTTCGTCGGCACGTTCGATCCCATCGCCACCGGTTCGGACACCGGATCGGTCAAGTCGATCGAGATCGTCCCGCATCGTCGCGGGCTGGGGCCTCGACCCCGGTGAGGTCGCCTACATCGGAGACGCTCCGACGGACGTCGTCGAGGCGCGGGCCGCCGGCGTGGTCCCGGTGTCCGCAGCGTGGCATGCGACGGCCGACGCCGAGCGGCTCGCAGCCCTCGGGCCCGCTGTGGTGGCCACCGATGCGCGACAGCTCGACCGCTGGTTGGCCGAGCACCTCGACGGTGCGTATCGCTAGAGGTGCGCGGCGGCGTGCTCGTCGAGGTACACCCGCAGGTCGGGATGATCGAGGAGGAGTGATGCAGGCACCTCCGGCGTGACCTCGCCCCGGAGTGCCCGTGCCATGATGGCGGCCTTCGCAGCGCCGGTGGCGAGGAGCCAGATCGTGTCCGCCTCCATCAGCGTGGCGATGCCGAGCGTCATCCCCCAGGCCGGCTCCGTCGCGGCCCCGTAGCGCAGCGCGCCCCGTCGTGTCTCGGGATGCAGGTCCACGACGCGCGACCGCGACTGCGGTGGCGTTCCCGGCTCGTTCATCCCCACGTGACCGTTCGGCCCGATCCCGACGATGACGAGATCGAGGCCGCCGTCTGCGATGTCCGCCTCCATGCGCCGACATTCGGCATCGCGATCCTCCGCGGACGTGTCCCACGTCACCAGCCGTCCAGGGGGCTCGTCGAGGAGGTCCAGGAGCTCGCGACGGAGCATCACGTCGCAGCGGGCGGGCGAGCCCTCGGGGAGGCCGAACTCGTCGAGCAGGAACGCCGTTGCGGTCGCGAGGCTCCCGCCGTGGCGTGCGAACGACGCGTACATGGGCACCGGCGTCGCACCCGTCGGTAGGCAGATCCTCGGCCCCTCGACGGTATCGAGACGTTCGATGAGCCTCAGGGCGACGGCGTCACCCCACTCGCGATTCGGGAGGATGTCGACGTCCAGATCAGGCCTCGGTGACCATGTCGAAGATCGAGCCCGTGTCCTTGTCGGCCAGGATCAGCTTCGACCGCCCATCGGGCAGGACCTCGGCCTTCACGATGGCGTGGCCGTCGTGGTAGGACACGTCCTTGCGGATGCGGTCGCGGTCCCCGCCGCGCCACTCGACATCGACCGGCTCCCAGGCGTGGCTCTCCGCCGAACGGTACGCCGCATCCATGACCGCGTTCACGACGTAGCCGTCGTAGAAGGTCTCCATGGGCTGGGCGCCCCGATCCATCGCATCGAACATGTCGGTGAACATGTCGACGTAGCCGAGCTCGGCGACCTCATCCCCGACCGGGAACAGCCAGCCCTCGGTGGACTCGAGCTTCTCCGCAACGTAGCCGTCGCCTCCTCCCGAGGTGTACATCTCGTACCCGGTGCGCAGGAAGTGGTTCATCCAGATCGTGCCCTCGGTGCCGGCGACCTCGTCGCGCAGATCCATGCCACCGCGGAACGTCCAGCTCACCTCGAACTGGCCGAGCGCACCCGAGGCGAACCGGATGAGCACGACCGCGTTGTCCTCACCCTTGATGGGGTGCACCAGCGTGTCGGCCCACGCCATCACCTCAACCGGACGGTTGTCCTTGCCGACGAAGTTGCGGATGATCTCGATGCAGTGGCAGCCGAGGTCGACGATCGCCCCGCCTCCCGCCTTGTCGGCGTCCCAGAACCAAGCGCTGTGTGGACCCGGGTGGGTCTCACGTGAGCGGACCCACGTCACGTCACCGATGGCCCCGGAGTCGACCGCGGCGACGGCCTTGAGGGTCTTCGGTGTGTAGACGAGGTCCTCGAGGTAGCCGGCGAACACGCCAGCCTGCTCGACGGTGTCGAGGATCCGCTTCGCCTCCGCAGCATCCCTCGCAAGCGGCTTGGTGCACAGGACCGCCTTGCCCGCAGCGGCGGCGAGGGAGATCGCCTCCTCGTGGAGGAAGTTGGGGAGGGCCACCACGACGACATCCGTGTCGGGATCGTTGATGGCGTCCTCGAGCGACGTCGTGTGCTTGGGGATGTCCCACCGCTCGGCGAAGGCGGCGCCACGCTCGGGGGACCTGCTGTACACCGTCGTGACACGATCCCGCGATCGCTGCCCATGCAGGGTCATCGTGTAGAAGTCGCCGATCAGCCCCGTCCCGAGCATCGTGATCGATCGTCCGTGCATGGATCCTCCCATCGTGCATTCGGCCGTGGTCCGCCGATCCGCAGGTTGTCTAGACAAGACTAGACGACGGCGTCGTGGCCGGAGGGTGCTCGCAGTGCCGTCGAGGGAGGCCCGGATGCGCTGCGCAGGATGATGGACGGCTACGCCACAGGGGAGGCCCACTCCCTGATCATGCGGTCCAGCGTCGGGAGTGTGACGAGACCGGAGCCGAGGACGGCATCGTGGAAGCCCTTGATGTCGAAGTCGTCGCCGAGCGCCGCTTCGGCCTCGGCCCGCATCCGCTCGATCTCGATCCTCCCCATCATGTAGGACAGTGCCTGACCGGGGAACGACAGGTACCGGTCGATCTCCTCGACGATCGAGTGCATCGTCATCGGCGAGTTCGCGGCGACGTAGTCGATGGCGCGCTGGCGGCTCCACCCGAGGGCGTGCATGCCGGTGTCCACGACGAGGCGGCAGGCCCGCATCGAGTCGGCCTGGAGCATCCCGACCCTGTCGAGGGGTGTCGAGTACAGGCCCATCTCGTCGGCGAGTCGCTCCGTGTAGAGGCCCCAGCCCTCCCCGTAGGCGGAGATGAACCCGTTGCGCTGGAACGCGGGCACCGAGTCGCCGAGCTCCTGTGCGATGGCGATCTGGAGGTGATGGCCGGGGATGCCCTCGTGGAAGGCGGTCGCCTGCACCTCGAAGGTGCCCCACGAACCGGGGTTCGCGGTGTTCATGAAGAAGGTGCCCTGCCGCGATCCGTCCTCGGCCGGCGGGTAGTAGAAGGCCACGGGGCCGTGCTCGGTCGTCTGCACGAAGCAGTCGGACTTCGGGATCCTGCCGAACCACTTCGGCATCTCCGCCTTCGCCGCGGCGAAGGCCTCCTCGGCCTGGGCCACGACGTCCTCGTCCCGCGTGTGGTGCAGGTCGGGGTCATCCCGCAGTGCGCGGAAGATCTCTTCGAGGGACTCGGTGCCGAGCAGGGGACCCGCGATCTCGACGTACTCGCGTGCGAGGCGATCGATCTCGAGGAGGCCGATCTCATGGATCTCCTCCGCCTGGAGCGGAAGCGTCGTGTACCGCTCGATCAGCCGTGCGTAGACGAGGTCACCGTCGGGGAGGTACCTGAGGCCTGCTTCCTCGTCCGATCGGGCCACGGGGCCGACCTCGTCGCGGACGATGTCGCGGTAGCGGGCGTACGCGGGCCGCACCTCGTTCTCCACGATCGCCGCGGCGCGTTCCCTCCATGTGGCGATGTCGTCGTCGCTGAAGCTCGCAGGCATCTGGGCCCTCAGCATCGCGTCCTCGTCGACCGGGGTGGAGAGCATGTCGTCGATCTGCTCCACGGTGCGGTCGACGGCGAAGCGTGCATTCACCCGTCCTGACGCGATCCCCTCGCGAAGCCGCTCGCCGAGCTGGTCGATCTGGTGGGCGATGGCCGAGTACTTCGCCAGCATCTTCTCCGCGTGCTCGGGGGTCTCGACGGACATCTGCGGGATCGCCACCCGCCACACCGCCTGGGGGCCGAAGATCGGGTCCACCCCGAACTCCGCCTGGCGCATCTCCGTCACACCGGCGATGGACTCGCACTCGAAGATCAGCGTCTCCGCGGTGATGCGGTCCTGTGGTGACAGGGTCGCGAGGTCGAAGGCGCGCGCCCGTGCCGCGAAGCGTCGGCGGGCCGCGATGTCGGCGTCCTCGGCGGCGCGGCCCGCATCCTCGACGCGGTCCATGAAGCGATAGTCCCCGAGCATGTGGGCGTTGGTGGGGTTCGTCTCGAGGACGTACTCCCAGTACTCGTCGGCGAGTTGGCGCAGCTCGGGGTTCACGGGGGCTCCTCAGGGCTCGGTGCTGCCCCCATCGTATTGGGTGATGCAGCCCTGTTCGGACATCCCCGTCACGTCGCGGGCCGATGGGTCCCGAGCGCGCCGTGGGGGATGGACCCGAGCCTGCCCGCCTGGTAGTCATCGAACGCCTGCTGGACCTCCGCCATCGTGTTCATCACGAACGGCCCATACCACGCCACTGGTTCGCGGATCGGCTTGCCCCCGAGGAGCAGCACGTCGACGGTGGGGCTGCGGGACTCCTGCACCTCGTCCGCCGTGATGGTGATCGACGAGCCCGGACCCCACACGACGAGCTGGCCCATACCCGCCTTGACGCCCTCGGTGGCGAAGGTCGCCGAACCGTTGAGGACGTAGGCGAGGGCGTTGAAGTCCGCCCTCCACGGGAGGCTGAGCCGCGCCCCGGGCTGGAGGGTTGCGTGGATGAGGGTGATGTCGGTGTGGGTGCGGCCGGGGCCGTGGTGGCTGTCGAGGTCGCCCGCGATCAGCCGGATCAGGGACCCTCCGTCCCCGGTGGTGAGCAGGGCGACGTCGCCGCCGCGCAGGTCCTGGTAGCGAGGGTCGAGCCACTTGTCCTTCGCCGGGAGGTTGACCCACAGCTGAAATCCGTGGAAGAGGCCGCCGGACACGACGAGCTGCTCGGGTGGGGTCTCGATGTGCAGGATGCCCGAGCCTGCGGTCATCCACTGCGTGTCGCCATCGGCGATGAGGCCGCCGCCCCCGTGGGAGTCCTGGTGCTGCATCTGCCCGTCGATCATGTAGGTGACCGTCTCGAAGCCCCGATGGGGGTGCCACGGCGTCCCGAGTGGCTCCCCGGGTCCGTACTCGACCTCTCCCATCTGGTCGAGGTGGACGAACGGGTCGAGATCGGCGAGATCGACGCCTGCGAAGGCGCGGCGCACCATGAAGCCCTCACCCTCGTAGCCCACGGGTGCGGTGGTGACGGACTTCACGGGTCGGTCCAGTGACGTCCCTGGTGCGGGCACACGGGGGAGGGCGAGGCTGTCGTCGACGGTGATGGCTGGCATGTCGCTCCTTCGGGTCGCGCATCGGAGTATATCGTTGCATGGTGCAACTAATACGCGCCGAATTCTGTTCCCGGTTGGCCACCCGGCCTGTTCAGGCACCAGCGGCGGTGGGATACTTGTCCGCGCAAGGGGAGTATCCCGAAACGGGCGATCCGTCAGCACGGCCCACACGGGCCCGGTGACCCCGGCCTCACAGGGGGCGGGAGAGACCTTCACGGGGGACGCACATGCGCCCCATGGAGGAAGGAGCGAAGATGCCCGCAACCGCCCGTTTCGCACCGTCGACGATGGACTCCCTCATCGAGGTGCTCCACGCCCGCCGAGCGGCACTGTCCCACTGTGTGGACGGCATGCTCAAGGAGGCCGACGACGCCGTCCACAACCGTGATGTGAGCGACCTGCTCGACCACGAGGATCCGGCCTCCGACGTCGACACCGAGGCCACGTATGTGCTCACCGAGCACGCGGAGGAGTGCCTGCGGGAGGTCGATGACGCGCTCGCCAGGGTCGAGAACGGCACCTACGGCTTCTGCGCGAGCTGCGGCGCCGACATCCCCCTCCAGCGACTCAGGGTGCTGCCGACCACGGAGCTCTGCGTCGACTGCAGCGCCCACCACGTCGTCTGACGCACGTGTCTCGACGACGTCCGGGCGCACGGTCAAAGGTGGTCGTCGACCACGTGCGATAGCGATGGAAGCCGATACCGTTCGCGCGACCCGGGTGCGCCCGGACGGTAACGGCTGGCCGCGTCAGCGGCCCGAATCGGAGGTTCGATGACATGGATCGTCTTCGTCTGGGTCGATGGATCGCGGTGGCGATCGTCGTGGGAGGTGTGTTGATGGCGTCGTGTGGCGGTTCCGAGTCACTCGGGGGCACGGCCTGGTCGGTCGATGAACTCGCCGACACCTCGGTGCCCGATGGTGTCGCGGCGCAGCTCATCTTCGTCGATGACGCCTCGGTGTCGGTCGTGACGGGATGCAACTCGTTCTTCGGACCATATGAGGTCGACGGCGACGCCATCACGATCGGGCCGCTCGGTGGCACATTGATGGCCTGCCCCGAACCGCTGATGTCCTTCGAGGCGTCGTACACGGCCGCACTGCAGGCGGCGACGGGGTATCAGGTCGACGGCGACGTCCTCACCCTGCGCGATGCCGACGGTGCTGACATCGGCACGTTCACCCGGTTCGATCCACAGCTCGAGGGCAGCGCATGGCAGGTGACCTCGTACAACAATGGCAGGCAGGCAGTCGTGTCGCTCGTAGCGGGGACGACCATCACCCTCGACTTCGGTGGGGACGGGGTGGTGTCGGGGTCAGGCGGCTGCAACCAGTATTCAGGCGAGTTCGAGACCGACGGCGGTGACGTGTCGATGGGCCAGTTGGCCTCCACCGAGCGCGCCTGCCTCGACCCGGCCGGCGTCATGGAGCAGGAGGCCGAGTACCTCCGGGCCCTCCAGTCGGCGACGACATGGTCCGTTCGCGGCACGTCGCTCGAACTCCGAGACGATGCTGGTTCGCTCCAGGTGACGGCGATTCCGCGGCCCTGACCACGGCCGACCGGCATCGGAGCGCGCCCCAGCCACCGATCCTGGCCATCGTGGGGTCGCGCCCTGCGATCAAGCGCTGGTGCGTGGGTGGTCGAGGACCGACTCGAACGGCCATTCGGCCGCGATCCAGGCGTTGACCTCGCGCCACAGGGCCTCGTCGAGGTGCGCCCTGGATTCGGTGACCCACGACGAGACCTCGGCGTCGTAGCCGTCGGCCTCCGTGGGATAGAGGTAGACGCAACCGATCACGTCGTCGCCTTCGAGCACGGTCCACGTGAATCCCCGGCGCTCCGCGAAGTGCCTGGCATGCATCTCCATGTCCGACATGTTCTCCTCGAGTGACATCGGGTACGGCCAGTCGTCATCGGGATCCGGGAATCCGGGGGTTGCCCTGATGTGGTCGATGCTCGACGACCACGCGGCGTAGTCGCGTGCGTTGTGCTCGGTACCGAGCGGTTCGAGCCGGAACCCCGGGCCGTCGAGGGTCCGTGGGACGTCGAAGTCGGCAGGCACGAAGGAACTCACCTGGCGGACGATAGGCCTCCGGAATCGGGACGTGTGGTCGGAGCCGCGGGGCCACGCGGGCGAGGGTTTCCTCGCGACGCGGTGGCTGCAGCCGCACGGCAAGATCTGATCCCACGACGACACGGAATGTGCCTCCGGCCTGCGTCGAGCGGTGCCACGGGAACGAAGGCAACTGCCCGGTTGTTGGGACTACCATTGCGCCGTTGGTGATCACAGATCACCGGCTCCACCTGCGCCCGTAGCTCAATTTGGATAGAGCGTCTGACTACGGATCAGAAGGTTGGGGGTTCGAGTCCCTCCGGGCGTGCCATTCCACACGGGCCATTCGATCTTCCCTTGACCACTGTCAAGCCCTTGGTAAGACTGCGTTTCCTTGTCAGTTGTCAAGTGGCCGTGGGTCGTGATCTGCGCATCTGGCTCAGCCGTGGGTTTCGCGCTCTCGTGCCCCTCCAGAGGTCCCGTGCCCCTCACGTGCCCCTAGGACGATCGCTCATAATGCCGGTTATGGGCGTTCTGTCCGCTGAGCGTCGGACGGTTCAGCCACGTTCGGGCTCCATCTGGCCCGAGGGGGATTGTGGTGACCCGTGAGTGTTAGGGGTGTGGTCTCTGACAATGAGAACGGGACAAGCCACAATCAGCCAAAGGAATAGGGCGAGACCGCCAACCCCTAGACCAGTCGGGATCAGCGCCACGGTGGCCGCGACGAGTATGACCCCCACCCAGGCCATCGGCTTGGGGAGCAATCCCACGACGAACGAGCTGACGCTCATCGTGGCAGCGACACCGAGGGCCCCAATCATGAACAGGTCGCTGATGTGTTCCTTGAGCATCGACAACGGAAGCACCGCATCCGCAAGCACGTTCGGATCGATCGGTGCGCTCGTCGCCATGCGATATGACGCATGAACGAAAGCGCCGATCGTCATGACAATCCCAAAGGCATAGACCACAAGAGCCAACAGTTCACCTTTCGAGCCTTCCCGGGCGAGGCGCATCCGCAGCGAGGCAACAAACCCGACCAAGGCAAGCGCTCCGACAATGCCGACCGTGCTTCCAGCGACGATTCTCGTCCGGTTGTCAGTGAGCTCAGCTGCCAGCTCGCGAACGGGACTGTCAGGCCCATTCCAGCCACCAGGGTCGACCACAAAGAACCCAGCGAAGACCAACACCAATCCCGCCAGACCCATCCACCACCCAATCAGATCAAGCTCATCCGAACGATCGGTAGACATGTTCCAGGTCTCCTCTTTCAAGTTCGCCGCCGATGCCGCTACTCATACATGAGAGCAGACGAACCAGACGGACGAACCGGTGACACCAGCCAGGCAGGTACATAACGGCACATATGCGCACGGGTCTCCGCACCATGGGGTTCTCGTTGTGCTGCGGCGTTGATAGGCGCAGGAGGTCGTGAGACGATGTACGGGTTCCAGGCGGTAATTGAGCAGGGAGGCGATGGTGGCCGAGTCGGCTGCACCCAAGAGCCAGGTCGTTCGGCGTGAAGACCTCACTCCGGTATGTCCGTTCTGTGAGGCCGAGGTTCCTGAGATCTACGCACAGAAGTCTCGGGGGAACTTCGGGATGGGGCGCGGCTTCGTGTTCTTCTGTCCGCACTGCCGGAAGGTGATGGGGTTTGGCGCACAGTGGTACCCCTTCCCCGGCTGAGGCCGCGCACACGCTGCCGCGGCCTATCTGGCTTCTCTTCACGGACCAAGAATCGCTTCGAACGGTCGACGTGGCGCGATTGGTGTATGCAGCGGTAGCTGTCGGGGCGTTCCTCCTAACTGAGGTAGGCCGCAACATCTACCGGCCCTACATCTATGAGACCGGAATCAACGACTTCGGGATCGCCGACAGCATGGGGAACCTGGGCGGAATCGTCGTCCAGGTCTTCGCGTCGCTGGCGATCCTGAACTCGCAGCGAACGAAAGCGTTCAACGTGATCGGATTCCTCGTCACCGGGTATGTCCTCTACGAGATCGTTCAGCCCTACCTGCCCAGAGGCGTGTTCGACTGGAAAGACATCTTCGGCACCATCATCGGCGGGATCGTCTCCGCCCTCCTGGTGCTCCTGCTACGGATCGTCGTACCACGCAACCGAGTGCTTCTCAGACTCTGAGCCACCCATATCGGCACATATGCGAGCATCGCCCGGTTGGGGTTTCCTAGTGTGGGCGGATGCAGCCACTGCGCACGGATACCTCAAGGCAAGCTCTGCGATCTACAGGTATGTGGTTCGTGGGGGGAGGGATTCTCGTCGTCGCCCGCGCCGTCATGGAGATGGCAGATCCGGTCTATTGGAACCCATCGTCCCTGCTCGACTACTCAGCAGCGGTGTTGACCACAGTTGGCTGGGTTGTGACCGGTGTGGCCCTCGTTCTGTGGTGGCGGACGACACCGATTCGGCGTGGTTCATTGTTCCTTCTGGTCGCTGGGGTCGCGACGGCAGTGTCGGGGATTGGGAACCTTCTTGAGGACGTTCTCGACATTGAGTTCGGAGAAGTGTTGGTCACGTACGGCGGCATGATCGGGGCCGTCGCCATTCTCCTCGCAGCAGTGTCGATGCTGACGGTTCGACACCGGTTGCTGTTGATACCGTCGCGTGATGGCTGTTGAGGTGTCGGGTCCATCGGGATTCAACCAGGACGCGCATACCTTGTCGGTCGAATTCCGTCGGTCTAGAACGATCAACATCGCGGCGCTGTTGGCTCTCGGGTTGAACCTATCGGTCAGCACCATCTTCTTCGTGTTCATCGACTCGTCAGGGTCGTGGCTCCTGCGCGCGGCGAACGTGTTGCTGATCTGTGGATACGTCGGCACCATTGCGCTGAACGCAACACGCAGGCCCGACGCAGCGATGTGGCTCTTGGCCGCCACCAGCTTGCTCAACATCGTGATCTCTTCACTGGTTATGGGTCTTGGTCTGGGGTCGTTCTGCTGGTTCGTCATAGTTCCCCTGCTGGGGGTTTTGGTTGGCCGACAGGGTGACACCGTGTTTGTGCCTGTGGTCACCTTTGGGGCACTCGGGGGCCTTGTGGCTGTCGTGCTTGCCGATCCTGCAGTCCCAGACCGGGTAGATGGCACTGGGTGGGAGTCGCTCTTGTTGATTATGAATGTGGCCAGTGTCTTGCTGTTCGCCACTGTCGTCGCCATGTACTACACCAAACGAGTTGCCGAGGCCCAGGCAGACCTTGCTTCCGAACATGCACGATCCGAGGCGCTTCTTCTCAACATCTTGCCAAGGGAGACAGCCAATCGGCTGAAGTCGGGCGAACGGTTGATTGCCGACGGTGCTGACGATGTGGCCGTTCTGTTCGCCGACCTTGTCGGCTCAACCCCACTTGCGGACCTGCTATCTCCAAACGAGCTGGTTCGGCTGCTCAACAAAGTCTTCTCGGCGTTTGACGACCTAGCCGACGCACACGCCCTTGAGAAGATCAAGACGGTCGGCGACGCGTACATCGTCGTTGGCGGGCTCCCCAATCCCAGTCCCGAGGCACTCGTCAATGCTGCTGAAATGGCTCTTGCAATGCGCGCCCACATCCACGAATACAACGTTCCCGGATTTGGCCGCCTTGAGCTACGACTCGGACTTCATATAGGTCCAGTGGTGGCAGGGGTAATCGGCAAGCGCAAGTTCAGCTACGACCTCTGGGGCGACACAGTCAATGTCGCGGCACGGATGGAATCGTCCGGTCCACCGGGCGAGATCCAGGTCACCAAAGCGGTCCGAGACACTCTTGCACAGCAGTACGAATTCTCAGACCACGGAACCATCGAGGTCAAAGGCAAGGGATCTATGGAGACGTTCCTACTCAAGCGGCGAACCGCGGTCAGCGACGTCGCTCCCTCACAGTGAGTGCCCCCACCCATATCGGCACCTATGCGTGAGGCGTTGGGTGAGCGCTCGTGGGCTATTCGTTGCGTGGGGGTGGGAGGTTGTCGGTGACTGCCACTTCGATGTCGGCGGTTGAGGTGGCGTTGGTTTCGGGGATCTCGAGAGTTCCGTGAGTGATCTCGTGCTCGATCTCAGTCCTGAGAGCGTCTAGGCCGTGTCGTAGTCTGCGCGCGATGAGCGTTGGGCCGATGAGGTTGTTGATCGAGCGGGAGAGCCATGGCCCGCGTGCCCTGCTGCATGTCAGGGTGACAGCGGTGGAGTTGCCGTGCGGCTCGATGTCGATCTGAGCGAGGATGCTGGCACCCGGTATTGGGGTGGTGTCGTGGGTGACCATGTACTTGAAGGGTGCCAGTGCCAGCACGGTTTGCGTGGTGACCGTGTTCTTCCCGTGGTAACAGGTGAAGACCGATCCTTCGGCGATCCGCCCAGCCTGTCGTTGGGTGGGCTCTTGACGGTCCACGCCGTAAAGCAGCGATCGGTATCGTGGCTGGAGAAGGAGGCCCCACGCGACCCCGTGTGGTACGGGGAGTTCTCCCTCTACCTGGAGGAGCGTGTCAGATGGCGCGATCCGGACTTCTAGCCCGTCTCGGTCCGTGTCCCAGATGGCGTGCATGTCCTGGACCCACAGCGTGAGTGGTGCCAGATCTGGGTACGTTTCTTCGCTCCGAACCAGGCCCTCCGTGAAGCCATCGAGCCCGAGTGCCTCGACGGCCTGGTCCGTGTAGGCGGTGTACGCATCAAGGCCGGTGACGTCCGAGATGTCGTTCTTCAGAAGTCGATGGATCTCAATGACCGGCGAACCGACGAGCTCGTCTCTTCCCCGAAGCGAACTCATCGAGAACGTGCCGTAGTGGACGAAGAATTTGAGATCCAGTGTCCCAATGTTGGCGCATGCATTGCACTGACAGGTCGTGTTG
Organism: uncultured Acidimicrobiia bacterium; assembly: GCA_963792405.1. Taxonomy (GTDB): domain Bacteria; phylum Actinomycetota; class Acidimicrobiia; order Spongiisociales; family UBA5794; genus SZUA-442. The sequence continues at coordinate 94,583 of CAWBVU010000002.1, forward strand.
AGCACCATCTGCTCAATGGCTCGCCGGAACGCGACATAGGTCCCTTCGATCATCTCGATGAGTGCCTGGCCGCCGATTCCCCCGTCGGCGATGCCGTAGCTGAACACAGCGTCACCCTCCAACCCAGCGACCCGCATCGGTGGCAATGTCCGATCGACCAGCAGTCCCATCAACGAGCTGAGCACTTCGTGGGCGTGCTCCAGCTCCGAAGAAGTCAGGTACTGCGTGTAGCCGCTGATGTCGGCGATGACCAGATGACCTGAGGTTGTTCGCGACATGACTCCCACGCAGGCTCGACTCGATCCCGAGCGTACTGCCAGGATTCCCACCGGATGCTGTCGGGCACGATGTGGCCCTTCGGCGCGATCCGGCGCACCCCAGCACCGTAGCCCGTGATCGCGAACCGATCCACGCAGCCGAAGCTGGGCTCTTGATGCGAGCGCGACCAACGATGTTCTCCTACCGTGTCGCTGTCACACCGGAGGCGATGCCGATGAGTGAACGGTTCTGGGACGAAGTCGCCCCGCTGATTGCAGCGGGCCGGGTGGAGGAAGGAACCATGTTCGGGTTCCGCTGCGTTCGATCTGGCACAGCCTTCGTCGCCATGCCAGGGCACAAGACCGACGGCATAGTGATCAAGCTCCCAGCCAGTCGCGTCACCGAATTGATCGATTCAGGGACCGGTTCCCCTGTGGCACCCGCAGGGAGGGTCTTCAAGGAATGGATCGAGATCGCACCCACCGAGGACTGGAGCATCTATCTGGACGAAGCGCTCGAGTTCGCTGGCACCTGACCCAGATCCCTCAGACACGATCCTGGTGATGTGCCGATCCGGCGGCAGGGCAGCCCTGGCAGTCAACGCTCTTGCAGAGGTGGGCTACACAAAGGTCTTCAACATCCTCGAAGGCATGGAAGGAGAAAGGGTCAACGATCCTCGAAGCGTGTACCACCGGAAACGCATGGTGAACGGTTGGAAGAACGCCGGACTCCCCTGGACCTACGACCTCAAACCCGATCTCATGCGACTGCCCAAGCGCCCATAAACCGCACATATCGGCACATAT
>CAWBVU010000003.1:0-49492 GCA_963792405.1 uncultured Acidimicrobiia bacterium
ATCCGGCTACCGGCCGGTGTTCGGCGGGTGGGCTACAGAATCCACGGCTGCGTCCGATACACACCATGGGCGCATCGCCCCTCAGCGATGGCCCGTTCGGACGCGCAGGGAGCACGACGATGCGGATCATGCGGATCGGGTTCACGACGGTGGTCGTGGTCGGGCATGCCGTTGTGGTGGTCGCGTCGATGATCGTCGCGACGGAGGTCCGGTACGGCGACGGGAGCCCTCCCCGGTGGGGTGAGTTCTTCGCCAACCCGTGGCTCGCCCTCGCCGGCTACGTCGTCCTCGCCCTCGTCATCTTCCAGTGGAGCGGCCTGTACCGCTTCGACGAGCGGTGGACGATGGGGTCGGACCTGTGGAAGTCCGCCAGGGCCGTCGGGATCCTCGCCCTCGTCACGCTGGGGCTGCTGTACGTGTTCAAGCTCGACGAGGTCAGCCGCCTCTTCCTCGCCCTGTTCTTCGTCATGGTGTGGGCGGGCATCTCCCTCACCACCGTGGCGGTCCGCGCCTTCTATTCGCAGCGCCGAGCCTCCGGCAAGGGCACCCGTCACGTCCTCATCGTCGGTACCGACCCGTCGGTGCTGCCGCTGATGGACAACCTGCTCGTCAACCATCCCGAGCTGGGGGTTCGCATCACCGGATACCTCGGGTACGACCAGGGCCTCGACGCCGACATCGCGTACCTCGGGTCGCCACGGGACCTGCCGCGCATCCTCGAGACCCACATCGTCGACGAGGTCATCGTCGCCCTGAGGCCGGGGGACCTGTACGAGCTCGACGCGATCGTCCACGCCGCACGCGAGCAGGGCAAGACCGTGCGCATCCCCCTCCCGTCGATGGGGTACTCCATCTCAGCCGGTGAGCTCGAGACGCTCGACGGGACGCCGCTGCTCACCGTGTCGTCCGGCCCGGCCCGGTCCCTCGCGTTCGCCACGAAGCGCCTGGTGGACATCGTGCTGGCGACCGTGGCGCTCGTGGTCCTCGCCCCCGTGATGGCTGCGATCGCGCTCACCATCGCACTGCGCGAAGGCCGACCGATCCTCTACACCGACCATCGAGCCGGTATCCACGGGAGGACCATCGCCGTCCACAAGTTCCGCACGATGGTGCGGGGCGCCAACGACATGCGCCGCGACCTGGCCGTCGTCAACGATCGGGAGGGACCGCACTTCAAGCTCGACCTGGACCCAAGGGTCACACGATTGGGGGCATTCCTCCGCCGTACCAGCCTCGACGAGCTGCCCCAGTTCTGGGACGTCTTCGTCGGCAGCATGTCGATCGTCGGCCCGCGAGCGCAGCCGTTCGACGAGGTCGCCGGATACGACGCATGGCACCGCCGTCGCCTGTCCGTCAAGCCGGGCATCACCGGCCTGTGGCAGGTCCGGGCCCGTCAGGATCCCTCGTTCGACACCCGTGCGCGCCTCGACATGGAGTACATCGACACCTGGTCACCCCTGCTCGACGTCCGGATCATGGCCCAGACCATCCCGGCAGTGCTGCGGTCGACGGGTTCGTAGCGCGATGCCGAACCTCACCATCTTCGCCATGCACTACGCGCCGGAGCTGTCCGGGAATGCGCCCGTACACGACCGCCACGGCCGAAGCAGTCGCCGCCGCGGGCTGGGACGTCACGATCCACACCGGATACCCGCACTACCCGGAGTGGGAGCGACAGCCCGCACCCGAGTCCGCGAGGATCAACGGCGTCACCGTGCGTCGACATCGCCACTCCGTCCCCACCACGCCGACGACCACGGCCAGGGCGCTCATGGATGCGACCTGGGCGGCATCGACCCTGCCAGCGGTGCTCTCGACCGCCTCGGCATCCGACGTGGTCATGGGCATCGTGCCGAACCTGACCGGCTCATGGGTCGCCCACACCGCTGCGAGGAGGGCGAAGGCCCCCCTCGTGCTCTGGTTCCAGGACCTCATGGGGCAGGCCGCCACACAGAGCGGCATCGGCGGCGGCGCCCGCGTGGCGAGGCTGGTGCAGCGGATCGAGAGGTCCGCCGCGACAAGGGCCGACGCCGTCATCGTCGCCGCCGACGGTTTCCGCCCGTACTTCGTCGGCGCAGGTGTCGACCCGGACCGGATCCACGTGGTGCGCAACTGGAGCACGGTCGCGCCATCGCCGCGAGCGAAGGACGCGGCGCGGGTCAGGTTCGGGCTCCCCGGCACGCAGAGGATCGCCGTCCACTCCGGCAACATGGGCCTCAAGCAGGGTCTCGACGTGATCCTCGACGCCGCGGCGCATGCCCCGGACATCACCTGGGTCCTCCAGGGCAACGGGAGCGAGCGGCCGAGGCTCGAACGGGAGGCGTCGTCTCGAGGCCTCACCAATGTCATCTTCCTGGAGGGTCTGGGCAACGACGACCTTGCCGACCTGCTCGCTGCTGCCGACGTCCTGGTGCTCACGCAGAGGGCCTCCGTCATCGACATGTCGCTGCCGTCGAAGCTGACGACCTACTTCACGGCCCATCGACCGATCGTCGCGAGCATCAATGCCGCGAGTGAGGCCGCGGGCCTGATCTCGGAGGGCAACCTCGGCACGCTCGTCGCCGCAGGCGACGGTGGTGCCCTCGCCACCGCGGTCCGCAACGCGGACGGGAGCATCCGCGACCGGGTCGATGCGACGGACCTGTTCGGATCACCGACCGATGTCCTCGCGATCCTGGGGGAGACCATCGGTGTCCACGCCGTCCCGGCGGTGGTGCGCACCAGCGCTGCGTGAGCACGTCGCTGCAAGCGATCGGGTAGGTTGCCGCCATGGATCGGACCCAGACCGCTGCGGCCAACCACGATCGAGTCCCACCCGCGTCGTCCGCTCGAGGGTGACACCATGCAGGTTCTCTACTGGGATCCGAGCCCGATCGGCCACCACCGCAGGTACCTCGACGCCGTCATCGAGGCGATGCCCGACCACCTCACCCTCGTCGCACCGTCATGGGTCGACGCCGACGACCTGCCGCACGTGGACGTCGTCGAACAGTCGGCCACGGACGAGTACGGGTCGCTTCGGACGGCGATGACGGAGACCCGGGTCGACGCGGTGGTCCTCGGACATGGCAACGAGCTCGCACGTCGCCTCGCCACCGCACCCCGACCGCCGAGCACCCCCTTCGTCGTGATCGACCTGCGCTGTGTCCCCGCCAGGAGGGACGTCCGATACCGTGCCGACCGCCTCGATGGCGCCCGTGCCGCCGCGGAGATCTCGATGCGTGAGGTCGCCGTGCGACGGATGCCCATCCGCTACCTCTCCCTCATCCCCGACGCAGTGCGCGGGAGCGATGCCCTCCGCGAGCGGTCCGACTGGTTCCCCGATCCCCTCCAGCTCCTCGACCACGACCCCCGGAGCGACGGTGCATCCGACCGGGTCACCATCTCGCTCGTCGGGGTCCTCGCCGAGAAGAAGGGAGTCGCCGATCTCGCCGCTGCCGTGGCACAGCTGCCGCAGCCGATCCGGGATCGGGTCGACGTGGTGTTCGCAGGTGAGCCCGACGACGTGGGCAGGGCGAAGCTGGCCGAGGCACGGGCCATCCTCGACCTTCCGTCGCTGACCACGACCGTCATCGAGCGGAGGCTCACCGACGACGAGCTCGCGGACGTACTCGCGGGGAGCGACGTCGTCGCCCTGCCCTACCGGTCCCATCAGGGGGGATCCGGCATCCTCGGCACGGCGCTCGCCTGCACGACCGCCCAGGTGGTCATCTCGGACTTCGGGTGGCCCGGCGAGGTCGGTCGCCAGCTCGGGGCCATCACGTACCGGAACCTCGACGTCGACGCCCTGAGCGCAACGCTCGCCACGGCGATCGACAGGGGGCCACGTCCCAAGCCACTCACACCGGGGGAGATGTGGCCCTTCTACGGCACCCATGAGGACTTCGGCCGCTCCGTGTGGACGAACGTCGCCAGGGTGCTCGCAGACGGGTGATCATCCCCCGGCGAGGGCGATGGCCTCGTCGATGGGGATCCGGTCGAAGATCGTGAGCTTGCCCCCCACGGTGGCGTCGAGCACCCTCCTGCCATCGGCTTCGAAGGCCTCCCTCGCGGCCAGGTAGTTCCGTTCGCTCGCGACGAGGTCGGGGACCGCCCATCGCTGCCCCGCGAAGTACGACGGGTCGAAGTGGTCCCTGTCGTCACCTTCGAGGGTCTCGTAGTCGTTGGCGTTCTTGCCCTCGACGTGGAACGAGTGGTCCACGCCCACGACGATGACGGGGTCGGCGCCCATCCAGTAGGCCATCTGGAGCGCGGTGTAGGTGACCGTGGCGCTGCGGCCCACGCCCACGGTGAGATCGGTCGAGAAGTCCTCTGTGGGGCGCAGGTGGAACCAGCGCATCCCTGGGCGGGCCGCGGCGGGGACGAAGTAGCGGGCCTTGCGCGGGAGCCAGATCGGCACGCCGGAGGCGAGCATCTCCGACCAGTGCTGGCGGATCACCGACGAATTGGCCGCCACGACGAGGCCGGGACGCCACCTCGTGCGGTCGTAGATGAGGTCGATCTTGTTCATCCCGATCGCGGGGATGCCCCTGAGGTCGTCGAGCGGCGTGTCGTTGAGGCTCGGGCCGTTCCCGACGACGAGCATCGGGGAGCCCGCATGGATCCCCCGCAGCTCCTCGACGTCGTGACGCGAAGGGGAGCGCCGGTAGAGCTGGCCCTCGAGCCAGTACCTCGGCGCCACCGTGGCGAGGCGGATCGCGGTCTTCACGCGAGGGCCTCGTACGCGGCGACGGCCATGGCGAAGTCCGCCTCCTCGTCGATGTCGATCGCCTCGAGGGCGTCCATCTCGTACATGGCGGCGTCACGTGTGATGCGGCGGTCATCGGTGAGGAAGCCCTCGCGGGAGAAGACGTAGAAGTTGGAGTTCTCCAGGTACAGCGGCTCCAGCTCCTGGGTCGGGATCAGCTCCGTGGGGTCGTGGTTGACCGCCTCCATGTCCCCCGTGTAGAAGCGGGCCTGCATACGCGTGACGGCGAAGAGGCTGCTGATCGTGTCGTCGGCGAGGTAGCGACCGACGGCGTCGTCGATCGTGGCGGAGCGCAACAGCGGGTTCGTGGCGTGGGTCTGAAGCAGGTGGTCGACCGGGTGGTTGTCGAGGAACGCCCGGATGAGGCGGTTCACCGACACGTCGTCGCCCACGAGGTCCGGCCGACGCCGGATCACATGGACACCCTCGAGCCCAGAGGCGGACTCCGCGATGGCGTCGTCGTCGGTGTCGATCCAGATCGCGTCCACGGTGCGTGCCCGAACGAGCGTGTCCACGATGACGTGGAAGAGCGGCCGTCCTGCGAAGTCGCGCAGGTTCTTCCCCGGGACCCGCTCCGAGTGGCCCTTGAGGGGGATGAACGCCGTGACCGTGCCGCTCACCGCAATCGGGGCAGGCCCGCGGAGATCTCCCCGAGCCGGTGGGAGAAGATCAGCATCTCTGAGGCCATCGCGACGAAGGTGTAGCCGCGGGAGAACATGGCCGCGACCTCGTCGAGGTCGGGGGCGACGACGTGGATGCCGGCGAGGTGGTCGCCTCCCGCCCGTGCCTCCACGTCGGCGAGTGCGGCCCGAACGGCGGGGTTCGAGAAGTCCCCTGGGGTGCCGAGCGATGCCGACAGGTCGTAGGGGCCGACGAAGAAGCCTGCGATGCCATCGACCGCGAGGATCGCGTCGAGGTTCCGCACGCCGTCGATGTGCTCGATCTGGGCGATCACGACGATGCCGGGCTCCGTGGTGTCCCGGTACTCGGTGAAGGCGGCCCCATAGCCCTGTGCCCTGGCGAGCCCAACCCCGCGCGCCCCCCTGGGCGGGTACGACGCTGCGGCGACGACCGCCGCCGCCTGGTCCGCCGTGTTGACCATGGGGGCGATGATCCCCGACGCACCGGCGTCGAGGACGCGCTTGATGATCGACGGGTCGTGGCTCGGCACCCGCACGAACACGGGAAGGCCTGCGAGGTCCACGATGCGGATCAGGTCCCCCGCCTGGGCGATGGACGTGGTGGTGTGCTCGAGGTCGATGCACAGCCAGTCGAACCCCGCAGTGGCCATCATCTCGGCCAGGGCGGGGTCCGCAAGCTGCAGCCAGGAGCCCAGCGTGGGACGGGCGTAGAGGTCAAGGTCCATGGGTAACTGCCGATAGCCAGATTGACAGCGTTGACCCTAGTGCGCCCCTCCTCGGGCACCCGGTCATCACGAGAGGATGCATGATGCCTGGAACGATCGCGATCACGACATCCAACTTCGACATGGACAACCCGCTGCTGAAGCGGTTCACCGATGCGGGGTGGAACATCGTGCGCAACCCGCATGGGCGGCGGATGACCGAGGATGAGGTGCGTGACCTCCTCGCCGAGACGTCGAGCACCGCGATGATCGCAGGGGTCGAGCCGCTCACCGCGTCCGTGTTCGACGCGAATCCGCAACTCGAGGTCATCTCCCGGTGCGGGTCCGGCCTCGACGCCATCGACCTCAAGGCCGCTGCCAATGCGGGCATCAGCATCTACCGCACCCCGGAGGCACCCGCCGAGGCGGTCGCCGAACTCACCGTGTCGCTCGCGATCGGCGTCCTGCGGCGCATCGGCGAGGCCGATCGCATCATGCGGACGGGCGACTGGCATGCCCTGATGGGTCGCTCGTACAGCCGATCGAGGATCGGGATCGCCGGCCTCGGCCACGTGGGCCGCCGCGTCGCCAGGGTCTCGGCCGTGCTCGGCGCCGAGGTCGGCTTCTTCGACACGTTCGTCGACGACCCCGACTACCGCCGCTTCCCCGACATCGCCGCACTCGCAGAGTGGGCGGACGTCCTCACGATCCACCTTCCCCACGACGAGGACACACATCACGCAGTCGATGCCGACGTCATCGCCGCCCTGGGCCCCGACGGCGTCCTCATCAACACCGCCCGCGGCGGCCTCGTCGACGAGTCGGCACTGCACGACGCCCTCGTCTCGGGGAACCTCGCAGGGGCGGCCCTCGACGTGTTCGAGAAGGAGCCCTACGACGGCCCGCTGGCGAGCCTCGACAACGTGATCCTCACCTGCCACATGGGGTCGTACGCCAACGAGGTCCGCTCGGCGATGGAGAGCGAGGCCCTCGTCAACGCACTGGACTACCTGGAGCTGTCGTGACGGCGCCCGCCGGGCGCGGGCCCTGGGACCTGGTCGTCTTCGACTTCGACGGCACGCTCTGTGACTCCGTCCACGTCAAGACCGAAGCCTTCCACCGTCTGTACATGGACGACCATGGGCCCTACTTCGCCGACAGGGTGCTCGCCCACCACCTGGCGAACCAGGGCGTCTCGCGGTACGACAAGATCCGACACGTCGAACGGGAGTTCCTCGGCAAACCCGGCGACGACCGGTCGGTCGAGATCGTGGCCGAGCGGTTCTCACGACTCGTTGAGGACGCCGTCGTCGCCGCCCCCCTCCTCGAAGGCGTCGACGACTACCTGAAGACGACCGCGGCGACCCTCGCCATCGCGTCGGCGACACCGACGCTCGAGCTGCGGCGGATCGTCGCGCGCAAGGGCATCGATCAGTACTTCGTGGCGATCGAGGGCACCCCCAGATCCAAGGCCGACATCGTCGACGACGTGCGCGAGAGGCTCGGTTTCGACCGATCGGCCACCGTCTTCGTTGGCGATCAGCCGTCCGATGCCGCCGCTGCGACCGCGAGCGGCGTCGATGGCGTCATGATTGCGGCGCCCGCACCCTGGAACGAGCCGCACACCGTCGTCGGCTCCTTCGAGCAGGCCGCTCGGGTGCTCACCGGGAGCCGATGACCGCCATGACAGGCAACGGGAAGCGCCAGGTGCTCGGGGAACGGTCGTCCCATGCCGCGAGGAAGGCCCAGCATGTGGCCGTCCGCGGTACCCAGAAGCTCGCCCGTACCGTGACCCGGAGCCGCCGCGAGGGACCTCTCGACCGCATCGTCATGTGGCCCCCGGTGCGCACGGGTGCCGAACTCGCCGACCTCAGCGCGCGGATCCGCTGGTACCTGCCCGATCACTGCACGGTGGAGGTCCCCGTCGAGGGCATCGGTCTGATCCCGCAGCCGGTGCCATGGTTCGACGCGGACGACCAGGGCACACCGGGGAACGTCGTCGTCGTCCCGGCGCAGACGATCGACTTCAACGGCCGCACGGTGGCCGTGTGGCGTGACACGCGCCGCACGATCAGATCGCCACGGATCGCCCGGCGCATCGCGGATGTCACGATCGTCGACCCTTCGTACCTGGGACTCACCGACGTCGCCTCCTACACGGACCTCGCCCAGAGGTCCGCACCTGTTGCCGATCTCGACGCCGCGCGTCGGCAGTCGTCAGCGAATCTCGAGCGCCTGCTGAGATCCGTCGATGGTGCCCGCGCTGCTCTCGTCTACGGTACGGGGCCCTCGATGCGCGACGTGATGCCCCACGAGGTGGGCGCCGACGTGGTGATCGCGTGCAACAGTGCGGTGCGCGACCCCGCGTGGATCGAGGCGACGAGGCCGAACGTGATCGCCTTCGCCGACCCCGTGTTCCACTACGGCCCGAGCCGGTATGCAGCGACCTTCCGGATCGACCTCCAGAAGGCGGTCGAGGTCTCCGACGCGTACGTCGCGACCACGTCGCGGTATCTCCCGCTCCTCGTCCGTCACCTGCCCGACCTCGTCGAACGTGCGGTCGTCCTCGACATGGTGCCGGGGTCGAAGTTCACGGTTCCGTCACCCGCGTCGCCGTCGGTCACGCTGACCGAGAACGTCCTGACGCTGCTGATGCTTCCGCTCGCCGGCGCGATGGGCCTCGACGTCGCGATCGCGGGATGCGATGGGCGCGCAAGGGGGGAGACGTACTTCTGGCGCCACAGCTCGGAGGGCCAGTACTCCGACGAGCTCATGGAGACGGCGGCCAAGGCCCACCCCGCCTTCTTCAGGGACCGCAACTACGGCGACTACTACGCGACGCACTGCAAGGTCCTCGAGAAGCAGATCTCGGCCCTCGAACGGGCGGGCCGCACCGTGACCTGCGCCACTCCCTCGATGATCCCCGCCCTCGCGGCTCGGGGGTGACACCGGTGGAGTCCCGACGATGACGCAGACGACCCCGAGGAACCGGGCGAGGCGGTTGTTCGTCGACTCCGGCGAGATCGCCCTCTATGGGGCCGCCAACGTGGTCCGCCCCGCGATCGGCATCCTCACCCTGCCGCTCTTCACCGCGCTGTTCGGTCCGTCGGACTACGGGGTGATCGGCATCTACACGGCGCTTGTCGGTCTGCTGACGATCCTCCTCCCTGTCAACGGCCAGATCTACCTGCTGTGGAACCGGGCCAGGCTCGGTGCCGAGGGCTCCGCCCTCGCGGCGGGTAGCGCCATCGCGACCGCGTCGGCGATCGGCGCGGCGTGTGCGGTGGCCTGCACCGTGTACTGGTGGCTCGCACCTCCGCCGGAGATCCCGCTGTGGGTGGGGTACCTCGCCATTGCGACGGCGTGGCTCTCGGCGGTCATCCTCATCGACACCCATGTCCGCCAGGCGGACCAACAGGCGGGCTGGTTCTTCGGGATCAATCTGGCGTGGGCGCTCATCGGCCCGATCGCAACGGTGGTGCTCGCCGTGGCAGTGGCGTCGGACTGGACGGCGCGTGTCTGGGGCATCACCATCGCAGCCGTCGTGACCGCGGCATGGTCACTCGTATCCCTGCGCCGACGTGGCGCCCTCGTGGTCGGGTGGGATCCGGCATCGGTGAGGGCACTGCTGCGATTCGGTGTCCCGCTGCTCCCCCACACCCTCGGCCTGTGGGCGACGGCCTTCCTCGACCGATTCATCGTGGCGGGCGCAGCGGGGATGGCCGGCGCAGGCCTCTACACGGTGGCCGTGTCGGTCGCCCTCGGGATCGGGGCCATGCACGACGGGGTGTCCCGGTTCTTCGCCCCTCGCCTCGCCCGCTGGTCAGATGACGAGTCCGGGGATGGCCTACGGAAGGGAGCGAGGTTCTTCTACCTCTACGCCGCCGCTGCGGTCCTGACGATCCCGTTCGTGACCGTGGCGGCCAGATGGATGGTCGGGTGGTTCCTCCCCGACGAGTACGCCCAGGTCGAGGGCTTCCTGCTCTGGCTGGTCGCCACGCAGGCGCTCATCGGCATCTCACGGATGTGCACCGGCTACCTGTACGCCGCGGGGCGGACGGGGACCCAGTCGATCGTGACCGTCGTCAGCGCAGCCGTCGGACTCGTCCTCGCGATCGTCGGCGTGGCCGCGTACGGCGTGATCGGGGCCGCCTACGCCTCCCTCGCGACGGCGGTCGTCCAGGTGGCGTTGGCATACATCGCCGCCCGGCGAACGGGCCTCCTCCCCCGACCATCCCTCGACCTGGTCACACCCCACCGCTGAACCGCTGGTGCCGCAGGGAGGGCCGCCCGCTTTGTCTCTCCCCGCGGGAGAGACGCGGAGCGAAGCGACGCAGAGAGGGCCGCACGCTTTGTCTCTCCCCGCGGGAGAGACGCGGAGCGAAGCGACGCAGAGAGGGCCGCACGCTCGCGACCTACCGTCGGGCGAGGGCGCGCAGCGCCGAGCCGAACCTCCACGCGGTCGCGGTCCTCGGCAGGATCGCCTCGATCGCCTCGGCGTCGCTTGCGTCGCGGACGGCCATGAGGTTTCCCCACGCATCCGGATCGGACACCTCGCCCGGGTATCGCCAGAACCTACGCCAGCGGTGGGTTGCTCCGTATTCGACCACCGGGTACCACTCGGACACGATGATCGAGTATCCGTGATCCGACAGGAAGCCGGCGAGGTCGTGCATCCCGTAGCCGAGCGGCATGGTCTTGCCATCCTCGAACTCGCAGAGGATGACGCGAGGCTTCGGCATCGACCAGTCGTTGCCCTCGAGGACGAAGAGGTCGAAGCCCTCGGTGTCGATCTTCAGGAATCCGATGTCGCCGAGTTCATGCTCACGCCGGTACTCGCCGAGGGTGGTGACATCGACCGTGCCGCTGTGGGCATGACTCTCATGGAACGGTGTCAGGCTGCTGATCCCCTTCGAGACATCGCTCGAGTAGAAGGGAAGGCCCACGCTCGGCTCACTGCCCAGCGCCCTGGCATCCACCGTCACCTGAGGGGCTGCACCCCATGCGTCGAGCAGCTCGGCACGGTTGCGGGCGTCGGGCTCGAAGGCGTGCACCTCCCACTGCTCGTGAGCAAAGGGCCGGAGTGCGCTCCCCACGCACGCGCCGACATCCACCATCACACGGGATGGATCCGAGCCGCCGATCAGTCGGTACACCAACGCACCCTCGTCAGGCCGATCGGGTATCAGTGAACGAAGCGAACGCATCAGCCCATCGTACGAGATGGCCCTCCAGACCCCGCGTCACAAGGAAGCATGAGCGAGCGCAGCGAGCACCATTCCGTCTCTCCCCGCGGGAGAGACGCGGAGCGAAGCGACGCAGAGAGGGCCGCAGTACCGAAAGCGCCGCTCCACCGACGCCTCCCGCGTCGCGGCTCCCCCCTCTGCCCTTCGGGCATCTCCCCCAAAGGGGGAGATGGAAGCATGGGTGCGGGCATCTCCCCCAAAGGGGGAGATGGAGAAGAAGCGCCTCCGCGTCGGCCTCTGCCCTTCGGGCATCTCCCCCAAAGGGGGAGATGGAAAGAAGGCGCCTCCCGCGTCGCGGCTCCCCCCTCTGCCCTTCGGGCATCTCCCCCAAAGGGGGAGATGGAAGCATGGGTGCGGGCATCTCCCCCAAAGGGGGAGCGGGAGGAAGGCGCCTCCCCACGAGGAAGGATGAGCGAGCGCAGCGAGCACCTTCCGTCTCTCCCAAAGGTCTCGCGGAGCACACCGTCCTCTCGTGCCCGATCGACTCGCGGGAGAGACGCGGAGCGAAGCGACGCAGAGAGGGCCGCAGTACCGAGAGCGCCGCTGGCCTACTTCGTGTAGATGCCTTCGATGACCGTGGCGTACTTGCTCGCGACAACCGAGCGCTTCACCTTCAGGGTGGGGGTGAGCTCGCCGCCCTCGATGGTGAGGTCCTCGGGGAGGATGCGGAACACCCGGATCGACTCGGCCTTCGACACCGCCTTGTTCGCGTCGTCGACGGCGGCCTGCACGGCGGCGATGACGTCCGCGTCGGCACGCAGATCCTCGACCGACGTGACCTCCTTGCCGTTCGACGCGGCCCAGCCGGGGAGCGACTCCTCGTCGAGGGTGACGAGGGCGGCGATGAAGGGGCGGGCGTCGCCGACGACCATCACCTGGGAGATGATGGCGTGGGCGCGCATCCGGTCCTCCAGCACGGCAGGGGCGACGTTCTTGCCCGCCGCCGTCACCAGGATCTCCTTCTTGCGGCCGGTGATCGTGAGGAACCCGTCCTCGTCGATGGCACCGATGTCACCGGTGTGGAACCAGCCGTCGGCGTCGATCACCTCGGCGGTCGCCTCCGGGTTCCTCCAGTATCCGGCGAACACGTCCGGGCCCTTGATGAGGACCTCGCCGTCGTCCGCGATCCTCGCCGACGACCCCTGGATCGGCCTGCCCACGGTGCCGACCCTGATCGCGGCGGGCTTGTTCGCCGTCGCCGCAGCAGTGGTCTCGGTGAGCCCATACCCCTCGAGGGCGACGATCCCGATGCCGCGGAAGTAGTGGCCCAGGCGCGCACCCAGCGCGGCGCCACCCGAGATCGCGTACTTGATCTCACCACCGAACAGGTCACGGATCTTGTGATAGACGAGGCGATCGAACAGGCCGTGCTGGACCTTCGTCATGAACCCGACCTTGCCGCGCTCGATCCCCTGGCTGTACTCGATCGCCACCTTCGTGGCCCTGTCGAAGATGGCGCCCTTGCCGTCCCCGTCGGCCTTGGCCTTGGCACCGTTGTAGATCTTCTCGAACACACGAGGCACCGAGAACACCCAAGTGGGCTTGACCATCGGCAGCTCTTGCATGAGGTTCGGGATGCCGGACGAGTAGGCGATCAGCACGCCGGACGACACACACACCGCCTGGGCCACGCGGGCGAAGATGTGGGCGAGGGGCAGGAAGAACAGCGTCCGGTTGTCGTCGGAGAACAGCTCCGCCATCTCGTCGTCGACCTGGACGACCTCCCATGCGAAGTTGCCGTGGGTGAGCATGCACCCCTTGGGCATGCCGGTCGTCCCCGACGTGTAGACGAGCGTGGCGAGGTCGTCGTGGGCGATGTCGGCGATGCGGCGCTTCAGCTCCGCCCTGGACTCATCGGTCGCCATCTTGGAGATCACCTCGACGGCGTCGTCCTCGATCACGAAGACGTTGCGGCACTCCGGCGTCTGGTCCTTGATCGACTCGTACGTCTCGTACGTCTGGGCGTTCTCCGAGATGAGGGCGACGGCGCCCGAGTTCGACACGATCCACGCGACCTGCTCCGCAGAGGAGGTCTCGTAGATCGTCGTGGTCGCGGCACCCGCGGCCCAGATGGCGTAGTCGAAGTAGGTGAACTCGATACGGGTCGCCGAATGCAGGGCGACCCGATCGCCCTTCTCCACTCCGAGCGCGACGAGGCCCGCCGCGAGCTCCTGCACCGTCTTCCACAGTTCGGCGGTGGTGACGTTGGTGAATCCCGCACCGTCCCGGTACGCGAGGGCAGCATGATTCGGCGCTGCGTCGGCGCGGAGCATCAGCTGCTGGACGACGTTCACGTTCGGGGGCGTCGGCACGCCGCCTGGGGTGGTGTAGGTCTGCATCATGGGCCTCCTCGGGGTTCCTTCGATGGTAGAGAATCCACGATGCGTGTGCCGCACCGGTGGTGACTAGATCCGACGAGAGCCCGAAAAGGGTCATCGCCCGCGGGCACACATCGGCCGATGGAAAGGTCATGGACCGTGATGCGACCACCGACGCACCCGTGGAACCGAACCTGACCTTCGAGGTCCGCCCGACCTGCTTCATCTGCGAACGCCTGTCCGTGACGTTCGACGACAAGGACCGCCCCCTCTGCGCCCGCCACGCCACCATCTTCATGGTGGACCACACGGCACCCAGAGCTCGGGGCGACGCCGCCAGCGCCCCTCCGTCCCGACCCGGGGTCGACCGCACCGACGGCCCGCCGCACCTGCGGTGAGGGCAGTCCCCCGCCCACACCGAATGCCGTGATCTCCGGCTCGCAAGGTCACGGGCAGAGGTATGTTGATCGGCAGGAGGGATGGGTATGGGGCTACACGCACACGACATCGCATCGGGGCCTCGTCCACGGCGCCGTCGGATCTCGGGGTGGTCGGGACCACGATGATCGTTCGGTCGATCACGAACCAGCCGTTCACGTTCCCTGCACGGGACGGATACGCGTTGCGCGGGACGATCTCGACGCCGCGGATCACCGTTCCCGAGCCTGACGAGCCTGCCGAGCCGGCCGCGGAGCCCTCCGCCGAGCCGGACGCCCCTCGCTATGCGCACCCGTTCTTCGCCCCGGCCACGAACGACGACGCCGCGCCGACCTTCGACGAGGAGCCAGTCGAACCGGCGACGCCCGACCTTCCCTTCACGCGCCTCCCCTCGGCCTCCGACCGAGGATCCCTGTGGGAGACCCGCCACGGAACCGAACCCGAGGACTCCAGGGGCGTCGTGATCGTGAACGGGGCCGTCGCGATCCCGCACTCGTTCTACCGGGCATTCGCCTCGCACCTCGCCGAGGCGGGGTTCACCGTGATCACGTACGACTACCGCGGGATCGGCACCTCGAGGTCACGCGACATCAAGACCCTCGAGGCGACGATGACCGACTGGGCGCTGCTCGACATGGCGGCGGCGATCGACTGGGCAGTCGAGCACTACCCGACCGATCGCCTCTTCCTCGTGGGACACAGTTTCGGGGGCCAGGTCGCCGGGCTCCTCGACAACACGTCGAAGGTCCGTGCGATGGCCACCATCGCCTCCCAGTCCGGGTACTGGAAGCTGATGGGCGGGAACCAGAAGTCGGTCGTGCGCCTCCACATGAAGGTGACCCTCCCGACCCTCTCGAAGCGCCTCGGGTACATGCCGTGGAGCCGCTTCGGGTCCGGCGAGGACCTGCCGAAGGGCGTGGCGCTGCAGTGGGCGCAGTGGTGCACCCACCCGGACTACCTGTTCAGCGACGACAGCCTGCCGCTGGAGCGGTACGCCGAGTTCACCGCCCCGATCCTGGCGTACAGCTTCTCCGATGACGACTGGGCGACGGGCCAGGCGGTGGATGCCATGATGGACGCGTACCCCGCCGTGTTCCGCGAGCACGTGGTGCCCTCGAGCGTGGGCCTCAAGAAGATCGGCCACCTCGGCTACTTCAAGCCGGAGGCCGAGCCCCTGTGGGACGATCTCATCCGGTGGTTCGACACCCGCTGAGGGCGTCCCACACCGGCATCAGGACGCGGCGTTGGCCAGGTACCAGTCGTACGTCGAGGCGATGCCGTCACGAAGGCTCGTCCGCGCCTCCCACCCGAGCTCGCTGAGGGCGGAGACGTCGAGGAGCTTGCGGGGCGTGCCATCGGGCATGTCCGGGTCGAAGGTGGCCTCGCCCTCCCAACCGATCACCTCACCGATCAGGGCCACCAACTCGGCGATCGAGATGTCCTTGCCCGTCCCCACGTTGAGGTGCGTCTCGCCGTCGTAGTGCCTCGTGGCGTAGATGACGGCGTCCGCGAGGTCGTCGACGTGGAGGAACTCCCTGCGGGGGCGACCGGAGCCCCACACCGGCACCGTCTCGGCTCCGGCGAGCTTGGCCTCGTGGACCTTGCGGATCAGGGCGGGGAGCACGTGGGACGTCTCGAGGTCGAAGTTGTCGTTCGGGCCGTACAGGTTCGTGGGCATCAGCGAGATGGCGCTCATGCCGTACTGCCTTCGGTACATCTTCCCGAGCTCGAGCGCGGCGATCTTCGCGATGGCGTAGCCCTCGTTCGTCTCCTCGAGGGGCCCGGTCAGGAGGGCGTCCTCGCGCATCGGCTGGGGCGCCTCCCTCGGGTAGATGCAGGACGAGCCGAGCATCACCACACGATCGACGCCGTTCACCCTCGCCGCCTCGACGACGTTGGAGGCGATCATCAGGTTGTCGTAGAGGAACTGGCCCTGCGCCGATCGGTTGGCGTGGATGCCCCCGACCTTGGCGGCCGCCAGGATCACGAGGTCGGGCTTCGTGGCGGAGACGAAGCGCTCGGTCTCGTCCTGACGACGGAGATCGACCTCACTGCTGCGGGCCGTGACGAGGTCACGGATCGGCTCATCCCCGAGCCTGCGCACGACGGCGGATCCCACCATCCCGGTGTGTCCCGCGACCCACACGGTCGCATCGTCGACGCGGAGCGAAGCGACGCAGAGAGGGCCGCAGTACGCGAAAGCGCCGCTCCACCGACGCCTCCCGCGGTCGCGGCTCCCCCCTCTGCCCTTCGGGCATCTCCCCCAAAGGGGGAGATGGAAGCATGGCTGCCGGGCATCTCCCCCAAAGGGGGAGATGGAGGAGAAGTACGAGCGAGCGCAGCGAGCACCATTGCCGTCTCGCCCCGCGGGAGAGACGCGGAGCGAAGCGACGCAGAGAGGGCCGCTCAGGGCCTAGCCCGTGTAGATGCCTTCGATGACCGTGGCGTACTTGCTCGCCACAACCGAGCGCTTCACCTTCAGGGTGGGGGTGAGCTCGCCGCCCTCGATGGTGAGGTCCTCGGGGAGGATGCGGAACACCCGGATCGACTCGGCCTTCGACACCGCCTTGTTCGCGTCGTCAACGGCGGCCTGCACGGCGGCGATGACGTCCGCGTCGGCACGCAGATCCTCGACCGACGTGACCTCCTTGCCGTTCGACGCGGCCCAGCCGGGAAGCGACTCCTCGTCGAGGGTGACGAGGGCGGCGATGAAGGGGCGGGCGTCGCCGACGACCATCACCTGGGAGATGATGGCGTGGGCGCGCATCCGGTCCTCCAGCACGGCAGGGGCGACGTTCTTGCCCGCCGCCGTCACCAGGATCTCCTTCTTGCGGCCGGTGATCGTCAGGAACCCGTCCTCGTCGATGGCACCGATGTCACCGGTGTGGAACCAGCCGTCGGCGTCGATCACCTCGGCGGTCGCCTCCGGGTTCCTCCAGTATCCGGCGAACACGTCCGGGCCCTTGATGAGGACCTCGCCGTCGTCCGCGATCCTCGCCGACGACCCCTGGATCGGCCTGCCCACGGTGCCGACCCTGATCGCGGCGGGCTTGTTCGCCGTCGCCGCAGCGGTGGTCTCGGTGAGCCCGTACCCCTCGAGGGCGACGATCCCGATGCCACGGAAGTAGTGGCCCAGGCGCGCACCCAGCGCGGCGCCACCCGAGATCGCGTACTTGATCTCGCCACCGAACAGGTCACGGATCTTGTGATAGACGAGGCGGTCGAACAGGCCGTGCTGGACCTTCGTCATGAACCCGACCTTGCCGCGCTCGATCCCCTGGCTGTACTCGATCGCCACCTTCGTGGCCCTGTCGAAGATGGCGCCCTTGCCGTCCCCGTCGGCCTTGGCCTTGGCACCGTTGTAGATCTTCTCGAACACACGAGGCACCGAGAACACCCAAGTGGGCTTGACCATCGGCAGCTCTTGCATGAGGTTCGGGATGCCGGACGAGTAGGCGATCAGCACGCCGGACGACACACACACCGCCTGGGCCACGCGGGCGAAGATGTGGGCGAGGGGCAGGAAGAACAGCGTCCGGTTGTCGTCGGAGAACAGCTCCGCCATCTCGTCGTCGACCTGGACGACCTCCCATGCGAAGTTGCCGTGGGTGAGCATGCACCCCTTGGGCATGCCGGTCGTCCCCGACGTGTAGACGAGCGTGGCGAGGTCGTCGTGGGCGATGTCGGCGATGCGGCGCTTCAGCTCCGCCCTGGACTCATCGGTCGCCATCTTGGAGATCACCTCGACGGCGTCGTCCTCGATCACGAAGACGTTGCGGCACTCCGGCGTCTGGTCCTTGATCGACTCGTACGTCTCGTACGTCTGGGCGTTCTCCGAGATGAGGGCGACGGCGCCAGAGTTCGACACGATCCATGCGACCTGCTCCGCAGAGGAGGTCTCGTAGATCGTCGTGGTCGCGGCACCCGCGGCCCAGATGGCGTAGTCGAAGTAGGTGAACTCGATACGGGTCGCCGAATGCAGGGCGACCCGATCGCCCTTCTCCACTCCGAGCGCGACGAGGCCCGCGGCGAGATCCTGCACCGTCTTCCACAGTTCGGCGGTGGTGACGTTGGTGAATCCCGCACCGTCCCGGTACGCGAGGGCTGCGTGGTTCGGCGCTGCGTCGGCACGGAGCATCAGCTGCTGGACGACGTTCACGTTCGGGGGCGTCGGCACGCCGCCTGGGGTGGTATAGGTCTGCATCACGGGCCTCCTCGGGGTTCCTTCGATGGTAGAGAATCCACGATGCGTGTGCCGCACCGGTGGTGACTAGATCCGACGAGATCGGAAAAAGGGTCATCGTCCGCGGGCACACATCGGCCGATGGAATCGTCATGGACCGTGATGCGACCACCGACGCACCCGTGGAACCGAACCTGACCTTCGAGGTCCGCCCGACCTGCTTCATCTGCGAACGCCTGTCCGTGACGTTCGACGACAAGGACCGCCCCCTCTGTGCCCGCCACGCCACCATCTTCATGGTGGACCACACGGCACCCAGAGCTCGGGGCGACGCCGCCAGCGCCCCTCCGTCCCGACCCGGGGTCGACCGCACCGACGGCCCGCCGCACCTGCGGTGAGGGCAGTCCCCCGCCCACACCGAATGCCGTGATCTGCGGCTCGCAAGGTCACGGGCAGAGGTATGTTGATCGGCAGGAGGGATGGGTATGGGGCTACACGCACACGACATCGCATCGGGGCCTCGTCCACGGCGCCGTCGGATCTCGGGGTGGTCGAGACCACGATGATCGTTCGGTCGATCACGAACCAACCGTTCTCGTTCCCTGCACGGGACGGCTACGCGTTGCGCGGGACCATCTCGACGCCTCGGATCACCGTTCCCGAGCCTGATGAGCCTTCCGAACCGGAGGCCGAGCCCTCCGCCGAGCCGGCCGCCCCTCGCTATGCGCACCCGTTCTTCGCCCCGGCCACGAACGACGACGCCACGCTGACGTTCGACGAGGAGCCAGTCGAACCGGCGACGCCCGACCTTCCCTTCACGCGCCTCCCCTCCGCCTCCGACCGGGGATCCCTGTGGGAGACCCGGCACGGAACCGAACCCGAGGACTCCAGGGGCGTCGTGATCGTGAACGGGGCCGTCGCGATCCCGCACTCGTTCTACCGGGCATTCGCCTCGCACCTCGCCGAGGCGGGGTTCACCGTGATCACGTACGACTACCGCGGGATCGGCACCTCGAGGTCACGCGACATCAAGACCCTCGAGGCGACGATGACCGACTGGGCGCTGCTCGACATGGCGGCGGCGATCGACTGGGCAGTCGAGCACTACCCGACCGATCGCCTCTTCCTCGTGGGACACAGTTTCGGGGGCCAGGTCGCCGGGCTCCTCGACAACACGTCGAAGGTCCGTGCGATGGCCACCATCGCCTCCCAGTCCGGGTACTGGAAGCTGATGGGCGGGAAGCCAGAAGTCGGTCGTGCGCCTCCACATGAAGGTGACCCTGCCGACCCTCTCGAAGCGCCTCGGGTACATGCCGTGGAGCCGCTTCGGGTCCGGTGAGGACCTGCCGAAGGGCGTGGCCCTGCAGTGGGCGCAGTGGAGCACCGACCCCGACTACCTCTTCAGCGACGACAGCCTGCCGCTGGAGCGGTACGCCGAGTTCACCGCCCCGATCCTGGCGTACAGCTTCTCCGATGACGACTGGGCGACGGGCCAGGCGGTGGACGCCATGATGGACGCGTACCCCGCCGTGTTCCGCGAGCACGTCGTGCCCTCGAGCGTGGGCCTCAAGAAGATCGGCCACCTCGGCTACTTCAAGCCGGAGGCCCAGCCCCTGTGGGACGATCTCATCCGGTGGTTCGACACCCGCTGAGGGCGTCCCACCCGGCTTCAGGACGCGGCGTTGGCCAGATACCAGTCGTACGTCGAGGCGATGCCGTCACGAAGGCTCGTCTGCGCCTCCCACCCGAGCTCGCTGAGGGCGGAGACGTCGAGGAGCTTGCGGGGCGTGCCATCGGGCATGTCCGGGTCGAACGTGGCCTCGCCCTCCCAGCCGACCACCTCACCGATCAGGGCCACCAACTCGGCGATCGAGATGTCCTTGCCCGTCCCCACGTTGAGGTGCGTCTCGCCGTCGTAGTGCCTCGTGGCGTAGATGACGGCGTCCGCGAGGTCGTCGACGTGGAGGAACTCCCTGCGCGGGCGACCGGAGCCCCACACCGGCACCGTCGCTGCTCCGGCGAGCTTGGCCTCGTGCACCTTGCGGATCAGGGCGGGGAGCACGTGGGACGTCTCGAGGTCGAAGTTGTCGTTCGGGCCGTACAGGTTCGTGGGCATCAGCGAGATGGCGCTCATGCCGTACTGCCTTCGGTACATCTTCCCGAGCTCGAGCGCGGCGATCTTCGCGATGGCGTAGCCCTCGTTCGTCTCCTCGAGGGGCCCGGTCAGGAGGGCGTCCTCGCGCATCGGCTGGGGCGCCTCCCTCGGGTAGATGCAGGACGAGCCGAGCATCACCACACGATCGACGCCGTTCACCCTCGCCGCCTCGACGACGTTGGAGGCGATCATCAGGTTGTCGTAGAGGAACTGGCCCTGCGCCGAGCGGTTGGCGTGGATGCCCCCGACCTTGGCGGCCGCCAGGATGACGAGGTCGGGCTTCGTGGCGGAGACGAAGCGCTCGGTCTCGTCCTGACGGCGAAGGTCGACCTCACTGCTGCGGGCCGTGACGAGGTCACGGATCGGCTCATCCCCGAGCCTGCGCACGACGGCGGACCCCACCATGCCGGTGTGCCCCGCGACCCACACGGTCGCATCGTCGAGGTCGTAGACGGTGTCGGTCACGCGCATCCCTCCCTGCTGCAGCGGCAGTGCGCCGTGCTCGATGCGGAAGTGTACCGATGGAGGTGGAAGCCCCATCCCGGGACGCGGCGACGGACGGCTCAGCTCCCGATACCCGACCAGTCGGAGTGTTCGGATCACGTCGTGCGCGCTCGGCCGGGCAGGCAACCGGTACCATGCCACCCGCTACGCGACCACCATCGACCGCACCGGGCGGGGGAATGCGACTCTCCATAGGGATATCCGATCTGCCGACGTCGCCCGACCTCACCGAGGGACTGCCCGAGTGGATCAGGGTGACCGACCGCGGCGTCACGGTCGAGGGTGACCCGGTCCTCCGGCGCCACACCCACGTCCACGTGGCGAAGGACCGCCTCATCGTCGGCACCCACCTCGACGAGGTCACCGACGAGATGCAGGGAGCCGGGATCCCTGTCGTGCCCTCACCGAGGGGCGTCTCACACACGCTCACGAACGCCTTCGCCCCCCTCACCCTCACCAACATCGAAGGGGTCTCGAACCTCGCCGCTGGCGACTCTGTCACTGCCACTCACAGGGACGGGCGGTTCAGCATCGAGGAATCGAACGACTTCCCATGGATCCCCAGCCGTTCCGCGCGAGGACCGCGCACCGAGCACCCGAACCCTCCGCGACCTCCTCGCAGACGCGACCGACCGGCAACTGGCGTGCGTGAGCGGAGACACGACCCTGATGCTGAGCTCCGGGAAGGACTCTGTCGGTCTCGCCATGGCCCTCGCCGACTCCGGCCACACCGAGGTGCGCGCCATCACCCACAAGGCTGGCGACTCGGACACGGAGCACGAGTACGCCGCGGAGCTCTGTGCGCCGCCTCGGCATCCGCCACGAGGTCGTCACCCTCCCCGACGATCCCGCCCTCATGCGCACCACCCTCACCCGATTCTTCGAGGAGGCCCCACAGCCGAGCGCCGACCTCACCACGATCCCCTACGCCTTCATCACCCAGCAGCACATGTCGCCCGGCGGCGGCGTCATGGACGGCAGCGGCAACGACACGTACATGGGGTTCCTCAGCCGGTGGAAGTCCCGGCTCAAGGCGAACCTCCGCGTGCGGCCTCGGGTCCTGTCCCGTACCGTGCGCCAGCGGCTCCCCCTCGACTCGGGCGTGAACTACTTCACCCGCAGCAGGGTGGCGTCACTCCTACCACTGCGGATGTTCCGCACCCACGACATCTTCGCTTTCTACCCAGACGCAGTCGACACCGAGGACTACTGGTACCGCGAGGGAGAGAAGGACAACGGCGACCTGGTCGACTTCCTCGCCGCGACCGTGTTGCGTCAGGACGATCCGTGCCGCATCAGCCCGAAGATCCACATGGCGGCACGGGTGGCGGGCCTCGAGACGGTCATGCCATGGTGCGATCAGGCCATCGCGGACTACTACTTCAACCTCCCCGAGGCCGACCGCTTCGACCGGGATGCCAAGTTGAACAAGGTGCTGCTCCGCCGAGCCCTCGCCGAGGCACTCGACTACGACGAGCGGGTCGTCGGGTCCCATTACTTCGACTTCGACCCCGCACGCTTCATGGTCGCGAACGCCCCCTTCGTGCGTGAGGAGATCCTCGGATGCGCCCTGTGGGGGCCTGAGGTCGAGCCGATGTTCGAGCGATGGTTCGCGGCGCTCCCGAATCGGCCCCTGCACGCCCACGCACTCCATGGGCTGTTCATGGTGTCCGGGTGGCACAACCACAGCAGGCACCTCACCCGATGACGCGACCCCGCACCTTCGCGACGAGGACGGCACCGGTATGAAGGTGCTGGTCCTCCACAATCGCTACCAGATCCCCGGAGGCGAGGACGTCTCGACGGAGATGCACATCGACCTCCTGCGAGCGGGAGGTCACGAGGTCGTGCACCTCGAGGAGACGAGTGATCGGGTCTCCGAGCTCGGCCACCTGCGTGTGGCCTTCCGGTCGGTGTGGTCACCGGAGGCGTACGGGACGATCGACGACATCCTCGCCGAGGGCGGATTCGACGTGATGCACGTGCAGAACTTCTTCCCGCTGTTCAGCCCTTCGGTCTACTACGCGGCCAGGCGTCACGGCGTCCCCGTCGTCCAGTCCCTGCGCAACTTCCGGTTGGTGTGCCCCCAGGGAATGCTCTTCAGGGACGGTCAGGCGTGCTTCACATGCGTCGGGAAGACCACACCGTGGCCTTCGATCGCCTACGGCTGCTACCGGGGTTCGAGGGCAGGGTCGATCGCCGTCACCTCCATGTCGACGGCTCACAAGGCCGGAGGCACGTGGCGAAGGGCAGTGGACCGATACGTCACCCCCTCCTGGTACGCCGCAGGCATCTTCATCGAGTCGGGGTGGGACCCCGCCAAGATCACCGCCATCCCCAACTACGTCTTCCCCGACCCGGGCCCCGGGGATGGTGACGGGGGCTTCGCCCTGTTCGTGGGTCGGCTCGCGCCATCCAAGGGCGTACCGACCATGCTCGAGGCGTGGATCGACCACGGCCTCGACATCCCCCTCAGGATCGTCGGCGACGGCGAGCTGCGTGGCCTCGTCGAGGAGACGGCATCGCGCTCGGACGTGATCGAGTACCTGGGTCCCCGCGACATCGGCAGCGCGATCGACCTCATGGGTCAGGCGTCGTTCATCGTGGTGCCCACGGTCGGCATCGAGACGTTCGGCCGTGTGGTCGCCGAAGCACAGGCGCGAGGCACGCCTGCGCTCGTGTCGGACAGGGGAGCCCTCACCGAGATCGTCGAGGACGGGAGGTCCGGTGCGCGGGTCGCGCCCGGCGATGCCGCCGCGCTGGCTTCACGGGCCGTACAGATGTGGCACGACGCCGACGGTGCCCATTCCATGCGCGCCGCGGCGAGGGCGAGTTTCGTCGAGCACTTCTCCAGCGACATCGCCCTCCAACGGTGGGAGGAGCTGTACGCCGAGGTGATCAAGGCCTCCGGCCGATGAGCCGATGTCCCACCTGACGAGAGACGGGATTCACCGACCATGCCGACCATCGATGCGAGCTTCACCGACCCTGCGGTGACCCGCGTCGAGGGCCCCGACGCCACGTGGTTCATCTCCGGTGCCGAGTCTGCGGACCATGCATCGATCGAGCGGCTCACGCGGACGGCGGACGGCGCCACGTTCTGCAAGGACCATGGCAACGCCCTGATAGTGGCGATCACCACGGGCGAACGCCCCCGGGTCCGGCTGTGGAGGGCCCTGTTCTCGACACACGAGAGCTTCTTCGCGATACGGCCCAACCGCGACGTGGTGGTCAGCGACCACTTCCTCAACGCCCTCGCCTCGCTCCCCGTCGAGGAGCGAGCGGTCGACGACGTGATCATCACCTTCCACTTCCTGACGAGGGCGACCTTCGGGGCGGACAGCTATCTCGCGGGCGTCAGGCGGATCACCCACGGCGCGCGACGTCGACATCGACGTGACGACGGGGGCATGGACGACGACGCAGTTCGACCGCCTCATCCCCTCTGCCGAACCCCGCCCACCGGACGACTACCTGGCCTCGATCGACAGGGCGTTGGCCGAGAGCCTCGAGACGATCGACACACCGCTCGACACGGCGCTGCTGTTCTCCGGTGGGGTGGATTCGACGCTCATCCTCGCCCTCGACCCGAAGCGCATGACACCTGTGGCCTTCGTCCCGGACACGCCGGAGTTCGCCGAGGAGACACACTACGCCCGCAATGCCGCCGACCTCCTCGGTGTGGACGTCATCGAGGTCCCGGTGCACGAGCGGGACTTCGTCGACGAACCTCGAGATCGCGACCGACGCCATCGGACTCCCAGTCGTGGACGACAGTGCCGGGTACTTCGACCAGCTTCTGCGTACCCAGCCGTTCTCGACCTACATCTTCGGCCTCGGGGCGGACAGCGCGTTCGGCACGAGCCTCAAGCTCACCAAGTTCTCCAACTGGTTCCGCTTCCCCCTGATCCGCCACGGCCTGGCAGCCATCGCGCCTCGTGCGCCGGGCCATCTCGGATACCGGATGGGCCAGGTGTCATCGAGGGCCGACGGCCTCGCACGGGATCCGATGGACCTGGACGGCTTCGCCGCGGAGACCCTCACCCACGGCGACACCTCCCTCTTCCAGTCCGTCGTGGGTCCCGGGCTCCCACGCCGGATCAAGGAGCTCCAGCTGTCGTACGTCACTGACCGCGTCGAAGCCGTAGGGCGGACCGGAACGAGCTTCATGGCCCACATGGAGATCTCCCATTGGATGAACGTGTTCGCCAACGCGATGCTCGAGCCACGCATGATGACCCACGCCCTCGGCGAAGTGTCCGTCAGTCCCTACGCAGACGCGAGGGTGCTACGCGAACTGGCCAGGATCCCGCTCGAGGATCGGTACGTGGACGGGTACCGGTCCAAGTGGATCCTCAAGGACCTCCTCGCCAGCAAGGTGCCGACGTATCCCATCGACCAGCGCAAGCAGGCGACCGCCCTGCCCTGGGAACGGTTCTACAGGGACGGCCCGCTCTCGGGCATCTGGGAGCGGTACGACGTCCCCGACTTCCTCCCCGAGGACGCGAGGGATCGGATCAGGTCCGACACCACGATCACCAGCTGGAACGCCATCACATGGGCGATATGGGACGCGCGCGTGCGGCGCAACCCCGATGTGAAGCCCCATCCGGCGGTCGAGTCCCTGTCAGCCAGCTTCGCCTGACACGGCCTGCCCTCGCATCGCCCCTCCGTACACCTTGCGGAGTGACCCGCGCTGGAGGAACCACCGAAGGACACTGGAGGACGCGTTGGCCAGCGGCTGGGCGAACGCCCCGGTCACACCCGCGGTGAGACCTGCCACCAGCATCGCGGCGCCCTCGGTCCACGCGATCCACGCGAGTGTGCGCTCCTTGTGGGCACCGAGGAGCTCGTTGAACTGCAGGAACACCGCAGCCGTCGCGTAGTTGGCGATGATCGTCGCCGCCACGAGCCCGCCGACCTCATAGGCGGACGGCACGATGACCGTCATGGGGTTGAGGGACCAGTCCCAGCCAGCGACCACGAGATAGCCGACGGTGGCTGCGGCCACGATGGACAGGTAGATCCGGCTCGTGCGCTCCGCCGTCACGAGGTCGTGATCCATGGCCGCTCGCATCGAACGGGGGGCGAGGACCGCAGTGAAGCCCGACGCCAGCACGATGATGGGCTGGCCGACCACGCGAGCCGCTTCGGCGAATCCGAGGGCCTCGGGACCCGCAAGGCCGACGATGATCGCCGACACGGCGAACCCCATCACGGACGGAGCGGCCGACTGGACGAGGAGCCACTTGCCCTTCTCCACCAGGGAACGCAGCGCCAGCCTTGCCGGCGCCAGACGGTGGACACCGATTCGGCTGATCGCGAGGGCGAACGCGAGCGACAGGGTGTTGGCGACGATGAGGGCACCGAAGGGGATCCACACGATCGGCACGTCGACGACGAGGCCGATCCCGACCGTGATGAGCACCGCCATGAGCTGGACCAGGGAGGTGCCGGCCGCGCGCCACGAAAGGGCCGCGAGATGGAACATCTTCCGGACGTGGTCCTGCATCGGCGACAGGACCGTCGCGACCGCGGAGGTCACCGTGAGGACCACGATGACATCCGTGCTCGCATAGCTCGCGGTGATGGCGGCAGCGATCAACGCTGATGAGGCGCCGAGGAGGGACGGGATGAGCCCGAGGAGCAGGCTCTGGTTGACGAAGGACAGACGCTCGTCCGTCGGGTAGGCCACGGTGGTGACCTCGGCCGGGGTGAAGATGAGATTGCGCGGCAGCACCGTCCCGAACAGGAAGGCCGTGAAGAAGACGCTGTAGACACCCCGATTGACGTCCCCGAACAGGTTCACCGCCGTCAGCCCGACGACGAACGTGGCGAGTGATGCGAAGGAGCTGTCGAGGAATCCCGCGGGAAGGCGGCGTTTGTAGCTCGATTCCTGGCTCACCACGCGTGCCCTCCCTCGGCGGCCGATGCCCATGGTATCGGCACCCCCGCCTGCTACCTGAGACCGGTGGATGCGGATGAATGTCGTCAAACGATGGGTGGCGGCACCCTGGACGGCTCCGGAGCGGCGCCGCCGTGCGAGACTGAGGCACCCACCGAGCCAACGAGGTGTGTGCCCGGCATGCCCACGATCGAAGCGACCTTCACGAACCCGAAGGTGCAACGCGTCGACACGCACGACGCCTCCTGGTTCCTCTCGGGAGCGGACGAAGCCGATGCCGCGTCGATCGACCGGCTGACGTCGACGTTCGATGGGGTGACCTTCTGCAGGGACCACGGCGACGCGCTCGTCGTGTGCATCCAGACGGCCGATCACCCACGGGTCCGCCTGTGGAAGGCACTGTTCTCGATCCAGGAGACGTGGTTCTCGGTTCGGGCGGACCGCAGCGTCGTCGTCTCCGACCACTTCAAGAACGCCATCGCCGCACTGCCCGTGGGGGAGCGCACGATCACCGACGAGATCATCGCCGGCCACTTCATCACGAGGAAGGTCTACGGCGCGGGGAGCTACGTCAGCCCGATCTCACGACTCACCCATGCCACCGAGGTCGACATCGATGCCACGACAGGGACGTGGTCATCGAGGCTGTTCGACCGTGTGAGCGGCGACACGGAGAAGCGCACGGAAGCGGAGTACCTGGCCGTGATCGACGAAAGGCTGATCCAGAGCATCGGCGCCGTCGGCGACCCAGCGGACACCGCGCTGCTCTTCTCGGGTGGCGTCGACTCGACGCTGCTCCTCGCACTCGATCCGGACCTCATGCAGCCGCTGACGTTCGTACCGGATTCGCCCGAGTTCAGCGACGAGACACGCTACGCGCGAGCGGCTGCGCACCTGGTCGGCCGGGATCTCATCGAGGTGCCGGTCGCCGAGCGGGACTTCGTCGAGAACCTCGAGACGGTCGTCGACATCGTCGGGTTCCCCCCGTTCGACGACAGCTCGCCGTACTTCGACCGCCTGATCGCCAGCCGGCCGTTCTCGACGTTCATCTCCGGCCACGGCGCAGACAGCGCATTCGGCATGAGCCTCAAGCTCGCCAAGTTCTCCAACTGGTTCCGATTCCCCGGCATCCGCCTTGGCCTGCAGGCCGTGGCGCCGCGGGCGCCCGGCCACCTCGGGTATCGGATGCGTCAGGTCTCATCCCGTGCTGACGCGTTCTCCAAGGACCCCTTCGACCCCGACGGGTTCGCCGGCAACGCGAGGTCCCATGGCGACACCTCTCTCTTCGAGTCCACGATCGGCCCGGAGCTGCCCCACAAGGTGAAGGAGGACGAGCTCGCGTATGTGACCGACCGTGTCGAGGGGGCGGGAGGGAGGAGCTCGACCTTCCTGTCACACATCGAGCTCGCACACTGGATGGTCGTGTTCGGGAACGCCCTGTGCGAGGAGCGCATGACGACGCAGCCCCGAGGCGCCCGGCCGACCTGTCCGTACACTGACGCGGCCGTGCTGGTCGAGCTCGCCCGCATTCCCGTGGAGGATCGCTACATCTCGGGATATCGGGCGAAGTGGATCCTCAAGGACCTCCTCACCCGGAAGGTCCCCGCCTACCCGGTCGACCAGCGGAAGAAGGCGACGGCCCTTCCCTGGGAGCGCTTCTACCTTGACGGCCCCCTCACCGACATATGGGACCGCTACGACATCCCGGATATCTTCCCCGCTGCCGCGCAGGACGGGATCAGGGCCGAACCCTCGGCGACCACGTGGAACGCCATCACCTGGGCGATGTGGGACGAACGGATACGGCGCAACCCGAACCTACGGCCGCACCCCGCCGTCGCGTCCCTCTCGGCCAGCTTCACCTGACGCGGCCCCCGCTTCCTGCAGGGGGGCCGAACCGCCGTCACCTCACCTGGATGACGCCGTCGCGGTGGACCGTGCCGGCGATGGTCGTGCCCTCCGGACTCCAGGCGAGGTGGATCGTGGAGGGGTGGCCGATCTCGTCACCCTGGAGCACGGTGACGGCCCCCTCCTGCTCGCCACGGAGCACGAAGGACCGTGCGAGCGCGACCGCCGCAGATCCGGTGGCGGGGTCCTCGGGGACGCCCGTGCCCGGGGCGAAGAACCGTGCCTTGACGGTGTCGCCGTCCCGTGCGTAGGCGAGGAACCCGAACCTTCCGGTGAGAGCGCCCATGTCGGGCGTCAGGGCCGCGACCGTGGCGAAGTCCGGGTATTCGGCGATCAGGTACTCCTTCGGCAGGCCCAGCCGCATCGTGGCCAGCGGCTCCGGCAGCCCCGCATCCGCCGCGACCGATGCCGTGTCGTCGGGTTCGAGCACCTCGATGTCGAGGTCACAGGCCACCTTCACGATCTCGCCCTCGACCGAGTAGTCGACGGGTCCCAGCCTGGTGATGATCCGGCCGGTGGGCTCGGGACCGAGCATGGCCAGCACCCAAGCGGCGCCGACGAGTGGGTGCCCCGCGAACGGCAGCTCGTCGGCGGGGGTGAAGATCCGCACGGAGGGGTCGGAGGACGGGTCGACCCAGTCGATGAAGACGGTCTCGGAGTACCCGAGCTCGGCGGCGACGCCCTGCATGTGCTCGGTCGACACCTCGACGACGTCGTTCACCACGCCGAGGTGGTTCCCACCCTCGTCACCGCGGGTGAAGACACGCAGGACGTGGCACGGTCGCGTCATGGGGAGACCCGAGCGCCTAGTCGGTCCGCTCGGACCAGTACTCGTCGTAGGCCGCTTCGAGCATGTCCTGCTCCGTGTAGTAGTCGGGGAACGCGAAGAGGTTCGTCGCCGCTTTCTCCGCCGTCACGAGCGGATCCGGTCCCCCCGGACCCGAGGACCCGTCGCGAAGGGCCCGCTCGTGTTCGACGTGCATCCCCGCCTGGAAGGCCTCCGGGGTGAAACCGCAGGTCGCCCAGTCCACGCCCACCGCCGTGCCCGTGGCGACGGCGTCGTCCAATGAGTAGTGCGGTGCATTCGCCATGACGATCCTCCTCGTGATCGGCCGACAGCGTAGCTGGAGGCGGACGCACGGTGCCTTCGTCGCAGGTAGTCCGCGGGTGTGCCCGACCAGCGCCTCCACGGGGCGGGATCGAGGAGAAGATCCTTAGATCCGCAGTTGGCCACTCTTTGTATTCAAATCCCTTCCCAGTGTGCACAACCGGTGGCTATCGTTGACACACGGCTTGGCAGTACCTCGGGAGGGCACACGTGACGGCATTGACACAGAAGAATTCAGGGCGGCTTCTCGCCGTCGTACTCACGATCGGGGTCGCGCTGGCGCTTGCGCTGATCGCGCTCCGACCGGCAGGCGCCGAGACGACCCAGCCCATCCCCGCGAACGTCGGCGACGTGTGCGACCTCATCGGCGACGACTCGACGGCCTTCGTCGGCGAGACGTTCACCTTCGAGATCCCGCAGGGCTCGGACCCCACACGGGTGTTCACCGAAACCTATGACCTGGTCGATGGTGCGACCATCTCGGTGGAGGTGCCGACCAACCGCAAGAGTCTCACGTTCACGATCACCGACGCGAAGGTGATCGGATTCGCCGTGTTCGACAAGACCAACCTGCGCAGTGGCCAGTTCTACGACTACAGCCCCGATGGCACCCTGACGGGTACCGTGACGACCCCCGACGGGGTGGAGCGGAACATCAAGGGAGCCACCGTCTGCTACAAGACGAAGGCCGACCCGACGATCGTGACCAACGGTGGATCCCCGACGCAGGTCGCGCTCGGCGTGCAGAACACCGCGACGCTCACGGGTGGCGACTCCCCCAGGGGAACCATCACCTTCAACGTGTACGGCAACAGCTCGTGCACCGGTACCCCGGCTGGTAGCTCGGTGGTCGATGTCACATGGGAATGGCACCTATGGCCCTGCCTCGATCACCGTGGCCGGCGCCGGTGACTACTACTGGCAGGCCGTGTACAGCGGAGACGCCAACAACAACCCGGCCCAAAGCACGTGTGGCGACCAGACAACCGCGTACGCAGGCGTCCTCGCCTGCGGCGGCACGGATTCCGCAGTAGCGGACGACGGATGACGAGACAGGGCGTCGTTCGTCGAGGTCTTCGGCAGGAGACCGGGAAGGACGACTGCGACGTCCTCCTCCCGTACACACTCGATATCACCGCTGACGCGGTCAAGTTCCTGTTCCCGAGACGAGTTCGACGACGAGAACTTCTTCATCCGCATCGACTGGGCAGTATCCGTGGGAGGCGCCAATGAGATCCTCATCGGGAGCGTCCGCCAGGTAGCCGTCGATGACGCCAACTTCGCTCGGTGCAGGCGTGCGCAGACCAATGACCTCGGCAGGGCGAGATACCCGATGATCTGGACCGTTCTCCCGACGGTGACCCATCCTGCTGGAGTCCCGATCTGCCTCGTCGCCCAGGTCGTTGAACGGCACCCAGACGCAGTGGTACTCGGGCCAGTTCGACCCGCAGTGGCGATGACCATCGTCACCTGAACCGACTGAGTGTCCCCGTCCGCGAGGGCGGGGACACTCGCGTTCGGACCGTTCCGTCAGACGACCTGTATGCCGAGGCGGTGTTCGATCTCCCGTGCCCTGTCGAGGTCGGCCGTCGACTCCGCCGAGGCGCTGACGGACAGGGTCGCCCTGACGCGCAGGAGCAGGGCGAGGTCGTACTCCTGGCCTCGGTCCTCGGCCTTGCCGATGGCATCGTCGACGATCACGAACGCCTCGTCAGCGCGGTCGAGGTCGGCGAGCGCCTCCGCCCGGAACCGCGCCTCGGTCAGGCCGAAGGCAGAGGCGACGTCGCCCGCCTGGTGCATCGCTCGGTCGAGGAGGGCCAGTGCCGCATCGGGATCCCCCTTTCGGCGATGGAGATCCGCCAGGTGCAGGGAGGCCTCAGCGGTGACCGTGGCGAACCCGATGTCCTCTGCTTCTGCGATGACGCCCCGAAGGACGGCCTCTGCCCTGTCGAATTCGCTCCGCTCGAGGTAGACGCGGGCGATCAGCATCTCGGCGAAGCTGGCCATCGAGTTCTCGCCGGTCGCCCGCAGGACGCGCACCGCGTTGACGAGGCGCTGCTCGGCCTCCTCGTAGCGGCGCTGGTTCAACAGCACCTCGCCCAGATTGACCTCCGGGTAGGCGGCATCCACGACGTTCCCGACCCGTTCGG
This sequence comes from uncultured Acidimicrobiia bacterium, assembly GCA_963792405.1. Classification (GTDB taxonomy): domain Bacteria; phylum Actinomycetota; class Acidimicrobiia; order Spongiisociales; family UBA5794; genus SZUA-442. The sequence continues at coordinate 32,008 of CAWBVU010000003.1, forward strand.
CGCCATCACGGCTCCGCTCGTAGTAGGCGAGAGCGTCGTCCCACCGCCCCTCGAAGTACGCGAGGTAGCCGAGGTTGTTGGTCATGTAGTTCTGGCCGGGGAGATCACCGACCTCCTCGTAGAGCCGCAGGGCCTGCTCGCTGAGGTCGGCAGCGCCCGGATCGTCCGCGACGGCGAGGGCCCATGCCATCACGCTGTACGCCTGTGCGAGCGCGGACCGCTCACCGGCGGCCTCGGCGAGGTCGGCCGCCTCGACGGCCTTCCGGTACGCCTGGCGTCTACGCCCCTGACGCAGGCGGACGTTGGCCTGGAACGCCGTGGCCCTGGCCCGCATCCGCCTGGCGCGATCGTCCGGCAGATCGTCGACGATGCGCTCGGCCTGTGTCGCCTCGCGAAGGGCCATCGAGTAGCTCCCCGAGCGTTCGCGCACCCACCCTCGCTTCAGGTACAGCTCCGACTCCACGAGCGGGTCACCCCTCTGGATCCGGTGGGCACGTCGGTAGGCGTCGAGTGCGCCGTCGAACAGACCCGCCTGTTCTCGAACGTCGCCGAGTTCGGTCCACGTCTCTGCGATCTCACCCGGAGGGACATCGGGCAGCCTGCGCGCGGCATCGAGCGCACGCTCGAGCTGGATCGACGCCTCGACGTTGGCATGGGTGCGAGCAGCCCTCGCCGCGGCGATGCGGGCGAAGTGCCATGCGTTCTCGCTGTCGTTGCCCAGCGAGTAGTGCATCGCCAACTGGTCTGCCACCGCATCGGGGTCCGTCGCCGTTGATGCGATCGCCCTGGCAGCACGACGATGCAGCTCGGTGCGACGGCGATAGGACAGCCCGTCGTAGGCGACGTCACGGACCATGGCCGTGCGGAACTGCAGCCGTCCCTGCCCTGCGGGGACGAGGAAGTCGCGTAGGAGCTCCCTCGTCGCCGCGTCGAGCACGAGTTCCTCCTCCTCCAGGATGGCCCTGACCGTTGCGGTGCGGAAGCTGCGACCCAGGACAGAGGCGTACCTCAGGATCCTCCTCGTCAGCGTCGGGAGTGAGTCGATGCTCGTGCTGACGAGCGTTCCGAGCGAGTCGGGGAGCTGGTCGGTGTTGCCGGTCTCGGTGACGATCCGGAGGACCTCTGCGATGAAGAGCGGGTTGCCGCCGGTGCGGGCGGCGATCGCCTTCACCTCGTGAGGATGCAGAGGTGTCGCCTGTGTCGCGTCGATGATCAGCTGCTCCGACTCGGCAGGGGTCAACTCCCCGACATCGATGACTGTCGCCTCGTCGGGGAGGAAGCCGCCTTCTCCCGGGCGTCGTGTGACGACGATCGTCCAAGGGCGTTCCCTCGCGGTCCTGGCGAAGAGATCGAGCAGGTGGCTGGACGCATCGTCCATCCACTGCGCGTCCTCGATGTCGAGGACCATCGGCACGGTGAGGATCCGGTCGATCAGCTCGGCAAGGACGGCCGTCGTGCGGTCCTGGCGGAACCGGGGTTCGATCTCGTCGACCTCAGGCGTCGAATCGACGTCGATGTGGGCGACGTCTGCGATCAACGGCAGCATCGCAAGCAGGTCCGGGGCTGCCTCCCGCACCCTCCGCTCGAGCATGGCCGCCATCTCGTCGTTCGATGCGCGCTCGATACCGAGGGCGTCGCGCAGCGGATCGCGAAGCGGCCGGTACGGCGTTGCGGACCCGTACGGCTCGGCCCTGATCGTGATGCGTGGGAGGTCGGGATCCTCCTCGAGCACCCTCTCGACGAGTCGCGTCTTGCCGAAGCCTGCCTCCCCGACGATGACGACGACCGATCCGGTGCCTGCCTTCGCCCGCTCGATGGCGTCGCCCAGCACGCCGAGCTCGTCGGCCCTTCCGACGAACGGCAACTCGCCGCGCGCCTCGATCGATCGTGTGCCGATCTCCTCACCGACGTCGTACGCCTTGACCGGCTCCGCCTTCCCCTTGACATGGAATGGTGGGAGGGGAGCCGTTGCGAAGACGGTCCCCGCCTGGTCGAGGATGCCCGGGGTCGCGTAGATGGCATGGGCTGGTGCAGCGGCCATCAGGCGGGCAGCGAGGTTGACGGTGTCGCCCATGACCGTGTACGTGGATCGGAAGTCGGTGCCGACCTCCCCCGTGAAGACGTGGCCGCGGTTGAGGCCGATGTGGATGTCGAGCGGGAGGTCGGCGTCGGCGATGCGGCGCGCTGCCCGGAGGATCCGACCTTCGTCCTCGTGCCTGGCGACGGGGGCACCGGCCACGAGGATCGCCTTGCCGCCGTCCTCGTTGATGTCGGTGGCGAGGAACGTGATCTCCTCGATGTCGGCGGCCTCCTGGATCGCACCCATGGTCGAATCGAGCGCATCCGCGACCCAGTCGGCACCGTCCGATTCCATGTGCTCGTCGACCCGGCAGAACCGGACGAACCCGACGTTGGCGATGCGATGCTCGGGCTCGGTCTCACCTGCGCTCAGGAAGTCCCTCAGGCGCGACGGCACCCATTGACCCAGCAGGTCGGGGTCCCTGGGCTCGCGGGGGATCGGGCCCGGCGCTGTGCAGTGTGCCGTCCTCCACCGCAGGAGCCACCCGTCGCCCTTCCGATCGCCGATCGCCTCCGGCTCGAGGCGGTCTCGGGTACCTGCGCTCACCAGGATCTCGCCTGCCTCGGCCGTCTTCTCCATCTCCGTCGTCGTCGTGCCTCCGGGACCGGCGATCACGAGCTCGTGGTGCGAGCTCCCCACGCGGAAGAGGTGGATGTCGCCACTGTGGATGCCGACCGACATCCGCAGCCGCAGCCGGCCGACCGATGTCTGGTACTCGGCTGCCGCTCGGAGCGCGGATCGCATCTCCACGGCGGCGCTCGCCGCCCGCGTGGCGTGGTCGTGGCCCGTGTACATCAGGAGCAGGGCGTCGCCTCCGAACTTGAGGAGGCTGCCACCCTGGGCATAGGCGATGTCGAGCATGTGCCCGAAGACGTAGTTGAGGACACCGGTGAGCTCTTCGGCGCCGATCCGGCCACGTCGGGCCAACTTCTCCGACAGGTTCGTGAAGCCGGAGATGTCGACGAAGCACAGCGTCGCATCGACGACCTGCCACGTGCGCCCGGGAGCATCGACATCCCAGTTCGTGGCGATACGCGGCACATAGCGGTCCAGCGCGTTCGTGGCCGATCGATTCGTCACCATCCTGTGCCTCCTGCCCGACAGGGACGCTACCAGCACCCGCGAAATCGGGCAGCGCTGGGACTCGCCCCGCGAGGTGAATGCCGCAGGTCACACGCGTCGCGTGATCGACCTGAAGAGCCTTCGGATCGCGGGCTTCGACCTGTCCTCGCCGGCTTTCCCGAGATACGATCGCAGATGGGAGACAAGGAGGTATCCATGGCATATGGATCGACCCATCCCGCCGAGGTCCACCACGCTGACACGACGGTCCACGCGGTCACCTGGACCGTCTCGATGCTCGGCGTGTTCGCCGCCGCCATGGGGGCGTGGCTGCGCTACGGGCCCGACGACGGCACGCTCACCATCAACGACCGCACATGGTCGATCGCCGACATCCACGAGCTGTGGGCTCCGTGGCTGATGATCGTCGGCGGCGGTGTCGCCGCCATCGGCATGCTGGTGTCCGCCGTGCGAGACATGCAACACGGGGCGAACCAGTGGCTGATCGCCGCCGAGACGCTGCTGGCCATGGTCGGCGTCGCCGCGGTCATCATCGGGATCGTCATCCTGGTCTGACGCCACAGGGGTGAAGGCCACCGCTCCAGTCGCCGGGATCCCGGCGGAGGGGCTGCAGCGCCCCTAGAAGCCCAGCCAGTAGGCGATGTCGAGGGCGTAGTCGGTGTACTCGGGGCACTCGACGCTGGGAGCGAGGTAGAGGAAGCTCGCATAGGACGACTGCTCCGACGGCAGCATGTCCTCGAACTCGACCACCCGGATCCCGTCCGCGGCGTGGGTCGGATACGTCCCGGAGTAGAACAGCAGCGCCAGGGTGTGGCACATCTCCTCGACGGTCATCTCCGACGCGGGGAGGGTGGTGTCCGTCGTGGTGGTCGTGTCCTCGACGATCGTGGTGGTCGTCGAGGAGGAGGTCGTTGCGAGCGTCGTGGTGGTCGTGTCGTCGCTCTCACTCGTGCACGCGGCGAGCACGGAGGCGACCGTGAGGACGAGAAGGAGGATCAGTGGGGCAGGCCTGCTCATGGCCCTGACGCTAGCCGACGGGTGCGCCGAGACGGGGACGCTCAGATCGTGACGAGCTCACGTGTGTCGTCGTCGGCGACGGGCGTCACGGGGTCGGACCTGCGAAGCCTCGTACGGCGCCACGCAACCCAGCCGCCCCAGGTCCCTACGATCGCTGCAACGCCCGCCATGATCATGAAGACGTGGCCGTTCGATCCGAGCACCACCGACCCGCCGCTCAGGACGGGCGACCGGCCCTTGGAGGGATCGAGGGCCCACGACGCCACGCGGAACATCAGTGCATAGGTGAGTGCCGAGATCACGACTCGGGTCGAAAGGGAGCGGATCATCGCATACCGCTTGTCCGAGAGCAGGACCGCGAGTGCACCCGTTGTCAGGAGCAGGAACGCCGCGAGCATCACGACCTGCGTGATGAACGTTCGTGCTTCGGTGACGGCCCCGATCACCGAGGCGGCCTCGCCCGTATCGAGCTCGATCACGGACGCGGTGTCGAGGGCGCTCGCGAGCCGGTCCGGTTCGATCGGCACCTCCCGACGCTGGGCCTCGGCGGCGATCACCGGCACGAGCGGCGTGAGTGCATCCTCGACCCTGACTTCTGTGTCCTCGCCCGGGGCGGCGAAGAGCCCGTCGATGAAGTCGGTGACGATCACGTCGACGGCGTGTGAGAACTCGGGTCGCTCGGCCACCGCCGCAGCCACGCCGCGGGCAGACTCGGAGTCACCTCCGATCGCCACCTCCACACCGCTCTCGAGCCATGCGTAGACGCGCTCGGTGGCGAGGTCGCTGTCGATGACGGTCGCAGCGGTGTCCTGGATCGTGCCCGAATCGACGGTGACGGCCCGCCCCCACATGCCGATCAGGAGCAGGGTCGTGGCGAACCCGAACGCCCACAGGACGACAGGGAGCATGCCCGTACGGGCGCGCATCGTCCGAGAGGGTGTGGGGGTCTCATCCATACCGCAGGAGGCTATGCCAGCAACCCGCATAGCCGCGAAAGGCCTCCCGCGTCGCGGCTCCCCCCTCTGCCCTCCGGGCATCTCCCCCAAAGGGGGAGAAGGAAGGGTGGAGCGAGCGCAGCGAGCCCAATGCTGTCTCTCCCCGCGGGAGAGACGCGGAGCGCAGCGACGCAGAGAGGGCCTTCCTGCTTCGTCTCTCCCCGCGGGAGAGACGCGGAGCGAAGCGACGCAGAGAGGGCCGCAGTTCTGACAGACGCCTCCCGCACCGCACTCCCCCCTCTGCCCTTCGGGCATCTCCCCCAAAGGGGAGAACGAAGCAGGGTCTGCCCTTCGGGCATCTCCCCCAAAGGGGGAGAAGGACAAGGACTCAGCGGTTGGCGGTCCTTGCCAGGAGGTCGAGTGTGGCAGTGACGATCTCCGCCTGGGCCTGTTCCCTGGAGACACCCGGCTCGCCATCGCCCGGCTGGTCGCCGTAGTCGCCGAAGAACGAGTGGATGGCGCCCTCGATCGGGACGAGCACAGCGTCGGAGGGGAGGTCGGCAGCAGAGGCCTCGATGGTCGACGGTGCGGCGATCCCGTCGTCGAGCCCGTATATCGACGAGACGGTGACATCGGCATCGGCGATGCTCCCCACCGGATAGGAGGCGTACAGCAGAAGCCCGTAGAAGCTCCCACCGTCGGCGTTGGTGGACGCGACCACACCTCCGAGGGAGTGGCCACCTACGACCCACAGCTCCACGTCGGGAGCCGCCGCGGCCACGGACTCGGCCGCGCCGGCGGCAAGGAAGGCGATACCGAGCGGTTCCTTGATGATCACGACCCGGTGGCCTGCCTCCGCGAGCGGGAGAAGGACATTGGCGTAGGCGCGTGCGTCAACTCGCGCTCCCGGGTAGAAGACCAAGCCGACGGAGCCCGGGCCAACGACCGGGTCGAGGGTGATCCTCGTGGCGGATTCCGTGACCGTCACCGTCGCAGATCCCTCGAGCGCGTCGAGCGCGACGTCGGTCGCCCCGAACGGGGAGAGCCACACCGCAGCGACGGTGAGGACCACCAGCACGACCGCACCGACGATGGAGGGCCAGAGCCGCCTCGCCGTGGACCGCCTCCATGTGGCGAACCCGATCGTGGCGACGGCGACCAGGAGCAGACCGACGTAGAGAGCGAGGTACGTCGGATGTCCCGCGGCGACGGGACCCCAGTTCGTCAGGAGCACCCACACGCAGGCGAGGATCACACCTCCGGCCGCGATGACGGCGGGTCTTCGTACGATCTCGGTCATGACGCCATTGTGGTGGGGTCGCGGTCCGAGAGCGCCGCTCGACGGACGCCTCCCGCGTCGCACTCCCCCCTCTGCCCTTCGGGCATCTCCCCCAAAGGGGGAGAAGGAAGCATGGCTCGGCATCTCCCCCAAAGGGGGAGAAGGAGAGATGAGCGAGCGCAGCGAGCACCACATCGTCTCTCCCCGCGGGAGAGACGCGGAGCGAAGCGACGCAGAGAGGGCCTTCCTGCTTTGTCTCTCCCCGCGGGAGAGACGCGGAGCGAAGCGACGCAGAGAGGGCCTTCCTGCTTTGTCTCTCCCCGGGAGAGACGCGGAGCGAAGCGACGCAGAGAGGGCCGCAGTGCCGAGAAGCGCCTCCCGCACCGCGGCTCCCCCTCTGCCCTTCGGGCATCTCCCCCAAAGGGGAGAAGGAAGCATGGCTCGGGCATCTCCCCCAAAGGGGGGAAGGAAGCATGGTTCGGGCATCTCCCGCCAAGGGGGGAGAGGGCATCAGGTCGTGGACATCGCCCGTCTGAGGCGGAAGCCGCTGATGCCGATCAGCACGATGGCGAAGCCCCCGAGCACCGCGAGCTCGGGAAGGATGTCCGCAACGGTGCCGTCCTCGCGGACGAGCACGGCGAATGCGTCGAGCGCCCAGGCGTGCGGTGTGATGTGGGCCACCTTCTGCATGGTGTCGGAGAAGAGCTCGATCGGGATCATGCACCCTCCGAGGGCGGCGAGACCGATGCCCAGGATGATGCTGACGCCGCCTGCCTGCTGATCGTTCTTGAACAGCGTGCCCATCAGCATGGCGGCACCCGCGCATACGGCGCCGAAGACCACCATCACCGCCGCCGCCCCAAGCGGATCTCCCCAGTTGACCTGGAACAGGAGAAGCGTGGCGAACAGGATGTAGAGGCCTTGCAGCATCACCACGGCGTACCGGCCAAGCCCCTCACCCGTGACGACGGTGCCCGCAGTCGTGGGGGTGGACAGCATCCGGCTCGCCACCCCGAGCCTGCGCGTCTCGATGAGCGCTGCGGAACCCGTCAGGCCCGTGAGGAACATGAACAGCACGAGTTGGGACGACGCCCCGAGGCCGTATTGGCCGATGGAGGCAGGGAAGAGGGCGCTCCCTGTGGTCTCCTGCTGCACCGTGACCCCAGCCACCGCATCGTTCGCAGCGACGGCGGTGGCGAGCGCCGCATCGAACGCAACGCCTTGCTCGGCCGCGGCGAACCGCGCGGCACGCACGAGGGAGGCCTGATCGGACACCTCCGCCCTGATGATGGTCTGGTAGACGGCCGCGTCCGGTCGGGAGTAGTAGCCGACGTCCGCCACGCCGCCCGCTCGCAACGTCGCATCGTATCCGTCAGGGATCACGATGGCTGCCTGGACGTTGCCCCGCTCGACAGCCGTGACGACGCTGCTCGAGCCCCCGTATCGAACAACGTCGACGTCGCCCCTCGCCTCGATCGCCACCGCAAGGTCTTCTCCGAGGGCGCCGGCACCGTCCTCGACGACGACGCCGAGCGTCGGCGTGAAGCCACCCCCGAACTGGGCCCCGATGATGAGGATGATCCCGATGGGGAGGATGAACACGAAGAAGATGTTCGACCGGTCCCGCACGAGGCGGAGGAGGGCGACGTACGCGATCGTGAGGGACTTCACGTGGCGAGCCCCTTCCGTCGGAACCGAACGATGGCAAATGCCCAGCTGATGACCGCGAAGGCCACGAGGCCGAGCACGGACGGCAGGATCACCGAGACCTCCCCACCTCCTGCGAGGTCGCTCAGTCCCACCAGGAACCAACGATGCGGGCTGATGTAGGCCGCATACGCCAGCAACCCGGTGCCGAGGCCCTGAGGGAAGAAGATGCCACCGAGCATGCCGAGGCCGACAGCGATGATCGCCTGGAGGTTCCCCGCCTGCTCGGGTGTGCGCGCGTAGGCCGCCACCACCATCATCAGACCGGTCGCCGCCAGCACCCCGGTCACGACCAGCAGCGCGACGCCGAACGGGTTCCCCCAGGAGGCGCCGATCAGCAAGCTCGACGCGACGATCAGGATCGTCATCGCGACGAGACCGAGCACGAAGCTGACGATCGCCTTCCCCGTCACGATGGACAGCTGCCTGATCGGCGCGGCCAGCAGGCGACCCATCGTGCCCTGCTGCGTCTCCTCCAGGAGCCCGTTGACCCCGAACGACACGGTGAAGAAGAGGAAGAACACCGACATCGACGCGGCGAAGAACGTGGACAGGTCGAGCTCCTTGGTAGCTGTCTCGACCTCCCCGATCTCGATGGCCGCGGGCAGTCCCGCCGACGCCTTCACGGCGATGGCGCGGATCTCATCAGGGGTCAGGGAGCCTCCGGAGGAGCCAGCCGTGGTGGCCACCGCGAGCTGGGCGGTGCGGACCTCCGAGGCGAACCCGTCGGCGATCGACGTGGCGATCTCGGCTGCAATGGGGTAGTCGGCGTGGGCGATCACGGTGATCGACGCCGGTTGCCCGGCCTGTACTGCCTCCGAGAAGCCGTCGGGGATCACGATCACCGACGTGACCGTCTGGTCGTCGGCCATGCGTCGCGCCTCGGCCTCGCTCGATGCCGGGGCTTCGAGGACGATGACCCCTTGGTCGTCGAGGGTCTCGAGGGCCTCGACGAAGCCGCTGCTCACCGGTCCATCGTCGAGATCGGCGACCGAGAAGGTCGGGAGGATGGTGTCGTCGACGTTGCCGAGGACCATGTTGAAGATGAGGGCGAGTCCGAGGGGGGCGACGACCCCCACGATGATCGCTGAGCGATCACGAAGGCGGAGCTTGATGTCCTTCCCGGCGATGAGCCCTGCAGGTCCCATCAGTCACGCAACGCCTTCCCCGTGAGGTGGAGGAACACACTCTCGAGGTCTGGTTCTGCGATGTCGACGCTGGTGACGTGGGCCCCGCTCTCGGATGCCGCCGCCAGGATCGCCGTCAGGGCCGATCCGCCGTCGGCCGCGACGATGTCGATACCGCCGTCGTTCACCGACGCCGCCTGCACCGAGTCCAGCGCATCGATGGCCGACGCTGCCTGGTCGAGCGGACCCGTGGCGCTCAGACGCACCCTGTCATGCCCACCGACCAGCGACACGAGCTCGCGTCTGGTGCCCTCGGCCTGGATCTTCCCCTCGTCGATGATTCCGACGCGGTCACAGAGCCGCTCGGCCTCCTCCATGTAGTGGGTGGTATACAACACCGACATCCCCTCGCCTGCGAGGCGCTCCACACTCTCGAGGATGGCGTTCCTCGACTGGGGGTCGACCCCCACGGTCGGTTCGTCGAGGATGAGCAGCTGCGGCTGGTGGAGCAGGCCGATCCCGATGTTGAGGCGTCGCTGCATGCCTCCCGAGTACTCCTTGGCCCGATCCTTCGCCCGGTCCGTGAGGCCGATCACCTCGAGGACCTCCGCGACGCGGCCATCGAGGTCGCTTCCTGCCATGCCATAGAGCCGGCCGAAGAAGACGAGGTTCTCCCTGCCCGTGAGATCCGGGTAGATCGCCAGCTCCTGCGGGACGAGCCCGATGCGCTCCTTGGTCGCGACCGTGGTCGTGGTCATGACATCCCCCTCGACCTGGACGGTGCCCGAATCGGACTGGAGGAGGCCGGCCACCATGGAGATCGTCGTGGTCTTGCCGGCGCCGTTCGGCCCCAGCAGGCCGTAGGTCTCGCCGTCGCCGATGTGGAACGACACCCCGTCCACTGCCACGAGTGATCCGAATCGCTTGGTGAGGTCCGACACCTCGAGCGTATGTGATGACATGGCCCTCCCCGGAGACGCCTCACTCGATGCTACGCGACCGCCACACGGCACGCAGAGAGGGCATCCGGCCTGTCTCTCCCCGCGGGAGAGACGCGGAGCGAAGCGACGCAGAGAGGGCCGCAGTACTGACGGACGCCTCCCGCACCGCGGCTCCCCCCTCTGCCCTTCGGGCATCTCCCCCAAAGGGGGAGAAGGAAGCATGGGTACGGGCACTTCCCGCAAGAGGTGAGAGGACATGGCGTTCGCGCATCTCGCCCCAAGGAAGGATGAGCGAGCGAAGCGAGCACCACCTCCGTCTCTCCCCGCGGGAGAGACGCGGAGCGAAGCGACGCAGAGAGGGCCGTAGCTTCGCAGACGAAGCCTCGAACCGGGCCTCCCGCACCGCACTCCCCCCTCTGCCCTTCGGGCATCTCCCCCAAAGGGGGAGAAGGAGAAGGAGACAGACGCCTCCCGCACCGCACTCCCCCCTCTGCCCTTCGGGCATCTCCCCCAAAGGGGGAGAAGGAGAAGGAGACAGACGCCTCCCGCACCCCACTCCCCCCTCTGCCCTCCGGGCATCTCCCCCAAAGGGGGAGAAGGAGACAGACGCCTCCCGCGCCGCACTCCCCCCTCTGCCCTTCGGGCATCTCCCCCAAAGGGGAGAAGGAGAAGGAGACAGACGCCTCCCGCACCCCACTCCCCCCTCTGCCCTCCGGGCATCTCCCCCAAAGGGGGAGATGGGAAAGGCGGCCTGCAGGGCATCTCCCCCAAAGGGGAGAGGGAAGCATGGCTCGAGGCGACGCAAAGAGGGCGGGCACTACCTTTCCGGGGTGGAGAGTGATCCGGTCGACATCCTGAATCTCGATGTCCTGCTCAAGCAGCTGGCGCTTGCGATGGGTCTGGCGATGGTGCTGGGGAACGCCTATGCGATCTACAAGCACCGCAGGGGCGAGAAGCCGAAGGACGAGACCGGGGAGTTCCGCAGGGGCAGGGCCTACTGGCTGCTCGGCGTCGGCGTCCTCATCGCACTGTGGGGCGGGATCAGCCTGATCGTGTGACCGGCAACCTTCCCTCCTCGATCACTCGAGCCCCCTCGCGGTAGCCAGCCTCGATCAGGTGCTCCCAGGAGGCGAAGTCCATGAAGCCGAAGCGCTCCACGTCGGGATGGATCACGATGTCGGCGTCAGCGCCCTCGGGTCTGCCGCTGAGCGTCGACGCGGCGATGAGGGTCTCCATGATGCCCGGCACCTCCAGGCGCTCGCGCCACGGCAACCAGCGATGGCGGGCGACCTTCCATCCGGACAGGTCACCATCGGCGGGAAGGTCCTTCGACGGCAGCGCCGTCGGTGCCCTGAGGTCGACGGCGATCACGGTCCTCGGTTCGTTGAGGGCGCGCATCGATGCCGTGGGGACGTTGTCGAGGATCCCTCCGTCGACGAGGACGTGCCCCTCCGCCGATCGCATCGGCGGGAGGATGCCGGGGATCGCAACGCTCGACCGCACCGCGGACCACACGGGCCCGCTGCGGTGCGCATACACGGCTCCGTCGGTGAGGTCGCTGCTGACGCAGAAGAAGTCGACCCACAGGTCCCGGATGTCCGTGTCCCCATAGCTCTCCCGCATCCCGGTCGTGAGCCGCCTCCCCCGCCCGAGTGACACGGCAGGGAGGGTGGAGTCGACGATGCGGCCGCGCTCGAAGGTCACCCAGCGCGCAAGCTCGACGATCCGGTCCCACTCCCACCCCATCGCATATCCGGCGGCGACCGACGAGCCGATGCTCGCGCCCCCGACGTGATCCACGGGGACGCCTCCCTCGAGGAGCGCCTTGAGGACGCCGAGATGGGCAAACCCCCTCGCACCGCCGCCGCCGAAGACGATGCCGACGTTGTCACCGCGGACGATCCTCGCTACCCGTGCGGTGTCGTCGATCGACCCGGTGCGGACGTGATGGTGCCTGACGGTCGAGCGAAGCCCGAGTGCCTGCGCCGTGCCGTGCGGCCGATCGGATCCGTGCACGAGGACGAGGTGGCTCTGCGACGAGCCATTGCCCGCTGCCGCGATCGCTGCTTCGTAGGGCCCGAGGGTGCCGAGACCCACGGCGCGCCCCACGAGGAGGGTGACGTCGGACTGCCGATGGCACAGGGTCGTCCACTCGGCGTCGCCCTCGTCGCCGACGAGGATCACGACGTCGTTCGCGTCCTCGATCCGGTGGAGGTACTGCGCCACCTCACCCCGAGTGGGCGTGGCCCCGAAGGCGCCCCTGGCGTCGTCGACCGACACGACGGCGACGTCCCTCCCGGGGAACACGGAGGCGAAGTCGGTGGCGAACTCCCGGTGGGCGGGCAGGGTCCCTGCCGGGACGATGCCGATGACGGTGGTGGACCGCTCCGGACGTTCGCCGTGGATCGAACGGTTGAGTCGGTCCATCACGGTGCGGGTCACGTCGAGGAGCACGTTGGGATGGTCCAGCACGATCGAGCGGAAGTCCTCCGCAGGGATCCGGACCAGGGCCGAGTCCCGCCGAGCCCTGACCGTTGCCGACCGGGGCTCATCGGTGATGAGGGCCATCTCGCCCACCACATCGCCGGGCCCCAGATTGTTGACGATCGTCGGGTCTTCGTCGCCGCTGGAGATGAGCACATCGAGGCGACCCGCGACGATCACGAACGCCTCGTCCCCCCGATCCCCCTCGGCGATCACCGTGTCGCCGGCGGCGACGAGGAGGATGGTGGCTGCGTCGGCGATCGCATGGAGCATCTGGCCGTCGAGGTTGCGGAAGACGGAACTCGCACGCAGGTGCCGGACGATGTCGTCCGTCGACCAATCGAGTGTGCGTTCGGTCCCCACGCGCCTTCCCTTCGCTCGGTCGGGGACGCTAGTCGCACGACCAATCCCATGCCCGGAGCCGGTTGGAAGGCGCCCACACACTCGCGTAGGCTCGCCCGATGCGCATCGGACTCATCGCCCAGCTCCACGGCCGCCCAGGAGGCGACCTCCACCCGACATGGGAATCCGTGCGATCCCTCGCACGAACGGCCGAGGACGTCGGCTTCGACATGTTCGTGTTCGAGGACGCCCTGCTGTATCGCTTCGACGACGGCACGACTGACGGGAGTTGGGAGTCCATGACGATCGCCGCAGCCCTGGCCGAGGCGACCGATCGGATCCACTTCGGCCAGTCCGTCATCAACGCCCCGTATCGGTCACCGGCGTTGACGGCGAGCATGGCCACGACCCTGGACGAGATCTCCGGCGGGCGTTACGTCCTCGGCATCGGAGCGGGGAACACCTTCGACTCCGACTACGAGGCGTTCGGATTCCCCACCGACATGCGCTTCTCACGCTTCGCCGAGGCCATCGCCATCATCCACGACCTCCTCCGGAACGGGGCCGTCGACCACCAGGGGGACTACTGGAGCGCCACCGCCGCCGAGCTGGTGCTGCGCGGACCTCACGACAACGGGCCGCCGATCAACATCGCCGCGGGCGGGCCGAAGATGCTGCGACTCGTCGCCAGGTACGCGGATGCGTGGAACTGGTGGGGCTGGGACGAGACCCTCGACCAGATCATCGATCGGGTGGGACCGCTCGTGGGGATGCTCGAGGGCGCGTGCGGGGACATCGGCCGCGACCCGTCATCGGTGGTCCGCACGTTCGACCTCTATTCGATCGTGCCTCCGGGCTTCACGGCAGATGGGGCCAAGCTGTCCCACCCGATCACGGGGACCACCGAGGAGATCGCCTCGTTCATCCTGGGACTCGAGTCGCTTGGCATCGAGGAGGTGCGGTGCGACCTCACCGACAAGACGACGGCAGGGGTCGAGGCGATGGCGGACGTCGTCGACCTCGTCCACGAGGCCTGACCCGTCAACCCGATCGGTTCTGCTCCGCACGTGCCGCGGCCGCCGCATCGATCATGGCCCGGGCCTCGGGGGCCGATGCCATCAGGTCGTCGAATGCCTGCTGTTCGAGCCGAAGCAGGGTCGTGACGCCCTTCGTCCGCACGGTGGCGTTCCGCCGGTCGCTCGACAGGAGGGCCATCTCCCCGAAGAAGTCCCCATCGGCGAGCGTCGCCACGACCCGGGGGCCGTCCGCGCCGCGGCGGATCACGTCGACGACCCCCCTGGCGATGACGTAGAAGGCATCGCCCACGCCCCCCTCCTCGAAGACGACCTGATCGTGGTCGACGAGTTCCGACTGGAACCTCGTCGCAAGTGACTCGAGCGTCGCGTGGTCGAGGTCCTTGAAGAGCGGGATGCGGGCGAGCCTCTCCGGGGTGACGGTGGCGGACAGGCCGTTGGCGCTGACGTCGAAGCCGTGTTGCTTCGTCCACATCGACTCGAAGACACCGCCTGCGAGGAGGAGCTCATCGAACGCCCCCTGCTCGACGAGGCGGCCACCCTCCATGACGAGGATGAGATCGGCGTTTCGAGCGGACTCGAGGCGATGGGTGACGCTGATGATGCTTCGGCTCTCCCTCAGCTGGTCGATCACCCGCAGGAGGTCGGCCTCGGAGGCGGGGTCGAGACCGGACGAGACCTCGTCGAGGAGGAGCATCTGGGGATCGCGGATGATCGCCCTCGCGATCCCGACGCGCTGGGCCTCACCGCCTGACAGCACCAGACCCGAGCCACCGATCTCGGTGTCGACACCGTGCACGAGGCGGTCCACGATTCCCTCGAGGCCTGCGGCGCGGATGGCACGGTCGAGGTCGGCGTCGGTGTACCGCTCGTCGCCGAGTGTCACGTTCTCACGCAGCGAGCCGTCGAGCAGCAGGGTCTGCTGGAACGCGACCCCGACACGGGTGCGCAGTTCGTCGATGTCCACGGTGGACAGATCGACTCCGCCCACGGCGACGGATCCTCCGGCGAGTGGGTACAGCCCGAGGAGGGCGCTCAGCACCGAGGTCTTCCCCGATCCGTTGGCACCCACGATCGCCACGTGCGACATGGCGGGAATGTCGATCGACAGTCCGTCGACCCGGTCCGGCCCGTCGCTTCGGTACCGGAGCCTCACGTCGGTCAGCCGTATCCCGGTCCGGAGGTCGGGGGCGATCACGGCGTGGTCGGGGACAGTGTCGGGTTCGACGGACAGCAGGCGGTCGATGCGCCGGATCCCCGCCTCGGACTGTTTGATCGCAGGCAGCACGTCCATGCCGACGAGGCTCGCCTGGTAGGAGAACTCGATGAGGATGGCGGAGAAGGCGGCGAATGCGCCGGGATCGAGCGATCCGGCAAAGGCGAACGAGGCCCCGAGGAGGATGATCGAGAGGTTCGTGGCCTCGAGCGCGTACTCGGAGATGACCGTCTCCAGCCCGATGCGGGTCTCGGCTCTCCGCGACGCATCACGCAAGTGGTCGATTCTCCCCCGGAACCGTCGGATGGATCCCTCCCTCGCACCGAACGATCGCAACAGGAGTTGGACGCGCAGGTTCGTCGAGACCTCGTCGAGCACGTCGGCGACGCCCTGCTTCTCCTCGTCGAGGGCAGCCTCCGAGTCTGGTGCGTAGCGGTACACGAGCCACACGACGATGGGGATCACGACGATCGACACCGTGGCGAGGCGCCAGTCGAACAGGAACATCACGGGGATGTACAGGGCCATCGCAGCGAGGGATCGCAGACCGATCAGCGGCGTTGTGATGACGCCCCTCGACAGTTGCGCGATGTCGGACGAGAAGTGACCGATGAGGTCACCGGCCGTGGCCCGATCGTGGAACCACATCGGCAGGGCCTGGAGGTGCTCGAAGACGGACACACGGACGTCGGCGATGATGTCGGCCGATGCTCGGGCTGAGAGGTTCGCGGCGACGATGCCCGCGATGAAGGACACGGTGAATCCGGTGCCGAGGAACAGGAGGAGCATCCACATCGGGGTGTCGCTCGTCGGTTCGATGACCTGGTCGATCACGAACTCGATGGCGAGGGCCAGCACGATCGTGAACACGGCTCGGAACACCATGGCGATGGCGAGACCCACGCCGATACCCCGGTGCGGGGACCAGAACGCCAGGATGCGCCGGAAGGTGGTGATCACGGATGCTCGACTCGTCGGGGTGGCCGTCAACCTAGACGAAACACCGACGGCAGGTGTCCGAGGGACCTCGTGCTCACGGCGCGATACAATCCTCGGGCCCGCGGGTGTAGTTCAATGGCAGAACATCAGCTTCCCAAGCTGAATACGGGGGTTCGATTCCCCTCACCCGCTCCATCCCATCCATCGGATGATTCGGACAAGCATCCGATTGCATTTGGGGAAGTACCCCGCCGACCTCAGCGAATCGCCCACGGAGGGTTCAACGGTTGGCGTCGTCGTATTCGAAGTGGATTCTCGATCGGTTGAATCACGCTTCTACGAGGCAAGGGGGCTTCGCAAGGCGTGACTGGCGTGAGCGTGGGACAATCGCTCATGGCGGAACTCTCACACGTGTCCGGAGCGTCTGCAGAAACGGGATACGTCACGGTGAACGGTGTGGCGCACTTCTACACGACGATCGGCAATGGGGAGCCGTTTGTGGTTCTGCACGGTGGGCCGGGAATGTGGCACGACGAGTTGCTCCCCTTCTTCGACGACCTGGCACAAGACCACCAGATGGTCTTCTATGACCAGCGGGGGAACGGCAAGTCTTCGATGGATGAGATAACCGATACAAACTTCACCGTTGAATGGCTGGTGTCAGACATTGAGGAGCTGCGAAAGGCCTGGGGGTTTGATCGGATCAACATCGTCGGCCACTCCTGGGGCGGTTTGCTCGGTATGTACTACGCCACCGAGCATCCAGACCGAGTAGCGCGCCTCATCCTCGTCGATGCTGCGCCTGTCAACACGGGTCTGCTCATCGAGTCGTACAAGGCGTTGATCGAACGGTTCGCCGAGGGCGAATGGGAATACCTCGAGGGGTTGTATGAGAGCGACGCCTTCCTTGCGGGCGATCCAGCAACTCTCAATGAGGCGATGCGACTATCGGAAGGACCCACATTCCATGTTGCCGAGGCGCGAAGAGGCGTACTTCGAGCTTGTGGCGTTCGATGAGGACACTGCACGAAATATGGTCGCAATCTCGGGACCGGCCCAAACGATGAAGATGAACATCACGGTTCAGGAGAAGCTGGGGAACATCAAGTGTCCGACGCTGATCATTCATGGCCAAGAAGACTTCATCGTTGCCGCCGCGCCGGAGCTCGTACGCGACCTCATCCCACACTCAGAACTCGCAATCATTCCCGAAAGTGGCCACTACCCGTTCATCGAGCAGCCAGAAGCGTTCTCTGCGATCCTGCGACGCTTCGTCGACGAAACAGCGCCCAAGATCTGAA
>CAWBVU010000004.1:0-6035 GCA_963792405.1 uncultured Acidimicrobiia bacterium
TGGCATCCCCCTTCCGGTGCCCCGCACCGTTCCCGGCGCAGCCACGGCAGTGTACCGACGCGACGCAGACCGCACGCGGGCGCTGGAGGCAATGACGTGTCGTACCATGACACACCACGCGAGCGCTCAGGGCGCGCTCCTGGTCAGGGAAGCGACCATGGTCTACCAGTTCGACGCAATGGCAGCTGCCGACATCGGCCTTGTCGACGCGGGCCCACCGTGGATCCGTGTCGACGGGGACACGGTCACCGTCGAGGGCGATCCTGTCCACCGACGCCAGTGCTTCGTCTACGCATCGAAGGACCACCTGATCGCCTCCGAGCACCTCGACGAGGTCACCGCGGCGATGCAGGCCTCAGGGATCCCCGTCGTGCCGTCCGCGTACGGGGTGTCCCACACGCTGACGACGGGATACGTCCCGCTTCCCCACACGGCGATCGACGGCGTGTACCGCATCGCCTCGGGCGACACGCTCACCGCCCGGTACGACCGAGGGGGCCTCACGACCACGGTCACGAACGACTTCCCATGGATCCCGAGCCATTCCGCCGAGGACAGGGAACCCGACACCCAGCTCCTCCGCGACCTGCTCGCCTCCGCGACCGACGCCCAGCTCGCGGACATCGCAGGCGACACCGCCCTGATGCTCAGCTCCGGGAAGGACTCGGTGTCGCTCGCCATCGCGCTCGCGGACTCGGGCCACACCGAGGTGAAGGCCCTGACCTACAAGGCGTCGGACGAGGACCGGGAACACGAGTACGCCGCCGATCTGTGCAGGAGGCTCGGCCTCGACCATGAGGTCGTCACCCTGCCGGACGAACCGGCCGTCGTCCGAGAGTCCGTCCTCCGGTTCTTCGAGGCGTCGCCCCACCCGAGCGTCGACCTGACGACGGTTCCCTACGCCATGGTCACCCAGCGCCACCTGGCACCGGGCGGAGGCGTCATGGACGGAAGCGGCAACGACCTCTATGTCGGCTACCCGGTGGCATGGAAGCCGCTGATCAAGAGCAGCCTGCGCGTGAGGCCCCGTCGCCTCTCCGAGGCCGTGCGGCAGCGACTCCCCGTCGACTCCCAGTTCAACTACTTCACCCGGAGCCGCATCGGTGCCACGCTCCCGCTGCGTCTGTACCGCACCCACGACCTCAGGGGGTTCTACGCAGACGCGATCGACACGGACGACTTCTGGTACGAGGAGTCCCGTGTCGGTGGCGACAGTGTCGACCTCTTCGCCGTGACGGAGGTCCGCCACCACGACCCCGCCAGGTTGAGCACGAAGATCCACTTCTCCTCCAGGGCCGCGGGTGTCGACCCGGTGCTGCCCTGGTGCGACCTCGGCGTCGCCGACTACTACTTCAACCTCCCGGAGGAGGACCGCTACGACCGGCGGCGCCGCGAGTCGAAGACGCTCATCAGGCGGATGCTGGCCGACGCCGTCGGGTACGACGAGAAGGTCGTCGGGGCCCACTACTTCGCATTCGACGTCTCACGGTTCCTGGTCGAACAGGAGGACTTCGTGCGCGACGAGGTCCTTGCCTGCGCCCTCTGGGACCCGTCCATCGAGCCGATGCTGGCCGAATGGCAGTCGGCGCTGCCGAGCCGGCCCTTCCTCGGCCACTCCCTCCACGCCCTGTTCATGGTGTCCGGCTGGCACAACCACAGCAGGCACCTCACACGATGATCGGTTCAGCGCACCACCCGAACGGCCGAAGGGCGGCGACATGAAGGTGCTCATGCTCCACAACCGGTACCAGATCGCCGGCGGCGAGGACGTGTCGACCGAGATGCAGATCGACCTGCTGCGTTCGGGCGGCCACGAGGTCGTGTACCTCGAGGAGACGAGCGACCGGGTGGCCGATCTGGGCCACGTGCGAGTGGCGCTGCGATCGATGTGGTCGCAGGAGGCGTTCAGCAACATCGATGACGTCCTGTCCGGCGGCGGATTCGACATCATGCACGTCCAGAACTTCTTCCCCCTGTTCAGCCCCTCCGTCTACTACGCCGCACGACGCCACGGTGTGCCCGTCGTCCAGTCACTCCGGAACTTCCGCCTCGTCTGCCCCCAGGGCATGCTGTTCCGGAACGGGAAGGCATGTTTCACCTGCATCGGCAAGCCGACGCCGTGGCCTGCGATCAAGTACGGCTGCTACCGCGGTTCGACGGCAGGTTCGATCGTCGTCACGTCGATGACCACGATGCACGCAGGCGTGGGCACCTGGCGTCGGATGGTCGACCGCTACGTGACACCCTCGTGGTACGCCGCGGGCATCTACATCGAGTCGGGCTGGGATCCCGCGACGATCACCGCCATCCCGAACTACGTGTTCCCCGACCCCGGCCCGGGGCATGGCGAAGGCGGGTTCGCGTTGTACGTCGGGCGCCTGGC
This sequence comes from uncultured Acidimicrobiia bacterium, assembly GCA_963792405.1. GTDB lineage: Bacteria > Actinomycetota > Acidimicrobiia > Spongiisociales > UBA5794 > SZUA-442. The sequence goes on from CAWBVU010000004.1 coordinate 2,384, forward strand.
GCCGTCGAAGGGTGTGCGCACGCTGATCGACGCGTGGACCACCCACGGCCTCGACATCCCCCTCAAGATCGTCGGCGACGGCGAGCTCCGTGCCGTCGTCGAGGATGCTGCCCGTCACAGCTCCGCCATCGACTACCTGGGCCCTCGCGACGTCGACACCGCGATCGACCTCATGGGCCACGCGTCGTTCATCGTGGTGCCAACTTCGGGGATCGAGACCTTCGGTCGGGTCGTCGCCGAGGCACAGGCACGAGGCACACCGTCGATCGTGTCCGACCTCGGTGCGCTCGGCGAGATCGTGGACGACGGCATATCCGGGGTGAAGATCCCGCCGGGAAATGCCTCCGCACTCGCGGCCGCAGCGCAACGGATGTGGTCCGATCCCCACGGCGCCCGGTCGATGCGTGCCGCCGCACGAGCGAGCTTCGTCGAGCACTTCTCGAGCGACGTCGCCCTGGGCCGTTGGGAGGGGTTCTACACGGACGTCATCAAGGGTGCCGCACGCTAGACCGATGACATCCATGACGACCACGGAGACCACCTCACGATGCCGACGATCGACGCCACCTTCACCAACCCTGCCATCCGGCGCATCGACCGCGCCGATGCCACCTGGTTCCTGGCCGGCGCGGACGATGCCGATCCTGCCTCGATCCACAGGTTGACGTCGACGTTCGACGGTGCCGCGTTCTGCAGGGAGCACGGGGACGCCCTCGTCGCCTGCATCCAGACGGGGGACCACCCGAGGGTCCGCCTGTGGAAGGCGCTGTTCTCCACCCAGGAGACGTGGTTCGCTGTGCGTCCCGACCGGAGTGTCGTGGTGGCCGACCACTTCAGGAACGCCGTCGCTGCGCTGCCAGTGGAGGAGCGCACGGTCACCGACGAGATCATCACGGGCCACTTCCTCACGAGGAAGGTCTACGGCACGGGAAGCTACCTGGCTCCCGTCTCCCGACTCGCCCACGCCACCGAGGTCGACATCGACCCCACTGCCGGTACATGGACCTCGAGGCAGTTCGATCGCATCGCCGACGACGCTGAGAAACGGCCCGCGAGCCAGTACCTCGCCGCCATCGACGAGGCGTTGCTCCGAAGCCTCGACTCGATACGGAACCCCGACGACACGGCCCTGTTCTTCTCGGGTGGCGTCGACTCGACGCTGGTGTTGGCCCTCGACCCGGACCTCATGCAGCCGCTCACCTTCGTCCCCGACTCACCCGAGTTCGGGGAGGAGACGCGCTATGCGCGAAGGGCAGCGGCGCTCCTCGGACGGGACCTCATCGAAGTGCCCGTCGCCGAGGAGGACTTCGTCGAGAACCTCGAGATGGTCGTCGATACGATCGGGTTCCCTCCCTTCGATGACAGCTCGCCGTACTTCGAGCGGCTGATGGCGGATCAGCCGTACTCGACGTTCGTGTTCGGCCTCGGGGCCGACAGCGCCTTCGGCATGAGCCTCAAGATCGCGAAGCTGTCGAACTGGTTCAGGTTCCCCGGACTCCGGCACGGCCTCGCCGCCGCGGCGCCGCGCACACCCGGCCACCTCGGTTATCGGATGCGCCAGGTGTCCTCCCGCGCCAACGCCTTCGCAAGGGAGCCGCTGCACCCCGATGGGTTCGCGGGTGACACCCGGACCCACGGCGACACCTCCGTCTTCGAGTCGACGGTGAGCCCTGAGCTGCCCCACAGGGTGAAGGCGGCGCAGCTCACCTATGTCACCGACCGGGTCGAAGGCGCAGGCACGAGGAACTCGACCTTCCTCTCGCACATCGAGCTCGGACACTGGATGACCGTCTTCGGCAACGCCTTGTACGAGGAGCGAATGGTCACCAATCCGCTCGGCCGCGCGGCCACATGCCCCTATGCCGATGCCGGCGTGATGAGGGAGCTTGCACGGATCCCGCTCGAGGACCGCTACATCGACGGATATCGGGCGAAGTGGATCCTCAAGGACCTGCTCAGGCAGAAGGTGCCGGAGTACCCGGTCGATCAGCGGAAGAAGGCGACTGCGCTGCCGTGGGAGCGCTTCTACCTCGATGGCCCCCTGTCGGGGATCTGGGACCGCTACGACATCCCCGACCTCTTCCCCCCGGCGGCGCAGGAGCAGCTCAGGTCGGATCCGACGGCGACGACATGGAACGCCATCACGTGGGCGATGTGGGACGAGCGGATCCGCAGGAACCCCGACCTGAAGCCCCACCCCGCCGTCGCGTCGCTGTCAGCCGACTTCTCCTGACACGGCTGGACCCGTCGCCGCCCCTGCATATACCCCACGCAACGCGCCCCGCTGGAGGAACCACCGCACGATGCTGGACGTGAGGTTCGCAAGCGGCCTCGCGAAGGCGCCCGTGACCCCCGCGGTGAGGCCGGAGGCCAGCATGGCGATGCCCTCGGTCCACGCGATCCAGGCGAGGGTGCGTTCACGATGGGCGCCGAGGAGCTCATTGAACTGGAGGAACACCCCCGCCGTCGCGAAGTTCGCGATCACCGTGACGGCGACGAGCCCTCCGATCTCGTAGGCGGAGGGGACGATCCACACCATGGGGTTGAGCGCCCAGTCCCATCCGGCCACGACCAGATAGCCGACCGCGGCGGCCGACACGATCGACAGGTAGACCCTGCTCGTCCGCTGGGCGGTGACCAGATCCCGATCCATGGCGGCACGCATCGACCGGGGCGCGAGGACGGCGGTGAACCCGGTCGCAAGGACGATGATGGGCTGGCCCACGACACGGGCGGACTCGGCGAAGCCCAGCGCCTCCGGGCCTGCCAGGGCGACGATGATCGCCGATACGGCGAATCCCATCACCGAAGGGGCCGCGGACTGGACGACGAGCCACTTGCCCTTGGCCGCGAGCGCCCTGAACACCAGCCGGGCCGGGGCGGTCCCGTGGACGCCCATGCGGCTGACGGCGAGAGCGAACGTGAGCGACAGGGCGTTGGCCACGACGAGCGCGCCGAAGGGGATCCATGCGATCGGCACGTCGAGCACCAGGCCTGCCCCGACCGTGACGAGGACGCCGATGAGTTGCACGAGCGACGTGGCGGCCGCACGCCAGGACAGGGCGGCGAGGTGGAACATCTTGCGGACGAAGTCCTGCATCGGGGACAGGACGGTGGCGACCGCCGAGGTGATCACGAGCACCACGAGGACGTCCGTCGACGCGTAGCTCGCCGTGATCGCTGCCGCGACGAGGGACGACATGGCACCGAGGATCGCGGGCCCGAGACCGAGGAGGAGGCTCTGGTTCACGACCGACAGGCGCTGGTCGGTCGGGTAGGCGACTGCGGTCACCTCGGCAGGTGTGAAGATGAGGTTGCGCGGCAGCACGGTGCCGAGCATGAATGCGGTGAAGAAGACGCTGTAGACGCCGCGGTCGACGTCGCCGAACAGGTTCACCGCCGTCAGACCGACGGCAAAGGTGGCGAGTGAGGCGAAGGAGCTGTCGAGGAATCCCGCGGGAAGGCGACGTTTGTAGCTGGTCTCCTGGCTCACCACGCGTGCCCTTCCTCGGCGGCCGGTCACCATGGTATCGGCACACCCGTTCGGTACATGAGACGGGTGGGAGGCGCCTGACGAGGCGGACGGGGCGCTACTTCACCTGGATGACGCCGTCGCGCCGGACGGTGCCCGCGATGGTGGTGCCCTGCGGGT
>CAWBVU010000005.1:0-451330 GCA_963792405.1 uncultured Acidimicrobiia bacterium
GACCCACGCCTCATCCATGCCTGCTTCGAGCAGTGGACGGGCGACGGACTGGAAACCGCTGAGCGTCATCGCCACCGAGATGCCACCGAACACCCATCCGAGGCGGTTCCCCTGGACCTTCGCGATGATCACCGCACCGACGAGGCCGAACGTCACACCCGCGATCCCGAGTCCGATGGCCGAGGGGTCGATCGGAATGCGGTACGCGATGACGAAACCCCAGGCGATGGCCAGGGTCGCAGTCGAGACGAAGGCGATCGCGATCGCCGCCACCGTCCGGCCCCGGCCCGCGCTGCGGACCGCGTCGTCGGTCACATGCCCCTCCTGGGGAATCGGTAGGCGGCGACGGGCGCTTCGCGTCCCTTGACCGCCGCCGCCTCGAGCTCGTCGGCATCGGGGTGGTCGGTGAGGGCGTCCCACGTGGGGAGGCTCAGCACCGTCTCACCCGGTCTGGCCCACTCCTGGATCCGCTGGGACAGGTTCACGGTGTCGCCCACGACGGTGTACTCGAGCCGTTCCTCCGATCCGAGGAGTGCCGCCGCCACGAGGCCGGTGGAGACCCCGATGCCGAGGCCGAAGGGCTCCTTGCCCTCCGTCGCCCACCTCTCGTTCAGCTCGCCCTGCGCCACATGCATCGCGACCGCTGCATCCACGGCGAGCCGCGCATGGTCGTCCTGTGGGACGGGGGCGCCGAAGACGGCCATGACGGCGTCGCCGATGAACTGCATGACCGTGCCGCCCCGGTCGAGGATCTCCCGGTTCATCGCCGTTCGGTGCTCGTTGAGCTGCATCGCGAGGACGGACGGGTCTGAGTGCTCGGCGATCGTCGTGTAGCCGCGTATGTCGGACATGAGGACCGTCACGACGAGCTCCTCCGTCTCCCCCGGGCGGTGGCCGCCCTCGCGCATCTGGTCGGCGACTCCACTGGGGAGGAAGCGACTGAGGGATTCGCCCTGCTCCTTGCGGTCGACGATCGCCTTCTGGAGGGTGCGGAGCCGCTTCAGGCTGTCGGTGTTGCCTGCGGTGAGGCCCTGGGCGAGCCGCAGGAACAGCGCCTCGACGGCGGCGTCGGCGGCCGCGGGCGTGGTCTCGAGCTGGGCGGCGATGGCGTTGATGGTGCGACCCTCTGCGACCTGCCGGAGCAAGGCCTCCTCGGCGTCGGAGAGGTCGGCCTCGCTGCGGACCGGCGTGGTGAGCCCATCGACGATCTTCGGATCGAGGACCGAGCCGCCGGCGGCGACCTCACGGACCGCTCGGGCGAGTTGGTTTCCCTCCCCCACACGGTCCTTCAGGAGGTAGGCATACCCGGCGGCGCCCTCCGACAGCAGGGAGATGGCGTAGTCGGGGTCGTCGAACTGGGAGAGGATCACGATCCCGGTGCCGGGGTGGCGCCTCCGGATCTCCTTTGCGGCGTCGATGCCCTCGCGGGAGAAGTCGGGTGGCATCCGGATGTCGGTGACGACCACATTCGGCTCGGTTGCGTCGGCCCCGGCAACGAGGGCGTCGTAGTCGGCGGCCTGCCCGACGATCGTGAGATCGTCCTCGAGGTCGAGCAGTGCCTTGACGCCTTCCCTCACGATGAGGTTGTCGTCGGCGAGGAACACCGATATCGACATTGCGTGTCCTTCCCGGCGAGCGAGTGTACGTATCCCATCCTCCGCCTGCCGGGCGGGTGCGGCCATGGTGCCGGCGCGTGATCGATGGTGGTGCTGGCACCCCTTCACGAGGGCGGCCTCCACGCTGGCGAGCGCAGTGCCGCCGTGCCATCCTGACGGTCTCCGGAGCGAAGTCGCGTCCGGAGCCACGGGAGACACGCGCCGCACCCAACGCGACGCATCGGACAGGGAGGGCACACCCATGACTGACCACGAACGGACGGCGCACGCCGCCACCCAGACCTTCGGCCTCGCACTCATCACAGCGGCCTTCGCCGCCGCCGTGATCCTCACACTGACGCTCCTCGGCGGTGAGGAAGTGGTGATGTTCGGCATCCTCACGGCGATCGTCGGAGGGGCGGCATTCGTCACATGGCGGTTCGACACCCAGTGGGCGAGGGCACTCGGCCTCGTCGCGACCGTGCTCGCGCTCGCGGGCTTCTTCTTCGCCTTCGGCGTCTTCCAGATCTTCAGCCCGATCGAGTTCGCGATGGGCCTCCTCTACGTCGTCGGATGGGTCCTGTCCCTCGTGGCGGGCATCAGGGCGATCCTCGCGAGCCGCAAGGACCGCACCGGACCGTCGCTGCGCGAGTCGCGCACGCCGGTGGTCGTCCTCGGCGTCATCGGTGTGGCGGTCGTGATCTCTGTGGTGGGCTTCTTCGCCACCCGCCAGACCGTCTCCGATGCAGAGGCGGCGGGTGCCACCGAGATCGACATGGTGAAGTTCGAGTTCGACCCGGAGACCTCGAGCCTTCCGGCGGGGAGCACGCTGCTGGTCAAGAACTCCGATCCGTTCTCGCACGACTTCACCCTGGATGCACTCGGCATCGCCGAACCGGTCGGTCCCGGTAGTGAGGTCCTCGTCGACCTCGCCGGCGCGGCCCCGGGCACCTACGAGTACGTGTGCACGCTGCACTCCTCCGATGGTGAGGGCATGATCGGCACGATCGTCATCGACGGATGACGCGTCGACGGGAGAACGGATCGGTGGTGCCCCGGCGGCGGTAGCGTCCCGGCATGCCCGGAACCGATGCCACTGCCCCCGGCGCCCACCGCGATCTCCGTGACCTGCTCGCCGAAGCCGCAGACGCACACCACGTCGCGCATCCGGAGCCGGACCACGCGTGGGCGCCCTGGTATGCGCGGTACCTCCACGAGGGCGTGAGGTCGCTGACGGTCTCAGACCCGTCGATCGACACGCTCGAAGTGTGGCTGACCGAGGCGGAAGCCCGCTTCACCCATGAGGGAGGCGGCGACTGGCCGGACCGCTACGCCGCGTGGATCCTCGAGTGGGATGAGGCAGCCGCAACCGATGGGGTCGATCCATCCGGCGGTGCGGGGTCCGTGCGCTGAACGGGCGAGGCGGTCGCCACGCGGGCTCGAGGGTGGCGCCGACTCCATCCCGCCGCGGTTGGACGGAGTGCCTAGGCTCACCCGATGAGGGAGGGATCCACATCGCGGGCTTGGTGGTCGCGGCTGGCGAACATCGCGATCAGCGACGGTGACGATCCCCAGACGCAGGTGCGAAAGCGGCTCGTCACGCTGACCCCGCTGGTGACGATGGCCGCCGTGGCGCCGTGGACGGTCTTCTACTACGCGATCGGGATTCCCCAGGCCGCGGTGATCCCGAGCTTCTACATCGTCACGAGCGCCGTACTGCTGATCATGATGTCGCGCACGCACGACGACACACTCATGCGGACCAGCCAGTTGGCGATGTTCCTCCTCCTCCCTCCGTTGGTGCACATCGCCCTCGGTGGTTTCGCCAACTCCAGCGCCGTGGTGATCTACTCGGCCGTCGGCCCCCTCGGTGCCCTCTCCTTCACCGAGTCGGGTCGAGCGAAGCTCTGGGCGGCCGGGTTCGTCGCGATCGTGCTGGCGCTGGTGCCGTTCGAGTCGACGCTCGCCGCCCATGCACCCGAGGTCCCAGAGTTGGTGGTGTCGTCGTTCTTCGCCGCGAACATCATCACGACGACGCTCATCTCCGCCATCGCCCTCTACGCATATGTCAACGCGCGCAATCGCCTCGCCGCAGAGCTCGAGATCGAGCGAGCACGATCGGATCAGCTCCTCCTCAATGTGCTTCCCGCCTCAATCGCGGAACGGCTCAAGGACGGCGAGCGACCGATCGCCGACCGTCACGACGATGTCGGCATCCTCTTCGCCGACATCGTGGACTTCACTCCACTGGCAGAGGGGATGACCGCGAACGAGCTCGTGGACGGGCTCAATTCGGTGTTCTCCGTCTTCGATGAGATCGTCGCCTCGCACGGGCTCGAGAAGATCAAGACCATCGGCGACGCCTACATGGTCATCTCGGGAGCGCCGGTGCCGGGGGCGGACATCGATGCGCTCGCCCGCGTGGCCCTGGACATGCGCGATGTCGCCGCCGCCTCGTCCATCGGAGGGCGGACGCACCTGCAGATGCGGTTCGGCATGGACATCGGTTCGATCGTCGCAGGTGTCATCGGCGAGTCCCGCTTCATCTACGACGTGTACGGTGACGCCGTCAACACAGCGAGCCGTATGGAGTCCAACGGGCTCCCGAACCGGATCCAGCTGACCGAACGCGTGGCACAGAGGCTCGGTGACCGTTTCGAGCTCGTCGAGCGGGGCGTCATCGACATCAAGGGCAAGGGACCGACACCCACATGGTTCCTCACGGGCCAGAAGGACACGGACCCGATACCTGCGCAGTGAGTGGGTCGATCCGGTCGACGATCCGGCCCACCTCCCTGTGCCGGACGAGCCACGCAGAGGCGAACGAGTGACAGCGGAAGGCGACATTCACACTCACGGCCCGTGTCGGTAGTGTGATCCGATGCTGCTGGAACGGGAATCGGAGCTCTCGCAGCTCGCATCGCTGGTCGACGGCCTCGTCGATCGGGGGGGCCGCGCCGCGCTGATCCGTGGCGAGGCGGGCATCGGGAAGACCACCCTCGTCGCCGAATTCATCGCACGCCAGCGGGATGCCCACATCCTGTTCGGCGCCTGCGACGATCTGCTCACACCGGAGGCGCTCGGGCCGTTCTGGGACATGGCGAGGGAAGAACCGGACATCGAGACGGCACTCCGCAGCGATGACCGTCAGGGGCTCTTCGGCACCCTCCTCGATCTGCTGTCTCGCTCGTTGCGCCCGACGATCCTCATCATCGAGGACACCCAGTGGGCGGACGATGCCACCCTCGACGCCATCAAGTTCCTCGGCAGGCGCATCGGACGCACGAACGGGCTGCTCGTCCTGACGTATCGGGATACGGAGATCGAGACGGACCATCCCCTGCGGCAGGTCCTCGGGGACCTCCCACCGGCCAACGTCGAGCGCATCCAACTCCACCCCCTCTCCCGACACGCAATCGAGACGATGGTGGGCTTGCGGGACCTCGACGTGTCCGCGATGCTCGCCCAGACCGATGGCAACCCGCTGTTCGTGACCGAGCTCCTCGCGGCCGATGATGCCGACGCCGTTCCGTCGTCGATCACGGAGACCGTCCTCGGCAGGCTCGCAGGCGTCTCCGACGGGGCACACAGGCTCCTCGAGATCGTCTCCGTGATCCCCGGAGCCGCAGACCGGACGCTGGTCGAGGCGGTCGCCGGCGACGCGATCGACGCACTCGACGAGTGCGCCCGCACGGGCCTCCTGCGGCGAACCGGCGACACGATCGCCTTCTCACACGAGCTCCAGCGGCGCGCCGTCGAAGCATCGCTTCCACCGGGGCGGCGACGGTCCCTCAACCGGGAGGTCCTCGCCAAGCTCCCCGCATCCGCCGACCCCGCCCGTCTGGCCCACCATGCGAGGGAGGCAGGCGACATCGAGGCCATCCTGCGCCACGCCCCAACGGCGGCGAGGGCGGCTGCGGCCGCCGACAGCGTACGGGCCTCCATCGACCACTACCGCGTCGTCGAACCGTATCTCGACCGACTCGCACCGGCCGATGCCGCACAGATCCTCCACGAGCTGGCACAGCAGGAGTACGACCACGACGATCCTGCCGCGCTCGGTCACATCACGCGAGCCGTCGAGCTCCGCCGTCAGGTGCGTGACCCTCTTCCCCTCTCGACGAGCCTCGTCCTGCTGTCGATGGTGGAGTACGGCATGCTCGCCACCGAGGCGGCGCTCGCACACGTCTCCGAGGCGGTGGAGGTGGCGGCGGTGGATCCCGAGTCACGGGAGTACGTGAGGGCGTTGCGTCACCAGGGCTACGTGATGTGGCTCCACTACGAGGACATCCCCATGGCACTCCCCGTCGTCGACGAGGCTCTCGCCCTCGCCCAGAGGATCGGTGACTCGCTGGCGACGATGGAGGCGATGACCACGAAGGGCAACATCGAGTACTCGATCGGGATGTCAGGCGGCATGGAGCTCATCGAGTCCGTCAGGGCGTTGGCGGCGCAGACCGGCCACCGCTGGAGGGAGGTCGCCGCACTCCAGAACATGAGCGGCATGGCCGCGGACTTCCGCAACATGGCCGTGGCGGTCGACTACGCCCGGCGCGCCCTCGAGACCTCGATTCGCTACGAGCAGAGGGCGCTCGAGAAGGGCACCCAGGCGATGTATGCCGAGCAGCTGATGTGGCTCGGCGACTGGGATCAGGCGATCGACGCCGCAACTGCGGCCCTGGATGGGCAGGCCTACACCGAGGCGATCGCGTGGCGGGTGATCGGCACGATCGAGGCCCGCCGGCGCGGCATCGCAGGGCGAGCGCCCCTCGACCGTATGTGGGAAGTGTCGAAGTCGACGATGGCGCTGACGACGGCCGATCCGTGCGCGGGGGCACTCGCCGAGTACATGTGGCTGACCGGAGATGAGGACTCGGCTTGGCTCGAACGCTGCGACGAGCTGCTCGCGGCGGGGGTCGCGGTCGGTGACCCGTGGCCGAGCGGTGCGTTCGCGTTCTGGATGTGGAAGCTCGGGAGGGTCGATGGGATCCCTGAGGGCAGCGCCGACTTCTACATGGGGATCCCGAAGGGGGAGATCGACCAGACCGCGCGATTCTGGGACGACCGGGGCATCCACTACGAGCAGGCGCTCGCCCTGATGCACGGCGACGTACCCCAACGGCTCGAGGCGCTCCGCCTCGCCGAGGACCTGGGTGCCGATGCGCTGGCTGCGAGGATCCGAGGGAGCCTCGTCGCCGAAGGGCACCGGGTGCCGCGAGGGAGGGCTCGTTCGACCCGATCCCACGGGGCAGGCCTCACCGCCCGCCAGGCGGAGGTCCTCGAGCTCCTCGTCGAGGGCCGCTCGAACGCCGACATCGCCGATCGGCTGTTCCTGTCCCCCAAGACCGTCGAGAACCACGTCGCCGCGATCCTCCTCAAGCTCGAGGTGTCGAACCGGGTCGATGCGGTCGAGGAGGCCCGCCGCCTCGGCATCGCCTGACGCCGGCCCGCGCACGCGCACCGACGTCGCTCGCAAACCTGGGGGTCGGGGCACCGAAACTTGGGGGTTCGTCCCCGACGACGCCACCGGTCCCCTCCCGTACGTTGACCGTCGTGACCCGCGAGCGACGGAGGTGCGCATGTCACTGTTCATGGACGTCCACAACATCGAGGGAGGCGTTTCGGCCGAGGACGTCGCCAAGGCCCACCAGGCCGATCTGGCGACCCAGGGCGCGTACGGCGTGAACTACCTGCGGTACTGGGTCGACGAGGCCGCAGGGAAGATCTTCTGCCTCGTCGAGGCCGAGGACGCCGAGGCGGCCAACACCGTCCACCGCGAGGCCCACGGCCTCGTCGCCGACGAGATCTACCCGGTCAGCGAGCACACGTGATGCGATCCGATCCGTTCCCCGTGAACGGATGGATCCGACCATCCACGATGACGAGAAGAGGAACCCACACATGAAACGATCACTGGTGATGCTGATGACGGCTCTCGCCGTTCTCACGAGTGCGACCACGGCCATGGCGGCAGACGGTCCAGTCGGCAGCGACCTGGCTCGGGTACGCGCGGCGACTGCCCAGTTCCATCGCGTGGATGCGGCACTGGACGCCGGATACGAGAGCTTCAAGATCGACGACTCCACCGTCGGGCTCGGCTTGCCGGGCGACCCGACCTGCTTCTCCGGCGCAGCCGGGGGCATGGGTGTGCATTACGTGAAGAACATCGACGGGACCGTCATCCCGACCGAGCCGGAAGCGCTCGTCTACGAAATCGAAGCGAACGGTCGGCTCAGGCTGGTCGCCGTCGAGTACATCGTGCCCAACAGCGTGCCGATGCCGGATCCGCTCTTCGGCCAGCAGTTCCACCCTCACGCCTACCTGCCGGTGTACATCCTCCATGCGTGGGTCTGGAAGAACAACCCGAGTGGGATGTTCGCCGACTTCAACCCGAAGGTCGGCGCTTGCCCTAGCTGAAAGGGCCGTCACGATCCCAGCCGAGCACGGAGGGGGCCGCCACCGGCGGCTCCCTCCCTCGCGCCGTGTGAGAAGCGCTTCCGCGGTCGGTGTGCGACTCAGCGGTCCCTGGCGAGGAGTCGGTACGCGATCCCCAACGTGGTTCCGTAGACCAAGTGCGCCGTGAGATCCTGCATCAGCACCTCACGGTCGTACTCGCGCGATCGGCTTGTAGACCCCGAGCGCGGGAGGAGTGCCACGTAGCTGGTGCGACCATGCGACGACGGCGGTGACCGGGCCCAGGATCGGCGTCGTCGTGCCGAGGGCAGTGGACACAGTTCCGTGGGCCTTGCCCCATCCGATGCCGGTGATCCAGTGGACGACATTGTTCACCGTGCGGGCGGACGAATCGGGCAGGGTGATCCCCACGATGTCCGCGACCGCCTTGGCGGTGCGGGCGGGTGCGGGGGCACCCTCGTATCCCTCGGTTCCCTCGGAGGTCTCCCACGCCACGAAGGCCTGCGTGCCTCCGCCGGATCGGTAACGGCGATACCACAGCAGGTCCATCGCCAGCGTGCCGAGTGCCCCTGCGATCGCGCCTGCGAACACATTGCGGATGAGCTTGGACATGGCGTTCACGTTAGGGCTTCGGGCCACCGCTCGCGACGCCACGGCCCGGATGCGTAGACTCCCGCCGTGACCGAGATCAGATTCATCACCGACGACGAGGTCCCCGACTTCCTTCACGCCGTCCCGTTCGGGTTCGGCGACGACCTCACCGAGGAAGACGGCACCCAGGAGCGGTTCCGTGAGACGTTCCCCCTCGAGACCTGCATCGCCGCGTTCGACGATGGGCGCATCGTGGCGACCTTCGGGTCGGTCGACTTCGCCGTGACCACCCCAGGCGGCACGCTGCCGATGGCGGGAACCACGATCGTCACCGTGCAGCCCACCCACCGCCGCCGGGGCATCCTGACGACGATGATGCGGATGCACCTCGACCAGGCCATCGAACGGGGCCAGCCGCTCGCGGGGCTGTGGGCCTCCGAGCCCACCATCTACGGGCGCTTCGGCTATGGCCTCGCCGCCCACTCCCACGACCTGAAGATCCGCATGGACAAGGTGACCCTGCCACCCGGTCCCGACACGGATACGGTCCGCATCATCGACGCTTCCGAGGCGCCCAGCGTGCTCCCACCCATCTTCGACCGGGTCCGGCTCACCACGCCGGGGATGCTGTCGCGCAGCGAGGCATGGTGGCGCAACCGGCGCCTGCGCGACCCCGAGCACTGGCGCGAAGGGGCGAGCTCCCGGCGGATCGCCGTGGCCTCGAGGAACGGGGAACCGGTCGGCTACGTCGCGTACCGGCAGAAGGAGAAGTTCGACGACTGGCTCCCCGAAGGGGCGGTCGAGGTGATCGAGGTGCTTGCGATCGACGACGACGCAAGACGCACGCTGTGGCACTACCTGGCGAACATCGACTTGTTCCCGAACGTGCACTGGTGGAACGCCCCTGCGGACAACCCTCTGTACCTCGAGGTCGACAACCCGCGCCACATCACCACCCGGCACCAGGACACCCTGTACCTGCGGATCCTCGACGTCCCGGCGGCCCTGTCGGGGCGGACGTACGAATCCGACGGGGCGATCACGATCGGGGTCGTCGACGACACCATGGGCCGTGGCGGGACGTTCCGCCTCGAGGTCACCGACGGTGTCGGGACGTGCACGCCTGCCGAGGGCGATCCGGACGTGACGATGGACATCTCCGACCTCGGCGCGTTGCTCCTCGGGCGCCCGGGGGCGGTCACCCGGTGGAGGGGTGGCCGCATCGAGGGTGGCGAGGCGCCGGTCCGCACCCTGGACCGCCTGATGCGAACGACAGAGCTCCCGTTCTGCTCAGAGGTCTTCTGACCGGGTCGTCTGACCAGGTCGTCTGATCCAGGTCGTCTGAGCCAGGTCGTCTGAGCCAGGTCGTCTGATCCGAGTCCGGAGAGGGCCCAGAAGGGTCAGCTGCACACGACGATCGGGATCCCGATGTCGAGATCGGCCCACTCCCGGTGGAGCGTCACGGCCGTGTCGCCCGCGACGAGGGCCGTGGCGAGACAGGCTCGATCACCAAGCGAGAGGCCGAGGTGCGCAGCGACCGGCCGAAGCTCGCCTGCGATCAGGGCGTGGCGCTGCGTGAACGGAACCACCTCGATGTGCAGGCGCGGGAGGAGACCTGCGGCGATCGACGCCGGCATGCCGACGTCGACGAGCTTGCCGATGACCTCGGCGTGGTTGACCGCCGAGATGGCGGCATCGGCGAGGTGGTGGACCACGGACGACGCCCGCCGCTCCCCCTGGATGAGACCCAGGACCGCCGAGGCATCGAGGATCGTCACTCGGTGGCTGCCTCGGCTCGCCGCTCCCTGATCAGCTCGTCGACCATCGACCGTTCCGCAGGGACGTACTCGGCGACGAGCTCCCGCACGTCGGCGACGGCGGCGTCGATGGTCTCGACGGTCAGCGTCCCACCCTCGTACCGACACAGGAGCTCGGTCGGCCCTTCGAGCCCCATGGCCCTGCGGATCGGTGCGGGGATGACGATCCGACCCTGACGGTTCATCGTGGTGGCGAAGATCTGCATGTGACACTTCTATCAGCTGTGACACGCACGGTCAACATGGTCACACCTGCCTCATCGGAAGGGACGTCCACACTCCTGGTGCTCGATGTCGGTGTGCTCGTGAGCGCCCATCGCGGCGGCCTGAGCGGTCAGGCGCCGAGGGCGGCGATCACCTCGTCGATGTCGGCGTGGTCACCCGCGAAGTCCTCCCGATCCTCGTAGAGGATCTCGTCGCCGGGGCCGATGACGACGGTCGCCCCGAGCTGCATCGGGCGACTTCCCGGCTTCTTCTGGCGATGCCCTCCGGCGAGCGAGCGCGCACCCGCGGCGATCTGCCCTGGGCGCAGCAGCGAGGTCACGCCGAGGCTGCCGGTGCCGACGATCTCCGCGGCGCGTCCCTCCTCGTCGAGGAGCACGGGGAACGGCACCTGCTCGTCCTCGATGAAGGCGGCGGCGTAGCGCTTGCCGCCGGTGCCGATGGCGGTGACCTTGGCGCCGGTGGCGAGGATCTCGTCGTATCTGTCGCGGACCTGACCGGCCCGCTCACGGCAGGTCAGTCAGCCGAAGTGGCGCAGGAAGAGGAGGACCTGGGGCTGGTCGCGCCAGAGGTCGCCGAGCCGGTGCTCAGCACCGTCGGCGTCGACGAGCACCTCATCAGCGAGTTGTGCGGCATCGAAGGGCATGGGCGTCCTCGGGTGTCTCGGGTACGTGGGTGCGGTCTTCTCTGTACGGACCCGGGCGGCTGCCCGGATCGACCGGACGGCCGTCACCTCCGCGAGATGGCCTGACGCGCACCGTGTCGTACGTCGCGTGTTCTGTGGGACGATGGTATCGGCGGAGGGGTCGAGACGATGCAGCGCAACGAGTCGGTGTCGGCCCGCCGAGCGGCGGAGTGGGATGATCTGTGGCGCCCGTCCCACTGGCTGGAGGCCCCCGACCATCCGCAGGACGCGACGGTTCAGCTGCTGGCCCTCGCCGCGCTGGTGCTGTATGCGAACGTCATCGTCAACGAGGTGCTCGCTCCGCCGTGGTACGTGCCGTTCAACCTCGGCATCCTCCTCGTCGCCCTCCTCGTCGCACGCCATGAGGGAACGACGTGGACCGAGCTCGGGATGCGCCGTGACACCATGGGGCGCGGACTCGCCGTCGGTGGCGCCGTCGCCCTGGTGGTCGTCGCGGCCATCGTCGGTGCCGCCCTGGTGCCGTGGACCCGCGGCGCCTTCGAGGACGAGCGGATCGTGGAGGGCTCGATCGGCCTGTCGCTCTACCACGCCCTCGTGCGGATCCCCATCGGGACCGCGCTGTACGAGGAGGTCCTGTTCCGGGGCGTCGTGTTCGGGATGCTCTCGCGACGCTTCTCGGTCCTGGTGGCGGCCACCTGGTCGTCCGTGCTCTTCGGCGTGTGGCACGTGCTCCCCGCCCTGGATGCCATCGAGACGAACCCTGTCGGCGAGGCCATCGGAGGCGCCGTGGCGCCCGTCGTCGCCGCCATGGTGTCGACGGCGGTCGTCGGCATGGGGTTCGTGTGGCTCCGCCTGTATGCGAGGAGCATCGTGGCGCCGATCGTCGTCCACGTGGCCGCCAACAGCACCGCGGTGCTGGCCGCCACGGTCGTCGTCCACGTCCTCTAGGCGAAGCGCACTCAGGTGGGTTCGGACGGTGCTCGGTCCGCCTCGCTGGACGTGCGGTGGGCGCGGCGCCGAGCAGGGTACGCACCCATGATCGCGGCGCCGGCGAAGGCGGCGATGGGCAGGATCCAGTTGACGGTGGCGTCGGTGGTGGCGAGGCCGAAGTAGGCGACGGCGGCCGTGCCGGCGATGACGAGGAGGAGCCCTGCGACCACCCAGCTCGTGTGCGACGGGGCAGGCGTGTCCCGGATCCGCCACTCGAACCGGGCGAACACCGCCACGAGCGCGAGCGTCGTGACGACGAGGACGGCAACCCAGATCGGGCGCGTCAGCCACCACTCCGTCGTGCCCGGCTCGATGCGGAACGCCCGACCGTCGAATGCGAACAGGAACACCGCAACGACGAGGCTCATCGCCGTCAGGTGCCAGAGGTAGATCGTCATCATGACGCCGGACACGGCCACGACGGAGCGCCACTGGCGCCGACGATGGGCGACCCGTGCGATCGGCCCTGCCGCCCACCAGATGACCCCCGCCTGGACGAGTCCGAGGAGGGCGATCGCGAACGTGGGTGGCGTCATGTTCGTGAGCTCCGCGCCGGGGACTCCCACCATGGCGACCGGGTACCACCCGATCCACGTGAGCGCGATCAGCGCGGCCAGCGAGCCCAGGGCGACGGCGAGGCCGGTCCGTGCGGGGATGGGCCGTCCTTGTCGCTCACGCCTCGCCCACCAGTAGCCGACCTGGTGCACCGTCGCCCACACGAAGAGGAAGTTGACCCACCCGATGCCGCTGACGTCGAAGCGGAACCGGATGACGTCGACGGCCACGGCCGTGGCAGCGAGGGCCGCGACCGTGGCGAGCCCTGCCGCGTCCCACCATCGGTGGGTGAAGGGGGCAATGGCCGTGATGCCGACGTACACGGCGATGAACCACACCGGGACGGTGGCGGACATGGCCCCTGCCCGGACCACGTCGGCAGGCAGGAACGGGCCGAGGCCCACGATCAGCAGCGTCCACACGACGAGGAGGGGGATCACCGGGGTGTACAGGCGCCGAACCCTCCTGGTCACCCAGTCGCCGTACTCGACGTCGCCGCGGGATGCGAGGGCCCGCCCGTTGGCGTAGCCCCCGACGAGGAAGAAGACCGGCATCACCTGGACGACCCAGGTGACCCATCCGGCGTAGGGGATCCACTCGAGTGAGTTGAGCAGGGCGATCTCGTCGTCGGGCTTGAGCCAGATCGATGCCGCCAGCCAGTGCCCGAACACGACGACCAGGATCGCAACGGCCCGGACGGAGTCGACCACCCGGTTGCGGGTGTCTGGTGTGTCATCGGCGATGCGGCGGGTGTGATCGAGATACCGGCTCATGTCCGTGTCGACCTCCGACGGTGGTGCTCGGGGACACGACCTTGCCCGACACGCGGGACGTCACCGGTCGTGCATCGCATCTGGGACCGCTCCGGCCCCATTGTCGCGCACGGAGCGGGTGCGGGCCGCCTTCCCGCCGTCTAGGGTGCCAAAACCTGCCAGCGATCCGGAGGACCCGACATGACCCCAACCGTCATCCCCCACCGCTCGACTCGTGTGCGGTGGCTCAGCCTCGCAGCCGCAGCGGTCCTCGTGCTCGCTGCGTGCGGGGGCGATGCCGATGATCCCGCGACCGAGCCCACGGACGCCGCGCCCGGCTCGACGACCACCGCATCCGACAGCGGCGATGCCGCCACGACGACTGTCGCAGCCGATGCGACGACGACCACGGCGGGCGGCGGCGACGGCTCGGCGGGCGGCAAGTACGCGATCGTGACGCTCGGTGGTGAGACCTATGAGGCCGACTTCGTCGAGACGTTCTCCCAGTGCATCTCGATGGGTGGCGCCATCGGGGCTGTCGCTCCGATCGCCGGGCTCGAGGACGCCTCGCTCGACCTCAGCATCCCACCGCAGGGATGGGAGACCTCCGGCGAGGAGTGGGAGCCACCATCGGTCGGCGTGGACCTGGGTGAGGACGCCAATGGTGTCCCCATCGACTGGCGTGCAAGTGCCGACGTCGTGGAGACCTTCCCCCAGCTCGAGGGCAAGAGCCAGGTCGATTCCGTCACGTACGACGGGACGACCATATCCGGGACGGCGACGTTCATCGACTTCTTCCAGGCCCAGCTGTTCGTCACCGGCCAGGTCGACGAGCCGCAGCCGGTGATGGGGACCTTCGAGATCTCCTGCGGCTGAGACCGTGCATCGATCGGCCCGCAGTCGTCGACGGCTGCCGGGCCGGTCGGGGTGCTACTCCGCGGACGGGGCGTCGGGGAGCGGCTCGAGGACGACGACGGCGGTCTCGCGTGAACGCAGCGCCGCATAGCCGTCGAGGCCGTCATCGAGGTGGCGCCAGCGGTCCCACAGGCGGGCCCGCTCCTCCCCCTCCGCGGCCCGTCCCCGCACGGGGAACCTCGCGCCACCCAGCTCCACCTCCGCGACCGGGTTCGCCTGCAGGTTGAGCCACCATGCGGGCTCGGGGTCGCCCCAGCCGTTCATCGCCATCGTGACGAGGTTCTGGCCGTCCTCGAGGAAGCCGAGGATGACGCTGCGGTCCTGCCCGGTTCGCCGACCGGTGACGGTCAGGCGCAGCATGCCGTAGCGGTCGGGCGTGGCGGGTCGCAGCCCGAACCGCCCGCCCGTGACCCTGTACAGCCCGCGGTGGACCACCCACGCGGTGCGGATGAACCACCTCGGCGGCAACGATGGCCGTTTCGCGTCGGGTGACGAGGGTGCGCTCACGTGGACTCCTCGGGCTCTCGCTCCGATCCTACGCTGCCGTGCCATGCTTTCCGGATGGGGGCCGATGCGGGCGTGAAGGGAAGGACCCGGATCCACCCCGAATGGGGATCCGTCTGAGTGGGGGAGCCACCCGGCTCCCCCAGTCGCGTCAGTAGCGGGAGCTGTCCCCGATCAGCCCTGTCCGCCGGGCCCCGCCGAGGACGACCGTGTCGTGCCGATGCCGAAGGCGACGACCGAGGCGATGGCGAGGACGGCGACGATGGCCATCGCCCCGAGCGCGGCCGACAGCGAACCCGAGTCCTCGGAGATCTCCGGCCCGGCCGCCACGACGGTGTCGCCTCCGCCGGGATCGACCCCCGCGGATACCTCGGCCGTCCCCGCCTCGACCACGGTGACCGTGCCGACCATGTTCGGATGGAGCGTGCAGAAGTACTCGTAGGCGCCGACGGAATCGAAGGTCCGCTGGTACGTCTGGTCCGTGAGCATGAGGTCCGAGTCGAAAGCGCCGTCCCTGTCGGTGACCGTGTGGGGGAGCTCCCCGACGTTGGTCCACCGGACCGTGGTGCCCGCCTCGACAACGAGCTCGCGCGGGTCGTAGTCGAGGTCGACGACGAGCGCGTCGATGGTGGCGCCCTGAGCCTGCGCGCCGCCGCCGCCGGCGGTGGATTCCTCTGGTGGCTGGGTGGTGTCGGGCGGCCCCGTCGGAGGGTCACTGACATCCTCGGCGTCGGGCTGACCGGTGGAGGCGCCGGTGACGGTGACGGTTCCCGCCATCCCCGGGTGCAACGTGCAGATGTACTCGAACGACCCCGGATTGTTGAACGTGCGCCGATACGTCCCCGACGGCATCACCAGACCCGAATCGAAGGCACCCGACCGCGCCGTGACCGTATGGGGCAACGCACCCGTGTTCGACCACACCAACGTCGACCCCGTCGAGATCGTCACCGACCGAGGCGAGAACGCATTGTCCACGATCCTCACGTCCCCGGGCGGCGCAGGACCCGGCGGCACCGTCGGCGGTGGCGCAGGAGGCGGAGGATCCTCCCCCACCGACGCACCCGTCACCGTCACCGTCCCCACCATCTCGGGATGCAACGTGCAGATGTACTCGAACGACCCAGGATTGTTGAACGTGCGCCGATACGTCCCCGACGGCATCACCAGACCCGAATCGAAGGCACCCGACCGCGCCGTGACCGTATGGGGCAACGCACCCGTGTTCGACCACACCAACGTCGACCCCGTCGAGATCGTCACCGACCGAGGCGAGAACGCATTGTCCACGATCCTCACGTCCCCGGGCGGCGCAGGACCCGGCGGCACCGTCGGCGGTGGCGCAGGAGGCGGAGGATCCTCCCCCACCGACGCACCCGTCACCGTCACCGTCCCCACCATCTCGGGATGCAACGTGCAGAAGTACTCGAACGACCCAGGGTTGTTGAACGACCGCCGATAGTTCCCTGCGTCGAAGATGCCGGAGTCGAAGGAGCGGTCCCGTGCGGTGACCGTGTGGTTGCCGTCGAGGTTCCTCCAGACGACCTCGGTGCCCGTCGTCACGGTGATGGTGGCGGGGCGGTAGGAGCGGTCGACGATGTCGACGGTGGAGGACCCGCCGGGTGGAGGTGTCCCCCCGGGAGGGGGCGGCGTCGCGGGCTGGGCGGACACGGTGATGGTGCCGTGGTAGGCGGTGTCGTCGGGGTTGCGGTCGTCCTGGTAGCTGTAGGTGCCCTCGACGTCGAAGGTCATGACGAACTGGGCCCCTGGGTCGAGGTTGCCGCTGTCGATGTCGACGGGACCGGCCGTCGTGCGGATCCGGTGGCGTTCGGCGTCCTGGTTGATCCAGGTGACGGTCGTGCCGGGCTCGATCCGCACGTCGGGTTCGCTGAGGCGGTCGGTGATGGTCACCGTCACCGGCGGCGAGACGCCGAGGGCCGGGGCGATGGTGGCGATGAACGCGATGGCCATCGCGAGGATGAGGAGGGCGGGCCGGTTGCCGGATCCCCTGGCGCGTCGGGATCCGCGCCGAAGCGACGGCGCCGCCCCTGCCCTCGTGGTCGAGCCGGTTCGTGTGGATGCCATGGTCACGGGGGCACCGTACGAAACGAGGGATGAACGACGCGCTAATCGTCGGTAAACCCTGGGATAACCGGGAGGCACCGCGTGGGGCCACTCATGGCTCGGGGCGTGCCCGGATGACCCGGACCATCAGCTCGTCGAACGGGTCCGTTCCCGGGCCGGAGTAGGGCTCGACGCCTCGCTCGAGCATCTCGACCTCCATCGTGATGAGCGCCCGCGTCAGGGAGTCGCCGAGGTGCGGGGGAAGGGTCCCGACCACTCGGATGCAGCCACATTCCTCCATCTCGAATCGAACGCGGTCGAGCGCCTCCTCCAGGAGGTCGAGGGGCTCCCCGGCGACACATGCGGGCGTTCGATCTGCCATGCGTCGAACGTACCTCGAGGCAGTGACACGACACTCGGCCCCGGATCGAGAACCTGTGGCCGACCGTCTTCGCTGGGTCGTGGGGTGGATCCGACCGTCGTCCGTCGCCGCGCCACGACACCGTGCACGACCTGGCCTCGACCACGAGGGTGCCCTCGGATGCATGGCGGACGTTTCAGGCGCCGAGGATCCCACCAAGCACCGTCAGGATCACGAACACCACCTGGAGTGCCAGGAACGAGGCGAGCACGATGAGGACGACATTCACCAATCGGTGCGCCCGTCTCACGTCCGGCTTCCACTTGGCCTTGCCGATCCTGACGGCCGCCCTGTGACGTGTCGCGGCGAAGACGAGCCCCGCGAACGGGAGGACGAAGATCGTCACGGAGTGCAGGATCCCCATCAACAGCAGGAGGAGCCCGATCCGAGCGGCTTCCTCCTGGACGACGGCGGCGACACCGCCCGGACCGGTCCATGCCGGTTCGGGTTCGATCGGGATCGAGATCAGCACGAACCCTGCGAACACGAGGTAGTACGCGACGTCGAGCAGGGTGAGGAAGCGAGGGCCGGTGCCCACTCCGGTGCGGAAGACGTCGTCTGCGTAGATGCGTCCGAAGCGGCGGATCGCGGGCCCGACGACGATCACGATGGCGACCTCGATGGCGACCGCCGCGCTGACGATCGACCACCACGGGAGCGAGGCGGCACCGGGCTGCGGATTCCACCACGCCGCGAGCCACACACCGATCACCGCGACGAATATGAGGACACCCGCTGCGATGGTGCGCAGCCTGCGTCGGTGCGCCCTGTCCTCGTCGATCGATCGCTGCACCTTGGCGAACAGGTCGCGGCTCGGTTCGTAGGTCTCCGTGGCGCGCATGGCGTCGCGGAGGCGTTGTTCGGTCGTCATTGGAGGCCCTCCAGCCTGGTCTTGAGAGACGCCATCCCGCGCCGGCAGTGTGTCTTGACGGAGTTCCTGGAGATCCGAAGTGTCTCGGCGATCTCGGCCTCCGAGAGATCGAGGTAGTACCGCAGCACGAGGCAATCGCGCTGCCGACCCGGAAGGTCACGGAGGGCCTCGACGACCTCTCCCTGGTCCTCCCCGCGCACGATGCGGTCCTCGGGGGTGGGGACGCGCCCGCCGGTCGTCAACGACCCCTGATGGCGGAGTGACATCATCCCCCTGCGATTGTGGTCCCGAGCGAGGTTGAGGACGATCGAACGCATGTAGGGCGCGGCCTTGGCAGGGTCGTTGATGCGATGGGCGCTGCGGTGCAGCCGGATGAACGCCTCCTGGACGATGTCCTCGGCCGCGGTGCGATCGTCCGTGAACAGCCGGGCAAGCCGAAGCAGTGGCACACCCTCGCGCTCGTAGAGGTCGGCAACGAGGGCATCTCGGTCGATCTCGACCGTCATCGGGGCGGCGACTTCACGTTCCATCGATGCTACAGACGATCCCGGGCGCCGATCGGGTGACGAGAACCCCGGAGAGGGGGAGACACATGGCCGCCCCCTCTCCCGCCGTGCGATCTCAGTTCAGGTCCGCGCAGGCGATCCGGATGCCGGTTCCCGGCTGGTGGATCACGATCGATTGGGCCTCGGGGCGTGCCCAGTGGCCGTGCGACGCCGCGCCCACGCCGTTGCCGCGCCGATTCGTGTCGATCAGCGGCCAGATCTCGTTGACCGCGTCAACGGGACCGCCGACGACGTGCTGGTAGTGGCCGCCCCCGCCGGTGGCGCATGGCGCGTTGTGGACATGGGTGCCATAGGCCGTGGTCGGGTCGAGTCCCCTCACCATGACGCGGACGATGGTCCGTCCGTCGTCCCCCACGGGCAGCCTCACCATGACGGCGACGCCCTCGATGTCGTACCCGGCCTGGGTGCCTGCGGCGGTGGTCCCGAAGCGACCTGTCGTCACCTCGGCGCCCGTCGCGTCTGCCTGGGCAGCAACCATGAACACCGAGATCATGGCGACAACGGCCACCAGCACGATCTGCAGGCGGATTCTTCGTCTCGTCGCTTCCATCTGTGTCCTCCTTCGTGCCCGCGCGAGGCAGGCAGCGGTTCACCGGCGGTGTTGCCGGATCGGTTGCACGGTGGCGCTGGGGCGTGCGCCGGTTGGGGTGCCGCGTCAGGCGGCGTTGGCCTCGATGTCCTCGTCGAGGCTGACGTTGAGGGACAGGAGCCTGCCGATGATCGGCAGGGTGATGACGTTGAGGCCGTGGAGGAGGCCCATCAGGATGAGGAGGCCCGCCACCCGCACGGTCTCTGCCTGGAGCTGCGCCGCGTTGACGGTCTCCGCCCAATCCGTTGGCGGCTCGAACCTGATCGTCAGGAGGACGTACGCACCGAAGATGAGGTAGTACGCGACATCCATGAGCACGAGGTAGCTCTTGCCGGTCCGAGGGCTCGCAACGAACACGTCCGCGGCGTAGCTCTTGCCGTAGCGCTTGATCAGGGGACCGAGCACCACGACGATCGCGACGAGGACCAGGGTCGTGACCAGCTCGAGGATCCACCATTCCATGACGTTCTCCGATCGCGTATCCGTTTCATCATGACAGACGGACGACGTCGACGATCGGGTGACACGAGATCGCGAGGTTCGGTGCGGTGGCCTCTGCCGACGTCGGCTGGAGGGCTCAGCCCTGCGACTCGGTGGCGGGGATCAGCTCCCTGACCGCTCGTTCGAGGCCAGCGGCATCGGTGATGGGTGTCGCCCGCGGGAAGCTGGTCGTCAGGAAGTGCTGGGCATACGGGAACACGGCAGCTTCGAACGGCTCGTCAGCGAGGTAGCCCGCCCCGAACGAGTTCCGCTCGACGGTGACGGCGTCGAGGGGGATCTCGAGGGCACGTGCCATCTCCCCCGGTTCGAAGATGAGGCCGAAGGGCTCCGAGCCCTCGTCCATGACCCGGCCGCCGTAGTCGACGGACAGGTTGCCCTCGATCCACAGGCGCTGCTCCAGCGGGCGCATGGATGCCGCATCGAGGTCCATCGTGTAGGCGATCCGGTTCGGGCGTTCGGCGCTCTCCACGTCGACCACCACGTCACCTGCGAAGGTCGTGGTGACCACCGAATGGCGCGTCGTGGACCCGGAGAACCCCTGCCCCGGGTCGTAGCTGATCGTGTTCGACTCGTAGTCGACGATCACCCACGACATCATCCCCGTCCTCGTGTTCAAGGCGATGAGGTACAGCTCGACCCGTGTGCCCCAGAACACCGACGTGTGCACGTTGAACGCCCCCACGATGGCACACGGCTTGGGCGGCGCCCCGTCGAACATCGCTGCGGGGATCAACTCGTAGTGGGGTGGCAACAGCCTGGTGGCAGCGTTGGTGTCGGTGATCTCGTAGGTGAGGAACGAGCAGTACGGCTCGACGACGAAGCCGATGTACGGTTCGGCCCCCGGCGCGTGCTCGACGATCCACCGCTGCGCACCGACCGGCAGCTTGGCCAGCATCTCGGCGCGCTTGTAGAGCCCACCAACCGTCTTCGGGCTGACCAGCATCTCCGTCTGCTTCGTGAACCGGATCGCGTCCCTCTCGCCCATGTGGCCCTCCGTCGACGAGTGTACGAAGCCGCCACCCCCGGCGGTTGTCGTCCCGGCTCGGTCGGCAGGAACGGGTTGGCGGTTCCCGGGTCAGGTCAGGACGAGGATCGGAACTCGCAAGGGCCGAGGGAGCCGACGATCCCGACGTGTGGCGTGCGGTGAACCCGAGGGCCACCGATCGCCCGCACGTCGAGGCGCTCGTCCAGTGACACCCCGATCGGTCACTCCAGCGAACCGACCCCGACAGCCTCGAGGTCGGCAACCTCCTCGAAGCATCCAAGGACACCGCCACCCGCCACAGGGCGAGTCCGCCGCTGATCGCCTTCAGCTGACGAGCTCGGTTGCCCCGATGCCCGGGGGCGAGACCCCGAGGTGAGCCGGGGTCGAGCCTCTTCAATGGGGGCGCTGGTTGTGGCATGGTCACGGAGTGGATGCACCCCAGCTCCGACGGATCAGTGTGCTGCTCCCGCCGCAGCTGGTCTCGATGGTCGATGTCGCAACGCCAACGCATCGGTCACGGTCCGTCGTAGTGGCTGAGGCACTCCAGCTGTGGCTGGAGGCCCGCGGGATCGAACCTCCGGGCGACTGGAGGGATCGGTGGACGGTCTCGGGGAACGAACCACCTGACGACGTCAAGAACCACCCCAGCTTCGGGCATTCATGAACTCGAGCACCTGCTTGGGTGCGATGTGGGAGAGGTAGGTGTCGGTGGTCTGGAGGCTGGCATGGCCGAGCTGGCGCTGGATCACCGGGATCGGGACCCCCTCCATGAGGAGCTCGTACGCCATCGTGTGGCGAAAGCCGTGTGGATGCACACGCTTGTCGATCCCGGCGGCGCGCGCCGAACGGGCAAGCATCTCGCCGACCATCGACCGGCTCATCGGGCGGCACTTCCGGGAGCAGAAGAGCGGCACGAGTGGAGGTGGCGCCAGCTGGTCACGGCGCACCTCGATCCATCGCTCGATATGGGGAGCCGCTCCGGGGTCGATGCCGACGGTGCGGCGGCGGTCCCCCTTGCCGTGGAGCACCGTGATCGAGCCGATCCCGAGGTCGACGTCCTTCGGCTGGAGCGCAAGCGCCTCCCCAACCCGCAGACCAGCGCGGTACAAGACGGTGATGATGGCCCGATCCCGGATCCCGACGACCGTGTCTGGACGCTGCGCCATGATCGCGAGGACCTCATCCGGCGTGAGGATCTCGGCAGGGAGGGTCATGCCCTTCTGACCGGGTTCGACGCCGACTCCCGCTCCGGGAAATGCAGCCCTGGTGCGCATCAGGAGCTACCCGATGCGGGCCGTGACGATGCGGAACAGCAGTTCCCCGAACGGATCCTGGTCCGGCGAGCTCCACGGCTCCATGCCGCGTTCGAACATCTCCATCTCGATCGTGCGTATGGCGCGGTCCACGGCTTCGTTCAGATCCGTTGGCAGCGCTGCGCGCGCCGAGATGCAGCCACAGGGCTCTATCTCGAGCTGCATCCGGTCGAGCGCTTCCTCGAGTACGTCGAGTGGCTCACCTGCGACCACGGGGTTTGGTGAATCATCCATCGCTCGAACGTATCTCGCCGCTGTGACACGGGAGGTCGGGCGCCTTGGGACGCCCTGCACCGTCTGGTGAGAAGAGACGGGTTGAACCCGCACCACCACACACGGGAGGACAACTACCTTGACATTCCCTCCCGATTTGTCAAGATAGAATAAGCGAATCTTGACAAAAGGACTCCGGATGCCACGCCGCACCTGGACGGACCAGCTCGGTCGCACGTACGACTACGAGCCATACGATGCCACACCGATCGCGGCCATGGAGGTCACGTTGTCCGAGGCCAGTGCCTTTGCGGTGGCCAGGGCGTCACAGGCGATTGGAAGGGCACCTTCACTTGCGCTGGCCGGAACCGCATCCGTGATCTTCCGATCCGAGGCGAGTGCCTCATCGATCATCGAGGATCTCACCGTCGGGCCGCGGCGCATACTCGAGGCGCAAGTCGCTGATCCGGGCGAACTCCGGGACCCCATCGCCGAGCGCATCGTCGGCAACCTCGAAGGGCTACGGGATGCCCTGGAGACACCGTATCCGGCGAGTATCGACGACATCCTTCGATGGCACCGGACGCTCCTGGAGGGGCACCCACGCATGCGCGTGCCCGAAGTGGGGCACCTTCGGACCGCCCAGAACTGGATCGGAGGCGATGGGTTCGGCCCACGCAACGCCGAGTTCATCCCTCCCCCTCCGGACCAGGTGCGAGCGTTGTTGCGAGACCTCCTCGAGTACCTCCAGCGCACCGATGTGGCGCCCGTGGTTCAGGCGCTCATCGCACACGCGAGGTTCGAGGTGATCCACCCCTTCACCGACGGCAACGGCCGCGTCGGCCGCATGCTTCTCCAGCACGTGCTCACGCACCAAGCGGGCACATCCACTCCGATCCCCGTGTCCGTGCCGTGGAGCCGCAACAAGGACCACTACATCGAGGGACTACGTCGATTCCAAGAAGGCAACATTGATCCGTGGATCGAGTTCGGCGCCACCTCGCTCGTCGCGGCAATTGGCTGGGCCACGTCTGCACAGGGCCGCGTGGCCACCCTTCTCGACCACCTCCGGTCCCGCAGCACGACGCGGGCCGGCTCCGCCGCCTCACGGATCATCGACGACCTCGCAGAACATCCTCTCGTCGACACAACCACCGTTGCCAGCCGGTACGACGTCTCCAGGCAAGCCGCGAACGAAGCGCTCCGACGACTGCGGTCAGCGGGTGTCCTCACCGAGCGCTCCTTCTCCCGACGGACGAAGGGACGGCCACGAACGATGTATGGAAGCACCGAGCTCATCGACCTTCTTGGAGCGATCGTCACGGAGTAGCAGATTCTCTGGCTTCAGTCTGAATGGAACCAGGAGCCAATCGCTGCCCGCGCCGTCGATGTGGAAGGGACGGGCTGCGCAGTACAGAACGTTTCACAGGTTTTTCTATACAGGTCTAGCCTATGTGTATAGAATAACCAACGAAACTGAGCTGAGGAATGGCCCGCCCTCCCGACAACACGCTACCCGACCATCTTCCCGACATCTTTCGATGGTCTGACGCACGAGACCACGGCCTGACTGATGCGCGACTGGCGAGGCTGGAGACCGACGGGATCATCGAGAAGCTCGACCCTGGCTTGTACGCGAGGTCTGGTGCAGTCACCGAGGACCTCGCACTCGCGTTCGAGAAGGCGGGCGATCGTGCAACTCTCTGCCTGGCTTCCGCCCTGTCTCGGGCGGATCTCATCGACGAAATACCGGCACTCATCCACGTGGCATTGCCACGGGGAACGCACCAGCCGTGGACATCGCTGCCCATTCGATGGCACTCGTTCAACGCCGAAACCTTCGACCTCGGCAGACTGCCGCGATCGCCAGACAGCGGCTTGGAGATCGGCATGTACTCGCCAGAGCGGTCGATATGCGACGCCTACCGGATGCGACACACGCAAGGCGAACTCGGGCGGACGGCACTTCGATCCTGGGTTCGGTCGTCATCGGCCCAACCTTCGAAGCTGCTCTCGATGGCCCGGCATTTTCCCAAGGCCGAACGGGCGATCCGACGAGACCTCGAGATCCTCCTTTGATGTATGACCTCGCGCGCTTCCGCTACCTGGAAGTCCAGCGCCTCGCAAGGGAACTCGGCCGCCCAACCGACGAACTGCTGGCGCTGTACGTGATGGAGGGATTCGTGGCGCGCGTTTCCGAATCGAAATTCGCCGATCAGCTCGTCCTCAAGGGTGGCATGCTGATGAGCCATCTGGCTCAGCGGCGCCCGACCAGAGACATCGACATCCACACGATCGCGGTTTCGGGCAGCATCCCCGACATCGAGAAGGTCGTGATCGAGGTCGCAACAATCGATCTCGATGACGGAATCGTGTTCGACGCAGGCACCTTCGCCGCGGAGCAGATTCGTGAGGCGGCGGACTATCCGGGTGTACGCGTTTCGATGGACGCGCACCTCCATACGAGCCGCAATCGTTTGAAGCTCGACCTCAGTTTCGGCGACCCATCCGACCCCCAACCGGAACAGATCACACTTCAGCGCATCCTCCCAGACATGCCTCCACTCGTGATCCTCAGCTTCCCACTGACGATGGTGATTGCCGAGAAGATCGTCACGGCGGTGGCTCGTGGCACGGCGAACACCCGATGGCGTGATTTCGCGGACATCATCGCGATCACGCGGGCCAATGAAGTCGATGGGGCGGTCCTTGTCCGATCAATCTCAGCGGTATCGGAGCACCGAGGCATCGAGCTTTCTCCGATCGCCAAAGTGATCGACGACTACGTGGCAGTCGCCGACGACCGTTGGCGAGCGTGGCACACCAGCCAACCGTACGATGTCTCGGCGCCCGTCGAATTCGGTGACACACTCGCCGAGGTCTCCAGGTTCGCTGACCCGGCCATGGCCCACACAGCAGTGAACCTGCGATGGAGACCCGATTCTGGTTGGGGGAATGTCGGGTAGTCCGCCACGCTCAACGCCGGGAGTAGGCCCCACCGTCCGTGAACGTCAACCGTGGGCGAGATCCGAAAGTGGGTGGAGCGCCGGGCGTCGCGCCGCGCGATTCATGCGAAAGGGACGGGTCAGCGACAGTTGGTCCGCAGCGGCACGGCCTGACCGGGACGAACACGAACCGTCTCAGCGTTCCTGGCTTCGGCCAACCGATCCTCGACCGCCGCGCCCA
Source organism: uncultured Acidimicrobiia bacterium (assembly GCA_963792405.1). Lineage (GTDB taxonomy): Bacteria > Actinomycetota > Acidimicrobiia > Spongiisociales > UBA5794 > SZUA-442. Next base: position 25,711 of record CAWBVU010000005.1, read on the forward strand.
GAACGGCTCCGGGCGACCTTCGTCGTTGTTCATGAACCACCAGCCACCGGGCCGCTCGGTGGATCGTCGGTCTCCACCTGATAGAACGTCCGTGGTATCGACATGTCCCTGCATTCCAGTTGAATCGCCTTGAACGAGCCTTCTCAAGTCCTCCATCGAGTATTCGCTACGCCAGGAATCCAGACGAATACCTCGACAATCGTCATTATCGCTCCAAGGATCTTCTCTGAGGATCTGGAGCATGCGATGTCGAAGTGGCTCTTGTTGACCAGCCACTCCCCGATCATCGACGCCGAGCAGCCTGGTGAGCGATCGTCGAAGCTGGCGTCGTCGCCGACAGTTCCAATGCTCGCGGCACTGGGTTCCCTTGATTCCGCTGACCTGGTTCAGATCGCTGCATTGGTGCCAGTTCCAGGTTGCTGGACTGGCGCCTCAACGAAGCTTTTGACCGCCACCACGTTGTTGTCGTGCAGAGGATAAATCGATTCACGATGCCGTCTTGCCTTCCGCTGGGCCGACCAGTTGCTGGCCGAAGTTCTCGGACCACGAATGCCGCAGCGACGTGGTGACGACGCTCGGCTCAGGCACTTCGAATTGTAGCCGATTCTCGCCGATCATCGACAGGTTCCGGAGTCGATGGATTGGCTTCCAGGCCGAGCCACGATGAACATGAACGCTCTCGCTCCAAGTACCAGCTGACAGCGACGACGTCCAGCAGCACCCGCGCCCAGGACACCGTCTACCTGATCCGTCGAGCAGGCTCTGGAGAAGTTCAGCGCTTCGTCCGCTCATAGCCACTTGTGTCGCGCAGATCGGCCCCTTGAAAGGATCCGGAAGCTCTCGCTGCCGCTCAGCGGCTCAGAAGCTTCGATGAACATCACAATCAGATGTTTCCGTTCCAGTGCGGTGTCGCAAGACCCTTGTAGACACGACTGCCGTACATCTCGAAGAACGCAATTCCAGGATTCCTTCTGCCATAGCGGTCCATCTACAGCGTCTCCTGCCTTCCAGTTGAACCGTCCAATCTGGTCGTAGATGTCCTTGAATCCCTTAGGTCGCCGAGTTGCTGACCTGTACGGGGTGCCGTCGATGCCGATGCTCGACGTGCGACCAGTCGTGGTTCCTCGATCTGTCGTAGCCGTCGATGGTGTTCATCTCGGAGTCCATGTAAACCGTCACGACGTCGCGATCCGCATAGCGACACGATTCAGCACCGAATGGACCAGGATAGATCTCGGTCCCGCATGTCGTCGACGTGCAAGTTCGCGATCAAGTACGGTTTCGATCATTCGGCAGATTTGGTAGCAACGACATAGTCTCTTCGGAGACATCCAGTCGTCCTACGTTGAGCATCGGGAAGAGAACATCAACGAACAATCAACGGAAACATGGTGATCTGGTCGAAGCTTTGATCTTTGCCGATGGCGCGACCAGTGCACATCGTGACTCCATAGGCGGCGGCGGGCGGCGCTCCGGCACATCACGGTCGTTGAAGTCGAGGGACTGCAAGCATTCGAATAGGGCTAAGGATGGCGAAGTACAGCTTGGCCATTCGCACAGTGACACGATCTCGAAGCATCCGGTCGGATCAGTCGGCGAGGACGACGCTCAGCGCCGAATTCTCGATTCGTGCGGCGTCTTGAATCGATGCGTTTTCTGCATAGCAACTCAGCCAGCCGAGCAGCCAATCGATGCACAATTCGATCGACTTTGCCGATGAACTCGACCACGAGATCCTCTCGGCCGTCGCAGGCCGAGAGAAGTCGTCGTGAAGTCGTCTCGGCCGCCTCAGGTGCTTCAGGACGAGCCGGCACGCCAACGAGGCTTGAGCTTTTCGTCGCACGTCGCCTCGATTCCGTCGAGGTCGTCGAGATCATGGTGCTAAAGTTGAACACATCCTTCCCTGGCCCAGTAGAGACGAAGACGCATCCTTCATAGGCGCTTCAAGGCGTCGGCTCTTCGGAGGAACCAATGACTCCCTGACGTGGTTTTATACGTTCACACGCTCCGGAAGTTCGACGTGGAACGAGCTCCAGCCCCAGAGACTCGTCTCGGTTCCAGCCGTTCGAGAGCAACGAGAGGGCGCCCGAGACGAATCGATTGGCGTACGGGTTTCGCCGATAGCCGGTCTCGCTACTTCGTGTCGATCCGTCGGCATTGACGCGCGATGAGGTCGCTGACTGAATCGCTGCGTTACGGAGAACGATGACGTCGAGCAGATCATCCTCGCGCCAGCGAAGCTCTTGCCGCAGAGGCCATCACCGATCACGCTGAGAGTTCTTGGCTCGTTCCTACGTGGCCGAGGTCACGTTGAATTCGTCAGTTTGCTTGAGTTAGCAGTAACCCGATCTCTCGAGTTCAGCCATGATGCTCAATACCAGGTTGGTCTCCAATATTCCCTTGAGCAATCACAGCCAGTCTTACAGCGTCAGTCTTGTTCGACGGCTTTGCCGACCGTGAGACGAAGTTGCTCGGACGTTACATCATTCCCTTCTCAACCAGCACGATCTCTTCAGCTTTCCGGTCCCAGATCATTAGACCGCTGATGGCTTCGCACAGGATCTTGAGGAGCGACAGACGGGAAACTCCAAGAGCAATCGTACGTCCGGGTCCGGATGAGCCCGTAGTAGATGCTTCCTGAGCATCGATTCACGATCTTCGAGACCAATGCTCTCTCTCGACGTAGCCTTTCATCATTCGACTTCAGATCAGCTCTTCATGGGCCGACGACACGTCGGCGCTCTCCCAACGTCTCGAAGCTCCGAAGCCTTCGTTCGGACGGTGAATTCGCGGCCTTGCGCAGCGGCACGGTCACCCTCGTTGATGCCATCTCTGCGAGGGCGCCGACGTCCGGCGCCTTGGCATCCAGGCGATATCCGAGGCCTCGTAGCAAGTTGCTCCCGATCGGAGCGAGGCATGCGGTTCGGATCGCGTCCAATGGATCAACTCTGAAGGTGGAGCCGCGAGGACCAGTCAGCGCCGAGCTACCGTCGGACGGCATGTGACGTTTGCATCGCACATGAAATACGTCTTCCCGTTCCCCACGAACCAGTCATCAGCAGCAATGCGTGCTCAACCAAGTTCACCTGTGACATCATTCGAGATACCGATCGACGAACCCACCACCGACTCGAGTCGACGCACGTGTTTCCTGACGGAGACGACTCTCTAGCTACCTGATCATCGACCTTGTCGTCGTTGAGCTGGACGCTCAAAGATTGCTCCGAGCTCGCTAGAGCGCAGCCCAAACCAGCTTGATCTCCGTCGAGGAATTCCAACTTGTTCCTGATCGGCCTCGACCTATTGATCGAGCGAAGCCGTATACATCATCACGACGAGCAGGGTGTGACCCTGCGACGAGATGAATGCCAAATAGACGGTGCCACGTGTCGTTCAGACCTACATGAGTTCGAGGATCAGATGGAAGTTTGTTGAGTATCCATCCAGACACCCAGCGCATTCACCGCGTCGACGATGGTCATCTCGATATTTGGAGATATGAGATAGATGCCGGGCATGTGAGCAGCGGCCGCGTTGATGGCGATTTCATTCTGCGGCGTCAGCTCTCGAACTTTGGTTAATTCCTCGCCCGGCGGATCCGTCGGTGATTCCCGGTTTCCTGCGCGAGCGGCGACTCGTTGAGGTGGTCGCGGCGGCTGCGCCAGTCCGGCAGGTAGCCGTCCATGAGCTTGGTGAACCGCTCGCCGTGGCCGCGTTCAAGTAGTGGGTCATCTCGTGGACGACGATGTACTCGAGGCAGTCGGGGTGCTTCTTCGCCAGTTCGACGTTGAACCAGATGTGGCCGGTCTCGCGGTTGCAGGAACCCCACTTGGTCTTCATGCGTCGGATGGTCCACCTGGGCACCTGACACTCCCGATCCGCTGCTCCCACTTCGCGATGAGCGCGGGGATTCGCTGCGGAGCTGTTCGCGGTACCAGCGGTCGAGGAACTCCCGCCGCTGTCGGCCGACGTGCCCTGCGGGACGTAGAGGACGAGCCGTTCGCCGTCAGCTCGAGGTGCGCACGTCCGGGTCGCTCGATGACCTTCAGACGGAGGCGGATGCCCCAGACGTAGTGGGACTCGCCGGTGACCATTTCGCGTGTCGGACTGCCGATCGAGCGTCCTGGAGTTCCTCGCGCTGCCGCTTGATCCACGGCAGCCGCTGGATGACGGCCAGGCGCACCTGGTCGTCGTCGAGGCGGTCCGGTGCGGCGACCCGGACGCGACCCATGGGTGGGTAGACGCCGATGTGCAGGTTCTTGATGTCCTTGTAGACGACGTCGACGTCGATGCCGCGAACGGTGAGGAAGGCGCTAGCGGTACTCATCGCGCGCCTTCACCAGGTCGAACAGTTCATCGAGCCGCTCGAAGTCAGTCAGGCAGCGTCCGCCCGGATGGCGTCGCTTGACGAGTCGTTCCTTCATCGAGTTGCCAACCCAGCAGTCGGGCTTGGTGTGCCGGACGACCGTGTCGACCTCGATCGCGAGGTGGTCGTCCGGGACGAAGAAGTCGACCAGGGCCTCGCCGGGCACCGTTGTCGGCCCACTCGGGATACTCGGTGTCGGACTCGCCCTTGCCGAGCTTCGGCGGCCTGTTCGAGGAGCTGCGCCAGGTACTGCCTTGTAGTCGAGCGCGCCCTTGCGGCGTTCTTCGAGCAGGGCATCGAGGAGCTCGCGACATCTGGTCGTAGTACTTCGGGTTCAGCGGCGCGCTCGTCGATGATCACCTTGCGCATGTTGTTGGTGATCGTCTCGGCGACGGCCTCGGGGTCCTTCTTGATGCCTTCGGGCAGCTTGTCGATCGCGCCCGCGCCGAGCTGGACGATGAGCTGGATCAGTCCGGTGTCCTCGAAGTCGGAGATCGACTCTCTGACGGATTGGCGCTGATGTAGGTGTCGAGCAGGAGGCGCATGCCCGCTTCGTACTGCTTGAAGTCGACGTCTTCCCCAGCGCCGAGCTTCACTTCGTCGCGCACGTTGGCGTAGTGGGCGATCTCCGCCTTGATCGCGTCGGCCTCGCGTCGCGTGTAGCCAGCGGCGGTCATCTCGTTGGCGAGGTTGCCGTAGGCGCGAGCCAGCGCAGCGACGGACTTGTAGAGCTCGACTCGCTTCGGTTCGTTGGCCTTGAGCTGCTCGGCGTTGCCCTGCTCCGTCGGCGCAGAAGTACTGCTGGTACTGCAGGGTGCCCTTCGGCGGCGCGACGGGTTCGCAGAGGGCGCGGATCTTCTCCAACGCCTCGTCGAGGTCCTCACGGGCCTTGTCGATCCGGTCGGAGAGCAGACCTTCGATGTCGTGCTTCTCGTAGCCGTCGAGCGCGCCGCTGGTGTAGTCGGTGATGGCGTCTCGAGGGAGTTGAAGAGGTCCGGTAGTCGACGATGTAGCCGTAGTCCTTGTCGTCGCCGTCGAGGCGGTTGACGCGGCAGATCGCCTGGAACAGGCCGTGGTCGCTGCATCTTCTTGTCGATGTACAGGTAGGTCGCACTCGGAGCGTCGAAGCCGGTCAGGAGCTTGTCGACGACGATCAGCAGTCGCATCTGGCCGGGGTTGTTGACGAACTGCTCCTTGACCTCGCTTCTCGAACTGCTCGACCTTGTCCACGGCCGCGTCCTCGGGCTCATCGAAGTGATCGGCCAGCATCTGCCGGTAGATGTCGTACTGGCGGAGCTTCTCGGTCGCGCCCTCGCCGGAGTCCTCCTTGGAGATGTCGCCGGCGTTGGGTTCGTAGCAGGTGACGATGGCGCACTTGCCCTTGAAACCGGCGTGGCAGAACAGCTCGTAGAACTTGCAGGCCTGGTAGATGCTCGATCCGACGAGCATGGCGTTGCCGCGCCCGTCCATCAGCCGGGGCTTGGTCTCCATGTCGAAGCAGGATGTCGTTGACGATCTGCTGGGCGCGCGGCTCGGAGCTGACGACCTTCTGCATGGTGCCCCAGCGCTTCTTCAGCTCGGCCTTGGACAGGTCGGTCATGCCCTTGGTCTTGGCCTCGAACCACGTGTCGACCTTGGCGGGAGACGTCAGGTCCTGGTCGATGTTGCGGGCCTCGTAGCGCAGGTCGAGCACGACGCCGTCCTCGACGGCCTCGTCGAACTTGTAGGTGTGGATGAACGAGCCGAAGGTCTCGATGCTCGTTTCCTTGTCCGCCTTGAGCAGCGGCGTGCCGGTGAAGCCGATGAACATCGCCTCGGGCAGCAGCTGCTTCATCGCGTCGTGCATCTTCCCGGACTGCGTGCGGTGGGCCTCGTCCACGAAGACGAACAGGTTGCCCTTCGCCGTGAAATCCTTCGGGATCATCGCGCTGAGCTCAGCGATGAAGTCGGCCTCGGCCTCGTCGCGGTCCTCGTCGTCTCGGAGCCGCGGAACTTGTGGACCAGGGAGCAGATCAGCCACTCGGTCGAGCTCTGTTCAGGGTGGCCAGCAGGTCGGCACCCGCTGGTGGTGCGGTAGATCTGCTCGTTGACGCCGTTGAAGACGCCCTCGATCTGCTCGTCGAGTTCGGTGCGGTCGGTGATCAGCAGGACCCTCGCGTCGTCCTGGTGCTCACGGATCCACTTGGCCAGCCAGACCATCGTCAGGCGACTTGCCCGACCCCTGGGTGTGCCAGATGATGCCGCCCTCACGCTTGGCGACCCGCTCCTGTGCGGCCTTCACGCCGAAGTACTGGTTGTGGCGGCAGGTCTTCTTGACACCGGCGTCGAAGACCATGAAGTCGTGGATGAGCTCCAGGAGTCGCTCCTTGCGAGCACAGCTGCGTCAGTGCGCGATCGAGCGGCTCCTCGATGTCGACGGTCTTCCTCCACGCCAGCCAGTACTTCTCCGGGGTGTCGATGACGCCGTAGCGCAGACCCTCGACGTCGTTGCCGGCCATCACCAGCTGCACGGTCGTGAAGAACGGCCGGATGAACTCCGGCTTCTGGTTGCCGATCGTCTGCCGGATGCCCTCCGAGACGGCGACCTTCGATCGCTTCAGCTCGAGTGGTCCCGACGGCGATGCCGTTGACGTAGAGCACGACGTCGGGTCGCTTGGTGTGCTGCCGCGCGACCGTGACCTCCTCGGCGACCGCGAAGTGGTTCGCCTCGGGTTCTTCCAGTCGATCAGCCAGACCGTCTCGGTCTGCTCGCCGATGCCGGGCTTGACCTTCACGCCGTAGCGGAGCAAGCCGGTAGACGTCCTGCGTTGGCCTCGTAGAGATCGCGGCCACCACCGAGCGAGGCGTCGCTCTTCGAGCTGGTCGATCGCCTTGTTGATCAGGTTGTCGTCGTAGCCGCGGGCCGGAGGTTCTGCGTGCAGCAGCTCGACCTCGACGTTCGAGTTGCCCTCGCGGTACTCCCAGTTGCCGAGGTACTCGTAGCCGAGCTGCTCCCGAAGAAGCTTGAGCACACGATCCTGCGTCTTGCGCTCGATCTGGCCGACGTCGCTCATGACGCGACCTCCTCACAGGCAGGCGAGTGCGGCCCGTCAGCAGCTCCTGCATCATGCCCTTCTTGACGTGCCGTGCCTTCGCTGAGCGGCTCTGAGCAGGAGTGTCGATCTCGCAGTCGGCATCGGCGATAGCACCGCTGCAATCGCATCCTGCTCGTCGAGTCGGAGCAGGAAGATCTCACTCTCGAATCGCCGGCCAGCGCATGCCCGTATGACGTCGGACCTGTACCGCGTGCACCCGTCCAGCTGCGAGCCGGTCTGAACTCGCGATCGGCGCACTGTCGCATAGCCGTCGGCGAGGAACACCGGATCGAACTGACTCGCGATCGCCAGAGCACGATGACGTCGACCGCCAGCGACGGCAGTGCACCGTACCGATGTCCGCGACGACACTTGCCGAGTCATCCCGAGACTCTCCGGATCAGCACGAGCAATCGCCCGATCTCAGAGGCAGAGCCGAGTGAGCGACTTCGTGGTACACGACCGAATTCACGCCGTCGCGCGAAGTCGGCTCAGAGGCGATGTAGAATCTCGCCATAGCGGATGCCGTGCGCCAGACTTGCGCACGACAGCGCGCTTCACGCGACGACCTTGCGACAACGTCGCCGAGGGCTCCAGGCTCGACGCCACATCGCCGTTGAAGCCGGGGAGGCGCGTCTTGCCGGTGAGGAGCTGCTGCATCATGCCCTGCTTGATCGCCTGCTTCTTGACGATCATCCGTTCGAGAGTTCGATGCAGCGGTCCGACGTCATGTAGGCGTGCGACGATCGCGTCGCTGCTTCAGCCTCGCCAGGCAAGAGCACACGGAAGCTGTTGCAAGCTGCTGTTGGTGACCTGGTTGATCGTCGCACCGAGAGTGTTCGTCGATCTGGCGCTTGAAAGTCGTCAGGACTGGAAGAAGTACTGGAGGAACGGGTTCGATTCAGATCGGTAGACAGCCATGAACGCACCGAAGGTCTGACCATCGACGCGGCGGTCGAGCATGACGCTCTTGCCGATCAGTTGGCGACTGCCGTTCCGAACACAGATCAGGACGTCGTTCACGCGTACGCGGATCCTGTCGGGATCGGGCGGTCGACGTACACGTTGTCATCGAGATGCAGATCGCCATCCTGGATGTTGCGAGGAACGAAGGACCAGCGCGCCGCGATCGCCTGCACATCGTCCGGGTCATAGGTAAGCCCGATCAAGCCTGGCCGATGTCGCCACAGTTGCACCATGGGCCACGTCGACAGTATCGGAAACGGTCATCGGACCCCCATGTCCGCGAGGTGACTCGGACACCTTGGCTTCGAGCTTCTCCAGCTCGCGTCGAGGTCTCCGACGGTTTCGGCGTAGCGTTCGCCGAGCTGCTGGATGCGGGCGACGAGGTCGAGCGTGAGCGCGTTGACCTCGCCAGACGACTCGCTCGCGGATGGTGGCAGCCCACTTGTCATCGAGTACGAGGGTCTCGACGTCGGCCTCGGTGAGGTCGCCGTACTTGCTTGAGGGTGGCGTGTCGAGGTCGGCCTGGGCTTCCTTGGCGGCCTTCTTGGCGGCGGCTTCGGCGTCGTAGAGCGCGATGAGGTGCTGCAAGTGCCTTGATCTCGTCAGGGTCGGCCGGACTCGCGCTTGGCCTCTCGCAGTCGAGCCGTGGCGAGGCGCCTTGCTGATCTTGTCGTCGTCCATCGCCTCGGCGAGGAGCCCTTCGTCGCCAGCGTGCTCTTCGACGTACTCCTCGACAGCTTGGCTGCTGCTTCGGCCTCGGCGTTGAGTTCGTCGACGCGCGCCTGGTCGTCAGCGAAGTAGCGGGCGACGACGAGGGCGGGCGGGATGAGGTCCATCTTGTACTTCGTGGCTTCTTCGGCCGGTGCCGATCACGAGGTCGGGGTCTCGGAGAGCTTGCGGTCCTTGTCCTCGATCGTCGGGCGCGGCTTGGCCGCGGCAGCCCAGCCTTCGTTCATGATGAGGAAGACGTCGTCGTGCATGACGTCTCGTGCCAGTAGCTCATGAGCTGCTCGTAGACGTCGTACTCGTCGAGCAGCGGCACGGACTTGAAGCGGCCGAGCAGGTCGTCGCTGATCGTGGCGATGAGCGTCGCTCGGTCGGGTGTCGGCGGTGATCGCGGCAAGGCTCGTCGCGATGGGCGTCGAACCAGTCGGTCGACGATCCCGCGACGCTCGTCTGCGAACTTCTGGAACTCGGGCGAGTCGAGGACGACCTGCTGGACGTCGGTCGACGTCGACGGCCAGGTCGATGTAGCCGGGGCGGTTCGGCTTGAACAGCTGCGACGCGCAGCTGCGGGAAGACGTCCCAGTAGTCGGCTCAGGGCGTCGATGTCGCGGTCGGGGATGCCGCCGTGCAGGTGGGCGTGGAGGTCTTGCAGGTCCTCGGGCTCGGAGGAGTCGATGTAGCGAGGGATGTTCAGGTTGAAGTCGTTCTTCGGATCGGCGATCTCGCTGATCGGCACCATGCGGGAGTAGCGCGTCGATCTCGGTCTGCTTGTTGAAGACGTCGACGATCTTGTGGATGTCCTGGCTGCGCAGCCGGTTCTTGTTGCCGTCCTTCATGAAGCCCTTGGAGGCGTCGATCATGAAGATGCCGGTGCGGGCCTGGGCGTTCTCCTTGTCGAGGACGACGATGCAGGCCGGGATGCCGGTGCCGTAGAAGAGGTTCGGCGGCAGGCCGATGATGCCCTTGATGTAGCCGCGCTCGATGCAGGTGCCTTGCGGATCGTCGGCTTCGTCGTTGCCGCGGAACAGCACGCCGTGCGGCAGGATGACCGCCGCCTTGCCGGTGCTCTTGAGCGACTTGAGGATGTGCAGCAGGAAGGCGTAGTCGCCGTTCTTGGCCGGCGGGACGCCGTACTCGAAGCGGCCGTAAGTCGTTCTCGCAGAGCCGTTGCTCCAGGACTTGGCCGAGAACGGCGGATTGGCGACGGCGAAGTCGAAGGTCTTGAGCTGTGTCGCCGTTGTTGAAGTGCGGGCTGGCGATGCGTGTCGCCCTTGCCGGATGTCGGCGATCTCGTTGCCGTGCAGGATCATGTTCATCCTGGCCAGCGCCCAGGTGGCGTTGTCCTTCTCCTGCCCGTAGATCGTGATGCCGCGCGGGCGCCTCGTCGGCCACCTTGAGCAGCAGCGAGCCGGAGCCGCAGGTCGGGTCGTAGATGGTCTGGTCCTGCTTGGTGTCCGGCGCCGATGCCGACGACCTTGGCCAGGATCCGCGAGACCTCGGCCGGCGTGTAGAACTGACCCTTGCTCTTGCCGGACTCGGTGGCGAAGTGCCGCATCAGGTACTCGTAGGCGTCGCCGAGCAGGTCGTCGCCCTCGGCCCGGCTGCCGCGGAAGTCGAGGTCGTCGAAGATCGAGACCAGCTTGGAGAGCCGGTCCTGCATCTCCTTGCCCTTGCCGAGCTTCTCCTCGTCGTTGAAGTCGGCCTGGTCGATGACCTTCTGCAGGTCGTTGGCCTCGGCGAGCTTGCCGATGATCTTGTTGATCTTGTCGCCGATCTCCTTGTCGCCCTTGAGCGGCGACCATGTCGTCGAAGCGAGCCGCCCTCGGGCACGTCGATGAGGCTGTTCGGGTCGGCCTTGCGCCTTGTCCGAGACGTACTTCACGAACAGCAGCGTGAGGATGTAGTCCTTGTACTGCGACGCGTCCATGCCGCCGCGCAGCTCGTCGCAGCTCTTCCAGAGCGAGCTGTAGAGTTCGGATTTCTTCAGCATTGTCGGCTGCCTCGTGGGACGGGTTCGAGCAATGATCCCACAATGATCCCGTCACACTGGTCCGTCTCCGGACGGGGTACTGGATCGGGGGGTCCATTTCGCGTAGAAGGTAGGAGTGACATTCGACCCGCCACGCATCTACGTTGCCTCTCTGCGTGACTACAACGAGGGCCGACTTCATGGTGTGTGGGTCACGGCCGGGCCAGTTGAAGCAATGAGGAACCACGCGATCTCCGAGATGCTTGACCGCAGTCCATCTGCGCGGGTGCCGAGGAGTGGGAAGTTCACGACCACGAAGGCTTCGAACCAGTCCGCCTTCCAGCCAGCACCCGAGTAGAAACGGTGGCGGCAATGCATGAAGGTATGAGGCGCTACGGTGAGAGCTTCCTCGTTTGGGCCAGCGTTAACGCTATCGGAAGCGACATTCTGGAGCGCTTCGAGGGCACCCACGTCGGTTCACGTGACCCACTTCTGGGCGGCACTTGAGACCGCCAAGGAAGGAACAGCCCCACGCACGACACACACACTACTGGCCGGCTGGAGGGCATAGAAACGCACCGACAACCCGTCGCTTTGGTGCCGAAGGGACGGACGGTGACCAAAGCACTGGGTTTCGAAAGGCGCATAAGCGCGTCGCCACGGCAGCCGATACAGTCACATCGCACCGCTTTGGAGCACTTCAGGATGACAACATCGACGAGCACCGATGAGACCCATGGCGGTCTGACAATCGAGCAGCTTGCTGACTACTACCTCAGTTGCCTCACGTACGAACGTCGGCCAGAGGTCAGCGCGTGGGCGCGATCGAACTGGGATCTCGAATACATTGAACTCCCGGCGAACCCGATCAATGGGGACGAGCTGTTCACACGTGACGTACCCGGCGCCACGCGGCTCGAGGGCATCGTCCAGAAAGACAGGTCGAAGGAGCTATATGTCGGCTACCTCGCCTACTTGAGAGTCTTCCAATCGCAGAAGGGCCGGACCATTCACCGCGTCTACCCCTTGATTGTGCGACCGGCCCGAAACCCCGAGCTTCCTGCTGCCTTCAATCCGGAGGCTCTCAAGTATCTACTTGGCCTTGGCACAGGCGGCGGGCTCCCGGCTGAGGAGCTGGTGGACCTCGAGGATGCCGTGGGGCTGTCCCGTCTCAATCTCGACGTGTCGCTCGAAGAGGTCTGCACGAGACTGAGAGAAGAGCGCCCGGATTGGAACTGGGTCGAGCAGCCGAATCCAACTGAACTCATTACGCCAGAGAATCGTGCTCAGGATGCAGCCGCAACTCCCGCTATTGCCGATGCAAGCGAGCCCGGGCTCTATAACAGAGCGATCCTGCTCGTCGGCGAAGCCCAGAAATTCACAGTCGGGCTGGAGTCGGAGTTGGCTCAGCTGAGGAAGCTGGATCAAGCAGAAGGGGAGTCAACGACAGCGGCAGTCTATGACTGGATCAACGGCGCTCGGCAAGCAGTTCGGCCGAAGGGGCGCTCTCTAGCCCCCGAGGGCTCGACCGACGCCGGTCCCCCGACGAGGTCTCCGTGGCGTAGCATCGCTTGGGGGAATCCACCACAGGAAGGTCCGTCATGTCCGTCGTTGAGTACGAGCACGGTACGAGGTCCCCGGGTCGCATAGGGCTGACCACGTCCGACTCGAGCCGTGCGTGGCCGGAACCATGCCGGACCGCTGATCGAGGACGACGAGGCGAGCTTCGACTGCGCCACCGCTCAGCAGTGACGGGGTGACCGGACGGGTGGGGACTCGTCGCCGCGGTTCCCCGACGTTGTCCCCCACATTCGGCTCGAACCCGCTGCGGGTGGCGATGCTCGCACCGATCTCGTGGCGGGTACCTCCTCGCCACTATGGGCCATGGGAGCAGTTCGTGTCCCTGCTCACGGAAGGGCTGGTGCGGCGCGGGGTCGACGTCACCCTGTTCGCAACCGCAGACTCGGTGACGACGGCGAACCTGGTCGGCACCGCACCGACGGGGTACTCGGAGGACGCGGGGCTGGATGCGAAGGTCTGGGAAGGACTCCACATCTCTGCGGCGTTCGAGCGGGCGGACGAGTTCGATCTGATCCACAACAGCTTCGACTTCCTCCCCCTCACCTACAGCGCCCTCGTCGACACGCCGGTGGTCACCACCGTCCATGGGTTCTCCTCGGAGCGGATCGTGCCGGTGTACGAGAAGTACAACGACCGTGGCTACTACGTGGCCATCAGCGATTCCGACCGCAGCGACAGGCTCGACTACGTAGCGACGATCCACCACGGCATCGACATGGCCGCCTTCATCGTGCACCCCGAACCCGGCGAATACCTGCTGTTCTTCGGCAGGATCCATCCTGACAAGGGGACCGCGGATGCCATCGAAGTAGCAGCGCGCGCGGGGATGCCGCTGATCATCGCCGGCATCATCCAGGACGACGACTACTTCGAACGCTCCGTCAAGCCGAGGATCGATGGGCAGCGGGTCACCTACATCGGCCCGGTGGGTCCCGACGCACGCAACGACCTGCTCGGGGGCGCGAGGGCCTTGCTGCACCTCATCCACTTCGACGAACCGTTCGGCTTCAGCGTCGTCGAGGCCATGGCGTCGGGAACACCTGTGGTCGCCCACGCGAGGGGTTCCATGCCGGAGCTCGTCCGCGACGGCGAGAACGGGTTCCTCGTCGGTTCCCTCGATGCTGCCGTCGCGGCCGTTCGCGCCGCAGCCAGCATCGACCGGAGGGCGGTGCGTGCCTCGGTGGAGCGCCGCTTCGACGTGGACCGGATGGTGGAGGAGTACATCGCCGTCTACCACCACGTCATCGAGGACCGCCGAGAGAGGCGAGCGAAGGGGTCTACCCGGCGGCGAGAGCGCTGAGCAGGTCGCCGAGGGGGACGGTAACGATCCCGGCTCCGCGGTCGGAGAACCCGTACGGAAGGACGAGGAGGTCTCCGTGGATCATGCTCCCGCACGAGTACACGACGTTGGGCACGTACCCGTCACGTTCATCCTCGTCGGCGGTCAGCAGGGGCTCCTCGAGGCGACCGATGACCTGGCGGGGATCCTCGATGTCGAGAAGGATCGCTCCCAATGTGTACTGGCGCATCGGACCCACACCGTGTGTGATGACGAGCCATCCCGCCTCGGTCTCGAGTGGTGAACCGCTGTTACCGATCTGGGTGAGCTCCCAGGGCTCCTCTGGGATCTGGATCCTCTCCGTGTCGTCCCAGAGCCGCACGTTGTCCGACAGCATGAGGTAGTTGTTCTCGTTGTCCTGTCGCGCCAGCGCCGCGTAGCGGCCGTCGACCTTGCGCGGAAAGAGGGCGATGCCCTTGTTGCGAGCCGCGCTCCCACCGAGGGTCCTGACCTTGAAGGACACGAAGTCGCTGGTTTCGATCAGTTGGGGAAGCACCTGGGTCCCGTCGAACGCGGTGTAGGTGGCGTAGTAGACGACTCTCCCGTTGTCGTGGGTGAATCGCACGAAGCGGGCATCCTCCATCCCATGGCTCTCGGTGGGCCCGGCGGGGAAGATCACGCGATCGGTGATCTCCGTGTCGGTCGGGAAGACGGTGTCGTAGTTCGAGGAGGCGAGCCAGTGGATGATCCTCGTCGTGGGAGACGACACGGCGTGGTCGATGCCCCGCCGATCGAGGTCGTCGATCGCTTCCTCGAGCTGTCCGAAGCTGAAATGGGAGCCGAGCGTGTCGAGGCACATCCGAGCGATGTCGTTCATCGCACCCAACTCCTCGAGCCTCGCCAAGAACGGCTCCATGTCATACGTTGGGGGTCTGCGGTCTCCCGTGACAGGGAAGCGGCTGGGTGTGTCGATCGTGATCTCCCCGGTCGCCCCGACGACGCCGGTGCGGAACTCGATGGACGAGATGTGACCCTCCCCGATGGCCCGCAGGCTCACGACCAACCGCTGCTCACCCTCGCGCAGCCCCGACTGGTCCGGCGCGGAGACCATCGACGGGTTGGTGAGCGCAGCAGCCTCGATCGAGTACTCGTGCGTGAAGTATGCGCCGATGAGCAACCGTTGCTCCATGGAGAGGTCGTCGGCGTTCTCGACGTGGCGGGCGACGAGGGCGTAGGACCGTTCGAGCACACGGGTGAGGTCGCGATGTCGGTCCGCGAACTGCTCCCGGATCGCCGTCACGGTGGACGACGCCTCGTTCGGTGGGATGGCGAGGATCCGACGGATGATGAGCTCGGCTCGCGCCTGACCGTCCGGGAGGCCCTGCTCCCCCGACAGAAAGGGTTTCGTGATCACTCGATGCACGTCGGGGAGGAACCGGGCCGCCAGGCGGGTGATGGGTATGGAGGTCATGGCTGGCACCCGTCGAGGCCCTTCCCGGCCGTGCATCGGTGAGAACGCAAAATCTGAGCGTACCGTCCGATCGGTGGGGTGCCGGGGATCCCGCCGCGGCGGACGGACACGGCGTTCAGCGAAGGGTCTGTGCACACTGGAGCACGGAGAGTGCAGCGAGGGTCGACTCCGCACCCTGGTTCAGGTTGGCGAAGTCGTGGCCCAGCCCGTCGCCGCAACCCCCCGTGGCAGGGTCGTAGAGGGCGATTCTCGAATCGTTGTCACCCATGAACCACCGAGCAGCCCGCTGCACCCCGTCGATCCAACGCCGATCCCCGGTGAGCACCCATGCACGCGAGCACGCATCGGCCATCGCAGCGGCTTCCAGCGGCTGCTGGTCGAAGCCAGGTCTCTCCTCACCCAGTGTCCAGCCGCCTGTCGGGGTGAAGCTGAAGTGGTCATCCCTGGTTTCGATGGCCACGAGCCACTCGAGCAGGCTGAGCCCAGCGTCCACGAGGGCAGCGTCCGGCAACAGGGCACCTGCGACCAGCAGGGCCTCCGGGATGCGGGCGTTGTCGTAGGCAAGTCGATGCTCCGGCCACGGCCAGAGAGGATCATCATGGAAGTCGAGGTGGTCGACACAGCGCTCGAGCACCGCACGTGCCGCACGATGTGCAGGGTGTGCGGTCAATACCTCTCCGGCCCCCAACACCGCAAAGGCGTTCGCCCGAGGGGACGGAGATGAGAACCCACGGTGCGTTGCGAACGTGGCGAGGGCGAGGTCGCGCATCGCGGCGGTGTGGCCGTGTCCGGCGACCGTCCCGAGTGCCCACAGCGCCCTGCCCTGGGAGTCGTCCGATCCCGCAGCGTGGGACCATGACCCATCCGGTTTGCGCCGGTTCACGAAACCACCGTCCGGGAGTTGTGCATCGGTGAGGAACGCGAGGTAGGTCCCGGCGAGTTCGACGAGGTCTGCGGAAGGATTCGGTATCCGGGTCAGGACGATCAGTGCCCGTGCGTTGTCATCGGTGCAGTAGCCGTGGTCGTGGCGCGCCGACGCGAACTCGGCGTGTTCCCAGAGTCCGCGATCGTCCGTCATGCTCCTGAGGTGATCGAAGCGTGGTTCCGGCAGGGGATCGGCACCATACCCGTCAGCCCAGCCTGCACATGCCGGGTTGTCCGCCACCGTGATCATGCCGGACCGGGTGTCACCCGACCTTGATGAAGGCATCTGGGGCCTTTCGTCGGGGCGACACGATGGACAATGTTCGTCGCTCGACGTGCGCGGCCCTCAGGTCCGTCGCCTCCTCGAGGTACCGATCGGCGATGGCAGGCCAATGGAGCGTCGCACCGATGAGCCTCGCTTCGGCTGCCATCCCGACAGCGGCAGACGGATGCGTCAACACGTTTCGGAGTGCCGTCGACATCGCGGCGACGTCGCCGTGGGGGACGACGATCCCGGCACCTGAGTCGAGGAGTTCGACGGCGTGGGGGAAGGCGGTCGCGATGACGGGCTTCCCTGCTGCGAGGGCCTCAACAAGGACACCTGAGGTGACCTGCTCGGTGGAGTCATACGGGAGCACCACGACGTCTGCCCTGCGAACCGCGAGCGTGAGCTCGGCTGTGGTGAGGTACCGGCCGTCGAACTCGACGACATCGTCCAGTCCGAGGTCATGGACCCGTGCGGCGAGGCCTTCGAGGTAGGCGTCACCGTGGGATGCCCGCACCTTGGGGTGTGTCTTGCCGAGGATGATGTAGCGAGGGACGGGGTCGAGGTTCTCGAGGCCTGCGAAGGCATCGATCGCCAACTCCAGTCCCTTGCCCGGCCCGATGAGCCCCCACGTCAACACCACAGGGCGGCTTCCCGTCACGAGGGATGGGCCGGTGAGTCCGATCCTCGCCCCGTGCGGGATGACGCGGACCTTTGCCGCATCGACGGCGTAGCCCGTCACGAGCCTCGAATAGGCGGTCTCACTCATGACGATCGTCCGTGCTGCGAGGCCGACGACCTTCTCGAGAATCGACCGCTGGGCGTCGCTGGGTCGGCTGAGCACCGTGTGGAGCGTGACCACGGAGGGAACGCTGAGCCCCTCGAGGAGGTCGAGTACCTCGTCGCCGTCCGGTCCGCCGTAGATCCCGTACTCATGTTGGATGAAGGCGACGTCGAAGGAGTTCAGGGCGTCGATCGCGTCGAGGAGGGAATCGTCGTCGCCGTTGACGTGCTCGTGAACGACCGCGTCCTCGAGCCGGATGCTCGCGATGTCGGCAACACTCACGACACCGAGTCCCTCGTCGGAGCCGCGTCCTTCGGCGATGGCGTCGCGCAGCGAGGCCGTGAAGGTGGCCAATCCACATGACGTCGGCGGGTAGGTGCTCAGGAATCCGACGGTGGGTCGGAGTGGGGTGTGGTTCATGGAAGTGGTCATTGTCTCGATCGCTCCGAAGGGCGCCTGTTTGTTGGGGCAACAGCGATCGTTCGAGCGAGCGGTGAGGGCGAACCCTGGGGAGTCCCGCGAGGACAAATGAAAGAGCTGCGGCTGAGGCCGCCGTACCCCAAGCCTACAGGCTCAGCATGCTACGGCGGTCATTGGCCTGATCGGGCGGTGCGTCGCCGGATCGGCGCCAGGGAGAACCGGAGGAGGGACACGTCGGTACCTTCGCGTTCCCGACCCTCATGGTTCCATGTTGCCACATATCCTCTGGTGGACATGGATCAAGGAACGGTCGATTGGCTCCTCGACGGCGACCCCGCGATTCGATGGCAGGTGCACCGCGACCTCCTCGACTCACCGCAGGACGCATGGATGAGCCACCAGGCCCTGGTCTCGACCGAGGGCTGGGGAGCACGGCTCCTCGCCGAACGAGGTGAGAACGGGCGTTGGTCTGGCGGCCTCTACGGACCGAAGTGGACGTCGACCACGTACACCCTCCTCCAGCTGTGGAGGATGGGGCTTCCACGGGACCATCCCGAAGCCGTCGCATCGACGCTCCTGCTCGTCGACAAGCCCGTGTGGGTCTTCGGGGAGGGTCCGAAGGCGAAACAGGACGACTGTGTCGCCGGCTTCGGGCTCGCACTCTCGAGCTGGTTCACAGTCGATGACCAGCGTCGCGAGGACCTGGTCGTGAATCTCCTCGAGCGACAGCTCGACGATGGGGGGTGGAACTGTCGAGCGGGTGATCCGACCAAGCACAGCTCGTTCCACACCACGATCAACGTCCTCGAAGGGCTTCGGGAGTACTGCCTGTCCGGGGGGCGTCAATCCGGGGAGGTGGAAACCGCCGAGGCCAGGGCGCGTGCGTTCTTCGGTGAGCACCACCTGTACCGATCCCATCGCAGCGGACGGGTACCGGACGAACGCATGACCAGGCTGCCGTTCCCCCCGAGGTGGCACCACGACATCCTCAGGGGCCTCGACTACTTCAGGGCCGCCGCTGCCGACCGGGATCGACGGCTCGAGGATCCCATCGAGATCCTTCTCGGCCATCGCAGACCCGACGGCCTATGGCCGATCCACCCGAACTACTCCGGCAAGGTCTGGTTCACGATGGAGGGCGGACGACAGCCGAGTCGGTGGAACACGTTGCGAGCGCTGCGGGTGCTGCGGTGGTGGGCGGGCGGATGATCGAGCGGCGACGGTCGGGCTGAGTCGCGGGTACCGGTGACCGCACCGAACGAGACCATCGACCCCCGATCGAGCGCACTTCGTGCCATCTCGTCGTACCCGTGAGCGTCACGACCACTCGCGCCCTCGACGCGACGCCGGCCGTTCGATCGCTCCGGTACGCCGGCTGCTCCGAGAACGGACTGATCAACCAGGGCCAGAAGCGATTTCACGGTGACGTCGAGGCCGTGAACGCGATCGCACACCATCACGGGAGGAAGGCCGGATGGCGTCGGCCACGACATCGGCGATGACCCGCATGGCTTCGGTCGCCGGTGCCTCGATGAACCCTCCCCGACGGACGGCCAACCGTCGCAACGGGTTGTCGCGAGTGTTGATGTCGATCAGGGATGCCCCTGCCCTCTCTGCGATGCCGGCGAGTCGTTGGGCGACGGGGACACCACCGGAGGTGCCCGCGGTGATGCACAGGGTGGCGTGGGCGACGGCGCGTTGGGCGGTGGCGAAGCCGTAATGCTCCTCGTCGTAGAACTCGTCGAACCACAGGACGTGGGGACGGGTGAAGGCACCACAGCCCGGGCAGACGAGGAGGGTGACGTGGTCGTCGGTGAGCTCGTCGTCGGGGCCCCACCCGTCGAAGGTGTCGGGGATCTGCACGACACCGACGCATCCGTCCATGCAGCGCATGCCCTCGATGTGGCCGTGGAGCTCGATCATCTCCTCGGGCCTGCTGCCCGCCCTGGGGTGGAGCCGGTCGATGTTCTGGGCGATGAGCATGAACCGCCCCTCGAGGATCCTGCCCATCTCCGCGATGGCGTGGTGGGCGGCGTTGGGTTCGGCGGCCCTGGCCTCGGTGCGCCTCGCCAGGTACCACGCCCAGCTCTCCCGGGGGTGCTCGAGGAAGAAGGCGGCCGTGGCCATCATCATGGCCTCCTGGCCGTCGGTGGTCCACAGCCCGTTGGTCCCTCGGTACGTCCGGATGCCGGACTCGGCCGACACGCCTGCACCGGTCACCACGACGACGTTGCCGGGCCTGGCGACCGCCTCGGTGATGAGCGTGCGGAGCTCGTCGGTCATGAGGTCCTGCCGTGCGGGTGGCTGTGTCGAAAGCTCGACCGTGGCCCACATGCGGGCGTCGAGGAGGCCGTCCTCGATGGCGAGGAACAGGCGGCGCAGCAGCAGGTGGTCACGCTCGGCGAGGCCGTCTGCCGCCCGCTCCTCCAGCCCGTCGAGGAGGCCCGCAGCGCTGGACGCGAACCGTGACGTCGCAGGGAGTGTCGGCAGGAGCGCCCTCACAGCCGCCACGGACTCGGCGTCGATCCGTGCGTCTGGGTCGTAGGTGAACGGAGCGGGCGGTGCGGCAGCGACGGCCCGGACCAGTGCGACGAGGTGGGTGACGAGGGCGTCGAGCTTGCCGTAGTCCAGCGTGTCGGGCGTGTCGGTGGTGGCGTGGTAGTGCTCGTTGCGCAGGGTGTTGTAGAACAGGAACGGGATGCCTGCGTCCTGGAACCCTGCGTAGTCGCTCGTCTGATCCCTGAGGTCGATGTCCATCCTGCGGATCACCAGCCCGTCGACGGGCGCCACGGCGTCCATGGCCCGCGTGACCTCTGGGCTCTTCTCCGACCCGAAGACGATCATCGAGGCTGCGATGTCGGGGTCGGTGCCATCGCCGATGGCGTGGCCGACCATGTCGAGGCAGATCATCAGGTCGACGGTCCCGAGGTCGATCGTGGGGTGAGCGACGAAGTGGCGAGAACCCATGGTGTGCTGCTGGAAGTACGGGGGCTCCTCGGCGTCGAACCCGGCGAAGACGACGGTCCTGGCGAGCGGGTCACCCGCGAGGAGGCCCCTGGCCACGTCCAGCATGGCAGCCACGGAGGCGGCGTTGTCGCTCGCACCGGGGTTGACGCCGCCGTCGATCGCACAAGCATCGAAGTGGGCGCCGATGACGATCGACCGCGGCGAGGCCCCGGGGATCATGCCGATGACGTTGGCGCCGCCGATGTCGGGGATCGGCTGGAGGTAGCCGTCCTCCCCCGCCGGGACGAGCCCGAGGTCGGCGAAGGCTTCTTCGACAAAGCGCTGGGCGGCGAGGCCGCCGGGGGTGCCGGGGAGGCGGGGAAGGCACGTGTCCGAGCACAGGTACTCGACGACGTCCTCGAGGGTGGGCGCCGAGGTCGGCGCATTGGTCGGCTGGGTGGTCACGATGGTATGCCTTTGAGCGTGGTGTGACTGGATGGACATCATGACCCAAGAAGTAGCATATCGCTACTATACGGGTCAATAACTATTCCTGAGGTAGTCATCTTGATGACAATGGTGTAGCATGCGCGCCATGAGTGATCTGCCCAGCGTCGGGACCGAGGAGTGGACGCATGCCCTCGGGCACACCATCAAGGTACGCCGCACCGACGTGGGCCTCTCACGCCAGCAACTCGCCGACCTCTCCTCGATCTCCTACTCCTACCTGTCGGCCATCGAGAACGGGGCGAAGGCGCCGTCCACCAAGATCCTGCGGGTCATCGCCAACCGCCTCGGCCTCGAGACCAAGGAGCTGCTCGCCCTCGTCGACGCCCGCATCGAGCGAGGCGCCTCCACTGACGGCCCCCTGACCGACGAGGTCATGGACATCATCGAACGGCAGGAACAACGGTTCCGCGAACGGCAGGAGGCCCGGCTGGCCGAACGGGGCACCCCGAGCACCCTCGAGACCCGACGACTCCTGCTCGTCGCTCTGGCCAACACGCTCGACGACGCCGACCTCGTCACGCTCACCAAGGTCGCCCAGGGCCTCGCCGCCCTCCGGCAGTCCCTCGACGAGTGAGCTCCCGAGACGCGCGCCCGCTGGTGTTGCTCGACGTCGACGGCGTCCTCCACGACCGTCGAGCCCGGGACCTCATCCGGATGTCGGATCACCCCGATGACCTGGCCCGTGACCTCGGTGTGGAGATGATCACGTCCCACGGTCGGCGCATGGCGATACCGGAGTACATGCCGGGCCTGATGCAGGACCTCGTCGCTCGGGCCGACGTGTGGTGGTGCACCACGTGGATGCACCGGGCCAACGACGAGTTGGCAACCCATCTCGGTATCGGCCCCCTGCCCGTGGTCGGCGATGGCGAGCGGGGCATCGGTCACGAGTGGAAGGCGGCGACGGCCCGGCCGTTGGTCGACGCCGCTCGAGCAGAGGGCCGCGGGATCTACTGGATCGAGGATTTCGGTGGCACCCTTCCGGAGGTGCCAGGGGTGATCTGGGTGGACACGGCCGAGGAGGGGATCCTCCGACCGGACGACCTCTCGCACCTCTTCACCTAGGTCCGAGCGTGGGACGCTCGGTCAAGCGTCGAGGACGTCGACGACAACCACCGTGATGTTGTCGAGGCCACCCGCCTCGTTGGCCGCCGCGATCAGGGCACCGCCCGCATCCTCGGGACTCACACCCGTGAGGATCCCTGCGATGTCCTCGTCTGACAGCATGTTCGTCAGGCCGTCCGTGCAGAGAAGGATGCGATCGCCGGCGCTGACCGGGACCCGGTGGGAGGCGACACGGTAGGACTCGAACCCGAGCCAGTTGCTCAGGACGTGCCAGTCGGGCGACGCCTGTGCCTGCTCGATGGTCATGTCCCCAGCGACGACACGGTCCATGCCGCGGGTGTGGTCCTCGGTGACCTGGGACAGGGTCGTCCCGTCGAAGACGTAGGCGCGGCTGTCCCCCACATGGGCGACCTCCACCACGCCATCAGGCCGAAGGATCGCAAGGGTCAGGGTGGTCGCCATCGCAAGGAGCTCGGGCCGGGTGTCGAGCGTCTCGACGATGCGGGCCATGAGGTTGCCGTGTGCCGCAGCGACCAGAGCAGGCCCGTCGACACCGGGAGGCGCCGCCGCGACCGCCTCCATGGCACACGCACTGGCGATGTCGCCTCCGGGGTGGCCGCCGAGCCCGTCGGCGACGGCGACGATACCCGTTGAGCCCTCCCCCGAGCCGAGTGGGAACACGGCATCCTCGTTGCGGGTCCTGGACCGACCGACATCGGTGCCGCCGTACCAGCGGTACTCAGCCATCGGCGGACGCTCCGTCGTCCCGGGTCCGCAGACCGCAGCCGGCGTCGCCGTGTTCGTCGACGAGGACGAGGGCCACGTCCTCGGTCCCATGAGGGTCGTAGCCGCCGGGGAACATGGCGTCGTAGGCGAGCTCGGCATCCGAGGGCGAACAGTCGAGCAGCGCCTCGAACAGCACGACCCATTCCTCCTTCGTCCCCGGGGCACCGTATCGCACCACCTGGTAGTCGTCGCCACCGAGCGCGAACTCGGCCGCGGACTCGCTTGGTCTCACCTGCGGTCGTTCCATCGGCATCTCTCCTCTTCGGCACGAATCGGCAATCGAGAGCGCACTTTCGCGCCCTGCCGATCACATCGCCGGAAGATGCCTTCCACGCCTCTCACCATCCTGCCATGGGGGTACGACAGATCACGCGGGCGAGGTGAACGCCCAGGAACCCTTGGGATGGAACGAGACCTTGGCCAGGGCCCAGCCCCTCTCAAGTCTCATCGCTCGACCCCTCCCCTTGATGCCGAAGCGATTGGTGGTGATGGGCGTGGCAACCAGCTACCAGCGCCTCGAGCGCATCGCCGGCTCTCTCGTGACGCGACCATGATCGGGACACCGCGAGGGTGACGATCACCCGACCGCAATGCTGGCGGCGTCGGTGCGTCGAGCCTCACACATCACTTCGAGGGGGGAGGCTGTCCTGGTCGTACGGCGTCAGCGATGGCGGCGACCACGTCCTCGAGCGATTCGGGAGCCTCCCGAGGGGAGTGGAGGTCGAATCCCTCCGCCAGCCGGGCGGTGCGATCGACGATGCCGACAAACTCGTGTACGTTCGGATCGGTCGACAGGCGGGCCACCGCGGGCACCGACGCTGCGAGCCTGGCGGCTACTCCCGCAATGCTGCCGACACACTTCGGAGGCTGAACATTCCGCCCAAGGATGCGATTGGCTCGGTTGCCGTCTCAGTCGCGGCTCGCACCGTCCGAGCTGATGGCCCGCCGGATCGCCTCGAAGACGTCCTCTGGCGAGCTGGGTACATTCGATGGGATGGGGAGGTCGAGCTCATCAGCGAGCCGAGCCGTCCGACTGAGAAGGCCACATGTCTCGTATACGTCGGGAGAGGTCGACATCCGGGCGAGGTTTGGCATGGCCGCAGCGAGGCGGCTCGCCGCGTTCCTGGCACCGTTCGCGGCGAGGAAGCGCATGGTGGGCGGGACCATCGAGGCCACTCGCGAGATATTCCCCGGCTCGCCCTCGAGGAAGTATGCACGAGCATCGGGTTCTTGGGGCCCTGGTATCAGCTGGATGAATCTCGCCCCTGAGTCGATGAAACGGCTCCAGTCGCCAAGACCGGCCGCGACCTCCGCGTCGAGGTCCGGCTCGTCGATGGCCACGGGATCCAGCCCCACCTGGCGGTGGTAGATATCGATGCGCTCGATCGACTCCTGTGCGGCATCGAAGCGCTCCGCCTCCGCGCTGATGTGCGAGATCATGAACTCGGCTTCCGCAGCGAAGTCCAGGTCATCTGCGTCGACCAAGAGCCGTGCGGCTTCGGTGGCGGACGCGAGGCCGCCCCCGAGATCCCCGTCGAGTGCTTGGCGCTTGGCGATCACGTGCAGGCCCAGTCCCCGCCACACCGGTCGGTCCGTGCCGGCCCACTCGACGAGTCGGTCCAAGTGGCGCCTCGATTCGTCGAGGTCTCCCTGGAGCTCGAGGATCAGGGCACGGTTGTAAAAGTGGGGCTCGGCTGGGTATCCCATCGCTGTGGCGATCTCGATCGAGCGGTCCAACGCCCACAGTGCTTCCGCATGCGCCTCGGGCGGCATCCATCTGGCGCGGGTGGCCCGATACGGCACGGCGTTCCGGATCGACTCCACGACCTGGTCGGCGATCGGGTCAACCTCCTCCATCGCCGTCCGCTCCGCCCCCAGACGTTCGAGGAGGACGAACGCTTCGTCCGAGCGTTGGGGGGTGTGGAGGTACGCGAGGTGGGCGAGCGCCCGCAATCGAATGCCGGGGTCAACGGATCCAGGAGCCTCCAACGCCGCCATACCGGGAATGATCAGGACGTCGGGATCCGCGACATGCGGCCATCGTCTCCCAGCGCCCGCGATGATCGCAAGCGTCACCTCAGGGTGTCCCGATTCGACTCCCCACTCGGCCGCAGCAGCGATGCCCGGCCAGTGTCGACGGAGAGATCGGGTTGAGGCGAACAGATCTCCTGACAGGTAATCGAGGTGGACTTGCAGGCACAGCCGTGCGATCCATTCCCCGAGGCGAAGACGGGCGTCTTCGAGCTCCCCGCTCGATTCGAGCTTCATCTCCGCGTACTGGCGGATGGGCTCGAGGATCACATACCCGCCCGGATCATCAACGGATCTCGCGATGATGGAAGCATCGAAGAGTGGGCGAAGCGCATCCTCCGGGGTCTCGACATCGAGAACCGCGCGTGCAGCTGCGAGGGAGATCGACCCCGTCGGAAAAGCTCCGAGCAGGCGGAACACCCGCTGGGACTCGGGATCGAGGAGGTCGTAGCTCCAGTCGAGCGCAGCGACGATGGATCGCTGGTGGGGCACGGCACTGCGTTTCGTCCGAAGGAGTGAGGGTTGGTCGTCGAGTCGCGCGGTGATCTCCTCGAGCGACATGGTGCGAGCCCGCGCCGCAGCCAGCTCGAGGCCGAGGGGAAGTCCGGCGAGGCGCGTGCCGATCGTGGTGACCAGCGACAGGCTCGCCTCATCGACGGTGCCATCGAGACCGGCGCGATCGAGGAAGAGTTGGTTCGCCGCTGAACCATCACCGGAGTCCAAGGGACCGACGGTGACCACCCGCTCGCCGGTCGCAGCAAGGGGCTCACGGCTCGTCACGAGGATCCGAACGTTCGGGCAGCCCGTCAACAGTTCTGCCGTGACCTCCGTGACGGCGTCGAGCGCGTGTTCGCAACCGTCGAGGACCAGCAGCACCGGCTCGTCCCTGATCAGGTCCTTGGATCGGTCCGCGAGCAGATCCTGACCCTGGAGACCGAGCGAAGCTGCCAGGACGTTCCACACCGGCGCGTCACGGCTCGACTCGATGGGCACAAACGCAGACGGGAACTCATGGGACAGCGATCGAGCCACCTCGACTCCAAGGCTCGACTTGCCGACCCCGCCTGGTCCCGTGATCGTGACCAGGCGGTGGGCACGAAGCAGCTGACCGATCTCCACGACCTCGGCGCGCCGACCGAGGAAACTCGTGTACCTCGCAGGGATGGGCCGCATCCGAGCCGTGGGCCGGTAATCGAGCGAGTGGTCCTGCTGAAGGATCCGACGTTCCAGATCCCGCAGGTCCGGGGAAGGGTCCACACCGAGTTCCTCACGCAGGAAGTCCTCGGTGCCTCGATATGCACGGAGTGCATCGGCCTGCCTCCCGCATCGGTAGAGGGCGACCATGTGATGGGCCTGCAGGTTCTCGTGGAAGGGGTGTGCGGCGACGAGTGCCTCGAGCTCCGGGACGAGGTGGTCGTGATGGCCCGCATCGAGGTCAAGTCGGACTCGACGGTCCAGCGCCTCCGACCACAGCGCCTCCAGACGGTGAGCTTCCGCAACGAGCCGAGCTGCTGGTTCGGTGTTGGCGTAGGGCCGTCCCCTCCACAAAGCGAGGGCTTCGGCGAGCGCGTCGCGAGCCATGGAGTCGTTCCGCAGCCCACGCGATTCCCGGACCTGCTGTTCGAATCGGTGCGCATCGATCGAATTGCGATCGACATCGAGGAGGTATCCACCCGATCGGCTCTCGATGTCTGCGCCGAGCAACCGGCGGTACCCCGAGATCCACGTCTGCACGGATCGTCGCACGCGCGGATCGACATCGGGACCGTAGGTCTCCATCAACAACGTATCCGTGGGAACCAATCGTCCGACCGATGCGAGCAGCAGTGCCAACACGGTTCGCTGCTTCGGACCCCCGAGATCCAGCCCGTCGCCATCGTCTTCGACCCGGAACGGCCCCAGCACGAGGAACTCCATCACGGCAACGATAGAGGTTCGGGCCCGGGGCATGCAGGGCTCCTGTCGACATCATCGGCGACGCTACGAAGCCCACCTCAACACAACATCAACAAGCCCTTCGCTGAACCCGTTCCATCCGTTGACATTCCGTTGAGGTGCGTCCCGCACGATCGTGCTGGCGTCACCGTGGCGCCCGAGGGTGCCAGCCGGCATCCTCGACGCAATCGAAGGAGCACACGAATGAAGCGATGGATCACCCTTCTGGCCCTGGGGCTGCTTGCGAGTGCGATCGTGGCGACACCGGCGCTGGCGAATCCTCCTGAGGAGTTCACCATCGTGGACACCCTCTACGGGGAGCCCGATCCGTGCCATCCCGGCGAGACGATGGACGTGACATTCACCTACAACGTCCGAGAGATGGCGAACCGGAACACGCTCGTCTGGGTCGTCGACAGTCAGGCCGAGAGCACTGCCGGATATGTCGCGAACGGCGTCGAGACGCAGGTCGTGAACACGAAGTGGATCGTCGACCGCTTCAACTGGCAGAACGTCCACCCAGAAACGGGCGACCGATTCAAGGTTCAGGGTCGGTTCAAAATCAACGTCGAATCCGGAGAAGCTGTCCAAGAGGAGTTCCGCATGACCTGCCTCGGCAAGGCCAGCTGAGTTCCGTCGGTGCAGCTGGTTGGGCGGACGCTCGTCTGCCCAACCAGCTGCTCCTCTTCTCCTGCACACCGATCAGAGGGCGAGGTTGCGCCTACGAGCCTCGTCCACCTCGAGCATCCGAACAGGTGGGCCGAGACCGATTCCCGACACAACCGGGCTGGGTCGTCGCCGAAACCGTCGGGATCAAGCACCTTCAGGAGGGCATGGATGTGGACCGATCAGCTCGTGGCGATCGTCGCAGCCACAGACCCGATCACCGCGATGGCACCGAGGACCACGGCTGCCGTGGCGACAACCCTCCGCGAGGTGTCCGCCTCGCCCCGGCCTGTCTGGTATCCGACGAGAGCGCCTGCCCCACCGAGGATCAGTGGAACCATCGTCCAGAACGCGACAAACGAGGTGACGAACGCGATCACCGACACGACGAGCCCTGCTGCAGGCCTTCCGCGTCGGACGAGCGGCGGCACGAGGAGGGTGAAGGTCGCGATCGCGATCAGCCCCACGACCCCGACGAACACCCAATCACCGACACCGGGAGCGACCTCCGCCCCCCTGAGGTCGGCGGTCAGGATTCCGACGATGGGCAATCCGACGGCGACCAGGAAGGTGAGGATCCCCACACTCCTGATGTGGTTGGTCGTCGTCGCATCTCGACGGGTGGCTTCGATGGTCATGATGAGCGCCTCCTCCTTCTCGCTGGAACGCTCGCCACAACGTACGTCCACAGCGAACGGACGCATCGGCCCCCGGTACCGATCCGGCCGTCCCCCGGTGGATAGCCGCCGTCCGATGATCCAACCAGGGTTGGAGGGGACTCGAACCCCGGAGGCACGCCCGCCACGGTCACGGAACGTACACTCGACCGATGAACGCCGGCAGGCAACCAGCGCGTTTCGGCCCAGTGCGGCGCCGTTGGCAAGCGATGTCCTTCGGGGCGAGGGACGGCGCCTTCGCTGCCCTACTCACCGTCATCACCCAGATCGAGCTCCTGACATCGACCTCGATTGAGGGCTCCCCCGTCGTGCAGAGCGCATCATTCGCCGCGATGACGTTGTCCGTCGCATGGCGCAGGTCCATGCCGCTCCTCGCAGCAGGGATGGTGTCGGTCGGGCTGGTAACGCAGACGCTCGTCGGCGAAGCACCCATCGCCGGAGGGTTCATCGCCGTCCTCGTCGTGATGTACTCCGTGGCGTCGTACTCCGGGCTCAGGATCGCACTGGTGGGAGGAGCGATGATCCTGGCAGCGGCGTTCGTCTACCCGCTCGTCGCGGACGTCGTCTTCGCTGACGAGGTCGTGAACGCCTTCCTCCTCGTCGGCCCGTGGGTGTTCGGGCGGTCGATCCGGTACAGACAGGCTCGGGCCGTCGACGCAGAGGCCGAAGCGATGCGGCTGGCCGTCGAGCGCGACATGGACGTCGAGAAGGCCATCCTCAGGGAACGGGGACGGATCGCTCGCGACATGCACGATGTCGTGGCCCACGGTGTCAGCATGATGGTCCTCCAGAGTGGGGCGGCCCGTCAGATCATCGTGTCCGATCCGGCGAGGTCCCAGGAGCTCCTGTTGAACGTCGAGGATTCCGGACGCCAGGCCCTCCACGAGATGCGGCTCATGCTCGAGGTGCTGAAGACTCCTGCCGCGGACTCTCCCGACGCAGCGAGCGCCCTCACCATCGAATCGATCGCGACGCTGGCGGACCGCGCCTCCGGAGCCGACACCTCCGTGACGTTCGAGATCGTCGGGAACAGACGACCCTTGCCGCCGGGCCTCGAATCCAGTGTCTATCGCATCACACAGGAGGCGATCACCAACGCCGTGCGCCACGGGAGCGCACGATCGATCGGGGTTGAACTCGCCTTCGAGGAGGATCTCCTCCAGGTGTCGATCACCGATGACGGCGCACAGGAGGCGCCGCCGACGAATGCGATCGGGGGGAATGGGATCGTCGGCATGCGAGCACGCGCGGAGCTGTTCGGAGGGACACTCGATGCGGGCCCGCGTACCGATGCGAGCGGATGGAGGGTCACCGCCACCCTCCCGATCACCGTGCCGGCATGACCATCCGCGTCGTGATCGCCGACGACGAGGCGCTGGTACGGGCGGGCCTGCGATTGATCATCGATGCATCGCCGGACATGGCCGTCGTGGGCGAGGCGCCCGACGGGGCCGAAGCCGCCCGTTTGGTTCGAGAGCTCGCACCCGACGTCATCCTCATGGACGTTCAGATGCCGATCGCCGACGGGCTCGAGGCGACGCGACGCATCGTGCAGTCGGGCAGCCGAACGAACATCCTCATCCTGACCACCTTCGACCGGGACGACTACCTCTACACGACGATGAAGGCGGGAGCGAGCGGCTACCTCCTCAAGTCGAGCCCGCCCGAGCAGCTGGTCAATGCCGTGCGGGTCGTCGCGACTGGCGATGCGCTCCTGGCTCCGGAGATCACGCGGCGACTCATCGACGACTACACGGGGCGGCCACAGCCCGGAACGGCTCCGCGGCAGTTCGATGCCCTCACCGACAAGGAGACCGAGGTGCTCCTCCTCATCGCTTCGGGCAGGTCGAACAATGAGATCGCGGAGCAGCTCTTCGTCGCCGAGTCGACCGTCAAGACGCACATCAACAGGATCCTCGCCAAGCTCGATGCGAGGGATCGGGTCCAACTCGTGATCCAGGCATACGAGTCCGGCCTCGTCCAGCCGGGACGGCACGAGGCAGACCCTCGGCAATGACGCGACCTCGACCTTCGCTGCCGCTGCGGCGGTGGCCCATGAGCCACGGGCTCCTCGGCAGGGCCCACTGGGAACTCGGGGAGCTCGAGAAGGCCCTCGCATCGTTCGAGGACGCGCGCCGGACCGGGAGGGAAGGCGGCCAACCCTTCAGCGATGCGTTGGGGTCCTCAGGAATGGCCGCGGCGTACGCCGTCTTCGGCGACCGGGCTCGGGCGCAGTCGCTGCTGGACGAGACCCGGATCGGCGAAGGGCCGATGGGCGACTACTTCGCATCGACCTCGTGGTACTACGTCGGGCTCACCCACCTGCTCACGGGCGACGCCACCTCGGCCGTCGACGCGTTCACGCGGGGGATCGCAGCGCCGGCGGTCGTGCAGTACATCGATCGACCCCGGCTCCTCGTGGGTCTGACCCTGGCCCTCATCGACGCGGGCGACGTCGAGCGGGCACGCACCATCCTCGACGAGGCCCGCGAGTTCGTCATCCAGAAGCACCTCGACCCGTCAGACCCCGAGCTCACCCTGGCCATCGGGGCCCTCCGAGCGGCAGTCGGTGACACCGTCGAAGCACGGCAGCTCCTCACGGAGGCCATCGCCGCGGCGGACGCAAAGGAGCACCGCTGGGTGGCCTTCCAAGCCGCCTGGACGCTCGCCGACATCACCGGATCGCTCGACGACGCCCACGATCGAGCCGAGGCCATGGCGTCCGGCTTCGACGATCCCGCCCTCGCGGCTTCGTTCAGGGCTCGCTGGGTCGATCGGGCGGCGTCACCGACCTGACGATCGGCGGCCACCGGCCGTCCGAGTGTCAGTAGGCGGTCGTGCGAATCACCGGCTGGAAGAGCTCGGTCCGTCGCGCACACATCTCCACTGCGACACACTCGTCGCACCGGGGAGCTTCCACCTCCACGCACACCGCCCTGGCGTTGCGGAAGAAGAAGCCGTCCACGGCTGCCTGCGTGAGCCCGCTCAGTTCCACGAGTGACTGGATCGCGTCGAAGCAGGCGCCCCGGATCTCGTCCTCCTCGGCCTCGTCGACCCACGTCCGTCGCTCGACCCTCTGGCGCAGGTCGTCGTCGAGGATCTCGACGCACCCGGTGCGCAGGCAGCTCCGCATGAGGTGGTAGTCGACGACGGGGGTGATCGACTCGGGATCGCGGAGATCGAGGAACCGCTCCGGACGGTTCGCGAGGATGATCGCCAGCAGGTTGGCCTTCTTGGCGAGCGGGTCCTCTGCGTAGCCGAGGAGCGTGGCGAGTCGCTCGAGGAGCGCCGCCGCGGGCCGGTCGGCACGGTTCGCGTCATCGAGGATCGCACCGAAGCCTCCGGGTCCGGAGAGGGCCTCCCCGTAGGCCTGCTGGAGGGCGCGATGCGTCTCGACGGAGGGGACGGGACACGAGCCTGAGTCGTCGGCGCAGACGGCGTCGAAGAGCATCGGCTCGGACGCCGAACGGGCGGGGTCGAGCACGGAGGGATCCTCCGTGGCTGCACGGGTGAACGCCTGCCAGATGTAGTCCGAGCCCTTGAAGGTGCGCCCATCGGCGACGCCGTACATCGGCTCGACCCATCCACGGACGTCCGAGTACCAGAACCCGTACTGGTGGAGGGTCGCCATGGCCAGCATCTCCACCGCCCACAGCGCCCCCTCAGAGGGAAGCGGGAACCCGCAGAAGTCGAGGGAGGCCTCCGTCGCCTCGTCGGCGAGCATCCCGGCGACACGCCCGATCCGCTCAGCATCCTGACGGACCCTCGGCCCGACCAGGGCCGCCACCCGTGCCACGAGCTCCGTGGATCCGTAGCCGGACAGCGCCGTGCGTGCCGTGTCCCCCGCCGATGCGATCGGGTCGGTGCCGCGCAGCCATCCGGCCAGGTAGCCGCCGCAGAACGCATCGCCCGCCCCAGTCGGGTCGACCACCATCACCGCTCGGCGGGATGGCGGACGGCGTTGCCGCCCGCATGGACTGATGCCCCTCTGCGGCCCTCGGTGACGACGACCACCGACGTGGGAGGCGGTCCATCGGGGAAGAGGTCGGCGAACTCGGCTGCGTTGAGGAACAGGATCTCGGCCTCGGTGGCGAGGGTGCGGGCCGCGTCCCGATCCTCGTCGATGTCCGCGTGGAAGCTGCCGACCGATAGCGTGCCCGAGAAGCCCCTCGCCCGGACGCCGTGAGCGAAGTCGAGCTGGCGCCGCGACGATGCCCCGAGGGGGCCGATGTGGAGGTGTCGGGCTCCGAGCCATGCGGAGGGCACGTCGTCGGGTTGCAGCGTGCGCTCGATCGACACGTCGGCCGCCAGGTACTCGGCGTCCTGCCGGTCGTCGTAGGCGATGTGGAACGACGTGATGGGGCCGTCCCTCACGACGAGGCCCGCTCGCCTGATGCCTCCGGGCCCGAACGCCGATCCGATTTCCCTGGGAAGATGGGTGGGGATCGCCGCCACGAGCCCGACATCGATGCCGCCGGCGCGAGCCGCAAGCGCCGTGTTGAAGCCTGCCCCACCGGGGGCTCGCACGTCGCCATCGGGTCCGACCAGCCTGTCCATCGAAGGGCATCCGACGACGACGAGCTCGGGTGTGGAGGAGGTCAGGCCCACACGGTCACGATACCCCGGGCACGCAGGGCGCGGCGGCCACCACCCGGCGATGCCCGGGTGCGGCGACGGGTGGCACGCCGACCGGGCTGTTCGACCTCAGCGCTGCTCCACCAAGGTCTCGACCGTGGCGGCATCCTCTTCGATCACATCGGGTTTGCCCTCGATGTGGATCTGGGGGATCCACCCGAGCCAGGACGGGAAGTACCAGTTGGCATCCCCGAGGAGCTTCATGGCCGACGGAACCAGGAGCGACCTGACGATGGTCGCATCGAGGATGACCGCGACAGCGAGGCCGAACCCCATCTGCTGGAACATCACGAGATCCCCGGTGGCGAACCCTCCGAAGACCGCCACCATGATCAGGGCGGCGCCGGTGATGATCGCCCCCGTCGATCCCAGGCCGAAGGCGACCGACGCGTCGTTGTCCCCTGTCACGTCGTAGTGCTCCTTGATCCGGCTGAGCAGGAAGATGTGGTAGTCCATCGAGAGGCCGAACAGCACCGTGAACAGGAACAGCGGGATCCACGCCTCGATCACGTCGGTCTGGGTGAAGCCGAACAGGTTCGCGCCCACGCCGCGCTGGAACACGAGCACGAGGAGCCCGTAGGCCGCCCCGACCGAGAGCAGGTTCATGAGGATCGCCTTGATCGGAACCACGATCGAGCGGAATCCGACCATCAGCAGGAGGAAGCTCAGGCCGAGCACCCACACGAAGATCAGCGGCGTCCTGGCGTCGAGGGCCTCCGTGAAGTCCAGGATCGAAGCCGCGGCACCCGTCACGAGGACCTCACCGGACACGTCGGCGAACACGTCGGGGATCGTCTCGGTGCGCAGTTCGGTCACGCCGCTCCTGGCTTCGCTGGTGGAAGGATCGACCTTCGTCACCGCACGGATGATGCCGATCTGGCCATCAGGGGAGGGCGCCACGGTCACGTCGCCGTAGGTGGGGTCGGCGTCGAGCACCGATTGGAGCTGGACCGCCGCGGCCTGGACGTCCGGCGACGTCGGGTCCGCGTCGACGACGATCGTGGTGGTCACGATGCCGATGTCGAAGTCCCTATTGAGCACCTCGAAGGCATGCACCTCGTCACTGTCCGCCGGGAGGGACTCGATGAAGTTCGATCCCGTCTGGAGCTGGAGATACGGCAGTGCACACAGGACGAGAATGCCGACGGCGATCACCAGCGTCGTCACCGGCCGCTTCATGACCGAGTGGGCGATCCGTTGCCACATGCGGCTGCCGCCCTCGTGGTAGATGGTGCGAGGCATCCACGGGAGCCTCAGCAGGTTCACCCTGTCGCCGAGCAGCCCGAGGATGGCGGGCAGCAGGGTCACCGCCGCGACCACGGCGGCGATCACGACCAGGATCGCCCCGAGACCGAGGCTCCGCATCACGGTGAACGGCATGAACGCGAGACCGGTCAGGGCGATCACCACCGTCAGCCCTGAGAAGAACACGGCACGGGTCGCCGTGTCACCGGCCCGCCCGACCGCATCGACGACGGCATGCCCTTTCGCCCGTTCCTCCCGGAAGCGCTGCACCACGAACAGCGAGTAGTCGATCCCCACGGCGAGGCCGATCATGATGATCATGTTCTCGACGAAGAACGACAACTCGAAGGCACGACCGACGAGGGCGGTCAGCCCGAGCGCAGCGATGATCGCCACGATGGCGAGGATGATCGGAATGCCCGCGGCGACCACGGCACCGAAGACCAGGATCAGGATCACGATCGCGATCGGAAGGCCGAACGCCTCGCCACGCACGAGTGTCTGCTCGGCGAGTTCGTTGAATGCGACGTTGACGCTGCCCTCACCGAGGGTCGTGACGCGGAAGCCATCCTCTTGCGCGCCCTCGATCACGACGAGGAGCGGTGCCACGACGTCGGTCGACTCACCGTCGGAGTCGAGCACGACGTGGATGAGGGCCACGGTGCCATCGGCAGAGACGAGGCCGGGGACACCGTCGCGATGGCTGACCGCACTGACCACGTGATCGGTGCCGCGCAGCGCGGTGGCGAGCTCATCGACCTTGGCCACGAAGCCCGGGGCGTCGATCGTCAGCCCGGTGGCCTCGACCACGACGAGTTCCTCGTTCGTGTCGGTGATCTGCGCGGAGTGGGCCTCGATGAGCTCGTCTGCCCTCTGGCTCTCCGTGGACACCAGCAGCTTGTCCTCGTTGGTCAGGACGTCGCCGAGCGATCCAGCCGCGAAGATGGCGGCCGCGAGCACCACCAGCCAGACGGAGATCATCCTCCAGGGATGCCGCGCGGCGGCTCCCGCTATTCGACCGGTGAACCCCAATTCATGCATGGACTCCTGCCTTCCTTGCCGATCAGCCGGTTGGGCCGCGAGTCGGCTGTAGGACCTTCCAAGGTCGTTCCGCCACCTCGACGAGGGCGACGGCGAGTCAGGAGTCGATCACGCCGATTGTATCCACACATGTCCTGACCTGGAAGTGGCGTGAAGGCTGTTCGGGTGCGCCGTGCCATCGCGCCGACCTCCGCGCGCCACTCCGCTCGCAGCCGGGTAGGGTCGCCCGGATCGCCCGGACGAAGGAGACGCTGTGCCATCTCGCGAGATGATGAGGAAGTACGCCGAGGTGGCCATCCACGTCGGACTCGGGCTCGAGCCCGGGGATCGGGTGCTCATCGAGATCCCAACCGCACTCCCCGATCTGGCCCACGACCTCGTCGACGTGGCATACGAGGGCGGTGCCGAGAACGTCGAGGTCCTCTGGGTCGATGCGGCGGTCGATCGTGCACGGTTCACCCACGGACGAGCGGCGGCCACCGAGACCATCTCGGAGCGCAGCCGATTCAAGGCGCTCGCCTTCGAGGACGGGGTGTCGTACCTCCGGGTCTCCGCAGAGGACCCCGCATCGATGGCCGGCATCGATGCCGCCCTCGTCGGTGGATTCACGAAGCACAACAACCAATTCGTGTCACCTTCGCGAGCGGGACAGATGGCGCTCGAGATCCCCTGGGCAGTGATCGGCGCGCCCGTGCCCGGCTGGACGATGGCCGTGTTCCCCGACACCGACCTCGACGAGGCCACCGAGCGGATGTGGGACGCCATCTTCCGGGCGTGCCGAGTCCACCGACCCGATCCGGCCAACGCGTGGCACCTCCACCTCGACGACCTCATCGCACGACGGGACCACCTGACCACCCGGCGGTACGTCGCGCTTCGCTATCGGGGGCCCGGCACCGAACTCGAGATCGGGCTCCCCGATGGTGCGAGGTGGGATGGGGGCGCCGCAACGACATCGCACGGGCGCCGCTTCGCCCCCAACATCCCCACGGAGGAGGTCTTCACGTCCCCTCACCGCGACAAGGCGAACGGTCGTGTGGAGGCGACCAAGCCGCTGAGCTACTTCGGGTCCCTCATCACCGGCTTCTGGCTCGAACTTCGCGACGGCGCCGTTGTGGACTGGGGCGCCGAGGGCGGCGGCGACGTGCTCGGCCAGATCCTGTCGACCGACGCGGGGTCAGCCCGCTTCGGGGAAGCCGCGATGGTGCCCCAGTCGGGAGCCGTCGCCGCCGAGGGGCTCGTGTGGAACAACACGCTCTACGACGAGAACGACGCCTGCCACATCGCCCTCGGCGCCTCGTACCCCACATGCCTCGAGGGTGGTCCTGCGCTCTCGGTCGACGAACGCCTCGCTGCAGGCCTGAACCAATCCTCCGTCCATGTCGACTTCGTCGTCGGCTCACCCGACGTGAGCGTCCACGGCGTATCGCCCGACGGATCGGAGGAGCCGATCATCCTCGGTGGCGAATGGGCCTTCTCGACCTGAAGGAGTCGACGTTCCTGGCCACGCGAATGCCTGGGGAAGGCACGATCGGATCCCCCACACATGGATCAGGGTCGGGTCCGGGACTCGACCGTCGTGCGATCAGCCGCCCGATCGGCCCTCATCGT
This sequence comes from uncultured Acidimicrobiia bacterium, assembly GCA_963792405.1. Classification (GTDB taxonomy): domain Bacteria; phylum Actinomycetota; class Acidimicrobiia; order Spongiisociales; family UBA5794; genus SZUA-442. Next base: position 62,684 of record CAWBVU010000005.1, read on the forward strand.
CGATGTCCGTGGCGGGGTCGGCTGGGACGTCCGCTCGCCCCTCGATGGGGACGGCCTCGTCGACGATCTCGTCGCCCTCTTCCGGGACGGCCCCCACCTCGTCTCTGGAGTCCGTGGGGGAGCCAACGGAGGTTTCCACCCCTGCGCCGATGCTCATCGACTCCTCGACGACCTCGACATCCAACTCCTCGACGGCCCCGTCAGCTGCGCACTCCCCGAAGCAGTAGACCGCGCCCGCTGAGCCCCCGACCGACACTCGATCGGACTGCCAGGCCTGGGTGCCCGTGATGCCGGCGACGGTGGTGAGGAGCCTCCCGAGAATCGGGATGCGCGCCCGCTGGACACCGACGACCTCGACCTCGAGACCACTCCAGTCATCGGCGACGGCATTGGCGTCTCCCTTGGTGATGAACTCGCCGTCGGGTTCCACAGAAACGACGCGGTGGGTCACAACCTGTCCGTCGACCTCGAGGGTGACGATCATCCCCTCCTCGAGAACCGCAGGCGGCCGGGTGAGCACGATCGCATCACCCTTCACGAGCGTGGGCTGCATCGACGCGCCGTCGATCGCGACGATGCGATACCACCGGTTGTTGGCGAGGCCGTATCCGATCAGAGCCACGACGATGACAGCGGCGATCAGGGCCGCATCGAGCACCCACAGCGCTGCCGGACGAGTCGGACGTTGCCGCTCCATCCCGGTCGCGAGGTCGCGACGGGCGTCGGCAAGCGCCTGCTGGAAGATCGGGTTCTGCTCGTAGGTCTGGTAGGTCATCGCCTCATCCCACCGGGGTCGTGCTCCCCCCGCGTGCACGGATGCCGTCCACACAGGAGGAGCGTGTTCCCCATCACAAGATGGCGACCAGCATCACCACCCTGGGTTCTCGGGCTGCGTTGCGTCGATCACGATGTCGAATGTGGCGGACCCACCCTGCAGGTCGTTGCCCGCGGTCTCATCGAGGTAGAACGCGAAGCGGTAGCAGTGTGTGGAGTTCACCGGCAGGTTCGCGCCACCGTGGTACGTGTTGTCCGCGTTGTCGAACTCGAGGGCGCTCAGCGGGCCGTCGTAGAGGACACTCGCGGTCGAGGCGCTGATGTCGTTGCTGACGCACGCACCCTGCTCGACCTGAACCTGGAGCGCCGCCCAGAAGCCCGGCGTACTCGAGGTCTTCGACGACGTGTACCGGTACTTGACGGCCAACGAGGAGTCGACGGCGGGCTTGTTCTGGACGCTGATCATGATCTTGTCTGACAAGGCGCCGGGCGCGAGGTCCTCGACGTCGAGTTCGACCCCCGTTGGGTCGTACCACTCCATCGGGCCACCCGGAGGGCCGACCTCGGCCCGGATGTCGAGCGTTGCGCCGGTGGCGCTGATCGGCACCGTTGCGTCGTCACTGAACCATGCCGCGGATCCGACGATGCCAAAAGCGGCGACACTCAACAGGGCGAGTGCCATCAGGAGATACAGGATCTTGCGCACGTTGCGCTCCCTTCCTAGCTCACGCGGAATCGAAGTCGCCGGACCGCGCCGATCGATCACCGGCATGCGGACCAACGCCCGCCGCCGTCATGATCGGGGAGCTACCCCCCATCCGTGGTGAAACCCTCGGGATGTCCAACCCCTCGATGCCGTCTCTTCGCCAGCACGAAGCGGCATCGGGTGCCCGCACCTGCCCATGAAGCGGGCGCTCGATGTCACCAGCACTTCCCCAAACGTACCTTCGGCGGGTAGGCGCGTCGACACAATCCGGAGTCCCATAGTCGGTAACTATGGGATAGCTTCACCTCGAGTGAAAGAAGACGCTTTCCTTCCAGGTGCGCGACTCCCGGATGAGGCTTGTTGTCGCCTTCTCTTCGACTCGTCGCCTCCGCCGTCAGGCAAGGCGATCCGTTCCATCCGGTACACCTGCTCCCGGGCCTCGGGAACTCCCTCCCGATTCACGAGCGAGCCGACACCGTCGCCCCTCGGCAGCGGCCGCAACGAGGAGATGCCGAGCACCCCCACCCGTGATGCGGTCGCGTCGGACGAGTACGCTGCCGCCGATTCAACGTCGCGGAGCACCATGACCACGGATTCCGAGCCCGGCAGACTCACACGCCTGACGACGAAGGAGCCGGAGCGCCGCCGGCCGCTCGGGCGCATCCTCGACGGCCTCTACCGGCTCGTCGAGGAACCCGATGACACCGACCAGCGACGCCTCCAGAAATCGGTGCTCCTCCTCGCCGCCGTCATCGGTGCCCCGATGACGATGCTCTCGGCCGTGGCCGGTGCCGCCGTGGGCAGCCCGCCGCTCGCGGTCGGCATCCTCGCCACCTACGCGGTGGCGATCGCCGGGTTCGTCGTGTACTTCGTCTGGACCAAGCGCGGCCTCGTCGTCGGCTTCAACGTGCTGATGGTCGGCAACCTCCTCGTGGCGTTCTACGGGAGCGTGTCGCGAGGCGGTGTGGTGCAGTCGGGGGCCAGCGTGCTGTGGGGCCTGATCCCCGCCGTCCTCGCGCTGCTCCTGTTCGGCCGGGCGCAGGCCCTCTCGTGGTTCAGCGCCTACCTCGGCCTGCTCGTCGCCTCCCTGTTCGTCGGAGCCGAGGGACCGAGTGCCGACGGACAGGTCAAGGCCGCCTTCGCCATCTCGCTGATCGGCGTCTCGGTGTTCATGTTCGTGATGTTCCTGTACTTCACCAGGGAGCGGGACCGCGCCCAGGCACAGGTCGAGGCGGAGCGGGCGCGATCGGATGCCCTGCTCCTCGACGTCCTCCCCGACGAGATCGTCGGGCGCCTGAAGTCGGGCGAGACGGTCATCGCCGACGGCGTCGACGAGGCGACGGTCCTGTTCGCCGACATCGCGGACTTCACCCCGATGTCGACGGCCATGCGCCCCGACGAGCTCGTGTCGCTGCTCGACGAGGTCTTCCGCGCCTTCGATCGGCTGACGGTGCGCCAAGGTGCGGAGAAGATCAAGACGATCGGCGACTGCTACATGGTCGCCGCAGGGGTCCCCACGCCTCGCGAGGACCACGCCGACGTGATCGCCGCCATCGCCCTCGAGATGCAGGAACTCGTCGCGTCGACCGAGTTCGGCGGCCACCGGCTCCGGTTCCGCATCGGCGTCAACAGCGGACCGTTGATCGCAGGGGTCATCGGCGAGCAGAAGTTCCTCTACGACCTGTGGGGCGACACGGTCAACACCGCGAGCCGCATGGAGTCCCACGGGCTGTCCGGAGGGATCCAGATCACCGAGGCCACCCGTCGCCTGCTCGGCGACCGGTATGTCATGCGGCCCAGGGGAGAGATCGAGGTGAAGGGCAAGGGCCCGATGCCGGTCTACTTCCTCGAGGGCAGATCACCCGACCCGGTGGGCTGAGCGCGTCGGCCGTTCCGGGAACCCGATCGGCGTTCCGAACGTCTCATTGTCCGGAAGCCAGGACACTCTGACATGGACCACACCACCTCCTCGTTCTTCGCCGCGCGCTGCCGCGGGCGCCTCACCTCCGGGTCGGGCCGCTGATGCGCATCCTCGTCGTCGAGGACGAGTTCGACCTGGCGAACGCGATCGCCACGAGCCTGCGCCGTGACGGGTATGCGACCGACGTCGCCGTCGACGGTGCGACCGCCCTCGACCGCGTCGCCGTCAACGAGTACGACCTCGTGTGCCTCGACCTGAACCTCCCCGACATCGATGGACTCGACGTGTGCAGGGAGGTCACCTCGGGGGCCACGTTCAACGCCGACACGGCCCGGCCGCCGAAGGTGATCATGCTCACGGCCCGCGGCGGCGTCGACGACCGCATCCGGGGACTGGACCAGGGCGCGGACGACTACCTCGTGAAGCCCTTCTCCCTCCGCGAGCTCAACGCCAGGGTGCGCGCGCTGCTGCGCCGCGACACGAGCCTCGGCAGCTCCGTCGTCACGGTCGCGGGCATCCAGGTGGACACCGCCCGCCACGAGGTCACCCACCACGGCGCACACGTGGACCTCACCGCCAAGGAGTTCGCCCTCCTGCGCTGGTTCGTGCTCCATCCCGACGACGTGCACAGCGCCGAACGTCTCCTCGAACACGTGTGGGACGAGCACGCCGACCCGTTCACCAACACGGTGCGGGTCACCCTGTCGAACCTCCGCCGCAAGCTCGCCGACGCCAACGGCGGCAGCCAGCCGATCGAGACCCTCACCGGGAGCGGCTACCGCCTCCGGAGCGATCCATGACCGACACCGGTCTCCCTCGCCACTTCTCGACACGAGCCCGCCTCGCCGTCGGCATGGCGCTCACCGCCGTGCTCATCGCCGCCGTGGTCGGCGTGTCCGCCGTCGCCCTTGCCAGATGGCGTGCGGACCCCGCAAGCACCGAACCGCTCGTCGGGACCGCCTCGATCGACGGCGAGGTCGTGGTGATCATCGCCGACGAGGGCGGAGCGGCCGCCGCCGACGCACGGGCGGCGACCCTCAGGTGGAGCCTCGTCATGCTCGGGCTGGTGGCGATACCTGCCGTGGCGGTCGGCTGGGTGGTCGCGGGGAGGGTGCTGCGCACGGTCGACACCGCCCTCGCCGACGTCGAAGCCGCAGAGGAGGACCGCAGCCGTCGCCTCCAGGAGGTCGTGCACGAGCTGCGCACACCGCTGGCCGTGATGGGCACCAACCTCGAGCTCGCCGCCTCGGGCACGTCGGCGGATCCCGATGCCGCGGGTTTCATCGACGCGGCACTCAGGGCGCTCGACCGGATGGACCGCACCGTCGACGACCTCGCGGGGAAGGGTGGCCTGACCGTCGACGTCACCCATGACGCCGTGGACGTCGGCGCCATCGCGACCGACGTGATCGAGGAGTACGCGGGCCCGGCCCGCCGACGCGGGCTGCACCTCGTGATCCACGGGTCGGATGCGGTCATGGCGCAGTCCGCGGAGCGCGCGCCGCTGCGCACCGTCGTCGGCAACCTCGTGGCCAACGCAACCCGCTTGGCACCCCGGGGGTCCGTGGTGGCCGTCGACTGGGGCACGGCAGACGACTGGGTGTGGATCGCCGTCTCCGACGAGGGGCCCGGCATGCCGGTACGCCACCATGCCAGGGCCTTCGAACGCGGATGGCAGGGACCGCACGAGCGCCAGCGCGCCGACGGTGAGGGCGCAGGGCTGGGGCTGACGATCGCCCGGCAACTCACCGAGGCCCAGGGAGGCATCGTGACCCTCGAGTCCGAGGAGGGCGCGGGGACCACGTTCACCGTGTGGCTCCCGGCCACACCCGATGCCGACCGCTTCGACGTCGTCGCAACCGACGGTCTCCACCCGATCGTCACACCGTGGAGGCGGGCGCCCGTCCCCACGTGACGACCGAACCGCGAGCGACGCGGACACGCCCATTCGCTTGACACTGGCTTTATGCGCGGTGTCGTACGTTGACACGAATCGATCACGGAGGCTCCGTTGACACAGCTCGATACCGGCACGCGGCCAGAGCGCATCGAGCATCGCTCGTGGCGTGACCTGCCCGCCTCACCACCGGTGACTGACCAGTTCCCCGCGGATCAGGTCGATGTCGCCGCGATGGACACCGCCGTCCTCCCCGCACCGCCACCGGTGGCGCCACCGACCGCAGACCCCGCCGAGCATGGCCGTCCCCGCTGGTTGATCCCCGCGGTCGCCGTCGCCGCCGTGGTCATCGTTGGTGTCGGGTTCCTCGCCACCCGCAACAGTGATGCGATCACGGGCTCGATCGCCGCGGGCGACATCGGGAACCCCACGGCCGTCGCCGAGGCGCTCGGCCCGGCCGTCGTCCAGATCGACGTGTTCGGCGGCCTCGAAGCAGGCGGCGGTGTCGGCTCCGGCGTCATCTACGACGAGGCGGGCCTCGTGCTCACCGCCCACCACGTCGTGGCCTTCGGCGACGAGGTGACCGTCCGCACCGCGGACGACCGCACCTTCACCGGCATCGTCGTGGGTCGTGCGCCCGAACGGGACCTCGCCGTCGTGGCACTCCCCGGTGCCACCGACCTGGTCGCCGCCACCATCGCCGAGCCGGGTTCGGTCGAGGTCGGCGAGCCGGCCTTCGCCCTCGGCAGCCCGTTCGGCTTCCAGCAGTCCTTCTCGGCGGGCATCATCTCGGGGCTCGACAGGGAGCTCGAGACCCCGGTGGGCCTCCTCACCGGCCTCATCCAAACCGATGCACCGATCAACCCCGGCAACTCGGGCGGTCCGCTCGCCGACGGTGAGGCCAAGGTGATCGGGATCAACACGGCCATCGCCTCCATGTCGGGCGGCAACGACGGTGTCGGCTTCGCCGTGCCGGTCGAGGACTTCGCCGACCTGCTCGACGAGGTCGAGGCGGCGGGCGGCATCGATGCCCCGCCGGTGCCCGCCCCCGAGGGTGCAGGGCTCGACAGCCTCATCCCGGGACTCGGGAACATCCCTGGCCTCGACCAGCTCCAGGACCTCCTCGACGAGTTGCTGAACCCCCAGGGTGGCCAGGGCGGGAGCGGCCAGGAGCTGCTGCCGGGATTCGACGAGCTCCTGAACGAGCTCCTCGATGAGCTGTTCCGGCCGATCCCCGACCCGTCACAGCCGGACCCCTCACAGCCCAACTCGGAGCAGTCGACGACGCCGCAGCAGGCCCCAGAGTCGCTGCCGTCACTCGAAGAGATGCTCAACGAGATGTACGGGGCCGCAGGCGTCCCCGAGGAGCTCACCGACGTGCTCGACGAGCTGTTCGGCGCCACCGTGCCCGGCACGGTCCCCGACAGCGGTGGGAGCAACGCATGACCACGATCGACACCACACCCCCTCGTCCCGCCGACGTCGCCCACGCCATCCAACTGCGCGAGGTGATGTCGGAGCTCCAGCGGGTCATCGTCGGCCAGGAACGGGTCCTCGAACGTGTGCTGGTCGCCCTCCTGGCAGGTGGGCACTGCCTCCTCGAGGGCGTCCCCGGGCTCGGCAAGACCCTCACCGTGTCGACGCTCGCCCGCACGCTCGGCGGCACGTTCACCCGCATCCAGTTCACCCCCGACCTGCTGCCGTCGGACATCGTCGGCACCCGGGTGTACCGGCAGTCGACCGAGTCGTTCGACGTCGAATTGGGGCCGGTGTTCGCGAACTTCGTGCTCACCGACGAGATCAACCGTGCACCCGCCAAGGTGCAGTCGGCGTTGCTCGAGGTGATGGCGGAGCGACAGATCTCCCTCGGCGGCATCACCCACCCGCTGCCCGATCCGTTCCTCGTGCTCGCCACGCAGAACCCGATCGAGTCAGAGGGCGTCTACCCGCTGCCGGAGGCCCAGCGTGACCGGTTCCTCATGCGGATCCCTGTCGACTACCCGACTGCCCGCGACGAGCACGAGATCGTCGCACGGGCCGGTGGTGCGACGATCGATCCCGAGCCGATCCTGTCACTCGACGACGTGCGGCGCCTCCAGCGCGCCGCCGCCGCCGTGTACGTGGACCCACTGGTGCAGGACTACGCGGTGCGCCTCGTGCTCGCCACGAGGGAACCGGACGAGCACGACGTCGCGATCGACGGGCTCCTCGCCTACGGGGCGAGCCCGAGGGCGAGCATCGGATTGGTCCACGCCGGCCGTGCCCTCGCCCTGCTGCGCGGACGGGACCACCTGCTCCCCCAGGACGTGTACGACGTTGCGTACGACGTGCTCAACCATCGACTCGTGCTGTCGTTCGATGCCGTCGCCGACGGGGTCACCGTCGACGACGTGCTCGTCGAAGTGCTCACGACCATCGCTGCGCCGAGGGTCAGCTCGACGCAGCTCGCCGCCCACGCGGCGAGGGCATACGTCGGATGAGCAGGCGCATCCTCGGCCGCCGATCCGGTCCGCCCACGGGCGTCGAGGACCTGCCGCGACCGAGGCGCACCACGTCCCCGTCGCAGGTCCCGACCGACCGGCTCAGGCTCACCGTCCTGCGCCGCCTCGACGGCCTGCTCGCAGGTGACCATGCCGGGCTGCTGCCCGGCCACGGCACCGAACGTGGTGAGGCGAGGCCGTACGTGCCTGGCGATGACCCGCGGCACATCGACTGGGCGGTCACGGCACGCACCAGTGTCCCGCACGTGAGGGACACGATCTCGGACCACGAGCTCGAACTGTGGCTCGTCGTCGACAGCTCCTCGAGCCTGGCGTTCGGGACCGGCCGGGCGACCAAGCACGAGCTGGCGTGGTCGGCGGCCGGCGCCTTCGCCCTCCTCTCGTCAGACGGCGGGAACCGGATCGGCGCGGTACGGACCACCCCGAAGGAGGGAGGCTCACGTCCCGAGATGCTCCCCGCACGCAGCGGCGCCCGCCACGTCGGCGCCGTACTCGCCACGCTGCGCCGACCACCCCTCGACGGGGAGGTGGGCGACCTACCGGGAGCCCTCGACATGGTGGCCCGCACCGCCAAGCGCCGCGGGCTGGTCGTGGTCGTGTCCGACTTCCTGGGCCCTGCCACCTGGGAGCGGCAGCTCAGGGCGCTCAGCCACCGCCACGAGGTGATCGCCGTCGAGGTGACCGACGCTCGCGAGGTGGACCTGCCCGACGTGGGGCTCATCCCCGTCGTCGATCCCGAGTCAGGGCGCCGCAGGCTCGTCGACACGTCGAAGGCCGCCGTCCGCGAGCGGTACGGGGAACTGGCAGAGCGTCGCCGCCGCGACCTCGCCGCCACCCTCGGCTCGTGTGGCGCCGATCACCTCACCATCCGCACCGACCGCGACTGGGTCCTCGACTTCGTCCAATTCGTCGCCAACCGCAGGACACGCCTCCTCGCACTGGGAGATCGCCACCGATGAACGACTTCGGATTCCTCGCCCCCGCCCGCCTCGCCATGCTGGCCATCCCCGCCATCCTCGCCATCGCCTATGCGGTCGTGCAGATGCGTCGGCGCCGGTACGCCATGCGGTTCACCACCCTCGACCTCCTCGACGAGGTCGCACCCGACCGGTCGGGCTGGCGCAGGCACCTCACCGCCGCGCTGCTGCTCGTCGCCGTCGTCACGGCCACGCTCGCCTTCGCCCGCCCGGTCGTGGCAGGCGAGATCGAGCAGGCACAGCAGATGGTGATCCTCGCCATCGACACCTCACTGTCGATGAAGGCCGACGACGTCGCCCCGTCACGGGCGGCCGCGGCGAGGGAGGCCGCAGGCGCCTTCCTCGACACGGTCCCCGAGGGGGTCGCCGTCGGGGTGGTGGCGTTCGACAGCCGCGCCAAGCTCCTCATCTCCCCCACCACCCGCCTCGACGCCGTGCGCCGCACCATCGAACGCGAACCGACGCTCGGTGAGGGCACCGCCATCGGAGAAGCGGTGTTCCTCGGCCTCGACGCGATCGACGACGCCATCGTCCGTGCCGAGAACGAGGGCGGCGAGGCCCAGCCGGTCGGGACGATCGTCCTGCTGTCGGACGGGGACACGACCTCCGGTCGCCCGAACGACGAGGCCGCAGCCGAGGCGAGGGACCGCAACGTCACCGTCCACACCATCGCCTTCGGCACCGACAGCGGGACGATCGACGACCCGCTGATGGGCAGCATTCCGGTGCCGGTGAACCGCCAGGCCCTCGAGCAGCTCGCCTACCAGACCGACGGGCGCGCCCTGTCCGCCGTGACGGCGGAGGAGTTGAGCCGGATCTACGAGGACCTGGGACGCAGCGTCCAGGTCGAGGTCGTCCGCACCGAAGTCACCGACTGGTTCGCCGGTGGGGCCCTGCTGGTCCTCGTGCTCTCCGCTGCAGGCTCGCTCATGTGGTCGGGTCGGCTCCCCTGAGCGATACGACCCGCAGCCGGAGGGCTTCACGGGCCCCGTTGAGTCGAACGGCCCGCACCATCGATGGGGGCAGCAGATCGATCACCTCGGCGATGTCCACCACCGCCGGTTCCTCGCAGCAGAGGCTGCGACCTTCGAGATCGATGACGGCGTCTCCCGCGGCGAGCACGTTGCGGAGCCAGTCGACCTCGGTTCCATAGGGCAGCGGGATGATCGCCTCGTCGTCCGATCGGTGGGCGATCACCGGAGTGGCGTAGCGCATCCCGGATCGGCGACCGACGTGGTGCACCGTGGCGGACATGCCGGACCGTCCCGAGAACCGCAGCTGGAGAGGGTTCTCCACGTACTTGTTGAAGCGCGTCACGAGGTGCAGCGCCCGCGGGTTGCGGCTCCGCCACGCCCAGAGCCTGAGAGCCGTCTCCACGATGGCGATCGTCACGAGGACTCCGAGCAGCGCAACCAGGACCTTGACGATCGTGCGCACCTCCGTCACCTCCATCCCTCGTCGAACGCCCACCTATCGGACGACCTCCGGCGGAGGGGCGATCTCGGTCACCTCGTACTCCCCGGTGTCGAGGGCGGTCTGCCAGGAGCCGATCCGGAAGGCGGCGGTCGGCCGCAGCCCGTCCCTCGGGCGCAGGTACAGCTCGGCGAAGTCGTCAGGGGGCACCATGATGTGCCACGAGACGCCGACCTCCCAGTCGTCCGAGTAGAAGCCGTAGTGGGACACGATCAGCAGGAGCGGTGCGGTGTACGTGCCCTCGAACTCCGTGTCCGTTGTGATCCCGAACTCAGGGTGCTCCTCGGCGAGCCAGTCGTCGAACAGCCCGAGGATCTCCCGGGCCTGGTCACCCCGATCGTCCTCCCAGGCCACGACCGTCACCGTCCTGGTCACGACGGCGGTCCGTCCCCCCTGCTCCGCGGTGATCGTCACGCCGATGTCGGTGTCAGTGGTCGTCGGCACAGGGACGATCGTCACCTCGGCGACGTCCGAGCCGCCGATCGTGGCGGGCTGCACGAAGACCTCGGCGTTCGGCGCGTCGGCGGTGATGGTCACGGGACCGGGGCCCTCGCCAGCGAGGGCGACGAGCAGCACGAGGCGGCTGCCGGGTAGGGCGCCGTTGATGAACTCGGGGGACACGACGATCTCGGGTGTGGCGACGGGATCGGTGGTCGGGGCCGAGGTCGTCGTCGGTTCCGACGTCGAGCTGGTGGTGTCCCCGGAACTCGCGTCACACGCCCCGAGCGCCATCGCCATCACGGCGACGATCGCGACGACACCACCGGGGATCCGGATCCGGTCCCACGCCGACGTCGGCGTCGTCATCGCTCCCTCCGCAGCGGGTCGATGCAGTCGAGGGTGCCGCCCTCGCCACCATCATCTCTCCCCATCGGCGCAAAGCAAGGGGCGTCGTGCAATCACCGATCACTCCTGAGACGCTCCGTGCGTGGTCGGTCATGCGCTCGTGCGGACGCGCACCGACCCGGGGAGGTGGCCCCGGGTCGGTCGGGTTCGCGCTGTCGGGAGGACAGGGGGAGGGGAATCGTCGACTATGCGTCCCTTGCGTCGCACAGCTCGGTGAGCCGGTCGATGAACGGCGCCTGATCGGGGAAGGCACCCTCGTCGAGGAGGGTGCATGCCCTGTCGAGGGCCGCGCCGGGCATCTCGCGGATATCGCCGAAGCGTCCCATGTCGGGGAGGCCACCCTGGCCGCCGGGGCCGCGCCGGTCGAAGCCACCGAAGCCGTAACCATCGCCGCCTCGACCGCCCGGGTTCACGGGCACGATCACGGCGTGGCGCACCTCGTCGACGTCGTCGTCGTCCGCGGTGGCCCTGCCGATCCCGAAGCCTGCGACGAAGACGAGTGCCGCGACGAGCAGCCCGCCGAGCAGCGAGACGGGGATGATCCAATCACGATTCGACGACGTGCGGGTGGCTGCGGGTGCGACGGGCGGTGTGGCTGCCGCTCCGGCGTCGCCCGCAGTGTCCTCGTCGTGGGCACGGTCCTCGGTGTGGTCGTCGCTCATGTCCGAAGGATGCACCTGCGGCCTCACAGGGAGATGAGAGCGAGGTGAGAACCTCATGAGAAGCGGCCCACCCTCCCCCTGCTCAGGTCATGCGGTGGCGGGCTGCTTCCCGCCCCTGGTGAGGAGCCACACGGTGAACCAGAGCTCGCCGACGACCGAGGGGATCGCCACGATGGCGAGGAACAGGTTCTCGTAGTCGCCGTAGTTGGACAGCACCATGTGGGCGACGGTGTCGATGGCGTAGGCAGCACCGGCGATGGCGAGCACGATGCCGAGGATCCTGGGAGCGGCACCGGTCGCGATCACCAGGTAGCCGAGCAGGACCAGGTGGACACCGAACGCGACGAGGCCGATGAGCCATGCGTACTCGAAGGCGTCGACCATCAGCATCACCTGGGCGTCGATCTGGCCCTGGTCGAACGCCCCCAGGTACTCCGCTCCGCCGATGAGTTGGACGGCTCCGAGCGAGAAGATCAACGCCACGCCGAGGAACACCGTGTAGACGATGCGCATCCATGCGGTGAGCCGTGACAGCTCCCTCGCCGAGTCCTTGAAGAGCGCCCACAGCGCCCAGGCGACGACGGCGTCGACGACGAACACGATCAGGAAGGCGACGATCCCGAGCCGGAACAGCCCCTCGGAGTCCGCGATGTTGGCCGCCGTCACTGCGGCATCGCCGCTCTCGACGAGGCCCTCCAGGACGAAGAAGTTGGCGAAGATGGCGAGTACGAAGATCACCAGGTAGCCGACACCTGCGATGAGGGCTGCGGTCCGGGGGGTGGGGTCTGCGACGGTCGCGGTCATGTGTGGTTCCTTTCAATGGATTGGTGGCGCGGGCATCAGACGGCCCGCGGGTCCCGCCGTGGTATCGGTTCAGGTCGAGCGGTCGGCGACGGAGATCGCGAGCTTGCCGAGGGCATGGCCCCTGCTCAGGTAGGCCAGCGCCTCGGGGACGCGCTCGAGGGGGTAGGTGGCCTCGATGACCGGGGTGATGGCCCCGGACTCGAGCAGACCCGCGAGGACCTCGAGGTCCGCCTGGTCGACGTGCGCCGTGAACCAGGTCATCCGCTTGCTGCCCGGCATGGACATCGCCTTGCGGCCCACGAAGTTGCGCATCGGGCCCATGAGGGCGTGCTTGGGGCCGGTGATCGACACGTTGGTGCCGTTGGGTGCGAGCACCCTGCTGGTCGCCGACCACGGTCGGTTGCCGACGTTGTCGAAGATCAGGTCGTAGCCCCGCTCCGTGGCGGTGTAGTCGTCTTTCGTGTAGTCGATCACCGTGTCGGCGCCGATCGAAGCGACCATGTCGACCTTCCCGGTGCTGCACACCGCGGTCACCTCGGCCCCGAGGGCCTTGGCGATCTGGACGGCGAAGGTGCCGACGCCGCCCGATGCACCGTTGATGAGGACCTTCTGGCCGGCCACGAGGCCTCCGACGTCACGCAGGCCCTGGAGCGCGGTCAGCGCCGCGAGGGGCACGGTCGCGGCGTCGGCGAACGAGACCGTGGAGGGCTTGGCGGCGATCGCCGCGGGCCGCGCCGTCGCGTACTCCGCGAACGCCCCCATGCCGATGTCCCCGAACACCTCGTCGCCCGGCTTCCACTGTGTCACATTGGCGCCAACCCGCTCGATGACACCTGCGACGTCCGCTCCCGGGGACCGGGTGCTTCGGTTTCGTGAGCCCTGCCACCATGCGCGCCATGTAGGGCTTGCCGGTGGTCATGTGCATGTCGTAGATGTTGAGCGACGACGCCACCACCCGGATGAGGACGTGATCCTCCGTCGGCGTGGGGACGGGTAGGCCCCTCAACTCGAGGACGTCCGGGGCTCCGTACCGATCCTGGACGATCGCTCGCATCGAAGCGGGCGTGGGAGCGGCATTCGGGGTGGGGGGCACTGGATCTGGAACCTCGTCGGGAGCGCCGTCTGCGCCGGTCTCGTGCATCGTCATCGTCGTCACCTTCCATTGACAGGACTGGTCGTACGGTGTAAGGTTATCATACATCGTAAGGCTGTCAAGCCTTACTTCGTACGGTACGATCAGCCCGTGGGCCAGACCACACAGCGAGGCGGGTGAACGATGGTGTCCAAGGCCGAACCGATCACCGAACCGCGGCTCCCCCTCAGCCGGGAGCGGGTGCTGGCCGCCGCCGTCGAACTCGCGGACACCGATGGCATCGAGGCGCTCACCATGCGCAACCTCGCAGGGGCGCTCGGTGTCGAGGCGATGTCGCTGTACTACCACGTCGCCAACAAGGAGGCGCTCCTCGACGGCGTCGTCGAGACGATCATCGGGGAGATCGAGGACGAGCTCGGCGGCTTCGACGTGGTCAAGGGTGAGCGTGACTGGAAGCGCGTCCTGCGTCACCGGATCCTGACGGCCCGCAGGGTCCTGCTCCGCCATCCCTGGGCACCGGCAGTGATCGAGACCAGGACCACCATGACCCCGACACTGCTGCGGTACATGGACACGCTGTTGGGCATCCTCATCGAGGGCGGGTTCTCCAACGACCTCGGCCACCATGCCATGCACGCCCTCGGGAGTCGTGCCCTGGGCTTCAACCAGGAGCTCTTCGCCCCGGACGACGCCAGTGAGGGCGACGAGGAGGCGACGGCCATGTTGGCCGAGCTGGGTCCCCAGATCCCCTACATCGTCGGGATGATGGTGGAGGTCGCCCACGACGACCCCGACTCCACGCTCGGCTGGTGCGACGACCAGTCCGAGTTCGAGTTCGGCCTCGACCTCATCCTCAACGGCCTCGAGATGCACCTCACCGAGCGCTGACGTCGATCCTGCGTTCCTGGATTCACCAGGGGAACCGAGGTACGCAGGAATGGGTGGGGTGTAGCGTGACGAGGTGACGAACCCTGAGGACGCCAAGCGGATCGCCGCGCTCGACTCGGGCCGGACGGCATATGCCGACCGGGAATGGGGCAGGGCGTACGAGGCCTTCTCCGCCGCAGACCGGGCGGCACCCCTCGCGCCGTCCGACCTCTCGCGCCTCGCGACGACGGCCTACATGCTGGGGAAGGTCGGCGAGATGCTGGCCACCGAGGAGCGGGCGTACCACGCCCACCTCGACGAAGGGGAACCGCTGCTGGCCGCACGGACGGCGCTGTGGCTTGCGTCGAACCTGGCCAGCAGGGGGAAGGTCCCGCAGGCCAGCGGCTGGGTGGAGGTCTCCGAACGGCTGCTCCAGTCGGCTCCGGAGGACTGCGTCGAGCGTGGCTATCTCCTGATGCCGAGTGCGCTTCGCCACGCGATGGCAGGTGAGTTCGACGCCGTCGAGGAGATCTCGGGTCGGGCCGCCGACATCGGCAGACGGTTCGACGACGCCGACCTGACCGCCCTCGCCGCCCAGACCCGGGCCAGGGCACTCCTCAGGCTCTCCCGCACCGCGGAGGGGATCCGCCTCCTCGATGAGGTGATGGTCGCGGTGACGGGATCCCGCCTCTCCCCCATGGTCACCGGGATCGTGTACTGCAGCGTCCTCGAGGGCTGCTACGAGACACACGCGATCGCCCGTGCCGCCATCTGGACACGGTCGCTCACCGAGTGGTGCGGCGAGCAACCCGACCTCGTCGCCTTCAACGACCAGTGCCTGGCCCATCGTTCCGAGATCCTCCGCCTGCAGGGATCCTGGTCCGAGGCGGTGGAGGAAGCCCGACGCGCGAGCGAGGCCGGTGCACGGTTCCGCATCGCCGCCCAGGCGCACTACCAGCTCGGTGAGATCCAACGAATGCGAGGGGACCTCGGCGCGGCAGAACAGACGTACCGACAGGTGGGCATCGACGGCGGCGACCCCATGCCTGGTCTGGCCATGCTCAGACTCGCCCAGGGGAACGCCGACGCCGCGATGACGGCGGTCGCTGACGCCCTCGCTGATGCGACCGATCCCTTCGTGAGGATCCAGCTCCTGCCATCCGTCGTCGAGATCGCAATCGCGGCAGACCGACTCCCCGAGGCCACCGCTGCCGCCACGGAACTGGCCGAGACGGCCGACGCCACCCGGACGGACGCCCACTTCGGGTGGGCCGAACATGCAGCGGGAAGGGTCGCTCTCGCCGAGGACCGCATCACCCAGGCCATTGTCCACCTCAGGCGGGCACGGGCGATCTGGCAGGAGCTCTCCATGCCCTACGACCTCGCCCGCGCACGGATCGACCTCGCTGGGGCCCTTCGCGCTCGGGGTGACACCGAGGCCGCTGACATCGAGCTCGAGGCGGCACGGGCGGCTCTCATCGAGCTCGGCGCGATGCCGGACGTGCGGGTCGTCGACGACCAACTGCATCGGTCGAGGTCGGAGTGGCCTGCGGGCCTGACCGATCGCGAGGTCGAGGTGCTGCGCCTGCTCGCCTCGGGCGCCACCAACCGCTCGATCGCGACGGAGCTGGTGCTGTCCGAGCGGACCGTCGACCGACACGTGTCGAACATCTTCACGAAGATCGACGTGTCGTCGAGGTCTGCGGCAACGGCATGGGCGTTCCACCACGCGATCGCCTGACGACCTTCGCCGACCGCCCGTGGCTGGGTAGGACTACCCACGGAACCGACATCGCACGATGGGTGGTTCTGGCGATGCGGGGAGAGGCCGGATGCCATACGGTGGCATCACGCCAACCGGAGGGATCCGACCATGACCGACGCACGCATCGAGCACTTCGACACGATCGTCATCGGAGGTGGCCAGACAGGTCTCACCGTCGGCTACGAACTCGAGCAACGAGGCGTCGACTTCGTGATCCTGGATGCCAACGACCGTGTCGGTGACGCGTGGCGCAAGCGATGGGATTCCCTGCTCCTGTTCACCCCTGCCCGCTACAACGGTCTCCCCGGCATGCCCTTCCCCGCGAAGGGGGACACCTTCGTCACCAAGGACGAGCTCGCCACCTATCTCGAAACCTACGCAGAGGCGAACGACCTCCCGATCCGCTCGAGGACCAGAGTGACCAGAGTCAGCCATGACGGGGACAGCTTCGTGGTGGAGGCAGGGGGCAAGGAGCTGCGCTCCGCCAACGTGGTCATCGCCATGGCGAACTACCAGGTACCCCACGTCCCGGACTTCGCACCCGACCTCGACCCCGACATCCTGCAGATGCACTCTGCGCAGTACGTGCGACCATCACAGCTCGCCGATGGGCCCGTCCTGGTCGTCGGGCTCGGGAATTCGGGTGCTGACATCGGCCTCGAGCTCGCCAACGACCGAGAGACATACGTCGCAGGGACACCGGGACCGGTCATCCCGTTCCGGATCGAACCGTGGCTCGGCCGCAACGTCGGTGTGCGACTCGTCCGCTTCGTCGCCGTCAAGGTGCTCAATACGGGTACACCGATCGGGCGTAGGGCACGTCCAAAGATGATGCGACACACCGGTGGCCCGATCGTTCGCGTCAAACCAAGGGACCTCGTCGAGGCGGGGGCCCACCGCGTGGGTCGCGTCACCGGTATCCGGGACGGGCGCCCGGTGCTCGCCGACGGCACCGCGCTCGACGTCGCCAATGTCGTGTGGTGCACAGGTTTCCGCCCGGGATTCGACTGGATCGACCTACCGGTCTTCGACAACGAGGGCAGGCCCGTTCATGAGCGCGGCATCGTTGCGTCCCAACCCGGCCTCTACTTCTGCGGCCTGTTCTTCCAACATGCCCTGTGGTCGGAGACCCTCTCCGGCATGCCCATCGATGCGCGATACATCGCCGACCACCTCGCGTCGAAGAAGCAGGTGGTCGTGGCCGGCTGACGGGGGTCCCAGCACCGTTCGGGCCGTCCCAACGGCCCTGAGGGCGCAACGCACCTCGCCAGATGGGCCGACAGCGACGGTGTCAGCCTGTGGCCACCGCTGCCTGGGGACTCCCTGCCGAGCCCCGCCGCTTCGAGATGGCGTACCGCACTCCCGCCAGGAGCAGATACGCCGTGACGACGGAGACGGCGATCGGGGCGATCGATTCCGGCGCAAGGTACAGGGCGATCGCCGAGATGAACACCATGCTCACAGGTGCCCGCAGGTAGGAGCCGGGCACGGCGGCGAGGAGACACCCCACGGCCAGCGCCACGGGTATGTCCGGGAAGATGAGCGACACGACGATGCCGGCAGTACCCCCCATGAAGATGATCGGGAACACGTTTCCGCCCATGAAGCCGAGCTCGAGGCTGAGCGCCATGGTGGCCATCTTGGCGACGAGCACCACGATGAGCAGACCGACCCCGAGGGCACTCGCATTGTCGATGACGACACCGAGTTGCGACTGGCCAGCGCCAACGGTCAAGGGAAGCGCAAACGCGATCAGGCCCACGGTCGCGCCGCCGACCACACCGAGAACGTAGCGATTCGGAATCAAGGCGCACACTCGCCTGACGGCGAGGACGACGCCGACGAACACCAGCATCACGAACGCTGCAACGACACCGAGGCCAACGGCGACGGCGAGGTCGAGCACCTCGAAGTCGTATGACGGGACGTCGTAACTCCCGAGGAAGGTCCTCCCAACGACTGAGTAGAAGATGGCGAACGCGATCAACGATGCAATCAGCTGCGGGATGATCGACGTGACGTAACGCTGTCGGGGAATGGGTTCGAGTTCCGAGACCAGGAACGCGCCGAGGATGGGCGAGGTGAACGCACCGCCGAACGCGCCGGCGACACCGGTGAGGGTGTAGTCCACTGCTCCCTCCTCGGCCCCGCGACGGCTGGCGATCCACGAACCGAGGCCACCGCCCATGAGCACGAGGGCGAACGACGGCCCGAGGCTCGCTCCCATGAGCGCGGACACGGCCGTGATGGCGAGCCACTGCGGCGCCGTCGTGTGATCGACCTCACCTGCCTCGATGAGTGCCACACCTCCCGGGACCCTGTCCGGCACGTGCCACATCGTGCGAAGCACGACCACGACGAGTCCTCCGAGCGCGATGAGGGGTATCCACCACCAGTCTCCCGACCACGCCGTTCCATCCGTGGTGGGGAACACTCGGTCGATCACCCATCCGGTGCTGCCCAGGTATGCCAAACCGAGCACGCCTCCGGTGATCCCGAGCAGGGCTGCAATCCCCAACAGTCGGCGGTACCACGGCACATCGAATGGCAGCATGATCCTCCGCTCTCAGCAGACCGACACCTCGCGGCTCGCCAGGCGCAGTCGCCGACGACTCGGCCGATGCTACTCCGAGGTGGCCAACGACGAGATCCGGGGCGACTCCCCCACCGCCGAGCGCGAGCCCCCGCTGCTAGCGTGACCGCCCATGGCGATCGACCGCATCGACGTGACAGCCGGCGCGCGGGCGATCAGGTCGCGCGCCGCAGCTGGATGGCCCTGTCGATCGTCACGAACAGCGGGCTGAGCAACGAAAGACCGATCGCGACCACCCACTGGCCGCCGGTCAGCGAGACAGTGGTGCCGGGTTCGACATCAGCACCTGATCACCATGACGCACCCGGCATCTGACCGGACGGCTGTCCGGCTGCATCCGTGATAGGTACGATCGGTGTCTGGTCCGCAATCGAGGGAGCGCCGCGTGATTCGCCTGATCCAAGGTATGCCATCGAACGTCGTGGGCATCGAGGCAGTCGGGGAGGTGCGAGCCGGCGACTATGCGGAGGTGCTCGACCCGGCCGTGGATTCCGCCCTCGAGGCCAACGACACGATCCGGCTGCTGTACGTGCTCGGCACCGAGTTCACGGGCTACAGCGGCGGCGCCATGTGGGAGGACACGAAGCTGGGTGTGTCGCATTGGTCCAAATGGGACAGGATCGCCCTGGTCACCGATGACACGAAGCTCGAGAATGCGGTGAAGGCGTTCGGGTGGATGCTGCCGTGCGAGGTGAAGATCTTCGGACTCGACGCCATCGACGCGGCAGAGGCCTGGGTCTCGGAGTAGTCGCATCGGCGGTCCCGACCGGCGGGACGGATCGCCGCAGGATCTCGAACGCTTCGCATTCGTCGAAAGTTCGGCCGAAGTTACTGCCGAGGATCGCCGGAGATCCTTCGATCAGGTGTCGCGGATCGGGGTGGGTCCGGGCATCCTAGGGACATGGCTCAGCTCTCGAGAGCGGAGGTGTACGAGAAGTACGCACCTGAGCTCGTCCGCTTCGCCACCGGGCTTGCGGGACCGGACGACGCGTCCGATCTGGTGTCGTCGGCGATGGTGAAGGCGATGTGGTCGAAGGCGTGGAACGACGTGCGCAACCCGAGGGCCTACCTCTACCGGGCCGTGTTGAACGAGGCACGGCACTCCTACAAGCGGTCGATGCGCCGCGGCGTCGCCGAAGCGAAGGCAGCGGTGCCGGCAGGGGTCGAGTCCCACGCAGGCCGCGTCAGGCCCGATGTGCTGTCCGCGGTCGGTGAGCTGAGCATGCGGCAGCGAGCCGTAGTGGTGCTCGCCTACTGGGAGGATCTGTCGGTGGCCGAGATCGCACGGCGCCTGCACCTGAGTGAGAGCAGCGTGCATCGCTACCTCGACCGCGCAGAGGAACGACTGAGGAGGGAGCTCCATGCCTGAGCATCGGGATCCCCTCGTTCACTCCGCTGTCGTGGCATTGCTCGATGCCAGCCCGATGCCACCGTCGTGGGAGGAGATCGAGGCCGCGGCGACCCAGTCGCTCCAGCAGAAGCGGTCGGTCCACACCGGCTGGGCCGTCGCGGTGGCTGTCGCGGTCGCCGTGATCCTCATCATCGCCATTCCGACGCTGCTGTTCGGTGGAGGCGAACCGACACCGGTGGACGTCCCCTCGACGACGATCCCGGAAGTCACCACCACCGCCACGGGCACGACCGAAGCCATCGACGGCGTCGCGCCCGTCACCTCGTGGGAGCGGGTGGGCGGAGAGGTCATGGACCCGGTGGTCGGCATCTTCCGTGCGGCACGCACCTCCGACGGGTTCATCGCCGTCGGGTTCGACCCCGGCGAGGAGGACTTCCGCCAGAACGGCGTCGTCTTCACCTCCACCGACGGCGTCACGTGGGCGCGCCTGGCCGAGGACGACCCCGACCTGCTCCTGGGGGGCATCCTCATGTACAGCGTCACCGAAGGCGGCCCTGGCTACGTGGCTGTGGGGACGGGATGCGAGGACGACACCGCTCCCTGCCCTAGCTACCCCACGGTGTGGACATCGGTCGACGGCACGGACTGGAACCGTTCCGGCCCGGACCCGAACGTGTTCGGGGACAGCGGTGCGATGCTCGATGTCGTCAACACATCGAACCACGGCCTCGTGGCAGCCGGAAGCATCCTCACCGAGGATGCCCGTGGTGCCCTCCTCGCGGCACCCGCCGTCTGGATGTCCTCCGACGGATTGGCGTGGGAGCGGACGTGGGTCGGTGAGGCTATCGCCGACAGTGCGATCAGCCCCGGCATCAACGCGGTCGCTGAAGGACCGGCCGGACTTCTCATCGCGGTTGGCGAGACGCGCGGGCCGGGCGGAAGCTTGAGCGCAGGCATGTGGCGTTCCGAAGATGGTCGCGTCTGGGAGCAGGTCCTCGATCCGGCACTCGCTTCATCGAACGGCAAGAAGCTCACCATGCTCGAGGCGGCATACGGACCCAACGGATTCGTAGTCGTCGGAAGCGAGGGCAGCGCCGATGCCGCGATCTGGCACTCACCGGACGGCTGGACGTGGACCCGCATCGACGTCACCGACCAGCCGTTCGCCGGCACCGAGTCGCTGAGCTCCGTGACCGTCACCGAGAACGGATACCTCGTCAGCGGTGATCACGGGTTCACGAATACCACTTCGACACACGTTCGCCTCTGGACCTCCACTGATGGCCTCGCTTGGGACCGCATCCTCGACCTCGGCGACGGCTACACGATGTCGGTGATCGCCACTCCGACGGTGACGGTACTCACCGGCGCCATGCCGTTCGACAACAATTTCCACGCATCGGTCTGGACGGGACCTGCCTTCGACCCGCGGGAGCCGCCACCGGACCCGATCAGTGCCGCTGATGAGGCAGCAGCCGATGCCGCTGCGGCGCTCCGCATATGGGCGGAACCGCCAGGCGCCACCTGCCAGGACCTCGCGGCGACCGGGTACCGGTATCCGCAGGTCGTCGCCTACTGGGCACGGTACGGCCGACAGGCCGCCATGGATCCCGACGGCATCGGCATCCCCTGTGCCTCGGCGTACCCGGACTCGGACGTGGCCGCCGTCTTCGGCCCCGATGCGTATGCAGACATCCAGATCGTCGTCGAGGACGATGTCGTGGCCCTCAGCGGAGACGCCGTCGACGAAGGGGCCATGTGCCCATCGGCGACCTCGCGTCCCGCCGAGGACGCCGTCGGAGATCCGCAGGCACTGTGGAACGGCGAGAACGTCATCACCTGTGACGACGGCACCGGCACGTTCACGATCGCCTTCGACATTCTCGCGAACGACACCGACGCGATGACCGACTACGGGACATGGACGGTGACCGAGGGCACGGGCGACTACGCACTGCTCGGCGGAGGCGGAATCGTCTCATCCGGTCCCGACGAGGACTGGTGGTGGAAGGACACGTTCACGGGCCGGGTCGGTCCCCGGTCCGAACCCTCCGACTCCTGACGGCCGACCATCCAGGCCATCACGGCCATGCATGTGACGCAGGCAGAGAGGTGTCGCGGATTCGGGGGCCCCGGCGGCTCTCAGGGGTGAGGGCGGAGACGAGGGGGCGGCCGCCATGCGGAGCACATCCACACGATCGGGCAAGGGGAGGAACCGACGTGAAGGGATCCGCCATCACCGTCCGTGAGGTCCGGGGGCTCCCGGACAGAAGCGATTGAGGGAGGAACGCATGAAGAGATCCGCCATCATCGTCGTGACGCTGCTGACGGCGCTGGCCGTCACCGTCCCGGCGTATGCGAAGCGCACACCGACACCGACGACACCGATCGATGTCGCCTTCGAGGCATCCCCGATGTGGGTGCATGAGGATGCCGACGTCGTCACCTTCACCATGGAGATCACCAACAAGTCCAACGACCCGATCGACCTCACCATCGATTACGCGAACGGGACGTTCGGTACCACGGTTCCCGCCAGAGGTTCCTTCGGACCGGCGGACCTGTACACCGTGGATGTGGGCGAGGCGATCGGCGACGCCGATGTCGTCGGCGTCGCGACGGTCTCCTGGGACAGCGGCTCGGTCGAGGCCGTCGCAGCCTCCACGGTCGATCCGACCCCGCCGTGCGACTTCTCCTACACGGGTGAGGAGCCCGGAGGCCTGATCGGCACCGCGAACCTCGACATCGAGTTCGCGTGCATCTGGACGCCCCCCGAGAACGGGACCTGGCGCGTGGCGATGCTGCCCGCGGCAAAGCGACCCACCGGAGCGAGCTGGACGGTCCGTGACCACGTTCCAGGGAACTGGTGCGGGTCGGCGGCGGCGCGCTGGCGGCCCGGAGACGGTCCCGTGACGGGCACCGTCTACCTGCCGGGACCGGAAGGTCTCCACGGTGACGGCGTCTGCTACGACGGCGGCATCGGCGGCGCTGACTGGTTCCCCATCGGGAATCCCGACTCGTTCTACCTCGTGGCGAACGATCTGGTCAAAGTCACGTGGCTCGGGGAGGGCCAGCTGTAGGAGACCCGGACGCCGGTGGGTGGCGCGTCGTGTCGATGCGCCACCCACCGAGGCGACCTTGCACGGATCGGCCACCCTCTGATCGACCGAGGTGATTGACGGTCGAATCGACCGCAGCCGGGTGGTAGCTTGTCAAGGAGGGGCGGTGAAGGCCCATGGAGACCAGCGAACTCTTGGTTCGAGCGCTCGGTCCACTGGCAGTGTCGCGCGGATCACGGGAGATCCCACTCACGAAGGCCCAGGTCAGGACGGCACTGGCTGTGCTGTTGACCCACTTCGGTCAGGTCGTGTCGGCCGACGTGCTCGCCGATGCCATCTGGAACGGCCTCCCGCCGCGCAGCGGACGCCACGGGATCCACGTCATCGCATCCGAACTCCGGACGTCGCTCGAAGCCGGCACGGGTGGGGGCCGCGAGCACTTGGTGTCCCAGCCACCGGGGTATCGGCTCATGCTGGCGGAGGATGAGTTCGACGTATCGATCGTGAGCGGCCTCGCCGCCGACGCGCGAGCATGCATCGACGATCACGCCCTCGAGGAAGCCGAGGCGCTCCTCATCGCCGCCGAGGCGATGTGGCACGGCCCACCCTATGCGGAGTTCACGTATGCCGACTTCGCACAGCCGGAGATCCGTCGACTGACCGAGCTCCACCTCCAGGTCATCGAGGACCGCATCGGCGTCCAGCTCGACCTCGGACGGCATCGCGACGTGATCGCCGAGCTCGAGGGTCTCGTCGCTGAGCACCCCACCCGCGAGCGCCTCCTACGATCGCTCATGGAGGCCCTCTACCGGTCGAACCGCCCCGTCGAGGCGATGTCGGCCTTCAACCGGGCGAGGGAGCGCCTGCGCTCGGAGTACGGCACCGATCCGAGTGTCGCGACCGTCCGGCTCGCCGAGGCGATTCACACCGCTCCGTGGGCTCCGATGAGCGTCCGATGATCGTGCGGTGACGTGCGGCAGACGAGATGCTGAGGCCGTGTTGAGCGATCCGTGACCCTCCTGTGAGCAGCGAGTGGGACGCTCATCGATGAAGGGAGGTGACGGCAATGCGGACAACGTTGATCGTGTGTCTGGTGCTGCTCCTCATGGTGATCGCCCTTCCGGCGCTCGGTGAAACGCAGGAGCTCGACAGTGGCGTGACGGTCGTCAACGACACCGTCCTGGCTCCCGCAAGCACCCCGAACGCAACAGTGAAGTATGTAGAGGCGATCACTGGCGTCGATGCCGCAGTCAGCGGCTCGTACGGGGGCGGCCTCAACATCGCCGACTGAGGTCATCGCCGCGAAGGGCGACGATGGGGATCCCACCGCCACGGCGGTGGGATCCCTCCAACCGAAAGGCGCCACAGGGACGAACGAAGGGAGGATTCGATGAGCCAGAGGTCGAAGGAGTTCTTCGAGGACGTGTACTGGATCGCCTTCGCCGCCGTGATCCTGCTGCTGGCCGTCTCCCTCATCCAGCTCGGGACCACGCTGTAGGGGGCCGGCATCCGCGTGCGACCCGGGCCGTTGTGGCGCGCCTGCGCAGATTGTCATCAATGACCATCCAACCGGCCCTCGCGCCCCGCCACCGCCGATCACACCGCCCCCTTCGACCGTGCCACAGCGGTCGCGCCGCGCAGCAGCCCATCACTCCCATCAGGACATGGCCGAGGCAATGGCCTCCGTGATGTGGCGTGCATCCTCGTCGATGCCGTAGATGATCCCCGATTTCCTCGTGTGGAGCCACGGGAACCCGAGGAAGTAGATACCCGGAACGGGCGAGACGCCGCGATCGTGGAGCGGATGGCCGTCCTCGTCGAGGACGGGAACCTCGAGCCAGTCGAGCGAGGTCGTGAAGCCGGTGCACCAGATCACCGTACTCACGGAGGCATCGCCCAGATCGAGGGCGGACATCCCCCTCTCGGCGACCTCCGGTCCCGCAGGTGCATCGATCGGGTCGTGATCCGCCGCCTGGACATCGAGCCCGTGATCCTCGACATACGCGTCGATGTGGCCTTTGAACTCGGCGGAGAACTCGTCGGCGAACGCGATGTGCTCTGCGAGTCCGTCGTCGGTCGTCAGCACGCCATCGGCCACGTCGCTGAACCGTCCCATGAGGGAGATGCCTTGTCGTTGCAGCGCCTGCAGGCTGACGGTTCGACCTCTGCGGCCGACACCGGAGACCTGGGGTTGGGCTGCAAAGCGCATCAGTGGATCCGGGAGGTCCTCAGTGCGTTGGTCCCACATGCCGAGATCCTCCATCCATGCGAGGGCATCGCGTCCGCGATACCTGCGGGGCACACGGGCGACCCTGCTGGTGCACAGATACACCGTACGGCCCGCAGCAACGAGATCCTCGGCGATCTGGCATCCCGACTGGCCACTCCCGATCACGACCACCGCCCCGTCAGGGAGCGCGTCGGCGGAGCGGTAGTCGGACGCATGGAGCTGCGTGATCCAGTCGGGTAGGCGCTCCCTGACCGCTGGGATCTTCGGGGCCTGCATCATGCCCGATGCCACGACGACGTTCCGAGCACGTATCGACTTCCTCGCCCCCGCCTGGTCGACCGTGTCGATGACGAAGCCTCCGTCGTCACCCGCCGCTTCGACTCGCTCGACCGTGACACCAACCCGAATCGGGAGCGCATGGGTGGCGGCATACCGTTCGAAGGACGCGACGAGGTCGTCGCGCAGGTGGAAGCCATCGGGGTCGACCCCGGCATCTCGCGGGCCGGGCAGGTGGTTCATCCAGTTCGGCGTGTTCACGGCGAACGAATCCCAGCGCTGCGAACGCCACGACTCCCCGATCGCGCCTCGCTCGAGGATCACGAAGTCGAGTCCCGACCGCTGGAGCTCATACCCGATGCCGAGACCGGCCTGGCCAGCGCCCACCACGACAACATCGAACTCAGACACCGTGCCGCCTTCCGTCCGCATGCTGCGCGTGGGCTCTGTCCCCCCACGCTACACCGTGGGTACCGATGCGTTCATGCGGCTCCGGCGGACCGTTCGTACGTATGGACCGTGAAGCGGGCCGCCTCGACGGGACTCGGCCACGGATGAGGTCGGATACCCGCCTTGTACCAGAGCCGATCGACGAACTCGTCGGGATGGTCGAGACGTTCCCAGACCGAGGGCAGGAAGACCGCGACACGAGCTCCAGTGGTGAGCACGAGGCCATCGATGCCCGGCCGGAGCCGGTCGGTCACCTCCCCCCTGGTCCGCGCAGGAATGGGTTCGAGGGGAGAGAGCACCGAGATCTCGATCTCGAGATGGTCCCAGTCGAACGGCCGGAGAGGCGGCAGCCGTGGGTCCTCGAAGGCGGCGGCGTGGGCGTGTCTCGCCACCGAGAGCCCGAGCGCAGTCGTGGGATGGATCGAACCGATGCAGCCGTTCAGCTCTCCGGAGACTTCGAGGGTCACGAAGCACGCCGCAGGTGATCGCAGTGCCATCGACCAGTCCTCGCCGACCACCAGACGATCCCGTGCGTCGTTGAACCCGTCGATGATCGTCCGCTCGGCGATGTCGAGGAGACGGACCTCGTCGGTGGCGTCGAGCCGCAGCGAAGATGAGCGACGATCCTGCTCAGCCGAAGGCGAATGCGCCATACCCCACCACGCGTTCCCGATCCCCTGCCGTGTCCCCGGAGTTCCTCAGGTCGAGTTCCTCCACCCAGAGGCCTCGTTCCCTCGCCACCGCCAACAGTCCCCGGAGTGGTCGTGCCCCGCAGGCGTCCTGGTCGCCGATCCCTTCCGGATGCAGGGCCGCGATCTCGGATGCCGTCGCCCGATCGAGGGCCACCGCCCGGCCGTACTCGTGGTAGTGCGAGAGGTCCGTGCTGATCACGATGAGCGTCTCGGCACCACCCCAGCAGTGGTCGAGGGTGCGAGCCACCTCATCGGTGGTGGCGTCACCGACGACGAGCGGCAGCAGTGTGAACTCGTCGAGCATCGTCTGGAGGAAGGGGAGCTGGACCTCGAGGCTGTGTTCGAATCGATGGGCATGATCGTCGATCGTGATGCAGTCCAGGTCGAGGGCCGATCTGCGGAGATCCACATCGACGGACACCGTCCCGAGTGGCGTGCCGAAGGCGTCAGATCCCGGCACGGCCAGTCCCCGGAACAGGACACGATGGCTCGGGCCGAGCAGTATGACCCGACGGATGCTCGATCGGGCAGGCTCGAGTCGCAGGTAGGCGCTGGCGGCGATCGGCCCCGAGTACTGCAGACCGGCATGGGGGACCACGATGGCCTTGGGAACGGGTGCCGACGGGTCCGGGACCCTGGCGTCCGCAACGGATCTGGCGATGATTCCGCGTAGGCCCGCAGGGGACGACGGGTAGAAGAGCCCTGCGACGGCCGCCGGTCGCACGATGGTGTTCGAAGCGCTCACAACGGCCCTCCCCTGTGCGCGAACCCACGGAAGGACACCGGCTGGCGGCGGGAGCCCCAGTCGCCGGCCGGTCCGTCGAACACCCCGGGGAGCAGCGCCCCACACCGTGCGCAACGGCCCGAGTCGTCGAGTCGGTAGTCGGAGAGCACGTACCAATCCCTCACGATCACCGGCTCGCCGCAGCCCTGACACCGCGTGGTCCCCCCTTCGACGTCGTGGACGTTGCCGGTGTAGGCATGGTGCACACCATTGGACAGTGCAATGCGGCGGGCTCGTCGCAACGTCTCCGGCGGGGTCGGTGGCCGATCGAGCATCCGGTAGTCGGGATGGAAGGCCGTGAAGTGCATGGGCACGTCGGGCCCGAGGGTGGCGACCACCCAGGAGGTCATCTCGTCGAGCTCCTCGTCGCTGTCGTTCAGGCCGGGGATCAGCAGGGTCGTCAGCTCCACCCAGACGTCGGTGTCGCGGAGGTACTCGAGCGTCTCGAGCACCGCCCCCAACTCCGCACCGCAGACATGCCGGTAGAAATCCTCCGTGAAGCCCTTCAGGTCGACGTTGGCGGCATCGATGTGCGCGTAGAACTCGGCCCGCGGCTCCGGACACATGTAGCCCGCGGTGACGGCGACGGCCCGGAGTCCGAGTGCATGGCAGGCGTCGGCGACGTCCACGGCGTATTCCATGAAGATCGTCGGGTCGTTGTAGGTGAACGCGACGCTCCGGCATCCGAGGTCGAGGGCCGCTTTGGCGATCATCGACGGCGATGCCTCGTCGGCGAGGGTGTCGATCTCCTTCGACTTGGAGATGTCCCAGTTCTGGCAGAAGCGACAGGCGAGATTGCAGCCTGCGGTCCCGAACGAGAAGACTGCCGACCCGGGGAGGAAGTGGTTGAGGGGCTTCTTCTCGATCGGATCGACGCAGAATCCACTCGACCGGCCGTACGTGTACAGCACGATCGCGTCGTCCTCGCGGCCTCGAACGAAGCACACACCGCGCTGGCCCTCACGGAGCTTGCAGGCGCGGGGGCACAGGTCGCACTGCACCCGGCCGTCGTCGAGCATGTGCCAGTACGTCGTGGCGACGGTGAAGCGGTCGCCCATGGCTCATTCCCCTCGTGGGCACGGTGCCCGCGTGTCAACCGACCGTGGGATCAGCACCTCACACGAACACCATATCACCGGCGCTCGAAAGCGTGGGAGGTGTGGCGGACCCCGTCGACGCCGGCGAGGAGGTGGTCCACGCTGCAGGACGGTCGGCCCACCCGATGAGGGGATGAGAGGTCCCTGGAACCCTCTGCTGCGGTGCCGGACACACGCGGCCGGCGCCGGAAACACGTAGGGTCTGACTCCACCCATACATGAGGAGCACCATGCGCGTCGGCGGATCCATGACCGAGGTCATCGGCGGCACACCCGTCGTGCAGCTCCGACACGTCGTGCCCCCCGGCGCCGCCGACGTGTTCGTGAAGCTCGAGTGGTTCAACCCCACGGGCTCCTACAAGGATCGCATGGCGCTCGCCATGGTCGAGGAGGCCGAGCGGCGGGGCGACCTCCGACCGGGAATGACCGTCGTCGAGTACACCGGTGGCAGCACCGGGTCGTCGCTCGCCTACGTCTGCGCAGCGAAGGGCTACCGATTCAGGGTGGTGTCCTCGGACGCCTTCTCCCCGGAGAAGCTCAGGACGATGGAGGCCTTCGGCGCGGAACTGACGATCGTGCCGAGCGACGGAGGACGGATCACGCCCGACCTCGTGCCGCGCATGATCGAGAAGGCGAAGGAGTACGCCACGGCTCCTGACAGCTACTGGACGGACCAGCTCAACAACCGCGACTCCATCGTGGGGTATCGCGGCGTCGGCGACGAGCTCCTCGAGCAGATGGACCGCCCGATCGACGTGTTCTGCGCCACCGTCGGCACCGCAGGTCTGGCCATGGGTGTGTCGTCCTCACTCCGTGACGGGGGCTCACCCGCCCGCATCGTGATCTTCGAGCCTTCCCAGACACCGGTCATCACGGAGGGAAGGGCGGGCACCCACAGGGTGGAGGGAGCAGGGATCGGGTTCATTCCCCCTCTCCTCGAGCCTGACCGATACGACGAAGCCCGCGCCATCGACGAGGCCGAGGGACGGCTGATGGCCAGGCGTCTCGCCGCCGAGGAAGGACTCCTCGCTGGCACGTCGAGCGGCATGAACGTCGCCGGCGCCGTCGAGATCGCCCGGGAGCTGGGAGCCGGCCACACGGTGGTGACCGTCGCCTGCGACACGGGCCTGAAGTACATGGCGGGGGACCTCTACACGGCATAGCTGCGCACCGTCGACGATTCCCTCTGTCGCAGGTCGCGCGTCAGGCGTACGGTGAAGGTGAAGGCTTCGCGAGCGAGGGAGGTGAACAGTGTCTCCCGCACGAGAGCGCTGGTACCGCAGCCTGTTCTGGATCGCCGCCGTCTACGACATCGTGCTCGGCATCGCGTTCATGTTCTTCGCACGACCGATCTTCGAGTGGATCGGCATCGAGGACACGCTCCCCGAGTACATGAGCTACATCTCGCTGATCGCTGCGTTCCTGTTCGTGATCGGGGTCGCCTACGTGCTCATCGCCGTCGGTGACCTGCATCGCAACAGGGACCTCGTCACGGTCGGCGTCCTGTACAAGGTGGCTTACTTCTCGGTGGCGCTCTGGTACCTGATCGACGGCGTGTACCCACACATCCTGTTCTTCTACGTGTTCGGGCTCGCCGACCTGGTGTTCGCCGTCGCCATGACCGAGTGCCGCATCTTCCTCGCCCGCCACGAGAAGGCGTGGATGGACGGGATGGCGCATCCCGCCGGCGTCTAGCGGTCCCTCGACGCCGAGCCTTCGGCGCGGCGTCGTGACGGGACGGGAGGAGGTGGCCGTGAGCACGAGCAACCACATCATCGACGACGTACTGGGGTACGGCGGCTTGGGCCTCGCAGCCGCGGCCTTCGTGTCGGTCGTGGCGAATCCGGAGATCGCGGGCAACAGGAACGTCATTCCCGCCCTCGCTGGCCTCGTGATGGTCGTGTGGATGGGGCTCGCGACGGCTCGCCACCTGTCGGCCCACAGGAAGGGGTCCGGAGGCACGCTGATGCTCACGGCATGGGGTCTGCTCGCGGGCCTGCTCGCGTTCGCCATCTTGCAAGGCCTCGACACGGCGGCGTTCGACGACGGGATCGTCGATGGGCTGCTGGACCTCGCCGCCGCACCGCCACGGCTGGTGCTGATGGTGCCGCTGATCCTCGCCTCGGTCGCGGTCCTCCGCGATCGGGGCATGGCGTTGCCGACGGGCACGCTGCCGAAGGCCCCTCCGGGAGCCCCGAGGAGCACATCGTGACCACGACGCTGACGCTGCTCCAGGAGGCGACGGTCGTGCGATTCGACGGCTTCCGTCCCGATCCCGAGGCATCGGCCCATGCCGCGATGCAGTCGTGGCTCTCCGACCATCCGGAGGTCCCCTCACCGCGTCGCGTGCTCGGCCACAACATCGATCGCGAGGGGAGGCCTGCGCACGACGTCGACAACGAGGGATACCGGCTGGAGCTGATCGTCCCACCCGACCTGGCGGCCGCCGTCGATGACGCCACGGTCGGCACGCTCGAGGGAGGCCGCTTTGCGGCGATGACGATCGAGGGATCCTTCGATGCAGATCCTCAGGGGTCGTGGATCGCAGAGGGGTGGCAGCGTCTCCACGTCGAGCTCAGCTCGCATGGGCTCCACCCGCATCCCTCGGGCCGGTGGTACGAGGAGTGGCTACCCCCGAGCGAGCCCGGCACCGTGCGCTTCTGCCTGCTCGCCGAGATCATGTGAGACGCCGCCGCCAGGCTCGAGGGCGCAGCCGCGTCGGCGGGACTCCCGATCACGCCCAGGTCGAGATGGTGATGACGAGCGCCGCGGTGGCGAGAGCCATGACCAGGGCAAACGCACCGACGACCCCCCATGTCCGGGTGCGGGCGTAGTACCCCGCGCTGTTGATCGCCGAGTAGACCGTGCCGCCGAGCGCCGCCGCCATGAGGAGACTGGGAACGGGCTCGTACCCGACCGCCAGGATCAGGGATCCGGATACGACGAGCGTGATCCCGAGGAGGTACTCGGCGGCGAGATGGAACCAGATCGCCGGGTCACCCCCTGCCACTTCGGGGACCTGCCTCGTGGCGAGCAGGAGGGTCCAGAGCCCGATGATGCCGACTCCGACGACGAGTGCGAACCATCCCACGAACACCATCACGGCGCTCCCTCCAGACGACGAGACGGCCCGCCGCATCGGCGCGCGCATGGGCGTGAGGGGACCCCTGCCGTCATCCCGCTGCGACGATCATCCCGATGCCGATCAGCACGAGGGCGATGTGGATGGCGAGGAGGCTCAGGCGAGGCGTCCCGTACGGGTCGTCGAGCGAGTACGGCACGGGGAGGAAGCGGTACCAGAACCACATGCCCAGCATCCCGCCGGTGGAGATGCCGATGAGGACGATCAGCCACCCAGCAGTCGCAGCGCCGCTGGTCGCGATCGCCATCCCGATCAGGCCCACGGATGCCGACAACGCAGGCACGACGAGCAGATAGCGAAGCGCGGGCCGGTCCACACTCGCCCACAGCGCCGTCGGCATGGCGAACCAGGCGAAGGCGATCGCCAGGACCGCCCATGTGGGACCGTCGTTCGAGACGGCCAGGCCGGTGATGACGCCGAGCGCCACCGAGCTCACGAAGGTGAGGCGATGGACCCTGCGGGTCATCCATGGGTTCGTCGTGAGCTCGATGCCCTCTCGGGTCCCCATCGCCATCATCATGCCCCCGCCGCGAGCGCCGGGTGCGTCATGCCCCTGGCCGCCTGCGCCTTGAACCCCGCACGACGACGGGTCAGGTTCTCCAACGAGTAGATCTCCCTGCCGAGGTCCACGAGACCGGCCTCGAGGTCGGCGACGGTCATGTCGCGGGGCACGAAGTTCACGTCGAAGAGCGTGCACATCTCCCACGCGCCCGGTCGCAGGATCCTCCCCTCGGCGAGGAGCCTGGCGTACAGCGGAGTGCCCGGGAACGGGGTGAGCACCGTGATCTGCACGTCGAACGGGCTCGTCTCCTCGACGAAGTGGGCGACGGACTCGAAGACTTCCGGCCCGTCGCCGTCGAGACCGAGGATGAAGCAGGCATTCAGCGCGATGCCGTGCCCCTGAACGGTCTCGACGGCGTCCCTGTACCGATCGAGCCTCGAGCGCTTCCAGTTGCGCTTCGTCTCGAGTCCGTCGAGTGCGGAGGGGTTGACGCTCTCGAAGCCGATGAGGATCTCCCTGCATCCTGCGTCGTGCATCATCGACAGGAGCACGTGGTCGTCGGCCACCGATACGTCGGTCTCGGTGAACCAGTGGACTCCCTCGTGGCCGATGGCGTCGACGAGGTCATACGATCGGCGCTTCGCGACGAAGGTGTTGTCATCGGCGAGCTCGACGAACGGGTCCGCCCAGATCTCCTTCATCGCCCTGATCTCCTTGCCGACGTTCGCCGGCGGCTTGAGCTTGTACCTGGGCGACAACAGCACCGACGAGGCGCAGAACTCGCACCGCCACGGGCATCCACGCTGGGTCTGCACCGTGAGGCGGTTGTAGCGGTCGGGATCGAGCAGGTCGTATCTGGGAATCGGTCCGTCGGCGAGGTCGTACATCCCGTCGGCCCTGTAGACGCCCGAGAGTCTCCCTGCGACAGCATCGTCGAGGACCTGCGGCCACACCGACTCACCCTCCCCGACGACGACGGCGTCGCAGTGGGAGAGCGCCTCGTCGGGCAGCGTCGTGACGTGGAGACCGCCGATCACGGTGGTCGCACCGGCGGCCCGGAAACGTTCGGCGAGCTCGTAGGCGTCCTTGACCTGGGCCGAGTAGGTGGAGATCGCCGCGACGTCGCAGTCGGGGAGGGTCAGGTCATCGATCTCGTCGACCTCGTGGTACGACACGTCGAAGCGACCGTCGGTGAGGGCGGCGAGGGTCAGGAGGCCGAGGCTCGGGAGGGAGGCGATCGTCTTGCCGCGTTCGACGAACCCCGGAAGACTCAGGCCGAGCGCCGTCAGCTCCGGGTTGTAGGCCCGGACCCCCGACATCGCGATGAAAGCGATATGCATGGCGCCGCCCCTCGGCCTCTCCCCCCAATGTACACCTCGCGATCACGGGTGCGTCACCGGCCTTCGTGCCCCGCGCAAGGATGGATGCCACCCGCTTCACCGCAGGAAGGGTGCTGGGCGGGAGGGTCCGGCCCGTGGCCGACGCGGTCGGCTACCGTTGCACCTCTCTCCGGGGACCGATCGATGACATCCAATCCCAGCGGTACGGTCACGTTCCTCTTCACCGACGTGGAGGGAAGCACGCGCCGTTGGGAGGAGCACCTCGACGCCATGCGGAATGCGATGGCACGCCACGACGCCATCGTGCGCACCGCCATCGAGACACACCGCGGCGTCGTCTTCACGACCGCGGGTGACGAGTTCTGCTCGGCCTTCTCGTCACCGCGCGATGCGCTCGACGCCGCGATCGATGCCCAGGTGTCCATCGCCCAGGCGGACTGGGGTGACGTCGCACCGTTCCGGGTTCGGATGGCCATCCACAGCGGCAATGCCGACGAACGCGACGGCGACTACTTCGGTCCACCGCTCAATCGTTGCGCGAGGCTGCTGTCGATCGGGCACGGTGGGCAGATCCTGCTGTCGGCCGCGACTCGCCTGCTCCTCGAGTCCGACATCCCGCCGGACGTGACCCTCGCCGACCTCGGACCCCACCAGCTCAAGGACCTCGACCGACCCGAGCACGTCTACCAGCTGAACCACCCGCTCCTTGTCGACGAGTTCCTGCCCCTGCGGTCGTCGAGCGCCGTTCGCGATGCGGCCGACCTCCTCGCCGAAGGCCGCCAGGCCCATGCATCCCAGCAGTGGGAGGCCGCCTATCAGGCGCTCACCGCAGCGGGTGCCGTGATCGAGCTCGACTCGGGCGACCTACGACGACTCGGTGACACGGCGTACTGGACCGGCCGAACGAACGAGGCCGTGACGATCAAGGAGAAGTCGTATGGGTTGCTCGCCAGGGAGGGCGACGACCAGGCGGCCGCGATGACGGCATTGGACCTCGCCTTCCTCTACAAGTACCGGCTCGCCACCGCGGTGTCGAAGGCATGGCTGTCTCGGGCGGAGAATCTCGTGCGCGACGCCCCACGATCCGTTGCGCACGGCTACTTCCTTCGTTGGAAGAGCGTGAGCGCATTCGAGTCCGAGGGCGATGCGGATGCAGCCCTCGAGCTCGCCGACGAGGTCATCGCCATCGGGCGTGACCTCGGACACCGGAGCCTCGAGGCGCTCGGGCTGATGGACAAGGGCCGGTTCCTCGTGGCCATGGGACGCGTCGACGAGGGCATGGCACTCGTCGACGAGTCGATGGTCGCGGCGGTGGCGGGCGAGCTCGATGCCGATGCGACCGGTCGTAACTACTGCAACATGCTGGCGGTCTGCGAGCAGGTCGCCGACTACCAGCGCGCAAGCGAGTGGAGCGACGCCGCCGAGGAATGGTGCAGCCAGCACTCCGATTCGGCATATCCCGGCATCTGTCGCGTGTTCCGGGCCGAGCTCAAGTGGCTGCGCGGTGACTGGGTTGCCGCCTCCGAGGACCTGACCCGCGCCGTCGACGAACTGACGGGGTTCACCCCCATCATCGGCGCGGCACTCCACCAGATGGGCCAGGTCGCGCTCAGGGCCGGGAACCTCGACGAGGCGGAACGCCAGTTCGGATCCGCCCACGAACACGGCTTCACGCCGTTGCCCGGCATGGCAGAGCTCCACCTCGCCCGGGGTGACGCAGCCGGAGGGGAGCAGCTGCTCCTCGACGCACTCGTGCGAACGACACAGCCCCTCGATCGCGCCAAACACCTGCCCGCACTGATCGACATCGAGATCGCCCTCGGACACCTCGACGAGGCTCGGGCCTTCGTCAACGAACTCGAGGAGGTCGGGGATCTCTGCCATTCCGCAGCCATGCGAGCCGCCGCACTCGATCGAAGGGCTTCACTGGCACTCCTCGACGCCGATCCCGGGGCCGCCGTCGACTACCTCCAGCGATCATCCCGCACGTGGACCGAACTCCAGATGCCCTACGAGGCCGCGCACGCACGCTTGCGCCTCGGCGACGCCCACCGCACCCTCGGCAACGAGGCTGCCGCCTCCATGGAGATCACGTCCGCCACGGCGACGCTCGAACGCCTTCGGGGCCGAGGGACCTGACGCCACCCCTTCCTCGCGTCGCGCGGACGGACGTCGTCCCGGACACGCACGACGTGGCCGGTCAACCGGTGAGTTCGGCAGCCGAGGGCACGCCGGGGACGCGCTGCATGATGCCGTCGAGGTAGGCCTTCATCCCGTGCTCGGTGAAGAAGTCCCTCGCCTGCTCACCCCACGCGATCCCCGCCGGCTGGTCGGGACCGAGCAGGATCGCCATCGTCGCCCGTGCGAACGCGACACGGGTGGGGTCCATGACCTCGACCCACACGTCGTCTGCAGCGGCGAACCCGGCGGTCGCCTCATCGGTCTCGCCGCGAAGGGCAGCACCGAAGGCCCTGGCGATGCCGATCAGCCCACGACACGCACGCCCCCGCGGATACTCGGCCACGATGTGATCGGTGAAGCGATCCAGCGACTCGCCATCGCCGATGACCGCCGCGGCGATGATGCCGGCCTCGGTGGTCGTCGGATAGGCGATGTCCACGCCTGTCATCTCCGTGGCGATGCGGACCACTCCCGCATAGTCCTCGGCCAGCATCAGGTCCCACTGTGTGCCGTACGCGATGCTCTGGAGGAGCTGGGGGTCGTCGGTCGTCAGGTACTTCTCGTTGAACGCCATGAGGTCGGAGAGCCCCTCATCGTCGACCCCGTTGCGGAGGAGGCCGATGCGGGTCTCGTGATGCTCCACCGATTCCCGGATGAACTCCCAGGTCGCAGTGTCGAGCACTCTGCGGATCTCGACGATCGCCTCGTCGAATCGTCCGTGCAGCATGTGCTCATCGGCCCGCACGTACGAGAGGCGTTCCGACCATGCCTGGTTCCCGAGCCTCCGGATGAGTTCGTCGATCTCTTCCATGCTGTCGTGATCCGTCTGGTTGTCGTTGATCGTCGCCGACAGGAGGTTGTTGAGGGCGCGCACCTTCACGATCGTCATGTCGAGCCGACCGGCGAGATCGGCGGCACCGCGCAGGATCGTGGCCCCCTCGATCCACCGACCGGCGTTGGCGAGCGACGAGCCCTTGTTGACCAGGGCCTCGAGAAGCTCCTCGGTGAGGTCGAGCTCCTCCATGATCGGAATCGCGGCGTCGGCGACGACCACGGACTCCCGGGCACGGTTCGCAAGCATCAGCGCCCGGGACGTCTCCCCTGCGAGACGTGCCCATGTCACATCGGATGCCTGCGGTGTCGCCTGGTAGACGGGAAGGATCACCTCGACCGCCTTGTCCGCCTCGAATCCACTCGCCAGGACCTTGGCGAGCACCGTGGCGGTGAGGATCTCGAGGCTCGTGTCGCCCTCGGCTCGCGCTCGCTCGAGGAGTGCCGTTCCCATGGCAACGGACTCGTCATAGAGGGAGGCGGCAAGCATCGACTCCATGGCCTGCAGTCGCAGCCAATCGGCATCGCCGGAGCCCTCGGTCATCTCGATCGCGCGCAGGTAGAGGTCAGCTGCCTGCCGATCGGAGTGGAGGTTCGCCGCACGATCGGCAGCGGCGACGACGGCCGTGCGGGCCCGGTCCCTCAACTCCGTGTTGTGTGGATCTGCCTCCGCGGCGTCGGCGTAGTGGCTGGCGATCACCCCTGCGAGCTCGGGGTCGTCGAGCGCCTCGAAGCGCTTGGCCACCTCGAGGTGGCGACCCACCCGCTCCGACTTCGACAGCCTGCTGTACGCGACCTCGCGGATGAGGCTCTGGACGAAGCGGTACTGGCCACGCTCGGGCGAGCGGGGATCCTCCTCCAGTTCGAGCACCTCCCTTCGCACGAGGTCCCTGAGACGCCGCTCGATGTCCTCGGGCGCAACGCCGCGAACGGCGGCGAGGTCGGCGAGCGCGAAGGTCAGCCCGAGGACGGCTGCGTCCTGGATGGCGGCGAGGTCCGCAGCGTCGAGGCGATCGAGGCGGGCGCCGATGATGGCACTGACGCTGTCGGGAATCGACAGCTCGTCGTCGGATCCGACGAACCGGAACTCCGACCCCTCGCGGACCAGCTGGCCCGTGTTGAGCAACATCCTCACGAACTCGACGGCATGGAGCGGGATGCCGGCAGTGCGATCGGCAATGCGGTTCGTCAACGACGGCGGGATCCCAGGAGCGAGTCCGGCGACGAGGAGGCGCATCGATGCCTCGTCCAGGCGGCTGAGGTGCATCGTGAGGCTGCGCTTGCGAGCCGCGGCCCAGTCGGGACGTCGATCGAGGAGCTCGGGTCGTGCGAGGCACAGCACGAGGATCGGGTGGCTCGTGGTGCGTTCGACGAGCTCCTCCGTGAAATCGAGGAGCCCGTCGTCTGCCCAATGGAGGTCCTCGAACACCATCAGGACGGTGCCCTTCGAGGCGATCGCCTGGAAGAACGCGCGGAGCGCGGCAAACAGCTCCGACCTGTCACCGGGGGGCATCGGTGCGAGCCCGATGACGGCAGCGAGCCTCGGCTCGATCCAGCGCTGATCATCCTCGGTGGGGGCGAACTCGGCGACCGTGGTGCGGAGCTTCAGGCGACTCTTGGCCGCGTCCTCACCCTCGACGATGCCTGCTCGATGCCGGATCATCTCGCCGAGGGCCCAGAAGGTGACGCCGTCCCCATAGGACGGTGACCGCCCGCTGTGGTAGTAGATGTCCTCCTTGATCCCGTCGATGTACCGGACGAGCTCCTGGGAGAGCCTGGTCTTCCCTATCCCTCCCTCGCCGATGACCGACACCAAGCGCGCCCTGCCCTCGCGGCCCGTGGCGTGGAGCTGGTCCTTGAGGATGCGCAATTCGTCGTCCCGTCCCACGAACGGCCCGTCTGCGAGCTCACCGCCACGTCGAGCCGTCGACAGGGCCAGCACCCTGACGGCTTGGAACACGGCGACCGGGATCTCCTTGCCCTTGACCTGCTGTTCGCCCACGGGAGCGAACTCGATGGCCCCGCCGACGAGGTCACGCGTCGACTGCCCCACGAATACGCCACCCGGCGGCGCGATCGACTGCAGGCGCGACGCCGTGTTCACGAGGTCACCGACGACGAGCCCGTGGGCGTTGCCTCCCGAACCGACGGACGCCTCGCCCGACAGGACGCCCGCACGGGCAGCCAGATCCGGGATGCCCAGCTCGGCGCCGAGCCCTGCCACCATGTCGACGAGCTCGAGGGCCGCCCTCGTCGCACGGTCGGCATCGTCCTCGTGGGCGGCGACGGCGCCCCACACCCCCATGACGGCATCGCCGATGAACTTGTCCGTCGTGCCCCCGTACCGACCGATGATCTCCCTGCACTGCTCGTAGTAGCGCGTGAGCATCGCCCGCACGTCCTCCGGATCCCGGTGCTCGGAGAAGGTCGTGAAGCCGACGAGATCGGCGAAGACGACCGACACGAGCCTGCGCTCACCTGCGTCGTCGACTGGCCGTGCGGTTGGGGCGGGCGACGTCGTCGGCGCCTGCGCATCGGATGCGAGTCCCGTGCCGCAGTTGAAGCAGAAGCGGTTCGCCGGGTCGTTGGCGGTCCCACACGACGGGCACGCCCTGGCGAGCGCGTTCCCGCACTGCGAACAGAAGGCGTGGCCCGAGGGGTTCTCGGTGCCGCAGTTCCCACACGTGACCACCGGAGTCTCCCGCATCGACGACGGCCGCAGCCTATTCGGTCGCGTCCGCGTAGGGTGGACGACACAGGAGGGGACCATGCCGTCGACCGTGTACCGCGACGCCGCCGTTGCCGATGGGCGATCGCCCGAGCCCGACCTCGGCGTGAGCATCGTCGTCACCGACGGGGTGATCACCTGGATCGGGCCGACGGATGCTGAGCCCGATCCGGGCGACGCCCGCATCATCGATGCGTGCGGAACGACCATCGTGCCGGGGATGGTCGATGCCCACAGCCACGTGACGCTGCCGGGCGGCGCACACTGGATCGACCGCGGATTCGACCCCGCCGAGGAGCTTCTGGCAGTCGCAGAGGACAACGCCGCGCTCGCCGTGAGTGCAGGAGTCCGCTGGATGCGCGATGTCGGCTCGCCGACCCGGGACGTCGACGGTACGACACGGGCGCTTGCATTGACGGTGCGCGACCGCTGGGCAGGTCGGGGCCGAGACGTCCCCTATCTGCGGGTGGCGGGAACCTGGGTCACTCGCGCGGGAACGCTTCCCGACGGCCTCGCGGCCGAGGTCCAGGACGGCGACGGGCTGCTGGCCGCGGCGCTGCGCCAACTCGATGACGGCGCCGACCTCGTCAAGCTCTAC
Organism: uncultured Acidimicrobiia bacterium; assembly: GCA_963792405.1. Lineage (GTDB taxonomy): Bacteria > Actinomycetota > Acidimicrobiia > Spongiisociales > UBA5794 > SZUA-442. The sequence goes on from CAWBVU010000005.1 coordinate 102,824, forward strand.
CTCGACGGCCCCGACAAGGAGGAGAGTCCCTGGACGGCGAATGAGGTCGCCCGTGTCGTCGCGGCCGTCCACGCACGCGGGGCGAAGGTCACCGCCCACGCCACGAGGCTGCCGGGTGCACGGGTGTGTGCCGACGCGGGCGTCGATGCCATCGAGCACGGGTTCGAGCTCGACGCGTACATCGCCGACACCATGGCGGCCAGCGGCATCTTCCTCGTCTCGACCCTCGCCGTGACGGCGTCATGGCAGACGTTCGCCACGACCACGACGATCGAACGCTTCACCGAGGCCCAGTCGCGGCGGCTGCTCCGCCAGCGCCGCGAGCTCGCCATGGGAAGCGTCCGCATCGCAAGGGAGTCCGGGGTGAAGATCGCGGCGGGGACGGACTTCGGCGGTGGCTCCCTGCGGGCCAACCAGCTCGCGTGGGAGGTCGAGTCCCTCGTCGAGGCGGGACTGGAGCCATGGGAGGCCCTCGCCGCGGCGACGTGGAGGGGCGGCGAGCTCCTCGGGGAGCCCTCTGCGGGAACGATCACCGTTGGTGGCCCCGCCGACTTCTTCCTCGTCCACGGTGATCCCCTCAGTGACCCCTCCGCTTTGTGGCGGGTGTGGAAGGTCGCCTGAGGAAGGGTCGTCGAGGTTCTGCATCGAGGCGTCCCTTCTCACCGGTGCCGTATCCTCCCGCCCACTGTCCGCACCCCGACACCGAGAGGGCCCGCATGTCGATCATCGTGCTGTTGTTCCTGATGCTGTTGCTCCTGGCGCCCATCGGTCTCCTCATCTGGGCGCTCCTGGACCTGCTGCGCCGCCCGCAGGACCAATGGACGACGGCGGGGCAGAGTCAACTCGTGTGGGCCCTCGTGGTCGTCTTCGTGGCGGTCATCGGTCCCCTGCTGTATCTGGGGATCGCCCGTCCGCAGCTGCGGGACGCAGCGCAGGGGCCTGTCTGAGCGTCCGTTCGTCGCTGGGCGCCGGGCCCTCCGTACGATTCATCACCGATGCCGTACACCACGATCCTCTTCGACCTCGACCACACCCTGCTCGACTCCGATGCCTCGGAGGCGGCGGCCTTCGAGATGACGCTGCGGGCCGCCGGTGCCGACCGCCCGGACCGATACTTCGCGGCGTTCGATGCGATCAACAAGGTGCTGTGGGCGGGCGTCGAGAAGGGTGAGTTCTCACCGAACGACGTCCGCAGGATGCGGTTCGAGCAGCTGGTCGCCGCGACGGATCTCGACGCCGACCCGATCGCAATGGCGGATCTGTACGTCGCTGGCCTCGGGGCGAACGGGGACCTGTACCCGGGAGCCACCGAGATGCTCGATGCGCTGGCCTCGGGTGCAGCGCTCGCGCTCATCACGAACGGCATCGGCGAGGTCCAGAGGGCCCGCATCGCCCGTACCGGCATCGAGCGGTACTTCGATGCGATCGTCATCTCCGGCGAGGTCGGCGCCTCCAAACCCGGCACGGCCATCTTCGACATGACGTTCGACCTCCTCGGCGATCCGCCGAAGCCCACGGCGCTCATGGTCGGCGACAACGAGTCATCGGACATCGAGGGCGGGATCGCCTTCGGTATCGACACCTGCTGGTACGCACCCGACGGCGCCGTGGCGACGCTCGCACACACCCACAGGGTCAGCGACCTGGCACAGATCCCCCCGATCGTCGCGGCTACCTGAACCCGGGGACGGGACACCGAACGACCTCGTGCGAGTTCCCGCCGTGCCCCCGTCGGCACATGGAGTCGTGGGGATGGACGCCGGTGCACCGGAACCCGCGAGGCACCATTGCGATCCGCACGATCCGGGCGGACAATCGAGATGTGCCGTGGGTGCACCGATTGCCGGGTCGATGACATCGGAGGGTGTGCCATGGCCGGCGAGGCACGACGCGAGCGAACGTTCCCCGAACTCGACCAGGAGCTCCTCGCGAGCCCGTTCGAGCACATGACGAACTGGCACGTGATCACCGGAGCACCATCGTGTGGCAAGACGACCCTGGTCGATCTGCTCACCCAACGGGGGTTCCCGACCGTCGAAGAGTGCGCGAGGCGCTACCTCGAGGGCGAACTGTCATCAGGGCACACGATCGACGAGATCCACACCCACGGAGCTGCGCTGCAGCGTCGACTGCTGGCCATCAAGATGCGCATCGAGGCTGAACTGCAGCCCTCCGATGTCGCGTTCCTCGATTGCGCGGTCCCGGGATCGATCGCCTGGTACCGACTCTTCGGTCTGGACCCGAACGACGCGCTGCGCCACTGCTTCCGCCACCGCTACGCCTCGGTGTTCGTCCTCGACCCGCTCCCGCTCACGCCGGACGGCGTCAGATTCGAGGACGACGCCTTCACCGGCTTCCTCGACGAGTGGATCGCGCGTGACTACGAGGCGTTGGGGTACCACGTCGTGCGCGTGCCCGTCTTGGCGCCGGACGACCGATTGGCGTACCTGCTCGAACGCGTGCCGACGCACGCCCTCGACACACCGTGACGATCGCACACCCCATGGGCGGTGGCGCGCTTCAACGATCGTCGAGCCGAGTGACCAGCCGATCGAGGAACTCGACCTGCGCCGGGTTGACGACCCAGCGGGCTCGATCGATCGTGAACCACGCCGCCCGATCCATCTCGGGGAACTCGACCATGCGTCCTGACTTCGGTGGCCACTCCACGCAAACGTGTTCGACATGATGGTGTGAGCCATCGAGGTCACCCTCAACCGCGAAGGCGATGACTCGCTTGCCTCCCTTCTGGGACACCTCCCCGAGCTCGATCAGGTCGCCTACGGGGGCCTGATGGCCGAGTTCCTCCTGGAACTCACGTCGGGCCGCGTCGAATGGGGTCTCCGCGATCGGGATCGAATTCACCCTTCGGGATCGACCACACGCCGTCGGACTTCGTCTTCCAGAACGGACCGCCCGGATGGACGAGCAGCACCTCGACTCGCTCGCCGGCGACGTCGATGGAGGAGGATGCCCCCGCTCACCATGCCGTTCACGGTTCGCTCCCCCGCGGACGGGTCCGGTTGCGGCGCCGGGTATCGAGGATCAGACGTCACATCGAGTGAGCCACTGCTTGCGACCATCGCACATCACGACTGGAGCGTACCCGGCAGCGCCCTCATCGCCACGAGCCGACCCCACCGAGCCGTGGCATCGGGATCGGGCAACCCACCCTTGACCTTTCGCTGATTTCGGAATATTTTGAAACTATTGGAGGCAATGAGATGGTGGAGCCGACCGAGGACCAGCGTTTCGCAGAGGAGATGGGGCAGACGTTCGACCGATGGTCGCTCCCCCGCATGGCGGGACGGGTCTGGGGCATCCTCCTCGTGAGCGAGGACGCGGCCCTTTCGTCCCAGGATCTCGCGGATCGGCTCCATGCGAGTGCGGGCTCCATCAGCACCGCGACCCGCTACCTCCTCGACCACCGGCTCATCGAGCGGGTCCGCCGTCCCGGGGAGCGCAGGGAGTTCTTCCGGTTCGACCCTGCCTCGACCTACGCCATGTTCCAACAACGCATCGACGCGGTAGCGGGAATGCACCGCATCTTCGAGCTCGCGGAACCGCGATTCGAGGACCGCCCGGTGGCGACTGCGCGACTGGCACAGATGCACGATTTCTACGAGTGGATGGAGCTCCAACTGAGGGCGCTCATGCGCGAGTGGCGTTCCCAGCACCCCGAGAGAGCCGACCATCCGGGCGGATAGCCGCCAGCGATGACAAGGAGCACGCCGATGCGTACCGAGACTGCGGACACCACCAGCCGGGCCGGGAGTCACCCAGCGGACGACCATCGGGATTTGATCATCCTCGAGGACGTCAGCAGGGAGTACGTGCTCGGCAACGTGACGGTGACAGCACTCGGGCACGTCGACCTCCACGTCGACGAGGGGGAGTTCGTCGTCGTCCTCGGCCCGTCGGGAAGTGGCAAGACCACCCTCATCAACCTGATCGGGGCGCTCGACACCCCCACCTCGGGCACGATCAGGGTCGGTGAGGTCGACGTCACGGGGGCGACGAGGAAGGAGCTGTTCGCCTACCGCCGCCGCCTCGTCAGCTTCATCTTCCAGAGCTTCAACATCTTCCCGGGGCTCACGGCACGCGAGAACGTGCAGTTCGGGATCGACGCGTCCGGGCGCGACGGTGGGCTGGGCGCAGCCTCCTACCTCGACAAGGTGGGCCTCGGGGACCGAGCCGACCACTTCCCCCACGAGCTGTCAGGCGGTGAGCAGCAGCGTGTCGCCATCGCCCGCGCTCTCGCCACCGGGAACCCCATCCTGCTCGCGGACGAGCCGACGGGGGAGCTGGACTTCGCCACGGGGGTCCAGATCCTCGAGCTCCTCCGAGCCCAGGCAGGCCCGGACAAGGCCGTGGTCGTGGTGACCCACAACCGCGAGATCTCCCGCATCGCGGACCGGGTCGTCGAATTGAGCAGCGGTCGCGTCGTCTCGGACGGACCACCGGCAGGTGGAAGGGCCGACGTCGCGGACCTGCACTGGTGAGGAGGCGGACATGCGCCATTTCACTCGCTGGATCACATGGTCATGGCGTGACCTTCGCGGCCACTGGGCCCGCGTGGTGGTCATCTCCCTGATCATCGCCCTCGGTACGGGTGCCTACGCGGGTCTGTCATCCAACGCCCGATGGCGACAGGTGACGGCCGACCACAACTACGACCTGTTGAACATGTACGACCTCCGCGTGCGCCTCGCATCCGGGAGCCAGGTGGCCGAAGGTTCGATGATCGCCGGCATCGACGCCATGGAGCATCCCGAGTGGGTCGGTGCGGCGGAGGAGCGCCTCGTCCTGCCCACCCAGGTCGACGCGTCGGTCGACGGCGAGACGATCCTCGTCCGTGGAGCCGTGGTCGGTGTTCCGGTCGACGAACCCGGAGCGCCGACGGTGAATGCGGTCTACGCGCGAACCGGACGTTCGCTCGTCCCCGACGACGACGGCGCCCCGACCGGGCTGATCGAGAGGAACTTCGCGCTCTTCTACGACCTGCCCGACACGGGCACGATCGTCCTCGGTGGCGGCACCACCGTCGAGTACGTCGGTCACGGGATCACCCCTGAGTACTTCATCGTCCAGCCCGAGGGCGAGCTCTTCTTCTCGCAGGCCAACTACGCGGTCCTCTTCACGTCCCTGACCACCGCCCAGTCGATCACGGGAGCCGAGGACAGGGTCAACGACATGGTCCTGACGCTCGGCGACGGGGTGGACCGGGAGGCGGCGATGGCCGAGCTCGAGGCCGCCCTCGAGGCGGTGCTGCCCACCGTGGGGACGTCGATCATGCAGAGGACCGACGACCTGACCCACACGGTCGTGTACGAGGACATCGAGAACGACCAGGCGTTCTTCAACATGCTGGCGGTCATCATCTTCGTGGGCGCAGTCGCCGCAGCGTTCAACCTCACGAACCGGCTCGTCGAACAACAGCGTCGGGAGATCGGCATCGCGATGGCCCTCGGTGTCCCGAGGTGGAAGATCGCCGTGCGGCCGATGCTCGTCGGCGTCCAGATCGCCGTGCTCGGCGTCGTGTTCGGGCTCGGCGTCGGCTGGCTGATCACCCTCGCCATGCGGGGAGTCCTCGAGACGCTCCTCCCCTTCGCTGAGTGGCTCACACCCTTCCAGGGCGGCCTCTTCATCACCGCAGCGGTCGTCGGGTTCCTCGTACCACTGGTCGCGACGGCGATCCCGGTGTGGAGGGCGGTCAGGGTTCGCCCTGTCGACGCCATCCGCACGGGTCACCTCGCTGCGAGGGGCGGAGGGCTCGCGCCCCTCATCAAGCGGATCCCGATGCCGGGCGACACGTTCGTCACGATGCCGTTCCGCAACCTGATGCGTGCGCCCAGGCGTGCGGCGCTCACGATCATCGGAATCGCGGCAGCAGTGTCCGCCCTCGTGATGATCCTCGGGGCCATCGATTCGTTCACCGACAGCATCGATCGCGGCGCGGACGTCGCCGTATCCGGCGATCCCGACAGGGTGATCGTCGACCTGAACACCGCGTACCCCGCCGACGGCGCCGACGTGGCCGCCGTCATGGCGGTCGAGGGAGCCGAACGGGCGGACCCTGCACTCCAGGTGGGTGGATCGCTGGTCAACGGCGACGGCGAGATCGACGTCGTCCTCCGATTCGTCGACTTCGAGGGGGGCATCTTCACGCCCGCCGTGTCGAACGGGAGGCTCCCCGGCGACGGCGAGGTGCTCCTGTCGACGAAGGCTGCGGCGGACCTCGATGTCGGTATCGGCGAGACGGTGACGATTCGCCATCCGCAGCGGCAGGGTGCGTTCGCCTTCACCCTGGTGGAGACCCCGTTCGTGGTGTCCGGCATCCACGACCACCCATTCCGGGTCAACACCTACCTCGCGGCGCCGACCGCGGACTCCATGGGCCTCGCGGGACTCGCCAACACGATCGACATCTCCCCCGCGGAGGGTGTCGAGGTCGGCGACCTCCAGCGGAGCCTGTTCACCTCGGCCTCGGTCGTCTCCGTCCAGCGTGCCGACAGCCAGGCGGAGATCATCAGGGACTTCCTCGACACGTTCATCGCGGTGTTCCAGCTCTTCGAGGGCATCGTGCTCCTGCTCGCCGTCCTCATCGCCTTCAACGCCGCCGGCATCAGCGTCGAGGAGCGGCGCCGAGAGCTCGCCACGATGTTCGCCTTCGGCGTTCCCCGATGGAAGGCGGTGCGCATCACCGTGGTCGAGAGCCTCACCATCGGGATCATCGCCACCACGCTGGGGATCGCGGGCGGCATGGGGCTGCTGTGGTGGTTCCTCTTCCGCCTCGCTCCCCAGTCGATGCCCGAGGTGGGGTTCGACCTCGTCCTCGCACCGGCGTCGGTGGTGATCGCGGTCGTGGTGGGAGTCGTGGCCGTCGGCCTCGCCCCGTTGCTCACGGCGCCCCGCAGGATGCGCCGCATGGACGTTCCCTCGACCCTGAGGGTGATGGAGTAGCCCCTCGCTCCCGGCCCTGCAGACCAGGGTTTCGCCCAAAGGAACCCCGGTACACAGGAATGTGGAGGGATGAGGCGAGTACATTGGGACCATGAGCATCGTCAAGGTGCCGTACTTCATCGGCGAACCCATGCCGGGGTTCGAGGTGCCGGAACCACACCTGACGATCACGCCCGACCTCCCCGACGGCTCGCCGCAGGAGCGCATGGCGGTCCTTTACGACCGGCTCGCCGCCACGGTCGCCGAGATCGACCATCCCGTCGTCTATTCGGGCGATTGCGTGTCGATCATCGGGGTCCTGGCCGGTCTCGAGCGCAAGGGCATCCGTCCCATCCTCCTGTTCTTCGACGCCCATGGCGACTTCCACACGTGGGAGACCACCGCGTCGGGATTCCTCGGTGGGATGCCGCTGGCGATGGTGACGGGACGGGGTGAACAGACCGTCATGGAGGGAGCAGGACTCACCCCCCTGCCCGACGATCGCGTCGTGCTCGTCGATGCCCGCGACCTCGACCCCGGAGAGGACACGGCGGTCGCCGAGTCAGGAATCGGGCGGGCCACCGTCGATGACATCATCCACATCATCCCCCCGCATGATCCCATCTACGTCCACGTGGACATGGACGTGGTCGACCCCGTCGAGATGCCCGCCATGAACTACCCGGCCCCCGACGGACCGTCGGTGGAGGCGGTACGCAGGGCCATGATCCACCTCGCGGTGACCGGGCGGGTCGTGGCGTTCTCGATCTCATCGTGGAATCCAGAACTCCCCGGGGCGGACGTCGCCGCCGCTGCCACCGAACGGATCGCCGCGCCCTTCCTCGCCGAGGTGTGACCACCAGGAACACGTGGACCGCGCGAGGCGTTGCGACGGTATGCGCACCATGGCCCATGACGAAGCCCTCGCGTTCCTTGCGTTCGGGACCCGCACAGGCAAGCTCGCCATGGTGCGAGCGAACGGTGCCCCGATCGTGACGCCCATCTGGTTCGTGATCGACGGCGACGACCTCGTCTTCACCACCTGGCACGAGAGCGCAAAGGCCAAGCGCCTTCACCGCGACCCGAGGGCCACGGTGATCGTGGACATGGAGGAGCCGCCCTATGCCTACGTGCGCGTCGACGGCACGGTGGGCTTCTCCGGCGATCTCGAAGAGGTACGGCGGTTCGCCACCATCATCGGCGGTCGCTACATGGGCGTCGACAGGGCAGACGAGTACGGGAGGCGCAACGGGGTGGAAGGTGAGCTCGTGGCACGCCTCGGAATGGATCGTGTCGTCGGCCACCACGACATCAGCGGCTGAACCACTCGCGGTGACGTCTCAGACGCCGACGTCGACGACCAGGCCGAGGTGGTCCGTTCCGCGGATCTTCACCGTCCGGGTGCCGAGTGGTGAGACCCCTTCGACGAAGGCATGGTCGATCCTGAACCATCTTGGACCCCACGTGTAGTGGGACCAGGTGCGACGGCCCGTTCCTGCCGCCGAGGCGACATCGGTGCCGAGTTCCGAGAGGAGGCGGTACTCGGGCCAGGTCGGCGTCGAATTCATGTCACCGACGATCACGCGGGCGGTGTCACGTCTGGCGACGTACTCCCCCACCTGTGCGATCTGGCGCCTCCTCGTCAGCTGGGTCGCCCTCCACGGCCATTCGACCGGGTTCAGGAGATGGATGTTGAGCACGTCGACGGGCGACTCGAGCTGCTCCCAATCGCCGGGATCGAGGTGGGCCACCCATCCCGACCTGCCGTCGAGCTCCAGGCGCTCGACCTCGATGGGATGGGTGGCGACGACGCCGAGGCCCATGTAGTCGTCGCGAGGGTCGAGGCGGCCATGGGGGTGGGTCTGCTCCAGCACGGCTGCGGTACGGCGGCCGAGCTCCTGGGTGGCGACGACGTCGGGAGCGACGTCCGTGATGACACGCCGCAAATCGTCCGGATCTGCCCGGTCGATGAGCAGGTTGGCTGAGAGGATCCGCAATCTGGCCATGGCGGCCGGGAGCCTATCGGACCCCCGCAATCGGCTGCGCGCGATCAGGCACCGTCGGAAGGGGGAGGCTCGAGGGTGCCGGCGCTGGAGGCCGGCACCCTCGAGCTGGGCGCGGTGGGGGATCTGGTGGAGAGCTCGGCGGGGATGCGGCTCGCTGCCGGCCGTGAGGAGGTGCGGGACGAGCCGTCGGTGGAACGCCGGGGAGCAGCCCTCGGGTGCGGTCGTGTCACGGCCGAGGATGATGCGCGTCGCCGTGAGGAGGACCACCACGACGAGTGTGCCGATGTACATGCCGGCCACCCACGGGTTGCCGCTGTCGGTGCCCGCGAAGACGCCGTGTCCCAGTGCGGCGAGGAACGTGCCGAAGGACAGGTAGTGGATCGAGCGCCATGTGGACTGCGAGATCCACTTCTTGACGTAGAAGCTGAACGACACGATGACCATCGTCCAGAAGGCCGTGATGCCGAGGGCGACGGGAATGGGCTCCCAGGTGTTGACGCCCGGCACCAGGATGTCGAGCCAGCTGAAGCCGATGTACTCGTCCATGGAGAGCGCGACGAGGTGCACGACGGTGACGATCACGGCGGAGAGGGCGATCGACTCGTGGATCCATTGGAGGCCCTTGGCCTTGATCGCCCTCCCGAAGACCTTCGTCGAGATGAGGAGCCCCCAGATGACCGACGCCGAGAGCAGCGACATAGGCGGCGATCCCCGATCCGCGGATGAGGTACCACGTCAGGTTCACGATGCCCTCCGCAGGGAGGTGCCGAAGACGTTGCCGTCGTGCCAGACCACGAGGGCGTGCCGGATCCATGGCTGTGCATCGGCCCATGCCAGCCCGTCTTCACCCCTCAGGAGGACGGCCTTGGCTCCAGCTTCGGCCTCGACGGCGGTCGCGGCGAGCACGGAGGCAGAGAGGACCGGACTGGTCGCGGGCGCCATCGTCCGGGGATCGATGAGGTGATGAACGCGGCGACCGTCGACGAGCCAGGTCCGCTTCACCCGGGAGCTGGTCGCGTAGGCTCCCACGCCGACCTCGACCTCGACGGCGACGTCGTCGCGATGGTCGAGCACCTCGACGACGAGGGTCGGATCGACCGAGCGAAGGTCGCCACCGGCGGAGACCATCGTCCCGATGCCCGCCTCGATGACCCTGTCACAGGACCAGCCCTTCGCAAGGCCGCCGAGGTCGAGCCTGGTACCTGGTTCGAGGCGTACCACACCGTCGTCGATCATCCAGGCCGGGGCAGGGCTCGTTGCAGGGCGACGCGAGAGGCCCTGAATGCGGCCGAAGGTGTCGTCGTAGCCCCAATCGCGGACCGCGGCGCCGACGCCGACATCCACGAGCCCGCCCGTGAGCTCACGCAGGTGCGAGGCGCGCCGGAGCAGGTCAGCCATCTCCTCCGAGACCTCGATGGGATGACCATCCGAGGCATTGATGTCGTTGAGTTCACTGTCGGCGCGGAAGCGGGAGAACCGTTGCTCGAACGACTCGAACATCAGGGTCGCCTCGATCACTTCGACTGTGAGGTCCGAGTGGATCTCGATCGTCGTTCCCATGGCCCGGAAGCGCGTGACCGTCATGATCCCGAGCTCTGGGTGGTGGCCGGTGGTGGTGGAGGAGGCGCGGGCGAGCTCGCTGCGGGGGCCGATGCGGCTGGAGCGGAGCCTCCACCCGATGAGGGGGCGGACACGACGACGCGACGCACGACGACTTCGGCTTCGGGGACGTCGCTCGGCGTGTACCGCAGCACGACGAGACCACCTTCCGGCATCGTGGGCATTGGCGCCTGCTCCGCCACGGTCGGGTGGTCGGGGGCGACGACCGGCGCAGCCTCGACAGGCTCCGTTTCCGCGGGCTCCGTCGAGTGATTGGCCACGGCCACCGCCGCGGTACCCCAGGCCACCGACGCCGCGGACCATGCCGCGATGCCGGCAACCCTCGAGATCGGGAGTCGCGCCATCAGCCCCCTCCGTCTTCCGTCGTGGGAATCAGGAGCACCGCACCCTCGTCGATCAGCGTGGCCACGATGTTGGGATCGAGGGTGGCGGCGAGGTCTGACCGGGTGACGAACTCGGTGTATCCGGACGAGGCGAGCACCCCGGCGAGCGCGGGGTCGAGCTCGCCGAGGTCCGCTCCCTGAAGGGGATCGACGGGGGCTTCCGGTCCGACGACCTCGACGACCGGAGCCGGCGGTGCCGGCTCCGGAAGCGAGAGGCCGATGATCTCATCCGGGACGCTCGACGCCTGCTCCGGGGGTGCAGCGTCGAGGTTCACCATCACCATGACCGCCAGCGCGGTCACGATGAGCCCACCGAGGGCGGAGATCCACCTCATCAGTCGTCGTCCTCGTGGTCCTCGTGCTCGTCCTCTTCGTCGTGTTCGTCCTCTTCGTCGTGCTCGTACTCGTCGTCTTCGTACGAGCTCGTCATACGTTCGTCGTACGAGTCGTCCATCGAGGTCGAGGTCGTCGAGTCATCCGTCGTGGCCGTCGAGGCGGGTGCCTTGACCGTCACGACCTGCACGATCGGTTCGGGGGCCGGAGGGCCTGCGATGGGCATGCCGGACTCCTCACAGATCTGGCGCAGGGCGTCGAGGGCCGCTGCTTCGAGGTCGGTGATCGAGCCATCGGCCTCACGCTGGATGAGCTCGTCTGCATCGCTGGTGCATGCCTTTGCCTTGTCGGCCTCGGTCATCTCCGCATAGGACGCTGCCTCGAAGGCGGGTGCAGCCGTGGTGGTGACCTCGACGGTCGTCGTGGTCTCCTCCACGATCGCCTCCGCAGGAGGCTGACGCATCGACCCCACGATCGCGACCGCAGCGACGGCGCTCACGGGAACGAGCAGACAGCCCTGCGATGATCGATCCCGTCAGACGGGAACCCGTCGTCTTGGTGGTGGTCCTTCTGGCACCTGGCTCGGCCATGGTCGACTCCTCGTTGGGGACTGGTGCTGCACACTGTGGACCACCCTGCGATAACGCTGCACTAAGTGACCGGAAACAGAAGTGAAATCGATGCATTTGGGTCGTCCGACCCATGCGCACCCCACAGGCCGTGCCGCCATCGGCCTGCAGATCGAGGGAGACAGGCGCGGTACGGGACGCACGGACCGTCGGCTCGCTACGCCACGTCGCAGGGAAGGGACCACCGAAGCCGCTGGACGACGACGCGGATCGGGGATACGGTGCGCGGACCACACCGAGCAGGAGGCGAGTGGGCACTTCGAAACGGTCCGACAACGTCGCTCGCGCCATCGTGGGAGCGACGATCGGCGCGTTCGTCGCCTACGTCGTGGGGATCTTCGCCTTCCGGCTCGTGAGCCGACTCGGCGGGGTGGACGGTTGGGAGGACCTCGTCTCGGTCGTGATGAGCATGATGTCGTTCGCCCCCGTCGGGGCGATCGTCGGCGCCGTCATCGCTGTGCGCCCGGGCGGGGCATCGATCTGGGCGGGGATGGGGCGGCGCCGTCGGTTCATGACCGTGTCCGTGGCCGTCGCCCTCGTGACGGCTGCCGGTGCCATCGGCACCCTCCGATGGGATCCGATGTCGGGGCTGTTCCTCGCCGTATGGGCCCTACCCGTCGGCGCAGCCATGGGGTACCTCATCGGCGGGCGCCCGCGTCCCTCACCGGTCACCTGACCGGCGCCCATCACTTGACCTTGAGGCGGCGTCGCTCGCTCTCGGTCAGGTGGCGCTTCCTGACACGAATCGCCTTCGGGGTCACCTCGACCAGTTCGTCATCGCCGATCCACTCGATGGCGTTCTCGAGGTTGAGGTCCTTCGGTGGCTTGAGCTTGATGGCCTCATCGGTCGAATGGGTGCGGATATTGGTCAGCTCCTTCGCCTTGGTCGGGTTGACCTGCATCTCCCCCGGCCGCGAAGCCTCACCGATGATCATGCCCTCGTAGACGGCGACGCCGGGCCCGACGAAGAGCTCCCCCCGCTTCTGAAGGTTGTCGAGGGCAAAGCCGGTCGCTGTGCCGATCCTGTCGGCGACCATCGCACCTCCCGTGCGATGGGGCAGCTCACCCGCCCACGGCATCCATCCCGCATGGTGCTGGTGCACGAGTGCGGTGCCGCGGGTGGCGGTCATGAGCAGGGACCGGAAGCCGAGCAATCCGCGGGCGGGGGCCTCGACGGTCACGACCGTCCGGCCGGTGTCACCCGGGCGCATGTCCGTGACCCTGCCCTTCCGGGGCGCGACGGCCTGGGTGACGGTGCCGACGTATTCGTCCGGCACGTCCACGACGGCACGCTCGAGCGGTTCATGGGGCGATCCCTCGATCTCACGGATGATGACCTCCGGACGGGAGACCTGGAGCTCGAAGCCCTCCCTCCGCATCGTCTCGATGAGCACGGCGAGCTGAAGCTCTCCCCTCCCCGCCACCTCGATCACCTCGGGCGATGACGTGACGCCGATGCGGATCGACACGTTGCCGAGCACCTCGCGGTCGAGGCGGTCGCGGATCTGGCGCGAAGTGAGGAACGACCCGTCCTTGCCTGCGAGGGGCGAGGTGTTGACCCCGAAGGTCATGCGGAGGACGGGCTCGTCGACCTCGAGGCGCGGGAGGGGCTTGGGATTCGTGGGGTCTGCGAGGGTGTCTCCGATCTCCACTTCCGGGAAGCCGGCGACGACGAACAGGTCGCCTGCCGTCCGCTCGGGCACCTCGGCCCTGCCGAGCCCCTCGAATCCCAGGAGCTGGGTGAGCCTGCGTTTGAGCGGCGGCTCCTCGTCGTTGGCATGGCACAGTGCCACCTGCTCACCTGCGCGGAGTGTGCCGTTCACGACCCGCCCGATGGCGAGCCTGCCGAGGTAGTCGGATGCGTCGAGGTTCGTGACGATGGCCTGGAGCGGCGACGCCGGGTCGCCTGCCGCGCTCGGGATGGTCTCGACGATGGCGTCGAGCAGTGCGGACAGGTCGGCATCATCAGGGGGGATTCCGAGCCCTTCCAGCGCCCTGCCCTCGCGGGCCACGGTGGAGATGATCGGGAACTCGATGTGCTCGTCGGAGGCATCCAGGTCGAAGAAGAGCTCGTAGATCTCGTCGGCGACGGCGTCGATCCGGGCGTCCTTGCGATCGACCTTGTTGATCACCACCACGGCGGGGAGGCCGGCGGCGAGCGCCTTCGACAGGACGTAGCGGGTCTGGGGCATCGGGCCCTCTGCGGAGTCGACCAGCAGGAGTACCCCGTCGACCAGAGCCAGGGCGCGTTCGACCTCGCCTCCGAAGTCCGCGTGGCCGGGCGTGTCGACGAGGTTGATCTTCGTGTCCTTCCACTCCACCGACGCGGCCTTGGCGAGGATCGTGATCCCGCGCTCGCGTTCCTGGTCGTTGGAGTCCATCACCCGTTCCACGATGGTGTCGTGCGCGGCGAACACACCCGTGGCGCGCAGCATCGCATCGACCAGCGTCGTCTTGCCATGGTCGACGTGCGCGATCAACGCAACGTTGCGGAAGGGGGTCCCGGACATCGGACCGGAAGGCTACGCCGCTTCGGCCGCTCTCGTGCGGGGCGATGCCCGCGAGGCGTCCCCTACGGAGGCGGCGGGCCCCGCCGGTGACTGCCCTGTCGCCCCTACGGCCAGATGCCCCGCTGGTCGGTGGCGAGCCGGCAGCGGCCGACCGCGACCACGTGGGCGGCGGTGCGATAGGTGGGACGGGGGACGTCCTCCGCCTTCGCCTCCATCCACGCCTCCCGGTAGAGGTCGAGTTGGTCGAGGAGGGCGGCCCTCGTCGTCACCATCGCATCGGTCGCCGCACGCATCTTCGCCTTGAGCTTCTCCTGGATCACGGGTTCGGTCCAGTGCTCGTTCGCGAGGTTCTGCGCCCACTCGAAGTAGGAGACGACCACACCGCCCGAGGCACTGAGGATGTCGGGGATCACGGGGATGCCGCGTTCCGCGAGCACGTCGTCGGCCTCCGGCGTCGTCGGACCATTCGCCGCCTCGATGACGACCTTCGCCTTGATGTCAGGGGCGTTGGCGGTCGTGATCTGGAGCTCCATCGCCGCGGGGATCAGCACGTCGCACGGCACCTCGAGGACCTCCCTGGGGCCCAGTGGTTTGGTGCCCGACAGGTCGATCACCGAACCGGTGGTGTCCTTGTGGTGCTCGACCTCGGCGATGTCGAGGCCGTCCGGGTCGTAGATCCCGCCTTGCGAGTCGCTCACCGCCACGATCCGTGCGCCGGCGTGGGCGAAGATGCGCGCCGCGTTGCGTCCCGCGTTGCCGAAGCCCTGAACGGCGACCTGGAGGCCCTTGACCCCGGTGAGGCCCGGGAACGCCCCCATCTCGATCATGTGCTCGAGCACGTAGAACAGGCCCTGCGCCGTTGCCGTGTCGCGCCCGAGGGATCCCCCGAGCCCGATGGGCTTGCCCGTCACCACGGGCAGGTTGTTCTGTCCGGGATGCATCATCGAGTAGGTGTCGTAGATCCATGCCATCGTCTGGGCATCGGTGTACAGATCGGGTGCAGGAATGTCGGTGAAGGGCCCGATGTCGTCACCGAGGGCCGAGATGAATCGTCGGGTGAGGCGGCGCTTCTCGTCCTTCGACATCGCCTTCGGATCGCACTTGATGCCGCCCTTGGCACCCCCGAACGGGATGTCGGTGAGCGCACACTTCCACGTCATCAACGTGGCGAGGGCGATCACCTCGTGTTCGTCGACGTCGGGGTGATAGCGGACACCGCCCTTGCCCGGCCCTCGGACGTTGTCGTGGAGCACCCGGTACCCCTCGAAGATGTGGACGTAGCCGTCGTCCATCTCGACGGGAAGGCTGAGCCGGATGATGCGCTCGGGCTCGAACAGCAGCCCCGCGATGCCACGCAGGCCGTTGAGCGGATGGAGGAACGGGACGGCCCTGGCGAACTCCCGTCTGGCCATGTCGGCAAAGTCGAGACTCTCGGTGGGAACGGACATCGAAATTCCTTACCTCGCGTCTCATCATCCTACGCCCGGCGGCCCTCGGCGAGAAGCCTCGCCGTCAATCGTGCGGAGCAGCGATCCGGGGGATGACCTCAGCGATGCAGGGACTCCGTGCAGGGGTGCTGGGCTCAGCCCTCGAGGGCAGACGGGTCGTCCGGTACGTCGACGGCGTAGCTGCGGAGCGTGTCGAGGGGGACGATCGAGAGGACGGCCTCATTCGTCGCAGCGAGCACGACCGGCGCTGCGGCCCCATCGAGGTGTGCGCGCAGCCAGTTCGGTGCGGTGACGCACCAGCGGTCCCCGACCGTGAGCCCCGGGAAGCGGTACTGCGGCATCGGGGTGACGAGATCGTTGCCGATGGCACGCTGGTGCTCGAGGAACTCGGCCGTCATCACCGCGCAGATGGTGTGGCTGCCCTGATCCCTCTCCTGGGTGCGACAGGAGCCGTCGCGGAACCATCCGGTGACCGGATCGGTGCTGCACTCCTCCAGCTCACCACCAAGCACGTTGCGATCGCCCATACCCGCCATCGTACGCCGTGATCCCGGACCTCCGTACCCAGGGTTGCTGTCCACCCTTTCGGTGGACAGCAACCCTGGGTACGGGAGAAGAGGGGTCAGGTCCGGTCGGACAGCAGGGCGAGGAAGTCCGGACCGTAGGTCGTCAGCTTGGCGGCGCCGACTCCGGAGATGGCGAGGAACTCGGCCTCGGTCGTCGGCCTGCGCGCCGCCATCTCCCTCAACGTGGCGTCGTTGAACACGACGTAGGCAGGGACCCCACGGTCGTCCGCAAGCCGCTTTCGGAGTGCCCTGAGGGCCTCGAACAGGTCGGGATCGTGGTCGGGGGCCACCGAGGCGATCGGTGCGACGATCCTCGGGGCGGGCGCGGATGCCAATCCGGTGTCGAGGTCGGTGCATCGGTCGCACGACGTCTCGCACCGTTCGATCCGCTCACCGAAATACTGGGCGATCGCCTGGTGCCGACATCGCTCGGTCTCCGCGAAGTCGTACATCCTCCGGATGTGTGTCCGCTGCGACCCCTCCGATCCATCGCCCGACACCATCCGCTCGAGCTGGACGACGTCCGACCACGAATAGAACAGGTAACAGTCGCTGTCGAGACCGTCCCGGCCTGCGCGGCCGATCTCCTGGTAGTAGCCCTCGGGGGACTTGGGCATGTCGCGATGGACCACGAACCGCACGTTCGATTTGTCGATGCCCATTCCGAACGCCACCGTCGCGCATACCACCTCGACCTCGTCCCGGATGAAGTCGTCCTGCACCCTCGTGCGATCGTCACCGTCCATGCCAGCGTGATAGGCCGCCGCACGGATGCCGAGTGAGCGAAGGTAGGTCGCCGTCGACTCGGCGGACTTGCGCGACAGCGTGTAGACGATCCCGCTGTCCCCCCTGTGCCGCAGGGCGATCCTCCCGATCATGTCGCGAGCCTTCACCGTCACACCGTCGTGGGTGCCCTTCTTGAATGCGTGCAGCCGGAGGTTCGGCCGGAAGAACGACGTCTGCACGACCTCCGGATCATCGAGGTCGAGCTGGCCGATGATGTCGTCGCGCACCCGGTGCGTGGCCGTCGCGGTGAGGGCGAGGACGGGTACGCCATAGCGTGACTTGAGGTGGACGAGCTGCCGATACGCGGGCCGGAAGTCGTGGCCCCACTGGCTGATGCAGTGGGCCTCATCGACGGCGACGAGTCGCACGTCGGCGTCGTCGAGGACGGCGCCGAGGGAGGCGCCGAGGCCCTCCGGCGCCACGTACACCAATTCGTAGTCCCCTGCGCGTAGCCGGTCGATCCGTCGGACCCGCTCCTCGTATTCGATGCTGGAGTTGATGAAGGTGGCCTCGATGCCGAGCTCCGTGGCCGCATCGACCTGGTCCTTCATCAGCGCGATGAGCGGCGAGATCACGAGGGTCGTACCCCCGACGAGCCGTGCGGCGAGCTGATAGGTGAGCGACTTGCCAGAGCCGGTCGGCATGATGGCGAGGCAGTCCCGGGCAGCGAGGGTGGCACCCACCACCTCCCGCTGGCCGGGTCGGAAGGCCTCGAACCCGAAGGTCGCACGGAGCGCGCCGAAGAGGGCGTCGTCGTCGACATCGACGGCGTCTCGCAATGGGCGGAAGTGCTCCCGACCCGCCGAGGGCTTCGGGATCATGGTGCCCTGCTGCGCCGGCGCACCGTCGGCATCGGCGGCGAGCATCTCCCAGTAGCCGTCGTCGACGTCGGCGGGCGGCGGGATGCGTTGGTCCGTCGGGCGTCACTCGGCCAGCATACGGGCAGCCACCAGCGCACCGGAGTGCCCGATGGCGCCGTATGGTCCCGACATGGAGGTCACCGCAGCTCATGACGATGCTCCCTGGCCGGGCGAGTATCGGTTCTGCCCGATGTGCCGCGCCGACCTCGAGTGGACGCGGATCGGCGACACGCCGCGAATGCGGTGCCCCACCTGCGGCTTCGTGCACTGGCGCAATCCGGGGGTCGGGGCCGCCGTGGTCGTGTTCGACGACGCAGGCCGCGTCCTGCTCGTCTTGCGTGCGAAGGGTGCGACACGGGCGGGTCTGTGGTCGATCCCCGCGGGGTTCGTGTCCTACGGCGAGGAGATCCGCGAGGCAGCCGCCAGGGAGCTCCACGAGGAGACGGGCCTGATCGCCGAGGTGGGCGAGGTGGTCTGGATCGCCTCGAACTTCCACGACCCCTCCAAGCTCACGGTCGGCGTGTGGTTCGCCGGCACCGTCGTCGGCGGCCACCTCGAAGCAGGCGACGACGCAGAGGAGGCACGGTTCTTCGCTCTCGACGACCTCCCACCGATGGCCTTCACCACCGACGTCGGCTACCTGCGCACCCTCGGCGCTCACGTGGACGTCGCCCCCTGATCTGCGCCACCCGCGAGTTCACTGCGTCGCTAGGCAGATGCGCGGCGAGGGAGGAGGGCGGCGATGCGGGTGACCGCCTCCTCGGCTGCGGCGCGGGTCGAGGGGGTGAGGTCGAGGCCCATGCCGAGGTCCGACGCCGGGATCGACACGACGTAGGCACGTGCAGGCCGTTGCCCGACCGAGGCGGCCATCGACAGGAGCGTCGCAGGGTCACCGTGATGGCTCATCACCCCGGCTCCCACCGAGGATTCGTCGACCTCCCCGACGGTCAGTACCGCCGTGTCGACGGACGCATCCACGAACACCACCACGTCGCGGCCTGCGACCAGGAGTGCGAGCTCGGGGGTGAGCTGGGACACCGAGCGGACCTCCACGCCCTCGATGCCCATTTCGTCGATCCGGTCGGCCACCCATCGGCCCGCCCCGTCGTCGGTGCGCAGGTCGTTGCCGTAGCCGATGACCAGGGCGTCAGCCACGGATCCGTTCGCACACCGTGGAACCCGCCGCATCGACCAGCGTCACGACGAGCGGCATCTGGCCGATCGCGTGCGTCGAGCAGCTCAGGCACGGGTCGTAGGCCCGGATGCCGGCCTCGACCCGGTTGAGGATGCCCTCGGGGATCTCAGGCCCCTCGATCCACTCCGTGGCGATCTGGTGGACGGTGGCGTTCATCGCCAGGTTGTTCTGACCCGTCGCGATGATCATGTTGACCTTCTCGAGCAAGCCGTGTTCGTCGACGTGGTACTCGTGGAAGAGTGTCCCCCTCGGCGCCTCCGATGCCCCAACGGCATGGCGATGGTTGACCCCCGCGGTGGCGCGGACCATGGTGTCGGTCACGTCGTCGTCGTCGAGGAGTTCACGCATCTGCTCGGTCGCGGCGAGGATCTCGATCAGCCGTGCGTAGTGGTAGAAGAACGACGACGCGGCGACACCCCCTGCGCGCTCCCGGTAGCCCACGAGCGCCGCATCGGCCTCGGGAGCGCCCATCGTCTGGCACAGGTTCAGGCGTGCGAGTGGTCCGACCCGATACATGCCCGCGGCGACGTCGTCGTCGGAGTCCACTGCGGGTACGAAGTAGGGGGACTTGAGGTACGAATCGACGTTGGCGGACTCGCCCACGATGGTTCGGTAGTCGGCGACCGGCACACGATCCGCGACGACGCCGCCCTCCGCATCGATCACCTTCAGGTGGCCGTCGTAGTGCTCCCACGTGCCTGCATCGTTGGCGAGGCCGAGGAAGTAGCTCGGGAACGATCCGAAGGCGGCGACCTCGCGGGGGAAACGGTCGAGGATGCCGGTGAACAGGTCGAGGGCGACGAGCGCGGTCTCGTGGGCCTCGGTGAGGTGCTCGAGCAGGTGTCGGCGTGTCTCCTCCGTCATCGGTGCAGCGACGCCACCGGGCACGATGCCCGGCGAGTGCACCTTGCGTCCCGCGATCGCCTCGATGACGAACTGCCCGAAGCCCCTCAGCCTGATCCCCCGCCTGGCGAGCTCCGGCTCCGCCTCCATGAGGCCGAAGACGTTGCGCATGGCAGGGTCTGCGTCGAATCCGAGGAGGAGATCGGGCGAGCTCAGGTGGAAGAAGCTGAGGGCGTGGGACTGGATGATCTGCCCCAGGTTGGCGATCCGTCGCAGGCGGATCGCGTGCTGCGGGATTCGCACTCCCATGATGGCGTCACCCGTCTTCGCAGAGGCCAGCAGGTGGCTCACCGGGCAGATGCCGCAGGTGCGCGCCGACAGCGACGGCATCTCCCACACGGGCCTCCCGACACAGAACTCCTCGAATCCCCTGAACTCGGTGACATGGAATCGGGTCGACGCGACACGTCCGTCCTCGTCGAGGGCGATCGTGATCTTTGCATGCCCCTCGATCCTCGAGACCGGGTCGATCACCACGAGATCATGCACGTGCCGCCCCCCTCATCCGAACCTGATGTCCACGTCTCGCTCGGCGAACGGCACCCCATCGAGGATCGCGAGCACGGCATCCTTGATGCGCTGGGCCGGCGGTGGACACCCCGGCAGGTACATGTCCACGGGGATCACCTGGTGCAGGGGGAGGACCTTCGACAGCAGCGGCGGCACGATCCCCGGCGCGAACGGCAGGACGCCGTTGCGATCCGGCATGTCCACGTACACCTTTCGAAGGATCTCGATCGGGTCGCCGAGGGGGTTGCGCATTGCCGTGACGTTCCCATTGACGGCGCAGTCGCCGAACGACACCACTGCCTTCGACCGCGCCCTGACGATGCGTGCGAGCTCCAGGTTGTCCTCGTTTGCGACCGCGCCCTCGACGAGTGTGACGTCGACGTCGGTGGGGAACTCCTTGATGTCGACGAGCGGGCTGTAGACGACCGTCGCCCGCTCGGCCACGTCGAAGAGGAACTCGTCCATGTCGAGGAACGACATGTGGCACCCCGAGCAGCCCGCCAGCCAGACCGTGGCGACTCGCGCCTTGGCCGCGACCGATGGAGCCTCGGCGGGCGTCGAGGCCGTGTCGCTCATCGCACCGCCTCCGGATCCAGCCACTCGCCGCGACGCCTGGCGCTGGCGAGGCGGATGATGATGCTGGTGTCGTGCACCATCTCACCGACCGCCTTGCCCTGATAGGAGAGGGCACCCGTGGGGCACACGACGACGCACTTGCCGCACCAGGTGCACGACGTCGCCTCGCCCCACGGCACGTCCATGTCGGTGACGAGGGTCGCCTGGGCCCCTCGGTAGGCGACGTCCCAGACGTGTGCGCCCTCGATCTCGTCGCACACGCGCACGCAGCGGGTGCAGAGGATGCATCGGTTGGGGTCGAACACGTACTTGGGGTGGGAGGCGTCGACGGCCCTGCGGGGCGCCTGGTAGTCGAAGCGCACGTGATCCATGTGGGTCACCACCGCGACGTCCTGGAGCTCACAGTTGCCGTTCACGACGCACACGGCGCAGACGTGGTTGCCCTCTGCGAACAGCAGCTCAACGATGGCCTTGCGATGGGCGCGGAGCTCGGGGGTGTCCGTCCTGATCTCCATGTCCGCGGCGAGGGCAGTGGCACATGCGGGCCTGAGCCTGTGGTCCTCCGCGACCTGCACGACGCACATCCTGCAACCGCCCCATACCGAGAGGCCCTCCAGGTAGCACAGTGAAGGGATCGGGACTCCCAGCCGCCGTGCGGCCTCCATGACGGTCTCGTCCGCGTACGCCTCGTACTCGACGCCGTCGAAGGTGACGTCCACGGTTGCGCGTCGTTCACGCATCGACGACCTCCAGGCCCGAACCGACGAGGAGATCCTCGTACTCCCTTCCGAAGTACTGCAGCGTGCTCAGCACGGGATTCGGCGCCGACTGTCCGAGGCCGCACAGGCTCGTGTCGCGCACGGTCGCACACAGCTGTTCGAGGTGCCGAAGGTCGGTCCACGTGCCGCGCCCGCCCGTGATCCGCTCGAGGAGCGTGTGGATCTGCACGGTGCCCGCCCGACAGGGCGTGCACTTGCCGCAGCTCTCGTCCATGCAGAACTCCATGAAGAACTTGGCGACGTCGGGCATCGAGACGGTGTCGTCCATCACGATCAGGCCACCGGACCCCATGATCGAGCCGAGCTGGCGCAGGCTGTCGTAGTCGACGGGGGTGTCGAGGAACTCGGCGGGGATGCACCCACCCGACGGCCCACCGGTCTGGGCGGCCTTGAACGTGCCCCCGTCGGGGATGCCTCCGCCGATGTCCTCGACGATGGTGCGCAGGGTGATGCCCATGGGCACCTCGATGAGGCCGATGTTGACCAGGTCGCCCGCGAGGGCGAAGACCTTGGTGCCGGTGCTCTCCGACGTCCCGATGGAGGCGAACCAATCCGCGCCCTTCGTGATGATCGTCGGGATGTTGGCGAGGGTCTCGACGTTGTTGATCATCGTCGGCTTCCCCCACAGCCCTGCCTCGGTCGGGTACGGCGGGCGAAGCCGAGGGGTTCCCCTCCTGCCCTCGATCGACGCCATCAGCGCCGTCTCCTCACCACAGACGAACGCCCCGGCACCGATCCGGACCTCCACCTCGAGGTCGAAGTCCGTCTCGAGGATGCGCCGCCCGAGGAGGCGGTTGCGCCGTGCCACCCGGATGGCCCTGTCGAGCCGTTCGACGGCGCGCGGGTACTCCGCCCGCACGTAGATGAAGGCACGAGAGGCACCGGTGGCGTAGGCGGCGATCGCGATGCCCTCGATGAGTCGATGGGGATCGTCCTCCATGACGGTGCGGTCCATGTAGGCGCCGGGATCGCCCTCATCGCCGTTCGCCACCACGTACTTCTGATCCGAGACCGCCTTGGCGAGCAGGGACCACTTGCTGCCGGTCGGATACCCCGCACCGCCGCGTCCCCGTATGCGGGATGCCGCGACTTCCTGCACCACCGCTTCGGGCGTCATCTCCGTGAGCACCTTCCGAAGGGCGCGATATCCGCCGTGGGCGACGTACCCCTCGATGCGGTCGGGGTCGATGACTCCCCCGTTGGCCAACACGACGCGCTCCTGTGCGGAGAAGAACGGGATCGACGTGTCGAGCACGTTGGTCTCGACCGGTTTGTGGTCCCTGACATGGCTGCGGACGATGTCGACGGCGACGGCCTCGTTCACCGCCTGGTACATCGTCTCGTCACCACCCCTGCGGAGGAGTCGCACGAGGGGCCCACGGCTGCACAGACCCATGCACCCGGTGGGGATCACCACGGCATCGAGGGCGAGGTCGGAGGCCTCCACGGTCCTCTCGAGCGCCTGGATCGACGCACCGGCGCCTGCGGACAGGCAGGCGGTCGATGCGCAGGCCTTGATCCTCCACGGGTACCTGCTGCGGGCCTCGTGCTCTCGCTCGGCGACATCGTGGAGATCGATCGGCGCGGCCATCAGCCCACCACCTCCCCACCGACGGCAACGGGCCCGGACGTTGCCGCGACGATCCCCTCGACGGCGGCGAGCACCGCCGCCGCGTCCTCCCGTCCCGTGACGACACCGTCGAGCAGCACCACGGGTGCGAGGCCGCACGAGCCGAGGCAGCGTGCCGTCTTCAACGTGAGCATCCCGTCCTCGGTCGTGGCGCCGGCAGCGACGCCCCAGCGCTCGGAGACGGATCGGACGATGTCGTCCGATCCCTTGACGAAGCAGGCGGTCCCCGTGCACACCGTGCAGGTGTGCTCACCCGGTGGGTCGAAGGTGAACAGCTGGTAGAAGGTGGCGACGCCGAACACACGGGACGGCGGCAGGAGCAGGGCCCTCGCGACGTAGGTCAGGATGCCGTCGTCGAGGTACCCGAAGACGTCCTGGGCGATGTGGAGCGCCTCGATGAGCTGGTCCTGGTCGTACTGGACACGCTTGAGGAACTTGTCGATGACGAGGAAGCGATCGTCTCCCGAGGGGTGCGGCTCGTCGCGGGCGTCGCGTCCGCGTGGGGAGGAGCGCTCGTCCGCGCCCGTGGATGCCGTCTCGGTCATCGTGTCTCCGCTGTCCAGATTTCCTTAGTGTATCACTAAGGATCTAGATGGCCAGTGGGCATCCGCCCTCACCGCACGACGACGGGCTCGAGGCGACCGTCGTGATCGACATCGCCGCATCCGATGGTCCTCTGCCCCGCGAGCTCGGGAGCCAGGACGAACCCGAACCCGCCCCACGTGCCTGCCCCGACGGCGATGACGGATGGATGATCGAGCTTGGTGTATGCGAACACCGCGGACCCATCGCAGGCCATCACCGCACCGATCGGGTGGGGCGGACGGCGCGACATCCACACCGGCGATCCATCCGCCGTGAGGACGCCGAGATGCGCGCTCCTACCCTCGGCGTCCGTCGGCGGCGTCGCGAGTGGATCGGCGTCCCTCACCTCGACGGGGTGCCGGAACGAGAAGAGGGTCTCGAGGGACCCGTCACCGTCGAGGTCGCCTCGGCTCGCGGCCGTGACCTCACCATCGGGATATGCGAACGGCGACACCGACGTGTCGGATGCCTCGACAGGCCGATCGAGCGACCACCACACCCCGTCGATCATCGCTGCGTCGCCCTCGGGCGTGCGCCACCCGGCGAGACCCACGCGCATCGCCGTGTTGCGGGTCACGCCGACACGATGTGCGATCAGCCCGTCGCGGTCGACCAGCACCTCGAGCACCAGCCCCTCCCGTGTCTCGGGGCCGAGCTGATCGAACAGGAGGTTACCGAGGGAGGTGGCGACGACCGCATGGCGACCATCGCCATCGGGATCCTCCACCTCGATGGGCTGCCCGACGTGGGGCCCATGGCCCCACACGACGTCGACGCCCCACGACACGAGTTCGTCAGCCAGGGGACGGAGGATGGGGTCGGTGCCGGACCAGTACTCGATGCCTCCGTGGAGGCCGACGACCACCACATCGGCGTCCTGCGTAGCCCTCGCGACGGCGCGCATCGCGCGATCCGAGTCCCAGACCGCGATGCCGGGCGATGATGGTGTCGCTTCGACCCCCTGGGCAGAGCCATCGATGGCGAGGAAGGCGATGCGGACGCCGCGGACCTCCACGATCGTCGGGGTCCATGCATCGTCGATGTCCCCTCCCCCGCCGGACGTCAGGATGCCGACCGCCGACAGGGCGTCGATCGTGTCGATGACGGAACCCCTGCCCGCATCCCCCGCATGGTTGTTCGCGACCCCGGCGAGGTCGAAGCCCGCCGAGGCGACCAGCTGGGCCACGGAGGGGTCGGCTTCGAGCGCGTACGGATTGGCCGACGCGTGTGGACGGAGGGTGAGGGGGGACTCGACGTTGGCGGCTGCGATGTCGGCTCGCCGGATCGTCCGGCGAATCCCCTCGAAGATGCCGTCCGGATCAGCGGCGACGACCGGCGCGACGCCCCGCCCGAGCATCACGTCACCCGCAAGGAGCACACGTACTGCCGTGGTCGGTGGACCACTCGCCGCGTCACCGCTCGGGGTGCCACCGCCGTCGGCGCACGACGAGAAGGCGACGGCCGCTGCCGCGACGATCAGGGCTGTGCGTCGAGCCACCATTGCGGCCGATCCGGGAGGTCACCAGCGATGATCCGGTCCCACCACTCCTCATCCGTCAGCCGTTCCGCGCGCGGTCCCCAGAACTCGTAATACGAGTACACGACCCCTGTCGCCACCCGGAATCGACCGTCGTCGTCGGGTACGAGGACGTGGATCGTGTCGAGGGGACCCGTGCCGAGCTCCAGGACCTCGTCGGCGAACGGGTCGAGGAAGACGTCGGCGACAAGGGGAGACGGATCGAGCGATCCCTCGCCGATGGTCTCGAGCAGTGCCGAGATCCACACTCCGATGTCCCCGAGCCAGATGTTGTCCTCGTCCGAGATCGGGGTGCCTTCGAGCTCGTCGGCGGCGATGCGCTCGAGCCGGTCGAGGATGGTGAGGAGGAACTCGGTGACCCAACGGGTGCGAGCGACGCCGTACGAGTCAGCCGTGTCGAGGTCGAAGTCGCCATCGGCCATCAGCCCCGCCGAGATGAGCCCGTCACGCATCATCGCGGCCAGCGAGGCGAGCCGACCGAAGGCCACCGGATCAGGCTCGACCCAGTGGCGAGGCGGAGGGGGCGGCTCGGGAGGCCCCTCACCCTCGGCGATGCCCTGCTTGGCGTAGAGGATCGTGTCGTGCTTGAGCTCGGTGTAGGAGCCGAGTCCCGTCGTCTGCGATTTCGCCTTCCATGCGTCGTTCCGCATGAACGGCGGGAATGCCTCCTCGTGCTGGCCCGCCCACACGGGCTCGAGCGCCCACAGCCACCCGTCGTAGACGGTCCGGCCCCAATCGTCGATGGAACGCGCGGCGACCTGATCGCTGAGGTCGTCGACCTTCGCCCGGTAGTCGGGGTACGCGGCGTCCTCGCCATCGGAGGCCATGATGTCAGCCGCGTAGTCGGATCCCATGACGCTCGCGAAGTCGAGGGGGGTCGGCCTGATCCGCTCGCTCACGCCGGGATCGGTGAGCTGGTCGTAGACCCACGAATCGAGGACGAACCTCGCGCCCATCGTGCGCAGCGACGCGCGGGCCGGGTCGATGCGTACGTCCCGCATCTGCAGCAGCTCGGCACCAACCCCCTCGACGAAGGCGTCGGCGGACAGGTTGCCGAGATCCGCGAGGCCGTTGGGATCGAGGCGCTCGGCCGCCTCGGCGGCCTCGAACGGCGTGTAGTCGTCCGCCGATCCGACGAGGAAGGCCGTCGGCCCGTAGATCGTCCGCCAGCCGGCCGCGAGGTCCTCGTCAGTGACGATCAGTCGTGACACCGCGAGGCCCACGCGCAGCGGGGCGGCGTCGGTCACGGGAAAGCCGGTGTTCCCGAGCATCGACATCGCCTTGAAGTACCGCATCAGCTCCTCGGACCGCGTGTAGTGACCGCGCGGCCTGGCGAGTGAGTAGTCGACGCATGACGCCGGCAGGGCTTCGCAGTCGCCACCGACGGTCGGTGAGGCCGCGAGCTCGGTCGCCTGGTCGACGAGCGCCGCCTCCTCGGCGGCGCGGTCCCCGATCGGGCCGACGTCGAGTCCGAGCACCGTCGCCACAGCCTCGAGGTGTTCCTGGGCCCGGAGTGCGGCGTCGGCGACGGCCGGGTCGGGAGCTCCGGCGGTCTGCACACGCGCCGCCTCGACGAGGCCCGCAACGAACTCCTCGAGCACGGGGAGGAGGCGATCTGCCTCGGTCTCCCTGAGGACCATGTCGAACACCTGGTGCCAGAGGTGGTACGCCACGTCGGTGGTCACGAACACGGCGCGCTCGCCGTACGGGCTCAGCTGCTCGTACAGGACGGAGAACTGCGTCCTCCAGCTGAGCTCATCGACCCCGAAACCGCCGTAGGTGTCGGTGTTCGGCTCGATCACGAACCCGTTGCGCACCAGCGCATCACGGAGATCGGAGGGCACGACGTCGGCGTCGCCTACTCCGGACAGTGACGTGGGCCAGGCGGGACCCGGATACGTGCCCTCGGTGATGAGCGGGACCTCGGTGAGCTGTGCGTCGAACCCCGTGCTCGTGGTGGGCACGACGGTCGGGACGGTCGTCGAGGGGGTCGCGTGGCTGGTCGTCACCGGTGCCGTGGTCGCGGGCGATGTCGAAGACGTGGAGGTCACCGTCGACGGGCCGAGGGTCGTCGAGCCACCCGACCCGCTGGTACACCCGGCGGCGACCAACGCGACCACCACGCCGACGACGGCGACTCGGCGCATCATCCACCTCCGAATCGAGGAGGCACGCCCTCACGTCGAAGGCTACTCGACGATGCACGTGCGCACGCGGGCATCCCCCACGCTGCCGGGAGGCCCGCCTGTAGTCTCGCCGGATGCGCACGATGTCGCCACCGTCGGGGACGGTGACCTTCCTCTTCACCGACATGGAGGGTTCGACGCGCCTGTGGGACCGCTATCCCGACGCGATGGATGCCGTCATCGAGGCCCACGACCGCATCCTTGGCGAAGCCGTCGAGGATGCGGACGGATACGTGTTCTCGAAGGCGGGGGACGGCTGGGCGATCGCCTTCGGCGCGCCCGTGGCAGCCGTGCGCGCCGCACTCGAGATCCAGGGCAGGATGTCCACACAGGTGTGGCCCGATCCGATCCCGGGGATCCGCGTGCGCATGGGGCTCCACGCGGGGACGGCGACCGTCCGCGACGGTGACTACTTCGGGAGCTCGGTGAACCGGGCCGCCCGGGTGAGCGCATCGGCGAACGGCGGCCAGGTGTTCATGACCGATGTCGTACGGTCGCTGGTCGCGGACGACATGGAGGAGGGATGGCGCCTGCGCGACCTCGGCGAACACCGCCTGCGCGACCTGACGAGGGCAGAGCGCATCTGGCAGATCGACACCCTCGAGGCACCGGCACCGGCCGCGGCCACCGCCCCGAGGGCTTCGGCCGGCAATCTCCCCAAGCGTGGGCATCACATTCTCGGACGACGCGACGACATCGAGGCCGTCAGCGCCGCGCTGCTGCAGCCGGGGTCGGTGGTCACCCTCAGCGGTGTGGGCGGTGTGGGGAAGACGACGCTCGCGATCGAGGTCGGCCGTCACCTCGCGGACGGCCTTCCCGGTGGCTCATGGTTCGTCGACCTGACGTCCTCCGACGACCCCTCGGCGATCGCGACCGCGGTCACCTCGGCGCTCGGGATCGGCAGGCGACCCGGGGTGTCGGACCTCGACAGCCTCGTGGACGCCCTGAACGTGGACGAGAGGCTCCTGATCCTCGACAACGCCGAGCATCAGGTCGATGCCGTGGCATCACTCGTGGATGAGCTCGCACTCGCCGTGCCGAGCCTTCACGCCCTGGTGACGACGCGTGAACCGCTGGCGATCGCCGCCGAGTCGGTCTACCGCGTCCTCCCGCTCGCGGTGGGTCACGACACTGCGTCGCCCGCAGTGGCACTCTTCATCGAGCGCGGCCGCATCTCCGGGCCTGACCTGGCCCCCGACGCCTTCCCCCTCGACGTCGTGGAGTCCATCTGCGCCCAGCTCGACGGGCTCCCGCTGGCCATCGAGCTCGCGGCCGCGCAGACCGAGACCATGACGCCGACCGAGATCCTCGCCGCGCTCCGCGCCGACAGGCTGGAGCTTCGTTCCGACTCGCGATCGGTGGCAGCACGCCACCGATCCCTCGACGATCTCGTCGATTGGTCGTACCTCCGGCTCGACCCTCCCGAGCAGAGGGTCTTCGAACGCATGTCGGTGTTCAGAGGCGGGGCATCGGTCGAGGCGATCGAGGCGGTCTGTGCGTTCGACGACGTCGACGCCGCGCTGGCGCGAACTGCACTCGGGACCCTCGTGCGGAGGTCGATGGTCGCCACCGAGCGATCGCGCGGAGCCACGCGCTTCACGATGCTCGAGACGCTTCGTCACTACTCGATGCGCAGGCAGCGGGAGCGGCCCGACCACTCCACGGTCGAGCGGCGCCATGCCGGGTGGTTCGCTCGGTTCGCCGAGCTACAGGCGGGAGCGATGAGCGGCCCGCTCGAGTCGGAGGCGCTGTCCTCGCTCGTTCGGGAGTACGACAACCTCGCACAGGCGGCGAGATGGGCCGAACGGGAAGGCGATCTCGACATCCTCGCGGGGTTGGGCCTCGCGCTCCCCTATGTGCTCGAGTCCACACGGCCCATCGGCGTCGAGGAGTGGATCGATGGCGCGCTGGCCGCCCTGCCGGAGGACCACACCGCCCGTGCCGACTATGCCTATGCCAAGGCGTACGTGGCGCTCTTCGACGGCGATCTACGCGGGTGGAGTGTGATCTACGACCTGGCCACCGCAGGCGTGGCCCATCTGGCGAGGGTCAGGATGCTGCGACAGAGCTTCCGCCTCATCAGCGCATTCTTCCTCGGCGACATGGACACCGTGATCGAGGACTCGCCTGATGCGATCGAGGTTGCGTTCGACCTCGACGACGTGCGGATGGGCGCGTCGCTGACGGCCGACCTGGGCCTCGCGCTGTACTTCTCCGGGGACATCGATGCGGCATGGGCCGTCGCCGAGGACCTCCGCGTGCGGGCGGACGCCTCCGGCATACCCTCGGTGCTCGCCTGGTCCATGTACCTGCTGGGCGAGCTGAACTCGGCGCCCGATCCCCGCACGGCGATGGAGCAACTCGAGGAGGGCGTCGAGTACGGGGTGAGCATCGGGAACGACTTCGTCGCGGGCATCTGCCTCATCGTCCTCGCGGCGACGGCCGGCCGTCACGGTGACCACGATGTCGCCCTCGACGCGATGCAGCGCTGCATCCCCTTGTGGCACGGGACGGGGAATCGGCCGCAGTTCTGGACGGCCATCCGCAACCTCGTCGAGATCCTCCACCAGCTCGGGGAGGACGACGAGGCATACACGCTCCACGCCGCGTGCGAGGCCGCTGCCGGGCAGGCCCCCGAGATCTTCGGACCCCTCGGGCAGCACTACCTCGACGTCATCGACGCCGTGACGGCAGGACTCGACGACGATGTCATCGCCGATGCGGCCCGGAAGGGCTCCGCCCTCGGGTACCACGACACCGCACACCACGCGATCGACCTCGTGGGGTCACTGAGGTCGGCACGGGACGACCACGTCGCCACGTAGCGGCACGCATGCCGTGCCCGCCCGAGGTCACGTCGCCGTTGCGATGATGAATAGCCTGCTGAACGGGAGTGTGGTGATCCCATCTGCCCGTCTGGGATAGGCGCGACGATACGCATCCCTGCACGCCGCCCCGAAACGAGCCCGGTCGTCGTCGTCGAGCGCGGCGAGCACGGGGCGCAGGAGTGATCCCGTCACCCAGGTCCAGACCGGGTCGTCACCATCGAGCCGTTGGAAGTAGGTGGTTCGCCACATGTCCACGATGGCGGGCTGGACCCAGCTCGCATAGTCCTCCGGGTCGGCGAGGCGGTCGCGCAGGAGTGCGGCGCCCACCTCGCCCGGCCACTCGCCTTCGCCGAGGATCTGTGAGGGAATCCGATGGGTGGGTGCGTCCCAATTGTCCGGCATCTGCACGGCGAGGACGCCACCGGGATCCAGCCACGACCGCAGCATGGCGAACACGTCCGCATGATCGTCGAGCCAGTGGAGGGTGGCGTTCGAGTACACGACGTCGATGCGGCCATCCGGGCGCCATGTCTGGATGTCGGCGATCTCGAAGGTGATGCCGGGATGGTCCGACCTCGCCCTGGCGATCATCTCGGGGGAGGCGTCGATGCCGGTCACCTCTGCGTCGGGCCAACGATCGGCGAGGACCGCGGTGAGTGCGCCCGTCCCGCATCCGAGATCGACGACGCGCCGTGCCCCGACGTCGGGAATCCTCCCAAGGAGCTCGAGTCCGGGGCGTGCGCGGTGATCGGCGTACCGGAGGTACCGGTCGGGGTCCCAGGTCGGATGCGGCGTCACGGCGCCACCGTATCGAACTCCCCGCGATTCCGCCCTGCCGAATTCGCCTGTAACGATCCACGACCCGGTTCGTCTGCACTGTCGGGCAAGGGATGCGAGGAAGGCGTCACACGTTCCCGATGTGAGAGGCAGACGATGAGACGCTGGATCGTGATGGTCATGGCGGTGGTGATGCTCGGCGCGATGAGCGCGGGGGCGCTCGCCGACGAGACGGAGGGGGCCCCTGACGATGGCACCTCCGAGACGAAGACACTGTCGGATGCGCAGCTGTTCAAGGCGAGGATGATCGCCGACTACTTCGCGTCCTTCGAGGAGCCAGCAGAGGACGTCACCGGAGAGGGCGAGGCGGAGGAGCCCACCGAGACCTCGTGCGAGCCCGTGGAGCCGGTGGAACCCGTGGAGCCGGTTGCCGGGGACGCCGTCGAGGAAGCACCGACCGCCGATGACCTTTGCCGGCAGATCGTGGAACTGCGCACCGGCGAGGACACCGTCGGATGGGGCGCCATCTACAAGCTGATGCTGCTCTCCCAGGCGTGGGACATGACGCTCGACGAGGTCATGATGAAGCTCCGCGAGAACAGCGAGGACGGCGGCTGGGGATTCGGGAAGTCGTTCAAGGAGCTGAGGGACGAGGGCTACGAGTGGGAGGACACCCACAAGAACCTCGGCCAGCTCAACAAGGAGACCAAGGCCGAGGAGCGGGCCGAGCGCAAGGCGGCCAAGAAGGGCGACGACTGAGCCTCGGCATCACCGATCCGGGAACGTCGTGATCAGCGGGGGAGGCCCTCCACGGGCCTCCCCCGTCTTCGCGCCACGGGAAGCCCCACGGTGTCGCGGAATCCGTGCGGCGGATGACTCTCAGGGGTGGAAGGCGCTCGAAGGGCGCCGCACCCGCGGCTCACTTCGTCCGCCGGAAGGGAGCTACGACGTGATCCTCCGTCGCATCATCATCCTCGCCATCACTGCCATGTGCGCCCTGGCGGTCGTCATCGCCGCACCTGCTGGGGCGAAGGGGAAGCCGGCGCCCGAACCCACAGCCACCTACTCCGTGGCACTGCACCTCGGAGATGACGCCGAGGGGCTCGGATCCTGCGGCGACGACACCCTCACGATGGCCGCCATCGACGGTGCGATCATCGCCGACGGCCACCCGGCCCCCGACGGCGGGACCATCACCTCGATCCCCATCATGCACCTGCGGGCGGATGTGCCGTGGAGCCGCTCCTCTCCGGCACCCGGTGCAGCCGGTGACGCATTCGACGAGTGCCATGGCGGAGCCCTCGCTGGATCCAGCTCGGACATCCCCAGCTACTTCCTGATCCACGAGGACCGCGACGGGAACATGGCGAGCATGCTGTGGGCATTCGACGTCTACACGCAGGAGGGAACGAAGGGAAGGGACAAGACGCCGGCGATCAAGGAGTACTTCCGATTGTGGCCCTCCGACGGCGTGGCCTTCGTCGACGCCGACGGGAACGCCTGCCCGATCGAACCGGTCGTCGAGGTGACCTGCCACGTGTCGGGACCCTTCGAGATCTGGCACTACTACCCGATCGAGCAGATCGGCGTCGCCGACTTCGCCTTCTCCGTCACGATCACCCGCAACTGACGGGACCGTATCGCACCCGCCACGACGACACACCTGTGGCGGGCGCGACGCGACACGATCTCAGACGCCCATCCCCCTGCCGATGATCTCCTTCATGATCTCGGTGGTGCCGCCGTAGATCGTCTGCACCCTGGCATCGAGGTACGCCTGGGCGATCGGGTACTCCATCATGTAGCCGTAGCCACCGTGGATCTGGACCCCGAGGTCGACGACCCTGCGCAGCATCTCGGTGGTCCACCACTTCGCCTCTGCGGCCTGCTCGATGGTGAGCCGTCCCGCGACGTGCTCCTCGAGGAGGCGGTCGACGAACACGCGCCCGAGATCCACCTCGGTCTTCGCCTCGGCGAGCTTGAAGCGGTTGTGCTGGAAGCTACCGATCGGCCGTCCGAAGGCGCGCCGTTGCTTTGCGTAGTCCAGCGCGATGCCGAGGGCGGCCTCGGCTCCCGCCACGGCGCCCACGGCGATCGAGAACCTCTCCTGGGGCAGGTTCGCCACCAGCTGGAGGAAGGCGGCACCCTCGTCACCAAGGCGGTTGTCCACGGGCACGACGACATCGTCGAAGAACAGCTCGGCCGTGTCCTGGGCGTGGAGCCCCATCTTCTCGAGGTTCCGGCCCCGTGCGAAACCGTCCATGCCGTCCTCGACGACGAGGAGGGTCAGCCCCGCGTGGGGATCATCGGAGGTCCGCGCGACGACGATCACGAGGTCCGCGTTGATGCCGTTGGTGATGAACGTCTTCGAGCCGTTCAGCACGTAGGCGTCACCCTCCCTCCTTGCGGACGTGGCGATCCCCGCGAGATCCGATCCCGTTCCCGGCTCGGTCATCGCGATGGCGGTCATCAGCTCACCGCTGGCGAGTCCCGGTAGCCATCGTTGCCGCTGCTCGTCGGTCGTGTACGTCAGGAAGTAGGGGAGGCAGATGTCGTTGTGGAGCGTGATGCACAGGCCCGAGCCCCCGCCCCCACCACCGACGAGCACCTCGCTGATCACGGCGTTGTAGCGGAAGTCGTCGACACCCCCTCCGCCGTAGTCGGCGGGGACCGCCATCCCGAGGAGACCCGCCGCACCCGCCGCACGAAACATCGCCTTGTCGACCTTTCCCGCACGATCCCACTCGGGCGCGTGAGGGAGGATCTCCGTTTCGAGGAAGTGGCGTACGGAGTCCCTGAAGATCTCGTGCTCGGGCTCGAACACCGTCCGTTGCATGGCTCAGCACCTCACCATCGGCTTCGGTCCGCACGGTAGCCCGCCGCCGAGCCTGCACGAGTGCCACTCCGGCACTGGGCCGCGCGTAGGGTGGAGGTGGTCGAAAGGAGCACCATGGAGTTCGACATCTCCCACCAGCCCTCGTATGCGATCGTCGCCGCCCACATGGGCCCGGGTGAGGCCATCCAGGCCGAAGGAGGTGCGATGGTGTCGATGGATCCCGGCATCAGTGTCGAGACCAAGGCACGAGGCGGCATCCTGAAGTCCTTGGGTCGATCGGTGCTCGGCGGCGAGTCGTTCTTCCTCAACACCTTCCGATCCGACACCGGAGGCACGATCAGGCTGGCGCCGTCGCTGCCGGGCGACATGATGGTCCTCGACGTGCGCGAGGACGCGCCGCTGATGGTCCAGAGCGGCGGCTACATCGCCTCGACGGAGGGCGTCGAGGTGGACACCAAGTGGGGCGGGGCGAAGACCTTCTTCGCATCCGAAGGACTGATCATGCTGCGGATCTCCGGGAGGGGGAAGCTGGTCATCGCCAGCTTCGGGGCCCTGGACCAGTGGACACTGGGCCCCGGCCAGACGATGACGGTGGACACGGGGCACCTCGTGTCGATGACCGAAGGCATCGGCTTCGCCATCCGGAAGGTCGGAGGGTGGAAGAGCACGCTGTTCTCCGGTGAGGGCCTCGTCGTCGACCTCACCGGACCGGGAACATTCACCACCCAGACGCGCTCCCAGGACGCCTTCCTCTCCTGGCTGATCCCGAAGCTCCCATCCCAGACGTCATCTGCCCGCTAGGCGCGCCGCCGTCGGGATATCGCCTCGGTATCGGTACCGTCCCCGTTCTGATCGAGGACGGACGACGTGCAGCGAGATGCAGCCAACATGCCGGACGGCAGGGACCTGCTCAGGGGGATGGGTTGGGAACCCCTGCCGTACAGCTGCGTCGGCCTCGTCCGCAAGACGGGGACGACGGCCAATGCGACACTCTGGTCGTGGATGATCCTGATCCCATGGTCGTCGAATGGGAAGCCATGGATCGACGGCACGGAGGTCGTTCCGGCCTCGACGAAGGATGACGCCGCCGAGCGTGATCTGGTGTTCGCCAAGATGCGTGGGATCCTCGACGATCGCTACGGCGACGCCGTGGCCTCCTCGGCCGTCGACAGCCTCCTGGACGAGATCTTCGACGACACCTGAGCCGGTCGGGGGCCAGGCCGTCAGGCGGGAACCATCGGCAGGTAGACGGGGGACCACATCTCCGATGCGATGGCGGCATCGAGGTCCTCGACGGGATCTGCCACGCCTTCCCTGATGGCTCGCTTCGCGACGGCGAGCGCCACCGCCTTCGCGACGTCCATGACCTCATCGATGTCGGGATAGATCTGGCCCTCGGCGACGAGATCCGGCCGCGTCATCTCTGCGAGGGCGACGGCGGCCGAGAGGAACATCCCGTTCGTCACCTCCCGCGCTCGCACGGCGAGCACGCCGAGGCCCATGCCGGGGAAGATGTAGACGTTGTTCGCCTGTCCGATCCGGTGCACCACGCCATCGATCTCGACGGGCTTGAAGGGGCTGCCCGTGGCAACGATGGCCCGGCCCTCCGTCCACTCGAGCGCGGCGGCAGGGATGACCTCGGTGTGGCTCGTCGGGTTGGAGAGGGGCAGGATGATCGGCCGCTCGGTGTGACGAGCCATCTCGGTGATCACCTCGCGGGTGAACAGACCGGCCTGGCCCGTCACGCCGATGAGCACCGTCGGGCGGACATTGCGGACGACGTCGAGGAGCGACGGGGGGTTCTCGACCTCGTCCCATCCCGCGATGACCGACGGATCGGTCGCCAGGTCGGCCTTGAAGCTCCGCACATGGGGGCCCGAGACGACGAGGCCCCGACTGTCGAGCGTGAAGATCGAGCTCTTGGCGATCTCGGGGTGGGTGCCGTCGGCGACCATCGCGAACTGGATCTGCTCGGCGATGCCGTGCCCAGCGGAGCCGGCGCCTGCGATGACGATGCGATGCTCGACGTCGATCATCCCATGGCCCCTGAAGGCGGCGATCAGGCCGCCCACGACCATGGCCGCGGTGCCCTGGATGTCGTCGTTGAACGATGCGATGTGCTGCCGGTGGACGTTGAGGTGGCGGAAGCTGGTGGTGTTCGCGAAGTCCTCCCACTGCAGCAGGGCCCCCGGGAACACCTGGTTGACCGCATCGACGAACTCGTCCACGAGCTCGTCGTACTCCGTGCCGCGCAGGCGGGGTGCCCGGTACCCGATGTAGAGCGGATCGTCGAGCAGGCCGGCGTTGTTGGTTCCGACGTCGAGGGACACGGGGATGCACCGTTCGGGATGGATGCCCGCAGCCGCGGTGTAGAGGGACAACTTGCCGATCGGGATGCCCATCCCGCCGGCGCCCTGGTCGCCGATCCCCAGGATCCGCTCGTTGTCGGTGACGACGATCACCGGTGGCTCCATCACGCGCAGCGAGCCGAGGATGTCGGCGATCCGACCCTTGTCACGCGGGGTGATGTAGATGCCGTGCTGGCGGCGATAGATCCGTGACCAGTGGGAGCATGCCTGGGCGACCGTGGGCGTGTACACGATCGGAATCGTCTCGGCGAGGTGGTCGGTGAGGTACCGGTAGAACAGCGTCTCGTTGCGGTCCATCAGGGCGTTCAGGTAGACGTTCTTGCCCATGTCGGTGGTCTTCGCGTCGTACTGGACCTGGACACGCCGCAGCTGCTCGTCGACCGTGGCCACGTGATCGGGAAGCAGTCCGAGCAATCGCAGGTCCTCCCTCTCGGTGCGGGTGAATGCATCGCCCTTGTTGAGGAAGGGATCCCTGAGGACATCCTCGCCCCGCGCCGTGACGGCGAGGTACGGGCTGTCGCCGTCATCGGTTTCGATCGAGAATCGCATGGAGCCCTCCGGACTGGCGACCCGGGGCCACGGCGCATCCGCCGCCGCGGCATCGCAGCTCCCACTCTACGCACAGGTACCGGACTGCCTCTCCCGGTGGTGCCCTATCGTCCCTGACCGACGAAGGAGGCCCCGTGAACGACATGTCTCGCATCACCGTCTCGGCGGACGACCCCGTGTTCGATTCCGCCGATACCGATCCGACCGTCAGCCCTGCCGAGGACTTCTACCGCTGGGTGAACGGCGGATGGATCGCAGCGAACCCGGTGCCCCCGGAGTACGGCGCATGGGGCGCGGCCCAGGAGGTCCACGAGCGCAACCAGGAGATCCTGAAGGGGCTGCTCGACGCCGCGGCGGCCGATGGGACCTCGGAGCCGGGGACCGCAGACCATTGGGTCGGCACCTACGTCCGGTCCGGCATGGACGAGGCCCGTATCGAAGCACTCGGCATCGAGCCGATCGAGCCATGGCTCCGGCGGATCGAAGGGATCGCCGACCTCGAGGATCTCCGCGGCCTGGTCGCAGACCTCCACCTCATCGGCGTCGGAGCGCTCTTCGACGTCGGGGTCCTCCCCGACTTCGAGGACGCGACGGTGAACCTCCTGTACATCGGCCAGGGTGGGCTCGGGCTCCCCGACCGCGACTACTACCTGCGCGACGACGACACGTCCCGACAGCTGCTCGACGCCTATCGAGCGCACATCGCCACGATGTTCGGACTGCTGGGGCATTCCGATGCAGAGGCCTCCGTGCGGGCTTCGGAGGTCGTGGCCATCGAGACAGCCCTCGCAGAGCGTTCGTACACCAACGTACAGATGCGCGACATCGAGCTCATCACCAACAAGCGCCTGATGGAGGACGTGGCCGCGATGATGCCCGCCTTCGGGCTCGATGCGTACGTCGGTGCGATCGGGGCAGGTTCCGAGCATGCGGTCAGCATCGACAATGTCGGCTTCTTCCCCGACGTCGACGCGATGCTCACCACGCGATCGCTCGACGAGTGGAAGGCCTACCTCACCTGGCATCTCGTGCGATCGACCGCCTCCAGCCTCCCCGAGGCCTTCGAAACCGCGGCCTTCGACTTCTACGGACGCACCCTCGGCGGCCAGCAGCAGCAGAAGCCTCGCTGGAAACGAGTCCTCGCGGCGGCGTCGTCGGACATCGGACAGCTCGTGTCGCAGCTCTATGTGCGAGACAACTTCTCCCCTGTCGCCAAGGCGCGGATGGAGCACCTCGTCGACCGCCTCTTCGACGCGATGCGCGACACCCTGATGACGATCACCTGGATGAGCGATGAGACGAGGGGCCAGGCGCTCGCAAAGCTCGAGGGATTCGGGGCGAAGATCGGCTACCCCGACGAGTGGCGGGACTACTCGGGGCTCGAGCTCGAGGACGGCGCATGGCTGTCCAATCGCCTTGCCTGCCGCACGTTCGAGGTGCGGCGACAGCTCGATCAACTGGGGAAGCCCGTCGATCCCCACGAGTGGTCGATGGCGCCCCATGTGGTCAACGCCTACTACCACCCGCTTCGCAACGAGATCGTGTTTCCCGCAGGAATCCTCCAGCCCCCGTTCTTCACGGAGGATGCGGATGACGCCGTCAACTACGGGGCCATCGGGGCGGTCATCGGGCACGAGATCACCCACGGATTCGACGACCAGGGCTCACGCTTCGATGCGGAGGGCAACGTTCGGAACTGGTGGTCCGCCGAGGACCGAGCGGAATTCGAGCGTAGGGCGAGGGTGGTCGTCGAACAGTTCTCCGAGTTTGAGATCGAGGACGGCCTCGCGGTGAACGGCGAGCTGACCCTCGGCGAGAACATCGCAGACCTCGGCGGGCTCAAGATCGCACTGCGTGCGCTCGAGACCGAGCTCGATGGGCAGCCCGCGGACGTCGCGGGGCTCACCGCCACACAACGCTTCTTCATGGCGTGGGCGAGGGTGTGGCGCCGCAACTACACGCCGGAGTACCTGCGACTCATCGTCAACTCCGACCCCCACGCGCCCTCCGATCTTCGATGCCTCGGCCCCATGAGCAACCTCGGCAGTTTCGCCGAGGCGTTCGGCATCGACGATGCGCATCCTTCGATGCGACCCCCTGAGCACAGGGTGGACATCTGGTGAGGTGCCGTCGACCTGGGGCGCACCGCATGCGCCGCCGTCCGGGGAGCCGCGGATCGTATCCCCCGGTCGGTGATTGAATCCCGCCGATGCGACACATCCTCATCGCCATCGTCGCGGTGGCCCTCACGGCCGGATGCTCGAGTGCATCGGGTGCGTCGGGGGGGCCCGAGGCGTCCGCAGACGGCTCGTCGCAGAGCCCGGCCACCGTGTGGGCGATCGGCGACTCGATCATGGTGGGCGCCACGGACCTGCTCACCGGAGCACGGCCCGACCTGGTGATCGACGCCGAGGTCGGTCGAACCTTCGCCCAGGGGCTCGCAACGCTGGCGAGCCTCACGGCAGCAGGCGAGACCCCCGATGCCCTCATCTTCGCCCTGGGGACGAACAACGGAGCGACGCCCGACCAGATCGCCGACCTCGTCGCCCTGGCCGAGGGCATCGAAAGGGTGATCCTCGTCACGGTCGTGGTGCCTCGCGGGTGGGAGGACGGCACGAACGCCGCCATCGTCGACGCCGAGGCACGATACGGGTCCGTGACCGTCGCTGATTGGTACGCCGTGGCCGCAGGCGACACGTCGCTGTTCCGCTCCGACGGCTACCACCCGAACGCCGACGGCCTCGCCGTGTGGGCGGATCTCGTCCTCACCACGGTCGAATGAGTCAGCGGACTCCGCGCCACGATGGCGTATCGTGAAGGTGATGGACATGGCCCAACCGATCGATGACCGAACCGACGACGAGGGTCCTGCTCTCACGTTGCGTGAGCGCGTCGCCAAGGCGGCCAGGGAGGCGGATGGTCCCCGCGTGACCGTCCATGACGACGGCACCACCGAGATCGAGCTCGAGGTGTATGCCATCACCGGGACGGCACTCCCGCGCCCGGATCACCGGACCGGGATCGTGAAGCGATTCACGACGCGGATCTCCGGCAAGCGGGAGCAGACAGGCACGGTGCGGTACGTGACGCGTCGTCCCTGAGCGGCGTCACGGATCCGAGGGGTGACCGGGAGTGGCTGCCGGGGTCGGGGCCGCCAGGGTCAGACAGGTCGCTCCATCAGGAACTGGATGCCGTCGATACGGCCCGTCCGGAACCCCGCCTCGCAGTACTCGAGGTAGTAGCGCCAGAGCAGGCGGAATCGCTCGTCGAACGTGGGGTCGGCTGCCCGGATCGCCGGCCAGGCGGCCTCGAAGCGCTCCGCCCAGCGATGCAGCGTCTCTGCGTAGTCGGGGCCATGGTGGGTCTCGGAGACCCATGCCATACCCGCGTCCGTCGTCAGGTCCCTGAGGATCGCCACGGTGGGGAGCATGCCCCCGGGGAAGATGTATCGCTTGATGAAGTCCTCACGTACGAGCAGGTTGTCGTAGAACCGCGGGTCGATCGTGATGGCCTGCATCGCCGCCCTGCCTCCCGGGGGAATCGCACGGGAGATGGCGTGGAACAGCGACGGCCACACCGTCTCGTCGACCGACTCGATCATCTCGATCGACACGACCTTGTCGTACATCGCGTGCTCGTCCCTGAAGTCCTGGAGCTTGATCTCGGTGCGATCGGCGAGGCCGGCCTCGGCGAGGCGCTTCCGCGCGAACGTGGCCATCTCCTCCGACAGGGTCAACCCGGTGACGTGGACGTCGTAATGGGACGCCGCGTAGTCCATGAACCCGCCCCATCCACACCCGATCTCGAGCACCCGCTCACCCGCCCGGAGATCGAGCATTTCGCACAATGCCCTGTACTTCGCCTCCTGTGCCGCTCCGAGGCCCTGGTCGGCCGTGGCGAACCGAGCGGAGGAGTAGCTCATCGTGTCGTCGAGCCACGCTCCGTAGAAGTCGTTGCCGAGGTCGTAGTGGTCACCGATCTCGTCGATCGGTGTCGCACGCACGAACGAGGGCCGCCTGTCCCAGAACCACCTCGTGACAGCCACCGTCCGCGATCCGAGCGCGCTCGACTGGCGGGCGTCGATGTTGCGGGAGGCCAGCTCGAGAAACCCTGCGAGGTCCGGCGTGGTCCACGCACCATCGAGGTAGGCCTCGCCCAACCCGAGTGCACCGTCATCGACCAGCGCCTTCAGGAGTGCGGCTTCGTCGCGCACCTCGATACGGGCGGCGTCACCGGCGACCGCACCCTCGAATCGCTGCTCGGTGTCGTCGGACCAGCGCACCTCCACGCTCCCCGTCGTCATCGCCCCGATGATCCGCCGCAGCATCGCCCTCGCCGCGCTCGTTGTCCAACTCGCCATGGAACCCGACCTTCCGTGACGGACGGTGTGCCTTCGAGGGCGGGATTGTAATGGAGCGGCACGAACCGCCGTACTGTGGGGACGAGGTGGTCACCACATGAGAGACGGAACCGTCAGGCGCCTCTCGGCCCTCCATGCGGCGCTCTTCCGCGCGACGAACGGCGTCGTCGGACGGAGGCTCGTCGCCAACGACATGCTGCTCCTGACGACCGTGGGCCGTCGAACGCAACGGCCGCACACCGTCCCGCTGCTGTACCTCACCGAAGGGGACCGGCTCGTCGTGATCGCATCGTACGGCGGGCGGGATCAACACCCGGAGTGGTACCGCAACCTCCTCCACGAACCGGCCGCAACGGTCCAGCTCGGGGCGCGCCGAACGGGCGTGCGCGCCGAGACCATGCATCACCTCGATCGTTCCGAGTGGTGGCCGCGCATCGTCGACGCCTACGGCGATTACGACGTGTACCAGTCCCGCACCGAACGCGAGATCCCGGTGGTGTGGCTCCACCCCGGGGACACGCGCTGAGTGACACGGCGGAGGGGCGGCCCTTCGGCCGCCCCTCCGCGTTCGTCCGGTCTTCCCCGGGACGTTGCCCTCGTCAGCTCACCGCATTCTCGTTCGGCCGGTTCAGCAGGCTGAGCACCCCGCCGATGGCCACGAGCACGCCGGCGAGGATGAGCAGGTACCAGCCCCATCCGATCGACACCGTGTAGGCCTCGGGGATCGCTCCCGCGAGAGAATGCCTGGGCGAACCCGGCCTCGAGTGTGTCGGCATCGTCCATCGCCCCCATCGTCGAGAAGATGCCGATGATCAGCATCAGCACGCCGAGCGCGGACGCGATGAGGCCGTACAGGCGCTTCATCGGTTCCTTGAGTGGCGGTGTGAACACGACGATCGCCGCGGCGACCGCCGCGATGGCGTAGACGATCGCCGCCCACGCCGTGTCGTTGTACAGCGCCGACCACGTGTTCTCATCGAGATTCGGCGGGATCGCCGGATTTGCCTGGTTGAGTGCCGCCATGGCCTGCTCACCGGCCGAGCTGGCCTTCTTGAGCAGGAACCCCACCACTGCCGCAACGACACCGAGGATCGCAAGTATGCGTCCGTAGTACATGGTCATCCTTTCCTCGCAGGGGCGAGCGTAGGGATTCGACCCTTGGGGAGACAACTGGGTTTCGCGGACGGCGCCCTGCACCGCCACGCCGCTCGGCGATTCAGGCGAGCGCGGAGAGCGCGTTCTCGACCGACCAGGCCACGGCGCCGACGGCCTGGAGGTAGACGCGCTCGAAACCCATCTGCTCGAGGTCGTCGAGGTGCGCGGCGACCTGATCCCACGTGCGGATCGTCACTGAGTCGCCGAGCAGGGCGCGCAGCCGTTCGGGCGTCCACCCCCTCGCCCTGGCGTAGTCGGCCAGGAACTCGTCGACCTCCGCAGCGTCGGCGCCTGCGATCGTCTGCACGCAGGTCGTGATCTTGATGGCGTCGGGGTCCCGCCCTGCGGCCACGGCGGCACGCCGCATGACCTCGAGCCTCGCCTCGACCCCTTCACGCGTGTGGTGGTAGAGGTTGTACTCGTTTGCGTACCTGCCGACGAGCGTCGGGGTCTTCTCCTCGCCGCCTCCTCCGACCATCAGCCGGAGGTCCCCCCTGGTGGGCGGGTGGATGTCGAGCCCCGCGAGGGACCAGTGGACCCCCCTGTACCCGGCAGCCGGATCGTCGATGTAGGCCCGGAGGTAGCCGAGTGCGTCCTCCAACCACTCGAACCGAGTCGAGAGCGAAGGGAACTCGAACCCGAACACCTCGTGCTCGCCCCGGTGCCATCCCGTTCCCACACCGAAGACGAAACGACCTCCGGAGATCTCGTCGATGGTGGTGAGGCCCTTGGCGTACACCGCGGGATGGCGGAACGTGATCGGGCTGACCAGCATGACGATCTCGATGTCGGACGTGTCCCTCGCCAGGGCGGCCGTCTGGACGAACGAGTCGTACGCGGGGGCGGCCCAGTCCTCCTTCGTCCTCCCGTACAGGTAGTGGTCGGCGAGGGCGACCGCAGCGATGCCTGCTCGCTCGCAGATGCCGGCGACCTGCGCGACGTGGTCGTACGACCCCACGACCTGTATCCCGAGTTCCACCTGGCGATCCTAGGCGGGCAGCATGCCGTCGATGACCGAGGCGGCCTCGTCGAACCGCCCGATCCACACGTTGCCATGCGCAGGGGTCGACGGCGGGTCGA
This sequence comes from uncultured Acidimicrobiia bacterium, assembly GCA_963792405.1. GTDB lineage: Bacteria > Actinomycetota > Acidimicrobiia > Spongiisociales > UBA5794 > SZUA-442. The sequence goes on from CAWBVU010000005.1 coordinate 146,762, forward strand.
GATGGTGCACCGCGTGATGACCGAGCTCGTGGGCAAGGGTCATCAGCGTCACGGTCCGGCCGAGCCTCAGGGCGCCGTGCTCGTACCGACCGACGCGGCCGCTCCCCGGAGCCGCCCCGCGCCCCCTTGCGGGAGCGTCCGCGCTGCGGGCGGGTGGTTCACATGCCGCGGTGAAGGGGGAGCGCCTGGCGTGGAATCGCAGCACCGGGGCGGGTATCCCCCACGTGGCGCACACGGCCGACACGACGAGCCGTGCGTCGTCCTCCTCGACGGTCAGCAGGTCGAGACGGCGCAGGAGCGTGAAATCCGCCGAGACCCGCTGCACGCGTCCGTCATGCCGTCTCCTCGGTGACGACACGACCCGTGCCGTGCGGATGGCATCCATGCCGTGAACGGTACGACGTCCCTGTGACACAGCGGTGCAATCCGCCGGCTCCGTCATGTCCGGGCAGTGCGACGTCGAGGACGGGGCCATGCCCACGAGACGGGCGCCGTTACCATGCGCGAGCTCGGGGACGGCATCCCCGGCGCCCTGAAGGTGACCCATGGACCGCCAGCTGACGATCGGGGACGTCGCCGCCCGGACCGGGGTGGCCCCCTCGGCATTGCGCTACTACGAGGACCGGGGCCTCATCTCGTCCGAGCGGACACCGGGTAACCAGCGCCGCTACCGACGGTCGGTCCTCCGCACGGTGTCGATCATCCGGGCTGCGCAGGAGGCGGGGTTGTCCCTCGACGAGGTCGGCACTGCGCTCGCGCCGGCGCACGAAGCGGTCACACCGTCCATGAGCGAGTGGTCACGCGTCGCCGAGAGACTGCGCCCACACGTCGACCGCCAGATCGCGATCCTCGCGGCGCTGAGGGACGAACTGGACGGGTGCATCGGGTGCGGGTGCCTCTCGCTACCGTCGTGCGCCGTGGCGAACCCCGACGATCGCGCCGCCGCCGATGGGACAGGTGCGCGATATCTCGGAACCGACATGGGGCATGATCGACGATGAGCAACCCGCGATGATGGACCCCCGGCAGCGGACCGACGCCGGCCGGCATCACCGGACGGGTGTGTGGTACGGCATCGCCGCCTATGTCGTGTGGGGCCTCTCGCCCCTGTTCTGGAACCTCGTCGATGGCATCGCAACGGGGGCACTCCTCGTGCAGCGCATCGTCTGGGCCCTCGCGATCCTGGCGCTCGTCATCAGCCTCCGGGGCCTGTGGCCCACCGTTCGGTCGGCCTACGCGGCCCGTACGGCGCGAACGGTCACCGTCGTCGCCGCGATCCTCCTCGCGACGAACTGGGGTGTCTTCCTGTGGGCCGTCACGAACGACCACGTGGTGGAGGCATCACTCGGGTACTTCATCACCCCGCTCGTATCGGTGGCACTGGGCGTCGTCGTGCTGCGCGAGCGGCTCCGCCCCACCCAATGGGCTGCGGTGGCGATCGCCTCCGTGGGGGTCTTGGGCATGGCGCTGCGAGTCGGCACCGTCCCCTGGGTGTCCCTGACCCTCGGGTTCTCGTTCGGGTTCTACGGACTGCTGAAGAAGAATGCCTTTGCCGCACCGCCCCTCGCAGGCCTGTTCGGCGAGACCATGGTCCTGGTGGGTCCAGCGCTCGTGCTGGCCGCAGCCTCCGGCACCGCACCTCCCGGTATCGCACTCACGCCCGCGGTCTGGGGGTTCCTCACGCTCACCGGCGTCATCACCGTCGTGCCACTGCTGTTGTTCGGGGCGTCGGCGCAGCGGATCCCCCTGTCGACCTTGGGGATGCTCCAGTACATCGCACCGTCGTTGCAGCTCCTCGTCGGGATCACCGCCCTGGGTGAGCACATGACGAGCGACACCCTCTTCGGGTTCGTCCTGGTGTGGATCGCCCTCGCCCTCTCCACCGTCGACAGCGTGCGTCAGGGGCGCGGGCCGGCTCCGGCTGCCGCCTGATCAGCTCTCGGCGACCGCTTCGTCGATCGCAGCCGCGGCGTCTTCGATCAGGGCATCCGCCCGCTCGATGGCGTCCTCCGCCTCGACCTCCGAGGCGAGCTCCTCGAGCTCCTCGACCGCCTCCGTGACGTCCTCCACGTAGTGATCCGTCGAGGACCCGCCCCGTGCCCGCACCCCCGCGATCACCGCGTCCTGGATGCCCGCGAGCTGATCATCATCGACCTTGCCCTCGAGCTTCCCCGCGAGGAACGATCGGATCTCGTCATCGCTCATCGCCATGAACTTGCGGCGTGACACGAGTGACGCCACCACACCGGCGACAGCAGCCACCACGATCAGGAGCACCAACAGTTTCAGGAATCGCTTCATCACCCCTCCTCGGTGACCCACCCTAGGTCGCGGACGAACGGGACCCTCAGGACGCGCCTCCCGACATGAGCCACTGCACGAACGTGTATGCGGGCTCTGCGGCCTCGTCCCCCACCGTCGCCCGGTATTTCATCAGGGCGGCGTCGAGCTCCGATCGCGACCATGGGCCGAGCAACACGCCGATCTCGGTCAGCGCGGCCGCGGCCTGCTCGATCGTGAACCGACCCTGGGTCACCTCCCGCCCCACGACGACGCCGGCGAGCTTGCGGCCATCGACGGAGAGATCCATGAGCCGTGCGATGTCATCGAGATCGCGCACGCCGCCCGCGGCGATGACCGGTTCGTCGACGATCGAGAGCGCCAGTTGCAACGCATCGAAGTTCGGCGGCTCGGCGAGCGCATCCCTCCCGACCTCGGAGATCATGAACGCCGCCGCGCCGCCGCTCGAGAGCTCGATCATCGTCTCCTCGAGGTACTGGCCCGTGCGCTCGGTCCATCCCTTGATCACGATCTCGAGGTCGGGCCTGACATCGAGGGCGACGACGATACGGTGCGGGTGCGTGCGATTCAACTCCCAGAAGGCCACCTGGTCGACGATGGCGAGCGTTCCGATGACGGCACGCCATGCCCCCATGTTGAGGACGCGCTCGACGTCGAGCTGTGAGCGGATGCCGCCGCCGACCTGCACCGGCACGTCGACGGCCTTGATGATCGAGGCGATGAGCTTGCGGTTCTTGTAGTCGCCGTAGGCCGCAGCATCGAGGTCGACGATGTGGAGCCGATCGGCCCCCTTCGCGACCCACCCTTTCGCCCTGTTGACGGGATCGTCGTCGAGCGCGATCACCTCGCTGATGTCACCGCGGGGGAGGCGGACGGCCCTGCCATCGAGAATGTTGACGCGCGCATAGAGATCCATGCACCAAACCTACATGGTGAACGTCCACTGTGGAGGGGGACGATGCCCGATCTCCGTGCAGGGGCGGACCGATGGGACGAGGCGAGGCGGTCCCTTCGAACGACCATCGAAGGGACCGCCTGTGAGGCAAACCTGAGGGCGGGGCGGAGATTCGGACTCCACCCCACCCGGTATCGCAGCTCCTGGGCACCGAACCCCTCGAAGGCGCCCATCCGCTCGGCTGCGATGCAGGTGCAGGCGAGCGGTGGAGACGTGCTGGCGGCACACCCGCTCCCTGACGACGAGAAAGGTAGGCCGGTCAGGTGAACGCAGTGTGACCCGAGGGCGAAGGGATCGTGATACCTGCGATCCGTGCGGTGTCCGCATCGAGGGGGCCGCGACGGATCCGAAGACCTACCGGTAGCGCCAGACGATGCGACCCATGGAGGGGTCGTACGCCGACACGTCCACCTCGACGGAGTCACCGGGGATGATCCGAATCATGCGACCTTTGCGCATCTTGCCGGACGCACGGGCCGTCACCTCGTGGCCGGTGTCGAGCTTGACCCTGAACGTGGCGTTCGGAAGCGTCTCGACCACGACACCCTTGGCCCTGAAGTAGTCGTCCTTGCCTGCGATGAGTAGCTCCAATCGATGCGGCCACACCCGGCGGCCGTTCGGACACGGGCATCGTAGCGGCGCCGGGCTCGTCTCGGCACTCGACGTTCGCGTGGTCAGGCGCCCGCGGGCACCATCCCGACGATCCGGCCCGTCCGGTCGACGACCGGGATGGGCGATCCCGCGAAGAAGGGGCGCACATCCGCGACGACGGTCGCCGGCTCCCCCGCACCGACGGAGACGGGGGGCTCCATCAGGTCGGACACGGGTCTCGAGTCGTTCGAGGCCTCCAGGGCATCCCCACGGACGACGCCCACGAGGATCCCGTGGTCTGCGACGGCGATCACCGGGTGGCGCACGAGTCGCCGCACATCGCCCACCGACATGTGTGGCCCGACGACCGACTCCGATTGGTCGGTACCGAGATGGAAGCACCGCGGTGGCGCCGAGCGCACGATGACGACACCTCCGGGAGCCCCCACCGCGAGACGGTGGCCGGCTCCGTAGATCTGGCGCTGGAACCAGGATCCGCCGGGAGCCCCGACCACGAGCAGCGTGTCCGCATCGAGGTCCTCGATCAGCTCGACGGCCGAGGATCCCTCGATCACGCGACGTTCCACGGAGGACGCCGTGCTCGTGAGCTCCGCGAGCCGTTCCTCCGTGCGTGGGCGGTCCTCGTCAGACCGATACACCGACACCGCCGCGCCGGGGACTCCGAGGGCGGAGGAGAGGCGCGCGGCGACGAGAACGGCGAGTGGGGAATGAGGGCCTTCGCCGATCGCAGCCGTCACGGAGCGAACGGCATCGATGCGAACGGCCTGGGGCACGATGATCGGGATGAGGTCGAAACTCGTCAACTTCCTCGAGACGACGGCGCCGATACGCTCCCTGATGCTCGTCGCCCTGAGGTCCCCGTCGATCCTCGTCGCCGCCTCGCCCGACAGGGCGCCTGCGAGGTCGGCGCACGCCTCACCACGTGTCCAGCCGACACGTCGCAGGGGATCGTGATCGATGGTGGAGTCGTCCTGGTTCAGGCTGGCCGTCCTCGTCTCTTCGCGTCACACGACGATCGGGGTCTCGAATCCCCGCGGCTTCACGGCGAGCACCGAGGCCTCGATCGTGCCGAGCACGCGCTCGGCCGTATTGCCCATGAAGACCCCCCTGAGGCCCGCTCGGGCCAGCGTCCCCATCACCACGACGCCGGGTCGGTGTGTCTCGAGGAGGCTGGGGATCACGATACCCGGTTCACCCTTCTCGAGGTGCACCTCGATGGGCACGTCGGGCCGGGGCCCCGTTTCGAGCAGCCGCTTGAGGCCCATCGTGGCGATCTGGTGCTCCTCGGTGACCATGGCGTCGATCTGCTCGGCTGGCGGCCTCACCCGTCCCCTCCTCAGCAACGACTCGCCCTCCAGCCTCCATGCGTGGATGACGTGCAGCACACCGAGGCGTCTGGCGGCGAGGGAGGAGGCCAGCTCGAGCAGGATGAGGTTCAGCGACTCGCCATGGATCCCATCGTCGAACGGCCCCACGGCCACGGCGACATCGGGACTCTCACCGTCCCTTCCGGAGTCGACCCACACCGGCACGGGACACTTGCGCAGCAGATGCATCGCCAACGACGAGCCGGCGAGGCCGGGAACGCGGGTGGTGGGCGTGCCACCGACCATCACGAGGTCGTGGCCGTCACGGATGACCTTTCTGATGACCTCGACGAAATCCGTGCCGGCCGCCACGTCGACGTCCGCCGGTGGTGCCCCCGTACCCACCACGGTCCCGTCGGAGGAGGTTGCGGAGGCGATGTCGACGAGTTCCTCGCGCCTCGCATCGAGGAGGAAGCTGCGCACGTCGAAGACCTCGCCATCCCGCAGCACCACCCGGCGCTCCGCACGCTCGGAGTCCACGACGCCGAACAGCGTGACGCGACCATCGTTGCGTCGCGCGAGATCGACGGCGCGGGCGACGAGCCGCTCGGTGCCGTCGCCCTGCGTGGCGACGACGAGGATGTTCCTGAACCGCTTCATCTCGAACCTCCCGTTCGGGATACCTCGATGCGGGGCGCCCCCTGACGGACGGAGCCCAATGACGCCACGTCCAGATGGCGCTCCATCGGATGCGGTGACTTACGCACCGTGTCGACCTCGTAGCGGTTCCTCCTCCCCACCTTCGTGTGGGAGAGGAAGCCCGAGGCCTCGAGCTCCCCGATGATGCGCTGTGCGGCGCGCTCGGTGATGCCCGCCCTCGCCGCGATGTCCCGGATGCGAATCTCCGGCTGCTCGGCGATGCACATGAGCACATGGCCATGGTTGGTGAGCAGGGCCCAACCGACGTCGCTCCGTTCCCTCATGACAGACTCCTCATACCTGATACTCATTACATGAAACGTTTGACAGCACTTTATAACATGCGATAGTATTCACGCAACTCATTTCGTACGACAAGGGACGGAGGGCCTCCCGTGAGCCTCGATGTGCTGAACCTGCTGCTGGTTCTCCTTGCCGCGCTCGCAGGCGGCTGGCTCGCCCAGCGCCTCGGGTACCCCGCGATCCTCGGCGAGCTCGGCGCCGGCATCATCCTCGGCCCTCCCCTGCTCGGACTGCTCCAGGCCGACGATGCGCTGACGGTGATCGGCAAGCTCGGAGTCGTCCTGCTGATGCTGTACATCGGCCTCCACCTCGACCCGCGCGACATCGGCAACGCATCCAGGGCCGGCGCCTATGCCGCGGTCGGAGGCTTCATCGTCCCTGCAGCACTGGGATTCGGACTCATGATGGTCGTCGACGGCGACCCGATCGCCGCGACGTTCGTCGCGGTGGCGATGGGCGTCACGTCATTGGCCACGAAGTCGAGGATCCTGGTCGACCTGGGCATCCTCCACACTCGCATCGCCCACGTCCTGATGGCAGGTGCGCTCTTCTCCGACATCGCGGCACTGATCATCTTCGCCGCCGTCCTCGGCCTTGCCGCGACCGGGACGATCGCCGTTGGCGGCATTGCTCTCGCTGCGCTCAAGGCGGGCGTGTTCCTGTTGGGCACATGGATCATCGGGACCCGACTGTTCCCGATCATCGGCATGCGTCTCGCATCCAGGAACGCCGATGTCTCGATGGTCACCTTCGTGGCCGTGCTCGCCGGACTCGCCTTCGCCGCCGCAGCCGATGCCGCGGGCCTTCATGCGATCCTCGGCGCCTTCCTCGCAGGGCTCTACATCCGTGAGGGCGTCCTCCCCCACAACCACCTCTCCGGCGTGGAGCGCAGGATGAAGGGCGTCTCCGTCGGGCTCCTCGCACCAGTGTTCTTCGTGACGGCGGGATTCCAGGTCTCCTTCGACGTGTTCACCGAGGCGCCGATGCTGCTCGCGCTCGTCATCGTGCTCGCGACCGTGGGCAAGATCGTCGGGACGGCCGTCTTCTATCTGCCCACCGGGTACGGGTTCCGGGAGGGACTCGCGGTCGGGGCGGGGATGAACGGACGCGGTGCGGTCGAGATCATCGTCGCAGAGATCGCCCTCGCCGCCGGCCTCATCGATGCAACGGTGTTCTCGATCCTGGTCTTCATGGCGATCGCGACGACCGCGACCGTGCCGATCCTGCTCACCGCTGCGGTCCGCCACCTCAAGGGCAGGGGCGAGCTGGTCGCCGACGACCGCGAGGGCGTCATCATCGTCGGCGCAGGACCGACCGCAAGGGAGGTCGCGAAGCACCTCGAGCCCGGCTCCGTCACCGTCATCGACACCAACCCGAACCACTGCAGGGATGCCGAGGCGATGGACCTCCGTGTGGTCAAGGGCAACGCTCTCGATGTCGACGTCCTCGACGAGGCGGGCGCGGCCAATGCCAAGGCCCTCCTCGCCGTCACCGCCAACGGCGAGGTCAACCTCCTCGCGGCCAGGATCGCCACCGATCGGTTCGGCGTCCCGGAGATCCTCGTCGCCATGCCACCGCACACCACCAACGGCATGCACGAGATGCTCGACGAGATCGGCGCACGGCTCATGTTCGGACGCACCACGGACCTCACGACATGGGACACCGACATCGAGCGCGGCGACGTGACCGAGATCGTCGTGACCGTCGCGACACCGGAGGAGGTCCTCACCGCGGGCACGCCGGTCGGACCGACCGCTGCGAGCATGGAGAGCCTCCCCATCGTCGTGCGCACGCGCGAAGGCGGCGTCACCGCCTTCAGCCAGGAACGGGACCTCACACCCGACGATCGCATCGTGGCGCTCGGACGCCCGAGCGGGTCCCGAACCTCCCACCACGACCCCATCGCCACCGCAGACTGAGCACACCACCCCACCCGCCGACGAGGCAGATCGCCAGTACCCCATGCCGCTCATCGTCTCCATCTCCGCCTACGTCGCCGTCATCCCCCTGATCTGGGGGCTGAGCGGTCGGCTCCCCCGCGCCGTCGTCCCTGTGGCCGCGGCGCCGTACGTCGGCCAACTCCTCCTCGTGGCGTCGATCACGCTCGGATGGGTCGAGGGAGGCGACGAGTTCATCGACTGGATCCCGTCCCTGGGTGTGGCGATCGGCGTGACGACGGACGCATTCGCCCTCGCCATGACGGCGATCGTCGCAGGCATCGGCCTCCTGATCGTGATCTACTCCGCCGGCTACTTCTCGGATCCCTCGAGGAGGGCCCGATTCCTCGCGTGGATGTCGCTGTTCACCGCCGGCATGGCGGGCATCGTGGCATCGGACGAGCTGATCGGACTCTTCGTCTTCTGGGAGATCACGACGGTGGCGTCGTACCTGCTCATCGGCTTCGACGACGAGAAAGCGGCGGCACGGGCGGCCGCCCTCCAGGCGATCCTCGTCACGACGCTCGGCGGTCTGGCGATGCTCGCGGGCTTCATCCTCCTTGCCATGGCATCGGGAACGACGAGCATCCCGGAGATCGTGGGCGATCCCCCGACCGGCACGACCGTGTCGATCGCGCTCGTGCTGGTCTTCCTCGGAGCCTTCACGAAGTCGGCGCAGTTCCCATTCCACTTCTGGCTCCCCGGTGCGATGGCCGCACCGACACCGGCGTCGGCCTTCCTCCACTCGGCGACCATGGTCAAGGCCGGCGTCGTCCTCCTCCTTCTCCTCGCCCCTGGCTTTGCGACGACCACCGTGTGGACGTGGACGGTGCCCGCCGTCGGCCTCATCACGATGATGGTCGGAGCGGTCGCCGCCATCGGCCAGCGCGACCTCAAGCTGCTCCTGGCACACGGGACCGTGAGCCAGCTCGGCTTCATGACGGCACTGATCGGCATGGGCCACACGGCTGCGGCATTCGGTGTGCTCATCGCGCACTCGCTCTTCAAGGCGTCGCTCTTCCTCGTCACGGGCATCGTCGACACGTCGACCGGCACACGCGACATCGGGGTGCTGTCGGGGGTCGGTCGTCGCATGCCGGTGGTCGCCACGGCAGGGGCCGTCGCCGCCGCATCCATGGCGGGCGTTCCGCCGATGCTCGGGTTCGTGTCGAAGGAGGCAGCCTTCGACGTCCTCATCGCGTCCGGCGACTGGCTCTCGCTCACGGTGATCGCGGCCGCGTCGGTCGCGACGGTGGCGTATGCCGCTCGCTGGTGGTTCGGCGCCTTCGGCAGCCGCCCGCACATCGATGAGGTCACCGTGACACCTCCCAGGCCCACGATGCTGTTCGCTCCCGTCCTCCTCGGAGGACTCACGGTCGGGTTCGGGCTCTTCCCCCTGCCGGTCGCGGACGCCGTGAAGGCCGCCGTCGGCCAGAGCGTCAAACTCGTACTCTGGCCCGGCTTCACGACGGCGTTGGCGCTTTCGACCCTCGTCCTGGCAGCGGGTTCATGGCTCTACCTGACACTCGCGCGACCCGGCCAGCCTCTGGACGCGCCGACGCGCAGGCGCCTTCCCTCGATGGCTGCGGGGTATGAGGCAGCGGTGAGGAGCCTCATCCGCACGGCTGACACCGTCACGGGCATCGTGCAGAACGGCTCGCTTCCCGTATACCTCGCGGTGATCGTCGTATCGGTCCTCGCAGTACCCGCCGCGACATGGCTGTTCACGTGGGACTCGTCGATCTCGGTGCCGCTGTGGAACCGACCCGCGGAGCTCGCCCTCGCGGTGATCGCCGCAGCGGGGGCCATCGCCGCGACGAGGGCACAGCGACGGATGGCGGCCGCGCTCATGATCGGAGTGGTGGGCTACGCGATCGCCGGCATCTTCGTGATCTTCTCGGCTCCCGACCTCGCGCTCACGCAGCTCCTGATCGAGACCCTGACCGTTGCGCTGTTCGCCCTCGTCCTCGCGAAGTTGCCGAGGCGGTTCGGCGCGGAGCCACGATCCCTCTCCCTCAGGGCCAGGATCGCCGTTGCCCTCTTCGCAGGCACCGTCATCACGTTCGCCGCCCTCGCCACGTCGACGGTGACACCCGACCGTTCCATCGCAGACGACTATGTGGCGCTGTCGCCGGAGGCTGGTGGCACGAACGTCGTGAACATCGTCCTGACGAACTTCCGAGCCCTCGACACCCTCGGTGAGATCACGGTGCTGGTCGCTGCCGGCGTCGGGATCGGAGCCCTCGTGGGATCGAGGCGGACGCGTGCGGAGAGGCGCGGACCGTCATGAGGATCCGCTTCTCGCCGCTGCTGTCCACCGGAACCCAGACCATGGTTCCGACGCTGATGCTGTTCTCCCTGTACCTGCTCGTGGTCGGCCATGACGTTCCCGGCGGAGGGTTCGCAGGTGGCCTCATCGCGTCCACGGGCCTGCTCCTGATCTTCCTCGCGTTCGGGAGGAGGGGCCTTCGCCGAGCCCTCCCCATCGAACCGCAGACCGCCATGGGGATCGGGCTGATCCTCGCGATCGCGGCGGGACTCATCGGTCTCGTCTTCGGCGGGGCGTTCCTCACCTACGAGTTCGCACAGTGGACGATGCCCATCATCGGCGATGTCAAGGTGTCGACCCTGCTGCTGTTCGATCTCGGCGTGTACGTCGTCGTGATCGGACTCGTGACGACCGCCATCCTCGACCTCGGATCGGATCCATCATGAGCTGGACGATCGCACTCACCGCGGGCATCCTCTTCGGCGCAGGAACGTACCTCATCCTCCAGCGGCTGCTGAGCCGCATCATCGTGGGGCTCGCCCTCATCGCCCATGCCGCGAACCTGATCCTCCTGGGCGCCGGCGGTCCCCCCGGCCAGCCCCCCGTGCTCGACGAGGCGAGCGCAGGGCCGTACTCGGATCCCCTCGAGCAGGCTCTCGTGCTGACCGCGATCGTGATCACCTTCGGCATCACGGCGTTCCTCCTCGCCCTCGCATATCGCACGTGGACGGTGCAGGGATCCGACGAGGTCGAGGACGACACGGAGGATCTCCGCATCGCACACAGGGGTGAGGGCACACCATGACGAGCATCGTCACCCTGTCCGTCGCGATCCCGATCCTCGCAGGCGCACTCACCCTCGTCGTCGGACGCAGGCTCTTCGTCCAGCGTGCCATCAGCCTGACCGCGAGCGGCGCGTCCGCGGCGATCGCCGCAGTGGTGCTCGTCGCCGTCGACGACGGCGGCACGGTCGTCGTGGATGTCGGCGGTTGGAGGCCGCCACTCGGGATCGTGCTCGTCGCCGACCGCCTCTCGGCGCTCTTGCTCGTCGCATCGACCGTCGCCCTGTTCGCCGTGCTGATCTACGCGGTGAGTCAGCGGGCGAACGACGAGGGCTTCAGGGGATTCCATGCCGTCTACCAGATCCTCGGTGCGGGGGTTGCCCTGGCCCTCCTCACGGGAGACCTCTTCACGCTGTTCGTGGCCTTCGAGATCATGCTCACGGCCAGCTACGTGCTCCTGACGCATCGGGCGGACGGCACCGAGACCCGCCCAGCGATCAGCTACGTGGTCATCGGCCTCGTCGCCTCCGCCCTGTTCCTCGTGGCGATCGGGCTCATCTACGGCGTCACGGGAACCGTGAACATGACGGACCTCGCCGGCCGCCTCGACGCTGTCCCTCCCGGTGTGCGGCAGGGCCTCGGATGGCTGCTGTTCATGGTCTTCGGCATCAAGGCCGCCATCTTCCCCCTCTTCTTCTGGCTGCCGGACTCATATCCGGTGGCGCCCACGCCGGTGACCGCGCTGTTCGCGGGACTGCTGACCAAGATCGGCGTCTACGCGATCATCCGAACCCAGACGCTGCTCTTCCCCACCGATGGCCCATCGACCTTCATCCTGGTCATCGCGGGCCTGACGATGGTCGTCGGTGTGCTCGGCGCCATCGCACAGACCGACATCAAACGCATCCTGTCGTTCCACATCGTCAGCCAGATCGGATACATGATCATGGGCCTCGGCTTCGGAACCGTCGCAGGCGTGGCCGCGGCGATCGTGTTCATCGTGCACCAGATCATCGTCAAGGCATCGCTGTTCCTGGTCGGCGGACTCGTCGAGGACTCCGAGGGCACCGGTGCGATCGACGCCGTCAATGGCGTCGCCCGCCGATCGCCGATCATCGCAGCCCTGTTCCTCCCCGCAGCCCTCAGCCTCGCGGGATTCCCTCCGTTCTCGGGCTTCATCGGCAAGCTTGCGCTCGTGGAAGCGGGATTCGCCGTGGACGCCTGGATCATCGTCGGTGTCTCGCTCGCCGCGAGCGTCCTCACGCTCTTCTCGATGACGAAGATCTGGGCGGGCGTGTTCTGGGGGACGCCCAACACCACGGAGCGGCGCGTCACGCCTCGCGGCATGGCAGCGGCCACCGCCGCCCTCGTCGCGGTCAGCATCGTCATCGCGATCGCCGCTGAGCCGATCGTCGCCTACGCCGAGCGGGCTGCAGACGACCTGCTCATCGCCCGTGACGTCGCTGCGATGACAGGGGGTGCATCCCGATGACCATCGCCACCGTCGTCGCGTCCGTGCTGCTCGCCCTCGCCGCGGCGAGTGCCCTGATACGCGTCGTGCGCGGCCCGTCGGTCGCCGATCGCATGGTTGCGCTCGACACGCTCCTGTTCGTCGGCGTGGGCGGCCTCGGGCTCTACATCGTCGCCACCGGGGACACGACGTACCTCGCCGTCCTCGTCGTCGCCGTGCTCACCGCGTTCATCAGCACGGTCGTCGTCGCCCGGTACATCGAAGAGGAGACGGATCGATGATCATCGACGTCATCGGGGGCTCACTCGTCGTGGTCGGCTCGGCCCTCACGGCGCTCGGTGCATTCGGCCTGATCAGATTCCCCGACGTGTTCACGCGGATGCACGCTGCCACGAAGGCCGCCACAGTGGGGGTCATCGCCATGACGATGGCGGCCAGCATCGAGGCGGGCGCCCTCAGCGGGACGCTGATCCTGCTGATCGTCGTCGCTCTGCTGTTCCTGTCCGGACCCCTCGGCATGAGCCTCCTCGCACGGGCGGCCTACCACGACCCCGAGACACCGAGGGCCGCGTCGACCCTCGAGCTCGACGTGCAGCTCCCGATTCACGAGTCGACGACCACGACCAGGGTGGGAGGCCTGAGCCCACTCCTCGCGGTGTGGCTGTTCGTCGGGTGGATCGCCGCGTTCGGATCCCTGGCGCCGCCGATCGTCCTCAGCGGTGCCGTCGTCGCCACGGGCATCGCCTACGCCTTCCGTGGCCTCGCACCGAGGTGGCCGAGGGCCCTCGTCCACCCCGTCGCCGCGTGGCGCTTCCTCGTGTACTTCTCCGGCCAGATGGCGGTGTCGACCTGGGACGTGATCACTGCCCTCCGGTTGCGCCCGGATCAGATCCGCCCTGCGATCCTCGAGGTCCCGCTCAGGGTCCGCACACGGAATGAGGTGACCCTGCTGATGAACTCCCTGTCGTTCACCCCCGGCACCGTCGCCCTCGAGCTCCACGACCACCACCTGTACGTCCATGTGCTGGATGCCAGGGACCCCGACGCGATCGTGAGGGACATCGCAACGATGGAGTCGATGATCATCGCGGCGTTCGGAGGCGGGCGACGGAACGGCGACGGTGGAGACGCCCCGATGGCACGCTCAGGCGAGGACCTGCCTTAGGATCTGACGATGGCAGGGACGAACGGTTGGACCTTCCTCACGAACCACTCCCATGTGCTGCTGTGCATCGCGGAGGACCCCGACGTCCTCATCCGTGAGGTCGCGGACCGGGTGGGGATCACGGAGCGGGCGACGCAACGCATCGTCGCGGAACTCGAGGAAGCCGGGTACCTGTCGCACCAGCGTGTGGGCAGGCGGAACCACTATGAGGTGCACGCCGAGCTCCCGCTACGCCACCCACTCGAGGATCACCTCGAGATCGGCGCCATCCTTCGCGTCCTCACCGAGGGCTCCTAGCCGCTGAGGGCGGCCTGCATCCCGCCTCGCCGCTTCCTCAGAGGTGTTCGAGCACCCTTGACACGACATGCAATACGTGCTATCTTTTTCGTGTTATATCGTTCGGTACTCGAAGGAGGTGGAACGATGCACCGTGGTCGCCCGACCGATGACACGATGCGTGACCTGTGGCTCCGCGTCGCCTTCCTCGTCCTCCTCTTCGGTGCCCTGGTGATCTACTCGGTCGTGGTGTGACATGCTGTTGTTCGCAGGCGCCATGAGAGCAGCAAGGGTCGCAGCGGAGCAGAAGCGCCGTCGTGCCCGCGCTCCCAGGGGCGTCACATCCGATCGGCGGGACGGCCGCGAGCGGCGCTGAATCGCCCGGGAGAGCGAACGAGGCCCATCGCTGGGACGTTCGACGCGCACAACACGCTGAAGCGACCCGCACGCCGTTAGCGTCGACGCGATGCGCAACCGTGTCGTCCTCGCCGTCGTGGGTGCCGCGCTCGGCTGGGGCCTCGCAGGCGTCGGGACCCGGGCCGCCTACGAGCTGGGGGCCACCACACTGACCGTGCTGACGATCCGCACGGTCGTCGCGACAGTCGCCCTGTCGGCCTTCATGGCCGTCACACGGGTCTGGCCATCGCGCCTCGCATGGCGCCACGGCGCCACCATCGGTGTGTTCCGCATCGGCATCGCACCCCTGTTGTTCATGGGATCGCTCAACTACATCTCGGCGGGCGTCGAAGGCCTCGTGATCACGCTCGTCCCGGCGGCGACCGCACTGATGGCCGCCGCCCTCATCGACGAGCGCATCTCAGCACGCCAGGTCATCGGGCTCGCCGTCGGGCTCGCCGGCACCACCCTCATCGCGCTGGCTGGCGAGAGTGGCCTCGGCGCGGACGGCAACGTCGTCGCGGGTTTCCTCCTCGCAGGAGGCGGGGTGCTGTTCGGATCGCTGTCCGGTGTGATCCAGCGCAAGTACGCGCCGCTGCACGACACGGCCGAGCTCGCCCTCCCGATGTTCGGCGCAGGGCTCGCCGTCGCCATGACGGCATCGATCTTCATCGACCTGGATGCCGTTGGCTCGGACGAAACACGCCTCTGGACGCTGCTGATCGTCCTCGGCCTCGGCTCGACCCTCCTTCCCTTCGGGCTCACCCTCTACGCCTCCAAACACGCCTCGGCGACGATCGTCGCGACAACGGGATATCTCGCACCCCTCGTGGGTGTCGTCGGCGGCGCCCTGATCCTCGGTGAGCAGATCACACCCGTCATCGCGGTGGGCGCCGCGCTCGCGATGGTCGGGGTGGCATTGGTCGGTGGGGCGCGCCGCACCCCCACGTGAGCAGCGGAGAACGCCAACCGCCGACGTAGCCTGCTCCGTACACCTATCGATGGACGTCATGGAATCGATCGACATGCGCTCGCGCATCGCGGACGCCACCGCAGGCTTGTTCGCCCATGCCGAGTACCCGCTTGCCCACTCGCTCGAGTACCCGGGAGACCCAGGGCTGTTCGGGCCCGGGTCCGCCACCTGGGAGGTGATGGGCGATGTGGCATCGTTCGTCGGTGGGATCAGGGCTCTCCTGATCCAAGCGGTCCATCCCGAAGTGGTCGCCGGTGTCGCCGATCACTCGTCGTATGAGCACGACCCCCTCGGCCGCCTCTCGCGCACGAGTTCGTACGTCACAGCGACCGCCTACGGGGCGATGCCCGAGGTCGAGGCTGCCCTGGCGGTCGTGCGCAGGGCGCACGTGCCCGTCCACGGTGAGTCCCACCGGGGTATGCGGTACTCGGCCTCGGGGCCGGAGTTCGCCGCCTGGGTCCACAACGTGCTGATCGACTCCTTCCTCGTCGCCCATCAGGTGTTCGGACCCGCGCCGCTGTCGACCGCGCGCGCCGATGCGTTCGTCGCCGAGCAGGCCGAGCTCGGCGCGATGCTGCACTGCCGCGACCTCCCCACGACCGGCGAGGGCCTCGCGACATGGGTGTCGACCCACCCGGCGATCGCATGGTCACCCGGCATGGAGCAGACCGTGCGGTTCCTCAGGAGACCTCCACTCCCCGCAGGGGTGAGCATCGGGTATCGCGTGCTCTTCCACGCGGCAGCCGCCACGATCCCCGACGACGTCGCCTCGCTGCTCGGCGTCACGCGGTATCGAGGCGCCGTGCCATCGGGACGCAGCATGATCGCCATGTTGCGCTGGGCGATGGGATCGTCACCCTCATGGTGGCTGGCCCTCGAACGCATGGGCGCGCCCAAGCCCCCGGACGTCAGGTTCCGGCGTCCGCCGAATGCGAGCGGCGCAGAGCAACGCTGGAAGGCGTCAGCCAACCGCTGACGGGCCCCGGTCGGGCTTCGCGTGTGGCACTGCCGAACGCGTGTCGCCGGCGTCAGTCGCCTGCTGAGCTCCACGCCTCCCGCAGCGACACCTTGCCACCCGTCCGCAGCGCCGCTCCGCGGTACACGCGTGCGCCGATGCGCACGAGCACCACGATCATCAGGATCACGAGACCCACGGCGAGGACGATCTCCCACCACTCGATCGTGCCGGTGTTGATGCGGAACGGCATCACGACCGGTGACCACAGCGGGAAGAACGATGCGAACCTCACCAGCGTCGATGGCTCACCCCCTGTGCTCGCAGTGATCGTCACGAGGAAGTAGGCGGGCATGATGAGGATCGCGGGGATGAAGGCGACGGACTGCATGTCCTCCTGCCGCGAGATCGTGGCGCCGAGCGTCGCATACAGGAAGCTGTACTCGAGGTAGCCGAGGACGAACCAGATGACCAGCCAGATCACCGCCGTCACGCCGATGCTGGTGAGGTTGGGGACACCGACATCCGGCAGGGGGGCGAGCACGATCCCGACGATGACGGCGATGCCGAGCACCATGATCTGGAGCAGCCCGAGGACGCCGATGCCGAGCACCTTCCCGATCAGCAGTGACGTCGTCCTGGCCCTCGACAGGATGACCTCGACCACGCGGTTCTGCTTCTCCTCGACGATCCCCATGGCGACGAACTGGCCGAACACCATGATCGTGGTCAGCAACACGATCGCGGCGAGGAACGACGCCACTCCCCTGGCGATCTCCTCCGGGTCCTCCGGGTCGAGCTCCTCGATCGTGACCTGGACCGGGGCGACGATCGCGGCGACCTCCTCGTCGGAGAGCCCGAGCATGTCCGCGATCTCCCTTCGCACGGCTGAATTCGCCGCAGACGACAGGATCGTGGTGAGGGTGGGCGACGGCGTGTCCCTGGCCACGATGACCGAACCATCGATCATCACGACATCGGCACCGCCGTCTTCCACGGCGCGCCTCGCGGCGTCCGCCGACGAGTACTCCGTGACGACGGCGTCGACCTCGAGGGCGGCCGCAGCCGCTTCGATGTCGGTGACGAGACCCTCCGGCGAGTCCCCGCCGACACCGATGGTGACCGCCGAGGATTCGCCCGCCACGAAGGACAGGAGCATGATCCCGCCGACGATGAGCAGGCCGAGCACGGCCATCGTGGTGAGGAAGACCTTGCTGCGTGCACGCTCGACGAATTCCCTGCGGGCGATGATCACGATCTGGGCGATGTCGCTCACCGTGTCACCGCCTCGTTGAAGATGTCGGACAGGCTCGGCGGCTCATAGGAGAACCTCGTGATCGCCCCCGCATTCGAGGCCGCGGCGAGGACGGAGGCGACGTCGACGGACGCATCGACGATGTGGTGGGGACGGGCACCCGAGTCGACGCGGTGGGCGCCCTCGCCCGGCGGATCCCAGAGCTCACCGTCGACCCACACCTCCATCCGCCGATACGACGCTCGTTCCCGCAGGTCCTCGAGGTCGCCCTGGACCACGATGCGGCCGCGATCGATGATGACCACGTCCTCGCAGATGTCCTCGACGAGATCGAGCTGATGGGAGGAGAACAGGATCGCCGCTCCCTCCGCCGCGAAGTCCCTCAGGACCTCGGTCAGGGAGGCGACACCGATCGGATCCAGGCCGGAGAACGGCTCGTCGAGGATCAGCACCTCCGGTCCGTGCACGATGGCGGCGGCGAGCTGGATCCGTTGCTGGTTGCCGTGGGAGAGGTCCTCGAGCTTGGACTGGGCACGGTCGGCGAGGCCGAACTCCTCGAGCCACCGTCGTGTCGATGCCACGGCATCGTCGGCGGACATCCCCGAGAGCCTGGCGAAGTACACGAGCTGGTCGGCGACCTTCATGCGCGGATACAGTCCTCGTTCCTCCGGCATGTAGCCGAATCGAAGCCGGACGTCCTGGCTGATGGGTGCATGGTCGTAGGTGACCGTGCCCGCATCGGGGGTGACGAGCCCGAAGATCGAGCGCATGGTGGTGGTCTTGCCTGCGCCGTTGCGGCCCAGGAATCCCTTGATCCTGCCAGGTGTCACGTCGAACGACACGTCCTCGAGGGCGATCACGTCGCCGAACCGCTTCGAGATGTCCACGATCGACAGCATCACTCCAACGGTAGTCACCTACCGATCGGCTCAGGATCCCGATCCGAATCCTCAAGGTGACGCGTGACCCCGCCGATAGGGGAGATGGTGGGAGGCCGGCGAGGCGACTTGTTCCATAACAAGGTGATCCATTCCAAGCCAGTCACCCACCTCTCTTGGGAGCCCTCACCTCGTGGTGGGGGCTTCTCATTTCCCCAATGCGGTGGTCGAGTGGCGATCGCCGACCGAACGGCTCCACGGGCGAAACCCATGATGCGTCACGACGTCGTGACGGACCCCTCCCAATCGGCGTGCATCGACGCGTAGACACCGCCACGAGCCACCAGCTCGTCATGGGTTCCATCCTCGACGATCTCCCCATCGTCGAACACGAGGACCCGGTCCGCAGCCTCCGCCGTCGAGAGACGGTGGGCGATCGTGATCGACGTGCGGCCGCTCGTGAGGTGTTCGATGGCCCTGCGGATCTGCACATCGAGCGCGGGATCGACGGCGGACGTCGCCTCGTCGAGCACGAGCACCGCGGGATCGGCGATCCAGGCCCGTGCGATGGCCACCAGCTGGCGTTCGCCCGCGGAGAGATTGCTGCCTCGCTCGCCCACGTCGGTGGCGACGCCGTTCGGAAGGTCGTCGAGCCATTCGAGGAGGCCCAGGTCGGCGAAGGCCGCCCTGACCTGATCGTCCGGCACGCCCGGTCGTCCATACCGGACGTTGTCGGCGATCGAACCCTCGAACAGGAAGCCCTCCTGGGGGACATAGGCGATCTTCCTTCTCAGCGAGGCAAAGGAGACGGTGTCGACGTCGACACCCCCGACCTCGACACGTCCCGACGAGGGCACCAGCAGGCGCGTGGCGAGTTTGGCGAAGGTGGTCTTCCCCGAACCGGTCTCGCCGACGACGGCGACCCGCTGCCCGGGTTCGATGTCGATCGAGACCCCGGAAAGGATGTTCGGCCCATCCGGATAGGCGAACGTGACCGAGTCCATCTCCACTCCGAGGTCGCCGTCGGGCAGCGGAGGCCCATCCACGGGATCGTCGATGGTGATCGGTGTGTCGAGGATGCCGAGGATCTTCCGCAACCCCGCGGCGGCGGACTGCGCCTGGTCGATCGACTCGACCAGGCGCTGGATCGGGTCGATGAGGAGGTTGACCAGGAACAGGAAGGCCACGAGCGCACCTGCGCTCAGCCCCCACTCGCCGCCGTAGACGACACCGACGCCGACGACCAGCGCCGTCAGCGTGCCCGCGAACAGCTCGGCGCTGGAAAACAGCGACGACGCGAGGATCGCCGTTCGCACCTCGGCAGAGAACTGACGATCGAGCGACTCGTCCACCCGCTCCTTGACGACCGCCTCCATGCCGTAGGCGCGCACCG
Source organism: uncultured Acidimicrobiia bacterium (assembly GCA_963792405.1). Classification (GTDB taxonomy): domain Bacteria; phylum Actinomycetota; class Acidimicrobiia; order Spongiisociales; family UBA5794; genus SZUA-442. The sequence continues at coordinate 166,692 of CAWBVU010000005.1, forward strand.
TCGGCAGGCCCGAGATGGCCTCTCCGGTCACGGCGAGCGAATCGCTCACCCGCTCCCGGACACGGTCGTGTGCCCTGCCCAGGATCCTCTGGAACACGACGATGAGGACGGTGTACATCGCGACGCCCACGACGACGACGAGCATGAGCTGCCAGCGGTAGACCGCCATCGCGACGATGGTGAGCGAGACCTGGGATACACCGAGGATCATCCCGATGCCGCCCCATTCCATGAACTGCTGGATCGTCTCGACGTCCGACGTCACCCGTGCGACGAGGGCGCCACGCCGCTCCGCCTGGAGCTCGAGGAGGGACATCCGATGGAGATGGTCGAAGGTACGGATGCGCAGCTGGGCGAGGCCTGATGCGGACGACACGACCAGCCGCTTCAGCGACAGCCACCGGGCCACCATCGCGACCGCAACCGCAACCAACGCGAGGAGGCCCTTGCGCACGACCGTACCCGGATCGATGTCGTCGGAGCCGAGGATCTCGTTGTCGATGACCTGTTGGAGTACCACAGGCACGACGATCTGGAGTGCGGTGCCCACGATCGCCAGGAGCAGGGTGGCACCGAGGCCGAGGCGCAATGCCGGGGCCACGCCGAAGGATCGCCGAAGGGCGGTGGACGTCCGCATGGGGCTCGAACCGTCGCTCACGTCGACGCCGCCTTCTTCCGGCGCTCCGCCATGTCCTCGTCATACGCGCTCAGGAGCCTGACGTAGCCCGGTGTGGTGCGCATCAACTCGTCGTGGGTGCCCTGCGCGACGACCCGTCCCTCATCCATGAAGACGACCTCGTCGGCGAGGGCGATGGACGATCGACGGTAGGCGACGATGACGACGGTCGAGGGCAGCTCGGACCTGCGGAGGCCCTTCAGGATCTCGAGCTCGACGGACGGGTCGACGGCACTCGTCGCATCATCGAGGACGAGCACCCTCGGCCTGCGGACGAGGGCGCGGGCGAGGGCGACCCGCTGGCGCTGGCCTCCCGACAGGGACGTGCCGCGCTCACCGATACGCGTGTCGTACCCGTAGTCGAGCTCGTCGATGAACCGCCCGACACCTGCGAGCTCCGCTGCTGCGATGACGTCATCGCGTCCGAGGTCGGCTCCGAGGGTGATGTTGCCCTCGATGGTGTCGTCGAAGAGGAACGATTCCTGGGCGACGAACGCCACCTCGCCCGCGAGCTCGGAGCGGGCGAAGTCCCGCAGGTCCCTCCCGTCGAGGGTGATCGATCCGCTGGTCGGGTCCCACAGCCGCGCGAGCAGGCGTGCAAGCGTGGACTTCCCACTCGCCGTCGGGCCCACGATCGCGACCGTCTTGCCGCCGAGGATGCCGAGATCGACCTGGTCGAGCACGCGCTCGTGCGGCGAATAGGAGAACGAGACCTCGTCGGAGTCCATGGCCCCACCGGTGGAGTCGGACACCGCCCTCGCGGACCCGTGGGTCACGAGGTCGTCGGCATCGAGGACCTCCTGGACCCTGCGCCACGCCGCCATCGAGTGGGCCATCTCCCAGATCACGAACCCGAGCAGCGAGATCGGCATGGTCATCAGCGACAGGAGGTACGCCACCGTGACGAGGTCACCGGCGGACACGGCTCCTGCTGACACACGGTACGCGCCCACCATGAGGATGACGATCGTCACGATCGCTGGCATCGACTCGACGATGGCTCTGTAGGCCATCCACAAGGTGTTCACGTTGATGATCCTGTCCCTCAGACGCTCCGCCGCCACGGCGAACCGGGCCGTCTCCTCGGGACCCCGTCCGAGTGCCTTGATCGTGAGGGCACCGTCGATCGACTCATGGGCGATCTCGCTGACGACGCCTCGCTCCTCCTGCACCTCGACGAAGGGGCCGAACGTGCGGAACGCGCCCTGGATGTCGATTGCGAGGATCACCAGCAGCCCGACGAGGATGACACCCCCCAGCACGAGATCGCTCACCGCGACCAGCACGATGGTGCCGATCAGGAGCAGCAAGGAACCGGTGGCGTACGGAAATGGAGCCAGGACGAAGGTGCCCTGGTTCGTGTCGACCTCGCTCACCGACAGCAGGTCCCCGGTGGAGCGGCGATCGTGCCACGCGAGGTCGAGCCTCATCTGATGATCGATGAGGCGCTTGCGCGCGTCGGCCCGTGTGCCGAACTGCAGCCAACCGGCGGCAGATCGCCGGATCGTGATGCCGACGGACTTCCACACGGCGACGCCGAAGATCAGCGCCATGGCCTGCCACAGCCTGCCCTCGGTCGAGGCGCCGTCCTGCAGGACAGGGATGATCAGGGTGTCGGTGACGCGACCGACGACGACGGCCGAGGCAACGATCGCCGACACGAACATGATCGCCCCTGTCACGGCGATGGCGAACGACCAGGGCCTTCGCCTCACGAAGCTCCAGGTGAGGGCCAGGCCACCTCCGAGGACGCCCGCGAGCGGTGGCGGAGTCGTTGCGTCGTTGCTCACGCAGTGATGCTACGACGAAGGGATGAGGACCGGGCGAGGCCGATACCGGACGTCGACGACGATCCGCAGGCGGCTACCATCGCAGCCATGAACACGCTCATCCTCGCTGCAGAAGCCGCAGTCGACTACGCGGGGGACGACTTCCAGGTCGTGGCCTGGGTCATGGTCGGTATCGCCCTCGTGATCACGGCCGTTGCCACCATCGTGGTCACCCCCGGACCCGATCACCACGATCACTGAGCGACGTCGTCGCAACGTCGGGAGGACACCACCGCCCCCCTAGGGGATGAGCAGGACCCTGTCGCCGATCTCGGACCACTCGTACAGCGCCTCGGCGTCGTCCCAGAGCTGTCGCACGCACCCGCCGGAGCGGAACGTGCCGAGCTGTGCGGGGACCTGCATCGGCTCATCACCGGGACGGACGGGAATCGAGTGGAAGCCATAGGGCCATTCGCCTCGGGCGAACCTGGTCATGAACTCCATCGTGATGCCTTCGTAGGGAGCCCATGCATACCGTGACTTCGAGTAGACGTTGTATCTGCCCACACCCGGAATACCTCGGCGCCCGGACACCTGGTGGGTCTTGTACAGCTCGCCCGTGCCCTCGATGAGCCACACCCTCTGCCCGCTCTCCGACATGATGATCCTGCGACCGGACCCGACGTCGGGATACGGAAGGGTGGGCTTGCGGGGCTCGACGGTCCCGGTTCTCGCCACGTACTCGGCGGACTCGGTGAACTGCACGACGACCTCGCCGCGGTGCGCGTCACCGGATGCGAGCTTCGCCTGCAGGGATGTGGCACCTCCGATACCGGGGGCCCGCCCGAGCACATCTCGGTAGAGCAGGGAGACGAGTCCCTCATCGCTGACGACCCCGTACCGTGCGACGAACTCATTGGCGTGGGTCATCGCCTCGGCGATCGTGACGAGTGGGAGGCCGTTCCAGTACCTGCCGGCCCAGTACTCGAGCTCGAAGGACGTCGGTTGGCGGTCGAACAGGCCGCAGTAGAGCCGGGCGATCGAATCCGACACCGCCCGATCCTGCCGCTCGGGCCCGGTGAAGGCGAACACGTGCACGCTCGGGATCCCGAGTCTGGATCCTCCCGAGACGGACCCGCCCGCAGCAGAGGCGCCGGATGCCAGCCACAGGGAGGTCTCGTCGGGGAACCGGATCAGCTCGAGCGGCGCCCCCTCCGCGTCGGGATCCTCGCGGTTGAAGGCAACGTCCTCGGCGACCGGCGTTCCCGGCGTCACCGCGGCCCGTAGGGCGGTCACCTGACCCGGCGCCACGACGCACTGCTGCCCCGTGTCGGAGGCGCTGTCGTCGTTCACCGCCATCGCGGGCACGACGAAGCCGACGACGGCGCCGAGGCACGCGACGAACACCACGCCGAGCCGGGATGCAGCGGACATGCGGGGAAGCGTACCGCACTTCATGGAGTCGCACGCGCACCCTCGACCGTCGACCTCACGGGATGCGGCCTGCGAGGGCTCGCGACGACCGTGGTCCGGGCCCACCCAACGCGCCCGGACCGCGTACGATGGTGTCACGTACCGACTGCACGTCGGGAGCCCGCAGTGGGACGACGATCCGGTCGGACAGGGAGGCATACGGATGGGACTTGCACACGGGATCCATGGGTGGAGCGATGTGGCCGTGCCCGACGTGGAGGCCGGCAGGGCCTTCTACTCGGGACTCTTCGGATGGGATGCATCCGAAGGCGGCGGCGATGCGATGCCCTACACGATGTTCACCCTCGACGGGCAGGTGGTCGCCGGCATGGGCGGACTCAGCCCCGAGCAGGCCGCGACGGGTCAGCCCCCCGTATGGACCGCCTACGTGATCGTCGACAGCGTCGACGATGTGTTCGCCAGGGCCGTCGAGCTGGGTGCGAAGCCGCTCATGGAGCCCACTCAGATCATGGATGCCGGGAGGATGTGCTTCATCCTCGACCCCGTGGGCGCCGCCATCGGCTTCTGGGAACCGGGTACGCACGGGGGTGCCGACGTCTTCAACCTCCCCGGCACGATCACGTGGAACGATCTCGGCTGCCGGGATGTCGAGGCGGCCAAGTCCTTCTACCGGGAACTGCTCGGGTGGGAGGCGGCGCCGACCGACATGGGAGGCGGCGCGACGTACTGGACGTTCACGAATTCCGGCAGGGCCAACGGAGGCGTGTGGGACATCACCGGATCGATGCCGGATGACGTTCCTGCCCACTGGCTGAACTGGTTCAGGGTCGCCGATTGCGCTGCCACGGCGGCCCGGGCCGTCGAACTCGGCGGGTCGATCGAGCGCGAGCCCTCCGAGACCGGCATCGGGGTGATGAGTGTCGTGTCGGATCCCTTCGGTGCCGTGTTCGCCATCATCGAGACGGACCAGGTCGACGGGCAACCCCCGCGCTGACCCCCTGCCCCCGCGAGCGATGGCAGGAGGACCCTGCCGGGTCACGATGTGGGGTCATTCACCGCGTCGCTCGAGTTCCCTGCGCAGTGCGTCGCTCGAGTACTGGACGAGGCCCACGTCCCAGTCGCGAGGTCCGACGGGGAGATCGGCCTGCTCGGACAGGGCGTCGACCACGTGGTCCCGCAAGGTGCGCGCCCATGCCCTCCCCTTGGCGCTCGTGAGGAGGGTGACGGTGCCATCCCCGTTCACGCGGAGCAGCCGGGCCTCGACCTGCGGATTCGCTCGGGAGCCCCGCTCGCCGTAGGTCAGGACGATCGAGCCCACCGGCACGTCCTGGATGCCACCCGTGGCGATGAAATCCCCCTCGAATGCCCACCCTGACGCGAGCGACTCGTCCACGTTCGTGACGACCTTCGCCCAGTTCTTCCTGCGTTCGTCGCCGACGAGCGGCACTTCGATGGGAACGAGCAGCGGTTCGTCCATGCGACCAGCGTACCGCGCACCTGTCACGTCCTCCGAGAGGCCCGGGGTTTCGGCGCACTGACTAGTGCGTCCATGACGCTCGAAAACCCCCTGCGGGCGCTGCAGGGACATGCCGATGGAGGTGGGAAGGACGCACATGCAGAGCCGCCGCACCACACCACCATCGTTCGTGATCTTTGCGCTCGCCGCAGGACTGCTGTTCGTCCTCGGTGGGATCGTCACCGCGGCGTCGCCGAGCGCCCGCGCCCTGTGGATCGCCAGCGCCGTGGCATTCGTCGGCGTCGGCACGTACACGATGGTGCTCCTCGTGCGCTCCAACCGGCTCGTCGAGGAGCTGGACGAGGTCGAGTCCGAGCTCGCCGCTTCCCGCACCGCGGACACCGGCCTGCGCGTACGGATGGCCCACACGTTGCGGGACCCGCTCACATCGATCGTCGGATTGACCGACCGCATGCTCAACGACAGCGGCATCACTGCGCAAGAGAGGAGCGCGATGCTGCGGGAGATGCGGAGCGGGGCGCGCGAGGTCGAGGCAGTGCTCGCCGACCTCGCGGCCGATGAGGCGAGCGGGGACAGCCCTTCGTCGATGAAGGGGGTCGTGCTGCTCGACGAGGAACTCGCATCCATCGTGGCGATGACCCGTGGGTCCACGGTGTTCCGAGCCGACCTCGCGCCTGCCCGCGCATGGGGTGACTCAGCAACGGTCAGGCAGATCCTTCGGACCATCGTCGCCACGGCAGTGTCGTCCGATTCCGAGGAGGTCGACGTCACGACCGAGCAGAGATCCGGCCTCGCCGTGGCGACGTTGTCGTGCAGGAACGACCTCCTGCCTCCCGCAGCCGTCGCAGCCCTCACCGGGAACGTCGAGAGGTCGGACGCGCTCGACGCCCGTTTCATCGCTCTCAGGGAGGCACGCGATGCGGCGGCCCGGATGGGTGGTTCGATCGGCTACGCGCAGGCCCTGGGTCGCAGCCACATCATCGCCGAGTTCGAGGCTGTGGACGCCCATGAGGTCGGTTTGCGGCCAACGACGTCACGCACCAGGGTCGCGGTGGGCGCACCGTCGCCGGCGCCCGAGCGCGATCCCAACCTCTCGTTCGCCATGGCCGTGGGCATGCGGCCCGAGCGGCCGACGTCAGCGATCCGGTTCGGCTGAGCCTTGGACCGTCGGGCCATGTCGGGTCATGCGCGGTGGAGGCGCCGCTCGAGGGGACCGTTCCTCCTCGTGACGAACCGCATCCCGTGGAGGATCACGGCGATTCCCCAGGCTGCGGCCACATAGAAGAACCACCATCCTCCCCCACCGGCGGCGTCGACCGCGGCGAGCATCGTGATCACGATCACGAACGCCATGACGTGGCGAAGGAACCGCATCCGTCGCCGCACCGCCTTGCGCGTCTGCCTGGCTTCGGTGCGGCGCCTCCACGCGAGCTCGTCGATGGCCCGGTCGATCGCCGATGGTGGGATGTCGAGCTCCGCCGCGATGCGGTGGAGGTCCGCACGGTCGAGGTCGAACGCATCAGCGTTCCCATCGTCGGCGAGGGACGCTGCGAGGTCGATGATGTCCGCGGTCTCCCCACGGTCATAGCGACGTGAGTCCTGCCGTACGCGATCCATGGTGCAAAGGGTAGTGCGGCGTGTCGGACGCCGGTGGGACGGCGTTGCCCGGGAGTACCGCATCCCGGTAGGTTGTGCGGCACGCACGGGATCGACCTTCAGGAGGGACCCACCATGTGCTTCGACGTCGACTCCTCGCCACCCGTCCGCGCCATCGCGGGTGGATCCGTCACGCACGAGGCACTCGTGCTCACGGCCACGGATGGCAATCGACTCTCCTCTTTCGAAGCGACGACGGGGAGCGAGGCCGCGGTGGTGATCCTGCCCGACGTACGGGGCCTGTATCGCTTCTACGAGGAGCTGGCGTTGCGGTTCGCCGAGCATGGTGTCGACGCGATCGCCATCGACTACTTCGGCCGCACCGCGGGTACCGGCACGCGGGCGGCGGATTGGGACTACATGCCGGAGGTCAGGGCGACGACGATCGACGGCGTCACCATGGACGTCACCGCCGCGGTCGACCATATGCGGAGCAGTGATCCCGATCGCAAGGTGTTCGTCGTGGGCTTCTGCTTCGGAGGCTCGAATGCATGGCACATGGCGGCATCGGATCTGGGCATCGCAGGGGCCATCGGCTTCTACGGGAACCCGAGCCGCCCTGACGTCCCCACGGGCGCCCCGTCGGTGATGGCGAGGGTACCGAAGTTCTCCTGCCCCATCCTCGCCCTCCAAGCGGGCGACGACCTCGGGATACCCGTCGACGTGGACGACAGGTTCGCGGCGCTGATGAAGGCGGAGGGCAAGGACGGCGAGGTCGTCATCTACGAGCACGCACCACATTCGTTCTTCGACCGGAAGCAGGACGAATTCGGGGAGGAGTCCGCAGACGCGTGGCGGCGGGTGCTCGCGTTCATCGGCGCCCACGGGTGATCCGTGCCCGCGCCGACGGCGCGCTCGCGGGCTGTCACGCCTAGCCTGCGCCGCATGCACGACGACATCCGCACCGCCGTCCACGCCGATCTGCCTCGCACGATGGAGGAGCTGGAGCGGATGATCCGCGTCCCATCGGTGAGTGCGCCCGGCTACGACCCGATGGCGGTGCGTGCCTCCGCAGAGCTCGTCGCGGAGCTCATGACGGGCTCTGGGCTCCAGGGCGTGCGCCTGCTCGAGCTCGATGGTGCCCACCCCGCGGTCTACGGCGAGCGGCGCGGTCCCGAGGGTGCGCCCGTTCTCCTGCTCTACGCCCACCACGATGTCCAACCGCCCGGTCCCCCATCGGAATGGGACGTCGACCCATTCGAGCCCTCCATCGTCGGTGGACGCCTCTTCGGGCGCGGATCCGCAGACGACAAGTGCGGCATCGCGATGCATCTTGCCTCGATCCGCGCATTCGGAGCGGATCTGCCGGTCACGGTGAAAGTGTTCGTGGAGGGTGAGGAGGAGGTCGGCTCTCGACATCTGGTCGACTTCCTCGACACCTACGCCGACCTGCTGTCTGCCGACGCGATCGTCATCGGCGATGCCGGCAACTGGTCGCCCGGAGTGCCCGGCCTCACGACCTCCCTGCGCGGGCTCGTCGACTGCATCGTGACCGTCCGCACGCTGCGATACGCCGTGCACAGTGGGAGCTTCGGGGGAGCGTATCCCGATGCCATCACCGCCCTTGCTCGCATCCTCTCCCAGCTGCACGCAGACGACGGCAGCGTCGCCGTTCCCGGGCTCCTCAGCGCCGAGGTCGACGGACCCGAGGTCACCGAGGAGGACCTCGCGAGCCAGGCACTCCCGATCGAAGGCGTGGCCCTGATCGGGAAGGGGTCACTGTCCTCGAGGCTCTGGCGCCAGCCCTCGATCTCGGTCCTCGCCATCGAGGCCGTTCCCATCGCTGAGGCCATCAACCAGATCGTGCCCGAGGCTCGGGCCAAGGTGAGCATGCGATTGGCGCCGGGCCAGGACGCCAACCGGGCGATGGAGGCCCTCGTCGCCCACATCGAGGGCGCGGCCCCCTGGGGGGTGCAGGTCTCCATCGAGGACGGAGGTGTCGGGGAGGCCTTCGAACTCGACACGGCCGGCCGGACGTACGATGCATATCGCTCCGGGATGCGCGTGGGGTACGGTCGCGACGCCGTCGAGATGGGGATGGGTGGGTCGATTCCGTTCGTCGCGGCGTTCGCCGAGAGGTATCCCGACGCCGAAGTCCTCTTGGTCGGCGTGTCCGACCCCACGAGCCGATACCACGGGCCGAACGAGAGCGTCGAGATCGCAGACCTCGAGTCCTCGATCGTCGCCCAGGCCGTCGCGTTCCGCGAGCTCGGGACGTAGCGGGCCACACCGGTACCGTTCCGGGATGCACAGATCCACGGCCCTGCTCGTCGCGATCGTCACGATCGTCGTGGTGGTGGCCCTCGTCCTGCGCAACGGCGATGGCGGCCCGGGTGAGGACGCGGCGGTGCCCTCGCCCACCACGACCTCGGCACCCTGACGTGGGCGACCCGGACACCTCGACGACCGCGACGTCCCCGACGGCCCCCTCGTCGACCGTCCCCACGACGAGCACGACCTCACCGATGCAGGAGCTACCGCCCGGCGTCGAGGCGTGCGACGTGTATGGGTCCGTCACCACCACCGGACAGATCGTGTCGGGCGAGCTCGTCGAGGCCTCCGGCCTCGCCGCGAGCCGAACGACGTCGGGCGTCCTCTGGTCGCACAACGACTCGCGGGGTGGCCCTGCCCTGTTCGCCTTCGATGTGAACGGCGCCGACCTCGGAGCCCACGTGATCCCCGATGCCTTCGCCCTCGACTGGGAGGACATCGCGGCCGGACCGGGGCCGGACGGCACGGGGGCCTTCCTGTACGTCGGGGACACCGGTGACAACTTCGGGATCCGCGATGGTGTCGTCAACCTGTGGAGGGTGCCTGATCAGGACCCTGCGACGATCGGGGGGACCTTCGGCGAGGCGGCTGCGATCGTGCTCCAGATGCCGGATGGCCCCCATGACGCGGAGGGTCTGTTCATCGACCCGATCGATCCTGCCGTGTACCTCGTCACGAAGTCTCGCGACGCGACCTTCGTGTTCCGAGGCCCCCTCACCCCCGGTACGGAACCGCAACCGATGGATCTGGTCGCCACGTTGTTCCTCGACGCCGAGGTCACAGGGGCGGACATCACAGCGGACGGATCGACGATCGCGATGCGCGGCTACGAGACCGTCTGGATGTGGGAGCGAGGCGCGGGCCAGGACATCGCGGGGGTCCTTGCCGCGCAGCCGTGTGAGGCCCCCTCCCCGGATGAGGTCCAGGGGGAGTCGATCGCCTTCGAAAGTGGCCGCTCCTACGTCACGGTCAGCGAAGGGGAGTTCCCCCCGATCCACTACGTCGCGTCGGACCGGTAGCCCCTTCGGTCGCACGCGGCGACTGATCTCGAACCGCGTGACGGCCGACACCACCACGCGACACCGTCCATGCAGCGGGGACGCAGGAGTGCCTCCGGCGACGGCGCGAGCGTTCAGCGTGGGATGCGAGTGCGCTTGAACTCGTTCAGGTTCGACCAGCCGAGCATGTCGACGACCCGATCGAGGTCCTCCCTGCGATGGCGTTCCATGAAGCGAACGAACACGGCCTCACCACCGCTGATGAAGGTCGGCACGCCGAACACGCCGAAGTCCTCCACGAGCCCGGTGTGCTCTCGGGCGAGGGTTGCGGACGGGGTGCCCATCGCCACGTGCGCGGCGATGGCCTCCGGATCGAGGCCGGCATCGGTGGCCGTGGCGGCGAGGACCTCGGGATCGTTGAGGTCCGCGCCGTCGTCGTGGCGTGCGGAGAAGAGCCCCATGTGGAAGGCGATGAACGCATCCGGCATGTGGTCGCGGACCACCAGGGACCACAGCAGGGCTCGCACCCCGCTGCCGAGGGCATGGGCGGGGTCGCGGTCCCACACGGCGGGCTCCGCGTCGTCGATGGAATTCTGGTGCAAGGAGAAGGGAGCGAAGGTCGGGATGTAGTCCGCCCCTTCGTGCAGCGCCTCCACGAGGGTCTCGTTCGCGATGCGTGCGAACGGGCACAGGTAGTCGTACGTGATCGTGAATCGCGTGGTCATGTGGCCTCCCGGTCGCCGGGAAGGTAGCGGGCCCCCCGCGTAGCTCACACGGCCAACGTGTAGATCGCGACCCTCCCCTGCTCATCGGCGCACGCATCGCTCGCCTCGCGGTACCCGTCGAATCGGAAACCGACGTGCTCTGCCACCCGAATCGAGGCGAGGTTGTCGGGATGGATCTGGAGCTCGACCACGGTCGGGGCCAGCGAGCGTCTCGCCCACTCGACGGCGCCACCGAGGAGCTCCGTGGCCCGCCCGGAGCCACGGGCGCCCGGGCTGATCCAGTAGAAGAACTCGTACGAGTCGGCGTGCCTGCGCAAGCCGAGGTTCCCGACCGGCAGCCCGTTGCCGTCCATCACCGCAACGGTGCGCACGGTCTCACCCCGGGAGGATGCCTCCCTCGCCGCCTGCCACATCTCCTCGGTGAGGTCGGATGGCTCCCGTGTCCACCTGATGATCTCGTCATCGAGGACGTCGAGGTACCACTCCACGTCGGCCGGGGACCAGGGCCGGGTCGAGAGGCGTCGCGTCGTGAAGATCGGATCGTCCATACCCCCACCCTACCCGCGAAGATTCCCAGAATTCCGTAGTCAGGGACTTTGCAATATATACCTCTAGGGGTATACTTCCCCCCGTAGGCACCACATGGAGCGGCAGGACCGGATCGGCGACGATCCTCCTCGTCGATGCCATACGCGAAGGACGAAAGGACCCACCGTGCCGCAGATACTGATCCTCGGCGCCGGCACCGCCGGAACGATGGCGGCGAACAAGCTCAGGGAGAAGCTCGACAGCACGTTCGCCATCACCATCGTCGACAACGATCCCCACCACTACTACCAGCCGGGCTTCCTCTTCATCCCGTTCGGCACCTACGAGCCCTCCGACGTGGTCAAGACGACGAAGGAGTTCATCCCCAAGGGGGTGACGTACGTCGAGGAGACCATCTCCGAGCTGCTCCCCGACGAGAACACCGTCCGGCTCGCCGATGGCACGGATCTCCACTACGACTACCTGGTGATCGCCACCGGCACCCATCCCATGCCGAGTGAGACCCCGGGCCTCGACTCGGACGAGTACGGCACATCCGTGCACGACTTCTACACCCTCGAGGGTGCGGTGGCACTCAGGGACGCCCTGGCCGGCTTCGAGGGTGGGCGGCTTGCGATCAACCTGATCGAGATGCCCATCAAGTGCCCCGTCGCCCCCCTCGAGTTCGCGTTCCTCGCCGACGCGTACTTCACCGACCGTGGCATCCGCGACGACGTCGAGATCGTGTACGTGACGCCCATGAGCTCCGCGTTCACGAAGCCCGTCGCCGCCAAGCACCTGGGTGACATGTTCGAACGGCGCGGCATCGAGCTCGAACCGGACTTCTACCTCGAGCAGGTGGACGCCGAGGGGAAGAAGGTGGTCTCGTTCGACGAGCGCGAGGTGGCATACGACCTCCTCGTCACGGTCCCCATCAACATGGGCGCCGAATTCGTCGCGAAGGCGGGGATCGGCGATGAGCTCAACCACGTCAAGGTGGACCACTTCACGTTCCAGTCCCCCGACTACCCGAACATCTTCGCCGTCGGCGATGCGGCTGCGCTCCCGACGTCGAAGGCGGGCTCGGTGGCGCACTTCGCCATGGAGACGTTCGTGCCGAACTTCGTCGACTACGTCCACGGACGGCCGATGACCCACGCCTTCGACGGCCACGCGAACTGCTACATCGAGACGGGCCACGACAAGGCCATGCTCATCGACTTCAACTACGACACCGAGCCGCTCCCGGGGAAGTACCCGCTTCCGGGCATCGGCCCCTTCTCGCTCCTCAAGGAGACCGAGGTCAACCACTGGGGCAAGATGATGTTCAAGTGGATGTACTGGCACCTGCTCCTCCCGGGGAAGGACATCCCCGTGCCCGCCCACATGACGATGGCGGGGAAGGACAGGAGCGACTCGTGACGGAATCCGCGACCATCGACCGTGCCTCCGAGCTGGAGCGAAAGATCGACGCGCTCACCGCACAGGTGGACTTCCTCTCCGAGGAGGCTCACGCCCAGCGCCAGCGCAGAATCGCACTGGAAGAGCTCCAGGCCGATCTCACACCGATCGCCATGACGGCCGTCGAGCGGTCTGCCTACACGCTCGACGAGATCGAGATCGACCCGTCGGATCTCCTCCGGCTCGGGGCACGGGTCGCGGCCAACGCGGCCCTGCTCGAATCGGTCCTGATCCAGCTCGAGTCGCTCAACGCCCTCGTCACCGACATGTCGCCGATCGTCCAGCAGGGCGTGGCCATGGCGATCGACAGGGCGGGGAAGCTCGAGGAGAAGGGCTACTTCGAGTTCGCGGAGGCTGCACTCGGCGTCGTCGACCAGGTCGTCACGAACTACACGCGTGAGGACGTCGAAGCCCTCGCCGAGAACATCGTCCAGATGCTCGACATCATCAAGGACCTGACGCAGCCCGAGATGCTCGTCGTCGCACAACGCCTCCTCGACGTGGTGCAACGTCAGGCAGCCGCTGCGGCCGACGTTCCGGAGGAGCCCCCCAGCCTGTTCGCCCTCGCCGGCAAACTGCGGGACCCCGAGATCCGCCGCGGCATGGGAAGGGCGCTCGACACGCTCAGCGCCGTATCGACGACATCGGGTGCCCCGAAGGATGCGAGGATGGGGCCACACGACGACACACACGAACACGACACCAAGGGAGGTGCCTGATGGCAGTGACGACGATCGCCGACCGGGAGGTCCACGTCGACGACGAGGGCTTCATGACCGAGTACGACGAGTGGGACGAGGATCTCGCTGCGACGCTCGCAGCGAACATCGGGATCGAAGAGCTCACGGACGAGCACTGGAAGGTGATCCGGTTCCTTCGCTCCGACTTCGCGGAGAAGGGCGAGACCGCCACGCTTCGCAGGGTCAGCACCGCAGGCGAGGTCCCGACCAAGGAGCTGTTCCAGCTCTTCCCCAAGAAGCCGGCGCGCAAGATGGCCTACGTCGCCGGCCTCCCGAAGCCCGCCGGCTGCATCTAGGAGGACGACGATGACCACGGAGATCGAGACAGCCACTGCGATCGTCCCCGACTTCGGGGATGACGCCGAGGACCGCAAGATCGCGTTCGTGTGCTCCAAGGGCACGCTCGACATGGCCTACCCGGCGCTCATCATGGCGTCGGGCGCCCTCGAGCAGGGTGTGGAGACCCATATCTTCTTCACCTTCTGGGGCATGGACATGATCAACAAGAAGACGACGGGCGATCTCAAGTTCACCCCTGTCGGGAACACGGTGGCGACCCACCAGGCGCACATGCCGATGATCTTCACGGCGTTCCCCGGTGTCGCATCGTTGGCCACGAGCCAGATGAAGAAGCAGATGGAAGCGCTGGACATCCCCGATGTGCCGACGTTCCTCAGCCACCTCTCCGACATGGGCTGCCACCTGTGGGCATGCAAGTTGTCGGTGGACATGTTCAGCCTCACCGAGGACGACATGATCGATGAGCTCAACGGCGTCCTGAACGTCGCCGACTTCATCGAGATCATCGACGGCGCCCAGACGATGTTCATCTGATCGCAGCGATCAACGACGATGGGACCCCCGGGCCTCGAGGTCCGGGGGTCTTCTCATGCACGGGCCCATGGGGCATGATGTCGTCGACCGGCGCCGGAAGGGGAGTATCGATGGCCGCAGTGACGTCGGCGGGCGGAGCACGGGCACGGGTGGATGCCGAGGTGCTCGGGTCGTGGGTCGACCATGGGCTCATCTCGGCCGCCCAGGCGTCCGAGATCATGGCGTTCGAATCCGACCTTCCCCCTGCGAGGGGATTCGGCCGTGACCTGCTGGGCTACCTCGGCGCGGTGCTCGTGCTGTGCGCTGGGTTCATCCTCGTCGCCGAGATGTGGCCCGACATGCAGCGAGGTGCCCGCGTCCTCGTGAGTGCCGTCGCGGGGTCGATCCTGCTGGGAGCGGGCGCCTACCTGTCGAGGTCGCCGGTGCCAACGTCGAGGCGGCTCGGGAACGCGGCGATGATGCTCGGCACGGCTCCCTGCGGCCTCGCCGCGGGCGTCGCCGCCGATGCGCTCGTCTCGAGCGATGTCGCCGTCCTGATCGGCTTCCTCGTGGCGCTCGGGCTGAGCCTGGCCTCCTATGTCAGGATCCGGTCATGGGCCCAGCTCACCGCGTTGCTGGTGTCGTCGTTCGGCACCGCGTTGGCGCTCGGGGACGCCGTCACCGACGGGGCGGCCGCGTGGCTCAGCGGGGTCCTCGCCGTGGTGGTCGGGGTGGCATGGCTGGCCGCGGCTGCGAGGCGAGTGGTCGGTCCACGAGCCCTCGCCGAGGTCGGTGGTGTGGGGGCGATGGCGATCGGGTCGCTCATCGTCGTTGCCGAACTCGGTCCCGACACCGCAGGGGGACGGGTGGCGATGGGCGTGTGGATCGCCTCGGCCGTCGGCGTGGTGGCGCGGGGTGTCGCCTCGAACCGCGTGGTCCTGATCATCGGAGGAGTCCTCGGCCTCCTGCTCTACCTCCCATGGCTGATCACCGAGGTGCTCGGCGAGGGTGTCGGTGCCCCGGTCGCGCTGCTCGTGGCGGGAGGCCTGCTCATCGGGGCAGCCATCCACCTCACACGGCGGTCCGATCAGTAGCGAATCGGCGGATCAGGCGGTCGACGTCATGAGGGGTGCCCCGCATCGATCACGAGGGCGTCGAGGGCGACCGTGATCATGTCGCCGAACGTACGCTCGCGCTCGTCCGATGTCGTCTCCTCCTGCGTGACCAGGTGGTCCGACACCGTGAGCACTGCGAGCGCACGGACACCCTCCTCGAGGGCGATCGCGTAGAGACCCGCCGCCTCCATCTCCACGGCGAGCACGTTCATGCGCTGCCATGTCGCAAGAGCGCCCTCGACCGGGTTGTAGAAGCTGTCGGAGGAGTGGACGTTCCCCGCGTGGACCGAATAGCCCGCCACCCGGGCCGCCTCGGATGCCGCAGCGAGGAGGGCGAAGTCCGCCGTCGCAGCGAAGTCCCATCCCCCGTACCTGGCTCGGTTCACCGACGAGTCCGTGCAGGCGCCGACGGCGAGGACGATGTCGCGAAGCCCGACCGCCTCGGAGATGCCCCCACATGAGCCGACCCGGACGAGGCGCGTGGCGCCATAGGAGCGGATCAGCTCGGTGATGTAGATCGAGGCGGAGGGAATGCCCATACCGGTCCCCATGACCGACACCGGCATGCCGCGATAGGACCCCGTGAAGCCGAGCATGTTGCGGACCGCCGTGACCTCCCTGGCATCATCGATGAAGGTCTCGGCGATGTACTTCGCACGAAGTGGGTCACCGGGAAGGAGGACGGCTTCGGCGACGTCGCCTTCGGCGGCGGCGATGTGTGGTGTGGGCACGGGACCTCCCGATCGACTCGGCACCACTCTACGTGCGTCGGGGAGGGGGAGGCTCGGGGGCCGTCTCGGCGACCGGTCGCTTCTCCATCCCGAACAGGGCGACGAGGCGGGCGACGAAGGTCACCAGGAACACCGTGCCGATGACGGCCTCGGCCGTGGCGAGGTACCGCCCGAATGGTTCGGCGGGGACGAGGTCGCCGTACCCGAGGGTCGCGATCGTCACGAGGGAGAAGTACATGTAGCTGGTCGTGGGCTCGTCGCCCGACGTGAAGAAGGGGTCGCCGGTGACCGTCTGGACGACGAGAAACGCATAGTCGAACGCCAGGGCGATGAGGAGGAATGCCGCGATGGCGCCGTAGAGCGTCTCCTTGGTGACGGTGCGATGCTCGACCAGGCGTCGCACGACGACGAGGGGGCTGAAGACCGCGAGGAGCAACCACGTGAACGAGGGCCGACCCGAGACAGCCGCTACCTCCGGTCCGGGTCCGGACACGATCACGGTCACCACGGTGACGCCGATCGCAACCGCGACGATGGTGTTCGCAATGAGTCGCGGCCCGCGAGCCACGCCGGATGCGCGCATCGCCGCCATCAGCGTCACACCGGTGATCACCGTCACCGCGATCCATCCGATCTCGCTGCGCAGGCTGGAGGTGGGATCGTCGACGTCGAGTAGCGAGTTGAGGGTCACCGAGGCGATGACGAGGACGAGCAGGAGCCCGAACTTGTCGAGGCCTCGCTCAGCCCCCGAGAACAAGCGAACGGATCGTACGGCCATCGGCGCACACCCTAGGTGGCCGCTGCGGGCTGCGACTGGATCGACGACCCTGTCGCGGCACCTCGTCGGCTACGAGCCCCGCCGTTTGGTGAAGAACCACCCGGACCAGAAGCCGACGCCGACCATGGCGAGACCGACCTGGATGGCCAGCTTGATCCAGTCGATGCCGTCGGTGTCACCGACACCGAGCGCCTGGGCGATGCCGCCTCCGATCAGCGCAGCGACGACACCGACGGCGACGGTGGAGAACGCCGACATGTCCTGCCTGCCGGGGAGGATGAGTCGGGCCAGCCCACCGACGATGGACCCCACGAGGAGTGCTCCGATCACCGTCCACATGAAGCCGATCATGGCGTCCTCCGTCTCGATCCGATCGTGTGGGGAGCCTACGCGCGAACGCGTCGTCCGCCAAACGGCGTCGGAGGGTCAGACGGCGGGCTGCATGTCCCTGTGCTCGACCGTGCCGTCGGCATGCAAGGCGAATCGTCCCTCGGTGCGGGGATGGACGGGATCGGGCGCCGGCCACGGCCATCCACCGAAACCCGTCCTCCGGTAGTCGTCGAACGCCTGCTGGAGTTGCTCGGGCGTGTTCATCACGAACGGCCCGAGCTGGAAGACGGGGGCGCCGATCGGTCGCCCCTGGAGCAGGAGGAACTCGGCAGGTCCCCCGGTGTTCTCGATGCGTGCGACGACGTCCGAGACGAGCTGGATGCCCGATCCGCGGCGCACCTCCTCCCCATCGATGCGGACGTCGGTGCCGTCGAAGAAGTGCAGCATGCGGTTGAGCCCCACGAGGCCCGCGGGAAGATCCCACGAGGACCCGGCTTCCATGCGGATGAGCCAGATCGCCATGTCGCCCGTGTCGTGGGATGCCCATGAGTCCGGCGGTGCCGGAGGCGCGACGTGGCCGTCGAGTCCGCCTGCGATGACGTCCACCGACACACCCGGTGCCGGGGACACGGTCGGGATCTCCTCCGACCACAGCATCCTGAAGTAGGCGGGCACCATCTTCGATTGCGGTGGGAGATTCAGCCAGATCTGGAACAGCTCGAGGGGATTGTCGCGGTCATCCCTGATGAGGGGGAACATCTCGGCGTGCTGGATGCCGGATCCGGTCGTGAGCCACTGGACATCACCGCCCCCGTAGCGTGCCGTGGCGCCGAGGGAATCCGAGTGATCCACGTAACCCGTCCGCACCACGGTGACGGTCTCGAAGCCACGGTGGGGGTGCTGCGGGAATCCCGGCACCGTCGCACCGTGGTACATGCTCCATCCATCGGTGCCGGAGAAGTCCGAGCCGATCCGCCGTCCCACCACACCGCCGGCCGGCCCCTGGACGTCGTTGCCCCGGGGGTAGTGGTCGACGTGGTGCATGGTGAAGATGAAGGGGTCGAGCCCCTGCCATTGGAATCCGAGCTCGACGACGTCGATGATGGCGCCGCTGTCGCCCCGGGAGCCCGGGTTCGTTCGGTGGTGCGTGTTCATACCGATGTTTCGTCGCCCACGCCGGGCGCGTATGACACCTGGCAGAAGCCGTGGTTGCAGTAGCCGTTTGGGTTCTTGGCGAGGTACTGCTGGTGGTACTCCTCTGCGTAGTAGAACGGGCCCGCGTCGGACGCCGGTCGG
Source organism: uncultured Acidimicrobiia bacterium (assembly GCA_963792405.1). GTDB lineage: Bacteria > Actinomycetota > Acidimicrobiia > Spongiisociales > UBA5794 > SZUA-442. The sequence goes on from CAWBVU010000005.1 coordinate 185,490, forward strand.
ATCTCGGTCGTGATGGTTCCGTAGCCCGCGTCGGTGAGGCCGCCCTGATAGGCGCGGCGCGACGCCTCCGCCGCCTCGCGCTGGGCCTCGGTCGTCCAGTAGATGGCGGATCGGTACTGGGTCCCGACGTCGTTGCCCTGCCGATTGGCGGTCGTGGGGTCGTGCTGCTCCCAGAAGTGCTTGAGGAGGACATCGACATCGACCCGCGCCGGGTCGTAGACCACCAGGACGGCCTCGGCGTGCCCCGTGCCACCGGTGCAGACCTCCTGGTAGGTGGGGTTCGGCGTGTACCCGCCCTGATACCCGACGGCTGTCGTGAGGACGCCGGGGATCTGCCAGAAGATGCGTTCAGCCCCCCAGAAGCAGCCCATCGCAAACGAGATCGCCTCTGACCCCTCGGGGAACGGCGGGATCATCCTCGATCCGTCGACGGCGTGGGTGCCGGAGATCTCGATGGGCTCGGATCGTCCCGGGAGTGCGGTGTCGGGGCCGGTCGCGCGTGGTGTCCTGAAGCGAAACATGGGACGAACAACGCACCGCCGGGCGGTTTCGTTCCCGATCGACCGACCCTCGACCGTCCTTGTGACTGGTTCCGCACGGGGGGTAGCGTTGGCCCGATGCCGCAGCTCAACGAGCGTGTCCGCACGACGATCGGCCGGAGGGGATCAGCGTCGTTCCTCGTCGCGTCGGTCGCCCTCGGTGGGATCGTGGGCGTCGCCACCGCCGTCCTGGCGGTACTGATCGAGTTCGTGGCCGAAGGATCCGACCGTTTCGGGGATTGGACGGGATGGGGCAGCTGGGCCTTCGTCGTGCTCGTCCCCCTGGGCATGACGGTGTCGTGGCTGATCAATCGGCGCTGGGGGCCCGGGATCTCGGGAGGAGGCGTGTCCGAGACGATGGTGGGCCTCAGCCTCCACGGCGGCTATCTGCCCTTCAAGGCGATGTTCCCGAAGATCTTCGCCACGGCCGCCACACTGGGCACCGGAGGGTCGGGCGGTCGTGAGGGCCCGATCACGTACATCGGGGGGATCCTCGGCTCCAAGCTCGCGCGAATGGCCCACTTCGATCACGACCGCATCCGCAGCCTCGTCGCCGCGGGCGCGGGTGCGGGCATCGGCGCGTCCTTCAACGCACCGATTGCAGGCATGTTGTTCGCCATGGAGGTCATCCTCGGGTCCTTCGCCATCCGGCACCTCAGCGCCGTCGTCATCACGTCGGTCGTGGCGGCGGTGACCGCTGAGCTCCTGATCGGGCAGGAGCTGATCCTGACGGCACCCGGCCACAGTGTCGGAGATCCGCTCATCCTCCTCCTCTACACGGTGCTCGCCATCCTCGCCGTCGGCGTTGGCTTCATCGACCTGAAGGTCGAGGGCTTCGTCGCCCGCATGAAGCTTCGCGAGCGGTACCCGCAGTGGATGCGACCGATCCTCTACGGCGCGGCCGTCGGGCTCCTCGGCGTGGCCTGGCCCGAATCGCTCGGCACGGGCCGCACCTTCCTCAACGAGCTCCTGAACCTCCAGGGTGCGGGCAGCTTCGTCTGGTACTCGCTCGCCGCCATCGCCATCGTCAAGATCGTCACGTCGGTGCTGACCCGCGAGGGCGGAGGGTCCGCTGGCGAGTTCATGGCGAGCCTCGTCGTCGGTGGATCGCTGGGGGCTGCCTTCGCCGTGTTCCTCCAGACCGTGCTCGACGTCGGATCCGTCAACACCGGCGCATTCGCCATCGTCGGCATGGCCGCCCTGCTCGCCACGACGGCCCGTGCGCCGCTCACCTCGATCATCATCGTGTTCGAGCTGACGGGGAACTACGAGCTGGTGCTCCCGCTGATGCTGAGTGCGGCGCTCGCGACGTTCCTGGGGGACCGCTTCCACATGGAGGGCAGCTACATCACGAAGCTCCGCAGGGACGGGATCGAGCTGCCGACGAACGAGGACATCGACCTGCTCGACACCGTCGACGTCAGCGACGTGATGCAGGAGGTCGACGGCGTCCTCCACCCATGGCAATCGCTCGCCGATGCCGCAGAGTTCTTCGACATGAGCACCCACCACGGCGCGCCAGTGGTGAACGACCGCAACGAGCTGGTGGGCGTGTTGTCCCTGTCGGACATCGCCGCTGCCGGCGGACCGCTCCACACCGTGACGGTCGCCGATGCCATGACGACCGACCCGATCACGATCACACCGGACGTTCCCGTGTCGATGGCGCTGTCGAGGATGGCCGGCATGGGGGTGGGGAGGCTCCCGGTGCTGGGCGGGGAACGCCAACGCCACGTGATCGGAATGTTCAGGCGGGAGTCGGTCGTCAAGGCCTACGAGCATGCCCTGAGCATGGCCAAGGGACGCGAGCTGTACCGGGAGCGCAAACGGATCCGCTCGCAACCGGGTGCGGACTTCTTCGTCGTCGAGGTCGGCCAGGGATCCGCCGTCGCCAACCAGCTGATCGCCAACGTCGCCTGGCCCTCGGACGTGGTCCTCGTGAGCGTCCAGCGCGCCACATCGGTGCTGGTCCCCCACGGCGACACGCCGCTTCGCATCGGCGACGTGCTCACCGCCTTCGGGACGCCGGAGTCACAGGCCGAGCTCGAGGCCATCGTCGAACCCGTTCCCGACATCGACGCCGATTAACGCAGGGTGCACGGCCACCCGCGATACCGTTGCGTTCGATGAGCGACGAGCGACCCCCCATCGTCCCCGTGGTCCTCTCCGGGGGCTCGGGCACCAGGCTGTGGCCGGTGTCGCGCGAGCGACAGCCCAAACAGCTGCTGGCGATGGTGGGTGACCGGTCGATGATCCATGCGACGATCGAGCGGGTGGCGAGCCTCCCCGGGGTCAGGCCACCGACGGTCGTGACGAACGCCGGACACGCCGTTGCCGTGGAACGCTCCCTCAGGGACGCCGGCTACACCGACGCCACCCTGATCCTCGAACCGATCGGTCGCAACACGGCACCGGCCGTGGCCGTGGCGTCGATCGTCGCCCTCGAGCGGGGAGAGGATCCCCTGATCCTCGTCCTGCCCGCCGATCACGTCATCGCCCATACGGAAGCGTTCGCCGCCGCAGTGGAGACCGCCGCTGCGGCTGCCGAGCAGGGCTATCTCGTCACGTTCGGCATCGCGCCGACGTCGCCCGAGACCGGCTATGGGTACATCCGATCGGGCGAGCCCCTCGATGGCCCGATACTGCGCATCGACGAGTTCAAGGAGAAGCCGGATCCGGAGACCGCCGCCGCCTACGTGGCCTCAGGCGAGTACTCGTGGAACTCCGGGATGTTCATGTTCAGGGCATCGCGATACCTGGAGGAGCTCGAGTCCTTCCGACCGGAGGTGGCGCGCGCGAGCCGTGCCGCCGTCGAGGCCGCCACTCGCATCGGCCACGAGATCGCGCTCGACACGGGCGCATTCGCCGCGTGCCCTTCCGACAGCATCGACTACGCCGTCATGGAGCACACCGACTGCGGGGCGGTCCTCCCGATCGATCCTGGGTGGAGCGACGTCGGCTCCTGGTCGTCGCTGTGGGAGATCGCCGACAAGGACGAGGCGGGCAATGCGCGACTCGGCGACGTCCTCGTGGTCGACACGAGGGACTCGTACCTCAGGGGTTCGGACCGGATCGTCGCCGTCATCGGCATGGAGTCAGTGGTCGTCGTCGACACACCCGACGCCCTCCTCGTCACATCGATGGACGCGGCCCAGGGCGTCAAGGACGTGGTCGACCGACTCAAGGCCCAGAGCCGGTCAGAGGTCACGTCGAACGGCACCGAGTTCGAGCCCTGGGGTGTCGCGCGGCTGGTCGACGCCGCGCCAGGGCACCGCACCCACCTCGTGCAGATCGATCCGAGCGCCGCCATCCCCCCCCACACGCTCGACGGCAGGAGTGAGCATTGGCAGGTGGTGAGCGGTCAGGCCACGATCACCGTGGGCGAGGAGACGACGATCTGCGACGTCGGCGCCTCGATCCATGTCCCCCAGGGTGCGGTCCAGGCGATCGAGAACACCGGCGAAACCCCGCTCAGGTTGATCCGGATCTCTGTCGATACCCACATCGACAGCGATGTCATGAAAGCCTTCGCGTGGAGAAGGGGACAATGGACATAATCCCGGCCGTGGTCGCCGGCCTGTTGGCGTTCATCGTCGTGGGGGTCGTGCTGAGCCGCCAGTCATCACGAAGGAAGAAGGAGGCCATCGCCTCGCTCGAGGCCGAACGGGAGGCGATGCACCACTACTCGATCCTCGAGCTGGTCGAGGAGGAGGTCGACGACCTCGGGCTCAGGGGGATCCCGGGATCCGACGGCCTGTCGGCGGACGTGTTGTTGCGCGTCTGGAAGGATGCCCCGCACGGTGAGAGCGGATGCGACAGGGCGCAGCTTCGGTACGTGGTCGCACCGGGCGTGGCTGCAGGTGATGCCGGCCTGGCCGACGTGCACCTGGAATGCCCGGTCGAGGACCATGGGAGCGTCCAATCAGACGACGATCGGGACCCCTCCGCCCTCCAGAGCGAGGACGCCGCCGGCTGAGGGCCGCCATCGGGAACCCTCCCCCGGATAGCCTGAGGTGATGGAACGCGTCATCGCGGTGTTCGGCGCCTCTCGGTCCACGCCGGGCGACCCGCACTACGCCGAGGGCGAGCACTGCGGTCGACTCCTCGCGGAGGCAGGCTTCACCGTGGCCACCGGGGGATACGGCGGCACGATGGAGGCCGCCTCGAAAGGTGCCAGGGAGGCGGGTGGCCGGGTCGTCGGTGTGACGGCTCCGAGCGTCTTCCCTGCGAGGTCGGGACCGAACGCCCACCTCACGTCCGAGACCCGTGCAGACACGCTCATGGAGCGCATCGCCGTGCTCGTCGAGGGGAGCGACGGAGCGATCGCCCTGTGGGGAAGCCTCGGTACGGCGTGCGAACTCCTGGTTGCCTGGAACCTCTCCTACGTCGCCCCGCTCTCGGGGATGGCGCGCAAGCCGATCATCGCCGTCGGCGATCCCTGGCGCCTCCTGGTTCCCCGCCTCGAGGAACTCCTCGAGACCGAACGCGGCCTGGTCACGGTCGTCGAGGATGTGCGGAGCGCCATCGACCGACTCGCAGCCCTCGTGGAGTGACCGGAGGCCACCTCATGCCGAGGCTGGCCGGCGCGAGGCGAGGCTGATGAGCCCACCCACGGCGAAGACGACCAGCCCGGCGGCGCCGAGGATCCACGCACGGGCAGCGAGGCTCGAAACGAGTTCGTCATAGAGGTTCCCGGCGAGCGTCTGATAGGCGGGCGATGTCGTCACGAGGTCCGCACTACGCCTGGCGAGCGGGATGATGACCGACGTCGCCGCAGCACCCAGGACGAGTGCGGAACCGAGCACGACGAGGGAGAGGCCGACGTCCCTCAGATACAGGACGAGGACCGATGCCAGCGTCACCGCGACGACGAGCGCGGCGACGGCGAAACGGTCCGACGACCGTGTCGCCCGGGAGGCGTCAGGGAGCTCGTCCGCCTCGAAGACGACGAACGTCCTGAACACGTCGGCCGGGATCTGGTTGGCGAATTCGGGGGAGAAGGAACCCACTGCGGAGACGACGAGGTCGCGGTACGGTGCGAGATCGATCGTGATGGGGTCACGGACGCCATCGACCACGACGGCGTGGACCTGGGATGAGACGTCCTCGAGGGCGGGTGTGAAGGGCTCGGCAGCTGCGACGGCGGTGAACAGCGAGACGAGCGTGCCCTCGATGATCACCAGCGACGGATAGCGGTCGATGACCTTGCTCGTGATGATCTCCCCGAGGGCGTTGTAGGAACCCTCGAGGGTGAACGAGGTCATGGCGGCGTCGACGAACGCCTCCTCGTCGATGACATCGTCCCTCGCCCAGAACGCGAAATTCGCGGCGTAGATCGACATCGCGAGCACGAGCGTGCCGAGGACGATGATGATGCGGCGCACGGTGCGCACCTCCCGGGTTCGGCGGGAGGCTACCGGAGCGGGAAAACCTTCCTCGAGGGCCCCCTTGAGCCTCCGGGAACGATCCGTATCGTGGAACCAGAATGCGGTACCGCAGCCTCGTCGTGCTGATGGCGGCCGTTGCGTGCGCGGGGGGTTGCACCTCCGCAGGGAGCGTTCCCGCAACGGCCCCGTCGACGACCGCGCGACCGACGGTCACGACCGAGGCTCCTCCGCCGCCGACCGTCACGTCCACGGTGACCGCCGCCACCACATCCACGGTCGACCGGCTCGGCGAGATCACCGCGATCTTCGAGGATCTCGAGCGGCGTCGCCTCGCCGCGATCTATGCGGGTGACGTCGAAGCCTTCACCGCCTTGTTCGCCGACACGCCCTATCTCGATCGCAGCCTCGCGGTGTTCGACCTGGTCGAGCCGGGCGAGCCGCCGTCGGTGTCGATCGACGTCCTCGACGTCCTGAGGGATGACGACACCTGCCTCGCTGCGCACATGGCGAGGGATTCACCGACGCCATTGTCGACGGAGGACTAGGCACGACGACCTACGTGGTCTGAGAAGGCGGAGCGGGACGTGGCGGACTCCTAGCGTGAGGTAGGAGAGGGGTGGATATGCGACGGGCCGCATCCTTGCTCTCGTCCTGATTGCTCATCGTGATGCATCCTCGCCAGGCATGCACCGACGGAGTGCAGCGTTCGATCCAGCAAATTCGAGCGAGCTCGCGTCTGTGTGGGCCACCGGCGGTGACCTGACACCGTCGAGGGAGCCGATCCCCGGTCGCCTCCGAGAACCCAGGGAAGCGGTATGTGCACACGACCGTGGATCCCGGGATCGGCGACTGCCACTACTGGTCCAACGTCCCCGGGGGCCTCGACGCATGGGACCCTGCGAACGATCCCGCCGTGATCGCCGTCGTCACACGGCTCCCGGAGTGTCCCGTCGTACCCGGCCTCGATGCCGAGGCGCGGGCCTGGGAGGTGTTCCGATCGTGGGACCTCGCCCATCCCACACCGACACTGACCCCACCCGACGCGGGTATCACGGGCCTGCCGACGCACCTGGCCGCAGCACCACCCGACATCATCACGCACACCGAGGTGCTGCCCGACGGCCGCATCCTCGACGTACGTGCCACCGTCGCCGCCCTCACGGTGGAGTGGGGGGACGGAGCGGAGGGCCGCTACGAGCCCTCCGGTGCCGTCGGACACCCGGACGGGACCGTGTGGCACCGGTATGCCGTGAAGACGTGCACACCGGACTACCGCAGTGACCACCCCTCCGGTGCCCTCTGCCACCCCACCCTCGAGCACTACACGATCACTGCGCGATACCGGTGGGTGGGCGAGTACTCACTCGGCGGGGCGTGGATCACCATCGGGAGCACCGACACGCAGACCGCCGTCGACTACGACGTCGACGAGGCCCGGGGTGTCACCACACCGTGATCCCTTCAGGGCCCGCCCCATCGGGAGCATCCTTGCGGCGCTAGCGTGGCGGCCATGACCGGGCACGACGACGGCACCCTGTACCTCGGCGGCATCCTCACGACGGAGGGCGAGAGGACCGGGGACCGCATGGACTACGACCCCTCGGACCTCACGACCCATGGGGTGATCGTCGGGATGACCGGGTCCGGAAAGACGGGCCTCGGCGTCATCTACCTCGAGGAGGCGTTGCGCCAAGGCATCCCGTGCCTCGTCATCGACCCGAAGGGGGACATGACGAACCTCCTCCTCACCTTCCCCGACCTCGCACCATCCGACTTCCTGCCATGGATCGACACCGCGGGTGCCGAAAAGGAGGGGCGGACGCCACACGAGGAGGCCGAAGCCGTCGCACTGAGGTGGACCGAGGGCCTCGAGGGATGGGGACTCGGCGGTGGCGACATCGCGTCGCTGCGCCGGACGGCAGGGATGACCATCTACACCCCGGGATCGCAGTCGGGCGTGCCGCTGAACGTCATCGGTGACCTGGCAGCTCCGGAACTGTCGTGGGAGCGAGACGCCGAGACGCTCAGGGATGAGATCCAGGGCTTCGTGTCGGGCCTCCTTGGACTCGTGGGAGCCGACGCCGACCCGATCGCGAGCCGCGAGCACATCCTGGTGTCGAATCTCATCGAGCACGCCTGGAGCGCCGGCATGGACCTCGATCTCGAGACGCTGATCTCACAGATCGTCGCTCCCCCCATGCGCAAGCTCGGGGTGTTCGAGGTGGACACCTTCTTCCCCGAGAAGGACCGCATGGCCTTCGCCATGCAGCTGAACGGCCTGCTCGCATCCCCCTCGTTCGCCGCGTGGATGGACGGCGCGCCCCTCGACATCGAGTCGCTGTTGTGGAGGGACGGCACACCACAGGCGGCGATCATCTACCTCGCCCACCTGTCGGACGCCGAACGACAGTTCATCGTCACGACCGTGCTCTCCAAGCTGATCACGTGGATGCGGTCCCAACCGGGAAGCACGGACCTGAGGGTGCTCACCTACATGGACGAGGTCTTCGGCTTCGTCCCGCCCACCGCACAGCCACCCGCGAAGAAGCCGATCCTGACACTGCTGAAGCAGGCACGGGCCTTCGGCGTCGGGCTCCTCCTGTCGACCCAGAATCCCGTGGACCTCGACTACAAGGCGATGTCGAATGCGGGCACGTGGTGCATCGGCAGGCTCCAGACCGAGAGGGACAAGGCCCGGATCCTCGAGGCGCTCTCCGCGGCCACGGGCGACACCGACGTCCAGGAGATCGATACCCGCATCTCGGCGCTCGGCGCTCGCCAGTTCCTGCTCCACAACACCCGCGATCGTGGCCCCGCCTTGTTCACCACGAGGTGGGCGATGTCCTACCTGAGGGGCCCGATGACGCGTGAGGAGATCGCGTCGATCACCGATCCCGCCGAACGCCCCGACCGTGCCTCACCGGTGACGGTCACGACGCCGGGGACGACGGACCCCATCGCCACGTCCCGGATGCCGGACGTCGCGGCGGGTGTGGAGGTCGTGGAGCTCGATCCCGCCGCACCGTGGGCCTCGCTCGTCGGCTTCGATCCTCTCGGCGATCATCTCGAGGCTGCCGTGGCGGTCGGCGTCGAAATGCGATTCGACGAGGCACGAGCCGGCATCGACCACACGGAGCGTTGGGAGGCGGTCGCGCCTTCGCTCACGAGCGATCCCTCCGACCTCGCCTTCATCGAGGTCGACCACGACCCGAGGGACTTCCTCCCGGTCTCGGGTGACGTCGCCTTCGTCGCTCCCGACGCAGCCATCTCGCAATCGTCGTGGTTCGAACGCCTCACTGCCGTCCTGCGGGACCGCCTCGACACCGAGCAGCGGATGACGTTCCTCCGCAACCGTCCCCTCGACGCCGTGTCGCGCCCGGGCGAAGGACGGGAGGCGTTCCGTGCTCGCCTCGCCACACTCGCACGAGACGCCGCGGATGCCGACATGGCCGGGCTGAGGGATCGATTCGCACCTCGCATCCGGAAGGCGCAACGGGCGTACGAGACAGCAGTGCGGAACGCCGACGCGGCGGCTTCCGCACTCGACGATGCACGAGGCGACGTCCTGCTGGGCGCGGGGCTCGACCTCCTGATGGGAAGGCGACCGAAGGTGTCGTCGTCGAGGTCGGCCGAACAGCGGGTTCGCACGGCGGAGGGCAAGGTCGACACGGCACGCGCCGCCTACGAGGACCTCGGCATCGACCTCGAGGAGCAACTCCGCGCCATCCGTGAGGCGTGGGAGGCGAGGATCGACGAGATCGAGGACCTCGAGGTCGGCCTCGAGGCCGACGACATCGCGATCGCCGACGTGCGCCTCGTCTGGATCCGCCGGAGACGTTGAACGACCCCGGGGGGCCCTCTCAATCGGTGTCGATGAGCGCCCACAGCACGTCGCGGACATCCACGATGCCGAGCAGCTCCCCATCTTCGACCACGGGCAGATGGCGGTAGCCGGTCTCGAGCATCCACGAGGCGGCGTCGGCGATGTCGACGTCGGGACCCACCGTGTCCGGCGACGAGGTCATGACGTCATCGACGACCGTGTCGTCGTCGCACCCTTCCGCAAGGCTCCTCGCGAGGTCGCGTTCCGTGCAGATCCCCACGAGACCCGTGCGATCGACGACGGCCACGGCCGCGACGTCGCGATCGAGCATGATCCTGGCGACATCGACGACCGGTGTCTCAGGGCCGACGATGTCGGCTCGGTGGCCCACCAGTGAACGAAGTTTCATGCTCCACCTCCCGCTACCACGGTACTCCACCCGTCGGTGGCGTGGGGGGGCCGGCGTTCACATCCCGCCGAAGCCGGATGGGTCAGATGAGATCCTGCTCCCTGATGCCGAAGCTGGGGTGGCGAAGGCGGCACAGGGCGAGCTTCTCGAGCTGCCTGATGCGTTCCCGCGTGAGATTGAACTCCTCGCCGATCTCCTCCAGGGTGCGGGGGATGCCGTCATAGAAGCCGTATCGCAAGGCGAGGATGCGCCCCTCCCTCGTGGGAAGTCGCTCGATGGACTTGCGCAACGAGTTCGCGATGTCGAGTTCCTCTGTCACCCGCACGGGATCGACGGCGTCCTCGTCCTCGATGAAGTCGCCGAGTTGTGCACCATCCTCACCGATGGGCTGCTCGAGCGACACCGTGTCGGCGACGGCGAGCGCCAGCTCGACCTTGGACACCTCGACGCCGGCCTCCTCAGCGATCTCGTCGGGCTTCGGGTCGCGCCCGAGCTCGGCCTTGAGGGAGGCCTGCGCCGCACGGACCGCCGCCAGGGTGTCGTGGAGGTGGACGGGGATCCTGACGGTGCGGGACTTGTCGGCGATCGCCCTCGTGATGGCCTGGCGGATCCACCACGTGGCGTAGGTGGAGAACTTGAAGCCCTTGCGCCAGTCGAACTTCTCGACCGCACGGATGAGGCCGAGGTTGCCCTCCTGGATCAGGTCCAGGAAGTCGATGCCGGATGTGTTCGCGTACCGCCTGGCGTTGGCGACGACGAGCCTGAGGTTGGCGGTGAGGAATGCGTCCTTCGCCTCGGCGCCCCTCCGAATCTGGCGCTTGAGCTGGAGCTCCTCTGCCTTGGTCGTGTAGTCACCGGCTTCGAGCCGATCCCGGGCCGCCTGTCCCGCCTCGATCTTCTGGGCGTAGTCGACCTCGTTCTCCGCCGTCAGGAGCTCGTACTCGCCGATGGACGTCAGGTACTGGCTGACGAGGTCCGTGGTGAGGCGTCCGCGGTCGTCGGTGAGTTTGGATCGATCACGGTCCTTGAGGGATCGAGACAGAGTGTCCCGATCCATACGCTCCTTGGCCTCTTCCCGCTCGCGGGCCGCCTTGCTGGCGATGGCCTTACGCGGCTTGGACTCGGTCGTCATCCAGCTTCCTCCACCTCGTAGCCGGTCAGCGCACACACCGTGGGGCAGGGAACCTTCGGAGGGGACCGGACCCACCTGTCCGATGCGTGCCCCTCAATATCACACAGCCCACCGAGTTTGTGAACCCTCTTTCTGCCCGGAAGGTACGGACCTGTGCGCCGTACCCCCACGTGACGAAGGGCGGCGACACGGCCCAGGGCGAGCCCGAGCCGGCATGGCGTCCCCCCTGCAGGCGCCTCGACGGGCGAACGTGGAGCTCCCGCGTCGCGGCTCGGGAATGCATCGGAGAACATGGGTGACAATCCGGGGTCGATTCGGTATAATTGCATAGTCAGAAACTTAGGATTTAGACGAGCCAGGGAACGCAGGATGAGATTGGAACTCACCAAGAAGACCGATCTGGCCTTTCAGGCACTCCAGTTCATCGCCGCGTACGACCACGAGCGTGTGACCGGTGCCGAGCTCGCCGAGCACCTCGACGTCTCACCGCAGTACCTCCCCCACGTGATGGCGCCACTGACCCACACCGGATGGGTGCAATCGGTATCCGGTCCCCATGGCGGGTACGTCCTCGCCGCGGATCTCGATGCGATCTCGCTGCTCGACCTCGTCGAGGCCGTGGAGGGGCCGATCGACGACAGCAGGTGCCTGCACCTGGGTCCCATCCACGACGGAGGGCTGGACTGCGCACTTCACGGGCCATGGACCCGTGCGCGTGAAGCCCTCATCGCCGAGCTCGCCGCGACCACGCTCGGCGACATGATCTGCACCGCGGCCTGAGCACGCTCGATCATCGCGATGCCGACACTCCCATCACCGGAAGCTCCTCCACATCCATGAGCCACGCACGACCGAGCACCATCGCCACTGCCCTCCTCATCGCCTCGATCCTCGGCGCATCACTCGCCGGCTGTGGCGGCCAGACGTCGTCGACGACGACCGCTCCCGGGGTCGTGGGGCCCGGCGATCCGGTCGCAGGCGCTCCGATCTACTCGGGGTTCTGCGCCCCATGCCACGGAATGGCGCTCCAGGGCATCGGCGGGCTCGGGGCACCGCTGCTGCCGAACGAGTACGTGGCGACGACGAGCGAGGTCGACCTCGCGGCCTTCCTCACCGCCGGGCTCCCCGCCGACGACCCTTCGAACTCCCAGGGCATCGCGATGCCGCCACGGGCCGGCAATCCGACCCTCACCGACCAGGACATGAGGAACGTCGCCGCCTACATCAAGGCACAGCAGTAGCACGGATTCCCGATCGCGATGGGGAATCGATCGCAGGAATCGCCCACGGGCGGTATATTGCCTACTCAGCCACTAAGGATCGCGCGTGCGCCTCGAGATGACCAAGAAATCGGATCTCGCCCTCAAGTCGCTGCGGTGCATCGGTGACCAGGACGGGGAGCTCGTCGCGGGCAAGTGGCTCGCCGACAAACTCGGGATCACGACGCACTACCTCCCCCAGGTCATCTCCCCGCTCGTCAAGGCGGGGTGGGTCACATCGACGCCCGGACCTCGCGGCGGATATCGCCTCCTCGCCAGCCTCGACGACATCAGCGTCCTCGAGGTCATCGAGGTGATCGAGGGAAGGATCGAGGATCAAGGGTGCGTCCAGCGCGGGATCCCCTGCCCGGAACACGACCTGTGTGCGCTGCACGTCCCGTGGCAGAAGGCGCGGGATGCGATGCTCGAGGAGCTGGCGAGCGCTTCGGTCGAACTCAATGTTCGCCCCTGTGAGGACATCTGACGCGAGTCGTCCTCGAATGACCCGCGTTTGCGGATCCGGTCCGTAACCTCCGCTCCGATGGCCAGCACCTCATCCCATCTGCCCGTCTGCGTCTACTGCGGTACTGCGAGGCCCGCCGACGAGTCCGTGTGCCCCAATTGCGGCAAGCCGTGGATCGACGTCTCCATCGCCGCGACGAACCAGGCCCCACCATCGCAGCCCACCGTGCCGCCTCCCACCGACGAAGGCCCCACCACCGAACTGCCCGTCGCGGCAGCAGCCGCAGGATCGATCGCGGCATCGTCGGCACCGTCTCCACCGCCTGCCGCCGGTGCGGGCGAGCCGGCGCCCCCGCCTCCGGTGACGATCGATGACACGGGGGAGTTCGGCTTCGACGACTGGACGATGCCGCCCGATCGCCCGAAGAGCAGGGCACGGTGGCTCATTCCGATCATCCTCCTCGTCGCCGTGATCGTCGTGTGGGTCCTCGTCTTCCTCGATGGCGGCTCGACGCCCGACACCACCACGACCGTCGCGGAGACCACGACCACCATCGCGGAGACCACCACCACCGTCGCGGAGACCACCACCACCGTCGCGGAGACCACCACGACGGTCGCGGAGACCACGACCACCGTGGCGGCGTTCCCTCCACCATCGGCATGGCCGCCCGTCGGCGATCCCATCGACGCCGCCGAGCTCACACTCAAAGCCGACGGCATCGGCCCCCTCGTCTTCGAGGCACCGCTCAGCGAGGCCGCGGGCAGGCTCACAGCGACCCTCGGCGAGGCGGAGGGCGCAGGAACCGACGGGCTCTGCCCGACCGGTGAGGGCTACTGGCTCCAGTGGGGCGAGCTCAAGGTGATCGCAAGCGGCTTCGACGACGATGCGACGTTCGTGTCGTATCGGTACGAGGACGTCGGCTCGGACACCGAGCTCGGGCTCACCACGTTGTCCGGCCTCGCCCTCGGGGACACCGTCGCGGACCTCCAGCGGATCTACGGACAGTTCACGATCGCGTTCGAGGTGATCGAGGGGAAGGACCACTTCCGCCTCGTGGACGGCGCCGACCTGCTCCTGTGGGGCCCGGTGTCCGCGACGGACGCGGATGGGATCATCGAGGGCATCTACAGTCCGAGCCCGTGTGACGCCTGAGAAGGCCATCAGGCGATTCCGGTAGCACCCACGACCCGTACCATCCGCACGACGATCGCCGGGGGAGCCGAATTGTCGAGGACGCCCAAGACTTCCGACAGGACGAGTGTGCTGCGCCGGATCCTTTCTCCAGCCAATGTGATCGCGGCCCTCAGCGCGTTGATCGTGTTCTACGTCGGGCTCGTCATCGACGATGCCAACGTCGTCATCTTCGCGTGGGCTTTGCTCGCGGCCGCGGTGGGTGCCCTCGCGTGGTACTTCGTCGATCGACGCACCTCCGGCGCAACCCTGGCCACCGTCCTGTCGTCGATCCCCTTCCTCGGCGCGATCCCGGTCGATGCGACGGGCCCCGCTCCCGTGTTGTCCAATGGAGAGCTCGCCGACCGCTACACGGGACTCCTGCGGGAGATCGAGGGCCAGACCACTGGGAGGGTGCTCCTCGTGAGCTCGCCGAGCCCCGGGCAGGGGGCCTCGAGCGTCGCGGTCAACCTCGCGATCGCCGCAACGAAGGCAGGCCGAAGGGTGATGCTGGTCGATGCCGACCCCTCGTCGAACGGCATCGGACGCTTCCTGTCCTCCGGCCCCTCCCCCGGCCTGTCGGACGTCGCCGCAGGCACCTCCACCCTCGCCGAGGCGTCGAGGATGTGGACCCTCGACGACGGCACGCGCTTCCCGATGCTCCCGTCGGGTGCCTCCCTCGCCGATGCAGGCGACCTCTCGGGGGTCCTGGTCGCCGATGCGCTCGACGTGGTGTCCGAACATGCCGATCTCATCATCATCGACGTGCCCCCCGTCATGTGGTCGGACGCCACCCCCGAGCTCGGCGCCCACGCGGATGGGACGATCCTCGTGCTGACCGACAGCGCGAGCCCCGACACGGTCGCGGAGGCGATCACACGGCTCGACTCCGCAGGCGCTCCGGTCCTGGGATACGTCCGCAACCGCTCCAAGGGAACCTCGGCACTGGCGCCCCACACGGTCAGCCGTTCCGCCAAGCGCTTCGTGGCCATCGCACTCATCCTCGTGTTCGGCTACACGGCCTACACGGGCGCACAGCTGTTCGCCTCGTGGAACCGTCGCGAGACCCAGGCGCTCGACACCGGCGCCGTCGCAGACCTCGGAGCCTCGGCACAGGCAGCGGAGACCGCCGACCCCGACGACATCGTCGACCTGCCCGAAGGGGAGGGCGCACCGATCCCTCCCAGCCCCTCCGTCACTGCGCCCACCGAGGCCTACGAGACGTTGTTGATCATCGGCAACGACGAGATCGGAGGGGCGGCCGACGTCGTGCTCTACCTCGTCCGACCCACCAATGGCGCCGATCCGTTCATGGTCTCCCTCCCGAGGGACCTCTACGTGGAGAACCCCTGCACGAAGGGGAACAGCCGGATCAACACCCTCATCAAGGGCTGCCCGTCGAAGGACATCAACGGACCCACGCTGTTGTCGTACCAGGTCGGCGCGATCACCGGCATCGAGGTGGACCACTTCGCCTGGTTCGACTTCGAGAGTTTCAAGGAGATCATCGACGCCGTGGGCGGTGTGGAGATCTGCCACGAGTACCCCGTCCGGGACGAGAAGGCGCAGCTCGACATGCCCGCGGGCTGCACCCAGGCCGATGGCGCACAGACGTTGTCGTGGGTTCGATCCCGCAAGACCGAGCAACTCGTGAACGGCTCGTGGACGTCGGTGCCGGGAGCGAGCGACCTGCAGCGGAACCAGCACCAGCAGGAGGTGCTGCTCCAGCTCTTCGCAAAGCTCAAGTCCTTCCGGTCGCCGTCGGAGCTCACGACCAAGGCAGCGAGCCTCGCCGACAGCTTCGTCCTCGACGACGGACTGTCGATCAGCGAGGCCGTCAACCTCGCGTGGGGTCTCCGCGGCATCGACGTCGACGAGATCCGCAGGATCGAGTTGCCCGTCAGGCTCACAAGGTCCACCACGGGGCAATCGATCCTCGTCCTCACCGAACCCTTCGACGAAGTCCTCAAGGGCGAGTACGGATCGAGCCTTCCCACCGAGGACGGCGTCGTAGAGAACGCCGAGGGCAGCAGATAGGGCGTACAATGCCCTGCGTGCCGACACAGGAAAGCCGTTGAGCGACCCTCAGGACCCCTACGCGAACCCGCCGGGATGGACCGACCCGTACGCAGGCCTCTCGGACCTCTCGGGACACGAGCCGCTGCCCCCGATGGAGCCCCCGACGACACCTCCGGCACAGCCCCCCGGGTCGCCGCTGTTGACCGGCCTGATCATCGCCCTCCTGCTGGTGGCCCTCTCTGTCGCCGTCTTCCAACTGCTGTCCCCCGACGACTCCGGGACAGCAGCGGAGACCACGACGACGACCGTTGCCGGGGAGACGACCACGACGACGGTGACGGACGGCGAGACCACGACCACGGCCGTGGACACCTCGTCGACGACCGTCCCCGCCGGAGACCCGTTCGAGCCCGTTCCCCCTGCGATCGAGGTGGACCGGCTCAAACTCATCACCGATGGCTTGCGGGTGAACGACAACGAGATCAAGGACATCGTCTTCGGCGACGATGCACCCACCGCGATAGGACGGTTGGTGGCATCGTTCGGCGACCCCACCCAGGACACCGGGTGGCAGGTGTCCACGGGACAATACGGGGTGTGCGCGGGAGACCTCGAGCGGGTCGTCCTCTTCGGACCGTATGCGGCGATCGTGACCAAGCCCGGGGGGCAGGAGATCTACAACGGCTACCGACACGATCTCACGTACGGCGACCTCGCCAACCCCGCAGCCGCACTCGAGACGCTCAGCGGGCTCGCGATCGGCGACACGGTGGCGGACCTTCGCTCGATCTACGCAGGCGAGGCGGTGACCTTCTCGACCGATCCGAAGCTCGGACTCATCTACGAGGTCAGAGGATCGACCTCTGGATCGCTGCTGCTGTGGGGGCCCGTCGAGGGTGAGGACGATGCCGACCGAGTGATCGGCATCTACGCACCCGACGTGTGCAGCCGATGACCGTCTCGTCCCGGGCCTCCGAGACCGTGGATGGGTACACTCGCCCCATGAAGCCGAGCTATGGGAGTGCATTCGCCGTCGGCGCCATTGCGGGCCTCATCCTCGCGATGGCCTTTGCCCTCTTCGCGGGAGCCACCGGCGGTGTGCCGAAACTCGACACCACCGGGCAGGGATCGTCGCTCGAAGCCGCGTTCGCGGTGCCCGCATCCGCGATGTGGATCGTCACCCTCGTCCTCGGAGCCGTCGGCGGTGCGATCCTCGCGATCGTCACCGTCGCCGTCGCCAAGGTCATCGATCCGGAGGCGGCCGGCGCGCCCATGCTGATCGTCGCTCCCCTGGGCGCCGTGGTCGGCGCCGTCATCGCCTTTGCCGTGCTCCCCCTCGGAGTGACCGTGGTCGGGAGCGTTCAGGACGGCATCGCCACTGCCTCGGTCGCCGCCCTCACCGGTCTCGTCGCGGCTGTCGGCCTCGTGGGCGGGGCAGGAGTGGTGTGGCTGTCGTACATCCTCACGAGGCCGCCGCAGGCGCACCCGGATCCGGAGCTGCTGGCGGACTGAGAAGGTACCCCGGCCATCCCGAACGTGGTCGCGGAACTCCTGGATCACCTCATGCGTCGGCGACGTCGACGGCGATGAGGGCACCATCCTCGGCCCTCTCGTAGCCGACCTCGACCGGATCACCCGACACGATGTGCTCGCGGAGGTGGTCCAGGGGGCCATCCTCGAACATGAGGCCCGGAGCAGGCTCGAACTGATGGCTCCGGCCATCCCCATCGGTCACCACGAACGACGTCACCTCGCCGAGGTCACCCGAGACCTGTGTCACGACACCCGTCACCCGCCCCTCCCCGTCGTCGTCAGACGACGAACACGCGACGATGAGCAGGGAGGGGATGACGAGCAGGATCACCGCTGCGACCGATCGCGAGAGGTCACGCATCGAGGTGGGCCTCCAACTCGCCAGGGGCGATGACCCCTTCGAGTCTCGCCGTCACGACACCCCGTTCATCCATCACGAAGACCCATGGCTCCGAGGGAAGCCTGAAGGCGAGCACCGCTGGCGCAAGGTGATCGGCGTCTGGTGCGAACCCTTCCTCGTTGAAGCCCTCGTAGACCTCGACGTGGACCCAGTTGACCTCCGGGTAGGCGCTCCTGAGCTCCTTGGCCTTCTGCATGATCGGGCCGCATGCCGCCGAGGTGCAGTACGCGGGCGTCGAGAACACGACCACGGTCTTGCTCCCGTTCGTGAGTGCCTCGTCGAGGGAGATCTGATAGAAGGCCGGTTCAGGAGGGGAGTCGGTGGTGAGGTTCTCGATGGGCGTATCACCCACTGTCGGTGTCGCAACGACAGGCGCCGCCTCCCCGATCGCAACGGTCGTGGGCCGCTCTGCGACGGTGATCAGGAACGGCTGCGTCTCCTCACCGGTCGACACGTCGAAGGCGATCTCCCAGTTCCCGCTCCTGTCGAAGGGGACCTCCGCCCGGTACAGGCCGATCGCTCCCTCGATGATCCACAGGAACTCCGCGTCGGCCTCGATCACGGTGTCGGGCGACTCGAGCGACGTGGCGGTCACCGAGACCTGTTCTTCGGGTGAGCCTCGACGCGTCCCATCGATCTCGTTGACCGCGAAGAGGAATCGGCTGTCACCCACCGCGGGGTCCTGGGACGCCCTGATGCCGACGAGCAGGGTGTCATCGGCGCTGTTGGCACACGACGAGGCCAGCATGGCCACGATCGCGAGGAGGAGGGCCGTCCGCTTCATGCGATGAAAGGTACGTCGTCGATGCAGGTAACCCTCCGGTGACACGCCCACCGGGAGCCTCCCATCGCACCGATCGCACCGCTCGTCCTCGTCGCCGCGTTCGTGGTCGCATTGACCGCGGCAGCAGTCCAGGGCACCGTCGGCGTCGGGTTCGCGATGATCGCGGTGCCGATCCTGTCCCTGCTCGACCCTCGACTCGCCCCCGTTCCCGAGATCCTCGTGATCCTCCCCTTGACGATCGTCATGGCATGGAAGGAGCGCCACGCGATGGACCTGCACGGTGTGGGCTGGATCATCGCGGGGAGGTTCCCGGGTGCGGCGATCGGCGTGGCCCTCCTCGCCGTCGCGACGAGGCGGACGCTCGACATCTTCATCGGGATCGTGGTCCTGGCCGCGGTCGCGATCATCGGCACGGGCATCCGAGTGCACCGTACGCCTGCGACCAAATTCGGTGCAGGTGTCGCTGCGGGAACCACCGGGCTCGTCTCGTCGATCGGCGGACCGCCGGTTGCCCTCCTCTATTCCGCCGAGGAGGCAGCGCGGATACGGTCGACGCTCGCCGCGATCTTCACCATCGGCGTCTCGATCACCGTGACGGTCCGCGTCGCGACCGGGAACGTGACCATGACGGACCTCGAGGTGTCGGCGTTCCTGTTCCCTGCCGTCGTGATCGGCTATCTCGTGTCGCTCGCCATCAAGGACCGGATTCCGCGCCACGCGGTACGGGCCTCGATCCTGATCGTGTCCGCCCTGGCAGGCGTCGCCCTGATCGGGCGCGCCGTCGCGGGCTGAGCACCGAACCGCGCACCTCGCGATACCCGCGCTTCCGCTCCAGTGGGCCGGGGCGCGCCGGACGGGTGATGTCCCTAGGGTGACGTGCCGGCGTCGAAGCTGTCCCAGATCGCTCGCAGGGCGTCGAAGAGCTGACCGAGCGCCCACACGAGGACGATCACCATCAGGACCAGGACCACGAACGTGAGGACGCCCCGGATCCAGCCCGACCAATCCGAGGTCATCTCGCGGAGCGCCGCCGCGGTGTCGCCGAGGAATCCCCGGGATCCGGGTGGGGAGGCCGAGGCCTCCGGCGTCGAGGGCGCGACCGCCGGCTGCTCGAGCGTCGTGGGCTTGATGCGCGGCTCCGTCGCGTCGGGCACGGCCTCCGCCACGGCGACCTCATCCTCCACCGCGGGACGGAGGGCCTTCAAGGCATCCGGGTCGAGGTCGAGCACGTCGGCGAGCTGGTCGACCACACCGATGGCGGGGGGCACCTCCCCTCGCTCCCAGCGGCGCACGGACGACGATGAACGGCCGACGGCGGCAGCGAGCTGTCCCAGCGACATGCCCTTCTGGAGTCGGGCCTCGCGGATCGCCCTGCCCATCGCAGCGGTGTCAGCCATCCGGTGAGGTTATCCGTTGCCACCGGATTGGGAGGTCGCGTGGCGTATAGAGTTGATCGCGGAGCGAAAGGACCCGACATGGCGCACACGACGACACTCGTTGACCTCTTCACGAACAGCACGGCCAGCTTCGAGGACAACACCCTCTTCGGCAGGCGAACGGGTGACGGGAGCTGGGATTGGACCACCTACGGGGAGTTCCGCGATGCCGTCACCAGGGCACGCGGAGGCCTCGCAGCGCTGGGGATCGGTCACGGCGACCGTGTGGCGATCATCTCGGACAACCGCGTCGAGTGGGCCGTCGGAGCCTTCGCGACGATGACGCTCGGGGCGGCATGGGTCCCGATGTACGAGGCGCAGACCCAGAAGGACTGGACCTACATCCTGAGGGACAGCGGCGCGAAGGTGATGTTCGCCGCGACCGACGGCATCAGGGCGCAGGTCGAGGAGATGGAAGCTGAGCTCCCCGACCTCGTGAAGATCGTCGTCATCGACGACCCGGCAGGGGGCGATGCGATCGACTACACCGAGCTGCTCGCCATGGGCTCCGAGCATCCCGCCCCGATGGCCATCGTCGCCCCAGAGGACCTCGCCGGACTGATCTACACCTCCGGCACGACCGGCAACCCGAAGGGCGTGATGCTGTCGCACGGGAACTTCACCTCGAACGTCGTGTCGACGGGAGAGGTGTTCCCACTCGAGGAGGCAGACCGGTCCGCATCGTTCCTCCCGTGGGCCCACTCGTTCGGCCAGACGGTGGAGCTCTACTCCTTGATGTACTGGGGCGCATCGACGGGCCTCACGAGTGCCAAGACCCTCACGAGGGACATGCCGGAGATCCAGCCGACGATCCTCGTGAGCGTGCCCGCCGTGTTCAACCGCGTCTACGACGGACTCCAGAAGATGATGGAGGCCGAGGGCGGGGTGAAGAAGAAGCTGTTCGACGCAGCCGTCGCCAACGCCCGCAAGCGAGAGCAGATGCGCAAGCGCGGCTCCCGTAGCCGCTGGGTGGACCTCCAGAACGACCTCTTCGACAAGGTCGTGTTCTCGAAGGTGCGCGAGGCCTTCGGTGGTCGTCTCAAGTACGCGTTCTCAGGTGGCGCGGCGATCTCGCTCGAGGTGGCCGAGTTCATCTCCGCCGTGGGCATCACCGTCTACGAGGGGTACGGGCTCACAGAGACGAGCCCGATCGTCACCGCCAACACCCGCGAGTCCCGTCGCATCGGCTCGGTCGGCACGCCCATTCCCGGGGTGACCGTGGAGATCGACACCGACGTGACCGGCGACATCGAGATCGGCGAGATCGTCGTGCACGGGCCGAACGTGATGATGGGCTACTACCACCTCCCGGAGGAGAACGAGAAGGTCTTCACGGAGGACCGAGGGTTCCGGACCGGGGACCTCGGCTACATCGATGGGGATGGGTTCCTGTTCATCAGGGGCCGCATCAAGGAGCAGTACAAGCTCGAGAACGGCAAGTACGTGGTCCCCTCCCCCATCGAGGAGCAGCTGCAGCTGTCGGGGTTCATCAGCCAGGTCATGGTCTACGGGGAGCAGCGGCCGTTCAACGTGGCGGTCGTGGTGCCGGACCTCGAGTACCTCAAGGCGTGGGCGGCGGAGCACGACCTCGACGCGCACGACCTCGAGGCGCTGCTCGGCGACGCACGCGTGAAGGAGCTCTTCACCACCGAGATCAACCGGGCACAGTCGACGATCAAGCCGTACGAGCGGGTGCGCAAGTTCGTCCTCGAATCCGAGGAGTTCACTCCTGAGAACGGCATGCTGACCCCGTCGCTCAAGATCAAGCGACGGGCCATCATGGCGAAGCTCGGCGATGACATCGACGACCTCTACACGACGGACAGCCCCCTCCTCGGTCGCGACGAGTAGGAGGTCGGGTCGCGGAGGCGGACGGGAATCGAACCCGCCAGGGAGCTCTCGCCCCCTCGTCGGTTTTGAAGACCGCGGTGCCCACCAGGCGCACGGACGCCTCCGCCCGGGAGGGTACGGGTGTCCGCGGGATTGCCGGGCGCCGGGACGCATCCGACACCGGACGGCGGTCACGTCTTCGGTCGATCGATCTCACGCCACCCCTTCCCGGTGCGCCGTCCTGTGGAACTGACGCCGGGGGTATGCTCCGTCCGTTCGACGTCGAAGGTGAGGATGCAATGGCAGACCCGGAACTCATGGTGTGGATCGACCAGGACCTCTGCACCGGTGACGGTATTTGCGAGGAGATCTGTCCCGACGTGTTCCAGGGCCGTGACGACGGGCTGTGGGTCGTCAAGGAGACCGCGGGCCACTGGGGCAAGGACATCGTCTTCGACGGCACCCAGGCACCCGACGGAGCCCGCGGCGTCGCCCGCGTCCCCACCGATCTGACGGACTCGGTCGTCGAGGCCGCTGAGGAGTGCCCGGGCGAGTGCATCATGATCGAGCCGTACGACGCTCAGCTGGTGGCCGCCCGAGGGGCATGACACGCTCGGCACCCGGCGGGTGTCGATGACGGAGTGAGCCGGCCAGATGATCGTGGAACCGGCGTGCTCAGCCGGTGATGTACTGCTCCAGCTGGTCGATGAGGAACTGCTGGTCCTCGATCACCGCGCGGACCACATCGCCGATCGAGATGACGCCGATGACGCGGGTGCCGTGCATGACGGGCAGATGACGAAATCGGTGCTCGGTCATCAGCCGCATGCACTCAGCCGTCGTCGCGTTCGGGGCGACCGTGATCGGATGTTCCGACATGATCTCGCTGACCGTCGTGTCCCGTGACCCCCGCTGCAGCAGGATCACCTTGCGGGCGTAGTCGCGCTCCGACAGGATGCCCACCAACTCATCGCCATCGAGCACCACGAGCGCCCCGACGTTCTTGTCCGCCATGATCTCGAGGGCCTCGTAGACGGACGCATCGGGCGTGACGGTCCAGACGTCACTCC
This sequence comes from uncultured Acidimicrobiia bacterium, assembly GCA_963792405.1. Taxonomy (GTDB): domain Bacteria; phylum Actinomycetota; class Acidimicrobiia; order Spongiisociales; family UBA5794; genus SZUA-442. The sequence continues at coordinate 208,747 of CAWBVU010000005.1, forward strand.
CCTTCGCCTCGATGAGCTTCTCGACGGTGCGTTGCATGGCACTCCAACCTACCAAATCGGAACGAGGCGTGTCGATCGGGATGCGCGATCCGCCGGGTCCGCCGCGCGCCCTGGTCCGGTACGATGCCCCTCACCCACATGAGGGATCCGATGCCGTCGACAACGTGCTGGTCGAGATCGACGGACCCGTCGCCAATATCACGCTCGATCGGCGGTTCACGCCCGCGGATCTGTCTCCTTGTCCTACAATCGCTCATCGTGGCTGCACCCCCACCGAGGCTCATCCGGCTTGTATCGCTCGTGGTGTTGCTACTCCTCGCCTTTCCCGCAGCGGCCCTCGGGGAGGGCGAGACCATCCGTGGTTCCCTCCAGGTCCGTGCGGAGGACGAGCAGACGCCCGTCGAGGGGGTGCGACTGACCGTCCGCCTTGGTGGGGAGGACGTGGGGACCGCAATCTCCAACGCGGAGGGTGACTGGGAGATCCCCGTGCCGGGTCCCGGGCTCTACGACGTCGAGCTCGATCAGTCGTCGCTGCCCGAGGGTGTGGCGCTCACCGATCAAGACCGCAGCATCCTGACCGACGTCGAGGTCGCTGAGGGCAGGGCGAAGACAGTTCTCTTTCCCCTCGGGGAGAGCTCGATCTCGAACGTTTCGACGTACGAACGCATCGGAACCCTGTTCGTTGCGGGGCTGAAGCTCGGCGCCGTGATCGCGCTCAGTGCTGTGGGGCTGTCCCTGGTGTATGCGGTCACCGGCCTCGTCAACTTTGCGCACGGTGAGATGGTGACGCTCGGGGCGGTCCTTGCCTACTTCTTCCATACCTCGCCTGCTGGGCCCCAATGGCCCTTGCTCGTCGCCGCCATCCCGGCGATCGCCCTCGGGGCGGCCTTCGGGTGGGCACAGGATCGCGGGCTCTGGCGACCGCTGCGCAAGAGTGGAATGGGGCTGATCTCGATGATGGTCGTCTCGATCGGTCTGGCATTCGCCCTTCGCCATGCGATCCTCGTCGTCTTCAGCGGCCAGCGACGCCTGTACCGCGACTTCACCGGCCAGGGTCCTGTCGACATCCTCGGTATCCCTGTCGTTCCGAAGCACCTCGTCACGATCGTCGTGGCAGTCGTGGTACTGGGTGCCATCGGCCTGTTCCTCCAGAGGACCAAGATGGGAACGGCACTCCGAGCCGTCTCAGACGACGTCGACCTCTCCGAGTCCTCGGGTATCAACGTCGACCGAGTCGTGACACTGACGTGGATCCTCGCCGGCGGGCTCGCAGCCCTCGGTGGCATCTTCTTCGGATCCAACGAGGCAATCCAGTGGGACATGGGTTTCCGGCTCCTGCTCCTCATCTTCGCGGCCGTCGTCCTCGGCGGGCTCGGAACGGCATACGGTGCAATGCTCGGAGGGTTCATCGTCGGTATCGCCGTGGAGATGAGCACGCTCATCTTCCCATCGGAGCTCAAGGCGGCGGTCGGCTTGATCCTGCTGATCCTCATGCTGCTCGTGCGCCCCCAGGGAATGCTCGGAAGCAAGGAGAGGATCGGCTGATGGACCTCCTCGGCATCCTCAGGGACGGCTTCCTCGCCATGATCGGCCCGGTCACGGCCGCGTACGCCATCTCGGCGATGAGCCTCAACCTGCAATTCGGGTACACCGGACTGCTGAACTTCGGCCAGGTCGCCTTCATGCTGGTCGGTGCCTACGGAACCGCGATCACCGTCGACCTCGGCGGATCCCTGTGGCTCGGGATCATCGTCGGGATCGCGGCTGCGGTACTGCTCGGACTCCTGCTCGGCCTCCCGACGCTGCGCCTCCGCGCCGACTATCTCGCCATCACGACGATCGCGGCTGCCGAGGTCATCCGCTTGGTGGTTCGCTCATCGTGGGCGGAGCCCTTCACCAACGGTGTCTTCGGCATCCAGGGGTTCGCAAACGCATTCTTCGATCTGAGTCCATTCCCCGGTGGTGCCGTCTACGGGATCGGGTCTTGGCTCGTCACGGGCAGGCGGCTCTGGCTCATGATCGTGAGTTGGATCGTGGTGCTCCTCGTCATGCTGCTCATCCGCCGCCTGATCCTGAGCCCGTGGGGACGAGTCCTGCGAGCGATACGCGAGGACGAGGACGCGACGAGTTCCCTCGGGAAGGACGTGTTCGGATACAAGCTGCAGTCCCTCATGCTCGGTGGAGCCATCGGCGCCATCTCCGGCGTGCTCCTCGCGATCGAGCAGCAGAACGTCACACCCGACGCCTACCTCCCGAACGTGACCTTCATCCTCTACGTCATCGTGATCCTCGGCGGCGCGGGGACGATCCTCGGACCCATCATCGGCGCACTCATCTTCCAGTTCGTGTTCTTCACGTTCGATGCGATCATGGCCTCCGCCCAAGCGGAGGTCGACTGGATCGGGACCCTGCTGACCCCCGCCGAAGCGGGACAGATCAAGCTCATCCTCGTCGGGGTCGGTCTCATCCTGCTGATGATCTACCGACCCCAAGGGATCATGGGCGACGAGAACGAGGTGTTGATCGATGGGCGATGAGAGGACCAGCGCCCTCGCCGGTGTTGCGGCAGAGCCCGGCGTCCCCAAGCCGGACGCCGTCCTCGCCGTCTCGGGCGTCCATCGGTCCTTCGGTGGCCTCCAAGCCGTCAACGTCGACCGTCTCGAGGTCCAGCGGCACACCGTGACGTCCCTCATCGGCCCGAACGGCGCTGGCAAGACGACGCTGTTCAACCTCCTGAGCGGCTTCGACCGGGTCGATGGCGGCGAGTGGCACCTCAACGGAGGTCGCCTCGTCGGGATCTCCGCGTATCAGGTCGCTCGGCGCGGGATGGTGCGCACCTTCCAGCTCACCCGGTCCCTCGCACGGCTGACCGTGATGGAGAACATGCTCGTCGCAGACCAGACGAACCCGGGCGAGAAGCTTCGTGGCGCCTTCATGGGGGGATGGCGCACGGCGGAGACCGCGGCAGAGGCAAAGGCGATGGAACTGCTCGCACGATTCAACCTCGACCACATGACGGACGAGTTCGCAGGTTCCCTGTCGGGCGGACAGCGCAAGCTCCTCGAGGTCGCTCGTGCGTTGATGGTGGATCCAGAGGTGATCATGCTCGATGAGCCGATGGCTGGCGTCAATCCTGCACTGACCCAAACGCTCCTGCGGCACATCACGAGCCTCCGCGATGACGGCAAGACGGTGATCTTCATCGAGCACGACATGGACGTGGTGCAGGAGATCTCCGATTGGGTCGTCGTCATGGCGGAGGGGCGTGTGATCGCAGAGGGTCCGCCTGGCTCGATTGCACGAAATCGTGCCGTGATCGACGCGTACCTCGGATCGCACCACGGTGAGGCGGCATCTTGACGACCGGCGAACTCCTCCTTGAAGCCCGATCCGTGTATGCCGGGTACCTCCCGGGTGTTGACATCCTCCGCGATCTCGATCTCGACCTGTTCGATGGCGAGCTCGTCGGGATCATCGGCCCCAACGGTGCAGGCAAATCGACCTTCATCAAGGCAGTGTTCGGGCTCGTGGCCGTGCGCGGGGGCACGGTCAGGCTCAGCGGTGGCGACATCACGGCACTCGCGGCGCACGAGCTGGTCGCGCGCGGGGTCGGGTACGTACCACAGCGGGCGAATGTGTTCCCATCCCTCACCGTCGAGGAGAACCTGCGCATGGGCCTCTACCTCGCGCCGAAGCTGTGGGATCAGCGGATCGACTACGTGACAGAGCTGTTCCCCCTCCTTCGCGACCGATCGTCACAGAAGGCGGGGCTGCTCTCGGGTGGTGAGCGGCAGATGGTGGCCATGGGCCGCGCCCTGATGATGGATCCGACACTCCTGCTTCTCGACGAGCCGTCCGCAGGGCTGTCCCCTGCCAACCAGGATCTCGTGTTCGAGCGCGTCAGGCGGATCGCCGATACGGGAGTGTCGATCCTCATGGTCGAACAGAACGCCAGGCGCTGCCTCCAGATCGCCGATCGCGCATATGTCCTCGATCAGGGGACCAACGCGTACGAAGGGACCGGCCACGAGCTGCTGCACGATCCCAACGTCATCGCCCTGTATCTCGGAACGCTCGGACGGGTGGAATAGAGGAGGGGCCCGGTGACCGGGCCCCTCCTTGTCTCATGGCCTTTCGACCGACGTCAGAGGTTTCCGACGATCTGGTCGAAGGTCTGGGGTGCACCCTCGGCGTCGTACTCGAACAGGTCGTACGTACCGATACTTGGCTCTCCGTTGTCTCCGAAGTCCAGCGGACCGGAGGCACCGTCATAGTCGATGTCGGCCCCCTGCTGGAGCAGCTCGAAGCATCCCGCAAAGGTGTTGCACTTCTCCCCGTCCCTGGTGACCGTGATCATGTTGTTCACAAACACGGTCGGATCGGCGGTCTGTGCCTCCTGGGCCGCGAGGACCGTCACCATGAGGCAGTCGTAGAAATGGGCCGAGAAGATCGTCGGCGTACCCGGGGCGAATGCCTCGAGGCGAGCGGCGAACGTCGGCTCACCGTTCGCAGGCGACGACGACGGCGCGGTGCCGCGAATGCCCTCGAGCAGTCCGGCGTTGCCCCCGAGGGACGCGGCCGTCACGTTGTCCTTGAACCCGTCGGCGATGTAGATCTGTCCGTCGAAGCCAGCGCCGCTCAGATCCTGGAGGATCTGAGCGCCCTCGTCGAAGGTGATCATCGCAACGGCCTCCGCTCCGGAGTTCACGATCGATGCAGTCAGGTCCGAGAAGGACGCGGCATTGAAGTCGTATCCCTCCTGGAGGGTGACCGTCGCACCGGCGGATGCGAGATACGCTGCAAGGCTCTCACCGAACCCGCGGCCGTACTCGTCCGCACGCCACACGACGGCGACCGAGGCCTGGCCATCGTTGATGATCAGGTCCCCGAGCGCGGGCGCCTGGATGTCATCCGACGGTGCCGTCCTCGTGTAGTACGGGTCGTACGTCGACGCGCTGAGCGCCGCACCGGTGTTGGATCCCGAGCACATCGGGAGCTGGCTCTCGTTGACCTTGTCGAACACGCCGAGCGTCACACCGGTCGCTGCCGGGCCGACGATGGCCTGGAAGCTTCCCGTGAGGAACTCATCGATGTTCGTCGAGGCGATGTTCGGATCCGTCCCTGAGTCCGCATAGGTCACGGAAACAAGACCGGGCGACACCGCGTTGATCTCCTCGACACCCATCCTGACGGGCTGCTCGAGTGCCTCGATGATGGCTGCGAGGGCACCGGTCTGCGGCAGGATCGACCCGATATTCAGGGCGATCGGCGCAAACTCGGGTGCGGCCTCCGTCGTTGTCGTGGTCTCTGCTGCGGTCGTCGTGGTCTCTGCTGCGGTCGTCGTGGTCTCTGCTGCGGTCGTCGTGGTCGTCGTGTCCAGCGCTTCGTCGTCGCCACCGCTGTTCACGGCGATGATGATGACGACGATGATGGCGACGGCTGCGACGGCGATCCACGGCAACCATCTCTTGAGGTTGTCGTTCACGTTGGGTTCCTCCGGTTTCGTTGTGCGACGACAGTGACTGTCGCGCGATCGCAAAGCGTAGACCTCCCATCAACCGATCGGCAAGGCTCTCGACAGGCGTTTCGGAGTACCTTTAGGCGATGTCCGATCGCACCGACGCCCACGTCGCCCGCCAGCGCCAGCGCCTCACGGCCTCGGTCACCGACCTCGAGGTCGCCAGGCAGCGCGCCCTGCTCGTCGGCCTCTTCAGCTCGCCCTCACAGCGCACGTCCGCGGCCGCGAGCCTGGAGGAGCTCGGCCTGCTCATGGACACGGCAGGCTCGGACCCGATCGCCTCGGAACTGGTTCGGAGGGAGCGTCCCGACGCCGCGACCTACATCGGCAAGGGCAAGTTGGCCGAGCTCGTCGCCTTGTCGAACGCCGAGGACATCGATGTCGTGGCGTTCGACAACGAGCTCACACCTGCCCAGCAGCGCAACCTCCAGAAGGCCTTCGCGTGCGACGTGGTCGATAGGACCGCCCTCATCCTCGACATCTTCGCCCAGCACGCCCACACCAAGGAGGGCATGCTGCAGGTCGAGCTCGCCCAACACCGCTACCGGCTTCCGAGGCTCCGCGGAAAGGGCGTCGAGTTGTCCCGCCTCGGTGCGGGCATCGGCACACGGGGCCCGGGCGAGACCAAGCTCGAGACCGACCGGAGGCGGATCCTCGAGCGGGTGCGCAAGATCGAGCGGGAGCTGAAGGACGCCAAGCGGTCGCGGGAGACCCGAAGCAAGCGCCGAAAGGGCTCAGGGGAGCCCGTGATCACGATCGTCGGCTACACGAACGCGGGCAAGTCGACACTGTTCAACCGGCTCACCGACGCGGGGGTGCTTGTGGAGGACCGCCTCTTCGCGACGCTCGATTCCACCGTACGCAAGCTCGAGCTCCCCCACGGCCACACCGCCCTCGTGTCCGACACAGTGGGATTCGTCAGGGACCTCCCCCACGAGCTCGTGGAAGCGTTCCGATCGACCCTCGAGGAGGCGACCGACGCCGACCTCCTGGTTCACCTCGTCGACGCATCCGATTCGGATCCCGACCACCAGGTCACGTCGGTGCGGTCGGTGCTCCACGAGATCGGTGCGGACGATGTGGACGAGCTGATCGTGTTCAACAAGACCGATGCGGTCGATGTGACGACCGTCGAGAGGCTGCGTGCGCTCCACCCCGACGCCCAGTTCATCTCCGCGATCACCGGAGACGGCGTCGAAGGGCTCCTCGAAGCGATCGTGGATGGCCTCCGCGCCAAGACGGTCGATCTCGATCTGGTCATCCCCTACGGCAGGGGCGATGTGCTGGCCGACGCCCACAACAGCGGCGACGTCCTGTCACAGGACCACACCGACGACGGGACCGCGGTGAAGGTGCGGGTCCCCCACGACGCCGCTCCGCGCTTCCGGGCGTTCGTCGCCTGAGCCCTCCCCTCAACGGCCGTGCTCGATGCGGTCGAGCATCGCGCGGATCCTGCGTTCGCCCCGCTCGTAGATCCCCGGTGCCTCACCCATCCACTCGGGCTGCTTGATGACATCGTTCGCGATCACGAGCGTGCGCCCTGCGACGAACGTGGCGACCTCGCCCCCGCGGTCGGGCCACGGAGCGACCGACTCATATCCCTCGCGGAATTCCCGCCACCGCCGATCGAAGGCGTCGCTCGGCCACAGGTAGTACAGCGCAACACCGATGTCCTGCACGGGCCAGCCCCACACGAGGTCCTCGAAGTCGAACACGGACACCCTCCCCCGGTACTGCTTGGCGTTCCAGCCGTGGAGGTCGCCGTGGATGAGGCGGGGAGGTTCCCGTTCGGCGAGGGCCGCGATCGCCTGCTCGGTCCGTCGATGGGCTTCCTCGAACAGCACGCGCCTCGGAGGAGGAAGGAGATCGTCCCCTGCGTCGGTGAACAGCGTGAAGGACGTGCGGTACGGGTAGGCGCGGTCGTACGTCGGAACCGCGAACCCCGCCGATGGGGTGAACGAGACACTCTCGAGGTGGAGGGTGGCCATCGCAGCTCCGTACGGCCCGAGGCCCGTCCGGTCGATCCGGTCCATCAGCAGGGGCCCGTCGAGCCATGTGAACATGCAGGCCAGTCGGCGATGGGGAACGCCCTCACCCTCGACGGCCACCACCACGTCACCAGCTGGTGTCCGCACGACCTCTGGCACGGCCAGCTTCGATGTCGAGGAGAGGTGGTCGACGAATTCGAGTTCCGAGCGCATCTCCTCCTCGGAGTGCCCGAGCGGCGGGCCGAGGCCGATGCGGAGAAGGAACCGCCCGCCATCGGCGGTGTCGACGCGGAACACGCCATTGGTGGCGTCGGGGAGCCCGCGGAGCCCCACGACCTCGATGTCGTACTGGCGCAAGGCTCGCCGTGCGAGCGGCCGCAGCCTGCGGGATCGGCCCCGATCGGTGAGCTGGGTGTAGTCCTTCACGGGTGCCTCAGATGAAATCCAGGATGCCGACATCCGGATCGGGCTCGGCAGCACGCTCCGGGGACGGCTCGTGATGACGCACGCTCTCTGGGACGAGCACGAGCGAGACGTAGGCCACCTGGATGATGAGGGCGAGGACGCCCGCCGACGACAGCCCGAGCTCGGTCGGCCAGAACGGGAGGACGGGGATCAGGGCTCCCATCACCCAGGCGGTCTGGAACATCGACTCGGCGATCGTGAAGGCCTTGCCCCGTTCCCTCGTCGGCACCGTGGCGTGCATCATCGCGTCGAACGCGAACTTCGCCATCCCCCACGCGAACCCCGCCGCGGCGGCGAGGACGCCGGCCGCGAGGAGCGACAGCGCCTGCGCCCCGATGAACGCCGCCATCGCCATCACAGCCAGGGCGCCGACCACCATCGGCTCCTCTCGGACGTACCGACCCACCGCAGGGGCGATCCACGCGGCGAGGAAGTAGCCGAGGCCGGCAGAGGCGAGCAGGACGCCGAGCGTGCCGATGCCCGTGTCCTCCCCGCCGAAGGCGAAGGCGACGAGCAGCACGAGGTACCCGCTCAGGAAGCGCACCCCTGCCGTCGCGAACCTCGCCAGCCTGACGGCCCTGGGCACCTCGTAATGTGACCCCCGGCCGTCCTCTGCCGGCAGCGATACCGGCGGAAGCTGGCTCGCTGCCCACGCAGATATCACGTAGAGGACCGCCGCGGCCACGAGCGCCGGACCGGGCCCGGCGAGGGCCGAGACCGCCGCACCGATGGGAACCACGACCGACGCGGCGATCACCCCTGCACGGGCGAGCCTGGCGTTGGCGTCGATCAATTCATCGGTGTTGCGTACGACGACGGGGAGCACGCTCGACCTCGCGATCCCGTGGAACCGTGAGAGCACGAGCAGCGCAAACCCGAGCGGGAACACGAGCCACGTCTCCACCGCGAAGACGAGCGCGATGGCGACCACGGTCCGGCCCACGGACGAGGCGACCAGGCTCGCTCGATATGCACCGGGCGCACGCTCGAACACCCTCCCGAGGATGGGACCGAGCACGGCGAACGGCGCGAGGGTGATGAGGAGGTACAGCGCGACGTTCTCCCTGGCCTCCGTGGACGGAACCCCGAACAGCAGCGTGCCCGCGAGCGCGACGCCGACGAGGGCATCGCCTGCCACGGATGCGCCATGGGACTCGGCGAGCCGGTGGTAGCCCCTGCCCCAGCCCCGGAACACCGAGGCGACGCTGTCGACGAGCGACTGGAGCACGCGGGAACCTATTGCCGCGTCAGTGCGGGTGGTGTCGTCCCGACGTCCCCTGGACCGATCCATACCCCGACGATATCGCTGTGGTCACGGACGGTGTGCCGTTGTCACAGGAGCTTCGTGGCGAGCTCCGCGAGGGGGCTGCGGACGGTCCGCTCGAGGGTGATGTGCCCGAACATGGGATTGCCCTTGAACTTCTCGATCAGGGCGGCGAGGCCGCCGAATGGCGACACATAGGGGTTGTCGACCTGGCTGAGGTCCCCGCAGAACACCACCTTCGAGTCAGCGGAGATGCGCGTGAGGATGACCTTGAGCGTCGACAGCTCGAGGTTCTGGGCCTCGTCGACGATCACGAGCTCCCCTGTGATCGACCGGCCGCGCAGGTAGGTGACCGCGGCCATCTCGAGTACGTCACGATCGAAGAGCTCCTCGACGGCATCCCTCGGGTTCGAGCCATCGGCACCGAAGAGGGCGTAGAGGTTGTCGTGCACCGCGGCCATCCACGGCTCGAGCTTCTCGTTGAGGTCACCCGGCAGGAACCCGACCTCCTGGCGACCGACCGCGATGAGGGGCCGGTACACCGACACCCTTCGATACCTCCCGAGCTCGAGCACCTGCTCGAGGGCCGCGGCGAGTGACAGGAACGTCTTCCCCGTTCCCGCGACGCCCATCACGCTCACCGCCGTGATGTCGGGATCGAGGAGCAGATCGGCCGCGAACGCCTGCCTCACGTTCTTCGTCTCGATGCCGAACACGTGACGCGAACCCGGGACGCGCACGGCGATGGGGTCCGGCCCCTCCTCTGCGACCCTCGCCAGACCGGAGGTCGAGCCGGGGCCCTTCAGGATCACATACTGGTTGACGATCCCATCGAGCTCGGGCACGACGACCTTGCCGGAGTCGTACAGCTCGTCGATCACGTCCTGATCGACCTCGACCTCGGCGACTCCCGAGTAGGACTCGTCGACCTGCACGATGTCGCCCCGATAGTCCTCCACGTCAACGTCGAGCTGCGCTCCCTTGATGCGAAGGGCCGCGTCCTTCGTGACGAGGACGGCCTCGTGCCCCCCATCCCTCAGGTTCAGGCACGTTGCGAGGATCCGATGATCGGGGGTCGATGGGTTGAGCACCTCGGGAAGCCTGTCGGAGTGGACGCCGTTGAGTTCGATGCGCACCGACCCACCCGCAGGCAGCGGATGCGGGGAGGAGAGGCCCCCGGATCGGGACGCACCCATCTCCTCGAGCAGGCGAATGGCGCTTCGGGCGTTGGCGCCGACCTCGTCCATGCGTGACTTCTGCTTGTCGAGCTCCTCGATCACGACGAGGGGGAGGACGACGTCGTGCTCGTCGAAGCGGAGGATCGCCTGGGGATCGGCAAGGAGGACACACGTGTCCAGGACGTAGGTGGTGGGGTGGGGGGAGCTGGAGCGTTTCCGCTGAGGCACGAGCGATACCTTGCTACCGATCGGGGAGAATTGCAAGTATGTGATTCTCGCACGAATGGCGGACTCCGCCGACGGCGGGCGCCGCGGCGACCGCGTACGATGGGACGACCGAACGTGGGAGACGGCGATGGGTGGGAGCGATGTGACACAGCGAGATCGGGTTGCGGTGGTCGGTTCGGGATCATGGGGCACCGCCGTCGCCTCGATGATCGCACCGCGGGTCGACACCACGATCTGGGCGCGACGTTCCGACGTGGCGCGAGAGATCGAGGCGGACCACACGAACGCCACCTACCTGCCGGGGGTCGAGCTGTCCCCCACCCTCCACGCGACCGACGACCTCGCCGCTGCGATCGAGGGTGCCGATGCGATCGTCGTCGGTGTCCCCTCCCACGGCTTCCGTGAGGTGATGTCGAGCGTCGCGGACCTCATCGAGCCGTCGGTGCCGATCCTCTCCCTGAGCAAGGGCATCGAGCAGGACACGCTGATGCGCATGACCGAGGTGACCGCCGACGTGCTCGGGAACCACAACCCGTCCGTGATCGGCGCCCTGACGGGACCGAACCTCGCTCGCGAGATCGTCGCAGGTCAGCCTGCCGCGACGGTCATCGCGATCGAGGATCAGGACGTGGCACGCCAGCTCCAGGCGATCTTCATGAATCCACGCTTCCGCGTCTACACGAACCCCGACGTCGTCGGGTCGGAGATCGCGGGTGCCGTGAAGAACGTCATGGCCATCGCGGCGGGCATGGCGGCGGGCAAGGGTTTCGGCGACAACACCCTGGCGACACTCATCACCCGCTCGCTCGTCGAGATGACCCGCCTCGGCGTGGCGATGGGCGGGGACGTGAGGACCTTCTCCGGTTTGGCAGGACTCGGTGACCTCGTCGCGACATGCAACTCGTCCCAGAGCCGCAACCATCAGGTGGGCGTGGCCCTCGGCAAGGGCAAGGCACTCGACGAGATCATCGGAGAGATGAAGATGGTGGCCGAGGGGGTGAAGTCCACGAGCGGCGTCCTCGCCCTCGCCGAGCGCCACGGTGTCGAGATGCCGATCGCCGAGCAGGTCGGGCGGGTGCTCTACGAGGGGCTCGACACCGGCACCGCCGTCGCCGAGCTGATGACCAGGAAGGCCAAGAGCGAGTACGGCTGACGCGGCACGGCGGGCACACCGCCCCGGCGGGGTCACACCGAGGGGACGATGAACCTCGTGCGCGCTTCCTCGACCTCGAGACGGGTCGCGCAACCCTCGAGATGGTCGTTCACCAGGCCCATCGCCTGCATGAACGCATGGACGGTGGTGGGCCCCACGAACCTCCAGCCGCGGCGTTTGAGGTCCCTCGCCAGCTCCGCGGAGGCATCCGTGGTCGCCACCAGTTCCCTCGGTGGCCCTTGCCGCGGCGGTTCGTGCGACCAGAAGTAGGTGGCGAGTGAACCGAACTCCGTCTGCAGCTCGAGTGCCCTGGCTGCGTTGTCGATGGCGGCTTCGATCTTGCCGCGGTGCCGGACGATGCCCGCATCCGACATGAGCCGCTCGACGTCATGATCGTCGAAGTCGGCGACGACCTCCGGAGCGAATCCGGCGAAGGCCCGCCTGAAGTCGTCCCGCTTGCGCAGGATCGTGATCCATGCGAGGCCGGACTGGAACCCCTCGAGGCAGATCTTCTCGAACAGCCTTCGGTCGTCCCCCTGGGGGAATCCCCACTCGGTGTCGTGGTAGCTCCGATACGCCTCGTCGCCGGCGCCCCACCAGCAGCGGGGGATGCCGTCGTCTCCCTCGATGACGTGCACGGCGGGGCCCTCAGCCATCCGCGCTGCCGAGATCGGCGTCGTTCCGCTTGCGCTGCGCCGCCCTCGAGTGGCGGAGGACGACGTTCATCAGTTCCTCCACGTAGTCGGGGTCGAGGTCGAAGGCGAGGGCGTCGTCCCTGAACTTGGCGAGCAGCTGCGCCTCGCGCTCATGGGAGTAGAGCGGAAGGCCCCGCTCGGCCTTGATGGCCCCGATCGCGACCGATACGTCCTGTCGTTCGGCGATGAGCTCGAGGAGGCGGTTGTTGATCTCGTCGATCTGTGCGCGCAGGGCGGTGATCCTCGGGTCGTCCATGGTCAGACAGTAGGCGTGTCGGCGGATTTCGGTTCGGCTGGCCTATGCCGAGAGGTGCTCGACCGCCGCACGGGCCAGCAGTGGGGCGATGGGCTCGAAACCGGCGAACCGGCGATCGGAGGTCTGCCCTGCGGCGAACCTCGCATAGATCTGCTCGATGATCACGGCGATGCGGAAGAGGGCGAAGCCCTCGTAGAAGGTCACATCGGCGACGTCCAAGCCCGACCGCTCGGCGTACCGCTCCCTGACCTCGGACTTCGGCATCACCTCACCGATCGCCACGGCGCGTTCGCCGAACACGAGGAAGGTCGGATCGTCGGGCTGGGCCCAGTAGGCGAGCATCGTGCCGAGGTCGACGAGCGGGTCACCGAGGGTCGCCATGTCCCAGTCGAAGACAGCGACGAGGCGACCGTCGTCGCCGACCATGGTGTTGTCGAGCTTGAAGTCGTTGTGGAGGATGGTTGCCGCCTGCGCAGTGGGAATGTCCCGTGCGAGCAGTCCGACGGCCGTGTCCATGTCCGCCACCTCCCTGGTGGCGGCGGCCTGCCAGCGCCCCGTCCAGCCCTCGATCTGCCGCTGCACGAAACCGTCCGGCTTGCCGAGGTCATCGAGGCCCACGGCCGACGGGGGCACCAGATGGAGGTCGGCGAGGGCATCGACGAGTGACTCCGCGACCGCTCGCTGCGTCACGGGCCGATCGGCGATCGACGGGGGCCACGAGGTGCGAACGACTTGGCCACGACGCCGCTCCATCACGAAGAACGGCTTGCCCATCACGGTCGGATCGGCACAGAACAGATACGCCTGGGGGGCGAGCGGGTACCGACGCCAGAGCCGGGACAGCACCGTGTACTCGCGCTCCATGTCGTGTCCCCTGCTTGCCACCTCGCCGAGCGGCGCGCGGCGCAGGACGTACTCGGAGCCGTCGTCGGCGACCGCCCGGTACGTCAGGTTGGCGGCACCCCCGGGGAACTGGTCGAAGGCGATCGGCCCTTCACCAAACCGCTCGGGGAGGTGCTCCCGCAGGTAGCGGGCGACGCGCTCCTCGTCGAAGCGCTCCTCGGGGCGGATGGGTGCCGTGTCGGACATGGCCGCGAGCCTAGATGGGTCCCAGGGGACCCACAGGTCGGCCCACCGCCATGGCGCCCCTCCCCATACGAGGCGGTCGAGCGAGCACCTCACTCGCCTGACCGGCCATCCTTCCAGTAGCCCCGCACATGGGCATCCGAACGTGCCAGGCCCCGATCCTCGAACAGGAGCTTCCGGATGCGCTGCATCGACGCCGCCTCACCGGCGGCCCAGATCCTCCCGCCCCGGGCGGGATCCATGTCCCGCACCGCCGACACCAGTGTGTCCCCACGGGGCGAGCCCTTCGGGAGGACGAACCACTCGGCATCGACATCCCTGTGGAGGTCGACGCGTGCGTCCTCGTGTGACACCTCGATCCTCGTGGAGATCTCGACGTCGGGCAGGGACTCGAGCAGCTGGCAGATGGCCGGGATCGCCGTCTCATCCCCGATCAGCGTGAAGCTGCGGACCTCGGGATCGATCGCGTAGCCGCGACCCACGCCGGACACGGCGACCTCCTCCCCCGGCCGTGCGTCGGTCACCCATGCCGTCGCCGCGCCCGTGGAGTGGAGCACGATGTCGAGGTGGAGCTCCAAGGCGCCAGCGTCGAACCTGCGAGGCGTGAAGGTCCTGATGACGGGACGGCGACCGTCGGGAAGGAGGAACTCGTTCCCTGCCCATCCGGGAACCACGAGCATGCCGTCGGAGGGGAGGAGAAGCCGAACGCTCGCAGCGGGCTCATCGACGCGGAAGCCCTCGAGCTCTGGGCCCGCCAGCACCACCCTGGCCATGTGCGGCGTCACGGCCTCGGTGCGCACGACGCGCACCCGTCTGAACGGCGGCGGCTCCCTCCGGATGCGCGGGGACGGGGTGGTCACGGAAGATGTCCTCTCGGATCAGGGGGCTGAAGCGACCCACGACGCGATGACGATCGCAACGGCGAACGACACCGTGGCCCCCACCTCCAGCGCGTGCCGCCATGGTGGGATGCCGGGCGCCCGGACGCCGGGCCCTCGCTCGACCGAGCCGACCATCGCGACGCCGAAGAGGGCACACGTGGACCCGGCGATCAGCCATGCCGTCGTCGTGGGCAGCGACGTGTCGAGGAGGACGCGGTCGACCATCATCGCGAGGAACACGGTGGCGAGGTAGATGTTCGTGAACCCGAAGTACCGCATCGCCCTGGCGCGGTCGGACCGGAGCACCATCGCGTATCCGACGAGTCCGGCTGACATCCCTATGGCGACGACGGCGTAGATCCATCCGACGCCCGCCACGGGGACGAGCAGGAGCGAGACACCGACCGTCACGAGCGAGTACCAGACGATGAGGTCGAAGGTGGCGCGCTCACCCGCCACGACCGGGAGCATCGGTACCCGGGCCGCCCGGTAGTCGTCCTCGTACTTGAGGGACAGGGCCCAGAAGTGGGGCGGCGTCCAGAAGAACACGATGGCGAACATCACCCACGCGGCCGTGGAGAGGTCGCCCGTGACGGCCGCCCAGCCGATCAGGGCGGGCATCGCGCCGGCGGCTCCGCCGATGACGATGTTCTGCGTGCTCGATCGCTTCAGGACCATGGTGTACACGACCACGTAGTAGAGGTACGCGACGACCGACAGGAGTCCGGCGAGGAGGGTCGTCCCGAGTGCGAGGACCACGAAACCGCCCACGCCGAGCAGGACACCGAAGGTGATCGCACCGGTGCGGCTCACGCGTTCCGTGGGGAGGGGGCGACCCTGCGTCCGACGCATCACCCGGTCGATGTCGTCGTCGTACACCTGGTTGATGACATTGGCGCCCCCCGCTGACAGCGTGCCACCGATGAGGGCATACAGCACGAGGCCGAACCCCGGCCACCCGCCGGCGGCCACGGCCATCGCCGGAACCGTGGTGATCAGCAGGAGCTCGATGATGCGCGGCTTCGTCAGTTCGATGTAGGAACGGATACTCGATCGCGCACGCGCCTGCGCCGTGTCGCTCATACCGGGACCCGGCGATCTGACGCCTCAGTCACGGGGTCACCGAGAAGTGACGCACCGAATACGACGAAGGCGATCCACAGGAGGTCCGCCACGGCGAGGTGGATGAGCTGGAGGGCGATGGGGGTGAGGAAGAAGATGTTTGCGATCCCGATGAACATCTGGCTCAGCACGATCATCGTCACGAGGGATGCCGCGCGTCGGGTGACGTTCGGCGACGTCCGCGACTCCCTGGTGGCGATCCATGCGACGAACATGCCGCCGATCACCGAGAGGATGGGATGCACGATCCTGAGCCTGCTCAGCATCGGCGCCGTCGGCCCGAACTTCTCCGCGAGGTCGCCGGTCACGGTGTCGGACGGGAAGATCGTGTCGGCGAGGGCGTTGAGGGCGCCCGTTGCACCCATCACGATCAGCACTGCGGCGCCGAGCAGCACCCACCGCGTGCGGGTGGAACCCAGTCCCCGGGCAGGGGGCGGGTTCCCCGACCCCCACCATGCGGTGAGGGTGATGGATCCGAGGAGCAGGAAGGTGTTCGCGAGGTGGAGGGGCACCACGATGGTCCTGCCGAGCGACACGTCGTCGTCCACCCACCCGTAGAGGACGAGGGCGGCGCCGAGGAGGGCCTCGACGACGAGGACCACACCGGACACGACGGCGGCCTTGCGCACGATGTGGCCCCTTGGGAAGAACCAGAGGGCGAGCACGACGACCACGGCGACCCCGACACCAGCGAGGAACGAGGACGCCCTGTGGCTGAACTCGATGGCGGTCTCCACCGTCGGATTCGGCGGCACGAGCTGGTCTCCGCACTTGGGCCAACTCTCACCGCACCCGTCACCCGAACCCGTCGCCCTCACGACCGCGCCGCCCACGATGACGAGCACGTTGAAGGCGAGCGTCCCCCACGCCGCGATCGAGAAGATCCGGGTGCGCCGGGGGGTGACCTCGTCCATGCGCTGAGGGTACCGGCGCCCCGAAGGTCATGGGAGGGCCGGAGACGGATCCCCGTGGGAGACCCGTGGGAGGAAGGGACACGGTCCCCGAGCGGTACCATCCCGGTATGAAGAAGCTCATCGTCGTCGCGATCGTCCTTGCGGTCGCTGCGATCATCTACAAGGTGCTCACGACCGAAGTTCCGATCGACGAAGCCTGACCCGTGCTCGGCGTCCGACGCTACGGCACGGGGCTTTCGCTCGTCGCCCTCCACGGCTTCACCCACACCGGAGCGCAGTTCGAGGACCTCGCGGATCGCATCGGCCGCGCCATCGTCGCTCCGGACCTCCCCGGCCACGGGAGGAGTGTCAATGCCCCCACCGGCGTCGACGCCGTGTGTGACGCCGTCGCAACGGAGATCTCCCGCGTGGGCGCGGGTGGGGACGTGCTCGGATACAGCCAGGGTGGCAGGATCGCCCTCCTGACCGCGCTCCGATACCCGTCGCTCATCGGACGTCTGGTGCTGGTGTCGGCGAATGCGGGGATCGCAGACGCCGATCGCACGACGCGGATGGCTGCCGATCGCCGCACCGCGGACAGGATCAGGGCCGTTGGCGTCGCCGAATTCCTCCAGGAGTGGACGGCGACCGGCCTCACGTCCACGACGCACCTTCCGGCGGCGACTCGCGCTGCGGACCTCGCACTGCGACTCGACAACTCCGCAGAGGGCCTCGCGCGAGCGGTGGAGGGGTATGGGCAGGGCCGCCAGCCGTCATGCTGGGACCGACTGGACGAGGTCACGATCCCCGTCCTCGTCGTGACGGGTGCGTCCGACGCGCGGTACACCGACATCGGCGAACGGATCGCCGCAGGGATACCCCATGCCCGCCACGAGGTCGTCCCGGGAGCAGGCCACAATCCGATGCTCGATGCGCCCGCGGCGTTCGCCGCGGTGGTCTCAGGATTCTTCGATCGCCCTGGCTGACCCGGTCGTCCAGTCGTAGAAGCCACGCCCGGACTTCCTCCCCAGGCGTCCTTCGGCCACCATCGTGCGCAGCAACTCGGGCGGTTCGAAACGGGAGCCGTATACCGAGGCGAGATGTTCGGCGATCCGGAGCCGCACGTCGAGACCGACGAGATCCCCGAGCATCAGGGGTCCCATGGGATGCCGGTACCCGAGCTGCATCGCCGTATCGATGTCCTTCGGCGACCCGACTCCCTCCTCGACCATCCGGATCGCCTCGATACCGACCAGGACACCCAGCCTCGAGGTGGCGAAGCCCGCGGCGTCGGCGATGAGGGCGACCTCCATCCCGAGGTCCGTCACGATGTCGCGGATGCGATCGATGGTGGCCGAGCTCGTCGCCGAGCCGCGAATCACCTCGACGACGTCGATCGCCCACACGGGGTTGAAGAAGTGCATCCCCGCGAACCGGTCCGGACGTTCGATGGCGAGGGCGAGCTCGTCGATCGAGATGGCTGACGTATTGGATGCGAGGACGACGGGTTCGCGCGCTTCGGCCCTTCTCAGCACCTCGTGCTTGACGGGGACCGATTCGATCACGGCCTCGACGATGAGATCCAACCCCTCGGGGAGCGCCTCGATCGAGGACGCAGCACCGATGTTCGCCACCGCGCGCTCGAGGTCCTCTGGTTCCAGCTTGCCCCGCTGACCCGCCTCTTCGAGCGTCCCAGCAACGCGGCCGACTGCGGCAACGGCCGTCGCCTCGTCGACGTCCACGACCGTGACATGCGCATCGGCTCGTGCAAAGCGGTGGGCGATCCCGACTCCCATCGTGCCGCCGCCGATCACCGCGATCCTCATCCCGACCTCCTCGCCGTCTCCCCAACAGTCTCGTCGCCCCGATCGACGGAAGCCAGACCGTTCAGGAAGTCATCGACCGCAGCGACGTACCGCTCCGGCTGCGTGATGATCGATTCGTGCCCGGCATCCGGCAGCCTCACGACCCGGGCGCCGTGCAGATGGGACGCCAGTTCCACCTGGGTCCTGACAGGGACCACCGCATCACGCTCGGTGATCACGACGAGGACGGGAACGTCGATCATCCGGAGGCGCTGGCGACTGTCGAACCGCCAGATCGCGAACGCGGCCTCGTGGTAGAGGTTCGCATCCCTCGAGAGGAGGGCATCCCACATCCAGGCCTCCCCCTCCGGTGGGATCACCCGAGCGCGGCGCAGGGCGACGAAGGAGCCCCACACGGCTTCCGCTCGTGAGATCCGTGCGAGGGCACGCGACAGGCGCAGGGCCACCCACGCGAGGGGCCGCGCACGATCGAACGGCCTCGCCGCCGTGGCCCCGAGGACCAGCGCCGACGGGACGCCCGGATGCCTGATCGCGAGCTCCTGGGCCACCATGCCCCCCATCGAGTACCCGAACACGGGAAGCGGCGTGGGAAGGCCGAGCTCCCTGACGATGCCCGCCACCTCGTCTGCGAGGTCCCCGATCTCGAACCGACCCCTGATGCGATCCGATTTGCCGTGGTTCCTCAGGTCGGGAACGACGACGCGATGGTTCCGTGCCAGCAGCGGGATCGCGCGATGGAACACCATCTCCCCGTCGAAGCTCCAGCCGTGGATCAGGAGGATCGGTGGGGCATCCGATGGCCCCACCTGGCGAACGAAGAACTCGTGTCGTCCAACGAAGACCGACGTGCCCGGCGCACGCAGCAGTCGACGCTGCCCTGCGGACGTCCTCGGCACGGGGTCGGGCCCGAACAGCCGCCATGCGAGCCATGCGGAGCCTGCGACGATCAGCGCCCTTCGCACGATGTGACCCACACTGGCACGGTAGCCGCGGGAGAGAGCGCTGGGGCCCGACCGCTGCCGCCGACATCCCCGCCGGTGCACGGTCGTCGGCACCGCCGTCGACCATGCCTACTGTGACCACCGATGGACGACATCCGCCTGACGGCCTTCTCCCACGGCGCCGGTTGAGCGTGCAAGCTCGGTCCTGACGAGCTGACGCAGGTCCTGCGTCCTTTGCACGATCACCCAGCCACCCGCCACCCGGACCTCGTGATAGGGTTCGCCGGGTCAGATGACGCCGGGGTCATCGGCATCGGCGACGACCGCGTGCTTGCCCAAACGGTGGACTTCTTCACTCCGATCGTGGACGACCCGCGGTCGTGGGGACGCATCGCTGCGGCGAACGCGCTGTCCGACATCTATGCCATGGGGGCGGAGCCACTGACCGCCCTCCAGCTCGTCGGTTGGCCGAGGGACGGGCTCCCCATGGACATCCTGAGCGATGTGATGTTGGGCGGTGCCGACACGATGGCGGAAGCAGGGTGCGTGATCGTCGGTGGCCATTCGATCGACGACAGGGAGCCGAAGTACGGCTTCGCCGTGACGGGGATCGCCCGACGCGGCGAGATCACGTCGAACGGAGCTGCGACGCCGGGACAGGTCCTCGTGCTCACGAAGCCCATCGGAACCGGAATCATCGCGACCGCGATCAAGAACGGACGCGCGACCGACGACGTCGCCGACGCCGCCATCGCCTCGATGGCGGCGCTGAACCGGGGGGCAGCGAACGCCGCGAGGCGGGTGGGCGTGAGGGCCGCGACCGATGTCACCGGGTTCGGCCTGCTCGGACACCTCGCCGAGATGGTCAGGGCCTCGGGTGTCAGCGCCCACATCGACGTCGATGCGGTCCCCCTCCTGCCGAACGTCCGTGAGCTCACGCGGGCCGGGATGATCCCGGCAGGCTCACGTCGCAACCTCGCCTCGGTGATACCGATGCTCGACCCCGGTTCGCGCTCGGAGGAGGACCGCGTGGTCCTCGCCGATGCCCAGACCTCCGGCGGCCTCCTGCTCGCCATCGATGCCCCCCTCGTGGACGCTCTCATGCAAGCCCTCGAGGATGCCGGGGTCAGGGGGTGGCCGATCGGCCGGACCGTCGCACGCGAGTTCAGCCACGGCCCCACAGGCCAGATCGCCCTCTCCTGACCACGACGACACGATCGGTGGGAGAAGTCCCGCGATTTCCCTTCACAACGTGTCGATGTGGGGTAGGTTCAAGTCGTGGGCCGCAGAGCCCACGACGGGTCCCCCCGTCCCCCCTGGGGGACCCTCAGCTGGCGACGGGCCCCCACCTCGGGGCCCGTTGCTGCTTCTGGCGACCACAGGGAAGGCGATAGGCTGATCGTGCCATGAGGCTCCGCATCCCGCGCCCACGCCAGTTCGGCTCCATGATCCGCGACCTCGCGCGGTCGGATCCCGACGAGGCCGAGGCGTACCTCGACACCCACCAGGAGACCTGGGAGGAGCTCGCGGAACGCAACCCGCACGACGCCGCGGACATCCTCGAGGCCATCGACGAGGAAGGGGCTGCGGACCTGCTTCGTGACCTCGACGCGGACGACGCCGGCGACGTGCTCGACGAGATGCGCCCGGAGGCGGCAGCCGACATCCTCCAGGAGCTGGAGCCGGCTCGCGCCGCACAGCTCGTGTCCGAGATGGAGACTGATCAGGCCGTCGACGTGATCGGCGCCCTCGATGCATCCGACAGGACGGCCATCCTCGCGGAGCTCGACGCGGATACCGCCCTCGAGGTGGAGCGCCTGTTGATGTTCGCCGCCGACACGGCGGGCGGCATGATGACGACCGACATCGCGATGCTGCCTGCGGGCATCACCGCAGGTGAGGCGATCGAGTCACTGCGGCGCCTCCACGACGAGCTCGGCTCGAACCTCCTCTACGTGTACGTGGTCGACGACGATGACCGCCTCCTCGGGGTCGTGTCGTTCCGCGACCTCGTGTTCGCCAGACCGGGGATGGGACTGGACGAGGTCATGGAGCCCAACGTCGTCAGCGTCCATACCGACACTGACCGCGAGCAGGTCACCGAGCTCGTCCAGAGGTATCGACTGATCGCGATCCCCGTCGTGGATGAGAACGCCAGGCTCGTCGGCATGGTCAAGGTCGCGGAGGCCCTCGAGGCCATCCAGGCCGAAGCAGGCGAGGACCTCGCCGTCATGTTCGGTGCCGGTGACCAGGAATCGGTGTTCACCCCCGTGCGTGAGTCGGTGCGCCGGAGGCTCCCATGGAACGTGTTCAACCTCGTGGCAGGCTTCGCGACGGTGTTCGTCGTCGCACAGTTCGATGACACCCTCGCCACGTATTCGGTGCTGGCCGCGTTCATGCCACTGGTCGCGGGCCTGTCAGGGAACAGCGGCGCACAGGCGATCGCCGTGACGATCCGTTCGCTCTCCGTCGGTGACCTCCCACGGGGAAGGGAGTTCAGGGCGATCCGGCGCGAGATGCAGATCGGGCTCATCCGCGGCGTCGTGCTCGCGACGGTCGGAGCCGTCCTCGCCGCCCTCGCGGTCGGGATCCTCGGAGGTGCCACGGACGGCCTGACGGCGCTCGACCTCGCCGTCATCGTGTGGATCTCGACCATGGTGGGACTCGCCACGGCGGCCTTCGTCGGTGCGTCGATCCCTCTGCTGCTCAGGCGCCTCGGACAGGATCCTGCGCTCGCGTCGAACATCTTCTTGACGATGATCACCGACGCCGTGGGGTTCGGCAGCTTCCTGCTCGTCGCCAGCCTGCTGCTCTGATGCCGGATCAGCTGCCGAGCACCGCGGACGCCGTGCCCTCGAAGGGACCGAGGTACACGATGCGGTATCCGTCGTCGAGCCTCGCGAGGTAGTGCGCCGCAGCTGACGCGCGGTCGGCGTCGGTCGCCTCCGGATTGGCGACGACGTTCGCCGCCTGCGCGTCGTCCACGATGTGGAGGACGGTCACGGGTGGGAACAGTTCAACGACCTCCGCGATCACGTCGTAGATGTCGAGGTCGGTGAGCGTGACATATGAGGTCGGGTCGAGGAGCACGACCACCTCGTCACCGTTGCCCTCGGTCGCGGCCCTCGACACGATCTGGTACTCCGGCGGCGTGAGCTGGGAGATCGGCATGGTGCTCGTCGTCGAGGTCGTCACCTGCGTGGTGGTCGTCGTGGCGGGAAGGGTCGTGACGGTCACGGCGACGGTCGAGGTGGGATCCTCGCTGCTCGACGTGCACGAGGCGATCGCCAATGCGACCGACATGAACACCACGGCACGTTTCCCGCGCAGCATGACCCGATCCTACTTCGGCTCAGCGATCGGCACCGAGTTCGCTCCACTCGGCGTAGGTGATGCCGTCCATGAACGGCGCGTGCATCACAACGGGGAACAAGGAGGCGACCGCCTCGAATCGGTCGGCGTCGGGGGCCTTCTCGAGCAGGTGCATGGCGAGGTCGAGCTGGGGCCGCCACGCCCTCGCGCCGAGGGCGACGTCGACTCGGGATCGCCAGTCGTCGGATGCGTCCGGGCGCTCTGCGCCCTGCCAGTGGGCGGCGAGGCGCCGTGCTGCGCCGATCACCCGCCTCAGGTAGCGGGCGACATCCCTGTCGACGTCGGGGCCGCTCCCGACCGATTCGGCCCAATCGGCGAATGCCTGCTCGGTCCACCGATCGGGCTTCGTCACGCATGACCGGTAGAGCTCGTCGACATCGGACAGGAGCGTGCTCACGACCCCGTCTCTCCGGCGACCAGATCCCTGAATCCCGCGGCAAGTGCCGTGACCACGGGACCGACCGCAAAGGTGGTGTCCGCCACGGCGACGACGGGGAGCACCTGGCGCACGGTCGACATCACGAACACCTCGTCTGCAGCGAGGAGATCCTGCTCCAGGAACCGCCCCTCCCTCACGGGGATGCCGAGACCCTGTGCGACCTCGATCGTGGCCTCTCTGGTGATCGACGCCAGGATGTGGCTTCCGAGACCGGGGGTGCACATCGCACCGTCCGCCACCCAGCCGAGGCTGAATGTCGGGCCCTCGAGCACCACGCCCCCGGATCCGATGAGGGCGGCATCGTCGTAGCCGCGGCGTCTCGCCGCGATCGTGGCCGCGAGGTTGGGGCCGTAGGACAGGGTCTTCGCCCCGGTGAGCTCGGACGTCTTCCCATCTGCGTGCCACGGCGCCTCGATCAGGTCGAGGCGAACGGATGCAGGGATGTCCGGAAGGGCCTCCATGAACACGACGACCACGTTGTCGGTCCCCGGATGCTTCGCATCGGTTCCTCCGGTCACATAGACCCGGAGGACCCCGTCGCCGGGCGAGGCCGCTTCCATGCACCAGCTGACGAGGTCGTACCTCGGCGGCAGCTCGATCAGGAGGTTCTCGGCACTCCTCGCAAGGCGCTCGAGATGGCCATCGAGCCTGAACGGCACGCCTCCATAGGCGCGCATCGCCTCGAAGCACCCGTACCCGCGCTGGAAGCCGATGTCGAAGACGCTGACACCTGCGGCGGACGGGTCGGTGGGAACCCCGTTGATCAGCACAGGCCCGAGTGACCGACCCGTCACGGCCGGAACCCGTTCGTGATGGGCAAACGGCGATCCCTCCCGAAGGCCTTGAGCGTGATCTTGACACCGGGGGCGGCCTGTCGGCGCTTGTACTCGTTCCGATCCACCATCGAGGCCACCTCGCGCGCCAGTGCCTCATCGACGCCGGACGCCGCGATCTCGGCTGCCGTCATGTCGAGCTCGATGTAGCGGTAGAGGATGTCGTCGAGCACCGGGTACGGGGGCAGGGAGTCCTCGTCCAGCTGATCGGGACGCAGCTCCGCCGAGGGTGCCTTGTCGAGGATCGCGGTCGGGATGACGTCAGAGACGGTGTTGCGCCAGCGTGCGAGATCGTAGACCATCGTCTTGTAGACGTCCTTGAGCACCGCGTATCCGCCTGCCATGTCCCCGTAGAGCGTCGCGTACCCCACCGCCATCTCCGACTTGTTGCCCGTCGCCACCACCATGCCGCCATGCTTGTTGGCAATCGCCATCAGGATCGTGCCGCGGATGCGAGCCTGCAGATTCTCCTCGGCGACGTTGGCGGGCGCATCCCCGAACGCTGGCGCGAGCGCGTCGAGGAACCCGCTGAAGACACCGTCGATGGGGATCGTGTCGAACCTGATGCCGAGCCGTTCGGCGAGGTCGAGGGAATCCTCCACCGACCCGACGGACGAGTAGCGCGACGGCATCGTGACGCCGTGCACGGCCTCGGCACCGAGGGCATCTGAGGCGATCACGGCGGTCAGCGCGGAGTCGATGCCCCCGCTGAGGCCGATCACGACCTCTGCGAAGCCGTTCTTGCGGACGTAGTCGCGAAGTGCCGTCACGAGTGCGAGGTACACCTCCTCGAGTTCGCCCGGCTCCGGTGCGATCGTGGGCGGGTCGATCGTGCTCCGCGCCGTGCGAGCTCCCGAGACCTCCACGATGGGGAGGAGGGGGGATGTTCCGACATCGATCGGGATGTCGACGAGGAAGCGGGCCTCGACGAACTCGGGCGACCTGGCGAGCACCATCCCGTCCGGAGCGATCACCGTCGATCCCCCGTCGAAGACGAGCTCATCCTGGCCGCCGACCGAATTGACGTAGACGACGTGGCAGCCGCCCGTGGCCGCCCGTTCGGACAGCATGGCTACCCGCTCCGCGCGCTTGAACACGTGGAAGGGGGAACCGTTGATGTTCAGGAGGACCGCGGCGCCCCCGACGGCCTGTCCGGTTGGCGGGCCGCCCTCGTCCCAGATGTCCTCACAGATCGAGATACCGCAGAGCACGGACCCGATCGAGTGGAGCCGAAGTGGATCACGCGACTCGGCGAAGTAGCGGGCCTCATCGAACACCCCGTAGTTCGGGAGGAGGGTCTTGTGGTAGACGTCGACGAGGCGTCCCCCGTGCAGTACGGCTGCGGCATTGGCGACGTCCCTCGCAACGGCATCGTCGTCCTTGCGACCTGCCTCGAGCCTGTCGACGAACCCCACGACGACCGTCGTGTCGCCCGACTCGGCCGCGAGGTGCTCGAGCGCCCGCAGGTTGGCGTCCACGAACCCTTCGCGCAGCACCAGATCCTCTGGCGGATAGCCGCAGACCGCCAGCTCCGGGAGTGCGAGGACGTCGGCGTCATGGGCCTCGGCCCACCGCATGGCTTCGAGGATCCGCACCTCGTTCCCTGGGATGTCCCCCACCACGAGGTCGAGCTGGGCGCCTGCGACGCGCAGCGATCGCGTCACAGGCCCTCCACCGTCTCGTCGATGAGGTGATCGACCACCGCCCTCAGGGCCTCCTCGTTGTCGGCTCCGGCGGTGAGGGCGTCCCGATACACGGCCCGCTGGCGGTCGGCGCTCGTGCCCTCCGCAGTGATCGCCCGGACACGCCGCACCTCGTCGAGCGAACCGAGCGCGTTTGCCTGGTCCTCCACGAGGTCGACGAGCTCGTCCGCGAGCCTCGCCATCGGGACGAGCTCACCCCTCCCGAAGTCGATGAGGGATTCCTCGACGCCATAGCGCTGCGCCCGCCAGTTGTTCTCGGCGATCAGCATCCGCGAGTAGATGCGCCATCGCTGGTTGTGGGTGCGGCGTTCGTACAGCATCGCGAGCAGTGCCTGGTAGAGGGCGGCGATGGAGACGGCGTCCTCGTAGCGCGTGCACACGTCCGATGAGCGCATTTCGAGCGTGGGATAGCGGGCGGAGGGCCGGATGTCCCACCACAGCTTCGTGGAGTCCTCGATGACGCCGGTTCGCACCAACACGTTGACGTGCCGCTGATATTCGGCCCAGTCGTTGAACTCGTCGGGAATGCCCGTGCGGGGCAGTGCCCGGAACACGGCGGGCCGATAGCTCTTGAGACCCGTGTCGTCCCCGTGCCAGAAGGGCGAGGAGCCGGAGAGGGCCAGGATGTGCGGGAGGAAGTAGCAGACCTGGTTCATGAGGTCGATGCGGAGGTCCTGGTCGCCGATCTCGACGTGGACGTGCATCCCGCAGATGAGCAGCCTCCTCACCACTCCCTGGAGGGCGAGTTCGAGGAGCCGGTAGCGCTCCTTGTCGGTGTACTGCTGATCACCCCACACGGCGAAGGGGTGGGTCGACGCGGAGATGATCGCCATCCCGTGATCGGACACCGTGTCGGACACGAAGCGTCGCAGCTCACGGAGGTACTCGCCGAGTTCGGTGACGTTGCGGCTGACGGGCGTGCCGATCTCGATCTGTGAACGGAGGAACTCCGGACTCGTCATGCCGAGCGGAGGCGACTCGAGCGCCACCTTGAGGGAATCCGGGAGGTCGGCGACGAGGTTGCGGGTCGACCGGTCGACGACGAAGTACTCCTCCTCGACACCGATCGTGAACGTCGGTTCCTCCGGGCTCATCGTCACTCTCCTCGGCATCAGCGTAGACCATCGGGCTCGAGCCGGTCACGGCACGATCAGGAGACCCTCCCCATCGAGTGCCAGTCGGAGAGCGCCTTCTTCGCCCGGCCTCACGGAGAGGGTGAGCACGCCACCGCCGCCGTGGGGGGCATGGCGCATCTGGATGTCCCGCACGTCCACGCCCGAGGCCTCCAGGGCATGCCCGACCTTGGCGAGCTCCCCCGGCCTGTCGGCGAGCGCGATCCTCACCTGGGAGACGGGTGAGCCGAGCCCCTGCCTCGTCGCCCTGGCCCTCGACAGGATCGTCAGGAGCGAGTCGTCGTCGGACAGGATCGCCGCCTCCAGGGCGGAGAGGCGCTCGCGTAGGGCGCCGATCGCATGAAGCACGGCGTCGCCATTGGTCTTGAGGATCTCCACCCAGGGAACGGGGAGCGATGCGCCGACCCTCGTCAGGTCGCGAAAGCTGCCCGCCGCGAGGGTGAGCGAGTCCGGGCTCGCCGCAGCCGCGTCGAGGAGGCCGCTGGCGACGATCTGCGGGAGATGGCTGATCAGTGCGACTGCCCGGTCATGGTCGACGGCGGACATGGTGACGGGTCTTCCTCCGAGGTCCTCGATCACGGCCGCGACCTGTTCCGTCGCCGCCGGATCGGCCCCATCCACGATCACCCACGTGGCACCGCTGAACAGTGCCGGGCTCGCTGCCTCGGGTCCCGAGACCTCGCGGCCTGCCATCGGGTGCGTCGCGACGAAGCGGGGAAGGTGGGACGAGACATCGATCACCGCCTGCTTGACGCCGGCGACGTCCATCACGACGGCATCGGTGTGGAGGTTGGCGAGGATCTCGATCGTGGCCTTCGGTGGTGCGGCGACGACCACGAGCTGTGCATCCGCGACGGACGCCTGGAGGGTGTCCGCGACCTCGTCGACCAGGCCACGCTCGACGGCCACGGCGATGGCCGATGCGTCGGCATCGTGTCCGACGACCCGCCAGCCCGACGCGCGGAGGCCCGATGCGATCGAGCCCCCGATCAGGCCCGTGCCGATGACTGCCGCCGTGCGAGTGGACACCCGAACCCCACATCCTCGATGGCCGTCAGGGTAGGTGCCCTCCGCGGCGACGCGGCAGGGTGTGCCCGCGTCCGGCGACCTAGCCTGAAGGTGATGCGACGGGTGTTGGTCACAGGTGCCGGGAGCTGGACCGGCGGTCAGCTGGTCCGCAGGCTCGAGCGACGCGGCGACGTCGGTGTGTTCGCCGTGGACGATGTGTCCCCAGTGGTCGCGTTCGATTCGGAGTTCGCCAGGCTCGACCTCGACCGGCTGGCCCTCGCCCGGTTCGTCCTCGAGGTGGAACCGGATGTCGTCATGCACCTCCAGTCCGTCCATCGCACTGCTGAGGAAGGCAGGCGGATGGAGTCCGAGGAGCGCATCATCGGCGCGCTCGCCCTCTTCGGGGCGATCCAGCGGATCGGCACCGTCGAGTCCGTGATCGTGAAGTCCGACACCGCGATCTATGGGTCACACCCTCGCAATCCCTCCGTCCTGTCGGAGGGCACGCGACCCCAGGGCCGACCGAGCAGGTACCAACGGGACCTCACCGAGATGGAGCGCTTCGTCGGCGACCTCGCCGAGCGCCTCCCCGACGTGACGTTCACAGTGCTCCGCTTCGCTCCGATCTTCGGACCCCGCGTGGGGAACCCGATCAGCAGGTACCTGACCCTCCCGGTCGTGCCGACCTTGCTCGGATTCGATCCCCGACTCCAGTTCACCGACGAACGCGACGCGGTCGCCGTGCTCGAGCATGCGCTCGACCACCCCGTCGAAGGCACGTTCAATGTCGCAGGAGACGGCGTCATGTACCTGTCGAGGATCCTTCGGCTCGGTCGACGTGCCCCCCAGCCGTTCCCCGGTCGATCGTTCGACACGGTCATCCGCACCCTGTCGCGTGTGGACCTGCGGGTTCCCGACCACGTGACCGGCCTCCTCAAGCATGGGCGGGTCGTCGACACCGCCCGCATGCACGACGTCCTCGGGTTCTCCCCCGACCACACCTGCCGACAGACCGTGCTCAACGCCTATCACCCCTCCGAGGTGGACTCGTGAGACCATCCGACCTCGAATCGCTCACGAAGGCCGAGCTTCTCGTCCTCGCTCGCGAGGCGTCGATCCGGGGACGCTCGTCGATGACGAAGGCAGAGCTCGTCGCGGCGCTGTCCTCCGATTCGGGTGCCAGTGGGCTGACGGGGCACCCGAGCATCGTCGAAGGGCTCGGCTCGATCCCCATCCCGGGCGTGTCCATCGAGGACCGCATCGAGGCCAGGGAGCGCAGGGCAGCACTCCAGCACCGGCTTGCCGGGTTCGTGGACCCGTCCACCCACTGCCCCTGGATGAGCATCGAGGGGCATCCCTGTGGCCTCCCCGTGGTGGCGGGATACAGCAGCTGCGGCCTTCACGGTGGCGGCGACATCGCCGACGTCGCGATCCCGATCACGGGGGTCCTCGGCTTCTCCTCGTGGCCGACACTGTGGCGCCACCTCACCCTTGCCACGTACGACGCCGATCCCTTCGGTCTCGACCCGATCGTGGCCGAGATGGCATGGCATGTGCTCAACGGCTTCTACTACGACTACTTCCGCGTCGAGGTCGAGGGCATCGAGCACGTTCCCGAGAGTGGTGCAGGGGTGGTGGTCGCCAACCATGGCGGCGCAGCGCTCCCCTACGACGCGGCGATGCTCACCCTCGCCGTGCTGAACGAGTGCCCGGTGCCACGGCGGCTGCGAGTCGTCGGCACGGAGATCTTCAACATGCTCCCCGGCATCTCCCACCTGTATCGCAAGGTCGGTGCGGCGTACGCCGCGAGGGACGATGCGAGGGCGATCCTCGAACGTGGTCACCTCCTCGGCGTGTTCCCCGAGGGTGAACGCGGCTTCATGAAGCCCGTGTGGGACGCCTACCGGGTGGGTCGGCTCGGCCGGGGAGGGTTCATCGAGATCGCCGAGGAGGCGGGTGCACCGATCGTCCCCGTGGCCATCGTCGGATCCGAGGAAGTGCATCCTGCCGTGATGACGTCGAAACGACTGGCACGCATCGTCCGCATGTTCTTCCCCGAGCAGCGGGTCGAGGAGATCGCCATCGCTCTCAACCCGATCCCCTTGCCGGTGCGCTGGCGCATCAGGTTCCTGGAGCCCGTCGCGCCGGGCCCGTCCCCCGAAGGGCTCGACGCCCTCGAACAGCTCGAACGTGCCGAGGACATCCGACGCTCGATCCAGAGCGCACTCGACGACATGCTGTCGGACCGCCGCACCTCCTTCTAGGAGGAGGCGCCGCTCTACAGACGCCTCCCGCACCGCACTCCCCCCTCTGCCCTCCGGGCATCTCCCCCAAAGGGGAGAAGGAAGGGTGGAGCGAAGCGACGCAGAGAGGGCCTACTGCACGTCTCTCCCCGCGGGAGAGACGCGGAGCGAAGCGACGCAGAGAGGGCCTCCTGCAACGTCTCTCCCCGCGGGAGAGACGCGGAGCGAAGCGACGCAGAGAGGGCCGCAGTCCAGACGCCTCCCGCACCGCTCCCCCCTCTGCCCTCCGGGCATCTCCCCCAAAGGGGGAGAAGGAGAATGAGACGGACGCCTCCCGCACCGCACTCCCCCCTCTGCCCTCCGGGCATCTCCCCCAAAGGGGGAGAAGGAGCATGGCTCAGGCATCTCCCCCAAAGGGGGAGAAGGAAGCATGGCTCGGGCATCTCCGCCAAAGGGGAGAGTGGTATGGCAGAGTGCTTGCAATTGCAAGCGAAGTGCTGTATGCTGCAAGTGGAATGAAGACACCACAGCTTGGTGACGTCGGCACGTTCATCCGGGAGCAGCGGGAACGGAGTGCGCTGTCGATCAGGAAGCTCGCCGAATTGACGGGCGTATCGAACCCCTACCTCTCGCAGATCGAGCGGGGGGTGCGGACGCCGTCGGCGGAGATCCTCAGATCGATCGCGGGCGCCCTCTCGATCCGCACCGAGACGCTCTACGAGCGGGCGGGTCTCCTCGAGAGGGACGACCCACCGGGGGTGATGGACGCCATCGACGCCGACACCAGGCTCACCGATACACAGAAGACAGCCCTGATGGAGATCTACACGAGCTTCATCGCACACGACCAGGAGGGATGATGATCCTCGAAGCACAGAAGGAAGCAGCGACGAAGGCGGCCAAGACCGTGACGGACGCGACGGTGACGGTCACGGAGAAGGCGATCGATCTCGGTTCCACCGCAGGTCACAAGGCGAGCGACATGGGCTCGTCCGCCGTGACGACGATCACCGAGACCGCTACCGAGGTCTTCCACATCGGCAGTGATCTCGCGTCGAAGGGCGTCCTTCGCGTGAAGGAGTTCAAGCTCGGCGACAAGAACGTCGGAGAGCGTGCCCAGGCGACCGTCGAGACGGTCTCGGAGCGAATCGACATCGATCAGTTCCAGGATCAGGTCGCGAAGCTCCGCCATCAGATGGAGAGCGTGATGGGGACGTGGAAGGAGACCTTCCGTCCGGCGGCCCCTGCCGAGAAGCCTGCCCCTGCCGCGAAGGCGACCACGACCCGGACCACGACCGCCAAGAAGGCCCCCGCCAAGAAGGCGCCTGCCAAGAAGGCGACCACGACCCGGACCACGACCGCCAAGAAGGCGCCTGCCAAGAAGGCGACCGCGACCCGGACCACGACCGCCAAGAAGGCCCCCGCGCCCAAGGCGACGACGTAACACCGATCCAGCCGTCAGCGGGATCCGCGTCCGCGGGTCCCGCTGACGCGTCGGACGGAATCAGGACACGACGAGCGGTTCGATCTCGTGTGCGCCGTCGATCCATCCCTGCACCATCTCGACGGTGGGGAGACGCTGGACGAGACGGCGTTTCGTGTTCGCCTGGGTCACCGTCACCATCAGGTTGGCGGCGTTGCGCCGTCGGAGCGCCTTGATGGTGTCCACGCCACCGGCCGCCAGAAGGTCTGCGTACTCGGACCCGATCCCCTTGATCCGCATGAGATCGGCCTGTTGTGCCCAGCGGAGAAGCTCGGTGGTCGGGATGCCCGTGCGCTCGGAGAGATCCGCCCTGCCGCTCCGGGTCGATGCCTGCTGCAGGAGGGACTCCGTGGTGCGAACCCTGGCCTTCCTCAGTTTCGTCGCCTCTCGATGACGGATCGGACGAATCGCCGCTATCGAAGCCATCCCGAACCACTCCCTCCTGAACCAGCGCGCTCAGTGGCGCCGAGACTACTCATGAACCGATCCGCCGTGCCGGGGTTTCATCGCATGGATCCCGGGAGGTCATCGGCAGTGGCGAAGATCGGGGGCGTGAGCCGATCGAGCCACACCTCCTCGGCATGTGCTCCATGCGTCGCGATGACATCGTGCACGTTGACGGCCCCCTCCAGCCCCAGGAACACGTCCCACATGCCGGCGGAGACCACAACGGGCCACCCCCTCTGGTATCGGTACTTCGGGATGACGACCTGTGCCTCGGTGGAGACCGCCCTCTCAACGAGCAGACCCACCACCGGCGCAGGTATGCCGGGCTGATCCCCGCGCGCGATCACACACCTGTCGATGGAACGATCCCTCGACAGGAGGTCGAGAGCGGCACGCAGCGGTGATGCCGTCCCCTCCCTCCATCCCGGGTCCTCGATGACGGACACCCGGGAGAGGTCGCAGAGCTCCTGGACGCGATCAGCGTCCGGACCGAGCACGACGATGACCTCATCGACAGGCCATGTCAACGCGTCGTCGACGACGCTGTCGAGCATCGCCCTCCCGCGAACCGGTGACGCGTACTTGGGGAGCGCAAAGCCCTCCCCCTCATCTGCAGCAAGCACGATCGCGACCGTCGACATGAAGGCGGCAGGCTACTCAGCCTGCCGACGTCAACGCTCCGAGCAGCGCGACCTGGATCGAGGCGAGCCATGCGACCGCCGCGAGCTCCGGATCGTCCGCAATGCCGTCCTCCCAACCCGGCCCGGTGTCGAAGACGCCCGCCCGCGAAGCCAGAACCAGGCGTGCCGCATTGACCGCACGCATTGCGCCGACGGCGTCCTCCCTCACGAGCCGTGTCCTACCGTCGGCGATCGCGGCGACCACGGCCCTGTCCCCCTCCCGTTGGAGGTCGAGCTCGTCTCGTGCGAGCGCGGTGAACTCGGCCGAGGCCTCCGCGTCCTCGGGATGGGCACGACGGTTGAGCACGGCATACGCGGGATCGGTGTCATCGATGCCGATCCGCTCGAGCACTGCGACGACCTGGCCGAGGAGCACCCGCTCACGCGGCGACAGGGCGATCACCACATCGCCGCTGTCCGCCCGAGCCCTCATGTTCTCCTCACGCGTCCTGCTCCATCGTGGCCCACAGGCCATACCCGTGGAGCCGCAGGACCGCGAGCTCCGCATGTTCCCTGGTCCCGGAGAAGACCGCGGCCCTCCCCTCGTGATGCACCTGCAGCATCAGCTCGGTCGCCCGGTCCCGCGGGAGGCCGAGCACTTCCTGGAACACGAACACGACGTAGTCCATGAGATTGACCGGGTCGTCCCAGACGATCACGATCCATGGCCGATCCACATGATGGTCGGCCGTCTCCGAGGGAGCGCGTACCGGGGAAGGCGCGACCATCACTCCCCGTGGGTCCCGACCTCCGCCGTCCGGTCACGCGAGGCGCGCCGCTGGTCGTTGATCCACGCCTCGAAGTCCTCCTTCGCCACCCGCCATTCCCTGCCGAACTTCACGGCGGGGAGCTCGCCGGAGCGAAGGACGCTCGTGACGACGAAGGTGGATACATCCATGTACTCGCAGATGTCGGCGACCGACAGCCAGGGTTTGTCCACAGCGACCCGTACGTCGTCCATGCCGCCAGCGTAGGCTTGCAGGTGCGATGACACCAGATGTTCGACACGTTCGACAAACCGCTTGCGCAGCCTCGGAGGAGGCCGGTATCGTCGGTGTGCTGGGAACGGACCTCCGGGTCGCACGCTATGGTCGCAGGGGCTTCGTCGGGCGGACGATCGGGAAGGTACATGGACATGATCAGCGCATCAGCGGCTGACGCCCACCGATTTGGCCGGGTGAGGCGGAACGGCTACGACCCCGCGGAAGTCGATGCGGTGGTGGCCCGTTTGGTCGAGGCCCTCGCCACCCAGGAGCAGCAGGCCGAGCAGCTCGAACGACGCCTCGCCGAGGCGGACGCATCTGCCGACGCGATCCGTCGCACCTTCATCGCTGCCGAGCAGACACGAGGCCAGATCCTCGACGTCGCGAACGCCGAGGCCACCCAACTCCGTGAGCGCGCCCGGCGCGAGTCTGAAGAGGCGATCACTGCTGCACATGCACTCGCCGCGTCGATGACCGCGGACGCCGAGGCGCGGGCGGCCGACCTGAACACCGCCTCGGACCAGTTGGACAGGGACATCGCCGAGCGCAGGGCACACCTCCTCGCGCGGGCCCACGAGGAGGCGGATCAGGTTCGTACCGATGCCGAGAGCGCTGCCGCTGCACGAACCTCCGAGGCGCTCGAGGCCGCGGAGGACATCATGGCTGCTGCCCGTGCCGACGCGGAGGCCCATGTGAGGGAAGCGGCGCTGACCGCGCGGTCGGCGTCCATTGCAGCCGCATGGACCAGACGGGAGGCCCTCGCGACGGCCGAATCGATCATCGCAGACGCCAGGGATCGGGCCGCCCACATCGTCGCCGAGGCCGAGCGAGAGGGCGAGGCCGTTCAGGAGCGGTCCATCAGGCTGCAAGCGGCGATCGTGAGCCTCGAGGCATCTGCGAGGGCGATCGCCGAGGCCAGCCACGACGGGGCATCCGTCATCGACCTGGCCTCGATCGAGGCGACGGAGCGCTCGGACGCGACCGAGGCGCCGGTCGGTGCCGGACCCGAGCAGGCAGTGGACATGGTGGCCGCCGTCGGCGTCGAGGACACCGAAGCCGGGCCCGAATCCGCGACGCCAGAGGCCGCGACCGGCCTGCTCACCGTCGCCGAGGCGACGGCCCGACTCGCCGACGATGAACCGGCGCCCACGGATCCGGGTGTGCCCAACGCCGGGCGCACGTACTACCAGCGGACGTCGGGCGTTCCCCTCAGTGAGAGGGTCAAGATCGCCAAGAAGTCCGGCTGAGCGACTTCAGGGCGCGGGCGGGGTGACGCACCGGTGGGGACACCCACCGGTGTTCGTCATTCCGGGCGGAGCATCCCGCTCGGGCACGATCGAGAAAACCCGGAATTGATCCGCACCGACTCAAGTTAGTATCCTTGTAGCGACTCAAACATCTCCCATGCCTGGGGCTGACGCGCCCCCTGGCACGACCTACAAGGAGCACACACATGGCACGAGCGGTCGGCATCGACCTCGGTACGACCAACTCGGTGATCGCGACCCTCGAGGGCGGCGAACCGAAGGTCATCGCAAACGCCGAAGGGCACCGGACGACACCTTCGGTGGTGGCATTTGCGAAGAACGGCGACGTCCTCGTCGGTGATCAGGCAAAGCGCCAGGCGATCACCAACCCCGAGCGGACGGTCCGATCGGTCAAGCGGCACATGGGCACGGACTGGTCGATCGACATCGACGGCAAGTCCTACACGGCGCAGGAGATCTCCGCACGCATCCTGCAGAAGCTGAAGAAGGACGCCGAGGCCTTCCTCGGCGAGCCGATCACCAAGGCCGTCATCACCGTGCCCGCCTACTTCGGTGATGCCCAGCGCCAGGCGACGAAGGAGGCAGGACAGATCGCCGGCCTCGAGGTGGAGCGCATCGTGAACGAGCCCACCGCCGCGTCGCTCGCCTATGGCCTCGACAAGAACAACGACGAGCTGATCCTCGTCTTCGACCTCGGGGGTGGCACGTTCGACGTGTCGGTGCTCGAGATCGGTGAGGGCGTCTTCGAGGTCAAGTCCACCGCGGGTGACACGCACCTCGGCGGCGACGACTGGGACGACAAGATCATCGCGTGGCTCGTCGACGGCTTCAAGGCCGACAACGGCATCGACCTGTCGAAGGATCCGATGGCGCTCACGAGGCTCAAGGAGGCCGCGGAGAAGGCGAAGATCGAGCTGTCGTCCGTCCAGTCGACCGAGATCAACCTCCCCTTCATCACGGCGAACGCAGATGGGCCGATCCACATGCTCACGACGCTGACGCGCTCGGAGTTCGAGCGGATGACCGCGGATCTCGTGGAGCGGACCCGCTCGCCCTTCGAGAGGGCGATCAAGGACGCGGGCGTCTCGGTAACCGACATCGACCATGTGATCCTCGTCGGCGGCTCGACCAGGATCCCCTCCGTGCAGGCGCTCGTCACCGAGCTCGCGGGGAAGGAACCGAACAAGAGCGTGAACCCCGACGAGGTCGTGGCCCTCGGCGCTGCGATCCAGGCAGGTGTCCTCACTGGCGACGTCTCGGGGATCCTGCTGCTCGACGTCACCCCGCTCACCCTGGGGGTGGAGACCGAAGGCGGCGTGTTCACGAGGATGATCGAGCGGAACACCACCATCCCGACGCGGAGGTCGGAGATCTTCACGACGGCGGCGGACAGCCAGCCGGAGGTCGAGGTCCACGTTCTGCAGGGCGAGCGAGCGATGGCTGGCGACAACATGAGCCTCGGGAGGTTCAAGCTCCAGGGCCTGCCGCCCGCACCGCGCGGCGTGCCCCAGATCGAGGTCACCTTCGACATCGATGCGAACGGCATCGTGTCGGTGTCGGCCAAGGACCTCGGCACCGGCAAGACCCAACAGGTCACGATCACTGGTGGGACCGCACTCGATCAGAACCAGATCGACCAGATGATCAAGGACGCCGAGGCGCATGCGGCACAAGACGCAGAACGCAGGGAGGCGGCCGAGGCCCGCAACGCGGCAGATCATGCGGTCCACACGGTCGGCAAGCAGCTCGCAGAGCACGGGGACAAGCTCACCGACGACGAGAAGGCACCGATCCAGTCGAAGCTCGACGAGGTGAAGAAGCTCCACGACGACGAAGGCGCCTCCACGGAGGCCCTGCGGACCGCCACGACCGAGCTGCTCCAGAGCGCCCAGGTCATCGGGCAGAAGATGTACGAGGCCGCCCAGGCGGAGTCGGCGACACCGGAGGCTGCGGACGGCCCGTCCGCCGATGGCGACGAGGTGGTCGAGGCGGAGGTCGTCGAGGACGACGAGTCGTAGGCACCACGACCACACGATGAACATGATGAACGAGCACACGAACACGAACGACGGCCCCTCGCCCGATCAGGGCGAGGGGATCGTCGAGGTCATCGACACTGCCGAGGCCCACACCCTCGCCCCCGACGCCGACGTCGTCACCGCGAACGGTGATCTCGCGGCAGAGGCCGAGCACTGGGGGCTCAGCCTCCCCGACGATCCCCATGAGGCCCGGGACCTGCTCCTGAGGGAGCTCGCGGATGCACGACAGGAGAGCGGCGAGCTGCTCGCCAGCCTCCAACGTGTCGTCGCGGAGTTCGACAACTACCGCAAGCGCACCGAGCGAGACCAGGTCGAGAACGTCCAGAGGGCGGGCCAGCGGGTGATCCAATCAATCCTCCCCACGCTCGACAGCCTCGGTGCCGCCCTGGCGATCGATGCCACGACGGAGGCCGAGGAGCGGATGATCGAGGGGATGCGCGGCACCGAGGCGCTCCTCCTCGAGGCCCTCCGCGCCGAGGGTTTCGAGCCGATCGATGCCGTCGGCGCACCGTTCGACCCGGCTCTGCACGAGGCCGTCCAGGTCGTGCCCGGCGAGGGCGATCAGATCGTCCAGCAGGAACTGAGGAAGGGATACGTGATGCGGGGCAGGGTCATCAGGCCGACCCTCGTCGTGGTCGGCTATGCGTAAGGAATGGCTCGAGAAGGACTACTACGCCGAGCTCGGCGTGGGCAAGGACGCCTCCGCGAAGGAGATCAAGAAGGCGTTCCGGTCCTTGGCGCGCCAGTACCACCCCGACAACAACCCCGGAGACTCCGAGGCCGAAGCGAGGTTCAAGGAGATCAACGAGGCGTACGACACGCTCAGCGAAGAGGAGACCCGCAAGGAGTACGACCACGCCCGGGAGATGGGGTACTTCGTCGGTGGCCCGTCGGGAGGCCAGCAGTACGTGCGCGTCGAGGACCTGTTCGGGAACGGTTTCGGTGACGGTCCCGGCGGCTCGTTCCAGGACGTCTTCGGCGGTTTCCAGGACCTCTTCGGACGAGGCGCGACCCGTCCCCCGAGGCAGGCGAAGGGCCAGGACGTCTCGGGCTCCATCAACCTCACCTTCCACGAGGCCCTCACGGGCGTCATGAGGGAGTTCACCGTCGGCGACCAGTCGGTCAAGGTGCGCATCCCGAAGGGGGTCGCCAACGGAACGAGGGTCAAGGTTGCCGGAAAGGGCGGGCAGGGCCTCAACGGGGGTCCGGCGGGGGACCTGTTCGTGACGGTCCACGTCGGGAACCATCCGGTGTTCCACCGCAAGGGCAAGAAGGATCTGGCCATCACCGTACCGCTGAGCTACACGGAAGCGGCGCTCGGCGCCGTGGTGACGGTGCCGACCCTTTCGGGGACGACGAGGATCAAGGTCCCCGCAGGCACCCAGAGTGGGACCACGATGCGTGTGTCGGGGAAGGGCGTCGAGACGGCGAACGGGACGGGCGACCTGCACGTCACGCTCGAGGTGGCAGTGCCCAAGGAGATCTCGGACGCCGAGCGCGATGCCCTCGAGGCGCTGCGCAGCGCGGAGTCCGCGTGGAACCCTCGGGCGAAGTTGGGGGTGTGACATGAGTGATCAGAAGGATGCCGTCTACATCATCTCGGTGGCGGCGGAGATCGTCGGCATGCATCCCCAGACCCTCCGCGTCTACGAGCGCAAGGGGCTCGTGGAGCCGTACCGCACGCCGGGCGGTACCCGCAGGTACAGCCAGGCGGACCTCGAGCGCCTCCTGCTCATCCAGGATCTGTCGAACGAGGGGGTCAACATCGAGGGCATCAAGCGCATCCTCAGACTCCAAGCCGACAACGCACGGCTGCGCTCGCAGGTCGATCGGCTCCGCAGGCTCCTCGAGGAGGCGGAAGCCCGGCGTGGCGACCGAAGCCACTCGATGTTGATCGAAGTCGGGCGCACGCAGAAGCGTCCCCTGCCCGCCATCCGCAGGCAGGACCCCTTCGAACAGTGACGTTCCGGCGACGGGCATGCCGGAGCCGTCACCCGGAGGCGAGTGATCTCAGTTCCGACGCCACCATCGCGTCGGTGATGAGTGCGTGCCGCTCGACTGCGAACTGCGGCCACGGCGCATCGGTCGCCGTCAGCCGGCGCGGGGCGCGACGAGGTCGTAGCCGCACCGCTCGGCGATCTCCGCGACCACCTCGGCACCGACGCCCCCCGTGCGCTGTGGTTCCTGGACGAACAGGAGCTTCCCGGTCCTGCGGACCGACGCCTCGACCGTCTCGACGTCCCACGGGTAGATGGTCCGAAGGTCGATCACCTCGGTGTCGATGCCATCTGCGGTGACGGCGTCCGCAGCGCGCAGGGACACGGGCACCATGCCGCCATAGGTGACGAGCGTGACGTCGCGCCCAGCCCGTGCACACCGGGCCCTGCCGATGGGGAGCTCGTATCTCGCATCGGGAACCGCCTCCCTGCCCGACCGATACAGCACCTTCGGCTCGAGGAACACCACGGGATCCGGCGACCGGATCGCCGCCGCGAGCAGCCCCTTCGCGTCCTTCGGCGTCGACGGAACGATCACCACGACGCCGGGGACGTGGGCGAAGTACGCCTCGGGGCTGTCACAGTGGTGCTCGTGGGCGCCGATCCCCGCACCGTTCGGCATCCGCAGGACCATCGGCAGCGACGTGTTGCCCCGGGATCGAAAACGGATGCGCCCGAGATGGCTCGCGATCTGGTCGAACGCGGGATAGGCGAAGCCCTCGAACTGGATCTCGGCGATGGGTCTCAGCCCGGCCATGGCCATGCCGATCGCCGTACCGACGATCCCGGACTCGTTGATCGGGGTGTCGATGACCCGGTCCGGGCCGAACTCGTCGAGGAGCCCCTCCGAGATCCTGAACACACCGCCCGCGACCGCAACATCCTCGCCGAGGATCACGGTCGTCGGGTCCGCAGCCATCTCCTGGCGGAGCGCGGCGTTGATCGCTCCGGCCATGGTCATCTCGCTCGTTGGGCCGTCGGGCAGGTCGTCGTCACCGATCGACCAGGTCACGGAGTCAGGGAGTGTCGTCGGCGGTTCCCCCGCGTCCGTCTCGAGCCTGTTGAGCTGCTCGAGCATCCCGGCGGGAATGCGATCGAACACGTTGGCGATGATGTCCGCTCGTGGGGGGAGCTCCATCGACGTCACGCGATCGAGTGCCTCGTCGAATGCCTCGGTCGCCCTACGCAACGCCTCCTCCTCGTCTGCGTCAGACCACCACCCTCGGGCTTCGAGGAACATCCGCATCCGGGACAAGGGATCCAGCGGCCTCCACAGGGCCTCCTCCTCCTTCGTGCGATACAACCCGGGATCGTCGGCGGTGGCATGCGGGCCGAAGCGGTAGCACACCGCCTCGACGAGGGTCGGACCGCCTCCCCCGGACGCCCGCTCGACGGCCCTTCGCGTGGCGTCGTAGACGGCGAGCACATCGAACCCGTTCACACGCTCGGAGGCGATGCCATATCCGAGGGCCTTCGATGCGAGGTCGGGCGCAGCCGTTTGCTGCTCGTACGGCACCGAGATGGCGTAGAAATTGTTCGAGACGATGAACACCGTCGGTGTCGTCCACACGCCTGCGAAGTTGACGCCCGAGTGGAAGTCGTTCTCGGACGTTCCCCCATCCCCGATGTAGGCGACCGTGACCACGTCGTTGCCGCGCAGGCGTTCGGCGTAGGCATGCCCGACGGCGTGGGGGAGGTGACTGCCGATGGGCACCGTCACCACCATCTGGTGCATGGCAGGGGGATCCCATGTGGCGTTCGGGAGCCCTCGCCAGTAGGCGAGGATCGTGTCATACGGCATCCCACGGGCGATCTGAACGCCGTGTTCACGGTAGCCGGGGTAGACGAAGTCTTCCGGCCGCAGGGCGTGGGCGCTCCCGACCTGGATCGCCTCGTGGCCCTCTGCGATCGCGTACGTGCCCAGCCTCCCCTGCCGCTGAGCAGCAGTGGCCCTCCGATCGAACACCCGCGTGCGCACCATGTCGCGGTAGAGGTCGACCGCCAGGGCCTTCGTCACCCAGGACACGTCGCCGACGGCCTCCCCGTCGAGCCCCACGACCTCGGTCAGGGCGCCCCAGTCGATGTCGGACGGCCTAGGCACCGATCGCGTCCATCGCGTCGAGGAATCGAGCGTTCTCGTCGTCCGTCCCCACCGACACCCTGACGCCCGCACCGAGGACCCGCACGATCACGCCTTTGCGCACCAGCGCATCACCGAGGGCGCGGGCATCGCCGGACGGTTCGAAGTACACGAAGTTCGCCTGGGACGGCGCCACGTCGAAACCCCTCGACGTGAGGCCGTCGTGGAGGATCTCCCTGCCCTTCGCGTTCTCCTCACGCCGCTGCGCGACCCGCTCGGAGTGACCGAGGGCGGCGATCGCGGCGACCTGGCCGGGCGTCGTCACGGCGAAGGGAGGCTGGGTGACGCGGAGACCGACGAGGAGGTCGGGATGTCCGATCGCGTAGCCCACCCGCAGACCGGCCAGGCCATAGATCTTGGAGAAGGTCCTCGTGACGAGCACATTGGGCCGCTCCGCGGCGACGGGGATCATGGATCGGTACGTCGGGTCCGTCACATACTCGGCATAGGCCTCGTCCACGACGACCACCACCCTCTCGGGAACCTCGTCGATGAACGCCATGACGTCATCACCGCTGAGCATCCCCCCGGTCGGGTTGTTCGGGTTGCACACGTAGACAACCGTCGTCGTGTCGTCGATCGATCTCGCCATGGCGTCGAGGTCGTGGTCGAGGGTCGCGGAGAGCGGGACCTTCCGTGGCTCCGATCCGGCGACGAGCGTCGAGATCTCGTACATCACGAACGAGGGGGAGGCGAAGACCGCGCTGGTGCCGGGGCCGCCCACCGCCAGGGCGGTGCAGCGGAGGTTCTCGGATGAGCCAGCGGCGATCCACACGGTCTCGGCGGCGAGACCGTGATGCCGTGCAATCGCCCTCGTGAGGTGGTAGCCGGCGTTGTCGGGATATCGGTTGACCGTGCGGGCCGAAGCGGCGATGGCCTCGACGACCTCGGGGAACGGCTCGACCGGGCACTCGTTCGACGCGAGTTTGTCGATCGAGTCGATGCCGAGCTCGCGGGCCACCTCCTCGACGGGTCGTCCGGGGACGTATCGTGGAATCGCCTCGAGGTCCGGTCGGAACGTCGGCACGTCGTCTGATCCTTCGGTCGCGTCGAGCGCAAGGGTACTCGCACACCGTGGGACAGACGATGGAGAACACCGATACGCTCGACGGATGAACCCATTCCGGTCGAGGACGCTGCGCACGATCATCCTCACCATCGGCGGCTATCTGCTGGCATGGGCCCTGGCCGTGCTCCTCGCTCCGAGGTGGCCGGGGTTCTGCGAAGGAACCATCGTGGCCGCCGACTGCGAGGCCGTTGCCGTCCAGTCGATGACGGGATACCTGGTGATCGCCCTCGGCATCATCACCATGGTCATCGTGCCGATCGTCGGCTCGCTCATCGAGCTCGCCATCCACGGGGCGAATTGGGAGACGCCGCGAGGCACCGAGACCGCGACGACGAACGTCCCGCTGCTCGTGGGGCTGATCTACCTGCTCTCGGGCGTGGCCATCGCCGCAACGGCCTGATCAGGCGACGATGTCCTCGCCGTCGGGCTGTCGGAGGACGAAGGCGACGACCAGCGTCGGATCGTTCGGCCACGAGCCGAGCACCGACTGCGCGGTGGCGTTGCAGTAGGAGCGGAAGCCCGACCAGGTCATCAGGGGCTGGTCCGGCACCTCGAGGTCGAGGCCATCGATCGAGCTGACCTCACCGTCCGCCAGGGAGAGGCCGTCCATCTCCACGACGGCGAGGTCGAGCTCCTCGCACCGTGCGATGAACGACATCGCCACATCCTTCGAGAAGAAGCCCTCGCCATCCACATCACGGTGGACGGCCCTGGTGTCGAACTCCGCGAGGAGTTCGACGGTCGCGGGATGCTCGTCTCCCCACGTCTCGGGATCACCGGCGGCGGCTGCCGAGCGCAGCTCGTCCATCTCACGATCGAAGGCATCGGGATCGACGATCCTGATCGCGGTGTCGAGGATCAACTGGAGCTCTCGAACGTCCAGGTCGTGGACGTCGTCACCGTCCGGGTACACCTGGAGGATCGGCGCCTCGCCGTCCCAGAACACCATCCCGATGAAGGCGTCGTCCCTCCACAGTTCGACGATCGGACCGTCGAAGTCCTCGCGCTCGGTCTCGTTGAGTCGTATCGGAAGCATGGCGCAACGCTAGTCGGCCGCGGTGGCCCCGGTCGGCATGCGGCGCGTGTCCACGCGATTGACACCTCCGGGCGCGCACGAGACGATGGCGTCGAGACCGCTGTGGGTCCGAGAGGAGGCGTGATGGCCTACAAGGTTCACCGCTTCGACATCGACATGGCCAAGGACCAGCAGGCCTTCGAGGACTTCCTCAACGGCCTCGGAGGCGAGGTCGTCGCGATCGTCCCCAACATCAGGAATACGAGCCTGGCGCAGATCTACGGCGTCACCCGCAAGGTCGACTTCCTGTTCGTCATCGAGAGGCTCTAGCCGGTCACCTGAACGCCCCGCCAGAAGGCGATGAAGTTCTTG
Organism: uncultured Acidimicrobiia bacterium; assembly: GCA_963792405.1. GTDB lineage: Bacteria > Actinomycetota > Acidimicrobiia > Spongiisociales > UBA5794 > SZUA-442. Next base: position 252,465 of record CAWBVU010000005.1, read on the forward strand.
ATGTCCGATGCCGCTGGCTTCGGTTCCGGGTAGTACCAGGCCGCGCCGGTGTTGACCTCACCATCGACAACCACGTCGTAGTAGCTCGCCGTGCCCTTCCAGGGGCACACCGTGTGGGCATCCGAGCGGCGCAGCCGTGCGGGATCGACGGACTCCGGCGGGAAGTAGTGGTTGCCCTCAACGACGATCGTGTCGTCGCTCTGCGCAATGACTGCGCCGTTCCATGTCGCTCGTGCCATCGTCGGGACTCCTCGGTGGTCGGTCACCTCACCAACGGTTCGGACCCGTCGACCATTCCGGATGCCCCATCCCATTCCTGAGTGAAGGGACGTCAGCCGTCCTCGCGGATCTCGGCTTGGACGCTCACCGAACCCGCGTCCCGGAACGTGAGGTCGACGTCGACCATCTCACCTGCCACGAGGGGCTCGACCACCTGCATGCACATGACGTGGAGGCCGCCGGGCTCGAGGGACACGACGGCGTCCGCCGGAACGGGAACCCCGCCGGGGACCTCGCTCATCGACATCACGCCCTCGACCATCGTCGTCTCGTGGATCTGGACCATGGTGCACACCGGAGAGGCGGCTGATTCGAGCACGTCGTCCGCCGAGCCTCCGGTGATCTGCATGTAGAAGGCTGCATTGGCGTCGTCCACAGGCGACGGGCGCCCCCAGACATCGGCCACCGACACCGGATCACCTGCCCCTCCACATGCCGTGGCGACCAACGCCGTGGCCGCAACCAGGAGCGCGATTCGTGGTGCCCTCATGACCCATCACCTTCCTGTTCGACGGGACGCCTCGGGCGTCCCCCACCACGGCGCAGGATAGGGATGCCGACCTGGTGCCCAGCCATGCACGACGCCGCGCTCCGTCCCACCGGACCCCGGCGACCGCTAGAGCAGGAAGGGGATGAGCCGCCAGGGGACCGCAGCTCGATACTGGCGATACCCGGGGACGTCGCGTACGAGCATCTGCTCCTCGTGCCCGGTCTTGGCCATGAAGAAGACGGTGAAGGCGACCGACGACAGGATCGTGACGGGATTCGCATAGGCGAGGCCGACGCCGAGCGTGAAGAGGATGATGCCGAAGTACATGGGGTGGCGCACGTAGCGGTACGGGCCGCCCTCGATCAGCTGTTGCCCCTCGATCGGCCTGGGGAAGGGGGTCAGACGTGAGCCGTGGTACGTGAACGACCACACCGACACGGCGACACCCCCGAGGGCGACGACGACCCCGATGATCCGCGCGACGTCGATGCCCGGGACATCGGGGACCGGGCCGCTTCCGAGCACACTGACGATGAACAGCACGAACAACAGCGCCTGGCCGGCGACCCACCATCCGCCGCGTGCGTTCGACGGTGGAGGATCCCCCTCAGGATATGAGTCGTTTTCACTCAGATTTTCTGGCATAAATGTCGCGCCCCGACGGTTGACGTAGGCGTAGTATCGCACCCGATCCGCTGAAACGAGCCAATGGACATCAACACCTTCACCCAGCGCAGCCAGCAGGCCATCCTCCATGCCCGGGACGCGGCGACGGCGCGCAGCCACCAGTACGTGCAACCCGAGCATCTCCTCGACGGCCTGATGGCCCAGACGGATGGGCTCGTGTACCCGATCCTCGCTGCCGTCGGTGCCCATGCCACGGACATCCGCAACCCGCTCGACACCGAGCTCGCCTCCTATCCCGCGGTCGTCGGGGGCTCCGAGACGGCCTTTTCACGCGACACCCTCGACGTCCTCGATGCAGCGGGGAGGGAGCGGGAAGTGCTCAAGGATGCGTACACCTCCGTCGAGCACCTTCTCATCGCCCTGGCGGAGTCGGGTTCGGCCGCGGGCAGGATCCTGCGCGGCGCCGGCCTCACAAAGGACGCCATCCTGGCAGCACTGACGTCGGTGCGGGGGCACCAGTCGGTCACCAGCCAGAACCCCGAGGACACGTTCGCCCCTCTCGACAAGTACGGCAGGGACCTCACGGAGGAGGCGAGGAAGGGCAAGCTCGATCCCGTCATCGGACGCGATGACGAGATCCGACGGGTCATCCAGGTGCTGTCGCGCCGCACGAAGAACAACCCCGTCCTCATCGGTGAGCCGGGAACCGGCAAGACGGCGATCGCCGAGGGCCTCGCCCAGCGCATCGTGGATGGCGACGTGCCGGAGAGCCTCAAGAACCGCCGCCTCATCGCGCTCGACATCGGCTCGATGGTGGCCGGCGCGAAGTACCGGGGCGAGTTCGAGGAGAGGCTCCAGGCCGTGCTCGCCGAGATCAAGGCGTCCGAGGGACGGATCATCACGTTCATCGACGAGATGCACACGATCGTCGGTGCGGGGGCCGCCGAGGGCTCGATGGACGCATCCAACATGCTCAAGCCGATGCTCGCCCGAGGCGAGCTCCGCATGGTCGGTGCCACCACGCTCGACGAGTACCGCAAGTACGTCGAGAAGGACCCGGCGCTCGAGCGTCGATTCCAGCCCGTGCTCGTCGATGCGCCAAGCGTCGAGGAGGCGATCGGCATCCTCCGTGGCCTGAAGGAGCGCTACGAGGTGCACCACGGCGTGCGCATCACCGACGCCGCCCTCATCGGCGCTGCGGTCCTCTCCGACCGCTACGTCACCGGCCGCCACCTCCCGGACAAGGCGATCGACCTCATCGACGAGGCAGCGTCGAAGCTCAGGATCGAGATCGACTCGATGCCTGACGAGATCGACGATCTCGAGCGCAGGCGTCGCCAGCTGGAGATCGAACGCCAGGCACTCGCCAAGGAGGCAGACCCCGCATCGGCCGAGCGCAGGGCGGCCATCGAGGAGGAGCTCGCCAACGTGGGCGAGGAACTCGACGCCCTGATGGCGCACTGGCGGCTCGAGAAGGAGGCCATCGACGGGATCCGGACGGTCAAGGAACAGATCGAGGAGACAAGGGCCGAGGCCGAGAAGGCCGAGCGCTCGGGTGACCTCGAGCGGGCCGCCGAGCTTCGGTATGCGACCCTGCCCTCCCTCTCACAGCAGCTGACCTCGAGGCAGGAGACGCTCGATCGACTCCAGGCAGACCTCACGATGCTCAAGGAGGAGGTCGACGAGGAGGACGTGGCGGAGGTCGTCAGCCGCTGGACCGGTGTGCCCGTCTCCAAACTGATGGAGGGCGAGATGCACAAGCTCGTCCACCTCGAGGAGCAGCTCCACCGGCGTGTGGTCGGCCAGGACGAGGCGGTCTCGTCGATCTCGAACGCGGTTCGTCGATCGCGGGCAGGGCTCGCCGACCCGCATCGCCCGATCGGTTCCTTCCTCTTCCTCGGTCCCACGGGCGTCGGCAAGACGGAGCTCGCCCGCGCGCTCGCAGAGTTCCTCTTCGACGACGAGCGGGCGATGGTGCGCATCGACATGTCCGAGTACATGGAGAAGCACGCCGTCAGCCGGCTGATCGGTGCGCCCCCCGGCTACGTGGGCTACGACGAGGGCGGTCAGCTGACCGAGGCCATCCGGAGGCGGCCGTACTCGGTGATCCTGCTCGACGAGGTCGAGAAGGCCCACCCCGACGTGTTCAATGCCCTGCTCCAGGTGCTCGACGACGGCCGGATGACCGACGGCCACGGCCGGACGGTCGACTTCACGAACACCGTGCTGGTGATGACGTCGAACCTCGGCTCCGAGTTCATCGACCCGAACCTCCCGGAGGACGTGGTCGAGGAGCGGGTGATGGGGAGCGTGCGGGGGCACTTCCGCCCGGAGTTCCTGAACCGCGTCGACGACGTCATCGTCTTCCACCGGCTCACGAAGGACGACCTCCGCACGATCGTCGAGATCCAGTTCGCGGACCTGCGCCGCCGCTTGGCGGATCGCAAGATCGCGGTGGAACTCACCGACGATGCCATCGACTGGTTGACCGAGCACGGCTACGACCCCGCCTACGGAGCGCGGCCCCTCAAGCGGCTCCTTCAGACGGCGGTCGCCGATCCCCTGGCCATGAGAGTGCTCGACGGCGAGCTCCACGAGGGGTCGACCGTGAAGATCGGTGCCGACGACTCCGGTCTCACCTTCGCCTGATCTGCCGGTTCATGCGCCGATGGCTCCCGCACCGTGCGGGAGCCATCCATGCAAACACACCTGGCTGTCGGGCTGCAGACGACCAGCTTCGACCCACCGGGCGGCGCCGACCGCTCTCGAGCCTGCACCCACGTGCAAACCACACGAACGTTCGTTAGTTTTATGGGGATGACCGTCGCGATCATCATCCCCGCTTTCAACGAAGCCGGGAAGATCGGCGCGGTGCTCGGCGCCATGCCTGAACGAGTACTCGATCATGACCTCGTCGTGTGCGTCGTCGACGACGGATCGAACGACGGCACGGGCGAGGACGCCCGAGCAGCCGGGGCGCATGTGATTCGGCAGCCAGTGAACATCGGAAAGGGGTGTGCCCTCCGGCGCGGCATGTCGGAGGTCTTGCCCCTCGAGCCCGAGGCAGTCGTATGGATGGACTCGGATGGCCAACACCGGCCTGAAGACATCCCAAAGCTCGTAGGTCCTGTTGTCGATGGATCCGCCGACATGGTCGTCGGCAGCCGCTACCTGATCCCGGTCTCGAACAGGGCTCCCCTGAATCGTCGGCTCGTCAGGATGGCGGCGATCGCTGCGATCAGGAGGATCACCGGCCTCGAGACGACTGACCCGTTCTCGGGCTTCCGTTGCTTCTCACCACGTACGATCGATGCCATGCATCTCGTCGGGGACTGCTACGAGTCGGAGCTGGAGGCCACGTTGAGTCTGTCGAAGGCCGGGTTCACCGTCGTCGAGGTCCCCATTCCCCGGGTGTACGGCCCTGGCACGTCGAAGATGGGCTTCCGCCACGGAAGGTTGCGCGGTCGTCTCGAAGTGATCCGCGGCTACACACGAACGATCGTCGCCGCTGCGTCCGAGGAGAGGGAGTTGGTCCATGGTTGACGATCGCGCAGCGGACCTGCTCGACGAGATCTCGGCTCGACTCGATGCCGACGACTTCGTTGGGCAGGGCTCCCACTACCTGACCGAGATCGCCGCACTGGCCTCCGAGTCCCTCGATCGGGCCGACTTCTACCCACCACCGGATCCGTTCAAGGGCGATGCAGCGGAGGCAGAACCTGATCCCGATCTCTATTACACGATGTTCTGGCGGATGTTCGACAAGACGCCCGCGTCGATGATCCAGGGCTTCGCCATCCCACTTCGGCGCCTGCTCGCCCAGCGGATCTTCAAGCATTGCGGCGACGGCGTGATCTTCCACCACAACGTGCTGTTCAGCAGCGGAAGGAACATCAGCCTCGGTAGCGGCGTCCTCGTGAACCGGGGCTCGATGCTCGATGACCGCGGCCCCATCGAGGTCGGGCCCTACACGATGATCGCCGCGGGCGTCACCATCGAGACCCACACGCACCCGTTCGACGATTTCGAACGCCCCATCGCCTACGCGGGGAGGGGCTTCCTCCCCGTAACGATCGGAGCCAACAGTGTGATCGGGTACAACGCGGTCCTGACCGCGGGGTCGTCGGTGGGCTACCGGGCGATCGTCGGTGCCAATTCCGTCGTCACCTCGCACATCCCCGACTACACAGTGGCCGGCGGGGTGCCCGCCAAACCGATCAAGAAGATCCTCCCCACCGACGGCGACCCGGTCCGTGAAGCGTTGGAAGCCGATCCCGAATGGCGGCACCCCAACCTTCCCGGATAGCGGACCAGATTGCGCAGGCCCGGTTCAGTACGAGGAGCGCCCGGACACCGCCGGGACCCTCGCCGGCTCACCCGACGGTTGGAGCCGACCCGCCGAGGCGAGATCGCAGACCTGACGGTCGCCGGCTGCCGACGACTCAGGCCAGGTTCTCCCGACGGGTTGACATGTACGTTCGCGAGCCAGTCCCTGCGGCCGGATGTTCATGTGATGATGAACCGGTCGTCCACGTGGAACCACCAGATCTCCACGGTCTTCGGCTCCCCCCGATCGCCGGCCGATTGTCGTCAGGTCGACGGTCCGGATTCGGGCAAGGCGCTCGATGTCGTGTCGTGAATCCGGCATGGATCCACCGTGCGCAGCGTACCGGGAGTCGGACCAGCCGGCTCCCGGTCTCGCGTCATCGCAGTCAGTCCAAGCGGATCTCGACCATGGGGGCGGCGACGACGAGGTGATCGAGTTCCGCCTGGGTGGCGTACCAGCCGACCTCCGGATGGGTGAAGACACGTCGCCGGAACGCGTGGTCCTCGATCTCGACGGCGGTGGCGGGGAAGTCACCCAGGTGGGTCGAGATCGTGACCTCAGGGTTGGCCCTGACATTCGCGAGCCAGTCGCGTTCCCCAGGCGTGCCGGTGATCACGAACCTGCCGTCGACGTGGAACCACCAGATCTCGATCGTGCGGGGCTCGCCCGACTTCCTCCCGATGGTCGTGAAGTCGATGGTTCGAACCCGTGTGAGAGCGTCGCGGTGGGATGGCTCGATCGGCATGGGAGGAGGCTACCGGCGGACACTGCCTCGATCCACCGCACCGGATGCGCGGACCCTCGCCCCGATGCCAGCCGAGGATGCACAGGTCGACGGACGAAGTGCCCGTATCCTCTCGCTCGATGTCGAAGCCCCACCTGTCCGCCCTCCTCCTGGCGATGTCCCTGATCACCGCGGCGTGCTCGTCGAGCAACGCATCACAGATCGTGACGTCGACGACCGAGACCCTCCCGGTCACGACCCTGCCCCCCGCCGGTGGGCAGGCACCGACGACCACCGGAGCATCGGTGACGTCGACGACCTCCACGACCGTCCCGCCACCGACGAACGAGTGTGTGGTGGCACCCGATACCTCGGTGGAGGGATATGCCGCGTCCTGCACGGTGCTCGGGATCACGGTGCGGGCGGGCGAGGACGTCGACGAGGGAGCCCTCGCCGCACAGGCCGAGCGAGTGTTCGAGATGCTCGTGACGAGACCCGACCTCATCGCCTCGCTCGTCGAGAGCGGGATCGAGGGCAGGGTGATCCCCGCCGGAACCCGCATCACCTCCCTCCCCGAGTTCTCGGACCTGTACGACCTGTACCCGGGGACGGACTGGAATCGCCGAGGGCGCTCGTTTCCCGGCAGCGACGAGGTGCCCTTCTTCGCTGGAGCCGAGGAGAACCTCCTCTGCCTCGAGGACGACTTCTACGAGGGCGAGGACGACTTCGTGAGGACCTTTGCCCTCACGATTCGCCGGTTCGCGCTGGCGCCCGCCGATCCTGCGACCGACCTCGCGATCGACCAGGCATATGGCCAGGCGATCGCAGCCGAACGGTGGGTCAACACCCTGGCCGAGATCAACTCCGACGAGTACTGGATGGAGGGAGCACAGAGCTGGTTCGACGCGAACCTCGAGGACACGGCGGAGGAGCGGGAGCCGAACTCGAGTCACAACGAGGTCGACACCAGGGCCGAACTCCTGGACTACGACCCCACGCTCGCCGCGATCGCTGCGTCCGTGTACGGCGATGGAACCTGGCGACCAGCCTGTCCCTGATCCAGCCCCGACCCCGGTTCGAATCCCGTCACACGCCGCGCACGCAGCACACCATTGACTTTGTAGTCATTCCTTGATATCTATATAACCACGATATGAGATGACGACAGATAACTGGTGACACAAGATATGCCGCGGATGGACCATCGCAGTCAACTCCTCAAAGGCGTGTTGGACATGTGTCTGCTCGCGATAATCAGTGAGGAGCCGAGTTACGGATACGAGATGGCGGACAAGCTCAGCACGAGGGGCCTCCACCTCACCAGCGAGGGATCGATCTACCCCACCCTGTCGAGGATGCAGCGCTCGTCGCTGATCGAGGGCTTCTTCGTCGAGGCCGATGGGTCGGGCCCTCCGCGCAAGTACTACCGGATCTCGGCGGAGGGCGAGCGCCGGCTCGCGGAGTGGAGAGACGAATGGTCCAGCCTGCGAGACGGGGTGGATGAAGTGTTGAAGGGAGCGACCACGTGACAGATCTGACCATCGACCAGGTGGTGGAACGCTGCCGCTCGTACTGGCTCGAGTCAGGTGTGTCGACCGCGGCTGCCGAGGAGATGGCCACGGAGCTCCGCACGCATCTGACGGAGGCGTCCGCCGCAGGCAAGGACATCGAGACCGTCACCGGACCCGACATCAAGGAATTCGCAGACGAATGGGCCTCCGCCTTCCTCGGGCCCCAGGTGCCGATGAGTCCCGAACCCACCCTGGCGCCATCGCTTCCGAGGACCGCCAACCGGGCACCCGGCTGGGCGCTGTGGGCCGGCCTCCTCGTGATGGTCGCACTCGTCGTGCTCGTCGCGGTGCTCGCCCCGAAGAACGATGCCGACGACCAGGCGACCTGGATCGCGATCTGGTTGATCGCCGCAGGGCTCCTCGCCGTGGGTGAGATGGTCACCGCGGGCTTCTTCCTCCTGCCGTTCGCCGGCGGGGCCGCGGCGGCAGGCATCCTCGCCCTCGCCAACGTCGCCATCCCCTTCCAGATCACGGTCTTCGTCGTCGTGTCGATCGCCTCGCTGTGGCTCCTCCAGATCTTCGCCCGCAAGGACGTCCACGGTGAACTCCTTCCGGTCGGCGCATCCCGGTACACCGGATCGCACGCCCTCGTCACGCAGCCCGTGAGCAGGCTCGCCGGAACGGGTCGGGTGATGATGGGCACCGAGGACTGGCGGGCAACCACCGACGGCGCCGACATCGACGCCGGAACCGAGGTCCTCGTGGTGGAGGTACGGGGCTCGCGACTCGTCGTCATCCCCGTCGACAAGTAGCCGACAACGACCCTCACAGGGAAAGGAACACACATGCAAGCCGCAGGCGGGATCGTCCTGGTCCTGATCGTCGTCCTCATCATCTATGTGGCGCTCGCGATCAAGATCGTCCAGCAGTACGAGCAGGGGCTGGTCGAGCGGTTCGGCCGATACCGCAAGACCCTCGACCCGGGCTTCCACATGATCGTGCCCTTCATCGAGAAGGTACGGAAGGTCGACATGCGTGAGCAGGTCGTCGACGTCCCGCCGCAGGAAGTCATCACAAAGGACAACGTGGTGGTGACCGTCGACGCGGTCGTCTACTACCAGGCGACCGACCCCGTGAAGCTGGCCTACAACGTCGCGAACTTCATCGTCGCCGCCACCAAGCTCGCCCAGACCAACCTGAGGAACGTCGTCGGCGACATGGACCTCGACGAGGCACTCACCTCGAGGGAGAAGATCAACACCGAGCTCCGCGTGATCCTCGACGAGGCGACCGACGTCTGGGGCACGAGGGTCGTGCGTGTCGAGATCCAGCGGATCGACCCGCCCGCCGACGTGACCGACGCCATGCACCGCCAGATGAAGGCCGAGCGAGACCGCCGTGCCCTCGTCACCGAGGCCGAGGGCGAGAAGCGCTCCGCGATCCTCAGGGCCGAGGGTGTCAAGCAGTCCCGCATCCTCGACGCCGAGGGCCAGGCCCAGGCGATCAAGGAGATCGCGGACGCAGACCGATACCAGAAGGAGACGGTCGCAGAGGGCGAGGGCCGTGCGATCGAGCGCGTGTTCGGCGCGATCCACAACGGCGATCCCACGCCGGACCTCATCGCCATCAGGTACCTCGAGGCGCTCCAGGGCATCGCCGACGGCAGGGCATCGAAGATCTACCTGCCGCTCGAGACGGCAGGCGTGTTGTCGAGCATTGGCGCGATCGGGGAGCTGTTCGCCGACACCCAGCGCGACAGGGAGACCTCGGGCGACCCCGAGGGTCCTGCGATGCCGAAGGGCCTGTCACCCGACATGTGAACGACGTCATCGACGAGGCAATCACGGAGGGGAGCGGCGTGCCGCTCCCCTCCTGCGTTCCCCACCTGCCGACCGTCCCAACCTGTGGGAGCGTCAGGCGGCGATGCCCTCGCGCACCTGTCGCTTGATGCGAGCGAGGATGGCACCCATACCGCGTAGCCGCAGCGGGGTGACCACCTCCTCGAGTCCCATGTCGTAGAAGAAGTCGTCGGGCACATCGAGGATGACCTCGGCCTTCTCACCGTCGAGGCCATCGAGGAGGATGCCCGCGAATCCCCTGACCGTCGGCGCCTCCCTCGGAGCGTCGAAGTACAGGTGTACGCGCTCGTCGTCGTCGATCTCGACCGCGAGGAAGAAGGGCGACTGGCACTCGTGGACCTGCTCGAGGCCGTCGGACTGGATGTGGTCGGGAAGGGGCGGAATCCGGCCCGAGTAGTCGAGCATCGCCTCGACCCTGATGTTCTTTGGTGAGGACTGCATGAGCCTGACGATCTGGTCGAGTCTTGGGGGAAGGGGCACGGCACCACCGATCCGATCGCGGAGCACGGAATTCTACCTATGGCCATAGTGGTTAACTACGGGACACGCAGATCGCCACGCGAGGAGCGCCACATGACCGACCGCACATTCGACGAGTATGCCCATCCCCGGATGCTCGTCTCCACCGACTGGCTCGCCGCCCACCTCGACGACCCCGATGTCGTGGTCGTCGAGTCCGACGAGGACATCCTCCTGTACGAGACGGGCCACATCCCCGGCGCCGTGAAGATCGACTGGCAGGCCGACCTCAACGACCCGACCGTCCGTGACTACCTCGATGCAGAGGCATTCGCCGCACTGATGTCCGCCAACGGCATCACCCAGTCGAGCACCGTCGTCTTCTACGGCGACAACTTCAACTGGTGGGCGGCGTACGCACTGTGGGTCTTCTCACTGTTCGGCCACGAGGACGTCAGGCTCCTCGACGGCGGGCGGCAGAAGTGGATCGCAGAGGGGAGGGAGCTCATCACGGAGGCCCCGGAACGGCCCGTTGCGGTCTACCCCGTGCCGACCAGGGACGATCTCCCGATCCGAGCCTTCATCGGGGACACGATCGCCCAGAGCGCCGCGGGTATGCCGCTCATCGACGTCCGCTCACCCGAGGAGTTCAGCGGCGAGCGCATGCACATGCCCGACTACCCGAATGAGGGTGCCCTTCGTGGTGGCCACGTTCCGGGCGCCGCCAACGTGCCGTGGAAGCGGGCAGCTGCCGACGATGGGACCTTCAGGCCGAGAGCCGAGCTGGAGGCCATCTACCTCGACGAGGTCGGCCTCTCCCCAGACGACGAGGTCATCACCTACTGCCGGATCGGCGAGCGGTCGAGCCACACGTGGTTCGTGCTGCACCACCTGCTCGGCTTCCCGAAGGTCCGCAACTACGACGGGTCCTGGACCGAGTACGGCAACGCCGTCCGCGTGCCGATCGAGCGCTGACGCCGCTTCCGCCCCCTGCTTCGCGTACCCAGGGTTGCTGTCCACGGTTTTGGTGGACAGCAACCCTGGGTACGCGGCTTTTCACGCGTGACGGGTACGTTCCGTGCGCAGACACGCCGAGAAGGGACACGCATGCCGTACATCACCTACGTGGAGTTCAACACCGGAGACCTCGACGCCACCGCCTCGTTCTACCGAACGGTGTTCGACTGGAACCCCCAACCGTGGGGCGCTGACGACTACCTCGTCGCGAGCCATGGAGACGAGCCCGGTCTCGACACCGGGATCACCACCTCACAGGACGGCCAACCTGTCACCGTCGCGACCATCACCGTCGACGACCTCGCCGGGTACATGGCCAAGGTGATCGTCGCGGGAGGCGAGATCGTCGTCCCTCGATTCACGATCCCCGGCGTGGGCCATGCCTGCTACTTCACGGACCCGACAGGGATGATCGTCGGCATGCACGAGCCAGATCCCGACGCGGCATGACGCCCCGAGGGGAGGGACGCGCAGCGTAGAGTGCCGTGAGAAGAGACCTGAGCGAGGGAGGACCGCCATGAGCATGCGCAAGGAGTTCCAGGAGTTCATCGCGGGGGGCAACGTCGTCGACATCGCCGTCGGCTTCGTGATGGGTGCGATCTTCACCGCCCTCATCACGAGCTTCGTCGACACCATCATCATGCCGATCGTGGCGATCCCCTTCGGCGAGCCGAGCTTCGACACGATCGTCTGGACGGTCAACGACTCGCAGATCCTCGTCGGATCGTTCCTCACGGCGCTCGTGGCCTTCCTCCTGACGGCCCTGGGCCTGTTCTTCTTCTTCGTCAAGCCGATCAACCTGTATCGGCAGAGGACGACGAAGGCCGTCGAGGAGGAGCCGGCAGGCCCGACCGAGGTCGAGCTCCTGACCCAGATCAGGGACTCGTTGAGGGACCGCTAGTTCGACGGCTCGTCGGCCGCCCCGGCATCGGGGCTGTCCACGTCCGGCGCGGACTCGGTGGCGGGTTGCGGCGAGAAGAACGCCGGGGGCCCCACCAGCGTCCTCTTCTCCGCCCTGCGCTGGGTGTAGACGATCCACGCGACACCGAACAGCATCGCGACCACCGACACCCATGCGTTCCTGCTCAGGCCGATGAAGCGGAACGTCGTATCAGTGCGGATGAGCTCCATGAGGAACCGGATGAAGGCGTACATCGTCACGTAGACGCCCCACGACGCGCCCTTGGCGAGCTTCCCGTACTTCTCGAGCACCAGGATCGTGGGCACGAGGATGAACGCATTCCAGATGGCCTCGTAGGCGAACGTCGGATGGAACGTCGCATATTGCGCGTACTCGGCGGGCCGGTTCGCGGGATCGATGATGATCGCCCACGGCAGATCGGACGGCGTGCCGAAGAGCTCCTGGTTGAAGTAGTTGCCGAGCCGTCCGATCGCCTGCGCGAGGGGCAGACCCACCGCGATGGCGTCGCCGATGGCGAACACGTCGCCGTGGTACCTCTGGACGAGGAAGATCATCGTGAGGGCGCCAGCGACCAGGCCACCGTACAACGCGAGGCCACCCTCCCAGATGAACAGGACGGCCCACGGCCGTCCCGAGAACCGCGACAGGTGCGTACTGACGTAGGCCGCCCTTGCGCCGAGGAACCCGATGACCACGGTCCAGATCGCTACCCGCTCGAACAATGTGCCGCTGCCGCCGAACCGCACATACCGCTGACGGGACACCACGATCGCGACGATCACGCCGAGCGCGATGAGGATGCCGTAGAAGTGGATCGTCAATGGCCCGATCTCGATGGTGTTACGAGCGGGCGACGCGATCGCCGCGAGGGAGGGCGCGGCCGCGAACCAGGGCGAGGCGATCATCCGTAGCGTTCCTTGAACTCCTTGTAGGCGTCCCATGCCTTGGGCGCATAGACGGTGCCGGGCCCTCCGGTCATCTGGATGACGACACCCAGCATCTCGGCGTACTCCTCCGCGCTGGCACCCTGCCGCACGGCGTTGCGCGTGTGGCTCGCGATGCAGCCCTCGCACTTGTCGGCGACGGCGATGGCTGTGGCGATGAGCTCCTTGACCTTCGGCGACAGCGCACCGTCGGCGAACGCCGCCTTGTGCAGCGCCGCGAACCCCGCATAGGTATCGGGGATCATCTCCCGGAGCTCCCTGCCGGACTCCTGCACCGCCCGCATCTCGTCGTGGTAATGACCCATGTCTCCTCCTCCTTCGACACGATGCTACGGGGGTCGGTGCCGAGACCCTCTCCGACGGTGCGCCGTGCGACGTCCGGCCCGGCCACGAGTGCAGTTGACACCGCATGGGTAGCCTGAGTGTGCAGGCCCGATCAACCGGCGCAACGTCGCCGGTATTCCGTGGGAGCGTGGACGTGACGACCAAACAGCGAGCAGAGGAAGCCTTCGGGACGAGCGAGGAGCGGCTCAGGGCACTGTCCAGGTGGATGTACGAGCATCCCGAGGTCGCGTACGAGGAGTTCGACACGTCGGCCCGCATGGTCGGTCTCCTGCGCGAGGGAGGATTCGATGTCGACTACCCGACCTACGGCCTCGACACCGCCTTTGCAGCCCGTGTGGGTTCATCCGGGCCCGAGGTGGTGATCTGCGCGGAGATGGATGCGCTCCCCGAAGTCGGACATGCATGCGGGCACAACATCATCGCCGCCGCCGCGATCGGAGCGGGCCTCGCCCTCGCCCCACTCGTCGAGGACCTGGGCATCCGGGTCACGGTCCTCGGGACGCCGGCCGAGGAGAAGTACGGCGGCAAGGTCGACCTCATCCGGGCGGGCGCCTTCGAGGGGGCGGCCGCCGCCATGATGGTCCATCCCTCCCCCGACGATTCGGTCGACATCAACGCGATCGCGGTGAGCCATGTCGATGTCGAGTTCTTCGGGAAGGAGACGCATGCATCGTTCGCCCCCCACCTCGGGGTCAACGCACTCGACGCCGCGGTCCAGGCCTATGTGAACGTGTCGACGCTTCGGCAGCAGATGCATGACAGCGACAGGGTCCACGGCGTGATCACCCACGGTGGGACCGCGCCCAACGTCATCCCCGCCCACACCGTGATGTCCTGGTACGTGCGCGCGGCGACCGACGTCAGGCTCGACGAGCTGTACCCCCAGATCATCAGGTGCTTCGAGGCTGCCGCGATCGCCACCGGATGCACCTTCACCGTCACCGAGACGGGGCACCGCTACAAGGACATGCGCAACGACGTGCTGCTGACCGAGCTGTACAAGGAGAACTCGGCGGCGCTCGGCAGACCCATGCCGACCTCCGAGGAGCTCGGCAAGACGGGCGCGGGGTCGACCGACATGGGCAACGTGTCATATGTGGTGCCGTCGATCCACCCGATGCTCGGCATCAACTCGCATCCCCACGTGAACCACCAGAGGGAGTTCGCCGCCCAGACGGTCACCGACGATGGCGACAGGGCGATCAGGGACGGTGCCCTCGCCATGGCGTGGACGGTGATCGATCTCGCCGAGGGAGATCGTTGGGCTGAGCTGGGGTCGTTCTGACGACCGAGGGGATCTCGATGGATGACGCAACGCCCCCGGCGACCGATTGGTCGCAGCGATCCGCGTCGGACACCGCCACCGAGATGGGTTCGCCCGTTGATGGCCTCGACGCGGGTGACGCCGCCCGGAGGCTGACAGAGTACGGGCCGAATCAGCTCGAGGACCGCGGGGGCCGCTCCCGCCTCGACATCCTGCTGTCCCAGTTCAGGGCGTTCCTGACCTACGTCCTCATCGCGGCGGCGCTCATCTCCGCCTTCCTCGGCGACTGGATCGAGGCTGTCGCCATCGTCGCGATCGTGATCCTGAACGCCGTCATGGGCTACATCCAGGAGAGCAAGGCCGAGCAGTCGATGGAGGCCCTCAAGCAGATGGCGGTCCCCGTCGTGCGGGTCCGCCGAACCGGGGAGGTCATCGAGATCTCGTCCGTCCAGGTCGTGCCGGGCGATCGCCTCCTGCTCGAGACCGGCAACGTGGTCCCCGCCGATGGTCGCCTCGCCGACGCGAGGAATCTCGAGATCGAGGAGGCCGCACTCACCGGTGAATCCGAGCCGGTGTCGAAGGATGCAACGGTGGTCCTGAGCTCGGAGCGCGCCCTCGCCGAACGTTCGAACATGGTCTACAGCGGGACGATCGTCACGCGCGGCAGGGCGGACGTGATCGTGACGGCCACGGGGATGGCCACTGAGCTCGGCAAGATCGCGACGCTCATCCAGGAGGTCGAGGAGGACCGCACACCACTTCAGGACCGGCTCGACCACCTCGGCAAGGTCCTCGCCGCCGTGACCGGCGCGCTCGTGGTGCTGCTGTTCGTGCTCGGCCTGTTCAGGGATGAGAGCATCGAGACCCTGCTCCTCACCTCCGTCAGCCTCGCCGTCGCCGCGATACCCGAGGCGATGCCCGCCGTCGTGACGATCGCCCTGTCGCTGGGCGCCCAGCGCATGCTCAAGCGCAACGCCCTCATCCGGCGCCTTCCTGCCGTCGAGACACTCGGCTCCGTCAGCGTGATCGGAACCGACAAGACGGGGACACTCACCGAGAATCGCATGTCCGCCGTGGTGCTCGACGTCGCCAACCATCAGCTGGACCTCACATCGGACGAGCAGCCCTCCGCCCCTCGCCACACCGTGCAGCTCGCCCTGCTCACAGGGGCACTCTGCAACGACGCCGCCCTCGCCACGCACGAAGGGCTTGCCGCCGTCGGCGACCCCACCGAGGGCGCCCTCGTGGTTGCGGGAGCAAGGATGGGGCTCATCAAGCCCGATCTCGAACGTGTGCTGCCACGGATCGGAGAGGTTCCCTTCGACTCCACGCGCAAGCGCATGACCACGATCCATCGGACGCCATCGGACCTGGCGGACGTCCCTCCAGAGATCAAGGACCTCTTCGCACAGCTCGGCGAGGACGTGACCCCGTTCGTGGCCCTCACCAAGGGCGCGGTGTCGGGCCTGGTCGACCATGCCGACCGGGTGTGGGTCGAGGGGGAGATCCAACCCCTGGACGAGGTGTGGAGGCGCCGCATCGACGACGCAGAGGCGGCCCTCGCGGGTCAGGGGATGCGCGTCCTCGGACTCGCAGTGAAGCCCCTCGACGATCCACGTGTGGCCGAGGACGTCGTCGAGCACGACCTGGTCTTCGTGGGGATGTTCGGCCTGATCGACCCGCCGAGGGACGCAGTGCCGGGGGCGATCGCCGCGACCATCGCTGCGGGCATCCGTCCCGTCATGATCACGGGGGACCATCCGCTGACCGCCTCCCACATCGCGAAGGCGATCGGGGTGTCGAGCGACGATGCCGTCGTGACCGGCCCCGAGCTCGACCGTATGGACGAGGCCGAACTCAAGCATCGGGCGGACACGGTGTCCGTCTTCGCCCGTGTCTCCCCTGAACACAAGCTCGACCTGATCTCCTCCATGCAGAGCGACGGCGAGCTCGTCGCGATGACGGGTGACGGCGTCAATGACGCCCCCGCCCTCAAGAAGGCCGACATCGGAATCGCCATGGGCATCACGGGCACCGACGTGTCGAAGCAGGCTGCGGACATGGTCCTCCTCGACGACAACTACGCGACGATCGTCGCCGCCGTCGAGGAAGGCAGGATCATCTATGACAACATCAGGAAGTTCATCACCTACCTCCTGACGTGCAACGCCTCGGAGGTCATGGTCATGATCATCGGGCCATTCCTCGGAATGCCCCTGCCGCTCCTGCCCCTCCAGATCCTGTGGATGAACCTCATCACGGACGGGTTGCCGGCCCTCGCGCTCGGCGTCGAGCCTGCCGAGGACGATGTGATGCGCCGCCCACCGAGGTCCTCGACCGAGTCGATCTTCGGAGGGGGGACGACCAGGTTCATCGCGATCTTCGGACTGCTCCTGTCCCTCGTGACCCTCGTCTCGGGCTTCCTGCTCTGGAATGGCGATGACGACACCTGGCAGTCGGTCCTGTTCACCACCCTCATCTTCGCCCAGCTCGGGCTCGCACTCGAGATCCGCAGTGGGCGGCAGTCCTTGGTTCGGCTGGGACTGCTGTCGAACAAGGCCATGCTCGGCGCCGTCGGTCTCGGCCTCGTCGGCCAGCTCCTCCTGCTGTACGTCCCCTTCCTCCAGAGGGTGTTCGGCACGGAGGCACTGGACGCGATGCACTTCGGCTATGCGCTCGCGGGCACCGCCATCGTGATGGCGGGCGTCGAGCTGTACAAATGGGTGCTGCGGAGGCGTGTCCCCGTGTGAGCGTCGGCTCCGGCGCCGGACCTCACCCCGTCCGGCGGAGACGCACGACGGGGAGGACGCGCTCGGTGCCTGCCTGGTAGTCGGCGAAGAACGGCATGACGTCCACCATGGCATCGAATGCCTCCTGGCGTTCGACACCGTCGAGGGTGATCGCGGTGGCCTCGAAGACGTCCGCCTTGTTCCTCACCCAGACCCTCGGGTCAGCCCGGAGGTTCAGGTACCACGCAGGGTGCTCGGGGGCCCCGCCCTTGGAGGCGATGATGATGAGGTCGTCGCCATCGGCGACGGAGACCAGCGGCACCCTCCGCACGACTCCTGATGACCTGCCACGGACGTAGACGAGGATGAGGTGCTCGGCGTGTGGGTGATCGACGGACGAGCCGTCGGTTGCGACGTACTGGTGCGCCTGTGCGGCGACGGGGGCATACGGGCTGTCGATGGCCATCGACTCGATCTCATGCATGGAATCGCTCCTCGGGCGGCGTGACTGGAGATGGCCCACCTACCAACGCTTGACGGCACATCTCATTCCGGAGCGCGCGAAGGGGGAGGCGCACGGCGTCCCCTCGGACGCTTGACGCCCTAGAGGATCTGGCTGAGGAACAGCTTGGTGCGGTCGTGCTGAGGATTGGTGAAGAAGTGCTCCGGTGTGCCCTCTTCGACGATCGTGCCGTAGTCGAAGAACATCACCCGATCGGCGACCTCCCGAGCAAACCCCATTTCGTGGGTGACCACCATCATGGTCATGCCCGACTCGGCGAGCTCCTTCATGACGTCGAGCACTTCCTTGATCATCTCAGGGTCGAGTGCGGAGGTCGGCTCGTCGAAGAGCATGATCTTGGGACGCATGGCCAGGGACCGTGCGATCGCCACACGCTGCTGCTGCCCACCCGAGAGCTGGCCCGGGTACTTGTCCGCCTGCTCGGGGATCCCGACCCGCTCGAGCAGCTCCATCGCGTACTCCTCGGCGTCCGCCTTCGGCAGTTTGCGGACCCACTGGGGGGCGAGGGTGATGTTGTCGAGCACCGTGAGGTGCGGGAACAGGTTGAACTGCTGGAACACCATCCCGACCTCTGAGCGGATCTTCTCGATGTTCTTGATGTCGTTCGTCAACTCGGTGCCGTCAACGATGATCGTTCCCTCCTGGTGCGCCTCGAGGCGGTTGATGCACCGGATGTAGGTCGACTTCCCCGATCCTGACGGTCCGATGACCACCACCACCTCCCGCTCGCGAACCGTGGCGGTGACACCCTTGAGTGCCTGGAAGTCCCCGAACCACTTCTTCACGTTCTCGGTGATGACGATCGGGTCGCCGAGTGTCCTGCTGCTGGTCTGTTCGTTGTCGCTCATGGTGCTCCCTTGCAGGGTCCGATTATCGCTCACCGACGCCGAGGCGCTTCTCGAGGCGCAGGCTGATGCGTGAGAACGTGAAGGTGAAGAGCCAGTAGACGAGGGCGGCGAAGATCAGCGTCTCCTTGATCGACCCGAGGAAGCTGAAGGGCTGGCTCTGGGACGGGATCACCGCACGGGCCATGTGGAGGAAGTCGAACAGGCCGACGATCGTCACGAGCGAGGTGTCCTTGAAGAGTGCGATCACCTGGCCCACCAGTGCCGGGATGACGGCTCGCAGGGCCTGTGGGAGCGTGATGAAGACCGTCATCTGGATGGTGGACATCCCAAGGGCCTTCGCTGCCTCGTTCTGGCCTCCCGGGATCGACTGCAGGCCGCCGCGCACGTTCTCAGCCAGGTAGGCGGCCGAGAAGAACGTCATCGCCCCGATCGCCCGCACCACCCCGCCGAGCTCGACGCCCTGCGGGAGCGCCACCGGCAGCATCAGGAATGCGACGAGGAGCCACGTGATCAGCGGAACACCGCGAACCAGCTCGATGTAGGCGGTCGATAGCAGCCGGAAGAGCGGCATCGTCGAGGTACGGCCGAGCGCGAGCAGGACGCCAAGCGGGAACGACAGCACGATCGAGGTGAAGGCCAGGAGGATCGTCAGGGAGAGCCCGCCGAGGAAGAAGGAGCCCGGGACGTCGATCGCGGACGGAGTGGTCGTGATGAACACGAAGAAGACGATGAGGAAGTCGGTCAACAACCAGGCGCCGATCAACCCCTTGGATCCCTCTCCCCCGAACGTCGGTCCTGCCAGGGCGAACAGGGCGAGGGCGATGAACAGGAACCTGATGACGAACGGCATGGGGAGGAAGAAGCTCGCAAATGCGAGCACCGCCACGAACGCGCCGACCACGCGGCCCAGCTCGCCCGTCGACGGGCGGGCGACGAACCAGAGGATCAGCGCACCGGCGATCCCGAACACCGCGAACGCGGGGAGGTACGTGCTCAGCGCCTTGTCCCAGTCGTACTCCGGTTCCCTGAGGAGGACGAGCAGCAGGACCGGGAAGCTCATCACCCAGAGCGCGACGAGCGTCCGCTTCGCCGCGTCCCTCGCGCCGGTGCGGCCGATGAGCTTGAAGGCCAGGTAGAGGATCACCGCGACGGCGGCGATCACCGTCCACGGCCCCGTCGTCGACGACGCGATCGGTCGGAAGACGATGGTCTGCTCGCCGCGGACACCCGCGGCCTCTGCGCCATTCGTGATGACCTGGCCTTCGACGACCTTGGCGGGCACGGGAACGTCCACCGTCCAGATCAGTGCGAGGCCGATGAGGATCAACACGACGATGAGACCCATCACGGGGACGATCGGCTCCTTGGCCCGGTCACCCGTGAGGACCCTGGCTCCGTAGCCCACGGCGAGGAGGAGGAACCCGACCAGCATCCACCACATGCCCGCCGTGGTGGAGAGGTTCGTGACGCCCACCCAGCCGGACACCGCATCGACCTGGCCGAGGAGGATGAGGACGCCGCCGAGGACCACGCCGCCTCCGAGGCCCATCACGACCTTGCCGACGCTGCGCGGCTCCGCCATGCCGCCGATCCTCCACACGGCGAAGGTCGCGGCGAGCAGGCCCGCCACGATGCCCACGGCGAGCCACATCCGCCAGAGATCATCCGCGGGATAGGCCTGCACCATCAGCAGCTTCAGGTTGAAGGTGACCGCGTCCCATCTCCGGTTCGGTGCGAAGAGGAAGTTGAGGAGGCCGGAGACGGCGAACACGATCAGGGCGATCGACGCCACGCTCATCACGCCGCTCGCGGGAGTCGAGAACAGATTGTCCCTCAGCCAGATGGCAGGCCCCTTCGGGGGCGGCTCCGGGGCGAGCTCGAGGTCCGGCGACATGGTCAGGTCGGCCATCTCAGCGCTCCACCAGTTGC
Organism: uncultured Acidimicrobiia bacterium; assembly: GCA_963792405.1. Taxonomy (GTDB): domain Bacteria; phylum Actinomycetota; class Acidimicrobiia; order Spongiisociales; family UBA5794; genus SZUA-442. Next base: position 273,262 of record CAWBVU010000005.1, read on the forward strand.
ATGCGCCGGTTGTAGTAGTTGACGATCGCGGAGATCACGAGGCTCCCGGTCAGGAAGAAGGCCATCCACACGAGGACGACGGGGAGGGACTGGCCCGTCTGGTTGATGATCGTGACACCGACGGCGACGATGTCGGCAAAGGCGACGGCGATCCCGAGCGATGTGTTCTTGAAGAGGTTCAGGTACTGGTTGCCGAGCGGCGGCAGGATGATCCTGAAGGCTTGGGGAAGGACGACGAGCCGCAGGTACTGACCGCGCTTGAAGCCGAGGGCCATCGACGCCTCCGTCTGGCCCTTCGGCACCGCCAGGATGCCTCCCCGCACGATCTCGGCGATGAAGGATGCCGTGTAGATGGTGACGCCGGTCCACAGTGCGAAGAACGGGATGGTCACGACCATGCCGCGCTCGCCGTACTGCGGGATCTCGGCGCCTCCCCTCAGCACCACCTGTGCCTTCTCGAACACCAGCGGACCGCCGGACCGCACGCCTTCGATCACCGTATTGGCGTTCTCGGTCGAGAACGAGTTGCCCAGCCAGCCGAAGAAGTTCGAGATCGCGATGATGATGAGCTCGGAGATCGTCTCGATGCTCCCCGCGACCGTCTCGATCTTGAACTCGCCGATGATGAAGGCGAGCACGGCGACGATGATGCCCGACAGGCCGACGAAGATCACGCGGAACCAGTCGTCGTCCGTCATGCGGCCGAACCCCGCAGGCGTCCGCCGAGACTCGAAGAAGTTCCGGATCCACCAGACCGCGGCCGCGATCGCCACGGTGGCGATGACGAGGGGGACCACGATCTGGGGGATCCCGTCGACGAACGACTCGATGGCCTCGAAGACGGGCTTCATGAAGCCGAGGATTGGCCAGGCGAACCAGCCGACGATGGCGAAGATGATGACGATCAGCGTGGCCCATCGACCACCGTGTCCGGGATTGCCCGTGTCCTCCTGGTACTGGTGGCGTCGCTTGGCGACGATGCGACCGATGATCAGACCGACGATGACGAACACCAGCCACGGCCAGAATCCGCCGTCAGGGAAGATCCATGCGAAGGCGAAGCCCTTGTTGGATGCTTTGAACCAGTACTCGCCGACGTCGTCGATCGTCAGGTCGGGGAGCCCGATGGCGATCGCCGACCAGAAGAAGATCTGGACGAGGAGGGGGACGTTGCGAATCGTCTCGATGTAGACGGTGGCGACCTTGTTGACGATCCAGTTCTTCGACAGCCTGGCGATGCCGATGAGGGTCCCGAGGATCGTGGCGACGATGATGCCCGAGATCGCCACCCTGAGCGTGTTGACCAGTCCGACGAACAACGCCCTCGCGCCGCTGTCGGGGAACGTGTCGATGCCCTCACGGACCTGGACACCCGTCGGGTTCGAAAGCCAGTCCCATCCGAACGTGATGTCGGACTTGCTGAAGTTCGCCGCAGCCCGTGAACCGAGGGTGACGAACAGCGCGATGACACCGATGAGGACCGCGATCTGCGCAAGCCACTTGAGCACCGTGGCATTTCGCCACAGCGGCGTCTTCTGGTGCTCGCGTACTTCGACCGTCATCGCCCTCTCCGGCCGCGGCCGTCCACTCGGCGCATCGGCTTGGGGGCACCATAGACGGACCGGCCCTCGGTCTGCAGGAAAACCCGGTCACCGCGTCCGGCCGGGACGTGGCACACCGCACGCGCAGGGGCCGCCCGAAGGCGGCCCCTGCGGCACTCGTGGAAGGTGTTGGATCAGCGCGCGGGTGGCGCGTAGATCAGCCCACCGTCGAACCACTGCATGTTGTAGCTGCCCTCGCGCTCGAGGCCGAGCGGGGTGGTGAGGTTCTTCTCGAAGATCTCGCCATAGTTGCCGACCTGCTTGATGACCTGCAGGAAGGCGTCCGCGGGCAGACCCATGAACCCTTGCAGCTCACCCTCGCCGCCGAACATACGGGCGAGCTCGGGAGTCGCTTCCATCATCTCGTCGACGTTTGCGGACGTGACACCGGCCTCATCGGCGATGAACGTCGCGTACACCGTCCAGTTGATGACGTCGCCCCACTGCGAGTCGTTGGACCGGTACGCAGGACCGAGCGGCTCCTTCGAGATGGGCGCCTCCGGGAAGATCACCCAGTCCGCCGCGCCTGCGGTGCCTGCGGCCTCCTCAGCGGCGCGGTTGCCGTACAGGCCCGAACCGTCGGTGGTGACGATGTCACACGTGCCGGCCTTGAACTTCTCCATCGCCTCGGGGAACGTCTCGACCGTCTCGAGCGTGATGGTCACACCCGCGACCGCAGCGCCCTCGGTGACGTTCTTCTCTGTCGTCGTGCCCGCGTTCGTGCAGACGACCGCGCCGTCGATGGCCTCGAAGCCGCTCGTCGTCGTCAGGCCGGGCAGACGGGCGGGATCGCCCATCAGCTGCTGGCCGTCGAAGTAGGTCGTCGGACCGAAGTCGAGACCGATCTCGGTGTCACGGCTCTGGGTCCAGGTCGTGTTGCGGAACAGCACGTCGACCTCGTTGTTCTTGAGCGCCTCGAAGCGTTCAGCAGCCGTGAGGTCGCGGAACGTCACCTTCGTGGCATCGCCGAAGACCGCCGCGGCGACCGCACGGCAGTAATCCGCGTCGAAGCCCGTCGAGTTGCCGTTGGCGTCCGTCTCCGAGAAGCCGACGGCGGAGCCCGAGACACCGCAGATCAGCTCACCGCGGGCCTGGACCGCTGCGAGGGTGCTTCCGCCCTCCTGGCCCGAGTCTCCTCCGCCGCCGGCCGCCGTCGTCTCGGTGGTGTCGCCGCCTGCGACCGTCGTGGTCGTATCTGCCGAATCGTCCGAGCCACCGCACGCTGCGGCGACCAGGGCGAGTACGGCAAAGAGCACAGCAAGTCTCTTCAGCATGCTGTCACCCCTCCTCCGTGTTGCTGGTTGTTGGGGACGATTGGGTCATCGCCCTGGGCCCGACCGGGGTCGGGGGCGACCACGGTAGGCATGGAGGGCGTCTCCTGCCAAGCGATACGCCGTCGCGCGAGGGCTCGCTGCATCCTCGTCACCGGGGCACGCCCGGGGAGCGGTGGCCGCGATGTGCCCTCCGGCGTCGGGCGCCGAGGTCATCGCTGGCCGATCTACACTCGCCTCGTAATCCACATCCGGAGGCCGTTCATGCCCGCGTCCGTGATCCTCGGTGCCCAGTGGGGAGACGAGGGGAAGGGGAAGATCACCGATCTCCTCTCGGAGAAGGCCGACATGGTCGTCCGCTACCAGGGTGGCAACAACGCCGGCCACACGATCGTCGTCGGTGACGAGAGGTTCGCCCTCAGCCTCATCCCGTCAGGTGTGCTCTACCCGTCGGTGACGCCCGTGATCGGCAATGGGTGCGTGGTCGACCCCAAGGTGCTCCTCCAGGAGATGGCGACCCTCAGGTCCCGTGGGATCGACCCTTCGAAGGTGCTCCTCTCCGGCAACGCCCATCTGATCATGCCCTACCACCGGAAGCTCGACGCCGTGATGGAGCGGTTCCTCGGCGACGCCATGATCGGGACCACCAAGCGGGGCATCGGGCCCGCCTACATGGACAAGTACTCGAGGTTCGGCATCAGGGTCCAGGACCTGTTCGACCCGAAGATCTTCCGCACGAAGCTCGAGGTCGCACTCAAGGACAAGAACAAGCAGCTGATGAAGGTGTACAACCAGCTGCCGCTCGACGTCGACGAGATCTACGACGAGTACCTCGGCTACGCCGACCAGTTGGTGGACCACGTCACCGACACGTCCCTCGTGGTGTGGGAGGCCATCGACCAGGGGAGGAACGTCCTGTTCGAGGGGGCGCAGGGCACGCTCCTCGACGTCGACCACGGCACGTATCCCTTCGTCACCTCGTCGAACCCGACCGCGGGCGGTGCATCGGTGGGCAGCGGGATCGGGCCCACGCAGATCGACAACGTGATCGGGGTCGTCAAGGCGTACATCTCCCGTGTGGGCACGGGACCCTTCCCGACCGAGCTCCACGACGAGACGGGTGACCGGCTCATCGAGATCGGTGGGGAGTACGGGGTCGTGACCGGCCGCCGACGGAGATGTGGGTGGCTCGACGCCGTGGCGCTGCGCTACGCGGTGCGCGTCAACGGGCTCACCGAGATCGCCTTGACGAAGCTCGACGTGCTCTCGCACTTCGACACGATCAGGATCGCCACCGAGTACACGTCGCTCGGCGAGCGGTTCACCCAGTTCCCACGTCAGCAACGGGTCCTCTACAACTGCGCACCCCACTACGAGGACCACGACGGATGGGGTGACGACATCTCGAAGGCGACGAGCTACACCGACCTCCCCGAGGCGGCACGACGGTACGTCGAACGCATCGAGGAGCTCGCCGGTGTGCCGATCCGCACGGTGTCGGTGGGCCCGTCGCGAGCGGCCACGCTGGAGCGCGGCTGATGCGGGTCCTCCTTCTCGGTGGAGGAGGCCGAGAGCACGCCATCGGATGGAAGCTCACACAGAGCCCGTTGCTCACCCGCCTCGTGTCGTGTCCCGGCAACCCGGGACTCGCCGCGTTGGGGGCCGTCGTGCCGAACGTGGACCCGACCGATCCCGCCGCCGTCGTTGCGCTCGCAGAGCGCGACGGGATCGACCTTGTCGTCATCGGGCCGGAGGCGCCACTGGCCGCGGGGGTGTCCGATGCCCTGCGCGGTGCCGGCGTCGCGGTCTTCGGTCCGTCGCGGCAGGGTGCGAAGCTCGAGTGGTCCAAGGCCTTCGCCAAGGACATCATGTCCAGGGCGGGCGTGCCGACCGCGGACCACGCTGCCTTCACCGATCGAGAGGCGGCGGTCGAGTACCTGCGGCGGCGCGGCGCCCCCTACGTGATCAAGGCCGACGGCCTCGCGGCGGGCAAGGGAGTACTCGTGACCGACGACCTCACCGACGCCATCGCCTGGGTGGACGCATGCCTCGATGGGCGATTCGGCCCTGCCGGCGCCACCGTCGTGATCGAGGATCACCTCGATGGCGACGAGGTGTCGTTGTTCTTCATCTGCGCCGCCGGGTCCGCGCTGCCCCTCGAGCCCGCCCGTGACTACAAGCGCCTCGAGGATGGGGACCGTGGGCCCAACACCGGCGGCATGGGGAGCTACAGCCCCGTCGTCGACATCGACGAGGGTCTCGTCGAATGGGCGACCGCGACAGTCGTCGAACCGGTCCTCGACGTCCTCGCCACAGATGGCATCGACTACACGGGCTTCCTCTACGTCGGTCTGATACTCACCGCCGAGGGCCCGAAGGTCCTGGAGTTCAACTGCCGCCTCGGGGATCCCGAGACGCAGGTACTCATGCCCCGCCTCGAGACCGACCTGCTCGAGATCCTCCATGCCGCTGCGCATGGATCCCTTGGAGGCGCCGAGCTCGCGTGGGCCGACACACACGCCGTGACCGTGGTCCTCGCCTCACCCGGGTACCCGGACGCACCGGAGACGGGGAAGGTCGTCATCGGCATCGATCACATCACCGAGGCCTTGGTGTTCCACGCAGGCACCGACATCGCCGACGGAAGGCTCGTGACCTCCGGCGGCCGCGTGGTCGACGTCGTCGGTCTCGGCGAGACCCTCGAAGAGGCCCGCACCGACGCCTACGCGGCGGCCGACCTCGTCCAGTTCCTCGGGAAGCACATCCGCACCGACATCGCAGACGAACCAGTGGAAGGAGCACCATGAAGGTCGCGATCCTGATGGGATCCGAGAAGGACATGCCGAAGATGCAGGCGTGCGCAGACGTCCTCGACGACTTCGGCATCCCCTATGAGGTCCACGTCATGTCAGCGCACCGCACGCCCGAGCGGGTCGCCCAGTTCGTGTCCTCCGCCAGGGGGAACGGATTCGGCGTCCTCATCTGCGGGGCGGGCAAGGCCGCACACCTGGCCGGCGCCGCTGCGGCGCACTCGACCCTGCCCGTGATCGGGGTGCCGATCGCCGCGGGCGGCCTCGGAGGCGCCGACGCCCTCTATTCGACGGTGCAGATGCCGACCGGCATCCCCGTCGCGACCGTCGCGATCGACGGCGCTGCCAACGCCGGCTACCTCGCGGCATCGATCCTCTCGATCCACGACGACGGCCTCGCCGAACGGCTCGCCGCCTATCGGGCCTCCCTCAAGGGATGATCGAGCGCTACTCGACCCCCGAGATGACCGCCCTCTGGTCGGAGGAGCGGAAGCTCTCGATCTGGCGCGACGTCGAGATCCTCGTCGTGGAGGCATGGGTCGAGCTCGGCGTCGCCCCCGCCACAGCCGCAGAAGCGGCGGCGCGGTCACCACAGGTGGATCCTTCGGAGTGGAAGGCGAGGGAGCGGGTCACGAACCACGACGTGGCCGCCTTCGTCGACCTCCTCGCCGAATCCGCCGGTCCCGGCGGAGAATGGATCCATTTCGGCCTGACCTCCTCGGATGTGCTCGACACGGCGACGGGCGTGCTGCTCCGCGATGCCGGTGAGCTCCTGCTGACGGCGGTTGCCGACCTGTTCGAGGTGGTCAGGCGGAGGGCCTTCGAGTTCCGGGACACGCCGATGATCGGCCGGACACACGGCATCTGGGCGGAACCGACCTCCTTCGGCCTGAAGCTGGCCAATTGGGCCTTCGAGCTCCAACGGGACCACGACCGACTCATGGATGCCGTCGCCGACGTCGCGGTCGGGAAGATCTCGGGTGCCGTTGGTACCTACGCCCACACGCCGCCGTTCGTCGAGTCGTTCGTCTGCGACCGGCTCGGCCTCAACATCGAGCCTGCCTCCACCCAGGTGGTGGCGCGCGACCGTCACGCGCACTTCCTCTCCGTCCTCGCCCTCGTCGGTGCGTCGATCGAGCGCTTCGCGACCGAGATCCGACACCTGCAGCGGTCAGAGGTGCGGGAGGTGCGCGAGTCGTTCGGTGTGGGGCAGAAGGGCTCGTCTGCCATGCCGCACAAGCGCAATCCGATCGCATCGGAGAACCTCACGGGTGTGGCCCGCCTGCTGCGCGGCTATGCGTCTGCGGGCCTCGAGGACGTCGCGTTGTGGCACGAGCGGGACATCTCTCACTCGTCGGTGGAGCGTGTGGCGCTCCCCGACGCGACGACGCTCCTCCACTACGCCCTCCGGCGCACGGCGCGCCTCGTCGAGGACCTCGTGGTCGACACCGATCGCATGGCGGAGAACCTCGCATCGACCCGTGGCCTCGTGTTCAGCCAGGCCGTCCTCCTCGCCCTCATCGACGCGGGGGCCACGAGGGACGAGGCCTACCGGATCGTCCAGCGCAACGCCATGGCCGCCTGGGACGAGGGTGGGAGCCTCCACGAGCGCCTCGCAGCCGACCCCGAGGTGACGTTGGAGCCCGACGTCCTCGCCTCCTGTTTCTCGACGGACCGCTTCCTCGGTAACGCCGGCGTCGTCTTCGACCGCCTCGACGACGCCACGATCCCCATTCCCGGGTAGTCGGGTTCCCTCACGGGAACCGGAGTGCGCGGGAACCGATCAGCGGTTGCGCATGTGGTGGGCAAGGGCGCTGAATCGGTCATCGAGGAAGTCGCGGACCGGGCCGACGACGCCGGTGTCGTCGAGGGCAGTCGACATGCAGGCGAGCCACGTGACGACCTCGTCCTCCCCGATCGGGAACGGGAGGTGCCGCATGCGCATCCGCGGGTGGCCCCGCGTCGGGGTGTACCGCGCCGGTCCTCCCGTCCACTCGACGAGGTAGGCATGGAGCTTGTCCCTCGACACCGAGTCATCCTTCGGCAGCATCGCCCGCAGGGTCGGGGCGTCGGCGTCCACGATGTCGTAGAAGCGGTCGACGAGCGACCTGATGCGCGCCTCGCCTCCGAGGGCGTCGAACGGTGTGTCGTGGTCACCCCACGGATGCATCGGCTGCGCCATGGCGGGAGGGTACGGACCGCGCCGCCCCATCGACGTCGGGAAGGGTGGCGGCACGGTCACGGCTAGCATCGCCCCCGTGGCGGAGCTGGAGCACCTCGGATCGGGCAAGGTACGGGAGATCTTCCGGGTCGACGACGACCACCTGCTCATCGTGGCCAGCGACCGCATCTCGGCCTTCGACGTGGTCCTCGGCGAGGACATCCCGCACAAGGGCCAGGTCCTCACCGGCGTGTCCCTCCACTGGTTCGACCTCCTCGACACGCCCCACCACCTGATCTCGGCGGATACGCGCGAGATGCAGTTCCTCACCGACGGCCAGAAGCGTGCCTATGCGGGCAGGGCGATGCTCGTGCGGGCCGCAGAGGTCATCCCCATGGAGTGCGTGATCAGGGGGTACCTCTACGGCTCGTCGTGGAAGGAGTACGCGTCGGGGGGCGGTCCGACCACCGAGCACCTGCCCGACGGCCTCGAGATGGCGAGCCGGCTCCCCGAGCCCATCTTCACACCTGCCACGAAGGCGGAGTCCGGTCACGATGAGAACCTCACGGAAGCCGAGGCGAGGGCCTTCGTCGGGGGAGACCTCTACGACGAGCTGAAGGCCCGATCCCTCGCGATCTACGCCAAGGGGGCGGACCATGCCGCAGCGAGGGGCATCATCCTCGCCGACACGAAGTTCGAGTTCGGCAGCGTCGGTGACGAGATCATCCTGATCGACGAAGTCCTCACCCCGGACTCATCCCGCTACTGGCCGGCGAGTGAGTGGAAGATCGGACGTGCGGTCCCGTCGTTCGACAAGCAGCCCGTGCGAGACTGGCTCGAGGCGCAGGAGGGCTGGGACAAGACGCCGCCCGCCCCGCCCATGCCACAGGACGTCATCGACGCGACCTCGGATCGGTACGTGGCCGCCTACGAACTGCTCACCGGTCGGCCGTTGCGGGCCTACCTCGACGAGATGGGGGCCGAGTGACCCGCCGATACCGGGTGACGATCACGAGGAAGGCGGGCCTGTCCGATCCAGAGGGTGCCACCACGCTCAGGGCGCTGGTCGACCTCGGCTTCGGGGACGTCGAGCACGTCTCGTTCGGCAGGGTCATCACCCTCGACCTCGCCGTCGATGACGATGCCGCGGGCCGGGCGCAGGTCGACGCCATGTGCGCCAAGCTCCTGGCGAACCCGGTGATGGAGGAGTACACGGTCGAGGCGGTCTCGTGACCATCGCGGTCATCGTGTTCCCCGGAACCAACTGCGAGCACGACATCATCCACGCCCTCGGCCTCGCAGGCGCGGACACCGAGCTCGTCTGGCACACCGACACCGACCTGGCCGGAGCCGACGGCGTCGTGTTGCCGGGAGGGTTCGCACACGGTGACTACCTGCGAACAGGCGCGATCGCACGATTCTCACCCGTGATGGCCGAGGTCGAACGGATGGCGGTGAACGGCGTTCCCGTCCTCGGCATCTGCAACGGATTCCAGATCCTCTGCGAGGCAGGTCTGCTGCCCGGTGCACTGGTGGCGAATCGGGACCTCAAGTTCATCTGCCGACCCGTCCACGTCAGGGTGGAGTCGGTCGACAGCGTGCTGACCAGGGCGGCCACCGTCGGCCAGGTGCTCGAGATCCCGCTGAACTCGTACGAGGGCAACTACGTCGCGAACGACCTCGAAGGGATCGAGGCCGCAGGTGACGTGATCCTCAGGTACGCCACGGCAGATGGGACGACCTCCCCGGACGCCAATCCGAATGGGTCCAGCAACTCCATTGCGGGCATCAGCAACGCCGCACGCAACGTCGCCGGACTCATGCCGCATCCCGAACGCGCCTCGGAGGAGATCCTCGGTTCCTCCGACGGCATGGTCCTCATCGAGGGGTTCGTGGCGTCGACGCGGGCTGCACGCGTATGACCGACACCCGCCCCGCGCACATCCAGCTCGGGATGACCGACGCCGAGTACCAGCACGTGATCGGCATCCTCGGCAGGGAGCCGATGGCGGCCGAGCTCGCGATGTACTCGGTGATGTGGTCAGAGCACTGCTCGTACAAGTCGTCGCGAGCGCATCTCGGCAGGTTCACCTCCAACCAGCCATGGGTGGTCGTCGGCCCGGGGGAGAACGCCGGCGTCGTCGACCTCGGCGACGGGTGGCTCGCGGCCCTGCGGATCGAGAGCCACAACCACCCGAGTTACGTCGAGCCGTACCAGGGTGCGGCCACGGGCGTCGGGGGGATCCTCAGGGACGTCTTCACCATGGGCGCGAGGCCGATCGCCGTATGGGACCCCCTCCGGTTCGGACCCCTCGACGAGGCCCACAATCGCTACCTCCTCGAAGGTGTGGTCTCCGGCATCGCCGGCTACGGCAACGCCGTCGGTGTGCCCACGCTCGGCGGTGAGGTCGAGTTCGCCGACCGGTTCTCGAAGAATCCCCTCGTGAACGTGATGGCCCTCGGCATCCTGAAGGAGGAGCAGCTCGTGCTGTCGGCTGCCTCCGGTGAGGGGAACGTGGCGATCCTGCTCGGCAATGCGACGGGCCGCGACGGCATCGGCGGCGCATCGATCCTCGCCTCGGCATCCTTCGAGGAGGGGGACGAGGCCAAGCGACCGAACGTCCAGGTCGGGGACCCCTTCGAGGAGAAGAAGCTCATCGAGGCATGCCTCGAGCTGTACGACCGTGGGCTCGTCGTCGCCATCCAGGATCTCGGGGCTGCGGGGATCTCCTGTGCGACATCGGAGGTGGCGGGCAACGGCGGCATGGGCATGGAGGTCGACCTCGACCGTGTGCACCTGCGCGAGCCTGACATGACGCCGGGTGAGATCCTGATGTCCGAGTCGCAGGAGCGCATGCTGGCCATCGTCACGCCCGACAACGAGGCAGAGGTCCTCGCCCTCGCCGAGCGCTGGGAGATCGAGGCCTCGACGATCGGCACCGTCACCGAGGGTCCCCTCCTGTCGGTGTACTCGCAGGGCGAGCTGGTGGCCGAGGTGCCCGCGGCGTCCCTCGCCGACGACGCACCGCTGTACCGAAGACCCTCGCGTCGGCCGGATGACCTCGACATCCTGTGGGCGGACGAGCCCGACGTCCCTGATGATCTGGACGTGGGGCGCGTCCTCGCGACCCTGTTGGACGATCCCGCCATCGGGGATCGCTCGTGGATCTGGAACCAGTACGACCACATGCTGTTCCTGAACACGATCGTCGGTCCTGGCAACGATGGGGCGCTGTTGCGCATCAAGGGCACGCGCAAGGGGATGGCGGTCTCCACGGACGGCGACGCCCTCAGGACGTTCCTCGACCCTCGCAGGGGCGCCGCGAGGATCGTGTTCGAGTCGGCGATGAACGTCGCGGTCACCGGGGCGAGGCCCTATGCGCTCGTCGACAACCTCAACTTCGGGAATCCGGAGGTCCCGGAGGTGATGTGGCAGTTCATCGAAGCGGTCGACGGCATGGCGTGGGCGTGCGAGGAGCTGGACGTTCCCGTCGTGGGTGGGAACGTGTCGTTCTACAACCAGACCGATGGCGTCGACATCTACCCGGCGCCGGTCGTGGGCATGCTCGGATTCTGCGACCCGATGCCCGACCGCGCCCCCCGCCTCGATCGAGCCGAGGAGGGCATGGCGATCTGGCTCGTCGGCCCCGATTCCGCAGGCGACTTCGCTTCCTCGGCCTACGACCGGATCATCAACGGACGCCTGCGCGGGCGGCCCGCGGCCGTCGACGGGGACGCGGCCCGACACATCGTGTCCGCTGCCGCCACGCTCGCCTTCTCGATGCCCGTCCTCCACGACATCTCGACCGGAGGGATCGCCGTGGCCCTCGCCGAGATCGCGATCGCCTCGGGTGTCGGCGTCTCGATCGAGGGGGTATCGGGACCCGAACTCGTCGACGAGACACCGCTCCGCTTCCTCGCGATCGGCCATGGGGACCTCCTCGACACGAATGAGGCCCACCGCCGCATCGGCACCGTCGGGGGTCACTCCCTCGACTTCGGCGCTGCGGGTTCGCTCGACCTGGCGGCCGCCGCCGACATCTGGCGCAGCGCCCTCCCGCGCCGCATGACCTAGCGTTCGAGCGACACCTGCGACCATCCGGGACGCAGGTCGGGCGAGGGCATGAGGTGCTCGTGACGGATCTCGTGGAGCTGAGGGCGGTCGATCAGGCGGCGATGCTGCGCCGCAGGGAGATCTCTGCGGTCGAGTTGCTGGATGCCCACCTCGCCAGGGTCGACACGGTCAACCCCACCCTCAATGCCATCGTCACCCTCGTCCCCGAACTGGCCCACGAAATGGCCGAGGAGGCGGACCGTCGCCTCGCCGAAGGCGGAGTGCCCCCACTGCTCACCGGCCTACCCGTGGTCCACAAGGACACCCACGAGACCGCCGGCATCAGGACGACGTTCGGGTCGCCGGTGTACGCCAACTTCGTCCCGACACGCAGCGCCCTGATCGTCCAACGGGCACAGGACGCCGGTGCGGTGACGCTCGGCAAGACGAACACACCGCAACACGGGGCGGGGAGCCAGACGTTCAACGAGGTGTTCGGGGTGACCCGCAATCCCTGGAACCCCAACTACACACCAGGGGGTTCGTCCGGTGGTGCGGCCGTCGCCGTCGCCACCGGCATGTCGGCGCTGGCGGACGGTTCCGACTTCGGGGCATCGCTGCGGAACCCGGCCTCCTTCACCAACACCGTCGGATTCCGCCCCTCACCGGGGCGCATCCCTTCATGGCCATCGAAGGACGTCTGGGCCTCACACAGCGTCCACGGCCCGATCGCCCGCACGGTGGAGGATGTGGCGCTGTTCATGGCGGCGACGGCTGGCCCCGACCCCCGCATACCGATCTCGATCGACGAACCGGGCTCGGTGTTCGCCACTCCACTGGCTGCGGATTGGTCCGGCGTGCCCCTCGCCTGGTCGCACGACCTCGGTGGCCTACCGATCGATCCGGAGGTCACCGCGAGCCTTGCACCGGCTCGTCGGACGCTCTCGGACATCGGCTTCTCCGTCGTCGACGCAGAGCCCGACCTGCGGGGCGCCCAGGAGGCGTTCGACGTGTTGCGGGGTCTCGTCTACGCACGGGAGTTCGCAGAGGCGCTTCGGCGCGATCCCGCCGCCTACAAGCAGACGATCCACGACAACACCGAGTACGGCCTGTCACTGAGCACCGAACAGGTCGGACGGGCCATCGAGACCCGCACCAGGGTCTACAACCGCGCGGTGCGTTTCCTCGACGAGCATCGCTTCCTCGCCCTTCCGACCGTGGCAGTGCCGCCCTTCCCCGTCTCGGTGGAGTACCCCACCGAGATCGCAGGCACGCCGATGCGTGACTACACGTCGTGGTTCGCCACCTGCTCGGTGATCGCCCTCACCGGCCTGCCCTCGATCTCCGTCCCCGCGGGCTTCACCAGCGACGGATTCCCCATCGGCCTCCAGATCGTGGGCAGGCCGAAGGCCGACGTCGACGTGCTGCGCGCCGCATACGCCTTCCAGCAGGCCACGATGCTGTGGCAGCGGCACCCCCCATCCACTCCCGTGTGACGTCGTTCCTCCGATGGGGGCACCGGTACGTCGGAATGCTTCCCCCTGTGCGTCGTTACCGTTCCATGACGATGAGCGACTCCACGGTCACCACCTGCTACCGGCATCCCGACCGGATCACCGGCCTGTCGTGCACCAACTGCGGGCGACCGATCTGCGTCGAGTGCTCACAGGATGCCGCCGTCGGCCAGAAGTGCCCCGAGTGCTCTGCCCCGGATGGGCGCGCCCGTGTGATCAACGCCAGGGCGACCATCGGGCGTCCGAGCTTCCAGACGTCCCCCGTGTCGTTCACGCTCATCGCCGTCACCTCTGCCATCTTCGTCGCGGGGTTCCTCTCGCCCGAGATCGACCGGTGGCTCATCCAGAACCTCAGCCTCGCGAACTTCCTCGTGGCCGAGGGCGAGTGGTGGAGGATCTTCACCGCTGCGCTCCTGCACGGAAGCCTCATGCACCTGTTCTTCAACATGTATGCCCTCTACCTGTTCGGACCGCGACTCGAGCAACAGGTGGGCAGCCCGGCGTTCGCCTCCCTCTATGTCGCGAGCGCCGGCGTCGGCGGGATGGTGTCGTACATGTTCGGCTCGCCCGCACAGGTGTCGATCGGCGCCTCTGGCGCCATCTTCGGCCTGTTCGGCGCATGGATCTTCGTGGCGTGGAAGATGCGAGGGACGCCCGGCGGTCGGGCCATGTTCAACCAGCTCGGCATCCTCCTCGCGATCAACCTGGCACTCCCGCTCCTCGTCGGTGGCATCGACTGGCGTGCACACCTCGGAGGTCTCGCCGCGGGCATCGGCATCGCATGGATGTGGTCGATGCTTGCCGTGGGACGACCGAACGCCCGAACGATCCGCACCGTGATCGCCACGGCGGTGGCCGTTGCCGCTGCGGTCGTGACGATGCTCGTGTGATGCACGGCTGCGCCGGATGGCGTGCGGGTACACTGCCGGCCGTGAGCCAGCAGCACCTCGACGACCCTGCGCTCGACGATCCCGCACCCGGCGCCCACGCCGCGCCGCCCACCGGCCCGATCGATCGGCCCGGCGAGGCGTGTGGGGTGTTCGGGGTGGTCGGCCACGGCGTCGATGCCGCTCGGCTGGCGTACTTCGGACTCTTCGCCCTCCAGCACCGCGGTCAGGAGAGCGCCGGCATCGCCGTGAGCGACACCCAGAACATCACCGTGTACAAGGACCTCGGCCTCGTCGCCCAGGTGTTCGACGAGACGACGCTCGCCGGCCTGCCGGGTGATCTCGCCATCGGCCACACCAGGTACTCGACGACGGGCTCGAACCGCTGGGAGAACAGCCAGCCGGTGTTCCGCCACCTCGGCGCCAACGGCATCGCCCTCGCCCACAACGGGAACCTCACGAACACCGCCGCGCTCTCCGAGACCGTGGGGCCCGTTGCGGCAACCACCGATTCCGAACTGATGACCGAGGCCATCGCACGGGCCATGGCGGGAGGCGCGCGGACACTCGAGGAGGCCCTTGCCGAGGTCCTCCCGAGGTTCGAGGGCGCCTTCACCCTCGCCGTCATGGACACCACGACCCTCGTGGGGGTGAGGGACCCGCACGGGTTCCGGCCGCTGTGCCTCGGCGCACTCGAGGGCGGCTGGGTGATCGCCTCCGAGACGGCGGCACTCGACATCCTGGGCGCCACCTTCGTCCGCCAGATCGCGCCGGGGGAGATGGTCGTCATCGACGACGACGGACCGCGCAGCAGGTTCCCGTTCCCGCAGACGGAGTCCAGTCTGTGCGTCTTCGAATTCGTCTACTTCGCCAGGCCGGACTCCAACCTGCTCGGACGGACGATCCATACGACCCGCCAGGAGATGGGCCGCATGCTCGCCCGGCAATCACCGGTCGACGCCGATGTGACGGTGCCCGTCCCCGAGTCCGGCATCCCCGCGGCCCAGGGATTCGCGGAGGTCAGCGGCATCCCCTACACCGACGGCCTCGTGAAGAACCGCTACGTGGGTCGCACGTTCATCCAGCCCGCACAGACGATGCGCGATCGCGGCGTCCGCATGAAGCTCAACGCCATGCCGGGCGTCCTCGACGGCAAGCGTGTCGTGCTCGTCGACGACTCCATCGTCAGAGGATCGACCACCAAGCAGCTCGTCACCCTCATCCGAGAGGCGGGGGCCGAGGAGGTGCACCTTCGTATCTCATCTCCGCCGTACCGATGGCCGTGCTTCTATGGCATGGACACCGGCGACCGATCGACCCTGCTGGCCGCGGACCGGACCGTGGACGAGATCACCGAGCACCTGGGTGTCGATTCGCTCGTCTACCTCGACCTCGAGAATCTCATCAAGGCGACGGGGGCGGACGCCGACGCCTTCTGCACGGCGTGCCTTTCGGGGGACTACCCCACCGACGTCCCCCTCGCCGACGGCAAGTTCCTCCTCGAACGGACATCATGACGAGCTACGAGAAGGCAGGCGTCAACCTCGACGCGGCAGACGAGCTGGTCGAACGGATCGGCTGGCGGGTGACCTCCACGTGGACCGAGGACGTCGTGGGCGGTTTCGGCGGCTTCGCCGCCGGCCTCCAGATCCCCGCCGGCTTCGAGATCCCCGTGCTGATGATGTCCACCGACGGCGTGGGGACCAAGGCGGAACTGGCGCGGCAGACCAGGATCGTCAGCGGGCTGGGCTACGACCTCGTCGCGATGGTGGCGGACGATCTCGCAGCCGCGGGTGCCCAGCCGATCGCGATGACCGACTACATCTCCATGGGGCGGCTCCACGTCGACCTCGTCGAGGCGCTCATCGAGTCGATCACGGACGCGTGCACCGAATCGGACATCGCCCTGCTCGGTGGTGAGACCGCAGAGCATCCGGGGGTGATGGCCCCGGACCAGTTCGACCTGTCCGCCACCGCCCTCGGCATCGTCGAGATGGGGGACGAGGTCGACCCGGGGAAGGTGGGGCCCGGCGACGTGATCGTCGGGGTGAAGAGCCCCAACCTCCGCTCGAACGGGTATTCGCTCGTACGCGCCATCGTGGCCACGCACCTCCCGCTCGACACCGACTTCCCCGACACGTCCACCCCCACGGCCGAGATCCTGATGGAGCCGAGCATCGTGTACTCGTCTGCCGTGGTCAACATGCTCGCCCGTGTCCGCCCGCACGGTCTGGCCCACGTCACCGGAGGCGGCCTCCCGGGGAACGTCATCCGCGTCCTGCCCGAGGGCTCGCGGGCCGTGATCGAGCGCTCCCGGTGGGAGGTGCCGCACGTCTTCCGTGTCCTCCAGCGTGTTGGCGGCATCCCCACCGGCGACATGTTCCGCACCTTCAACATGGGCATCGGGTTCACCGCCGTCGTGGACGAGGACGATGTGGACGCGACGCTCAGGGCGTTCGAGATCAGCGAGCTCGAGGCCGATGTCATCGGACGCGTCGTCGACGGCGACCGCGGCGTCGAGATCCGCTGACGCCTGACGGTCCCTGCGTCACGGCGCAGGGTGCCCCCACATCCACGCGAGAATCGGGAGGGCATGCAGAAGCGACGGGCCGTGTGGGAGACTCGGGGTAGGCATCGCCGACCAGGATCGGGGTGGAGATGAGCGTGCAGAGCGGATATCCCGTCGATTTCGTGGTTCCGGTCGACAGCGAGGACCGTAGCCGGGCACTCGCCGCGCTGGGTGCGCTGCTGTTCGCGAAGACGATCCTCATCATCCCCCACCTGTTCCTCCTGCTGCTCTATGGCTTCGTGGTCCAGGTCGTCGTGTGGATCGGCTACTGGTACATCCTCATCCAGGGAGGCAAGCCGTTCTGGGTGGAGAACCTCGAGCTGATCTTCCTCGAGTGGACGAGCCGCGTCTTCGCCTGGTGGACCAGCACCACCGACGTGTATCCCACGTTCGGCACCGACGAGCACCACCCCGCACAGGTGCTCGTCGAGGAGGCGCCCGAACCCCAGAGCCGCTGGCTCGCCCTCGCCGGCATTCTCCTGATCCGTGCGGCGCTGGCACTGCCCCACCTGTTCATCCTCGCCTGGCTCACGCTCGGCACGATCGTCCTCGCCTGGTACGGCTATGCGGTGATCCTCGTCACCGGCCAGCTGCCGCTCTACCTGCATTGGTACTTCGTCGGGTTCCACCAGTGGTGGGCCAGGACCTGGGCGTGGATCGCGGGCATCACCGACATCTACCCACCGTTCACGCTGATGCCCGACCGGGACTGAGCGGATCAGCCCTCCGCCGACGCAGCGGGAACGTCGGCGTGCCGGCGTGACCCCCTCAGGAACAGCCGGAACACGAGGTAGGCGAAGAGCACGAGGATGCCGATCGGGATCGCGACCGCGGCAGCCACGATGAGGAACGACACCGTCGCGAGCAACACCTCACCTGCCTGGTCGAAGGCCTGCGAGATCATGCCGGGCTCACCCGGCTCGACCACCGGCATGGGACCGTCGGAGGGCACCTCGGTGATGCCGACGGTGAGGGTGGCGAAGTCGGTGCGTGCGTCGAGGTAGCGCAGCCTCCCCTCGATCTGCTCGATGTTCAGCAATACGTCCTGCATGCGGGTCTGGAGGGTGACGAGGTCCTCGATCGTCGTGGCCTCCTGCATGAGCCTCGTGTAGAACGCCTCCTGCTCGCGCCAGTAGTCGAGGCGCCCCTCGAGGTCGACGTACTCCTCGGTCACGTCCTGGCTCGACAGGGAGGACGACACCCTCTCGCCGAGCTGCTCGATGCGGTCGACGGCATCGTCGAATCGGTCGGTGGGGATCCTCAGCGTGAACCAGCCGAGGGCGTACCGTGAATCGTCGTACTCCTCGATCCGGGACTCGCCAGACGACACGTACCCGCCGAGGTCCGCGGCGATCGCCCTCAACTGGGCAGCGGAGGTGTCGAAGGTGCCGGGATCGATCCGGAGGTCGACGCTGCCGTCCCTGATGACCTTGGCGTCGTACCCCGGGCCTGCGACGGGCTGGAACACGACGGCACCATCCTCCGAGGTGACCTGGTAGGTGTCCCCTCCGCCGAGGGCGCGTGCGGCCTCGCCTTCGGTGGCCTGGGCGGCGATGGTCGTCTGGGGACTCACCTCGCCCGTCACGGCATCGTCGCCCCGATCCGACGAACAGGCGGCGACGATCATCGAGACGATGGCGACGAGGACGAGGCCACTGGCCCATCGTCCTGTCGGGATCAGCTTCGCTCGGTTCATGGCTCTCTCCCACTTCCGTTGCGCTGACACGTGGACCGGCGATGCGCGCTCCCCATGACCGGCCATCGGTAGGACGGCCCCGAAGGGCGATCGGGTTCCCCCCTGCACGAAGGGGAGGAGCCGAGGCGGCCCCCGACCACCCCCCAGCACTGGGGTAGCTGATACCTTGTGGCCATGACCCGTGCATCGCTCCCCTCCTCAGATGTCCTCTCCGTCGAGTTCGATGGCCATGTCGCCGTCGTATGGCTCGACCGCCCCGACGCACGCAACGCCTTCGCACCCGACTTCTGGCGGGACTTCCCCGAGATGATGGACGCGCTCAGCGACGATCCCGGGACCAGGGCCGTGGTGATCGCCGCGCGGGGGCCGTCGTTCACCGTCGGGATCGATCTGAAGGCGTTCGGCCCCGCGCTCGTCTCGGGAGGTATCGACCCCGCCTCGATCGACCCGTCGGCGTCCGAGGTGACGAGGCGCATGGCGCTCTACCGATCGATCAAAGACTTGCAGCGCACCTTCAGCTCGATCGCCGACTGCGCGAAGCCCGTGATCGCAGCCGTCCACGGCCACTGCATCGGCGCGGGCGTGGACCTCATCACCGCGTGTGACATCCGGTACGCGTCGGAGGACGCGACCTTCTCCGTGCGCGAGACGCGGCTCGCGATGGTCGCCGACGTCGGGACCCTCCAGCGACTCCCGAGGATCGTCGACCCGGGCCGCGTTGCGGAGATCGTCTACACGGGCCGAGACTTCGACGCGGCAGAGGCGCTCGCGATGGGACTCGTCACGAGGACCGCGCCCTCCCCGGACGCCGTCCTCGCGCTCGCACGTGAGATGGCACAGCACATCGCGGCGAATTCGCCCCTCGCCGTGCAGGGAGCAAAGGCCGTCCTCAAAGCGGGTGAGGACCTGTCCATCCAGCAGCACCTCGACTACGTCGCCCTGTGGAACAGCTCGTTCCTGACGTCACGAGACCTGACCGAAGCCGCGATGGCCTTCATCGAGAAGCGCGATCCTGACTTCGCCGGGCAGTGACGCGAACGAGGTCGACCCTCGCAGCCCCTGCGGCCTCGGTACCATCGGAGTATGCAGCGCATGCCCCGTGATCATCGTCGTCACCTCTTCGCCGCTCCGTAGGGGCAGGGACGACACGCTTCCGACCCACCGCACGCGACCGAACGGAGACACCATTGACCGACCTCACGACACGCTTCCGCAAGATCATCGCCCCTGTCATCGCCTACGACAACGAGATCGAGATCATCGAGGGCAAGGGCAGCTGGGTCACGGACGCCACGGGCAAGCAGTACCTCGACTTCGCCTGCGGCATCGCCACCACCAACCTCGGTCACCGTCCTGACGACGTGGTCGCCGCCGCCCAGGCCCAGCTCAACAAGCTGTGGCACGCGGGCGGCGCGTTCATGTACGAACCGATCGTGGACGCCGCGGAAGCCATCGTGAGCGTTGCTCCGGACGGCATCGAGAAGATCTTCTTCATGAACTCGGGGGCAGAGGCCGTCGAGGCGTCCGTGAAGCTGGCTCGGAAGGTGTCGGGCCGCCAGGGCGTCATCACCTTCCGAGGTGGGTTCCACGGCCGCACCATGGGGTCCGTGACCTACACGACGTCGAAGGCGAAGTATCGGCAGGGCTACCACCCGCTGCTGCCCTCGACGTTCGTGGTGCCCTTCCCGCATCCCTTCGGATGGGGCATGACCCAGGAGGAGGCGAACGAGTACGCCCTCCGGGAACTCGCGATGAAGTTCCGCTACGAGGTCACGCCGGGTGAGATCGCCGCATTCCTCATCGAGCCCATGCAGGGTGAAGGCGGCTACTACCCGGCGAGCAGCGCGTTCCTCCACGCCATCAGGGACATCGCCGACCAGCACGGCATCCTCCTGATCGTCGACGAGGTCCAGACCGGTTTCGGTCGCACGGGTGACTGGTTCACGTCCCAGGTGTACGACGTCCGCCCCGACATCATGGTGATGGGCAAGGCGATCGCCAATGGGCTCCCCCTCTCGGCGGTGGCCTCCTCGGCAGCCGTGATGGACAAGTGGCTCCCCGGGTCGCACGGGACCACATTCGGCGGGAACCCCGTCTCGTGCGCGGCCTCGGCGGCGACCGTCGCAGGTCTTCGGGACGTCATCCCCGGTGTCGCGGCGCGGTCCGACCACGCATTCTCACGCTGGAATCACCTCAAGCATGCCCACCCTGCGATCGGCGACGTCAGGGGCCTCGGGCTGATGATCGGCATCGAGCTGGTGAAGGACGATGGGACCCCGGATCCCGACGCCTTCGCCACGATCTCGAGGCACGCGCTCGATGCGGGGATGTTCATCCTCAACTGCGGGCCAGATGGCAACGTGATTCGCTTCATCCCACCGCTCAACGTCTCATTCGAGGATCTCGACCAGGGCATCGACATCCTCGCTGACGGCATCGCCGCCCACGAGGGCTGACGCGATCGGCGACCGCGCGCATGAGCCCCGGCTCTCCGCCGGGGCTCACCGTGTCGGCGTCGCATTGCCGCTCCGGCGCCCGGTCGCTGCCGGGCGATGCGGAGGCTATTCGTCCGTGAGGACGCCGCGGAGGCGGGGATACCTCACCGGTCGGTGCGTGTGGCAGAACTCGGCCCTGTTGTAGCGGGACAGGAGCGTCGTGCAGTCGGTGTGTGCGCAGGTGCGCTCCTCGTCGTACGTCTTGGGCCGGCGGGAACGCCCCTTGGGCCGCGAGGCCTTGAGGATGTCGGACATTGGTAGCTGTGCCTTTCTTCTGCCTTCAGCAGGCACCGCCACACGCGTCGGACCGCGCGCAGCCGCGCCCGGGAGATCTCGGGTGGGCGGGATTCTACTTACGCGGTCCCTGAAGGTGCAAAACCAGAGGATGAACCCCGTTCGCCCACGGTGTCGGCTCCCCGGGTCCCCGGGGCGATGATGCCGAAGGCACCCAGTGCCATGGCGAGGAAAGCGAGCCAGTCCCCGAGCCGAACCCACAGGGTCGGTGGGTTCGCACTGAACCTGAGCGAACCGTAGAGGACGGTCTCGACCAACTGGTCCGTGGTCTCGCCCACCTCGCCTCCCCCCGTGATGAAGGTCGACTTCCCCGTGATCGACGCGTATGCGGTGTCGAGGCCGATCGCTGCAGCGTTGACCTTGACCATGGCGATCGCCTGATCGGTCGCGGGCGACCTCCCGTACGACGACGTGTTGGTCGTGACCACCATCGCGTTGGCCCCTGCCCTCGTGGTCGAGCGCATGGACCGCGCAAACGAGCCCTCGAACGAGATGACCGATCCGAGGTTGCCGACCTCGGTGGGGAAGACGACGGGATCCACTCCCCTGATCATGTCCCTCGGTACGCGGTCGAGCTGGGGCACGAAATCGAACAGGCCACGGAGGGGGACGAACTCGCCGAAGGGCACGGGGTGGCGCTTCTGGTATTCCCCCACCTTGACGCCGTCCGGCGAGTAGAGGATGTTCACGTTGTAGAAGAAGTCGTCGCCCTCGACCCTGGTGCCGGAGACGAGGATGTAGGCATCGAGCCTCCTTGCCTGCTCAATGATCTGGTTGCGCACCGCCTCATTGCCCTCGGGCTCGAATGGGCTCCCTGTGGAGTTCTCCGGCCAGATCACCAGCTCGACTGAGCCCTCGGGGATGGACTGGGTCAACTCGAGATGGCGTGCGAAGATGCGTTCGTTCTCGTTCTGACAGCGCGTCTGCGGGCAAGGGGAACCACCCTGGACGATGGCGGTGCGCCACACCTGCGCACTCGGTGCAGGGGCGAAGAAGGCGCCTCCCACCATGAGGAGCAGGATCACGCTCCCCGCGTCCACGACCATGCGCCAATCGCGATGGTGCTCGATGACGAGGGCCGCACCCGCGGCGAACGCGACCACGAGGACGGTCCAGCCTGCGGGCCCGACCCATTGGACGGACCCGATCGCACCCGGGAGGCCCGCCGCGGGATAGCCGATGTCCCCCCAGGGGAAGCCCCCGAAGGGGAAGCGCCCCCTGAGGAACTCCATCACGACCCATCCCCCCGTGGCGATCAGCCACCAGCGCCACGCAGGCCAGAGTCGGAAGACCCAGATCAAGAACGCGTAGGAGGCGGTGAACGCGCCCATCACGATCGAGAGGGGGAACCAGGCCACGAAGCCGAGCACCATGAGCCAGTTCAGGAGCAACCCGAAGAACGCCGCCCCCCAGATCCATCCGAGTGCGGTCGCCACGAGTGGACGTTCCACGGATCGGATGGCGAGGAAGAACGGCACCGGAGCGACGAACGCCAACGGTCCGAATCCGATCGGGGGAAACGCCGCCCACATGAGCACGGAGCTCGCTGCGACGAGCGCGAGGGGCACCATGGGTTGGAAGGATAGGAGTGGGGTCGGCTTCGTGCTGGCGCGCCTTTGTGCGTAGCATCGCCTTCATGGACGATCTCCACGTCGCGATCGAGGCCGCACACGCCGGTGGAACGATCGTCAAGCGATTCTTCGGGGCCCCGGCCGATCCGAGCTACAAGGGCAGGTTCGATCCGGTCACCGCGGTCGACCGCGCATCCGAGGAGGCCATCGTCGGCCTGATCCGCGCCGAGCGACCGGACGATGGGATGCTCGCCGAGGAGGCGGGAGGGGCCACGTCGGAGGGCCGCCACTGGATCGTCGACCCGCTCGACGGCACGGTCAACTTCGTCCACGGCATCCCCCAGGTGTCCATCTCGGTCGCCCTGTACGAGGGGAACCGACCGATCGTCGGCGTCGTGTACGACCCCTTGCGCGACGAGCTGTTCACCGCCGTGGCGGGTGAGGGCGCACGACTCAACGGCCACATGATCTCCGTGTCGGCGGAGGCCGATCTGGCCCGGTCCGTGGTCGCGACCGGCTTCCCCTATGACCACGACGAGCACGCGGACGATCTCAGCGTCGTGCTCCGGGAGGTCCTCCGCAGGGTGAACGGGATCCGACGCCTCGGGTCTGCGGCCCTCGACCTCGCGTGGGTGGCGGCGGGGCGGTACGAGGGGTACTGGGAACTCGGTATCGCGCCATGGGACGGCGCGGCGGGCATGGTGCTCGTCCGCGAGGCGGGCGGAAGGGTCACGGATCCCCTCGGACGGGACTCGACGCCCCACATGGGCATCGTCGTGGCGACCAATGGCCACGTCCACGAGGAGTTGCGGACGATCGTCGAATCGTGGATGCCGATGCGCCTGGTGGATCCTTGACCACGTTGATCTCGGCCGAGGCGGTCGTCACCGCCCACGGCACGGTCGGGAACGCCGTACTGGTTGAGGGGGGGCGCGTCGTCGCGGTGGGGGACCATGCCGACCTCGCCGGGCCTCACGTCGTCGAGGAGCGCTACCCGGGCGCCTACCTCACGCCGGGGTTCCGCGATGCGCACCTCCACGCCGCTCCCTATGCCTCGCTCCTCGCAGGATGCTCGCTCAAGGCCGCGCGCTCGATGGACGATCTCGTCGCGCGCCTGTCCGAGCATGCGGCCTCCGTCCCCGCGGGTGCACCGGTCATCGCCACGAGATTCGACGACGAGCACCTCGCCGAGCGAAGGCTTCCGACGCGGGCCGACCTCGATCGCGCCGTCCCGGACCGCCCTGCGGTGATCTACCGGTATTGCGGCCACATCGCGGTGGCGAACTCCGCCGCCCTGGAGGCGTCAGGTGTGGGAGCGGGCACACCCGACCCCGATGGTGGGTCGATCGACAGGGACGATGACGGTGTGCCGAACGGGATACTGCGCGAGACGGCGTCGGGCCTGATCGCCCCTGCCCTGTCACGCGGCGGCGCCCTCGACCCCGGCCAGCTGATCTCGGGACTCGAACGACTGGCGTCCCTCGGCCTCACGTCGATCGGGACCATGATCGGATACGGCGAGCGCCCCTCCGAGATGCTCGAGGCGGAGGTGGAGCTGTGGGCGGAGATCGGGAGGCAGCTCCCGATCCGGGTCCACGGCATCGTGATCACCGATCACGCCGACCAACTCACATGGGCAGCGCGGACGCTCTCGATGGCAGGGCCGAGGATGCGCTGGCTCGGGGTGAAGCGGTTCGCGGACGGCAGCCTCGGCGGCCACACGGCGGCGATGCATGAGCCCTTCGCCGACCTCGGCACGCGGGGGACCTATCGCCTCACCGATGCCGACGAGGCCATCGCGCGAAGGTCGCTCGACCTCGGGGGGATGGTCGCCATCCATGCCATCGGTGACCGGGCCGTTGGCGGCGTCCTCGACCTGTATCGCCGCCTCCTCGAAGACGGCGCAGACCCCGGCGCGCTTCGCATGGAGCACGTGTCGGTGATCGATCCCGTCCAGGTCACCACGTTTGCCGACCTCGGCATCACGGCATGCATCCAGCCCGCGTTCCTCGCCTCCGAGTCCGACTGGCTCGTGGCGAGGGTCGGTACCGAACGCGAGCCCTGGGTCTACCCGTTCCGGTCGATGTGGGATGCGGGGATCCCGCTCGCGGGCTCGTCGGACTGCCCCGTCGAGCCGCCGCACCCCCTCTGGGGCATGGCAGCGGCGGTGGACCGGCACGGCATCTCGCCATCGGAGGCCCTCGCACCGTGGGAAGCCCTCCACCTCTTCACCGACGGAGCCGCCCGCGCCCTGCGTGAGCCCATGCCACTCGCCGTGGGATCGCCCGCCGACCTGGTCGTCATCGACACCGAACTGACCCGCGCCGATGCCCGTGGGATCAGGGATGCAACGGTGATCGACACGTACGTCGAAGGTGAGCCGCTGGTGCTGGACCGCTCGACCCCGGTGTGGGTGGACTGACGGTCGCAGCGCTGAGAAGGCGCCGTCGCACACGGACCGAACGGATCCGCCCCGGTCTCAGGAGGCTTCCGCCGAGACGCCGGCCATCATGAGTCCGACCGCCTCCTCGGGTGGTCTGATCGGGGTCCACGATGCCCATGATGCGGCCCTCGTACATCACGGCGATGCGATCGGACAGGCCGAAGACCTCGTCGAGGTCTTCCGAGATCATGAGGATCGCCGTGCACGCCTGTCGGTGCTCGAGCAGCTTCTGCTGGATGAACTCGGCATCGGTGAGGACGTTGCGCTTGTCGATGATGCGTCGGTGGATGTACTCGGCAGCGCCGATGTCCACCCCACGCGTGGGCTGGGATGCCACGATCACGGTCGGCGATGCGGAGAGTTCCCTCGCGAGGATGAGCTTCTGGATGTTGCCGCCCGACAGCGAACGACAGGCCGTCTCGATGGTCGGTGTGCGAACGTCGAAGTCCTTCACCAACTGCTCCGAATGCTCGCGGATCGCAGTGAAGTCGAAGAGGCCGCGCTTGAGGTAGTCCGCGCTGCGATGATCGATCAGGAGCAGGTTCTCCCACACCGTGAACTCACCGATGGTGCCTTCACGCATCCGCTCCTCCGGGATGTAGGCGAGGCCCGCCTGCCTCACCGCCTTCGGCTGTGCGTTCGTGACGTCCTGACCCTCGATCTTGATCGTGCCGCTCTCGACCCGCCGGATGCCGGCGATGGACTCGGCGAGCTCTCGTTGGCCGTTTCCGGAAACGCCCGCGATGCCCAGGATCTCTCCCTTGCGAACGTCGAGGTCGACACCGTCGATGGCGAGAAGGCCACGGTCACCCATCACGGTGAGGCCGCGGATCTCGAGGGCGACATCACCGGGTTCAGCGGGGAGCTTCTCCGGGCGGAGGGTCACGGCACGACCGACCATCATGTTCGCGAGGCTCTCGCGGGTGGCCGTCTTGGGATCGGACTGGCCGACCACCGCACCGTGTCGCAACACGGTGATGCGATCACTCAGCGCAAGGACTTCATGGAGCTTGTGCGAGATGAAGATGAGACCTCGTCCGCCTGCGGTCAGCTGCCGGAGCGTTCCGAACAGCTGGTCGACCTCCTGCGGGGTCAGCACGGCTGTCGGTTCGTCCAGGATCAGCAGTCTGGCCTCCCGGTACAGCGCCTTGATGATCTCGACCCGCTGCCGCTCGCCAACCGACAGCTGCCAGATGAGCGCTGACGGATCGATGCCCAGTCCGTACTCGCCTGCGAGCTCGTCGATCCGTTCCGACACGACTCCGAGGTCGGTGAGCACGCCACGGCTCGACTTCAAGCCAAGGGCGACGTTCTCGGCGACGGTGAGCGTCGGAACGAGCATGAAGTGCTGGTGGATCATCCCCACGCCGTGCTCGATCGCCGCTGCCGGGCTGTCGATGTGCACCTGCTCGCCGTTGAGGAAGATCTCTCCTTCGTCAGCGTGGTACAGGCCGTAGAGCACCTTCATCAACGTGCTCTTGCCGGCTCCGTTCTCCCCGAGCAGGGTGTGGACCTCGCCGGCCTCGACGTCGAAGTCGACGTCGACGTTCGCGACCACGCCAGGGAACCGCTTGGTGATTCCGGTCATCTGCAGCATGGGTGGTGTGGTCACACGATGCTCCCGGGTTGGTGTCGGGGAGCCCTCGGGCTCCCCGACATCAGCATTGTCGCTATCCCTCGTCCTTGAACGCCTCGACGGCATCCTCGCCGAGCTTCTTCACGTCGTCGGGGAGGTCGAAGGCATCGTTGTACTCGATGACCAGACCATCGTTGGCGAACGTGATCTCGTATGTCGTGCCACCGAGGGTGCCATCGACGATGCTGTTGACGATCTCTTCGAGGATGTGCTCCCAGTGGTACACCTGGGACGCAACGACGATGTCCGGGGCGAGGCTCGTCTGGTTCGACTGCGTTCCGAACCACAACACGCCATCCGTCTTTGCGACGCCGACAGCGCCCACGGTCATCTGCGCCGTGCCGGACATCACGTCGGCACCGTTGCCGATGAGCGATTGCGCCGCTTCGGCTGCAAGTGCAACATCGCTGAACGAGTCGATGTAGTTGACATTGACTGTTGCACCCGGATTCTGCTTGAGCACGCCAGCCTTGAACCCGTCGACGTACAGCTTGGCGTCGCCGACCTCGACCGGGCCGACGATGCCGACGTTGTTGCTTGCCGACAGCGCTGCGGCCATGATGCCCATGACCTCACCGCCCTGATCCGAGGCCGCCTCGTACGCGTACACGTTCGGAAGACCGAAGGTGTCCGCCGCCGTGCCCCATGCGAACGACGTTTCAGGGAAGTCCGGGGCGATCTCCTGCAGTGAACCGCCGTACTGCGATCCGTGGGCGATGACGAGGTCGATACCCGTCATTCGCATAGCCACGAATGGCGACAGCCGCGTCATCGACGACGAAGGTGCCATCGGTGATGGCGACCTCACCGATCACGCCATCTTCGACGAGCCTGTTCGCGGCGTCGACGATCGACTGCGTGAACGCAAGGTCGTTCGATGCCGACGGCGCCACGATGGCGACCCGGAAGTCCTCGCCGCCTCCACTGTCGCTGCTGCATGCAGCCCCAATGAGTGCCAGAACGGCCACCAGGGTGACGATGACCACAGTCCTCTTTCTCGATCTCACGTTCTTCCTCCGTTTCCGAGGCTCGCGCCCCTCTCAGTCTGCACGTATGAATGGCTTGGTCAACGCCGACGGCGCCCGGAAGCGACGTGCGACGAAGACGAGGGCCAGGATGGTGATGATCGCCGGGAGCATCGCAGCGAGGTTCGACAGCTCCCTGGGAATGACCTCGAGTGTCTTGAGCTCGAGGACGACGGCATTCACGAACCCGAAGAGCAATGCTCCGAGCATGACACCCAGGGGCCGCCATGCTCCGAAGTAGACGAGGGCGATGGCGATGAATCCAGCGGCGTTCGTGAGGTTCTGTTGGAAGATGCCGAGCGAAATGGCGAGGACTCCTCCGGCGAGTCCCGCAAGGGTGCCCCCGATCATCTGGGTCACATACCGCACGCCGTTCACGCTCACGCCCAGCGTGTCCGCGGCCTCGGGATACTCGCCGACGGCGCGCACGTTCATGCCGAACGTCGTCCGGTTGATGACGAAGGTCGCCAGGGGCACGGCGAGGAACGCCAAGTAGACAGGGATGCTGTGCTCGAAGAACATCTCACCGATCCACGGGATGCCGGAGAGCACTGGGATCTCGACGGTGGGGAACGTCTCGATCGGGATCGGCGTGCCGACGAGCTTCTGGAACAGCAGGTCACTCATGCCCAGACCGAACAGGTAGATGCCGATGCCGCTGATCCCCTGCTCGGCCTGCAACGTGACGGCGATCACGGCCGAGATGACGCCGAACACGAGACCCACGACGCCCGCTGCGAGCAGCCCGATCCACGGATTGCCGGTCTTGAGCACTGCGTAGTACCCGGCGAACGCTCCGAGCAGCATGATGCCGTCGACGCCGAGGTTGAGGACTCCGCTTCGCTGGCCGAATGTCTCCCCCAACGCTGCGAGGAGCAGCGGCACTGCCAAACGGATCGCCGAGGCAATGACCCCGATGAATACTGCGAGGGTGAAGAAGTCACTCACGACGAGTCCTCCGGGTCGAACGAGTGCGTCAACTCCGGAGGGGCATCACGGGTCGACCCCATGAGCGCCTCCTCGTCCGGATCTCCCGCTACGTCCTCGTCGGTGCGATCGTGCGAGAGCAGCCTCGACCGATACCTGTCCGCAGCTACCACGAACACGACGACGAGGCCGTTGAGGGCGATGATCAGGGCAGACGGAACCTGAACGGCTCGTTGGAGCGCCTGGCCACCGACGATCAACCCCCCGAAGAGGAACGACGCGGGGATCGTCCACAACGGGTGTAGCCCACCGAAGAGGGCTGCGACGATGCCGTTGAAGCCCGCGCTGCCAGTGAACCCGATCGTCGACCCATCGGTCACCATGCGATGGCTCTCCGATCCGAAGACCAGTATGGCGCCCGCCAGGCCTGCCAGGGAGCCGGACAGTGTGAGGGCCAGGGTGATCGTCCGCTTCACCTTGATGCCGGCGTAGTTCGCCGAGTGCTCGGACAGCCCGACGGCTCGGAGTTCGTAGCCCAGGGGCGTTCGCCACAGCAGGTAGTAGCAGGCAATCGCAGCGAGGACCGCGATGATCGGGCCGATGTGGAAACGATCGCCGTAGATGATCGGAAGGTCAGCGGCTTCCGGGAGCCTGGCGGTCTGGGGGATCCGGGTGCCGAGCTCGACCTCACGGGGATCGATGAGTGGGCCGCGCAGCAGATAGTTCATCAACTGCACCGCGACGATGTTGAGCATGATCGTCGAGAGGATCTCGTTCACGCGGTACTGGGCCTTGAGGATGCCGGGTATGAAACCCCAGGCCGCCCCGCCGAGAAGGCCGGCACACATCACGAGCGGGATCATGACGACCGCAGGCATCGAAGGCAGGTAGAGGGCTGCGATCGTGGCGACCAGGCCTCCGAGCACCATCTGACCTTCGGCACCGATGTTGATGACGTTCGCCCGGAATGCGATGACGATGCCGACACCGACGAGCAGCAATGGTGTCGCCTTGAGGATCGTCGCAATCAGTGCATCGCCCGAGCCGAATGCACCGACGAACATCTCGACATACCCCTCGATCGGGTCGGCGCCGAGGAGGACGAGCATGACCGCCCCGAACAGGAGTGCGGCCACGACTGCGAAGACAGGAATGGAGTACGCGAGGAGACGACGCTGTCGATGCGTGAGGTCGATCGTCATCGCGGACCCATCTCAGACTCACACCAGACTCAGGAACCCGAATTACCTAGAAGCCTGCTATGTAATTAACGAAATGTCAAACCGCTACGTCCGGATCGCGTTCAGGTAGTTGTAGATCGTGATGCGGCTCACTTGCATCAGATCGGCCACCTCCTCGATCGACTTCCTCAGCTGGAAGGCTCCCCGCTCGTCGAGCATCCGAATCGCGGACTGCTTGCCGGACCGGTCGAGGTCCGGGAGGGATGCCCCGAGCTCATCCTCGATCCGCGAGATCAGCGTGTCGAGCGCCTCGGAGAGGGATCCGATGCGCACGTATGCGATGGCCTCTCCGTCCCATACGACCGCAACGTCCATCCGGTCCGCGTCCTCGACCGCGACGAGCAAGCTTCCTGTCGCTTCCACTACCGGGCGAATCGCCTCGATGACGTCGTTCGTGGTTGCGGTCGCCATCACGAATCGGTCCGCTCGACCACCTGGAGCGACACGCGGGTTGCGCCGGCTCCCAGGGCAGCGGTCACCAGGGCGGACACGGCCCGAGCGATGGTTGAAGCATCCCCGACGACCGTTGTCCCGAAGGCGCCGACATCGGGGGCCAATCCCATCGAACGGACCGCTTCGATGCCCGCTTGCACCGATGGACCGGGCGAGCCCTCCGTGAACGGTTCGATGAAGAACTCGGCCAGGTACTCCGCCACGGCGTCTCCTTGCTCGACAGCGCCATCGTAGCCGCGAGTTCCTTAGCCGAGCAGTTGACAAAATGTCAATGGAGAGGACAAGATGAGGACGCCGATCAGGAGGTCCGGCGATGGAAACCATCTCGTTCACCGTCAATGGACAGCCCGGCGTGGTGCGAGCCGACCATCCCCACCTGTTGTCCGCACTTCGCGAGGAGCTCGGGATCACGAGCCCGAAGGACGGATGCTCACCATCGGGCCAGTGCGGCGCCTGCACCGTGCTGCTCGATGGCAAGGCGATCCAGAGCTGTCTCGTGTCGATGGAGAAGGCCTCCGGCAGGGACGTCATCACGCTCGAGGGGTTCGATGTTGCTGAACGGGAGCGTCTCGCGCACGCGTTTGCGAGCGCCGGGGCGCTCCAGTGCGGCTTCTGCACACCGGGGATCCTGGTACGAACGAAGTCCCTGCTCGATGCGAAGGGATCGGACCTCGACCTGCCGACGATCAAGAGCCGCCTGGGTGCACACCTGTGCCGATGCACCGGATACACGAAGATCCTCGACGCCATCGACCTCCTGGTCGAGGGCACGGTCCCGCTGCCTCGTACACCGTCGATGGTCGGTGATGGTGGCGCCAAGTACGAGGGGATCGAGCTCGCCCTCGGCGATCGGGGCTACGTGGACGACCTGCGTCCGGACGGACTCCTCCACGCAGTCCTGAAGCTGACGGACCACGCGCGTGCCGACATCGACGGCATTGACACCTCCGCGGCGGAATCGGCGCCCGGCGTCGTGGCCGTGTTCACGGGAGCCGACGTTCCCGGCCAGCTCAAGGTGGGCATCATCCACGAGGATTGGCCCGTGTTCATCCCAGAGGGCGGACGAACATCGTTCTACGGGGACGTGCTGGCCATCGTGGTGGCGGGTACGAAGGCCGAAGCAACGGCTGCGGCCGACCTCATCGAGGTCGCCTACACGGTCCATCCGCCGTTCGCCGATCCGCTGAGCGCGCTCGAGTCCGACGAGGACGCAGTATGGGGCCTCGAGGGCAACCTCCTCTCCCGATCGACGTACACGAGGGGCGACGTCGACGTCGCTCTGGAAACGGCGACACACACCATCCACGAGACCTTCCTGACCCAACGCGTCGAGCACGCGTTCCTCGAGCCCGAGTCGACACTCGCCGTCCCGACCGACGACGGTCTCCACGTCTATTCGGGCGGGCAGGGCGTGTGGGACGACCGCGACCAGATCGCCAAGATCCTCGACGTCGAGCCGCAGACGGTCATCGTGGAACTGGTCTCCAACGGCGGCGCCTTCGGCGGCAAGGAGGACTTGTCCAACCAGGGCCAGACAGCCCTCGCCGCCCACCTTCTCGGCCGGCCGGTCGCCTGCACCCTCACCAGGGAGCAGTCCTTCCGCATCCATGCCAAGCGCCACCCCATACGCATCGAGGTCTGGGCGGGGTGCGACGCGGAGGGCAGGCTGACGGCATTGCGTTCACGGATGATCGGGGACTCCGGGCCGTACGCATCCGTCGGCATGAAGGTGCTCGAGAGGGCAGCGGGTCACATGAGCGGCCCCTACACCATTCCGAACATCGACGTCGAAGCGTTGGCGGTGCGAACGAACAACCCCGTTGGTGGAGCGTTCCGGGGATTCGGTGCGAACCAGGCACAGTTCGCCATGGAGGGCATCATGGACCGCCTGGCCGACGCCGCCGGACTCAGTGGCTGGGAGATCCGATCCCGCAACATCGTCACACCTGGCGCCGAGTGGGGCCCCGGTCAGATCATGGACGACGGGTCGCGTGGCATCCGCGAGTGTCTCGATGCCATCCGGGCGCAGTACGACGAGGCACGATCGGCTGGCAAGGCCGTCGGCCTCGGCCTCGCGATCAAGAACTCCGGTCTCGGGAACGGATTCGTCGAGATCTCCAAGGCCGTCGTCCGATTCCGCGATGACGGCCGGGTCGAGGTTCGCCACTGCTGGACGGAGATGGGCCAGGGCGTCCACAATGTCGCCCTCCAGGTCGCCGCCCAAGAGCTCTCCATCGACCCGAACCGCATCGATGTCATCGTCGACACCACCCTCGAGCTCGGCGCAGGGCAGACCACGGGATCGCGTGGCACCATCATGGCTGCGGGAGGAGTCGCCCGGGCGTGTGAGAGCGCGTTGGCAGGAGGGTGCCAGGTCGGTATCGACTATGAGGGTGAGTACCGCGTCGATTGGACGAACTCACTCGAGGAAGGCCTCGAGCA
Source organism: uncultured Acidimicrobiia bacterium (assembly GCA_963792405.1). Taxonomy (GTDB): domain Bacteria; phylum Actinomycetota; class Acidimicrobiia; order Spongiisociales; family UBA5794; genus SZUA-442. The sequence continues at coordinate 306,352 of CAWBVU010000005.1, forward strand.
TCCCGTCATCCACTCGGCATTCGGCTACGCAGCGCAACTCGTGATCGCCGATCCACAGACCGGCGACATCGAGAAGGTGGTCGCCGCCCACGACGTCGGGAGGGCGGTGAATCCAACCCTCGTCGAGGGCCAGATCGAAGGTGCGGTCCACATGGGTCTCGGGTACGCACTCACCGAGGAGTTCCCCACCGACGAGGAAGCTCGCCCAACCAAGAAGAACCTCCGTTCACTCGGAATCATCCGCCCCAAGGACATGCCCGAGATAGAAACGATCATCGTCGAGGTACCACAGCCCGGCGCCCCCTACGGGGTCAAGGGCGTGGGCGAGATCGGACTGGTCCCGACGGCCGGTGCGGTGGCCGCTGCGCTCCACGAGGTCGATGGCGTGTGGAGGACACGGACACCGATGGGGGTCCATCAACCCGTCGAGCGATGATCGACGCGGAACCAGGGACGCTCACCACGGCGCCAACGACCATGGGGCGGCGCGGAACCCCCGTTCGAAGGAGGCGGTGGTCCTGGCGAGGTGGTACGTCCCGCTCAGGACGGGCGGCGTCGGCTCCACACGACGAGGCCTGTGCCGCCACCTGCAGTCGCCAGCCCGATCACCACCCGTGCCCCGCTTCCGGTCACGAAGTTCTGCGGCGCGAACTCGGAGTCGACGCCTTGGAGGGCCATGAGACGCCCATCGCCATCATGAGGATGCCGAGCACGATTCCCACGGTGCGCATGCGCCAAGCGTCGGGAGCGGACCCCGCCAGTCGCACACCTAGCCGTTGCGCTCCGCGACCCAGCAAGGACTGCAGTACGCGCCCCATTCCCCGTGGCGCGGATCCTCGGTGAGGGGCTGGTCGCAATGCGTGCACCGAGACCGGACGAAGTCGTCCGCGACGCGACCGAACGGCCCGTCGGACGACAACAAGTCGGAGATGAGGATCGCGTTCGAGCTTCCGGAGGTCACCACCGGAAAGGTACGCCGAGGTACCGGTTATCGGATCGAGCGACGACCGCAGGACGTCAGGAGCCCTGCCCGGTCGCCGTGGGGATGATCTCGTCGAGCGACGCGATCACCTCCTCGATGGTGGCATGACGCCCGAGTTCCTTCTTCGAGAAGACGAGCTGGTCGTCCACCATCACCTCGAACACGCCACCACGCGATGGGATCACCGTGATGTCGTCGATGTAGTGCTCGTATTTGCCGAGGATCGCCTGCACCATGCTCACGGCACGGTCGGTATAGCCTCAAGCGGCGCAGTACTCGAGTGACAGGTTCATGCGCCGCATCCTACCGACCATCCTCGTCGTAGCCGTCGGCTTGGCGGGATGCGCATCGACACCTCCGAGTGCCCTCGACGTGCTTCCCGACGATGTGCGCATGCTCGCCCTCGGCGACTCCTACGCGGCAGGTACGGCCATCGGGGTCGACGAGGCGTGGCCCGCGCAGCTGGCGGTGGCACTGACGGCGGAACGCAGGGTCGAGCGCTCCGTCGTTGCGGGCGATGGGTGGAACACCAAGCGGCTGAGTCGTGAGATCGCTCGTGCAGGGCTCGCTGCGCCATTCGACCTCATCGTCCTCGAGATCGGGGCGAACGACGTGGTCCTCGACTTCGGCGAGGAGAACTTCAGGGAGGGGCTCGACCTTCTGGCCCTCGACATCGATGCCCTCGCCGCAGCCGATGCCGTCGTCGTGGTGCTGTCGATCCCCGATTTCCGCGTGTCGCCGTGGGGCAGGGAACGCCTCGACCGGGGCTACGACATCGAAGGGTTCAACGCGATCCTGTCGTCGTTCGCCTCCGGCATCGGTGCGTCGTACGTGGACATCACCGCTGCGTGCGCAGAGGCCCTGGACGATCCCTCGCTGATCGCCCCCGACGAGCTCCACTTCGCCCCAGCCATGCATGCGACGTGGGTCGAGCGAGTGCTGGACGCCTCCGCTCCCTCAGCGGACGGATCAGTCGAGCACCGCTCCCGACTCGGCGGAGCCGACGAGCTTCGCGTACTTGCCGAGGGCACCGGTCGGGTACCTGGCAGGGATCGGTGACCATCCTGCACGCCGTGCCGCCAGGACATCATCGTCGACGAGGAGGTCCATCCTCCGGTTCGGGATGTCCACACGCACCCGGTCCCGGTCCTCGGCGAGCGCGATCGGCCCGCCCATGGCCGCCTCGGGTGCGACGTGCCCGATGCACAGGCCCGTCGTCCCGCCCGAGAAGCGACCGTCGGTGATGAGCAGGACCGACTTGCCGAGGCCCGCACCCTTGATCGCCGCGGTGATCGCGAGCATCTCACGCATCCCGGGACCGCCCTTCGGCCCCTCGTAGCGGATGATCACCACGTCGCCGGGCCTCAGCTCGTGGTTCCACAGCGCCTCGAGGGCGTGTTGCTCGTCGTCGAAGACCCGCGCCTCGCCCTCGAAGACGTCGAGCTCGACACCCGCGATCTTCACGACGGCCCCTCCGGGGGAGAGGGTGCCCCGGAGGATGGCGATGCCGCCCTGGGGTGCGAGGGGCTCGTTGATGGGGCGCACGACGTCCTGATCGGTGGGCATCACGACGTCGGCGAGGTTCTCTGCCATCGTCCTGCCGGTGACCGTCACGACGTCGCCATGGAGGAGGCCCGCATCGAGGAGCTCCTTGAGCACGACGGGGACGCCGCCGATGCGATCGAGGTCGACCATGTGGTACCTCCCGAACGGCTTCATGTCGCCGATGTGCGGGGTCCGACGCGAGATCACGTCGAAGTCCTCCAGGGACAGGTCCACACCTGCCTCGTGGGCGATCGCCATGAGGTGGAGGACGGCGTTGGTCGAACCACCGAGGGCCATCACCGTGGTGATCGCGTTCTCGAACGCCTCACGGGTCATGATGTCCCTCGGCCTGATGTCCGCCTCCAGGAGGGCCACGACAGCCTCGCCGGATCGTCGTGCGTAGTCGTCGAGCCTCGCGTCCACGGCGGGGACGGAGGCCGATCCGGGGAGGGACATGCCGATGGCCTCACCAACCGACGCCATGGTGTTGGCGGTGAACATGCCCGCACACGAGCCGGCTCCCGGACAGGCGTGGCGTTCGATCTCGAGGAGTCGCGCGTCGTCGATGGCGCCCTCCGAGTGGGCGCCGATGCCCTCGAAGACGTCGACGATGGAGATGTCCCTCCCGTCGAGCCTCCCGGGAAGGCTGGAGCCTCCGTAGAGGAACACCGATGGGAGGTTGTGGCGGGCCGCCGCCATGAGCATGCCGGGCAGCGACTTGTCGCAGCCTGCGATCGAGACCATCCCGTCGAAGCGCTCCGCGTGCATCACCAGCTCGACGGAGTCTGCGATCACCTCTCTCGAGACGAGGGAGGCTCGCATGCCCTCGTGGCCCATCGAGATACCGTCGGACACGGCGATCGTGGCGAACTCGAGTCCGACGGCGCCAGCCTCACGGACACCGATCTTGGCGAATCCCGCCAGCTTGGGGCCGGTGACGTTGCACGGGGTCACCTCGTTGCCTGCGGAGACGACGCCGATCTGGGACTTCGAGAAGTCGTCCTCGCCGAGTCCGACGGCGCGGAGCATCGCCCGCGCGCCCGCCCTGGTAGGGCCGATGGTGACGTCCTGGGAGTGGATCTTGGTGGGCATCGGCGCAGCGTACAACCTCGCGAGAATCCTCCGAAGTCCGAGCGCCGCTACCGGGAGTCGATGCGTAACCTCCCTGATCATGTCCTCCGTCACCGAGACCTTTCCAGAGATCCCGCGCGTCGAGCCTCCCCCTCCCCCGCAACCGCCGGGCAAGCGTCGTCGCTGGAGTCGTGTCCAGAAGTTCGTGCTCTTCCTCCTCGGCCTCATGGTCGTCGTGGTGTTCGCCGGCTACGGGTTCCTCCGGTATACGGAGGGCAAGATCGACCGCATCGCGGCGAGCGACCTCACCTCGCTCGAGTCCGTTGCGCCGGCATCGGGCGAACCCCTCAATTTCCTCCTCGTCGGTGTGGACGATCGGTCGACGCTTCCGGACGACTGGGAGGACCACTTCGGGGAGTTCGCCGGTCGACGCACCGACGTGATCATGCTCGCCCATCTCGTGCCCGGACAGTCGATCCAGCTCCTGTCGATCCCACGAGACTGGAAGGCCGACATCCCGGGCGGCGGCACCAACCGCATCAACGCCGCCTACGTGATCGGTGGTCCCGACCTCCTCGTCAAGACGGTGCAGGCGGAAACCGGTGTCCCCGTGCACCACTACGTGGAAATCGACTTCGCGGGCGTCGGCGCCGTCGTGGACTCCCTCGGCGGCGTCACGATGGACTTCCCCTACCCGGGGCGCGACCAGACGTCCGGGTTCCAGACCGAGGCAGGCACGCAGACGCTCGACGGGGAGATGGCCGTCGCCTATGCGAGGTCGCGCCACTACGAGGAACTGCGGGACGGGTCGTGGACGAGCACGAACGGCGGTGACATCGCCCGCACGGGTCGCCAGCAGCAGATCCTCCTCGCGCTCTTCAGCCAGGCCACCTCACCGTCGAGCGCGTTCAACCTGGCCAGCTTCCTCCCGACGTTCGCGGATCAGATCACTGCGGATGAGGGGCTCGACCTCGCCACGATGGCCTCGCTCGGCAAGGGCGCCCTCACGCTCGACTCGCGCAACATCGACGCGGCGACCCTCCCCGTGAAGAACAGCAAGGGTGACGACGGCAGGGCCTACGTCGTACCCGTCGACGCGACGCAGTCGTACATCGACGCCTTCATCGTGGGCCAACCCTTCCCCGCGGGCTGACGTCACACCGATTCGGCAATCGAGAGGTGGCGGCTCCGGCCGCTCAGGGTGATGTCAGCGCATCGACCAGCTCGGCGATCTCGTCCTCGGTGTTGAAGGCGTGGAAGGATGCCCGTACGAGGTCGTCGAGGTCCCTGCCGTGCATGTCGATCGGCGCGGACAGCCTGGTCGATGCCGATACGTTGATACCCCTGCCGCGCAGTGACGCCACGACGTCGTCCGATCGCCTGCCCTCGACGGCGAACGACACAATGCCTCCCTTGACCGAGCCCTTGTCGTGCACGGTGACCCACGGCAGGTCGGCGAGGGACAACCTCGCGAGGGCGGCGAGGTGCTGGATGCGATGCCAGATGCGGTCCATGCCGAGGTCACGTGCGTATGCGGCAGCCGCGCCCATGCCGACGACCCCCGCGAAGTTCTTCTCCCACGTCTCGTAGCGCTTGGCGTCGTCGCGCACCTCGATCCGCTCGGGGAGCACGGTCGTCGTGTTGTGCAGCTCGACGAACACCGGTGGGAGGCGGTCGATGAAGTCCGACCGAACGAAGAGGAACCCCTCACCCCTCGGGCCACGGAGGAACTTCCGCGAGGTGGCCGACATCATGTCGCACCCGATCTCCGCGACGTCGATCGGGAGGTGGCCGACCGACTGGCACGCATCGAGGAGGAGGGGCACGCCGTGGCGCCGTGCGATGCGCCCCACCTCGGCGGCGGGGTTGACGACCGCCGAGTGTGTGGGCACGTGGTTGATGGAGACGAGCTTCACCGATCCGTCGATCGCGGATTCGAGCGCTTCGAGGTCGATGTCCCCCGCCGGCGTGTCGGGGACCACCTCGACGACGACGCCCCTCGTGTCGCGTGCATGCAGGTACGCGGCCCAGTTCGACACGTACTCGGTGGTGGTCGTGAGGATGCGGTCACCCTCCCCCATCTCGAGTCCGTAGAAGGCCATGTCCCACGCCCTCGTCGCGCAGTCGGAGATGGCGATCTCGGATGGTGCGGCGTTGACCAGGGTCGCGATCGATCGGTACACGTCCTCGATGTCAGATGCGAGCTCGGTGGCCGTCGCGTAGCCGCCGTTGAAGATCTCGTAGTCGAGGTAGCGCTGCATCGCATTGATGACGATCTCGGGCATCAGGGACGACCCCGCATTGTCGAGGTGGGTCACGACTTCGGTCCCCGGCGTGACCGCCCGCAGGTGTGCGATCTCGAGTTCTGTGAAGCTCACGGGATCAGCCTTCCCTCCATGCCGCCTGCCACCGTGACCACCTGTCCCGTGACGTGGGCGCTCACACGGTCCGATGCCAGGACCACGATCTGCCGCGCGACGTCGTCGGGGGTCGCGAGGCGCTTGCGCGCCATCGTCGCGGTCGCCCTTTCCACCTGGGAGGGATCGACGCCGGCAGCCTCGCGGGCAGGGGTGACGGTCCATCCTGGTGCCACGGCGTTGACGCGCACCCGATCGCCGATACGCGCGGCCTCGTTCTTGAGTGACAGGACGAACCCCGACGCAAGGGCACCCTTGGCCGCCGCATAGTCCGCGTGGCCGGCCTCGCCGAAGAGGCCTGCGGTCGAGGCCACCAGCACCAGCGAGCCGTGGCCCACGCGGGCCGCATGGCCGAGGAACGCTCGTGCGGTGAGGAAGGTCGTCGTGAGGTTGCGATCGATGACCTCCCTCCACCGATCGAGCCCGAGCTCCCACACGGGTACGTCGTCCTGCGGGTACCACCCGGCGTTCGCGACGCACACGTCGAGGCTTCCGAGGACCTCCTCGGCCGCATCGAACATGGCGGTGACCTGATGCTCGTCGGTGAGGTCGGCGTACACGGCGATGCCCCCGATCTCCTCGGCCAGGGCTGCCGCCGCTTCGGCGTTCGTCAGATGATGCACAGCCACGCGAGCGCCTTCGTCGGCGAAGGCACGGCAGATCGCTGCGCCGATGCCGCCTGCCCCTCCGGTCACGAGGACGGTGACGCCGTCGAGTCCTGTGTCCATAGTGCGAGGCTAGGCCGTCGGAACGGCCGTGCGGGACTACCGTTCGCTTCCGCGAACGGAGGCTCACGAGTGGAACTCCCCGAACCCGTGAGGGCTGCTCTCGACGACAAGGTGTTCGTCCACCTCGCGACGTCCATGCCCGACGGTTCCCCCCAGGTGTCGGTGATCTGGGTGGGCAGGGACGGCGACACCGTGCTGTTCTCCACGGCGGAGGGCAGGATCAAGACCGAGAACATACGGCGCGACAACCGGGTCGCCCTGTCGTTCACGACCGTCGGCGACGACTACGTCAACTACGTCATGCGAGGGAGGGTGACGCGGTTCGAAGCCGACGGGTGGTGGCTCATCGACGAACTGGCACGCAAGTACACCGACGCGGACGAGTACCCGTGGAAGACCCCCGGTCAGGTGCGCGTGAACGGCGAGATCGAGATCGACACACTCGGGGTGAACCGCTGATGCACATCACCGCCGACGACCTCGTCGACGTCCTCCGTGCCGGTGACCTTCGGATCACCGAGCCCCGCAGGCTGGTCTGTGACGTGATCGCGACCAGGCACGGCGAGCACCTCACCGCCGCCGCCATCTACGACGCCGTCCAGTCGGGCGTCGGGGGTGACCTCGATCGGGCGACGGTGTACCGAACCCTCGACGCCCTCGAGGAGGCGGGAGCGATCAAGCACGGCCACATCGGCCACGGACCGACCGTGTATCACCTCGCGGACGAGGTGCCGCATCAGCACATGGTGTGCAGCCGATGCGAGCGCACGGTCACGATCGAGGTGGGTGCCGTCCAGCCGTTCCTCGACGAGATCCTCACACGCACCGGGTTCGTCGTGGACGTCGAGCACTTCGCCCTCTCCGGCCTCTGCGAGGACTGCGCACGCCGCTGACCGACCTCCGACCGCCACGGCGATGATGTGGCGAACCGTGACGCTATCCTTGTTGCGACAGCGTCGCAACAAGGAGCACGTGTGCACATCCCCGACGGGTTCATCAACGCCGGTGCGTCGGCGGTGGCGGGCGTCGGTGCCGCGGGGGGCTTCGCATACTCCGTCCGCCGGGTCCGCGGTTACCTGACCGAACGGCTCGTCCCCCTCGCAGCGCTCGTCGCCGCCTTCGTCTTCGCAGCGCAGCTCGTGAACTTCCCCGTTCTCCCGGGCATGAGCGGGCACCTCATCGGCGGCGTTCTCGCTGCGGTGCTCGTGGGCCCATCGGCGGCCTTCCTCGTCATGTCGATCGTCCTGACCGTGCAGGCCTTCCTCTTCGCCGATGGTGGACTCTCGGCGCTCGGGCTGAACATCGTCAACCTGGGTGCCGTGGCGGCCGTGGCGGGCTACTTCGTCTATCTCTCCGTCGTCCGCCTGACCTCGAGGAGCCACCGCGCGGTGGCCCTGTCCGCGGGGGTCGCCGCGTTCGCTTCGGTCCCGCTCGCGGCTCTCGCGTTCGCCGCTGAGTTCGCGCTCGGAGGTACGGCGACGTCGGTGTCACTCACGTCGGTCCTGTGGGCGATGGTCACGACGCATCTCCTGATCGGTATCGGGGAAGGCATCATCACGTTCTTCGTCGTCCTCGCCGTCGTGGACGCGCGATCGGATCTCGTCTACGGCGCCCCCGAGTACCTCGGAGACCGAACCGAGGCCTACGCCGAATGAACCGGAACGTCGTCTTCGCCACGGTCGCCGTCGTCGTGATCATCGCGATCGGCGTCGTGCTCAGCCAGTTCGCCTCGAGTGAGCCCGACGGCCTCGAGTACGTCGCCCAACAGGAGGGCTTCGGCGACACCGCACAGGAGCATGACCTCGCCGACACGCCACTCGCCGACTACGGCGACAACCTCGACGCGGACCCCGTGGTGGGCACGGCGGTCGCCGCTGTGGTCGGACTCTCCGTGACCGCGGTCATCACCCTCGGCCTGTTCTGGCTGGCCCGCAGCCGGAAGCAGGAACCCTCGGCGAGGCCGTAGTGGCAACGGCACACGTGCATGCGCTGTACCTGCACGGAGCCACACCGGTGCACCGCGTCGCGCCCCAGGTGAAGATCGCGATTGCGTTCGGCTCCCTCCTTGCGATCGTGTCCACCCCTCGGGAGGCGATCTGGGCCTTCGCCCTCTACGCCGTCCTCGTCGCCGGCATCACCGCCCTCGCGGGGATCACACCGGCCTTCGCCGCACGGCGCCTCACCGTCGAGATCCCCTTCCTGATCCTCGCCGCACTCCTCCCGGTGTTCGGGAGCGGCCCGACCACCGCGGTCCTCGGGATCGACCTGTCGATCGCGGGCCTGTGGGATGCCTGGAACATCGTGGCCAAGGCCACACTCGGCCTGTTGATCGCGACGATTCTCGCCGCCACCACGGACGTCACCGAGTTCCTCGCGGGCATGGACGGCCTCCGCGTGCCGTCCGTGGTGACGGCCATCGCAGGGTTCATGGTCCGCTACGTGGACGTGGTCGCGGGCGACTGGTCGAGGATGCGGATCGCCATGGCGTCGCGGGGACACGACCCCCGATGGTTCACCCAGATCGGACCGTATGCGCGAACCGTCGGCGCGGTGTTCGTCAGGACCTTCGAACGGGGTGAGCGCATCTACCTCGCCATGGCATCCCGGGGCTACACCGGCACCATGCCCACCTCGGTGCAGCCGGCAACACCTGCACCGCAGTGGTGGGCAGGGTCCGCGATCGTGGGAACCTTCTGGGTCGTCGCCATCACGGCATGGATCGTGCGATGAGCACACCCGTCATCTCCGTCGAGCATCTCTCGTATCGGTACCCCGACGGCACCGAGGCACTCGATGACGTCTCACTGCACATCCATGCCGGCGAGCGCGTCGCCCTCCTCGGACCGAACGGTGCGGGGAAGACCACGCTCGTCCTCCATCTCAACGGCATCCACATGCCGCAATCCGGCACCGTGACGGTGTCAGGGCTCCCCCTCACCAAGGCGGAGGTGATGGAGATCCGACGCCGGGTCGGCATCGTCTTCCAGGACCCGGACGACCAGCTGTTCATGCCGTCCGTACGGGAGGACGTGGCCTTCGGTCCACGCAACCTCGGCATCGAGGGCGACGAGCTCGACGCGAGGGTCAGCCACGCCCTCGAGGCCGTCGACATCGCGGATCTGGCGGATCGATCGCCGAACCATCTGTCGTTCGGGCAGAAGCGTCGCGCAGCGATCGCCGGAGTCCTTGCGATGCTGCCTGACATCATCGTCCTCGACGAGCCGACGGCGAACCTCGACCCTGCCGCCCGACGAGAGCTCAGCGACGTCCTCACCGCGCTGGAGGAGACCCAGCTGATCGTCACCCACGACCTCCTCTACGCGCTGGAGCTGTGTGAACGGTCGGTCATCATCGACGGAGGGAGCATCGTCGCCGATGGGCAGACCCGCGAACTCCTGGCGGACGCGGCTCTCCTCGCCCGGCACCGCCTCACCCTTCCGTACGGGGTGTCGCTCTAGAGGTCCAGGGTCTCTGCGGCATCCCTCGCCTTCTGCGCCGATGCGGCATCCCTGCGCAACGCGGCCTGGCGATCGCGTGCCTCGGCACGCTCGCTGGCCGTCTCCTGTTCGTCGACGAAGTGCAGGTATGCCCGCCATCGTTCCTCCGACACGTCGCCGGCCTCGACCGCTCCGCGCACGGCGCACCCCGGTTCGCTGCGGTGGGAACAGTCACGGAACCGGCAGGAGAGGCCGAGCTCCTCGATGTCGGAGAAGGTGCTCTCGACGCCCTCCCCATCAGCGGCGAGGCCCAGTGCCCGCACCCCGGGGTTGTCGATGACGAGACCCCCACCGGGGAGCTTGTGGAGCTCCCTGTGGCTGGTGGTGTGCCGTCCTTTCGCGTCGCGCTCCCGCACGTCCCCCACCCAGGCCACCTCCTCCTCCATGAGGGCGTTGACGAGGGACGACTTGCCCGCGCCGGACTCGCCGATGAAGGTGCCGGTCCTTCCCGCGAGTTCTGCAACGACGTCGTCGATGCCCTCACCGGTCTCGATCGACGTGAGCAACACCTCGACACCGGGGACCCATGCCGCAACGGTGTCCCTGAGGGCGCGGGGGTCCTCGACGAGGTCGGTCTTGGTGATCACGAGCACGGGGGTCGCCCCGATGTCGGCGGCGAAGGCGACGAACCTCATGACCTTGCGTTGCCGGAGTGGACGATCGGCCCCGAAGAGGACGAACACGAGGTCGACGTTCGCCGCGATGACCTGCGTTCCCGCGTCCATCTGGTCGCGTTCGAGGACGTTCGTCCGCTCGAGCCTGGCTTCCACCGTCTCGTTGGTGATCGTGACCCAGTCCCCCACGGCCAACGACATGCGCTTCGGGAACGTGACCTGGCCCACGGCATACGGCGTGGCGACGAGGACCTTGACGGCGTCGTGGCGGATCACCCTGGCCGGCTCTCCGATCGTCGACGATGCACGCCGCTTTGCCTCCCACGCCTCGTTCCAGCCGAGTGCGTAGAGCTTCGGGTCGATCAACCGCCGGATCCGTCTCGCATGCCGTCAGCGTAGACGTGGCGGTCAGCCGAGGGCCTGGTCGAGATCGGAGATGAGGTCGTCGACGTGCTCGATGCCGACGCTCAGCCGCACGAGGTCCGGGGGCACCTCGAGGTCGGTGCCCTCGACCGACAGGTGTGTCATCGCCGCGGGGACCTCGATGAGCGATTCGACGCCGCCGAGGCTCTCCGCCAGGAAGAAGAGGCGGGTCGAAGTGACCACACTGTTCGCCGCCTCGACGCCACCTGCCGGTGTGAACGACACCATCCCGCCGAAGGCGGCCATCTGCCTCGAGGCCACGCCGTGGCCGGGGTCCGAGGCCAGCCCGGGGTACCAGACCCGATCGACACGTGGGTCGTCCGCGAGGAAGTTGGCGATCATCATGGCGTTCTCACAATGCCGCTGCATGCGCACGCCGAGGGTCTTGATCCCTCGAAGCACCAGGTAGCAGTCGAAGGGCCCTGGCACGGGCCCCGTCGCGTTCTGCAGGTAGCGCAGTCGTTCGAGGAGGTCCCCGTCATCGGTGACGATGACGCCGCCGATGGTGTCCGAGTGCCCACCGAGGTACTTGGTCGATGAGTGCACGACCATGTCCGCGCCGAGCTCCAGCGGCTGCTGGAGGAACGGGGTGGCGAAGGTGTTGTCGACCGCGACCAGGGCGTCGACGCCGGCGGCGGCAGCAGCCACCGAAGCGATGTCGACGATCCGCAGCATCGGGTTGGTCGGCGTTTCGACCCAGACGAGGCGCGTGGTGTCCCTGAGCGCGGCATCCAGGGACTCGGCCGACGTCATGTCGGCCACCGACCATTCGATCCCGTGCTCGGAGAGGACCTTGGCGACCAGTCGGAAGGTGCCGCCGTACGCGTCATCGGGGAGGACGATGTGGTCACCGGGCGCGAGGAGGTAGCCGATCAGGCCGATCGCTGCGAGGCCCGATGCCGTCGCAACGGCGCCGCCCTCATCGCCGGGGAGGACGCCTTCGAGGGCGGCGACCTGCGCCTGGAGCGCGGTGCGGGTCGGATTGTCCGTCCGGGAGTACTCGTAGCCCTTGTGGACGCCCGGCGCCTGCTGTACGTACGTCGACGTGGCGTAGATCGGCACGACCGCCGCCCCGGTCGCAGGATCCGGGTCCTGCCCCGCGTGGATCGCAAGGGTCTCGAGCCTGTCCTCGCGGTTCATCCCTCCTCCTTCTCGTCAGGCATCAGACCTCGAAACCGTTCGCACGCATCCACTCGTCGTTGAAGATCTTGGAGAGGTAGTTGCGGCCCGAGTCGGGGAGGACCACGACGACGAGCTTGCCCGTGTCCTCCTCGGCGACCCTGAGGGCACCGGCGACGGCCATGCCGCACGACCCTCCCACGAGGAGCCCTTCCTCGATGGCGAGGCGCCTGGTCATGGCGAACGCCTCGGCGTCGTCGACCATCTCGTACCGATCGGTCAGGTCGGGGTCGTATGTCGACGGCCAGAAGTCCTCACCGACGCCCTCGATCAGGTAGGTGGCGACATCCTCGTCGGAGTCCGCCGTGTAGATCGAGCCCTCGGGGTCGACGCCCACCACCACGATCCCGGGGTTCATCGATTTGAGGTACCGGGCGGTCCCCGAGATGGTGCCACCGGTGCCGACGCCCGCGACGAACACGTCGATCGTCCCATCGGTCTGGCGCCAGATCTCGGGACCTGTCGACTCGACGTGGGCCTGGGGATTGGCAGGGTTCGAGTACTGGTCGGGCCGGTAGTGGCCCGGACGCTGGGCGAGCTCGTTCGCAACGGAGTAGTACGACCGGGGATCATCCGGTGCGACGTCCGTCGGGCACAGGACCACCTCGGCACCGTACGCCTTCAGGAGGTCCTGCTTCTCCTTGGACTGCTTGTCCTGCATCACGCAGATGAGCTTGTACCCGCGAATGGCGGCGATCATCGCGAGGCCGACACCGGTGTTGCCGGAGGTCGGCTCGACGATCGTGTCACCGGGCGCGAGCCATCCGTTCGCCTCGGCGCGTTCGATCATGCCGAGGCCGATGCGGTCCTTGATCGATCCACCGGGATTCATGTACTCGACCTTCGCCACGAGGTTCCCCGGCGGGTGGAGGCGTGACAGGCGAACGAGGGGCGTGTCCCCGATCGCTTCGACGATGTTCTCGCGGATGTCCATGGGGCGAGGCTAGGAGCCCTGTCGTCCGTGCGTCGGCGGACGTCGGACCAGGGAGATTCCGTCATGCCCCACCGGTATCGTTCCCGCCTGATGTCTGACGTGCTCATCCAGGGGAAGGCGCTCGAGAAGCGGTTCGGCGACTTCGTCGCCGTCAACGGCATCGACTTCTCCGTCCGTCAGGGCGAGTCGTTCGGATTCCTCGGCCCGAACGGCGCGGGCAAGACCTCCACGATGCGGATGATCGGGGCGGTGAGCCCGGTGTCCGGCGGCAGCCTCGAGGTCCTCGGCCTCGACCCGATGCTCGAGGGCCCACGCCTTCGATCGCGGCTCGGCGTCGTCCCGCAGGAGAACAACCTCGACGAGGAGCTCACGGTCTACGACAACCTCATGATGTACGGCCGGTACTTCGACCTCGACCGCGCCACGATCAGGGACCGCATCGACGAGCTCCTCGACTTCGTCCAACTCGAGGAGAAGCGTGGCGCCAAGATCGCGGCGCTGTCGGGAGGGATGAAGCGGCGGGTGACGATCGCGCGCGGCCTGATCAACGACCCGGACCTCTTCATCCTCGACGAGCCCACCACCGGGCTCGACCCGCAGGCGAGGCACGTGCTGTGGGATCGCCTCTACCGCCTCAAGCAGCAGGGCGTCACCCTGCTGATCACGACGCACTACATGGACGAGGCAGAGCAGCTCTGTGACCGACTCGTCGTGATGGACAAGGGCGAGATCGTCGCCGAGGGCTCGCCGAAGCAGCTCATCGAGACGTACACGCCGAAGGACGTGGTGGAGCTGCGTTTCCCCGTAGGGGTCCTCGAGGAGATCACCGGTCGGATCGAGGACCTCTCGGACCACACGGAGGTGCTCGCCGACCGCGCTCTCGTGTACACCGATGACGCCGACCGGATGATCGCCACGGTCCATGAACGCGGCCTCGAGCCCGAGACCGTCCTCGCACGGCGGTCCACCCTCGAGGACGTCTTCCTGCGACTCACCGGCCGCACCCTGGCGGACTGATGGCGACGCCGCTGTCCCTCCGCGTGTTCGAAGCAGAGGCGAGGGTCTATCGCCGCACCTGGCGCGGATCCGTGTTCTCCAGCTTCCTCAACCCCGTCCTCTACCTGCTGGCAATGGGGGTGGGGCTCGGGTCGCTGGTCAACGCGAACGCCCCCACGGACCTCGAAGGGGTGACCTACCTCACGTTCCTCGCACCGGGCCTGCTCGTCGGCACCGCGATGCAGACGGGTGCGGGGGAGGGCTCGTGGAAGGTGATGGTGGGCATCAAGTGGCAGCAGTCATGGAAGGCGAGGTTGGCGACACCGATCGACGTGCCGGGCCTGCTCTACGGCCACCTGCTCTGGTCCTCCTTCAGGGTGCTGCTGGTGTCCGTGATCTTCGCTGCCGTGATGTCGGCGTTCCGCGTGGCGCCCGTGCTCGAGTCGCTCCTGGCCGTCGGGCCCGCACTGCTGGTCGGTATGGCGATGGCGTCGGTGACGACGGCGTTCACGGTCCACCTCGAGGAAGCCACGGGACTTCCCCTCTTCTTCCGGTTCGTCGTGATCCCCATGTTCCTGTTCTCGGGTGCCTTCTTCCCCATCACCCAGCTGCCGGGTTGGCTCCAGCCGGTCGCCCTCGTCACGCCCATGTACCACGGGGTCGAGATGGCGAGGGCCATCGTCGTCGGCACGGAACCCGCCGTCGCCCCTTGGGTGTCGATCACCTACCTCATCTCGTGGGTGGCGGTCGGCATCGTCATCGCCCTGCGACCGATGCGAAAGCGCATGAAGCCATGACGTCGGGCACACTCACGACCAGGGTCGTGCCCCCGCTGCGTCGCAGGTGGCGGGGCCAGTACCTCCTCGAGCGCAACGCCCGTGCCACGAAGTCGTTCTGGCCGGTCCTGCTGTCCGGCTTCTTCGAACCCGTCTTCTACCTGTTCGCCATCGGCGTGGGCGTGGGCGAGCTCGTCGGTGACGTCACGGTCGCGGGCGTCACGGTGACCTACACGGCGTTCGTCGCTCCTGCGATGCTCGCATCGTCCGCGATGAACGGGGCCGTGTTCGAGTCCACGAACATCTTCTTCAAGCTCAAGTACGGCAAGATCTACGACAACGCCCTCGCCACACCCGTCGAGCCGATCGACGTGGCGTCGGGGGAGATCGGATGGACGCTGGCGAGGGGCGCCGCCTACTCGCTCGCCTTCCTGCTCGTGATGGCGGTCATGGGGCTCGTCGAGTCCTGGTGGGGGATCCTGGCGTTCCCCGCGACGATCCTGATCGGGTTCGCCTTCGGTGCGGTGGCAACCGCTGGCGTGACGTACATGCGCACGTGGCAGGACCTCGACCTCGTCTCGCTCATCACCCTGCCGATGTTCCTGTTCTCCGCCACCCTGTATCCGCTCGACGTGTATCCACCGTTCTTCCAGGCCGTGACGTGGTTCTCACCGCTGTACCAGAGTGTGGTGCTCGTCCGCGGCCTCACCCTCGGCGTGCTCGGCTGGGAGATGCTCGTGGCGGTCGTGTACCTCGTGGCGATGGGAGCGATCGGCTCGTGGATCACGGCACGCAGGATCGGCCAACTCCTCCGTACCTGAGGCAGGCACGACGTCGTGTGGGGCCAGCTTCGGGTGTGCGAGAAACTCGTACCCTCCCCCCCGGGGGTGGGGTATACTCCCAGCCATGAAGCCCGAGCACAAGACCTCCGCCCTCAACCGGTTGAAGACCGTCCGGGGCCACATGGATGCCGTCATCCGGATGGTGGAGGAGGAGCAGTACTGCCCCGACATCATGAAGCAGGTCTCCGCATTGGAGGGCTCGCTCGAAGGGGTCAATCGAGTCCTCCTCCAGAACCACATCGAGACGTGCGTCCTCGAGCACGTCAAGGAGGGCCGGTCCGAGCAGGTGGTGGATGAGTTGATGGAGACCCTGCGGTACACCCCCGCGACGAAAGGACGATCATGACGACGAATGTGAAGCTCTCCGTACCCGACATCTCGTGCGGGCATTGCAAGTCCTCGATCGAGGGCGCCGTGGCCCCGATGGAGGGAGTGGCCTCCGCCGAGGTCACGATCGACGACCGCACCGTGGATGTCGCTTTCGATGAGGCCGTCGTCGACCTCGACGCCATCATCACGGCGATCGAGGACCAGGGCTACGACGTCGCCCGCTGACCCGATGCGTTCCTGCGTACGCGGGTTCCTCCACGGGGAACCGAGCCAGGCAGGCATGGAAGGACGCTGATGACCGACACCATCCGATTCGATGTCGAGGGCATGACGTGTGCGTCGTGCGCCGTGAGAATCGAGCGCGTCCTCGGCAAGCAGGACGGCGTCGAGTCCGCCGTCGTGAACTTCGCGGGCCAGGAGGCCAGGGCCACCGTCGGCACGACCGCCGACATCGAGGCGCTGCGCGCCGCGGTCGAGAAGATCGGCTACCACATCTCGGTGATCGATCCCGACGACGACCGAAGGTCCATCACCGAGCGGTACGACGCCGAGGCCCGCTCCCAGCTGAGGCTGGTGATCGGCGCCGCGGCGCTGTCGATCCCCGTGATGATCCTCGCCATGGTCGGACCGGACACGATGTGGAACCCATGGGTCCAATTCGCCCTCACCACGATCGTCGTGTGGGTCTTCGGCTGGCAGTTCCAGGCTGCCGCGTGGAAGCAGATCACGTCGCGCTCCCCCGCCATGGACACGCTCATCTCGGTCGGCACGGTGACCGCGTGGGGCTACTCGACCTGGGTGCTCGTGGCGGAGGGGTCCGCAGCGATCATGGGCTCGGGTCACTCCGACTCGTCAGGCACCTTCATCTTCTTCGAGAGCGCCGCGATGATCATCACGCTGATCCTCCTCGGCAGGTACTTCGAGGCGAGGGCGAAGGGGCAGGCGAGCAACGCCATCGCGAAGCTCGCGGAGCTCGGCGCCAAGCAGGCCCGCGTCGTCCGCGACGGCGTCGAGATCCTCGTGGACCCCATGGAGTTGGCACCGGGCAACACCGTCATCGTGCTGCCAGGTGAGAAGATCCCTGCGGACGGCACGGTGACATCGGGGCGCTCGAACGTCGACGAGTCGATGCTCACCGGTGAGAGCGCACCTGTGGACAAGGACCCGGGGTCCCGGGTGTTCGCTGCCACCGTCAACCAGCAGGGGCGACTGGAGATCGAGGTCGAGTTCGTCGGGCCCAACACGGCACTGAGCCAGATCATGCGCCTCGTCGAGGAGGCCCAGGCGACCAAGGCCCCAATCCAGAAGCTCGCCGACCGGGTGTCGGGAGTCTTCGTACCTGCGGTCATCGTCGTCGCAACGCTCGTATTCGCCGGATGGGCCATCCTCGGAGGGGACGCCGGCGCAGCGGTCCGCAATGCGGTTGCGGTGCTCATCATCGCGTGCCCGTGCGCCCTCGGCCTCGCCACACCCACGGCCATCATGGTGGGATCGGGCAGGGGCGCCGAGCTCGGGATCCTCTTCAAGAACGCAGAGGTGTTCGAGCGGGCGAACGACATCGACACGGTGATGTTCGACAAGACCGGGACCCTCACCCGAGGAGCGATGACCCTCGTCGCCGCCGACACCGACGGCGATGAGGAGCACCTCCTGCGGATGGTCGCATCGCTGGAGTCCGGTTCCGAGCACCCGATCGCACGGGCGGTCGTCCTCGGCGCGGAAGAGCGCGACATCGACCTCCTCCCTGTCACGGACTTCCGAGCGGTCGAGGGCAAGGGAGGCACCGGGGAGGTCGACGGCCACGTGGTCGTCGCGGGCCGTCCTGCGCTGTTCGCAGAGCTCGGCATGGATCTCGATGGATGGATGGACCGCTTCGAGACCGCAGCTGCGGCGGGGCACACCACGTTCCTCGTCGGATGGGACGGCCGAGCCCAGGGCGTCGTCAGCGTCGCCGACTCGGTGCGCCCGTCGTCCGCCGGGGCCGTCGCGGCCCTGCGGAGCAGGGGCATCTCGACGGCGATGGTCACGGGCGACTCCCGCAGGAGTGCCGAGAGGATCGCTGCCGAGACGGGCATCGACACCGTGACCGCCGAGGTCCTCCCCGGCGAGAAGTCCGCCGCGGTCGAGGAGCTCCAACGTGAGGGCAGGGTCGTGGCCTTCGTCGGGGACGGCATCAACGACGCACCCGCCCTCACCGTCGCGGACCTCGGCATGGCGGTGGGGTCGGGAACCGACGTGGCCATCGAGGCAGGCGACGTGGTCCTCATGACCGGCGACCCGATGACCGCGGTCACCGCCGTCACCCTGGCGAGGCGCACCTTCCACATCATCCGCCAGAACCTCGGCTGGGCGTTCGGCTACAACACCGCCGCGATCCCGCTTGCCGCACTCGGATTCCTGAACCCCATGATCGCCGCCGCCGCCATGGCCTTCTCCTCCGTCAGCGTCGTCACCAACTCGCTGCGCCTGCGCCGATTCGAGCCCTGACGCACCCCCGTCCGTTCGGCTGGCCCGGCGGCGACCGGATACACTGCCGCGCATGCAAGGAGACATCATCCTCGTCGGCGAGGAGCACGAGCGAGCCGCCGAGCGCATCATCGAACGGATCCTCCCGACCATCCGAGAGACGCCTCGCCGCTACACGATCACCGTGGCGGGCGAGTCGGGGAGCGGAAAGTCAGAGACGGGACAGGCACTGGCCGAGGCACTCGAGCGACGCGGCGTCCGTGCCGTGGTGCTCCAGCAGGACGACTACTACGTCCTCCCGCCCCGCTTCAACGACGCCGCCCGCAGGGCGAACTTCTCATGGGTCGGCACGACCGAGGTGCGCCTCGACCTCCTCGACGGGCACCTCGCCGCAGCCCAGCGCGGGGACGCTGCGATCATCAAGCCGCTCGTCATCTACGCCGACAACCGGATCGACGAGGAGACCGTGTCCCTCGAGGGTGCTGACGTCGTCATCGCCGAGGGCGTGTACACCTCCCTGTGTGACCACGTCGACTGCAGGGTCTTCATCGACCGCAACCGCCTCGAGACCCTCGAGCACCGGATGAAGCGCGGGCGGGAGGAGTTCGATCCCTTCATCGAGGAGGTCCTCACCGCCGAGCACGAGATCATCCGCCAACATCGGCCCCGCGCCGACGTGATCATCACCCGGGAGTACGACGTCGAGTTCGTGTCGGTGTGAACGGCGACGGCATCCCCGGCATCGACGCCTACACGTCAGGTGCCGCCTCGTTCCTCGTCGGACTGAGGCCACAGGATGCCCTCGAGCTCCCACTGCCGACCGTCCTCGACATCCTGCGACGACGGTTCGGCGCCGCCATCGACGTCGCGATGTCGGACGAGGCGACCGACCTCTCACGGCCCCTGTCGGAACTCCCCACGGCCGTGCGGTCACCGAGGGCGCACGAGCCGGACTCGAGCTGGATGCGGCGCACCAACATGGTCGGGGTCAACGTCCGTACCGTCGGCGACTACGCGGGTGTCGTCAAGTATGCCCTGACCCTGCCGTCGTCGACGGACTCGCTCCAGCTCCTCCCGATATGGGAGCCCGGTGTCGTCGAGAGCCTCTACGGGATCGCGGGGTGGAACCTCAACACCGAGTACTTCTCCGACGAGATGTACGAGGAGGCGCCGCATCTGGACTCGGTGGGGCGCCAGCTCCGCGCCGTGTCGAATCTGCTCGCACGCGATGGGCAGGACGATCGGGATGGACGTCATCCCCCACACCGACCGGTTCTCGGAGGCAGCGCTGGGGATGCCGGACCTGTTCGAGTGGATGCGGGTCGTCGGTCGTGAGATCGTCGACCAGTCGCCGTCGCTGACGACCGTCGTGGAGCGCACCATCCACGAGTGGCTGATGCGGCGCGGCCCCGCCATGGCGGGACGGCCGGTTCCCGCCACACCCGCCCAGCTCTTCTCGATGCCCGAACCCGCACGCATCGCCGTGCTCTTCGGCGATCCGGGGGACCTGCACGGTCGCATCGCCCGCCGGATCGACCTCATCAAGCGACTCAAGCACGACGGTCTCGAGCCCGTCCCCGCCACGATGGGCGTGCCGTTCCGGGGCCTCGCCGTGGATCCGGATCCGACCCACACCGTCACCGACGAGCACGGGTTGTCGTGGCCAGACTTCGTGATCACGCGTCCGGAGTCCATGTCGAGGGTGTTCTCGCCGCTCGCCAGGTTCAAGCTGTACGAACGCCTGAACGACAACGCCGAGTGGGAGATCGACTTCGATCGCCCGCGCCGCCACGTGTGGGACTACGTGTGCCGCCACTACGCCGAGACCCGCCACATCGGGAACTTCGACTTCATGCGGGGCGACATGTCCCACGTGCAGATGCGGCCGGACGGCGTCCCACCCGTCGTCGACGAGTTCTACGACATCCTCGCCGCGGTGAAGCTCCATATCCAGAGGACGGCGGATGCGCCGTGGTTCGCCTACTTCGCAGAGACGTTCCTCCCGGCGAGGGACGTCTTCCAATACGGTGAGGAGCTCGACCACCTCGAGGCATCGCTCGCGGATGCGACCCTCGGAGACCTCCAGTCGACGGTCGTGGGCAGCCCCGAGTACCTGCAGCGATTCCGCCGCTACCTCGACGACCTCGCCACCCGCCGCGTGGCGCCGACCTACACGATGATGACCGCCGACAAGGACGACCCGAGATTCGACGGCTTCTACCGCGTCGGGAACGAGGCCAGGGTGTTCACGGGGCTGTTCCTCCCCGACATGCCGTCGTACATGGGCCTCGGATTCGAGATCCGCGACGTCCATGACGAAGCGGTGGAGAACGAGCGCTACACGAAGCTCTTCGTCTTCCGAGAGCGCGGTGACTCCAACGTGTATCCATCCAAGGCCAGGTTCGGCGAGCGGTACATCTGGGGCGAGAACGACGAGCTGCACACTCGCCTCACGGCCCTGTGGGTGTATGCAGGGGAGGTGCTGCCCTCGATCGTCGGGAGCGCCACCCGGTGGCTGCTCCCGCCCGATGCCACCGGCCTGCGGGGCACCGCTGCGTGGACCCAGGCAGGACCGGATCCCTCGTTCGTGTTCGTCGTCAACTACGACGGCGACGAGGGCTCCGGCTACTTCGGCATCCCGGACCTCTCCCCCGACGTCAACCTCGAATGGACGTACTCGACCCTCCTCGGCCCGGTCGGGGACCAGCCGCCGATCTCCTCCAACGGCTTCTTCCACCGCATCGAGGGCCTCGACCCCGGGGAGGGCAGGGTCTACGCGATCGGCCGGTAGGGTGCCCACATGGCTGGAGGCAACGAGGATCGTACGACCATCGCGATCGGTGCCGGGGTCGCGATCGGTGCCGGGGTCGGGGCAGCGATGATGGCCGCGACGGGTGGCGCCTGGTGGATCGGCGTTGGCGTCGCGGTCGGGGCGGCCATCGGCGCAGGCATCGGGCAATCCCGAGGCAGGGACGACGAGGACTGAGGCGGCGACCCGGGCACGGAGCCGATGTCAGCCCTCCGGTGCGATCCCGAGCTCGTCCAGGAGGCCTCTGACCCGCGCGCCGATGTCGTCACGGATCGGTCGTACCTCGTCGAGGGGCCTTCCCGCGGGGTCCTCCAGCTCCCAGTCGACGTACCGCTTCCCAGGAAAGACGGGGCAGGCGTCCCCGCACCCCATGGTGACCACCACGTCGGCGGCCCTGATGATCTCGTCCGACCACGGCTGGGGGAGCTCGCCCGAGATGTCGATGCCGAGCTCCTCCATGGCGGCAACGGCAGCCGCGTTCACCTTCTCGGCCGGTTCGGATCCGCCCGAGTAGACGTCGACGGCGCCTCCGGAGAGGTGGCGCATCCACCCTGCCGCCATCTGCGACCGGCCCGCGTTGTGCACGCACAGGAACAGGACGCTGGGTGCGAGGTCGACGGCACTGCTCTCGATGCGCAGCAGCGCCCGGAGCCGATCACGGGCGAAGCGCTCGGCCAGGAGCACCACCCACTCCCTCGTGCGTGCCCTCGCGAGGATCGTGTCCATGGAGTCGTTCATGAGCCGTTCGACGGTCTCGGCGTTGACACGGCCCTCGAACTCGCGCTGGAGCCTCACGGACGCCTGGTTGATCCGGAGCCTCTCCTCCGTCGTGAGTTCGGCGGTCGGCGTTGTCGGTGTGGTCATGGGGCTGCCTCCTCGGCTGGCTCGTGGATGCGTGCGGGAACCGCTCGGTGGGTGTGGCTGCCGGTGGTGGTCGGCCTCGGGAACAGGAACGAAGCCGCGTAGGCGGCGGCAACACCTGCCCCGAGCTGGGCGACGAGGAAACCTGCAGCAGACCCCGGGGCAATGCCGGTGTACGTGTCCGTCACCGTCCTCGCCAGCGTGACGGCGGGGTTGGCGAATCCCGTCGAGACCGTGGCGAACACGATCGCCGTCACCCATGCACCGACGACGGGAGCCACGGCCGCGCTGCGCCGGCTCCTCACGAGCCCCAGGATGAGCAGGACGAGGACGAAGGTCGCGACGAACTCGGCGGCGAGCTGCCCAGCTCCTGCGCGCTCTGTCATCGACACGGCGAGGATCGGATTGCCGAACGTGGCATGGGCGAGGCCCACGCCGACGACCGCTCCCGCGACCTGGGCTCCCGCATAGGTCAGTGCCGTCACGACGCCCACGGATCCGTCGAGGGCGAAGCCCAGGCTCACGGAGGGGTTGAAGTGGGCCCCGGACACGGGAGCCAGGAACGCGATGAGGGCTGCGAGCCCTGCGCCGACGACGACGGCGTGCGCAAACAGCGCGAGCACGCCATCGCCCTGGGCGCCATCGGCCACGATGCCGCTGCCCACGATGATGAAGAGCAGCAACCCCGTGCCGAGGGACTCGGCGAAGAGGGCTCGTGGTTCGATGGTCACCCCACCGCCTCCACGAGCCACTGGATGCGCGAGGCGATCTCGTCGAATGCGGCGTCGAACGCGCCCGCATCGCCCGCGGCCACCGGGTCGGGGATCGACCAGTGCAGATGACGGGCCGGGAAGCGATCGGGCGTCTCAGCGGCGCGATCACACACGGAGATCACGACGTCCGGCTGTGCGACGACGTCCGCGTACCCGTGTGGCACTTCGTGGGACAGGTCGATGCCGAATCGAGCGGCGGAGGCGACGGCGAGCGGATGCACGGTTGCCGCGGGATCGGTGCCCGCGCTCTCCGTGGCGAGGCCCGTCCGTGCTCGCCACATGGCCGCGGCGAACTGGGATCGAGCGGAGTTGTGTGTGCAGACGAACAGTGGAGTGGTCGATGCCAGGGAGACGGGTGCGACGACGACGTGGGCGCGAGGGGTGAGCGTCACGTAGCGGCGTCGTCGATCGCCCTCAGAGGCTCGGCGCTCGATCAGCCCTGCGCGCTGCAGGACGTCGAGGTGATGCGCGAGGAGGTTGCCCGGGGTACCGAGCGCATCAGCGATGTCGGCAACGGTGAGGTCGCCGGGCACGAGGAGATCGAGGAGTCGAAGCCGCATCGGCTCCCCGAGGGCTGCGTGCATACGGGCGCGATCGTCGATGTCCACCGAGCCACAATATACCTCAACCCTTGTTGAGTCAAATTATCTCGACGGATTCAGTCCTTCTCGAGCTTGTCGACCGCGCCCTTGGCCATGTCGGCACCCTTGTCGATGTGGTCAGCGGCGCTGCCGGCCTTGTCCTTGGCCATGTCGGCACCCTTGTCGATGGCGCCCTTGATCGAGTCCTTGTGGTCGGCGGCCGTGTCCTGCGCCTTGTCCGCCATGTCCTTGGCCTTGTCCAGGAAGCTCATGTGGTGTTCCCTCCTCTGTGAACGATGCGTCACGACCCATGATGCCAGACGGCCGACCCCATCGGCCCTTCTGTGGGCCCCAGTGCACCGATCGGTGCACCCGTACCCAGGGTTCCAGTGCACGGTTTCCGTGCACTGGGGCCCACAGAACGGTGCCGCGCGGTCAGGCGGTGACGACGCCTGACCAGCGGGACAGCTCCGAGGCGAGGTCGAGGCGCTCGACGATGGCCTCGTGCTCGTAGTCGCCCCATGCCTCGCGCGGGAGGAGCCACATCACCTCGAACTCGTTGCCGTCGGGATCGATGCCGTACACGCTCTTCGTCGCGCCGTGGGACGACTCCCCCGTGATCGCTTCGTGGTCGATGAGGATCGACCGCATCTCGGCGAGATCGTCGATCGTCGGGACCTGCCACGCCAGGTGATAGAGCCCGACCGCTCCACGCTGCTTCGGCTGGGCGGAGCCTCCAAGGCCGAAGAGGCCGAGGTCGTGATGGTTGTCCGAACCGCGCAGACGCAGGAACGCCGCATTGGCCCGGGGTTCGGTCGCGATCACCTCGAATCCCATGACATTCTCGTAGAACGCAACCGAGCGACCGAGGTCGCTCACGAACAGCACGGCATGGTTCAGCCTCGAGATGCCCACGATCGCCTTTCCACGGGTCGGCGAATCGTACGCCTCGTAGGAGCTGCGTGTGACGGTTGGCTCAGCCCTCAACGCGGTAGACGAGGCCCTCGTTCCCCATCGAGGTGAGCGTGAGCACACCGCCGTCGACCGACGGGGTGAATCCGTCGCCGAGGACATTGACCACGATGCCGTCCTGGACGGCGAGGTCCGCGTTGCATCGGCCATCGGCAGAGAGCTCGGGGAGGAACACCTGCCCATTGGCGAGCGTCCACGAACCGTCGAGGCTCCGGCATCCCGTCGACCCGGACAGCGACCCGTCGTCGTTCAGGATCAGGGTCGCGGGATCGCCCACGGCGGAGAAGGCCTCATCGCCCTCGATGACCGTCTCGAGCACCCAGACGGTGCCCACGAGCTCGGATATCGGTACCTCCGGTGCGCGCTCGAAGACAAGGGGTTCCGGAGGCCCGAGGAGTTCGAGGCGGTCGTCGGTGATCCTCCACGCCGTGACAGCGGCGAGCGCCCGGAGATAGGCCGACTCCGAGTCCATCACCGCCTCCTCACACCCCATGGCGGTCATGCCCATGTCCTCGATGGTGAGGGAGGCGCCGTCGATGCCTGCCGTGCCCCCATAGAGGTTGCATGCGGATCGACCGCTGAACTCGTTCCCCGTGACGGACAGCGAGATGGGATAGCCGGCGACCGTGGGCACACCCTCGATGATGATCCAGTCGCCCTCGATCTGTCCCGTCACCGTCGACGATTCATCCACGGAGGTCGTCGTGGGCGGATCGTCCCCCGGGGCGTTCGTCGTCGGCCCACCTGCGCCACTCGCACATGCACCGGCGAGTGATGCCCATACCACGGCGACGACGAAGGACCTCGATCTCATGCCGGCGACCTCACGCAGATGCGACGTTCGGATGCCAGGTCGGGTTCCTCACTCTCGGATGTAGAACTCGGTGAAGTCGGTGCAGCGACCGTCGTGGTCGAATTCGATCAGGAAGCAGTTGTGATAGAGCTTCTCCGGCTGGGAGGCAGTGGCGAAGTACCTGGTCCATCCCGTGGCGACGACGCGATCGCCGTCGACCGCCCAAGGGACGTATCGGGCCTCCCAGCTGTCGGGGGCATCGAGCTCCTCGAACCAGGAGCTGAGGAGGCCTTCCCTGCCATCTTCGATCGCGTCGTCGAACGGGTGGTACCGGTACCGGACGTCCTCGGCGAAGAGATCGGCGACCTCGTCGGGATCGTTGCTCCTCCACGCCGCCAGGTATCGATCGAGCCAGCGTTGCGCCCCGACGTGATCCATTCGTTCCTTCCGTCGTGCCCATTGTCGCGCCTGATCGATGCAATGGTGCGGCCGGACGGCGCGACGCGTATGGGGGAGATCCCCTATGGCGCGACGGGGCGGAAGCACCCACCATGACACACAGTGAGGTGGTCGAGGCGCCCCCCGCGGGCGTTGCATCGTGACCTGACTGTCGCCAGCTGAGTTGCGGGGGCCGTGCGAGTGCGCGGTCCCCGTTTCGCGTCTGCCGTCCTCCACATGGTCGCCACCCGGCCCGGGCGAGGCTCCCGCGACCATCCGCGCCGTCGATCGGTACCGTTGAGGCGAAGCCGATCGAACGAGCACGCTGGGTACGCACACCATCGAAGTCAGCGGAGGTCGACATGCACATCGCCATCATCGGCGCCGGGAACGTCGGCGCCACCCTTGGCCGAAGGTTCACCGAGGCTGGGCACACCGTGTCCTTCGGGGTGAGGGACCCGTCGGGGGACAAGGCCGTGTCGGCCGCTGAGGCGGCCGGCGCCAGCGCCCACACGGTCGCCGAAGCGATCGACGGCGCCGACGTCGTCCTGGTCGCGGTGCCCGCGGCGAGCGTGCCTGACGTGGCCGCTGCGCTGCAGGGCACGTCCGCCGACACCGTGATCGATGCCACCAACGTGGTCGGCCCCACCTCGAGCCTCCCGTTCTCGTCATCGGCGACCTACCTGGCGGACCATCTCCCCTCAGCCTCGGTGGCCAAGGCGTTCAACACCGTGGGATTCGAGGTGATGGCCGATCCGGTGTTCGGGGACCGCAGGGCCGTGTTGTTCATCGCCGGCGACGAGCGTGCCAGGACCGTCGCGGCGACCCTGGGGTCGGAGATCGGATTCGACGTCGTCGCCCTCGGCGGCCGCGAGTCGATCCCCCTCGTCGAGGCGCAGGCGATCACCTGGATACGGATGATGAGCTCGGGCGCAGGACGCCGATTCGCCTTCGCACGCATCTCGAGGTAGGCCGCGCGTCACCGACCGGGGCCGCCACCGGTACCGTCCCGGGATGCCGAACCGCCTGACGTCCGCCACCTCGCCGTACCTCCGCCAGCACGCAGGGAACCCGGTCGACTGGCACGAGTGGGGACCGGATGCCTTCGCGGAGGCGAGTCGACGTGACGTGCCCGTCATCCTGTCGGTGGGGTATGCCACCTGCCACTGGTGCCACGTGATGGCGCACGAGTCGTTCGAGGACGCCGAGACGGCGGCATACATGAACGACCACTTCGTGAACATCAAGGTCGATCGCGAGGAGCGCCCGGACGTCGACCGCATCTACATGGATGCGGTCATGGCGATGACCGGACGGGGCGGATGGCCCATGACCGTGTTCCTCACCCCCGACGCAAAGCCGATCTATGCGGGCACGTACTACCCGAAGGCCAGGATGTCGCACCACCCGTCGTTCATGGACGTGATGGCGGCCGTGGTCGACGCCTGGGTGAGCAACCGCGAAGGCGCCGAACGTCAGGCTGACCACATCGCGGCCGCCATTGCCCGCACCGACGAGCCCGCGCAGGGCCTCCCCGACCTCGACGACCTCGACGCCGCCATGGTGTCGCTCTCACAGGGTTTCGACCGGGTCAACGGCGGGTTCGGGACCGCCCCGAAGTTCCCGCAGGCGCCGACGCTCGAGTTCCTGCTGCGCATGATGGCGCTCCGCCCCGACACCGCGGCGGCCGAGACCGCAGCGGGGATGCTGACCACGATGCTCCACGCCATGGCCGATGGCGGAATCTACGACCACGTCATGGGGGGCTTCGCACGGTACTCGGTCGACGCGCAGTGGCTCGTGCCGCACTTCGAGAAGATGCTCTACGACAACGCCCAGCTCGCCCGCGTGTACCTCAGGGCGTGGCAACTGACGGGAATCGAGCGGTTCAGGGACGTCGCCGTCGCCGTCCTCGACTACCTCGACACCACGATGGCCGACGCGTCGGGCGCTCTGCACTCGGCCGAGGACGCCGACTCCGAAGGGGAAGAAGGGCGCTTCGCCGTGTGGACATGGGACGAGCTCGAGCACCTGCTGGGCGACGATCTCGGGACCGCCGCATCCATCTATGGCTTCACCGAGCACGGCAACTTCGAGGGCCGCAACGTCCCCCATCGATTCACCGACCTCGACTCCGTCGCAGCGGCGGCAGGTGTCTCGACGGACGAGCTCGCGGAGCGCCGGGCTTCGATCGACGAGCGCCTGCGCAGGGCACGGGAGCAGCGGATCCCACCTGCGCGTGACGACAAGATCGTGACGGCATGGAATGGGCTCGCAATCCGTGC
Organism: uncultured Acidimicrobiia bacterium; assembly: GCA_963792405.1. Classification (GTDB taxonomy): domain Bacteria; phylum Actinomycetota; class Acidimicrobiia; order Spongiisociales; family UBA5794; genus SZUA-442. The sequence continues at coordinate 334,664 of CAWBVU010000005.1, forward strand.
CTTCGCGGAGGCCTCTGCGATCCTCGCCGAACCCCGCTTCCTGGCGAGAGCCGTGGCGATCGCCCGCTTCCTCACCGCTGAGGCCTCTCCGGGCGGCGACCTCGTCAGGTCGTGGAGGGATGCTCCCGGCCACCCCGCGTTCGCCGAGGACCACGCCGCGCTCGCCGTCGGACTCTTCACCCTGTACCAGGCGACCGGAGATGCGCAGTGGTTCGAAGGGGCAGAGCGTCACGTCCGGGAGTTGCGATCGACCTTCGCCGCGGACGGAGGCGGCTTCCATACGACACGAGCCGACAGCGAGCTCCTCACCCGGCCCATCTCCACCCAGGACAATCCGACGCCGTCCGACAACGCCCTCGCCATGGAGGCGCTCGTGACGCACGCCGCCTACACGGCCGACACGGATGCGATCGTCGAGGCTGGGTCCACCATGGCAAGACTTGCGACAACGGCGATGCGCCATCCGGCCTTCGGCGGCTATGGCCTCGCGGTGTGGCTCACCCACCTCGTCGGCGTCCGAGAGGTCGCGATCGTGGGCGACGACACGACGGCGATGGAGCGGGTCGTGTGGGGTCGCTTCGATCCGGGCGTGGTGCTCGCCGTCGGCGACGGCTCCCCGTCACTCGTGCCACTCCTCGCTGACCGATCCGGGACCGATACCGGCCTCGGGTACGTGTGCGAGGGGCTGGTCTGCGATCTCCCCGTCGCCACACCGGCCGAGTTGGAGACGAAGCTGGTCCGCTGACGGTCCAACGGTGCGCTCGGCGGCCGTTGTATCGCCCTCCGAGGACGGGCCTAGATGTCGCGGTTGATCTGTCGACGCTCCTTGATCCGACGGCGGAGATCCGACGTCGCCTTCCTACGGGCACGCCACTCGCGATATGCGACGACCGGGCTCATGCCCGCGACCCACGTGCCGAAGCTCGACCCGCGTCGCTTCTGCATCCCTGCGACACGGCGGACCTCGGCTCGCTGGCGCATGGACACGACGAACACCGGCGCCGCGGAGCCCGGTCCGCGGCGCCGCGCCGCGAGGAACAGGAGCATGGCAGCGGCTGCGATGGCGCCCACTGCGGCGATGGCCACGGTGGGCGATATGCCGCCGCCCTCCGCCGGGGGAGGCGGCTCCAGGGCCGACGGCGGCAGGAGGGTCGTCGTGGTCGTGGGGAGCTCTGTGGTCGTCGTGGCGAGGGTGGTCGTCGTCGCCACCGTCGTGGTGGTCGCCACGGTGGAGTCCGTCGGCGCCTCCGTTGTCGTGGTCGGCGCCTCCGTCGTCGTGGTGGTCGCGGGCGCCCTGGTGGTCGTCGTGGTGGGCCGCGTCGTGGTCGTGGTGGTCGGCCGCGTCGTGGTCGTGGTGGTCGGCGCCGCCGTCGTCGTGGTGGTGGCAGGGGCCTCGACCGTGAGGCTGAACCCGGCCGAGTCGCCCCCGGGGAGGTCGGTGAAGGTGAAGCCGTACGTACCAGGTGTCGCCTCGGAGTAGACCTGGAACGTGAACGTGAAGGTGGGTGCCGCACCGGTGCGACCAACCACGACGCCCGGCGCGCTCCCTGACACACCGACACTCTGCTGGTCGGTGGTCACGGACACCGAGAAGCTGGATCCGGGAGGCACCGTGCGACTTCCGGGGCTCACGGACGAGATGACGGCCGACGCGGGCGCGGAGGTCACGAGCGCGAGCAACGCCGCGAACGCGACGAGCACCGACCAGGAGCCCGACGCGCCCAAGCGTGTCTGCCTGATTCGGCCTGGCCTCACAGTGTCCCCCTCAGCAGAGTGTTCCCTGAGAATACGCATGTCCGCACGATGGGGACACTGGATCGACCATCGACGTGCACTCCCGCGTCCCCGGGGCGTACTTCCCGATTGCCCTACTCGGTGCGGGGCCCGACCCGGAACTCGCCGAGCGTATCCGCCATCGACCCGGCGGAGGCCGACATCTCGGGGCGGAGGGGGGCCAGGTTGTAGACGTAGCCGACGACACCGATGCCAACCAGGTCGAGCTGGCTGCGGAGCTCCTCGACGCTCTGGATGTCCTCACCATGGGCCACGACCACCATCACCCTGTCCGCGAGCCACGCCAGGGAGGTCGCATAGGCGACCCTCAGCAGCGGCGGTGCGTCGATGATCACGAGGTCGTACGTGTCAGAGATGTGCTTGAAGAGTTTCGCCGTCACCGGTGAGGCGAAGAAGTCGGGAGCCTTCACCGGGGCGCCGCCTCGCGCCAGCAGCTCGATCGATCCGGATCCGCTGTGCTCGATCGGCACCACGGCCTTGGGAAGCGTGGTCGTGCCCGCCACGACGTCGGTCATACCGAGGGTCGGCGTCTCGTTTCCGATCAGCAACTGGGTCAGCTGCTGGTTCCCGAAGTCGGCGTCGACCACGAGCACCTTCTTCCCTTCCCTGGCAGCTGCGAGGGCGGTGTTCGCCGACACGGTGGTCTTGCCCTCCGACAGGCCAGCGGAGAGCGACACGACGGACCCAAAGTTGCGCTCCTCGTTCTCGCTGAGGGGATAGAACTGCTGCAGGGAGAGGCTCGCCGCGATGAAGCGGAAGGCTTCAGCCGACACAGAGGCCGGGGCGTCGACAACGGGCAGGGCGGACTTGAGACGCTCCTCCCTGAAGTTCGGGACATCGGCGAGCAATCGCGTGCCGAGGATCGCTTCCGGTTCGGTCCGGCTCGTCAGCGTCTGGCGGCGTCCCGACAGGAGCATCGCCACACCGGCGCCGATGACGAGACCGGCGAGGAACCCGAGGGCGATGTAGGTGACCGAGCTGCTCGGCTTGGCCGTCTCGGCGAGCGAAGCGAAGACCACACCGTTGCCCGCCAGGTCCGAGTCGACGCTCAGCTGGTCCTTGCGTGCCTGGAGGTCGGTGAGGCGAAGCTGGTTCTCTGCTTGCGAGGACTCGAGTGCGATGCGCTGGGGATCGTTCGCCTCGAGCAGCAACGTGGCGTCACGGTCGGCTGCGAGCTGCTCGGACAGGGTCGAGATCTGGAGGGTGAGCACGTCGAGATCAGCGTTGAACTGGTTGAACCGCCCATCCGATGCCGATGACGCCGGCGCCTCGAGCGCGTCGAGGGTCGTCCGGAGCTCGAGGAGGCGCGCCTGCTGGGCGACACGATCGGGATCGGTCGCCAGCTGGTTGAGGACCGCCTGCTGCCGTGCGCTCAATTGGGCTTCGAGGGCGACCTGGTCCGTCTTCAGCTGCTCGATCTGGCGGTCCAGTTCCTGTGTCGCCTCGGCGAAGCCGAGCGCCGCCGACTGGCGCCCGATGTCCTGATAAGCCGAGGTGACGGCATTCACGACCCCGATGGCCTCGCGCGCCGTGGGCGCCGTATACGAGAGATTCACGATGTCACTGGTCGGTGACGCGCTGACGCTCAAGTTCTCCTCGATGTCATCCACCGTGACGACGATCGGAGGCTGCTGGTCCGCGGCGATCTCGACGGCCCGCCGCGCGACGGCACGGGACTCGAGGATGGCGATCTGGGCTTCGACGTATCGCTCGGGGTTGTCCGTGACGGCCTGGTCGAAGAGGTTCGACGTCCGGGGGTCCTGCACCGCGATCGTGGCCTCGGCCGTGAAGCTCTCGATGCTGTTGGCATAGAGCCAGCCGAGCCCCGCGAACCCGAGTGCCATCAGCATCACGAGCCACTTGTAGCGCCATACGGCATCGAGGACCGTGGGGTCGCTGCGTGTCGTTGTCTGTGTTGCCATGCCCTGGATGCCCTATCGCCCGGTGGAAGCGTACGCGCCGCGCCCACATACCGGCCAGCGTAGCCCGTGCCATCGTTCCGTGACCCGTCGCATCAGCGCCCCGCCATCGCTCTCACGACGGCGACCACGGCCTCCTGCTGGTCCTCGCGCAGGTTCGCACTCGAGGGCAGGCAGACGCCTTCGCTGAACAGCCGCTCCGACACGCCTGACAGGGTGCTGTGGGCACCTGCGAAGACCGGCTGCATGTGCATCGGCTTCCAGAGGGGACGGGACTCGATGTTCTCCTCCGCGAGGGCCGCCATGAGCTCGTCGTTCGTGGCACCGAACAGCTCCGCGTCGATCAGGAGTGCGGTCAGCCAGCGGTTCGCGACCCCGTAGTCGGCCTCTGGCATGAAGGTGATGCCGGGGAGGTCACCGAGTGCGTCGGCATACCGGTCGAAGATCGCCCGGCGCCGTGCAACCTTGTCGGGGAGTGCCTCGAGCTGCGCCAATCCGAATGCGGCGAGCAGGCTCGACATCCGGTAGTTGTAGCCGGTCTCGGAGTGCTCGTAGTGGGGGGCCGGATCCCTCGCCTGCGTGGCGAGGAAGAAGGCGCGGTCGACGTACGCATCGACATCCGACAGCAGCGCCCCTCCTGTGGAGGTGGTCATGATCTTGTTGCCGTTGAACGAGAGAATCGCGACGTCGCCGAAGCTCCCCGCTGGTCGTCCTCGGTAGGTGGCGCCGAGCGCCTCCGCCGCGTCCTCGATGATGGGGATCCCCTCCGCGTCGCAGATCGCCCGAATCGGGTCGTAGTCCGCGCACTGCCCCACGATGTCCACGACGATCACGGCCTTCGGCATCCTGCCCTTGCGTCGCGCCTGTGCGATCGCCCGCTCGAGCAGCTCGGGGTCCATGTTCCATGACGCCAGGTCGGAATCGACGAACCACGGTTCGGCGCCAACGGTCCGGAGCGGAGCCACGGAGCCGACGAAGGTGAACGTCGAGGCCATGACGAGGTCGCCGCGCTCGACCCCGAGCACGTCCAGGGCCAGGTGGATCGCCGACGTCCCCGATGAGAGACCGAGGACCCTGCGCACACCGGTCACCCCTGCGAGCTCGGACTCGAAACGCTCGACGAAGGGACCGAGCGGCCCGATCCAGTTGTCGTCGATCGCCTGCGCGATGTACTCGATCTCACGTCCGGACACGTCCGGCGCGGACAGGAACACCCGCTCGCCCATGTGGCCCTCCTCCACCTTCCCCGATTGGAGACCCCCGCGATGCCCACCGTCGGGGAGATGGCGGTCATCCTACCACGCACGGGCGTCGAGGGCTAACCCTGAGTGGCGGCTTTGCCACACTGTGTGTGGTGCTGGTAGTCTCCGCGCGAAGGGCGGACAGGAGTGTAGGAACGATGATCGTCGACGGACGTGGCGTGCCGAACGCGTCACAGATCGATACCGATATCTGCGTGATCGGCGCGGGTCCCGCTGGCCTGAGTCTCGCCTTGGAGTTCGCCTCGGCGGCCTCCACCAACGTGGTGATCATCGAGACGGGTGCGATGGAGTTCGACCCGTCCGAGCAGGATCTCGCGACGGCAGAGGTGGTGGGCCACACGTACTTCCCCGTCCACGAGACCCGCATCCGCATGTTCGGCGGATCCACGATCTCGTGGGGAGGGATCGTGGCGCCGCTCGATCCCATCGACTTCGAGAAGCGGAGCTGGGTGCCCCACAGCGGCTGGCCCATCAGCCGCACCGACCTCGATCCGCACTACGCGCGGGCCTTCGCCCTCTGCGAGGTCGACCCGGAGGGGTCCGATTCGTCGACCGCCGACCTCGACGAGGCGGACGAGATGCACCCCACCTCCGACACCGTGTGGGATGCGATCTGGTTCTCCGCACCCGCCCGATTCGGGAAGATGTACGAGGGTGCGATCCGCGCCTCTCGCAACGTGACGACGTACCTGCACTCGACGGCCCTGAAGCTCCACGTGAACGACGGCGGCAACCACATCGAGTCGCTCGAAGTGGGGACGAGAGGAGCTCACCGCTTCCACGTGCGTGCACGCCGGTTCGTGCTCGCGGGAGGGGGCATCGAGAACGCCCGGCTGCTGATGACGTCCAACGACGTGATCCCCGAGGGCATCGGCAACCAGCACGATCTCGTCGGCCGGTTCTTCCAGGAACACCCTCGCGTGTTCAACCGGTACGCCCTCGATGGCGATTCGACGGGCCTCGCGCACTTCGTGACGGGCGCTGCGGGCACGCTGCGGTTCTCGAGGCTCGGCCTGAGCGAAGGGGTCCAGCGGCGTGAGGAGCTCCTGAACTTCATCACGAACCTCTCATTCGGGTATGCGGGCCAGGAGACGCCACAGTTCGAGGCGATCCGTCGCGTCGTCAACGCGAGCCGCAAGCCGTGGTCGGACAGTCCCTACTACCAGGACACGGGTGGCGGGCCGAACAGGGTCCGATGGGAGGACGTGAAGATCTCCATGGTGAAGCCGCATCGCACGGTCCAGAGCCTCATCGGCGCGGCATTGCGACCCGCTGGCATGCGGCGGTGGCTGTCGATCGGATGCAGCGTCGAGCAGCCTCCCCGTCCCGACAACCGCATCGTGCTGTCCGGTGACAAGGACCGGTTCGGCATCCCGAAGGCGGAGCTCCGCTGGACGCTGAGTGAAGCCGAGGAGCGGACCTACCGTCGCGGCATGGAGATCGTCCTCAATGCCATCGAGACGTACGACCCCGGCATCGCCTCGCGGCGATACGACGATCCCGATCCGTGGCCGAGCAAGGCCATTGGCACATGGCATCACGCGGGGACGACGAGGATGTCCTCCTCCCCAACCGAGGGTGTCGTCGACGAGGACCTGCGGGTCCACGGGGTGGACAACCTCTTCATCACGGGCTCGTCGGTGTTCCCCGCGAGTGGGGCCACGGCGCCCACCCTCACGACCATCGCCCTTTCGGTCCGCCTCGCCGACCACCTGAAGAAGATCGAGAGCCTCGCGTGATGGAGCGAGGCGGGATGCGTCGACGTCTCGGTCGTATTGCAGTCGTGCCACCATTGACGAGTCAGACACACCGGGGGGACCCACGCACATGAAGCTCCTGATCCTTGGCGCTGGTGGATTCATTGGATCCAACCTCGTCGAACACCTCATCGCCGAGGGCGTCCACGACGTGACGGGTGTCGACGTCGACCACGAGAAGCTCGAAGGGATCACCGGTCCGAACTTCACGTTCATGCCGTTGGACATCGTCTCCGACGCGGCGTCCGTCGAGGGGCTCATCGCCGAGACCGACGTGGTCGTGGACCTCGTCGCCTACGCCAATCCGAGCCTCTACATCTCGGCGCCGCTGGACGTCATCCGGCTCAACTTCATGGTCAACGTCGACACGGTCGAACACTGCGTGAAGCACGGCAAGCGACTGTTCCAGTACTCGACGTCCGAGGTCTACGGCAAGCCGTCCGGTCCCACCTACAAGGAGGACGAGTCCGACCTCGTCGTGGGGCCCGTCGCGAAGCAGCGGTGGGTCTACTCGGTGTCCAAGCAACTCCTCGAGAGGGTGATCCAGGCCCACGGGCTGCGCGGCGACCTCGACTACACCGTGGTGCGCCCGTTCAACTTCATCGGGCCGCGCTTCGACTACCTCGTGCCCGCCGGCACCATGGGCGGCCCGAGAGCGCTGTCCCACTTCATGTCGGCCCTGTTGACCGGGGGGCCGATCTTCCTCGTCGACGGAGGGCACCAACGGCGGTCCTTCACCCACATCGACGACGCGAATCGGGCGTTCTCCACGCTGCTCGACCACCAGGGGGCGAGGAACGAGGTCTTCAACATCGGCAACCCCGCCAACGACACCTCGATCAAGGAGGTGGTCGCGCTGATGATGGAGCTCTACGAGGAGCTGACCGGCGTGCACCCGACGAACGAGATCGTCGAGGTCACCGGTGAGGAGTTCTATGGCGTCGGCTACGAGGACTCACATCGCGTCGTGCCCGACATCGGGAAGCTGGAGGCACTCGGTTGGTCACCCGAGTACGACCTGAGGGAGACGTTCCGGGCGACGATGGAATCGTATCTCGACTCCGGGGCGCTCATCGCAGGAGGAACCGCACCGTGATGTCCGCAACGATCCGGCGCCTCGCCATGCCCGCCGCCGTCCTTGCGATGCTCGCATCCATGGTCGTCGTCGCCCCGATCTCGGTCGCGGGACAGGAGGATCCTCCCATCGAGGGAACGGTGCTGGTCGTCGCTCCGCATCCCGACGACGACGTGATCACGGCAGCAGGCATCACCTACAACCGGGCGAACACCTACATCGCCTACATGACCCATGGCGACTCCCACACCGAGGATCGGCAGGGGACCGTGACGGCCGTCACGACCACGACTCGGTTCTCGGACTCGTCAGCGGACTTCTCCGACGTCCCGACCGGGGTCAGCATCACGATCACGAAGGGCGCCGTGAACTACGTGCGCGACGATCACCCAGGTGGTGAACGGCACCACGATCGAGATCGATGCACCGTTGCCGGCACCCGGCCTCGCCGTGGGGGACACCTACGACACCGTCGCGTTCATCCCGATCGGGATCGCCGAGACCCGGCAGGCCGAAGCCGTGTCCGCACAGGCCATCCTCGGGAGGGTGGAGAACGACCTGATCTTCCTCGGCTACCCGGATTTCAAGCTGACCGATGTGTGGAACACCACTTCCGGAGCAGTCATCGGGGGAACCGGGCGAACGGCGACGTACGCGTCGAGGGGTCTCGGTCGGACCGACTGGCACGACTACCGGATGGGAGCCGGCACCCAACATGCCCCCTACAACCGGGAGGCGATGTTCGCCGACGTCCTCGCCCTCATCACGACACTCGAGCCCGATCACATCTTCACGACGTCGCCCGAGGACGGCACGGCGGACCACCGCACGACCTACACCGTCGTGAAGGCCGCACTCGAGCAGGCCCACGAGGACGATCCCAGCTACGGCGCCGTGCTGCACCGCACCGTGGTGTGGCAGAAGCCCTTCAGCACCTGTCTCAACAACTCTGGCCGCTCGATTACCCGGGCTCGGGTGAGCCCCGGGCATACACCGATCCCAGCGCCATCGACCGCGTCGGGCTCTGCGGCATCTCCGAGCCATTCGCCCCCGACTGGGACGATCGCGATGTGCACAACGTCCCGCCTGCCCTGATGAATCCCAACCCCGGATCCAACCCCAAGTACCGGGCGATCGACACGCACGCCAGCCAGGGCGGCATGAGCTATGGCTCCTACATCGCACGGTTCTTCCACAGCGACGAGTTCTTCTGGGCGGAGGCCATCCCCGCGTCGTCCGCGGTGAACGACGGTCCCTACACCGTCGACCAGGGCAAGCAACTCGCCGTCAACGGGGTGCTCGAGAACGACACGGGGCTCGGGATCACTGCAGAGCTCGTCACGGGGCCTTCACACGCTGCGTCGTTCGCGCTGTATGCGAACGGCTCGTTCGCCTACACGCATGACGGATCGGCGACGACCTCCGACTCCTTCACCTACCGTGCCGTCGATGCGGCAGGGAACGGGACGACGGCCACGGTGACGATCACCGTCATCCCCGACATCATCCCTCCGCCCCCTCCCCCACCTCCGGGTGGGCCAGTGCACTCGATCGTGCTCATCGATCCGAGCCAGGGACTGTGGCATCTGTACGACCGCAACGGCGTGGAGAAGACGTCGTTCTTCTTCGGGAACCCGGGCGACTATCCCATCTACGGGGACTGGAACTGTGACGGCATCGAGACGCCCGGCATGTACCGCCAGTCCGACGGATACGTCTACCTCCGCAACACCAACACCCAGGGACCGGGCGACATCCGGTTCTTCTTCGGGAACCCCGGCGACATCCCCCTGGCAGGCGACTTCAACGGTGACGGATGCGACACCGTGTCGATCTACCGGCCCTCGGAGGCCAGGGCGTTCATCATCAACAAGCTCGGCCAGAACGATGGTGGCCTCGGCGCAGCGGACGTGACCTACTTCTTCGGCAATCCCGGTGACAAGCCGTTCGTCGGTGACTTCGACGGCAACGGCACGGAGACCGTTGGCCTGCACCGCGAATCGACGGGTTTCGTGTACTTCCGCAACTCCCACACCCAGGGCGTCGCGGACACCACGTTCTTCTTCGGAGACCCCGGTGACCGACTCGTGGCAGGCGACTGGAACAACAACGGGGCGTTCTCACCGGCGCTGTTCCGCCCCTCGAACACGACGATGTACTTCCGCTACACCAACACCCAGGGCAACGCCGACGCGTCGTGGATCGGCGGCCAGTCCGGGTGGCTGCCGGTCTCGGGCTACAACGCCCTCGGCTGATCACCACGCCGAGGAGCCGGGCAACCACTGCGGGAGTTCTTTTCGACACCCTCAGTAGTTGATGGTAGAGTTCGCCCCGGACCGGCGATCGATCGCCGGCGCCCGTCGGGTGTCCCACGCGGCGGGCCAGGGGCTTACGGCTAGGAGATGCGATGGTTGGCTCTCGTAATTCACGGGCGAGCGCATTGGTGCTCGCCCTCTTCCTGTTGATCTCCCTCCTCGTGGTGATCACCGCAACACCCGGACCGGCCGACGCGTCCGCGCCGGGCACGAACGGCAAGATCGTCTTCGAGCAGGGCGGCGGTATCTACTCGATGAACGCCGACGGTTCGGGCATCACCCCGTTGTGGGTCGAGTCCGGCGTCAAGAACTACTCGCCGGCCTGACTCCCCCGACGGGACGAAGATCGCGCTGTCCTCCGACAAGACCGGTACAACGACCGGGACCAACATCTGGGTGATGAACATCGGACGGCACGCGGAGGACCCAGAGGACCTTCCTCAATGACGAGGACCACGTTCCAGCCGACGTGGTCCCCCGATGGGCAGTACATCGCCTATGAGCAACTCGACACGTTCGAGGTCCAGGGCACGACGACCGCAGGCACCACGACCACCATCCTCGAGGACACGACCAAGAACTTCACGACACTTGGCGTCGCGGTCGGCATGACCGTGGACGTCGCCGGCGCGTGGGGACGGTCGCCACGGTCGGCACCACGACGGTCACGCTGTCGGCTGCCATCCCCGCGATGACCACGGCCAGGCGTACACCATCCTGAGGGACCGCTATCGCATCTACCTCACGACGGCGACTGGTGGGACCACCGCACCGAAGAACCTGTCCGCTTCGATCGTGGAGTTCGCCCCGAAGGTCTACACCGACTACGCACCATCGTGGTCGCCGAATGGCGCCAAGCTCGCCTTCACGACGGGCCGCAACGGCCCCGAGGACATCTACATGGCGACGATCGACCCTGGGCCGGAACGCTGACGGGCATGACGAACCACACGCCGGATCCCGGGTGGCCGACGCGGTCGTGGGAGCCCGAGTGGTCCCCGGACGGCGACGAAGATCGCATTCCAGTCGCCGGACACGGGCTTCGAGAACATCTGGACGATGCCGGCGACGAGCACCACAGGCGGCAGATCCAGCTGACCGACCAGCGGGACCACGCTCGACCGTAGTGCGACGTGGTCCCCCGATGGCACGAACATCGTGTTCCACCGCGACGGCGGCGTGCCGTACGTCGATGACAACGAGGAGCTGATCAGGGTCCCGTCCGGCGGTGGTGCCGAGGTGAATCTCACCAATTCGACTGGCACGTTCGAGAAGCAGCCGAGCTACCAGCGGCTGAACGTCGCGACGGACGACACCTATGCCATCACGGTCGGTGGGTCGATCAACTCGGCGGCTCCGGGCGTGATGGGCAACGACGTCGGCCTCGGCGGCAACCCGCTCGCAACGGCGACCGTCGTTGCCGGACCCACGCATGCCGTGGGGGGCTCGTTCGTGTTCAACCCCAACGGGTCGTTCACCTACACGCACGACGGAACCGCCAACGATGATGCGTTCACCTACCGGGTGACGACGCCGGGCGGCAACCTGTCGAACATCGCGACCGTCGCGATCACGATCCCCGGCAACCCGCCAGTCGCGAACCCCGACGCGTATGACGTGGACAAGGGCGGAACGTTGACGGTTCCGGCGCCGGGAGTGCTGGGGAACGACACCGACAGCGAGGACGGGAAGCCCACAGGCGCCGTCCTCAAGACCGCCCCGGCGCATGCGGCATCGTTCACGCTCAACGCCAACGGGTCGTTCACGTACGTGCATGACGGATCGGCTGGGACGTCCGACACCTTCACCTACCAGGCGAAGGACTCGGGCAACAAGCTGTCGAACGTCGCGACCGTGACGATCACCATCACCTCGGACATCCACACGGTGGTCCTCGTGGACCCATCCCAGGGCATGTGGCATCTCTATGACGCCGCAGGTGTGGAGAAGACGTCGTTCTTCTTCGGGAACCCGGGTGACTACCCGATCTATGGCGACTGGAACTGTGACGGGATCGAAACACCCGGCATGTACCGCCAGTCCGACGGGTACGTGTACCTGAGGAACACGAATACCCAGGGAGCAGGTGACATCAGGTTCTTCTTCGGGAACCCCGGTGATGTGCCGATCGCAGGTGACTTCAACGGCAACGGCTGTGACACGGTGTCGATCTACCGTCCGTCGAACCAGACGTTCTACATCATCAACGTGCTCGGCCAGAACGATGGCGGGCTCGGTGCGGCAGAGTTCTCCTACGTCTTCGGAGACCCGGGGGACAAGCCGTTCGTCGGTGACTTCGATGGGAACGGGACCGAGACGGTCGGGCTGCATCGCGAGTCGACCGGGCTGGTGTACTTCCGCAACTCCCACACGCAGGGCAACGCGGACAACCAGTTCATCTACGGCGACCCGGGTGACCGGCTCGTGGCAGGCGACTGGAACGGCAACGGTGTCTTCTCACCGGCACTGTTCCGCCCGTCCAACACCACGATGTACTTCCGGTACACCAACAGCCAGGGCAACGCAGACGCCCAGTGGACCGCAGGCAGCACGGCATGGCTGCCCGTGTCCGGCAACAACGGACTCGGCTGACCCGCCGGGACAGCTGGACGAAACGCAGTGGCGGCGCCCATCGGGCGCCGCCACTGGTGTTTCCGTGACCATGCTGCCGGTGGCTCGGTTCCACCGCAGCGCATGACCGACCGTGCGACTCACTCCCAGGTGCCGTCGACGTCCTGCCCCAGGGCGATCCAGCCATCTCTGTCGTACTCGGCACCGTCCCACGCATACGCGCGCCGGCCACCAACGGCGATGTAGCGGTTGGAAGTGAAGCGAATGTCACGCTCCTCGATCACGAACACGCCGCCCACGTCGTGCACGATGCCGATGGTCCCCGACGGCTGGCGGACCTCGTTGTCGTGCACATGGATGCGAGCGAGCCATCGGACGCCGAGGGGACCTTCTCCACGCTCCTGCTGGATCCCCACGATGCCATCGGCGTTGTCGTACACCCTGTTGTCAGCGACCTCGACGTCGAAGGATGCGGCGACGAGGATGCCCCCTCCCCATGCCCACTCGCTCTTGCCGAAGCCGTTGCCCGTGACCTCGTTGCCGCGGATGACGGCGGACCCCGAGATCTCATGGAAGATGCCGGGCCCGAGGTTGTCGGTGACCGTGTTGCCCTCATACGTCGTGTCGACGGCGTCGATGTCCGTCCACAGCCCCGGACCGAGATTGTCGTGGGAGAAGGTGCGTTGCACGACGAGACCGTCGGTACGCGTGAACTTCCCGCCACCTCCCTCCCACTCCCAGAAGTAGCCACGGGTGTTGTTGTGGTCGAATTCCGAGTCGGTGATCACGACGCCGCTGCCGCCCGACACGGCGATGCCGAGCTGGCCGTTGTGGTGTGAGTGGACGCGGGAGACGACGGTGCGCTCGCCCGTCTTGATGCCGACCGCGTGGTTGAGGCGCACCTCGACGTCCTCGATCGTCCAGTCCCGACCGTGTTCACCGTTGCCGGGGCCTTCGGCCTGGATCGCACCCTCCTGCGATGGTGTGGCGTACTTCTCGACGATCAGGTCCCGGATGGTCACACCCGAGGCCGAGCCGATGAACGCATAGGGCTCGATGCTCACCTCGATGAGCCGGCTGGTTGGGTCGTCGGCGATCACGATCCTGCCGTCACCGCCCCACCAGCTTCCCGGCTCGACTTCCTCGAGCGTGTCGGATCGCCAGAGCATGACGCCGTCGATGTACACGTCGTTCGGCAGGCCGCACGAGTCGTACCCGGGGATGCACTCACCCCACGCCTCCGTCGACAGCGGCACGCCCTCGACGCTCCAACGGTTCCCGTCGGGCGTGAATCCGTCGAGAACCACCGCACCCGACATGACCGCACCGGACATACCCGCGAAGGTCATGCCGTCCTTCGGCACGACGGTCGGCGCCCGGTGGGTGCCGGCGGTGAGGAGGAAGGCCGTCCCCGGCTCGGAGGACTCGACGAGGGCGGCGAGGTCATCCGAGGGTGACACGAGCACCTGGCCGTCCTCGGTGGTCGTCGGCGGCGTCGTGGAGGTGGTCGTGGACGTGCTGGTCGTTGCAGGTGGCAACGTCACCGAGGTCAGTGGGTAGCGGTCAGCGCCGTCGCCGGAACAGGATGCCACGACCAGTCCGAGCGCCACGCCGATGACGGTCATGCCGATGCGACGGCGAGCGCTCGCTTCAGCGGCCACGGCCGTCCTCCCCTCCGTCGTCCGCGCACATCGCGGGAGCGATGCAGTGGGGCCCTGATCGTACCAGCGCCGGGAGGGTCACCTCCCGGCGCTGGTCAGTGCCTGTGATCGAAGAACGGCCTAGAAGATGCCCGGTCCGATCGGTGCGTTCCAGTCGTTGTCGTGGATCCATGCATCACAGCCGCCACCGTCGTAGAAGCCGTTGCTGTACCCACCTGCGGCACGCCAGTTCACCTGGTTGCCGACGACCTCCACCGAGCCACATCCGCCGTACTGGTCCCAGACGTACATGCCGACGTTGGACCAATCCAGGGCGTCGGAGTAGATCCGGTTCCCGCGAACCACGATGTCGCTGCCCGACGACACGCCGATACCGACCTGGCCCGGGTTGACGAGGACGTTGCCCTCGACGAGCTGATGGGCGCCCTGGCCGTCACCGAGCATGATGCCCGAACCGGAACCGGAGGGCCCTCCGTTGCGGAGGTGGTTGCCCACGATCCGGATCGGCGACGACGCCGTACCCGACGAGGAGAACAGCGAGATCATGTCCTCGACATCCGAGTTCCCGAGCTCGTTCTGCCCGCGGTTGCCAGAGATCGAGGATCCCGCACCATTGACCTTGTCGAACTGGACGAGGTTCCGTCCCGCGTTCACGAAGGCGTTGCTGTCGACCCGTACCGAGTCGGAGCGATGCACCAGGACGCCATTGTTCGTGCCCGTGATGTAGTTCCCGGTCACCGAGGCGTTCGTGACGTCGGACAGGTAGACCGCATCGTCGCCGCATGGTCCGATCGTCGAGTTCCGAATCGTCACGTTCGAGCCACCGATCACCGACACGCATGTGCCGCCGGGGTTCGAGATGTGGAGGTTCTCGATGACGACGTTCGAGTCGCCCGAGATCCTCACCGGGCCCGAGGGTGTGCGGGGCGGCGGGGCGTCGAAGCCGGGGACCGAGACGGTCGTGCCGGCATTCGCGACCGTGCCGATGCCCGAGGCGGGGATCGCAATGCGGTTCCGCGGGCCTGCGAACGTGTAGGAGGCCGCACCCGACGCGTTGGCGTTGGAGATGTACAGCACACCCGTGGCGGGTCGATACACGGCCACCGTGTCGTCGCCATCACCATCCCAGTCGCCAGCGATCACGCGATCATTCGGATCACCGAAGTAGAACACCCGATCCGGCACACCCGCGGAGTTGCGGTCCCGCAACGCCACCAGCCCGGTCGTGGAGCGGAACACGCCGATCGAATCGACTCCGTCACCGTTCCAGTCCCCCACGATCGGGGAATCGCCATGGTCCCCGAAGTAGAAGACACGATCGGCAACCACATTGCCCAACCGATCCGACAGGTAGAACTTCGCCTCCGACGGGCGATAGATCGCCAGCGTGTCACACCCGTCCCCGTCGAAGTCACCGACCAACGGCACGTCGCCCGGACTCCCGAAGTAGAACGACTTCTCGGCAACACCCTGCGAGTTGGAGTTGCGGAGATACACCGACCCGGTCGAACGTCGGTACATGCCGGGGGTCTGCTCCCCGTCACAGTCCCAGTCACCCATCAGCGGCTCATCAGCCGGGTTCCCGAAATAGAACGACCCGACGGGCGTGCCGGGCACGAGGTCCTGGTAGAGCGAGTAGACGGCCTGGTTGTCGACGAAGGCGACCGTGTCGCACTCGTCGCCGGTGCAGACCTCTGCGGCGTCGGCCGGACGTGGCGCTGCGAACAGCATGGCCGCCGCTGCGAAGAAGGCGAAGAGGACGGCAAGCGTCCTGCGTCTCATGCCGTGGCGATTCCGATCGGTGGTGTGGCCCGTGTGGTGGAGAATCATGTGAATCAGCGTGTCCTTGATCGTGTGCGCGCACTGAAGGGTTTCAGTGGCGTCATCGAGTCCCGGTGGGTTTCAGAGGCGCCAGCGCGGTGCCTGCCCAGACCTGGATGCACCGTGGTCCACGATGTACATCGCTTGTCGGTGACCATCGGGGCTGATCGACTGTGTGTTTGCGTGTGCCTGGTCGCCAGCGCGGTGACTAGCGCGTTCGGAGCCTCGTCGATGGTCCTCGGGCAGCGTATCAGCACGATTCGAAAACCGCACACCGAAATCGGCCAACTGCGCACCGATGCGATGTGCGAAGCGCCCGGCACCTCCGAAGGGGAGTGTGCCGGGCGCCGCCTCGGAGATCCGAGAGGTCGCACGAGGGGACTCAGAAGATCCCCGGTCCGATCGGTGCGTTCCAGTCGTTGTCGTGGATGTTGGCGTCGCAGCCGCCTCCGTTGTAGAAGCCGTTGCTGTACCCGCCCGCAGCGGTCCAGTTCACCTGGTTGCCGGTGATCTCGACCGATCCGCAGCCACCGTACTGGTCCCACACGTAGAGCCCCACGTTCGACCAGGCAACCGGATCGGAGTAGATGCGGTTGTTGCGCACGATGATGCCGCTGCCCGATGCCACGCCGATGCCGACCTGTCCCGGATTGACGAGGACGTTGCCCTCGACGATCTGGTTCGTGCCCTGGCCGTCACCGAGCATGATGCCCGAACCGGAACCGGACGGCCCACCGTTGCGCAGGTGGTTGCCGGCGATGCGGATGGGGGAGGACGCCGTGCCGGAGGAGGCGAACAGCGAGATCATGTCCTCGGCGTTCGAGCCCCCGAGCGCGTTCTGGCCACGGTTGCCCGAGATCGATGATCCCGCACCGTTCACCTTGTCGAACTGGACGAAGTTCCGCCCGGCGTTGACGAAGGCGTTGTTGTCGACCCGGACCGAGTTCGACCGGTGGATGAGCACGCCGTTGCCCGTGCCCGTGATGTAGTTCCCCGTCACCGTGACGTTCGTCACGTCGGACATGTACACGGCTTCGTCGCCGCACGGGCCGATCGTGGAGTTCCTGACGGTGACGTTCGCTCCGCCGAACACCTCGACGCAGATCCCTCCCGGGTTGGAGATGTGGAGGTTCTCGATCACCACGTCCGAGTCACCCGAGATCCTGATCGGACCCGATGCGGCTCGGGACGGCGGGGCGTCGAAGCCCGGCACCGGTCCGACCTCGGTCGCAGGAGGTGGCGGTGTCGTCGAGCCACCGGAGTTCCCGCCCGACGTTCCGCCGGAGGCAGGCGCCGGAGTCGCCGGCGGGGGTGGGACATAGGTCATCTGCGGCACGGAGGCGGGATCGATGCCGGAAGCGGGAACCACCCGCTGGCCGCGCCCGACCTCGATCCACGTGTCGGCGACGCCCGTACGGTTGGCGTTCGAGATGTAGAGGATCCCATTCGACGGTCGGTAGACGGCCACGGTGTCATCGCCATCGCCATCCCAGTCGCCCGCGATCACACGATCGTTGGGATCGCCGAAGGTGAACACTCGATCCGGGGTCCCCGCCGAGTTGCCGTCACGCAGGGCGACCAGACCGGTGTTCGGACGGAACACGCCGATCGTGTCGACGCCGTCACCGTTCCAGTCCCCGGCGATCGGGGAGTCGCCGTAGTCGCCGAAGTAGAAGACACGCTCGGCGACCACGCCACCGAGGCGATTCGAGAGGTAGAAGCGTGCTTCCGAGGGACGGTAGATCGCCAGCGTGTCGCAGCCGTCGCCATCGAAGTCGCCGACCAGCGGCACGTCGCCCGGGCTCCCGAAGTAGAACGTCCGGTCAGCGACACCCTGCGAGTTCGAGTCCCGCAGGTACACCGATCCGGTCGACCGGCGGTACGTGCCGGGCGTCTGCTCCCCGTCGCAGTTCCAGTCTCCCATCAGGGGCTCGTCTGCGGGGTTGCCGAACCAGAAGGATCCTACGGCTGCCTCGGACGAGACCGACGACAGGACACCGAACTGGCCCTGGTAGTCGACCACGGCCACGGTGTCGGCGGGTCCCTCGTTCTTCACGATGGTGGGCATCGACTCGGGAGCCGGGGCAGCGGCAGCTGGTGCCGAGGTGTCCCGATCTCTGTGTCGTGCGTCGGAAGGTGCCGGGGTCAGGACGATCACTGCGGCTGCGAGGGCCAGCGCGGCGATCACGATCAATAGGGCGCGAGCCCGCGTGGGGTGATCCCAGGGCCGTCGCGCAATGGGGGTACGGGAAGCTGTGCTCATGTGCTGCTCCGTTGTCGCCAGTAGATCGCGCATCGGCGCCGGCCCTCGCCGTCTTGAGGGGATCATGGGGAAACGACACGAACTGACTAGTCAGACCAGACACCCGGACCCGACGTGGTCGAGAGGGCCCTGGGAGGACCGCCGAGGGGAGCAGGACCCTTGCGGCTAGGGGACTTCGACGGGCTGGGGCGCGCCGCCGTACAGCCTCCTGCGGTTCACGAGGAGGCCACCGACGACGTACGTCTCACCGATGCCCTCGGACAAGGGTCGTGCGAACGCTCCCGTGATGCCTGCAGAGAACGACACCGCGATGCGGATGATCGCACCACCCGTGCTGAGTGCGGCGAGCGTGCGACCCCGTCCGGCGGCCATCATCTCGTTGGTGAGGAGGAAGACGGAGGCGAGGATGACGTTGGCGACGATCGTGGCGGTGACGAGACCGGGAACCTCGTAGGCAACAGGGACGAGGTAGTGCATCGGGTTCCACACCCACGGACCGCCCGCCACCGGGAGGTACAGGAGCCCGCCGAGGACGATCATCGACACGTACACGCGCTGCACCTGGGCGGAAGCGGCGAGATCGCGGTGGATCGCGGCGGCCATGGCCCTCGGCCGAAGCGGGTAGACGAGTCCTGCGGCGAGGACCGCGATCGGTTGGGCGACGACACGAGCCGCCTCGGCATGCCCCATCGCCGTCGGCCCCGCCAGGTAGGTGATGATGTTGGCGACGATGAACGCGGCCCCGGCGGGGATGATCGCCTGCGTCAGCAGCCACCGGCCGTCGGATGCGAGCTCGCGGAACTCGAGCGGCGGGATGTCATCGGACACCGGCCCGCTGCGGCGGCGGGCGAGTCCAAGGCCGAAGGAGAGTGACAAGAGGTTCGCCATCGTCAGGGCGCCGAACGGGATCCAGGCCGGCGGCACGTCGAGTGCCACCAGGACGCCGATCGAGGTGATCGTCACCACGAGCTGGATGCCGGACATGGCCGCGGCGTACCACGACTGGTTGGCGATGTGCAGCGTCCTCCTGACATGGTCCTGGGTCGGCGACAGCAGGGTCGCCGTGAACGAGGTCACCATGAGGCCCATGACGAGTGACCAGGCCGCGAGGGGGGCGGTCGTGGCAGCGGCGACGAAGACGGCGGACGCACCGACGATCGAGGGAACCACGCCGAGGCGGATGCTCTCGCGGAAGATGGCGAGCTGGTGGATCTCGTCACGAGGGACGGAGACGATCTCGGCCGGCACATAGATCAGCTGGTACGCCACGAGCTGACCGAGCGTGAACGCCACGAAGAAGACCGCGTAGATGCCGAGCTCGTCGCCGGAGAGGATGTTGACGGCCACGAGGCCCGCGACGAACGTCGCCGCCGAGGCCAGGGCGGCATCCGCCATCCCCGCTGGGAGCCTCGAGCGCACACTGCCCGCCCGTGCCCCGGACGCGACCGGATCCATGTCGGTCAAGGTGCGGCGACCGCCTCACGGTGGTCCGAGGGCGTCGTGCGTCTGAGGTCGATGTCCGGGAGGATTCCCAATCGGTCGAGGACGGACATCGCGAAGCCGAATCCCACGAAGGCCCACAGCCACCATGCCACCTGTGGGCCCTCGAGTGTCGGATCGAAGATGGCGTTGATGAGGATCCCGACCACGGACGCGATCAACCACACGATGATCGCCCCGTCCCTGATGCGGCCGCGAGCCAGGAGTCGTCGTCGCAGCTGCCACATCTCCACGAAGAAGGCGACCCAGAAGAAGCCCCACAGCGCGAGGCCAACGAATCCCATCCTCGCGAGCACGGAGACATGTGAGTTGTGCGGATTTCGCAGCGGTGCCTCCTCGTCCGTCGTGATCCCGTAGCGCCTCCCGAGGTCCGGTCCGGGGCCGAAGCCCGCGACCGGGTGCTCCGTGCTCACGTCGTCGAGCACGCGATTCCAGATGTCGATCCGCCACTGCGTCGTCGAGGCCTGGCGACTGCCTCCCGCGGACCGATCGACCACGCTGACGATGTTGTTGAGGAACTGCTCGACGGACACCTCGCGGCCCTCGAAGAGCTGGATCCGCAGGTTGGCGAAGAGGGCGACGGCGACGAGCAGGACCGACACGCCGACCATGATCGATGCCATGTTGGAGCGTTCCCTGTACATGAGGATGAACGCGATGAACAGCACGATCGCGCCGGAGACGAACCCACCGCGGTTCCTCGTCGCGGCGAAGAGGATGATGACCGTGGCGAGCACGGTGAGAGTGGTCCGCTGCCTGCGATCGAACACCTCGCTGTCGCGGTCCACGAGCCAGAGGAACGCCAGCGCGCTGGCAGTGATCACGCCGATGTTCCCCGTCCGATGGGCGACGATCGAGACGTTGCTGTCGGGGATCACGGGGAACGAGTAGTAGAACGCGGCGTCGAGCACGATGGCGACCGGGAACCAGAGGAACATGTAGGGGATGGCCTTGCCGAAGAGCCGCAGCCACCTCCCCAGCCGTCCGGGATCGGCCACCATGAGGACCGCGACGAACACGGCGATGATCCCGTAGTACCAGATGGCGGCGTCCCTGACGGCGTCGAGTCCCCAGGTCGGGAGGGCGAGGACGAGCAGGAGCGCACCCCAGGCCATGAAGACGAGGAGCGCCTGGAGCGCGGGGGAAGTGCGGATGATCAGGCCGAGCCTCGGGTGGGTGCCGAGGAACACGACGATGCCGAAGGCGATCACCATCTCACCGATGAACGCGGGCGTGCCCGGCACGTGGATCCATGCGAAGGCCTTGTCGAAGAACAGGTAGCCCGCCAGGACGAACAGGATGGCCGTCTCGAGGCCATCGAAGCGTCGCCGATCCTTGAGCGTGGGAGCGAGGAGACCCGACGCCAGCAGCGCGTGGTCATCTGCCCCGAGCCGGCGCCCGTTGCCGTTCGATCGGGTGGTCACGACGCCCGAGATGCCCGCGCCGATGAACGCGACGATCGTACCGACCAGCACGATCATGGAGACGGGAGGGACCGAGACCGCGAGGATCACGGCGCACCCATCCGCGCCGGGGCGGACCGCCACGGGATCATGGCGACCGGACCATGTGGAGTGTCGTCGCCGATCACGACTTCCTGCCCCTCCGTCGCCGCTCAGCCCGTGCCCTCAGGCTCGCTAGTATAGCCGCGCACCTCCGGGGATGGCACGCGCTTAAAGTGTTCAAATGGATGCTCTCCATACTCGGTGGGACGACACTTGGGGGACGAGGAGTGACACCGACCCACATCGACGATGCGTCGGCCGCCACCGCCCCTGAGGGCTTCCGGGCGCTTCCCAACGTACGACAAGGGGCTTCGAACACGATGCCGAGGCAACCGCGATGACGCCGCCGAAGGCGCCCGTCGTCGGCACACCCGTGTCGCTCACCTCCTACGACGAGGTGATCGCCGCATTGGCCGAGCCCCCTGGAGACCGTGCGGCGACGGTGGCCGTGTGCAACGTCCACTCGGTGATGTCTGCCCGCAATGACGAACGATTGGCGAAGGCGATCGCAGGTGCAGATATCGCCACACCCGACGGAGTCCCGATCGTGTGGGCACTGCAGTGGACGACGGATCGGAGCGATCAGGAGCGGGTGTACGGGCCCGAGCTGATGCGGCGTGCGCTCCTCTCGTCCGACGGAGGTCTCCGCCACTACCTGTATGGATCCACACCTGAGACCCTGGATCTGCTCCAACGCAGGATCAGCGAGCTCGCCCCCGGCGCCGAGGTGGTCGGCGCGGACTCCCCTCCGTTTCGACCACTGACCGACGACGAGGAGGAGGCCGCGCTCGAACGCATCCGCACGAGCGGTGCCAACGTCGTGTGGATCGGGCTCGGCATGCCGAAGCAGGAGCTCTGGATGGACAGCGTGGCTCCCCGCCTTCCCGGCGTCACCCTCGTCGGCGTGGGTGCCGCGTTCGACTTCATCGCAGGCACGAAGGCCCAGGCACCACCATGGATGCAGAAGGCAGGGCTCGAGTGGTTGTTCAGGCTGGTCCACGAGCCCCGACGCCTGTGGCGACGCTACATCTGGAACAACCCCGCCTACCTCGTCCTGCTCGCCCGTCAGGTCGTCACATCACGCCTGACCTCCCGCCGACGGGGAGCCGACTGACCCATGGCACCGGTGCGATCCGTGGACCGATGTCGCAGAGGCCCCGCCGAAGGCCAGGTGGGGCCATGCCGAGGCGTCGAGGGACGAACATCATGAAGGTGGTCGTCTGCCACAACTACTTCCGCGAGCGTGGCGGCGAGGATCAGGTGTTCGAGGACGAGGTCGCGTTGCTGCGATCCGGCGGCCACGAGGTCATCGAGTACGTCAAGCGGAACAAGGAGATGACCGGGCCCCAGGTCGTGGGCTCCGCCATCCGAGCCCCGTGGAACACGACGTCGTACCGCGACGTGCGACGCATCGTGCAGGAGTCGGGCGCCGACATCGTCCACATCCACAACACGCTGCCGCAGCTGTCGCCCGCCGTGTTCAAGGCGGCACGCGACGGGGGAGCCGCCGTCGTCCACACCCTCCACAACTACCGATGGGCGTGCCCGAAGGGCATCCTGTTCAGGGAGGGGAAGGCATGCGAGGAGTGCCTCGGGCGGACGGTTCCGTGGCCGGCGGTCCGACACGGGTGCTACCGCGACAGCCGGACCGGGTCCGCCGTGGTGGCGACGACGCTCGCCGTGCACAACGCCCTCGGCACACCGCAGAGCGCAGACGCGTACGTCGCGGCGGGCACGTTCATCAAGGAGAAGATGACCGAGGCGGGCCTTCCCGGGGATCGCATCTACGTCAAACCCAACTTCCTCGATCCGGATCCGGGGGCCGGAGGGGGGACGGGTGACTACGCGATGTACCTCGGCCGCCTCTCACCGGAGAAGCGGATCGACACGCTCCTCGCCGCATGGGAACTGCTCCCCGAGCCGATCCCCCTGAAGATCTCCGGTGACGGGCCGCTGCGCCCCATGGTGGAGGCCGCGGCGGCAACGCACCCGCACATCGAGTACCTCGGCTTCGCCCCGAAGGACGACGTGAACCGCCTCCTCGGGGAGGCGCGGGTGCTCGTGTTCACGTCCGGCACCTACGAGGCACAGCCCCTGACGATCCTCGAGACGTTCGCCAAGGGCACGCCCGTCATCGCGGGACGCCTCGGGGCGATGCAGGGGATGATCGAACCGGGGCGGACAGGATGGCTGTTCGAGCCCGGCGATGCCGCAGACCTCGCCCGCGTCGTCACCGAGGCCTTCGCCTCACCTTCCCTCCTCGCCTCGTTGCGCCCCCAGGTGCGCGACCATTTCGAATCGACCTACACGATCGCTAAGAACCTCGATCGACTGGTCGATATATACGGGCACGCGATCGATCATCGCAACCAACGGACAGCGGACATGGGGAGTGGCAGATGAGAGCAGTGATCCTGGCGGGCGGCAAGGGCACACGCCTTGCGCCCTACACCATCACCTTCCCGAAACCGCTCGTCCCCGTCGGTGACATGCCGATCCTCGAGATCGTGATCCGTCAGCTGAGCGCTGCGGGCTTCGACCACGTGACCCTGGCCGTGGGCCATCTCGCCGAGCTCATCGAGGCGTACTTCGGGGATGGCAGCCGTTGGGGCATCACCATCGACTACTCCCGGGAGGACCAACCCCTCGGCACGGTCGCACCGATCAAGCTGATCCCCGACCTTCCCGAGCACTTCCTGGTGATGAACGGCGACGTGCTCACCAGCCTGCCGTATCGCTCACTGTTCGACGGCCACGTCACCTCGGGTGCGCAGTTCACGATCGCCGTCCACCGCCTCAACGTGCAGATCGACTACGGCCTGATCGAGTTCGACGGTCGCCTGAGGGTGACCGGGTATCGGGAGAAGCCCACGTTCCCCGGCGACGTGTCGATGGGCGTGTATGTGTTCTCGCGGGAGGCACTCGATCTCATCCCCGAGGGGGAGTACATGGACATCCCGACGCTCGTGACGAGGCTGGTCGCGGAGGGCCGCGAGGTGAGGGCATCACTGACGGACTGCCGGTGGCTCGACATCGGTCGCCAGGAGGACTACGCACGGGCCATCGCCTCGTTCGACACCCTGCGGGCCGAGTTCCTTCCCATCACCGAGACGTCCACCGCGGGAGAGGAGACCACATGAACGTCCTCGTCATCGGAGGTGCGGGCTACGTCGGCTCTCCCCTCGTGTACCAGCTCTGGCGCG
This sequence comes from uncultured Acidimicrobiia bacterium, assembly GCA_963792405.1. Classification (GTDB taxonomy): domain Bacteria; phylum Actinomycetota; class Acidimicrobiia; order Spongiisociales; family UBA5794; genus SZUA-442. Next base: position 359,310 of record CAWBVU010000005.1, read on the forward strand.
ACGGCCACTCGGTGACCGTCCTCGACGTGCTGATGTTCGGAGGCGAGTCGCTGCTGCCCCTCGCCGGGGAAGACCGCTTCCGCCTGGTCGCGGGCGACCTGAGGTCCGAGGCCGTGCTCGACGAGGTGGTACCCGGACAGGATGCGATCGTGCTCCTCGGCGCCATCGTCGGCGAGCCTGCGAGCAACCGCGACCCCGAGCTGACGGTCTCGACGAACCTGCACGGCTCGGTGGCGGTCCTCGATGCCGCCAAGCGGCACGGCGTGCCGAGGTTCGTGTTCGCCAGCACGTGCAGCAACTACGGCATCTCCGACGCCGACGGTCCCATCGCGGAGGACGCTCCGCTCATGCCCCTGTCGCCCTACTCCGAGACGAAGGTCGCCGCCGAGGAGATCATCATCGGCGCTGCGGGCGACGGCTTCCACCCCACGGTGCTGAGGCTCTCGACGGCGTTCGGGCTCTCTCCCCGCATGAGGTTCGACCTGCTCGTCTCCGACTTCACCGCCGCCGCCATCAACGACGGGAAGATCGTCATCTTCGGGGAGCAGTTCTGGCGGCCCTTCGTGCACGTCCAGGACATCGCCAAGGCCATCCGCCTCGTCCTCGAGGCGGACCCGGGGCTCGTGTCCGGTGAGGTCTTCAACGTGGGTTCGAATCCGAACAACGTGCAGAAGCAGACACTCGGCGAGGCGGTCCAGCGTTTGGTGCCGGGCACGGAGCTCGAGTTCGTCGTCCGCACCGAGGACCCGCGCTCGTACCGCGTCGACTTCACCAAGATCGGCGAGGTCCTCGGGTTCACGGCCGACTGGTCCGTCGACGATGGGATCCGCGAACTCGCCGTCGCCCTCGAGCAGGGGGTCTTCAAGGACGTCGGCGATCCCCGCTACCACAACTGACCGTGGAGGCCCACACGATGCCGACGTCATCTGACATCGTCGTGATCGGAGGTGGCCTCGTCGGCCTCGCCACCGCCCACGCGCTCGCATCGAGCGCACCGGACGCCTCGATCACGGTGGTGGAGGCGGAGGGGGGCGTCGCACGACATCAGTCCGGCCGCAACAGCGGGGTCCTGCACTCGGGTGTCTACTACGCGCCGGGTTCACACAAGGCGACGATGTGCACCGACGGGCGGCGTCGCATGGAGGCGTTCTGCGACGAGCACGGCGTCCGGTGGGAGCGCACGGGGAAACTGATCATCGCAACCCGCCCCGAGGAGGTCGAGCAGCTCGATGGCCTGCTCGCCCGTGGTCGCGCCAACGGCCTCGACGGGCTCGAGATCGTCGACGAGGCAGGGATCCGGGCCATCGAGCCCCACGCGACAGGCCTTGCGGCCCTCGTGGTGCCGCAGGCGGGGATCGTGGACTACAACGGCGTCGCCCACCGGCTCGTCGACCTCCTTCGCTCGTCGGGTGACACGGTGCTGACCGGCTTCCGCGTCGCCGCCATCGATCGCACCGTCGAGGGCTTCGTCCTCACCTCCGATCGCGGCGATCGCGTCACGGCCGGCTACCTCGTCAACTGTGCGGGCCTCCATTCCGATCGCATCGCCCGGATGGCGGGAGCGGATCCTTCCGTGCAGATCGTGCCCTTCCGGGGCGAGTACTACGTCCTCGACCCGTCACGAGCCCACCTCGTGCGCAGCCTCGTCTACCCCGTGCCGGATCCCCGGTTCCCGTTCCTCGGCGTGCACTTCACACGGCGGATCGACGGGAGCGTGGAGGTGGGGCCCAACGCCGTGCTCGCGCTGGGTCGGCATCACTACCGGGGCGAGGGAGGCGCCAACCTCCGCGATACCCGCGAGATGATCGGTTCGAGGGCTCTGTGGGCGCTCGGGCGGAAGTACTGGCGCACCGGCTCGAAGGAGGCGATCCGCTCCAAGAGCAAACGCCTCTATGCGAAGGCGGCGAAGGCGCTCATCCCAGAGGTCGAGGCGAGTGACCTGCGCAGGGGCGGCTCGGGGATCCGTGCCCAGGCCCTCGGTGACCACGGTGCACTCCTCGACGACTTCGCCCTCGAGCAGACCGAGCGCGCCCTCCACGTGCTCAACGCCCCGTCACCGGCGGCCACCGCGAGCCTGACGATCGGCAGGGAGATCGCCGACCGGGTGCTCGCCGCGACCCGCTGAGCGGCCGCACGGGCCTCAGGGCCGCTGGGGCCCCCCGGTCACGACCTCCTCATAGACGCCCTCGAGCCTGGCGAGGGCTGAAGGCACGGCATAGGTCGTCTCGTAGCGTCGGCGCGCCTCGGCTCCTGCCGCGTCGACGTGCCCATCGTCGGACAGGCCCCTGATGGCCTCCACCCACTCGTCGAGCGATCCGGGCTTTGTGAGCTGCGCGGCCCCTGCATCACCCGTCACCTCCCGTCGCGGACCCAGGTCGTTGGCCACCACCGGAACCCCGGCGGCGAGTGCCTCGACGAGGCTGAGGCCCAGCGTCTCGTAGTAGAGGGAGGGGAACACGAGCGCCCTCGCCGATCGGAGCGTCTCCATCACCGCCGCATGGTCGAGCCAGCCGATGAACCGCACGCCTCGGATCCTGCGCTCGTCGAACGTCGAGAGCATCGGACCGGTCCCGATCACGGTGAGCTCGAGATCACTGCCCGCCTGCTGCCAGGCGTCGAGCAGCAGGTCGAGGCCCTTCCCCTCCGCGATCCTCCCGATGTACACGACCTCGTCGGATTCCGACGGTGCGTTGAGGCGAGGACCAGGATCAGGGATGAGCGGAGGGACCACACGTATGCGATCCCCGGGGATGCCGGAGCGCTCGAGGACGGCACCGGCGAAGTCGCTCGTGACGATGAAGCGATCGACGTTGCGCGTCCAGGTGCCGAGCGACCGGTTGAGGGCGATCGTGGTGGCGGCGACGAGCGATTCGGCCGCCGAGCCCCTGTAACAGCGATGCGCGACGGCACTCCACGGATGGGATCCGACGCAGTCGGTGCAGGGTGCGCCATCACGCCACAGCACACCGTTCGCACAGACGAGGCGGTAGTTGTGGACCGTCATCACGACGGGCACGTCGGCCCTCCCGAGCGCGGAGAAGACGGATGGCGTCCACCGGTACCACGTGTTGTGGACATGGGCGATGTCGGGCCGATGGTCCGACAGGAGCCGGCCGATGGTGCGAGCACCCCCGGGACCCCACGGGGCGAGGGGAAGGAGCCTCATCTGATCGAGGCGGGAGGACGGATTGGAGGTGCGAGCCCCGACGACCGTGTGGCCATCAGCCCTGAGTGCATCGGCTTCGATCTCGACGAGGCGGTCCTCACCCCCGTGCTGGAGGTAGAGGTTGTGGACCTGCAGGACACGCATATCGATCCGCTACCTCGCTCCCTCCGACATCACTCGCCATGGGGACCGGGCGACGCGCTGCTACCCAAGCCCCATCTGGCCGGAGATCGGCAGCCAGTTGGAGAGGCCCCCGACCCATTGCGCATCGGCCACTCCCGCCGTATTGGTGTATCGGAAGTACATCGTCGTGGTTGAGGGGCGGAACAGCGCAGGCGAGAAGATCGAGTCGCCCGTCCAGTCACCCGCGACGAGCCGATCGTCGGGGTCGCCGTAGATGAACTGGTTGTCCGCGTTGCCCTGCGTGTGGGAATTGCGGAAGTACACCAGCCCGGTCGACTCACGATGCAACCCGACCGTCTCGGTCCCGTTCCCATCGAAGTCACCCACGAACGGTTTGTCCCCGGGATTCCCGAACACGTACGAGAAGTCCGCCGCCCCCAGTCCGCCATCGTTGGCACCGAGCTTGTTGATGATGTAGAACGTCTGGTTCGACGGACGGTAGATCGACACCGTGTCACAGCCGTCACCGTCGAAGTCACCCGCGATCGGGACATCACCGGGATTCCCGAAGAAGAACCTGATGTCACCCGGTCCCTGCGTGTTCGTGTCCCTCAGGTACACGTACCCGTCGGACTGGCGGTACATGCCGGGCGTCTCGATCCCATCACAGTTCCAGTCACCGTAGATGGGGTAGTCGCCTGGGTTCCCGAAGTAGAACTGGGCGGCGAGGGCGCCGGCGCTGTTGTACAGATGCCAGAGGCCCTGCGTCGGGTCGACGAGGCCGACCGTGTCGCCGCCTCCGCCAACGGGCCCCATGCCCTGGATGGACACGGCCGCGGTCCCGAGGCCGGTACCCGCCTCGTCGGCCACGTTCGCGGACACCAGATACAGGCCCTCCTGGCCATATGCATGGGTCCGTTCGAAGGTCCGCGTTCCGACAGGCGACACGGCGAAGGAGGTCTGCGTGCCATCACCCCAGGAGAGCACGACGTTGTGGATGTCGGCGACCCCGGGGTCGGTGAAGGTGACCTTCGCGGTGACGGACTCGTTCGTGGTGAACTCGAACGAAGGCACACCGCCTGTCTTCGAGGTTGCGACGGAGACTGTCGGCACGACGTTGTCGTTGTCGAGGATCGACCCCGTTGCCGTGGCATCGACGATGGCGGCGAGCGTGTTCGGCGACAGCTCGAGCGTGAGGGTCTCGGTGATCTCGTCGACGGCGTCGTCGACGATCGGGACCGACGACCTGCTGCGGAGCCCCTCCCGGCGAGGAAGGTCAGCACGCCCGGTGGTGGGTGTGAAATCGGCGCCTGCCACGGCCGTTCCTCCCACGGCGGTGTAGGTCACCGTCGCCGTCTGGCCGGACGCAGGCGACAGCACGACGGTGAAGGCGACACCCGCGCTTCCCTCGGCCGCGGGCTGGGCGTCGAGGACCGACAGACCGGCAGGCCCGTCGTCGTCGACGATGTTCATGGTGTGGCTGGGGTTCGCTCCGATGGCTCCACCGGCGGACAGGGAAGCGGGTTGGAGCGTCAGGGTGATCGTCTCGTTCGGCTCATCCGTCGTATCGGCGAGGATGGTCACCGGCACGTTCACGATTGCCCCGCTCGCGGAACCTGTCGGGAAGCTCACGAGGAACGGCGACGTGAACTGGAAGTCGATGCCCAGTGTGGCGCTCGTGGCGGTCAGCGCAGCCTGCACGGTTGCGGGCGACGCAAGCGTCCGTCCCGCTCCGATCGTGAGCACCACAGGGACGTTGACGACGGTCGATCCCACCTGCCCTTCATCAGGAGAACTCGTGGGTGACTGGAAGGTGACACTGAAGTCGTCGTCAGTGATGTTGGCCGTCACCGACGCCACGACCGCACCGTCATACCCGCCACCCGAAGCCGCATGCGTGATCGTCCCCGCGTGAGGTGTGGCCTCGATGGCGGTGTCATTCACTGCCGTGACCGTCACCGTCTGAGCGCTACTCCAGTTCGCCGTCGTAAACGACAACGACGGCACCGACGTCGTCACCTGCGCATTCGGACTGATGGAAACCGTCACCGTCGACGACGGCTGAGAGTTCAGCCTCACCGTATACGAACCGGTCGCGCCCCCCTCGGCCACCGCCACCGACGAAACCGACACCGTCACACCGATGCTGTCGTTGTCCGTGATGTTCGCCGTCACCGACGCCACACCCACACCGTCATACCCGCCACCCGAAGCCGCATGCGTGATCGTCCCCGTATGCGCACCCTCAGCGACCGCATCGTCCACCGCCGTGACCGTCACCGTCTGAGCGCTACTCCAGTTCGCCGTCGTAAACGACAACGACGGCACCGACGTCGTCACCTGCGCATTCGGACTGATGGAAACCGTCACCGTCGACGACGGCTGAGAGTTCAGCCTCACCGTATACGAACCGGTCGCGCCCCCCTCGGCCACCGCCACCGACGAAACCGACACCGTCACACCGATGCTGTCGTTGTCCGTGATGTTCGCCGTCACCGACGCCACACCCACACCGTCATACCCGCCACCCGAAGCCGCATGCGTGATCGTCCCCGTATGCGCACCCTCAGCGACCGCATCGTCCACCGCCGTGACCGTCACCGTCTGAGCGCTACTCCAGTTCGCCGTCGTAAACGACAACGACGGCACCGACGTCGTCACCTGCGCATTCGGACTGATGGAAACCGTCACCGTCGACGACGGCTGAGAGTTCAGCCTCACCGTATACGAACCGGTCGCGCCCCCCTCGGCCACCGCCACCGACGAAACCGACACCGTCACACCGATGCTGTCGTTGTCCGTGATGTTCGCCGTCACCGACGCCACACCCACACCGTCATACCCGCCACCCGAAGCCGCATGCGTGATCGTCCCCGTATGCGCACCCTCAGCGACCGCATCGTCCACCGCCGTCACCGTCACCGTCTGGGGGACATCCCAGTCCCCCGTCGTGAAGGTCAGCGACGGCTTGTCCACCGTCACCTGTGCATCCGGCGAAACCGAAATCGTCACGGTGTCGGTGGGGAGCTCGAGAAGAACGACGTCATACGAATCCGTCCCGCCCTCCGTCATGGCGAGGGGCGAGCCTGTTACCGAGACACCGGGCACAGCGCGCGCGGGGTCGGGTGGGGCGATGGCGATCAGGGAGGCGACCAGGCCGAAGATGAGGGCGAGGCGCAGGCTGGCGGACACGCCAATGCGGTGGAACGGCGGTGTCTTGGTCATTCGTAAACCCCCCGGGCAGATTCGGCACCCTCAGGTGGCAATCTAGTCGGCGCCGCCACTAGCGGCATTGGGGAGGTGACGTTTCGCGGTGTGAACTCAGGCCTCGTCGACCGACGCCGACCTGGAGTAGCGCCCGATGCCCTCGTAGGCGAGGCCGGCGTCCTCGACGGCGTCGTGGTCGAGGGCGTTGCGCCCGTCGATCACGACGTGGCCCCGCATGAGCCGCGCCATGCGGTCGTAGTCGAGGTCGAGGAACTCGGGCCACTCGGTGAGGAGCACGACGGCGTCCGCTCCCTTCACACACTCGTAGGGATCCTCGAAGATGTCGACGTGGTCCATGTCGGGCAGCTCCCTGACCATCGGGTCCGAGGCCCGGATGAGCACGCCCTTCTCCTCGAGCGACCGGATGATGGAGAGGGCCGGTGCATCTCGCAGGTCGTCGGTTCCCGGCTTGAACGCAAGGCCGAGGAGGGCGATGCGGCTGCCCCGCAGCGGGCGCAGGTAGTTCTGGAGCTTGCGCACGACGACGTTGCGCTGGTTCTTGTTGACCCGCTTGACCGCCTCGAGGATCAGCGGCTCGATCCCCTGCTCACGGGCCATCGACGCCAGGGCATCGATGTCCTTGCCGAAGCAGGACCCGCCCCAGCCGACGCCGGCGTTGAGGAACTTCGGGCCGATGCGCGAGTCGAGGCCGATCGCGTAGGCGACATCCTCGACGTCGGCATCGAGCCATTCGCAGATGTTGGCGATCTCATTGATGAAGCTGATCTTCATCGCGAGGAAGGCGTTCGCGGCGTACTTGATCGTCTCCGCCGTTGCCCTGCCGGTCTTGACGAGGGTCGGCTTGCGCGTCGGGTCGCCACCCTCGAAGGACTGCGACAGGATCGGCTCGTACACGTCGGCGACCTTCTCGACCGCCTTCGGGTCGTCGCCGCCCACCACGACCCGATCCGGCTGGAGGAAGTCCTCGACGGCAGCGCCCTCGCGGAGGAACTCCGGGTTGCTCACCACCCTCACGACGCCCGGATCGACCCCATCGGGAAGCGCGGAGGTGATGGTGGCCTCGAGCCAGTTGCCGCTTCCCACGGGGACGGTGCTCTTCGTCACGATGATGTGGGGCGTCCTCAGGGCGGCCCCGATCGATCGCGATGCGGCGGCAACGGAGCTCATGTCGGGATGGCCGTTCGTTCCCGGTGGCGTGTCGACGCACAGGAACACGATCTCGGACTGGTTCATGGCCAGTTGGTAGTCACTCGTGAACGACAGGCGACCCGACGACAACGCCGACGTGAGACGCTCCTCGAGGCCCGCCTCGTAGAAGGGGACCCTGCCCTCCCTCAGTGAGGCGAGCTTGCCCTCGTCGATCTCCACGCTGATCACTCGCCGGCCGAGGTCCGCCAGACACACCGCCACCACGGTGCCGACGTATCCGCTACCGACCACCGCGATTCCGGGGGTGTCCCTTGGTTCCGTCATTGCTGCCTTCCAAGCCCTACGCCGCTCGTCTGCGCCGTGGGATCGAGTGTAGATGATTCGACCACTCTCGGCAATACCTTGACCACATTGCGTGGGTTCATGTTCGAGGCTCGCTCCTGGCTGAGCGGAATGGTATCCCCGCTCCCGGCACGCACTCGCCATCGATGTCCGATTTCGCGTCCACGGCAGCTGGGAGTCCTCGATGCCGGGTCTCCGCCGCACGCCGCGCCGCGTGGTCGATCGCGGAACCCCCCTCGGTCACACCCTGCCGGTCGCCCGGCAGGAGCTCATGCCCCGCGCTTGCCCCCGAGCATCGCCGACGGCGTGCGGAGGATGATGCGGAGATCGTTCATGAACGTGATGTTGTCGACGTACTCGATGTCGATGTCGGTCGCCTCGTGCATCGGCACGTGTCCACGTGCGGAGATCTGCCAGAGGCCCGTGAGACCGGGCTTGACCTCGTGCCGACGGTGCTGCCACTCCTCGTAGCGAGCAACGACCTGCGGCAACTCGGGCCGCGGGCCCACCAGGCTCATGTCGCCCAATGCCACGTTCCAGAACTGTGGGATCTCGTCGAGGCTCCACTTGCGGAGGAACCGGCCGATGTCGGTGTGCCGGGGATCATCCGCGGACTTGTGGTTGAAGCGTCGGTCCGGGTGATCGATCGCCTGCATGGCGGCGCGGCGGTCCTGGCGCATCGTGCGGAACTTGTAGACCTCGAACTCCTCGCCGAATCGACCGAGGCGCACCTGGCGGAAGATCGCGGGCCGTCCGATGGACAACCAGATCAGGGGAACGACGACGGCGACGATCGGAAGGGTGACGACCGTGAGCACGACACCCCCGAGGCGGTCGAGTCCCGGCTTGACGAACCGCTCGTAGAACCCGGCCCCATGGACCAGCGGAACCACCCGCGGTCCTGTGTACTGCGATTCGCCGTCGACGCCACGAAGTGCATCGACGTTTCTTTCGACGTCCGCCACCATGCCCCCTAAGCACCCCCTCCAAGCCCTGGAGAGGAATCCAACCTCACAAGCCAGTCTATGCGGTAGTCATCAGACTGCAATGCGTATTTCGATGAATTCGTGAGAACTAGTCCCTGAACCCGCGATATCCGCGCCAAAGGCGCGAAATCCGCACGAAGTACCGTCTGACTCCCACTGCGTCGTCGGCCTGCCCCCCGTCGCCTCCCCATGACGTCGCCGAAGGAGCACCCTTCGCACACGTCAACCCGTCGACCTTCCAGCTTGTTCCGCCCTCGTCACCGGGCACGACGACGTCGGCATGGCGCCTGATGCCGGGACGCACCGACACCGATGCGCGAAAACGCGGCGACGTACCCGCGTATCAAAGCCGAGGTGTGATTACCCTCCCGTCATGGACGTGATCAGGCGGAGCCGGTTCCCGCACCTGCGCAATCCCATCGGCATCGTCGCGTTCGGTGGATGGAACGACGCATGCGATGTCGCCTCCACGGCCGCCGAGTTCATCCTCGACGCACACCCGGACTCCGAGGCCTTCGCCGAGATCGAGCCGGATCCGTTCTACGACTTCCAGCAGCAGCGCCCGACCATCGACATCCGCGACGGTGTCGCACGCTCGGTGCAGTGGCCGGGGATCACCTTCACCGCCGTGTCGCGGCCCCGCGACGACCGCGATGTCGTGGTCGTGACGGGGCAGGAGCCGAACTTCCTCTGGAAGACCTTCGCACGCAGCGTCGTCGAGGTCCTCGTCGAGGTCGGCGTCGAGGAGGTCGTCCTCGCAGGCGCCTACGTCGGGGCGGTGGGGCACAGGGACCCCGTCGTGCTGTCGGGTGTCGGCTCCGATGAGGTCAGCGTCATCCGCAGCGGGCTCGAGACAGCCTCGTACCACGGCCCGACCGGCATCGTCGGGGTCGTCCAGGGTGCATGCAAGGAGGCAGGGATCCGGTCCATCTCGATGTGGGCGCCGACACCCCCCTACCTCGCGGGCAACCCCTTCCCCAAGGCGGTCCTGGCGATCGTCGAGCGCATCGCCGACATCACGAACCTCCACATCGACACCGCTGAGCTCATCGCCGTCGACGCCGAGTACTCGCAGAAGGTCGATGAGGCGCTCGAGAACTCCGGTGCAGACCTGGAGGAGTACCTCGAGGAGATGGAGTCCTACGACGAACCGCTCCTCGGGCCCCTCCTCGGGACAAGCCGTTCCGAGCCGATCGACGATCCCCATATCCAGCGCCTCGACCCGGAGCGCACCGATGCGCTCGTCGACGAGATCGTCAGGTTCCTGGAGGGCGACGGCTCGTCGTGACCAGGTACGAGATCCTCAAGTGGATCCATCTCGTCGCGGCCTCCGTCTGGACGGGGGGCCTCATCGTGCTTGCCTTCACCGTCGGGGCGATCCGCTCCCAAACCGACGACCGTGAGGTCCTGCGCGCCGTGGCGAGGAGGTTCGGGGTCGTGTCGTGGACGGCGCTGGGCATCGCGCTCGTCACGGGCATCTGGATGTACACCGACTTCGGCCTGCCGTGGCGGGAGTTCGAACTGAAGGGCGCGCTGATCGGCATCGCCATCGTCCTGGCGCTCGTCCACCAGTTCACGGCCAGGCGCACGCCCCCCGCCGTGCGGGGGATCCTCCAGCTCCTGATCCTGCTCGTGAGCGTTGGGATCTTCGGCGCGGCCGTCACCCTGCTCTGATCGCAGGCCGCGCGAACTCACAGGTCCTTCGCGAAGACGACCTGCTCCTTCTCCACCATGTACCCGCGCCTGCGATAGAACCTGTGGGCGTCGGCGCGGACCACGTTCGAGCGCAGCCTGACCGTCGCGTAGCCGCGGGCACCCGCCCACGACTCCGCCTCCTCGAGCAGCCTCCCACCCACGCCACCGGTGCGGTACCCGTCGGAGACGACCAGCCCGACGATCTCCGCGAACGGCTCCTGCTGCACCTGGTCCATGCCAAGGACGTGGACCCAGCCGACGACGGCGCCGTCGTCATCGGCCACGAGGAAGACGCTGGAAGGCGACGATACGACGCCGGCGACCCGCCGCGTCACGTCCCACGGCATCGCCTCGTACCCGAGCTGGTCGACGAGCACGGCGACGCCGGCTGCGTCGTCCTCTGCATATGGGCGGATCTGGATCACGGTGCTCTCCTCGTCCTCGGCGCGGTCACGGGCGGTGCCGGTGAGACGCGGTGCCCACGCTCGTTCGGGAGCGGGGTGACCCGGGGACGCCGTCACGTGGGAGCGCCCCCAGTAGGGGGCGCTCCGAGGACTACTTCTTCTTCCGCTTGTGCCTGTTGGCCTTGATGCGCTTGCGGTATTTGTGCTTGCTCATCTTCTTGCGGCGCTTCTTGATCAGCGAACCCATGCAGTGTGAACCCCTGTGTCGAGACCGGATGTTCCGTGCGGAACTCCTTCGTGGGCCGCACTGACCGCGGAAGGATAGGCGAATCCGGCTGCTGACGTTCGTCGGCGCACCGGGCAACCCTTCCCTACACTGGCTGTATGCGCCCCATCATCGGCATCACCGGCCGTCCGCACGTCGTCGCGTCCGCCGGCACCACGGTTCGGACCTATCGCGCCGATCAGACCTACACCGAGTCCGTCAAGCGGGCGGGCGGCATCCCCATCACCCTCATCCCGATGGCGCCGGAGGCGATGCCCCAACTGCTCGACATGATCGACGGGCTCCTGATCCCCGGCGGCGGCGACATCAACCCCGAGCGGTACGACGCCACGCCGCACGAGGCGGTCAACGGCGTCGACGACGAGAGGGACGCCTTCGAACTCGAGATGGTCCGCAGGGCCCGCGATCGGCGGATCCCGACGATGGCGATCTGCCGGGGCCTCCAGGTCGTGAACGTCGCCCTCGGCGGCACCCTCGTCCAGGACCTCCCCTCGCACAAGGGGGCCCACGGCCACGACATCACGGGTGAGGGGGCGTATGAGCCCCACTCCGAGGCGCTCATCGACCCGGGGTGCCGCATCGCATCGATCATCGGGGAGGGCCTCCACCAGATCAACTCGATCCACCATCAGGCCGTCGAGGAGCTCGGCGAAGGCCTCCGCGTCGTCGGGGCGGCACCCGACGGCACGATCGAGGCCATCGAGCACGAGGACACCTCGTGGCCACTCATCGCCGTGCAGTGGCACCCCGAGTTCCTCGGGATGGCAGACCATGGCGAGTCACACGACCTGTTCCACGCCTTCGTCGAGTCGGCCGCGAAGTACCGCGCCGACTCGTAGACCACCGAGGAGGAATCATGGACATCGGAATCGACGAGGCCGACCGCAAGGCCATCACGGGTGAGCTCGACGTGCTGCTCGCCAACACCTACTCGCTCTACCTCAAGACGCAGGGATACCACTGGAACGTGACGGGGCCGATGTTCCGCACGCTCCACCTGATGTTCGAGGAGGAATACCAGGAGCTCGCCCTCGCCGCGGACGAGATCGCGGAGAGGATCCGGTCGCTCGGCGCCCCCGCCCCTGCGTCCTTCGGGCAGTTCAACGGGCTCGCCACCGTCAAGGGTGACGACGGCGTGCCCGAGGCGATGACGATGGTGGCGAACCTCGTCGACGGCCACGAGGCGACCGCTCGATCGGCACGCCAGACGCTCAAGGTCGGCGAGGAGGCAGGAGATGCCGTCACCGTCGACCTCGCGACGCGCAGGCTCGAGGTGCACGAGAAGACGGCGTGGATGCTCAGGAGCCTGCTCGCCTGACCCGCACGATCCTCTTCGTCTGCTCCGGCAACATCTGCCGGTCCCCCTTCGCCGAGGCGGCCGCAAGGGCGGGGTTCCCCGACGAGGATCTCGTCTTCGCCAGTGCCGGCACGATGGCGATCGATCAGGACCATGCCACGACGCCCATGCAGGAGGTCGCCGCCGAACGGGGCCTCGACCTGTCCGACCATCGGGCGAGGCTCCTCACGGCGGTGCCGCAGCCCGACCTGGTGTTCGGGATGGAGATCGAGCACCTGATCGCTGCCCGAACGGCATTCCCCGACCTTCCGAGGCAGTCGATCCAGCTGCTGGACCATCCCCGCGCCATCGACGACCCCTACGGCCGTCCCTCCGACGTCTACCGTCGCGTCGCCGATCAGATCCAGGACGCCCTGACCCGCCTCGACCCCGGCATGCTGGCGTAGGGCTCAGATGAGGCCCTCGGTGTCGACATCGAGGGCGAGCACCTCGCCGTCGGCTCCCAGCACGCCCGCCATCGCGCCGATCACCCTTCCCCGGTTCTCCGCCGTCACGAAAGCGAGGGCGGTCGGGCCCGCACCGGACCAGCAGACGTGCAATGCGCCTGCGTGATGCGCCGCCACCATCAACTCGTGGGTGACGGGCGACAGGTGGCGCCTCGGGGCCTCGTGGAGCTCGTCCCCCGCCGCCTGCGACAGCACCTCCGGATTGCCGTCCTGGAGGCCCTGGAGCACGAAGGCGAGCCTGCCGAGCGACCGCACGACGACGTCGCGGGGCACCTCCGTGGGCAGGGCCGCCCGTGCCTCGGACGTCTTGAGGTGGGCGTTGGGGATGCCGACCACGGGGTGCAGGGTGTCGTGGAGCTGGAGCCGCTGGATGCCGTCGGAGGTGGCGACCACGAGCCCGCCGAACACCGCGGCGGCCGCGTTGTCGGCGTGGCCCTCCAACTCGTCGACGATCGTGAACACCTTCGGTCGGCCGCCATCGTCCCCGGTCACCTTCATGGCGGCGCCGGCAGCTGCAGCGGTGACGGCTGACGACGAGCCGAGCCCCCTGGCCCTCGGGATCTGGTTGTCGATCGTCAGGTGCATCGGCCGTCCGACGGCCATCATCACGGCCCTCGCGATCATGTCGCCATCGTCGAGTCGCCTGGTGGAGCCGTTCTCTGACACCGTCATCGTCTCGGAGGGCTCTGCGGTGACCGTGCAGCGCAGCGCGAGCGCGAGGGCGAGGATGTCGAACCCGGGCCCGAGGTTGCCCGACGAGGCGGGGGCGGATGCGGCGCCGATCATCGCACGGCCTCGATGAACACCTGCGACGCCTCAGGGCAGGCAGCCTGGATCGACTCCTCGACCTGTCGGATCGCGCCGACCTCGTCGACACCCTCGTCGAACGCCACGTCCGCCGTCACCAGGATCTCGTGCGAGGCGAGCTGCATCGTCAGCAGGCGGTCGACGTGGTTCACCGCCCCGACGGAGAGGATCGCCAGGCGGATCGCCGAGCGGTCCTTCAGACTGGCGGACTCCCCCACGAGCAACGACCTCATCTCATACGCGAGGACCAGGGCGACGGCACCGAGCAGGATGCCGATGAGGATCGACGCGAGGCCGTCCCAGAACACGTTCTCCGTGACCTCGGCGAGGACGATGCCGGCCGCGGCGATGGCGAGGCCGACGGCTGCAGCGGTGTCCTCGAAGATGACGATGACGAGCGCCGAGTCCTTCGACTCGCGGATCGTCCGCCATGCGCCCTTGGTGCCGCGGATCTTGTTGAGCTGGCGGATGGCGGGGATCAGGGCCACACCGATCTCGAAGGCCGCCGAGATCCCGAGGACGACGAGGGAGAACACGAAGCCGCTGCTGTGGCCCTCGTCCGGGTGCGAGAGGCGCTGCCACCCGTTGTAGATGGACAGGACGGCGCCGCCGACGAACAGCACGACCGCCACCATGAACGACCAGAAGTACATCGACTTGCCCCGCCCGAACGGGTGCGTGACGGTGGCCGCATAGCGGGACACGGCCTCGCCGCGGAGGAGGAACAGCTGGTTCCCGCTGTCGGCGACCGAGTGGAACGCCTCCGCCAGCATCGCCGCACTACCCGAGATCCCGGCGGCGATGAACTTGGTGATCGCGATGCAGACGTTCGCAGCGAGGGCGAGGATGATGAGACGCTTCGACTCGGCAGCCACGCCGGCGATTCTATGCCCACACAATGCTCCGTCTCTCCCTAGCGCTCCGCGGCCAGTCCCCGCCCACGCGGAGACGACAGCGACGCAGAGAGGGCCTTCCTGCTTCGTCTCTCCCCGCGGGAGAGACGCGGAGCGCAGCGACGCAGAGAGGGCCGCAGTACTGACAGACGCCTCCCGCACCGCACTCCCCCCTCTGCCCTCCGGGCATCTCCCCCAAGGGGGAGAAGGAAGAGTGGAGCGAGCGCAGCGAGGCCTCCATGCTGTCTCTCCCCGCGGGAGAGACGCGGAGCGCAGCGACGCAGAGAGGGCCGCAGTACTGACAGACGCCTCCCGCACCGCACTCCCCCCTCTGCCCTCCGGGCATCTCCCCCAAAGGGGGAGAAGGAAGAGTGGAGCGAGCGCAGCGAGCCCAATACTGTCTCTCCCCGCGGGAGAGAGGACGCGGAGCGAAGCGACGCAGAGAGGGCCGCACCCTCACACACGCGGAGCGAAGCGACGCAGAGATCGCCGCGCAGCAGGGATCAGGCGACCGGCCAGGTTTCGGCGACTTCGGGGGCGACTTCCTCGTGGGCACGCCTGGCGGCCCGGTCGGAGAGGTAGAGCCCGATCAGCACGAGGACCCCACCGATGATGATGCCCGGTTGGAGTTCCTCGTCGAGGAGGAGGAGCCCACCGCTGAGCACCATGAACGGGACCATGTAGCCGATGAGCGACACGTTCGTCGCCGACACCTTCGTGAGCAGCCAGTACGAGAGCAGGAACGGCATGAAGGTGGCGAACACGGCCATCTCGATCATCAGCCACCAACCCGCGGCGGAGACATCCGTCGGCAGCCCTTCCGTCACGAGCATGGCGACGACGAGCCAGATCGCGGCGATGGCGAACTGGAGGCCGGTGATCATGACCGGCTCGTACTCACCAGCGTGACGCTTGCCGAAGGCATTCGCGAACCCGATCGACACCACCGAGACGAGGCCGAGGACCCCTGCGACGAGAGGCCGTCCGCCCTCGCTGAGGCCCGAGTCCCCGGACAGTAGGAGGAACGCGACGCCGGAGAATGCGATGAACAGCGCGACGACCTTCGTCGCCGTCAGGGGCTCGTCGGGAAGCATGAAGTTGGCGAACACCGCCGTTGCGAGGGGGATGAGTGCTGCGATGAGGCCGACGAAGCCCGCCGATGCCTCGGCGTAGGCGAAGGTGAACAGCACGTACGGGATGGTCATGTTGAAGACCGCCTGCACCAGCCCGTACCCGAGGACGGTCCTCGACGGCAACGGTGTGCGCTGGACGATGAGGACGACCATCACCATCAGGGCGGCCAGCACGATGCGCACCCCGATGATGGTCCACTCGCCCACACCCTGGTCGAAGGCTGCCACGCGTCGCGATGCCGCCCGACGCCCATCCGAGTGCGGCGGCAACCATGGCGAGCCAGTAGATCGGGCGCATCAGGCGAGGCTACCGACACGGGTGCGCCGTGCGTTCCGGACACCCGGTGCTCCGCCCGATCAGCTCTCGAGGTCGGGGTCCCATTCGTAGACGGGGCCGTCCTCCTCGTACTCGGGGACGCGGTCCTCGTCGCGGGTCATGATGCCCGACAGGCCCTCACCGAACTCGGTGCGTCCGGAGAGGAGGTCGCTGCCGTGGGTGACGACGAGCCGCCCGTACTTGCGGCGCAGCTCGTCCACCGAGGCGTCGAGGGCGCGGTACTCGATCTCCTTCGGGGTGCCACCCGTCGAGGTGGTGTCGTCGACTCCCATGGCGAGCTGCATCGGCTCCCCCACGGCGAGGCCCGAGGTGGAGATCCCGACGAGGGACGTCTCGTGCCTCGGGTACTCGTCGACGACCTTCTGCAGCAGCTTCGTGGCGATGTCCATGATCGCCCCGGTCGCGGCCGTCGGTGTGGGCATGGTCGCCGACCGGGTCACCGCCGACAGGTCGCCGAACCGCACGCGCACGGTCACGGTGCGCGCCGTGCGGTTCTTCGCCCGAAGCCGCTCGGCGACACGGTCGGTGAGACGTTGGAGGACGGGCACCAGCTCGTCCATCGTGCGGATCTTGGAGCGGATCGCGCTCTGGGCACCGACGGACTTCGCCCGCCGCTCCCGCGTCACGGGTCTGGGATCCTGGTTGTTCGCGAGGGCGTGGAGATGCCCTGCCGCCCCGGGGCCGAGCATGGCCGTGAGCGCATCGAGCGGCGTGTCGGCGATGTCCCCGATCGTCTCGAGCCCGTAGCTGCGGAGCTTGCGCTCCGTCACCGGCCCCACCCCCCACAGCAGCGACACGTTCAGGGGATGGAGGAACGCCAGCTCCTCGCCCGGCTCGACGACGATCAGCCCGTCCGGCTTCGCCACCTGCGAGGCGATCTTCGACAGGAACTTGCGGGTCGAGGCCCCCACCGACACGGCGAGTCCCGTCTCGGTGCGCACCCTCTCCCGGATCGCCTCTGCGATCTCCCGCGGCGACCCGAAGAGGTGGACCGAGCCCGTGACGTCGAGGAACGCCTCGTCGATGGAGATGCCCTCGATGGCGGGCGTGAACGACTCGAAGATGGAGAACACCGTCCGCGAGTAGGCCGTGTAGGCGCCGAACGTGCCGTCCACGAGGATGAGCTGCGGGCACAGGGCCCTGGCGTCCACCATCCGCATGCCGCCGCGCACACCGAAGGCCCTCGCCTCGTAGGTGCACGACAGCACCACGCCCGTGCCGACGGCAACGGGCTTGCCGGCAAGCGACGGATCCTCGAGCACCGCCACCGCGGCGTAGAACGCGTCGAGATCCGCATGCAGGATCCCCGGTATGTCCATGGCGCCATGGTGTCACACAGGTGCGACACGCGCCCGCGAAAAGGACTCCAGTCGGCTCCCGATCGGCGGCCTAGCGTCACGGGGGAAGGGAGGCACGAATGGATTTCCAGATGATGCCGTCACTGCCCGCGTCCGACATCGGCCGCGCACGTGCGTGGTACGAAAGGGTGCTCGGTGTGACACCCGCCATGGAGGACACCGACGGATCACTCATGTACATGTCGGGCGACAGCGCGTTCATGGTCTACGAGTCCCAGTTCGCCGGCACCAACAAGGCGACCGCTGCAGGTGTCGTCGTCCGGGACTTCGACGCGGCAGCGGCGGCGTTGCGCGCCGCGGGCGTCGCGTTCGAGGACTACGACTTCGGCGAGGACCTCCGCACCGTCGACGGTGTGATGACCGACGACGCCGGGAGGCGCATGGCGTGGTTCAAGGACTCGGAGGGCAACATCCTCGGCTTGGCCGAGAACCCGATGTAGCCCCCGCCCTCAGGACTCGTCGTCGAGGTCGTCGGTCCGCACCGTGCCATAGGTCGACTGCGACGCGATGAACGCGTCCGCGTGCTGGTTGCACACGGGACGATCATCGTCGTCGAGGGTCAACGCGGGACGATGGCACACATGGCAGGACTTCTTGAAGACGGGTTCGTCCGAGGTCATGCGCGGATCATCGGCCAATCAGCCTCCGGCTGCCAGACACATCCTCGGTCGGCATGAGGTGACTAGTCACCGACCAGCCCGGAGACTCCCGGTACGCTGATGCCATGGACATCAGCGCTGTGTATCTCGACGCCTTCGGCCGTATCGAGGAGGACGTGGAACGGGCCGTCACCGGCCTCGACGGGGACGCCCTCGCCTTCCGGCCCGATCCGGACGCGAACTCGATCGGATGGCTCGTGTGGCACCTCACCAGGGTGCAGGACGACCACGTCTCCGAGATCGCCGGCCGCGACCAGGCCTACGTCGCCGATGGGTGGGCGGAGCGGCTCGGGCTGTCGCCAGACATCCACGACACCGGATACGGCCACACCTCCGACCAGGTCGCCGCCGTGCGGTTCGATGGCCCCGCCGACCTGCTCGCCTACCACCGCGCCGTGGCCGGCCGCAGCCGCGAGTACCTCGAGACGGCGACGCCCGACGACCTCGACAGGATCATCGATGAACGATGGGACCCACCCGTGACCGTGGGTGTGCGGCTCGTCAGCGTCATCGACGACTCCCTCCAGCACGCCGGCCAGGCCAACTACGTCCGCGGCATCTGGGAACGCACCGCCTGAACCCGCAGTACCGAAGGAGGCCTCCCGCACCGCACTCCCCCCTCTGCCCTTCGGGCATCTCCCCCAAAGGGGAGAAGCGAAGAGAGGAGCGAGCGCAGCGAGCACCTTGGATGTCTCTCCCCGCGGGAGAGACGCGGAGCGAAGCGACGCAGAGAGGGCCGCCCAACGATGAGGAGCGAGCGCAGCGAGCACCTTGGGATGTCTCTCCCCGCGGGAGAGACGCGGAGCGAAGCGACGCAGAGAGGGCCGCCCAAGGATGAGGAGCGAGCGCAGCGAGCACCTTGGATGTCTCTCCCCGCGGGAGAGACGCGGAGCGAAGCGACGCAGAGAGGGCCGCAGTACCGAAGGACGCCTCCCGCACCGCACTCCCCCCTCTGCCCTTCGGGCATCTCCCCCAAAGGGGGAGAGGAGCGAGCGCGGGCATCTCCCCCGGGGAGGGAGCAAAGCGGAGCGAGCGCCAGCGAGCACCATTGCTTCGTCTCTCCCCGCGGGAGAGACGCGGAGCGAAGCGACGCAGAGAGGGCCGCTCCCTCGCAGACGAAGCGGTGCTGTGGGGAGCGGTCAGCCGGTGATGGTGGAGGCGATGGTCGTGCCGATCGCGACGTGGCCCTCGGGGTTGGGGTGGGGCCAGCCCGCCCACTTCTGGGTGCTGATCGGCTGACCACCGAGGTCGACCCAGACGACGTCGTCGCTCAGGCCCGCACGGATCGCCTCGTGGAGCTGGCCGAGGGCGAGGTTCATCTCGTCCTCGCACTCGCCGCCGACGGGTGACCACAGCGGTGCGAACCGTGTGCCGGCGAGCTGGTAGTAGCTCGTCCAGTAGATGTCGGCGTTGGTCCTCGAGGTGACCTCGTCGACGATCCGGCTGGTGGCGTCCGTGATGAATCCCTTGCGCTCGTCCAGGTTCCACTCCTCGTTCACGGCTCGCTGGCACACCTTCTTGTCGCCCGAGTCCGTGAATGAGAACAGCGTGTCCCTGGTGAGGCCGGTGATGACATCGACCCAGTTCGTCGAGTTGATGCCCGCCGTCATCACCACGACGTTCCACGTCGACGGGTCGGCGAGGCGGGCGATGTCGTCCACCTGGCTCGGGTGGCCGGCCGAACACGAGTCGGACCCGCCGTCGAGGACGTCACCGACCCCTGCGCCCGGGAAGGCGATGTTCACGTACCTGGGCGTCCACGCGGCGGGGAGCTGTGAGGCGACGGCCCGCTGCACGGTCGAACCGTACGAGTAGTCGTCGTCGCGGCAGACGGAGTCCTGGGTGAACCACTGGCGGGAGTAGCCGGAGGCGACCGAGTCGCCCGCGACGATCACGTTCGGCACGCCCGGGGTGACACCCTCCCACGCGGTGACCCACTTCGACTCCCAGCCGTGGCGGTCCACGGCGCGCACCTCGAGGGTGGCCGCCGTCTCGGGGAGGGTCCGGGCGAACGACACCGTGGGGTTCACGACGGAGGTCGACACCGGCGTGCTCCCGTTCCATCGGTACTCGTAGCGGCGGATGCCGAGGTCCGTGTCGGCGTCGATGACGAGGTCGGCCTCGAGGAGGTCGTTGTGGCGCTGGGGGGAGACGAAGCTCGGCGGACACCACCACGGGACGGGTCTGCCCGTCGGGAAGGATCTCGGCAGGCAGGCGCACGGCAGCAACGGCAGGGCTGGCGAGCCCCATGATCAGGGCGGTGATGGCGATGGTGAGTACGCGGCGCGTCACGAATCGTCTCCGGAAGGTGCCGGGAAAGGGTACGTCACTGAGACGTACACCTTCCCCGAAAGGTTCCCCGGACCGCTTCAGTGGGCCCGGTCGCCGGCCGAAGAAACCGGGAGGGCGTGCGAGAACCCCGGTTCGGGTGCGCCTCCATATACTCGCCTGACGACCAGGAACAGGGGACATGCGACCACCACGCATCCGACGACCACGGCTCTCCGACCTGCTCACCCTCGCCGTCTTCTCGATGATCCTCACCGCCGCGGTGCTCTACTCGCCCGGGTGGACCGTCGGGGGGAGAGCGGAGGCCACCGCCCCCGTCGACCTCGCCAACGTCGCTGCATCGCTCCAACCCTTCATCCCCAAGCCGGTCCTCGCGGCGTCCGTGCCCGCGGGTGCCCACGGTGTGGGCCTGGTCGACACCGAGCAGGGCGTCTGGCACCTCCGCACCCGCGACGGCGACCCCGCCTCGTTCTTCTACGGCAATCCAGGCGACTACCCGTTCACGGGCGACTGGGACTGCAACGGCACCGACACGCCCGGCCTCTACCGCCAGTCCGACGGGTACGTGTACCTGCGCAACTCGAACACGCAGGGCCCGGGTGAGATCAAGTTCTACTTCGGCAATCCGGGCGACTTCCCGCTGTCTGGCGACTTCAACGGCGACGGCTGCGACACCCTCTCCCTGTACCGGCCGTCCGAGCAGCGGATCTATGTGATCAACACGCTCGGGTCGAACGACACCGGCCTCGGTGAGGCCGAGTACTCGTACATCTTCGGGAACCCCGGTGACAAGCCGTTCACCGGCGACTTCAACGGCAACGGCATCACCACGGTCGGCCTGCACCGTGAGTCGACGGGCTTCATGTACTTCCGCAACACGAACACCCAGGGCGTGGCCGACTACCAGTTCTACTTCGGCGACCCCGGCGACCGCCTCATCGCAGGCGATTGGACCGGTGCGGGCGAGGACTTCCCCGCCGTGTACCGGCCGTCGAACCGCACCGTGTACATGCGGTTCTCCAACACGCAGGGCAATGCCGACGAGTTCTACCAGTGGGGCGAATCGCCCTACATCCCCGTGGCGGGGTTCTTCGGGCCGCTCGACAGCGGCGTGTCGGTGAGCGTCTCGGGCGCCCCGACCGAGCTCAAGTACGCCATCGAGTCCTTCTACCAGGACCAGCAGGCGGCCCCGCACATCCCCGAGGGGCTGCGCACCAACCTGCTCGGCCTCCGCGACTATCCGAAGGTGAAGATCGCCTCCGGTTCGGCCACCACCTCCACGGCGTACGGCAAGGGCGTGGCGGTGGCCACCGTGAACGGCGACACGTTGCTGGCGGTCACGGACAACGGCTGGGAGTGGCGCATCGTCGGGAGCGAATCCGTTCGGGCTGGGCCGCACCCTGTACTACGGCGGGAACGCCCGCCACGTGGCGATGATCGGCACCGACTGGCAGCAGTCCGGCTCCACATGGCCGACCGACGTGACCCGCACCAACGCCGATTCGCTGCACCTCTACACGGTGAACCCGGTGGCGGGGGCGGGCGCCGTCTCGGGCTTCCCGCGCTCGACGTACATCACCACCCCGTTCGGCTACACGCGTGTCGCCAAGACCACGGTCGACGGCGGCCCGTCGAACACCGTCACCTCGCTCCGGATGGAGACGGGCCTCCCGGTGGAGGGCTACTTCCTCATCGGCATGGGCAGCTTCAACCCTGGCGCCCCTCCGGGGTTCTCGGACCTGGTCGACGCCTACGGCGGCTTCCCCTTCCTCGTGCCGTACGAGCCCCTCGGTGGCGTGCCGGCGGTGGGCGACACCTTCCTCAATGGCACCGAGGCGATCGCCTGGGCCCGTGAGCGCCAGAACTCCCCCCACGGCGGGTCGGACCGCACCCTCAACCAGGGTCAGATGATCAAGGCGGCGCTGGCGACGATCCAGCCGCTCGGGATGTCCCAGATCCCCAACCTGCTGTCCATCATGGACGGGTTCGTGTACACGGACCTGTCGATCGACCAGGTCCTCACCTTTGCGGCCACCGTGTACACGGTCAACACCGGCGCGATGCCGACCATGACACCCCAGGACCTCATCAACTCGGGACATGTGGCGCCGAACAAGATCGTCCCGACGCACGGCCCGTACAACCAGAACCCCGGCACGCTGCCCAACGTGCTGATCAAGGGCTGCCTGTACACACCGGACGGTGTCACCTTCGGCTACTCGCTCACCGCGCAGAACAAGGCGCTGTTCACCGACCTCGCCGACGGCGTCCTCGACACCGCACCCTGGATCTGTGACGACGGCACCTAGGCCCGCCACCAGCTGAGGCGGCCTACGCTATGCGCGCCTCATCGAAGGACGCCGATGCGCTCGCTCGCCCTCATCCTCATGCTCATGCTCGTCACCGCCTGCACCCAGCAGGCGGACGACGACGTCACCGACGCCACCCTGACGACGACCTCCACAGCCGCGGGCGCCACGACGACCACCGGTGAATCGTCCACGACCACGACCGGCGGGACGACCACCACCACGACGCGCCCGTCGGGCGGCACGACCACCACCACCCGGGCGACGACGACGACCTCCTCGCCGTCGACGACCACGACCACCATCCCCGCGGACAACCTCCCGCCCACCGTGGAGATCCTCGCCCCCGCCAACCTGTCCTCCCACACAGCCGCCTACGACGCAGCCCTCGGGGACTTCGGCACCTACCTGACGCTTCGAGCGACGGCGAGCGACCCCAACGGTGACCCCGTCGTGATCCGCTGGTCCGCCTCCACCGAGGGCGGACTCGGCACCGGCACCGAGATCACGGCGTGGTTCTCGACCAATGGCTCGGACGCCACCCAGCCCATCATCACCGCCACCGCCGTCGACCGGTGGGGCGTCACCTCCTCCGCCTCGGTCAACATCATCGTCTGGATCCCCTCCGACACCTAGGCAGGAAGAGCGAGCACAGCGAGCCCTGCCTGTCTCTCCCCGCGGGAGAGACGCGGAGCGCAGCGACGCAGAGAGGGCCGCACCCTCGCAGACGCGGAGCGAAGCGACGCAGAGAGGGCTTCCTGCTTTGTCTCTCCCCGCGGGAGAGACGCGGAGCGAAGCGACGCAGAGAGGGCCGCAGTTCTGAGACCTCTCGAAGGACGCCTCCCGCACCGCACTCCCCCCTCTGCCCTCCGGGCATCTCCCCCAAAGGGGAGAAGGAAGCACAGGGGTCTTGGATCGGATGTGTGATCTTGGTACTCGTGGGCCATGCACGATCGAGAACAGCTGCGCAGCTTCGCGAAGGAAATGCGGTCGGATCCGACCCTCGGCGAGCGGATCTTGTGGGACGAGCTCCGAGCGAGACGACTCGGCGTGAAGGTGCGTCGCCAGCATCCCGTCGGCCCGTTCATCCCCGACTTCGTCTGCTTCGCACGCCGCCTGGTCATCGAGGTCGACGGCGACTCCCATGAGGATCCGGAGCGGGATGCACGCCGCGATCAGTGGTTCCGGGACAACGGCTGGCGTGTCCTGCGGTTCACAGACGACGAGGTGATCGACGAGCTCGACATGGTCCTCGACACCATCTGGCACGCCCTCCACGCCAACGAGGAGAAGTGAGCGAGCGCAGCGAGCACCGCCCAAGGATGAGGAGTGAGCGCAGCGAGCACCTTGGATGTCTCTCCCCGCGGGAGAGACGCGGAGCGAAGCGACGCAGAGAGGGCCGCAGTACTGGAAGCGCCGCTCCACAGACGCCTCCCGCGTCGTAGCTCCCCCCTCTGCCCTTCGGGCATCTCCCCCAAAGGGGGAGAAGGAGAAGGAGATAGACGCCTCCCGCACCGCACTCCCCCCTCTGCCCTTCGGGCATCTCCCCCAAAGGGGGAGAGGGAAGCATGGGTGCGGGCTCTCCCCGCAAAGGGGAGAGAGAGCGATGGCGAGCGTGCCCCGCAGGGAGAAGACGCGTTCGCGCATCTCGCCCCCAAGGAAGGATGAGCGAGCGAAGCGAGCACCATGCCGTCTCTCCCCGCGGGAGAGACGCGGAGCGAAGCGACGCAGAGAGGGCCGCAGTACTGGAAGCGCCTCCCACAGACGCCTCCCCGCTCTGCCCTCGGGCATCTCCCCCAAAGGGGAGAAGGAAACAGGGTTCGGGCATCTCCCCCAAGAGGGGAGAAGTAGCATGAGTCGACCGAGTGAGAGGCACGGGATGAGGCTCAATGCGATCGGGATCGTGTGTGCGGATGTCGAGGCGTCGCTGCGGTTCTACCGTCTGGTGGGCGTGCCGTTCGGCGAGTTCGATCCCGACAACGGGCACTACGACGCCGACCTCGGCGGCTTCCGGCTCATGCTCGACTCGCATGAGGTGATGGAGGCATTCAACCCGCATTTCTCCCCGCCGAAGGGCAACGACCGCATCAGCCTCGCGGTGGAGTGCGCATCCCCCGCAGCGGTCGACGAGGCCCACGCCGCGGTCGTCGATGCGGGGTTCGTGTCGGTACGGGAGCCCTTCGACGCCTTCTGGGGACAGCGGTATGCGACCGTGGCGGACCCCGACGGCAACCACGTGGACCTCTACGCCGCCATGTGATCTCGCGAAAGCGATGTGCGAACCGGCGGGAGCGCCGTAAAGTACGGTCTCCACCACCGGGCAGGCCAGCATCGACGACCAACCGAGCCTCTTCGCGGCGCTGTGGCGCTACAAGTTCCTGATCGCGTTCGCCGCGATCCTCGCCGCCGTCGCCGGCTACTTGCTCTCCACCCAGCAGGCCAAGGTCTACCAGGCCGACGGGCTCGTGCTGCTCACCGACCCCCGCACCGACGGCACGCCGGCGACGGAGCTGTCGATCTTCTGGAACCCGACGCGGTACCTCGAGAACCAGGTGGCGGTGATGGAATCGCCGAACGTGATGAACCGAGCCGCCGAGGACCTCGGCAATGGGATCACGGCGGACGAGATCGCCGAGAAGGTGTCGGTCCGGTCGGAGAACGACATCGATGCCCTCACGGTGACGGCGACGTCGACCGACCGGGAGGAGCCGATCGTCCTCGTCAACGCCGTGGTGCAGGCCTACGGCGAGGTGATCTCCGAGGAGGTCATCAAGAACGCCGAGGACACCACCACCGATCTCGAGACCTCCAAGGCGGCCCTCGCCGCCAGGCTCGACGAGCTCGATGCCCTCGTCGAGGAGAACCCCGACGACAGCGCCCTCCAGGCGGAGCTCCAGTCCACCAAGGAGGCGTTCCGATCGACGTCGACGGCCGCATCAAGTCGATCACCACGAACGCCCTCCTCTACGGCACCGGTATCCAGTTGTACGTGCCGCCCCAGCCCCCTGCCGACCAGATCGCCCCCCGTCCTGCCCGCAACGCCGCCATCGCGTTCGTCCTCGCCGCCCTCGCCGCAGGCGCCTTCGCATGGTGGAGGGCCGAGCAGGACCAGCGTGCCGACACGAAGGACGTCCCCGCCTCCGTGCTCGACGCCCCTCTCCTCGCCGCGGTGCCGGACTCTCGCCACCGCCAAGGCATGGGCGCCGGCCCCGACCATCACGAACCCGGACTCCGCAGCGTCCGAGGCGTACCACTTCGCCCTGTCGTCGCTGTCGTTCATGATGGAGCAGTCGGACCGCCACATCATCCTCGTGACCTCGTCGGGTCCCGGGGACGGGAAGACGGTCACCACCCTGAACCTCGCGATCGCGGCGATGAAGGACGGCCGCAAGCCGCTGCTCATCGATGCGGACGAGCGGGCGAAGGGCCTCACCCGGCTCTCGGGTGTGACAGAGCGGATCCCCGAACGGCAAGGTCGGGCACCAGTACAGCTGGCCGATCACCCCGCAGGAGAGCATCGACTTCGTGGCCTCCGGGCGCAACCTCGGCACCGACGTGTCCGGCTACTTCCGCTCGAACGAGTTCCGCCAGACGTTCCAGGAGGTCACGGCGAACCGTGACATCGTCCTCATCGACGCCCCGCCGGTGATGTCGGCATCCGAGACCGCCGAGATCGCCGAGCGAGGCTGACGGTGTCGTGTTCGTCGTCGAGCGGGACACCCCGCTGCGGGAGCTCGCCGACGCCAGGGAGCGCATCCGCCTCACGGGCACGCCCATCGTCGGGTACGTGTTCAACAGGGCCGACTTCAAGTTCGACCGCTACTACACGTACTACCCGTCCGGGAAGCCCTACAGCAGGACGCCGAGAAGAAGTAGTCTCAGGCCAGCTGCTTGGCGTACAGCCTGGCGTACAGCCCGTCGGCGCGCCATCAGATTCGCGTGAGTGCCCTCCTCGACGATCCTCCCGTCGTCGATCACGACCAGCCGGTCGGCGTCGATCACCGTGGACAGCCGGTGGGCGATCACGAGCGTGGTGCGCCCCTCCATGAGCCGGGCCAGGGCCTCCTGGACGAGCGCCTCGGACTCGTTGTCGAGGGAACTCGTCGCTTCGTCGAGGATGAGGATGCGAGGGTCGGCGAGCAGTGCCCGTGCGATGGCCACCCGCTGTCGCTGGCCACCCGACAGCTTCACGCCTCGCTCTCCCACCACCGTGTCGTACCCGTCGGGGAACTCGACGATGAACTGGTCGGCGTTGGCCGCCTTCGCCGCCGTGACGAGGTCCTCGTCCGATGCGTCGGGTTTGGCGATGCGGAGGTTCTCCGCGATCGTGCCGGAGAACAGCTGGATCTCCTGGGGGACGGCCGCCATACGGCTGCGGAGGTCCTCGATGTCGTACGACCGGACATCCAACCCGTCCACCTCGACCACTCCCGAGTCGACGTCGTAGAACCGTGGGATCAGCTGCACGATGGTCGACTTCCCCGCACCCGAGGGCCCGACGAGCGCCACGACCTCGCCCGGGGAGACGGCGAGGTCGATACCGTGGAGCACCGTGGTGTCCCTCGAGGCATAGGAGAAGGTCACATCGTCGAAGCGGAACGCTCCTTCGGCGGGACGGGTGGCGCCACCCTTCGAGCCCTCACCCACCTCCGGCGGGGTACGCAGCAGCTCGAAGATCCGATCGGACGCCCCGAGTGCCTCCTGGATCTCCGAGTAGAGGCTCGCGAACGACCCGATCGCCCCCGCGACCGTGAGGGTGTACAGGAGGAAGGCCACGAGGGCACCAGCGCTGATCGACCCGGACGCGACGAGGCGCCCCCCTGCCCACAGCACGACGGCGAGCGTCGAGAAGGCCACAAACGTGATCCCGGGGACGAAGAGGGCCCGCATCCGGGCCCGCCGATACGCGAGCCGGTACGACGACACGACCTCGGCGTCGTAGTCAGAGCTGAGCCTCGACTCCGCAGAGAACCACTTCACCACACGGGCCGACGCGATCGACTCGTCTGCGAGCGAGTTGGCCACCGCGAGCTGGTCGTGATAGGCAGTCGACAGCTTCCTCAGCCTCCTCCCGAAGAAGATGGCGCCGGCCATGATGACCGGGACGAAGGTGAGCACGCTCAACGACAGGAGCGGGCTGATGAGGACGAGCAGGACCACACCGCCGACGAGGGTGATCGCCTGGGACAGGGCCGTTCCGACGGCGTCCGACACGACCGACTGGACGACCGCCGCGTCGGAGGTGAGGCGTGACGTGATGTCGCCGGTGCGCTTCCCGTCGAAGAACGGCACCGGGAGCCGCACGATGCGGTCGAACAGCGCTTTGCGGATGTCGGTGACGACACCCTCGCCCACCACGGACAGGTTGAACGACCGGATGTAGTTGAACACCGCCTGGACGGCGAACACGCCGAGCAGCCCGATGGCGTACAGGTTGAGCTGCGACGTGTCCTCGGCAGCGTCGCTGCCGAGGGCGGAGTCGACGAGGCTGCCCATGACGGCAGGGAACACCAGACCGAGCCCCGCCGCGACGACGACCGACGGCCGTGCCGATGACGAGGCGCCACCGGTACGGCCGGACGAAGGCGAACATCTGGCGCAGATGCGTCCATTGCTCGCTCAGCGATGCCCTTGGTGTCGCGTCGTCGTCCATGGCCACGATGGTAGGGCTCCGATTCCCGACCACACCGGCTGGCACGTCATGCCGGATCGGCGGCGGTCACCTCGCGCAGGAACCCGTGGAGGTCCGAGTCGCCGAGGTCGCCTGCACCGTCGCGGTGGCGCACGATCGCCGCGAAGGCGAGGAAGAGGACGATCCCGATCACCACGCCGATCACGTTGAGGATCACGTCGTTGATGTCCGCAGTGCGGGGGGCGGCGGGCACGACCTGGAGAAGGAGCAGCTGGAGGCACTCGACGGCGAGGAACAGTCCTGCCCCGTATGCGAGGACACGCCACGGTGAGGGTCGCCTGATCACGAAGAAGGCCAGGAACCCGAACGGCACGCCGAGGAACACGTTCGGGATCGCCTGCTCCCGGTTGATCGGCGGCCCGTCGAGGAAGTTCCGGAACGGCACCAGGTTGAACCTCGTCGCGTTCGCCGGAGCCGACCCGTCGATCGGGATGGGGAACATCGTCGCCTGCACCACGAGCACCAGGTACACGGCGAACAGCGCGGTGAAGACCGCCCGAACCCTGCGCTCAGGCCGTGCGCCGCATGTCCACGGCGAGCCACACCGCCACCCCGGCGATCGCCACCAATGAGAACACCTGCCCCCGAATCATCCCCCCAGCCTGCCACATCCCTGTTTCCTTCTCCCCCTCCAAGTCGGTGCTCGCTCCGCTCGCTCCCCCTATCCCGTTCTGATCGGTGCTCGCTCCGCTCGCTCATCCCTCTCAGTCCCCTCTTCCTTCTCCCCCTTTGGGGGAGATGCCCGAAGGGCAGAGGGGGGAGCCGCGATGCGGCGCTTCGTCCTCTCTGCGTGCTCCCCCTTCGGGGGAGAGACGAAGCAGGGAACCCTCTCTGCGTCGCTTCGCTCCGCGTCTCTCCCGCGGGGAGAGACGAAGCAGGGAGCCCTCTCTGCGTCGCTTCGCTCCGCGTCTCTCCCGCGGGGAGAGACGAATCGGTGCTCGCTTCGCTCGCTCATCCCTCTCTCTTCCCTGCGGGGGAGAAGCCCCAGCTCCACTTCCCTCTCCCCTTTGGGGGAGATGCCCGAAGGGCAGAGGGGGGAGCCGCGACGCGGGAGACACCCTCCGAGCGACGGCCGCTCGCGCACGGCGCCTACGCTCGAGCCATGACACGACCCACCTTCCTGATCACCGGAGCGACCGGGTTCCTCGGGCGGCGGGTCGTCCCGCGTGCGCTGACCGAAGGCCGCGTCCTCGCCGCCACGAGCCGTCCCGAGGCCGCCGTCACGGGCGGCGAGAAGGTGGTCCTCGACGTCACCGACCGCAACGCCACCCTCGGCACCGTCGAACGCGTCGCACCCGACGTGATCCTCCACCTCGCCGCGATCAACCCCGGGCAGGGCGACGACGAGACGATGCGGCGTGTGAACGTCGACGGGTCACGTCACGTCGCGGAGGCCGCCGCTGCCAGCGGGAGCACGCCTGGTGGCCGTGTCCACCGACGTCCTCCACGACGGCACCGCAGGCCCCTACCCGGACGATGCGACGCCAACGCCCCTCGACATCTACGGTCGCTCGAAGGCAGAAGGAGAAGCCGCCGTCCTCGATGGACTGCCATCGGCGCTCGTGGTGCGCACCTCACTCATGTACGCGGTCGACGAGATGGACCGCGGCACCGCAGGCTTCGCCCGTCGCCTCGCTGCAGGTGAGCCGCTTCGCCTCTTCACCGACGTGTGGCGCAACCCCGTCTGGGTCGAGACCCTCGCCGACGCCCTCGTCCGTCTCGCCGCCACCGAGGCGTCCGGCATCCTCAACGTCGCGGGCGCCGAGGCCATGACCAGGGAGACCTACGCCCTCGCGCTGCTCGACTACTGGGGTATCGACGACCTGGGCCGCTACGAGCCCGTCCGTGCCGCAGACGTCTCCGACCACGATCCCCCTCGACGTCCGCCTCGACTCCACCCGGCGCCGAAGCCCTCCTCGGGATGACCTTCCCCGGCGTCACCGAGGTCCTCGCCTCCCACCCTCGCTCGTGACGCGGAGGAGGGGAACGGACGACCGTTCCCCTCCCACTCGTTCGCTGGTTCGTCCGACTAGCCCATGAAGTCGTAGATGAAGTCCAGCACGTTCTGACGGTCGAGGCGGAAGACGCCTCCGGTCCCGGCACAGTTCCCGTTGATCCCGAACGACGTCACACCCGCGACGACCTGCGAATCGCCGAGGAAGTTGGGTCCGCCCGAATCGCCGAAGCACGTCCCGCCGGTCGAGGCGTTGTTCGACAGGAGGAGCGAGAAGTCGCCGACGTAGCCCGTGTTGATCTGGTCGAGCTTCGGATAGGCGATGTACCGAACACGCTCGGACTCCACGAAGACCGGGTTGATGAGCTGGAGCCCATATCCGACGGCGGTGAAGTACGTGTCGGCCTGTCCCCGCTTCGTGGCGAGCGCATCGAGCTGGTCCACCTTCGGCAGCTTCCCGTAGCTGGCGCCCCTGGGCAGCTTCACGGGCTTCTGCAACTCGATCATCCCCACGTCGTGCAGGTAGAAGGCGGCCGACGTGTACAGCGGGTGGGTTGCCCACCGCTTCGCCTCGACGCTGTTCTTGCCTCCGCCGTAGGGGTAGTTGTTGTCGCCGTTTTCCACGTCGGACTCGGTGAAGATGCGCATGCCGCTGAACTCACCGGGTTCACCCGTGCAGTGTCCGGCCGTCAGCACGATGGTCGGTGACACGAGGGTCCCCGAGCAACGGTAGGCGGGCTCGCCTGCTTCCTCCATGAGGATGAGCACCACCTCCGGGTGTCGGTCACCCGCCGGTTCCCCGTCGGTGATCGCCCCTGCCGGCACGGCGACCGTGATCGCCATCACCAGCGCTCCGAGCAGGATCGCAAGTCTCTTCATACGTCGCTCCTCAGTTGGCATGTGCCCAGGGGTCCTCCGTGGGCCACGCCACGCTACCGACTACGCAGCGCATATGCATCGTGACACGAACGCCAATGGGCCGGCTCCCCTCTGCCCTCCGGGCACCTCCCCAAAGGGGAGAGGGAAGCAGAGGTACGGGCACCTCCCCCAGAAGCAAGGATGAGCGAGCGCAGCGAGCCCAATGCTGTCTCTCCCCGCGGGAGAGACGCGGAGCGAAGCGACGCAGAGAGGGCCGCACCCTCGCAGACGCGGAGCGAAGCGACGCAGAGAGGGCCGCAGTACCGACGACCTCTGGAAGGACGCCTCCCGCACCCCACTCCCCCCTCTGCCCTCCGGGCATCTCCCCCAAAGGGGAGAAGGAAGCAAGGTGCGGGCACCTCCCGCGAGGAAGGATGAGCGAGCGCAGCGAGCCCAATGCTGTCTCTCCCCGCGGGAGAGACGCGGAGCGAAGCGACGCAGAGAGGGCCGCACCCTCGCAGACGCGGAGCGAAGCGACGCAGAGAGGGCCGCACCCTCGCAGACGCGGAGCGAAGCGACGCAGAGAGGGCCGCGGTGCTCCCGCTACGCTGATCGTATGGCTGCTCCCCATCCGCTGTTGGCGCCGTTGATCGCAGGGGAACCCGTGCCGGACGACGCGGTGATCACCCTCGACGTGGTGCGATCGGCTGAGGAGCACGGGGTCTCCGCGCTGCTCGACGACGTCCTCACACGGGGCGACTTCGACATCTCACCTCCGCAGGTGAAGCAGCGCCTCGCCATGCGAGCCCTCGAAGCCGCCGCGGAGAACCATGCCGCACTGATCGCGGTCGGAGAGGTGCTCGACGTCGCCGGTGCGCTCGGCATCGAGGTCGCCATCGCGAAGGGTGTGGCCGTGGGGTCCCGGTGCTACCCGAACCCCGACCTTCGGCCCACGATCGACGTGGACGTGTTCGCCGACCCCGGGTCCCTCGACCGCCTCGGCGACCTCGCCCTCGCCCTCGGGGCGTCTGCGCTCGACAAGATGGCGATCGACGCCATGGTCGCCGAAGGCCGCGTCTTCGAGGTGACCCTGCCCACCAGCGGCGCCGACGTCGACCTGCACCGTGACCCGATGAACATGGTGCTGCCGTCGACCCGTGAACGGGACCGCTGGGACCGCACGACGATGGTCGCCCTCCCGGACGGGACGAAGGTGCGGACCCTGGACCTCGAGGACACGGTGATCCTCGCCCTGCTGCACCTGTTCCGGGACAACTTCGCGATGCTGCTCCACGTCAACGACGTCCGCCTGATGATCGAGGCGGGCCCCGACTGGGACGAGGTCGAACGACGGGCGGCCGACGACGGCTGGACCGACATCGTCCGCTACGCCGCCTGGTTCGCCTCCGACACCTTCGGCATGCCGTCGCCCCTCCCCACCGCCATCGCACGGTGGCGCAAGGCGATCATCGACGCCGTCTGGCCCCGCTCACTGCTGCTGCAGGGGGCCGACAGCGTGGTGCGCAGCCAGCGCCGCCAGTCCGCCCTCTCGCTCCTCACCGTCCGGCCGCACCGAGCGCCCTCGCCTCCGCCTACGCCAGGCGGCTCTTCCCGTCCCGGACCGTGATCGACCAGCGCGGCGGCGCCTCCGACCTCTCGTACCCCGTGGCCCTCGCCGACTGGCGCCTCCGGCAGCGGCGGGAGAACCGGGCGATGATCGACGACGGCGGGGACCCGACACCGGAGCCGCCCCTGTGAGGCGATCCGACCACGCCATGGCCCGCGAGCTCGACGGCGAGATCATCATCCTCGACGTGCCGTCGGGCCGGTACTTCGGGATCAACGACGTGGGCGCCGTGGTGTGGGGGCTGCTCGACGGGACCCACGACCGTGACGCCATCGTCGATGCGGTGACCGCCGAGTTCGACGTCGATCGGGACACCGCCGCGGCCGACCTCGATGCGCTCCTCGACCAGCTCGTCGACGCCGGCCTCGTGGTGGACCCGTGACCCAGGGGTCGTCCACCGTCGGCAGGATCCTCGTGGCACGAGCAGGTGTCCTGCTGACCCGGGTCGCCCTGCGCACCGCGGGCTTCGCCGCCACCATCCGAGCCCTGTCCGCGCTGCCACGGGTCCTGCACGCCACGACACAGCTCCCGACCCACGATGGGCAGGAGAGATCGCCACGGCGGACACCGCCAGGCTCGGAGGGACGTGCCTCGACCGGTCCGTGGCCCTGTGGTTCACCATGCGCCAGCACGGCCTCGACGGCGACCTGCGCATCGGCGTGGCGAGGAACGGTGACACCCTCGACGCCCACGCCTGGGTCGAGTACCAGCGGCGCGGTCCTCAACGACACCGCCGACGTCGCGCGACCGGTTCGCGGTATTCGACGACGACCCGACGGACCTGGTGTTCACGTGACGGCGGCGGCCACCATCGGCGGGGTCCGCTTCGTCATGGACACGCTCCTGATCGGGACGGGGGACACCGGGTTCTCCGACCTCGAGCTCGAGGCCCGCTGGTTCGAGGGCGACGCTCCCGATGCGACGATGCTGGCGGCCCCCATGGGCCTCCACCTGTGGATCGACCACGAGGCCGGCGTCGTGCACCTCCCGGTCCTCGACGACGAGGTGGAGATGCGGGGCTGGCAGCTGCGCCAGGTGGCCCCGACCGTCGCCGCCTTCTACGACCGGCTCACCCTCCACGCGTCCGCCGTGTCCGTCGATGGCCGTGTGCTGGCGTTCGTGGCGGGGTCGGGCACCGGCAAGACGACGCTCGCCTGGGCCCTCGTCAAGGCCGGCGCCGCGGCGATCAGCGACGACCTCCTCCCCATCCGGTTCGACGACCGCCCCGTCGTCCCGACGGACACCGATCGGCTTCCCGTCGCGGCGCTGTGCTTCCTCGACCGCCACGGCGGCGACCTCGCCGAGTCCACCCTCGAACCCGCGCTCGCCATGCGACGGCACATCGCCAACGGCTTCGGGGAGCACGGCGAGCCGAGGGTGTGGGGCTTCCAGTTCGACGCCTACCACCGCCTCGTCACCGAGGTCCCCCACGTCGACCTGGTGGTCCCCGACGACCGCGAGCAGGTGGCATCCGTCGCCGAGCGACTCATCGACCTCGTCCGCACCGGCGGGCTGGGCGGCTGATGGGCGGCCTCGCCGTCGCCGTCGACTGGTCGGAGCGGCCCGAACCCTCGGCCTTCGCCCCGATGGTGGAGGCGATGGGACACCGCGGCCGTGCAGGCATCCGGACCGCAGATGCGGGTGCGGCGCTGCTGGCGGAGGCCCGGCTCCCAAGGGACGGGACGGAGGGCTGGCGCATCGCCACCGCAGGCCCGCTCACCCTCGTCGGTGACCTGCGCCTGTGGCACCTCGATGCCCTCCGCTCGCTGGCAGGGATCGACGACGCCGACCCCCGGATGCTGGCGCTCCACGCCTGGGCGGCCCACGGCGCAGCCATGATGGACGCCGTCGACGGCGACTTCGCCTTCGCCATCTGGGACGCCGACACCTCCACCCTCTTCGCCGCCAGGGACCGCTTCGGCGCCAAGCCGCTGTGGATCCAACAGACACCCGGCGGCATCCGGCTCGCCTCCGGGACCGGCCAGCTCGTCGCCGCGACCGATCCCCGGCCGGGCCCCGACCCGGTGACGGTCGAGCGGTTCCTCCGCGACGAGGTCGCCTACGACGACCGCTCGTTCCACGAGGGGATCCGCCGCCTCATGCCCGCCCACCACCTCGTCGCCACCGCCGACGGTGTCACCACGACCCGGTATTGGAATCCCTCGGAGATCCCCGAACGGCCCGCCACCGACGTGCCCGCCACGTTCCGCCGCCTCGTCGTCGACGCCGTGGCGGACCGCCTCGCCGGTTCCATGCGCACCGTCAGCGACCTCTCCGGGGGGCTCGACAGCTCATCGATCACCGCCGCCGCCCACGACCTCGTCCCCGATCGCCTCGACGCCGGGCGGTTCGTCACCGTGTCGGCGATCGTCCCCGGCACGGAGACCGACGAGTCACCATGGATCGCCGCGACGGTCGCGACCCAGCCGTTCGCCCACCGCGACCACACGGTGGGCATCGGGGACATCGACGACTACGCCGACGACATGGCCACCACCGGCATGCCCGTCGCCCACCACATCCGGGACCTCGCGGTACGCACCGCGGCGATCGCCGTAGAGGAGGGCGCCGACCTCGTCCTCACCGGCAACGGCGGTGACGAGGTCGCCGACGACCGGTGGATCCTCAGACACCTCCTGCGCACGGGACGGCTGTGGCCATGGGGCCGCACCGTCGCCTCGATGGGCGCCCAGTCGCCGTACGCGGCGCGCTGTGGGCGGCCTCCTCGGTCGGCCAGGCGCTCCCACCCCGTGTCCGTCGGGCGATCCGCGGACAGTGGCGCCGCACGGACACCGAGGGCGCCGACGACAGCCACATGCCTCCCGGTGCCGGCATGCCCCACGACATCGCGTCACGCCTGCACACCGGACGGGGCCTCCTGGTGCTCGAGTGGCTCGAGGCCATGTACGCCGCCTCCGGCATCGAGGTGTCCCACCCGTACCTCGACCGCAGGATCGTCGAGTTCGTCGCCTCCCTCCCCGCAACGGCGATACCGGTGGGCATGGCGAACAAGGCGCTCATCAGGGGCGCGTTCCGGGGTGCCCTCCCCGACACGGTGGTCGACCGGACCGAGAAGGTGACCGGCAACGAGCACATCGACCGGGTCGTCGCGACCCAGGGACCGGCCTTCCTCGAGCGGTTCCCCGACGTGCCGGACCGGGCAGCCCCGTTCATCGATCCCGACCGGTATCGGGACGAGGTCGCCCGCTTCCACGCCGACGACGCCGATGCGGCAGGCGATCTGTGGCCCGCATGGTCCGTCATGCTCTGGCTCGACGGCGCACCCTGAGTCGCCCCACCTCAAGATCCATGGGAAATCGGCCGATGTCGGTACGGTATGCAGGGCATGAAGGCCTACCGAACGCCCGTTCTGGTGGAACTGGGCACGATGTCGCATGTCACTCGCAAGAGTGGCAGGAAGCGTGACATCCAGACCCTCGCCGCCGCACCCAAGACGGTGCCGCCCATCTGCGACATCATGCCCTGGCTCCCGCCCTGCAACCCCTAGGCGACCTGCCTCCCTGACCCCGATGTGACGACTCGCCCTATCGTGCGGGCCATGGCGCACCCGATCACGACCGAGACGTCCGACACCGCCAGCCGCCTGGTCCGCTGGGAGCTCGCCTCGAGCCGCGCCAGCCAGGCACTCCTCGCAGGGGCATGGGGCGCCCACGCAGGGATGTGGCTCGGGCTGATGGGCGACGCCGACCTCGCCGCCGCCACCGACGCCTTCTACCGCACCACCCCCAGGTGGCGCAACGACGACTTCGTCCGCAGCGGGCTCGCCCCATGGGAGGCCGCCGCCGTCGAGGCCTGGTTCCCACCCTCTGGCCGTGTCCTCGTCCCGTCGGCGGGCGCAGCCCGGGAGATGCTCCCCCTCGCCGCGATGGGCTACGACGTCGTGGGCTTCGACCCGTCCCCTCCGCTCGTCGACTTCGGGAACCACGTGCTCACGGCGACGGGCACTGCGGGGACGCTGCTGCACAGCCGGGCGAGCGACGTCCCCGAGGGCCTGGAGGGGCCGTTCGATGCGGTCCACTTCGGCTGGGGAGGGATCAGCCACGTCCGCTGGCGAGGGACCCGTGTCGCCATGCTGCGGTCGGTCCGCGCCCTGTGCGCCGACGGCGCCCCGATGCTGATCTCGTTCCTCACCCGGCCGCCGGACTCCCGCCGCTTCCACGTGGCCCGTTCCGTCGCCTCCGCCGTGGGTCGCCTCCGAGGCGACCGCGCGAAGCGACGCAGAGAGGGCCGCACCCTCGCAGACGCGGAGCGAAGCGACGCAGAGAGGGCCGCGGTGCTCCCGCTACGCTGATCGTATGGCTGCTCCCCATCCGATGTTGGCGCCGTTGATCGCAGGGGAACCCGTGCCGGACGACGCGGTGATCACCCTCGACGTGGTGCGATCGGCTGAGGAGCACGGGGTCTCCGCGCTGCTCGACGACGTCCTCACACGGGGCGACTTCGACATCTCACCTCCGCAGGTGAAGCAGCGCCTCGCCATGCGAGCCCTCGAAGCCGCCGCGGAGAACCATGCCGCACTGATCGCGGTCGGAGAGGTGCTCGACGTCGCCGGTGCGCTCGGCATCGAGGTCGCCATCGCGAAGGGTGTGGCCGTGGGGTCCCGGTGCTACCCGAACCCTGACCTTCGGCCCACGATCGACGTGGACGTGTTCGCCGACCCCGGGTCCCTCGACCGCCTCGGCGACCTCGCCCTCGCCCTCGGGGCGTCTGCGCTCGACAAGATGGCGATCGACGCCATGGTCGCCGAGGGCCGCGTCTTCGAGGTGACGCTGCCGACCAGCGGCGCCGACGTCGACCTGCACCGTGACCCGATGAACATGGTGCTGCCGTCCACCCGTGAACGGGACCGCTGGGACCGCACGACGATGGTCGCCCTCCCGGACGGGACGAAGGTGCGGACCCTGGACCTCGAGGACACGGTGATCCTCGCCCTGCTGCACCTGTTCCGTGACAACTTCGCGATGCTGCTCCACGTCAACGACGTCCGCCTGATGATCGAGGCGGGCCCCGACTGGGACGAGGTCGAACGACGGGCGGCCGACGACGGCTGGACCGACATCGTCCGCTACGCCGCCTGGTTCGCCTCCGACACCTTCGGCATGCCGTCGCCCCTCCCCACCGCCATCGCACGGTGGCGCAAGGCGATCATCGACGCCGTGTGGCCCCGCTCGCTGCTGCTGCAGGGGGCCGACAGCGTGGTGCGCAGCCAGCGCCGCCAGTCCGCCCTCTCGCTCCTCACGTCCGGCCGCACCGGGGCGCTCACCTCCGCCTACGCCAGGCGTGCGTTCCCGTCCCGGACCGTGATCGACCAGCGCGGCGGCGCCTCCGACCTCTCGTACCCCGTGGCCCTCGCCGACTGGCGCCTCCGGCAGCGGCGGGAGAACCGGGCGATGATCGACGACGGCGGGGACCCGGCACCGGAGCCGCACCTGTGAGGCGATCCGACCACGCCATGGCGCGGGAACTCGACGGCGAGATCATCATCCTCGACGTGCCGTCGGGCCGGTACTTCGGGATCAACGACGTGGGCGCCCTGGTGTGGGGGCTGCTCGACGGGACCCGCGACCGTGACGCCATCGTCGATGCGGTGACCGCCGAGTTCGACGTCGATCGGGACACCGCCGCGGCCGACCTCGATGCGCTCCTCGACCAGCTCGTCGACGCCGGCCTCGTGGTGGACCAGTGACCCAGCGGTCGTCCACCGTCGGCAGGATCCTCGTGGCACGAGCAGGTGTCCTGCTGACCAGGGTCGCCCTGCGCACCGCGGGCTTCGCCGCCACGATCCGAGCCCTGTCCGCCATTCCCAGGGTCATGCGCGCCAGCCCGAGCCCCGATCCACGGTGGGCAGGTGAGATCGCCACTGCGGCGACCGGCCGGCTCGGGGGGACGTGCCTCGACCGGTCCGTGGCCCTGTGGTTCACCATGCGCCAGCACGGCCTCGACGGCGACCTGCGCATCGGCGTCGCCCGCTCCGGTGACACCCTCGACGCCCACTCCTGGGTCGAGTACGACGGTGCGGTCCTCAACGACACGGCCGACGTCGCCGACCGGTTCGCGGTGTTCGACGACGACCCGACGGACCTGGTGTTCACGTGACGGCGGCGGCCACCATCGGCGGGGTCCGCTTCGTCATGGACACGCTGCTGATCGGGACGGGGGACACCGGGTTCTCCGACCTCGAGCTCGAGGCACGCTGGTTCGAGGGCGACGCTCCCGATGCGACGATGCTGGCGGCCCCCATGGGCCTCCACCTGTGGATCGACCACGAGACCGGGGTCGTGCACCTCCCGGTCCTCGACGACGAGGTCGAGATGCGGGGCTGGCAGCTGCGCCAGGTGGCCCCGACCGTCGCCGCCTTCTACGACCGGCTCACCCTCCACGCGTCCGCCGTGTCCGTCGATGGCCGTGTGCTGGCGTTCGTGGCGGGGTCGGGCACCGGCAAGACGACGCTCGCCTGGGCACTCGTCAAGGCCGGCGCCGCGGCGATCAGCGACGACCTCCTCCCCATCCGGTTCGACGACCGCCCCGTCGTCCCGACGGACACCGATCGGCTTCCCGTCGCGGCGCTGTGCTTCCTCGACCGCCACGGCGGCGACCTCGCCGAGTCCACCCTCGAACCCGCACTCGCCATGCGACGTCACATCGCCAACGGCTTCGGGGAGCACGGTGAGCCGCGGGTGTGGGGCTTCCAGTTCGACGCCTACCACCGCCTCGTCACCGAGGTCCCCCACGTCGACCTGGTGGTCCCCGACGACCGCGAGCAGGTGGCATCCGTCGCCGAGCGACTCATCGACCTCGTCCGCACCGGCGGGCTGGGCGGCTGATGGGCGGCCTCGCCGTCGCCGTCGACTGGTCGGAGCGGCCCGACCCCTCGGCCTTCGCCTCGATGGTGGAGGCGATGGGACACCGCGGCCGTGCAGGCATCCGGACCGCCAATGCGGGTGCGGCGCTGCTGGCGGAGGCCCGGCTCCCAAGGGACGGGACGGAGGGCTGGCGCATCGCCACCGCAGGCCCGCTCACCCTGGTCGGTGACCTGCGCCTGTGGCACCTCGATGCCCTCCGCTCGCTGGCAGGGATCGACGACGCCGACCCCCGGATGCTGGCGCTCCACGCCTGGGCGGCCCACGGCGCCGCCATGATGGACGCCGTCGACGGTGACTTCGCCTTCGCCATCTGGGACGCCGACACGTCCACCCTCTTCGCCGCCAGGGACCGCTTCGGCGCCAAGCCGCTGTGGATCCAACAGACACCCAGCGGCATCCGGCTCGCCTCCGGGACCGGCCAGCTCGTCGCCGCGACCGATCCCCGGCCGGGCCCCGACCCGGTGACGGTCGAGCGGTTCCTCCGCGACGAGGTCGCCTACGACGACCGCTCGTTCCATTACGGGATCCGCCGCCTCATGCCCGCCCACCACCTCGTCGCCACCGCCGACGGTGTCACCACGACCCGGTACTGGGACCCGTCGGAGATCCCCGAACGGCCCGCCACCGACGTGCCCGCCACGTTCCGCCGCCTCGTCGTCGACGCCGTGGCGGACCGCCTCGCCGGTCCCAGCGCACCGTCAGCGACCTCTCCGGGGGGCTCGACAGCTCGTCGATCACCGCCGCCGCCCACGACCTCGTCCCCGATCGCCTCGACGCCGGGCGGTTCGTCACGGTGTCGGCGATCGTCCCCGGCACGGAGACCGACGAGTCGCCCTGGATC
The DNA here is from genome assembly GCA_963792405.1 of uncultured Acidimicrobiia bacterium. Classification (GTDB taxonomy): domain Bacteria; phylum Actinomycetota; class Acidimicrobiia; order Spongiisociales; family UBA5794; genus SZUA-442. The sequence goes on from CAWBVU010000005.1 coordinate 400,133, forward strand.
GCCGCAACGGTCGCGACCCAGCCGTTCGCCCACCGCGACCACACGGTGGGCATCGGGGACATCGACGACTACGCCGCCGATATGGCCACGACCGGCATGCCCGTCGCCCACCACATCCGGGACCTGGCGGTGCGCACCGCGGCGATCGCGGTGGAGGAGGGCGCCGACCTCGTCCTCACCGGCAACGGCGGTGACGAGGTCGCCGATGACCGGTGGGTCCTCGCCCACCTCCTGCGGGCGGGACGGCTGTGGCCATGGGGCCGCACCGTCGCCTCGATGGGCGCCCAGTCGCCGTACGCGGCGGCGCTGTGGGCGGCCTCCTCGGTCGGCCAGGCGCTCCCGCCCCGTGTCCGCAGGGCGATCCGCGGACAGTGGCGCCGCTCGGACACCGAGGGCGCCGACGACAGCCACATGCCTCCCGATGCCGGCATGCCCCACCACGTCGCGTCACGCCTGCACACCGGACGGGGCCTCCTGGTGCTCGAGTGGCTCGAGGCCATGTACGCCGCCTCCGGCATCGAGGTGTCCCACCCGTACCTCGACCGCAGGATCGTCGAGTTCGTCGCCTCCCTCCCCGCCACGGCACTACCGGTGGGTGTGGCGAACAAGGCGCTCATCAGGGAGGCGTTTCGGGGTGCCCTCCCCGACACGGTCGTCGACCGACAGGAGAAGGTGACCGGCAACGAGCACATCGACCGGGTCGTCGCGACCCACGGACCGGCCTTGATCGAGCGGTTCCCCGACGTGCCGGACCGGGCGGCGCCGTTCATCGATCCTGACCGGTATCGGGACGAGGTCGCCCGCTTCCACGCCGACGACGCCGATGCGGCAGGCGATCTGTGGCCCGCATGGTCCGTCATGCTCTGGCTCGACGGCGCACCCTGAGTCGCCCCACCTCAAGATCCATGGGAAATCGGCCGATGTCGGTACGGTATGCAGGGCATGAAGGCCTACCGAACGCCCGTTCTGGTGGAACTGGGCACGATGTCGCATGTCACTCGCAAGAGTGGCAGGAAGCGTGACATCCAGACCCTCGCCGCCGCACCCAAGACGGTGCCGCCCATCTGCGACATCATGCCCTGGCTCCCGCCCTGCAACCCCTAGGCCACCTGCCTCCCTGACCTCGACGTGACGACTCGCCCTATCGTGCAGGCCATGGCGCACCCGATCACGACCGAGACAGCCGACACGCCCAGCCGCCTGGTCCGTTGGGAGCTCGCCTCGAGCCGCGCCAGCCAGGCACTCCTCGCAGGGGCATGGGGCGCCCATGCGGGGATGTGGCTCGGGCTGATGGGCGACGCCGACCTCGCCGCCGCCACCGACGCCTTCTACCGCACCACCCCCAGGTGGCGCAACGACGACTTCGTCCGCAGCGGGCTCGCCCCATGGGAGGCCGCCGCCGTCGAGGCCTGGTTCCCACCCTCTGGCCGTGTCCTCGTGCCCGTCGGCGGGCGCCGCCCGGGAGATGCTCCCCCTCGCCGCCATGGGCTACGACGTCGTGGGCTTCGACCCGTCCCCTCCGCTCGTCGACTTCGGGAACCACCTGCTCACGGCGACCGGCACCGCCGGGACGCTGCTGCACAGCCGGGCGAGTGACGTCCCCGAGGGCCTGGAGGGCCCGTTCGATGCGGTCCACTTCGGCTGGGGAGGGATCAGCCACGTCCGCTGGCGAGGGACCCGCGTCGCCATGCTGCGGTCCGTCCGTGCCCTGTGTGCCGACGGCGCCCCGATGCTGATCTCGTTCCTCACCCGGCCGCCGGACTCCCGCCGCTTCCACGTGGCCCGGTCCGTCGCCACCGCCGTGGGACGCCTCCGAGGCGACCGCAGGCCCATCGAGCTCGGCGACACCGTCGACGGCAGCTTCGACCACTACTTCACCTTCGACGAGATGGAGTCCGAGCTCACCGACGCGGGGTTCACGACCGTGGCGCGGGTCGCCCAGCCCTACGCCCACGTCGTCGCCACGGCGTCGTGACCCGACCAGGAGCACGGCTGATGGGGGGCTTCGCCGTCGTCATCGACTGGGACCGCCCCGTCGACCCCCACGCCACCGACCCGATGATGGCCCTCGTCCCGCACCGGGCCACGGGCGGCACCCGCACCCACGTCACGCCCCATGCCGTACTCGCCGAGGGCCGTACCACGCACCAGGTGGATGGCGGCCCATGGGAGGTCGCCACCCTCGGACCGCTGGCGATCGTCGGCGACATCCGCCTCTTCGACACGGGCCGCCTCCGCGCCGCGGCAGGCGGCAGTGCGGCCACCGACGGCCTCGACGACCGCCACCTCCTGCTCGCCGCCTACCGGCGCAGGGGCATCGGGTTCCTCGACGCCGTCGACGGAGACTTCGCCTTCGTCATCTGGGACGACGACTGAACGCAGTGTCCTCGCCGTCAGGGACCGCTTCGCCGTCAAACCGATCTTCTACGAGGAGACAGCCACCGGCATCCGCTTCACCTCGGAGGTCAAGCAGCTGGCGGCGACATCACTGCGACCCCCCGAGCCTGACCCGTTGTCACTCGCCGAGTACGTCGACCTACGACTTCCGGGAGAAACGCCGCACGTTCTTGACCGGGATTCAGCGCATCCCTGCATCCGGGCGATCATCGCCGCATGGCCACGCGCCCCGGGCGCTGCGCTACTGGGACCCGACGCCGCCAACCGCCAGCGCATGAGCCATCGAGCCTTCCCCACCTCTTCCGCGAGCACCTCATCGCCGCCGTCGATCGGCGGCTCGAGACCGTCCAGCCACACGGTCAGCCAGCTCTCGGGCGGTCTCGACTCCTCGTCCATCGCTGCAGCTGCGGCGATCCTCGCATCCCGCGGAGAGCCCCTGGCGTTCACCACCGTGTCGGCTGTGTACGACTTCCCGTCGATCGACGAGTCGGGGTGGATCGACGACATCGTCGCCAGCCAGCCCTTCCCCCACCACGACTTCGTCCCCGAGGTCGCCGACATCGAGCAGTTCGATGCCGACATGTGGACGGTCGATGGACCGCTCGTCGACCCCATCCGCGACATGAAGCACGTCACCGCTCGAATCGCCGTCCAGCTCGATGCACCCCTCGCCTGACCGGGGCAGGAGGTGACCACCTTCTCTATCAGGCCCGCTACCTGGGCGACATCCTGCGATCCGGCCACCATCCGCCGCTTCGCCCGGGACACGACCGTCGTGCACGCGCGATGGTCCGGGATGGGGCTGCTGCCGACCCTCTCTGCCCCGGTACGACAGGCCACACCGCCGCCGCGTCCGCTCCATTGGGCGAGGGGTCCGCCGCTGCCAGGAGCCGAGCATGCTGGGCAATCCCTCTTCACCGGGGCAATCGAGCAGGCATCGGAATCGCGTCGGACGAATCCGAGCACCTCGGCTTTCGCTCAGCAACACAGAACGCCATCGCATCGGATCTGCGCGAACCGCTGGCTCGCATGGACCAATGAGACGACAAGCGATGGTCTTTGGCGCGTCATGGAGTCGATCTCAGCCATCCGTATCTCGACCGGGACCTCGCACAGTTCGTCGTTGTCGATCGATCCGCTCGATCTACCGTTCGACGGCCGGTCGAAGACGCTCGTCCGCCAAGGCTTCGCGGACACGCTCCCGGGCTCGGTTCTCGGTCGTCGACTCACGACATTCGCCGATGAGTACATGCAGGAGGCGCTGCGTTCCCAGCGCACGGCAGTACCGGGAGTCGATTCGCCGAGCATGCCGCTGCCTGCGGCCCCGGCCTCATCGACGAGGACGCCTACCGAAGCGCACTCAGCGAGTTCGACAGCGCGTGCTCCCGCCCAGAAGATGTGCACGCCTCTGCGTTCCTGGCGGGCCATGGCATGTGATGGTTGACGCTTGGCGCATACAGGGCCGCCGACGACGTAGGATCCCTGCCCATGGAGTCGAAACCCAAGAGTGCAGGATCGACGCCGCGGGCATACACGCCGCCCCGGCTTCGCCACTTGGGGCTCATGTCGGCGGTCACTCGGAAGACTGGACCTAGGGAACGACGGCCAACTGCCTCGACCCAAGCGGCCAGCCCTAGGCGCGCCCACCCGACGAGGGTCAGGCTGCGATGACCTCGCCAAGAGGTTGCGATGCGCGCGAACGCCGAACGACCCATCCGGGAGAGTCGTCGGCTCCGTCGGCACCGTCACGGTCCGGATCGACCCCGACGACACCGAGCGCAGGTCCCATGTCAGCGCCACGGCGTCACCGATCCCCAGAGTGTCCGACAGCACGATCGTGTCGTCGAGCTGCTCGGCGAGGCCGGCCAGTTCCACCGGTGACCGCACCGTCTTGAGCCGATCCAACAGCGCGAACATCAGCTCCTGCTGACGGGCCACTCGCACGGCGTCACCGGTCTCGGCCTGGAACCGCCACTCGCCGTCGACGAGTTCCTGCGTGCGCCGGGACCGGATGTAGGCGAGGGCGTGCTCGCCGTCGATCATGCGAGCACCCTGCGGGCACGAGGTCGTAGCCTCCCTCACGCAGGGCGTTTCCGAGCAGATCTGCACGCCGCCGACCGAGTCGACCATCTCGACGAGCGCATCGAACTTCATCAGGGCGAAGTGGTCGATCGGTACGCCCGAGAAGTCCTCGACCGCGACGGCCACCAGCTCGGCGCCGTTCACCTCGCCCGCACCCCTCCAGGGTGCGGTCCAGCTTCGTCTCACGACCGGTGCACGGGTCGACGACGACCAGTCGCGGGGAAACGAGACGATCGTCGGTGACCGTTCCCCTCCTCGGGGAGGAGGTAGAGCAGCACGGCGTCGGCGAACGCCGTCACCTGCTTGTGTAGTCGTTGGCGACGTCTCGTCGGAGCCGACCACGAGGACGGATTGGTACGTCGTCGGGGGAACGGTGGCGGTGGCTCCCGCCAGCGTGGTCGTCGACGGAAGGTCTCGACGTGCCTCCTGAAGATCGAAGTCGACACGCTCGACCGAGTTCCATGCCACGAGTGCCCTCACGCCTTGGTATCCCACGAACGGCGACGAACACGGCCAGAAGGCACCCACTGCAAGCAGGATCTTCCTGCGTCTCGACACCTCGTCCCCTCGCTACCGACCTGAGAAAGGTAGGAGGAGGACCCGCATAGGCGTCTCCTGACCTCATTCGCGGATCTTGAAGCTACCGCTGCGCTACCGATCGAGCTCTCGGGGAACGCCCGAGCTGACGTCGACGACGATGGCTTGCCTCATGACGTCTTCCAGCACAGCACGCATCCGAAAGATCTCGGCGAGCACGACGCTATGGGGAACCAGGATCGCCATGAGATCGGCACCCGCTGACATCTCGGCCAGGTCACCGGCGAACTCTGGAACGAGGGGGTCGTACACGACGACGTCGGCGCCAGCTTCTTGCAGCCGATCTCGGATCGTTAGCGCCGGCGAATTCCGTATGTCGGACACATTCGGCTTGTACGACGCGCCGGCGAGCACCACGCGAGGACCGTCGACTCCCGCGATGAGGGTCATGAGTACCTCGGCGACACGGCCGGGCCGTCGATCATTCACCAACCGTGCGGTCACGATGAGGGCGCCGTCATCCTCCCCGCCAACGAGGAACCACGGATCCACGGGGATACAGTGACCTCCCACGCCGATCCCAGGGATCAGGTAGTTGACGCGCGGGTGACCGTTGGCGATCCGAATGGCCTCGAGCGGGTCGACGCCATGACGGTCGGCGAGCTCAGCGATCTGATTGGCCAAGGCGATGTTGACATCGCGGAACGTGTTCTCCATGAGCTTGCAGAACTCGGCCGTCTCGAGGTTCGTCTCGATCAGCTCTCCCTTCGAGAAGGTCCGGTAAAAGCGCCGTGCTGCTTCCGCCGAGTCCGCATCGATCCCCCCGATGACCCGCTCACCTGTAGTCAGCTCCTCCAAGGTTCGACCGGGAAGGATGCGCTCCGGGCAATGGGCGAGGAAGAAGTCGGCCCCAACCCGCAGGCCGCCCTCTTCGAGTATTGGTGCGACCAATGCCCGACAGGTGCCGGGCGGCACGGTGGACTCGACGATCACCATTGCACCTGAGCGAAGTCTTGGAGCGACGGAATGTGCGGCCGCAGCGACCATCGAGAGGTCGGGAGTCCTCCCATCCTCGGCCACGGGAGTCGGTACGCAGATCACGAAGACGTCGGACACTTCGGGCGAGGCGGCACCCCGAAGCTTCTGCGACGATCTTGCCACTTCGAGGAGATCGCCCAGCCCCGGCTCATCGGTCACAGGGCGAGCATCGTTGATGGATCGGATGACCTCGGGATTGATGTCGACCGCGAGGACGTCGTGGCCAGCGGCAGCGGCGAGGAGCGCAAGGGGGTACCCCACATAGCCGCAACCGATGACGTTGACCGTAAGCCCGACCTCGCTGTTGCGGATCACACCCATCCCCCAATGACTCCCCCGCGTGCGGAACCATAGCCACGACGTCGCACACGCCTGCCACAGCCCGGATGCTCGACGCACACGACATGGACGACATGGCGTCTGGCGTCCCCGTATCATCGGGACACAGCAACGGCTTGGGGGGACACCTTGTCCGGATGGTTCAGCGCGATACGACGGTGGCGATACGTCGCTTCGGCCGCCGTCGATTCCTCGTTGTGGTTCGTGGCCCTGTACGTGGCTGCACTGGCACGACTGAACTTCGAACCGAGCGCCATCGAGTTGGGCGACTACTTCGCCGTGGCGGCAGTGGCCGTCGTGGTACAACTCGTTGGCGGGGTCGCCGACGGCCTCTATCAGGGGCGGCGGACCATCGCCTCCTTCGGCGAGGTACTCCTCGTCGTCACCACATCGTCCATGGCGGGCATCGCCGCTCTCGCGATGGTGCTCCTCGGAGGATCCCCGAGCCTCCTGCCGGTGAGTGCGGTCCTCGCCGCAACGGCATATCAGATGCTCGGCGCCCTCGGCGTCCGCTACCTCGGCCGGCTCATCGTGGAGGTGCGTTCCCGCTCGCGCCACACCCGTGATCACCGAGTCATCGTCTTCGGGGCGGGTGACGCAGGCAGCCAGATCGTCCGTGCCCTCCAGAGGGACCGCACGACGGACCTCGATCCCGTGGGTCTCCTCGACGATGACCCGACGAAGCGAAGGCTGAGGGTCCACGGCGTGGCCGTCGTGGGCACCCGGGATGACATCGCACGGAGCGCGACCACCCTCGATGCCACCACGCTCCTCATTGCGATACCAAGCGCCTCCCAGAGCGACATCAACGACATCGCCGATGCTGCGCTCGAGGCGGGGCTCGCGGTGAAGATCCTGCCCACGCTCGGCGAGCTCACGACGGGGCAGGTACGTGTCGCCGACATCCGCGACATCGAACTCGCCGACTTCCTCAACAGGGACGAGGTCACGATCGACGACGAATCCGTTCGGGGATATCTCGCAGGTAAGCGGGTCCTCGTCACCGGAGCGGGCGGCTCGATCGGTTCGGAGCTCTGCCGGACGATCCTCCGGTTCGACCCCGCCCGCCTCGTCATGGTGGACCACGACGAGAACGCCCTCCATGCACTCCAACTGAGCATCGAAGGCCGGGCCCTTCTCGAGTCACCCGACCTGGTGCTGTGTGACATCCGCGACGAGGCAGCGCTGAGGACCGTCTTCGAGACCACCCATCCCCACGTCGTGTTCCACGCCGCGGCGCACAAGCACGTGACCTTCCTCGAACGGTTCCCGGATGAGGCCCACAAGACGAACGTTCACGGCACCCGCAACGTGCTCCACGCCGCAGCGGATACGGGAGTGGAAGCCTTCGTGAACATCAGCAGCGACAAGGCCGCCGACCCGATCAACGTCCTGGGCGAGACCAAGCGGGAGGCGGAGGTCCTCACGGCCCTCATGAACCCACCCAACGGTGGGCGCTACCTCTCGGTGCGGTTCGGCAACGTGCTGGGCTCCAATGGATCGGTGATCCCGACGTTCCTGGCTCAGATCGAACGGAACGAACCGATCACCGTGACCGATCCCGACGCGACCCGCTTCTTCATGACGACCGCGGAGGCGGTGCTCCTCGTCCTCCAGGCGGGTGCCCTCGGCGAGAGCGGGGACGTCCTCGTGCTCGACATGGGCGAACCGGTCAGCATCAACGACCTCGCCGTCCGCCTCTCGAGAAGGCTCAAGCCCGGGGCCGAGCCGAAAATCGTGTACACGGGACTGCGTCCGGGGGAGAAGCTCCACGAGGTCCTCGTGTCGCCAGACGACGAGCCGCTGCCACGACCCCACCCACGCCTCCAGCGCTTCCGCGTGGTGACGCAGGACCTGGAGCCCGAGGCCGTGCCCCCGGGCGCGGTCTAAGGCGACCTGCTGGCGAGCACACCGTCGACGACACGTTCGATGTCGTCATCGGTCATGCCGGTTCCGCTCGGCAGGCACAGTCCTCGGGCATAGATCGCTTCCGACACCGCACCTCCGAACACCCTCGCCCCGGAGAAGACGGGCTGGAGGTGCATCGGCTTCCACACCGGCCTCCCCTCGATGTTCATCGACTCGAGGCCTTCGATGATGTCCAGGTTCGACGCACCGAACGCCTCGGGGTCGACGGTGAGCGTCGTGAGCCACCGGTTGGATCGTCCTTGGGGAGCCTCGGGCATGAACGCGATGCCCTCGTAGCGACCCAGGAGGTCGACGTAGCGGTCGAAGATCCTCCGCCTCGCCTCCACCCGCTCGGACAGCGTCGCCATCTGGGCTCTACCGAGCGCGGCGAGCACGTTCGACATGCGGTAGTTGAATCCGATATCTCGATGCTCGTAGTGCACGGCCGGTTCTCGTGCCTGGGTCGCGAGATGGCGGCACCGTTCGATCAGGGCACGATCGTCCGAGACGAGGGCGCCTCCTCCTGAGGTGGTGATGATCTTGTTGCCGTTGAACGAGTACACACCCACGCGTCCGAACGACCCCGCGGGCCGGTCCCGATATGTGGCTCCGAGTGCCTCCGCGGCGTCTTCGATGAGCGAGACCCCGTACTCGCCGCAGACGGCTTCGAGTGCGTCGTAGTCGGCGCACTGTCCGAACAGGTCCACGGCAATCACGGCTCCGACGCGCCGCCCCTGCCTCGCGGCCTCTCCGAGCGCTTCTGCGACCAGGGCCGGATCCAGGTTCCACGAGCCCGGTTCAGAGTCCACGAGCCAGGGCTCGGCACCCGCGTACACGATCGGGTTGACCGTTCCGATGAAGGTGAAGGTCGGCGCCACGACAACGTCACCTTTCCCCACCCCGAGTGCCGTCAGTGCGAGGTGGATCGCCGCAGTCCCCGACGACGTGGCGAGGCCGAAGGCGACTCCGGCCTCGGTGGCGAGCTCACTCTCGAACGCCTCGACCTCAGGGCCGAGCGGGGCAATCCAATTGCTCCGGACCGCGTCGGCAACAGCAGAGGCCTCACTCCCGGACTGCCACGGAGGCGAGAGGTAGAGGCGCTCGCTCACGCCGGGGCGATCTCCGCGGCTGGATTGCCTGCGACGGTCGCACCCGCCCTGACATTCCGGATGACAACCGCGCCGGCACCGATCGTCGCGTCGTCACCAACGTGTACGCCCGGGAGGACCGTGGCTCCCGCACCGACGAGCACCCGTCGGCCGACCGAAGCACCGCCGGTGACCGTGGCGTGCGGGGCGACGTGGGAGAAGGCTCCAATCTCGACGTCGTGCTCGACGATCGCGCCGGAGTTGACGATCGCTCCCTCTCCGATCGAGGCATCACATTGGATCACCGCTCCTGCGAGCACCACGACCCCTGCGGCCAGGGACGCGTGGCTGGACACCGACGACCATGGGTGCACCACCTGCAGCCATCGGTTCGTCGTGGTGGACGACACCCGTTCCCGAACCGCGTTGTCACCGATCCCATGGATGAGCTCGCACGTCAGGGTTTGGACGAGGCCCAGGTCCCCGATCACGGGTACCGACAGCACGAACGCGCCGTCAAGGGCGGGGTCGTCATCAATGGCACCTGAGACGGCCACGCCCAGCGTTTCGACGGCATCGAGAACGACCTTCGCATGGCCTCCTGCCCCCACGATGACCGGGCCCTCAGCCATCGGGTGTTCCCTCGAACTTCGGCATCGTCGCCTCCCCCTGCGCCGAGATGCCCGACATGGAGAGCACCCGGCCCACGGTCATGAACAGGATCTTGAGATCGAGCCACACGCTGCGGTGGTCAACGTACCAGACGTCGAGCGCCAGCCGCCGTTCCCACGTGGTGTCGTTGCGGTCGAGGACCTGGGCCAGCCCCGTGATTCCGGGACGGACCTCATGGCGGCGTCGCTGGTCCTCCGAGTACAGCGGCAGGTACTCCATCAGCAGCGGACGGGGCCCAACGAGGCTCATGTCGCCCTTGACGACATTCCACAGCTCCGGGAGTTCGTCGAGACTCGTCGATCTCAGAAGGCGCCCCGCAGGCGTGAGGCGGTCGGCGTCCACGACTGTCGCAGCACGGAGCCATCATCGTGCGGAACTTGTACAGGGTGAACGACTTGCCGAGATGGCCTGGCCGTTCTTGTCGAAAGAGGACTGGTCGGCCCATCGTCGTCCGGACGAAGGCAGCGACAACGAGGGCCACAGGAGTAAGAACGCCCAGGACAGCCGAGGCAACGATCAGGTCGAGCGTCTCGCTTCAGACGCTCCTCCGACGAGGGAGTCCAGCAGGCATTCGATCTTCCGGCCACGCCCCGGCTCGGTGTGCGGCGACCCATCGCCTCCCCTTGGCGCCCAGACTCCGGCGCTCCGAGGCGTGAGCTCCGCCATTCGGAGCATTGCCGACTCGAGGTGCTCGGGCTCGACGACGATGCCCAGCTTCGACTTCACGACGAGGTCTCCGACCTCGCCGGGCGCATTCGTGATCACGGGAAGCCCTGCGGCCATGTACTCGAACAGCTTGTTCGGGCTCACGCCGAATCGAAACAACGGGACATCGGCAAGCACATGCACCCCGATCGGGCATCGGCGAGGACGTCGGGCATGTCTGCTTTGGGGACGGGCTGGACGAACTCGACATTCCCGATCTTCTCGAGCCTTGCACGCTGAGCAAGGGCCTCCTTCACGACCCCATCGCCAACGAGCACGACCCGAATGTGAGGTCCCGTCGCTTCGAGCTCCGCGGCGGCATCCAGGAGGAGATCCAGGCCATTTGCAGGACCGTGCGCCCCGGCGTACATGAACGTGACCGGAAGCGTGTCCTGATCCGGCTCTACGACTGCGAAGCGATCGATGTCTGCCCCGTTCGGAATGAACAGGACTCGCTTCTCCTCGCCCACAATTCTCCGGATGACGAACTCCGAGCCTCGTGCGAGAACGACGATCGCATCGGCTGACCGATACAAGTACCTCTCGAGCCGGTGAGTACCCGGTACAGCAGCGAATTCTGACTCAGTCGTCCCATGTCGACCAGTATCTGAGGCCACAGGTCGCGGAATCTCGAGGACGAATGGCACACGCCGCAGCCGCGCAACCGCCAAGCCGGCTGCTGCCGCAAGGAGATGTGGCGAGGAGGCGTAGACGATGCTCGGCTTCGGTCCGCTAGGCCCGTGACCAGCGATCCGATTGCGTACGACACCCAGTTCAGGATCCGAGCGACGCCGTTCGAGGTGTATGGCGACGTCCACACGAATCGGAATCGTGGGTCATCGGTGACCGTGCGCCGCCGGTCGAGCAGATTGCGGTCGGCGGCGATGATACGCACGTCCCAGCGATCGCTTAGCGCGCCGAACATCTCGACGTGGCGCGTACCCCCCGGAGCTCCATCGGGCACGGCGAAGTGGTTGAGCACGAGGACTCGTTCAGCCAAGGGTGACCTCTGCTGTGTGGTGGTCTCCGCTCACGTCCACCTCGAGCCGCGCACCGCGTGCCCGGAACGTGACACTGTAAGCAGGACCGTCCCGAGGGGGCATCCCATCTGGCGTCCAATCGAACCCGCTTGGGCCGCCGTCATCGGTGCCGTAGGTGATCGCCCATGCGGGCCTCCAGTGGCCATAGGTGTCGCTCCACCAACCGGCCATCGGCTCGGTCGCTCCCCTCGAAGGCGCCTCCCAGGATGCACCGTGGAGTCTCAGGGTCCCGCACCCTTCGCTCGAGCGCGAACATACCCTCCCCGACCGGAATGAGATCGTTCACGTCTGGGCCGATTTGAAGCGTCGTTTCGGAATCGGCCACAGGCCCTCCGTCAAGTCCCGAACCTGGACTGATCCGTAGTCGGAGACGCTCACGGTCCGCACAACCCGACACGGGGAGTCCGGCGATGAGTAGGCATCGTGGATTCCCCACATCACGATGCCACCGCATAGCGGATTGGCTCTCCGACGACGCCATTGGCTGATGTGAGCCATCGGAAGGCACGGTGTGGCTCCAATTGCTCAGCGCCTGCCACCCGCAGGACGTTGTGGCTCGCCGAACCGCGGAAGTGGTTGCGAACGGTGATGTCCCCGTTGTAGGTCCCGGTCCCGGCGTCGCCGAGGATGACCGTATCTCGGTACACGACAGACACGGACGACAGGTCGGCGTGACCATGCGAGGGCCCGCTTCCCATCTTGAGCCACACGATTGTCGACGCACGCCCGACGCGCGCGATCCCTGCACCGAGGTCGAATCCGTTGCCTTCGGCTGGCTCGGCGTCTACGGGTACCCCCACGCCTGCATGCCACGCGACCTCGTCGAAACGTGCCCGCTGTCCTCTGGCGACCCCGTTCCTCCCAGCGCCAGCGCCAGAGCGACGGACCCAGCGAGCCCAGTGGGATCGCCCGCCGTTGTCAGGACCCTGCCCTCGTCCCAGTCGCCGTACTGGGGAATGTATCCGGCGTTGACGCCGAGACGGGACAGGAACTGGGCGGCGGACACCATCTGCCTATCGACGAGGCTCGGTGATGCTCCGAGGAGGTGGCGCGTGATGAGCATCTCAAGGACGAATCGGTGATAGGAAACCGAGTCCTCGACCATCGACCCGTCGACCCTCATGTGTCGTCTCAGTTGGGCTCCGAAGATGCGGTCCCCGAGCGAACCCACCGCTCACGGCCGAACGCCATACCAAGGGCGATGAGCCCGAGCGCATCACCGAGCAGGTGGTTGTTGCGCATGGTGCTCACGGTGTAGGGAAGGTCCGCAATGAGGTGCCGCCCGGCGTGGTAGAGATGAAGGTCCATTTCCTCGCGCTGCGGCGACGAGATCGCCTCACCTGCGAGAGCGATCACCTGAAGCCACGCGATCGCGCGGAGCGCGATCTCGAGGTTCGAGTACCAGTGGACTCCGACCTCGGGTGGATTGGCGTTCAGCCACGAAGCCAGTTGGGCATCGAGCGCATCCGAGTACCGAGGATCGGTCGGTGCAAGGTGCACGGCCCGTGCGAGTACCACGAGGTGGCGATGCCGACCGAGCTCCCAAGCCCATTTCACGTCACCCGCTCGCCGGTCGGAACGAATGTCGATCTGCCACCAGTGGTCCGGTCGCCCAGTGCCCTTCGCTCTCGACCACCGCGTGCCAATCGGGAACCTCCGCCACCGGGATCCTCCGCCCGAACAGCAGGGCTCCCTCGCGAAGGATCAGATCGGCTTCGGCGAGGTTCCTCTGTGCGATGCTGTCCGGCACGCTGGCAGGGATACCCAGCGGCATGTGAAGGGGGGGAACACGTCTGCGAGGAGGAACCACAAGCCTGAAGACCGCATCATGGCCCCCGAGCCGCTTCGAGCCCTCATAGGCCGCACGCAGCGGCGCCCCAGTGCCCAGCGCCCTCACGTCACCCCATGCTCGCCGGAGCGTCGAACCGCTTCCCCGATCCGCACCCGTCATGACCAAGTGAGGTCGATCGCCGCACCCGTCATCATCGACTCGATCGCCGCGATCGCCGTTCGCGACGTGACGAATGCCGATTCTGCCAGCGGGGCAGCGTCCCGCGTCCCCTCGATCGCCTCCCTGAACACAACGAACTCGGCCGCGTGGCCCTTGTCCGCCGGCTTAAACTTCGTCGTCTTCACCGACGTTGGGCTGCGGAGCGTGAGGGAGCGATAGTCATCGATTTCTGCGCTCCTGTCTCCTCGGCGAATGTCGACACGTTCCTTGCTCGACCCCTTCGGCGCACCTGCCGTGTACACGATCACCGCCTGGGAGCCCGACGGGTAGTCGAGTGTGATGGTGAAGTTCTCATCGAGCAGCAGTTCACCGACACCCGACCCGATGGCATACACCCCACGAGGGCTCTCACCAACGATCGCATTGCACGTATCGATGAAGTGACACCCCTCACCGAGCAGCCGCCCACCCTGGCGCCGGTCCTTGAGCCAATGGCCTTCCGGCAGTGATCCCGCATGGACCCGGTAGACGATCTGGATCGGGCCGCCGGTGCCAACGAATTCCCTGGCCGCCTTGACTGCTGGAGACCACCTGCGATTGAAGCCGACCATGAGCACTGCTGTCGATTGGCTCCGGCGTCGGCCACGTGGCTGAGCTCCTCCTCGGACAGGGCAAGCGGCTTCTCGCAAAACACATGCTTGGCCGCGCCAAGACTTTGGGTCACATAGTCAGCGTGTGAGTCGTGACGTGACGCAATGAAGACAACCTTGGTCTCGTCGTCTTGCAGAACATCGTCGAAGTTGGTTACCGCGGACGCGGATCCGTACCGCTGCCCCAGTGCGACCGACGAGACGCCGCTTGCTGATACAACCGACCTCCAATGTGAGAATCCAGCCGCGCTCGCCGCGGGAACAAGAACCTCATCAGCGAAGCGACCGGCCCCGATAAGTGAGCTTGCCAGGCTGTCCTTCTGAGCCTTCCGAGGCCCAAGCTTGATGGCAGACGCTTGCGAAGCCTGGTCCGCCTTGTACTCCAACAGGATGCCCAGGTACGGGTCCTCGCCCTTGAAAGTCTCGAACGCTTTGACTGCGTCGTCAAACGCGAACCTGTGGGTTATCAGATCACGAACCTGAAGCTTGCCATCGGATATGAGGTTTACGACTGTCTGAAGATTGCGCTTGATCGTCGGCGGTTCGTAGCCAACCGGGTAGTCGATTCCGAGCCTCTCATAGGTGGGGTCGTACCTTCCAGCTCCGTACGGGCGCGATATTCTCACCGCCAGTTCCTTCTCGTACATGAGCCGCCGATCGAGCTCAAGCCCAACGTCTCCGACGACGACAATCGTTCCACGATCGCGGGCGAGCTGCGCCGCCAGCTCCACGGGGGCCGACGAGGGTGTGGCAGCTGCCACCACCACAGCGTCGACGCCGCCCCCTTCTGCCCACTCTCGGATCGATTCGGCCATTGATGCGCTATCGAACGCCTGAAACCCCGCGTCGTTCGCACGCAGGACCTTCCAGGGATCGATGTCGGTCCCTGCGGTGCGGTACCCGAATGCCGCAGCCAAGCGAAGTGTCAGCTGGCCAATGAGTCCGAGGCCGATGACCGCCACCGAGCTGCCCAGGCTGAGATCGCACAGACGGAGCCCGTGAAGACCTACGGCAGCGATCGCAGAAAAGCACCCCTCTTCGTAGCTCACGGAACTTGGCAAGAGCGCACACATGTTGGATTGGACAACCTGGAGTTCGGAGTGGCCCGAGCCAGCAGTGACAACCCGGTCACCTTCGCGGAGGCCCTCCGCTGCTGATCCCGCCTCGGTGACAACACCGCTGGCCGAGTAGCCAACGGGGATCGACTCTTCGAGCCTTGAGCGAACGGCCTCCGCGGTGGATCGAAGGCCGTCAGACCGAGCTCTGTCTATCACAGCGCGAACGAGGTCGGGACGCGCCCTAGCCTTTGTGAGCAGAGATGCAGACGCGAGCTGCCGCGCTGCCTTCTCCGTACCACTCGAAATCAAACTCGATCGTACCGATACTGCCACGCCGGTGGACTCCGGCCTCGCTGGGAGCCCAGAGGCCAGTGACAAGGCGCCGTCTGACACAGATAGAACAAGTGACCTCATCGCACTCCCCTCAAGGTGCTGAGGCTAGACAAGTCGCCGTCCTCAGCTCCGTGAATCGGCACCCCTCGACTCAGCATTCGTGCTTTCTCACCCAGCCTTGGCGGCTGCGGACCGAAGGACGCGTACGTATTCCGATGCGACTGATACCCAATCAGGCGGAGGACTCGGAGAAGGGACTCGCCGACTCCCGGCCAGCGTTCGCACTATCGCAAGACCAAGCGCCTCTGCATCCCCCAGCGAATACAGATGAAGGCCCTCGTCTGATCGGTCACGAACCGGGAGGTCAGACGCCACGACCGGTACATGCACGGCTCGGGCCTCGTGAACACCTAGGTCGAAGGATTCAAGACGGCTTGTGCTCACGAGCAGGTCGCACTCATGGAACTCTCGGGGCATATCGGAATGGCACACGAAACCCCCAAACTCGACCAGACCCTCAACTCCAGCACCTTTGACGCTTGCCAGGACTCCCTCTTGCTCGGCTTCGCTGAAGCCTCCCAGTAGCCGCACCTCAACCCGCCCCTTGTGTGCCGATCTCACGTGTGGAAGAGCCTCCAGCAGCTCGATGAGGTTCTTGTGGGGGGAGCTGTTGCCAATCCAGAGTATGCGGGCAACTCCCTCTTTCGGGCTGGCACACGAGTCCGGCAGGAACACGTCATCGATACCGTTCGGAATCAGATGCAACCGCTCGCGAACACGAGGTTCGCGCACAGCGACGAGATCACACGCGTATGCACTCACGCACACTCCGACGGCCCCAGTCTTCAACGTGCCCAACAGCAGCGCACGCTGAAGACGTCGTTTTAGCTTTGACGACCAAGGCGCACGCCGATCAACCACGAAGTGATGAGCGTTCTGGACAACCACGGCTTGAGGCACGCCAGAACAGACCAGACCGAATCCTCCAATGCCGAGAATGACATCGCACTCGGCTTCACGTGCGATCGCTGCCAGCCTTACTTGCTCCCACCACGGTCGCAGATAGGCGAGTCGCCAACCATCCCACCCTGACAAATGTCGCACACGACTGTTCACTTGCGCTTGAAGGAAGAAGGTCGTCCTTCACTAGCACAACGACATCAACTCCTTCGATCTTGCACAGCCCACCAAGTAGCCCTGCTGCGACCACCAGACCACCTCCGGGAGCCACCGACAGAGCGTTCATGAGAATGCGCAGCGGCTCTCCAGCCCCCCCGTGAGCACGGAGGGCCTCGGGGACCTCCGACAGCCGTTCACACGCGTGGTTGTGGTTTCCTATCACTAGCTTCACCCCATCTGCTGTGACCGCCGCACACGGGACTACCAACCGAAGTGCGCGGCAGTCCCGGGTTTCGGCACATCGCGAAGACGACGTCTACGCCGGGCCGCTGAAGGATCGAGTCGTCCACCGCTCGGAGTAGGTGCCTGAACACGAACCCAATCGTCACGAGCAGCCTACCGGACAACAGCTGCGGCGAAGTAGGATCGGGTTTCCGCAGGGCGAGAGGGTCGGTGACCGCGTCTCTGCAGCGAATAGTCACAACTGAGGGGACGTGGCCTCGACCGATGAACAAGCGGGGTCGGAATGGTTGGAGTGGCAAGGAGGGCGGGGGTGTCGAAGGCACCCGAGTTCTATTCGCGTCCGCAGGGTTTCAGCTGCCCGGGGGCATTTCGAATCTTGCCGAGACGACTCTTTCTGCCCTCAATCAGCTTGTTGCCAAGGGGCGGTTGGCTTCCGTCGACGCAGTCTCACTGCTCGATGGCGACTCCACGAAGACGAGAACTCCCACCAGCGTGAATGCCTGCAACGGAAGCAAGCCCAGATTCGTGCGGGAGCTGGGAAGACGAGCCTACGCCAGCGACGTGATCATCTTCGACTCGGTCGGTCCGGCAAGGGCGATGAGCCTTCTCCCGTGGTGCCGCACCCCCGTGGCAACCTTCGTGCACGGAATCGAGGTTGACCGTCCCATCCGCAAGACGCTCATTCGTCCACTGAAGCAGGCGACGTGCCTGCTATGCGTCTCGCCCACGACCCTCAAGAAGGTCCGGGAGAACGTTGCGCGCTCATCTGGCGGCTCAATCGTCCTCGCACCCGGGATCTCTCCCGATCGGATTCAACTGTGGTCCGGCGTTGAGAGCCGGAAGACACCAGGCATCGTGCTGGCAGTAGGGCGAATCGACCCTCGGCAACCAGGCAAGGGTTTCGATACCCTCGTTCGCTCGATGATGGCCGTTAATTCCCGGGTTCCCGGTGCACAGCTGTGGATTGTTGGTGAAGGCGAGGGCTTGGGGTCGCTACGCAGCCTCTCTATCGATCTCGAGATAGCCGATCGGGTGCGATTCTTGGGTCGCGTTAGTGATCGGGATCTCGGTGAGATCTACCGAACAGCCAGCGTGTTTGCGATGCCGAGCAGGCAGGAGGGGTTCGGACTGGTCTACGCAGAGGCCATGTGGCATGGTCTGCCGTGTCTCGGGTCTGTTGCCGACGCTGCATCGGATGTCATCCAACATGGTCGTACCGGCCTGCTGGTGCCATTCGGGGACGCCGAGGCGACCGCCGAAGCGCTTGTCCGCCTGCTGGGTGATCCCGAGTACTCCGATCGACTCGGCAGAAATGGACAGTTGCTGGCACGAGAGCGGTACTCACCCGCCGCCTACGAAAGTCGCCTCGCCGAAGCGATCGCTTGTTTGCTGCCGGAGAGAAGCGGCCGATCCAAGCAGGGGAAGTAGTCGTCGCAATTCATCGTAGGAGCAGCCAAGCCATCCAGGACCTGTGGCACCGCGCCAAGAAGTATGGACCTAGCCTGTCCGCCATTGCCGTCGTGCGGCTGTTTGCTGGTGTGGGCGCCATGTTGGCGTTGCGGGTCCTCACCGAGGCAGTCGAGCCTTCCCAGCTCGGCGATTTCAGACTCCTCACCGGTCTAGGCCTGCTGCTTGCTGCCGTCGGAATGGCGCCCATCGGCCGGTACGCAATGCGCGACATACACGATGCCGAAGGGGCCGGCCTGGGGAGCAGCCAAGTGGGTACTGCGCGGCAAGGTGAAGCAATGGCTGCGGTAGGAGTACTCGCCGTTTCGGCGATGCTTGGGCTTGCTGTCTTTGCTGCGACTGGTGATGTCACCCGCATTCCTGGGTTCGGGCGGGCGCCTATTTAGATATGGTTTTCCAGTTCCTCTTCGTGAGTCCCTAGGTCCGACCTAAACTGACTCATATAATTGTATCCCTCATACGGTGGTATATGGTAACCTGGGATATTACCCTACCAGGTGGCGTATTTATCCGCCCCCTCAGGGGTAGAAGCGTGCTCTTCCTGTCATCGGCGCTGATGTTTCTAGTCTCCGGGTCGAAGATCGGTGTTATCAGCGTCGTCTTTGCAGTTGCTGCGACCAACACGCTCTCAAGACGTAGGCTCAATCCCCGAGTGCTTGGGATCGGTCTTGTCGTGACGGCTTTCGTATTTGTGTTCGTCAATCAGTATCGCACGGAGATCCGGTACGGAGGTGCTTCGATCACCGAGAGCGCCACGACGAATCTGGAGCGGCTAGCGAGCGGTAGTGGTCCGTTTCGTACTGCCATATCGGGCATCACATCTGTGCTTCTGCGTGCGGAAAACCTCGAAGAAGTGGCCGTTACCCTCAGGCTGAGTCCCAGCCGCTTCGCCTACAAGTCGCTGGCCGACGCCCCGGCCGAGGTGGGTGCGCTTCTGATCCCGAGATCTCTCTGGCCAAACAAGCCAATCGTTGACGACGGCCACGACTTTGCCGTGGACTTCCTTGGATACCCAGAGTGGTTGCCAACATCCGCTGCTGTCACACTCGTTGGTGGGACGTATCAGTACGGTGGCTGGGCTGCCACCGTCGCGGTTGGCATGGCTATCGGCGCAGCATTGGCTGCCCTGGATTCAAGCTTCAACCCGCTGCAGCGGCCAGCGTCGATCCTCATGGTTATTGGCGTGGGGCCATACATCGCCATGGCCGAAGATGGCCTCGTAGTGTCTATCGCGACAGCCATCCGGCTTGCCCTTGTAACGGCAGCGTTGGGGTGGTTCGCTCTGGCCCGGCGCGCCGACGTGAAGGGCCGAGGCGTCCTTGCATATAGAGCGCCACTCCCGTGACCTCTTCCATGCCGGCCTTTGAGCTCGAGTCGTCGCTCAGAATCGCATGGGTTGGCTCTTTCGACAATCTGAAGTGGAAAACAGACGATGCCAGGTTCTGCGATGCACTGGAGCGCATGGGTGTATCCGTCGTGAGACTCGAAGGGGACCGAGGTCCTCTCCATGACTTGGGCGATGTCGCACCCATTGACTGGGTCGTCTTCGGAAAGCGTCCAGAGATCTCGCCGGACGACATGAGTGCGGCGAGGACTCGAACAGGCGCAAAGCTCGCGCAAGTGCTATTCGACCTCATGGACTTCAGAGAGCGCGCCATTCGTGGTGTTCCGTTCCTGACCCGGTGCCGCTTGGACTGGTGGATCCCTCAGGCAAGGACCCTTGACGTTGTGTTCATGAAGGAACAGGGGAATCTCGATCGATACCGTTCGATGGGAGTCAACTGCCTTTATCTCGATCAAGGTGTTGACCCCTTCGAGACTCCACTCCAGCCGCCCGCGTCGAAGTGCTTCGACGTTTCGTTCTTCGGCCGATGGACCGAACGACGGCAGCGGATGCTCGAGGCAATTTCTGCGCGAGCGAGGGTGCGCGTCTTCAGCAACGAAGTGCGCCGCTGGAGATCGAGTCGCCTTCAGGTCGGACCACCCGTATATGGCGAGCAATTCGCAGAAGCGGTGGCCCGGTCGATCTTGGTTTGGGGGGAAAGCGAGAGACACGACATCGATGGCTACTGGTCCGATCGAAGATATCGCGTAATGGGACGAGCTGGGTGCTTCGTCACTCGCTATACACCCGGCGTCGATCGCGTCTTCACCAACGACCAGAACATCGTGTGGTACCAGGATGACAACGAAGCGGTGCAGCGAGTCGAGTACTATCTCCAGAATCAGCCAGAGGCGCGTGCGATCGGCGAGGCCGCTGCGAACCTTGTGCACCGCGTACACCGATACGACGATCGCGGCCGAACTCCTCCGCCATCTGGTGCTATTTGGCGATGGTGGCACAGGAGGTCCATCGGCAGTTCATGAGTCGGGCTAGCTACCTCGGGCAAATGCCCGATTAGCAGCCCGCAAGACCCCCTGAGCTGACAGGTCGAGTGTGAATGAGGCATTCAATCTTGCGACACTTTCTGACATCAACGCGCGACGGTCAGGGTCGGCGAGTAGAGCCAGACTGCTCGCTGCCTCATCAATGTCAAGCATGTTCAGCTGATACCCGGTGATGCCAGGGAGGACCAAGTCTCGGCTGCAACCAGCGTCGAGTGACAAGCGCGAGAGGTAGGTCGAATGCCATCGCCTCATTTGCCACGAGACCCCAAGTCTCTCGCGATGCGAGGACGAAGACGTCACTTGCTGCGTATAGGGGTGGCAACTCTGATTGATTCGCGAAGCCCCAGAACGTGATCCGATTCGAGACACCCGCCTCTGCAGCTGCAGCTTCACAGTCTGCACGAAGGGGGCCATCCCCAACGACCAGCAAGTGAGAACTGCCGACCCGCTCTGTGAGGGCGGCAAACACTCGAACCAGGTCCACAGGCCGCTTGTACGGCTGGAGTTTTCCAACCGTGAGATACAGCGTTGCTCGACGCTTCAGCTCCCAGTCTTCGCCTCACCCACTCCCTTTCACCTATTGCCTCGGAGCGGCGCTCCGACCACCATTCGTCGTCGATCGAGTACTGGACTGGGGAAGATGTCCGCTGATCTCACCCCCAAGTCGCAAGAGCTCGTCCCGAGCTAGCGTTCCGATCGCCGCTACGGCGTCCATCTGCCGCAGAAAGCGGCGTACCACGAACTCGTGACCCATCTGCCGCAGAAACCCTCCCTGTGCTGGACGGGCTTCCGGTCTGCATATCAGGCCAACCGATAATTGGCCTGCTGCCACCACAACTGGGAGGTAGACGGGAGTCCAGCCTGGAACCAGAAGTACATCCGGCTGAATGGTGCGGAGCCAATCCAGAGCTTGCCTGTAGATTACCCAAAGATCGCGGATCGAGGGTCCCGAGAGCACATCAGGCACTCCAAAGTAGACATCGTCCGCGTCAGACCGAAGCGAAACATCCCACCGAATTCGCCTGCCGAAGCCAGAGTCGAGGTACCCCTCCGGCTGGGGCTGCCCGAGATAGGCGACGCTGAAGGTGGCCACGTCCTGGGAGAGAACCCGGTACAGTGGAGACAGGTACTGGATTGGATGAGTGCTGACGGCTGCCAGGTGCATGTCTTCCTCCACCGGTCACAAGTCACGGGAGTCACGAGCTCCCCGCGACACGGCCACGCAGACAAGATTCTGTGTCCACACCCTCTGTGCACCGCCCGTTTGCACGAGCGACACGGCGATAGGAGCCAGTCGCACAATCCTCCACAGCACAGCACGAATCGCGCCGCGCAGGGTCACGGGATGCGGTGCTGCCTCCGTGGTGATGACAACCTCTAGGTGGTACGCATTCATCAGCTGACGGATGGACGACTCGGTAAAGAACGTCTCATGCGTGAGGTCGCCGTACGCCACACGGGCCGCATTGAGGCCGGCGATGTTCACAGTCTGAACGATGAACAATCCGCCTCGGCGTAGGGCCTGGCTAACAAGTGGCATCAGATCGGCGAGACCGTCTCGGTCGAGGTGCTCGAGGAAGTCGATTCCAACGATGGCGTCGTACTCACCCGCACGGCCTTGCAGGAAGTCGATTGCGTCTTGCCGCACCGCTTGAACTCCGCGTAGATTCGCTGCCTCGACCTGCTCGGAGGAAATGTCCACACCGAGAGCGTTGCGATAGCCAGCGTCACAGAGGATCTGCAAGAACTGGCCATCGCCACAGCCGAGCTCGAGAATGCTCGCTGACGCATCGACGCAGCCAAGGTGCGGAAGAAGGACCCGGGCTTGCCAAAGAGCGCTGCTATTTGAGGTAGCCGACCTGGCCTTGAAACCCGACCGATACACTGAATACAGGCGGGCTTGGAGCGAACGCGCTTGTTGGTTCTTCAGATCGGCACCCCGTCAACGTGCCGAATGAACCGACGATTGAGTGTCGACATAGGTGTCAGACTAGGGCAGCCTCTGGAATGGATTCAGCGTGAGCGCCCACCAACACACTGTCATCACCAGAGAACCCCACCGAGGACCCCACAACCGGAGCGGGCATCGACGCACCAGGCTCCCCATATCCAGGAGTGCCCTGATAGACGCCCGGGTTTGACCCCGTCTCATCAACCGAGAAGGCGCCGGTCACCTCGTCCAGACGCCAATACGACACCGGGCAATCACCGACCACCAGACCCCCATACGCCGCCTGATCACCCACCGCCGCGATAATGCTCCGACACCTCGACCGGCGACAACGCACGGTCATACACCGCCACCTCATCAATCCCACCCTCATACCTCGCCGCATACCCATCACCAATCAACAACGGCAACGACGACGCCGACCGGCGTCACCGACGCCGTGAACTGCGAATCCTGCACCCCATTGAGATACCACGTCACCGTCGACCCCGACACGCGTCACCACCACATGAGTCCACTCACCCACCGCCAACGACGCACGACGTACGAGAACGCCTGATACGGGCCACCATTCACCCCCGACGACCCATGCAAGAACGTACAACCGGCCCATCCGTCTCCTGCGTAATCGTCCCCTCACCCCCATACGCCTTCGCCAACGGATTCATGCCGAGACCCGAAACGATCCGGCTTCAACCACAACTCATACGACACATCACCCGCCAACCCACCAACATCACCCACCAACACCACATCATCACCCGAAAACCCCACCGACGACCCCAACACCACCGGCGGCGCCGCACGATCGCCCCGGGCTCCCCGTAGCCAGGGGTGCCCTGATAGAGGCCCGGATTCGCCCCCGTCTCATCGACCGCGACCGGACCCGTCGCCTCATCCAGACGCCAATACGACACCGGCGCATCACCCGACACCACATCCCCATACGCCGCATCGATCACCCGCACCATCGCCGCGAAATGCTCCACCACCTCAGCCGGCGTCAACGCACGGTCATACACCGCCACCTCATCAATCCCACCCTCATAGCCGCCCGCATACCCATCACCAATCATCAACGGCAACGACGACACCGACCGGCGTCACCGACGCCGTGAACTGCGAATCCTGCACCCCATTGAGATACCACGTCACCGTCGACCCCGACCGCGTCACCACCACATGCGTCCACTCACCCACCGCCAACGACGCACGACGTACGAGAACGCCTGATACGGGCCACCATTCACCCCCGACGACCCATGAAAGAACGTACAACCGGCCCATTCGACTCCTGCGTAATCGTCCCCTCACCCCCATACGCCTTCGCCAACGGATTCATGCCGACGACCCAAACGCCGCCGGCTTCAACCACAACTCATACGACACATCACCCGCCAACCCCACCAACATCACCCACCACCACCACATCATCACCCGAGAACCCAACCGACGACCCAACACCACCGGCGGCGCAGCGATCGCATCGCTCCGGGCTCCCCGTAGCCAGGGGTGCCCTGATAGAGGCCCGGATTCGCACCCGGTCTCATCGACCGCGACCGGACCCGTCGCCTCATCCAGACGCCAATACGACACCGGGCAATCACCGATCACCACATCCCCATACGCCGCATGATCACCCGCCACCGCCGCGAAATGCTCCGCCACCTCAGCCGGCGACAACGCACGGTCATACACCGCCACCTCATCAATCCCACCCTCATACCTCGCCGCATACCCATCACCAATCATCAACGGCAACGACCGACTCCGACCGGCGTCACCGACGCCGTCAACTGCGAATCCAACACCCCATTGAGATACCACGTCACCGTCGACCCCGACACGCGTCACCACCACATGGGTCCACTCACCCACCGCCAACGACGCACGACGTACGAGAACGCCTGATACGGGCCACCATTCACCCCCGACGTCCCATGCAAGAACGACAACCGGCCCGTCGACTCCTGCGTAATCGTCCCCTCACCCCCATACGCCTTCGCCAACGGATTCATGCCACGACCCAAACGCACGCCGGCTTCACCCACAACTCATACGACACATCACCCGCCAACCCACCAACATCACCCACCAACACCACATCATCACCCGAGAACCCCACCGACGACCCAAGCACCGTCGGGACTGGCGGCTCATCGGTGATCACGACGTTTGCGTAGAGCGACCGCCCAGCCTTCGATGCGTCGTCGTCGTTGACGAAGTACAGGTACTGGAACGTTCCGGTGTAGTACTGGCCGATCGGGATCGAGTAGTGGACCCAGCCCGCAGCGGTGTCCTCACCGAGGAAGTCGGGGATGCCCGACGGTGACGTGCCTGCGAGGTCGAAGCGCATGGCGTCGTCGAAGGTGTTGTCGTTGTCGAAGCCGAAGCCGTGCATCTCACCGACGACCGGCGTGAAGAAGTCGAACTCGATCACGGTGTCGGCGGTGATCTCGGTGGGGAGCGGCACCTTCTTCCACACGTTGCCGAACAGTTCGAACGTGCGGCCACCGTCACGGACCCCTGCGCCGCCCACACCGTCCTGGGAGCCCCCGTACCCGGTGATCGGCAGGCCGGTGAAGTCGACGGCCCCCTCCACGGGCGGTGGTGGCGGCGGGACGGCGGGGTCGGAGATGACGACGTTCGTGTACAGCGACATGCCTCGTGCGGAGGCGTCGTCGTCGTTGACGAAGTACAGGTACTGGAACGAGCCCGTGTAGTACTGGCCGACCGGGATGCTGTAGTGCACCCATCCCGAGGCCGTGTCCTCGCCGAGGAAGTCCCGGATGCCCGACGGTGACGTGCCTGCGAGGTCGAAGCGCATCGAGTCGGTGAACGCATCGTCGTTGTCGAACCCGAAGCCGTGCATCTCACCGACGACAGGGGTGAAGAAGTCGAACTCGACGACCGTGGTGGGGGTGATGAAGGTGGGGAGCGGCACCTTCTTCCACACGTTGCCGTGGAGCTCGAACGTGCGGCCACCGTCACGGACACCGGCTCCGCCCACACCGTCCTGGGAACCCCCGTACCCGGTGATCGGCAGGCCGGTGAAGTCGATGGCGCCGTCGACGGCGGGAGGGGCAGCCGGAGCCACGACGACGGTCCGCACCACCTGGTCCGCGGCGTTGCCCGCGGCGTCGGTGGCGTCGTAGGTGACGGTGTAGGTGCCTGCCGTGTTCGGGTCGACGGTCGAGACGCCGGTGACGGTCGTGGTGGCGTCGACGTTGTCGGTGACCTCGGCGCCGGGGTCGGTGAACGGGGTACCGATGTCGTGGAGCATCGGGTCGTCCCCGAGGAGGATGATCACCGGCGGGGTGGTGTCGACGACGTCGTAGGTGACGGTGGCCGATGTCGGCGTTGGCGGCGTTGTCGGTGCCGGTCACCGAGAAGGTGATCCCGGTGCCGGGGGTGGTGGTGTCGATCGGGGCGCCGTCCGCGACGTCACCGGCACAGCTCGCCACACCGGATCCGGGATCCCAGCACGAGTAGGAGGCGTTCACGGTGGCGCCCGCCTCGTACGTGGCCCCGTTGGCAGGTGCGGTGATCGTCACGAGCGGGGCGGTCGTGTCGGGGCCGTTGGCGGACTGGGCGGCGGTGATGGCACGGCGGGCGTTGATGAGCGGCTCGGGCACGCCGTCGGGATCAGGTGTCGTGCCGGAGAAGAACCCGCTCACCTGCCACTGCCCGTGGCCTGCGCACGTGGGTGCGCCGGCGACGGACCCGTCGGGGCACTCGCCTGAGGACTGCATGATCGCCTTCACCTGGGCGGGGGTGAGGGTCGGATCCGCGGCAAGGACGAGGGCGGCGACGCCCGCGGCGAACGGTGAGGCCATCGACGTGCCAGAGTTGGTGCCCTCGCCACCACCGACGACGGTGGAGTTGACGTTGACGCCCGGTGCGGTGACGTCCACGACGGTGCCCCAGTTGGAGAAGCTGGCGAGCGTCTCGTCGCACTGGTTCAGCACGTCGGGGAAGAAGGCGCAGCCCGCCGAGCCCGGCGTGCCGTCGAGGGCGGTGAACGCGGACACGGCGATCGTCTCGGCATAGGCGGCCGGGTAGAACGTGGCGGTGTCCGCACTGCTGTTGCCAGCCGCGGCCACGACGGTGACACCCAGGTCGGTGAGGTTGCAGATCGCCTGATGCGATGGGCTCGAGGAGCACTCGGGGCCCTCGAGGGCGTGGGGCTCGCCGAGGCTCATGTTGACCACGGTGGGGATGCCGTCCGCGGCGAGGGCGGCGACGTGGTCGAGGCCGCAGATGACCTGGGCGTCGGTGCCGTACCCGGAACCGTCGAGCACCTTCGCCGCGACGATCGTGGCCTGGGAGGCGACACCGACCCTGCCTGCGCCGTTGTCGGCCGCCGCCGCGATGCCGGCGACGTGGGTGCCGTGGCCCTGGTCGTCCTCGGGGACGGTGCCCGGCGTGATGCAGTTGATCGAGTTGCCGAGGTCGAGATGGGTCACCAGGTCGGGGTGGTTGGTGTCGATGCCGGTGTCGAGGACAGCGATCCGCACCCGGGTGCCGTCTGCGGTGCGGCCCCGGTACCCGTCCTCGTACGCGAGGTCGCCGTCGATGCGGAACATGCCCACCGACGCCCTCTCGGTCGCGGCGTAGCCACGCGCAGGGTCGACACTGAGCACGTTCGGGTTCTTCTCCAGCGCCTCTGCGGCCTGGGCGGACCCGCGGAAGGCGAACCCGTTGAGGACGTGCTCGTACACGTGGGTGACCTGCACGCCCGCCTGGGCAGCCAATGGCTGGGCGGCCGACCGAGCCGGCTTCCCGGGCGCCATGGTGACGATCCACGTCGGGTCGCCGGGACCGGGGACGAAGCCACCGTCGGCGAGGCCGAGCCCCGAGGGAGAAATGGCGCCGTCGGGAACGAGCGCGTCGGGCTGGGCGGCGACGGCGGGGGCGACCGCCGCGAAGAGGACGAGGGCGGCGGCCGCGGTGACGAGGCGTCGGGCGCGACTGCGGGCGTCCTCCGACGCGGTGGTGGCGCGCATCATCGGGCCTGGCTCCTCTCAAACGCTGACTGCCACCCTATGACGGCCACGGAGAGTGGTCAATGGGGCGGAGGGCCTACTACCGCACCGAGCATCGCTAGTGCTCCGCTAGGGTGTGGACGCTCCGGGCTGCCCATAGCCAGGAGTGCCTGAGTACAGGCCGGGATTCGCACCGGTCTGATCCGCTGCAACCGCACCCGTGGCCTCATCAAGACGCCAATACGACACCGGCAGATCACCGTTCACCGCACCCGCATAGGCGACAGGGTCACCAATCGCCACGAAATGCTCAACGATCTCGGTCTGGGACAAGGCACGGTCATACACCGCCACCTCATCAACCCCACCCTGATACTTCGCCGTATACCCCGCACCGATCGTCAACGGCAACACCGACTCCACCGGCGTCAACGAACCCGACCGCTGATAGTCCAACACCCCATTGAGATACCACGACACCTGCGACCCCGAACGAGTCACCACCACATGGGTCCACTCACCCAACGGCAACGCACTCTTCGTAAAGAACGCCTCATACGGGCCACCATTCACCCCCGAGGTGCCATGCAGGAACACCAACTGGCCCGTCGACGTCTGCGTAATCGTCCCCTCACCCCCATACGCCTTCGCCAACGGGTTCTGCCACGACCCAAACGACGCAGGCTTCACCCACAACTCATACGTCAGATCACCCGCCAACCCACCAACATCACCCACCGACACCACATCATCACCCGACAACCCCACCGACGACCCCACCACCGGAGCCGGCGTGGACGCTCCGGGCTGCCCATAGCCAGGAGTGCCTGAGTACAGGCCCGGGATTCGCACCGGTCTGATCCGCTGCAACCGCACCCGTGGCCTCATCAAGACGCCAATACGACACCGGCAGATCACCGTTCACCGCACCCGCATAGGCGACAGGGTCACCAATCGCCACGAAATGCTCAACGATCTCGGTCTGGGACAAGGCACGGTCATACACCGCCACCTCATCAACCCCACCCTGATACTTCGCCGTATACCCCGCACCGATCGTCAACGGCAACACCGACTCCACCGGCGTCAACGAACCCGACCGCTGATAGTCCAACACCCCATTGAGATACCACGACACCTGCGACCCCGAACGAGTCACCACCACATGGGTCCACTCACCCAACGGCAACGCACTCTTCGTAAAGAACGCCTCATACGGGCCACCATTCACCCCCGAGGTGCCATGCAGGAACACCAACTGGCCCGTCGACGTCTGCGTAATCGTCCCCTCACCCCCATACGCCTTCGCCAACGGGTTCTGCCACGACCCAAACGACGCAGGCTTCACCCACAACTCATACGTCAGATCACCCGCCAACCCACCAACATCACCCACCGACACCACATCATCACCCGACAACCCCACCGACGACCCCACCACCGGAGCCGGCGTGGACGCTCCGGGCTGCCCATAGCCAGGAGTGCCTGAGTACAGGCCGGGATTCGCACCGGTCTGATCCGCTGCAACCGCACCCGTGGCCTCATCAAGACGCCAATACGACACCGGCAGATCACCGTTCACCGCACCCGCATAGGCGACAGGGTCACCAATCGCCACGAAATGCTCAACGATCTCGGTCTGGGACAAGGCACGGTCATACACCGCCACCTCATCAACCCCACCCTGATACTTCGCCGTATACCCCGCACCGATCGTCAACGGCAACACCGACTCCACCGGCGTCAACGAACCCGACCGCTGATAGTCCAACACCCCATTGAGATACCACGACACCTGCGACCCCGAACGAGTCACCACCACATGGGTCCACTCACCCAACGGCAACGCACTCTTCGTAAAGAACGCCTCATACGGGCCACCATTCACCCCCGAGGTGCCATGCAGGAACACCAACTGGCCCGTCGACGTCTGCGTAATCGTCCCCTCACCCCCATACGCCTTCGCCAACGGGTTCTGCCACGACCCAAACGACGCAGGCTTCACCCACAACTCATACGTCAGATCACCCGCCAACCCACCAACATCACCCACCGACACCACATCATCACCCGACAACCCCACCGACGACCCCACCACCGGAGCCGGCGTGGACGCTCCGGGCTGCCCATAGCCAGGAGTGCCTGAGTACAGGCCGGGATTCGCACCGGTCTGATCCGCTGCAACCGCACCCGTGGCCTCATCAAGACGCCAATACGACACCGGCAGATCACCGTTCACCGCACCCGCATAGGCGACAGGGTCACCAATCGCCACGAAATGCTCAACGATCTCGGTCTGGGACAAGGCACGGTCATACACCGCCACCTCATCAACCCCACCCTGATACTTCGCCGTATACCCCGCACCGATCGTCAACGGCAACACCGACTCCACCGGCGTCAACGAACCCGACCGCTGATAGTCCAACACCCCATTGAGATACCACGACACCTGCGACCCCGAACGAGTCACCACCACATGGGTCCACTCACCCAACGGCAACGCACTCTTCGTAAAGAACGCCTCATACGGGCCACCATTCACCCCCGAGGTGCCATGCAGGAACACCAACTGGCCCGTCGACGTCTGCGTAATCGTCCCCTCACCCCCATACGCCTTCGCCAACGGGTTCTGCCACGACCCAAACGACGCAGGCTTCACCCACAACTCATACGTCAGATCACCCGCCAACCCACCAACATCACCCACCGACACCACATCATCACCCGACAACCCCACCGACGACCCCGGGCCCACCAGCACCGTCCGGGTCACCTCCGCCGCGTCGTTCCCCGCCGCATCCGACACGTTGTACGTCACCGAATACGAACCCTCAACCGACGTATCAACCCCAGACGCGTCCGCCACCACCGACGGCGATACATCCCCATCCACATTGTCAACCGCCGTCGCACCCAACTCCACGTAGGCGCTCCCCGCCGTCACCATCTGTGGGTCCGCACCCACCAACGTGATCACCGGAGGTGCAAGGTCGAGGACCGTCTCGGTCGTGCCGATGGTGGTCCAGCCGGAGGTCTGGGTGTCCCAGTAGGTGGCGCCGATCTGGGGCACACCTGTGATCGGGGCCTGCACCGTTGACGGTGCAGTGAGGTACACGGCACCGTTCTGGAGGTAGGCGGTCACGCTGTTCTTTACGGCGTTCCATGCGGCGGCGCGCTGGAGGGCCTGGCCGGCCTCCTTCTGCGTCGGCTGGACCAGCGGCACGTCGTACATGGCGCGGTAGCGGGCGAGGACCTCGTCGAGCACGGTGTAGAGCACCCCGTCCTCGGCCAGGTTGCCCTGATGGAAGTAATGCGGACGCGGGTCGTTCGTGATCAGGTGCTGGACCATGATCGTGGCCTCGTTGTCGATGTACTGGGGCCACGACACGATGTCGGGGAAGCACGTCGTCAACGGGGGTGGGTTGAGGGGATCGCAGCCGCCGTCGAGGGTGCCCTGGGGCGTCGCGTTGATGCTGGCGTACAGCCAGTTGTACTCGTCGAGCTGCTCGAGCTCGGTGGCCGTGTTGTAGTACACGTTCGCCGGGTGACGGGGCACCGTCAGTGCAGAGCCGACGGCGTACTGGGTCGGCTGCACCGAGTTGTCCGCCGCGATCCACTCGATGCCCTGGGCGGTCAGCGCAGCCGGGAGATTCGTGTTGGCGGGGATGCCGTAGATGCTGTTGCCGAGGCCCGAGTGCTCACCCGTGACGAGCTCCTCCGGGTCGATGGTGATGCCGTTGGCCGCCGCCCAGGCGATGTTGTCGGCGATCTCGGCCTCGATCGTCGCCTGCGACACGGGAGGATCCAGGTTGAGGTGCGTGTAGGTGTGGTTGATCCACGAGAGCTGGTCCTTCACCTCGAGGAACCGGTCGGTCAGCGGATCACCGTTCGTGTCGGGATCGCCGTCGTCGGCAGCCTCCTGGATGGCCTCGACGCTGCCGAAGCCGTTGAAGACCATTTCGAGACGGATGCCCTGGGACGACTGCCACGCCAGCAGCCGGTCGACGTCCGAGGGCTCCATCCGGATCAGTGGGATCGTCGCCCCGCCGTCCTCGTACGTGAAGTTCGTGACCGGGTCCCACCGGTCGTCGGGGAGGAAGATGTCGTCGATGTGCCCGGAGAAGTAGTTGCGGGCATAGCCGAGGTACAGGCCCTTCGTCAGCCAGTTGATCATCCCGTGGCCCAGCGTCTGGGACTGGGTCTGGAACTGGTTCCCGTTGATGGTCATCACCATCTCGTCGAACCCGAGCGGGTCGGCATGGACACCGAGCACAGGAGCGCCGCCAGGGCCCTCGAGAAGCGTGCTGTACGACGTCGGGTCCACGACGGTCGTGTAGTACCCGTAGCTGCCCACACTGATCTCGATCGTGCCGTCGAGGTAGGGGAACACGTCGGCGCCCGCCGTGGTGACGGTGAGGGTGTCGCCGTCGACCACCTGCCCGTCGGGGACCGCCGCAAGGCCGAAGATCGGATCCGGTGGCGCATAGGCGTGGATCAGGCGCAGCTCGAAGTCGGCGAGGAACTGCTCGAGGGCCGCCATCGACGGCGACCCGAAGCCGAGGTTATCGGTGCAGCGCGTCGCACAGACGACGCCCTGGTAGAACGCGTGGTCGCCGCTGGCGAGATCGGCGTACTCGAGCGTGTCGGCAGATTGGTCGAACACGTCGTAGGGCACGCCCTCGCGGTCGAGCGCCACCTCCCACGCCGTCAGCGTCTCGTAGCCGAGGCTGTTCGTGACGAGCAGCACCTTCATGTCGATCCGTGCAGCCGCGAGATCGACGGCAACGCTCGGCGGCGCCACCAACGCCACCGCCGCACCCGCCATCAACGACAGTGCGACCAAGAAGGTCACCATCCGCTTGCCTACCGTCATCGCCATCACAATCCTCCCGCCATCACCGGCGTGTCACTGACGACGTCCGCCGCCGCGGCGTCGTCGATCATCGTTTCGTAAAGATCCCTGTACTGATTGGCCATGTGGTCCAGGGTGAAGTACTCGAGGGCCCGCTCGCGTGCCTCCCTGCCCAACCTACGGCGAAGGTCGTCGTCCTCGAGGAGGGTAAGGAACGCCCTGCCCATCGCCTTCGGGTCCCTGGGGGGCACCATCAGGCCCGCCTCGCCGACCGCCTCGGCGACACCACCGACATCCGTCGACACGGTGGCACGGCCCGACATCATGGCCTCGATCACCGTGAACGGGAACCCCTCGGAAATGCTCGAAAGGGCCACGACGTGCCCGGCCTCGAAGCCGAGGGAGGCAGGCGAGATGAGCCCCTCGAACGTGACGACCTCGCCGAGGCCGTGCTCCTCGATGGCCTTCACGCACTCTGCGTGGTAGGCGGCGTTGCCCTCGGGGATGGGGCCGAAGAGCCGCAACCTGGCTTCGGGCAGGTGCTCGTGCACCACGGCGAACGAGCGGATGAGCGTGACCACGTCCTTGAGGGGGTCGACGCGCCCGACCCAGGACACGGTGGGGACGTCGGGTTCGGTCTCGATCGGGGAGAACAGCGACGGATCGACGCCGTTGTAGATCGTGATGATCTTGTCCGGGTCGGCACCGGTCTCTCGCTCCCAACGGGCGTTGTAGTCGCTCACCGGCGCGATCCGGTCCGAGATCTTCAGCGTGGCCTCGTTGAGGCGGGCGAAGAACAGCAGGTGGAAGGCTTTCACGCGGTCCCGTCCACGCATCTTGTGCGCCTCGATGAACCGCTCACGCAGGTAGACGCCGTGCTCGGTGAGCAGCACGGGCGTGCCGAGCGTCCACCTCGCCGCGAGGGCGGGCAGGGCGCTCAGGCCGTTCGCCGTGGTGTGGATGATGTCCGCGTCGGGGAGCACCTGGAGCGGGACGAGGAAACGGGCGAGCGACGAGGTGACCTCGAGCACGTCGTGGAGGCTCGGCGGGCCCATCCGGTCGAGCCGGTCCCCCACGCGGCGATCCATCCACCGCCGACGGACGAGCTCGAAGGCCTCGGGTGACCGCAGGCCGATGTCGATGGGCATGTCCTGTCCCGCGTCGTAGAGGGACTTGACGGAGGCGAGGAAGCCCCGGGACGGGTCCGCCGGATCCTCGAGAACGGACCGCAGGAAGAGATCGAACGCGTCGAGGAACCCGGCCCTGGCCGCCTCGGGGTACCGCTCGTACCGTCGCCCGTTCGAAGGCGCCAGCTCGATCGGCACGAACGACGTCACGTTGTCGGGGAGGTCCCATACGGGCCGCTTCCCCACACCGGGCGAGATGGCGTACAAGGCGAACTCGACGTCGGGGAGCTGCTTGATGAGGCGGTCGCACCACACGCTCACGCCGCCGTGCACATACGGGTACGTGCCCTCGGTCGTCATGGCCACCTTCATCGGTGCACCACCGGATGGGTGGCGAGCACCAGGGATGCGGCCACGGTCGCAAGGCAGAGCCCTCCACAGCCCGTTGCATAGATCGCCACCGACAGGTCGGGAGGGAGGGACGTCGAGGTGAGCGCCGCTCCCACCGCCACGAGCAGGACGAAAGCGCCCCCGAACGGGATGAACAGATGGTTCGTGGCGACCAGGACGAGGCCACCGAAGAAGGCGAGCCCGAGGAGCCCGAACCCGACCGCCAGCATCACACCCACATCGGTGAGCGCGTCTGCCGAGCGGGCGATCGCCATCACGACCGCGGTCGCCGCGGTCACGGCCGCCGCGTAGGCGACCATGGCCCTCACCAGCACGCCTCGCATCGCTGCGCCGAACTGGCGGGGGTCGCGCGACTCGATCATCAATTCCTTCGCCCAGCGTCGCACCACGACGAGCTGCCACTCGGCGACGCCCATCGTCAGCACCATGCCCGCGGCGCCGATGCTCACCGAGGCGATCACCGAGCCCGACCCGACCGCGGCCACGGCGGCGAGCCCGATGACGAGCGCCCAGGTGAACCCGAGGAGCGCCTGGGTCATGGCCACCGACCAGTCCTTGGCGCCGATCGTCGGCGCCTGGCTCTTCCGCCGGTTGCGCATGGAGAGCACGGCAACGACCGCCACGACGACCGGGGTCGCGACGATGACGGCGAAGACCAGCGCCGAGGGGACACGACCCGACACGAGGGCAGCCGACGACACCGCGAGGCCCGGAGCGAGGAGGGCGAAGAGCAGGCCCGGACGCCCGAAGACCAGCAGCGCGGCCGAACCGATGAGATAGGCGCTCTGGGCGGCCGCGAAGGCCACGACATCGACGCTGGGCGTGTACGCGACGGATGTCACGGCGGTGGCGGTGAGCGTCACGGCACCGATGCCGAGGAGCATCGCTCGGCGGGCGACGAGTCGGGCGCCTGGCAGGTCGCCGCGCCCGAGCAGCCGATGGGTGAGGGCGCCGAAGCCCTGGTTCCACGCCCAGGAGAGGAGCAGCGCCACGAGGCCGGCCAGCACGAACGGTGCACCGGCGATGACGTCGCCCGCGGCGAGGAAGAACACGAGGGGCGCCAGGTACAAGGGGCCGCGCATGATGAGGCTGAGCGTCGAGCCCTGGGGCACCGGCGCCGCCTCGTCGGGGGGCGGGATCGCATCATGCAGGGTGCGCCGCAGGGGCACCCTCTCGTACAGCTCCACGGCGAGCGGGAACACACCAGGCCGGTCGTACCGCTCTGCGACGATCCGGTCGTTGAGCCCCTCCGCTTCGAGAAGGGCGGCGATCTGGTGAGGAGTGACCGCAGCGGTACAGGCGTCGTTGAGGTGGCGGGACAGCTTCGACACGGGGTCGTCGGCCCGCCGGTCGTAGCCGGGCACCAGGGTGAGGGGCCGGTCCTGGACCTGCCCGATCGTGGGCCGCGTGGCCGTGCGACCGCGGGTTCGCTGGGTACGGGTGCGTGGCCAGGTCACGGCGAATCCCCACCGATCGGCAGCGATGAAGCCCGCGGGGCGGTCTCGGCGCCGACGGCTGTGGACGCGCGTGAGTATGCGTCGTCACACCCAGTCAGATCGTCGAACACTCGCCCTCCGCTCGTGCGTGCACAACGCACGCCCCCTCATCGCCCGTGAAGCCCTTCACCCGCGTTCATCCCACGTGGCCCGATGACCGCGCTCCGCACTCTAGCCACTATCCGTAGTCGACCGAAAGCGGAACATTTCGCGTTGTGAACGCTCTGTGAGCAGTCGAATCCTACCTCTGCGTGGTCAAATTCTTCCGGTGGCGATATGCCCACCCACCGTTAGCCTGACGGGACCGGATCGCACGGGAGGCGCCCTGACCGGGACCGCACGATCACCTCATCCCCTTGTGCTGATGATACCGACGATCGGAGTCGTGGCAGCCACGCTCATCGCGGGATGCGGCACCGACGGCACATCGGTGGACACCGATGGCCCTCCCGATGAAGGAGCCACCACGATCACCGCCACACTCACCGATAGGTTCCGGCCTCGACCCGGTACGACATGGCAGTGGCAGCTGACCGGGGAGATCGACACGTCCGTGGATGCCGACGTGTTCGACATCGACGGATTCGACACACCGACGGCGACCGTCTCGGATCTCCACGCCATGGGGAGCGCGGTCATCTGCTACCTCAGCGTCGGGGCCTTCGAGGACTGGCGACCCGATGCGGGTGACTTCCCTCCCTCGGTGTTGGGCGTGTCGAACGGGTGGGAAGGTGAGTCCTGGCTCGACATCCGCCGCATCGACGTCCTCGGACCGATCATGGAGGCACGTCTCGACATGTGCGCGGACAAGGGCTTCGATGGCGTCGAGGTCGACAACATCGACGGATATGCCAACGAGACCGGGTTCCCCCTCACCGCCGACGACCAACTCGCCTACAACCGGTTCCTCGCCGACGCTGCCCATGCCAGGGGACTGTCGATCGGCCTGAAGAACGACCTCGACCAGATCGACGAGCTCGTCGACCTCTACGACTTCGCCATCAACGAGGAGTGCGCGTCCTACGACGAATGCGACCTGCTCAACCCGTTCATCGCGTCCGGGAAGGCCGTCTTCCACGTCGAGTACGCGCTCGACACGGACGAGTTCTGCCCTACCACTGCGGCACTCGGGTTCTCTTCGATGAAGAAGAACCTCCAGCTCGATGCCTGGCGGGAGCCCTGCCCGTGACCACCATCCGGAGAAGGACCATCATGACCCACCCGAGATCCCTCGCCCTCAGCGCCATGCTGACGCTCGTGCTCGCCGCGGGCATGGCTGCCCCTGCACCGGCTCGTGCGGCCGACACCACCGACAGCGTCGGCGTCGCAGATCGCACCACCGGGATCTGGTACCTGCGCGGCCCCGACGGCGGGACGACCAGCTTCTACTTCGGTGATCCGGGTGACTACCCGATCATGGGTGACTGGGACTGCGACGGCGTCGACACACCAGGCCTCTACCGACAGTCCGATGGATACGTCTACCTGCGCAACGCCAACACGCAGGGAACGGCGGACGTCAGGTTCTTCTTCGGCGATCCCGGTGACGTGCCGCTCGCAGGTGACTTCGATGGTGACGGCTGTGACACGGTGTCGCTCTACCGGCCTTCGCAGGCCCGCATCTACGTGATCAACGAGCTGGGGGCCAACGACGGCGGCCTCGGCGCGGCAGACTTCACCTTCCTGTTCGGCAACCCGGGCGACAGAGCGTTCACCGGGGACTTCGACGACGACGGGCGCGACACCGTCGGCCTCCATCGCGAGTCCACCGGCTTCGTCTACTACCGGAACTCCCTCACGACCGGGGTGGCGGACAACGACTTCTTCTTCGGTGACCCCGGTGACCAGATCCTGTCGGGAAGGTGGGCCCAGAACGCCACGCCAGGACCTGACACCGTCGGCATCTTCCGGCCGTCCCAGGGACGCTTCTACCTGCGCTTCTCGAACAGCCAGGGCAACGCCGACACCGCCTTCTCGTACGGCAACGCGAACATGCGCGCCGTGGCGGGGAGCTTCGGTTCGCTGCAAGGCGGCAGCGCTCCCCCTCCGGGGACGACGGGACCGGGGGACGGGGAGTTCTGGGAGCCGTCTGCGGGGTTGACGTGGCAGTGGCAGCTGACGGGGACGATCGACACGACGGTCGATGCCCAGGTGTTCAACATCGACCTGTTCGACACCCCCACCTCGGTGGTCACCACCCTGCGCCAGGCCGGCCGCAACACCATCTGCTACATGTCGGCAGGGTCGTGGGAGGACTGGCGACCCGACGCTGGTGACTTCCCCGCCTCGGTACGGGGCACCTCGAACGGGTGGCCGGGTGAGAAGTGGCTCGACATCCGCCGCATCGACGTCCTCGGCCCGATCATGGAGGCACGGCTGGACCTGTGCGCCGCAAAGGGATTCGACGGGGTCGAGTTCGACAACATCGACGGCTACACGAACTCCACCGGGTTCCCCCTCACCGGGGCCGACCAGCGTGCCTACAACCGGTTCCTCGCCAACGCCGCACATGAACGTGGACTCGCCGCGGGGTACAAGAACAACGTGGACCAGGCCGCAGGCGACGAGCCGTACTTCGAGTTCGCCGTCAACGAGGAATGCTTCCAATGGGACGAATGCGACACCCTGTCGGTGTTCATCGCCAACGACAAGCCCGTGTTCCACGTCGAATACGACATCGCCACCACGAGGTTCTGCCCAACGACCACCGCACTCGGGTTCTCCTCCATGCGCAAACGCCTCAACCTCGACGCCTGGCGCGACCTCTGCCCCTGAACCCACCCGCCGTGGACAGCGGAGGCAACCTGTGACGCCGGCGGTGACTAGTCACGTGGCCGCGGGGCGAATGTGCCTCGCAATGGCACACGGCATGGCCGACCATGGGTCCATGCAGACCACCGATCGGGCTCGTCGCCGCACGTGTTGCGAGTGCGGCCGCCCACCGTTGCCCCGTGACGTCGAGGGCCGGGCGCTGTGCGGCCGTCACGCGGCGATCCACCTCGGTGCGCTTCCCCGCGACGAGTCCGAGACCGACCGCCTCGCGACCAAACAGCCCGAACCGACCTGACACCCCCAGCCCGCATCGCCGCGATCGTCGGTTCGGGCATCCCTCCACCGGTCGACGATCCCTCCCATCGCACCCCATCGCTGCGGGACGCCGACCCGGGAGGGGACTAGTCACTTCGCACAAATCGATGTAGTCCCCGGACGGTTCTGCCGATAGCCATCGGGCACCCGGCTACGGCCAAGGCCCGCGACACGTGGGACGGGTGTCATTCGACCCCTGCGCTGGAGGCGAAGACAATGCGAAATCGGTCCCTCACCCATGGTTGGAGGCTCGTCCTCCTCACGTCCCTTGCCGGATTGGTGCTCTCATCGTGCTGGTCGGGAGGGCCGATCGATTCGTTCGGTGGCAGCCAGGACGCGACGTCGAGCGAGTTCGCGGGTGCGCCCACAGGGGTCAGCGCCGCTGCCAGTGGAACGAAGAAGTCCGACCGCCCAAAGCGTGGGCCTGACAGGCGTGGTGGGCCGAAGTCGACGACGACCACCACCACGACGACTCCGCCTGCTCCGTCCGCCATCGCTCCTTCGACGACCACGACGTCGCCGGCCACCACGACCACCGTCGCACCCACGACGACCACCACGGTCGCACCCACCACCACCACCACGACCACCGTCGCACCCACCACCACCACCACCACGGTCGCACCCACCACCACCACCACCACGGTCGCACCCACGACGACCACCACGGTCCCGCCCACCACCACGACGACCACCACCCTTCCGACTCCGAGCAGCAGTGGACGGTGGCGCCCGTCTGCGGGGTTGACGTGGCAGTGGCAGCTGACGGGGACGATCGACACGACGGTCGATGCCCAGGTGTTCAAC
Source organism: uncultured Acidimicrobiia bacterium (assembly GCA_963792405.1). Classification (GTDB taxonomy): domain Bacteria; phylum Actinomycetota; class Acidimicrobiia; order Spongiisociales; family UBA5794; genus SZUA-442. The sequence continues at coordinate 439,867 of CAWBVU010000005.1, forward strand.
ATCGACCTGTTCGACACCCCCACCTCGGTGGTCACCACCCTGCGCCAGGCCGGCCGCAACACCATCTGCTACATGTCGGCAGGGTCGTGGGAGGACTGGCGACCCGACGCTGGTGACTTCCCCGCCTCGGTACGGGGCACCTCGAACGGGTGGCCGGGTGAGAAGTGGCTCGACATCCGCCGCATCGACGTCCTCGGCCCGATCATGGAGGCACGGCTGGACCTGTGCGCCGCAAAGGGATTCGACGGGGTCGAGTTCGACAACATCGACGGCTACACGAACTCCACCGGGTTCCCCCTCACCGGGGCCGACCAGCGTGCCTACAACCGGTTCCTCGCCAACGCCGCACATGAACGTGGACTCGCCGCGGGGTACAAGAACAACGTGGACCAGGCCGCAGGCGACGAGCCGTACTTCGAGTTCGCCGTCAACGAGGAATGCTTCCAATGGGACGAATGCGACACCCTGTCGGTGTTCATCGCCAACGACAAGCCCGTGTTCCACGTCGAATACGACATCGCCACCACGAGGTTCTGCCCAACGACCACCGCACTCGGGTTCTCCTCCATGCGCAAACGCCTCAACCTCGACGCCTGGCGCGACCTCTGCCCCTGAACCCACACAGGTCCACGGGTCCGAGATCGGCGGAACGCGACACGGCCGGGGAGGCGCATCTCCCCGGCCACGGTCGCCTCGTGATCGATGCGGCTCCTTCTTCGACCTCAGGTCGAGGCCGACGAGCACCGGGTCGTGGTCCGAGGACCGCCACGCGCCCGTCGTGAACAGCGACGTCTGGTTGAAGCTGTTGTCGTCGAGCGCAGTGTCGATCCGGGTACCGGCCGTCTTCGGCGGGTGGGCTACAGAATCCACGGCTGCGTCCGATACACACCATGGGCGCATCGCCCCTCAGCGATGGCCCGTTCGGACGCGCAGGGAGCACGACGATGCGGATCATGCGGATCGGGTTCACGACGGTGGTCGTGGTCGGGCATGCCCTCGTCGTCGTCGCGTCGATGATCGTCGCGACGGAGGTCCGGTACGGCGACGGGAGCCCTCCCCGGTGGAGTGAGTTCTTCGCCAACCCGTGGCTCGCCCTCGCCGGCTACGTGGTCCTCGCTCTCGTCATCTTCCAGTGGAGCGCCCTGTACCGGTTCGACGAGCGATGGACGATGGGGTCGGACCTGTGGAAGTCCGCCAGGGCCGTCGGGATCCTCGCCCTCGTCACGCTGGGGCTGCTGTACGTGTTCAAGCTCGACGAGGTCAGCCGCCTCTTCCTCGCCCTGTTCTTCGTCATGGTGTGGGCGGGCATCTCCCTCACCACCGTGGCGGTCCGCGCCTTCTATTCGCAGCGCCGAGCCTCCGGCAAGGGCACCCGTCACGTCCTCATCGTCGGTACCGATCCGTCGGTGCTGCCGCTGATGGACAACCTGCTCGTCAACCATCCCGAGCTGGGGGTGCGCATCACCGGATACCTCGGGTACGACCAGGGCCTCGACGCGGACATCGCGTACCTCGGGTCGCCACGGGACCTGCCGCGCATCCTCGAGACCCACATCGTCGACGAGGTCATCGTCGCCCTGAGGCCGGGGGACCTGTACGAGCTCGACGCGATCGTCCACGCCGCACGCGAGCAGGGCAAGACCGTGCGCATCCCCCTCCCGTCGATGGGGTATTCCATCTCAGCCGGTGAGCTCGAGACGCTCGACGGGACGCCGCTGCTCACCGTGTCGTCCGGCCCGGCCCGGTCCCTCGCGTTCGCGACGAAGCGCCTCGTGGACATCGTGCTGGCGACCGTGGCGCTCGTGGTCCTCGCCCCCGTGATGGCTGCGATCGCGCTCACCATCGCACTGCGCGAAGGCCGACCGATCCTGTACACCGACCATCGAGCCGGTATCCACGGGAGGACCATCGCCGTCCACAAGTTCCGCACGATGGTGCGGGGCGCCAACGACATGCGCCGCGACCTGGCCGTCGTCAACGATCGGCAGGGACCACACTTCAAGCTCGACCTGGACCCAAGGGTCACACGACTGGGGGCATTCCTCCGCCGCACCAGCCTCGACGAGCTGCCCCAGTTCTGGGACGTCTTCGTCGGCAGCATGTCGATCGTCGGCCCGAGAGCGCAGCCGTTCGACGAGGTCGCCGGCTACGACGCATGGCACCGCCGTCGCCTGTCCGTCAAGCCGGGCATCACCGGCCTGTGGCAGGTCCGGGCCCGTCAGGATCCCTCGTTCGACACCCGTGCGCGCCTCGACATGGAGTACATCGACACCTGGTCACCCCTGCTCGACGTCCGGATCATGGCCCAGACCATCCCGGCAGTGCTGCGGTCGACGGGTACGTAGCGCGATGCCGAACCTCACCATCTTCGCCATGCACTACGCGCCGGAACTGTCCGGGAATGCGCCGTACACCACCGCCGCGGCCGAGGCAGTCGCCGCCGCAGGGTGGGACGTCACGATCCACACCGGATACCCGCACTACCCGGAGTGGGAGCGACAGCCGGCACCGGAGTCCGCGACGATCAACGGCGTCACCGTGCGTCGACATCGCCACTCCGTCCCCACCACGCCGACGACCACGGCCAGGGCGCTCATGGATGCGACCTGGGCGGCATCGACCCTGCCAGCGGTGCTCTCGACCGCCTCGGCATCCGACGTGGTCATGGGCATCGTGCCGAACCTGACCGGCTCATGGGTCGCCCACACCGCTGCGAGGAGGGCGAAGGCCCCCCTCGTGCTCTGGTTCCAGGACCTCATGGGGCAGGCCGCCACACAGAGCGGCATCGGCGGCGGCGCCCGCGTGGCGAGGCTGGTGCAGCGGATCGAGAGGTCCGCAGCGGCAAGGGCCGACGCCGTCATCGTCGCCGCCGACGGTTTCCGCCCGTACTTCGTCGGCGCAGGTGTCGACCCGGACCGGATCCACGTGGTGCGCAACTGGAGCACCGTCGCGCCATCGCCGCGAGCGAAGGACGCGGCGCGGGTCAGGTTCGGGCTCCCCGGCACGCAGAGGATCGCCGTGCACTCCGGCAACATGGGCCTCAAGCAGGGCCTCGACGTGATCCTCGACGCCGCGGCGCATGCCCCGGACATCACCTGGGTCCTCCAGGGCAACGGGAGCGAGCGGCCGAGGCTCGAACGGGAGGCGTCGTCTCGAGGCCTCACCAATGTCATCTTCCTGGAGGGTCTGGGCAACGACGACCTTGCGGACCTGCTCGCTGCTGCCGACGTCCTGGTGCTCACGCAGAGGGCCTCCGTCATCGACATGTCGCTGCCGTCGAAGCTGACGACCTACTTCACGGCCCATCGACCGATCGTCGCGAGCATCAATGCCGCGAGTGAGGCCGCGGGCCTGATCTCGGAGGGCAACCTCGGCACGCTCGTCGCCGCAGGCGACGGTGGCGCCCTCGCCGCCGCGGTCCGCAACGCGGACGGGAGCATCCGCGACCGGGTTGATGCGACGGACCTGTTCGGATCACCGACCGATGTCCTCGCGATCCTGGGGGAGACCATCGGTGTCCACGCCGCCCCGGCGGTGGTGCGCACCAGCGCTGCGTGAGCACGTCGCTGCAGGCGATCGGGTAGGTTGCCGCCATGGATCGGACCCAGACCGCTTCGGCCAACCACGATCGAGTCCCACCCGCGTCGTCCGCTCGAGGGTGACACCATGCAGGTTCTCTACTGGGATCCGAGCCCGATCGGCCACCACCGCAGGTACCTCGACGCCGTCATCGAGGCGATGCCCGACCACCTCACCCTCGTCGCACCGTCATGGGTCGACGCCGACGACCTGCCGCACGTGGACGTCGTCGAACAGTCGGCCACGGACGAGTACGGGTCGCTTCGGACGGCAATGACGGAGACCCGGGTCGACGCCGTGGTCCTCGGACATGGCAACGAGCTCGCACGTCGCCTCGCCACCGCACCCAGACCGCCGAGCACCCCCTTCGTCGTGATCGACCTGCGCTGTGTCCCCGCCAGGAGGGACGTCCGATACCGTGCCGACCGCCTCGATGGCGCCCGTGCCGCCGCGGAGATCTCGATGCGTGAGGTCGCCGTGCGACGGATGCCCATCCGCTACCTCTCCCTCATCCCCGACGCAGTGCGCGGGAGCGATGCCCTCCGCGAGCGGTCCGACTGGTTCCCCGATCCCCTCCAGCTCCTCGACCACGACCCCCGGAGCGACGGTGGATCCGACCGGGTCACCATCTCGCTCGTCGGGGTCCTCGCCGAGAAGAAGGGAGTCGCCGATCTCGCCGATGGCGATCGCCGGACTCCCGGTGCCGATCCGGGATCGGGTCGACGTGGTGTTCGCAGGTGAGCCCGACGACGTGGGCAGGGCGAAGCTGGCCGAGGCACGGGCCATCCTCGACCTCCCGTCGCTGACCACGACCGTCATCGAGCGGAGGCTCACCGACGACGAGCTCGCGGACGTGCTCGCGGGGAGCGACGTCGTCGCCCTGCCCTACCGGTCCCATCAGGGGGGATCCGGCATCCTCGGCACGGCGCTCGCCTGCACGACCGCCCAGGTGGTCATCTCGGACTTCGGGTGGCCGGGCGAGGTCGGTCGCCAGCTCGGGGCCATCACGTACCGGAACCTCGACGTCGACGCCCTGAGCGCAACGCTCGCCACGGCGATCGACAGGGGGCCACGTCCCAAGCCACTCACACCGGGGGAGATGTGGCCCTTCTACGGCACCCATGAGGACTTCGGCCGCTCCGTGTGGACGAACGTCGCCAGGGTGCTCGCAGGCGGGTGATCATCCCCCGGCGAGGGCGATGGCCTCGTCGATGGGGATCCGGTCGAAGATCGTGAGCTTGCCCCCCACGGTGGCGTCGAGCACCCTCCTGCCGTCGGCTTCGAAGGCCTCCCTCGCTGCCAGGTAGTTCCGTTCGCTCGCGACGAGGTCGGGAACCGCCCATCGCTGCCCCGCGAAGTACGACGGGTCGAAGTGGTCCCTGTCGTCACCTTCGAGGGTCTCGTAGTCGTTGGCGTTCTTGCCCTCGACGTGGAACGAGTGGTCCACGCCCACGACGATGACGGGGTCGGCGCCCATCCAGTAGGCCATCTGGAGCGCGGTGTAGGTGACCGTGGCGCTGCGGCCCACGCCCACGGTGAGATCGGTCGAGAAGTCCTCTGTGGGGCGCAGGTGGAACCAGCGCATCCCTGGGCGGGCCGCGGCGGGGACGAAGTAGCGGGCCTTGCGCGGGAGCCAGATCGGCACGCCGGAGGCGAGCATCTCCGACCAGTGCTGGCGGATCACCGACGAATTGGCCGCCACGACGAGGCCGGGACGCCACCTCGTGCGGTCGTAGATGAGGTCGATCTTGTTCATCCCGATCGCGGGGATGCCCCTGAGGTCGTCGAGCGGCGTGTCGTTGAGGCTCGGGCCGTTCCCGACGACGAGCATCGGGGAGCCCGCATGGATCCCCCGCAGCTCCTCGACGTCGTGACGCGAAGGGGAGCGCCGGTAGAGCTGGCCCTCGAGCCAGTACCTCGGCGCCACCGTGGCGAGGCGGATCGCGGTCTTCACGCGAGGGCCTCGTACGCGGCGACGGCCATGGCGAAGTCCGCCTCCTCGTCGATGTCGATCGCCTCGAGGGCGTCCATCTCGTACATGGCGGCGTCACGTGTGATGCGGCGGTCATCGGTGAGGAAGCCCTCGCGGGAGAAGACGTAGAAGTTGGAGTTCTCCAGGTACAGCGGCTCCAGCTCCTGGGTCGGGATCAGCTCCGTGGGGTCGTGGTTGACCGCCTCCATGTCCCCCGTGTAGAAGCGGGCCTGCATACGCGTGACGGCGAAGAGGCTGCTGATCGTGTCGTCGGCGAGGTAGCGACCGACGGCGTCGTCGATCGTGGCGGAGCGCAACAGCGGGTTCGTGGCGTGGGTCTGAAGCAGGTGGTCGACCGGGTGGTTGTCGAGGAACGCCCGGATGAGGCGGTTCACCGACACGTCGTCGCCCACGAGGTCCGGCCGACGCCGGATCACATGGACACCCTCGAGCCCAGAGGCGGACTCCGCGATGGCGTCGTCGTCGGTGTCGATCCAGATCGCGTCCACGGTGCGTGCCCGAACGAGCGTGTCCACGATGACGTGGAAGAGCGGCCTTCCTGCGAAGTCGCGCAGGTTCTTCCCCGGGACCCGCTCCGAGTGGCCCTTGAGGGGGATGAACGCCGTGACCGTGCCGCTCACCGCAATCGGGGCAGGCCCGCGGAGATCTCCCCGAGCCGGTGGGAGAAGATCAGCATCTCTGAGGCCATCGCGACGAAGGTGTAGCCGCGGGAGAACATGGCGGCGACCTCGTCGAGGTCGGGGGCGACGACGTGGATGCCGGCGAGGTGGTCGCCTCCCGCCCGTGCCTCCACGTCGGCGAGTGCGGCCCGAACGGCGGGGTTCGAGAAGTCCCCTGGGGTGCCAAGCGATGCCGACAGGTCGTAGGGGCCGACGAAGAAGCCTGCGATGCCATCGACCGCGAGGATCGCGTCGAGGTTCCGCACGCCGTCGATGTGCTCGATCTGGGCGATCACGACGATGCCGGGCTCCGTGGTGTCCCGGTACTCGGCGAAGGCGGCCCCATAGCCCTGTGCCCTGGCGAGCCCAACCCCGCGCGCCCCCCTGGGCGGGTACGACGCTGCGGCGACGACCGCCGCCGCCTGGTCCGCCGTGTTGACCATGGGGGCGATGATCCCCGACGCACCGGCGTCGAGGACGCGCTTGATGATCGACGGGTCGTGGCTCGGCACCCGCACGAACACGGGAAGGCCTGCGAGGTCCACGATGCGGATCAGGTCCCCCGCCTGGGCGATGGACGTGGTGGTGTGCTCGAGGTCGATGCACAGCCAGTCGAACCCCGCAGTGGCCATCATCTCGGCCAGGGCGGGGTCCGCAAGCTGCAGCCAGGAGCCCAGCGTGGGACGGGCGTAGAGGTCAAGGTCCATGGGTAACTGCCGATAGCCAGATTGACAGCGTTGACCCTAGTGCGCCCCTCCTCGGGCACCCGGTCATCACGAGAGGATGCATGATGCCTGGAACGATCGCGATCACGACATCCAACTTCGACATGGACAACCCGCTGCTGAAGCGGTTCACCGATGCGGGGTGGAACATCGTGCGCAACCCCCATGGGCGGCGGATGACCGAGGATGAGGTGCGTGACCTCCTCGCCGAGACGTCGAGCACCGCGATGATCGCAGGGGTCGAGCCGCTCACCGCGTCCGTGTTCGACGCGAATCCGCAACTCGAGGTCATCTCCCGGTGCGGGTCCGGCCTCGACGCCATCGATCTCAAAGCTGCCGCCAATGCGGGCATCAGCATCTACCGCACCCCGGAGGCACCCGCCGAGGCGGTCGCCGAACTCACCGTGTCGCTCGCGATCGGCGTCCTGCGGCGCATCGGCGAGGCCGATCGCATCATGCGGACGGGCGACTGGCATGCCCTGATGGGTCGCTCGTACAGCCGATCGAGGATCGGGATCGCCGGCCTCGGCCACGTGGGCCGCCACGTCGCCAGGGTCTCGGCCGTGCTCGGCGCCGAGGTCGGCTTCTTCGACACCTTCGTCGACGACCCCGACTACCGCCGCTTCCCCGACATCGCCGCACTCGCCGAGTGGGCGGACGTCCTCACGATCCACCTTCCCCACGACGAGGACACACATCACGCAGTCGATGCCGACGTCATCGCCGCCCTGGGCCCCGACGGCGTCCTCATCAACACCGCCCGCGGCGGCCTCGTCGACGAGTCGGCACTGCACGACGCCCTCGTCTCGGGGAACCTCGCAGGGGCGGCCCTCGACGTGTTCGAGAAGGCCCCTACGACGGCCCGCTGGCGAGCCTCGACAACGTGATCCTCACCTGCCACATGGGGTCGTACGCCAACGAGGTCCGCTCAGCGATGGAGAGCGAGGCCCTCGTCAACGCACTGGACTACCTGGAGCTGTCGTGACGGCGCCCACCGGGCGCGGGCCCTGGGACCTGGTCGTCTTCGACTTCGACGGCACGCTCTGTGACTCCGTCCACGTCAAGACCGAAGCCTTCCACCGTCTGTACATGGACGACCATCGGCCCTACTTCGCCGACAGGGTGCTCGCCCACCACCTGGCGAACCAGGGCGTCTCGCGGTACGACAAGATCCGACACGTCGAACGGGAGTTCCTCGGCAAACCCGGCGACGACCGGTCGGTCGAGATCGTGGCCGAGCGGTTCTCACGACTCGTTGAGGACGCCGTCGTCGCCGCCCCCCTCCTCGAAGGCGTCGACGACTACCTGAAGACGACCGCGGCGACCCTCGCGCCATCGCGTCGGCGACACCGACGCTCGAGCTGCGGCGGATCGCACGGCGCAAAGGCATCGATCAGTACTTCGTGGCGATCGAGGGCACCCCCAGATCCAAGGCCGACATCGTCGACGACGTGGCGAGAGGCTCGGTTTCGACCGATCGGCCACCGTCTTCGTTGGCGATCAGCCGTCCGATGCCGCCGCTGCGGATCGCGAGCGGCGTCGATGGCGTCATGATTGCGGCGCCCGCACCCTGGAACGAGCCGCACACCGTCGTCGGCTCCTTCGAGCAGGCCGCTCGGGTGCTCACCGGGAGCCGATGACCGCCATGACAGGCAACGGGAAGCGCCAGGTGCTCGGGGAACGGTCGTCCCATGCCGCGAGGAAGGCCCAGCATGCGGCCGTCCGCAGGGTACCCAGAAGCTCGCCCGTACCGTGACCCGAAGCCGCCGCGAGGGACCTCTCGACCGCATCGTCATGTGGCCCCCGGTGCGTACGGGTGCCGAACTCGCCGACCTCGACACGCGGATCCGCTGGTACCTGCCCGATCACTGCACGGTGGAGGTCCCCGTCGAGGGCATCGGTCTGATCCCGCAGCCGGTGCCATGGTTCGACGCGGACGACCAGGGCACACCGGGGAACGTCGTCGTCGTCCCGGCGCAGACGATCGACTTCAACGGCCGCACGGTGGCCGTGTGGCGTGACACGCGCCGCACGATCAGATCGCCACGGATCGCCCAGCACATCGCGGATGTCACGATCGTCGACCCTTCGTACCTGGGACTCACCGACGTCGCCTCCTACACGGACCTCGCCCGGAGTCCGCGCCTGTTGTCCGATCTCGACGCCACGCGTCGGCAGTCGTCAGCGAATCTCGAGCGCCTGCTGAGATCCGTCGATGGTGCCCGCGCTGCTCTCGTCTACGGTACGGGGCCCTCGATCCGCGACGTGATGCCCCACGAGGTGGACGCCGACGTGGTGATCGCGTGCAACAGTGCCGTGCCGCGACCCCGCGTGGATCGAGGCGACGAGGCCGAACGTGATCGCCTTCGCCGACCCCGTGTTCCACCACGGCCCGAGCCGGTATGCAGCGACCTTCCGGATCGACCTCCAGAAGGCGGTCGAGGTCTCCGACCGCGTTTACGTTCGCGACCACGTCGCGGTATCTCCCGCTCCTCGTCCGTCACCTGCCCGACCTCGTCGAACGTGCGGTCGTCCTCGACATGGTGCCGGGGTCGAAGTTCACGGTTCCGTCACCCACGTCGCCGTCGGTCACGCTGACCGAGAACGTCCTGACGCTGCTGATGCTTCCGCTCGCCGGCGCGATGGGCCTCGACGTTGCACGATCGCGGGATGCGATGGGCGCGCAAGGGGGGAGACGTACTTCTGGCGCCACAGCTCGGAGGGCCAGTACTCCGACGGCGTTGGAGACGGCGGCCAAGGCCCACCCCGCCTTCTTCAGGGACCGCAACTACGGCGACTACTACGACGCACTGCAAGGTCCTCGAGAAGCAGATCTCGGCCCTCGAACGGGCGGGCCGCACCGTGACCTGCGCCACTCCCTCGATGATCCCCGCCCCTCGCGGCTCGGGGGTGACACCGGTGGAGTCCCGACGATGACGCAGACGACCCCGAGGAACCGGGCGAGGCGGTTGTTCGTCGACTCCGGCGAGATCGCCCTCTATCGGGGCCGCCAACGTGGTCCGCCCCACGATCGGCATCCTCACCCTGCCGCTCTTCACCACGCTGTTCGGTCCGTCGGACTACGGGGTGATCGGCATCTACACGGCGCTTGTCGGTCTGCTGACGATCCTCCTCCCTGTCAACGGCCAGATCTACCTGCTGTGGAACCGGGCCAGGCTCGGTGCCAAGGGCGCCGGCCTCGCGGCGGGTAGCGCCGTCGCGACCGCGTCGGCGATCGGCGCGGCGTGTGCGGTGGCCTGCACCGTGTACTGGTGGCTCGCACCTCCGCCGGAGATCCCGCTGTGGGTGGGGTACCTCGCCATTGCGACGGCGTGGCTCTCGGCGGTCATCCTCATCGACACCCATGTCCGCCAGGCGGACCAACAGGCGGGCTGGTTCTTCGGGATCAATCTGGCGTGGGCGCTCATCGGCCCGATCGCAACGGTGGTGCTCGCCGTGGCAGTGGCGTCGGACTGGACTGGCGCGTGTCTGGGGCATCACCATCGCAGCCGTCGTGACCGCGGCATGGTCACTCGTATCCCTGCGCCGACGTGGCGCCCTCGTGGTCGGGTGGGATCCGGCATCGGCGAGGGCACTGCTGCGATTCGGTGTCCCGCTGTTCCACACCCTCGGCCTGTGGGCGACGGCCTTCCTCGACCGATTCATCGTGGCGGGCGCAGCGGGGATGGCCGGCGCAGGCCTCTACACGGTGGCCGTGTCGGTCGCCCTCGGGATCGGGGCCATGCACGACGGGGTGTCCCGGTTCTTCGCCCCTCGCCTCGCCCGCTGGTCAGATGACGAGTCCGGGGATGGCCTACGGAAGGGAGCGACGTTCTTCTACCTCTACGCCGCCGCTGCGGTCCTGACGATCCCGTTCGTGACCGTGGCGGCCGGATGGATGGTTGGGTGGTTCCTCCCCGACGAGTACGCCCAGGTCGAGGGCTTCCTGCTCTGGCTGGTCGCCACGCAGGCGCTCATCGGCATCTCACGGATGTGCACCGGCTACCTGTGCGCCACGGGGCGGACGGGGACCCAGTCGATCGTGACCGTCGTCAGCGCAGCCGTCGGACTCGTCCTCGCGATCGTCGGCGTGGCCGGGTATGGCGTGATCGGGGCCGCCTACGCCTCCCTCGCGACGGCGGTCGTCCAGGTGGCGTTGGCATACATCGCCGCCCGGCGAACGGGCCTCCTCCCCCGACCATCCCTCGACCTGGTCACACCCCACCGCTGAACCGCTGGTGCCGCAGGGAGGGCCGCCCGCTTTGTCTCTCCCCGGCCGGAGAGACGCGGAGCGAAGCGACGCAGAGAGGGCCGCACGCTTTGTCTCTCCCCGCGGGAGAGACGGAGCGAAGCGACGCAGAGAGGGCCGCACGCTCGCGACCTACCGTGGGGCAAGGGCGCGCAGCGCCGAGCCGAACCTCCAGCACCGGTCGCGGTCCTCGGCAGGATGGCCTCGATCGCCTCGGCGTCGGCTTCGTCGCGGAAGGCCATGAGGTTTCCCCACGCAT
>CAWBVU010000006.1:0-2091661 GCA_963792405.1 uncultured Acidimicrobiia bacterium
CCGGTATCCGCGGGAGGTCGAATCGGCCGTGTACTTCAGCATCTTGGAGGCGCTCCAGAACACGGCCAAGTATGGGCAGGCGTCCCGTGCCGTGGTCACGCTCTCCGCGGCCGATGGTGGCCTGTCGTTCGAGGTGTCCGATGATGGGGTCGGGTTCGACCCTGCCACGGTCACCTACGGGGCAGGCCTCAACGGGATACGAGACCGCCTCGACACCATCGGCGCAACCTGGACCATCACCTCCACCCCCGGACACGGCACCCTCATCACAGGAACCGTCCCCATCGGAGCGAGAGTCACGGACTCGGTGGGTGTCGCATGAGCGGGCGGCATTCGGTCTCGAGCGTGCGCCCGAACCCGCAGCGGTCGGAATGCGGCGCGTGGGGGCTCTCGGCATGAAGCCGCGTGTCGCCGATCGCAGGGTGGCCGCGGCCGTGGCGATCGCCGTCGCCGTTGGTCTCGCCGCGCTGGCCCTCGAGGTCGCCTACCGATTCGGAGCGGAGGGCACCACGCTCTCGCTCAACGACCTCTTGTGGACCTTCGTGCCGGTTCCGTTCGCTGCCCTCGGAGCGCTGATCATCTCCCGGCAGCCCGCCAATCGCATCGGTTGGATCCTGGTGGCCATCGGCGCAGCGATGACCCTCAGCAACTCCGGTGACGCCGTGTTCTTCTTCGTGGACGATGCGCCGACCACGATATCGGTGCCGCTGTACATCGTCCTCTGGTACAACAACGTCTCCTGGGTCACCTTCTTCTTCCTCATGTTCATGGTGCTCTACGTGTTCCCGACCGGGAACCTGCTGTCACGACGATGGCTCTGGGCGCCGCGCCTGGCGGTGGCCCTGTTTGCGTTCATCGCCGTGGCCTCCCTCGTCGCAGAGGAGATAGGACCGAGCGCGGAGACATGGACGATCGAGAACCCGATGGGCTTCGTCGCGACCGAGACCCTCGAGGTGTTCCTCGTGGTCTTCATCGCCGGTGTCTTCGCCCTGCTCGTGGGCGGGGTGGTGGCGATCGTCGTGCGATACCGGAGGGCACCCGATGTCGAGAGGGAACAGCTCAAGTGGGCCATCTTCGGATTCGTCCTCTTCGCCTCGACCTGGGTGCTCTCCTTCTTCCTGGAGTCCTGGGGCGCTGGAGGTGTCGTCGGACTGCTTCTCGTCCTGGGCGTCAGCATCATCCCCACGGTCATCACCATCGCCGTCCTGCGGTTCCACTTGTACGACATCGATGTGGTGATTTCGAAGACGTTGACGTTTGGCGTGTTGGCGGGGTTCATCACTGGGGTGTATGCGTTGGTGGTGGTGGGGGTGGGTTCGTTGGTGGGTGGTGGTGGTGATGAGCCGAATCTGGCGTTGTCGATCGTGGCGGTGGCGATCGTGGCGGTGGTGTTCGAGCCGTTGCGTCGCCGTGTGCAGCATTGGGCGAACGTGTTGGTGTATGGGAAGCGGGCGACGCCGTACGAGGTGCTGTCGAGTGCCACGGCGCGCCTCGCGGAAGCCCGGGATCCTGATGAGGCCCTTGCGCAGGTGACCGAGTTGGTGGCGGATGGCACGGGTGCTTCTGAGGTGTCGTTCTGGGTGGTGGTCGGGGGGTGGCTGCATCCGCGGGCGGCATCGCCTGCGGCTGTGCTCGATGGCCTGGCGCCGGTTGCGGTGGGTGACGGGATGGGGGAGCTGCCGGGGGATCGGGTCGTTCCTATCCAGCACGGCGGCCAGCTCCTTGGTGCGCTGTCGATCACCAAGGGCAAGGGTGATGCGGTGACCGATGCCGATGGCAGGCTGCTCGACGATGTCGCGGCGGGGGCTGGGGTGCTGGTGCGGAATCTGAGGCTGAATGCGGAGTTGGCGGAGCGTGCCGATGAGCTTCGCCGGTCGCGGCGTCGTTTGGTGGCGGCTCATGATGCGGAGCGGCATCGGCTCGAGCGTGATCTCCATGATGGTGCCCAGCAGCAGGTGGTGGCGGTGAAGGTGAAGTTGGGGATTGCGCGGACGTTGGCTGAGCGTGAGGGGGCGGATCAGGTGGCGGTGATGGTGGCGTCGCTTGCGGACACCACCCAGGAGGCGGTGGATGGGATGCGGGCGGTGGCTCATGGGATCTATCCGCCGTTGTTGGAGGCTGAGGGTCTCGAGGTGGCGCTCCTTGCGGCCCGTCGGACGGTGCCGATCCCGGTCGAGGTCGTCGTGTCGGGTGTGGGTCGGTGTGAGCGTGCGGTGGAGGAGGGTGTGTATTTCGCTGTCCTCGACGCGGTGGGCCGTGGGGTCGATGTGGGGGCGTCCCGGGCGGTCGTCTCGTTGACTGGTACCGATGACACCGTTGGGTTCACGATCGATGTGGACGCGCCGGTGGGTGATCTGACGGCGGTCGTCGACCGGGTCGATGCCCTCGATGGCACCTTGGCGATCACGTCGGAGCCGGGCCGATCCGTCATCGACGGTCACCTCCCGATCGCAGCCTCTGCGATGGAGCCCGCATGAGCGATGCGTCGGGGGGTCACTCGCCGAGGGCGAGCCATGTGAAGCGTGCGCTCCCGATCCTTGGACTGGTGCTCGTTGCGGCCCTCCTCGGCGTCCTCCTCGTCGAGCCGATGATCACCGAACCGAGCGGCATCAGCTGGACCGTCGATCCGTGGAGCGGTCTGGCCGTCATGGGTCTCGCGCTCGGCCTCGGGGTCGTGGGCGCGTTGCTCTCATGGCACCGTCCGGAACAGCCGATCGGCTGGCTCATGCTCGCCTTCGGAGTCGCATTCGCCCTGCAGCTGGTCCTCGAGGAGATCCTGATCATCACCTTCGTGGATGGCGAGAGCGCGGTGACGGCGTGGATGGTCGTCGGCGTGAACCTGCTGCGCTCGCTCACCCTCCCGGTGCTCGCGACGCTCATGGTGCTCTTCCCCTCCGGGCGGCCGCCCGGGAGGTGGTGGAGGGTGGGCATCGCCATCGTGTGGGCCAGTACCGCCATCGCCATGGCGCTGGCTCCGTTCATTCCTTACGAGGTCGACGTCCTCGGTATCTCGATCCCGTCGCCCCGCGACCTTCCGGGTGCTGCCGACTTCGAGTTCGCCTTCGTGCTGCCCGTGATGGTGGTCATGGCGGCTGCCGGAGTGAGGATCGTGTCGCTGCTCTTCAGGGGCACCGAGGTGGAGCGCCATCAGGTCAGGTGGCTCGCGTTCACGCTGGCCCTCGTGGGGACGATCCTGCTCCTGTCGTTCTGGGTACCCGCCGCTCCCACCGTCGCGGGGATCGTCGCCGCCGTCGGCATCCCCGCCTCCATCGCGGTCGCGATCCTGCGGTATCGGCTGTTCGAGATCGATGTGATCATCAGTCGTTCGTTGTCGTTTGGTGTGTTGGTGGTGTTCATTGGTGGGGTGTATGTGGGGATTGTGGTGGGTGTTGGTGCGTTGGTGGGGCGTGGTGGTGGGTCGGGGTTCGGGTTGTCGGTGGTGGCGACGGCGGTGGTGGCGTTGGGGTTCCAGCCGGTGCGTGTGCGGGTGGAGCGGTGGGCGAATCGTCTGGTGTTTGGGAGGCGTGCGACGCCGTATGAGGTGTTGGCGAGGTTCTCGCATCGTGCGGCGGAGGAGTCTGATGGGGATGTGGTGGGTCGTATTCCTCGGTCTGATCGTGGATGGGACGGGTGCGGCGGGTGCCGCGGTGTGGGTGCGGTCTGGGGGCGGGTTCGAGGCGGTGTCGGTGTGGCCTGGGGATGGGGTTCGTTCCAGGATCGAGGGTGTGGCGGTGTTCGATGATCCGGGGGCGGATGTGTCGTTGCCGGTGTTCCATGATGGGGAGTTGTTGGGTGGGATCTCGTTGGTGAATGCCAGGGGTGGGTCGATCACGCCTCCCGAGGAGGAGCTCCTTTCGAATCTTGCTGATGGTTTGGGGTTGACGTTGCGCAACAGTCGGCTCACGGCTGCGTTGCGGCGTCAGGTCGTCGAGTTGGAGCGTTCTCGGGATCGGGTGGTGTCGGCTGCGGATGAGGCGCGTCGGTCGCTCGAGCATGATCTGGATTCGGGTCCCCAGCAGCAGTTGGTGGCGGTGAAGGTGAAGTTGGGTCCGATTCGGAGGTTGGCCGAGCAGGCGGGTGCGCAGCGTACGGCTGGGGTGTTGGCCGATATCGAGGCGCAGACGGGTGATGCGATTCGGGCGGTGCGGGATTTCGCGGCGGGGATCTATCCGCCGTTGTTGGGTGCGGAGGGGTTGGCGGTGGCGTTGGGGCAGGAGGTCCACAAGGCGGCGTTGCCGGTTGAGGTGGTGGCCGATGGGGTGGGCCGGTATCCGCGGGAGGTCGAATCGGCCGTGTACTTCAGCATCTTGGAGGCGCTCCAGAACACGGCCAAGTATGGGCAGGCGTCCCGTGCCGTGGTCACGCTCTCCGCGGCCGATGGTGGCCTGTCGTTCGAGGTGTCCGATGATGGGGTCGGGTTCGACCCTGCCACGGTCACCTACGGGGCAGGCCTCAACGGGATACGAGACCGCCTCGACACCATCGGCGCAACCTGGACCATCACCTCCACCCCCGGACACGGCACCCTCATCACAGGAACCATCCCCATCGACCAGCCCACGCTCTCCACCGCGGGCATCACATGACACCGAGCACGACGCCATCCGCCCGAAGGTGAGGGAGGACACCGGCGATACCTCGGGCGGCCATCGCTGGCGACGGCCGTAGGATCGTGACCGCGGCGATGAGGAGGCAGTGATGGCGTTGCTGGAGGTGGAGCCGAGCCGGATCCGCGCAGCCTGGGAGGGGCGAATCTCAGGCTGCATGCTCGGCAAACCCGTGGAAGTGCTCTCCTTCAGGGACGGCAGGCGCGGGCTCCATGCGTACTTGAAGGCGGCGGGTGCCTGGCCGCTACGCCGCTACGTGCCGCTCATCGAGGGAACCATCGTCGAGGAGACGGGCAGGGCGTGTTGCGCTGGCCACATGGTGCGTGCGGAACCCGATGACGACATCACCTACACGGTCCTCGCCCTTCTGCTCCTCGAGGACAAGGGCGAGGGCTTCGCAACCGCCGATGTCGCCCGGATGTGGCTGCGGCTCGTGCCGGGCGGGGCCACATGGACCGCGGAACGGGCGGCGTACCGGACGCTGCTCGACAAGATGGACCCGGAGTTCGTCAACGGCGCCGAGCCCGGCTTCGACCTCGCC
This sequence comes from uncultured Acidimicrobiia bacterium, assembly GCA_963792405.1. Lineage (GTDB taxonomy): Bacteria > Actinomycetota > Acidimicrobiia > Spongiisociales > UBA5794 > SZUA-442. The sequence continues at coordinate 5,149 of CAWBVU010000006.1, forward strand.
GAGTGCTCGGACAACGAGTACAACGACTGGATCGGCGCACAGATCCGTGCCGACCTCTACGGATGGGTCTGTCCCGGTCGACCGGCGCTCGCGGCCCACATGGCGACCCGGGATGCCGCATTGTCACATCGCGGCGAAGGTGTCCACGGTGCGGCATTCGTCGCTGCGCTCGGTGCGGCGATCCCTGCGACGGACGACCTCGATGATGCCATCGACTCGGCGCTCGGCGTGATCCCCGACGGCTCGGCTGCGGCCGAGGCGGTCCGGTTCGGGCGCAGCCTCGCGGCATCGGTCGATGCCGTCGACCAGCTCCACGGGCGCTACCGGGGGCTGTCGCCCGTCCACACGCTGAACAACCTCGCCCTCGTGGTGTGGGCGTTGTGTTCGGCGGGCGACGACTTCGGGGCGGCGATCGGCGATGCGGTGGCAGCGGGATGGGACACCGACTGCAACGGTGCGACGGTCGGTGGGCTCTTCGGGCTGACCGGTCGGCCGATTCCTGCTGCGTGGACCGCACCGTGGGATGGCCGTGTGGGCGTCAGCCTTGCGGGCTACGCGGAGTTCGACCTCGACGACCTCGTCGACCGCACGGTGGCCGTCGCCGCAGGGCTCGGCCGGAGGAACGCCTGGCCGCAGTGAGTCCGTGTCATTCGGTCGTGCCGACCCCTCCGGCGCTGGCGAGTTCCCACATGGCTTCCAGCGTGTCGAAGCCGAACTCGGATTTCGGCACGAAGCCCACGGCGCCCGCAGCCACGGCAACGGTCTCGTAGTCACCCGATTCGTGGGTCGACATGACCACGACGGCAGGGGGTTCCGGGAGGGCCGTGATCCGTCTCGTCGTCTCGATGCCATCGATACCGGGCATCTGGACGTCCATGAGCACGAGATCGGGACGCAGCTGCTCGACGAGTTCGATCGCCTCGGTGCCGTTCGTCGCTTCACCGCAGACCTCGAACCCGTCGGTCATCTCGACGACCATGCGAGACGCCTCGCGGAACGGCGTCTGATCGTCGACGATCAACACACGCACGTCGGCTGTCGTGTCACCCATCGCCACATCATCCACTTCCGCGTGCGGTTCGTCCATCGTGCGGACCGTGATTCGCCGGTGGTGCTGGCACCACCTAGCGATTCGACTCCGCGAGGTACATCAGCACGGCCATGACCCGACGGTGGACATCGGGCTCCTGGGTGAGGTCGAGCTTCGTGAAGATCGAGTTGATGTGCTTCTCCACCGACCGCGGCGAGATGAACAACGCGTCGCCGATGGCGGCGTTGCTCTGGCCCTGCGCCATGTGGCTGAGCACCTCGAGTTCGCGTTCGGTGAGCCGGTCGAGGACCGATGGCCCCGTACCCGATCGTGACTCGATGAGGGCCTCGACCACCTTGGGGTCGACCACCGATCCCCCCTCGTACACCCGCACGATCGCCGTGTACAGCTCCTCGGGGTCCCCGACGCGTTCCTTGAGGAGGTAGGCCCTGCCATTCGAGCCCTTCTCGAACAGCCGCATGGCGTAGTCGGGCTCGACGTACTGGCTGAGGACCACCACACCGATCCCCGGGTGGGACTCCCTCAATTGGTTCGCCGCCCTGATGCCCTCGTCGGTCTGGCTGGGTGGCATCCGGATGTCGGTGAGCACGACGTCCGGGGCGTGGGCCTCGACGCTCTCCATGAGGCCGTCGAAGTCGCTGCAGCTCGCCACCAGGTCGAGGTCCTCGTGGAGCGCGAGCACGGCGGCGATCCCCTCGCGCATCAGCACGCTGTCCTCGGCGACGACTACTCGCAGTGCCATGGATGCCACGATACCCACCCGACCGCCTGCGGGAGGGTGTCAGCCGCGGATGCCAGTCGCAGGTGGAAGGCTCAGTGTGTAGGGTCCCGTTCCATGTTCAAGTCCAACACCTTCCTGTGGGTCATCCAGGTGCTCTTCGGCATCTACTTCGTCGCCATCGGCGTCATGCACTTCATCGTGCCCGAAGGCCTCCCCGCGCCGATGGAGTGGATGTACGACCTCTCCGACACGCTGCACGTCATCTCCGGAACGGCGGAGATCCTCGGCGGCCTCGGCCTGATCCTGCCCGGCTTGACGAAGATCATGCCGCAGTTGACCGTCTACGCCGCCGTCGGGCTCGCCCTCGTCATGGTGGGGGCGGCCATCTACCACCTCGGTCGAGGAGAGGCGCAGAACATCGTCACGAACGTCGTGATCGCAGGCATCATGGGATGGCTCGCCTACGCACGGTGGAAGCTGACCCCGCTCGAAGGGTCCTCGTCGGCCGCCTCGTAGCTGCTCGGTCGCCGCACTCACGACGCTCCCTGGGCATTTCGGTTTCCCCTGGAGGAACCGAAGTGCATGGGAGTGTGGTCCGGTAGGGTCGATCGCAGCCTTCCGAAAGGACGATATGGAACTCGGCGCCTTCTCCGTCAGCCTCGACGTCCGCGATCTCTCCGCGTCACGTGCCTTCTACGAGGCGCTCGGCTTCACCCAGACCGGTGGCGACGGTGAGACCTACCTCATCATGGTGAACGGCCTGACCGTGATCGGCCTCTTCCACGGCATGTTCGAGGGCACCATCCTCACCTTCAATCCGGGACTCGCCCAGACCACCGAACGGCTCCCTGACTTCACCGACATTCGGGACCTGCGCCGCAGCCTGATCGATGCGGGCATCGAGATGACGACCGATCTCGACCCATCCGAGTCCGGCCCCGCACACCTCGCGTTCTCAGACCCCGACGGCAATGCGATCCTCATCGATCAGTTCTTCCCGAGACCCGACGGGGGCTGATCGGTCGATCCCAGCGACCTCGTGCGTGCAGGAGTTCCGCCTGGACGAACCCAGCAGCGCGGAAATGTGCACGACGGTTGTCGAAAACGGTGGCGGCCGTTCGTCGTATCGGCGAAGGTATCCGTCGAAAGGAGCATCAGGATGCCCAGATATGCAGCACTCATCTACTCGCCCGCCGACACGGAAGGCACCGGCTCGCCCGAGGAGTGGGAGGCCGTGATGGCCGAGTACAACGAGTTCGGGGCCAAGGCGGGCACCGCAGGCGTCGTGGTCGGTGGAGAGGCCCTTCAGGACACGGCCACCGCCACCACCGTGCAGGCGAAGGAGAAGGGTGGCGAGATCGTCACCACCGATGGTCCCTTCGCCGAGACGAAGGACGTGCTCGGGGGGTTCTACCTCCTCGAGTGTGCCGACCTCGACGAGGCCATCCAGTGGGCAGCGCAGATCCCGGGCGCGTGGCACGGGAAGGTCGAGGTGCGGCCCGTGATTGACTTCGCTGAGTGAGGCGATCGGTCGAGGACACCATCAGGCAGGAGGGTGGCCAGGTGCTGGCCACCCTCATCCGCCTCGCCGGCGACTTCACCATCGCCGAGGATGCCCTGCAGGAGGCGAGCATCGTCGCCCTCGACCACTGGGGGCGGGTGGGGGTGCCGCGCAACCCCGCCGCATGGCTCACGAAGGTCGCACGCAACAAGGCCCTCGACCATATGCGGAGGGAATCGCGCCGTGCCGACAAGGAACGGGAGGCGATGCGCCTCCTCTCGAGCTCCGACGAGGGGATCGAGGCGACGGATCCGCTGCGGCTCGTGTTCACCTGCTGCCATCCTGCGCTGTCGCCTGAGGCGCGGATCGCGCTCACGCTGCGCACCATCTCCCAGCTCTCCACGCGCGAGATCGCGCGGGCGTTCCTCGAACCTGAACCGACCGTCGCCCAACGCATCTCGAGAGCAAAGCGGAAGATCGAGGTCGCCGGCATCCCCTACCGGGTGCCAGACGACGCAGAGCTCCCCGACCGGCTGCCCGCCGTGCTCCAGGTGCTGTATGTGACCTTCACGGCGGGGTATGCCGCCTTCGACGGGGCAGCCGACGGCAGGGTCGAGCTGGGAGAGGAAGCCATCCGCTTGACGAGGATGCTGGCCCACCTCATGCCCGATGAGCCTGACGTCCGATACCTGCTCGCCCTCATGCTCGCGACCTGGGCTCGTCGAGCCACGAGGGTCGATGATCACGGCGACCTGGTGCTCCTAGAGGACCAGGATCGCAGCCGGTGGGACCGCGACGCCATCGCCGAAGCCGCGGCGATCGTGTCCGCGGAACCACACTCGACCGACGGAGGGTGGTACGGGCTGCAGGCAGCGATCGCGGTCACCCACAGCACCTCCGCCACCTTCGCCGACACCGACTGGGCCCACATCGCCGGCCTCTACGCCGAGCTGGAGGCGGTCAACCCGTCACCTGTCGTGCGGGTCAACCGGGCGGTCGCCGTGGCGCACGCCGCAGGCCCTCTCGAGGGCCTCGCGCTCCTCGACGCCGTCGACGGACTCCCGGGCATGCGGGCGTGGCACCTGTACTGGTCGTCGCGCGCGGAACTCCTGCGACGCATCGGGAGGGACGACGAGGCGGCAGCCTGTCTTCGGCGTGCCCTCGAGTGCCCGATGAACGATGCGGACAGGCGGTTCCTCGAGGCGAAGCTCGCGGCGCTCGATCCCGGATCGTGAGCATTCCCGACCGGTTCGCCTCATTCCGCCTCGGTCGGTGCGGCAGGTCGAGCCTGCATGACATCGAAGACGTTGCCCTCCGGATCGGCGCAGATGTTCCACACGTGGCCCTGCCACTCCTGTCGCTCGCCCACGGAACCGCCGAGGTCCCTGACTCGGCCGAGGCAGGCATCGAGGTCCTCCACCGCGAAGTCGAGATGCACACGGTTCTTGCCGACCTTCGGCTCGGGCACCCGCTGGAGCCAGATCGTGACCTTGCGGTCAGGGGCATGGGCAAGGAAGCCGAAGTGCTCCACGGTCTGGAACTGCACGTCGAGAAGCGTGCCCCAGAACGAGGTCATCACCTCGAGGTCCGCGCAATCGATCGTCGTCGCGATCATCACGGGCACGTCGTGTCGCCGGTCGTCCGTCATCGGGCGGATCATACGGATCGGACACGTTGGGACGCCGCCACCGTCGCGCACGTCGTCACGGAGTAGTGTCGACGTCGACCTCCGAGCTGAGAGGAGTGGCTGATCGCATGCCGGATTCGAAGGCGTTCGACATCGCAGAGGGACATCGGGTCATGGCAGCAGAATGCTTCAATCGCGCCTGGGCGCTGCTCGACCTACCGGAGCGAACGCCGGCTGAGACGGCCGAGATGGTCGACGCCGCCCACGCCTCTCGCTACCACTGGGTCCACCGTGACGACGTCCAGCCCCGCAACGTCGCCATCTCGGCATGGCAGCTCTCGAGGGTGTATGCCGCCGCAGGGAATCCGACCCTGGCGGCGTCGTTCGGGCGCGAGTCGCTCGACCTGTGCGAGCGATACGAGCTCCCGCCCTTCCTCGTCGGGTACGCCCACGAGGCGCTCGCAAGGGCTGCGATGCTCGACGGCGACGTCGAGTTCGCAGGCTTCCACCTCGCACGGGCGCGCGACGCCGCCGACGAGGTGGGGGATCAGGACGATCGCGCGATGCTGGCGGCCGACCTCGACGAGATCACCGGTTCACTCCCAGCGGACTGAGGGCTCCGCTACGTCCCCGGGAGGATGTCGACCTCGGTTGCGCCCTTGTAGAGCGTGGCCTGCCATGGGCGGGTCTGGTCGACGAAATCCATGAACTCCTGGGTGAGGCGCACGCCTGCCTCGTCCCCGAAGCCCGACCCGAGCGCGGCGTACCCGTCGATCCCCCATCGCGTCTCACAGGCATAGTCGCCGAAGCCCCGCACGGTGAAGTAGGTGCCCTCGTAGTCCCAGCCGTCGGGTGCGCTCTCGCGGAGTGCGGCGTCGTGGTCGATGAGCCACGCCCGGAACTCCTCGTTCCTCGCAGGCTTGATGTCATAGCGCAATGTGTACTGCATGTGCCCTCCTTGGTCGCTTCAACCCTGCCGACGACCCTACCGATCGGGATCCCACGATGCGATGGGCCTCGCACCCAACCGCTCCGCATGTGACAATCGGGAGGAGCAGCGAAGTGGGCACACGATGCCGCGACGAGGCGAACGGATCTTCGGCATCCCTGCCACAGCCGTCATGTGGGTGGTGGCACTGGCGATCGCCGGGATCTCCACGACGACGGTGCTCGCACCCTCGGTCGAACGGTCGACGAACGCCTCGGGGATCCCCATCGATCGCCTCCGTGCACACGTCGACGCGATCGGACGCGCACCGCACCCGATCGGTTCCGACGAGATCGGCCGTGTCCGCGAGTACCTCGTCACTGAACTGGACGCCGTCGGCCTCGTCCCCGAACTCCAGACGGTGTCCGCACCGGACTGGTTCGGCGCCCCAGGCGACACGGTCGAGGTCACGAATGTGATGGCACGCGTGCCGGGCACCGGGGACGGCACGGCGATCCTCCTGATGGCCCACTACGACACCGTGCCCGTCACACCGGGGGCCAACGACAACTCGACGGCGGTGGCGGCCCTCATCGAGGCCGGGCGCGCCCTCACCGCTGCCCCGCCGGGGCTGAACGACGTGATCGTGCTGTTCACTGACGGGGAGGAGCCGAACCCTCGCTTCGGCGCGTCGGCGTTCGCCGAGCACCCCTGGTTCGGCGACGTTGCGTTGGCGGTGAACCTCGAGGCCATCGGGGAGTCAGGGCCCGCCATGCTGGTGGAGGCCAGTGGAAATGTCGGTGAGCTCCTCGACGGTCTCGCATCGGTCGACAGTCCGGTGGCCTTCTCCTTCCTCACCAAGACGGCAGACCTCATCGGAGGTGCCTCGACGGATTTCGACGTGATTCGGGACGCTGGTGTCCCCGGGCTCAACTTCGCCTACCTGCGTGGATCGTCGATCTACCACACCGAGGCCGACGACCTTTCAAGGGTCAACGAGGAGGGCATGGCCCACGATGCCGCCATCGTGGTGGGCCTCGCCCGTCACTTCGGGAACCTCGACCTCGCAGCACTCGAGGGTGCCGACGACCCTGTCTTCTTCGCGATCCCGCTTCGGATCGTCGTGCGGCACCCTGCAACCTGGGTCACCGGTGTCGCCATCGCCGTGGTCGTTCTGCTCGTCGTCGGCCTCGCGCACACGGTGTCGCGTCGTCCCTTCCCCTGGCGACCACTCGTGCGCGGCATGGGGCTTGCCATGGCCGGTGCGCTGGCGGCAGCGACGATCGGGACCGTGCTGTGGATGGTGATCGCTGCGTTGCGCCCCACCATGGGCGTGATCGAGGGCTACGTCTACCTCGCCTTGCTCCTCGCCGTCGCAGGAGGGTGCTGGGCGCTCGCGTGGGGTCGTGCCGGCGCCACCCGCGCCGACGTGGTCGGAGGGATGATCGTCGTGTGGGCCGCGCTCGCCGCGGTGGCCGGTACCACCATTCCCCTGATCGGGTACCTGTTCGCCTGGCCCGCGCTCGCCGCCACTGTTGCCCTGGCCATGAGGTCCTTCGTGCCGAGCTCGATCGGGTGGCGGCTCACAGCAATGGTCATCGTGGTGGTTCCCACGACGATCCTCCTCACGCCTGCGATCGACACCTTCTTCCTCTTCGCCACCCCGCGACCCGGCAGCCCCGATTCGCAGCTCCCGTCGGCGGTGGCCGCGGCGGTCCTCCTCGCCTACCTGGTGATCGGGCTCGTCGCGTCTGCCGCGGATCCCCATGCCACTGCATCGTTCGAGGATTGAGCCCTTGCGGGAGGTCGTGCGGCAAGGCCTTCGCCTCAGTTGGTCCAGAGGCGATCGATCGCTGCAACCAGATCGAGTGACGGGTGGCTCCGCCGCGCATCGGACGCCAGATCGGTGAGGTTGCCGATGGGATCCTCCGATGACAGGTCGTGGAACTCGAAGGTCGGGCCAGCGACCTCCCCCGCCCCCAAAGGGCATGTCATCAGGTAGCGGGCGACGGGTCGCATCAGGCCGGACATGATCCCGTAGAGGTCCCCGACGCGTTGCCCCTTCCCGGGAGCGTCGCTGAAGAGGTCCTGCATCGTCAGCATCAGGTATCGGTACAGGCCGTTGAAGAGGTCCACGACGGGGACGAGGTCCTCCGGCATCTCGTCACGCCTCGGGTTGACCCGCGCTGGCCTGACCCGCGGGCGAGCGATCTTCCCGTCGGCGATGGCCTTGAACTTGTGGTAGTGGGTCAGCTCCTGGTGTGCGGGATCGGCCCACCGATGGTCACTGAGGCCCTCACCCTGGTGGACGATCACCTCGATGGCACGGCATGCCGACTCCACATCGACGACGGCCATGAGGCCGCCGCTGTCCTCGGCGTCGAACGCGACCGGCGCGTAGAACGCGGGGTCCGCCATCTGACGTTCGGGACGGGGATCGGCGAACAAGGCAGGATCATCGGCGAGCTCGTGGATCGAGCGCTCGAGCGCGTGATAGAACTGGCCGAGGGTCTCGTACACGTCGGGTTCCGGTGGTGCATCGTGCGCCTCGGGGCGCTCGATCACCATGTAGGTGTCGCGGATCTGTTCGGGCGTGGCCGGTGCGAGGTTCAGGATCAGCTCCGGCTGATGGTGCTTCAACGGTGCCGGGTACACCGGAAGGATGCGCGGATCCGTGAAGTCCGGCGTTCGCCCGAGCCCGATGAGCAGGTTCGCACAGAGGGCCACGTGGAGCATCTCCTCCGCCGCCACCGACCGCACCATCGCCGCCGCGTCGGATTCCTGGTCCTCGATCGAGTACAGCCCGTACAGGTACAGGGGGATGGTCGAGAGTTCCACCTCGACCGCCAACGCGACATGTGCCGCCAAATCGCCCACCGAGGAGAAGAGCATGCCCCCAATCTACGGATTCACTCCCCGAGATGTCGGCTGGGGCACGGGTGCGTGTGGGAGCGTCCCCGTCGGTCCGCGTCGTTCAGTCGACGCGCACGACGGGCGGCGGCTCCCATGACCCATCGAGGGCGGCCGCCTCGGGCCAGTAGAGGCGCATCGCGAGGTAGAACGGACCGTCCGGCGTAGGGAGCCAGTTCGCACGGGCGACCGGGCCCTCCGGCTGGGTGCGCTGCATCGTGATCGTGAGTGATCCGTCGTCGTCGTGGATGAGCCCCTCGGTCAGGGCGTTGATGAGATAGCGATCGATCGGGTTCTCGACGAGGTACCCGCCCGTGCCGCAGGCACGGTCAACACCAGCGGTCCGGCACGGAGGTCGAGGAGCGCGAACGAATACGGCGTGTCCGCGTTGGGCGTGATCACGTCCCGGAAGCGATGGTCCAGGGTGACGGGATCACCATAGGGTCCACCGTTGGCAGGGCCCCGATAGGCGGGGGAGTCGGGGTCGAGGTAGGTCGCGTACCCGTAGCGGTATCCCATGAGCATCGGGAAGGCGTAGAGGTACGCCTCGCGAGTGATCTCGGTGATCTCCGAAGGTGTGAGAGTGGGATCGACGTTCATGGGAGCATCTCCTCGTCGGCAGGACGGATCATCCGTGCGGCGTCGTGATCTCGATGATGGTGTCGATGTGTCGGGCGAAGACCCGCCACTGCCATCCGTATTTCGAGGCGAGAGCCGAACGGGCACGGTCGGCCTCGGCACCCGAGAGGAGTCGTGCATCGCCGTCGACGGTGCCGCCCCCCTTGAGCTTGCCACGGAAGTTGGACGCCGCCATCGTGACCGTGGCGTCGTTGCGGATCCGCTTCACCTTCCCGGTGGAGGCACCCGTGGCCACGACGATGGCGTCCCCGTGATGGGCGAACCACACGGTCGTCGGCATCGGCGTCCCATCCCTTCGATAGGTGGTGAGGACGATGAACTGCTGGTCGCGGAGATCGTCGAAGGTCATGCCGAGAATGTAGGCCCGCGTGCGGTGCCGGCGGGCGTCCCGATCCGTGGTCGCCCATCCTTCGACCCGCGGTTCACGTCGATGCCGAGGATCACTCGGGTGAAGTGCTCGGCGAGGGCAGGGGCGTCGTCGGGGATGGAGCCCAGGCGGATGGGCGGCACCGATTCGGTAGGCCTCCGGCGGTCTCCTAGTCTGAGGGTGCCCGGCATCGTGTCGACAGGCACCCGAGAGCTGGCCAGCAACCGGGCGAGGAAGTGCACGATGTTCTTGTTCCATCCCACCCTCCGGGACCGCAGCTACCCGGACGCCCGCTCCGATGAGGTGATGGCGGCGACCGTCGGGTTCTTCGAGTCGAAGGGCCTCGCGGCGATCAAGGACGACGACCACGCCGCCGTCTGGTACCAGGACTTCGTCGACTTCGTAGGGCGTGAGGGCATCTTCGCCACGATGTGCACCCCTTCCGGGTACGGGGCGGACGACAGCCGGTGGGACACGTGGCGAGTCTGCGAGTTCGCCGAGATCCTCGGCTTCTACGGGCTCCCGTACTGGTACGTCTACCAGGTCACCGTGCTCGGCCTCGGCCCCATCTGGATGTCGGACAACGAGCCGCTCAAGGAACGGGCTGCCGCGCTCCTCGCCGACGGTGCCGTGTTCGCGTTCGGCCTGTCAGAGAAGGAACACGGTGCGGACCTGTACTCGACCGAGATGACCCTGACCGCGACGGGCGACGGCACCTACGTCGCCAACGGGTCGAAGTACTACATCGGCAACGGGAACAAGGCCGCGATGGTGTCGACCTTCGGCCGGATCGCCGACACGGGGGAGTTCGTGTTCTTCGTCGTCGACTCCCAGCACCCCGCCTACCACCTCGACAAGAACGTGGTGCACAGCCAGAACTTCGTCGCCGAGTTCCACCTCGAGGATTACCCGATCACCGATGCCGACATCCTCGCGAGGGGCGAGGCGGCCTGGAACGCCGCCCTCAACACGGTCAACATCGGCAAGTACAACCTCGGCTGGGCGTCGATCGGCATCGCCACGCACGCCTTCTACGAGGCGATCCAGCACGCCGCCAACCGGCACCTCTACGGCATGACCGTCACCGACTTCCCCCACGCCAAGCGGCTGTTCACCGATGCGTACGTGCGGCTCGTGGCGATGAAGTTGGTGGCGTTGCGGGCTGCCGACTACATGCGGTCGGCGAGCCCCGAGGATCGCCGGTACCTGCTCTACAACCCCGTCGTGAAGATGAAGGTCACCACCCAGGGTGAGGACGTGGTCGACCACGTCTGGGATGTCATCGCCGCCAGGGGATTCGAGAAGGACACCTACTTCGAGATGGCGTACCGCGACATCAGGGCCCTCCCGAAGCTGGAGGGCACGGTCCACGTGAACATCGCCCTCATCGTCAAGTTCATGCAGAACTACTTCTTCGCACCCACCGACATGCCGGTGGTCGGCACCCGCGACGATGCCGCCAACGATGCCTTCCTCTTCGACCAGGGACCCACGAAGGGGCTCGGCACCATCCAGTTCGGCGACTGGCAGGAGGTGTTCGCACGGTTCGACCTGCCGAATGTCGCGGTCTTCACCGAGCAGGCAGAGACGCTGAAGGACATGCTCGTGGCGGCACCGCCATCCGATGCCCAGACGAAGGACACGGACTGGCTCCTCGCCCTCGGCGAGCTCTTCACCCTCGTCGTCTACGGTCAATTGGTGCTCGAGAACGCCGAACTGCACGGCATCGACCCCGATGTCCTCGACGAGTACTTCGACGTCGCCGTCCGTGACTTCTCCGGTTTCGCCGTCGGCCTCCTCGGCAAGGCAGGCACGTCGAGCGACCAGGCCGAGTTCTGCAGGGCGATGATCCGCACGCCGTCACACGATGCGGACCGCTACGAGCGTGTCTGGCGAGACCACGTGTACGCCTTGCGCGACGCCTACACGATGGCAGAGTGACATCGTGTAGGGCGGGCCACCCGTCGACGCCGCCGTGCCGCCCGTGATCGGCGGGATCAGCGTCCGTCAGGGGTGCGCAGCACCCCCGCGACCACGTCATCGATGGGTTCCATGGCGGCGCGCTGGGCGATCTCGTCGTACCGCTCGGCGCCGAGCGCATCCCGTACGAGGTCCTCGTCCTCCCAGAACCGACGATGTCTGGCCCAGGGAGTGAGGTTCGTCCTCGCGGCGCCGAGGAGCCATGCTGCCTCGTCCCATCGTCGCCTCCGCGCGGCGATGCGCCCCAGCATCAGGAGCGCAGGGCGGACCCACGCCTCCATCGAGCGCTCGTACACCCGCTCGAGGCCGGTGAGGATCACGTCCTCCGCCCTGTCGAGCTGTCCCTTCGGGATGAGGACGAACCCACCGAGGACGATGAGGGCCGTCGCTGACCATCCCGGTCCCCCGTACAGGCTGGCCTCGATGGCGGCGGCTTCGGCGGCATCGAGATCGCCCTTCACCGCCAGGACACCCGCGAGCACCCCGAGTCCGAACATGTTGCGAGCAACGTCGTCGCCGATCGCGGCGAACAGCTCGATGGCCTGCTCGAGGTGGGCCTCTGCCTGGTCGAGGTCGCCGTCCTGGAAGAACGCTTCCTCGCCGAGGAGGGCGAGCCCGTAGGCCCTGGGCAGGGCGAGGTCCCTCTGATCGCAGATCTCGAGGATGCGTGTGCCCATCGCAGCGCTCAGCCCGGGTATGCCCGCCATCACGCCGCCCTGCCCCTGGCCGTTGAGTGCGAAGACGTCGAGTCGCCAGTCGTCGCCCTGTTCGAGGATCGGGATCGCGACGTTCATGGCCTCGACGGCCCCCATGTAGTCGCCGAGGAGTTGCGATCCGAAGGCCACGGCCATGTTGGCAGCCGGCCACGAAGGAGGGTGAGGTTCCCTCCAGCTCTCGCATCCGGGAGCCGAAGGCGAAGGCGGAGGCGGGATCGCCGCGTCGGTACCAGTAGTGCACGAGGCCCGCTGCTACCGACGTCGCCGATGAGCGTCGGCTCGTGGTCGAGCGCCCACGTGAGGGCCCGGTCGAGATCGGCGTCCGCCGCGCCGAGCCTCTCGATCGCCGGGCCGTGATCCGGGGTGTAGGCGAGCTGCGTCGTCGCCTCGACGAGACGCAGGTGGTACTGCGCATGCCGGCGAGCGAGATCGTCGGCCGCTCGCCGTTCCTCGAGTCGCTCGCGGCCGAACGCGTGCATGACCTCGAGGAGGCGGAAGCGGACCGTGCCGTCCCGGGTCCGATTCCCTGGCCAGCATGGATGAGTCGACGAGTGCATGGAACGCGTCGAGCAGTTCGCCGTGCGTCATGTCCCAGCCTGCGACCGCCTCTGCCGCATCGACGTCGAACGATCCGGCGAAGACCGACAGCCTGTCGAAGAGGAGGCGTTCGACGTTCGTCAGGAGGTCGTAGCTCCACTCGATGGCGGTCGCCATGTCGGCGTGACGACCGGGCGCCACCGACGGTGCGGAGAGGAGCGCGAGCTGGTCGCCGAGGCGTCGGGTGATCTGTGACGGCCCCATGACGCGACCCGGCTTGCGGCCAGTTCGATGGCCAGGGGAACACCATCGAGGGCACGGCACAGCGTCGCGATGTCGACCAGTGAGGCCTCGTCGACCGCGAAGGTGTCGTCGGCCTGCATGGCCCTCTCGGTGAAGAGCCGCTCCGCGTCCGACATCCCGAAGGACCCGGTCGGAAGGCTCATCGCGGGACAGTCGTATCGGGACTGTCCCTCGCACCCGAAGGGACATGCGTGAGGTCGCGAGGACCTTCACGGCGGGGGCGTCGGCCAGGAGGTCGGCGACGAACGAGGATGCGGAGTCGACGACGTGCTCGCAGTTGTCGAGGATGATGAGCATCGATCGGCGAGCGACGAATCGTCGCACCAGCCCCATCGGGTCGACCCCGGGCTGGTCGATGAGCCCGAGGATCTCGCACACTCGCCGTACGACGTCGCCGCCTCGTGGCACGGAGGACAGGTCGATCCACCAGACGCCGTCGCGGAATCGGTCGAGGGACACCCGCGCGACCTCGAGGGCGAGGCGGGTCTTGCCGATGCCGCCGAGACCCGTCACCGTGACGAGTCGCTGCGTGTCGAGCCGCTTGACGACCTCGGCGATCTCCAGGTCCCGTCCGATGAAGGTCGTCAGAGGCGACGGGAGGTTGTTCGGGGGTTCGAGGTCGAGGTCGGGGTCCTGGCGAAGGATCCGATCCTCGAGGAGGGAGGTCTCAGGTGTGGGGTCGAGCCCGAGCTCCTCGCGGAGTCGCTCCCGAAGGGCGAACCCGGCGCGCAGGGCGTCGGCCTGCCGTCCTGCGCGGTAGAGGGCGAGCATCAGGAGTTGATGGAGTCGCTCGCGGTAGGCGTGCGCGCTGACGAGCGCCTCGAGCTGTGGGATGGCGGCATCGTGCTCGCCGAGGTCGAGCTTCGCCTCGATCGCCAGCTCCGTTGCGTGAAGGCGCATCGCGGCGAGTTCCGTGGCCCGTCGCTCCACGATCAGCGATCCGTCCGCGAGGCGGCCGAAGGGATACCCGCGCCAGAGGGCCTCGGCCCGGTCGAGCAGTGCGACGGTGCGGATGGGGTCGGAGTGACGGGTGCGCTCCGCCCTGGTGACGAGGTCCACGAACTCATCGGCGTCGACGTGGTCGCGGGAGGTGTCGATGCCGTAGTGGTTGCCGTCGGACCGGATCCGCCCGTCGATCGCCGACTTGAGGTTCGACACGTAGGTGCGCACGACGTGCGCGGCGGTGGCGGGTGCGCCCTCGCCCCAGACCGCCTCGATCAGGGCGTCCGTGCTCAGCTCTTCCGTGCCGGCGGCGAGGAGGGCGGCGAGCACCCGCTGCTGACGTGGGCCCCCGAGGTCGACGTCCTTCCCGTCATCGAGCACACGCAGGGGGCCGAGGAATGCGAATTCCACGTGACGACCGCCTGTTCCCACCCATCGTACCCTCCCGCCGCACCGCCGTCCGGAACAGCCGGCTACCTCCTTCTTCCTCGTACCCAGGGTTGCTGTCCACCCTTTTGGTGGACAGCAACCCTGGGTACGGAAGGTCTGGGTACGGCAGGTCTGGACTGTTTCTGGATCGGGGTTTGGGATCCTCGGGGTGATGGAAGGAGGCCAACATGACGAAGCGTTGGTCGATCATGGCGATCGTGGCGGCATTCGCCCTCGTGATCGCGTCCCCCGCCGCGTTGGCGTGTGGCCGGAGCCACAGGACCCCGATGCGCGGGTACCTCGACGGTGAGATCCACTGGGAGTTCCCCGGGAACTATGCGTCGGGGTGCACGGTCGTGACGACGGTGACCGAGAGCAGCGGCTACCTGAAGTCGATGGGGCACGTTGATGCCCTGTGGACGCACTGCCCCGAGGAGCCCGAGTACATCAATGATGGTCGGGTGATCCTCACGAACCGCCAGGGCCACGAGCTCCATGGCTACTACGAGTACGACGATACCGATGATGGGAAGGTGACGATCACGATCGACGGCGGTACCGGCCCATTCTCGGGAGCGACTGGCAAGTTGAAGGCGACGATCGGCCTCGAACCGCAGTTCATCCCCGGCTGTGACGATCCCGAGAGCTTCGACTGCCTCGACGTCGGGATGCCGGGCCAGCCGGGTGTGCCGTGGCCGTGGTGGGCGTCCATGCGCGGGACCGTCGCACGCTGATCCTTCCGTCGCACGTCGCCCCGTGACGACCGTCACCCATGGACGACGCGGCGGGACTCGGGAGCCACCTCGTCGAGGCCGCAGGGCGAGGATGGGGTGGCTCCCCCGCGTGCCCACCACGCGTCGCTCGCTTCTCGGTCGCTCCGCCGAGGGCCACACGCGCAACGCGAGGTCGTGGACACGCCAGATGCGGATCGGAGAGGCTGCCGATGAAGAGGCGACCTTCGTGGAACCGGGCCGACGTCGTGATCGCGACGCGCCCCGTCATGTCCTGGAGGTTGTGGGTGACGAACCCGTCGGGGTCGTAGCCGAGGACGATGCCGTGCCTGACCGGTTTCGGCTTGACCGCGTCGGGGAGCCGATGGGAGAGCCTGCGCATCCACGCCCGCGGCGCCATGAGGTCCACGATGCCCTGACGTGGTGATGCCATCGAGACCCACAGCGTCCCGTTGCCGAACGTCAGGTTGTCGGGGAAGCCGGGGAGGTTGTCGAGGAAGAGATCCGTCGTGCCCGCCTGATCTCCCCGGAGCCAGTGCCGGTGGACCCGATAGTGCCCGGTTTCCGCCACGAAGACCGACTCCTCGTCGTCGTCCAGTGCGACACCGTTGGCGAACTGGAGCCCGTCGACCAGAAGGGAGAGCGCACCTGTCGGCGATCTGGCGAAGAGCCGCCCGGTCGGCTGTCCCTCGAGGAGGTCGTCGACGTAGTCCGCGATGCCCCACCTCGTCGACGTGTCCGTGAAGTAGATCGTGCCGTCGGACGCGACCGCCGCGTTGTTCGTGAAGCGGAATGGGCGGCCCTCGTACGCATCGGCCAGATTCGACACCGCACCGCCGAGTGTGACGAGCTGGAGACCGAGGTCGGCGTTGCACACCAGGAGATCCTCGCCGTACCACTCGATACCGAGCGGCCGACCGCCGACGTGGGCGACCTCACGAACAGGCGCGGCACCATCGACGGCGAGGATCGACCCGTCGGCCGTCCCCGTGTATGCGACGCCGCCCGGGTCGATCACGACGTCCTCAGGCCCCTCCGCCCCCACCTCCCACAGCGCCGATGCGGCGAGGAGGTCGTTCGCCTCGACGTCATCGACGAGCTTCGGCGCGGGCAGCGGCTGCCATGTGGCAGGCTCGAATGCGGGCATCAGTGGTCCCTGGGGACGAGGCCGAGCAGGCCTTCAGCGAACTTCAGGTAGTCGTAGTCGACATCGCTCTCGTGGACCTGCACCATCGACCACGCGACGTTCCACGCGAGGAACACGGCGATCGCGTCGTCGAGCGTGCGCCGCAGATCGTCGGTCACTTCGCCGAAGTAGGCCTCCACGAGCACGTCCTTCCCCCTGGCGTCGAGTTCGAACGCGTTCGCCGCGAGGTCGAAGAACGGGTCGCCCATCCCCGCATACTCCCAGTCGATGACCCACAGGCTCCCGTCGTCGAGGACGTTCTGGTAGTACGAGTCGTTGTGGCACAGGACCAGCTCGTCGAGCGCCACCGACCGCTCCAGGCGCACCCGGTCGACGCGCTCGAGGAGCGCGTCGAGTCGGGACGACCGGGGGACACCGCGTTCGTCGGCGACGACGAGCCAGCGCTCGATGTCGCCGTAGGGGTCGAACTCACCGGCGATCGGGTCGAGTTCGTGGATGTCGCGGAGTCTCCTCGCGATGCGCTGGAGGTAGGCGTCGGTGCGGGCGTCCTCGATGGTGACTGGCCGCGCGCCGTCCAGGAATCGGCTGACCGAGTGGCCCTCGGGGAGGAGAAACGCCACGGTCTCGGGCGCGATGCCCGCGAGCGAGGCATGGTGGACCGCCGCTGCCTCCCGCTCGCGGTCGATGCCGAGCACCGAGGTGTTCTGACCCGCGACCCTGACGACGAACCGCTCACCGTCCGCAGTCAGCAGGTAGTTGACGTTGGTGAGGCCGCCCGAGAGGGCTTCCACGGACAGGTCGCTCGCTCCGCTGAACATCGGGGTGCGGGCGACGATCGCATCGACCGCCGGGATCCCGGTATCTGACGCCATGGTCGGACACTATCGAATCCCGCGACCCCATGCATGGCGCAGGGTCGCCGCGGCCGTCAGTCGGTTCCCCCTTGCCGGGAGACCACCGCGTCGAGCCTGTCGGATCCGTCGTAGTCGGGATCGAAGACGCTGGACAGGCCCCGACCGAGGGCGCCGACGGCCTCCCCGACACCGCCGTGGAAGGTCGGGAACGCGTAGATCATCGTCTGGAGGTCGTGGACCGGCACCCTCGCATGTACCGCGAGCGAGAGGAGGCCGAGGACCTCCCCGCCGTGGGGGCCGACGGCGGTCGCACCGAGGAGAGTCCCAGTTGCCGCATCGACGACCAGCTTGATCATGCCGTCCGAGGTGGCGTGCAGCCATCCCCGAAAGGTGACGCCCAATGACTTGGTGACCGTCACGACGTCGAAGCCCGCAGCCCGTGCCGATTCCTCCGTGTGGCCGACCGAACCGACCTCGGGATCGGTGAAGGTGACCCGCGGCACCGCCGTGTAGTCCGCAGGAGGGCGCTCGATCCCGAGGATGTCGTCACCGACGATGGCTCCCTGGTACTCGGCCACATGCGTGAACATGGCGATGCCGGTCACATCACCCATCGCCCACACACCATCGCCGGCACGCATGTGCCCGTTGACGGGGATGGACCTCGCTTGAGGGTCGAGCCCGATCGTCTCGACACCAAGATCCGACAGTTCGACATGCCGACCCGTTGCGAGCAGGAGCCGCGCCGCCGTCACCGTCGACCCGTTGTCGAGATCGACGGCGATCCCGCCATCGGCAGGCCGGACGCGCTCGGCGAACACGCCGGTGCGCACGTCCACGCCGTCGGCTGCCAGGGCGGCCTCGATGATCGTGGAGGCCTCGGGCTCCTCGGCGGCGAGGAGCCGTTCCCGACCTTCGACGATCGTGACGGAGACGCCGAACGTCGCGAATACCTGACCGAGCTCACACCCCACGGCGCCACCCCCGAGGATGGCGATCGACGAGGGCAGGCGCTCTGCGCGGATCGCGTCGTGGGTTGTCCAGGTGTCGACCGTCTCGATGCCCGGTATCGGTGGGACGGTGGGGCGTGAGCCTGTGGCGATCACGATCCCGAGTCGCGCCGTGATGACCTCGTCACTGGCGGTCACTTCTCGTGGGCCCGAGATCCTCCCTCGCGCGTGGATGAGCCGCCCGCCGCGGTCCCTGAACCTCTGGACCGCGGTCGAGTCATCCCAATCGCCCGTCGCCTCGGTGCGGATCCTCGCCGCCACCGGCCTCCACGACGGGTCGACCTCCGCCCGTCCCGCGAGACCGTCGACGCGCCGCGCCTCACGGATGGTGGCCGCGGCCCGCACCATCATCTTCGTCGGCAGGCATGCCCAGTACGGGCACTCGCCGCCGACCAGGCTCCCTTCGACGCCGACGATCTCGAGGCCTGCCCGCATCAGTCGCAGGGAGAGGTCCTCACCGCTCGTTCCGACACCGAGGATGACGACGTCGGCGGTGGTGTGCTCCATCTGGATCCTCCCTCCGGGTTCGATCACCCTACCCGCCGGCCTCGCCAGCATCCACGGCACTGCGTGCGGTGGTCGGTGCGGGTACGCTCGTCTCCGAAACGGGAGGTGGCCATGCCGCTGTTCATGGACCGGCACGACGTTCCGGGCGCGTCCGCGCAGGATGTCGCCAACGCGCACATGAGCGACATCGAAGCATCGAAGGAGTACGGGGTCCAGTTCATCTCCTACTGGTTCGATGCCGAGGCCGGAGGAGTGTTCTGCTTCGCCGACGCCCCGTCGCGCGACATCCTCTCGCAGGTGCACAGCGTGTCGCACGGGCTGATCCCGAACGAGATCATCTCGGTGTCCAGGGACGACGTATTCCGCTTCCTCGGGAGTGTGCACGACCCCAAGGACGCCTCGGAGCTGTCGAGCCCCCTCCGGACCGTCATGTTCACCGACCTCGTCGGCTCGACAGAGATCCTCGGCGCCCTCGGTGAGCGCCGGTTCATGGAGGTCCTCGGTACGCACGACGGGATCGTCAGGGAGGCGCTGTACCGGCACCGTGGGCACGAGGTCAAGCACACAGGTGACGGCATCATGGCCTCGTTCGACGACGCAAGCGATGCGGTGCGCGGCTCGATCGCCATCGCCGATGGCTTCGCCGACCTCGACCGCGCCGATGGCCCGGAGGTCCGGGTCCGCGTGGGCATGGCGGCAGGCCAGCCCGTCGACCGCAACGACGACATCTACGGCGAGACCGTCGTGCTCGCAAGCCGTCTGTGCGACGCCGCCGATCCGCAGCAGATCCTCGCCGCCGCATCGGTCCGGGATCACGCCGTCGAGGATCTCCCCTTCGTAGGGCCGACGCCTCGGACGATCAAGGGTTTCAGGGAGCCCGTGGACGTGTTCGTCGTCAGCGGGACGCCCCCCGTTCCGGCGTAGCTACGTCGTTGCCCACCCGGGTCGAGCGCGAACGTGGACTCACGTGAGGAACCCGATCCGGTCCCTGCGGAGCCTGTCAGAATGGGCGTATGGCCATCTCCCCACACCCCCGCGCACGGATGATCCTCGCGACCACGGTCGCCCTGGTCCTCTCGATCCTGGTCGTGCCCTCGGCGCTCGCCGCTGATGCCGACACCGTCGGCCTCGTCGATCCTGCAACAGGGGTCTGGCGGCTTCGCAATGGCGCCGGAGGCGTCGCGACGTTCTACTACGGCAACCCCGGTGACGCACCCTTCGCAGGTGACTGGAACTGCGACGGCGTCGACACGCCCGGCCTCTACCGTCAGAGCGACGGGTACGTGTACCTGCGCAACGCCAACACCCAGGGTCCCGCCGACATCACCTTCTTCTTCGGCAATCCCGGTGACGTCCCCCTCGCGGGTGACTTCGACGGTGACGGATGCGACACGGTGTCGATCTACCGGCCTTCGGAGGGGCGCATCTACGTCATCAACGAGCTCGGGAGCGCCGACACCGGCCTGGGAGCGGCGGACTACGCCTACTACTTCGGCAACCCCGGCGACATCCCGTTCACCGGCGACTTCAACGACGACGGGATCGACTCGGTCGGCCTGTACCGCCAATCCACCGGGTTCACCTACCTCCGCCTCACGAACACACAGGGCACCGCCGACGTCCAGTTCTACTTCGGGGACCCAGGGGACCGGTTCGTCGCGGGTGACTGGAACGCCGACGGTGTGGACTCGCCCGGTGTGTTCCGACCCTCGAACACCACCTTCTACTTGAAGAACTCGAACACACAGGGGAACGCCGACGTGTCATTCGGGTTCGGGCAGAGCGCATGGCAACCCGTGGCAGGAGCGTGGGGCGACATCGCCGCCATCCCGCCGCTCCAGCTCACCCCCATCGCCTCGGGGTTGAGCCAGCCGCTGTTCCTCGACGCCCCGAAGGGTGACGATCGGCTCTTCGTCGTCGAGAAGGGCGGCGCCATCAAGGTGATCGAGAACGGATCCGTGCTGCCCACCCCGTTCCTGACGATCTCCGACGTCTCCACCGACAGCGAGCGCGGCCTCCTCGGCCTCGCGTTCCACCCGCAATTCGCCGACAACGGCAGGTTCTTCGTCCACTACACCGACGGTTCCGGTGATACCCGTGTGGTCGAGTACTTCGCCAACCCGTCGTCGAACGTGGCGAGCCCGACTCCGGTCACGACCCTGCTGTCGGTCGCCCAACCGGCATCGAACCACAACGGCGGGATGATCGAATTCGGTCCCGACGGCTACCTGTGGGTGTCCCTCGGTGACGGAGGGGGCAGCCCCGGTAACCGGCCGCAGGACATCGACAATGTGCTCGGCAAGATCCTTCGCCTCGATGTCGATGCGGCAGCGCCAAACAACGGTGCACCCGACAATCCCTACGTCGGCAAGGCCGGCGATGACCGCATCTGGGCGATCGGCCTGCGGAATCCGTGGAGGACCACCATCGATGCGACCTCAGGATCGTTCGTCGTCGCCGACGTCGGGCAGGATCGTGTCGAGGAGGTCAACCTCGTCCCCCTTACCGCGAAGCCCGTCAACTACGGCTGGCCGATCATGGAGGGCTCACTGTGCTACCCGGGCAACCCGTGTTCGACGGCCGGGCTGACGCTGCCGGTGGTGGAGTACGACCGCTCCGTCGGGCGTTCGATCACCGGCGGCTACGTCTATCGGGGCTCGGCCATCCCGGAGCTCGACGGAAGGTACTTCTACGGTGACTTCGTGTCGGGCATCATCCGCAGCTTCGCCGTCAGCGGGGGAGGGGCGACCTACGAGCTCGACCACACGTCCGAGCTCGGCTCGGTCGCGGCCCTCAGCTCGTTCGGGACGGATGGATTCGGCGAGCTCTACGTTGTCTCCATCTCCGGCTCGATCTCCCGCCTCGAGAGGGCCGGCACCGGCTGAACGCGACGGTCACCCCGGGGAGAGGCCAAGGGCGGTTCCCACCGATGGTGGTGCGATGAGGACGAGCTGTGCCCTCGGGCGTGAGAGGCCGATGTAGGCCAGGGCACGATCTCGGTCCTTCTCGAGGCGTTCCAGGATCACGATCGCGGCCAGGGCCTCGAGGCCCTTGTGGCGATGGATGGTCTCGACGGCAACGCCGTCGGTGCGGCCCTCGATCGTGCCGAGCGTGACGCCTGCGAGGGACTTGCCGACGAGCCGGTCCTTCGTCTCGCGGTACTGCGTGAGGATCATCACGTCCCTCGTTGCGAGGTTGCCCTCGTTCACGAGCGTGTGCAGCGCTCCCCGGAGCGCCTTGTCGATGCCTTCGGGTGACTCGATCGGGACGAACACCGGCTCGGGGCCGTCGGTGCCGGTGGGAACGGCGGGATCGCCGTAGACGCGGGCGACCACCGCCGCGATCTGGTTCGTGTTGCGACAGTTGAGGTCGAGTTCGTACTCCACCATGTCGGGTGGTGGCTCCCAGTCCTCGCGGTAGATGGCCTGATGCGGGTCGGCGAAGACGAGCAACAGCCCCGAGCCATCGTCATCGAGCGCCGACTCGAGGGCGACGAACCACGAGTCGTCGAAGTCCTGCCCCTCGTCCACGATCACCGCGTCTGCGTGGAAACCGGTGGAGGTGAAGGCCTCGAGCACCGCCTCCCCCGCAGGGTCGCCCCACCACTCCGGGTCGGGGTCCTCAGGGAACGCCAACCCTGCCTCCGTGATCCAGTCGTGGGCGAGCTTGTGGAAGGACCCGGCGACGACCCCGTCGCTGCCTTCGAACTCCCGGGCGAGGGCGTCGCCGAGCGGCCTGTTGAAGCAGGTGAGGATGACCCGGAAGCCATCGGAGGCGAGGCGACGTGCCCGCTCCGCAGCGAGCACCGTCTTGCCCGTCCCCGCTCCGCCATAGACGAGTACCCGACGCGCCCTGATCAAGCCGGCGAGCGCCCTGCGCTGTGTCTCGGTGAGCTCGACCTGCCTCGCCGAGACGTCGGCCACGTCGTCGGCGAGCGTGTGTCGCACCGTGATGGTGGGTGCGAGACGACGTGCGATGGCGTCGACGGCGGTGTCGGGCAGGCGGGAATGGAGGTCCCACCGGTTGACGACGTCGTTGATGGCGGCTGTCGGTCTGGCCAGGTCGTTGCGATCGAGGATCAGTTCATCCGGGGCGGCTGCGGAGAGATCGCCTGTCACTCGGATATCGGGGAACCACACCGCGTGGCCGGCGGCGAACCAGGGGAGGTCGCCGATCGTGTCCCGCAGGTACGCCGTGAGGGCGTGCTTGGAGGACACCGCCTGCTCGATCGGGTCGATGTGGTGTCGTCCGGACTTGCCGGTCGTCACCCAGTCACCGTCGATGATCTGGATGGTCCCACCCTTGACCTCGATCACGACGATGCCGTGCTCGGGATGGACGAGCACGAAATCCGCCTCCCCGTCCCCCTGGCGCCCATTGCGAACCGACTGCCAGGCGACGGAATGGATGACGCGCCAGGGATCGGGGAGCTTCTCGAGGGCCCGGTAGACCGCCGCTTCCGACGCCGGCGCCTCCGCCGGCAGCTTCGTCGGATACATCCTGGCCATGCCCGCATTGTGCCAGAGCACTCGGGCTGCGGAGGCCGGTATCCCTTTTGCGTGCTCGTTCGTCTACATACCGAGATCACGAGATCGACCGACAAAGGAGCAGATCGTGAAGAACTTCATCAACGAGGCGCCGTGGGACCGCATCGCAAGGGTGATCCTCGGCGTCGCCATGCTGTACATCGGATTCGCCGTCATGGATGGCACGTGGGGAACCGTGGTCGGGATCGTCGGGTTCATCCCGCTCGTCACCGGCCTCGTCGGCTGGTGCCCCCTCTACGCCCTCTTCCGCACCGGGACGAGGCACGACGAGAGGGTCGACGCAAAGGTCTGACGCACACTTCCCTCCGGGTGGCCGGCATCCACCGCCGGTCGCCCGGGTGCGTCGCGATAGCATCGCCCCATGGATCCGTCCCACCTCCCCCGCATCCCCCAGGGCCCGACGGTCGTCGAGGTCCGGACGCCGTGGTGCCATGCATGTGCGGCCATGGAGCCGCATCTGCGGGAGGTCGCGGCCAAGCACGACGGCGAGGTCGAGCTGGTCCAGATCGACGCCTCGGACGACCCTGATGCCGCAAGCGCTCTCGGGATCAGGGGGACGCCCACCCTCATCGGCTACCGGAACGGCGAGGAGGTCTTCCGAAGTGTCGGCAGGCTCACGGCGAACGAGCTCGACCAGCTCTTCACGTCCGTGGGGAGAGGGTCGGCACCTCCGCGCCTCGGCATGCAGAGCGTCGTCATCCGCGTCGGGGCCGGCGTCGCCCTCATGGCCGTGGGGCTCGCCTCGGGACCGGTGATGCCCCTCGTAGCGATCGGGGCCGTCGCCACTGCCTTCGGGGTCTTCACATGGTTACGGATCAGGTGAGCAGCGGGTCGTTCAACGAACGGCTCGCGGAGCACAGCGCCATGCTGTACCGCTTCGCCCTCTCGATCACGAGGGACCCGTTCGTCGCCTCCGACCTGGTCCAGGACACGTTCCTGCGTGCGATCGAGAAGTCTGGGCAGTACGGGGGTGAGGCTCCCCTCGACGCGTGGCTCCGCCGCATCCTCCACAACCTCGCGATCGATCGCGTGCGCAGGGCCGCTCGGGAACTGGTCGTCGAGGAAGTCGAGGACTCCTGGATGACCGACGAGTACACGGTCGATCCCGAGGGGATCGCCCTGCGTACGCAGACGCGTGAGGAACTCCTCGATGCCCTCCTGAGGATTCCCTTCATCTACCGGGTCGCCGTGACCCTCCACGACGTCGAGGGATGGACCGTTCGCGAGATCGCCGAGGTTCAGGGCATCGGCCTTCCCGCGGCGAAACAGCGGCTCCGCAGGGGCCGCATGGCCCTCGTCACCGCCCTCGCCGACGGCCACGAGCGAAGGCGCCACACGGAAGGAGTTCCCATGCGATGCTGGGATGCACGGATCCACGTCTCGGACTACCTCGACGGTGCGCTCGATCCGGGCACGGCCCAGCTGGTCGAGGCGCATCTCGAGACCTGCCCCACCTGTCCGCCGCTGTACGCGGCGCTCGTCGATGCCAGTGGCCGACTCTCGACGCTCCGCGACGACGATGCGGTCATCCCTCCCGACCTGGAGGCGAAGGTGCAGGCGCACCTCGCCGGCTGAGTCGTCGCCGCCGTCCCGGCGGTTGCGCCCCTCCGCCGGTCGGTGCTAAACCGTCGTCATGGAAGATCACGCAGCGACGATCCGCGCCATCGTCGAGTCGGCGACCGACGCCATCGTCACGGCAGACTCGGACGGCGTCATCGTGACGTGGAACCCGTCGGCAGCGGCGATGTTCGGCCACACCGCAGACGAGGCCATCGGCACGTCGCTGACCCTGCTCGTACCCGAACGCTTCCATGCCGCTCACACCGCCGGCATGGCTCGGGTCGTCGCAACGGGAGAGACGAGGATCATCGGCACGACCGTCCAGGTCGCAGGGGTCCACAAGGACGGTCACGAGTTCCCGATCGAGCTGTCACTCGCGACCTGGATGTCGAATGGCGAGCGGTTCTTCTCCGGCATCATCAGGGACGTCACTGAGAAGGTCGCGCTCACGCGCGAGCTCACGGCATCCCAGCAGCGCCTCGAGGCGATCCTGCGCTCGGCGAACGACGCCATCGTGTCGATCGATGCCGTCGGGCGGGTGGTGCTGTGGAACGACCACGCCATGAGGCTGTTCGGCTACACGGCGGAGGACATGATGGGCGAGTCCCTGCGGGCGATCGTCCCCGAGCGCTTCCGCGATCTGCACACCGGAGGCGTCGAGCGCGTCGCCGGCGGTGGGGAGCGTCACGTGATCGGCCAGACCGTCGAGCTCGCGGGCCTCCACCGCGACGGAAGGGAGTTCCCGATCGAGCTGTCCCTCGCCACGTGGTCCACCGAGGGTGAGCAGCTCTTCATCGGGATCATCAGGGACATCACGGAGCGCAAACGGGCCGAGGAGCAGATCCACCTCGCCAACAAGGCCCTCAACGACAAGAACGAGCAGCTCGAGGGACTGTCCTCGAAGCTCGCGAAGTACCTGTCCCGGCAGGTCTACGACTCCATTTTCGCCGGCAAGACGGAGGTCAAGGTCGAGTCGTATCGGAAGGAGCTGACGGTCTTCTTCTCCGACATCGAGGGCTTCACCGACCTCACCGACCGCCTCGAGGCGGAGCGGCTGAGCGATCTGCTCAACTCGTACCTGTCCGAGATGGCGACCATCGCCGATCGATTCGGCGGAACGATCGACAAGTTCATCGGCGACGGGATCATGATCTTCTTCGGGGATCCCGAATCACAGGGCCGCAAGGCCGACGCCCTCGCGTGCGTCCGGATGGCCATCGCCATGCGTCGACGGGTGCGCGAGCTGTGCGATGGGTGGGTCGAACTCACGGACTCGACGAAGCTCAGGGTGCGCATGGGCGTCAACACCGGTTACTGCACCGTCGGGAACTTCGGATCGGAGGACCGGCTCGACTACACGATCGTCGGCGGACCTGTGAACGTGGCGTCGCGCCTCGAGTCGACGGCGGACGCCGACCAGATCCACATCTCCCATGAGACGTACTCGCTCGTGAAGGACGAGATCTACTGCCGTCCGGTGGGCGACATCATGGTCAAGGGCATCGCCCACGAGCTCAGGACCTACGAGGTGGTGGGGGAGATGGACGAGGTCCGAGCGTCCTCGCCCGTGATCCATGCCGCCACGGGTGGCTTCAACCTCCAACTGGATCCCGCTGCGCTCGCCGGGGAGGAGGCGACCGCGGCGCGCAAGGCGCTCCAGGATGCCCTGGCCGCCCTGGAGGGCCGCGACGGCGAACGGTCCTAGGCGACGACCCTCAGCCGGTCGCCTCGTCGTCCCACTCGGAGAACCAGATGGCGTAGTGGCCGGGCCACGAGCCCTCGGGCTCGTCCGCCCGGTACTTCTCGTCCGCCGCGGTCAGCCACTGCTCGACCGTGTCGACCGACGGCTGGGATTCGAGGACCTCGAGGAGCTGCCCGTACATCCACTCTGCGTACCACCTCGCCCAGTTCGGGTTCGGCCCGCCGTAGACGGCGTGATGGGCACGGGCGGCAGCGCCCATGAGATGACGGATGTCCTGGATGTGTGCTTCGTCCATGGCATGAACCTACGCATGGGATGCGGGGTGTCAAGCGAGATGCGTCACTCGGCGAGCACGTCACCCTCGACACTGGCGATCGCGGGCACACCTTGGGGGGTGCACGAGGCATTGTGGACGTGGTGTGACCCGACGAAGGGATCCGCATCGGCCCGCATGCGCCGTGCTGCCCAGATCAAGGGCATGGCGAGGAGCGCGACCGTGCCCCCAAGGACGTAGCCGGCTGCGAAGCCATCTCGTCCGGAAACGAACCCGAGGCCCGCCTGCCCGCCGACCGCACCGACACCGGAGATCATCGAGTCGAACGACACGATGGTGGCCCGCTGCTCCGACGGCACCATTCCATGGATGAAGGCCTGGCGCACGGGCACGGTGACGCCCATGGCGACCGCCGACACCAGGAGTGCCCCCAGGGCGACCAGGAAACTCGAGGCGAGCCCGACGGCGATCGAGGCGCCACCGAACGCGACCGCTGCCCACAGGAGGATGGTGGTACGGCGACCACATACGCGTGAGATCACGGTGACGAGGGTGTTCCCGACGATCAGCGCGATCGCGAGGAGCGCGGCGACGACGCCCGCCACCCACACAGCGTCCTCGTCGAGGAGCTCGAGGAAGTAGGGCTGCCAGGCATACCACGCCCACATGAAGAAGCCGCTCTGGATGGCCCCGGCGACCATGATGAGGCGAAGCGGGCGCGAGCTCCAGCCGACCCTGATCCCTGTGCGGGCGATCGAGTTCGCCTCTGCGGGAACGGTTCGCAAGGTCACCGTCCTCGCCTGGAAGCCGATGTCATGCATGCCGATGAAGGCCATGCCGAGGAGGATGATGAGCAGCCCCGCACGCACGAGGAACGGGATGGCGAGGTCGATCTGGCCGAGCACGCCGCCACCGACCGTTCCCACGAGCATGGCAGCGCCCCCGACGATCTGTCCCCTGGCGAAGATGTTGTCGATGGCCCCGTCGTAGCCGAGGGCCCTCACTCCGTCGACGAACCACGCTTCGACCGCTCCCGAGTAGAAGGTGAAGCCGAGGCCCATCATCACCGACACGGCGGAGAACGCCACCACGCCCCCACCCACCTCGGCCAGCCCGACGTAGGCGAGGGTCGAGGCGGCGAGGACGACGAGCGACAGCAGGAACGACGTCCGTCGACCGATGGTGTCGGCGACGACGCCCGTTGGGATCTCGAACACCACGGTGCCGACGGAGAACGCGGCATTCGCGACGAACACCTGCGGCACCGACAGCCCGGCGTCGAGGAGGAAGAGGGTGTTGATGCCCCAGATGATCGATGCGGCGAGGGTGTAGGTGCCCGCAAAGGCGTAGTACCTGCGCACCAGCTTCGCCGCTTCCACCGGCATCGTCGTCGAGCTCGTCACCGAACCAGCCTACGGGTCCGCATGCCTCGCCCCAACGCCCCATTCGCGATCGCAGGGTCGCCTAGTGTCCGGCGGGTGGCACGTCCCCTGACGAACATCGGGTCTCGACCCGCCGCCTACGGGCCGGTGGAGTGGGGGCTGACCCTGATCATCGGGGGCATCTGGGGCTCCGCCTTCCTGTGGATCGCCCTCGGGGTGGACTTCCTCGCCCCCAGCGTGGTGGCGTTCGGGCGGGTCGCGCTGGGCGCCGCCGCCCTCGCGGTGTTCCCTCGGGCGCGCGTCGGGATCGACCGCGAGGATTGGGTGAGGATCGCGGCGATCGCCGTCCTCGGAAACGCAGGCCCTGCATGGCTGTTCGCTCGGGCCGAGACCAGTCTCGACTCCGCCGTGGCAGGCATGATCACGGCGGGGACGCCCGTGCTCACGCTCGTCATCGCCTCGGTGCTCATCGGTCGGATGCCGGGGCGGTCCCAGGCGGTGGGCATCGGCCTCGGCTTCATCGGCATCGTGATGATGACCATGCCCTCGCTCGTCGGTGCGGAGGCGACGCCCATGGGCGTCGCCCTCGTCCTGCTCGCCACGGTCGGCTACGCCATCAACTCGAACCTGATCGTCCCGCTCCAGCAGAAGTACGGAGGTCCCGCCGTGATCATGTGGGCGCTGTTCGTGTCGAGCGTACTGCTCGCCCCCTTCGCGGCCGTGGGCGTCGGCAACTCGGAGTTCCGTGCGAGCGCGGTGATCGCGGTCATCATCCTCGGTGTGGTCGGCACCGGCGTCGCTCGAGCCCTCGCCGCCACCCTCGCCGGTCGCGTCGGGGCTCCCCGGATGGCCACGACGACCTACCTCATCCCGATCGTCGCGATCGTCCTCGGCGTCGTGTTCAGGGACGAGGTGATCGCACCGGTCGCCATCGTCGGCGTGATCGTCGTGCTGAGCGGCGCCTGGTTCGCCACGCGGGCGGTCCCGACGACCTGAGGTCCCGAGGGTGCGAGAATGGACGCCGTGAGCAGTGTCGTCTCCACCAGTCGCCTGTCCAAGGTCTATGGCGCGACCGTCGCCCTCGATGACGTGAACCTCGAGGTGTCGAAGGGAACCGTCTACGGCCTCGTGGGACCCAATGGCGCAGGGAAGACCACACTCCTCGGGATCCTCTCGGGGCTCAGGCGCCCCACCTCGGGCACGGCCACCGTCGCCGCGACCAACCACATCGGCGTGTTGCCGGACACCCCGAAGTTCGATCCATGGTTGACGGCCAGGGAGGTCGTCGACCTGTCACGGACGCTCGTGGCGCCCCACGTCCCCGTGGCGGAGGTCGATGCGGTCCTCGCGACGGCAGGACTCACCGACGCGGCGGGGCGCAGGGTCAAGGGCTTCTCACGAGGCATGCTCCAGCGCCTCGGGATCGCCGCTGCCGTGATCGGTGACCCCGACGTGCTCCTCCTCGACGAGCCCGCGGCCGCGCTCGACCCCGCAGGCCGGCGGGAGGTGCTCGATCTCGTGGGCAGGCTCCGCGGGAGGGCCACCGTGGTGTTCTCGAGTCACATCCTCGACGACGTGCAGCAGGTCAGCGACGAGATCGGCATCCTGCGCCAAGGTTCCCTCGTCTACCAGGGCCCCCTCGCGGGCCTCCTCCAAGGTCGGACGGGGACCACCTACTCGGTGCGGATGCGTGGTGGGGAGGCGGAGACGGCGGATCGTCTCTCACGGGAACCGTGGGTCACCAGCACCGAGGTCGCCGACGACGGAACCCTCCTCGTCGGCGTCTCGGACCTCCGCGATGCGGAGCGCCACCTCGTGCCGATCCTCGCCTCGCTCGGCCATCCGGTCGCCTCGGTCCAGCCGAGGGCGGAATCCCTCGAGGACGTCTTCCTGGAGGTGACGAAGTGACCCTCTGGCGGCTGGAGTGGCTCCGAATGGTGAGGACCGGACGATGGGCGATCATCGCTGCGGTCTACGCCGCCTTCGGCGCCATCGGCCCACTGACGGTGCGCTACCTGCCCGACATCCTGGAGCGATTCGGCGAGTCGACCATCGGCCTCCCCGAGTTCACACCTGCCGACGGCATCACCCAGTACGTCGCGAATGCGCAACAGCTCGGCTTGTTGGCCGTCGCCTTCGTGGCCGCTGCGGCACTCGCGATCGACACGAACACGGAGCTGTCCGTCTTCTTCAGGACTCGCGCGTCCCTCCGCAAGATCATCACGCCGCGCCTCGCCGTCAGCGCGGCGGTGGCGGCTGCCGGCTTCGGCCTCGGCGCGGCCATCGCCTACGTGGGCACGGGCATCATGCTCGAGTGGCTCGACATCGGGCCCTTCCTCTTGGGTGTCGCGCTGCAGTGCTGGTACCTGGTGTTCGCCGTCACGGTGGTGGCGGTGATGGCGTCGCTCGTGCGCAAGACCGTCGTCATCGCGTTCCTCTCCGTCGGCGTCCTCGTCGTCCTCGGCGTGCTCGCCCTGATCCCACAGCTCGCCCCATGGCTCCCGAGTGACCTCCTCGGCGCCCTGGACCAGCTCATCAGGGGAGGCGGCTTCGAGTACGGGAGGTCGATGATCGTCACGTCCGTGCTCGTCGTCTCGCTGCCCGTCGTCGCGATCAGCCGCTTCGAACGACGCGAGGTGTGATCCCGGCCCAAGGGGCTTGGCGAAGGTCGTCCCACGCTGCCCTTGCAGCCCGCTCCACCGGCTCAGGTACTCGGCGCGCCGGAAGGGCTGTCGATTCGCCACGCGTCGAAGGGTGTCCCATCGACATCGACGAGTCCCCGCTCGCGGACCGCTTCCCAGGCGGGGTCGACACGGGCGGCGACCGCGGAGTCGACGAGGACCTGACCGGCCGACGCCATGGTCGCCAGCGCAGCAGCGGCCCTGCGAGGGCCACCGAGCACCTCGAACGTCAGTCGGTCGGTTCCGATGACCCCTGCGACGATGTCGCCCGCGGCGACGCCGATCGCACACTCCAGCGCCGTACCCGTCTCGTCGGCGATGTGGGCCAACCAGTCTCGAACGGCGAGTGCGAACTCGACGGCATGGTCGATCTCGGGTTCGTCGGAGTCGATGCCCGTTGCGAACACGAAATCCGACGAGGCCTGCGAGAGCGGCTCTGCCCCGAATCGGGCGGCGAGCTCGTTGATGCCGGCCACGACCTCGGCATGATGGCCTGCGAGGCTCTCCTGCCCGACCTGCGCGTCCTCGCGGGTGCGCAGGGTGATGGCCACGAGTGTGGCGTTCCTCACCGACATCGTGATGTCGCGGTCCCCTGCGACGATCTGATCGATGAGGCGACGAGGCACCACGGAGGCGAGGAGTTCGGTCATCTCCGCCTCGGTGTCCGCGACGGACGCCCGTTGCCGACGAAGTTCTGCGACGAACGCGTTCATCTGCATGGAGAGGTCGGCGAACTCGTCGCTGCCCTTCACCGGGAGCTCACCGTCGAGATCCCCACCCTCGATCCGGCGGGCCGCTGCCATGATCGGGTCGATGGGGCGTAGCAGGCGACGGGCGAGGACGAAGGCGATCCCGACGACGGCGGGGATGAGGATGACCGCGAGGATCCCCAGGGTGAGGACGTACCGGCGAAGCGGAGCCCGGATCTCGGACGTCTCCACCTCCGTGACGGCGACCCAGCCGAGGGAACCAGAGCTGACGGGCTGTGCATGGGCACGAGTGCGCCGATCGAGATAGTTGCGCGTTGATCCATCGAAGACCTCACCGTTGAGGGCTGCGTCGACGGCTTCGGTCTCCACCGGCTGGATCAGTACGGTCGTGCCCAGTGCTGCGATGGCATCGCTGACCTCTGACGGGTACCCGGCGTCTGCGACGGCGGTGAGGTACTCATCGGGGTCCTCGAGCCACAGTCGGGACTCGGAGCGCATCAGCCCGTCGGGGCCCACGATGTAGACCTCACCGGTCGTGCCGAGGCCCGCGTCCTCCCAGTTCCCCCCCGACGTCGTGATGTCGACGAGCGCCTGGTTGGGTATCGGCGTGGCCATGGCTCCGATGAATTCCCCGCCGTCCCGCACGAGTGACGTCACCCACAGCTTCGGAGCACCGCCCGCAGGGGCGTAGGCCTCGAAGTCGACGATCACGGCGTCGCCCGTGGCAGCCAGCTCGAGGCCGCGCACGGCACGGGCCATGCCGCTGTCGCGGAAGGGGCCGTCCACGATGCTGGTCGCGAAGTCGATGTTCTTGTCCACCGAGTACACGACGGCTCCCGTGCGGTCGATCAGCAGCATCTCGTCGAGGCCCGCGGCCCGTGCGAGATCCTCGAGGATCTCGTGGTGGCGGGCGTGCGCTTCGCTGTAGGAGGAGCCGTCGCCAGGGTCGACGATGTCCCGTCGGGCCTCGGGGTCGACGCCGAGGAGGTACCAGTACTGGAGGTACTGGGCCCTTTCCGCACGTGGGAAGAGCTCGTCGATCGTGGGTGGCTCGACCCCGGGCGGCGTGGTGACCTCGATGCCTTCCTGGTACGCCGCCCTGAGGTCGGCGAGTTGCTCGGCGGTCAGGGTGTCCGTGGTGAGTGCATAGGAGCCCGACAGATCCGTGAGTGCGGCGGCAATGGTCGGATCGAGGGCAAGTGACGCCGCGATCCCCTCCAGCGTGTCGAGGCCGCGTTCGATCCGGTCCGTGCGTGAGGCCGCGATGTCGCTGAGCTGCGTCTCGACGGCGTTGGTGAGGAAGGAGCGACTCGCGAAGTAGTTGAAGGCACCGACGAGCAGTGCAGACACGATCGCGGCGAGGATCATCGCGATGGCGACGTCCGTGCGCGCACGACGTCCCTTGGTCTCGACAGCGGACCCGGGTGCACGTGGCCGGGAACTCATGTCGCAGGCTCCTCGTCGTCCACGCCGTTGCCCGCCTCACGGCGGGAAATGAAGGCTTCGATGGCGGTGCGGGGCGTCTCCTCGTCCTCCGGTGCGGTCAGTCTCCTCAGCCTGGATGCCGCAAGGCGGTTGATCGCCTGGACCAGGCTCGGATGGCGGCTTGCGATCACCGACGACACGTACGCGTCGACGATGAGGACGTCGCAGTCGGTCAGCGCGACGACCGAGAACGGCTCGTGGTCCTCGCCCTCGCGGCTCAGGAAGCCGAAGAGGTCACCCGGCGCCAGCTCGACGACGCGGTCAGGGTTCCTCGGATCGACGATGGCAGCCCGCCCCTCCCACATCACGTAGGTGTCGGAGGTCGCGTCCCGCCCATCGATGATCCGCTCACCCCTCGCGAAGCGCACGGCGACGGTGCCGTCGACGAGCTGATCCATGTCCTCCTCCGACAGATCGATCAGCAAGGGGGACCGCTGGAGTCGGCGGGCGATCTCGTCCGGGCCGACTTCGGCGTCCCTGGCCTCCTGGATCGGGTCGTGGTGGTACAGGTCGAAGGCCGGGCTCGGCAACGGAACACCCATGCGGTGGGACTGGTACCACACGAGTGACCCGAAGTCCGAGAACACCTTCGGGGCGATGGCGAAGTCGTCGATCCAGAGGTCCGCCTCGTAGCCCATCAGCGGGTCGTCGATCTGCACGACGCGGATCGTCGGTGGCGGGTCCTCCAGCACACCTTCGGTCGCCCGTGCGGCGGCGAGCAGCATCTCCTTCGCCGACGTGGGGGCGTTGGCGAAGGCCACCTGGACGGGCACGACCACGCGGTGGAGATGGGAGGGCTCGGCAAAGTTCACGAGTGTCGAGTTCGACAGGGTGCTGTTGGGGATGACCACGATGTCCCCGTTGCGGTTGCGGATCTTCGACGTCCGCCAGCTGAGGTCGACGACCTGACCCTCGAGGTCGTCCGTCTTGATCCAGTCCCCGGGCTTGAAGGGCCGATCGCCGAGGAGGAGCAGTCCGCTGGCGAGGCTGCTCAACGTGGGCTGGAGTGCGAGTGAGATCACGAGCGAGGTGACGCCGAGGGCAGCGAAGAGCCCGGTGAGGTCGACGTTCCACACCGATGACACGATGATCCAGCCGGCGACGAGGAAGACCACCAGTCTCGGGAGCAGCAGCAGCAGCTGCGGGACACCCCTTTGGCCGGGAAGGCTCGCCCGTCGCTCGGCCGCGCTCGTGACGAGGGCGAGCACCTGCAATGCGGCACCGACGCCGGCGAGCAGGATGGCCGTCGCCAGCACACGCACCAGCAGGTTGGTCGTGGGGGCCTGGAACACGAGCACGACGAGGACCCAGGCCGTACCGAGGGGGAGCACCCAGTTCCGCAGCGTGTGGACAGGCTCCTCGAGCGGCGACCCACGCTGGCGGAGGCGCTCCTGGATCTCACCCGCCGCGATGATCAGGACGGGAAGGGCGACGATGAGCACGACCGCCCAGATGGAAATGGGGTCGCTCAGGAACGCACTCATCGCGCCGCCTCCGCGGTTGGCGAGGACGGATCGATCTCCCACGCGACGCTCGAGCCCACGCGGACCTCGGAGAGTTCGCCACCTGACGGGAGCCGCTCCCTCGTCGACTGGGTGACCACCACCGTGCCGCGGCGGGCGGCGTGGCCGAGTTCGTATGCATCGTCCACGGCAGCGCCCCAGACGTCATAGACGAGCTTCGAGCTCCCGACGAGGCCAGCCGTGATCGGCCCCGTGGCGACTCCGGCCGCGGGAGCGATGTCGATACCCGCATCTCCTGCCGAGCGATCGATCTCGGTGAGGGCAGCCTCCGCCATCACGACGGCTCGTGGGGCGTGATCGAGCGTGGACATGCGCGATTCCGTCACGGCGAAGAACGAGTCGCCGATCACCTTGACGCGCTCGAGGCCATGTGCCCGTGCGAGGGAATCGAGTCGGTCGACGAGCCCGTGGAGGAAGGCACGATTTGCGTCGAGGTCACCGGTCGTGAAGAGCTCATCCAGTCGGCCCATGACCACCACGACGACGCTCGCGTCGGGAAGCGACTCCGCGAGGCGTCGATCTCCCCTGGCGACCTGCCGGGCGGCCGAGCTCGGCAGCAGGGTGCGCAGCAATGCGCTCTTGGTGCGGAGTGCTCGCAGAACCGCCTCACGTCGCTCTCCCAGCCGATCCCCCATGTGGTCGAGCTGGGACGCAAGTGCACGGAACTCCCGCGTGCCGGTGACCGGGATCTCCTCGATGTCGCCCGTGGTCCGGATGCGGGCGAGCGCGGCGCTCATCGTGCGAAGCGGCGCCGTGAAGCTACTCGCCCACGCAACGGCGGCGAAGGTCAGGGCCACCACGAACACGACGGTGATGACCAGGATCGTCCGGATGTAGTCGCTGAAGCCCTCTTCGAGCTCCGACAGTCCCTGATCGACCATCAGTACCCAATCGAACGACCCTGCGGCGACAGGCGCATATGAGGACAGCACCTCGTCGCCGAGGTAGTTCGTCACGGTCGCGGTTCCTCGTTCTCCACTCAGGCCCTGCCGTACGGCGTCGTTGTCGACCGGCTGGAACACGACCGTCGTGTCGAGGGCGCGCATGCGCTCCAGGTCCTCGTCGGGGACCGTGCCGAGCTCGGCGAGCCTCTGGAGGTATGAGGCCTGGTCCTCGACGAAGAATCGGGAATCCGAACGCATCGTCTTGTCCGCGCCGACGAGGTAGGTCTCCCCGGTCTCGCCGAGCCGGTCGTCACGCCAGTCCCTCGTCAGGATCCCCGCCAGATCGTCGTCGTCGATGCTCAACGCCACCACACCGCTGACGCCGCCCTCGTCGAAGATCGGGGCCGCGAAGAACGCCGTGGGACGATCCAGAGCAGGTGGATACACGGCGAAGTCCGCATGGGCAACGACACCCGGCTGCGGGTCACCGAGCACGCTGCGGACCAGACCCGCGAGCGTCGAGTCACTGTGGGGGCCGCTCGACAGGTCGGTGGCGAACTCGACGCCCTTGTTGGTCGAGTACACGACAGCCCTCGACGCTGCGTCGATGAGGTACAGGTCGTCGAAGCCGAGCAGGTCGATCTGGGTCCTCAGGGCGGGGTGGGCGCGGGCGTGCACCGTCGAGTACGTCGATCCATCGCCAGGATCGCTCAGCAGTGCACGCTCGTCGGCGGCAAATGGGTTCTCTGCGATGTAGACGGATTGGAGGTAGAAGAACGCGCTGCTGTTCCCCTGTGCGAAGTCGAGCGGATCCACCTTCTGGCCGCGAACCTCCGCAAGCTGGGGGAGGAAGTCATCGAGGTAGAACGATGCGACGGCCTCTCGCTGTGGCACCAGGGAGTCGAAGTCGGCGGCATCGAGTTCACCGAACGCATCTGCGAATGCCTCCAGCGCGGCGGCCATCGCCGGGCTCGACGCGAGCCGCCGTGCGCCTCCGTCCTTGTTTCGCACATAGGCCTCGAGGTCGTCCGACATGGCGGTCGAGCGCCCGAGGACCTGACTCTCACGCAGGCTGTCGGCACTCCCCGACACGTTCTCCGTCGAGGCCAGGACGGAGAGGACGATCGCGGTGATGGCCACGACGAGGACCGCGACCGACAGACGCGTCGCCACTGACGTGCGATGGCTGCGCACGCGGGGGCCATCCCTCCCTGCCCTTGCGGCTCCTGCGCCTACCGAGTCCTCCACGGGCGCGAGGCTAGCCGCATGTGCACACGAGGCACGGGACAGCCCAATGGGGACTCAGGACGATGGCGCCCCGCACGGCAGGACACGGGGTGGATCCGATACGCCGGGGAGGTCGCCGAAGAACCCGGCAACGGGGAGGTCGCCGGGGCGACCGTACGAGATGACGTGATCCGCGCCCCCGATGGAGTTGGTCGATCTGAGATGGAATACCGACGTCGAAGGACGGAAGACGCCGATCGTCTCGACGCCGTCGCCCTCCCACGACGCGACCACGGGGACGTCGCCGGGGCCGCCGTACGGGAAGCTCTTCGTGGGGAGGGTCGCGTAGGCCACCAGACCATCGCGGAAGATGCCGATCGTGTCGCGCCCTGCACCCGTCGTGTCGGCGACGATGGGGACGTCACCGACGTCACCGAAGGGAACCACCACGTCCGCTGCGCCGAGGCCGGCATCGCCCGATCCGAGGTCGTCGATCAGGTAGAACGTCGCGTTCGAGGGTCGGTAGATCGACACCGTGTCGTCCCCATCGCCGTCGAAGTCCCCGGGGACGGGAACATCCCCGGGATTGCCGAAGAAGAACGAGATGTCGGCGATGCCCTGGGTGTTGGAGTTGCGCAGGTACACGTAGCCGTCAGATTGGCGGTACAGGCCGGGCGTGTCGACGCCGTCCCCGTCCCAGTCGCCCATGAACGGTACGTCGCCGGGATTGCCGTAGTAGAACGCCGTGGTGTCGCCGGTCAGGGGGTCGCGCAGGTACCAGATGCCCTGCCGGGGATCGACGACGCCGATACCCGCGGATCCGGGAGCCGACTGGGTCGGATCTGCGCAGCCCCCTGCTGCGGCGTACGCCCCAGCCGCGACGAAGTTCGCGAACTCGGGCTTTCCGGCATCCGAGAGGTGGTAGCCACTGTCGTTGAACACCCAGGGCCTCGCGTTCGAGTACGAGTTCCAGTCGAGGACCGACACGTTGTCGTAGCGCGCAGGGAGGCTCGCGAGGAGTTCGTTCGTCGGAGCCTCCCAGTCCGCAGGAATGCGGATATTGACGAAGAGGACCTTCTCGACCCCT
The DNA here is from genome assembly GCA_963792405.1 of uncultured Acidimicrobiia bacterium. Taxonomy (GTDB): domain Bacteria; phylum Actinomycetota; class Acidimicrobiia; order Spongiisociales; family UBA5794; genus SZUA-442. The sequence continues at coordinate 43,111 of CAWBVU010000006.1, forward strand.
GCCGCGATCTGCATGAACTCGTCGATCCTGGCGAGGGTCAGGGGCGGATTCGTGCCGAGGGCGACCGTGAGGATGCTCGGCGTGCCTCCTGCGAGGAGCGCTCGGAGCTCCTCGATGCCGCGGTTGAAGTTCCATCCGATCTCCGCTCGCACCCTGATGCCCGGGATCGCCGCCTCGAGGTCAGCGGTGGCCTGCCACGAGATGGAGTCACCGATGTGCGCGAAGCCCGAAGCTGCCCCCGGTGCCGCGTCCACGGGACGAGCGGTCAGTGCAGGCGCGACCGCCAGCACCAGTGCGGTCAACCCGAACACCACGCGATGTGCCAGTGTGCGATCACCTACCACGGCGCCATCCTACGCGGCGATCCGGCGGCAATGCGCCCGGGGCCCGACGTCGTGCGACCGCCCACGATCGGTTCGCCCGTGACGATCGATCTGCGCACATCGCGGCGATCGGGCGAAGGCCGTGCGGAGGGCCTTCCCGTCGACGTGTGCGCCGCGGATACTGGCGGGGTACGCCGTACATCGAGGAGGGTGTGTCATGAGAACCGTCGCGGACGCTGCAGCCGACTTCCTGTCGGGTTCCCGCATCGCGGTCACCGGCGTGTCGCGGAACCCCCAGGGGCATGGGAGCAACGCGGTCTACCAGCGGCTGCGCGATCGGGGCTACGAGGTCTACGCGGTCAACCCGAACGCCGAGGAGGTCGAGGGTGACCGCTGCTATCGGGACATCGGCTCGTTGCCGGTCGAGGTGGATGGTGTCGTGATCGGCACGCGACCCGAGCGAGCGCTCGAGACGATGCAGCAGTGTGCGGACGCGGGCATCGCAAGGGTGTGGATGCACCGAGCCTTCGGCGACGGGAGCGTGTCGGCGGATGCGACCGAGTACGGCAGGAGCCGCGGTATCGAGGTCATCGACGGTGGGTGCCCGCTCATGTTCGGGCCGGCATCGGACTTCGGCCACAGGTGCATGAAGCCCGTCCTGACCTGGACCGGGGCGGTGCCCAAGAAGGTGTGACACCTCCTGGCGGGGGCCACGACGGCCCGAACGTCGGAGCCGGGCGGATCGCGGTGCCATATGCTCCCGCTGCATGAGGAGGAGATCCGCCGAGTTTGCATCGTCCCATGTCGTGGCAGCCCTCCTCGCGTTCGGTGAGGAGCTGGATGCGATCGAGGCGTCGCGCCTGACGACCGTCCTCACCAATGACCCACCTGCCAACGAGCTGTTGGTGACCGATCCGTGGGGGTTCCTCGCCGGCGTGATCTGCGACTACCAGATGCCTGCGGACCGGGCGTGGGCGACGCCGTACCGCCTCGCCCAGCGGCTCGGGGGATGGAGCGTGGGGCTCGTGGCGTCACGTCCCGAGGACGTCCATAGGGCCTTCCTCGGCCCGCCGGCCATCCACCGCTTCCCGAACCAGACGACGAGCTTCATCGTCGACGGTGCGCGCCGTGTGATCGAGGACTACGGAGGCGATGCCGCGGCGGTGTGGAATGATGCCCCGACGGCACGTGAGCTGCAGGCGCGGCTCGTGCGATTCAAGGGCATCAGCCAGAAGAAGGCCGCCATGGCCGTGGAGATCCTCTATGCCCAACTGGGTGTGGACATCAGGGACATGGCGGGATCCGACATCGCCTACGACGTCCATGTGCGCCGCGTCATGCTGCGGACCGGGCTCGCCGATCGCGACCACGTGGGCCACATGGTCGACGCCGCGCGGGCGGCTCATCCCGAACGCCCCGGCGCCCTCGACCTCCCCATGTGGGAGATCGGGCGGACGTGGTGCCACAAGCGCGATCCCGAGTGCGGGGCGTGCGTGATCGCTCCGGTGTGTCCCAAGCACGTCGACCGTGCCAGCTCGGTCTCCGGGGCCTGAGGCGCGGGAACGGGATCCGGTCGGGGACCCGGATCCCGCTCCCTGTGCCCCGGAGCGGAGGAGAACTCCGGTGCGTGGTCGGAGGCGCAGGAGCGATCACACCGCCGTCGTCGAGAGGGTTGGCTGGTCCGGATCGGTGAGCTGCTCGATGGTGTCCGTGCGGAGGGAGAACGTCCTCCGATTGCGCACCGTGGCGCCCACCACCATGCCGGCGGACAGCAGGACGAGGTTCTTCACGACGAACTCCCCCTCCACGGTCAGGAGCAGCGGGTTCCCGTCCTGGAATGACACCTCGGGGAGCAGCACGAGGACGAGGAACGTCCCGACCATCTGAAGGGCGAACAGGCCGAGCACTGCCCGCAGCGCGATCCTGAACACGAGGCCGATCCCGACGACGATCTCGAACACGCCCAGGACGGGCACCACCCAACCCGGGTCGAACCAGTAGACGGTGCTCGCGACGAGATCGGCGACCGGGGTGACGTCGAAGACCTTCAGGGCCCCGAACCAGATGAACACGATGCCGAGGGAGACGCGAAGGGCGGGGATGCTCCAGCGGCGGAGGAAGTTGCTGATGGAACGGTCGATGCGGTCGATGGTGTCCATGTCCGTGATCACTCCAGAGGTCCGAGGTGTTCCCCTGGTATTCGGTGCGACGGCGGCTTTCGGACGCTCGGATACGCCTACGCGTTCGAGAGGGTGCCGGTGCGGACGTGGCAGGCTGCGAGATGGGTGGGATCGTCGCGCCCGGGTTCGAGCGACGGCACCTCGGTGTCGCACACACCCGCCACGGCGAGCGGGCAACGGGGATGGAAGTAGCACCCCGACGGCGGATCGATGGGGGAGGGCACCTCGCCCTGGAGGATCTGCCGGTTCCGCGGTCGATCGGGATCGGGCATCGGGATCGCGGAGAGCAGCGCCTCGGTATACGGATGCAGGGGGTCGCGGTACAGCGCTTCACGGTCGCTGATCTCCGCGACCCTGCCGAGGTACATGACGGCGACCCGGTCGCTCATGTGCTCGACGACGGCGAGGTTGTGCGCGACGAACAGCAGCGTGAGGCTCAGCTCGGATTGGAGCTCCTTGAGGAGGTTCAGCACCTGTGCCTGGACCGACACGTCGAGTGCCGACACCGGCTCGTCTGCGACCACGAAGTCGGGCTTGAGCACGAGGGCGCGCGCCAGGCCGATCCTCTGGCGCTGTCCACCGGAGAACTCGTGCGGATAGCGCTGGGCGGCTTCCTTCGGAAGACCCACGAGTTCGAGCATCTCCTCGACCCTTGCGCGACGCTCGTCCTTGTTCGTCATGCCGTGGAGGCGGAGCCCCTCCGCGATGGAGTTGCCGACCTGGGTGCGAGGGTCGAGCGAGGAGTAGGGGTCCTGGAACACGATCTGGGCCCTGCTGCGGAACTGCTTGAGCTTCGATCCGGACACGTCGGTCATGTCCTGCCCGTCGAAGATGACCTTCCCGCCGGTGGGTTCCAGCAGGCGCACGAGTGCACGGCCGAGGGTGGACTTCCCGCACCCGGACTCCCCGACGAGACCCACGGTCTCGCCACGATTGATCGTGAGGTTCACGCCTGCGACGGCTCGCACCGTGCCGACCTGACGTTGGAAGATGCCGCCGCGGACGGGGAAGTCGACCTCGAGGTCCTCGGCGATGACGAGCGGCTCAGCCATGGTCGTCTCCCGCGCCCGATGGCGGCGCCGCGTCGTCGCCGTGGTCGATCCTGAGCCAGCATCGCACCTTGTGCCCCTGCTCCACCTCGACGAGGTCGGGCTTGCGCTCGGTGCAGATCGACAGGTCGTTCTCGACACGTGCCACACAGCGGGAGGCAAAGCGGCACCCCACGGGAAGGTCGATCAGGCTCGGCACGACGCCAGGGATCGTGGCGAGTTCCTCGGTGAGGCTGCCGAGGACGGGGATCGACGCGATCAGCCCCTCGGTGTAGGGGTGGAGGGGGTTCCTGAAGATGGTCCTGACGTCGGTCTCCTCGACGATCTCGCCTGCGTACATGACGGCGACTCGGTCTGCCATCTCGGCGACAACGCCGAGGTCGTGCGTGATGAGGAGCACAGCCGTCTTCGAGGACTCCTGGAGGTCACGGATCAGGTCGAGGATCTGGGCCTGGATGGTCACGTCGAGCGCGGTCGTCGGCTCGTCAGCGATGAGCAGCTCGGGCTCACATGCGAGGGCCATGGCGATCATCACGCGCTGGGCCATGCCTCCAGAGAGCTCGTGCGGGTAGGCCCTGGCGCGGGACGCCGGATCCGGGATGCCGACCTTCGACAGCATCTCGATCGTCTTCTCCTCCTCGACGTCCTTGGACCAGTCGCGGTGGAGCTTGAAGACCTCCTTGATCTGCACCCCTGCTCGCTGGACGGGGTTCAGCGAGGACTGGGGTTGCTGGAAGATCATCGACATCGTCGCCCCCCGCAGCGATTGCAGTTCCTCGTCGGACATGTCGAGGACGTTCTTCCCGTCGAGGAGGATCTCGCCACCGACGACCTTTCCGGGCTTGGCGACCAGCTGCATGATCGAGAGGGACATCACGGACTTCCCGCATCCCGACTCGCCGACGATGCCGAGCACCTCGCCCCGGTTGAGCGTGATGCTCACGGCATCGACAGCCTTCACCACACCGTCCCTGGTGTCGAAGTGCGTTTGGAGGTCCGTCACCTCGAGCAGTCGCTGCCCGAACTGGCGGGCAGTGTCCGGTGGGACGATCGTCACGTTCGCGTCCAGGTCCGTCATTTGTTGAGCGAGGGGTCGAGGGCGTCGCGGAGGCCGTCACCCATGAGGTTGAAGCCCAACACGGTGATCATGATCGCCAGGCCGGGGAAGAAGACGAGGTGGGGCGACGTGAAGACGTTGTTGCGCTCGGAGGCGAGCATGCTGCCCCACTCCGCAGTGGGTGGCTGGGCGCCGAGGCCGAGGAACGACAAGCCAGCGGCCTCGAGGATCGCCGTGGCGACACCCAGGGTGGCGAGCACCACGAGGGGGGTGAGGGCGTTCGGCACCACTCGTCGGGTGAGGATCGACAGGGGTGACGCGCCGAGGGCCTTCGAAGCCGTCACGTAATCGGACTCCCTGATCGACAGCACCTGGGATCGCATGACCCTCGCGTAGGCGGGGATCGACACGATCGCGATCGCGATCAATGCGTTCTGGAGTCCCGGTCCCAGGACGGCGACGATCGCGATCGCAAGCAAGAGGGATGGGAACCCGAGGATGACGTCCATGATGCGCATCGTGACGTTGTCGAACCACCCGCCCGCGTAGCCGGCGAGCGCCCCGAGCACGCTGCCGACGAGCAGGGCGATGGTGACGGTGAAGAAACCCAGCGTGAGGCTGACCCTGGAGCCGTAGATCACACGGGAGAACTCGTCCCGTACGTTGCCATCGGTCCCCATGATGTGCTGCGGCTTCTCGGGATCGCACCCGAACAGGTGCACGCACGGTTTGTCGCGGGGACCCACCCCCTCCTGCTTGCCGATGAGGACCTCGTTCGGCGGATACGGCGCGAGGATCGGCGCGAACAGCGCGATCAGGATGAGCGCGGTCACGATGCCGAGCCCGATCATGCCCGACTTGCGTTCCCGGAACCGGCGGAGGGTGAGCTTCCACTGACCCGACGGTGCGCCTGTGAGCTGCTGGGCGTCAGCACTCGATTCGAGGAGCTCGATGGTCTTCTTGCTGACCATTTACTTCACCCGGATCCGGGGGTCGAGGTAGCCGTACGACAGGTCCACGAGCAGGTTCACGATGACGTAGATGGCGGCGATGATCACGGTGAAGCCCTGCACCACGGCGTAGTCGCGTCCGGTGATGGCGTCGTACAGGGCCGTCCCCACGCCGGCGAGGCGGAACACGGTCTCGGTGAGCACTGCGCCGCCGAGGAGGAGGCCGAGCTGCAGGCCGATGATCGTGATCACGGGCAGCATCGCGTTGCGCAGGGCGTGGTGGGTCACGACGCGGGACTCGGAGTCCCCCTTGGCCCTCGCCGTGCGGATGTAGTCCTTGTTCATCACCTCGAGCAGCGAGCTCCTGGTGATGCGGGCGATGATGGCGAGGGGAATGGTCGCAAGGGCGATCGCGGGCAGGATCATGTGGCGCACCGCGTCCCACCACACGGACCACTGCGCCGTGATGAAGGTGTTGAAGATGATGTGGTTGGCGATGTACTCGTTGAGCGAGGCCCAGAAGGTGCCGTCCTGCAGGTTCCAGCCCCAGACCTCGTAGTAGGGAACGGGGAACACGCCTGCGGTGAGCCGCCCTGACGGTGGGAGCGAGAAGGGCGTGTCCTTCAGGACGATGGCGAACAGGTAGGCGAGCATGAGGCCGAGCCAGAACACCGGCATGGACACGCCGATGTTGGCGAGGGCCATCGTCCCTGCGTCGACCGCGGTGTTGTGCTTCCGTGCGGCCAGGATGCCGAGGGGCACGCCGACGACGACGGCGATGAAGAGGGCGGACATGGCGAGCTCGGTCGTGGTGGGGAGGCGCTGGACGAGGAGTTCGGTGACCGGTTCCGAGGTCTTGACCGATTCGCCGAGGTTGAACGTCACGACGTTCTTCATGTAGATGCCGAGTTGGACGATGACGGGGTCGTTGAGCCCATTGGCCTCGTTGAACCGTTCACACGCCTCGGGCGTCGCCCGCTCACCGAGCAGCGCGGTACACGGATCGCCGGGTATCGCACGGATCAGCAGGAACACCACGACCACGATCCCGATCAGGACGGGGATCGCATAGAGGGTCCTGCGTGTGATGAAGGAGAGCATGCTCGGGTCGATCGTAGACAGTGGGGGAGGCGCTGTGCGCCTCCCCCACAGGTGTCATCCGGTCAGATCGGCTCAGCCATCGGAGGCGGGAGCGTTGATCAGGCCGTTCCACAGGTAGTCGTAGTACTCGAACACGCCGCTGTTGCCCACGTGGAGCGGGCTGGCGGCATCGAGCCCAGCGGTGAACGAGACGACCACGTCGTTCGCATCGAACGTCGAGCCGTCGTGGAACGTCACACCCTGGCGGAGCGAGCAGGTCCACAACGACAGGTCGTCGTTCGGCACACATTCCGTCGCGAGCTGAGGCTGGACGTTGCCCTGCTGATCGTACGAGTACAGGGCCTCGACGACCTGGGCACACGCACGCAGCGACTCACCATCGGTCTCGTCTGCGCAGTACAGCGAGATCGGCTCAGCGCCCTGGACGAAGACGAGCGTGTCGCCCCCGTTGTCCCAGAAGTTGAACATCACCGAGCCCCATGGCGGCGCGTACGCGCCCTGGACCGCTGCCGTGGCCACGAACGCGCTTCCACCATGGGCGACGGGCACCATCGGGACGAGCTCCTTGATGGCGTTGTTCGCCTCCGCATACAGCGGGGCGGCCTCCGCCGCGCTCGCCGTCTGCGACGCCGTCTTCAGCGGCTCGTAGATCTCCGGGAGTGCATCGCCGAACTGGAGGTTCGTCTCCGCGAAGTGGAAGTCCAGGAAGTTCGTGACGTGCGGGTAGTCACCCGTCCATCCGAGCAGGTGGATGCCGTCGAGCTCACCGGCCGACGAGGCCTGGATGAACTCGCCCGACTCCATCACCTGGACCGTCGCGTCGATGTTCAGGTTCTCCTTGAGCTGCGCCTGGATGTCGGCAGCCACGTTCCCCGGTGTGGGGAGGTAGCCGCGTGTGACGTCCCGGTAGTAGATCGTCGTCGAGAACCCGTCGGCGAGCCCGGCCTCGGCCAGGAGCGCCTTTGCGGCCTCCGGATCGAAGTCGTACCAGCTGTCACCCTCACAGCCGTTCTCGACCGAGCACGGCGTGAAGTGCGACGCGGTCTCCGACCCCGGTGGGTAGAAGGTGTCCACGATGCGCTGCCGGTCGATGCCGAGGGCCACTGCCTGGCGCACCCGCACGTCGTCCCATGGCGTGAACGTGTTCGTGAAGCCCATGTAGAAGACGTTCGGCTCAGGCTTGTCCAACAGGGCGAGGTTGGCGTCGCCCTCGATCGTGGCGTAGTCCTCAGGGGCAGGGAACGTCATGCCGTCGCCGTTGCCGCTCTGGAGCTCGAGGAGGCGGCCTGCGCTCTCCGTCGCCCACTTGAGGACGGCGGTTTGCTGCGCCGGCAGCTGGCCGTAGTACGAGTCGTTGCGCTCGTAGACGACCGAGTCGCCCCTGATCCATTCCTTGAGCATGTACGGGCCCGTGCCGATCGGCTCGCCGAGCGGGGCGCCGCCGGTCGCCTCGAGGTGCTCCTCGGGCTGGATGCCGAACACGCCGAATGCGATCTGTGCGAGGAACGCAGGGTGCGGTCCACACAGGTCGAACTCGACGGTGAACTCGTCGATGGCGGTGATCTTCTCGACACGCCCTCCGTAGTCGCAGCCGCCTGCGTCGAGGACCTTGCCCTCGAAGCTGACGTCAGGAGCACGGGTCGTCGTCGTGGTCGATTCCTCTGGTGCTGCCGTCGTCGTTGTGGTCTCCGTCGTCTCGTCCGTGGTGGAATCGTCGTCCCCTCCACAGGCCGCGACGACCAACGCAAAGGCGAGCAACAACGCAAACCACGTTGTCGTGCGCTTCATTGGATAGTCCTCCCGTTTGGTCGTTCCCCGGTTCCATCGGAACCGGAGGTGATTCCACGCTAGCCCGCTTCGATTCCGCGTGCGCTGCTTTCTTAGCACATCCCTTAACGCCATCATGAGGTTTTCCGATGCCCAAGGGATCCCCGTCCCCGGGAGCGAGGTCCGCGAGGACCAGGGCGGGGGTGATCTAGGCTGGCGGGATGGACGAGCGGACACGGATCGCCGCGATGCAGTTGTCGAGGATGCGGGGGATGACCGCCCTGTATCACAAGCGGTTCTTCTTCGACGTGAACGTCACCACAGTCCTCGTGATCGCGCTCTTCGTGGTGGGCTGGTGGGGGGTCGAACCGGCCTTCCTCCTCGTTCCCGTGGTGGCGCTCATGGGAGCGGTCGCCACGGCGTTCGACTCGTCGTACCTGATCTTCGCCAGGTGGTATGCCTCCTACCTCGAGCGCTATCTCAACGACCGTCTCGGCGAGCACATCCACGTCGGCGCCGAGCTCGAGGCTGCCTACCTGTTCGAGCTCGGGGCTCCGAAGGTGGTCACGATCCCCTTGGACGGCCGTTTCACGTGGTTCTCGTTCATGACGATCTTCTACACGGTGATCGGTGCCCTCGCCTACGTGTTCGGGATCCTCCTGGGGTGGGACGTGCTCCTCGACGCCGCCGCGGGCCTGTTCATCCTCTACCTGGTCGGGCTGGTCGGCCTCACCTTCGCCGCCCTGGCGACGGGCATCTGGTGGTTCGTCGGTGGGGAGGGCGAGCGCAGGCTCGAACAGGTCCTCGAGGCGCAGTTCCCCGGCGGCGCACGGTCATCCGATCAGGACCAGTAGATCGAGGCACGAGGTTCGGACCACGACAGGAGGAAGCGCCGTGACGGCCATCCGCATCACCACCATCGCCCTCACCGCGGTCATGTTCGCCGCCATCGGCTACTCGATCGCCACGGGCGACTTCGCCGACGAGGGCTCCACGATCCTCGACCTCGCATGGGGGCGGATGACCCTCATCGACCTCTACGTCGGCATCGCCCTCGTCTTCGGCTGGGTCGTGCTGCGGGAGCAGAAGCTCTGGGTCGCCCTCGTCTGGCTGCCGGTCTTCATCGTGCTCGGCAACGCAGGCACCGCGCTGTATGCCTTCATCGCGGCGATGCGGTCGGACGATGTGCGCGGCTTCCTGCTCGGAGCCCGGGCCTGACGGGTTCTCTCCGCCCAGACGCGTGAGCGTCAGCCGGCGTCGCCTGCCGCCAACCTGCCGAGCTGGGCCGCCATGCCGGCTTCCGCCTTGTCGCCGAGCTCCTTGAACTTGCCGCCGAGGAACGGCTCGGCGAGGCGGAGGAGGCCCTTGAGCTTGATGTCGGCGGTGTAGGTGACGACGGTGCCGCCGTCGGGCACCTCGGCGAACTCCATCGTGTCGATGGCATGGGTGGTCGAGCCGTCGCCGACCAGGGTGACGAGGCGATTCTCCTTGAAGGCCGTGATCTCGTACACCATCTCGAGCTCACGGTCACCGAACGTCACGACGAGGTCGTAGATCTGGCCGAGCCTCGGGCCGCCGTCGTCCCTCGCCACCGAGGTCTCGGTGCCGGGGTCCCACTCCTGGTTGTTGGAGAAGTCGGCGAGGTACGAGAAGACTCGCTCGACGGGGGCGTCGGTGGTGATGGTCCTGATGATCTTCGGCACGTTGTGATCTCCTTGGGATCAGTCGCCCGGTTGCGGCCGACTGTCTGGTGAAGGTTCGAGATAGGCGGCGGCATCGGATGCCACCTGCTTCAGGAAACGCTCGCGGGTCGTCTGATCTTCCACGGTCGCGTTCATGCGATGGGTCGGCCTCGGCAGCCGATCGTGCCAGAACTCGCCGTTGGCCTCTGCTGCCTCGTTCGAGGCGATCAGCCACACGATGGTGTCGGCGCCCTGTGCCTCGTTGCGCAGGAATGGCCCCGTGAGCCTGCGGAATGTCGGGAGGGAGTCGCGCACGCCGGCGGTGTCGACCCATCCGGGGTGCATGGAGGTGACCGTGACGCCCGTGCCGCTGAGCTCCTTCGCCCACTCCTCGGCGAGCACGACCTCGGCTCGCTTCGTGCGGGCGTAGGCGTTCGTTCCGTTGTACTCACCCTCGACCGATTGGAGGTTGGAGACGGTGAGCCCCTGCGAGTACATGCCGCCCGAGGACACCATCACGATCCGGGACGGGGCGGAGGCCTCCAGGACGGTGAGGAGTCGCTTGGTGAGCACGTACTGTCCGAGGAGATTCGTCGCATAGGTGATCTCCCAGCCCTCGTCGGTGACGGTGCGCTCGTGGATCATGATGCCGACGTTGTTGACCAGGCCCTGGAGTGGTGTGCCCGAGGCGACGTACCGCTCGGTCAACTCCACGATCGATGCCATGTTCGACAGGTCGGCCTGATGCGGGACGACCTCGCCATCGGTCTCGGCGACGAGGGCATCGAGCTTGGCCGCGCTCCTCCCCACGGCATGGACGGTCGCTCCATCGCCTGCGAGGCGCTGTGCCACTGCCTTCCCGATCCCGCCTGTCGCTCCCGTCACCATCACGTGCCGTCCCGCGACCTCGGGGAATCGCTGGTCGGTGGAGAGCCCGCGTGTCGTGAAGCCGAGCTTCGTGTAACCGGCCAGCGTCGTGTCGAGTGCCGAGTCGAGGAATCCCATACGAGACAGGTACGGTACCGGGACACCGTCCGGATCGCCGACCGGCGCGGACCATCCAGGACCGCCTCCCGGACCGTATGAGTGTCGAATCGGGGCATGAAAGGTCTGAGAGATATGCGCGTCGCTGTGGTCGGCTCGGGAGTCGCCGGTATCGGGGCATCATGGGCGCTGAGCGCCCGTCACGAGGTCACCCTCTTCGAATCGCTCGAACGCATCGGGGGTCACAGCCGCACCCTCGAGGTCGAGGTCGATGGCCACACCATGCCGATCGACACGGGCTTCATCGTCTTCAACGAGCGGAATTACCCGAACCTCGTCCGCTTCTTCGCCACGCTCGGCATCGAGACGGAGGACAGCGACATGTCCTTCGCGGTCTCCACGGAGGACGGCGAGGTCGAATACGGCGGCCGGGCCTCTGCGATGTTCTCGAGGCCCGGTGCGCTGCTCGATCGCCGGATCTGGGACATCGTGCGGGGCATCACCCGCTTCCGCTCGGAGGCGGCCAGGCTCGAGGCGGGCCTCGTGCCAGAGGATGTCTCGATCTCGGACTACCTCGCCTCTCGCGGGTACCCGGAGGGCTTCGGCACGTTCTACCTCCTCCCCCTCGCCTCGGCGGTGTGGTCGGGCACCCGCAACAACGCGGCGGAGATGCCTGCCCGCACGTTCCTCGGCTTCCTCGACAACCACGGGCTCATCAGCCTCACCGACCGACCGCAGTGGAGGACCGTCACCGGCGGCTCACAGACCTACGTGCGGCGAGCCATCAAGGAGGTCACGGCGGTCCACACGGAGCGGGGTGTCGTCGCCGTGCGTCGGACGTCCGGTGGTGTCGAGCTGACGGACGTGAACGGCGTGACCGAGGTGTTCGATCACGTCGTGTTCGCCACCCACGCCGACGTCACCCTCTCCATCCTCGGGGACACGGCCACCGAGAGCGAGCGACGCGTCCTCTCGGCGTTCCGGTACGACCGCAACGAGGTCGTGCTGCACACCGACCGCTCCGCCATGCCGAAACGCAGGAAGGTGTGGTCGTCGTGGAACGGGATCGAGCGGACCGACGACGACGGCACGCGGCCGGTGTCGGTCAGCTACTGGATGAATCGCCTCCAGAACCTCGACACCGACACGGACGTCATCGTGACGCTGAACCCCGGCAACAGCGTCGATCCGTCCATGGTGATCGATCGGTGGGTCACGATGCACCCCCAGTTCGACGTCGGCACCGATCGTGCGCAGGCCGAGATCCCGTCGATCCAGGGAGCGGACCGCATCTGGTTCGCGGGGGCGCACCTCGGATACGGCTTCCATGAGGACGGTCTGCAGTCGGGCCTCACCGTCGCCGCCGCGCTCGGGTCGCCTGCCCCGTGGCATGATGACATCGTGCCCGCATCCACCGCTGCGATCCACGCCGCTCCCGCCGCCCCGAGGGTGCCGGCGTGATGCGCTCGGCGATCTACGAGTCGACGGTTCGCCATCGGCGGTTCCAGCCGATGGGTCACCAGCTGACCTACGGCGTGTGGTCGCTGCTGGTGGATCTCGGTGAGGTCGACGGGGTCGCGAGGCGGATTCCGTTCTTCTCCCACAATCGCTTCAACCTGGTGTCGTTCCACGATCGCGACCACGGACCCAGGGACGGGTCCGATCTCCGCGCATGGTTCGACGGCCATCTCCGACGGGCAGGCGTCGACCTCGAGGGTGGATCGGTCAGGATGCTGGTGTTCCCCCGCATCCTCGGGTACACCTTCAACCCGATCACTGTGTGGTTCGGTTACCACCGGGACGGCGCCCTCCGGGCGGTCCTGTACGAGGTCCACAACACGTTCGGCCAGGCCCATTCGCACCTGGCCGTCATCGGCGAGGACGGATCCGATCACAGGGTGCCGCGTCACGGCTTCGACAAGACCCTCCACGTGTCCCCGTTCTTCGACCAGGTCGGCCGGTACCGGATCACGCTGACGCCCCCCGCCGAGCGCTACGGCATCGTCATCGAGTACCTCGATGAGGACGGAGGTCGGCTGCTCACGGCGTCCCAGCATGGCACGAGGACCGAGTTGACGGCTCGGGCGCTCCTGCGACAGTTCTTCACGAGTCCGCTGCTGACCCTCAAGGTGATCGGCGGCATCCACTGGGAGGCGCTGAAGCTGTGGCGCAAGGGAGCGCGGTACCGACCCGTGCCCCAGGCACCGAACGACGAGCTCGAGATCACGTACATCGATCCGGAGCCCGCCGCGGCACCTGCCGGCTAGGCAGCGGACTACGCCCTTGCGTCCATCCGCTGCTCCGCGGCACCGACGATCCTGCGCAGCATCCGCTGGAAGATGGGCCCATGGAAGGGAAGGAGTGCGTACCAGTACAGCCGGCCGGTCAGCCCGCGTGGCCTGAAGTACGCACTCTGGTGGAGGACGGCGCCCGAGTCGGTCGCCTCCGTCTCCCACACCAGCCACGCTTCGCCGGGGAGTTTCATCTCCGCGGACAACTCCAGCCGCTCTCCTGCCACCACGTCGGCCACCCGCCAGAAGTCCACGGCGTCGCCTGGCCTGATCTCGGTGGGATGGCGACGACCTCTGCGCAGCCCCACGCCACCGACGAAGGTGTCGATCAGGCCGCGGATCTTCCACAGCCAGTCGAATCCGTAGTAGCCGACGTCGCCCCCGATCCTGGAGAACGCCCAGAACACGTCGTCGGTCCCCGCCCTCGTGCGCATGGAGCGACGGTCCTCGTACAGGGTGCCGCCCGACCAGGAGGGATCGGCGCTCATCGGACGTGCCGGTGACGTCTCTGCGTCCGACCATCTCGTCGGGGCCCGAAGCCCGTCTGCAGAGTCCACGGCCAGTTCCACAGACTCCCGGAAGCCGATGGGGGTGATGGCGAAACGCCTTGCTGCCGTGTCGTCGGTGACCACCACCTCATGCCGGAGGGAGTCGACGAGCGGGCGGGCGATGTTCACCGGCAGGGGCGTGACAAGACCGATCCACAGGCTCGAGAGGCCTGGTGACAGCACCGGAACCGGAACGATGAGCCGCTTGGGCAGGCCCGCCACCGACGCATAGGTCTGCATCATCTCCTCGTATGTCAGCACGTCGGGGCCGCCGATCTCGTAGATGGTGTGGCCGGGGGTGTCGTCGTCGAGGGCGGCGATGAGATACGTGAGGACGTCCCTGATGGCGATCGGCTGGCAGCGTGTCCGCACCCACTTCGGTGTCGTCATCGCAGGCAGGACCTGGGTCAGATGGCGCAGCATCTCGAACGACACGGAGCCCGAGCCGATGATGACGGCCGCCCTGAACTCGATGACGGGGACGCCGCGTGAGGCGAGGGCGTCACCGACCTCGTGGCGGCTCGTGAGGTGGGGGGACAAGTGCTCGTCGTCCGAACCCAGGCCCCCGAGGTAGATGATCTTGTCGACCCCGCCACCCGCGGCCGCCTCGGCGAAACGGTTGGCCGCGACCAGGTCGGCGTCCTCGAAGCCGGAGCCGCTCCCCATGGAGTGGACGAGGTAGTAGGCCGCGTCGCAGCCCTCCAGGATCCCGGACAGGTCGGTGGAGCTCAGCAGGTCCGCGGTGACGACCTCGACGTCATCGAACCACGCCCGATCGGCGAGCTTCGCAGGGCTCCGTGCGAGACACACGACCTCGTGCCCTTCCGCGAGGAGTTGGGGTACGAGCCTGCCACCGATGTAGCCGGTGGCTCCCGTGACGGCGATGCGCATCTTGACCTTTCGAGTTTCCGAGAGTGGTTCGGCGTGCCATCCTCCATCAGATGACGACGATCGAGATCGCTTCCGTGGACGCCGACCCCATCCGCATCGGCGTGAGCTCCTGCATCCTCGGTGAGGAGGTGCGGTGGAACGGCGGCCACGCGCGCCAACGGTACCTCACCGACGTGCTCGGCCCGTTCGTGGAGTACGTCCCGGTCTGCCCGGAGGTCGAGGTCGGGATGGGCGTGCCGCGACCCACGGTCCGGCTGGAGCGGCACGGGGACACCATCCACATGGTCGATCCGAAGCACGGCATCGACTGGACAGCGGCGATGAACCGGCTCTCGCGCGATCGCGCCTCGGAGCTGGCACACGAGGACCTGTGCGGGTTCGTCCTCAAGAAGGACTCCCCGACGTGCGGGCTCGAGCGCGTCAAGGTGTACCACGGCAACGGGTCGAGCAAGGACGGGCAGGGGTTGTTCGCCACGGCCCTCCTCCAACGCATGCCCTATCTCCCTGTCGAGGAGGAAGGCAGGCTCAACGACCCCCTCCTTCGGGAGAACTTCATCGAGCGGGTCTTCGCCTACCGGCGCCTCAAGGACCTCTTCACCCCGAGGTGGACCGTCGGCGACGTGGTCGCCTTCCACACGAGGGAGAAGCTGCTGCTGCGGGCCCACGACGAGGCGATCTACCGGCAGCTCGGGAGGCTCGTAGCCGACGCCCGCACGGTGCCGAGGGCGGCCTTCCGGGACCAGTACACGGAATTGTTCATGCAGGCGATGGCCCGCAAGGCCACCGTTGCGAAGAACGTCAACGTGCTCCAGCACATGGTGGGGTTCCTCCGGAGGGTCGACGACGAGACGGGTCGTCGGGAGATGCAGGAGGCGATCGAGGACTACCGAGCCGGCCTCGTGCCCCTCGTGGTACCCACGACACTCATCCGGCACCTCGCCCGACGGCACGACCAGGCGATCCTGATCGAGTCGTCGTACCTGTCGCCGCATCCGAAGGAGCTAATGCTCCGCAACCACGCCTGAGACTTCCCACCCGGAGAACACTGGGGCCGCGGATCGATGCTCCTATGAAGTGAGCGACGTGGGAGTCACGACCACGACGATGCCGAAGGAGATGTCGACCATCAGGTCGAGGGACGTCTCGATGGAGGAGACGCCCGGTGCCGACCCGGCCGCCTCTGCAGGCGCCGCAGCATCAGCTGCAGCGAGGAAACGGGAGATTTCCGCAGAGACGGCCGTCGGGTCGGTACCGCGCTCCACGTCAGCGGCGATGACGCTGACGGGAGACACCTGAGGACCGGGATGGGTGGAGAGGAAGATCACCGCACCTGCTCGACCTCCGCAACGACCGATGGGTGGAATCGGTTCGCCTGGACATCGCGTCGGGCGTCCTCGGAGGACACCAGGAGCGCGACCGCACCCGACGGAAGGCCGAATCTCGACTTCGTGCGCCAGATCTCCCGCAACGACGGATTCATGAGGGTCTCCCGTGACCGATCGCGTGTACGTCGGTGCTACGGAGCCGGCGGGGAGCCGGATGAAGGGCGGAGCAATCCCTGCTCAGTCGAAGCAGGCACCCACCCTGGCGTAGAAGTTCATGAACCCCTCGTAGATGCGGCCGGTGGTGACCACGGTTCCCATGCCCGGCACGTAGGGGAGGTGACCGGGCGGAGCCTCCTCGGTGTACCGCACCCCGCCCTCCTCGATCCACTCCCTGCCGTGGACCCACCCGACCTGGCGTCCGAACGATCGCCACGTGTCGTTGGTCGGAAGGTCCATCGCCATGACGTCGCCGAGGATGCGCAGCTGGGTACTGAACGCGAACCTCCCTGCGCTCGCGTGCAGCCATGCCGTGTCGATGTCGACGAGGAGACCGCAGTCGAGGTGGGACGCCTCGTCGGGGTCCACCCCGAGGTACCCGCCCTCATCGACGTCGTCGACGAGGAGCCGCCTCGTCTCGGCGTCTGCGGCGCGCCAATCACGGAATCCCAGAAGTGCGTTGAGCGCGGTCAGCCGTTCGTCCATCGTGGCGGAAGCCTACCGACCTCGCGGCGACGCGAAGCATCGCTCAGGTCCCCGGACGCCACGTCTTCGCCCATGCCTCGATGGTCTCCACGTGGTCGAAGCCAAGGGATGCGTAGACCTCCCTCGAGGGGTTGTCCCACCCCGTGCTGACGGTCGCCCTGACCGCTCCGTGCTCCCTCGCCCGTCGCAGGCCCTCGGCCATGCACACCGTGGCGAGCCCGCGACGTCGATGGTCGGGATGGGTGCACACCGGCTCGACGATCGCCAGCTGGTTCCGGCGGTCGATCACGACACCCGCGTGGGCAGCGAACGAGCCGTCCCCCGCCACCGCCACGATCTGGAGACCGGCATCGAACGACGGTGACGCCTCGAAGTTGAGCAGCGCCTCGGGGCCGAATGCGTGGCCGAACGAGGCGTTGATGAGGTCCGCCAGGTGGCGGGCGTCGGTGATGTCGCCCGCGCCGATGGACCGCAGGTCGTAGCCGGATCGGTGGGACGGCATCCGTATGGGGGTGTCGAGCGATCGCCGCAGGTGGACCTCCCCCCAGCCCAGGGGTTCGTATCCCCGGGTGCGAAGCAGGTCGATCCGGTCCTCGTCGTCGTCGAGTGCGAACGCGATGAGCCGCAAGGTGGTGTTGTCGCCTCCGATGGCGAGGGCACCCTCCGCCCAGGCGAGCATCTCGTCTTCCAGGTCTTCGTGTCCTGGCGCCACTTGGAGATGGACCTCGCCTCGTCCCTCGGGGTGGGCGACCGCCACGATGTCACCGTGTGGCGTCGTCCAGAGCCGGATGTCCCTTCGCGGGAGGGACATCTCGGTGGCGAGGGCCAGCGGGTCGTCGTGCCAGAACCGTCCCTCCCAGCGCCTCACCTCCCACGTTCGGCTCGTCCCCGTGCGCGCACGGACATCAGCGAGAAACCGGTGGACGGCCATGACGTCGTCGTAGCCGTCGAGGGGTCGGCTGGTGATCGTCGCTGTGGACATGGTCGACACCCGTCAGGTGATCGGGGTTCCTCCACCGCGCTCCATCTCCTTGCGGATGTCATCCTCGGTGATCGGCTTCTCGAAGAAGACCGTCCATGCGTTGATGGCCAGCCCGATCCCCCAGCCGAGGATGGGCCAGATGGGCCAGAAGTACGAGCTGTCCGACACGGCCCAGATCCCGATGAGCATCAGGTTGACGATGACGTAGATGGCCACGTGGTTGCGGAAGTCCCGCTTCGACTTCACCCGCTTGTATGCGATCTCCCTGCTGGATGGCATGTCCTCCATGGTGCCCTCCTCTCGGGCGGCTGGGTGACGCGGTGTGTGGCACCTCCAGACGACTGTATCAGCGCGGCGTCCAGCCGGCGGGTGGGGCGAAGACTCTTCGTGTCACGCGTGGTCGTTGGGTGGCTCGACACCGGTTCGGGGGAGGAGTGAGGGGATCACGAGGAGGGTCGTGGCAGCCGCCGTGATCATGGCGACCCACATGATCATCGAGACCTGGAGGTGGATCTTCAGCGGCGACAGCCACAAGGCGGTGAGCGCGACGGCGATGCCCAACGCGTTGGCGACGATGGGCCTGCCCGCCTTGTCGATCGCACGCAGCACATAGCCGTCACCGGACGGCATCTCCAGGTTGATGGCCGCGATGTAGTGGATGGCGTAGTCGATGCCGACACCGAGGACGATCGATCCGACGACCGCCGTCAGCAGGTTGAGCTGGATGCCCGAGACCGCGATGAAGCCCAGGAGGGCGACCAGCGTCAGCGCGATCGGCACCAACGACACGAGCGTCTCGCGCACTCGACGGTACGACACGGCGAGCATCGTCGCCACGAGGATGAACGCGACGACGAGTGACGTCGCCTGTGCCCTGATCACGAGTCGTGCGATCTCGTCCCACACGACCGGCATGCCGGTGAGGACGACGACGGTGTCGGACGCGTCTGCGTACTCCCGCCATGCCACGAGGTCGTCCGTCTCGAAGCCCTCGGGCAGCAGGATGAATCGCAGGCCATCGTCCGACACCATCCTGCCGAGAGGGAGGTCGATGGCGCCGGACGTCACAGCCTCGAGCTGGTCCTGCGTCAGGGATCCGGCAAGGCTCGCGACGGAGAACACGGTCCGCACGCCCGGCAGCTGCTCGAGGTCCGCGGTCGCCCGCTGTGCTGCGGCGATCGAGGCTCCGGGGTCGCGTGGGTCGAACGCGAACTCGCCGGTGAGGGGCGTGGCGCCGCCGAAGAGCTCCTCCGTCCTCTCGAACGCCAGCCTGACGGGATCGTCGTCCTTGAAGAAGAACAGCTGGTCGGGGTTGACGGCGAGTTGGGGAATCGCCCAGATCCCGAACACGACGATCGTGATACCGATGACGACCGCGGGCAGGCGCGAACGGACCGCCGCCTTCAGCCCCGTGGTGACGTACCTCCCGAGGATGGCCTTCGAGCTCCGCCGTCGGATCGTCACGTGGCTCATGGCGGCAGGCAATGAGAAGAAGGAGATGACGCCCGCGAACGTGATGCCGATCGCGGTGAACAGTCCGAGTTGGCGGATCGGCTGGACATCCGTCACCAGGAGGGACAGGAAGCCCGCAGCCGTGGACACGGTGGTGAGGATCATGGGAACCCCGACCTCGTGGAGTGCCGTGCCCACCCGCTCGACGGGATCCGGCGTGGTCGCCGCCCGCTCCTGGAAGTGCGTCACGAAGTGGAGGCCGTCCGCGGATCCCATGACGATGACGAAGATCGGGACGATGACGGTGACGATGTCGACCTTGTTGCCCAGCCCGAAGATGAGGCCGAAGGTCCACAACGATCCGAGCGCGGCGGGGATCAGCGCCATCGCGCTGAGACGCAGGCTGCCGATGGTCGTGAAGAACACGAGGATCAGCAGCGCGATCACGAGCGGCGGAATGAGCACCAGGAACCAGGTCAGGAGGTCGAGGACGGAGGCGAACACGACGGGGTTCCCCGAGAAGGTGAGGTCGAGCCCGTCCTGGGTCACGTCGATCACTCGCCTCGCCGTCGATGTCGGATCGTCTCCCGGCGAGACGATGAGGAGCGTGTGCCGACCGTCCTCGCTCACGAGCAGTTCCGAGACCGGGTTCTGCCCGAGGATGCCCGCCACGACGGCGTCGGGCGCCGATCGGATCGTCGCGGCGTCGAGGGGCGCGCCCGTGAGGGGGTTCCCCTCGGGAACCACCGATGCGACGGCCACCACGCCTTCGACGCCGAGCAGCGTGTCGCGCAACTCGGCGATCAGTGCCACGCTCGATGCGTCCCCAAAGGTGTCGGCCTCGGGGAGTGAGGCGACCACGTTGATGGGGTCCGTCGTGGCGTACTTGTCCTGGAGGGCGACGAACTCCTGGCCGGTCGCGTTGCCCTCGAGGATGAAGGAGGAGACGTCGGCGTTGAAGCTCATCCGGAACATCATGAGGACGGCGACGATCGACACCATGGCGGTGAGGGCGAGAACGACTCGTGAGCGGTGGACGATGAACCGTGCGACGCGTTCCACGATGATATTCTACGACCGTTGAATTAAGGAGGGCAAGTCGTGGCTCGAGGGCGCCGCAAGGGCAGCCCGGACACGAGGGTCGAGATCCTCGATGCGGCTCGTAGGGAGTTCGCCCGTGTCGGGTACCAGCGCGCCACGATCCGCGCGATCGCTGCGGATGCCGATGTCGACCCTTCCCTGGTCATGCACTACTTCGGGTCCAAGGAGCAGCTCTTCGCCGAGTGCCTCGATGTGCCGGTCAGTCCCGCCGTCGTGCTGCGGGAGACCCTCGCGCAGGCCGATGGCCCCTTCGGGACGACCCTCCTCGCGACCATGCTGGCGATCTGGGACGACGAGGAGAACACGAGCGCGTTCGTCGCCGTCCTCCGCTCGGCGACAGGCGAGGGAGCCGTCCACGACATGGTGCGCGAGTTCATCGAGGCCTCCGTCCTCGAGGCGCTCGAGGCGCACCTCGCGGGGCCCGACGCGCAGCTGCGTGCCGGGTTGATCGCGTCGCAGCTCGTCGGACTCCTCGTGGGGCGCTACCTCCTCGAGCTGGATGCGCTCGTGTCGGCGACGCCCGAGCAGCTCGCGAACGCGATCGGGCCGGTGATCGACCTGTACGCCCGGTCGGACCGCGGCGGCCGCGCCGTAGACCCATCGGGCAGCTGATCACGCCTCGGCGGAGAGCACCCAGATCGCCAGGTTTCCGCCGGCCACGGGCTTCGTGCGCTCCACGGTCGCGGTGTGCGGGACCGCGCCGGGCAGCGCTCCGTCTGCGAGGTAGCGACGCCAGTTGCGGAAGTGCTCCGCACCTGCGACCCGCTCGGTGGCGGTCGACGCCGCCCGCAGCGCCCATCCCTTCCAGCGCAGCCTTCCGCTCCAGTAGTCGGTGATCACGATCCGGCCCGTCGGTGTCGTGACCCTGACCATCTCGGCGAGGGCGGCGCGGCGGGCATCGGGATCGAGTTCGTGGAGGAAGAGCGAGGAGATGACGAGGTCGAACGTCGCGTCGGCGAACGACAGCCTTGTCGCATCGCCCAGGTGGAGCTCGACCCGATCGCCGAGGCGTCGTCGTGCGACGTCGAGCATCGAGGGGGACAGGTCCACGCCCACGCATCGCGCCCCTGCATCGGCGAAGGCCTCGAGGTGGAGGCCTGTCCCACACCCGACGTCGAGCACCGACGTGTCCTCGGTCACAGTGACGAGCCCCATCGCGATGCTGCGCAGTGAGGCGTTGAGGGGTTCGAGCAGTCGGTCGTAATGGCGCGCGATCCTGCGATACGGGTCCGGTACCTCCACCCCCGGCATTCTCGCGTCGATTCGGGCAGAATCATGCGCGTTGCGACGCTCGGATCGATCGATGGGAGGGTGCCATGGCCGACGACGGTGCCGAGAAGGGCATGAGAGCGACGACGATCGACCCGGTGGCCTTCCTCACAGGGCTCCCGATCGAGGTCAGGGAGGACATGCAGACCCTCGATGTCGAGATCGGTGCCGCGATGGACGGCACCGACACGAAGATGTTCACTGGCACCTTCTGGGGCGGCTCGACACAGGAGATCATCGGCTACGGCACGTATCGATACCGGCGCTCGGACAAGAAGATGGTGGACTGGTTCGTCGTGGGCCTCGCCAGACAGAAGGACTACATCAGCGTCTACCTCAGCGCCGTGGAGGATGGCCAGTACGTCGCCGAGAAGTACGGGGCGGGGATCGGCAAGGTGAAGGTGGGCAAGTCGAGCATCAGCTTCCGCTCGGTGTCCGACATCGACCTCGACGAGCTGATCGCCCTCGTCCGCAAGGCTCGCGAGCTCAGTGCCGACCAGCTGTCGTCCTGAAGGATGGGATCATGACCCAGGACCTCCAGATCTACGTCGCAGGTGAGTGGACCGAGGGGACCGGCGATTCCGTCCACGAGCTGATCTCACCCGTCACCGGCGAGCACATCGCCAACGTCCCGATCGCCTCGAGCGCCGACGTCGAGCGGGCCGTCATCGCCGCGAACGAGGCCCAGGACGAGTACCGGCACTGGAGTGCCATCGAGCGCGCCGACCTGATGCACCGGATCGCCGATGCGGTATCGGAGTCCATCGATGAGGTTGCCGGGATCCAGACACTCGAACAGGGAAAGCCCTTCCACGCCGAGTCGCTCGAGGACATCGCCGAGGCGAATCAGTACTTCCTCAATGCAGCCGAGGACGTCAAACGCCTCAACGGGTCGGTCCTGCCGACGTCGGACAGGAACAAGCGCATGTTCACGTTCCCCAGGCCCGTGGGCGTCTGGGCCGCGATCACGCCGTGGAACTTCCCGGTGACGATCCCGCTCGAATACCTCGGACCCGGACTCGCCACCGGCAACGCCGTCATCGCGAAGCCCCCCGAGACCACGACGTGGGCCCTGCTGCGCCTCGCCGAGGCTTTCGATGCGGCAGGGGTTCCGAAGGGCCTCGTATCGATCCTGCCGGGAGGAGCGGCCATCGGCGAGCAGCTCGTGACCTCGCAGCGCATCCACGGTGTCGGATTCACCGGTTCGTCGGCGACCGGCAGGCGGATCCTGTCGATCATGGGGGTCAAACGTTCGATCATGGAGATGTCGGGGAACGGCCCGACCATCGTGACGGCCGACGCCGACGTGGAGTCCGCCGCGGAGCTCTCCGTCTATGGCGCGTACTACAACGCGGGACAGGTCTGCTGCGCCACCGAGAAGCTGATCGTCGTCGAGGACGTGCATGACGAGTTCATGGCCCACGCCGTCGCGGCCGCGTCACGGGTCCGACTCGGCGATCCCTTCGACGAGCACACGACGATGGGGCCGCTCAACAACGAGGCGACGGCGGCGAAGATGGACCGGCACGTCGCGGACGCCGTCGCACGGGGCGCCGACCTCGTGCTCGGCGGACGGCGCGCTCCCGGCTTCCCGACCGACCTCTACTACGAGCTCACGGTGATCGACGAGGTGCCTGAGGACGCCCTCGTGGCGACCGAGGAGTCGTTCGGGCCGGTGCTTCCCGTCCTGACGGCACGGGACGACGACCACGCCGTCGCGATCGCGGCGAACACCAACCTCGGACTCCAGGCGGCGGTGTTCACCACCTCGTTGTCGAAGGCGTTCTGGTACACGGATCGGATCAGGGCCGGCACGGTGGTGATCAACGACTCCACGGACTTCTGGGAGACGTTCCAGCCCTTCGGTGGCGCCGCTGGCACCGACTCGGGGTGGGGCAGGGGCACGATCGGCGACTTCACCGACCTCCAGACGATGGTGATCGATGTGGGATCCGTGGACTGACAGGGCGTGGCGCACCTGTGGCTGACGCTCTCGCCGGGAACGTGCTGATACGGTGGGCGAACGGGCAATGGGCGGGGACGGGTACCGTCGGTACGTTCGGGGCGGAGGAGGAAACGCGTGGCGATTCGACGAGTGGTCGTGACAGGGGGCATGGGGAAGGCCGGCACGGCGGTCGTCGAGGACCTACGCGCCCACGGATACGAGGTCGTGTCGGTCGACGTCGCCGAGACGAGGAATCCCGACGCGCCGACGCTGATCGCGGACCTCACCGATCTCGGCCAGGCGATCGAGGCGATCGAGGGAGCCGATGCCGTCGTCCACCTCGCCGCGATCCCCGCACCCAATGTGGTGACCGACGCCGAGGTCTTCAGGATCAACACGATGTCCACCTACAACGTGTTCTCTGCCGCGCTGAAGCTCGGTCTCCAGAGGGTCGTGTGGGCGTCGTCGGAGACGCTCATCGGGCTCCCGTTCGAGAGGGAGCGCCCGAGGTACGCCCCGATCGACGAGCGTCACCCGCTGCTCCCCGAGTTCTCCTATGCCCTGTCGAAGCTGGTGGGTGAGGACATGGCGGACCAGTTCTCGAGATGGAGCGGCATCCCATTCGCGTCGCTGCGCATCTCGAACATCATGACCGAGGCCGACTACGACCGGTTCCCCGGATTCTGGGACGACCCGACCGTCCGAGCATGGAACCTGTGGGGCTACGTCGATGCCCGCGACGTCGCACAGGCCGCGAAGCTGTCGCTCGTCGCGCCGATCACCGGTCACGAGGCGTTCCTCATCGCCGCGGCCGACACCTGCATGCCGCAGCCGAGCATCTCGCTCCTGGAGGAGGTCTACCCCGACGTCCCCCACGGCACGATCGAAGGTCACACCACGCTGCTGGCGATCGACAAGGCCGCGCGCATGCTCGGCTATGCGCCTCAGCACTCCTGGCGCGACCACGTCGACGCAGGCTGATCGCTCCGATGCGGGCGGTGATCCTCGGTGGTGTGGCATGGAACACGATGGTGTACCTGGACCGGTTCCCCCACGCTGAGCCCCAGACGGTGTTCGCACGCGGCATGCACGAGACCGTGGGGTCATCGGGTGCGGGGAAGGCGCTGAACCTGCGCAGGCTCGGTGTGGACGTCGACCTCTGGGCGCGCATCGGCGACGACGAGCCGGGTCGAAAGGTGCGCGATGCCATCGAGGGAGAGGGGATCCGATTCCTCACCGAGCCCGACCCCCTCGGCACGGCCCGCCACGTCAATCTCATGGATGCGGCGGGTGAGCGCATCTCGATCTTCGGGAACGCAGGCACGCTCACCGGCGACGTCGACGTCGCACCCGTTGTCCCCCTCCTCGAGGGCGCGGACCTCGTCTCGGTCACGATCCTGGACCACTGTCGGGCATTCCTGCCCCTCGTGCGCACGCTCGACGTCCCGGTGTGGGTCGATATCCACGACTACGACGGAGCGAATCCGTACCACGACGAGTTCGTCGACGCCGCCAACCACCTGATCATGAGCACCGTGGCGATGGGGGACTGGCGGGCGTTCGCCGAGTCGAGGATCGAGGCCGGAACCCACGTCGTCGTGTGCACACACGGCGCTGACGGTGCGTCCGCGATCTCTCCTGCCGGTATCTGGGTCGAGGTTCCCGCCGTGCCTGTCGACCGGGTGGTCGATACGAACGGAGCAGGCGACGCCTTCTTCGCCGGCTTCGCCCTGGCGCAGGCCTCCGGGGCAGGCCTCGAGGACGCCATGGTCGCCGCCGCGAGGCACGCCGCCCATGCGGTGACGTCCGTCGACCTCGCGGGTCCGATCTGATCCCAGCCGAGGCGTGTCGCACAGAGCGAGCCATGCGGGTGACCGTGGCCTCGATGATCCGATGAGGGTCTCCCCGCCGAAGTGTGGGCATGGCAGGCAACGACCTCTCCAACCGTTCGATCCTCGTGCTGGGAGGGTCGGGTGCGCTCGGGCGACGCATCGCACGGCTCCTCGCCGATGCCGGTGCGAGCGTGACGCTGGCAGGGAGGAACCCTGACGCCCTCGAGGAGGTTGCCGCCTCGATCCCCGGAGCTGCGATCTCGGTCTTCGACCTGAGGGATCCCGCCCAGGCAGCCACGCCTGTCGACGCCGCACTCCGGGCGTTCGGCACGCTCGACGGCGTCGTGAACGCCGCAGGCGTGGTCGCCTTCGGGCCGCTCGCCGACATGTCCCCCGACGCGCTCGACGATGTGATCGCCGTCGATCTCACCGGGCCCCTCCGGGTCTTCCGTGCCGCCGTCCCGCACATGGACGGGGGATTCATCGTCAACCTGACGGGGATCGTGGCCACCATGCCCACCGCCGGGATGGCCGCCTACTCGGCTGCGAAGGCGGGACTCGCCGCGGCGACCGTCGCCCTCACGAGAGAGCTCCGCCGCTCCGGCATCACGGTCATCGACGCGCAGCCACCCCACACCGAGACCGGACTCGTCGACAGGGCCATCGAGGGCGAGGCGCCGAGGCTCCCCGTCGGTGTCGACGCAGACGCGGTGGCACGACGCATCGTCGAGGGCATCGTTGCGGGGGAGCGCCTCATCCCTGCCTCCGCCTTCACCGAATAGGGGCCGTGCGCCGACCGTTGCGAGTCGTCGACAATCACCCGGGTTGGCAGGTGGCGCACGCCCACACCGAGCGTCCGCCGACCTCCCAGGCGCGAATCGCGGTGCCGCATCGGAAGCACGGTTGATACGAGCGCTTGTACACATACAGGCGCAAGGGCTTCGGGATGTCTTCCGGACGGGCGACCCCGACCTCCCTGGGGTGGACGGTCACGATCCTGCCGATCCGTTCACCGATCGACAGCAACTCCACAGCCGAGGCCCACAGGCCGAGCGCCTCGTCCGCCGAGACCTCGCGCGATGGCGTGTTCGGATGGATCCCTGCGAGGAACAACATCTCCGCCCGATACACGTTTCCCACGCCGGCGATGGCCGACTGGTCGAGGAGGGCCGCCGCGATCGGTGTCGAGCGGCCTGCGAGTGCGGCGACGAACGGCGCCGGGTCGGCATTCGGATCGAGGGGGTCCGGTCCGAGGCGCTTCCGGATCTCCGCCACGTGCAGGGGGTCGAGGAGCTCGCACGTCTGGGGGCCCGACAGCGAGACGACCGCATCACCCTCCATGGCGAGCCGGGCATTGGTCGAGATGGCCGACTCGCTGCGGTGGATGCGGAACCTACCGACGAGGCCGAGGTGCACGTGGAGGATGGGCCTGCGGTCCCAGTGGTAGAAGAGGTGCTTGCCGACGGCCTCGATCGACTCGATCCTCCCGCCGTCGAGGATCGAGGCGCCGTGGGCGAATCGGCCCTGTGGTGAGGTGACGGCGATCGGGCCCCTCCCGAGGGCGCCCGCTTGCACCCTCGCCTCCCTGTGGATCGTGTGTCCCTCAGGCACGGGCGACCCCCCGTGGCCGCCCGACGCGCACGTCCACGCCGGGACTCCACAGCACGTGTGGCGGGTCGTGCATGGGCGGATATCCCGCGGCCTCGACGAGACGGTCACGGAAGTGGGGGACCTCCGCACGGTGGAGGCGCCACTCAGGGTGGTCCACGGGGGCGTATCGAAGGGCCCCCGCCCTCGATGTCGTGAAGAGGCCCCACCGCGCGGTCAGGAACACGTCGAGGGGGGTCGGTGTGGTCCTGCGACCTTCCGGCACCATGGTGATCACCCCACCGGCACCACGCGGAGCGGGCCACCGGCGTGACGAGCGGTACCGCAGGGCTCCGTGGGCTCGCTGGATGTCCATCCGCGCCCACATATACGGGAGGGCGTAGCTGGTCCTCGCCGTCCACACCGGCAGCAGTCGACTCGCCTCGAGCGAGTGGAACCACACCCCCTGACGTCCGTCGGCATCGCGCACGTAGGTACGCACGTTCGTCTCCGGGAACGTCCCGAGGTACGGAACGGCCGGCAGGTGAGGAACACGGATGCCGACCATCTCGAATGCGATGAGGCCGACCCACCCCGATCCCTCGAAGGTGTCGACGGTGAGTCCATCCGGCAGCATGGCCTGGACCCTTCCGGGTTCCACCCTCCAGTGCAGGAAGGCGACGTCCCGCCACGCCTGCTCCATGACGGGTCGGCGGATCGCATGGGGTGAGCGAGTCGCATGGGGTGAGCGAGCCGCATGGGATGCGTCGATGGAGATGAGGTCCGTGGTCATCCGCGTTCCGATGGGTGGGTCGTTCCTCTTTCGATGCAGGGTCGTATCGTGGACGACGGAGGTGGTGCGTGGACTCGGTGTGGATCCTCGGTGATCAGCTGTCGCGTGACAGCGCCGTCCTCGCAGACCGGTCACCGAGCGACACCCGCATCCTGATGGTGGAAGCCGACTCCACCCAGGTCTCGTCGTACCACCGCCAGCGACTCCATCTCGTCCTCGCCTCGATGCGCCGCTTCGCTGCGTCGCTCGAACGCGAGGGCTTCGACGTCGACTACCGGCGAGCCCCGACCTTTCGGAATGCCCTCGCCGCTCACCGAACCGAATTCCGCCCCGCGCGGGTCCTCGTCATGGAGCCGAATTCGTGGGATGCCAGACGGCGCGTGGACGATCTCGACGTGGAGCTCGTCCGCTCCGACCAGTTCCTCTGCCACTACGACGACTTCGCCACCTGGGCCGATGGAAGGGAACGGCTCGTGATGGAGGACTTCTACCGATGGCAGCGGGTCCGTCTCGGCTACCTCATGGATGGCGACCAGCCGGCAGGGGGACGCTGGAACTTCGACCACGCCAACCGTGAGCCTCCCGATCGTGAGTCGACGGACTGGCCCGAGCCACCGAGGTCGCGCCTCACCGAGATCGACACGGAGGTCCTCGAAGGGCTTCCCCCGACCACCTTCGGCGCCGACCCGGACGGCACGTGGGCGACGTCGCGGGAGGACGCGCTCCGCAGGCTCGACGCATTCATCGAGCAGCGCCTCCCCTCCTTCGGACCGCAGCAGGACGCCATGCTCGTGGGCCAGTGGTCGATGCGGCACTCCCTGCTCAGCCCCTACCTCAACATCGGCCTGCTGCATCCCTCCGAGGTGTGCGATGCGGCCGAGGAGGCATACCGGAGCGGCGCCGTCCCGATCGAGTCCGCAGAGGGCTTCATCCGGCAGGTCATCGGGTGGAGGGAGTACGTCTGGGGAATCTACTGGCTCACGATGCCCGCGTACCGTGACGGCAACGCCCTCGACGCGACTCGGCCCCTGCCCCCGCTGTTCCACACGCACGACACCGCGATGCGGTGCGTGGCTGGGGCCCTCGAGGCGGTCAGGGATCATGCCTACGCCCACCACATCCAGCGACTGATGGTGCTCGCGAACCTGTGCCTGCTCGCGGGCGTGGAGCCCACTGCGCTGGTGGACTGGATGCGGTCGTCGTTCATCGACGGCGCCGACTGGGTCATGCTCCCGAACGTGCTCGGGATGGGCCTGTACGCCGACGGTGGCGTGATGGCGACCAAGCCCTACGCGGCAGGGGGCAACTACATCGACAGGATGAGCGACTACTGCGCAGGCTGCAGGTTCGCGCCGACACGACGGACCGGCCCTGATGCCTGCCCGTTCTCTGTGCTCTACTGGGACTTCCTCGACCGCAACCACGATCGCCTCCGGGGGAACCATCGCATCGCCAGACAGCTCGGCGGCGCGAGGAGGCTCTCGGACATGGCGGCGGTGCGTGAACGCGCCGTCGAGATCCTGGGTGCGCTCGATCGCGGCACCCTCTGACCGAGGACTAACGTCGCCCGATGCCCGTGACGTTCACGAACGGCCCGATCTGGACCGGCACGTCCACACGACCCGACTGGGTCACGATCGAGGGCTCGACCGTCGTGGCGATGGGCGTCGGGGCAGCCCCCAACGGCGACCGGTTCGATCTCGACGGGAGGGCGCTCCTTCCGGGATTCCAGGATGCCCATGTGCACCCGCCCATCGGTGGGCTCGCCATGATCCGCTGCGAGCTCCACGACGTCGCACCCTCGGAGTACGAGGCGACGATCAGCGCCTACGCGCATGCCCATCCCCACGCCCCGTGGATCCTCGGCGGCGGGTGGCCGATGAATGCATTCGAGGGTGGCATCGCTCGCAAGGAAGTCCTGGACCATGTCGTGCCCGATCGCCCGGTGCTGCTCCACTCGAGCGAGGGACACGCGGCGTGGGTCAACTCTGCCGCCCTCAGGATCGCGAGCATCGACGCCTCGACGCCCGACCCTGCGCACGGCCGCATCGAACGCGACCCCGACGGCCAGCCGAACGGCACCCTCCAGGAGGGGGCCGTCGAGCTCGTGGAACGGTTCGCACCGCCCGACACGGTCGACGATCTGGTCGCCGGCATCGCCGCCGCCCAGCGCCACCTCCTGTCGTTCGGGATCACCGCATGGCAGGACGCCTGGGTCAGGCATGTGGACCACGACGCGTACCTCCGCCTGGACGCCGAGGGGCAACTCGTCGCACACGTCAGGGGTGCGCTGTGGTGGGACCGTGCGCGAGGTGTCGATCAGCTCGACGAGCTCATCGAGGCGTCCGCACGGCGCGGGCGCCGGTACGCCCCGATCGGTGTCAAGTTGATGGTGGACGGGGTGATCGAGAACGGCACCGGGGCGATGTGCTCGCCGTACGTCGGCTCCACGGATCGCGGCCTGACCTTCCTCCCGAGCGACCTGCTCGCGGACGTCGTGCCCGCCCTCATGGCCGCGGGACTCCAGCCGCACTTCCACGCCATCGGCGACTGCGCGATCCGCAGCGCGCTCGATGCGGTCGCCCTGGGAGACCGCGGGGACGTCGTGCGCACGCGGCCCCACATCGCCCACATCCACGTGGTCGACCCCGTCGACGTGCCACGTTTCGCGGAGCTCGGCGTCGCCGCCAACGCCCAGGCCCTGTGGGCCTGCAACGACGCGACGATGGTCGACCTCACGATCCCTCGCCTCGGTGTGGAGCGGGCGGGGTGGCAGTACCCCTTCCGTTCATTGCTGGACGCCGGGGCGACCCTCGCTGCGGGGAGCGATTGGTCGGTTTCGACGCCGGATCCCTTCGCGCAGATGGCGGTCGCCGTGACGAGGCGCACGTCGGAGGCGCCCGAACCCCTCCATCCCGATCAGGGGCTCACGGTGGAAGAGGCGCTCACTGCGTTCACCGTCGGGTCGGCATGGGTCAACCACGATGAGGACCGGGCGGGCACGATCGCACCGGGGAAGGCCGCGGATCTCGTGGTCGCCTCCGACGATCCCTTCCACGTCCGCGACCTCGCGACCGTCCGGGTGGAGGCCACGTTCGTCGAGGGCCGCATCGCCTTCGCACGGTGACGATGGCTCGCCTCGGGGTCCGAGGCGTCGATCAGGTCCTCCGGAGTCAGGAGTCCCGGGGCGGGAGGTCACACTCCGACACGCCCGTCCTCGACTGCGCCGTGACGCCGTTCTCGAGCACGTCTTGCACCTTGGCGCGGATCCGTGACACGTTGGGGATCGGGTACTTGCCCGGCGTGCGGCCGGAGTTGTAGGTGGGAGGCACGAACCCGATCGTGGCGACGTTGTCGTAGTCGATGGTGCCCGCGATGCGAACGAGGTCGGGGAGGAGTGCCACCGGGATGTCGGTCGTCACGTATTCCTGCATCAGGTCGAGGAGCCGCGGGAACGCCGTGATGATCGTGAAGGTGTCGGCCTGGGTCGCCGCGGCCTTGATCACGCATCGCTGGCGGCCCATGCGGTCGTAGTCCGAGGAGCCGATCCTCCATCGTGAATAGGCGAGCGCCTCGAGACCGCTCAGGTGGTTCATGCCGGGCTCGACGTTGATGACCGCCTTCGGCTGCCCTTCCTCCGGCGAGGACACCTTGACGTGATACGGCTCCTGCACCATCACGTCGACGCCCCCGAGTGCGTCGATCGTGCGCACGAAACCGGCCATCTCGACCATGAAGTAGTAGTCGATGTCGAGCTGGAGGAGGTTCGCGATCACATCCCGCAACGCCGCCAGCCCGGGGTCGACCTCGTCGGGGTACGTCCCCGTCCAATCGAGCGTCTGCGCATGGACCTCGTTGAGCATCTCGGGGAAGCAGTGGCAGCTCTCGAACGGTGGTTCCTCGGGGATGCCGTCCCCATCCGTGTCGACCCAGAGGTCGGGATAGCCGTCGAGGTCGGCATCCGTGAGGTCCTTCTCGATCACGCGTTCCTCGTACTCGACGAAGGCGTTGCGCATCGGGTCCGGCAGCGGGACCATCTTCATGTTGCGAGGAAGGCCGAACATCGCAGCGGCGCCCGTCTCGAGGTCCACGGTGACGACGTTCATCGAATCCGTGCGCAGGCCTTCCCTCCCCGGCCCCGCATCGCCGCCGACGAGCAGGATGGTCAGGCGATCCGCGTCGATACGCTCGCCGAACGGCACGAACGGCGCCACCGGCGTCACCGGTGCCCAGATCTCCGGCAGGGCCTCGATGGCGTCGGGGTCGCCGAGTCCCGTGCGGAAGATCATGTTGCGCGTCGATCGCGGATCGATCGCCGGGATGTCGACGAAGGCGGGGTCGATGACGCCCAGGCTGTTGCGCGCGGTGATCGGCGGCGCTTCGGGGGGCCCGGGGTCCTCGATCGTCTCGGGGCTCGCGACGAACACGGCATTGAGCGCCGAGATCGTCTGGGCGCTGTACGCCCATCCAACGACCTGCGGGATGGCGAGCATCGCCAGCATCGCCACCAGCGCGATGAGGTGCCCCGGCGACCGTCCCGAGCCGCGCGAGGCGAGGAGATAGGCGTCGATGGAGGCCCCCGTTCGCCACACCAGCACGGCGAGGTTCGCCACGATGAGGCCGGTGAGGAAGTCCGGCTGGACCAGCAACTCGGCCATCCCGAGCCTGCCTCGCGTCGCGAACCCGTAGGTGAAGGTGACGACCAGCACGGTCGGTGCGAAGATGAGCGCCCCTCGATAGGCGTCGCCCGCATACCACTGCCCGGCACCCGGGACGAAGGCCGACAGCAGCGCCGCCACCAGGGGATGCCGTCGCATCGTGCGCCTTCCTCTCTCGGTGATCCCGGTTCGCTCCGGGAACGCTGCACGTTCGCTGTCGTTCCGCATGACCCCTCGCGGTGGCCGTTGCACCACTCACGATACCGGCGCGCCCCGTTTGCGGGCGGTGCAGGGGGACGCACCTGGAATCCCGATCCACGTCCCGTGCGAGGGCCTACGATGGGTCCATGGCCAAGCATGAGCAGATCCCCCTCGCCGAAGTGGTCGCCGATCCGCAGGCGGTGTTCGACAGGATCGAGGCAGACCGTGTCACCTTGTCGGTGATGCGAGGCGACGAGCCCGTGGCCGTGATCGCGCCTGCGCCGGTCGCGGAGACGCTCGCCCAGCTCCACAGGGCCCTTCAGGAGAACCCACCTTCGGGCGCCTTCTTCCTCGACGTCATCGAGACGCGCAGGATGCTCGGCCTGTAGCCCGCTGCGCACCCGCCCGCGGCGCGACACGGCCCCGAGGCACCGGCACCCGGGGCTTCAGAGCGGTGCGAAGCGGGCGGTGAAGTGCCTGAGCCACGGAGCCTGCTCGACGATGCGGTACCCGCCGAGGGACTCTGCCCGCATGGCGGTGTCGATCACCACCTCGGCGACGTAGTCGATGTGGCTCTGGGTATAGGTACGCCGTGGTATCGCGAGCCGGACGAGTTCCATGTCTCCGGGGGTGTCGGGGCCACCGTCGGGATCGGTGCGTCCGAACATCACCGTGCCGATCTCGACCCCTCGTACGCCGCCCCTGCGATACAGCTCGATCGCGAGGGATTGGGCCGGGTACTCGTGCGGTGGGACATGGGTGAGCAGGCCCGCGGCATCGAGGTACACCGCATGGCCACCCGGGGGCTGGACGATCGGCACACCCGCTGCGGCGACCTTGTTGGCGAGGTACTCGGTCGATCGGATGCGGTACCGCAGGTAGTGCTCGTCGAGCACCTCCTCGAGTCCGATGGCGACGGCTTCGAGGTCGTATCCGGCCATTCCCCCATAGGTGGGGAACCCTTCCGTCAGGATCAGCAGGTTGCGGGCGTTCAGGGCGACCTGACCGTCGTTCATGGCGAGGAACCCACCGATGTTGGCCATGCCGTCCTTCTTCGCGGACATCGTCGCACCATCGGCGTAGGAGAACATCTCCTCGGCGATCTCCCTCGGTGACGCCTCGGCGTATCCCTCCTCCCGCATCTTGATGAACCATGCGTTCTCGCCGAACCTGCAGGCGTCGAGGAACAGGGGGATGCCGTAGTCGTCGCATACCGCGCGCACGGCCCTGAGGTTGGCCATCGAGACGGGCTGTCCACCACCCGAGTTGTTCGTCACCGTCACCATCACGAGGGGCACACGGTCGACACCCACGGCCTCGATCGTCGCCACGAGCGCATCGACGTCCATGTTGCCCTTGAACGGAGCGATGGCCGCGGGGTCGCGACCCTCGCTCACGACGAGGTCGAGCGCGGTCGCCCCCCTGTACTCCACGTTCGCCCTCGTCGTGTCGAAGTGGGTGTTGTTGGGCACCACGTCGCCCTCGTCGACCATGACGCTGAACAGGATCTTCTCGGCGGCCCTGCCCTGATGGGTCGGGATGACGTGGTCGAAGCCGGTGATCCCCTTCACCACGGTCTCGAAGCGGTAGAAGGAACGGCTCCCCGCGTACGACTCGTCGCCACGCATCATGCCCGCCCATTGCTCGGACGACATGGCGCCTGTGCCGGAGTCCGTGAGCAGGTCGATGATGACTTCGTCCGCGTGGAGCCCGAACAGGTTGTAGCCGCTGCGCAGGAGCGCCGCCTCGCGCCGATCCTCGTCGGGGAGGTCGATCGCCTGGACCGTGTGGATCCGGAAGGGTTCGATGATCGTCTCGTAGTGCATGGGGTCCCCTCGTCGTGTCGACGAAGTCTCCCATGGTCGCTCCCACCGCACACGGGATCCGACGAACGTACGGGGCGACGACGGTGCGGCCGGGGTGGCAGGCGGGGTGGCAGGGGGAGTCAGGTCGTGGCGGCGAGCGGCCAGGTTCGTGCCGAGGGGATCCCGGAACCCGGTCCCCCGCCCGTGTCCTGGGCGGTGACCCACTCGCGGATCGCCTTCTGTGCGGCGACGTCGTCCTCGTTGTAGGCGAGGAGCCGTGCTCGCATCGTGGGGTCACCTGCCTGGAGTGCCTCGAACCAGATCTCGGACTGGAGGCCGCCGGGGTCGTCGTCGCGCCATGAGAACCCGCACAGTGGTGCGATCACCTTCAGGCTGTGACCGTGCGGAGAGGCGAGGGTGCGGCGCGACCAGGCACACAGGTCGAAGGCATGCTCGGAGAACCACTCCTCCACGGAGGCGCCGTCGTCGATGGACAGACCGTGCCGCAGCGCGGCCGCTTCGAGCATCCTCACCTCGTACTCGGTCCAGTGGTAGACGATGACGTCAGAGGTCGTCCACTCCGCGAATCGTGCGAAGAGGCCCGCAACCACCTCGGCCTCCCCACGCGGTGTCCCCGTCCAGTCGGCGATCGGCTCGTAGGTCGACCCCTTGGCGTCGCTGACCAGCAGGCCCGCGAGGTAGATCTCCCCGCCGTGGGTCTCGATGTCGAAGTCCACCTCGATGGGTCGGCGAGGGATGTCGATCGGGCCGGTGCCGTCGAGCCTGAGGAGTCGCCCGGCCGTCATCGCCCTCGCCTGGAGCACCACCTCCCCGCCCGGCAGCCGATCGTCGGACGGGTCGAGGGAGGCGACCTGCGTGACCGTGGTGATGCCGTCGGCGGCCAGGGTCGCGCGGAGGTCGGCGTCGACCGCGCGCAGGAGCGTCGGGTCGTCCGACCCGGAGAGGAAGGACTCGCAGAGCGGTCGCCATTCGCACGTCCTGCACTCGCCCCGCATCCAGGGCGCGACGAGCGGTTCGTCCGGATGGGCGGCGCCGTGGGCCATCACCTCGAGCGCTCGTGCGGTCCAGTCGGCGTGTTCGTCGAGGATCGACGGGTCGCCATCCCCGAGGTCGACCCACACGCACACCGGTGGATCGTCCGTACCGATCACGGCGCCTCGCCTGTCGGACGTGGCATGCCCGATGAGGTCCAGGAGCCGCCAGTAGTGCGCGACCTGCAGGAGGTCGCGCCTGCGCTGCGAACGGAACCGCACGGGCGTCCCCGGGTGGGTGGGGTCGGCGAGGGGTGCGGCGACCGCCTCGATGCCCGCGTCGGCGATCACCTTGTGATGTTTGACCTCCACGGGTGCGTAGCCGGAGGATGTGCGGATCAGCAGGTCGGCGATGCCGAGCATCGACCCGTCCGGTGCGGTGAGTCCCGCACCTGCGATGAGCGGTGCCCCGTCCTCGAGCGCGGCGATGGTCGTATGGAGGAGGCCTTCGCCGCGCGGTGCATCCCGCAGATCCACGGCCCCCGGCACCGAGGCGATGAGGCTGCCGATCACGGCATCCTCGTAGGCAAGGCCGAGCCGGACGGCGCGTTCCCTCACCGGGTCCTCGACGGGCTGCGCCTCCGTGAAGCGGTCATGGTGGAGCCGGGTGAGGCAGCGGCCGACGTCATTGCCTCCGAGGCGTGTGGTGGAGGGGGAACCGCGGGAGGCTCCGTTCTCGGTCGCTGCCGATGCTGTCATGTGATGATTGTCACATCCCCGTGTGACACATGCGAAAGGCGCCGGGCGCACGAGGTAGATCGGCGTCGCCGTACGATCAGGGCATGGCGCTCGCCACCCTCTCGTTGATCATCGCCCTCGTGATGCCGAGTCTCGGCACACCGGATGGATGTCCGGATGTCCACGTGATCGGCGTGCGCGGATCCGGGCAGGTGGCATACGGTGCGCAGGTCGAGGGGGTGGTCGACGCCGTGAGGGACGGAGCGGCGGCGATGGGGCTCGAGACGGCCGCTGAAGCCATCGAGTACCCCGCGATCTCGGTCACCGAGTCGCTCGGGCTGGTCCTCATCAATGGTGAGTACGACCGGAGTGTCGCCGAAGGCGTCGAGGCACTGCGGTCCGCGATGCGCCGGGTGGCCGACCGCTGCCCCCGCACGGGCCTTGCACTGGTGGGCTACTCGCAGGGTGCGCAGGTGATCAAGTCCGCCCTCGCCGGATCCACGCCGAACCTCCGCATCCCCGTCGTCGTGCTCCTCGCCGATCCCACTCGTGATGCCGCGCAGGCGGGCATCACGAGGCTCGGGGATCCGAGCGTCGTCGCAGACGGCGCGTTCGGGGCGATCGCGCTGCCCGATCATCTGCGAGCGGTCACGGTGGACGTCTGTGCGGCCGGTGATGGCGTGTGTGAGCGCGGGAGGCGGAGCCTCGTCGCCCACTCGGACGGCTACACGGATGCCGGGCCCCTGGTCGTTCCCTTCGTGCTGGCGGACCTGTCCGAGCGGCTGCCCGCCGTCGTCGGTCCTCGCTGATCACGCGCATCCCGCGAGATGTGGCTATTCCTCATTCACATACTCAGGAATTGGCGCGACGATGGCAGGGAGGCCCAACGGCCGAACTGGCGGAGGAAAGCGCGGGTGGTGTGATGAAGGTTCTGGTGGCCCATGGCTCGAGGATGGGCGGCACGGAGGAGATCGCCTACGCCATAGGGCAGAAGCTCACGACGCTCGGCTACGCCGTGACGGTGGCCGATGCCGATGAGATCCGTCACCCGTGTCGGTACGACGCGGTGGTGATCGGGTCGTCGTTGTATGCAGGACGCTGGAAGGGTGGGTGCGTCACGCTGCTCAGGCACCTGGTGCGCGGTGGGTTCACGGGACCGGTGTGGCTGTTCCACTCGGGGCCCCTCGGCGACGAGGCGAGCGTGCCCCAGCCGTTCCCGAAGCGCGTGGCGACCCTGGCGGCGCAGCTCGACGTGCGCGGCTGGGGAACGTTCGGCGGACGCCTCGACGAGCATCCCGACGGCTTCATCGCGAGGGCGATGGCCAGGGAGCTCGCGGGGGACTGGCGCGACTGGGATGCGATCGACATGTGGGCTGAGAACGTCGCCGCCACCCTGGACATGCAACAGGTGGCGTAGCGCGGGCGGCGGTCGATCCATGGGGGAGGGTCCCCGCGATTCCGATTGACAAACCGTCACGGCTGCGCGACCTTTGGGGGGCAGGACACATACCGGCCGCCGGAGGCGGCGGGAGCCACATGACAGTGCGAACACGGAGACGTGTTCGAGACCCGGAGTCGGTCATCGACGAACGGTTCCCCCGCCTCGACGGTCCGGATGCCGGAGGGCCCACGCCATGGCGTGGGCCCTCCTCGTACCGCTTCGCCGTCCCGCGCCCCGGGCAGCCTCCCTCTACCTAAGGGGCCCCTTCGCCCTGGGTCCGAGGCAGGGTGACCGTGAACACGGTGGCCTCGTCGGTGCTCACGACGTCGAGCGACCCCCTGTGCTGGGTGACGACGATGCTGTAGGCCGTGTCGAGCCCGAGGCCCGTGCCCTTCCCGGGCTCCTTCGTCGTGAAGAACGCCTCGAAGATCCGGTCGAGGACGGCAGGCGGGATCGGTGGGCCGTTGTTGCCGATCTCGACGATGACGTGGTCGTCGTCGTGGCGTGTGCGGATGGTGACCGTACCGCCGTCGATCCCTGCGTCGTGGATGGCGTCGGTGGCGTTGTCGATGAGGTTGGTCCACACCTGGTTGAGCTGGCTGCCGAAGGCGACGATGCTCGGGAGGTCGTCGTCGTAGTCGCGTGCGATCTCGATGTCCTTGGTCTTCGGGCGAAGGATCAACAGGGTGTCCTCGATGCCCTTGACGACGTCGACCTCCTGGACGGGGGCCTGATCGAGGTAGGAGTACGACTTGAGCGCCGACACGAGCGCCGAGAGTCGCTCTGCACCCTCGGCCACCCCTGCGATCAGGTCTCGGATCTCCGCATGGCCCGCTGCGGCCCTCGCGACCACATCGCCGAGCGCGACGTCGACACCTTCGAGGTCCTCTGCCGTGTAGCCGCTGTCGACGAGCGGACCGGTGAGCTCCCACGCCCGTGCCACACCCATGCGTTCGAGCAGCGACTCGATCGCCTCCTCCCGATCGGCGCGGGCCATCGCCGTGAGGATCGGCCGCGGGTTCGATGGCTGCGGGATCACCACATCGTCGGGCAACGCTCGTTCGAGAGCGAGCTGACGGTCGATGACCGAGCCGAGTCGCTGCGCCCCCGCCGAGACGGCTGCGGCGGGGTTGTTCATCTCGTGGGCGAGGCCCGCCGTCAGGACGCCGAGCTGCGCCATGCGCTCGGATTGGCGAACACGCGACTCCTGCTCGCGCCATCGTGAGATGAACACCGAGAACAGCGCCCTGTTCGCCTCGACGCTCGTCGACAGGACCTCTTCGAGGCATCCCCTCGGGATGGCGACGAGCTGGACCCGCGTGAGCGCGCGTGCGGTCGCGTTGCGCGGCTCCTCGGTGAGCAGCGCCATCTCCCCGATCACATCGCCCTGCCCGGTGATCGCGATCCGGACCCTGCGGTCCGCGGAATCCTTGAGGATCTCGACCTCGCCCGATGTGATCACGTAGGCGTCGTCCGCGGTGTCGCCCTCCTCGAACAGGAGGTCCCCCGGCGCGAGGATGCGCTCGGTGATGCCCTGTGACAGCCTGGCGATGTCGCCGGGCGGGAGTCCTGCGAAGAGGGGGACGGTGGCGAGGTCCGCGTTCACACCGTGTCCAGGTACCGGTGGACGAACGACACGGCGATGGACCCCTCGCCGACGGCGCTCGCCACACGCCTGACCGCGCCCTCGCGTACGTCGCCCGCGGCGAAGATGCCCGGGACCGAGGTCTCGAGGGGAAGGGGATCCCTGTCGAGATGCCACGTCTCCGTGAAGGCGAGGACGTCGCGGCCGGTGTAGATGAATCCCCGTTCGTTCATCGCCACGGTCCCCTCGAGGAACGACGAGTGTGGCACGGCGCCGACGAAGATGAAGATCGCCGATGCGCCTCGGGTCTCCAACTCGCCGGTGTCCACGTGCTCGAGGACGATGCCCTCGACCCGGTCGCTCCCCACCACCTCGGCGACCCTCGTCGAGGTGAGCACCTCGATGTTGGGGATTCCCGCGATCTGGTCGACGAGGTATTGGGACATCTTCTCCTCGAGCCTCGCCGCCCTGACCACCATGGTCACGGTTGAGCTCGTCTTCGAGAACATGACGGCGGCCTGGCCCGCGGAGTTCGCCCCGCCGATGATGTACACGGGCCGGTCCCGGTAGGTGGAGGCCTCCGTCGCCGCCGCGCCGTAGTACACGCCCGCACCCTCGAAGCGCTCGTAGCCGGGCACGCCCAGGCGACGCACCTGCATTCCGGACGCGACGATCAGCGCCCTGCACGTCAGGGTGGTGCCATCCGAGAGATGGATCTTCTTGAGCGGCCCTTCGACCTCCACTGCCGTGACCTCGACGGCCGTCACGAGCTCGGCGCCGAGGCGCGTCGCCTGGGCGATGGCGCGTCTGGCGAGGTCCGCCCCCGCAACGCCCTTGGGGAAGCCGAGGTAGTTCTCGATGCGGTTGCTGGTGCCGGCCTGGCCCCCTGGCGCTTGGCGTTCGATCATCGCGGTGGTCAGTCCCTCCGACGCACCGTAGACGGCTGCGGCGAGTCCCGCAGGGCCCCCGCCGACGATGACCAGGTCGTAGAAGGGCGACTCAGGGAGTGTGTGGATGCCGACCTTGGTCGCCAGCTCCGACCGCTCGGGATTCACCAGCACCTCACCGTCCCCGAGCGCGACGATCGGCAGGTCCGACGATCCGTCCGCCAGGCGCGAGGCGGTGGAGGCGGCCTCCGTGTCGCGTTCGATGTCGAGGAACTGGTACGGCACTTCGTTGCGTGCGAGGAATGCCTTCACCTCGTAGGTCGAAGGTGACCAGGTCGTGCCGAAGACCCTCACACCTTCGAACGGACGCTGCGTGTGGGCTGCCCAGTCGTCGAGCACGTCGTCGAGCACCGGGTAGAGGCGGTCCTCCGGCGGGGACCACGGCTTGAGGAGGTAGTGGTCGAGGCCGACGTCGTTGATCGCCTGGATGGCGGCTTCGGTGTCGGCATACGCGGTCAGCAGGAGGCGCTTGGCCTCGGGGAAGGATTCCTGAGCCTGCACGAGGAACTCGGTCCCGGTCATGCCCGGCATGCGTTGGTCGACGAGGAACGCGGCGACGGTCCGACCCGCATCGTGGAGCTCGACCACGCTCTCGAGGGCCTCGGCGCCCGATGCGGCGGCGAGGATCTGGTAGTCCTCGGCGTACCGCTCCCTCAGGTCACGCCGGACTGCGGCGAGCACCTGGGGATCGTCATCGACGGCGAGGATCACGGGTTTTGCCACGAGTCATGCTCCAGTCGGGGTCGTGCGCCAGCCTACCGAAGCGGTGTCGAATGCGCGTGCCGGAGGCGACTAGCCTGCCCCCCGCTCCTCGCGAAAGGTCCTGTATGCACGACGCCCGCCTCGTGATCCTCGGCGGACGCGGGTCGATACCCGTGTCGGGCACAGAGTTCGTCCGATACGGTGGATCGACGACCTCGTTTGCGATCGTCGCGGGAGGTCACGCCGTCGCCTTCATCGACGCGGGGACGGGCATGTACTCCCTCCACAGGCGAGGGATCCCGCTGGCACCGGCCTTCGACGTGTTCCTGACCCACTACCACCTGGATCACATCCAGGGACTCTCGATGCTCGACGAGTTGTGGCGCAGGTCATGCGACGTCACGGTGTGGGGACCGGGAGATCCCTCGGCCGTGCTGGAGAAGGCCATCTCCCCGCCGCTGTTCCCGGTGTCGATCGCGGACGACGCCGTCATCAGGTTCGCCACCGTCGCGTCCGAGGTCGCGGTCGACGATTGCCGTGTCACGTCCTTCCCCGTCCACCACCCCCAGGGTGCCGTCGGGTATCGCATCGACGGACCGAACAGGAGCGTGGCGGTCGTCACCGACCACGAGGCGGGCTCTCCGCTGGACGCGTCGGTGGCCGAGGCCATCGAAGGGGTCGATGTCCTCATCCACGATGCCCAATACCTGCCGGAGGAGGTCCAGAGCCATCACGGCTGGGGCCACTCGACCTATGTGGACGCCATCGCGCTCGCAGAGGCCATCGGTGCGGGCGAGCTGTTGCTCACCAGCCACGACCCCGGCCGTACCGATGACCAGGTGGACGCGGTGGTCGAGGAGGCGAGGGCGCGGTTCCCTGCCACGGGCGCGGTGTTCGAGGGCATGGAGGTTCCGTTGTGAGGTTGGCAGCGATCAGCCCTCCGCGGCTGAGGACGGTCGACGAGGACGTCGAGCGCACCGCGACATGGCTCGAGCTGTTCTACGACCTGGTCTTCGTCGCCGTGGTCGCGGCGCTGGGCGTCCGCCTCGCGGCGGACACCTCATGGATGGGATGGCTCTCGTACGCCGGCTACTTCGCTCTCGTCTGGTGGCTGTGGGCCAGCCACACGTTCTACGCGGACCGGTTCGACACCGACGACCTCGTGTACCGACTCCTCGCAGGCGGGCAGATGGTGGCGATCGCGCTCCTCGCCGCGTCGGTGTCGACGGGCGAATCCGGCTCGACGATGGCGTTCGCCGCGGCGTACGCAGCCGCCAGGATCGTCCTGCTGCTCTTGTACGCACGGGCCTACCACCATGTGGAGATCGTCCGACCCCTCGTGAGGGGCTATCTCATCGGATTCGGCGTCGCAGCGTCGCTGTGGGTCGTGTCGATCTTCCTGCCCGCCGAGGCGCGCCCGTGGGTGTGGGCGGTCG
Source organism: uncultured Acidimicrobiia bacterium (assembly GCA_963792405.1). Taxonomy (GTDB): domain Bacteria; phylum Actinomycetota; class Acidimicrobiia; order Spongiisociales; family UBA5794; genus SZUA-442. The sequence continues at coordinate 85,427 of CAWBVU010000006.1, forward strand.
CCTTTGCGATCGACCTCGCCACGCCGTTCGTCATGCGCAAGGAGCAGGCGGCCGTCCCCCTCGACGTGTCGCACCTCCCCGAGCGTTTCGGCCTGTTCACCATCCTCGTGCTCGGTGAGTCGATCGTGGCGGTCACCGTCGGCCTCGGCCATGTGTCGTGGCAGGTCGCCACGACCATCACGGGGATCGCGGGCATCCTCCTCGCCACGGGCATCTGGTGGATCCACTTCGACAACGTCGACGGGTTCGTCGTCCGCCGTCGCGGAGGTGGCAAGGCGTGGCGCCCGACCGTGTGGATCTACAGCCACCTCCCGCTCGCCGTCGGGCTCGCGATGGTGGGTGTCGGCATCGAGCATGCCATCGTCGCCGCGGACGCCGACCACGAGTACCACACGCCCGAGCGTTGGTTGCTGGTGTCGGGTGTGGCGCTCGCCTTCCTCGCGATCGCCAGCATCGAGAACGCGTCGATCAGGCGCAAGGGCGAGGCGGTCAGCGCCGCGCTGGTCAGGCTCCGCCTCGTCGCCGTCCCGATGGCGCTTGCGATCGGGCTGCTGACGGGCCTCGGGCCGGTCGGCACGGTGCTCCTGCTGGGCGCGGTCTGCGTCCTCCAGGTGGTCGGCGACGTGGCGATGTCGCAATCGGCGGGCGACGATCCCGCCCACGCCGACGCCGACTGATTCCTGCCGGGCCGCGGCCTATGGCGGTGGCAGGGTGGTCGTCGGAGGAGCCGTCGTGGTGGTATCCGGCGGCAACGTGGTCGTCGTGTCCGGCGGCAACGTGGTCGTGGTGTCCGGCGGCAACGTGGTCGTGGAGCTCGACGGTGGGACGGTCGTCGTGGGAGGAGCCGTCGTCGTCGTGGTCGGAGGCGGGTCGTCCTCGCGGGGCTGCTTGTAGTTCCACGTCCACGACTGGCGGGTGACCCTGCCGTCCGGCCAGGTCATCACCCTCGTGATCGTGTTCCCGTCCCGCTCGGATTCGCAGGTCCTGCCGCCGTTGTTCCCGTAGAAGGTGACCGTGATCGACGACGACGTGTAGGTCGTGTCGATGTAGACGATGGCGTCCGAGTCGTTGCGGAACTGCACGTCGGGACTGGGGTACCCGAGCGTGGCCTCACGCACGTACGGGTACCTCGAGAAGTAGAGGCTGTGTGGCTGGTGGAACACGTCCTCGTAGCACCCGAAGAAGACGGCGTTGTAGAAGGTGGTCGCGAATTGGCTCGTGCCGCCCCCGACGTTGGCCGGGTTGTCGCAGCACTCCACCCTCCCGTTGATGATCGCCCCTGCCCGCACGTACCCCTCGGCGAGGGTGCGCCTGCCGGCGCGGTCGTTGATGGAGAAGACCTCTCCCGGCATCACGATCGCGCCACGGATCTCGTCGGCGAGGAGCTGGATGTTCGTGACCCTCGTCTGGCAGCACGGGTGGTTGGTGGTGAAGGACGAGACCTCACCGAGCGGACCCATCGCCTCTGCCATCTCCGTGGTGAAGGCGGCCTCGTCGCCTTCGGTCATCGGGAGGCGTCCCGTGTCGGAGCCGATGGCGGCCCGTGCGACGACGTCGGGAATCGCGTCGAGGTCGACCCGCTGGCCACGGATGGACGGCACGATCGACAACGTCTTCGTCTCGTCGTCGAAGGTGAACGACGCATCGACGGGCGGGATGGCGAACTGGTCCGCGGACTCGGCGGCGATGCGGCTGATCGTGTCGGGGTCGAGCGTCACCTCGACGACGGCGGGGGAGTGGACGACCACGTCGGATCGCAGGGCGGAGGCGAGTCCGGCAGGGGTGAACACCATCGACCCCGTGCCTCCCGGCGCCCGGAGGACCACGGCGTCGGAGATCAGCGCGTTGGCTTCGGCGACCGCCACGTCGACGTCGCCGTCGGTCACCATCGGGGCGACAGGGACCAGGGGCACCTCGACCGGCGAACGGTCGGTCGTCACCAGCTGCGCCTCGATCAGGGGGACCGCCGCGGGTACGTCGATGGCGAGCCCGGCCTGCGGATACTCCGGGACCGCCCTGCCATTCTCGATGCGCACCGCGCCCTCGTAGGCGGGCTTCCCGATGGCGGTCGTCGACCACATCTCGAGTTGGGCGGCGATGGCGTCGGTGTCGTAGTCGATCGGGACATCGATCTCGGTCGTCGAGGTCCACGTCCCCAGCCAGGCACCGACGTTCCCGAAGCCGCCGCGTCTCCTGACCGTCATGGCGTCGTCGACCACGTCGCCCTCGTCGATCGAGAGCCCGACCGAGGCAGGATCGAGCCTGACCTCCTTCCCGTCGACGATGACGACGACCGGCGTGTCGACGAGGAGCCGCTCGTGGGCGGCGAGGGCGCGCTCAGCGGCATCACGAGGCAGGCGGGAGAGTTCGATACCGGCGGCGGTGACACCGCGGCTGACGATATCGGAGCTGATCACCTCGTCATGGGCGTATCCCGCACCGAGGAACACGAGCACCACCACGGGAACCGCGACGGCGGCAGCGATGATGTAGCGGCGCTTTGGCAATGGTGGTCCTGGCGGTCGCGGTCCCTGGCGATCGCCCTCCAGTGTATGGGCTGATCCCCATAACGAAGGGGTTTGCGGCCGTTCGCTAGCGGTTGGCCTCTGCGACCCTCGTGAGGGCGTCGGTGATGGTGGCGAGCTCACCCGCCGACAGATGGGCACCGAAGTGCTCCTCGATGCCCCGGTAGTGCAGTCGCCCGGCCGCCAGGAACACGTCCCTGCCCTCCTCGGTGAGGCCGACCTCCATGCCCCTGCGATCCTGGTCGCAGATGGCACGGGTCACGAGGCCCCTGCGCTCGAGCCGATCCACGAGCCTCGTCGCTGCGCTCTTCGACAGGATCATCCCTTCGGCGAGCTCGTGCATGCGGAGCGTGTGACCCTCGGCCGATGCCAGCAGCAGCAGCACCTCGTACCAGCCCAGCGTGAGGCCGAACTGCTCCCGCAGGTCGTGGTCGAGGCGGCGCGTGACCCTGGCATGGGACAGGATCGCCGCATGCCATGCGTCGGTCACCGGGCTGTGCTTGATGGTGATCGGCATGAGGCGAGGGTACGGCGAAATAGTTGAAATATGCAACTACCATATTGGTTGCACAGTTCAACCATATCGACCGGGAGCGAAGAGCCCGGTGCGGCACAAGGAGGAGCACATGGACACCGAGGCACCCACCCTCACACGAGTCGTCGACGGCAGGGACGTTCCGGCCGTCGGAACCTGGGTCATCGATCCCACGCACACACAGGCCGAGTTCGTCGCCCGCCACCTCATGGTGAGCAAGGTGCGCGGAGGCTTCGATGGTGTCAGTGGCACCATCGAGGTGGCCGAGGACCCGAAGGACTCGAGGGTCGAGGTCGTCATCGACGTCGCCACCGTGTCATCCGGCACCGACGACAGGGATGCCCATCTGAAGTCAGCGGACTTCTTCGATGTCGAGGTCTATCCCGAGATGCGGTTCGTGTCGACCGTGGTCGAGCCGTCCGGTTCGTCATGGAAGCTCACGGGCGATCTCACCATCAGGGACATCACTCGTCCCGTGACGCTCGACTTCACATTCCTCGGCATCTCGAGGGATCCGTGGGGCAACGCCAAGGCCGCGTTCTCGGCCTCGACCGAGGTCGCTCGCGAGGAATGGAACCTCACGTGGAACGTCCCCCTCGAGGGTGGCGGCGTCCTCGTGTCGAAGCAGATCAAGCTCGAGATCGAGGTCCAGGCCGCCCTCCAGGCCTGAAGACCCCACCCCGCGGGCTGATCGAGCGAGGGGGCGACACGGTGGTGTCGCCCCCTCGCCGCGTCGCGATCGACCCGCGCTAGATGGCCTTCTCGTCCGTGAAGAGCTCCCAGAACTCGATCTCGGACTCCACGGTCAGGTCCCTGAGCTGCGCGGCGACCTCCTCGAGTCCCTCGACCCGCGTCCGGTCGTCCCGATAGGGGGTACGGAGCACGTCATCGGTCCACTCCATCACGACCGTGTTCCTGTCGCCCGGTGTGGTGCCGCTGTTGAAGTACACCCTGCTGGGGCTCCGCGTGCCCGCGGCCTCGTAGGCCTTGCCGATGTGGTCGATCAGGGTCGCCGCCTTGCGGGCCTCGCCCGGCTTGACGGTGTAGATGCGTCGTACGAGGTACATGGGAGTCCTTTCCACGGTGGGGGGTCGACGTGATGCCTGCGCACGGTAGTCGCAGGCGGCGGCAGCGGTACCTGCTCACCGATGATGGGCGGCCTGGAGGTCGAGGACGTAGCTCCATGCATCCCTGAAGTACGCCATGGAGTCGTCCCAGTCCGGCCCCTCGAGGAAGCCGGTGTGCACCAGGCGCACGCTCGTCCTGCCGTCGCCATCGGGGGTGAAGGTGATCACGACCCAGGTGTGGGACTCGCGCAGGGGCAGCGACGGCGGTGCGTTCCAGGTGAACGAGATCATCTCCCCCGGCACGTACGCCAGGTAGCGGCAGCCCTCGCTCCCCCTCGTGCCCTCGGGCGCGTCGGTGCTGAAGAGGATCTCGAACGGGCCGCCGACGCGCAGCTCGATCCGTGTCCGTGGCACCCGCCACCACGAGGTGACGCCCTCGGAGGAGGCCCACTCCGACCACGCGGTCATCGGCGTCGTGCCGATGGTCCTCTCGACGACCAATGACCGGATGTCGGGCCCGACCGCGGCGACCCGCGCCCCGTCATTCACCGTTCCACCTCCCATGCCCCATTCCGTTCGCTGTGCGTTCGACCCTAGTTCGGCGTCGGGTCTCGTTCCTACGACGAGCGACGTCGTGACGTCCGCCCCTGTAGCGTTCGAAGGTGACCGTCGTCATCGCGTGGCTCTTCGAACGGGCCGGCTGGACCATCGAGGGGGAGCTTCCCCCAGACCCGAAGTACGTCGTCATCGCCTACCCGCACACGACGAACTGGGACTTCTTCGTCTTCCTCGCTGCCATCGGCCATTTCCGGTTGCGCGTCCGCCTGCTGGCCGCCGCCGGGCTCTTCGTCGGCCCTTTCGGTTGGTTCCTCACGCGGATCGGTGGCATTCCGGTCGATCCGTCGTCGCCCGGATCGGTCGTCGAAGCGGCCGTCGATGCCTTCGACAGGGCCGACGAGATGGTGCTGGTCATGGCCCCGGAGGGCACCAGGGCCGCGAACTCGCGATGGAGGTCGGGCTTCTGGCGCATCGCCGATGCCGCGGACGTTCCCGTCGTGATGGGCTACGTGGACGGTCCGAGTAGGCGCATCGGATTCGGGCCCGCGGTTCGCATCGAGGGCGGGCCCGAGGCGTTCATGGAGAGGGCCCGCGCCTTCTATGCCGACATGCGCGGCCTGCGCCCCGAGCGAAGGGGTCCGATCGAGCTGCGATCGTGAGGGTCCGTCGCACGTGGGGGGAAATCCCCTAGTATCGAACAGATGTTCGATGACACGACGACGGAGCCCGGGTTCCTCGAAGGGCTCAATGACGAGCAGCGCGCTGCGGTGCTCCATGGCGACGGACCGCTGCTCGTCGTGGCGGGGGCCGGGTCCGGCAAGACGCGAACGCTGGCCGCGCGCGTGGCGTCGCTCATCGATCGCGGCGTTCCCCCCGAACGGATCCTCCTGCTGACCTTCACCCGGCGCGCCGCGGCGGAGATGCTCCGCCGCGCCGACGGCGCGGTCGCCCGAAGTGGCGGATCCGGCTCACGGGCATCCGAGGTCTGGGGAGGGACCTTCCACGCCACGGCCAACCGACTCCTCAGGAGATTCGGCGGCGCCGTCGGCCTCGATGACGGCTTCACCGTGCTCGACAGGGGCGACACCGAGTCGATGCTCGGGATGGTGCGTTCCGAGCACGGCTTCGCGAAGGCCAAGACGAGGTTCCCTCGCAAGGAGACCATCGCGGCGATCTACTCACGGGTCGCGAACGCACAGGTGCCCCTCTCCGTGACGCTCGAGGAGCGCTTCCCGTGGTGTGCGGACCACGCCGAGGCGTTGCGCACCATCTTCCATGGGTACACCGAACGCAAGCGTGAGCACAACGTGATCGACTACGACGACCTGCTCCTGTATTGGAGGGCCCTCATGGCGTCCGACGCCGGTCACGCCGTTCGGACATCGTTCGAGCATGTCCTCGTCGACGAGTACCAGGACACGAACCAGATCCAGGCCGACATCCTCCACGACCTGTGCGGCGCCGATGGCAACCTCACCGTGGTCGGCGACGACGCCCAGTCGATCTACTCGTTCCGCGCCGCTCGCGTCGAGAACATGCTCGAGTTCACGGAGCGGTACCCGACGGCGACCGTGATCGCCCTCGAACGGAACTACCGCTCGACCCCCCAGATCCTCGAGGTGTCCAACGCGGTGATCGCGGCGTCGACGACCGCACTCGACAAACGACTGTGGACCCGGAGGCCGGCGGGGGCGTCTCCGGAGCTCGTGACGTGCTTCGACGAGGCCGCCCAGGCCGAATGGGTGTGTGACAGGGTGCTCGACCTCAGGGAACGCGGCATCACCCTGTCGGACCAAGCCATCCTGTTCCGCACCGGCCACCACTCCAGTGGCCTCGAGATCGAGCTCGCCCGTCGCCAGATCCCGTTCGTCAAGTTCGGAGGCCTGACCTTCCTCGAGGCCGCCCATGTGAAGGACCTGCTCGCGATGTTGCGGATCCTCGACAATCCGAGGGACGAGCTGGCGTGGAACCGCGTGCTGCTGCTGCTCCCCGGTGTCGGGCAGGCGACCGCCGCCACGTTCATGGCGCATCTCTCCGACGTGGCGGCCGCAGCCGGCATCGACCTCATGGAGGCGTTCCTGCGCTACGACGTGCCCGCCTCGCTGCAGACACGCGAGGTGCTCGGCCTCCTGCGTGACGTGCTCTCGGACGCACGGGGCGAAGGCACCGCCGAACCACCTCCTTCCGCCCAGATCGACGCCCTGTCGAGGTTCTGCGCGGCAGTGTTCGAGCTCGCGTACGACGATCCCGGTGCACGGCTCGCCGACATCGACCACCTCGCCGCCCTCGCCGGTGATGCCAGGACGAGGAGCGGGTTCCTCACCGACATCACGCTCGATCCCCCTGCCTCGACGAGCGGGCTTGCAGACGCCCCATACCTCGATGACGACTATCTGGTGCTGTCGACCATCCACTCGGCCAAGGGCGGTGAATGGAGGTCGGTCACGGTGATCCATGCCGCAGACGGGAACATCCCGTCCGACATGGCGCTGTCGGATCCCGCGGGTGTCGAGGAGGAGCGGAGGCTGCTCTACGTCGCGTTGACGCGGGCACGGGACCACCTCGCCGTCACGGTGCCGCAGCGGTTCTACCACCATCGGCACTCCACCAATGGCGCCCACACCTATGCGCTGCGCAGCAGGTTCCTCGACGTCACCGAGGGGCTCTTCGACGAGCACGCCTTCGGCGTGCCTGCCGTGACCGACGAGCCGGCGTGGTCAGGGACGGGCGTCCGCTCCGTCGCCACCGACCTCGCCGCCCTCTGGGAGTGACGTCGGTCGGGAGCTGCCCGGGCGAAACGGCTCGGTGAGTTCCACGACGGCGCCGTTCCCCGTCGCCGCGTCGAGGAGGCCGAGCGCGGCGTGGACGACTCGGGTCTGGGTGGCGACATCACCGACCGGTCCGAAGGGACGACCCATGGGATGGGGGGTGACGACCGTCCTGGGGAGGCTCATGCGCTCGGCGACATGGCGAAACGCCTTCACCATGACGACGACCGTCGGGATCCCCGCCTCCTCCAGCGCCCGTGCGACGTGCCCGACCGACACGTGACACACAGGTCACAAGGGGACGAGCAGCATCGCATCGACGTGGCCGTCGTCGATGCGGTCGATCCAGGCAGGGAGCTCACTGCGAAGGCGACCCTGGGCGGTCGCGCCCGGGAACGAGTACGCCGTAGGGGCGAGCCTGCCGATCCGCCCTTCGTCTGCGGCCTCCCGAAGCCGATCGACGGGGAGCGCGACGTTGCGGTCGCGCAGGGCGGACGTGATGTCGTATCCGCCGTGGCGGACGCGGAGGCGAGCGGCGTCGACGTCGACGGGGATCTCGGACAGGATGGGTGCATCCTTCAGGAAGTCGTCGATGCGGGCGACCGCCTCGGCCTGGGACATGTCGTCCACCCCGAACGGGCGTGGATCGTCGCCCTCGACGAAGTGCCCACTGGAGGCGAGGAGGCCGATGGTCGAACCCGCGACGGGCCGCGAGGTGGGGGCGAAGGGGCCGTCGTCATAGGTGTGCGGGCTCGATGGTGCCCCCGCCCGTGGCGCATAGCCCGCGATCTGGGCATCGATGGCGGCATCGATCAGCGGCTGGACGTCCCCGGTGTCGTATGCCTCACTCAGGCGTTCGAGCAGCAGCCTGAGGAACTCGGCGGCTTCGTCGTCCGGGAGCGACTTGAGGAACTTGAAGTCGAGGTCATTCCGTGACCCGTACGAGAACGACCGGCGGAAGTCCTCGAAGGACTCGCCGGCGTCGGCTCCCCCCTCGTCTCCCGCGCGCCCCCTCGTCACCATGGCGGGCATCGTACCGCCGCGGTGCCCGAGGCACCGTCCGGGGGCGGGTGCATCAGGTGAGCGAACCCATCCAGCCCGCGGCGGTGGTGAGTGCCCTGGCCGTGGCGGGCTGCCAATCGACGATGGCCGGCCACACGTGCATCATCTCCTCCTCGACGACGAGCTCGACGGTGACGCCATCCCTCGTGGCGTGCTCGGCGATACGGAGGCTGTCATCGAGGATCATCTCCGCCCCGCCCGCGAACACCAGCATCGGGGGGAGTCCCGTCAGGTCGGCATGGACGGGCGACACCTCCGGATCGGTGAGCTCGGCCTCGGTGGCATACCAGTCGTTGGGGTGGTCGAGCTCGGACAGTGGCAGGTAGTCCGTCCGCGCATTGGACCTGATGCTGGCGGATCGGTGTGTCAGGTCGAGGTACGGCGAGAACAGCATGAGCCCGGCGGGCATCGGCGTGCCCGTGGATCGCAGCCTGAGCATCAGCGCCATCGCGAGGCCGCCGCCCGCCGAGTCGCCCGCCACCACGATCCTCTCGTGGTCGATGCCGGCGTCCAGGAGCGCCCTGTACACGTCGAAGGCATCGTCGACGGCAGCCGGATAACGATGGTGCGGGGCGAGGCGATACCTGGGCGCGATCGCGCCCGCCTGCGTGGCATCGACGAGTCGTGCGATGAATTGGCGATGCGTGCCGGGGTTCCCGAAGACGTACCCGCCTCCATGGAAGTACAGCAGCGTCAGCTCGGGCTGGAACAGCGTGGTGGGGATGTATCGGTCTGCGACGATCGCACCCACCGTCACCCTGCGCACGTCGATGCGCCTCCTCAGGTCGAGCGGGACCGGCGCCGTGATGTGGAGGCCGAAGGTGTTCAGGAACCCGTCATCCCGGAACCGGGATGCCACCTCGATCACCGCTCGGGCGAACGCGATCGTCCACTCCGTGCGCCACGTCCATGACGGCAGGGTGGGGCCGAGCAGGAGCCTGCGGACGCTCACGGCCAGGACCGCGAGCCATCCCGCGATCCACATGCGGAGGAGGTGGAGCACCGATGCCACCGTCGAACGGTAGGAGCACCCGGTGCCAAGGCGTTACCCGGCGGTCGCACATAGCCTTCACTCGTCACGGGCCACGCCGATTCGGGCCCTGAACCCCCACCCGAGGAACAGCCCCATGCTGCTGCGTGTCGTCATCCTGGCTCTGTGTGTGTCAGCGATCGCCGTCGCCGTGGGTGCGCAGAGGACTCCACGACGCGATGATGGGTCCGCATCGGCGAACCTCGCCGCTCGTTTCCACGAGATGGTCGCGGGGTACCCGGCGTCCCACGGTATTGCGGGCGTCGTTGCCCTCATCGCCACCGCTGCGCTGCTCGTGGCCGTCCGCGCTCCGGCTCGCCGTCCGACGATCCGGCGGCGGTGACGGGGGATCAGCTGCGCAGCTTCGACAGGAGGCGCAGGATCTCGATGTACATCCAGATGATCGTCACGATCAGCCCGAAGGCGCCGAACCACTCCAGGTTCTTCGGTGCGTGTGCTGTCACGCCGCGCTCGATCATGTCGAAGTCGAGCATCAGGTTGAAGGCCGCGATGACCACCACGACCGCACTGAACAGGATGCCGAACGGGCCGCTGTCCCACACCAGGGGAATGCCGACACCGAAGAGGGACAGCACGATGCTGACGAGGTAGAACAGGGCGATGCCGAACGTCGCCCCGATCACGACGCCGCGCATCCTGTTCGTCACCTTGATGGTCCTCGTGACGAACAGCACGAGCATCACGACGAATACGGCCGCCGTCGCGAGGATCGCCTGGAGGACGATGCCCTGGAACTGCGCGTCGTAGATGTGGCTGATGGCACCCACCGCGACGCCCTGGACGAGCGCGTACAGCGGGCCCGTGACGACGGCGATCCTCGGGTTGAAGACGGTCACGATCGCAAGCACGAACACGCCGATGGCGGTCAGGAACCACCACGAGGGGATCGAGGTCTCGCCTGCGGTCGGATCGACGAGGTTCCATCCCCATGCACCTGCGGCGAGGACCAGCAGGAGCAGGAAGCCGGTCTTGGCCGCCGTGCCTCCGATCGTCATGGCATCCGAGTCGGTCGACACCGGATATGGGGCGGCCGACTGAAGGGCCGCGTCCGCCGTCGCGTTCGGGTCGGGATAGCCGCCGAACTGCTTCTGGAGGGTCGGGTTCGCCATGGGGATCTCCTGTGGGTGCCTACTCGCAGGACGGGATGCTAGGACGGGTGGTGGATCGACCGGACGGAAAGGGGTGCGCCTCCACGGTCATGCGTCTAGCCTCGCGTCCATGGTGGGACACGAGGGCGCCTCAACGCCCGACACGCCGCTCGTCGAACAGCTGCTCACCCTCATCGGCTCCACGGTTCCCGAGCCCCGCAGGGGCCTCATCTCGTCGTTCTCGCAGATGTACCTTCGCCGCCTCCCGGAGTCCGAGCTCCCCGACCTCACCGCGCCGCAGCTCCTGGCCGAGATCGACGACCTGCTCGCATTCGCCCAGGACCGCCGGCCCCACGAGCGATCGGTGAGGGTGTTCATGCCGACCGTCGAGGACGAGGGATACGCCACACCCGGATCGGTGGTCCAGATCGTCACCGACGACAGTCCCTTCCTCGTCGATTCGGTGACCGCGGCGATCACGCGCCAGGGCATCGGCCTCGTGCGACACCTTCACCCGGTCATCGGGGTGCGACGCCGTTCCGACGGTGGCCTCATCGAGATCACCCAGCCGCGAGGTGACGTGCCGAAGGAGTCCGTCCAGCACTTCGAGCTGAACCGGAAGCTCGATGTCGACGAGGCGAAGCGGCTCGAGGAGACCATCGGGAGGGTGCTGCGCGATGTCGAGGTCACGGTGCGCGACTTCGGCGCCCTCCGAGCGGCGACGGGCACCATGGCGGACATCGCGAAGGCGAGCGTGCACCACTACGAATTCGAGGACGTCGCGGAGACCATCGCCTTCCTCGACTGGCTCCTCGACGACAACTTCGTGTTCCTCGGCTACCGCACGTACGAGATCGTCGACTCCGACGAGGGCCCCTGTGTCGAGGCCGTCGTCGAGTCGGGGCTCGGCATCCTCGCCGAGAACGGCGCCGAGCACTCGTCCCGGCTCCTGGCCGATCTCCCACAGCAACTCCAGGAACGCTACGAGGGCGGCGACCTCCTCGTCGTGACGAAGACGAACAGCCACTCGACGGTCCACAGGGATGCCCGAATGGACTACGTCGGGCTTCGCCAGCTCGACGATGACGGCAGGATGATCGCCGAGCTCCGTCTCCTCGGCCTGTTCACCTCGAAGGCGTACATGACCCCCGCCTCAGAGATCCCCGTGCTTCGGCGGAAGCTCCAACAGGTCCTGCTGTACCAGGACGCGATCGAGGGCAGCCACGACTACAAGTCCCTGGTGCAGGCCTTCGAGTCCTTCCCGAAGGACGACCTGTTCGCCGTCCCGGTCCATGCGCTCAGCGACATGCTCGGCGATCTCGTCGAGACCGAGGAGTCCTCGTCGGTGCGCCTGTTCGTCCGCAGGGACGCGCTCAACCGCTTCGTCAGTGTCCTCGTCACCGTGCCGCGTGACCGCTTCAACGCCGAGCTGCGCAAGCAACTCCAGGAGCTGTTCCTCCGCACGTTCGAGGGGACGGCGATCGACTACCGGCTCGCGCTCGGCGAGTCGGGCGATGCCCGCATCCACTTCTCCGTGTGGATCGAGGAGGGCGCTCCGCTCGACGTCGACATCGCTGCGCTCGAACGGACCGTCGTCAGCATGGCCCGCAACTGGGACGACCGCATCATCGAGGAGCTGATGACCGTGGTGTCGGACCATGATGCGAAGCAGCTCGCAGCCCATTGGGCCCCGCTGTTCCCCTCCTATTACAAGACGTCGACGGGACTCGAGGTGGCCGCGCGGGACATCCTCCAGGTCGACCGACTCGCCCGCGACGGCCTCGACCTCATCGTCGGCGTCCAGAACGAGACGAGCGAGGGACCGCCTGGCACCGACCTCCTCACGCGGATCACGGTCTACCGGTCGTCGGGGAAGCTCAATCTCTCCGACATGATGCCCCTCCTCGAGCATCTCGGCCTCATCGTCGTGGAGGAGGTGCCAACCCGCCTCAAGGACGAGGGCGGCACGTTCATCCACGACTTCGGCGTGACCGCGCCCGACGGTGGACGTCTGGACGTCGAGGATGCCGGTGCGAGGGTCGGTGCGGCCGTCGAGTCCGCGCTGAGGGGAGAGGCCGAGTCCGATTCGCTGAACCGGCTCCTCGTGTCGAGCACCCTCACCCACGACGAGCTCACGGTCCTGAGGGCCTATCGCAGCTACTGGAGGCTCATCACACCCGCCTACTCGATCGGATACATCGACGACGCCCTCGCCGCCCACCCGTACCTGGCGGAGCGGCTCGTGCGCCTCTTCCAGTCGAGGTTCGGTCCCGAGGCGGACCCCGACGCAGAGGCGCTCCTCACGTCCGAGGTCAGGGATGGCCTCGACGCGGTCGCCTCCCTCGACGAGGACCGCATCATCCGTGGATTCCTCGGACTCGTCCTCGCCACCGAACGCACGAACCTGCTCAGGCCCGGACGCACCTCGTTGTCGCTCAAGTTTCGATCCGCCGACGTTCCCGACATGCCTGCCCCGACGCCGCTGTTCGAGATCTACGTGCACTCGCCTGACGTCGACGGTGTCCACCTGCGCGGTGGCATGGTCGCCAGGGGAGGCATCCGCTGGTCGGACCGCAGGGAGGACTACCGCACCGAGGTGCTCGGCCTGATGAAGGCCCAGATGACCAAGAACGCCGTCATCGTCCCGACGGGCGCGAAGGGCGGGTTCGTCCTGAAGCGATCGGCAGAGGGACCGGCGCCGAGCTATGACGAGGTGCGCCACGCCTACACGCAGTTCATCCGTGGCCTCCTCGACGTCACCGACAACCGAGTCGGCGACGTCATCGTGGCGCCTGACGACGTCATCCGCCACGACGGGGACGACCCCTACCTCGTCGTCGCCGCGGACAAGGGCACGGCGTCGTTCTCCGACACGGCGAACGCGATCGCGCGCGAGTACGGCTTCTGGCTCGACGACGCCTTCGCATCGGGAGGGTCGGCGGGGTACGACCACAAGGCCCTCGGCATCACGGCGAAAGGCGCGTGGGAGTCGGTCCGTCGCCACTTCTTCGACCTTGGCGTGGACGTCGACGCCGACGAGATCACCGTCGTCGGCATCGGGGACATGTCGGGTGACGTCTTCGGTAACGGCATGCTGCGCTCGAGGCATCTCAGGCTCCTGGCGGCCTTCGACCACCGTGACATCCTCGTCGATCCGGACCCCGATCCCGAGGCGTCCTGGACGGAGCGTGCCCGGCTCGCGGCGTTGGGCCGCTCGTCGTGGCAGGACTACGACCCTGCGCTCATCTCGGAGGGTGGCGGCGTGTTCCCGCGGTCTGCGAAGCGCATCACCCTGACACCACAGATGCGCAGGGCGCTCGACACCGAGGTCGACGTCGCCACGCCGAACGAGCTCATCCGCCTGATCCTCACCGCCCCCGTCGATCTCCTGTGGAACGGCGGCATCGGGACGTACGTCAAGTCACGGTTCGAGACCAACGAACTCGTCCAGGATCGCACCAACGACGCCGTTCGCGTCGATGGGCGCGACCTGCGGGCGCGGGTGGTGGGGGAAGGGGGCAACCTCGGCCTGACACAGCTGGGCCGCATCGAGTTCGACCGCTCCGGGGGCAAGGTCTTCGCCGACTTCATCGACAACTCGGGCGGTGTCCACGCGTCTGACCGTGAGGTGAACCTCAAGATCCTCCTGCACATGGCGGAGCAGGCGGGAGAGATCACGCCCGCAGAGCGAGACGAGATCATCGAGTCGGTCTCCGATGACGTCGTCGAGGCGATCCTCTACGACAACTTCCTCCAGGCGCAGATCATCTCCCAGGAAGCCGAGTCGTCCCCGCGCACCATCGAGGCGTATGCCGACCTCGTCGACAGGCTCGAGAGGGAAGGGGTCCTCGACAGGGAGCTCGAGTTCCTCCCCAGCCACGAGGAGCTCGCCCAGCGCGCACGGGAGGGCAAGGGCCTCGGACGACCGGAGATCGCCGTCCTGCTGGCCTATGCGAAGATGAGCCTGACGGAGCACCTGAGGGTGTCCACGCTGCCCGACGACCCGCACTTCGTCACGGACCTCCTCGGCTACTTCCCGCCTGCGATCGTCGAGCGGTTCGCCCACCACATCGAGCGTCACCCGCTGCGCCGCGAGCTCATCTCGACCGTCGTCGCGAACCAGGTCCTCAACTCACAGGGCAGCACCTACTACTCCCGCATGCGCACCGTGAGCGGCGCCTCGGCATCGATGGTCATCCGTGCGTATCGGATCGCTCGGGCGATCACGGACGCACGCCAGCGGTGGTTCGACATCGAGGCCCTCGGGGTGATGGTCGACCCCGACGTGTCGAGGGAGATGCTCGCCGACGTCGACCGTCTCGTGACCCTCGTGTCGCGCTGGTACCTGATGCGCCCCGCCGAGGGGTCCATCGATGAGGAGATCGAGAGGGCATCGGCCGATTTCGCTCGCCTCAGCGACGGGATGCCAACGGTGGGCGGACCCCGATGGCGTGAGCCGTACGAGCGCGTCGCGGCCGAGATGCGCGAACGTGGCATCCCCGACCACCTCGCCACCCGACACGCCTACCAACGAGTGCTGCGCAGGGCTCCCGACATGGTGGACCTCGCCCACCTGTATGGCATGGACGTCCTCGACATCGCCGAGATCTACACGCGCTCGAGCGAGGAGTTCTACATCGGCTGGCTCGAACGCCAGATCCGCAACCTCCCCGGCGTGACGGCCTTCGACAGGTTGGCGATGGAATCGCTGCGCGACGACCTCCAAGCCCTCCGCCGCGACGTGGTCGCGACGATCCTCTCCGAGACCGACGGTTCCATCGACGACTACACGGAGCTCCACGATCGGGTCACCCCGAGGATCGAACGCTGGTACCGATGGCTGACGAGGGACGGCATCCTCGACGTGTCCGCAGGGCTCGTCGCCACCCGCAGGCTCCGGAAGATCCTCATCGGCTGAGGTGTGGCCCGGCGCCGATGGGCGTGGGATCGGGCCTCGACACAACGAACGTTCGTTTGGTACGCTCCCGACGCACTGAAAGGAGCCTCGTGGACCCCAACACCCCGGAGGCGGCATTCGAGGCGATCCTCGACGCCGATGAGAAGGTCGAACCCCGCGATTGGATGCCTGACGGCTATCGAGCGACGCTGATCCGTCAGATGGCACAGCACGCCCACAGCGAGGTCATCGGCATGCAGCCGGAGGCGAATTGGATCACCAGGGCGCCCACCCTGCTGCGCAAGGCGATCCTGATGGCGAAGGTCCAGGATGAGGCGGGACACGGCCTCTACCTCTACTCGGCGACCGAGACCCTCGGCGTCTCACGCGACGAGCTCCAGGATCTCCTGCACGAGGGCAGGCAGAAGTACTCGTCGATCTTCAACTACCCGACGCTGTCGTGGGCCGACATCGGCGCCATCGGCTGGCTCGTGGACGGCGCCGCCATCGTCAACCAGATCGTCCTCCAGCGGACCTCCTACGGGCCGTACGCACGAGCGATGGTCAAGATCTGCAAGGAGGAGTCGTTCCACGCACGCCAGGGCTATTCGATCATGATGGCGCTCGTCAACGGCTCCGACGAGCAGAAGGCGATGGCGCAGGACGCCATCGACAGGTGGTGGTGGCCCGCGCTCATGATGTTCGGGCCGCACGACTCCGATTCACCCCACACCGAGCAGTCGATGGAGTGGAAGATCAAGCGCATCACCAACGACGACCTCCGCCAGATGTTCATCGACCAGACCGTGCCCCAGGCCCATTACCTCGGGTGCACCATCCCCGACCCCGATCTCACCTTCGACGAGGACACGGGCCACTGGCGGATCGGGGAGATCGACTGGGACGAGTTCTGGTCGACGATCAGGGGCGATGGGCGCCTCAATCGGGAGCGGATCGCCCACAAGGTGGAGGCGTGGGAGGACGGGGCGTGGGTCAGGGAGGCCGCGTTGGCCCACGCGGCGAAACAGCGCGACCGGCTCGGGCGCACGGCGTAGGGGGGGACGATGAGCTACAACGTCCCCACCGCACCGGGCGAGCAGCCCGTCGAGGTTCCCCAAGGCACCGCATCGGCCCACGGATGGCCGCTGTGGGAGGTCTTCATCAGGGCGAAGCGAGGGCTCAGCCACACGCACGTCGGATCGCTGCACGCACCGGACGCCGAGACGGCGATCCAGAACGCAAGGGACGGATACACGCGTCGCGCCGAGGGGGTCAGCCTCTGGGTCGTGCGGTCGAGTGAGATCCACGCGTCGGATGATCCTTCGTCGATGTTCGAGCCGTTCGAGGACACGCCCTACCGACACCCCACCTTCTACGAGATCCCTGACGAGGTCGGACAGCTGTGAACACGCTCACCACGCGGACCGCGCTCGGTACCTACCTGGTGCGCCTCGCCGACGACAACCTGGTGATCGGCCAACGCCTCGGTGCGTACATCTCCCGCGCGCCCGAGCTCGAGGAGGACCTCGCCGTGGCCAACACGGGTCTCGACCACATCGGGATCGCCCGCCACCTGTACACGCTGGCGGGAGACGTCGAGGGCGACGGCAGGACCGAGGACGACTTCGCCATGCTGCGCAATGAGCGGGAGTTCACGAACGCGCTCCTCGTCGAGCAGCCCAACACCGACTTCGCCTTCATCATGGTGCGCCAGTTCTTCCTCGACGCCTACCAGGTGGCACTGTGGCGGTCCCTCGCCGCGTCGTCGAATCCGACGCTGGCAGGCATCGCCGCGAAGGGACTCAAGGAGGCCACGTACCACCTCAGGAGGTCGGCGTCCTGGATCGTCCGGCTCGGTGATGGAACGCAGGAGAGCCACCAACGGGCACAGGCCGCAGTCGAAGGGCTGTGGCGCTTCACGGGCGAGCTCTTCGAGGTCGACGACGTGGAACGGGACCTCGCGGCCTTGGGCGTCATTACCCTCGCCTGCGACCTCGCGGACGAGTGGGAACGCACCGTCGACGAGGTCCTCGAACAGGCGACGCTGGCCCGGCCCTCCGACACCTTCCAGGCGTCCGGTGGGCGGACGGGGATGCACACCGAGTACCTGGGACCGATGCTCGCCGAGCTGCAATGGATGCAGCGCTCGTACCCGGGGCTCCAGTGGTGATGGCCACGATCACCGCAGCCGAGGTCACCGAGCTGCTGGTGCAGGTCACCGACCCCGAGATCCCCGTCCTCACGATCGCCGACATCGGGATCCTCAGGGACGTCTCCATCGACGAGGACGGTCGCGCCACCGTCACCATCACCCCCACCTACTCGGGATGCCCCGCGATGGAGGTCATCGAGGGCGACATCGTCACCCTGCTCGCCGACCATGGCATCCCCGCAGACGTCGTGACGGTGTACAGCCCGGCATGGACGACGGAATGGATGACACCCGAGGCGAAGGCGAAGCTCGCCGGCTACGGCATCGCTCCACCCGGCGCGGCACCTGACTCGCCACTGGGCGTGATCGAGGAGGTGCTGTGCCCCCAGTGCGCGTCCGCGCACACGACCGTCGTGTCCCAGTTCGGGTCGACGGCGTGCAAGCGGCTGATGGTGTGCACTGCCTGCGGAGAGCCCTTCGACCAGTTCAAGGCGATCTGATGGAAGCCGTCACGTTCCACCCGCTCACCGTCACCGCCGTGGATCGACTGACCGACGAATCCGTGTGCGTGACCCTCGCCGTGCCAGAGGGGCTCGAGCACGCGTACGTCCACCGACCGGGTCAACACCTCATCCTGCGCAGGACGATCGATGGTGCCGACGTGCGTCGCAGCTACTCGATCTGTTCACCCTCCGGCGGTGACACCCTCCAGATCGGTGTCAAGCGACTCGCGGGAGGTGCCTTCTCGACGTGGGCCACGACCCACCTCGCACCCGGCGAGGTCATCGAGGCCACGCCGCCGTCCGGTGAGTTCATCCACGATCCCGACCCCTCGGCCACGCGTCGATACGCGGCGATCGCCGCGGGAAGCGGCATCACGCCCGTGCTGTCGATCATCGCATCGACGCTCAGGGACGAGCCGACCAGCGAGTTCGCCCTCGTGTACGGGAACCGCGACGGCCGCTCCGTGATGTTCCTCGACGAGATCGATGCACTGAAGGGCCGCTATCCGGACAGGTTCATGGTGATGCACGTCCTGAGCCGGGAGGGACACGCCGTGCCGCTCTTCGAGGGCCGCATCGACGAGGGCAAGCTCGAGGACCTCTTCTCCACGATCCTCGACCCCTCGACCGTCGACGAGTGGTTCCTCTGCGGTCCCAGGGGCGTCGTCGAAGCCGCCCGCTCGACACTCGACGCACGCGGCGTCGATGGTGCCGTCGTCCACGACGAGCTGTTCTACGCGGGAGGCGACGGGGTCGTCACGGTCGCCGCTGACGACGTCGAGGGTTCGACGGTCGTGTTCACCTTGCACGGTCGGACGTCGACCGTCGTCGTCGACCCCGGCGGCGCACCGATCCTCGACCACGTGCTGTCGGTGAGGCCCGAAGGGCCCTTCTCCTGCCGATCCGGTGCGTGCGCATCCTGCAGGGCCCGTGTCCTCAGTGGACGGGTAGCGATGGATCGCAACTGGTCGCTGAACGAGGAGGAGGTCGCCTCGGGCCAGATCCTGACCTGCCAGTCCCACCCGGTGTCGGATACCGTCGAGATCACCTACGACGTATGACGAGGCTCACGAGGGACGACATCATCGAGGGAGCCGGTCGACGGTTCGCCACGCACGGCTACCACGGCACGTCGATGCGCGACCTCGGCGACGACCTCGGGATCCTCGGTTCGTCGATCTACGCCCACGTCGGGGGGAAGCAGGAGCTCCTCGTGGCGGTGATCGAGCGGGGAGCCGCGTTCTTCGACGAGGCGGCGCATCGTGCCCTCGCCGAGGGAGCCGATGCCGACGACACGCTGCGCAGGCTGATCGCCGGCCACATCGACGTCGTACTCGACCACAGGGCCGAGGCCCGCACCTACCTGTCCGAGACGTCCTTCCTCGAGGACGGGGATCGCGATCGCGTCAACGAGGCTCGGGATCGCTACGAGGGAACCTTCGTGTCCGCGATCCGCACCGGGGTCGAGGACGGAACGTATCGGGCGGACGCCGACGCCCGACTGTCCGCCATCTACGTCCTGTCGGTCCTCAACACGGTGGATCGATGGTTCGACGAGGCGGGCAGGGTCGATCGTGCCGGCCTGGCGGCGGACATCCACGGATTCGTGGCCAAGGGGCTCATGGGCTGACGGCGTCGTCGGACGAGGATCAGCCGTGTGGGGAGGGCGTGGGCTGGACCGCAGGATCCCGCAGGTCGATGACCACCTGGCCGCCATCGGAGAGGATCACCTTCGCGTCGGCAAGGGCCCGAGGATCGACGTCGCCGAGCAGGGAACGTAGCCGACCGACGCGGGAGAGGATGTCCTCGCGCTCGCGCTCGGCATCGGACCGGATCCTGCGTGCTACCCCCCTCGCCTCGTCGAGCACCCGATCGGACTCGGCGATGCGCACCGCGGCGGTCTGTTCGGCCTGGCTCACGAGGTCGGCGGCGGCTGCCTCCGCTTCCGCGACCCGTCGCTCGGCGTCAGCCTTGATGGCCTCTGCCCTGCTCTCGGCCTCGGCGACGATCGCGGCGGCGGACCGTGCGACATCGGGCGTCGAGCCGTCTCCGTGGCGTGCGGTCGCGAGGATCTCTGCGGCCTCCCTCTTCGCCTCCTCGATGATCGCGGCACGGGCGGCGTGCGTGTCCTCGATGTGGCGCTCCAGTACGTCGTTGAGGGCGTCGAGCTGCTCCTGCGACTTGGCGGCCTTCGCCCTTGCGATGGCGAGCTGCTCCTCGAGGGACGCCATGTCCGCCGCCACCTCTGCGAGGAAGGCGATGACCTCGTCGCGGTCATACCCGCGCAACGCGGTCGTGAACCGCCGTTCCTGGATCACACGTGCCGACGTCGCCATTCCCGCCCTCCTCGATTCGAAGCCTGTGCCCAGTGTACACCATGTGGACACCGTGCGTGGGCAAGTGACCACAGTGAGGAGGGTCAGTTCGCGCCGAACGGCCCCGTCCCGGGGGCCGTGTCGACATCCGCACCGTGCGGGCGGGGCTCAGCGCTTGTTGGTGCCGTACGCCATGTTGCGGAGCCGCTGCTCGACGAGGTCGGCGTCGTCGTGGTCCGTGGGTCGGCCCAGTACCGACTTCATTCGGTCGTTCACGGCCTCGTCGTACTCGCGGTCGGCCCGTCGATCGTCCGCTGTGGAGCGCCTGAACAGTTTCATGGCCGGGGTATCGGCACGAGGGCGGTGGAACTTGAGTGCTTTTCGTCCATCGGCGATCGAGTCCCTAGCGCCGAAGGAAGCGTCGGAGCTTGTCACCGACCGTGTCGCGGTCGGTGTACTCGGGCCTCGGGAGGAGGTTGCGTCGATGGGCGTCGCTCATGCCCCCACCGGACTTCGGAAGCGACCCACTGTTGCGCTGGTAGAACGACGGCGCCGTGTTGACGGGTATGTCGTCGTCGTCGACCACCGCACGCGGTGCCGGGGTGATGAGGGGAAGGGGCGGTGCCCCGATGGTGGGCAGCTCGATCACCTGTGCGAAGTGATCGAGCTGGTCCTCGGGGAGGAGAGGCTCGGTGGCATTGTGCGTGGACATGAAGAACCCTTTCGAACGTCCGCGCCCTCCCGATGTTCCCCACAAGGTTCCCAAGCCTGCTGCCAGACTATCGGCCATGGCGAATCCGCCAAGAAGGGTTTCGCGCCGTGCCGCCGTGACTAGATATCCCTGATCCCATCGTGGACGGATGTTGCGGGCGCGACCCGCCATACTCGGCCCATGGACGTGCGTGGCTTCGTCGACAACATCGTGAGCGCGGCCGTGCTCGATGTCGACTTCTACCGCAGGGCTGAGGAATCGGCGTCCCTCAACAGGCAGGTGGCGCTGGTCGTCACCTTCGCCAGCGTCCTCGCCGGCATCGGTGCCGCCGTCGCCGTCGAGGCCAGCGTTCCTCTCGGCGCCGTCGCCGGCATGGTGACGGGTGTGATCGGATGGCTGGTGTGGTCCGCCATCTCCCTGTTCATCGGCACGAGGTTCCTCGGCGGGACCGCCGACTTCGGTGAGATGTCGCGGGTGATCGGCTACGCGCTCGCCCCGATCGGCATCGGGGTCGTGCCGTGGCTGGGCTTCGTCGGTGCCTTGTGGTCGCTCGCCGCTGCGGCGATCGCGATCCGTGAGGGCCTCGATGTGTCGACCTGGAGGGCACTGGCATCCACAGCCGTCGGCTGGGCCGCCTGGCTCCTGCTGTCGGTCGCCGCCAATGCGCTTCTCGGGACCGGCGTCGACCCCCTCTGGCCGTTCTGAGTGGACCCGCCGTCAGGTCTGGGCACGCGGTGCCGAGCGCCAGTCCCTCCGCCATGAGCGGTTGAACCGCCAGAACACCCATGTCCCCATTCCGATCGGGATCGGCGGGAAGAGGCTGAGGGCCCGGAACAGGAGCACCCCTGCGGCGATCAGGGCGGTGTCCACGGGGACGCCGGGGTTGGTCGTGGTCCACCCGAGGTTGAGGAGCCCGATCCATCCGAGGTCGACGAGGCCGAGCCCCCCGGGGCTGACGGGGATCATCACCAGGAACCGCCCCAGGGCGAACGAGAGGACGACCCACGGGACGGGGACCTCGTCAGGCGTCACCCCGACGGCGTAGACGGAGGCGGTGTAGAGGCCTGCCATCGCCATGTGGTTGCCGACCGTCGCGGCGGTGAGCCGCCCGGTGTGGTGGTCGAGCACGCGGCGCAGGTCATCGCGGAACTGCAACACCGATGCCTGGGCGTTCGGGGGCTCGCGCTTGAGCCAATGGGCGACCCTCGTCACGACCGACTCCACCCACCGTGCGACAGTGTGGGCGAACCGGTCCGAGCGCAGGACCGTGGCCAACAGCCAGATCGAGAACGCCACCCAGAGGGCCCCTCCGATGCTGACGATCCACATCCACGGGAGCGCCGTGGCGAAGATGGCGATGGCGACCACGGCGAGCACGGGGAGCGCGATCCTCGCATACCAGTCCCACACGCCCGCAGCCAGGAGCGCCGCGGAGACCGCTTCGGGGCGGAATCCCCACGACAGGTACATCGCGTAGTTGACGGCGACGGCGATCGCGCCGCCGGATGGGAGCGAGTTGGTGATCGCCGTGCCTGCCATGTGGTTGACGAAGGCCTCCTTGAACCTCAACGACCGCAGGACTGTCGTCAGGACGATGGGATATGCGACGAGGAACCACACCGACATCACCGCGAGGACGACCCACCATCCCGGCGGGATGTTCGACACGTACTCGACCATGGACCGGTAGTCGGCGAACTGCGGGATGACGAAGCCGAACACCAGCACGAGGACGGCGATCGTCACGACCGCGGAGATCACCTGCTTCCACCATGGACGCGAGTGGTGTGGGACCGCGGCGTCGTCGACGTGCTCGCTCACCGCGCCGTCGTCGCTCACAGCGGGTCCTCCTCGGCGCCCGCTGCCGCGAGCTGTTCGCTGAGGTCCCACAGGCGTCGCGCCTGGTCGTCATCGCGCGCCCACCGGCTGGATCGACCGACCTGTCGGCCGTCGAAGTATGCACCGTTCGGCTCAGCGGGATCCGGCGACGTCGCGAGCCAGACGATCGTGTCCGCTCCCTCCTCGGGGCTGAGCATGCGCCAACCGAACAGGCGATAGGCGATCGCCGTGAGCAGCGAGTCGCCTCCTCGTCCGATCGAGGTTCTCACGAGGCCCGGGTGGGCGGCATAGGCGTGGATCCCCCTCGAGCCGAAGCGCCTCGCCAGTTCACGCGCATGGAGGATGTTGGCGAGCTTCGAGTGGCCGTAGACCTCCCAGATGCGGTACCGGTCGCGATGTGTCGGGTCGTCGAACCGGATGCCCTCCTTCGCCCAGCCGTGCCCCGAGGATGCGACGTCGATGACGCGCGACGGGGCGCCCGACTCGAGGAGGGGCAGCAGCAGGGTCGTGAGGATGAACGGGCCGAGGTGGTTCGTGGCGAACGTGAGCTCGACGCCGTCAGGGGTCGTCCTCCTCGTGTCGAACGCCGTCCCTGCGTTGTTGACCAGGACGGCGAGGTCGTCGTGCCCATGTCGGTAGGTCGCCGCCGCATCCTCGATCGACGTGCGATCGGTCAGATCGAGCACCAACGACTCGACGTGCCCACCCGTCGTCTCGGCGATCGCACGCGCCGCGCTCGATGCCCTGGATGGGTCGCGTGAGGTGATCGTGACGTTGGCGCCAGCCGCCGCGAGGGCGGTGGCGGTGGCACGGCCGATGCCGGAGCTCCCCCCGGTGACGATCACGTTGCGGTCCTCGATGCTCCAGCTCACGACGGGTGAGGCTACCCGCGCCACGCGTGACTCCTCATCGTGTTCTCATGCAGTCTTCATCGGACACCGATGCGCACGCCGTACGATGGGGCGGATGGAACCCGGCGCTTCCCGCATCCTCGTCGTCGAGGACGACCACGCCGTCCGTGACGCGCTCGAGCGCGCCCTCGGGTACGAGGGATACGACGTCGAGACCGCGACGGACGGTGCCATGGCGCTCTCGGCGCTGCGGGTTTCGACCAGGGACCTCGTGATCCTCGACGTGATGATGCCTCACCTCGACGGCATCGAGACGTGCAGGCGCATCCACGCGTCTGGTGACACGATCCCGATCCTCATGCTCACGGCGAAGGTCACGGTCGGTGACCGGGTCGAAGGGCTCGATGCCGGCGCCGACGACTACATGGTCAAGCCGTTCGCCCTCGACGAGCTCCTCGCGAGGATCAGGGCGCTGCTCCGCCGCTCCACGGGCGACGTCTCGAGCATCCTGCGCGTCGAGGATCTCGTCGTCGATCCGAAGGCGAGGACCGCCGCCAGGGCGGACCGTGGCCTCGAGCTGACGAAGACCGAGTTCGACCTCCTGCTGCTCCTCGCAAGGGCCCCTGGCATCGTCCTCGGCAGGGACACCATCTACGAGGAGATCTGGGGTATCGACTTCATCACCTCGTCGAATTCGCTCGACGTCTACATCGGCTACCTCCGCCGCAAGTTGGAGGCGGGCGGCGAGCCGCGGCTCATCCACACCGTGCGAGGCGTCGGATACGTGCTGCGGTCGAGCCCGTGACGATCCGCCGCCGCATCACGACCGCCGCGGCCACCGCCGTGGCGATCACGGTGGTCATCTTCTCCATCGGTGCGTTCCTCGCCGCCCGCCAGCAAGTGCTCAATCCCATCGACGAGAGCCTCCTCGAGCGGGCCCATGCGATCGCCGACATCCCCCTGGGTGACATTCGGCAGCCCGACGGCGGGCTCCGGCGGCTTGGCAACGTCATCCTGCGATCCAGGCCGGGGGAATTCGACGCCGTCTACTACCAGATCTCGTTCCCGAATGGTTCGACCGTGAATATCGGTGACGAGGACCTCATCCTGCCGTCGCCGCCCGTCGGCACCGTGCGGGCAGGGCAGGGTGCGCTGTGGTCCGTCCGCGTCGATGGCGTCCATCTGAGGGTCGCGACCGTCTTCCAGCAGGGCTCCGAGGCCTATGTCCAGATCGCCAGGCCGCTGACCGAGGCCGACCAGTCGCTCCGGAGGTTCGCCGTGGTCCTCGCCTTCGGGAGCGTCTTCGGTGTCGCCATCGCGATCGGCCTCGGCATCCTGGTCTCGCGCAATGCCGTGCAGCCCCTCGCCGACCTCCGCGACGACGTCTCGGGAATCGCTGGGGGGACGGGGAGCGACGTGCGCCTCCCCGTCGCCGGGGACGACGAGGTCGCAGGCCTCGCAAGGGCCTTCAACGAGCTCCTCGACAAGTTGGACGCCTCGAAGGCCCAGCAGGTCAGGCTCGTCAGGGACGCGGGCCACGAGCTCCGCACCCCGCTGACCGCCCTTCGGATGAACCTCGAGGTCCTGCAGCGGCACGATGTGGAGGATGGCGCGCGGGCCGCAATCCTCGAGGCTGCCCACGACGAGGTCGAGGAACTGACCGACCTCGTCAGCGAGATCGTCGATCTCGCCACCGACCGCTACGAGGAGGAGCCGCGTGCGGAGGTCGCACTCCGTGACGTCGTGGTGAACGTGGCGCGCCGACAGGAGCGTCGCAACGGCAGGGCGATCGAGGTCTCCTCGGACGGATCGGTCGTGATGGGCAGGCCCGAGGCCCTCGAGCGGGCCGTCGCGAACCTCGTGGCGAATGCCGACGCGTGGTCCCCCACCGACGGGATCATCGAGATCGCGGTCGCAGAAGGCACGGTCTCGGTGTCGGATCACGGTCCCGGCATCGCCCCGAAGGACCTGCCCCACCTCTTCGAGCGCTTCTACCGCTCCGACGTGGCGAGGTCGAAGCCGGGATCGGGCCTCGGCCTCTCCATCGTGGACCAGATCGTCTCGGACCACCACGGGACGGTGTTCGCACGCAACCGTGACGATGGCGACGGTGCGGTGGTGGGCTTCTCCCTCCCGACCATCGACGACTGACGCCGGCGGCCCGGACCGCGCGCTCCGGAGGTGGCCCCGATCGCCCCGCAGGACTCTCATCTGCTTCTCATCGCCCGCTCACGTGGTTCCGAGGGCCGCATGTGACGCTGACGAGGTCATCGAACACCGAAAGGAGGAAGTGATGAAGAAGATCATCGCTTCGGTCGCTGCGGCAGGGATCCTCGTCACGGGAGCCTTCACCGCATCTGCACTGGTCGGCGCTCCCGCAGGGGCGCAGACGATCGACGTCGCCACGAGCGACACGACGGGTCCCGACGAGATCGGGCCGAGGGAGGAGGCACTCGACGAGGTGCTCGCAGGTCTCGTCGCAGACGACATCCTCACCCAGGCGCAGTCCGACGAGGTCAAGGCGCGGCTGGTGGCCAAGCACGAGGAACTCCGTGCCGAGCGCCAGGAGCGTCGCGAGGAGCGACGCACCGTGCGCGACCAGATCCGTGGGTTCCTCGAGGACGACGTGATCTCCTCCGACGAGCTCGCCCAGCTCCCCGAGGACCATCCCCTTCGCAACGACGACGGCGTCTTCGGTGACGCGCTCGCCGATGGGCAGATCACGAGGGACGAGCTCGAGGAGATCCACGAGGGACGCCTGGAGGGCTGGCGGAGGGGCTTTGCGAGGTCCGACACGAACGCCTGACCATCACCACCTCCCCAGGTGGGAGGCGTCGCCTCCGCATGGACGCCCGGTCACCCGGCCGGGCGTCCTGCGCGTCGGTCGAGCAGCCAGATCTCCGACACTTCCTCGACACGCAATCGTGGGGGTGCCCCCTCGTTCCACCGCCGAGCCACCCGATTGGCCTCCGCGAGGCGACGCCTCGCCGTCGCCAGGTCGGGGGACGAGATCGCATCCGCGAGGATTGCGGCACGGCGCTGCTCGATCTCGGTGAGGGCGTCGGGGAGTCCCTCACGAGTGAGGAACGCCTTCACCCACCAGTCGGGGTCGTCGTCGAGATCTCCGAGCGGCTCTCCAAGGCCCTCCTCCGGCACCAGCTCGCCGCGAGCGAGCGCCTCCGAGATCAGCCTCTCCGCGTAGCCTTCGCCCTCCATTCGTGGAAGCGTACGCGCCTGCCGCGACAGCGAGGAGGACGGTGGACCGCAACAGGATGATCGAGGCCTATCGGGCGGCATTGCGCGCCTGCGATCCGGCCGCGGCGGTCCTTCGCGTCGTCGACTTCGACGGTGGGCGGCTCACGGTGGGCGACGCGACGTTCGACCGTGTCGACCCGAGTGACGTCGTCGTGATCGGCCTTGGGAAGGCCGCTGCCTCCATGGCTCGTGGCGTGGCGGGTGTCGTCGACGTCGAGCGCGGCCTCGTGGTCAGTGACCACGAGGAGCCGTGCCCCGTCGAGCTGGCCGTCGGCGACCACCCGATTCCGGGAGCGGGCAGCCTCGCCGCCGGACGGCGACTGCTCGACACGGTGCGCGCCACGCGACCCACGGATGTCGTGGTGTTCCTCATCTCCGGCGGTGGGTCCGCCGTGGCGGAGGCCCCGACTCCCGGTGTCGGCATGGATGACATCGCCGCCTTGAACAGGGTCCTGACGACGACCGCGATGCCCATCACCGAGATCAACGAGGTGAGGAGCGCCGCTTCGATGATCAAGGGAGGACGCCTCGCGTCCGTCGCAGGGACGACGCGTATGGCGACGCTGATCCTCTCGGACGTGGTGGGTGGGGACGCCGTGCACGTTGCGTCAGGTCCGACGATCGGGCACGGCCTCGGCTCCGGCGCACGGTCCGTGATCGCTCGCCGCGGGTTGGCCGGACTGCTTCCCGGGCCGGTGCTCGAGGCCGTCCGGCGGAGCACACCCGTCGACGGCGACCCGGGCCCGTGGACCGTCGTCGCATCCCCGGACGTCGCCGCGCGTGCGGCGGCATCATCCCTGCGGGATGCCGGATGCCGCGTCGAGGTGCGGGATCACCCGCTCGAGGGCCCCGTCGGTGACGCAGTCGCGGCGATGCTTGCCGCCGTTCCCGTCGGCGGTGTCGTCGTGGCCGCGGGTGAGGTGGTGGTCAGCGTCGAAGGCGTCGGCACCGGGGGCCGCAATCAGCACGCCGCGCTGCTCGCCGCCCGCCAGATCCGCGGTGGAGGCACCACGTTCGGGGCATTCGCCACCGACGGCAGGGACGGTCCCACACGGGCCGCGGGCGCCATCGTCGACGGTGGGACATGGGGACGCATCACCGATGCGGGGGTGGACGGGGACGCCGCGTTGGAGCGCTTCGACTCGACGACGGCGCTGGGAGCCGTGGGAGCACTCGTGCTCGTCGGCCCCACGGGGACGAATGTGGCCGACCTGTGGATCGCAGCCCGTCAGCCGTCGATCCCGTCGAGGAAGTCGGAGACCGCCGCCTCGTAGCTGTCGGGCCCGACGTTCCACGAACGGGTGTGGCCTGCGTCCGTCTCGATGAAGGTCACGATGTCGTCGCGGAGGTCGGCGAGCTCCCGGCTGGTCTCGATCGGCACGGAGATGTCGTTCGACCCGTGGAAGATCAGCATCGGCGGATGCATCCGATTCGTCTGGAGGAGGTAGTTCGTGGCATCCCAATCGATGTCGAATCGCCACGAGGCGATCCACTTCGCCCCGTCGGTGAGCAGCTGCGGCACCTTGAAGGGGAGGAGCGGGAGGTTCGACCGCGAGGCCCGGAAGTCGACCGTGTCGCTGAAGCTCAGCACCGGGGAGTCGAGGATCACGGCACTCGTGTCGTTGAGATCCTTCACGAGGTAGCTGGCGATCATCGACCCGGCATACGAGTAGCCGACGAGCACGTGCCTGTCCGCCCCGTTCTGCTCGGCGTAGTCGACCGCCTGGTCGATGTCGTACCAGTCCGATGCCCCGTAGGTGAAGCGCCCCGAGGGGTCGCGTGCCTCTCCCACGTCGTTGCGGTAGGTGATGATCAGGATGTGGTATCCGCGGTCGACGAGGGCGGGGATCATTCGCGTGGCCTCGTCGCGCGTGCCCCCCTTGCCGTGCACGACGATCGCCCATGTGTCCGTGTCCCCGGCGATGTACCAGGCGGGGAAGTTGCCGACGTCCGACCGGTACTCGACCTCGGTGAACGGGACACCGATCGTCTCGAGGGGTGTGCCGTGCCAGTAGTAGAAGTCGACGTTCACATCGGTGCCCACGGGTGGAACGGCGCTTCCGGTCTCCATGGACCTCACATCGACGAACCCATCGTCGCCCTCGGTGGACGACACCAAACCTGAGGACTGGCCGGAGCCACCGTCCCATCGGATCCCACTCAGACCGGCCTCTCCTGCCTGGTCGGTCCCCTCGGTGCCCAGGAGGGAGATGGAGCCTCCCGAGGCCGTCACCTCCCAGTCGTAGCTCGGTTCGTAGTCCGTCGGCGGGGCGAGCGCACCGGACTCGATCTCACCCGAGAAGTACCAGGCTGCGGCGAGGTAGACGACGGCGAGAACGCCGACGACGATGGCGAGGGCGCGGAGCAGCCGAACGATCAGGGACCGCTGGTTGGCCCGTGTCCTCGGTTGGTGTGCCGTGGAGGTCTGGCTTGTTCGCTTGCCCACGTGGCCCCCCATCTGGCCGGTTGGGCGACGTCGTCGCGTGACAGCGTACCCGTGCGCGAGCACGCCTTCCGGAGATATCGGCCGTCCGTCGATGGACCTTGAACGAACCGCGGCCGGCGCGGTGCTCCCGACGTCGCTCTAGCGTCACGGGCATGGCCGACTACCACGAGATCACGGGGCTCGGACGCACCCTCCATCCGGAGATCCCCTCCCACCGTGTGGCGTTCGGAGGTGCCGTCGTGGCCTTCGCCGTCCTCGGCGCCTGGTCGTTCTCCCGGTCGGACCTCACGCTGTTCGGTGCGGCGGCCGGTGCGGTGGCGGTCTTCCTCGGATGGGCCGTCGCGAGGGAACTCGATCCCGACACCACAGGCGTTGCAGCCGTCGCCCTCGCGCTCTCGTTCGCCGCGGCGATGTTCGTGGTCCCATCCGCGTTGGTCACCGGCATCGCCCTGATCACGCTCAGGGTGATCGCCGGCACGGTCGGTGCCGCGCTTTCGCGGTTCGATCTGCCGGTGGTGGTCGTCGTCGGCATGCTGTGCGTCCTCGACCCGGTGAGCTGGATCATGGGCCTGGCGCTTGCGATCGGGCTGTGGTCGGCACCCGAGGTGGGTTCCCTGCGGCGCATCGGCCTCGTCGCCCTGGCCGTCGGGATCGCCTGCGGGATCGGGTTTGGCGCGTGGCAGGGGACGCTCGGCGTCGGTGAGACCGAGGTCACCGGCACCGCCTACGCGCTGGCAGCAGCGGGCGCGCTCGCGATGGTCTTCGCGGCACAGCCGCTGCCGGTGACGTCACCCACCGACGCAGGCGGTGAGATCGTCGATGCGCGTCGTATCAGGCTCGCCCGCGTCGCCGCAGGGTCGTTCGTGATGTGGGCAGCCGTGATGGGTGGTGTCGACGGCTTCTGGTCGATCGGCCCGGTGTTCGCCGCGCTCGTCGCAGCTGCCATCTATCGGGTGTTCATCCAGCCCGCCCATCGCCGGGCCTAGGGGCATCACCGGTCCGGGGAGAGCGGGAACTGCACCCGCGACACGCTGGCGAGGATCGGTGCGATGTGGCGGGCGATCACGTCGAGGTGGACGGGATTGGCGGCGTACGCCTGGTAGTCCTCCATCGATGCGAAGTCGGCGACCACTGCGTAGTCGAGATTGGTGGGACCCCTGCCGACGTCAGGGCCGCAGGTGAGGTCGATGATCTCGGGGATGGCGTCCGGAAGGCCGAGTAGCGCCTCCGTGATGGCGTCGATCGCCTCGGGCGTCGCCCCTTCGTGGAACCGCAGCATCGCGATGTGCCGGATCATCGGCTGCTCCCCCCGCCTGCCCGGTCACCGATGTCGCCGGGGAAGTCGCCTGCCCTGGGCAGCATCGCCGGAAGCTCCTTGCCCAGCATGTCGCCGGTGTCCCGGGAGGTCGCGATCAGTCGTTCGAGCGAGATGCCGTGGGCGATGCCGGCACGGTTGAGCATGTAGACGAGGTCGTCGGTGGCGATGTTGCCGGTGGCGGCGGGGGCGAACGGGCACCCACCGAGGCCTCCGACCGAGGCATCGATGACCCTCACGCCGGACACGATCGCGGCGTAGGCGTTGGCGATCCCCGTGTTCCTCGTGTCGTGGAAGTGCACCCTGAGCGGCAGGTCGCCGGTCACCTCGCGGACGGCCGCGATGCGCTCCGTGACCGCCCATGGGTCGGCCACTCCGATCGTGTCGGCGAGGGCGATCTCGGAGACACCCTCGTCCGCCATCCGGGCCGCGAGGTCGACCACGTGCCCGACCGCGACTTCCCCCTCGAACGGGCACCCCCATGCGACCGAGATCGTCCCCGACACGGGGAGGCCCATGGTGGAGCCCTCGGCGACGATGTCGGCGAGCACGTCCATCGACCGAGCCGACGGCACCCCCTGGTTGCGGATGTTGAACGTGTCGGTGGCGAAGACCGGGACGTTGACCTCATCGACGCCGCTGGCCACCGCCCGTTGCCAGCCCCGCTCGTTCATCACCAGCCCGATGTACGACACGCCGGCGTCCCTCGGAACGCCGGCCATGACGGCCTCGGCGTCGGCCATCTGCGGCACGTGCGCAGGATGGGCGAACGACACCGCTTCGATCCGCCTGACTCCCGCAGCGACGAGGTGATCGATCAACGCGAGCTTCTGCCGGGTCGTGAGGATCGTGTCCTCGTTCTGGAGCCCGTCGCGCGGACCCACCTCCACGACATCGATTCGGATCGGGTCCGTCATCCTGTTCCCCGTCATCGGCAGGTGGTCAGCGTATCGCAGCGTGGGATCGCCGTCGTGGAGGCATCGTTCGCAGCGTTACGCTCGGCCCGGGCGCAACCATCGCCCCACGACACGCCCATGCCGGAAGGGGAACCATGGAGTCGATCAGCGCCCAGAGTTTCAAGAACGCCATGGCGACCGTGGCCCAGGCGGTCACGGTGGTCACCACGCGCGACGGTGACTCGCCAGTGGGGCTGACGGTCTCGGCGTTCCAGTCGGTCTCCGCGGAGCCCGCGATCGTCACGATCTGCATCGACAAGGTCGTGAACTCGCTCGACGTGTTCATGTCGGCAGGCGGCTACAGCGTGAACTTCCTGCCGTTGGACCAGGCTGACGTGGCCATGGTCTTCGCCACGCACGGTGTCGACCGCTTCGCCTCGACTCCGTGGCACCCTGCGCCCGCCGGCGTGGGCGGCCCCGTGCTCGACGTCGCGTACGGTCACTTCGAGTGTCGTGTGATCCACCGCCTCGAGATGGGCGACCACTGGATGTTCTTCGGCGAGGTCATCGGCTCGGATCTGGTCTCTCCCGATGCGACGCCCCTCGTCTACCTGAATCGGCGGTTCGTGACCGGCATCGAACTCTGAGGACGCGGCGATCCGTCATAGACGTCACGGCATCTGCGTGCCCGCCGCGTGGACATCGGGTGCAGGTGCGACGTCGGGGAGGTCGACGCCCCATAGCTCCCGCACGAGCGCGATGACCTGGGGGACACGCGGGGCGAGCGACGGCCCGACGGGGATCCGTTCCGCCGCGAGCGAGACGATGGCCACCGACCCGAATGCCGATGGCCCGATCTGGATCGTGCCGATCGCCTCGTCCTCGTCGTCCGTCGTTGTGGCACCCTCGTCGGTGAACACGAACCTCGCTTCGGCAGGCCCGTGGGTCTCGCCGATGGGGAGGATCATGCCCCCCCGCCGGTCGTGGGAGGCCCTCGCCACGACGTATCGCTCGAGCCACTCCGCATCGATCTCGAGGTCGCCGGCGATGGCGAGCCGCTCCATGTCGCCGATCGGCAGCTCGGCAGCCAGCCTGGCCTGGAGGAAGTGGCCGAGGCTGAGGCGCGGGTTCAGCTCGGTCGGTCGGAAACCCTCGGAGGTGGCGACCCCGTCGATGCCGAACCCGCCGATGTAGCCAAGCTGCTCCCGGAGGAGTCGGCCGACCGATCTGGCTGCGTCGCGCATCTCCTCGACGATCGTCGCCGGCGGCTCCCAGTAGTTCGCCCCCTGGGCGTAGAGGAACCCCGGACGGTCGACCCGGCGGAGGATGAGCATCTCGATCGGGAGGAACACGGCCACCCCGGTGTGTGTGGCAAAGCCGTGGATCGAGCACGGGATCCCGTCGAGGAACGGCATGACCCGCACGACGTCTGCATGCCGGGCCATCCACGCCACGGCGTCGGCCTCGTCTGCAGGTGACCGCACCCACCGTGCGAACTCGCCCCCGCCGTGCCAGCCCTCGCGGTTGTCCGCCACCCACACCGTGCCGAGGTCGGTGGCGAGATGTCGCGCCGCCGCAGGCGCGTCGGTGACCGGCACCACCGCGGAGGGGCTCCTTGCGACGCCCGCCGCATCCCACAGCTCGTCGATCGTGGTCTTGTCCTCGAGCGCGCCCCATGCCGCCGGTCGTGCGCCGTAGACGGGCCGTGCGGCCAGCGTCGACGTCCTCGAGAAGCCCGCACCGAGGACCATCGCCGTTCCGTCGGGGTCGAAGGCGTCCACGGCGGCGACCAACTCGCTCGAGGGGTGCTCGACGGAGGCGAGGAACGCACGGATGCCGTGCATGATCGTGTCGCCGGTCGCCCTCGTGTAGTGGATCCGGTCCGCCGCAGGGAGGTCGCCGACGCCCTCGACGGCCGCAACGACCATCACACCGGACGCGCCGTGCTCCCGAAGCTGCTCGACGAGCCTGCCGGCCCCCGCCGCCGCGTCGGTGGCGACGATCCACCTGCGTCCTCCGTACACGGCGGAGATCCGCGCCTCGATCCCTGGGACGTCCATCGACTCGACCCTACAACGCCGGCCTACAGGGAGGTCATGTGCCGCCGCGCCCGAGGTTGATCCAGGTCGTCTTGATGTTCGTGTACTTGTCGAGGGCGTGGAGGGACTTGTCCTTTCCCCCGAACCCCGACTCCTTGTATCCCCCGAACGGGGCCACGATGCCGGACGTGTCGAAGTTGTTCACCCAGACCGTGCCGGCCTGGAGCCGTGACGCCATGGTGTGGGCCCGACCCAGGTTCGACGTCCACACCGCGGCTGACAGGCCGTACCGGGTGTCGTTCGCGATCGCGAGGGCCTCGGATTCGTCGTCGAACGGGATGATCGACAGCACGGGGCCGAAGATCTCGTCGCGGGCGATCGCCATGTCGTTCGCCACGTCGGCGAACACGGTCGGCTCCACGAAGTATCCGCCGCTGTCGAGCAGTGTCCTGCCCCCGCCGGCAACGAGGCGGGCGCCCTCGCGTGACCCGAGGTCCACGTACCCGAGCACCCGGTCGAGGTGTGCGGCGTCGACGACCGGCCCTGCCCTGGTCGCAGGGTCGAGCGGGTCGCCGGGCATCCAGCCCCGCGACTGATCTGCGACGCGCTCGACGACCTGGTCGTAGATCGGTCGCTCGACGAGCAGCCGCGAGCCCGCGATGCACATCTCGCCCGTGTTCCAGAAGATCGACACGCCGACCGCACCGATCGCGTAGTCGAGGTCGGGTGCGTCGGCGAAGATGATGTTCGGCGTCTTGCCTCCCGTCTCTGCGGACACCCGCTTCATGTTGGACTCACCCGCGTACCTCAGGAACGCCTTCCCGACGTCGGTCGAACCGGTGAACGTGATCGCATCGACACCCGGGTGGAGGCCGAGCGCACGTCCCGCGGTCTCGCCGAAGCCGGGGACCACGTTGAGGACGCCAGGGGGGATCCCCGCCTCGAGGGCCAGTTCGCCGATCCGCAATGCCGACAACGGCGCCTGCTCAGCAGGCTTGAGCACCACGGAGTTCCCTGCGACCAGGGCGGGTGCGAGCTTCCAGGCGTTGATCATGAGCGGGAAGTTCCACGGGGTCACGGCGCCGACGACACCGACCGGCTCGCGGGTGATCAGGCCGAGGGCCTCCGGGCCCGTCGGGGCGATCTCGTCGTACAGCTTGTCGGCAGCCTCGCCGTACCAGCCATAGGTCGTGATCGCCTGTTCGACGTCGACCCTTCGGGAGTAGCGAACGGGCTTCCCGACGTCGAGGGTCTCGAGGAGCTGAAGGTCCTCCCCGTCGCGTTCGATCAACTCGGCCAACCGCATCAACGCCCGTCCGCGGTCACGCGGCGCCAGCCGTGACCACCGTCCATCGTCGAACGCCTCCCTTGCCGAGCGCACGGCGCGGTCCACGTCCACCTCGCCCGCCTCGGCGACCTCGGTGATCGGCTCCCCCGTTGCGGGGTTCACCGTGGGGAACCGCCGGCCGGACGCTGCCTCGCCCCATGCACCGTCGATCAGGAGGTCGTTGCGCGGCTGGACCGCACCTGCCGCGAGTTGCCATTCCTCCCGTGTCCTCATGGCGTGTCCCTCGCCTCGGTGATCCTGTGCCATCGCAGGTGGATGGTCGCCTCCCGGTCGTTGCCGATCCCGAGGTCGGACAGCTCGAGATCCGTCGACCCGTCGTCGTTGGTGATCCATTCGATGTGCCGCACCTGGGTCCCCCCGACCCAGTCCGGAAAGAGGCTGAGGTCCACGTGGTGGTGGACCTGGTCGTCGATGATCTCGTACGTTCCTGCATAGGACAGGTAGCCGGCGGCGGCCGACGCCCGCTCCATCGCCGTCGCCTCGTTGAAGCTCCTCGTGCCGATCAGGGGCCGATCACGGCGCATCAGCGTCGCGACCATCCTGCCCTCATCGGTGTAGGTGATGACACCCGACGCCTTGCCACCGAACGGCCGCACCATCCTGCCGCCCGGCATCCTGACGGTCCAGTCGACGAGCTTCCATGTCCCGACGAGATCGTGCGTCATCGCGTCCCTGCTCCTCCGACGTCGTCCGTGCGTGCCCGTCCTCCGAGGCGCGCAGAGCGGCAGCCTAGATCCCGGCCCGTGGACTTTCCCTCGACGCACCTACCATCCGCGCTCCACGGCTCGCACGCATCGGAGGCACAGTGAGGGTTCGGGCGGTCCTGCTCGTCGTCGTCGCGTTCTTCCTCGGCGCGCTCGCCGCGGGGGGCGTCGGCGTGCGGGTGATCAGGGAAGTGCGGGCGACCGACGATGCCACCTCGCTCCCCGACGCGAACGTCGCATCGACCACGGTGCCGACGGCGCCGCCCGCGCCCGTCTACCTGGTGGATCCCAACGAGACGGTCATCGCCTCCACGGCACTCGTCCCGACCTCGATCGAGCTCGGTGAAGGGCAGCTCGCCATCGGCTACGACCTGGTCACGAGGGCCCCCCACCTCGGGGTGGAACCGGCGGCCGTCGTCGGCAACTTCGGACGGGTCGTCGTCGTCGACCCTGCGGATCTCGACCACCTCTACCCATCGCGATGGGTCCTGGACACCGCCGGCGGGCCCGTCGAAGGTGGCCCCGCGAGTCCTTCGGTCAGGGTCGCCAGGTTCGACGTCCCCGAGGGGCTGACGTTGGGCGATGTCGAGCGTGCGACGATCCTCGAGGCGCTCCTGCCGCTCGCGATCGACCTGACGTTCGCGCTCTCGCAGTCGGAGCCGGTCGTCGAGATCCTCCCCGGGGTCACGATCGAGCTGCTCAACGTCGCCGAGCAGAGCACCACGTCCATCGTGCAGGTCGGCATCGAGGCGACGAGCGGTGCGCACCTGAGTATCGAGGGGTTCGGCCCCGGATGGCGCTCGGCGTTCTTCGAGGCCGAGGGCAGGCCCCGCGTGAACCTCACGTGGATGAGCGGAGCCGTCCCGGACGCGATCCCCCTCCGCGCCGCGGGCACCATCTGGGTGCCCATCGATGGTCCGTTCCCCGTCTCACTCGAGGGTCTCCGATGACCGACGGCAGCGGCCCCGACTACAGCGAGCTCCTCCGCTCGCCCTACGACCCCGACGTGCAGGAGGACCCCGGTCAGGACCAGGACCTTCCGTGGGTTCCTGCGGTCGTCGCCTCGATACTCGGCGCCGTCGCGGTGGGCGCATTCGTCGTCTACTCCATCGTCGCAGGCCCAACCGAGGCCGAGCCGGCGACGACCGCGGACGGCACGACGTCGACGACTGCGGCCCCCACGCCGTCCGAGGACTTCCCCGAGGGCTTCACGGCACTCACCGACCAGGTGGCCCTGGCGATCGAGGCCGTCGACGCCGACGACCTCGTCCTCAGGCTCGGTGTCGTCTCCGCCGTGAGGGGAGACGGCGACCCGAGCGAGGTCGCTCCTCCCGACATCGCCGCGTGGACCCTCGAAGGGGCAGGCGCGCCCCTCCCGATGAGGGCCCAGTACACGGGGCGTGAAGCCCTCGGCACCGTCACGATCGAGTTCCCCCCTGTCGCCGCGCCGGCGGCGCTCACGCTCCGAGCCCGAGTCGCCACGTCGTCGTCGACCGAGTCGACCATCATCGACCTCGCACCGACCGTGCCCCAGACCGTCGCCGGCAACCGGATCGATCTGGGTGGTGGCCGGGTGGTCGTGATCGACGAGCTCACGATCGGGGACGGGTGGGGCTGGATCGCATGGAGCACCGAGGGAGAGGGAACGGTTGCGAAGGTCGACGTCGTCGTCACGTTCGTCGGCACCGATGATCCCGCCACCGACGAGCTGGTGGACCCCACGCAGCTCGTACCCTCGCACCTTCGCCCCATCATCCAGGGAAGCGGGAGGCGGCCGCTCGCACCCCTCTACGGCCCTTCGGGCGGGGGCCAGCTCATCCGGGTGGGTGAGCCACTGGCAGGGCAGGATCCACCGACGGGGATCTCCGTCGAGCTGGCGGTCACCGTCCCCGACGAGCTCTCACCGCCTGTCGACATCCCCCTTCCCACGGGGGAGTGATCCCGAAGGCGTTCACACCGCCGCCGCCCCGGGCGCAGTCACCTGCACCTGCGTAGGCTTCGGCCCGGTGCCCACCGCCGAACCGCTGAGGAGGCCCGTCCATGTTCGATGAAGCATCACTGGCCGTCCAGGCCGCGCTCGATGCCGGAGCCGCCTACGCCGATGCCCGCGTGGTCGTCTCGAGACAGGAGACGATCAACGTCCAGAACCAGAACCTCGACCGGTACGACCGCACGGACCACGCCGGCGTCGGGGTGAGGGCACTCATCGGCTCGTCATGGGGATTCGCCGCCACGGCCGACCTCTCGCCGCAGGCGATCCGGGCGGCGGGGGAGCAGGCGGCGGCGATCGCCAAGGCGTCGACACTGGTACCGGGGCCGCCGATGGAGTTCGCCGATGTCCCCATCACGCAGACCACATGGGAGACGCCCTACGTCGAGGACCCCTTCGCCGTGTCCACCTCCGAGAAGGTCGACATGCTCGTCCGGGTCACGAAGACGATGCAGGATGTCGAGGGCGTGGCCATCGCCACCGGCACCCTGACCTTCTGGGACACCGACAAGTGGTTCGTGTCGTCCCAGGGCCATCGGATCCACCAGCACCTCGTCGAATCCGGGGGCGGATACGACGCCACGGCCATCGGCGAGCGCGAGACGCAGCGGCGGTCGTTCCCCCAGTCCTTCGGGCAGTATGAGACGGGTGGCTACGAGACGGTCAGGGCATGGCGATACGAGGAGAACGCGGGCCGCATCGCCGAGGAGGCGGTCGCCCTCCTGTCGGCCGACGAGATCGACGAGCGCGAGACGAACCTCGTGCTGGAGGGATCCCAGCTGGCGCTCCAGATCCACGAGTCGGTCGGTCACGCGATCGAGCTCGACCGCATCCTCGGGTGGGAGGCGGCGTTCGCCGGCACGAGCCATCTCGACCTCGCGACGCTCAACACCCACCGCTACGGCTCCGAGCTGATGAACGTCACCGCTGATGCGACGCTGCCCGGCGCTCTCGGGACATTCGGATACGACGATGAGGGAACCCCTGCCCAACGGGTCGACATCGTCAGGGACGGCCTCTGGGTCGGCGTGCTGTCGGGCAGGGATTCCGCCGCCATCGCGGGACTCCCACCGGGAGGCATGGTGCGAGGCGACGGGTTCAACCGCCTGCCGATGGTGCGGATGACCAACGTCGGCCTCCTCCCCGGCGCGAGCAGCCTCGACGAGATCATCGCCGACACCGACGACGGCGTGTACATGGCCACGAACCGGTCCTGGTCGATCGACGACAAGCGGCTCAACTTCCAGTTCGGGACCGAGATCGCATGGGAGATCAAGGACGGGAAGCTCGGTCGCATGCTCAAGAACCCCACCTACACCGGGATCACCCCCCAGTTCTGGGGATCCCTCGACCGGCTCGCCGGTGGTGACGAGTGGATCCACTGGGGCACGCCGAACTGTGGGAAGGGGCAGCCGATGCAGGTCGCACACACGGGACACAGCGCAGCACCCGGGCGATTCGCGAACGTACGAGTGGGGGTGAGGGGATGACGGACGCAACAGACCTCGTGGAGGCGACCCTCGCGCGCGTCGGTGATGCCGCCGATGCCGAGGTGTACGTGGACCTCGGCACGTCGGCCCTCACGCGATTCGCCAACTCGTTCATCCACCAGAACGTGGCGGAACGGGCGGCGGACGTGACCCTGCGCATCGCGAGGGATGGTCGCGTCGCGAGCTCATCGACCACGGTGACGACGCCCGACGCCCTCGATGCGTTCGTGGGGGCCACGATCGACTCCCTCGAGCATCAGCCCGTGGACAGGGAGTGGCCCGGCATGGGGGGACCCGCCGACTACCCCGACGTCGACCACTGGGATGCGGCAACGGCGAACGCCGACCCGATCGAACGGGCGATGGTCGTCAAGGCCTTCGTCGATGCGGGCGATGGGCTCCTCGGGGCGGGGTACTGCCAGACCGAGGCGAGGCACCATGCCTACGGCAACACCGAGGGTCGGGCGGCATCGGGCCGGTTCACCACCGCGGTCCTCGATGGCATCCACCAGACATCGCGCTCCGCGGGGTCGGGGCATGCCGCGGGCGGCTCCCTCACCGACATCGATGCCTCGCAGGTCGGGAGGCTCGCCGCCACGAGGGCACGGGATGCGGTCGATCCGTTCGATGCCAAGCCCGGTGACTACGAGGTGGTGCTGTCGCCCGAGTGCGTGGCGACCATCGCGGTGTTCCTCGACGTCTACGGCTTCAACGCCAAGGTCGCAGAGGAGGGGATGTCGTTCGTGGAGGTCGGGGGCACACCGTTCGACCCCGCCATCGACATCTGGGACGACGCCACCGATCCGCGGGCCCTGTACGTGCCCTTCGACGTCGAGGGAACGCCGAAGGCGAAGGTGGACCTCGTCGCCGGGGGAACCACCACGGGTCTCCTGCATTCGCGGAGGACGGCGCGCAAGGCCGGAGCCGAGTCGACCGGCAACGCCGCTGCGGGCGCCGAGCAGTTCGGTCCGTTCGGCTGGAACATGTTCGTCGGCGGTGGCACGTCCTCTGTGGACGACCTGGTCGCCGGTGTCGAGCGGGGGATCTACGTGTCGACGTTCAACTACTGCAGGGTCCTCGACCCGAAGACCCTCGTCGTCACGGGGCTGACCCGCAACGGCACCTTCATGATCGAGAACGGCCGGATCACCGATGCCGTCACCAACATGCGGTTCACCCAGTCGTTCGTCGAGGCCCTCGGCGAGGGAAGGGTGCTCGGCATTGGCGACGATGCACGCTTCGCCGACTCCGAGTTCGGACCCACGTTCATCCACGCACCGTCCATGCGCCTGGGGTCGTGGAGGTTCACCGGCGGAGCGTCGGGCTGATGGGGCTCCTGGGTGACTCCGTCGCCGCGGCGGTCTTCGCCGGGAGGGACGATGCGGACGAGGCGTGGGGAATGCTGGCGGACGCAGGGGTGCCCTCCACGGTGGTGACCGATCCCGGCATCCTCGGCGCCTACGAGGTCCGGGTGATGGTCGACCGATCCGACCTGGACCGTGCCCAGCAGGTCCTCGCCCCTCTCATCGAGCGCCTGGCTGCTCCCGAGAGCGACTGACGCCGCGGCCGGCCGGCGCGACAAGGCCCCCGGGGGGTCGTCCGGGGGCCCTGTGGTCGTACAGCAGCGTCAGGCGTCGGCAGTCTCCGACGCGGCGATTTCCTCGCGAATGGCGTCCATGTCGAGTGCCTTGATCTGCTGGATCAGGTCCTCGAGTGCCTCCTCGGGAAGTGCGCCCGGCTGCGAGAAGATGCCGATCTGATCGCGGAAGGCCACCAGGGTCGGGATCGACATGATGCCGAACCCCGCAGCGAGCTCCTGCTCAGCCTCGGTGTCGACCTTCGCGAAGGCGATCGACATATCGTCATCCGCGTACCGCTCCGAGACCTTCTCGTAGGTCGGGCCGAACATGCGGCACGGGCCGCACCATTCCGCCCAGAAGTCGATGAGCACGATGTCGTTGTTCTCGATCGTCTCGCCGATCGTGTCCTTGGTGATGTCGATGGTCGCCATGGGTGGGAATCACTCCGTTGTCGTCGTCGCGAGTGCAACCAGCATACCCACTGGGGTATTCCCGTCGACCATCGAACCCTCCCCGTGGACGGTCCTCCGGGACTGGGCGCCGGACGCGTCTCGGGTGTGCCGGGTCCGTACACTCACGGCCGTGACCGGTTCCGATCCCATCATCGAGCTCGACGGAGTCTCCGTACGCGCCGGTGCCGTCGTGATCCTCACCGACGTGCACCTCCACGTGGCGGCAGGCGAGGCCGTCGGCATCTTCGGGGCCAACGGGGCGGGGAAGACCACCCTCCTGCGCCTCCTCGCGACGCTCGTGCCGCCCTCAGCAGGGACCGGCAGGGTCCTCGGGGCGAGCCTCGTCGACGACGGGCGTTACGAGGTGCGTCCGAGGATCGGCTACATCGGGCACATCCCGGGCCTCTACCCCGAGCTCACCCTCGCTGAGAACCTCGGGTTCATCGCACGGGCGCGCGGCCTCGAGTCCGCCCAGGTCGACGCCGCGCTCGCGTCCGTGGGGCTGGCCGGGGCCTCGGACCGGCTCGCCGAGCGATGCAGCCACGGCATGCAGCGACGGGCGGAGTTCGCACGGATCCTGATGACTGAACCCTCCCTGCTGCTCCTCGACGAGCCCCACTCCGCGCTCGACGCCGATGCCGTGGAGTTGGTCGATGCGCTCGTCGGCCGCACGATCGCCTCCGGAGGCGGGGCGATCCTCGTCTCCCACGACCGCGGAAGGGTCGCCGATCTCGCCGACAGGACGCTGGAGATTCGACAGGGGACGGTCGCGGCATGACCTTCCTCTCGCAGGTGTCGACGATCGCGAGGCGAGACCTCCGCCGGGAGCGGCGATCCGGCGAGGTGCTCTGGGTCACGCTGCCGTTCGGGGCCATCGCCCTGCTGTTGGTTCCCCTCGCGGTGGGTACCGACGCACCCATGCTGGCTCGGATCGGGCCGGGCCTGTACTGGGTGGTGGTGCTGCTCTTCGGCGTCCTCATCGCGATTCGCCAGACGAACGCGGAGACGGTCGCCCAACGTGACCAGGTCGCGCTGACCGGCCTCGATCCCGCCGCCATCTACATCGGGAAGTGTGCTGCGAGCTTCGTGCTCCTCCTCGTCTTCGAGGTGCTCCTCGGCGCGGTGACCGTGGTCCTGTACGACGTGACGCCAGAGGGGATCGCGTGGCTCCCCGTCGTGATGGTGATCGTCGCCGCCGGCCTCTCGCTCCTCTCGACGCTCGCAGCAGGGATCGTGTCGACCGGCTCGAACGCGGCGGCGTTGGTGCCCCTGCTGGTGGCGCCGCTGTCGGTTCCGCTCCTGATCGGCGCGACCCAGGCGCTGGAGGCCTTGAGATTCGCCGGCAGTACCCTTACGTGGGTCCTGATGATGATCGTGACCGTGCTGGTCCTTGCGATCGCAGGCATCCTCTCGGCGAGACCACTGCAGGAGACGACATGACGACCCGACCCCGGACGACCACGTGGCCGTGGATCGTCATGGCGGTGGCAGGCCTGGTGACGTTCGTCGCCTCGATGACGGTCGGGCCCGACGCCGTCCAGGGCGAGCTGTCGCGGATCATGTACGTCCACGTCCCGGCCGCATGGCTCGCCTACCTGGCCTTCATCGTGACGATGGCCGCATCGGCGATGTACCTCTGGAAGCGGGACCTGAAGTGGGACCGAAGGGCTTCGGCGTCCGCCGAGATCGGCGTGGTGTTCACGGGGATGGCCATCGGCCTCGGGATGATCTGGGCCAAGCCCACCTGGGGCGTGTGGTGGACGTGGGATGCACGCCTCACACTGACCGCGATCATGTTCTTCGTCTACCTCGGCTATCTCGCCCTGCGCCGCACGACCGACGACCTCTCGGTGCGCGCCCGTCGTTCGGCGATCCTCGGGGTGCTCGCCGTCGTCCAGGTCCCCCTCGTCCACTTCTCCGTCGTGTGGTGGCGAACCCTCCACCAACCGCCGACGCTCCTCAAGCCCGAACCCATCGACATGGACACGTCGATGCTGCTCACCTTGCTGCTCGCGGTCGCAGCATTCACCGTCATGTACGTCGCGATGATGGTGAAGCGCATCGAGCTCGCCCGCCTCGAGGATGCGATCCTCGTCGACGAGCAGACCCGGGTCGGGACGGTCGCCGGCGATGCCGTGACCTCGCCCTCGTTCGAGACGGGGACCGCATGACGATCGCCGAGCAGTGGAACTGGGTGGTCCTCGCCTACGGGTTCGCGGAGCTCGCGCTGGTCGTCTACGTCGTGTCGATCGCACTGCGGATCCGGAGGGCGAAGCAGCGCCTCGGTGACGGAGCATGAAGCGCTACGCGAAGTTCGTCATCCCGGCCGCGATCCTCGCGGCCGTCCTGGTCGTGCTGATGGTGAACCTGTCGTCCGCGCTCGTGTACTTCAACACGCCCTCCGAGCTGGTGGCGAGGGAGGGCGGCGACGGTCGACTGCGGCTCGGTGGACGGGTCGTTCCCGGCTCGGTGGTCGAGGGCGAGGGTTCGGTTTCGTTCGAGGTGGAGGACTGCGACGTGGCCGTGGCCGTGGTCCACACCGGTGCCCCGCCGCAGCTCTTCAGGGAGGGCATCGGGGTCGTCGTGGAGGGTGAATGGTCGGGCGTGGCCTTTGCGTCGGACACGATGCTCGTCAAGCACGACGAGCAGTACCGCACCGACTACGAGGACTACGACGAGGACTCGCACGCCTGCTCGACGCCGTGATCGCGCTCGCAGGCAACCTCGCGATCGTCACCGCCCTCCTGTCGGCTGTCGCGATCGTCATCCAGGGCGTCCGGGCCGGCCGGTCCGGTGATCGCCGCTCTCTCCGGCTCCCGGTCGCGGTCTTCTCGCTCTCTGCGCTCGTGGTGTTCGCCCTGCTGGAGATCGCGATCGTGACCCATGACTTCTCCATCGCCTACGTGGCGAACAACACCGCGACCACGACGCCGTTCGTCTTCCTGCTCGCCGCCGGGTGGGCGGCCCTCGAGGGCTCGATCGTCCTGTGGGGCCTCGTCCTGGCCCTCTTCACCTACCTCGTGTGGCGTCGGCTCTCGGACGACGACCCGCTCGGTGCCGTCGCCCTCGCCGTCATGGGGGCCGTCGCCGTGTTCTGGTTCGGCTTGATGGCCACCGTGGGCAACCCCTTCAGCGTGTGCACGCAGGCGGCAGCGGCAGGGTGCGTCGACTCGTCGTGGTGGCCACTCGCGGAGTCGGTCGCCCCCCTCCAGGGAAGGGGTCCGAATCCGCTGCTCCAGAACCACATCCTCATGGCCATCCACCCCCCCATGCTCTACGTCGGCTATGTGGGCTTCACGGTGCCCTACGCCTTCGCCATGGCCGCGCTCGTCAAGGGGGAGACGGGACGCGTATGGCTCGATCGGACGCATCGCTGGTCGATGGTCGCATGGGTGTTCCTCACCTTCGGGATCCTGCTCGGGGGATGGTGGA
Organism: uncultured Acidimicrobiia bacterium; assembly: GCA_963792405.1. GTDB lineage: Bacteria > Actinomycetota > Acidimicrobiia > Spongiisociales > UBA5794 > SZUA-442. The sequence continues at coordinate 130,297 of CAWBVU010000006.1, forward strand.
GTTACGAGGTCCTCGGATGGGGCGGCTACTGGGCATGGGATCCGGTCGAGAACGCCGCGCTCCTGCCATGGCTCACCGCGACGGCGTTCATCCACTCCTCCGTGGTCCAGCGCCGCAGGGGCATGCTCCAGTCGTGGAACTTCATCCTCGTGATCGCGACGTTCGCCCTGACGATCTTCGGCACGTTCCTGACGAGGTCGGGGGTGATCGCCTCGGTGCACGCCTTCACCCAGTCCGGTGTCGGGCCCGCCCTCCTCGCGTTCCTCGCCGTCGTCGTGATCGGCTCGTTGGGGCTGTTCGCCGTGCGGGCCCGCGACGTCGCCCAGGCGCCGAGGCTGGAGTCCCTCTCGTCGCGCGAGGGGTTCCTGCTCGCCAACAACCTGCTGCTGACGGTCTTCGCGTTCGCCGTGCTGTTCGGCACGATGTACCCGCTCATCGTCGAGGCGGTGTCGGGATCGGAGGTCGCCGTCGGCCGCCCCTTCTTCGACCGCGCCGCGGTCCCGATCTCCCTGTTGCTGCTCCTCGCGATCGGATTCGGGAGCATCGCGCCCTGGAGGATCGCGACAGGCACGCTGGTGTGGTCACGGCTCCGCTGGCCGCTGGCCATCGGCGCATGGGCGGCGGCGACCGCCGTGCTCGTCGGTGTGCGGTCCGTCGGCGTGGTCATCACCGTCGGCCTCGCCGTCTTCGTCATCTCGGCGATCGTCGGTCGACTGGTCACAGTGGTTCGTGCGCGCCCCGAGGGACCCCTGCGCGGAGTCGGTGTGGTCGTGCGCAACGATGCGGGGTACTGGGGCGGCCAGCTGTCGCACGTCGGCGTCGCCCTCGTCGCCATCGCCCTTGCGACGACCAACGGCCTCGCCGTGCGTGAGACGGTGACGATCGGCAGGGGCGACACCGCGATCGTGGCGTCCCACTGCCTGCGCTACCTCGAGCCGTTCAGCGTGCAGGAGCCGAACCGAGAGGTGACGGGGGTGCGCATCGAGGTGCTCGATGCATCGTGCGCCGACACGAGGGCCGTGCTCAGCCCGAGGGTGAACAGCTACCCGGGGACGTCCCAGCCGATCGGCACGCCGTCCGTGTCGACCGGCCTGCGCGACGACGTCTACCTCGGCATCGCTGGCGGGTCCGCGACGGAGGTCGACCTGAACGTGTTCGTCTTCCCCCTCCAGTGGCTGTTGTGGTTCGGCGGCCTGGTCGTCGTCGCAGGCGGGATGCTGGCGATGATCCGGAAACCAGTGCGCACCGACGCGGCGTCCCATACGGGGAAGGCCATCAGCGGCGAACCGGAGCGAACCGATGCCTGAACGGACGAAGTCTGTGGTGGCGATCGCCCTTGCGGTCGCCGGCCTCGCCGTCGTCGTGATCGGCCTTGCGGCCTCTCCACCGGCGGCGCGCACCGACGAGGATCGTGTCGCTGCCCTCGCGGCATCGATCCGATGCCCCTTCTGCAACGGTGAGTCGCTCGCGGATTCCGGATCGGGCGTCGCCGCCGACTATCGAGCCCTCATCGCCGAGCGCGTCGCCTCGGGCGCCACCGATGCCGAGATCCGCCAGGAGTTCGCCGACAGCTTCGGGGAGGGCTACCTGCTCGACACGTCATCGCGCTGGTCGATCGCGCTGTGGATCGTCCCCCTCGTCGTCCTCATCGGCGGCGCCGGCGTGATCGTCTGGCTGCGGCGGGCGTCGCGGCGCGACGACGAGGTGGTGGCGTGACCGATCGGCGCGCGGACGACCAGAGGGAGCTCCTGCGAGCCGACCTCGCCGACCTCGAGCGGCAGGTGGCGGACGGTGACCTCGACAGGGCCACGGCCGACCGCCTCGCGGGCAAGTACCGCTCGCAGCTCGATGCCCTCGAGGCGTCGGCTCAGGTGCCGGTCGACGACATGGCTGACACCGCTGATCCCCTGTCCCGTCGCATGGTGTCCGGACGGGTCCTCGCCGGTGCAGCCCTCGTCGGCGTCGCCTTCGTCGCCATAGCGATCTTCGCCATCACCTCACTCGACGATCGCTCCGTTGCAGGCGCCGAGGGCGTCGTGGGTGACGTGGTCACGGGCGACGGGCCGGTGGACCTGTCCACCATCACCAACGAGCAGATGGAGGAGGTCGTCGCGGCGAACCCCGACGTCATCGGCATGCGCCTCGCCCTCGCACGGAGGTACTTCGAGGCCGGCGAGTTCGACAAGGCGCTGGACCACTACTTCGCGGTGCTCGAGCGCGAGCAGCATCCCGAGGCCCTGGCGAACATCGGATGGATGACCCATCTCTCCGGGCGTCCCGACATCGCGGTCGGCTACCTCGAGGCCGCCCTCGCGCGCGATCCCGGCTACCTCCCTGCGAAGTGGTTCGCCGCCAACGTCTACGTCGCCCTCGGTCGAGGGGACGAGGCGGTGCCACATCTCGTCGCCGTGGCGTCGTCAGAGGACACACCTTCGGAGATCAGGGACGGCGCCACGACACTCCTCGAGCAGATCGACGCCGCACCGTGACCGCGCGCACGGACCGTCGATCGTCAGGGCGCGTCGTATGGGCCGTCATCGTCGCCTGCCTCCTCTTCGTGCTCCTCGCGATCGTCGTCGCAGGTCGCTTCGGGAGTGACCCATCGCTGTCATCATCCCCGCTCATCGGACGGGAGGCGCCGACGGACCCGATCGCCCTCCAGGACGGCTCGGGGGTGATGTCGCTCGCGGACCTCCGGGGCGACATCGTCGTGGTCAACTTCTGGGCGTCGTGGTGCCTCGGGTGCAGGGACGAGCACCCCGCGCTCGTGCGTGCTGCGCAGGAGTATGACGGCTTCGGCACGACGTTCGTCGCGGTCAACTATCAGGACGCACCGGAGCGGGCGGCGGCATTCCTCGCCGAGCTGGGGGAGAGCGCGTCGACGATCTACACGGTCGACGACGGCTCATCGACCGCCTTCGCGTGGGGTGTCCTCGGCCTGCCCGAGACGTTCTTCGTCGACCGCGACGGCGTCGTGGTCGGCAAGGTGTCGGGGCCCGTGTCCTACGGGCTCCTCTCCCAGACCCTCGACCAGATCATCCTCGGGGGTGTCGTGGGCGACATCACCACGGGCGAGGTCGAGAACCGCTGAGGACCTCCGTGCCGACCGGGTGGGTCGCCCCACTCAGCGGATGACGAGGGATTCCATGAGCCGCTCGGTGGCGTCGGTGATCTCGGCGACCGCGCGAGCGAAGGCGTCCTCGTTGTGCGCGGCGGGCGAGGTGAAGCCGGAGACCTTCCTCACGTACTGGAGGGCCGCCTCCTCCATCGCGGCACGATCGTCGACCTCGCGGCCCTCGCGGAGCCTGTGGATGGATCTGCACATGGCGGTCACGGTAGACGCCGCGCAGACGACTGGCATGCGCAGTTCGATAGCCTGCCCCACCATGACGATCGAAGAACACGAAGCCCACGCCACCGAGCGGGCCCACGCCACCGAGGCGGACTTCCGCCTCCCGCGCACCGTGATCCCGGAGCGCTACCGCATCGTGATCGAACCCGACCTCGACACCGCCGACTTCGCGGGATCGGTCGACATCGACGTCGACGTCACCTCCCCGACGGCGGTCGTGGTGCTCAATGCCGTCGACCTCGAGATCCTCGACGCCGAGGTCTCCTCCGACGGCGTGACGCTGTCCGCGGACGCTTCGCTCGATCCCGAGACGGGGCGCCTCACCCTCGTGCTCGACGGCGAGCTCGCTGCCGGGCCTGCCACCGTGTCGATCAGATACACCGGTGTGCTCAACGACCAGCTGCGGGGGTTCTACCGGTCGACCTACGTCGATGGCGAGGGAGACGAGCACGTCATCGCCACCACGCAGTTCGAGTCCACCGATGCGCGGCGTGCATTCCCGAGCTGGGACGAGCCCGACCTGAAGGCCACGTTCACCGTATCGCTCGTCGTCGAGGCCCACCTGACTGCGGTGTCGAACGCCGCAGAGGTCGCCCGCACCCGGCTCGACGACGGGAGGGTCAGGGTCGACTTCGCAGAGACGATCCGCATGTCGACCTACCTCGTGGCGTTCGTCGTGGGGGAGCTCGAGGTGACCGACCCCGTCGATGTCGACGGCACACCGCTGCGGATCGTCACGCCGCCGGGAAAGCTCCACCTCACGAGGTTCGCCCTCGAGTCCGGGGCCTTCGCGCTCGAGTTCTTCGCGTCGTACTACGGCGTGCCGTATCCGGGGGACAAGCTCGACATGGTCGCCGTGCCCGACTTCGGGTTCGGGGCGATGGAGAACCTCGGCTGCATCATCTATCGGGAGTCCGCGCTCCTGGTCGACGAGGCGACGGCCACCCAGGCGGAGCTCGCCCGGGTGGCCTCCGTGATCGCCCATGAGATCGCCCACATGTGGTTCGGCGACCTCGTCACCATGAAGTGGTGGAACGGGGTGTGGCTCAACGAGGCCTTTGCGACCTTCGCCGAGAACAAGTGCACGGCGGCGTTCAGGCCGGAGTGGAAGTACTGGCTGACGTTCGCGACCGACAGGGCCACCAGTCAGGAGACCGACGCGCTCACGGCCACACGGCCGATCGAGTTCCCTGTCGCCTCGCCCTCGGAGGCCGACGCCATGTTCGACGTCCTCACCTACGAGAAGGGCTCGTCCGTGCTGCGGATGATGGAGCAGTACCTGTCGGAGGAGGTCTTCCGGGCGGGTGTCTCGCTCTACCTGCAACGCCACGCGTTCGCCAACACCGACAACGAGGACCTCTGGCGCGCGCTCGAGGAGGTCTCGGGTGAGCCCGTCGGGGACATCATGGACACATGGATCTTCCAGGGGGGCTACCCGATCCTGGACGTGGAAACGGATGGCGATGCCGTGGTCCTCTCACAGCGGCCCTTCAGGCTCCTCGGTGGTGGCGAGGGATCGTGGCAGGTCCCCGTCCTGTACCGCTCGAGCGACGGGGAGGGCAGGGTGGTCCTCGGTGAGGAGCCGGTATCGATCGAGGTGGGCGACGACCTGATCGTCGACGCCGGGGGAGATGGCTTCTACCGCGTCGCGTACTCGCCAGAGCTGTTCACGTCCCTCGTGGAGCGGCTCTCGCACCTCGACGCCGTGGAGCGGTACTCGGTCGTGTCCGACGCCCTTGCCGAGATGCTGGCGGGAACGGTCCCGGCGACGGAGTACCTGGAGCTCATCCGGCACCTCGGGGACGAGCCGGAGAACGAGATCTGGCAGCTCGCCTTGTCGGGTGTCGATGAGCTCGACCGGATCGTGTCATCCGATGACAGGGACCTCTTGAGGGCATTCGCCCGCAACCTCATCGCGCCGAGGGCAGAGGAGCTCGGATGGCTCGCGGAGCCGGAGGAGTCCGATCGGCGGAAGGCCCTCAGGGGCCAGTTGTTGCGGGCCATGGCCATCCTCGGAGACGACACCGACACGATCGACGAGGCACGACGCATCGAGGGCGCAGGCGGCGGGATCGACGCCGAGGTGGCGGATGCCGCCCTCGCGATCGTCGCGTCTCGCGGCGACCTCGACGACTTCGAGCGCTTCATCGCCCGCTCGAAGTCCGCTCCCACGCCGCAGCTGACGGTCAAGTACCTCAGGGCCGCGGCATCGGTCCCGCATCCGGATGTCGCGTCCAGGATGATCGACATGATCCTCGCGGGGGACATCAGGTCCCAGGACTCGTTCTGGGTCCTCGCCGTGCTGATCGGCCACAGGGACACCGGGGCCATGGCCTGGCAGCTGGTGACGGAACGATGGGACGACCTCATGGCGGTGCTCCCACCCGCGCACCGCCATCGGATCCTGGACCACCTCAGGTATCGGTCCGAGCCCGAGATCGCAGGCTCCCTCCGTGCCTGGTTCGCCGACCATCCCATCCCGGGGGCGGACAAGGCGGTGAGCCAGAAGCTCGAGATGGTCGACGTGCGCGCCGGCCTGCGACAGCGCGAGTCGGAACGTCTGGGCGACGCCCTGGCCTGAACCGCTCGGGGGCGCCGCTGGGCATGGCGCGGTCCCTGTCCCTAGCCTGAGGACATGGACGGCATCGTCACCATCGATGGCTCGGCGTTGACGATCGACGAGGTCGTCGCCGTCGCCCACGGAGGGGCCTCGGTCGCCTGCGGCCCCGAACTCGACGCCAGGATGACACCGGCGAGGGACCTGGTGGTTCGGGTCCTCGACGACGATGAGACCGTCTACGGGATCACCACCGGGTTCGGCGCCCTCGCCAACACGCGCATCCCGCCCGAACGGGCCGTGGAGCTCCAGTACGACCTCCTCCGCTCCCACGCCTCGGGTGTCGGGCCGCTCCTCGATCGACCGCTCGTGCGCGCCATGCTGCTGTGCAGGGCGAGGACGCTGGCACAGGGCTACTCGGGTGTGCGTCCCGAGGTCGTGCGATTCCTCGTCGAGATGATCAATCGCGACCTCGTGCCCGCGGTCCCGTCGCAGGGCTCGGTCGGCGCATCGGGCGATCTCGCACCGTTCGCTCACCTCGCCCTCCCAGTGATCGGGGAGGGCGAGCTCCTCACCGACGAGGGGCCGCAGCCGTCCGCAGAGGTCCTCGCCGCGCATGGGCTCACGCCGCTCGCCCTCGAACCGAAGGAGGGCCTGAGCCTCCTCAACGGCACCGAGGGCATGCTCGCCCAGGGGTGCCTCGCCGTCCACAGGGCCCGCACGCTCGCCTCGACGGCCGACGCGGCGTGCGCCCTCAGCGTGGAGGCGCTCATGGCGTCGTCCCGCCCGTTCGATCCCCGCATCCACGACCTCAGGCCCCACCCGGGCCAGCGACGCTCGGCGGCACGCATCGCGTCCCTGCTCGATGGTTCACCGATCGACGCGTCCCACCACGACGACTTCGGCCACAAGGTCCAGGACGCCTACAGCCTCAGGTGCGCCCCCCAGGTCCACGGCGCCGTCAGGGACACGATCGAGTTCGCCGCGTCGGTGTTCGCCACGGAGCTGGGATCCGTCGTCGACAACCCCATCGTGTTCGCCGCCGACGGCGACGTCGTCTCCGGTGGGAACTTCCACGGGCAGCCCCTCGCCTTCGCCCTCGACTATCTCGCGATCGCGATCACCGAGCTCGGGTCCATCTCCGAGAGGAGGACCGATCGGCTGCTCGACCCGGATCGATCCTCGGGGCTGACCGCGTTCCTCGCCTCCGAGCCCGGTGTGTCGAGCGGCTACATGCTCACGCAGTACACGGCTGCGGCGATCGTGGCGGAGAACCGAGTGCTGTCGCATCCTGCGAGTGTCGAGTCGATCCCCACGTCGGGCCTCCAGGAGGATCACGTCTCGATGGGGTGGGGCGCGGGGCGCAAGCTCGACGTGGTGCTCACGAACACCGCCAAGGTGCTCGCCGTCGAGCTCATGTGTGCGGCGCAGGGTGTCGAGCAGCGGTCGCTGCCACCTGCGGAGGGCACGGGGTCGATGCTCGGCGCCGTCCGTTCGGTGTGCCCGTCGCTGACGAGCGACCGGCCACCCGGTCCCGACATCGAGAAGATCGCCGTCCTCGTCGAGGGCGGGGTGTTTGCAGGCGAATGACGTCTGGAGTGCGACATGAGCGATGACGACAGGAGCTGGCTCGACCAGTTCATGGAGAACGTCGATCGGGCGACGGCTGCGGCGACGGAGGCCTGGCAGAAGACCGCGGACACGCGGGCGGACGTGTGGGAGAAGGCGAAGGTCGCCGCCGTCCGCACCGTCGACGCGGTGGACGAGGGTCTCGACCTCGCGACGAGGGCCTATGCGGGGGAGGATGCGGAGCCCGCCCCGAGGGGCGATCCCGCCAACCCCGCGTTCGCATACGGCACGGGGCCGCGTCTCGTGTCGTCGCCTCGCGGCACGAGCCTCAACACGAAGGGCTGGCTCCAGGAGGCTGCCCTCCGGTGCCTCCTGAACAACCTCGATCCGGACGTCGCGGAGATCCCCCTCGACCTCGTCGTGTACGGGGGTCGGGGCAAGGCGGCACGGAGTTGGGAGGCCTTCGACGCCATCGTGCGGTCCCTCACCGAGCTCGAGCACGACGAGACGCTCCTCATCCAGTCCGGCAAACCGGTCGGGAGGTTCCGGACGCACGACATGGCGCCAAGGGTCCTGATCGCAAACTCGAATCTCGTGCCGGATTGGGCGACGTGGCGCCACTTCTGGGACCTCGAGGACGCTGGCCTCATGATGTACGGCCAGATGACGGCGGGGTCGTGGATCTACATCGGGACGCAGGGGATCCTCCAGGGCACCTTCCAGACCTTCGCCGCGATCGCCGACCAGCGTTTCGGCGGCAGGCTCGAGGGCACCCTCACGCTCACCGCAGGGCTCGGCGGCATGGGCGGCGCCCAGCCACTCGCCGTGACGATGAACGGAGGCGTCTGCCTGGCGGTCGACGTCGATCCCGACCGTATCGCCAAGCGCCTCGCCACGAGGTACGTGGACGAGGTCGCCCCCTCCCTCGACGATGCGGTCGCCAGGGCCCTCGCCGCGAAAGAGGCGAGGGAGGCGGTGTCGATCGCCGTGGTCGGCAACGCCGCAGAGGTGTTCCCCGAGCTCCTCGCCAGGGGGATCGCCGTCGACATCGTGACCGACCAGACCTCCGCCCACGATCCCCTCAACGGCTACATCCCGGCAGGGATGACCCTCGAGGAGGCGGCGTCACTCCGCGTCGAGGATCCCGACGAGTACATCACCCGTGCGCGTGCATCGATGGCGACCCATTGCAGGGCCATGGTCGGCTGGAAGGAGGTCGGCGCCGAGGTGTTCGACTACGGCAACAACCTCCGGGGGGAGGCACTGGAGGGTGGCTTCGCGAACGCGTTCGCGTATCCCGGATTCGTCCCCGCCTACATCAGGGACCTGTTCTGCGAAGGGATGGGTCCGTTCCGGTGGATGGCGTTGTCCGGCGATCCCGCCGACATCAGGGCGACCGACGACGCCCTCCGTGAGCTCTTCCCCCACAACGAGGCGCTGATGCGATGGCTCGACATGGCGGAGTCCCGTGTCGAGTTCCAGGGCCTGCCCGCTCGGATCTGCTGGCTCGGATACGGAGAGCGACACCAGGCGGGCCTCGCGTTCAACGAGCTCGTCCGCACGGGGAGGGTGTCGGCGCCGATCGTGATCGGCCGTGACCACCTCGACTCGGGCTCCGTCGCCTCGCCGTACCGCGAGACGGAGGACATGCGCGACGGCTCCGACGCCGTCGCCGACTGGCCCATCCTCAACGCCCTGCTGAACACTGCCTCCGGCGCGGCGTGGGTCGCGGTCCACCATGGGGGAGGAGTGGGCATCGGGAAGTCGATCCATGCGGGGGCGCAGGTGGTTGCTGACGGCACACGCCAGGCGGCGAAACGGCTCGAACGGGTGCTCACCAATGACCCCGGCATGGGCGTCATCCGGCACGCCGACGCGGGGTACGAGCGGGCGATCGAGGTCGCCCGCGAGCGTGGCGTCGTCATCCCGATGCAGGTGCCGATCGTGCAGGACGCCGAGGTCGAGGTGGCTGACGAGTGATGTCGAACGCGCGGGCCGCCGGTGACCTCGTGATCCGCCACATCGGCCAGCTCGTCACGAACGACCCCGCCCGCGACGGCGTCCTCGGGCTCATGTCCGACGCCGCCGTGGTGATCGTCGATGGCGCGATCGCCTGGGTCGGCCCGGACGGTGACGTGCCAGCGGCGTTCGCATCACTCGAGGCGTACGACGTCGGCGGCGCCGCGGTCGTCCCCGGGTTCGTCGACGCCCACACCCACGCCGTGTTCGCAGGAGACCGCGCCGACGAGTTCGCGATGAGGGCCGAAGGTGCGTCCTACGTCGACATCCTCGCGTCCGGCGGGGGCATCATGTCGACGGTGCGGGCCACGCGCGCAACCTCCCTCGCGGAGCTGATCGACGCATCGCTGCCGAGGGTGGGACGCATGCTGGCGAGCGGGACGACCACCGTTGAGGTCAAGACCGGCTACGGGCTCGATGTCGCCTCCGAGCGGAAGCTCCTCGATGCCATCATCGACATCGGCGATGCGCTTCCCATCGACGTCGTCCCCACCTTCCTCGGTGCCCACGTCGTGGCGCCCGAGTTCGCGGACGACCGGAACGGGTACGTCGACCTCGTGACGGGCGCCATGCTCGATGCCGTGGCACGCGATGTCGCCTTCGTCGACGTGTTCTGCGACGACGCCGCGTTCACGATCGACGAGACGAGGAGGATCGCGGACGCAGCCGCGGAGAGGGGCCTTCCCCTGCGCCTTCACACCGACCAACTCTCGCACTCGGGCGGAACGGCCCTCGCGGCACAGCTCGGAGCTGTCGCCGCCGACCACCTCGACCATGCAACGGATGCCGACCTCGCCGCCCTCGCGCGGGCGGGGACGACCGCGGTGCTGCTGCCGGCGGTGTCCTTCTCGATGCGGATGCCTCCCCCCGACGGGCGCCGATTCAGGGATGCGGGAGTCACCGTCGCCCTCGCGACCGACTGCAACCCCGGCACGTCGTACGTCACCTCGATGCCCTTCGTGATCGCCCTCGCGGTCGCCTCCTGCGGCCTCACCCCGGCAGAGGCGGTCCGGGCCGCGACCGCGGGCGGTGCGGCGGCGCTCGGACTCGACGATCGCGGCGTCCTCCTACGCGGAGCGCTGGGGGATCTCGTGGTGCTCGACGCCCCGTCCTTCGTCCACCTCGCCTATCGCCCCGACGGGGATCTCGTGCGGGCCGTCGTCAAGCGGGGGCGCATCGTCGCCGGGTGACGGCCCTGGCGTCCGCACGGTGGCCCTAGCCTGTGGGTGATGAAGGACGTCGCCTACTTCGCAGGTGAGTACCCCATCCGGTTGGCCCATCGGGGCAGTCGCGTCCTGTGGCCGGAGAACACATGGCACGCCTTCGACCGTGCCGTGGGGGACCTGGGCTACCGCTACGTCGAGACGGACGTCCAGCTCACCTCGGACGGCGTCGTGGTCGTGTTCCACGACGACACCCTCGAGCGCACCACCAACGGGGTCGGCGCCGTGGTGGACTGGACCTGGGAGGACCTCCGGCACCTCGACGCGGCGTACTGGTTCTCCCCCGACGGCGAGTCGTATCCCCTGCGCGGGAAGGGCATCGGGATCCACCGGCTCGACGACACGTTCACGAGGTTCCCGGACGTGTACTTCAACATCGACCTCAAGGCCAAGGACAGCCCGTGGGCGGTCGCGGAGGTGATCGCCCGATGCGACCGCGAGGACACCGTCATGATCGGGTCGTTCTCCGACCGGCGCCTCGCCCGGTTCCGCAGGATCACGAAGGGGCGGGTGGCGACCTCGGCAGGGCCCCAGGCCGCCATGTCGATGTATGCCGCATCCCGTGTCGGTCGCAGCGTCCACTTCGGGCCCGAGGCGTACCAGCTGCCCTTCTCGATGCGCGGTGCGCAGGTCGATCGCAAGCTCGTCGACGCCGTTCATCGCGCCGATGCCCATGTCCACCTGTGGACCGTCAACGAGCCCGCGGACATGCGCCGTTTCCTCGAGATGGGGGTGGACGGCATCGTCACCGACAGGCCGGATCTGCTGAACGAGGTCCTGGAGGGGCACGATGCCGGCACGGGCTGAGGAGATCGGGAGGATCGTGCGCCTCCAGGTGCAGAAGATCCCGATCAAGAGGAAGGGGGAGGGGTACCTGCCTGAGGAGATCCTCCCGGTCGACAGGGCGACCATCGATGCGTGGGGGATGCTCGGCTGGGATCACGACCGCTGGGTGGTCGACGCCCACAACAAGGCGCATCCCTCCCAACGCGGTGGCGGCAGGCGGCCATTGTCGATCGGTTTCACCGGCCACTACGCGGCCATGGCCGAACGGTTCGGGCGTGCGCCGCTGGGCATCGCCGGGGAGAACCTCATCGTCGATGGCCCGGCCCTCTCCCTGGCCGAACTCGGAGCAGGCGTCATCGTGGTCGCAGGCGACGGCACCGAGCTGCTCCTCGAGCGACCCCGCGTGGCGGCGCCCTGTGTCGAGTTCACGAGCTTCATGCTCGGCCTCGACCATGTGGCCCCACTCACCGAGATCGAAGGTCCCCTCTCGGACCTCCACGACGGTCGCCGCGGATTCATCGTCGCCGCCGATCACACCCCGAGGCCCGTCGAGGTCGCAGTGGGGGATCGCGTGTACCGCCGTGCAGGGGGCTGAGCGGTGACGACCCCGGTCAATCCGCGACGTCCATCCGCAGGTACTCGGTGATTCCCAGCATCTTGGGTGGCGTCCGCACCGAGTCCGGCAGCAGTCCGCTCGCCTCGTCGGCCGCGATGACCCTCGGGTTCACCAGGTCGAGCTCATCACCGTCGATGCGGAGGGTGGCCGTACCGGATGCCAGCACGTTGCGCAGCCAGTCGGTCCGTGGCCCGTACACGAGCATGACGAGGTAGCCACCATCGACGGGGATGGCGTCGAGCGGCGTCTCGTACGTGCCGCCGGACGACCGCCCGACATGGACGAGGACGGGCCTGGCACCTCGGCGGATCTCGATGGGGTTGAACACCCGTCTGTTGACCTTCGCCACCCACCGCGGCATCGGCATGCGAGCGCTCCCTCTTCCCGCCATTCCCTACGCATCCGAGCCTACGCGCCGGGTGACCGCGTCGGTGTCCTACGAGATCGCGAAGGGGATGCCGTTGAGCGTGACCAGGCAATCGATCGCCCGGTCCCTGGCGTCGTCGAAGGACAGGTTGCTGAAGACCTCGTACGGCTCACCGTTGTGTTGCTGGTAGACCGTGTAGCCCTCGGGCCGATCGAGCACGTACAGCCCGTTGGCGGGTCCTGCGACGTTCCTCCCCAGCGCGAGGAGCGCGGCGCGGTCGGGGATCTCGGAGATGAGGTCGATGCGCTCCACGGTGAGCGCCTCGGCGAAGTCCCTTCCGGTGGTGGCCTGGCGCCCGAGGATCTGCGAGGCCAGCTTCCTGCCCCTGCGCTCGATGATCGCTCTCGCCTGTTCCTGCCGCGTGTACATGGCTCCCCGGGTGGTTGCGTCGCGGCATGGTACGACCGGACCCGCGCCACTCCTTCGGCAACGTCGCCGGTCGCGAGCTCCCATGCCCGTGAAGCTCGCACCCGTGGCGAAGCCCACGCAGGTCTCACGATTCGTGATACGGAGCAAGGGTCGTGAACGGTGAGCGCCCTCGCAGGTGTCGCACGGCGCGGTCGAGCGCGGGTGGCGCCGGAGGGGCAGTCAGGTGGTGACGGGCTTGTAGCGCGGCCGGCCACGCTCGAAGGCGTCGATGTCGTCGGCGTGGGCCAGCGTCAGGGCGATGTCGTCGAGTCCGTTGAGCAGGCAGTGCTTCACGAAGGGGTCGATGTCGAAGGTGGCCCGGAACCCGTCCGACGTGACCGTTTGGTGCTCCAGGTCGATCGTGACCTCGTTGTGCGGATCCCTCGCGATCGCGGTGAGCTCCTCGACCTGGGCGTCGGGGAGGACCACGGGGAGCAGGCCGATCTTCGTGCAGTTCGTGGAGAAGATGTCGGCGAACGACGGCGCCACCACCGCCCGGAACCCCCAGTCCTCGAGCGACCACGGCGCGTGCTCGCGGGAGCTCCCCGACCCGAAGTTCGGTCCCGTCACGAGGACCACGGCGTCGGCGTATTCGGGTCGATTGAGCACGAACTGTGGGTCCAGCTCGCCCTCGGCGTCTCGGGCCCAGTCGTAGAAGAGGAACTCGCCGAAGCCCGATCGTTCCACCCTCTTGAGGAACTGCTTCGGGATGATCTGGTCGGTGTCGACGTTCGCCCTCGGCAGGGGGGCTGCCTTCCCCGTGATCGTGCGCACCGGTTCCATCAGGCGAGCTCACGCACGTCGACGAAGCGGCCGTGGATGGCCGCCGCGGCGGCCATGGCGGGCGACACGAGGTGGCTCCGCCCGCCGCGTCCCTGGCGTCCCTCGAAGTTGCGGTTCGACGTCGAGGCGCACCGCTCGCCGGGGTCCAGCACGTCGGGGTTCATGGCGAGGCACATCGAGCACCCTGGCTCGCGCCATTCGAGGCCCGCGTCGAGGAAGATCCTGTCGAGCCCCTCTGCCTCCGCCTGCTCCTTGACGAGCCCGGAACCGGGCACCACCAGGCCCCGCACCGTGTCGGCGATCACGTTGCCGTCGAGCACACGAGCCGCCTCCCTCAGGTCCTCGATCCTTCCGTTGGTGCACGAACCGATGAACACCCTGTCGATGGCGATGTCGGTGAGCGGCGTGCCGGGCTCGAGGTCCATGTAGGCGAGGGCGCGTTCGGTCGAGTCGCGGTCGATCGGGTCGTCGAAGTCCTCCGGCGACGGCACCCTCCCCGACACCGGCAGCGTCTGGCCGGGGTTGGTGCCCCATGACACGTGCGGCTCCAGGGTCGACGCGTCGATCACGATCTCGGTGTCGAACGCCGCACCCTCGTCGGTCGGCAGGGCCCGCCACGCGGCGACCGCCTCGTCCCAGGCGTCGCCGTGCGGTGCTCCCGGCCTTCCCCGGAGGTAGGCAAAGGTGGTGTCGTCGGGTGCGATGAGGCCCGCTCTCGCCCCTGCCTCGATCGACATGTTGCAGATCGTCATCCGACCCTCCATCGACAGGCGCTCGATCGCATCGCCTCGGTACTCGATGACGTGGCCCGTGGCTCCCGCCGTGCCGATGCGCGAGATGATCGCGAGGATGATGTCCTTCGCCGTCACACCGAACGGGAGCTCCCCGTTCACCGTGATCGCCATCGACTTCGGCTTCCGTTGGGGCAGGGTCTGCGTCGCGAGCACGTGCTCGACCTCCGACGTCCCGATCCCGAACGCGAGCGCACCGAACGCCCCGTGGGTGGCGGTGTGGGAGTCCCCGCACACGATCGTCATGCCCGGCTGGGTGACGCCCTGCTCCGGACCGATCACATGGACGATGCCCTGGCGCTTGTCGTCGATGTCGAAGAGCTGGATGCCCGTGCGGGCCGTGTTCCTCTGGAGCGTCGCGATCTGCGTCGCCGACATCGGATCGTCGATGCCCTCGTCGCGCCTCGTCGTCGGCACGGCATGGTCGATGGTGGCGAGCGTGAGCTCCGGCCTGCGCACCGTCCGTCCTGCCATCGCGAGCGACTCGAAGGCCTGGGGCGACGTGACCTCGTGCACGAGGTGGAGGTCGATGTAGAGGAGGTCGGGCTCGCCCTCGACGCGGTGGACGACGTGGTGCTCCCATACCTTGTCGAACAGGGTGCGTGGTTCGCTCATCGGCCCTTCTCCGCTGGAGCCGGGAGGGTAGCCATCGCGACGACACAGGCCGAAATCCCCCGGTGGGCACGCGTGCGCCTACGCTCCACGTCGTGCACGTCATCGCCATGCTCGTCGCCGCCGTCACGCTGGCTTCCCCGTTCGGTGCGGCGGAGGGGGCCGCACTGTCGGTGGATGACGAGCTCGTGATCGAGGTGTCGGTCGTGGTCACGGGCACCTACGAGACGGTGCTCGTACGTCCCTTCTCCTCCTACGACGAGCTGCCCCCGACCGCGCTGGTGGGATCCGACGATGGCACGTGGTCGGGCATCGTCAGCCTTCCCACGGCGGAGGACTGGTCCGTGGTCTTCGACGCCATCGCACGCGACGGCACCTCCGTCCGATCGGAGACGACGAGCCTCTCGGCCCTCGGCGTCGATCCCGCCGTCATCGCGGGCCCGCCCACCACGCCCGTGCCGGGGAGGCCGATCGACGCATCGACGTGGTGGCTGATCGGAGGCATGGTCCTCGCCGTCTGCGCCCTCGCCGCCCTCGCCTGGTGGACGTTCGCGGGTGGTGATGACGGCGGCAGTGCGGATCCGGCCGACGGCGAGGGGTCGCAGGGCGGAGCTGACGGTGAGCCCGACATCCCCGGCGGCGGAGAGGCAGCCGAACCTGACGGGAACCCACGACCGGACGACCTCGAACCGGGTTGACAATTGGTCGGGAATAGTCGAACATTCGAGTGTTCCCGACGCTTCGAGGCGTGGGGGAGCGGCATGTCGACACAGGAGGACGTCCATGGCAGCCGACGGTGCACGCGACGGCACGTCGCCGAATGAGCAGGGGCACGTCCTCGACTACGACATCGACGAGGTGGCGTTCGTCGAGGGCCACGACCAGATGAAGGCGGTCGCCGACGACACCAGGATGGACATCCTGAACCTCCTCCTCGAACGTGCGGCGACGGTCTCCCAGCTCGCCGACGCTCTCGACAAGCCCAAGGGCACGGTCGGCTACCACGCAAAGGTGCTCGAGGACGCCGGCCTGATCAGGGTCGTCCGCACGGCGAAGGTGCGGGCGATGACCGAGAAGTACTACGGCCGCACCGGCAGGACGATCCGCTTCATGGCGTCCCCGGAGCCCGACGATCCCCGATGGCTCGTCAATGAGGCCCTTCGCGCCATCACCGCCACGGAGGGGGACCCCCTTCCGATGTTCACGTCGCGCGTCGCACGCATCCCGATGGGGCGCGCCGTCGAGTTCGCCGAGCGCGTGCTCGAGCTGGCGGAGGAGTTCATCGCCCTCCCACGCGAGGGTGACACCGTCTTCGGCTTCGTCGCGGGCGTCTATCCCACCAGCCATCCCG
Source organism: uncultured Acidimicrobiia bacterium (assembly GCA_963792405.1). Taxonomy (GTDB): domain Bacteria; phylum Actinomycetota; class Acidimicrobiia; order Spongiisociales; family UBA5794; genus SZUA-442. The sequence goes on from CAWBVU010000006.1 coordinate 146,791, forward strand.
CCTTCTCCGGCGAGGAAGCGCGATGACCGACACGGCAGCCGAGTCAGCGAAGGGCGCAAAGCGCAGGGTCGCCCTCGGCGCCGGCTACTGGCGACTGTGGGCCTCGAGCGTCGTGTCGAACCTCGGCGACGGTGTCACCGCGATCGCGATGCCCTGGCTGTCGTCGGCCGTCACCCGCAGTCCCGTGCTGATCGCCCTGGTCGGGGTGGCGACGCGCATCCCATGGCTCGTGTTCAGCCTCCCGGCGGGCGTGATCACGGACCGCCTCGACCGGCGCAAGATCATGGTCGGCGCCCAGGTCACGCGCGCGCTGCTCATGTTCGCCGCCGCCGCCACCGTCCTGTACTACTCGTCGTCGCTCCCGGACCCCGCAGAGGTCCAGGAGGGCGTCGTGTCGAACAACATGGTCGTCTACGGCATGATCGTGGTCGTGTCGCTGCTCTTCGGCATGGCCGAGGTGCTCTACGACAACTCGGCGCAGACCATCCTCCCTGCCATCGTCGAGCCTGAAGGCCTCGAGCGGGCCAACGGCAACCTGTGGGGGGCCGAGATGGTCATGAACTCGTTCATCGGACCGCCCCTCGGCAGCGTGCTCATCGGCGTCGCCTTCGCCCTCCCGTTCGTGTTCGACGGGGTCACCTTCGTGGCGGCAGCGATCCTGATCTTCGCGATCTCCGGATCGTTCGTGACGAAGGGCAGGAGTGCCGCACAATCCGGTGCGAAGGTGGATTGGTGGGGCGAGATCAAGGAAGGTGTCACCTGGCTGTGGGATCACCCGTTGCTCCGCCCGATGGCGATCGTGCTGGGGCTGCTGAACGGGCTCGGAATGGTCACGTTCGCCACGTTCGTCCTCTTTGCCCAGGAGGTGCTCGGGACCAGCGCCTTCGTGTTCGCGATCCTCGGCATGGCCGGCGCCGTGGGAGGCGTGATCGGCAGCCTCGTGTCGCCTCGCCTCTCGAAGCTGCTCGGCTCGGGTCCCTCGCTGTACCTGACCCTGATCATCAGCGTGGTCACGAGCGTCGTGATCGGCTTCGCGACGCATTGGATCATCGCCTTCGTGAGCTTCGGTGTGTTCAGCTTCTCGGCGGTCCTGTGGAACGTGATCACCGTCTCGTTGCGCCAGACGATCATCCCCGACGCGTTGCTGGGGAGGGTCAACAGCGTGTACCGGTTCTTCGCATGGGGCATGATGCCGATCGGCCTCGCCCTGGGAGGGCTCATCGTCGCCGGCATGGAGGCGGTGGGAGCCAGCAGGGAGATCGCGCTTCGCACGCCATGGTGGTTCGCCGGCGGGGCGTTTGCGCTCCTGTTCGCCTATGCGGCACCGAAGCTCACGACGGACAAGATCGAGGCCGCTCGGGCCGAGGGCATCGCGATGAAGCAGAAGGAGCAGGAGAAGGACGAGGCGACCGGCGATCCGTCGTGACGCGATTGGCGCCCGACGCTCAGGCGTGGGCCCTGCGCTTCGAGAGAGCGACGGCCGCCACGGCGACGGCGACCCCGGCGGCGACACCGATCCACACCTTGGGAGGTGGCGTGGGCACCCTCGGGCCGAGGCTCACCGGCCGTTGGAACTCGAGGATGGCCCAGTCACGTTTCTCCGCCGCCTCCCGGAGTTCCTTCTCGGGATTCACGGCGACCGGGTTCCCCACGACCTCGAGCATCGGCAGGTCCGTGTAGCTGTCCGAGTAGGCGAACGACCCGTCGAGGTCGATCCCGTCGCGCTCGGCGACCTCGCGCATCGCGTCAGCCTTCCCCGGCCCCATCACGTACCGCTCGAGCTCCGGCACGTACCGGCCGAGGGCGTCGGTGCGGATCTTCGTGGCGATGACTTTGTCGATCCCGACCATGCGGGCGATCGGGAGCACGAACTCCTCGGGACTGGCCGACACGACATAGACCTCGCGCCCCGCTCGTTTGTGCTCGTCGATGAGGAACAGTGCCTCGGCGAAGACGAGGGGCTCGATCACCTCATCGAGGGTCTCGGTGACGATCGAGTCGATCTCCGCCTGGTGCCAGCCCGCGACGAGGTCGAGCATCTTGTCCCTCGCCCGTTCGAGGCTGTCCTCATCCGCACCGAAGAGCATGTACGAGATCTGGGCGATGCCGGCGCGGAGGAGGGCCCTGCGCTGCAGGAAGCCCGCACGGTAGAGCGGGCGCCCGAACGCGAGGGTCGACGACCCTGCGATGATCGTCTTGTCGAGATCGAAGAACGCCGCTTCCCTCATCCACCGATTGTATCGGCCGGGGTGCCGGAGCCATGAGCGTTCATCGTCGTCGGGCCCCTTGAATCGCCCCCGTCCGCGTCGTACGTTGGGCGAGCTTCCCCTCCGACTGCACGGAGGTCCGCATGCCGGTCATCGCGACATGGTCACCGGTCGATGCCACGCTCGACATCCTCGCCCCCCTCGGGCTCGCCGCCGCCGCCGATACGTGCCTCGTCGTGGACCTCGATCCGGAGGGCCCTCGACTCCCCGGACCCCACACCCTCGCCGACCTCGTCAGGAGGGGACCGACGGCCGCGCAGCTGCGCCCGGCGCGGCACGGCACCGCCCTGCTCGCGAACGGCGGCGTGGACGCCTCGGCGGCGTCGTCCGTCCTGACGGCACTGTGCGCGCAGTGGCCCGCCGTCGTCCTCCGATGCCCGCCGAGGGGGCCGAGGCCGGATGGCGCCGTCGCCTTCGTTCCGATGCTTCCCGAGCCGTTCTCCGTCGCCGCAGACCCGCCGGTCGTGCACCAGCGCACGTCACAGTCCCCGCGGTCCCATCCGGGTGGCATCGTGCTCCCCGTGCCGGCGAGGGCGACGATCACCTCCCTCCTCGCGCTCAGGGCGCCCGTGCGGCGCGATCGGTGGCTCCGCCACCTCCGCACGGTGTGGAGTGCCGTATGAGTGACATCGAGCGGCTCGTCGCCTCGCTGGTCTCGTCCCCGACACCGCTGACCCGCCACGACCTGACGGCCGCGGCGTTGGCGATCGCACCCGACGTCGCCCCCCTCGCGGACCTCGACACGGTCGCCGCCGCCGTCGACGAGATCGTCGGTCTGGGCCCGCTCGAACGCCTCCTCGACGATCCCGACGTCTCCGACGTACTGGTCAACGGGCCCGACGACGTCTGGGCAGAGCGTCGAGGAGCCCTCGAGCGCACCGACGTCACGTTCCGCAGTGCCGAGGGCATCGTCGCCCTCGTCCGGCGACTCATCGCCCCACTCGGGCTCCGCATCGACCGCGCGTCACCGGCCGTCGATGCGAGGCTCCCCGACGGATCGAGGCTCCACGCCGTGATACCGCCGGCGGCCGTCGACGGCCCGATCATCGCGATCCGCCGATTCCACCGATCCGTCTCCGGCCTGCGCGATCTCATCGAACGTGGCGCCATCGACGATGCCATGGCGGGCGAGCTCTCCGCGGCCGTGAGGGCGAGGGAGAACATCCTGGTCGCCGGTCACACCGGAGCGGGGAAGACCACGCTCCTCAACGTGCTGTGCGACGAGATCCCACCCACGGAACGCATCGTCACCGTCGAGGATGCGGCCGAGCTGTCCCTCGCGGGCCACGTGGTTCGGCTCGAGGCACGATCGGCGAACGTCGAGGGTGCAGGTGGCATCACGATCCGGGAGCTCCTCAGGCACGCCCTGCGCCTGCGTCCGGACAGGATCGTGGTGGGGGAGGTGCGGGGCCCCGAGGCGCTCGACATGCTCCAGGCCCTGACCACCGGCCACAGGGGCTCGATGTCGACCATCCATGCCGACGGTGTCGACGAGGCACTCGTGCGGCTCGAGACACTCGCGGCCATGGCGCCCGACAAGGTCCCCCATCGCGCCCTCGCGCACCTCGTCGCCGCCGCGGTCGACCTCGTGGTCGTCGTGCGCAGGGACCAGGGCCATCGATCGGTCGTCACGGTGGAACGGCTGGCCCGATGAGCCTCGTCGGCGCCTGCGTCATCGCACTGCTGTGCCTCACGGGCGTGCCGTGGAGCATCGTCGGCATCCTCGCCGCGATGTGGATCGACCCGTGGCTCGGTCTCATCGCGGCGGTGACATGGGCGGCTCGACGGTCGGTGGCGGATCGGAGGCTGCACAGCCGACCGCCTGCGGCGCCGGCGCTCCTGCGGGAGCTCGCGTCATCGATCGAGGCGGGTGCCACCCTTCGCACCGCGATCGCGGACGCACCGCAGGCATTCGTGGACGACAGGACCCGCAGGCTGTGCCTGGTCGGCGCACCGATCGACCGGGTCACGGCGTCGCTCGGTGTCCACGTGCCGGAGGTCGCGGATGCGCTTCCCGTGATCGCCCAGGTCAGCGAATCGTCCGGCGGTTCGGTGGCAGGGGCCATCCGGGTGATGGCCTCCGTCGCCGACGATGCACAGCGCCAACGCAGGGAGATCCGGGTGGCGACGGCGCAGTCGAGGTTCTCGGCGGTCGTGGTCGGCGTCGTCCCGGTGCTCCTCGCCATCGCCATGGTCGCGCTGAGGGGCATCCCCGAGCCCGGGGGACCTGCCGTGGTCATCCCGATGATCCTCGGGGCGGTGTCGATGCTCGTCGGCTCCGCCGTGGTCTTCGTCATGGCGTCGAGGGCGGCGCAGTGACCACGGTGCTCGGCGTCATCGCGGCCCTCGCCCTGGTCACCGGCGTGCGCTGGGGCTGGCTGGTCCTCGCCGTGGCCGCTTCCGCGGTGGTGGGAGGGCCCCTCCTCGGTGTCGTTCCCCTCGCAGGTGCGGTCGCCGTCCACGCGTGGCGGGCCGCGCGGTCCCGACGCGCCTCCGAGGCCGCAGCGAGCAGAGCCGAGGTCCTCGCAGCCGACGCCGTGGGGATCGGCGTCGCCGGAGGCCTCACGTTCGACCAGGCGGTGGCGCGTGCCGCCGACGCTGTCGACGGACCGATCGGTGACGAGCTGCGCCGCGGGCTCAGGCGCACGTCGATACCGCTCCCGGTGGGGGCATCGTCGCCGGTCGTCGCGCGACTCTTCGAGGCTGCCGCGTCGTCGCGGACCACCGGTGGCTCCCTCGCCACCGCCGTCGGTGCGATCGCCTCTGGCGCGAGGGAGGATCGCAACGCCATGACCAGGGAGCGGCTGGCCAGGGTCCCCGTGCGGCTGCTCTTCCCGCTCGCGCTCTTCATCCTCCCCGGCTTCGTGCTCATGACGGTCGGGCCCGCGGTGGTGAGCGGGCTGTCGAGGCTCGGACTGTGACTTCCCCCCGGATGCGGCCGGTCGCCGCACGTCGAAGGAAGAAAGGGCACCTCGTGGACACACCACACGTGACCGAGATGATCGAAGCACCCGGCTCGACGCGGGAGGCGGGCCAGGCCACCGCAGAGTACGCCCTCGTGCTGGTCGCCGCCGCCATCGTGGCGCTGGCGCTCATCACCTGGGCATCGTCGACCGACATGCTGCCGTCGTTCTTCAACACGGTCATGCAGAAGGTGATCTCCGTCGCCAATGGTGTCGGGTGATCGCCGACCGCGGCAGTGCCGTGGTCGAGTTCGCGCTCGTCGTGCCGCTGGCGCTGCTGCTGCTCCTCGGCCTCGTCGAGGTGGCGGTCGTGGCACGCGCAGAGATCCAGCTCGTCCACGCCGCACGTGAAGGCGCACGGCAATCGGCGACGTCGCCCGACACGTCACGAGCCGTCGCCGCCGTCAGGCGATCGCTCGGCCCCGCGGCGTCGCGGGCGCGCGTGGCGGTTCGAAGGCCGTCGGCCATCGGCGAGCCGACCACCGTCGAGGTCACGCTGCGGCATCGCGTCGCGGCCCCGCTCCTCGGGGGCTTCCCCGTCGACCTCCATGCCACGGCGACGATGCGCACCGAGCGATGAGAGCGGCTCGATGGCGCTCGGGCTCGCGCTCGGCGCCGTGGTGGTGGCCCTGTCGCTCGCGGTCGCCGCTGTGGGCATCGGTGTCGGCGCCTATGTGTCCGCCTCGAACGCTGCCGATGCCGCGGCCCTCGCCGCCGCCCCCGTGACCTTCAGGCCGTTCGGTGCCATCGGGGGCCCGGCACGGGAGGCGGCGCGGTATGCCGCGATCAACGGGGCCACGCTCGTGTCCTGCCAATGCCCCGTCGACCCGTCATGGGACGCGCGGACCGTGACGGTGCAGGTGGTGAGGGCCGTGGACATCCCCGGCGTCGGTGTGTGGCGTGTGAGGGCGACGAGCCGTGCCACCTTCGAGCCCGTCGCGCTCCTTCCCGAGCCCCCTGCGATCAGCCCTGCGGGTCCCTGATCCCGTCGTCGACGACGTCGGCAACGATCTCCTCGAAGCCGGGATCGAGCAGCACGACGGACTGTCCGCCCCCTGCCCGCCCGATCGTCCCGGGAAGCACCTCGTTCGTGATCGATCCGATGTCCATGTCCATCGCGGCGGCGCCGAGCTGGACGAGGTCTGTCGCGGTCAGGTTCGTCTCCGTGAACCGCACCAGGTCCTGCAGCAGCATCGGCACGTCGTCGACCGTGCCCTCCTGGAGCCTCGTGAGCACGGCGAGCATCACGATGCCCTGGTGGTAGGACCGCGTGAAGTCCCCACCGGGGATGAGCTTGCGTGTTCGGGCGAAGTCGAGGACCCGGAGAGGGGTGAGCGTCTGCTCACCCTTCGGGAAGCCGTCGAACCATTCCTGGGTGGGGATCGAGATCGGGATCGTGATGCGCAGGCGCCCGAGCGTGGCGGCCACGAGGTCCTCGAAGCCGGCGAAGCCGGTCAGGATGTAGCCCTCGAGGGGGACCCCCCACTCATCGGTGAAGAAGTCGAACAGGACGTCGGGCCCTCGACCGCTCGACGTGAGGGCGTTGATCCGCATCGAGCCGTAGTCGGTCGTCACCCAGCTGTCCCGCGGATACCCGAGGATGGTGCCCGTTCGCTGCTCGGGCACCGCGGTGAGGATGTGGATCGAGTCCATGCGGTGAACGGGCGGATCACCGCCCCTCCGAGCATCGGACCCCAGGACGAGCACTCGCCTCGGGCTCCCTCCGAACCACGGCGCGACGTCCACCGACGGCATGTCTGCACCGACCACTGCCCAACCGTCACCCTCATCGGCGACGAGCAGGACGTCGCCAGTGCCGAGCCGCACGACGCCCACCCGATCGCCGCCCTCGAGGTCCGCGGTGGTGGCCGAGGCGGTGTAGGAGGCTGCGAGCTGCCCGGCGGCAGGCGCCATGTGGACGACGAGCCCCTCGGGAAGGGGCGGGTCTCCCGTGAAGCGTGGATCCTGCATCGTCGTCAATCCGTCCGCGACCGCGTGCGCGAGATCGGCATCGAGGTCACCGTCGACGACCACCGCGGCGATGGGCTCGGCCGAGGTCGTCGTGGTGTCCTGCAGGGTGGTCGTGGTCGCTTCCGCTTGGGAGGTCGTCGGTGCCGCCGTCGAGGTCGTCGTCGACTCCTCGGTGGCGTCGGACGGGGAGCACGCTGCGAACAGGAGCATTGCGGCGAGAGCCGTGAGGAGGGTGCGCAGGGGGCGTGGCATCGGGGGCGAGTGTATCGGCGGGTCCCCGAAGGGCCTGTCATGTCGCGGGGTCGTCGAGGTGCACGGCGCCGATCCCGCCAGCGAACAACGCCTCCGTGATGGGCGGATGTGCGCGTCATCGTGGGAGTAGCCTGTCGCTGTGCTGGTCGTCATCGCCGGATGCGGACGCGTGGGCTCGGACCTCGCCATGACCCTCGCGGAGGAGGGCCACGACGTCTCCGTCATCGACGAGGATCCGAAGAAGATCGAGGCGCTCGGCGCATCGTTCAATGGCAGGACGCAGGTCGGGCTCGCCTACGACGTGCGGACGCTGCGGGCGGCGGACATCGAGTTCGCCGACGCGTTCGTCGCCGTCACGAGCAACGACAACGCCAACGTGATGGCCGTCCAGGTCGCGAAGGAGGTCTTCGGTGTTCGGAAGACCATCGCCCGCATGGACGATCCCGCCCGTGCCGACGCCTACAGGGCCCTCGACGTCCAGTACGTGCTCGGTGCCCACCTCGTGTCGACCGCCATCCATGAGCGGCTCAAGGAGGGCAGCTTCAACATCCACATCGCCTTCGGGTCCGGTGACATCGAGATCGTGGAGATCCGGCTCGGGAAGTCCGCGGACGGCGTCAGCGTCAGGGACTTCCAGGTCAGTGACGGCCTCCGGGTGAGCGCCATCGAACGCGGCGGCACGACGTTCATCCCCACCCCCGATACCGAGCTGAGGGCGGGGGACCTGGTCGTCGCCGCTGCCAAGCGCGGTGTCGTCGACCGCATCCACGGCTACCTCGAGGAGGCGGACGGGTGAGGGTGCTCGTGATCGGAGGGGGCAAGGTCGGCTCCTACCTCGCAAGGAGGCTTGCGGCGGGACACCACGTCGTGTCGGTGATCGAGCCGCGGGAGCACATCGCCATGAAGGTCGTCGGCGAGACCGGTGTGATCGTCTTCGAGGGGGACGGGACCGACGTGGAGCTGCTCAAGCGAGCAGACGTCCACCGCTCGGACTGGGCGTTCGCCGTCACCGGACAGGACGACGCCAACCTTGTCGCCGCCCAGCTCGCCCGCACCCTCGGTGCACGCAATGTGCTCGCCAGGCTGAACGACCCTGCGAATGGCCCGACGTTCGAGGCCCTCGGCATCCGGACGGTCGCCGTCACGGACCTCATGGTCGACGTGATCGAGCGCGACGTGCTCGTGGGCGACCTCGGTTCGTCCGCGCTCGCCGCGCACGGCCGCATCTCGATCACCGAGTTCGACGTGCCGGATGGCTTCCCGACGACGAGGATCGCGGAACTCGGGCTGCCCAACGCGTCGATCATCGTCGCCATCGAACGGCCGGAGGGGGTCGTGATCCCACACGGGGCGACCAAGGTGAAGGCGGGCGACCGTGTCGTGGCCGCGTCCTTCGCCGACGGCGTCGGCGACGTCGCGAGGATCTTCGAGTCCGGGCCGCGCCCGTCATGAAGCTCCCGAGGCCCAGGATGCCCCTCTGGGCGCCGAACCCGCTGGACTCGATCGTGCTGTTCGTCAGCGAGGCGCTGATCGTGTTGGCCTTCGCCGTCATCGCCACCGGGCTGGCCGCGCTCGCACTGTGGGTGTTCTGACATGCTGATCCGCCCGGCGGCTGACGATTTCCGCATCGTCGGCGATGCCCTGGGGCGGGTGTACCTCGCGACGGCCGTGGCGGCGATGTTCCCGGTCGTGTGGGCCGTGATCGGAACGGAGTGGCACCCGCTCGGCTCCTTCGTCCTGATGGCAGGCGTGTTCGTCGCCCTCGGCGCGGCACTCCTCGTCGTGTGCACGAAGCGGGCAGACGTGATGAAGACCGATCAGCGCCACCTCGACTGGAGTCACGGCATGGTCGTCGTGGCCGTCACGTGGCTCACCGTCCCCGCGATCGGTGCCATCCCCTTCTGGCTCTCCGGGCACTTCGCCAGTCCACTCGACGCCTACTTCGACGCCATGTCCGGGCTGACGACGACCGGCCTGGCGCTGATCGCGGACCTCGATCACCTCGCGTCGTCGGTGAACTTCTGGCGTCACCTCCTGCACTTCCTCGGGGGCCAGGGGATCATCATCGCCGCGATGCTCCTGTTCGCGGGACGCAGCGGTACGACGCTCTTCCAGGGTGAGGGAAGGGACGATCGCATGCTCCCCTCGGTGCAGTCGACGGCCAAGGCGATCTGGGCGGTGTCGTTCCTGCATCTCGCGGTCGGCGTGGTCGCCCTGAGCCTCGTCGCCTTCGCCGTCCTCGGGTTCTCATGGAACCGGGCACTGTTCCACGGCCTCATGATCTTCTTCGCCGCGTTCGACACCGGTGGGTTCGCGCCTCAGTCGACGAGCCTCGGGTATTACCACTCGGCGATCTTCGAGGGCGTGACTTCCGTGCTCATGGTCGCGGGCGCGCTCAGCTTCGGATTCCACTTCCGACTCTGGAGCCGATCGGACCGCCGCTATCGGGGGCGATCGAAGCAGCTGAAGTTCGCCGATAGGGACTCGCCCGGCAGATGGTCGCTGCTCACCAACCTCGAGACGAGGACGATCATCACCACGTTCCTCATCACCATGGCGTTCACCATCGGGGGTCTCGCCGCCATCGGCATGTACGGATCGGTCCTGGCACTCTCTCGCCAGGGCTTCTTCCAGATCCTCTCCGCCCACACCGGGACGGGCTTCGCCACGGTGCCCTCGGGCGAGCTGGTCATGTGGGGAGGCCTCGCCTTCGGCGGCATGGCCCTCGCGATGGCCCTCGGCGGCATGGCGTCGTCGACGGCCGGCGGTGTGAAGGCGCTGAGGGTGGGATTGACGGTGCGGGCCATCACGGACGATGTGAGGGGGGATCTGCTGCCAGAGGGCGCTCTCGTCGACGACAGCTACTACCAGTTCGGCCGAAGGAGGCTCACACCCGGCGTGGCGCGATCCGCGATGGTCGTGTCCCTGCTCTTCGTGGCGCTGTACCTGATCGGCGCCGCCGTGGGAATCGCCTACGGGATCCCCCTCCAGGACGCCCTGTTCGAATCGGTGAGTGCAGGCGCGAACGTCGGCCTGTCGGTCGGTGTCACGACACCGTCGATGCCCTCCCTGCTGAAGGTCGCCTACATCGCGGAGATGTGGCTCGGCAGGCTGGAGTTCATCGCCGCGTTCGTGCTCGTCGGGTTCATCGTGGCCTGGATCAGGGGTCGATGATGGTGAGGTCGTGTGCCATCGCAGTCCTCGTCATCGGACTGCTGCTCGCCCCCGGGTCCACTGCCGACGCCGCCGAGGTCGCGGTCATCGACCTGATCGATGACGGCGGCAGGTACGACGGCGCATCGGTCACGGTGACCGGCGAACTCGTCGGTGACTACGGGAGCCGGAGGGACGGCACGACCTGGACGCAGCTGAACCAGGACGTCTACGTCACCGATCCCATCGCCGACGGAGGTGCGCCGATGGGATCGAATGTCGGCATCGCCGTACGGATCCCATCCGACCTCCTCGAGGATGCGGATGCACCCGGCCGGTACCGGCAGGTGGGGCCGGTGGTCACGGTCACCGGGACATGGCGCTACCACGACCCCGAGCGCCAGGGAGAGTCCTACCTCGATGTGGACACCCTCGCCCCTGCCGCCCCGGGCAGGGCGCTCTCCGAGCCACCGGACTGGTGGGCGATGGCGGGCGGTGCCGCCCTCCTCCTGGCAGGGGGAGCGCTGCTCGCGTCGCGTCGCCGCCGGAGGTCCGGACGGTGACGGCACAACCCGGCATTGCCACGTCCAGCACCTCCACGGCGTGGCCGGCTCGGTGCCGCCTTCCCGATCTCCCTATACTGCCGCCGGTTTCGAACCCCCCGAATCTCCAGGAGTGATCTCTGTGAATCCCGATCTGTGGCTCTACGTGGCCATCGCCATGGGCCTCGCCGCCCTCGTCCTCGCCGCGTTCTACGGCAGGCTCGTGATGGCGGAGTCGCCCGGCAACGACCGGATGGTCGAGCTCATGGGCGCCATCCGTGAGGGGGCGATGGCGTTCCTTCGTCGCGAGTACCTGGCCATCGCCGTGTTCGTCGTCGTGATGGCGACACTCATCCTCGTCTTCCTCGAGTGGGGACGGCCGTGGGGGGCGATCGCCTACGTCTTCGGCGCGATCCTCTCGGCGGTGGCGGGGTTCGTCGGCATGCGGATCGCGACGGCGGCGAACGCCCGCACCACGGAGGCCGCGCGGGTGGGGGGACGGCGAAGGCCCTCCCCGTGGCGTTCCGCGGCGGTGCGGTGATGGGTTTCACGGTCGCTGGGCTCGGTCTCCTGGGATTCAGCGTGGGGGTGTGGTTCTTCGATGTCGTGCTCGAGGATCCCGACTGGGTGCAGATCGTCACCGCGATCGGCCTTGGCGCATCCTCCATCGCCCTGTTCGCCCGTGTCGGGGGCGGCATCTACACGAAGGCCGCCGACGTCGGTGCAGACCTCGTCGGGAAGGTCGAGGCGGGGATACCGGAGGACGATCCGAGGAATCCCGCCACGATCGCGGACAACGTCGGTGACAACGTGGGCGACGTCGCGGGCATGGGTGCGGACCTGTTCGAGTCGTATGTCGGGTCGCTGATCGCTCCGATCGCCTTCGGTGCCGTGGTGTTCGCCGGTTCGGCGTTCCTGCCACAGGTCATCTTCTATCCCCTCATGATCGCCGCCATCGGCATGGGCGCGTCGATCATCGGCTCCTTCTTCGTCCGGCCCCGGGGCTCCGACCTCGCGCGGGCGCTCCACATGGGGACATGGGTGGCCGCAGGCCTGACCGTCGTGGGGATCGCGGTGATGACCCCCCTCATGTTCGGTGACGTCGATGGTGTCGAGCGCGCGGGGTGGGGCCTGTTCGGGTCGGTCGTCATCGGCCTCGGCATCGGGTTACTCATCGGCAAGATCTCCGAGTGGTACACGTCCGACCACCACAAGACCGTCAAGGACATCGCACGGCAGGCCGAGACGGGGCCGGCGACCGTGGTACTGGCTGGTATCGCCGAGGGGAAGCGCTCCGCTGCGTACTCGGTGATCACGGTCGCCCTCGGTATGGGTGCGGCCTTCTGGACCGCCGAGCAGTCGATCAACGGTGGTGGCATCTACGGCGTGGCGATCGCGGCGATCGGTGTGCTGTCAACGCTCGGTATCACGGTGTCGGTCGACGCCTACGGCCCGATCGCCGACAACGCGGGCGGCATCGCCGAGATGGCCGATCTGCCCCCCGAGGTGCGGGAGGCCACCGACCAGCTGGATTCGCTCGGCAACACGACCGCCGCGGTGGCAAAGGGCTTCGCCATCGCCTCGGCCGCGGTGACGGCGCTCGCCCTGTTCTTCTCGTTCGCCCAAGCGGCGGGGATCTCGGACTCGGGCCTCGACATCCTCGACATCAAGGTCGTCGTCGGGCTCTTCCTCGGAGGGATGTTCCCCTACCTGTTCGCTGCCATGACCATCCAGGCCGTTGGCCGCGCCGCCTTCCAGATGATCGAGGAGGTGCGGCGCCAGTTCCGCGAGATCCCCGGCCTGAAGGAGGGCGACCCCGATGCGAGGGCCGAGTATGCCAAGTGCGTCGACATCTCCACCAAGGCGTCGCTTCGAGAGATGATCCTCCCGGGCGCCGCGGCCGTGGCCCTTCCACTCATCGTCGGGTTCATCTCCGTGCAGATGCTCGGTGGCCTCCTTGCTGGTGCGCTGATCTCCGGGTTCCTGCTCGCCATCTACATGGCCAACGCCGGCGGCGCGTGGGACAACGCGAAGAAGTTCATCGAGGCAGGAGCGTTCGGCGGCAAGGGCTCGGATGCGCACAAGGCCGCAGTGGTGGGCGACACCATCGGCGATCCGTTCAAGGACACGTCAGGGCCCGCCATGAACATCGTCATCAAGGTGATGACGATCGTGTCGCTCATCTTCGCGTCGGCATTCGTCAGCTTCGGCGGGATCCTCTGACCGGGTCGGCGAGCCGGGTCTGTCCTGCAACGGCCGTGAGGCCCTTTCAGGGACCCGGTCCGACCTAGGCTCCCCCCATGCGGATCGTGATCGTCGGCGCCGGCGCGGTGGGCTCGTACCTCGCGGAGAAGCTCTCGTACGAGGGTCAGGACGTCGTCGTCATCGAATCCGACGCCGAGCGGGCGGCCATCGCCCAGTCCGAGATCGACTGCCTCGTGATCAACGGCAACGGCGCGTCCGCCGGCACGCTGGCGGAGGCGGGGCTCGCCGACGCCGACCTGCTCATCGCCGTGAGCTCCTCCGACGCCGTCAACGTCCTCGCGTGTGCGGCTGGGACCCAGCTCGGCATCCCGAGGAAGGTCGCCCGCGTCGAGGATCCACAGCTGAAGGCGGAGGTCGAGGCCCTCGGCGTCGACCTCGTGATCGACCCGGGGGAGGCAGCCGCGCGCGAGCTCGTCCTGCTCGCCACGAGCGGTGACATCGCCGAACGCATCGAGTTCGCGAATGGGGAGCTGGTCCTCCTCGGCGCGTACGTCACCCGGCGGACGTCCTTCGTCGGCAAGACGCTCGCCGATCTCAGGGAGACCGTCGAGGGATGGGACTGGCTGGTCGTGGCGATCGTGCGTCACGGTGAGACGCTCATCGCCAGGGGGGCCACGCAACTCGAGCAGGGTGACCACATCCTCATGATGGCCCGCAAGGGAGCGACCGAGGATGCCTATCGGTGGCTCGGGCTCTCCAGCCAGCCGGCGTCGAAGGTCATCGTCCTCGGGGGCACCCGCCTCGCGAGGCTGACGGCGAGCATGCTGGCGGATCGTGGGATCTCGACGACGCTGATCGACTCGGACATGGATCGCTGCCGGGCCATCGCTGAGGAGCTCCCGAAGGTCGTCACGGTCTGCGGGGAGGTGAGCGACATCAAGGTGCTGCGGTCCGAGGGCATCCACGCGACCGACTGTGTGATGGCGCTCACCGGCTGGGATGGCGACAACGTGCTCGCCGCCCTCGTCGCGAAGTCTTTGGGCGCAGGGGAGGTGATCGCACGGTTCACGAACACCGACCTCGTCGGCCCCCTCGGAGGGATCGGGCTCGATGCCACCGTGAGCTCGCGTCTCTCGGCGGCGAACGAGATCCTCAGGTTCGTCCGCAGGGGGGTCATCCACTCGGTCATCACGTTCTCCGACTCCGATGCCGAGGCGATCGAGCTCGAAGTCGGTCCTGACAGCCCTGCGATCGGCAAGTCGCTCGCGGAGCTCAAGCTCCCCCACTCGATGATCATCGGCGGGGTGCTGCGGGGTGACGAGGCGATCGTGCCCAAGGGGATCACGAAGATCGAAGTGGGTGACCACCTCATCGCCATTGCACTTCCCGAAGCGATCCCGACGGCAGAAATGCTCTCCGGCTGATCCATGTCCTGGCGCCACCTCCTGCACGTCGTCGGCGCGGTGCTCGGGGCGATCGGGATCGCGATGCTGTCACCGGTCGTCGTCAGCGCCATCTACAGAGAATGGTCCGACATCCCCGGACTGCTCATGGCGGCGGCCCTGACCACGCTGGTCGGCTTCGCCCTTTGGAAGGTGTTCGACCGGCCGGGTGAGCTGTCGACCAGGGAGGGGTTCGCGGCGGTGGGCCTCGCCTGGATCGCCCTCGCGATCGCGGGGGCCCTCCCGTACCTGTTCACGGGTGCGATCGGGAACGTCACGGATGCGATCTTCGAGTCGTCCGCAGGCATCACCACGACGGGGGCGTCCGTCATCGCAGACCCGGGCGCCGTGTCCCACGGCGTCCTCTTCTGGCGCTCGCTCACCCAATGGGTGGGGGGCATGGGGATCATCGTGCTGTCGATCGCGATCCTGCCCCTCCTCGGCATGGGCGCCGTGCAGCTCGCCCGCGCCGAGTCTCCGGGGCCCATGCCGGATCGCCTGACGCCGAAGTTCCGGGACACCGCGAAGCGGCTGTGGCTCGTCTACCTCGTCCTCACCGCGATCGAGATCGTGCTGCTGTGGGTGGGGGACATGACCCTCTTCGAGGCCGTCAACCATTCGCTCACCACGCTCTCGACCGGCGGGTTCAGCACGAACCCGGGGTCCCTCGGCGCCTACTCGTCGTACAGCCAGTGGGTGGTCATGGTGTTCATGGCCCTCGCGGGAACATCCTTCGCCCTGCACTACAAGGTCGTGCGCAGGGACGCGAAGGCCTACCTGAGGTCGATCGAGCTGCGCGTCTACCTCGGGATCATCCTCCTCGCCGCTGCCATCATGGTGATCGCGCAATGGGGCGGGAGTGTCCTGATCCTCGTGCGGGACTCGCTGTTCACGTCGTTGACGATCGTGACCACGACGGGGTTCGGCACCGTGGACTTCGCCCTGTGGATCCCCGCCCTCGAGATCCTCATCGTCGGGCTGATGTTCGTCGGCGGCATGGCGGGCTCGACATCGGGTGCGATCAAGTCCGACCGGCTCTACATCCTCTACGAGGCGTCGAGGACCGATGTGCGACGACTGATCCACCCGAGGGGCGTGTTCGTGACACGTGTCGGCAAGGCCACCGTGCCCGACCTCGTCGTCGAGACGGTCCAGACGTTCTTCCTGCTGTACATGTTCGCGTTCATGACCGGAACGCTGCTGTTGGCGATCGTCGGGTCGATCGCGGAGCCGAACCTCGACATGGTCACGACCGTGAGCGCCGTCGCCTCCTCGCTCGGCAACGTCGGCCCCGGCCTCGGCGACGTCGGCCCGACGGGCAACTACCTCGGCATCCCGTGGCCGGGGAAGTACCTGCTGTCGGCCCTGATGATCGTCGGTCGCCTCGAGATCCTCCCGATCCTCATCCTGTTCAACCGAGAGGTCTGGCGCCGCTGAGCATCGGGCCCGAGCATCGGGCCGCAGTGATCCCGGCCGGTGCGTGTCCCCTATCCGCTCCCCGGGTCGGTGCGCGGATCGTCGTCGGGATCGGGATGCGCCATGTCGGGGTCGTTGCGACGAAGCGCCTCCTCCCTTCGGCGACGCTCCCAGTAGGCGTCGTAGGAGCGCTTCCTCGTGCGTGAGATCAGGAACCACAGACCGAGGATCACGGCTGCGCCGACGAGCCAGAACAGGATCCCCCCACCGGAGCCGTCCGGCAGGCGGGCTCCATCGGACTGGGCGACGACCGCGGTGTCGAGCGCGTGGTACCACCCGAGGTACGTCGATGGGGACACGAACAGCATGGACCTAGCCTACGTGGCTCCCGACGGAGAACCCGTGTCGCGCACCATCACGCTCATTCGGCATGCCGAGACGGAGGCCAACGCGGCCAGACGCTGGCAGGGCAGCCTCAACTCGCCCCTCTCCGCCCGTGGACGCGACCAGGTCGCTCGCCTCGCCGCCCGCCTCGACGGCGCGGCGCCCACACGGCTGGTGGCCTCGGACCTCGACAGGGCCATGCACACGGCGTCGGCGCTCGGTGAGGCCGCCTCCGACCCGCGGTGGCGCGAGTTCCACGTCGGCGGTTGGGAGGGACTCACGAGCGAGGAGGTGATGCGCCGCTATCCCGGCGAGCTCGAGGCCCTCACGGCAGGGGAGGACGTCGCCATCGGCGGTGGTGAGCGCATGTCGGCGTTCCGCGATCGGGTCCTCGGAGCGCTCGACGACCTCATCGACGGCCTCGACGACGGGGGCGACGCGATCGTCGTCACCCACGGCGGCGTCATCTGGGCCATCATCGGCCATCTCCTCGGCAGGGAGGGCAGGTCGGCGCCACTCCTGCCGTCCCACAACACCGCGCGCACGGTGCTGCGCATCGACGACGACGGGACGCGCCAGCTCGTCGTCTTCAACGACGCCTCGCACCTCGACGAGGTCCCCACCCAGTTCGGGCCTGACGGCGTCGTCGTCACCCTCATCCGCCACGGGCAGACGGTGGGCAACGTCGCGGGGCGCTGGCAGGGCCGCTCCGACAGCCCGCTCACCGAACACGGACGATGGCAGGTGCAGGCGGCGGCGTCCCACATGCCGTCATTCGACGCCCTGTTCACGTCGCCGCTCGGCAGGACCCTCGATACGGCGAGGATCATCGCGGCAGGCAACGGGGTCACACCGACACCGCACGACGGCCTCGTCGAGATGTCGTTCGGTTCGTGGGAGAACATGACCACCACCGAAGCCGCAGAGGCCGACCCCGAGCTCTTCGAGGCGATCTACGGCAGCGACGACGACCGGCCCAGGGGAGGAGACGGCGAGTCCCTCACCGAGGCGGGCCTCCGGATGGAGGCGACGGTCGGTGAGCTCGCGGGGAGCGGTGGGACGTCGTTGGGCGTCGTCTCGCACGGCGCGGCCATACGGGCGTACATCACGCGCATCACGGGCCTCGGCTTCTCGGAGCGCAACCTGATCCCCGTGCCGAGGAACTCGTCCGCCAGCACGGTCGTCTACACCGAGCGGGGCCCCGTGCTCGGCGCCTACAACGTCGCCCCGCATCTGGACTGATCGTGCGCCTCCTGCTCGTCACGAACGACTTCCCCCCCAAGCCGGGCGGGATCCAGATGTACCTCAGGAACTTCGTCGACGCCTATCCCGACGAGGTCCTCGTGTATGGGCCATCGGACCCCGATGCCAGGGACGAGCTCGGCGTCGTGAGGGGGGAGGCCTCGTACATGGTCCCGACAGCGTCCCTCGCCCGGTCTGTGATCGACGTCGCCCGGGCGTTCGCGCCCGATGCGGTGTTGTTCGGCGCACCCCATCCGCTCCCGAGGATCGGCCCCGCGCTGCGTGAGGCCCTGGGCGTGCCCTTCGGCGTCCTCAGCCACGGGGCGGAGGTGACCATCCCCGCCGCCATACCGGGGGCACGACAGGCGCTGGCTTCGATGCTGCGCGCCGCTGACGTCAGGTTCGCCGTCTCCCGGTTCACCGCGGGCAAGGTCACCCGGCTCACGGGGAGGTCCACCGTCTTCCTCGGGGCGGGGGTGGAGATCGACACCTTCACCCCCGCACCCGACAGGGTGCCGAGCGCACCCCCGGTGATCGGGTGTGTCAGCCGCTTCGTGCCGAGGAAGGGCCAGCACCGCCTGCTGGATGCGGTGTCGAGGCTCGACAGGGACGTGCGTGTGCTGCTCGTGGGCAAGGGCAGGACCGAACAGTCGCTTCGGGCCAGGGCACGCGATCTGGGCATCGACGTGCGGTTCGCCGTCGACGTCCCGTGGGCGGACCTGCCCGGGCTGTACCGGGAGATGGACGTGTTCTGCATGCCCACGAGCTCACGGTGGGGGGGTCTCGAGGTCGAGGGGCTCGGTCTCGTGTACCTCGAGGCGGCGGCGACCGGGCTCCCCGTGCTCGCCGGCGACTCCGGCGGCTCCCCGGAGACCGTGGTACCGGGTGTCACCGGATACGTGGTGTCGAGCGTCGACGACATCGTCGAGGGCCTCACGATGCTGCTCGATGATCCCGCCGGGGCCATGGAGATGGGCCGCGCGGGACGTCGATTCGTGGAGTCCGAGTTCACCTGGGAGCGCGTGGTCGAGCGGTTCATGGCGGGGTTCGAGCCACATCTGCGGTAGGTTTCCGAACCTCCCCGGGGTTGACAGGCCCGGCGGACTGTCCTAGTTGTGGTGGCCACCACGGTCAGGGATCCGAATACATGCCAAAGAAACTCGTCATCGTCGAGTCGCCGGCAAAGGCGCGCACGATCACACGGTTCCTCGGGGACGACTTCATCGTGGAGTCGTCCGTCGGGCACATCCGCGACATCCCCTCGAGGGCTGCGGATCTCCCCGAGTCCAAGCGGGACCTCTGGAAGACCACGCGCTTCGGTGTCGATGTGGAGCACGGCTTCGAGCCGATCTACATCGTGACCGACTCGTCCCGCAAGCAGGTCCGCACCCTCAAGCAGAAGCTCAAGGAAGCAGACGAGCTGTACCTCGCCACGGACGAGGACAGGGAGGGGGAGGCCATCGCATGGCACCTCCTCGAGGAGCTGAAGCCGAAGGTCCCCGTGCGCCGCATGGTGTTCCACGAGATCACCGAAAACGCCATCAGGGAGGCCGCCGAGCATCCGAGGGAACTCGACATGCAGGTCGTCCAGGCACAGGAGACGCGCCGGATCCTCGACCGCCTCTTCGGGTACGAGGTGTCTCCGGTGCTGTGGCGAAGGGTCCAGAAGGGACTGTCCGCGGGCCGCGTGCAGTCGCCGGCGACCAGGATCCTCGTGGAGCGCGAGCGCGAGCGGATGGCCTTCGTCGCTGCGGGGTATGCGGGGCTGAGGGCCGTGTTCGCATCCGACGGCGCGGAGTTCCCCGCGACCCTGAGGACCGTCGACGGAGAGCGGATCGCGGACGGATCCGACTTCGGCTCCGACGGGACGCTCGTCAAGAAGCGGCTGCGCCTGGGCGCGGACGATGCCGTCGCCCTCGCCCAGGGCCTCAGCGGCTCGGACTTCTCGGTGACCAGCGTGGAGCGCAAGCCCTCCACGCGCAAGCCCTACCCGCCCTTCCGCACGTCGACGCTCCAGCAGGAGGCGGGGAGGAAGCTGCGCTTCGGGGCCCGGCGGACGATGAGCGCCGCGCAACGGCTCTACGAGAGCGGCTACATCACCTACATGCGCACGGACTCGACGAATCTGTCGGCGACGGCCGTCGCCGCCGCCCGGTCCCTCGTCGCGGATCGCTACGGATCCTCCTACCTCCCCGATGCGCCTCGCGTCTACGGCAAGCAGGCGAAGGGAGCGCAGGAGGCCCATGAGGCGATCCGCCCCGCGGGGGAGCGCTTCCCCGACATCGATGCCGCGGCCTCGGCCTTCGGGCCCACATCGGACGAGGCGCGGATCTACGAACTGATCTGGATGCGCACGGTCGCCTCCCAGATGAAGGATGCCAAGGGCGAGAGCCTCGTCGTCCAGATCACCGGTGATGCCCTCGACGGCCGCACCTGCATGTTCCAGGCGTCGGGACGGACCGTGACCTTTCCCGGGTTCCTCAGGGCCTATGTCGAGGGCAGGGACGATCCCGATGCCGCACTCGACGACCAGGAGACACCGCTGCCGCCCCTCGCCGAGGGTCATGAGGCCGTCGCCGTCGAGCTCGAACCCACCGAGCACGAGACGAAGCCGCCGGCCCGCTACACCGAGGCGTCGCTGATCAAGCGGCTCGAGGAGCTGGGTATCGGCCGCCCGTCGACCTACGCGTCGATCATCGCGACGATCCTCGACCGCGAATACGCACGCAAGCAGGGGACCGCCCTCATCCCGACCTGGCGGGCGTTCTCCGTCGTCGGCCTCCTCGAGCAGTACTTCTCGGACTTCGTCGACTACGAGTTCACGGCGCGGATGGAAGCCGACCTCGATCGCATCGCACGCGGCGAGCAGGAGATGGTGCCGTACCTCGATGCCTTCTACAACGGCAACGGCCATCCGGGCCTGACACAGCTGGTCTCCGAGCAGGCGCTCGAGTCGATCGACCCGAAGGCGGTCAACTCCTTCCCGCTCGGCATGGGTGACGACGGCGAGCCCATCGTGGCGAGGGCGGGCCAGTACGGGCCCTACCTCGAGCATGGTGAGCGCAGGGCGTCGATCCCGCCCGATCTCGCCCCTGACGAGCTGACCCTCCCGAGGGCGCTCGAACTGCTCGCCGCCCCGAGCGACGAGCGCGTCCTCGGCACGGATCCCGAGAGCGGTCTCGAGGTCCTCGCCAAGGCGGGTCGCTTCGGTCCGTACGTGCAGCTCGGGGAGCGCGATCCCGATTCGAAGGAGAAGCCCAGGACCGCGTCCCTGTTCTCCACCATGTCGCTCGCCGACATCACCCTCGACGATGCCCTCAGGCTCCTCACGATCCCCAGGCTCGTGGGGGACCATCCTGACGACGGCGCTCCCATCGAGGCGCTGAACGGAAGGTACGGGCCGTACATCAAGTGGGGGAGTGAGAGCAGGAGCCTGTCGTCCGAGGACCAGATCTTCGCCATCACGCTCGACGAGGCCCTCGCCCTCCTCGCCCAGCCGAGGCAGCGCAGGGGGGCCAAGCCACCCCTCAAGGAGCTCGGGACTGACCCGGTCACCGGGAAGCAGGTCGTGGTCAAGGACGGGAGGTTCGGGCTCTACATGACGGACGGGGAGACCAACGTGTCGTTCCGCAAGTCCGAGACCCTCGACTCGATCACGATCGAGCACGCGTCCGAGCGGCTGGCGGAGAAGCGGGCGAAGGCGTGACGCCCCGCCGATCCGATCGCTGACGTCCCCGACCGCCGCGGCCCCACGTCACAGGTTCGTGCGAGACTGGAAGCCATGAACACGGGCATCCCCGACACCACACGGTACGTCGCCTTCGAGGGTGTCGAGGGTGCGGGCAAGAGCACCGTCGTCAGGCGGGTCGCGGAGCACCTCGAATCCCTCGGTGAGGAGGTCGTGGTCGTCAGGGAGCCAGGGGGCACGGGTGTCGGGGAGGCCATCCGCGCCATCCTCCTCGACGGCGACCTCCACCCCATCCCGAGAGCCGAGGCCGCGCTGTTCGCCGCGGCACGGGGGCAACTGATCGGCGAGATCGTGATCCCTGCGCTCGCGCGGGGCGCGTGGGTGCTCTCCGACCGGACCGTCTACTCGTCGCTGGCCTACCAGGCCGCGGGGAGGGGACTGCCCTTCGATGAGGTCCGCACGCTCAACGACATCGCCATCGGCGGCGTCTGGCCCGGCAGGGTCGTCCTCCTCCGGGTCGGGTCGGACACCGGCCTCGGACGCCAGTCCGTGTCCGACAGGATCGGCGACGAGACGGAGGCGTTCCACGAGGCGGTGGCGACAGCCTTCGACCGCCTGGCCGAGTCCGATCCGGACCGTTTCGTGGTGGTCGACGCGGAACGGCCGCTCTCCGAAGTCCTCGACGCCGTCGTCAGGGAGCTCGATCGCCCGTGGGGCGCGTCGCCATGAGCACCTTCGAGGGAGTCATCGGACACCGTGCCGTGCTCGATCTCCTGGACGCCGAGCTCCGCGCACCGGCCCACGCCTACCTCTTCGCAGGTCCGTCGAATGTCGGCAAGGCCACGGTCGCCAGGCGCTTCGCCGCCTCGATGGTCTCGGGTGGCGACCTCGACGCCGAGCGCAGGGCACGCGAAGGGACCCATCCCGACCTGATCGTGGTCGCCCCCGAGGGTCGCACGGCGATCACCGTCGACCAGGCCCGCACGGTCGTCGCGGAGGCGGTGCGCACCCCGCTCGAGGCCGACACGAAGGTGTTCCTCATCGAGGAGGCGTCGCTGCTCAACGATGAGGCCGCGAATGCCCTCCTCAAGACGATCGAGGAGCCCACGCGGTCGACACGATTCGTCCTCGTGACCGAGTCCGAGGACGATCTCCCCGCCACCATTGCCAGTCGGTGCCGCACCGTCGTGTTCGGTCGGGTCAGGGAGGACGAGATCGTCGAGGGGTTGGTCGCCAACGGTGTGCGTACCGAGTCGGCCGAACAGGCGGCACGGATCTCGGGCGGACGTCCCGGCCTCGCCCTCGCCCTCGCCACGGAACCGAAGGTCGCAGCCTTCAGATCGGCCTGGCTCTCGGTCCCGGACCAGCTCACGGGGCATCCCGGTGACGCCTACCGCCTCGTCACGGAGGTGCTCGAGGCCACCGAGCCGTTGCTGGACGCGGTGCGACGCAAGCAGGAGCACGAGGTGCAGATCGCCCATCCCGATGGCGCGGTCCCGCGCATCGTGGCCGAGCGCCACCAGCGCGAGCTCAACCGCAGTTCGGATGCGTTGTACGTCACGGGCCTCGAGTTGCTCGCCTCGTTCTACCGCGACGTCGCAGCCGCCCAGTTCGGCGCCCTCGTCCACAACGCCGACATCGGCGTCGGATCCCTCACGAGGATCAACCCGCCCGAGGCGGTGCGCAATGCGGAGAGGGTCCTCGACGCGATCGAGGCGATCGAGGCGAACCAGCGGCCACAGCTCGCCCTCGCCGCCCTGTTCGTCGACCTGGGCGCCGATGCCTGACCGCGGCCTCGTCGCCGGCCGAGCCGTCGAGCGAGTGATCCGGCTGCCCCTTCGCATGGCGGCACGCGGCGTCCTCGATCTCGAGACGACCGGAAAGGAACACGTGCCGATGCGCGGGCCGCTGATCGTCGCGGCGAATCACTTCTCGCACCTCGACGTCCCGATCATCGAGACGAGCCTCGATCGCTACATCAGGTTCCTCGCCGTGGACGAGCTGTACGGGCGGAATCGTGTGTTCGATGCAACGCTCGGCCTCTTCGGCGCCATCCCGCTCGACAGGGACGGCTATCCCGTGTCGGCCCTTCGGACCGCGGTCGCGCATCTCGAGGGCGGGAACGTCATCGGCCTGTTCCCCGAGGGTCGGAGGGTGGAGATGTGGGGCGTCGATCCCCCCAAGCGCGGAGCGGCGTGGCTCGCATTCGCCACCGGAGCGCCCCTCCTGCCCGTGGCGATCCATGGGACCCAGGACTCCCTCGGGCCGAGGAATCGCAGCTTCACGCGCACGGCCGTGCGCCTGTGGATCGACGAGCCGCTCATGTGGGACGATTACGTGCACCGCACCTACCCACTGCAATCCATGATGGACG
The DNA here is from genome assembly GCA_963792405.1 of uncultured Acidimicrobiia bacterium. Classification (GTDB taxonomy): domain Bacteria; phylum Actinomycetota; class Acidimicrobiia; order Spongiisociales; family UBA5794; genus SZUA-442. The sequence goes on from CAWBVU010000006.1 coordinate 170,690, forward strand.
ATTGGTACGAACTGGTGAATGACCACCTGGAGCCCTGGCGGCACCTCGAACGACCCCAGTGAGAACGGGAGGCAGCGTGGCACGCAAGAAGATCGTCGTGACGGGAGGGACCGGCCTGCTCGGTTCGGAACTCATCGCCTCCCTTCGCGCCCGAGGCGACGAGGTCCTCGTCATCGGCCGTGACGAGACGGATGCCCGTGTCGATGCGCGGTGGGATCCCGACGCCGACGTGCTCGACCCCACGCTCCTCGACGGGGCAGACGCCGTTGTGAACCTCAATGGCGTCGGCATCGGTGACAAGCGGTGGACCACGGCGCGAAAGGCGCTCATCCTGTCGTCACGGGTGAACCCCACCGGCCTCCTGGCCCGCACGATGGCCGACATGGTCTCCCCACCCGGCGTGTTCGTGTCGGCCTCCGCGATCGGCTACTACGGCGACACCGGCGACACCCTCGTCGATGAGACCGCCCCTCCCGGCTCCGACTTCCAGGCCGAGGTCTGCGTCGCATGGGAGCGCGCGGCCACGCCGGCGGCCGAGGCGGGCATCAGGGTCGTGCACCCACGCACCGGCATCGTGCTCGATCAGGACTCACCCGCCTTCAAGCGGATGGTCCCCCTCTTCAGGGCGGGGATCGGTGGCAGGCTCGGGAGCGGGAGGCAGTTTTGGTCCTGGATCACGATGCGTGACGAGGTACGAGCCCTCGAGCACCTCATCGACGGCGACCTGACCGGGCCTGTCAACCTCGTCGCCCCGAATCCCGTCACCAACGACGAGTTCACGAAGGCGATGGGGGCGGCGCTCCGTCGCCCCACCGCCATTCCCGTTCCGAAGTTCGCCCTCGACATCCGCCTCGGGAAGGAGTTGGCCGAATCGCTCGGCTACGGCTCGGTGAGGGTCGCCGACGCAAAGCTCAGCGCCTCCGGCTTCACCTTCACGTCCGAGACGATCGACATCGCACTCGCCGAGGTGTTCGCGACCTGAGGCGTCACTCGGCGTGACGCCAGGGAACGACCTCTGACACGTAGCGCACCTCGGGGATCGGGTCACCGAACGACGTGTCGAGGCGGGTCCCTTCGTTCCACACCCAGCCCCTTCGCTCGTAGAACGCCCTCGCCCGTGTGTTCCCCTCGAGCACCCACAGCCCGGCAGGGAGGAGGCCTGAGGCGCGGAGGTGCGCGAGGCCCGTCGCCCACAGCGCCGACCCCACGCCGAAGCCCCACATCGGGGCGACGACGTAGAGGGTGAAGATCTCTCCTACGGTGCCGTCGTCCTCCGTGTGCTGGTCGCGGTGTCCGATCGACATCAACCCGCAGGGCCGCCGATCGACGGAGGCGATCCACGATGCCGTGTCCCCCGAGGCGATCGTTCGGCGCCACTGTGCGGTCCGGGTCTCGACCGTCTGGGCGGCGATGAGGTGGTCGGGGACCAGCCCCTCGTAGGCGTCGTTCCACGCCTCCACGTGGATGCGAGCCAGGTCGGGGGCATCGAACGCCCGTGCGCGGCGGACGGCAACCACGCGATCCACGGGCCCTGATCCCGACGACATGGCGCCATCATCGCAGGCTGCTGTCCCGACGTCGGTGATGGCCGTGTCCCCGCCCGGTACCTGCATCTTCATCATGCCTGTTGAGGCTTCTTTGTCATACCCGGGCGATACGGTTGAGCAATGGAGCACCTATGGGACTGTGCGATCGGCGGAAGGGCGACCTCACCTGAGGCGGTGCTCGGGATCCTGTCCGACGACGAGCTCGAGGTCTTCACGAAGGACGTGAAGCGCCATGTCGATGCGAGCCACGCCTGGTTGCTGAGGGCAGTGGAGGAACTCGACCGGCGGAAGGTGCCGGAACGGCGCCACGTCCTGACGACGCGACAGTGGTTGAAGCGGTTCTGTCGCATGACGGGGGCAGCGGCGACGGCGGTGGTGGCGAGTGCCCGATCGCTCGCCCACATGCCCGACGTCGCACAGCGTGCGGAGTCGGGTGGGATCCCTCACGAGAACGTGCGCCAGATCGTGGCGGCCCAGCGACGCCATCCCGAGGCGTTCCCCCTGCACGAGCCCGTGTTCGCCGACATCGCGACGTACCTCGATGCACGGGATCTTCGAAGGGCGATCGGGCACTGGCAGCAGCAGGTCGATCAGGCGGCGTCCGTGGGGGAGTGTGACGTTCGACGGGCGCGGCGACGGATGACGCTCGCCCAGACCGTCGATGGCATGTGGCACCAGGAGGGTTGGTACGACCCGGAGTCGGGTCACGTCATCGCCACGGCGTTGCGAGCGTTCAGCGACGCCGGACATCTCGACCGCGAGGATCGGCGCACCCATGGCCAGCGCATGGTCGACGGGCTCGTCGACATCTGCCGGTTCGCCCTCGACCATGGTGGCGACGGTGGTGGCGTAGGAGCCTCCTCTGGTGGCACGAAGCCACACCTCACGGTGACCGTGGACCTCCACCAGCTCTTGGCCGACGACGCTCCGCCGACACGCGGGGAATCTCGTCTCGCTGAGATCGATGGCACGCCCGTCACCGCCGAGACGATCCGCCGCCTCGCCTGTGACGCGGGTGTGGCGGGAATCGTCGTCGGACCCGATCGCGAGCCCTTGGACGTCGGGCGGACCCGACGGACGGTCACCCCTGCGATCCGTCGTGCCCTCGACCTCCGTGACGGAGGCTGTCGATGGGACGGATGCGATCGTCCCGCATCGTGGTGTGACGCCCACCACCTCGAGCACTGGGCGCTCGGCGGCGCCACCTCGCTTGCGAACATGGTGCTGCTGTGTCGACGCCACCACACGGCCATCCACGAGGGCACGGTCCACGACCGCATCGGCCGTATCGCCGACCCGCCGACGCGACCGCCTCCCTGATCGACGGTTCGTACGAACGACCCGGTCCGACCTTCCCCGTCCACGGCCCGCATGCCGTTGCGGGAGTTGCGGGAGGTGAGCCGTTGCGGGAGGTGATTGGTATCCTCGCGTCGCCTTGCCGGGGTAGCTCAGGGGTAGAGCAACGCACTCGTAATGCGTAGGTCGCGGGTTCAAATCCCGCCTCCGGCTCCAACGTTCTCGCCACCAACGTGGTGGTTCCGATGTCGGATCACGTACGTGATCCGCAGCTCTCCCCGACGGGATAGGCGTTGGTCGCCGTGGACGGTAGGTCCTCGGGCTGGGGTTCGAGGCTCTGGGTTCACATCCCGAATCCGGCTCCAACACTCAGCCGGTCGTCGCGATCTGGGTACCTGCGCCGAAGACGGCTTCCTGCACGTATTCGTCCGGGTACGGATAGGTCACGAGTTCGTAGGTGATCCTTCCCTGGTCGTCGAACTCCTCGAGGCTGATGCCGGGCAGGTCGAAGGGGTTCCCTGCCGCGTTCGTGCCGTACCAGCGCCATGGGATGACGCCCAGGGAGCCGTCATCGGACACCGATCGGTGGGACACCTCGATGTGCGCGTCCATGGCTCCGCCATGGAGGGTGTTGAAGAAGCCGGTGCGATAGTCGACCGCCCCGAACACCGCGTCGTCCATCATCGCACCGGGCGCGGCATGGGTGGCGATGAGGTCGGCGACATCGTCCTCGCCCGTCTGCTCGGCGGGCCCGGATCTCTCGCCGGGATCGCCTTCCGGATCCCTCACCGTCCTAGACCATCGAAGGCAGGGGGGCGGGCGACGGTGCACAACCGTCAGCGATCGGTTTCGGCCTCGGGCCAGACGCCTCGCGGAGGAGCCGCACGATGGTCGTGCGGCTCCTTCCTCCCCCCTCGGTTCACCATCCGTCGTGCGACGGGTCACCCGCCGAATGCAGGTTCCCTGAGAGCGTCAGCTCCCGTAGACGACCCCGTGTTCGGTCAACCATGCCGACTGGGCGATCTTCAGGGATCCGTCGTCCATGCGGACGATCTCGTAGGAGATGGTCGATTCGACGTCTCCTCCCACCCTGATGTGCATCGCGCGCACCACCACCCACCGGTCACCGGTGTCGACGAGAACCACCGGGTCGGAGATCCACTCATGGGTCCCGATCTCGACCGATCCCTCCTGGGAGCCGAGGTGCACGGCGATGTCCTCGCCGCGGTACATCTCTGTCCCGTAGAGGTGATAGCCGTTCGGCGTGTAGAGGTCGACCACGGATCCGTCGTGCTGCCGGTTCGCCGCCATCCAGTCATCGGTCATGGCGGCCACGTCCTCGGGGACGCCCAGGTCCTCTGCGGTCGTCGCCTGGTAGACCGCCCAGGCGCCGAGACCGACGGCCAGGACGACCAGGACGATGACCGCGATGGTCAGGATCCGGTTCCTGTTCTCGAGGCGGTGGACGCGATCGTCCACTGCAGGCTTGTCGATCGTCGTTGTCATCGTCGTTCCTCCGTTCCTCCCTGCGGCCACGATCCATCCCCGTGCGAGGAGGGCCATGGCGAGCATCGCCAGCGTGAGCGCCGTTGCGATTGCGAATGTCCATCCGAGCGTCGTGTCGGCCGCGCTGTGATCCAGTGCCGTGCCTCCGGCACCGATCGGCGTCGCCCGGGACCTCAGGAAGAGCCCGATGCCGAGCGAGCCGCTGATCACGACCAGCGTCGTCACGAAGGCGGTGCCGAGCGCCCATGCGGGATGCGGCGCACGGCGTTGCGGTGCAGTGCGTTCCGGCACGACGGCACGGACCCGCACCCCGGCGAGGACGTCCTCCGGGGTGATCCGCTCGACGGTGGCATCGAAGTAGTCGACGAGCTGGTCGTTCACATCACGCATCGACCGTCACCCCCAATACCGATCTGAGCCTCTTCATCCCCCGGTCGGCGTGCGTGCGGACGGACCACCGCGAGAGCCCGAGCAGGTCGGCCACCTCCCGCTCGCTGTAGCCGAGGCCGTGGATCATCACGACGGCCACCCTCTGATGCTTCGACAGTCCCTCGAGGGCGGTGGGGAGCTCGGGTGACAGATCCGGCACCTCGACGGGCGGGACGTCCGGGAACAGCGCCCGTGGCCGGTGGTACCAGCGGGCCTTGCTCTGGCCCACCCGGTACAGGTAGCCGGCCGGATTCTCCATCTCGGTCACCTTCTCCCAGTGCTCCCATGCCCACTCCAAGGCGTCGGCGGTGACCTCGGCGCCGATCTCGGGTCCGTAGGCCGCCGCAAGGGCATACGAGAGTCGGGGTTCGACCTCCTTGACGAAGCGGGTGAACGCCTGATCGACCGCCCCGGCCTGCGCCGGTGCTCCGGTGGTCTCGGTCGTTTCGGTGCTCGCCGGTTCCATCACAGCCCTCACCCACTGAGACCATCTCAGGATCCGAGGTGGGCGACAAGCGATTCCGACGAGAAGGAGTGCATGTCGCGGCCTCGCCGTCAGGTGTCCACCTCAGGTGCGGGACCCGAGGTGTCAGACGCGGGGTGTCGACCTCGGGTACCCCGGCTCAGGTCCTCGGATCCCGCCGTGGGGGAGCGACCCGCATCGTTGGATGTGCGGGTGACGGTGTCGTGCGTGCCGTGCGTCGCGGCTCCGCCGTGGGGCGGCGGCCGGTACGGGCACGCCAGACGTCTCCGCGGCGCCGGCGGGCGCAGCGGACGGCCTCGACGGTGAACCAGCCGAGGTAGGCCAGATAGCCGATCACGACCAGCCAGAAGAGCGACGTGAAGATCTCGTTCGCCGTCATGGGGACACCGTATCGGGGGGATGTGACACAATTCGCCAGCCGGCTCGGAGAGGCGACGCCGGTGCCGTGGACGGGACCGACCACGTCCCCCGCCCTCGTTACCCTGCCACCCATGGCCGATCAGGCGAACTTCGAGCGCGACGCCATGGAGTACGCGCCCCAGCTCTACTCCGCTGCGCTGCGGATGACGAGGAACCCCGCCGACGCGGAGGACGTCGTGCAGGAAACGTTCCTCAAGGCCTATCGCGCCTACGACTCGTTCGAGGAGGGCACGAACCTCAAGGCCTGGCTGTACCGCATCCTGACCAACACGTACATCAACTCGTATCGCAGGGAGCAGCGAAGGCCGAACGAGGTGGAGCTCGGCGAACTGCAGGACATGTACCTGTTCCGAAGGCTCGGGGAGCACTCGGGGGCACGCGAGAGCGCCGAGAACGAGGCGCTCGACATGTTCGTGGACGGCGACATCATCGCCGCCATCGAGTCGCTGCCCGAGAACTTCCGCCTGCCGGTGCTCTACGCCGACGTGGACGGGTTCTCGTACAAGGAGATCGCCGAGATCCTCGACGTGCCGATCGGCACGGTGATGTCGCGCCTGCACCGGGGAAGAAAAGCGCTCCAGCGGAAGTTGTGGAACCTGGCAGTCGAGCACGGATTGGTGGAGCCGACCGAATGAGCGGTTGCGAACACGCAGTCGAGTACGTCTATCAGTACATCGACGAGGAGATGACCGTGACCCGGCGCGCCCGGATCACGCTGCACCTCAAGATGTGCAATCGATGCACCGATGCATACGAGTTCGAGCGCAGGCTCAAGGCGAAGATCGCCGCTGCAGGGAAATCCCAGCCACCCGCGGAACTATTCGACCACCTTCGAGCGTTGATAGAGCAAGAACGCTCACCGGGGGGCTCTGGCTGCTGACGCCCCGAGTCCCTGGTAGGAACCCAACGGAGGGTCAGCATGCAAGACACCGCACTCAAGGGCAGGAAATTCACCGGGGAGACCCGGGCCCCCAAGACCTATTCGGGCCAGCGCACGTGTGCGCAGAAGGGCTGCGCCACCAAGCTCTCGCAGTACAACCGCAGGGAGTTCTGCTACGCCCACGCCCCCACCAAGTACCCGCGCCTGCGCGGCCGCATCGCCAAGTCGGAGGACTGATCGGCGCACTCGCACCGTCGACCCGTCCCCATTCCCACCACGGGCGCCCTCCGGAAACGGACCCGGCGCCCGTGGCGCGTGCGCCCGCCGTCTCGCTCGACTCGATCGGTGGATGCCTCTGGCAGCCGAACGTCCTATTCTGGCGTCCATGCACTCGCTCCGCCGCCCCGCCGCCGTCCTCGCCGCCGTCCTCGCCGTAGCCGTGGCACTCATGGCCCTCGCGATGCCCGCGATGGCCACCGAGTCCGAGACGGAGACGGATCCCGGCACGACCGAGACAACCGTGGCGACCGAGCCGACGTTCGTCGGCGGTGACGAACCTGCCGTGGTCATCCCGGTCGACAGCCTGGAGGAGGAGCTGGAGCAGCCGTGGACGTCGCGGTTCATCTATCCGACGATCGTCGTGGCCACGATCCTCCTCATCATCGGCATCGTCTGGGGCTACTTCCACTTCATCCGCAACCGCTACGCCGTGGTGTCGGACACCTGACCTCCACGACGCACGCCGCTCGTCCCCGACGCCGTAGGCTGGCGCCATGAGAGGAATCGACTGGGAGACGACCACGTCGGTCGCCCGCAGGTTCTCCGGTGCGTACCCCCTCGCCGGCACCTATCACGAGCGACGCTACGAGATCATGGCGCCGGGCCTGGTGGCACGGGCCTCGGACCTCGTCTCGCACGAGACCGGCCTCGATCTCCCCGGCGCCCCCGACGTCGGCGTCGTGAGCCGCGACGAGTGGGTGGCGACCAACATCCGTGCCTTCACCGCCCTCCTCGCCCCGCTCCGGGACGCCATCGAGGAATCCGGCGGCGGTAGCGTCCCCGATGACGATGGGCGGGGATGGGGCTCCCGGTTCATGAGCGCCGAAATGGGCGCCGTCCTCGGCTTCCTCTCGCGACGCGTCCTCGGCCAGTACGAGCTCGTCCTCCCGACGGGGGACGGCGAGGTCGGCGATTCGGTCTTCTTCGTCGGGGCCAACGTGCTGGCCATGGAGCGCCAGCACGAGTTCCGCCCATCACACTTCCGCTTCTGGGTCGCCCTCCACGAGAGCGCCCACCGCGCCCAGTTCACCGGCGTCCCCTGGATGCGGGGCTACTTCCTCTCGCTCGTCGACGAGCTGGTCGGCTCCGGAGCCAAGGAGCGGGGGCGGATGGCGAGGATCGCATCCGACGTGATCGCCGCACGTGATCGCGGCGAGAGCCCGATCGACGAGACCGGTCTGCTCGGCCTGCTCGCGAGCCACGGACAGCGAGAGGTGCTCGACCGCGTCCAGGCCCTGATGTCGCTGCTCGAGGGTCACGGCCATGTCGTGATGGACCGCATCGGTGCGGCCGAGATCCCCGAGGTCGCCCGCATGTCGAGGGTCCTCACGGCGCGCCGCAATGATCCGAGGCAGGCCGCACTGATGAGGCTCATCGGCATGGAGATGAAGCTGCGCCAATACGATCTCGGTGCCGCCTTCATCCGAGGCGTCGAGGCCCATGCCTCATGGGATGCCCTCGCGATGGCGTGGGAGTCCCCCGAGTCCCTGCCCACTTTGCCCGAGATCGAGGACCCGAGGGCATGGCTGGACCGGATGGCGGGGTGACGACCACCGATGACGACGGCCTGTCCGCCGTCGTCGACGCGGTCGAGGAGACAGTGGGGGGCGCCGGAGCTGTCATCGTGGCCGTGGGTGGTGGCGCGGACTCGGCGGTCCTGCTCGCGGCCGCGGCGCAGGCGCCTTCGATCCGAAGCCTCCGAGCGGTCTTCGTCCGCCATCATCTGCCGCAGGGCGACCTGCTCGAGTCGGCCGTGCGGCGCCTGACCGATACGGTGGGCGTCGCGCTCGTCACGCTCGACGCGGCCGTCGCTGACGGCCCCGATCTCGAGGCTCGGGCCAGACTCGCTCGATATGGCGCGATGGAGGACGCGCTCGCCTCGGTCGACGTCGCCATGACGGCGCACACCATGGACGATCAGGCCGAGACCGTCCTCATGCGCCTGGCCTCGGGCGCGGGCGCTACCGGCCTCGCCGGCATCCCCCGCGAGCGGGGCCGGTGGCGAAGGCCACTCCTGCGATTCCGGCGGGCCGAGCTGCGCCGGATCGCCGATGGGTTGGACCTGCCGTATGCGGACGATCCCTCGAACGAGGATCCGCGGTTCACGCGCTCGCGGGTGCGTCACGACGTCATGCCCACCGTCGAGCGGCACCTCGGGTCGGCCGCGGTCCCGGGATTCGCACGGTCCGCGGAGCTCATCGCAGGCGACGCCGTCGCCATCGAGGACGCGGCCGCGTGGGTCACGATCCCCAGGGACGGTGGGAGGGTGCTGATCCCTGCGGCCGTCGTCGCGACGCTCCCGAGGGCCGTGGCTGCCAGGGTGTGCCGGAGAGCGTTGCGCATGACGAACGAGGACGGGTACCCGGGCACGTCCAGCGACGTCGAGGACGTCCTGCGCACTGCGTCGACCGGCCGGACGTCGCAGCTGTCGTCGGGGCTTCTCGCCGTGCGCGAGGGCCCCCATGTCGTCGTCGGGCCGCCGAGGCCGGTGCCCCACCCGATCGAGGTCGAGCCCCCTTCCGAGGGCAGGCCGAGCAGGTTCGCGTCCGGCGGCGACACCTATGCGGTCCACCGCATGGAGGCCGCCGACCGGCTCCTCGCGGGAGGCCGCTTCACCGTGGTGGACGCCGCGGCCGTCGCCGATCGACTCGTCGTGAGGGCCGTCGAGCCCGGTGACAGGATCGACATCGGCATCGGGACGACACCCGTCGCCGAACTCCTCCGCGCCCACGGGACCGCCGCCCCGCGGCGCCCGGTTTCGCTCGTCGTCACGGATGGTGCCAAGATTGTCGCGGTCGTCGGGGTACGCACCGCGTCGTGGGCACGCCCACGCCGGGGCGCCGACGTCGTCGTCGTCGAGCGGGAAGTGGACACGTGAAGATCGGCAGAGTGGTCGTCTCGGCGGAGGAGATCGACGCCAAACTCGAAGAGATGGGTGCCCGGATCACCGAGGACTACAGGGGCCAGGAGCTGCTCCTCGTCGGGATCCTCAAGGGAGCCTTCGTCGTGATGGCGGATCTCGCGAGGCACATCCACATCCCCGTTGAGTTCGACTTCATGGCCGTGTCGTCGTACGGGTCCGCGACCAAGAGCTCCGGCGTCGTACGCATCCTCAAGGACCTCGACCAGGAGATCGCGGGACGCCACGTCCTGATCGTGGAGGACATCGTCGACACGGGGCTCACCCTGCACTACCTGCTCAAGAACCTCCAGGTGCGCAAGCCGGCGAGCCTCGCGATCGCGGCGCTGCTGATGAAGGACGGCATCGATCGCCCACCCCTCGATGTGCGCTACGAGGGGTTCCACATTCCGCCTGCCTTCGTCATCGGCTACGGTCTCGACTACGAGGGCAAGTACCGGAACCTGCCGTACGTCGCCGAGGTCGAGTCGCTCGATTGATCGCGAACGTCCGGCAACTTTGACGAAGCCACGCCGTACCATTGGCCGAACCCCCTCCGACGTGTCCGGTAGGGGCCGTGGGACGACCAGAGGAGCACCGTGAACAGGACCGCGAGAACCATCCTCGTGTACCTCGCCGTGATCTTCATCGTGGTGATGGGCTTCCAGATCGTCTTCAACCAGGCCACCAAGCCCACGGAACTGAGCCTCACCGAGTTCGAGACCGCCCTCGCACGTGGCGACGTGGAGGACGGCGTCGTGATGCGCGACCGCTCGAACGAACTCACCGGCACGATCCGCGAGGGAGCGGAGACCACCGACTTCATCGTCACCTACCCCGGCGACTACGCCGAGACGCTCACCAACGAACTCCAGGAGGCGGGTATCGAGTTCTCCGTCGATGGTGAGAACCCGACCCTCTTCGAGTGGTTCCTCACGGCGATCCTCCCGTACCTGCTGATCTTCGGCCTCTTCATCTTCATCATCATGCAGATGCAGGGCGGTGGGAATCGCGTCATGCAGTTCGGCAAGTCGAAGGCGAAGCAGGTGTCCAAGGATGCGCCGAAGGTGCTGTTCACCGACGTCGCAGGCGCGGACGAGGCCGTCGAGGAGCTCGAGGAGATCAAGGAGTTCCTCGCCCATCCGCAGAAGTTCCGCGCGATGGGGGCGAAGATCCCCAAGGGCGTCCTGCTCTACGGCCCCCCGGGAACCGGCAAGACGCTGCTCGCACGGGCCGTCGCAGGTGAGGCAGGAGTCCCGTTCTTCTCGATCTCCGGTTCGGACTTCGTCGAGATGTTCGTCGGGGTCGGCGCCTCCCGGGTGCGCGACCTGTTCGACCAGGCGAAGCAGAACGCCCCGTCGATCGTCTTCATCGATGAGATCGACGCCGTCGGCCGGCACCGAGGTGCGGGCCTCGGCGGCGGCCACGACGAGCGCGAGCAGACGCTGAACCAACTCCTCGTGGAGCTCGATGGTTTCGACGTGAAGTCGGGTGTCATCGTCATCGCCTCCACCAACCGGCCCGACATCCTCGACCCCGCCCTGCTGCGACCCGGGCGCTTCGATCGCCAGATCGTCGTCGACCGCCCCGACCTCACAGGGCGCAGGGCCATCCTCGAGGTCCACGCGAAGGGGAAGCCCCTCGCCCCGGAGGTCGAGCTCGGCATCCTCGCGCGCCAGACGCCGGGCTTCACCGGCGCCGACCTCGCCAACCTCATCAACGAGGCTGCGCTGCTCGCCGCACGCAGGGGTGACGACGCCATCACGATGGCGACGCTCGAGGAAGCGATCGAACGCGTGATCGCAGGGCCGGAGCGGCGCAGCCGCATCATGTCCGAGCACGAGAAGAAGATCACGGCGTACCACGAAGGTGGGCACGCCCTCGTCGGCTATGCACTCCCCAATGCCGACCCGATCCACAAGGTCACGATCATCCCGAGGGGCAGGGCCGGCGGCTACACGATGGCGCTCCCCCTCGAGGACAAGTACTACGTGCGACGCTCCGAGATGATCGACCAGCTCGCCATGCTCCTCGGTGGGCGCACGGCAGAGGAGATCATCTTCATCGATCCGACGACCGGCGCCTCGAACGACATCGAGAAGGCCACGTCGCTCGCGCGGAAGATGGTCATGGAGTACGGCATGTCCGACAAGCTCGGCCCGCTCAGGTACGGCACGCCCGAAGGGGAGGTCTTCCTCGGCAGGGACTACTCGAAGAACCGCGACCTGTCGAATGAGGTCGCCGCCGCCGTCGACGAGGAGGTCAGGTTCCTCATCACCCAGGCCCACGACGAGGCGCGGACGATCCTCACGACCCACGAGGCGGCCTTGCACCGCATCGCACAGGCACTCGTCGAGAACGAGACGCTCGGCGCAGACGATGTCGCGGCGATCTTCCACGACGTCCCGAAGTGGGAACACGCCGAGGACGGCACGATCAGGTTGAAGGCCCCGGACTCGCTCGGTCAGGCCCAGTCGACCTATGCCGCCGCCCGCACCGACGGAGTGTCCTGACCTGCTCGATCGCGCCGTCTGGCGGGTGCGGGATCGTGAGCTCCCCCTGGGCACGCCCCTCGTCATGGGGATCCTCAACGTCACCCCGGACTCGTTCTCCGATGGCGGCGTCCACACCGATCCGTATGCGTCGGTGGAGGCCGGCCTCGCGATGGTCGCTGCAGGTGCGGCGATCATCGACGTCGGTGGTGAGTCGACGAGGCCACGGGCCACACCGGTCGATGCCGCCGAGGAACTCGCCAGGATCCTCCCTGTGGTGTCGTTGCTCGCCGACGAGGGTGTCGCCGTGTCCGTCGACACCTCGAAGCCGGATGTCGCCCTCGCCGCGGTCGATGCGGGAGCCGTCATCGTCAACGACGTCACGGGACTGACGTCGCCCGCCATGATCGAGGTCTGTGCCGGCACCGGGGTCGGTGCGGTGATCATGCACATGCAGGGCGTCCCCGCGACGATGCAGGATGATCCGACCTACGACGACGTCGTGGCCGACGTGCGGGGCTTCCTCGCAGGCCAGTGCCTCCGCGCCATTGCGGGCGGCATCCGCATCGAGTCCCTCGCGATCGACCCCGGCATCGGATTCGGGAAGACCTTCGAGCACAACCTCGAGCTCCTGCGGCACCTCGACGCCTTCACGCACCTCGGCTATCCCGTCCTCGTCGGGACGAGCCGGAAAGGCTTCCTCGGCACCATCCTCGAACCCGTACGCGGCCCCACGAGGCCCGATGAGCGTGACGCCGCCACGGCTGCCACGGTCGCCGCCGCGGTGCTGCGGGGGGCATCGATCCTCCGCGTGCACAATGTGCCCCTCTGCGTCGATGTAGCGCTTGCGGCCAAGGCTATGGTGCGAACGACGAGCCATGACGAAGCGACCAACGGGACTTGAGCCGAGGGGATTTCGGTGGGTGATCAAAGGTCGCCTTGCCGTATCCGAGCGCGTGGGTGGCTACGGCTTCCAGCATCGCAAGGTTCGGCGCGAGGAGGAGATCGTCTGGCTCCAGGATCACGGCATCGACACCATCGTGAGCCTCCTCGGCGCCAATCAGAACTCGATGGCATACGAAGGCGCGGGCCTGCGATTCCTCTCCGCTGACGCCGACGTCGACATCGAGCCCGAGGAGGCGATCGCCGTGTTCGACATCATCGCCGAGGCGCTCGCCCCTCCGGGCGCCGTCGTGCTGGTCCATCGCGACACGATCGACGACACACTCGGCGGCCTGCTCGCGGGATACCTCATCCACTCCGGCATGCTCGATGACCCGATCGTCGCAACCGACGTGATCCAGAGGATCCTCGGACGTGCGATCGGGCCGGAGGGCCGGCGCCTCATCCCCGCACGCTGATCGATGGCGACCGCGTACGTCGCCCTCGGCTCGAACCTCGGCGACCGCCGGTCCCACCTCGACCATGCGCTCGGGCGGCTCGCCACCATCGGCACCGTCGTGAACGGATCGCCGATCTACGAGACGGAGCCCGTCGGTGGCCCGATGGGACAGGGTCCCTACCTCAACGCCGTGGTCGGTATCGACTCCGCCCTCGCACCCGGTGCCCTCCTCGGGGCCCTGCTGGGCATCGAGTCGGAGCGGGGCCGTGTTCGTACCGAGCGTTGGGGGCCGCGCACGCTCGATCTCGACCTCCTCTGGTACCGGGGCGAGCGTATCGACGAGCCGGGGCTCCGCGTCCCCCATCCGGAGATCCGCAGTCGGCCGTTCGTGCTCGCACCGCTGGCCGACGTCGCCCCCTCCGTCGGCGACGATGACGGGCCGTTCGCCTCATCCCTCTCACCCGGTGGGGCCCCGGGCCTCGTCCGTGTCACCGGGCCCCTGCATCCGGACGGGACCCGATGGCTGGTTGGGCTCGCGGACGCCGTCTCCCTCGACCCCTCCGGGCCCGGGCGGTTCTCGACGATCGCCCACCCGGATTGGGCGAACACGAGTGGTGACGCCTTCGGTGGCTATCTCGCCGCGGTGGCGCTCGAGGCGGTCAAGGGAACGGTGCCCGGGAGAGTGCCGTCCCACCTGACCTATCGGTACCTCAGGGGCGTCCCTGCCGGAGCGGAGCTGACCATCGAGGTCGCCCTCGATCGCTCGAGCGCCAGGACGTCGGACTGCACGGTGATCGTCGCCGTGGACGGCGTCGAGGCAGGGGCGTGCACCGTGGGCGTGGTCGCGGCTCTCGCCTCGACCCCGTCGGGCCCCCCACTGCCGGCGGTGCGCCACCTCTCCGAATGCGTTCCCGTGCCCTTGCTCATCGAGGCGACCGGCCGAGTGCTCGGCACGTCGGCCCACTCGTGGAAGCCGTTGGAGCGATGGGACGTGCCCGACCTCGTCGATGGGTCCGAGCACGTGGTGAGGGCCTGGTGTCCGAACGTCGTCTACGGCAGCGACGACCCGTACCTGCACGCCGCCAGCATCGTCATGCCGATCGACGCGCTGATCTGGCCTGCGACGATGCAGCGGCTCGGGCTGCTCCCGAACGGCCCTCCGATCGCGACACCCACGATCGAGCTCGTGGCACGCTTCGCCGACCTCTCCAACGAGGCATGGTTTGTCGCGGAGGCGTCGATCGATCACCTGACCGACAAGACGACCGCGGGGACGGTGAGGGTCTGGGGCGCAGATGGGCGGTACGCGGCCATCGGGCACTCGCTGAACCTCGTCCGACGGTGAGTCGACGCCGGGGGATCTAGCCTTGTCGGCGGACCGATACCCAACGACCTGGCCGACGTCACGGGAAAGGATCGGAGCCGATGCTGATCGAACTGCACGGGGCGGGACGCGCCGGAGGGGCGCTCGCGATCGCCGCGACGAGGGCCGGACACGCCATCACCTCGATCGAGAGCAGGGATCCCGCGTCGGTGGAGGTGCTGCAGGGCCTCGTCGGGGTCACGGGGGGACCCCCGGACCTCCGCGTCATCGCTGTGTCCGACGGTGTGATCGGCGAGGTCGCGGGATCCCTCGTCGACCGACCTGCGGTCCCGACCGTGCACATGTCCGGAGCGGTGCCCGTCGATGCCCTCGGTGTGCTTGCGACCGCGGGCGCCCCGGTCGGATCGTTCCATCCCCTCCAGACGCTCCCTGACCCCGTCACCGGGGCCGACCGGCTCCCCGGTGCGTGGATCGCCGTCACGGCGGATGAGCCCCTTCGGGCGACCCTTCACGACCTCGCGCGGTCGCTGGGGTGTGTGCCGTTCGACCTCGATGACGCCGTGAAGCCCACCTACCACGCCGCTGCTGCGGCGGCGGCGAACTTCACGGTGGCGGCGCTCGGGGTGGCGGCGCGCCTCTTCGCCGAGGCGGGCGTCCCATTCGCTGCGGCACGGCCCCTCGTCGACGCCGTCGTCGCGAACGCGTTCGCCCTCGGCCCCGCCTCCGCCCTCACGGGGCCGATCGCCCGAGGTGATACCGCCACTGTGCGGGCGCAACTCGACGCCGTGGCACGCATCGAGGACGTAGCGGAGACGTTCGTCGACATGGCGAGGGCCACCGCCCGCTTCGCCTCCGCGACCGACGAGGTCCGGAAGGTGATCGGATGAACGTCTGCACGACGTTCGAGGAGGCGAGGGGCCTCGTGTCGGGACGCGTGGGGCTCGTCCCGACCATGGGATACCTCCACGAGGGCCATCTGCGGCTCGTGGGCGCTGCGGCGTCGGAGAACGACTCGACGATCGTCACCGTGTTCGTCAACCCGCTCCAATTCGGCGAGGCACGGGACCTCGAGTCCTATCCCAGGGATCTCGACCGCGACGCGGCCCTGGCAGAGGCCGCGGGGGTCGATGTGGTCGTGGCACCGTCGGTGGCGTACATGTACCCGACGGGCAGCAGGACGATGGTGATCGTCGAGGACGTGTCGGACGCGATGGAGGGGATCCATCGCCCCGGGCACTTCGCAGGCGTCGCCACCGTGGTCACCAAGCTGTTCGCCGGGTTGGCGCCGGACTCCGCGTACTTCGGCCGGAAGGACGCCCAGCAGCTCGCTGTCATCTCCACGCTGGTTCGTGACCTCTCGTTCCCGATCGAGGTGAGGGGTATCCCGGTGGTGAGGGAGTCGGACGGCCTCGCCCTCTCCAGCCGCAACGTGCGGCTCTCGCACCATGCGCGACGAGCGGCGGGAACGCTTTCGAAAGGGCTCATGGCGGCGGCAGATCTGATCGATCGCGGCGCGTCGGACGTCACGGCCATCGTCGACGCGGTGCGCACGCCCATGGAGGCCGAGCCACTCGTCCGGATCGAGTACGTCGCACTCGCCGACGCATCTTCGGCGGAGCCGGTCAGCACCCTCGGAGGCCACCAGTTCATCGCGGTGGCGGCCGTCGTCGACGGGGTGCGGCTCATCGACTCGCTCACCATCACCGATGGGGACGTCGACAGGGGCGAGGTCCTGCCATCATCGAGCATCCTGTACGGAGGAACCTGATGCTGCTCACGATCGACGTCGGCAACACGCAGATCGCTCTCGGCATGTTCGACGGCGACGACCTGATCGGCCACTGGCGCGTCTCGACCGAGGCGGACGCCACCTTCGACGAGATCCGGTGGCAGCTCAGCGGCATCCTCGGCGCGGATGGCTTCGCCCAGAGCGACATCGGGGGCGTGTGCGTGTCGAGCGTCGTTCCCTCGATGACGGCGACGATTCGGCGTGTCGCCCCCCACGTCGTGTCGGGGAACGTGGTCGTGGTCGAGCCCGGTGTCCGTACGGGCCTGTCGATCGAGATCGACAACCCGAGGGAGGTCGGTGCGGACCGGATCGTCAACTCGGTCGCAGCGAAGGCCAGGTACGAGATCCCCGTGGTCGTCGTCGACTTCGGGACCTCGACGAACTTCGACGTGGTCGGGCCGACCGGCGCCTACCTCGGTGGCGCCATCGCACCGGGCCTCGAGATCTCGACCAATGCGCTCGTGTCGGGGACGGCGGCGCTGCGGAGGGTGGAGTTCACGCCACCTCGTTCGGTGATCGGGAAGGGGACGGTCGAGGCGATCCAGTCAGGGGCCCTCTACGGCCACGCCGGGATGGTCGACGGCATCATGGAACGCATCGCCCGCGAGCTCGGCACACCCGTGACGAGGGTGGCGACCGGAGGGCTCGCCCCTACCATCGTGCCCCACTGCGAGAGCGTCGACACCGTCGACCCCTACCTCACCCTGGAAGGGCTCCGCATCATCTACGCCTTGAACCAGGACCACGAATGACCGACCACATCGACGACGTGACCACGGGATCCGACGACGATCGACCCGACGAGGATCGGCCCGTCGACGACATGGCGGAGCTGGAGGCGCATGCGCTGACCAGGGCCAGGCTCGCCAAGTACCGCAAGGCGATCGAGGAGGGCGGCTTCCCCTACTCGTACCGCCGGTCCCACACGGCGCAGGAGCTCCACGACGCCTACGGAGACCTCGAGCCGGGAGCATCGACAGGCGACCACGTGGTCGTCGCCGGCAGGCTGATGAACACGAGGGAGATGGGCAAGTTGGCCTTCGGCGTGCTCCAGGACGGCAGCGGCACCATTCAGTTGTTCGTCGACCGATCGGTGGTCGGTGACGACGGTTTCGCTGCGTTCGTTGATCTCGACGCCGGTGACTGGGTGGGTGCGTCGGGAGAGGTGATCACGACGAGGCGGGGGGAGCTGTCCGTCCGCGTCCACACGTTCGATCTCATCCAGAAGAGCCTCCGACCCCTGCCCGACAAGTGGCACGGGCTGCGGGACGTCGAGGAGCGCTCCAGGCGAAGGTACGTCGACCTGTTCGCGAACCCGGACGCGAGGGCGACGGCGATCACCCGTGCCAAGGTGGTGTCCGAGCTGCGACGCCAGTTCGAGGGGCGCGGCTACATCGAGGTGGAGACGCCTGTCCTCCTCCCCGAGGCCACAGGGGCGACGGCGAGGCCGTTCGCCACCCACCACCACGCGCTCGACCTCGACGTGCATCTGCGCATCGCCACCGAGCTGTACCTCAAGCGGCTCATCGTGGGTGGCCTCGAGAAGGTGTTCGAGATCGGGCGCATCTTCCGCAACGAGGGCATCGACGCATCCCACAATCCCGAGTTCACCATGCTCGAGTCGTACGAGGCCTTCGCGGACTACGAGGACATCATGGTGCTCGTCGAGGAGGTGGTCGCGGCGTGTGCGATCGCCGCCACCGGTTCGACGGCGATCACCTACCAGGGCCGGTCGCTCGACCTCGCAGGCCCCTACCGGAGGGCGACGATGCTCGACCTCGTGCGGGAGGCGACCGGCACCGACCTCGACTACGACAGCGAGCGTGACGAGCTCGTCGAAGTCGCCCGTGGGCTCGGCATCGAGCCAGAGGACCACTGGGGAGCGGGGAAGCTCGTCGAGGCGATCTTCGACGAGGCCGTCGAGCCCACGCTGTGGGACCCGGTGTTCGTGACCGAGCACCCGATCGAGATCTCACCCCTGTCGCGCCGGCACAGATCCAAGCCGCACGTCACGGAGCGGTTCGAGCTGTTCATCGCGGGATCCGAGTATGCCAATGCCTTCAGCGAGCTGAACGACCCCTTCGACCAGCGCGCCAGGTTCGAGTCGCAGGCCGCCAAGCGGCACCGCGGAGACGACGAGGCCCATCCCATCGATGACGACTACATCCGGGCGCTCGAATACGGCTTGCCCCCGACGGGAGGACTCGGCATCGGCGTCGACCGGCTCGTCATGCTCCTCACCGACCATCATCACATCAGGGAAGTCATCCTGTTCCCCACGATGCGTCCCGAGTGAGGCCGGGCGACCCGCGGCGGCGCCCCGCCCCTATGCGGGGATCCCGCCCGTGCCGATGATGCGCCACTCCTCGTCGAACCCGCCGATCACGTTCGCGATCCCGTCGTCGGTGCGGGCGAACGCCATGCACCGCACGGTGCGGTCACCCCGTTCGAAGGCATACGGGTAGAGGCCCGTCGGGAAGACATCGAGTTCGGCGGGGCCGGGCTCGAGGCCCTCGATCAGGGGTCGACAGGCGTCGGCGAAGGCCCGCGTCGGTGATGCCGGCCAGGTGTCGACGTCGACGGTCACCATCCCCAGGTACTGGTAGGCGTGCGGGTCCGAGCATGCCGTGCCCTCGGGGGCCAGGGTGGGCGAGAAGCACTCCGACACCTCGGGCTCCCATACGAGGTCGGTGCGATCGGCGAGGGGACCGGAGAAGATCTCCGTGCCCTCGTTCGTCTCGATCTGCACGACACACGCGAGGTAGCGGTCGCCGCGGTCGAACTCGTCCTCGTCGGGCATGTAGGTGATCAGGGTGGGCGTGCGATCCCGCTGGGGGCCGATCGCCCGCTCATACGCCTTGTCGCATTCGTAGTTCCGCTGGTAGGAGATCTCGTCCTCGTCGTAGGCATCGGAGGTGAGCGCCTCCTGGACGGATTCGAGCACCTCGGCGTTGTGTGGGCCGTCGCACGGGACCGCCACCTCGATTGCGATGGGCGCCCACGGGAGTCCGCCGTCGTCGGCGAGGTAGAGGCAGGTGCCCGCTGCCCACACCTCCAGGGGTCGCCGGTCGGCGTCCCGCGCCTCGAGGTATCGGACAGCTGCCTCCTCGTCGAGTGACGACGCCACGAGGAACCCGTCGCCCGTCGACCACACGGCGACGGGCAGTCCCGCCTCGGTCGTCACCGTGAACACGGTTCCGTCGACGCCCGGATCACCCTCCGACCCCTCCAGCGCGGCGAGCGCGGGAACGAGTCCGGGGTCGCCCCGCCACGACATCGTCGGGACCACCGAGACGACCACGACCCGATCGTCACCCTGCCGATAGACGGTGCTGGACGAGCCTGCGACGAGGCCGTCTGGCAGCCACAGGCCGATCGCGACGATCGCATCGTCCTCGAACAGGTCGCGCTCATCGACCTCCGACCATCCGTCCGGTGCACCGAGGGCCGCCGTGGCGACGTCCTCGGCGGCACCCACCTCCGGAGGGAGGAGGGGCGTGCCCGTCGGCGGAACCGGCGCAGGGACGGTCGTGGAGGGCGGGTCGGGAGCGGCCGACGTGGACGTGTCGGTCGTGTCCCCCGTACACGCACCAGCGGTGAGGGCGATCACGGCGATCGTGACGATCGCCGTCAGGCGCAGGGGGCGCCCCTCGAACGGGAGCGGTGGGCGCACCGGTCAGGTCCGCGCCGACTCGACCCTGTCGAGCAGGTACTGGTCCAGATCGTGGAGGATGTCGGTGAGTGGGTTGTTCGGTATGCGGTCGGCGGCCTTCTCCGCCACCCGGATGCGCTCCACCGCCTCGTCGAGGGCGGCGTCGACCCATCCGCCGGCGACGGTGATCTCGATCACCCGGGCGACCGTGTCGTCGTCGTAGGGCCGGCGGGCGGCGAGGAGGCGCCGCACCGTCGCGCCGTCGGGTCCGTCGGCTGCGAGGAGGACGGGGAGGGTGAAGGTGCCCTCCCTGATGTCCGAGCCCGCGGGTTTGCCGAGGAACGTCTCGTCAGCGATGAGGTCGAGGACATCGTCGGTGATCTGGAAGACCATGCCCATCTCCCATGCCCACTCGCTGATCGCCTCGATCGTGTCGTCGTCCGCACCCGCGGTCATGGCACCGAGCCGTGCCGAGGTGCGGATCAGCGAGGCGGTCTTGCCGCCGATGACCTGGTAGTAGCCCTCGGGGCCGTGGGTGAGGTCGTCGGACCAGACGAGTTCCCTGACCTGGCCCTCACACAGCGTCGCATAGGTGCGGGCGATCAGGGCGACGGCCTCCTCACCGAGTGGTGCCGCCACCTCGGACGCCCTCGCAAGGAGGAAATCCCCCGCGAGGATCGCGACGGTGTTGTCCCAGTTCGTGTTCACGCTGGTCTGCCCGCGTCGTGAGTCGGCTTCGTCGATCACGTCGTCGTGGTACAGGGATCCGAGGTGGACCAGCTCCACGGCGACCCCCGCCTCCACCGGCTCCGCACCCGCATTCGCGCCGAGTTCCGCCGCCACCTGTGCGAGGAGCGGGCGGTAGCGCTTCCCCCCCGCAGAGAGCAGATGCTGCGCGATCCGCGTGAGGAAGTCGGTCTCGGCGACGGTCACCTCGGCCAGACGACGCTCCACGGCGTCCATCCGATCCCAGACGCGGGGGATCGGAACGAGATCCTGGAAGATGGGTTGATCCACGGCCGTGCGCTCCAACGAAGGAATGGTGATGGTACCGCGCAGGTTTCCGATAGCGAACCGGCCGCGCGGGCTAGTGTCGGAACTCCCGGGGGTACTCGGGAGGTCCACCTATACTCCGCGAGGCGCACCGGAGACGGAGCGCCATAGATGTATATGAGGGGTGACGGACGTTGTTCGAACGTTTCACAGATAGGGCCCGCAGAGTCGTCGTTCTCGCCCAGGAGGAGGCTCGCCTCCTCAACCACAACTACATCGGCACCGAGCACATCCTCCTCGGGCTGATCCACGAGGGCGAGGGCGTCGCTGCCCGCGCACTCGAGAGCCTCGGCATCGACCTCGAGTCCGTCCGCAGCCAGGTCGTCGAGATCATCGGCCAGGGATCCCAGGCACCGTCAGGCCACATCCCCTTCACCCCCCGCGCCAAGAAGGTGCTCGAGCTCTCCCTCCGCGAGGCGCTCCAGCTCGGCCACAACTACATCGGCACCGAGCACATCCTCCTCGGTCTGATCAGGGAGGGTGAGGGCGTCGCCGCCCAGGTCCTCGTGAAGCTCGGCGCCGAGCTCACGAAGGTTCGCCAGACCGTCATCCAGCTGCTGTCCGGAGTCCAGGGCGATGAGGGCGGTTCGTCCGGCTCGTCGTCATCGTCGGGTTCATCGAGCTCGAGGGGCGAGGGGAGCTCGTCCGGTTCGGCCGTGCTGGACCAGTTCGGGCGCAACCTCACGCAGCTCGCGCGCGAGCAGCACCTCGACCCCGTCATCGGCAGGGCCAAGGAGATCGAGCGCGTCATGCAGGTGCTGTCGAGGCGCTCGAAGAACAACCCCGTCCTCATCGGTGAGCCCGGTGTCGGCAAGACCGCCATCGTCGAGGGCCTCGCCCAGCAGATCGTCGACGGCACCGTCCCCGACACGCTCACGGACAAGCACATCTACACGTTGGACCTCGGCGCACTCGTCGCAGGCTCGCGGTACCGCGGCGACTTCGAGGAGCGCCTGAAGAAGGTGCTGAAGGAGATCCGCACCCGGGGCGACATCATCCTGTTCATCGACGAGATCCACACGCTCGTCGGAGCGGGCGCCGCGGAGGGGGCCATCGATGCCGCCAGCATCCTCAAGCCGATGCTGGCGAGGGGAGAGCTCCAGACGATCGGCGCCACCACGCTCGAGGAGTATCGCAAGTACCTGGAGAAGGATTCCGCGCTCGAGCGTCGGTTCCAGCCCATCCAGGTCGACGAGCCCTCGGTGGCCGACACGATCAAGATCCTCGAGGGGCTGCGCGAGTCGTACGAGGAGCACCACAAGGTGGAGTTCACCGAGCAGGCCCTCGTGAATGCCGCCAACCTCGCAGACCGCTACATCGCGGACCGCTTCCTGCCGGACAAGGCGATCGACCTGCTCGACGAGGCAGGCAGCCGCATGCGCCTGCGTCGCTCGAACCTCCCT
This sequence comes from uncultured Acidimicrobiia bacterium, assembly GCA_963792405.1. Taxonomy (GTDB): domain Bacteria; phylum Actinomycetota; class Acidimicrobiia; order Spongiisociales; family UBA5794; genus SZUA-442. The sequence goes on from CAWBVU010000006.1 coordinate 193,485, forward strand.
GCCGAGGTCAAGGAGATCGACGAGCAGATCGGCAAGCTGCGTACCGACAAGCGCGAGGCGATCAACGCCCAGCAGTACGAGCGTGCGGCGCAGTTGCGCGACCGCGAACGCGAGCTCATGGAGCAGCGGTCCGATGCGGAGGCGCAGGCCGTGTCCGGTGGACAGGACTTCAAGGCCACCATCGACGAGGAGCAGATCGCCGAGGTGCTGGCCCAGTGGACGGGCATCCCCGTGCACAGGCTCACCGAGGAGGAGACCGAGAAGCTCCTCAACATGGAGGCCGAGCTCCACAAGCGGATCATCGGCCAGAGCGACGGCATCACCGCCGTGTCGAAGGCCATCCGCCGCACCAGGGCGGGCCTCAAGGATCCCAAGCGGCCATCGGGCTCGTTCATCTTCCTCGGCCCGTCGGGTGTCGGGAAGACCGAGACGGCCAAGTCCCTCACGGAGTTCCTCTTCGGTGACGAGGCTGCGCTGATCCAGATCGACATGTCCGAGTACATGGAGAAGCACGCGGTCAGCAGGCTCGTCGGCTCGCCACCCGGCTACGTCGGGTACGACGAGGGCGGCCAGCTGACCGAGGCAGTGCGTCGCAAGCCGTTCTCCGTGGTGCTCTTCGACGAGATCGAGAAGGCGCACCCGGATGTCTTCAACATCCTCCTCCAGATCCTCGAGGACGGCAGGCTCACCGACAGCCAGGGCCGGACGGTCGACTTCAAGAACACCGTGATCATCATGACGTCGAACCTCGGCACGGCGGACCTCCGCAAGACGAAGGTCGGCTTCGCCGAGTCCAGTGACGAGCTCAACTATGACAAGATGCGCGAGAAGGTGATGGAGGCGCTCAAGACGCACTTCCGCGTGGAGTTCCTCAACCGCATCGACGAGGTCATCGTCTTCCACGAGCTCACGATGGACGAGGTCAAAGAGATCGTGGACCTCCTGCTCAAGCGGGTGCGCGACCAGCTCGAGAGCCAGGCGCTCGACCTCGTGATGACCGACGACGCGAAGCAGCTCCTCGGCAAGAAGGGCTACGACCCGCAGCTCGGGGCAAGGCCGTTGCGCAGGGCCATCCAGCGCATGCTCGAGGATCCGCTGTCGGAGAAGGTGCTCTTCAAGGAGTTCCCCGCGGGTAGCACGATCCTCGTCAACGTCGATCCCGACGACCCCGAGAGCCTCGCCTTCGAGTCCGTCGAGATGCCGGACAAGCCTCCGGTCGAGCTCGCCGAGAACTGACACTCGCCGCGGGTCCGGGGAGCACGTGGTGGATGCACGACGCGACTCGATTCGACTGCGCGAATTCCCTCCGGCGTGTCGCCGTGGCCAGCGCTTCGGTTTCGTGGTCGCCTAGACTTCGTCACAAGGCCCCTGCCGCATTGGACCGGGGGCCACGACTACGACGATCGAACGAAAGGGTGCACTCATGCGCTCAGGGCTCAAGACGCGGGGCGTGATCCTCGCGATGGTGCTCGCACTGGCGTTGATCGCTGCTGCATGTAGCAGCGACGACAGCGACGACACCACGACCACGGCCGGTGGGACCGAAGAGACCACCACGACGGCCGCAGAGACGACGACGACGGCTGCGCCGGAAGAGACCACGACCACAGCGGCAGGTGCCGAAGTCACGGCCGTGAAGGCGTGCTTCGTCACCGACGACGCGGGGGTCGACGACCGGAGCTTCAACGCTTCGGGATGGCAGGGTGTTCTGGACGCGGTCGACGCGGGATTCGTGCAGCCTGAACCGATCCTCCTCGAATCCCAGAGCGAGGCTGACTACCAGCCATTCGTGGAGCAGTGCCTGTCCCAGGGTGCAGAGCACATCATCACCAGCGGCTTCAAGCTCGCCGGTACGACCAAGGAGTTCGCGGATGCGAACCCGGACGTCAACTTCACGATCATCGACTTCTTCTCGGAGGCTCCGAACATTCGCGGTCTCGAGTACCAGACGGACGAGGCTGCCTTCCCCGCCGGCTACCTGGCGGCTGGCATGACCCAGACCGGCACGGTCGCCACCTACGGTGGCGCCAACATCCCAACCGTGGCCATCTTCATGGATGGGTTCACGAGGGGCGTCGAGTACTACAACGAGCAGAAGGGCGCCAGCGTCGAGGTGCTCGGCTGGAGCGTTGAGGCGCAGGACGGTGTGTTCACCGGCGTCTTCGACCCGGCAGACCCGAGCGTTCGCGCGACGTGCGAGAGCCAGCTGGACGAGGGTGCCGACATCATCCTCCCCGTCGGCGGTGCCATCAACAACCCGTGTGGCACGGCGATCCAGGACCGAGGCATCGACGGCGCGATGATCGGCGTGGATGCGGACGCATTCTTCGCCATGCCAGAAGCACTCCAGGACCTTTGGCTCGTCACGATCGAGAAGGGCATCGCCATCCAGGTGACTCGCTCCCTCGAGGATCATGCGGCGGGCAACTGGACCGGCGGGAGCAGCGTCGGCAACCTCGAGAACGAGGCCGTCGGCCTGTCGGAGTTCCACACCTGGGACGAGCGTGTTCCGGCCGAGCTCAAGGCCGAGGTCGAGCAGATCCTCGATGACGTCAAGAACGGTGTCATCACGTGGGACAAGTTCGTGGTGGGTGGCTGACGCCAGCCGACCGAACGCATGATGGTGAGGGCCCCTGCGAATCAGCAGGGGCCCTCACTCATGCCTATAGTCGTTGCGACAGGGTGACGGACGCCGGTCGGAGGAAGGGAGCGCCTGGGTGTCGCTCGAATTGCGTCACATCACGAAGCAGTTCCCGGGAGTCCTGGCCAACGACGACGTGAGCCTGAGCGTCGGTCGGGGGGAGATCGTCGCCCTCCTGGGTGAGAATGGTGCAGGGAAGAGCACCCTCATGAACATCCTCAGCGGCCTGTACACGCCGGATGGCGGAGAGGTCGTCATCGACGGCAATCCCCTCGAGTTCAGCTCCCCCAAGGCGTCCATCGATGCCGGCATCGGGATGGTGCACCAGCACTTCATGCTCATCCCTGTGTTCACGGTGTCGGAGAACGTGATCCTCGGCCTCGAACCGGTTCGGGGGGCGGGATGGATCAACAAGCGCGAGGCGGATCGGCTGGTGGTCGAGCTCTCCCAGCGCTACGACCTCGCCGTCGATCCCGATGCGATGGTCGAGGACATCCCCGTCGGCATCCAGCAGCGGGTTGAGATCATCAAGGTCCTGCTGCGCAAGGCCGAGTACGTCATCTTCGACGAGCCGACGTCCGTGCTCACCCCGCAGGAAGTGGAAGGGTTCTTCGGGATCCTCCGAGGGCTCAAGGAGGACGGGAAGGGCGTCATCTTCATCAGTCACAAACTGAAGGAGGCGCTCGAGATCGCCGATCGAATCGTGGTCATGCGCGATGGCAAGACGGTCGGCGAGGTCGAGCCCGACCGGACATCGGAGGAGATGCTTGCCGAGATGATGGTCGGCAGGCCCGTGGAGCTCGTGGTGTCGAAGGCGGCCGCCGAGCCCAAGGACATCGTTCTCTCCGTACGAGACCTGGCGGTCCTCGATGACAGGAACCACCGTGCCGTCGACGGCGTGTCGTTCTCCGTGCGTTCCGGCGAGATCGTCGGCATCGCAGGTGTACAGGGCAATGGCCAGACCGAGCTGGTCGAGACCATCGTGGGTCTGCGGCCCTCGATCGAGGGCACCGTCGCCGTGGATGGCCGCGACATCACGACCGCCGGTCCTCGCAAGGTCCACCAGCTGAGTGTCGCCCATGTCCCCGAGGACCGCCAGGAGAGCGGACTCGTCCTCGACTTCACGGTCACCGAGAACATGGTGCTCGACTCCTACTACGCACCCCCGTACTCGCGGGATCCAGATGGACTGGAAGGCAGCTCGTGCAGCCTCGGAGCGCCTCGTCGAGCAATATGACGTGCGGACGCCCAGCGTGGACGTCGCCGTGTCGGCACTGTCGGGCGGCAACCAGCAGAAGGTCATTGTCGCTCGCGAGTTTGATCGTGATGTGAGCCTCGTCATCGCATCGCAGCCAACTCGCGGTGTCGACGTCGGGTCGATCGAGTACATCCATGCCCGGATCGTCGAGGAGAGGGATCGCGGTGCCGCCGTACTCATCGTCTCGTCGGAGCTCGATGAGGTCCTTGCCCTCTCCGACCGGATCCTCGTGATGTACCGGGGGAGGATCGCAGGGGAGTTCGCGGCTGGCGAGGCAACTCCGACGGAGCTCGGCCTCGCCATGCTGGGATCGGGAGGAGGGTCGTGACGAACGGGACCGAGCACGAGAACAGGTCGGCCGGAGGCCCCGATCCCGATGACTTCCAGCGCACGAACTGGATGGCACGCACGACCGGGGTCGGCACGTCGGTCGCGAAGTCCCTCCTCCTTCCCACGCTGGCGCTGATACTGGCGCTGGTCGTCGGCGCGGTCTTCATCATGCTCACCGACGTCGACGCATGGCGGAGGCTTGCCGAGGGTGAGCCCCTCGCCGCGATCGGTGACATGTTCTCCGGGGTCTGGCAGGCGTACAAGGCCCTCTTCATCGGGGCGTTCGGGTCCGTGCGAGCGATCTCGGAGACGTTGTTCACTGCATCCCCGCTCATCCTCGCAGGGTTGGCCGTGGCAGTCGGCTTCCAGGCAGGTCTCTTCAACATCGGGGCTCGTGGTCAGATGATCATGGGCGGGCTCGCCGCCCTGTGGGTGGGGATCCATGTGAGCCTGCCGATGATCCTCCACATCCCTCTGGCCATCCTCGCGGCCATCGTGGGAGGGGCGATCTGGGGCGGGATCTCCGGTCTCCTGAAGGCAGAGACGGGTGCCCATGAGGTCATCACGACGATCATGCTGAACTTCATCGCCGCCTTCTTCGCGCTCTACATCCTCAAGACCTCCGTGTTCCAGGCGGAGGGCTCGAACCTCCCCCTCTCGGCTCCGGTCCAGGAGTCCGCGCGACTCCCGGCACTGTTCGGATCCCAGTATCGGGTGTCCATCGCACTCCTCATCGCCGTGGCTGCCGTGTTCGCCGTGCAGTGGCTCCTGTATCGGTCAAGCCTCGGGTTCGAGTTTCGTGCGGCGGGTGCGAACCCCACGGCGAGCCGCTACGCCGGGATGAATGTCGCCGTCCTGTATACGCTCGTGATGGCGATCTCGGGTGCGCTGGCCGGCATTGCCGGAGCGACGATGACGATCGGTCTCGCTCCCTATCAGGCGAGTCCGGACTTCGCGGGAACCATCGGCTTCGATGCCATCGCCCTCGCCCTCCTCGGCAGATCGAATCCCTACGGTGTGCTGTGGTCCGGCCTCCTGTTCGGAGCGCTCACGGCAGGTGGAAGGAACATGCAGGGTGCTGCGGGCGTCCCCGTTGATCTCGTGATCGTCATGCAGTCCCTGATCATCGTCTTCATCGCTGCCCCCGTGCTCGTCAGGGCGGTGTTCAGGATGAAGAAGGCGGACGTTGGGACGACCCAGGTCACGAAGGGATGGGGCGCATGACGACTGCCGTGCAGGACACGATGCAGGACATCGCAGTCAGAGCGACGCCCGCAGAGAAACGATCGACCATCGTCGGTGTCACACTGATCGTCCTCGCGCTGTTCGTGCTCTGGGCCTTTGCACTCGGGGTGGAAGGTGGACTCGAAGCAACCTTCAACCTCTCGCTCCAGGGCGATCGATTCCAGGATCTCAGCTGGACGGTCAACGTGCGGCTCTTCGCCATATTGACGGCGGTCATCCTCGTGGGTCTGGGGGCGTGGAGGCTCACGCGAAGGAACCTCAACTGGACCAACATCTCCCTCGCCATCGGCTTCGGATTCTTCTCGATGGCGTTTCTCGCGTGGGCCGCGGCCGGCAAGCAATTCAGTCTCGTTGGCATGCTCCGATCCACGGTCATCCTCAGCGTCGTCATCGTGCTCGGTGCCCTGACAGGTCTGATGTGTGAGCGGGTCGGGGTCATCAACATCGGCATCGAGGGTCAGCTCCTCGCGGGCGCCTTCGCCGCAGTGGTCCTGAGCAGCGCCTTCGGAACGGTTGCCGGTGTGCTCGGCGCGATGCTCGTCGGTGGCCTTCTCGGCCTGTTGCTCGCGTGGCTCACCGTTCAGTTCCAGGTCGACCAGATCATCGCCGGTGTGGTCATCAACTTCTTCGCGTTGGGCGTGACGTCCCTGGCCTCCGCTCGTATCCTGACGCAGGTCCAGGATCTCAACGCACCTGCGAGGATTCCTTCCTGGCGGATCCCGCTGCTCGCGGACATCCCCGTGCTGGGGCCGATGGTCTTTGATCACACCTTCTTCATCTACGGGATGTTCCTCCTGGTGATCCTGATGCACTTCGGCTTGTTCTTCACCCGATGGGGTCTGCGATCCCGCTCGGTCGGGGAGAACCCGCGTGCCGCTGACACCGTGGGCATCAACGTGTACTGGGTTCGGTATCGCAACGTCGTGTTGGCTGGCCTGATCGCAGGCTTCGGCGGCGCCTTCCTCGGGCTTGCACAGGTCGCTCGATTCGAGGAGAACATGACGGGCGGCATCGGCTTCATCGGGCTGGCGGCCATGATCTTCGGGCGTTGGCTGCCGTTTGGCGCCCTGGGTGCGGGGCTCGTCTTCGGTTTCTCCCGTGCGCTCCAGCAGAAGGTGTCGATCCTCAGCACGGGTATCCCTTCCGAGCTGCTCCTCATGCTGCCCTACGTGGTCACCATCATCGTGGTGGCCGGTGTCGTGGGGAGGGCCCGCCCGCCTGCTGCTGACGGCCAGCCCTACGTCAAGGACTGACGGGGCGCTTCTTCGCGCGCCCATTTTCGACAACCCCGGCTCCACAGGGCGGCGACTCGCGGCTACTTCTCGACGCCGAAGAACCTGACCTCTTCGAGTGCGAGCTCGTTGTACGGCGGTGCATCGCCGACCGGCTCGGCGGGGTAGGTGGTCGACACGTCGACACGCAGCGTGAACGTGTCCAGGCTGGCGATCCTCACCCGCTGGGGCTCATTCGAGTTCTGGAGCCTGCCTGAGATCGGGACGTTCAGGTCGTTCACCGTGATCGTGTAGCCCTGGATCTTGTAGTTCTGCTGGAACTTGGTGTCGTCGCTGACGTTCTGGAACTCCATCTCGGTGATCTGCACCGGGGTGGCGAACGTGAACTCGAGCCATGCGTCGACGCCCCTGGCGCTGTTGTCGTTCCACCGTGTCTCGGGGTCGCCGTCGATCAGGTTCTCCGGCGAGAAACTGCCGGGAAGCTGGGAGCTCGCCTTGACCGAGGCCGGGATCAGCTCGGTGACGATCACCGGCTGCGTCGTGGTCGACGAGGTCGATGACGTCTCGGGGCCTGCGACTTCGCCGTCCCCGCTGCGGAAGATGTTCACCATGACCGCCACGAGTACGACGATCAGGACGACTGCTGCGAGCACCCCGAGGGCACGCGCCCCCGCAGAGGTGCGGCTCGCCGGGGCGGGTGCGATCGGCATCGGATCGGTGTTGAGGCGTGATCCGCAGCGCTCGCAGTGGTGGTTGTACGAGGGATTGGTGGCGCCGCACGCGGGGCATGAGACCGAGCCCACGGCCATGTTCTCCGCCGTCACATGGGTCTGGGACACCGAAGCCGGTGTCGCTGGCACACCCATCGGAGGCGGTGCGGTGCCCTCGGTGGCCCGAGGTGGGGGATCCGGCAGCTCGAAAGGCTCGAAGAGGTCGTCCAACTGGTCGTTGCGGTCGTCGCCCATGTGCCGTTCCTACTCGCTACCCGTATCTCGCTGCCCGTTCCGCCTGTGCGGTCACCGTGCGCCGTCACCCGTGCGCCGTCACCGGTGGGCCGTGACCCAGGTGCCGTCGCCGTCCCGGTATTGTGCCACGGATGCCTCTGCTGATGTCGATCCGTGTCGCCGAACCGTGGACAGGGGGAGCGATCGCCGCCCTCGTCGTCCTCGTGGTCGCCCTGCTGGTCCTCACCGCCTGGCTGATCCACCGTTCCTGAACATGTCACACCGACGGCCTACCGTCGTCGACATGAACGGTACCCCCCGCTCCGACAAACCCACCTACCTCTGCCAGACGTGCGGCCACCGTTCGGCGAAGTGGATGGGTTTCTGCCCACAGTGCCGGGCACCCGAGGCCCTCGTCGAGACCGTCTCCGCCCCGCCCCGTCGGGGGGCGGTGGACGTGGTCTCGGCCGTGGCGGGGGACGCACCCGTGCGTGACAGGGACGCCGTCGGGATGGGGGAGATCGACCGCGTGCTCGGCGGCGGCATCGTCCCCGGTGCTGTGATGCTGGTCGGCGGCGAGCCCGGCGTGGGGAAGTCGACGCTCCTGCTCCAGGTCGCCAACGCCCTCGGACGGCGGGGCGAGGTGTTGGTGGCCACGGCCGAGGAGTCGGTCCACCAGGTCCAGATGCGGGCGAGGCGGGTGGGTGTGGACACCCAGGGCGTCCAGATCGCGTCGGTGTACGACGTCGACGAGATCGTGGCAGTGGCAGGTGAACGACGCCCGGCAGCCGTGATCGTCGACTCGATCCAGACGGTATCGTCGGGGGACATCCCCGGTTCCGCAGGGGGAACGTCGCAGGTGCGCGAGTCCGCCGCGCGGCTCATCGCATTTGCGAAGACGACCGGCATACCGGTGATCCTCGTCGGACACGTCACGAAGGATGGCTCGATCGCGGGACCCCGCACCCTGGAGCACATGGTCGACGTGGTGCTCTACCTCGAGGGTGATGCGGATCACGGGCTGAGGTTCCTGCGCTCGATCAAGAACCGGTACGGATCCGTCAACGAGATCGGGGTGTTCGAGATGACGTCAGGGGGGCTCGCCGAGGTCCCCGATCCGAGCGGGGTCCTCGTGGCCCACCGCGACGAGGAGGCGGCCGGCACGGTGCTGTTCCCCACGGTGGAGGGCAAACGACCGATGGTGGTCGAGATACAGGCGCTCGCGCTGCCGAGTGCGGGTGAGCAGCCACGACGGAGCGTGACCGGCTTCCCCGCGGCCCGGGTGCACCAGATCCTCGGGGTCCTCGAGCGGCACGCCGCCGTGGGCGTCGGCAGGCACGACGTCTACGTGAGCGTCATGGGTGGAGTCCGGATCACCGATCCGGGAGGGGATCTGCCCGTCGCGCTCGCGATCGCCTCATCGTTCGCCGATGTGCCACTCGGGAGGACGGCGGCGTGGGGAGAGCTCGGCCTGACGGGAGATGTACGACCGGTGGCCCGATCCTCCGTTCGTCGATCCGAGGCGGACCGCATCGGTGCGAATCCCGTGATCGCACCCGGTGCGGGGACGACGCGGCTGTTCGAAGTGCTCGTCGAGTGCGGCTTCGGTGCGGTGATTCGCTGAGCTCGCAGGAGACGAAGGTCCGTCCCGATCGTGCGGGAGCGGCTAGCCTGCTCCCCGATGACTCCTCAGGCTGCCGCCTCCCTCGAGCTGCTCAGACGCTTCGCACCCGGAACGCCCCTGCGGACCGCTGCGGAGCTCATCATGGCGCAGGGTGCCGGGGCGCTCGTCGTCGTAGGGTCCGGTCCGGAAGTCGAGGCCGTGACCGCGGGCGGTTTCATCCTGAAGGACGCCCGGTTCACCGCCCAACGACTCGCCGAGCTGGCCAAGATGGATGGCGGGATCGTGGTGGACGAGAAGGAGAGCAGGATCCTCGCTGCCAACGTCCACTTCATGCCGGATCCGCACATCGAGACGGTTGAGACCGGCACCCGATTCCGCACCGCCGAGCGGCTCGCCCGCCAGACGGGTGCGACGGTGCTCGCCGTGTCCGAGGAGGGCTATCTCAGGGCCGTCGTGTTCTCCGGTGACGTGCAGTTCTCCCTCCAGTCGGTGACGGACCTGCTCGCGGAGGCAAATCAGCGGCTCCAGTCCCTCGAGCGACTGCGCACGCAATTCGACGAGGCCGTGGCACGGCTCGACCGCTACGAGGCCGATGATGTCGTGTCCGTGCGCGACGTCGTCGGCGTGATCCAGCGAGCAGCGGTCATCCGGCACGTCGGCACCGCCCTCGACATGATCTCCGCGGAGATCGGGGACACGGCGTCGCTCGTTGCGCTCCAGGCGGAGGATCTCGAGAACGGCGTGGCAGAGATCGCCGAGCTCGTCAACCTCGACTACCAGCCCAGGAGGCCGAGAGCGGGATCATCCGTCTTTGACACGCTCTCCGGTCTCCACGACGACGACCTGTACGACGCCGAGACCATCGCCGCCACCCTCGGACTCGGAGCCCTCGACGACCACGCGACCCCGCGGGGGATCAGGGCGCTCGCCGACGTGCCGCGATTGCCGGATTCGGTGCGGGACGCGATCCTGAAGCGCTTCGGCACCTACCGGAAGCTCCTGGGTGCGTCGGCCGAGAAGCTCGCCGAGGTCGAGGGCGTCGGAACGGCGAGGGCTTCGACGATCCGCAATTATCTGGCGAGGCGTGAGTCGACAGTCGGGGCCAATGGGGCCAGCTGATACGGCCAGCACCCACTTCGGGATACAATCAGCCCTCGCGATCGATCACTGAGGTTCCGTGGCGACCAGCAAACCCACACCCAAGAAGACCGCAGCGAAGAAGCCTGCCGCCACAACGGCGAAGAAGGCCCCTGCCAAGAAGGCTTCGGCCAAGGCGACGGCCAAGAAGGCCCCCGCTGGGAAGGCTGCGGCGAAGAAGCCGACGTACCCCTTCGACGTCGGCGACAAGGTCGTCTACCCCCATCACGGGGCGGCGACCATCATGAAGAAGGAGCGCATCGAGTTCGATGGGGAGGTCCAGGACTACTTCGTCCTCGAGATCGCGACCGACCAGCTGACGCTCCGCGTCCCGGCCGCCTCCGCCCTCGAGCGCGGGGTACGTCCCGTCATCTCGAAGAACAAGGCTCGCCAGGTCTTCGCCGTGTTCAAGGAGGACCCGCAAGAGGCAGGGGCGAACTGGAGCCGCTGGTACAAGCTGTTGACCGAGAAGATCAACTCCGGTGACATCTACCAGGTCGCCGAGGTCGTGCGCGACCTCACCTACGCCCAGCAGGTCAAGGGCATCTCGCCCGCGCTCAAGCGCATGCTCGCCAAGGCACGACTGATCATCGTGTCGGAGCTGCAGTTCTCGCTCGATCTCTCCGAGGAGGAGACGATCAAGCGTCTCGACCGCGCCCTGCCCAAGGTCGACGAACCCGTCGACGGGTGACGTGGCCGCGCAGGAGACCCTCGGGACCGTGGTCGCCGTGGTGGTCGCTGCGGGCAGGGGGACTCGTTTCGGGGCGCCGAAGCACGCTGTCCCCATCGACGGTGTCCCGATGTGGGAGCTCAGTGTGCGCGTGTTCGAGTCGCTCGGCATCCCCGTCGTGGTGGTCGGAGACGTTCCTGGAGGCGTCCCCGGAGGACCTCGGCGGAGGGACTCCGTCGCCGCTGGCCTGGATACCGTCGGTGATGCCGAGTTCGTCCTCGTCCACGACGCCGCACGGCCCATGCTCGATCCTTCGCTCGTGACGACGGTGGTCGACGAGCTGCGCCGCAGCGGTGCCGACGGCGTGGTACCTGCCCTGCCCGTCACCGACACCGTCAAACGCGTCGCGGGTGAGGTGGTGGTCGGCACCGTCGATCGCAGCGAGCTCGTCGTGGTGCAGACGCCCCAGGGGTTCAGGTCCGAGGTGCTCCGGGCGGCGCACGCCATCGATCCCGACGAGGACGTCACCGACGATGCGGGCCTCGTGGAGCGCCTTGGTGGGACGATCAGGTGGGTTCCGGGAGATCCCGCGAACGTCAAGATCACGTACCCCGACGACCTCGCTCGCGTTCGCGACGCCGTACCGGGGGTAGGTCGCCGTGGGTGACGTTCGCATCGGCCATGGCTACGACGCCCACCGGTTCGGCGGACCCGGTCCCGTCGTGCTGTGCGGGCAGGCGATCGACCATCCCCTCGGCGTCGAGGCGACCTCGGACGGCGACGTCGCCGCGCACGCCGTGTGCGATGCGGTCCTCGGCGCGGCGGCGCTCGGCGATCTCGGGACGCACTTCCCGAGCGGCGATCCCCAGTGGGAAGGCGCATCGTCCCTCGACCTGGTCGCCCGATGCACCTCCATGGTCTTCGATCGGGGCTTCGAGATCGGCAACGTCGACGTCACGATCGTCGTCCAGGACGTCCGCGTCGCCCCACATCGGGAGGCCATGCGAATCGCCCTCGCCGGCGTGCTCCGCCTCCCCGTCGGTCACGTCTCGGTGAAGGCCACGACCACCGATGGCCTGGGGTGGATCGGTGCGGGTGAGGGGCTCGCCGCCCACGCCGTCGTCACGCTTCACCGCTGATCGATCACGGCCCTCGCCATCGACGGATCGTCGGTGATGACGACGTCGGCTCCCGCATCGGCGAGGAGGCGCACGTCGGCAGGCGAGTTCGCTCCCCACACGACGATCGCATGTCCCGCCCCGTGCACGCGTGCGACCGCGTCGATTGGATCGGCGCGAACGCTGGACATCGGTGGATGGACCGCCGCCGCGCCCACCTGACGCGCACCGTCGATCGCGACGTCGATGGAGATCCCGGACACGACGAGGAGGCCCACGAGGAGGTCGGGTGCGAGCTCGGTGGCGCGCTGTACCGATGCGGCGTCGAACGACGACAGCAGGATCCGGCTGAGGTCGTCCCCCTGTGCGATGGCGGCGAGTGTCTGGTCGACGATGGCACGGCTGGGGTCGAAGCCCGCTTCGAGCGGAGAGTTCTTGATCTCGACGTTGAGGAACACGTTCGGTGGCACAGCGCCGAGCATCTCGTCGAGCGTCGGCACGGACGGATCCGCCTCGCGTAGCTCGTCGAAGGTCATCTCACAGAACGGTGGGAGACCATCGTGTGCGGGGTCGTGGGCGAGGATGAGCTCACCGTCTGCGGTGCGTCGGACGTCGAGCTCGATCCCGTCGGCACCGGCGTCGACGGCGAGGGAGAAGGCCTCGAGGGTGTTGTCCGCCGCACGGACGCGGTCGCCCCTGTGGGCGTAGACGAGCGGCGGTGGCGTCAAGGGTGAACGCGACATGGCGCGAGGCTACACCGAAGGCCCGAGAGCGGGCGGCGTCGGTACCATCGACGCCGATGCAGGTGTACAACACCCTCGAGCGTGCGGTCGAGCCGCTGGTCGTCGATGGCGAGCGGGTCACGATGTACGTGTGCGGTCCCACCGTGCAGTCCGAGCCGCATCTCGGCCACGGACGGTCGGCGGTGTCCTTCGACGTGCTCAGGCGGTACCTCGCGTGGCTGGGCTACGACGTCGTCTTCGTCAGGAACGTGACCGACATCGACGACAAGATCATCGACAGGGCAGCGCACCTGGGTGTGGGCACGGACGAGGTGGCGGCATCGGCGTTCGCCGCCTTCTCGGAGGCGTACGACCTGCTCGGGAACCTTCCCCCCACCGTGGAGCCTCGTGCGACCGAGCACATCCCTGAGATGATCGCCCTCATCGAGGACCTCATCGCGAAGGGCCACGCCTACGAGAGCGACGGCGACGTGTACTTCTCGGTGCGGTCCTTCGACGACTACGGCAAGCTCTCGCGCCACAGTGTCGACGACCTTCGCGCAGGGGAACGGGTCGAGGTGGGAGATCGCAAGCGCGACCCGCTCGACTTCGCCCTCTGGAAGGCCTCGAAGCCGGGGGAGCCGCGATGGCCATCGCCGTGGGGCGATGGGCGCCCGGGGTGGCACATCGAGTGCTCGGCGATGGCGACGCGGTACCTCGGACAGACCTTCGACATCCACGCGGGCGGATCGGACCTCATCTTCCCGCACCACGAGAACGAGATCGCACAATCGGAGGCGGCGTCCGGCGTGCCGTTCGCCAGGTACTGGATGCACAACGGGATGCTCAACCTGAGCGGGGAGAAGATGGCGAAGTCGACCGGGCACGTGATCACACTGCTCGAGTCGTTGCGCACGTGGGACCCGCTGGCCGTGCGGCTCTTCTACCTCCGCACGCACTATCGCCGGCCGCTCGAGTTCTCCGAGGAAGCGCTCGCCGACGCGGAGGCCAGCCTCGCTCGCCTCCGTGCATTCCGAAGGAGGGCGCCGCACATGGTCGAGGCGGAGCCTGATCGTGACGCGCTCGCGGCCTTCAAGGCGTCGATGGACGACGATCTCGACGTCGCCGGAGCCCTCAGCGTGCTCTTCGATGTCGTGCGGAGGGGGAACCAGATCCTCGACGAACATGGCGACGCCGAGCCACTCGTCGCGGCCTTCGACGAGATGATGTCGGTCCTCGGGCTCGAGGGAGGGGACGAAGCCACCGATGACATCGACGTTGCGACCATCGCGGCCGCGCTTGGCATCGAGGCAGGGTCGGTCGATGAGCTCGTCGCGCTCCGCGATGAGGCCAGGGAGCGGAGGGACTGGGGCCTCGGCGACGCCATCCGTGATGGGCTGGCAGAGGCCGGCATCGTGATCGAGGACACGCCCGATGGCGCACGCTGGTATCGGGGCTGATCTCGAGGGCGTCCACGCCGTCAGTGCCGCCGTCGAGGGCGGGCGGGTGCGGGAACTGATCGTCGAGCGCCATCGTATCGGTGAACCCGACGTTGCCCGCGTGGTCGACGCGGCGACGGCCTCGGGGGCGACCGTGAGGCTCGTCGACGACGTACGACCCCTCGCCACCACACAGGCACCCCAGGGCATCGTCGCCAGGGCGACGCCGATCCCGACGATCCGCCTCGACGACGCCGTCAGCCTGGCCGAGGTACCTGCACTCCTCCTGCTCGACCACGTCGAGGACCCCCGCAACATCGGGGCCGCCGCCCGCAGCGCGTTCGCCGCTGGCATGACCGCCATGGTCGTGCCGACACGCAGGAGCGCCCCCATCGGCGCAACCGCCTTCAAGGCGGCGGCGGGTGCGCTCGAGCACGTCCCCGTCGTCACCGTCTCGTCGATCGCCGACACCGTCAAGCGACTCGGCCAGCTGGACGTGTGGACCGTTGGGCTCTCCGGCGATGCCGACGAGTCCCTCCTCGGTATGGAGCTGCTCGCCAGGCCCGTCGCGCTCTGCGTGGGGGCGGAGGGGAGGGGTTTGTCGCACCTCGTCGCCCAGCGGTGCGACGTCCTCGCTCGGATCCCGATGGTGGGCGGCACCGAGAGCCTGAACGCCTCTGTCGCCGCCGCGCTCGCATGCTTCGAGGTCGCCCGCGTGCGCGGCTGGGTATCCTGACGCACCTGCTGGCGTAGCTCAGTTGGCCAGAGCAGCCGCCTTGTAAGCGGCAGGTCATGGGTTCGAGTCCCATCGCCAGCTCCGATTGCTGCAAGAGGTATGGGTGCGGTGTCCTCGCTGCGCTCGGACCTTTCCGTCCCGAGGGGCTGGGCTGTCCGTGTGGGCGGAGATCCTGGTGGTGCTGCGGTGGGGCTTTGGGTCGTGGGTTCGAGTCCCATCGCCAGCTCCGATCGCTGGGTGCGTGTCCTCGCTGCTCGGACCTTTCCGATCCCGAGGGGCTGGGCTGTCCGTGTGGGACGGAGATCCTGGTGGCCCTGCGGTGGGGCTCACGAAGACATGGTCAAGTCGGTGGTGCGGCATACACTCGAAGGATGGCCGATGAGGACTTCGGGACGATCGTCCGGCGTGTAGGGATCTTCTCCTGGTCCGTGATCGGGCTCCTGCTCCTCGTCATCACCGCGTTCATCATCCTGGTCGAGGGTCGGATCGTCCTGGCCCCGCTGTTCCTCGCCCTGGTCGTCATCGTCATTCTCAACCCGTTCGTGAGTTGGCTCCAGGGCAGGGGGGTCCCGCGCCTGGCCGGAACCCTCCTGGCGTTCATCGTGTTCTTCGCCGCTGTCACCCTCCTCGCACTGGCGATCGTGCCGAACATCGTGCAGCAGGCGCAGTCGTTCGTGGAGACCTTCCCCGACCTCTACAACGACTCCGCGCAGGACGTCAGGGGGGTCCTCGAGTCGCTCGGGTTCGACAACGTCACGGTGTGGAGCTACGACGACCTGCTCGACTATCTCAACGACCCCGACAACCGTGATGCCATCGTCTCGGTCGTGCTGGATCGGCTCGGTGGGGTCACGGCGGGGATCTTCGAGTTCGTTCTCGTGTTCCTCGTCGGGCCGGTGCTCGCCTTCTACTTCCTGATCGACCTGCCGAGCGTGCAGCGCCGGCTGCTCGGCATCTTCCCCGAGCGTCGGAGACCGGAGGCGGCGTTCGTCGGTGGCCAGCTGAATGCCGCCCTTGGTGGGTTCCTCAGGGGGCAGCTGCTCGTCGCGCTCATCGTGGGAGTGATGCTGTCCGTCGGGTATCGGATCATCGGCCTCGAGTTCTGGCTGCTGATCGGGCTCATCGGCGGCCTGCTCAACATCGTTCCCCTCCTCGGCCCCTGGGTCGGCGGTGCGCTCGGCGTGGTCATCGCCTTTGCGACCGCAGACCTCAAGACGGCGATCTGGGCCGTGGTCGTCGCCGTGGTCGTGCAGCAGATCGACAACAATTTCGTATCCCCCACGGTGCTGCGAGCGACAGTCCGGTTGCACCCTGCCGTCACCCTGCTCGTCCTCGTGCTCGCAGGTGCGTTCGCGGGCGTGTGGGGGGTGATCGTCGCCGTACCGCTCGCCGCCGCGATCAGGATCCTCCTCGGCCACTGGTGGCGGACACGGGTCCTCGACCAGACGTGGGAGCAGGCGTCGGAGGAGATGTTCGAGGAGCCGCACCCGTCCCGGCTCAGGCGCACGACGGAGATGCCGGTCGTCGACGTCGAGCCCGACGAGCCCGATCCGGACTGAGGTCGCTCGGTCGTGACGATCTACGACTGGGCCGTCGTCGCCATCGCCGCTGTGTTCGTGATCAGGGGGTGGCGCCGCGGCGCACTCCGCGAGGCGATCGATGTCGCGCTGCTGCTCGTGGGGAGCCTCATCGCCTTCCGCCTGTCCCCGGTCCTCGGGTCGATCATCGCCGGCATGGCGAATGTGCCCTACGAGATCGGCAGGATCATCGCCGGGATGATCGTGTTCCTCGGCCTCGTCGTGGGGTCCATCCTGCTCGGCCGTGCCATCCCCGTCGCACGACGCGCCGTTCCGGGAGGGTCCTCGTTGGATCGGATCGTCGGCGCTTCCGCGGGCCTCGCCTTTGCGACGGTCATCGTCGTCGTCGGCACGACGCTGATCGCCGCGGCGCCGATGCCTTCGCCTGCCCGCACGGTCCTCGACGAGCGTGTACAGGCCAGTGCCGTCGGACGCGCCATCGTCGACCCGACGGGCATGCTCCAGCCCGTGGTGTCCGCGGCGAGTGGGGAGCGGCTCTTCGGGACGGTCATCGCCGTGCGGGAGGCTGTGGGGGAGCGGCTGATGGCGGGAACCATCCCCGTTCCGTTCCCGTCCGTCGACGGCGACGACATCGTCGCCTCCCCGGCATCGGCGGACGCCGTCTTCGAGCATCTCAACCGTGAGAGGATCGCGATCGGTGCCGACCCACTCGCGTGGTCCCCCGATCTGGCGACGGTCGCCACCGAGCGGGCAGCGGAGGTGTATCGCTCCGGCGTCCTCGGACTCGACGGTGGCCTCAGGGCCGCCCTCAGGGATGCGGGGGTGCCGGGCACCCTCCATGGTGAGCTGGTCGTGATGGCGGCATCACCCGACGGGATCGTCGAGGCGGTCCTCGCCGCGCCCACCTACGAGGACATGGCGATGGGTGCGGTGTTCCACAGGTCGGGGCTCGGCGTGGTCGAGGGCCCCTACGGGCTCATCGCCGTCCAGGTGCTGTCCGGTTAGGCCTCGTCGGTGTTCCCGTCATCATCCGGGAGCTCCTCGACCTCGATGGTCAGGGTCCGCGACTCGTTCGGACCTTCCTCATCGGCGGGTTCGATCGTGCCAGCGACCTCACCGGCAGTCACCGTCGCCGCGGCATGCGAGGAGGCGGCGGCCTCGACGGCCTTCTGCGACTCCCTCCTGCTGACGACGGTCGCCACCACGGCCGCGACGATCCCCACGACGAGGACCACGAGGAGGATGACCAGGACCCAGTTGACCGAACCCGACCCGAACTCGGATGTCGCCGTGATCTCCTTGACACCGGTGAAGGGGAGGTTCCACACGAGCGTCCCGTCCGACCGGACCTCGTCTGCGTTGGACTGGGTGACGGTGCCCGGCATCGTCACGATGAGGTTCGCGGAGAAGAACTCATCGGTGATCTGGGTGGGGTCGAAGGGCAGGTCCTCCCCGCCACCCGCGGCGCCGAGGTCGGCAGCGGAGAGGGTGGCATCGAGTTGGGCGCCGTCGTCATCGAACGAGTACTCGAACGAGGTGAAGACCTGGCCGGGATCGGAGAGCATGTCGAACGACGAGAGGTCGTCGACCGCGGTGACGGCGCCGTAGAACGTCATGTCACCCTCGACCCGCTCGGTGACCTCGACCTCACCGTCTCCGAACGAGGGGAGGTCGGCGAACAGCTCCTCCGGATTCGCTCCTGCCTCGCCGAGGATCTGGCGGAACTCCTCGTCGAAGCCGACCTCCGCGGCGACGGTGGCGGACCCGTCCTCCTCGATGTCGAGGATCACGTTCGATTCCACTCGGCATCCGGCGAGGAGCAGGGTCAAGAGTGCGATCGGGAGCAGGAGTTTGCGCATGGGTCCCCTCTGGTCGTACCTCCGATGCTAGGCGGTATCGTCCGACACCTGACGAACACGAGGGCAACGCCATGGGTCACGAGGTCGCAGAGCTGAGGGAGGCGTTCGTCGACGCCTATCCACGCTATGTCGCCGCACAGCTGAACGAGCGAGGGATCGCGATGGACCCGCTCCTCGCCGACGCCGTGGTCGAGGGGACGGCGGTCCTCGACGGCCTGCTCGCGTCCCTCGAACGGCTTCCCCCGACCGAACAGCGCCACAGCCCCCTCGAGCTGTTCCGTGAGGCCCTCCGCCCCATCAGCCACGCGCTCGACGTGGCAGGGATCGAACCTCCATCGTCCGCCTCCGCAACGGCGAGCCTCGCATGGGACCGCCACAGCCTCTCGCCGGGCTCGTCCCAGGTCCTCGGCACGGACGCACACCACGCCCACCTCGCATGGGGAGTGGCCAAAGCGAGGGCGATTGCGCCACTGGTGGTGGGTCCTCCCGTCGGCATGATGTGGACAGGGCCGGGGCGCGCCGAGATCGCCGATCTGCTCGCCTCGCGGGGCATGCGTGTCGTCGATGATGCCTCCCCCGACACCGTCAGCATGGTGGTCATCGAGGCCGGCGTCGCGTCCACGGCAGCGTGGATTCGCGCCTTCGCCTCGACGGGTGCGTACATCGTGGTCGCAGGTGAGGATGTCGACGATCTCTCGGCGCCCGCCCTGAAGGCCCTGGGCGCCGACGTGGTCGTCACGACCCGTCGACTCCTCGAGGCTCCCGACCTCCATCTGCCCGAACTCGCCTAGGGGCCCTCCCCGCCGTAGGCCGACGAGATGGCTGCAGCCATGTAGGCGGCGAGTCCCCCGCCGTGGGCGTCGATGCTCCTCGTGAACCGCTCGTCCGCGACGTACATGGCTCCGAGGCCCGCGTGTATCTCCGGGCTGCACTCGTAGAAGGTGCTCGAGATGTGGCGGCGGTGCTCCTCCACCGCCGCCCTCGCCTCGCCGGACCCGGGGGAGGCCCCGGCATCCATCAGCGCCACGAAGCGCTCGTAGATGCCTGCGGCCTCGGCCTGGATCCGCTCCCAGTCGCTCGCGGTGTAGGCAGCGGCCCGGCGGGCCGACTCGGCGTAGGCGTCCGTGTCACCCCACCGCTCCTGCGCCTCCTCCTCATGGGCGTCCGGGTCGAAGTCCCCGAACACCGACAGCTTCTCCTCCGGTGTCATCGTCTGTCCCCTGTGCTCTCCCGATATGGCCTCGTCGAGGCTCTCCCTGACCGCTTCAAGTCGCCTGATCCTCGCGCTCACGCGATCACGAGCGGCACGAAGGATGCCGATCGCATCGGTATCGGCATCGATGGCCGCGGCGATCTCGTCGAGGCCGAGGCCGAGCTCCCGGTACGTGAGGATCGATCGGAGCCGGTCGACGTCGGCGTCGTCGTAGGTCCGGTATCCGCCGGGAGTCCTCCCCGAGGGCCTGAGCAGGCCGATCTCGTCATAGTGGTGCAACGTGCGGACGCTGACGCCCGCCAAGCGTGCCACCTCGCCCACGGTCAGTCGTGTCATGTCCACCACCGTAGACCCTGACGTAACGTGAGGGTCAAGGGGGTTCTTCGCCGTCGCCACCCGGGGGAGATCGTGCAAGCCGCGGTCGTGCGCCGCTGTGGACCTAGGCTTGAGCCGCCATGTCTGCCGATCCACGGGTGCTCCGACCTCCGCTCTGGTACAAGGATGCCGTCATCTACGAGGTCCACGTGCGGGCCTTCGCCGACTCCAACGACGACGGCATCGGCGACTTCCCCGGGCTGACATCCCGCCTCGACTACCTCAGCCGGCTCGGCGTCGATACGATCTGGCTGCTTCCCTTCTACCCGTCTCCGCTGCGCGACGACGGCTATGACATCGCCGAGTACTACGACGTCCACCCGAGCTACGGGACGCTCGACGACTTCAGGGCGTTCCTCGATGCTGCCCATGCCCGCAACATGCGGGTCGTCACCGAGCTGGTGATCAACCACACCTCCGACCAGCACCCGTGGTTCCAGAGGGCGCGGAGGGCCGAGCCCGGGACCCCGGAGCGCGACTTCTACGTCTGGAACGACACACCGGATCGGTATCCGGACGTCCGGATCATCTTCCAGGACACCGAGACCTCGAACTGGGCATGGGACTCCGTCGCCGGCGCCTACTACTGGCACCGCTTCTTCTCCCATCAGCCGGACCTCAACTACGACAACCCGCTCGTCCGCGAGGCCGTCACCGACGTGCTGCGGTTCTGGCTCGACATGGGTGTCGACGGGTTGCGCCTCGATGCCGTTCCCTACCTCTTCGAGCGCGACGGGACGAACGGTGAGAACCTGCCGGAGACCCACGAGGAGTTGAGGCGGCTGAGGGCGTTCGTCGACGAGCACTACGACAACCGCATGCTCCTCGCCGAGGCGAACCAGTGGCCGGAGGATGCCGTGTCGTACCTCGGCGCCGGCGACGAGTGCCACATGGCGTTCCACTTCCCCCTGATGCCGAGGCTGTACCTCGCCCTCGAGCGTGAGAACCGGCTGCCGATCATCGACATCCTCGAGCAGACCCCCGCCATCCCCGACGACGCCCAGTGGGCGATCTTCCTCCGCAACCACGACGAGCTCACGCTGGAGATGGTGTCGGAGGAGGAACGCGACTTCATGTGGCGTGTGTACTCGCCCGACCGCAGGGCACGGCTGAACCTCGGCATCAGGCGAAGGCTCGCCTCGCTGCTCGAGAACGACCGGAGGCGTATCGAGCTGCTCTTCGCGATGCTCCTGTCGCTGCCCGGCACTCCGGTGATGTACTACGGGGACGAGATCGGGATGGGCGACAACATCTTCCTCGCCGATCGCGACGGCGTGCGCACCCCGATGCAGTGGAGCAACGACCGCAACGCAGGGTTCTCGAGGGCCAATCCCCAATCGCTGTACCTCCCGGTCGTGGTCGATCCGCAGTTCCACTACGAAACGGTCAACGTGGAGGCCCAGCAGGCGAATCCGAACTCGCTCCTGTGGTGGGTCAGGGACATGATCCGCCGCAGGCAGCGACATCCCGTGTTCGGCAGGGGGAGCATCGAGTTCCTGTCCCCCGACAACGAGCAGGTGCTCGCCTACCTCCGAGAGGGGGAGGGGGAGACGATCCTGGTGGTCGTCAACCTCTCCAAGCACTCACAGTTCGTCGAGCTCGACCTGTCGCGCTTCGATGGCAAGGGCCTCGTCGAGATGGTCGGGAGGGCGGCGTTCCCCACGATCTCCACCACGTCCTACCCGCTGTCCCTCGGCCCCTATGGCTTCTACTGGTTCGTCGTCGACGGCACGCACGGGACCTCCATCGCGCACGATCGCCCGATCGAGGTCAGGGGCCCGCTCGACTCCGCGATCGCGGACGAGGAGCCCCTCGCCGACGCGCTGGCGGGGTTCATCGTCCGACAGCCGTGGTTCGACGGCCCGCCTGCCCGGCGGGCGAGGGGCACCGTCCTCGACCTGATCCCGATCGCACCGGAGGATCCCGAGTCCGCGCTGTGGATCGCCCTGGTCCGGGTCGACGAACCAGACGGGAACGGCGAGATCTCGGTGCTTCCCCTCGCCGCAACCTTCGACGAGCGGCCGGACGTACCCGACGACCTGGTGATCGCGAGGATTCGCAGGGATGGAATGGACGGCATCGTGTTCGATGCGGTGGCGGACGTGCGCTTCAGGGACACGCTGCTGCGCCGGATTCTGGCGGGTGACACGATCCTCGGACGCGCCGGCTCACTCACCGGATCCGCGTCGCACGCCCTCGCCGAGTCGGTGGAGGAGGGCCTCCCATCGACCTTCACCACGAACGACCGTGGCGAGACCTACATCACCTTCGGAGGCGGTCCTGCGATCAAGCTGTTCCGTACCGTCGAGGCGGGGGTGAATCCGGATCTCGAGCTGCGCCGCTTCCTCACCGAGCGCACGAGCTTCGACCAGCTCGCCGACGTCACCGGATCCATCGACTACCGCTCTGGTGACACCTTCACCATCGGCGTCCTCCAACCCCCGCTGGACAGCCTCCCGACGGCGTGGGAGGAGTTCCACCGGCTGGCACGGGAATGGCTGTCGACCCTCGAGGGTGTCGAGGCCCCGATCGAACCCCTCGGTGGCGACTGGGTGTCACGCGCGGCCCTCGATGGCAGGCTCCCCGAGTCGGACCTCCTGACGCCTGCGATCTACCTGGCCTCGCGTCTGGGTGCCGTCACGGCTGACCTCCACCTCGCCCTCGGCTCTTTCAGCGAGGATCCCGACATCCGCCCCGAGTCCTTCTCCTCGCACTACCAGCAGTCCCTCTATCAGTCGCTGCGGGCAGGGGTCCGCCAGGAGCTCAGGGCGATCCGCCGGATCGCCGGCCGCGCCGGTCCCACGCTCGGCCCTCTCGTCGACGAGGTGGTGGCACATGAGGGGAGGATCCTCACGTGGCTCGACCCCATCCGTCGCATCCCGATCAGTGGATCGAGGATCAGGCTCCACGGCGACTATCGCCTCGACGAGATCTACGTGCGCGGCGACGAGTTCGTGGTGGAGGACTTCTCCGGCGACCACACGAGGCCGATGAGCGAGCGCAGGCTGCGTGGCTCGTCCCTCAGCGACGTGGCCCAGATCGTCCGTTCATTCGACTATGTCTCGGCGACGTCGGTGCTCGGCCTCGACCGTGTCGACCCCGTGTGGGCGACATGGTGGGCGCGTGCGGTGTCGTCCACGTTCGTCGACACCTACCTCGCCGCCATGGAGGATTCCCCGCTCATCCCCCACGACGAGGAGGCCATCGACGCACTGCTGAACGCCTTCGCCATGTCGAGGGCGTTGCGCGAGCTGGAATGGGAGCTCGTGTCCGGCAGGGGTTGGGCGGCGGTGCCGCTGGCCGGGGTCAGGAGGATGTTGGGCCTGAGTCCAGCGATCGTCCGCGAGGCCATCGGCCGGGAGGTGTGATCATCCGCTGATCGCCCCGAGGGCATCGCGGAGGATACCCAGGGCTTCGGCGACCCCGCGTGGGTCGGCCACCCTGTACGCGGCGAGGGTGGGTCCGTCGCCGACCTTCACGCCGACGTCGGCATCTCCCATGACGGCGAACACGTCCTCGTCGGTGGTGTCGTCACCGAAGAACACGACGGCGTCGGCGCCCCAGCGATCCCGGAGGGAGGCGATGGCGACGCCCTTGTCCCCGTCGGCGAGAACGACCTCGACCACCTTCTTCCCCTCGATCAGCCGACCGTCGAAGCGCCGTGCAGCGTGGAGGGCCGCTCGTGCGGCACCGTCGGGGTCAGTGGCCCTCCGATAGTGGAGTGCGACACCATGGGACTTGCGCTCGGCCTCGGCGCCGGGGAACCTCGCAGCGACGTCCTCCATCGCATCGATGAGCGCATCGAGGATGTCCGGATCTGGTGGATCGGCCACTCCCGCGCCATGGTCGCCGACCAGCGTGACGGTGTCGGGTGCGCCGGTGAGGTCTCCGAGTGTGGCATGGGATCGCCCCGAGACGATCACGACCCGTGTCGTCGGGTGCTCGGCGATCTCGAAGAGGGCTTCGAGCGCGGCGTCGTAGGGAACCGCCGCTGCGGGATCCTCGACGATGGGGGAGAGGGTGCCGTCATAGTCCGAAGCCACGAGGAGCATCCCCGCCGCGGCCGCCTGCGTCAGCGCCTCGCGGAGGAGGGAGTCGATCACTGGTCCTCGAGCATGGCCAGGCACTGCCGGGCCCATCCGAAGACGTCCTCGTTGCGCACCGCCCTGCGGAGGCGACGCATCCGAATGGCCTGCTGGCCGGGCGGCATGGAGGCAGCCTCCAGGAGGGTCCGGGTCGCGCCGTCGACGTCGTACGGGTTGACGATGAGTGCAGCGCGGAGTTGCTCGGCCGCTCCTGCGAACTCACTCAGGACCAGGACCCCCGTGTCGTCGAGGCGGCAGGCGACGTACTCCTTCGCGACGAGGTTCATCCCGTCCCGTAGCGGTGTCACGAGCATCACGTCGGCGGCGACGTAGTACGCAACGACCTCGTCGAAGGGCAACGTTCGGTAGAGATACGACACCGGTGCCCATCCGGGCTCGCCGTAATCGCCGTTGATGCGACCCACGAGCTGTTCGATCTCGGCCCTGAGGTCCTGGTACGCCTGTACCTGCTCCCGACTCGGCACCGCGACCTGCACGAACGCGTACGCGTGGCGGTCCTTCGGTGCCTCGTCGAGGAGGTGCGAGAAGGCCTTCAGCCTGCCCTCGATGCCCTTCGTGTAGTCGAGCCTGTCCATCCCGAGGATGAGGCAGTCGGGGTCGCCGAGCTCCGCCCTGATCTCCGCCGCCCGTTGCCGGATGGCAGGCGAGGCGGCCTTCCGCTCGAACTCGGCTGTGTCGATCGCAATGGGCGCGGGTTGGAGGTGGATCGACCTGCCATTCCAGCGCAGATCCCGGCGCCCGATCGACTGTGCTCCGACCAGTCGCCGCGCCGCCCTCGCGAAGTTGTCGGCGCTCTGGCGCGTCTGGAAGGCGATGACGTCGGCACCGAGGAGTCCTTCGATGATCTGTTCCCTCCACGGCAGACGGGAGAAGATCTCGATCGGGGGGAACGGGATGTGGAGGTAGAACCCGATGGTGAGGTCGGGCACCATCGAACGGAGCATGGAGGGGACGAGCTGGAGCTGGTAGTCCTGGACCCAGGCGATGTCCCCGGCGTTGGTCACCTCAGCGGTCTTCTCCGCGTACCTGCGGTTGACGGCGACGTAGGGACGCCAGGTGTGGCGGTGGAACTCGGGGGGCACGATCGCGTCGTGATAGAGGGGCCACAGCGTGCCGTTGCAGAACCCGTAGTAGAAGTCGTCGACTTCCTCGTCGGACAATGGCACGGGTTGGAGGTCGATCCCGTCCTGTGCGAACGGCTCGACATCGAGATCGGGGATACCGGGCCATCCGACCCACGCACCGTCGGCCTGTTGGAGCACGGGCACCAAGGCTCGCACCAGCCCGCCGGGACTGGTGACCCACTGGTCGCCATCCCACGCGACGGGGAGGCGGTTCGCGACGACGATGATGCGCTGGACGGTGCCCACCTCCCTCATTCCCGGAGACGTCGATCGGGGCTCGTCACACCGAGCATACCGGCGAGTCGGCCGGGGACCTTCGGCCGCCTCGATGTGGCGGATCAGCGGCGGAGGAACCGTCGCAGGACGAGCACCGTGAACGCGAACGCCGCGCCGAAGGCGGCGGCCGCACGCGCATCCACCTTCACGTGTGGCTGTCCCTCGATCGTGCCGGCGAGGAGGACGCCGATCACGCTTCCGGGCTCCGCCTTCAACGTGTCGGCGACGACGATGCCCGCACCTCCCGAGTTGAGGTCCACGTTGTCGCTGGTGAGGAAGCCGGCCCCCGACAGCGTGAGCTCGGCCCTCTCGGCGTCGACGATGAAGGCCCCGCCCTGGGAGATCGAGACGTTCTGCGCCTCGACCGACTGGATGCCTCCCTGGGTCACGTCCACCGTCGTGGCCTCGACATAGGCGGCTCCGCCCTGGGTGATCGTCACGTGGTCGGCCCTGACGTCCATGAGTTCGCCGTCGCCGGACGGCTCGACCGACACTGCCCCGTCGTTGTCACCCATCCCGACTCCGATCGCTCGCGCGCCTCAACAGTAGGCGCGAGTGATCGCGTCGGCACATTCGACCCGGCCCGATCCTGGCGTCGGTGATGCGGGGATCAGCCTGCGAGCTTCTTGATCTGGAAGGAGGCGACGATGTCCATGATGCCGCGCATCAGTGCCCAGACGCCGGCGAACACGAGCAGGGTCTCCGCCTTCGTGATGAGGAGCTGCCCGCTCACCCAGAATCCGATCCCCACCATCAGGATGGCGGCGATCAGGGTCATCCACCACAGGTCGTTTCCGTCCTTGGTGGCGAACGCCTCGATGAGCCACATGACACCGATCAGGACGAAGATGAAGCCGAGGATGTTCGAGATCGCCACAAAGGTGTCGATGGGCGAGAAGATCGCCGCGAGTCCACCGACGACGAGGATCGCGCCGAACACGTACCACAGCCACGCCCAGCCATCGACCTGTGTCCCGACGAAGATGTACTGGAGACCGGCCACGAGGAACATCACCCCGACGATGATCCCCACCGTGGCAGCCGACGTGGTGTCGAACTGCAGGATCATGATCGAGACGACCGACCAGAGGATGCCGGTGATCAGCCACAGCCACCACACCGATGCCGCCGTCGAACGTACGGCCGCGACGTCACTCCCTGTCATGGTCATGTCAACCTCCCTGCTCGGGACACGCCTTCGACGGTTGTGACCCGAGGGATGGCCATGTCGTTACCCCTGCAGGCGGGGTGGCGCTCCTTGTACGATCGTCCGTATCAGGCCGACGTCCCGACGAAGGAGCACACGATGCCTCACTGGCAGCGGATCGATCTCGAGGAGTCACAGGCGGCGATGCTCGCAGAGAGGAAGGGGAGTCGTCTCGATCTCTACTGGATCGAGTTCGACACCAACCAGGACGACGAGAGGAAGGCGCTGCGTCGGTTCATCGTTCGTCCCCTCGAGAGCCTCGTGGGTGAGCCCGACGAGAGTGAGCCGAGGTACTTCGTCCCGGGGATCGCCATCGAGGGGATCGATCCGTCCTGGCGGGTGGTCACGACGATCCGGAATCATCATCGGGGCCTGAACCCTCGGATCACACGCTTCGTGGCAACGGTGTCGGGGGACGAGGAGACCGTCTACCTCGACGCGGTGAAGCAGACCGACTAGGCCCTCACCCTCACCGGGCGTCGTTCGGGGTGAACCCGATCGAGCGTGCGTACTCGATGGCGTCGTCGACCGACATCGCCTCGCCCCGAGCACCCGCGTCATCGAGTGCTCCTTCGCCCAGTCCTTCGGAGATCTCGGACCACGTCCGATCGCGCTGCTCCTGCTCGAACGGTGGGAGATGGAGATCGAGTTCGGCACAGAGCTTGTGACTGGCGGCGAGGAGCACGGCTGCTTCGTCCTCGTGCCCGTCCGCCGCGGCGATCTGCGCGCAGACCAGCACGACGTAGGGCACGTCAGGGCGAACGTACTCCGAGGAGAGCCGGAGGGCGGTCCTGGCCGTACGGCGTGCGCCGGCGGCGTCCCCGCTCCGGAGCTCGGCGAGGGCGAGGTGTCGCAGCGCCCACTCCGCACCCATCGGTGACTGCATGTCCTCGAACATCTCGAGTGCTTCCTCGAGCAGGGCCCGCGACGCCTTCACATCGCCTTCCTGGAGCGACAGCTTGCCGAGGTAGCTCCGGGCCCATGCCGCGATGTCATCGACCCCGGTGTCCGATCCGACACGGAGCGCCTCCTCGAGCATGCTCCTGGCCTCCTCGGTGGAGCGTCGGTTCAGGGCGATCTCCCCTGCGGTCAGCAATGCGTCGGCGACCAGGCTGGGTATCGCCGTGGCCCTGCCAACGTCGAGCGCCTCGGCGGCGTAGACCGCCGCATCATCGTCGAGGCCCTGATCCGCGAGGACGAGGGCCAGGTTGGTGAGTACACGGCAGGTCTGGACGGCATCCGAGGCGGCGCGGGCGCTTGCGAGCGCCTCCCTGAACCGCTCCGTTGCCCCCCTCATGTCGCCATCCTTGTGGTGCAGCACGGCCATGGCGGCCAGGGCACTCGACGCAGCGCGTTGGTCGTCGACCTGATCGGCGAGCGCTCTGGCGTCGTCGAGGAATGCCGATGCCGCGTTGCGGTCACCCTGGTCGGAGGCGAGCCCTCCCGAACCCAGCAGTGCCTGGATGCGCCACTCCGTCCGCCCTCCGGATGTCGCGGTGAGCGCTCGATCGAGCCATTGGCGTCCTTCCTGGGGGCGACGCCGCAGGAGCCAGAAGCGCCAGACCAACGACGAGAGGTGCAGCAACTCCGGCGGATCGTGATCGTGCAGCCACTCGAGTGCCCCCCTCAGGTTGTCACGCTCGGTCTCGAGCGCTGCCAGCCACGTCGCCTGATCGGGGCCCTCGACCCCGGGACCTGCCGTTTCCGAGAACGCCACGATGAAGGCGGCATGCCGGCGTGCGGCCGCCTCGGGATCGCCCCTCTCGACCAGCCTCGCCGCGGCGTACTGCCGAATGGTCTCCAGGAGGCGATACCGGGCGATCTCGACGTCGGCGACGACCCATGACTTCTCCACGAGCCCGGACACGAGCGCCAGGGCGGTGTCGCCGCTGGGGGTGGCCACGGATTCGGCGCCTGCCAGATCGAACCCGCCGCGGAACACCGACAGCTCGGCGAGCAGGCGCTGCTCGTCCGGCGTCAGAAGCTCGTAGCCCCAGCTGATCGCGGCCTCCAGCGTCTGGTGGCGAGGCAGGTCGGTTCGTGCCCCATCGGTGAGGAGCCTGAAGCGATCGTCGAGGTGGTCCGCGATCTGCTGGGGACCCAACGAGGTGACCTTCGCCGCGGCGAGCTCGACGGCGAGCGGGATGCCATCGAGCTGGCGAACGATCCTGGCCACGGCGGCTGCGTTGTCGTGTGTCAGTGCGAACGAGGGACGTGCCTGTTGTGCCCGGGCGACGAAGAGCCGCACGGAATCGTGCCCTCCGACCTCCTCCTCGTCGCCGTCGAGCAACGGCACGGACATGGAGGGGACCCGATACGTGACCTCGCTCGGTACGCCGAGCCGCTGGCGGCTCGTGGCGATGACGCGGGTGTCGGGCAGGGCCGTGAGGAGCTGGGCAACCACCCGAGCGGCGGCGTCGAGGAGATGTTCGCAGTTGTCGACGATGAGGAGGGTGTGCGTACCCGCGAGGTGCTCGGTCAGCAGGTCGACGTACGAGGTTCCCGGTCGTTCGTCGAGGCCCAGGGTCGATGCCATGCGCTCGGCGACGAGGCCCGCATCGCGCAACGTGTCCAGTTCGATGAACCACACGCCCCCCGCGAAGTCGGCGAGCAGTGCCGATCCCGCCTGGACAGCGAGGCGCGTCTTTCCCGCCCCTCCCTCTCCGGTGAGGGTCACCAGACGTCGGTCACGGATGAGCGAGACGACCTCGGCGATCTCACGCTGTCGCCCGATGAACGAGCTGAGCTCCACCGGCAGGTTCGTCGGGGTCGCCGCAGCCGTCGTCAGGGCCGGGAACTCGCGCCGAAGCTCGGGGTGCACGACCTGGTAGACGCGTTCGACGCCGGGAATGCCACGCAGCTGCTGGTCACCGAGGTCGATGATCCCGCAGTTCGGTGGGAGCCGTTCCCGGAGCATGGTGGCCGCGGCGCTCGACAGGAGGATCTGCCCTGCATTCGCCGCGGACATGATGCGTTCGCACTTGTTCACGGCGAGTCCGAAGATGTCGCCGTGTCGCTCCCTCACGAAGCCGGTGTGCAGGGCCATGCGCACGTGCGCGGCGTCGAGCAGCTCGTCCGCGTGTCGGGACAGACCCTGCTGCGCCTCGACGGCGGCGGAAACGCCTGCATTCGCGGACCCGAAGGATGCCAGCACTCCATCCCCAGTGGTCTTGATGACCAGCGCCACCGTGGGCCTCGACCGCCCGGGTGATGATCTGGTCGTGAAGGGACACCGCCGCGTCCGCCGCGTCCGGATGGTTCACCCACAACGCGGTCGATCCCTCGATGTCGGTGAACAGGAGGGTCAGCGAATTGGGCGCATCCGACACAGGCGTGTCCACCCGGCCCAAGTTACCAACGTCCACCCCTCCGCGGTGGCCTGGCCGACGCCGGTCGTCGTCGCCGTGCGACCGATGAGGAACGGAGCCGATGCGCCGCGCATCCCTGTGTGCGTCTTCGCTGGCGGCCCATTCGGTGGTTCCGTACGGATCAAGCATTCGACGATCAGGCCGGACTGTCGCTCGTAGGGCGAGCATCGGGTCGGTCCATCGCCTTCCGTTCCGTGCGGGAGGCAAGGACATGGTACTTCCGGAGTTCTCGCTCGAAGGTCGGTCCGCGTTGGTCACGGGCGGCAATGGTGGCCTCGGTCGCGTGATGGCGCTCGGGCTCCAATCTGCGGGCGCTCGTGTCGCCGTCACGGGACGGAATCCCGCCAGAAGCATCACGCATATCGGCACGTAGGCGTGCGGCCATGCATACCGGTTCGGCTTGTGGAAGTTGAGGTCAGGTCACTGGGCTGGCATCCTGCTCGGGTGACTGTGCCCGATGCTCCTCATCGAGATGAATTGGTGCCGATCGGTGGCACATGGTCCGGTCTCCTCTACGAGAACCTCCAGACTGGGTGCGATCTTCGGCTCACCTGGACCTTCACATTCGACTACGAGCCGGTACGTCGCGAGTACGGCACGACGGAGCCGAGTCTCAGCATCGACTGGGTGCCCTTCGGTGAAAGCAACTGGCGGAGCCTGGCGGGCAACGAGATGAACACCAAGCGGTTCGCCGAACCGATCGAATCCAGCGTGTACTTCTTCGAGCACTACCGCTATGACGCGACCGATATCCGGGTTGTGGAGCAAGGGCTGCAGATGTTCGTGCCAGCGCAAGCGTCCGCGGCGACATCGACGGCCTCGGGTTGGGATCTCTCCACGTCGACCAGTGGCTGCGGTTTCGAGGGATCTATGTCCAACCGAGTCTCCTGCCAGACAGCACTGAGGCGGCAGAGGCACTTCTTTCTCGGTTCACCGACACTGCGGGGCTGGTCGGTGTTCGGCGACAACACAGCTACGCGTTCGAACCCGCCGGATCGAGTCAGCCTGAGGTGCCGATCAACTGATCCCGGGCACGAACGCCCACGTCGCCAGATAGCGCCGAACGGGCACGTACGAGTGCGGCAACAGGTTTCTCAGGCGGAGGCTCCGCACCGGCGCGCAGTCGGATCGATTCAGGTGGTCGGACCGGAGTTCCTGTTCGGTCAGTCGACGATATCTGGCGGGGTCCGAGGTGGGAGGTCGCTCATACGCGGAATCGCGCCCATTGAACGTTCGACCGCTTCGACGTGGGCCACGCATTCGGTTATCAGCTCGGCGAGGACCGTGCGATCGACGTCACCGAGACGTTTGAGATGGACGGTCGATTTGCCAGTCGTGTGTGGGCCGAGCCGGTCAAGGATGTCGTCGAAGCCCCTTAGGCCCGACATGATGTAGAGGGTGATGCGGTCCTTCTTCGGCGAGAATCCGACGGTGAAAAAGTCGCCCTCCTGGCCGGTCTTGTACCGGTAGTGGTATTGCCCGTACCCGATGGTGTTGGCGTTCCACACCTTTGGCTCCTCGCCGGTGATGCCGGCGATGAGGACGATCAGTTCCTGGGCGTCGCGGCGCCGACCCTCGTGGGCCACGTCATCGATGATGCGTTGAGCGGCGGCGCGATCGGTGCTCCTCATGGGTGCACAGTACCAATCGGTCGAGGGTCTTCACCGTCCTGGAAACGGGAGCCATGTCGGGGTTGGGAGCCCGATCCCGCAAGTGTGTGGGTCGAAGCGTTGCCGACTCGGCCGGGAAGCTCTAGCCCAGAGGCGGGGGGCACTGTACGGATGCACCGGTCAGCAACCGGTCGTAGGAACGAGCACCTGGCCAGACTGAGCCGCTCGGCACTTCCGGGCGCTATTGACCTGCGAGATGCTGCTCGTCGGGCCGGGCGCTCGACAACGCTCGGGGCGGTGAGCGATCTGGCGGTAGGGCCGACCTTCCGAGGCGAAAGCACTCGCCCAGATCGCCAGATATGGAGCACGAACGAGCATTCCTCAGAGTGTCCGGGATCGGCACATATGGGCAACCCGCAATGTCGGATGTGGGCGGACCGTCCTCAGCTCACGACAGGAGGTCGCCGATCCGCTCGATCTCTTCGAGCGTGCCAGGCACTGATTCCCAAGGCAGTCCGATGGCGTCCTTGCCGGGTTGGTCCCTGAACCGCGGGACAACGTGGATGTGGAAGTGGAACACGGATTGCCATGCGACCTCGCCGCTGCAGTTCAGCAAATTCACCCCATCTGCGTTGAGCCTGTCCTTGGCTCGTCTGGCGACCTCTTGCGCGAGATGGACGCACGCTGCCAGGTCGCCGGCGGCGACGTCGAACAGGTCCGTTGCGTGCGAGCGCGGGGCCACGAGGGCGTGCCCAGGGGTGACCGGGTTGATATCCATGAACACGATCGCCCGTTCGCTTTCAGCGATCGTGGTCGATGCGATCTCACCGTCAGCGATCCCGCAGAAGATGCAGTCATCCGTACGCACCGTGGGGACTCTACCCGGGAGACCTGTGAGCGCAGGACCAAAGACACACCCCACCCATATCGGCACATATGGTCAGCCGCGTACTGCCGGTTGCAGAGCGGGGTTGTTGTGACCTTTGCCCTTGATCTCTGGCCAATTTCGACGTCTGCTGGAGATATGGGTAGTCCGTCGTGTGACTGGCGCCTTTTGGAAGTCTGGGCTCACGTGACCGGTGAGGCCGATGGGTTCTGACCTGATTGCCGAGTTGGGAGGAGGAGCGGCGCTTGGCTATGCCGAGGTGGGCGAGCCGAACGGGTTCCCGGTGGTCCACCTGCATGGCAATCCTGGTTCCAGGTTGGAGGTCAATCTTCCTGCGTTTCGGCGCGCTGCTGAAGCCAACGGCGTCCGGCTCATCGGCGTGGATCGCCCTGGGATCGGGCTGTCATCCTTCCATCCCTTCTCCTTGGCTGAGTTCCCTGACCTTCTCCGACGGTTCGCTGATGCGCTGGGCATGACGGAGTTCGCAGTGACTGGAGTGTCGGGCGGCGGGAAGTATGCATGCGCCTGTGCCGCGTTGCTTCCAGAGCGAGTACGCCGCGTCGTACTCGTCTCAACAACTTGCCCACAGGACCTCCCGGGCGCGAAAGCGACCCCGAACCGGGAGGACAGAATGCTGTATCCCGTCGCGGCTCGCGCACCGTGGCTGATCCGCCCAATCTTCGCAAAGATGGCGCACACCGCCAGGAAGGATCCGGATGCGCTGGTTAGGGTGCTGGACGACCTCGCTCCAGCGGACCAAGACTTGCTGGCCGATGCGGACTTCCGTGAGGGCCTAGCCACGAGTGTGGCCGAGGCGTTCCGTCAAGGAGGGCGGGGACCTCTACAGGACTACATCATCGAGGCTCGACCATGGGATCTCGCGCTCGGGTCCATTGCGGTGCCTGTCGACCTGTGGCATGGCCAAGACGACCGTGTTGTGTCTGCAGATGCGAGCCGCATACTCGCTGCGGAGATCGCCACAGCAACGACCCACCTCCAACCAGACGCAGGCCACCTCATGCTGTCCAGCTACGCCGACACAATCCTGTGGACCGCCGCCACCAAACCAACCAGAAGCCCCTAGCCCACGCATATCGGCACATATGCGTTGGGTTTGTGAGATTCGTGTAGCGGGTTTGGCTGTCGCATAGCCTTATTGGGTGGAGGGTCGTCATGACGACCGCTGAGGCTGAAGCAGCGTTCACAGTGTTTGCACGGAAGGTGGAGCCAAGGCTCCGGTACGCGTTGACGGCGGCGCTGGGTCAGGAGCTCGGTCGAGAGGCAACGGCTGATGCGCTGTTGTATGGGTGGGAGCATTGGGAGCGGGTTCAGGGTCTGGAGAACCCGGCGGGGTATCTCTATCGGGTTGGTCGAAGGAGTGTGCGGTTCCCGCGTCGGAGGGTTGGGTTCCTACCGGTGGACACGGGCAGGCTGCCTGAGATCGAGCCAGGCTTGCCTGCTGCGATGGAGCGGTTGACGGAACGGCAGCGAATCGCGGTCGTTCTTGCGTATGGCATGGGGTGGACTCGCCGGGAGGTCGCTGAACTGCTTGGGGTGTCGGAGAACTCGGTGGGGGCACATCTGGATCGAGGCTTGAAGAAGCTCCGGTCGGCTCTGGGGGTGAGTGTCCATGCTTGATCTGAATGGGCAGCTCCGCAGCTACATGATCGACACGACCGAGGCGGTCGATGTCGATGAGCTGATCACACGGCACGAATCAGACCATGCGTCTCGGTCTCCGAGAGCGAACCGACGGATGCCACGCTGGGCTTTCGCTGTGACGGCGGCTGTTGGTCTACTGCTGGTCATTGGTGGCGCCTCATTCCTTCTCGGCGGTTCGGAGGGTTCAGCGCCTCCCGCCCAATCGACCACCCCTTCGACAGCCCCGACCACTCCGACGACGGTGCCGGCACCAACCACATTGGCACCCGGTACCGCAGTGACTCCGGACGCGTGGACTCCGATCCTGGCGTCGACCGACGCACGAGAGATCGCAGGCATCGACACATGTCCTGACGGAAGCACCCCCGATGCTGTCGGCGATGCCAGTCAATTGCGACCCGCCGCCGGCGCAGTGTCGATCCTCGGAGCCGCGTTTGACCAGGCGCGAGGTGTGATCGTCACGATCGACCTCAACGGCGATACGTGGACTTTCGACGTGTGCACCAACACCTGGCACAACACCGGCGCAAACGCCGAAGAGGTCGGATCACGAGAACAAGGATTCGTCAACGGGGCTCCTGGAACGAACTTCTTCGTGCCGCCACTCGCGTACGACGCTGACTCGGATGTCACCGTCGCGTTGGGTTTCGAAGACGTGTGGGTCTATGACGCAGGCGTCAACAGCTGGACCGAGCAGCCCAACCGGCGACCAGACGATCTCTTGATCACGTTTGGCGCGGTGTACCACGAACCGTCCGGACTCATCGTCACGACCTCATACCGGTCACGCGACTCGTCTGCCTTCGGGTCTTTGGATGCGTGGGCATACGACGTCGACGCCAACACCTGGACTCGGATCGGTACGATCAGCGACCAGGCCGAGCAACTCGACCTCTACGGATACTCGGCATCACTCGACCGGTTCATCCTGACGGGATGGTTCAACGACGACTACGAATCAGCTGGAGCTCGGACGCTTCTCATGGACCCAGCCACCGGCGCCCAAACCATTCTTGACATCGAGAGCCCCCACGTCGATCTCCTCTGGCCCGGCGGTCGCCACGGCGTCGGCAACGACACCGTGTACATCCAGCAGCGGGGCGGCACCCAGGGTCTGTGCGGCTTTGACACAGCCACCCTTGCATGGACCGACTGCCACGACGCACCCACCACCGGGACCCGCACCGCCGACGCGATCGTCGGCGACCCAATCAACAATCGCCTCGTGATCCTCCCAGGACCACTCCCAGCAGGCTCACGCGACCTGTGGTCCATCGACCCGAACACCGGCCAATGGACTGCACTCGTCTCCATGGGAGAGATCAACGGCTAGCGAACCGCCCATATCGGCACATATGCGTTGCCCCCGGTTGTGACCGCTAGCCTTCGCCTCCCCCTGAGCAACGAGAGGATCCGGAAATGAACCTCGGTCTACCGGAGATCGGAATTGCCGTCATCGGCGTCGTGCTCATCGTGGCCTGGGTCATGGGTGTGATGAAGCTGTTCCAGAAGAACCACACCACTCTCGGATGGGTCGCAATCGTGGGAATCATCATTCCGATCGTCGCACTTGTTGGCTATGCAGGCTGGTTCGTCGACGACCGAAGCACCGCCGCCTAACCCACACATATCGGTACATATGGACGGCGCAGCTAGCACTGGACGCGTGGGCTGCGTGGCACGTCGTTCGCGGTAGGAAACGGACGACCAGACGAACCCGACAGGTCGAACAGGATGCGTTCCTCGCCGGTCAGTCGGGTTTGTCGCGTGGGCCGTCGAGCCTGTTGGTTGGTAGGGAGGCCAACCCCGCAAGGATGACGGATTTCTTGCCGCGCGGAATCGCGTGTCAGTGCTTGCCAGGTGAGCTGGTCCACCAGGTAATGCCTTGCCTTGGCGAGTCGTTGCTTGGTGATTCCTTCTCTTCGAACCAAAGGGTCAGGTACGCCTGTCGTTGATGAGTCTGTCGCGTAGAGGCCGTCCTGGTCCAGCAGAAGCACGATGTCATGCTCTGGCCGCATGATTCGTTGAGTCTTGCGCAGCGTGGTGGAAGATCGGTAGCGCGCTAGCTGTTCATTGAGTCGGGCTTCTGCCGATGCCCTGATCTTGATCTCGACGGACCAAGTGCGTTTCGGTCGAGAGGGTGCTTGAGCAGCCAAACCGACGGAACTCAGGCCCCGCAAGGGTTTCCAGCAGCGCCCTCGGCATGATTCGAACATGCGACACCCGGTTTAGGAAACCGGTGCTCTATCCCCTGAGCTACGAGGGCCTGCGGGGAGCATAATGGCCGGGCCTTCCGACCTCTCCGAAGTCGAAGCTCGTGGCCAGCCTCCACGGACAGGCCGTTCTCAGTGCGGAAGCAGATCGGTGAGGCCGGCGAAGAGCTGTCCGGCGTGCCCACCCTCTCGGACAGGAGCGGTGGAGTCGTCGCGCATACGAGGCCCCTTCGATGGGGCCGGGTACCTCTCCCTACCAGGATGACATCGGTGGTAGGAGGTCCGGTGCGGCGGTCTTGACGGCGCACCCGTTGTGGGGTTGTGTTGGTAGTGACTCCTCGAAGGGAGGTGAGTCATGGCCGTTGCGCACCCGACCGGCGAACACGGGTCGTCGCGTATGGGTGGCGGGCCCGGCTGGCACTACACGGAGTGGCTCCTGGGGATCGTCGGCGGCATCGCCATGTTCCTCGGACTGTTCGTTCTGTTCGCCAGCGATGACAACTCCATCGGACTCGGGGGTGAGTGGTCGTGGCAGGTGGGGGATATCTCACCTGCC
This sequence comes from uncultured Acidimicrobiia bacterium, assembly GCA_963792405.1. GTDB lineage: Bacteria > Actinomycetota > Acidimicrobiia > Spongiisociales > UBA5794 > SZUA-442. Next base: position 230,574 of record CAWBVU010000006.1, read on the forward strand.
GTCACCTGGGGACTCCTCATCGGAGGGGGAGTGCTCATCCTCGGCGCCGTGGCGATGGTCGTCATGGGCCGGCATCGAGCGGCACCCGCAGCCGGAGGCGACCGTGCCCTCACGGATCTGTGGTGGCACACGGGGGCCTTCCTCGTGGTCAATGCATTCCTCTGGATCCAGGACCTCGCACTCGGCGACGGCGTGAACTACGCCTACTGGGTGACGATCCCCTGGGGTATCGGCCTGGCCATCCACGCGATGGCCCATCTGCGGGCGCGAGGCAGGGTCGACGGGGCGCGGGCACACCCCGGATAGCCGTCTCCTCATCAGGGGGACCCCGCGGCGGCGCGGACCCGGTCTCCGCTCATCGGGCGTGAGGTCCGGCGCCGGATCCCGCGCGTCGATCTTGCTGCGTAGAGTGATGACGTGGCATCGAAGGACCGCACGAGCAATCCCTACGCCCTCGGGCTGGTCGTGTTCGTCATCATGGTGTCGCTCCTGCTCCTCACCATCCTGTTCCTGTTCGTCTCCGGGCTCTCCGACGAGATCCGCTGGGGCACCGTCGCCGACTGGGTGGGCGCCATGGGGGCGGTCATCGTGGGTGTCGCCGCGCTCTACTTCGCCTTCAAGGCGGGCCAGGCGACCGAACTCGCCGCAAAGGCCGAGATGCGCTCGACCTTCATCGCCGAACAGGGTGTTGCGTCGCAGGTCCGGTTCTCGTTCGAGGTCGTGGGTGGCGCCCAGGTGGGCGGTACGCAGATCCGCTTGTCGACGAGCCCGACGTCCCCGAGGGTGCAGGTGGCGATCCTCATCCCCGACCGCTTCGACTTCCCCAACGTCGCGGACACCGACCTCATCAGGGAGTGGGAGATCGGGTTCCGGCGAGCGCTCGAGACCTTCGAGCGACACTGGATCCCCTCAGGTGGTTCCCTGTCCGCAACGTGGCGCCACGTCGGCTACGGCCCGATGGGGGACGGGGTGCGACAGGGCGCCAGCGTCACGGTCATCCCCGTGATCAACGTCACCGAGTCACCGGATGCCGATGGCCACGGTGGCCTGCACAACCTCTTCAACCAGGGACCGATCCCGCTGCATCTGGACTCCGCGACGCATCACTGACGACGTCGGAAGGGGGCCAGGGGAGACGCGGTCAGCCCTCCGTCGGACCGTCGTCAGGGGGTCCCACGAGCCGGATCGCATAGCCCGAGTGGACGATGACGTGATCCCCGACATTGGCCTCCGGCAGCATCACCAGGTTGACGGTCATCGTCCGGCCCGGGAACTCGACCTCGGCAGGCACCATGGCAGGCGTCGCCTCACCGATGGACAGGACGCGGCCGGGGATCGCGACGCACATGCCTCAGCCGTCCTCCACGACGACCGACACCAACCGCACGTCATGTGCGTGGGGAGCCGCCATGTCGGCCGAGCGGGTGATGTCGAGATGGGCGTCCTGCGCGGGCGAGCCGTGTGCGAGCAGCTCGAAGGTCCCTTCGAGCGAATCCGGCGTCACATGGCTCAGCGCACCGATCTCGATGCGCACCGCCTCGATGTGGTCCGTGTGTGCCGACTTCGCCACGTTCTCGATCTCGGCGACGAGATCGCGCACCAACCTGGCCTCATGCATCCTGGAGCTCCTTCGCCACGTTCACGACGGACCACGCCACCTGCGGGGACAACTCCGCACCGTGGTCCGTCTGTTCCACCTCGATCCCGATCACCCTGAGTGATCGGGGCATCCTGTGCATCGCCCTCGCGAGTTCGACGATCTCGGCGGGCCCGAACGAATGGGTCGACGAGAAGGTCCCCGCGGGGAGGGACTCGGTCATCGCATCGAAGGTGCGCACCGATCCCGGCGCCATGCCCGATCGCATCGCGTCGACGATCACGACGTCGTCCGTGGGTTCCCAGCCGTCGATGAGGCTGAGCGAGCCGGACACGCACCGGCGCACCGCCCAGGTCGACACCCGGGACGCCACCTCCCAGCCTGCGGCGTCGTCGCCCCTATCGGGGTTGCCGATGCCGATGAGCCTCCTCACCGTCACACCCCCCGTCCCGAGCGGGTCCTCGTGCGATCGATCGTCAGGTCGAGGAAGTGCGTCGCACACGAGATGCACGGGTCGTAGTTGCGGATCGCCTGTTCGAGCTGCCACCTCAGCACATCATCGTCCAGATGGGTCCTCCCCGGGACGAAGCTCCGGAGGTCCTCCTCGATCTGCGCCTGGTTCTGCGCCGTCGGCGGGACGATCCTGGCGTCGGCGATGAGGCCGTCGCCATCGATCGCATACCGGTGGTACAGGAGGCCCCGCGGCGCCTCGCTCGCCCCGTGGCCCACCGACGACCTCGGCTCGACGGCCTCGAACGGGGAATCGGGGCGGACGTAGCCCTCGATGATCGCAAGGGCCTCCTCACAGGCGAGCACGATCTCCACCGCCCTCACGATGATGCTGCGGAACGGGTTCGATTCCCCCGGTCGGAGGCCCGCCGTCGCGGCAGCCTCCCGTGCGACAGGGGTCAGGAGATCGGCGTTGTTGGCGAACCGCGCCATCGGCCCGACGTGGTACAGGCCACGCTGCTTCATCCGCACATGAAGGGCGTTCGACCACTCGACGTGGCTCTCCTCGAAGTGGTCGTCCCACTCCTCCACATCGATGTCGAGCCCATCGGATGACACGATCCGGCCGTCGACGATCGCGTATTCGTCGGGGTGCCGCAGCGACACGAACTCGTAGTCCATCGTGAAGTCGGGGAACTCGAACCCGGCGACCAGGGACACCGTGTCGGCGGCGCACTCGCGTGCCCACTCGAGCTCGGGGACGAAGGGAGCCAGTTCCGAGGCCGTCGGCGTCCGGTAGAAGCCGCCGACACGCATGTTGACGGGGTGGATCTCCCTCCCGCCGATCACCGTCATGATCTGATTGCCGAGCTTCTTCAACCGCAGGGCGTTGGCGACGACGTCGGGAAGGTCCCCTGCCATCTCGATCGCGCTCGGGTAGCCGAGGAAGTCGGGGGCGTGGAGCATGTACACGTGCAGGGCATGGCTCTCGATCCACTCGCCGAAGTAGAGGAGCCGCCGCAAGTCACGGATGGGGGCGGGCACCGTCACGCCCGCTGCATCCTCCATGGCGTTCACGGCGCTCGTCTGGTACGCCACGGGGCAGATGCCGCAGATGCGGGCGGTGATGTCCGGCGCCTCGGAGAAGGACCTGCCGCGCAGGAAGGCCTCATAGAAGCGCGGCGGCTCGAAGATCGAGAATCGCAGGTCCTTGACCTGGTCGTCGTCGATGCTCAGGTACATCGCGCCTTCACCCTCGACCCTTGCGAGGTAGTCGACCGAGATCTCGCGGGTGCTAGGAGGCATAGGTGTCGCTCGCTTTCCTGAAGGCGGGTGCATAGGCGTTGAAGGTGCGGAGGGCGCGCACGAGCTGGGGGTCGTCGACGCCGATGGCGTGCCATGCGTCGCGAAGCGATGCGACGTTGGCGCTCTCGGCGGGGCCGAAGCACCCGTAGCAGCCACGGTTGTAGGCAGGGCAGATGGCACCGCATCCTGCCTGGGTGATCGGTCCCATGCACGGCGTCCCATGTGCGACCATCACACACGAGGTGCCGCGGAGCTTGCACTCGACGCACACGGAATGTGTCGGCGTGGTCGGCCGCCTTCCGTGGAGGAGCGCGTCGATGACCTCGACCAGCTGGTGCTTGGAGATGGGGCAGCCCCTGAGCTCGAAGTCCACGTCGATGTGGTCCGAGATCGGCGTGGACGTCGACAGCGAACGGATGTACTCGGGGTGCGCGTAGACGATCGAGGCGAATTCGTCGACGTCCGCCCAGTTCTTCAGTGCCTGGATCCCCCCTGCGGTCGCACAGGCGCCGATCGCGACGACGTAGGTGGACTGCTCCCGAACGGCGACGATCCGTTCGGCGTCGTGCGCCGTGGTGATCGATCCCTCGACGATGGACACGTCGTACGGACCCTCCACGTGGCGCTTGGTGGCCTCGGGGAAGTAGGCGATGTCGATCGCTCCCACGATCGAGAGGAATTCGTCCTCACAGTCGAGGATCGTGAGCTGGCACCCGTCACACGAGGCGAACTTCCACACCGCCACGGTGGGCCGATGCGTGGTCACGGTGTCGGTCATAGCTCCTCCACTCCCAACCTCTGGGCCGCCGAGGCGTAGGTGACGACGGGGCCGTCCTTGCAGACGAACAGCGGGCCGAGCTGGCAGTGGCCGCACAGTCCGATGCCGCACTTCATGTTCCGCTCGAGGCTCACCCACACCCGCAGCGGCGAGATGCCCCGGTTGATCAGGTTCTTGGCCACGACCCGCATCATGATCTCGGGGCCGCACACGATGCAGGTCGTCGTCGGCGCCTCGAAGTCGAGCCGGTTGAGCATCGGGGTGACGACGCCGACATCGCCCATCCACTCGTCGTCGCCACGGTCCACCGTCACCTGGACGTTGAGGTCGAACCGCGCCCTCCACTGGTGGACCTCGTCGTCGTAGAGCAGGTCCGTGGGGGTCCTCGATCCGTAGACGATCGACACCGACCCGTACCGCTCGCGGTGGGCGAGCACGTGGAGGATGGCGGGCCGGACCGGGGCGAGGCCGATGCCCCCTGCGACGATGACGAGGTCGCCGCCCTCGGCGGCCGAAAGGGGCCATGCGGTGCCGTAGGGGCCCCGCACGCCGACCGTGTCACCGGGTGCGAGCGAGGAGATCGCCCCGGTGACCGCACCGACGTGTCGCACGGTGTGCACCAGGACCTCTGGCGAGGCAGGGTCTCCCGAGATCGACAGCGGCACCTCCCCGACGCCGAAGACGTACAGCATCGTGAACTGGCCCGGCATGAACGCGATGCCCGGGCCACCGTCTGCGGGCGCCAGGGTCACCGACACCGTGTCGTGGGTCTCGACGGTGCGGTCGATCACCGTGAAGGGACGCAGCAGCATCGGGTCGACGGCGAGCGTGCGGTCGGTGATGAGCGTCATGCGTCCCTCCCGTACAGGTCGAGGAGCTGCACGCGCACGTTGTGGAGGCGCTTGACGGCCTCGTGGGCGACGACGCGCATCAGCTCGCCTTCGAGGGCGCCATCGGCGGTGCACCTCGCCAACACCGCGGCCGCGTCGAACTCGGCGAGCACGGTGTCCGACAGCGCCACGGCCGTCCACTGCCAGCGATAGGGGGGCATGATCCAGCTCAGCCCCACCAACGCGCCGGGTCCGAGCGTCTGGATGGTGATCGGGCGCCGACCCGGGCTCGTGATGCGCAGGGCGACCGTGCCCTCCACGACGACATAGAACCGCTCGGCGGGGTCGTCGGCCCTGAAGATCGTGGCGCCTGCCTCGTAGCGAGCCTCCTCGGCCATGGACTCCATGACCTCGAAGCAGCGTTCATCGAGTGGCTCGAAGAGCGGACTGCGTGTGCGCCAATCGTTCAGGTTCATGCCACCACCTCGGTGTTCGTCATCAGGTCGGCGATCTCTGCGGTGATGTCGATGCCGACGGGGCACCACGTGATGCACCGGCCACAGCCGACACATCCCGACGACCCGAACTGGTCGTACCAGGACGCCAGTTTGTGGGTCATCCACTGCCGGTACCGCGACGCCGTCGACGCCCTCACCGGGGTCCCGTGCAGGTTGCTGAACTCGAGGCTGAAGCACGAGTCCCAGCGCCGGGTCCGCGACGCCGACCCGGTCAGGTCGGTGGCGTCCTCCACCGTCGAGCAGAAGCACGTCGGGCACACGAGGGTGCAGTTGGCACACCCGAGGCATCGCTGGGCGATCGATGCCCACATGGCATCGTCATCCCGATCGTCCAGAAGTGCCTTCGTCCGGTCCTCGGGCATGCGACGTCCCATGTGGGCTGCCGTGTCGGCCACGATGGCCTCCACGCGGGTGTGGTCGTCGTCGCGGATCGCCCTTCCGCCGAGCTGGGCGAGGATCTCCGACCCGGCATCGGAGCCCGACTCCACCACGAACTCGTGGCGTGCGCCGTCGAGGACCTCCGTCACGACGAGGTCGTACCCATCCGTCGCGCTGGGCCCGGTTCCCATCGACGTGCAGAAACAGGTGGCGCCGGCCACGGCGCAGTTCACCGCAACCGTGAACGCCGAGGCCCGCCGTGTCGCATACGCGGGATCCGCATAGGCGCCGTCGAGGAACACGACGTCCTGGACCGCGGCCGCGGCGAGCTCGCACGGCCGCACACCCACGAAGGCAAGGGGGACCTCGGGAAGCGGACTCGAGCGGAACACGAGCCCGCCCTCGGTGCGATCGGCCGTCAACAGCACCTGATGCGGAGGGAAGAGGAACGACTTCAGCGAACGGGGACCAACGGTGTACGCGAAGTACGCCTCGTCGTCGCGCCGGTGGATCCCATACCGCCCGGCCTCCTGGTCGTCGCCCCACCCGATGGGGAGCTCGGAGGTGTCGGTCACGTCGTCGAGGACGATGGTCCCCTCCACTGCCACGGGCGCGACGACGTGGAACCCCCGGTCGACCAGGAGGGGGATCAGGGCATTGAACTCGTCGGTTCCGAGGACTCGTCCGATGGTCGATGCCGTCATTCGCACTCCGTCCTGGTGTCGAGTGGGCGCACCACGGCCGGTGCACCGTCGCCGGTGCCCGTGCGGTCCCTCGGGATCCCATGGCCTCGCCCGATCCCGGCACCATCTATCTAAATCCTTAGTTCCAGTCTAAGCTATTCATGAGGTGATGTGAATGCAGATGTCGAAGCTCCAGGGAACAGCCGCACGCAGGCGCACCGGCGTGCTGCTCGCACTCTCCACTGCGGTGATCAGTGGCGTCGCCGTGTTCGTGAACGGATACGGCGTCCGCGCATGGGCCGGAACGGCCGACGCGACGACCTACACCACGTTCAAGAACATCGTCGCAGCCGTCACGATCCTCGCCGTGGGTGTCATCGCCGCGTCGCGGGGGTCCTCGGACGCACCTCGACGACCCTCGGGTCGCTGGGAGTGGGTCGGGCTCTCGCTGGTCGCCGTCCTCGGCGGCGCCCTCGCTTTCGCGCTGTTCTTCGAGGGCCTGGCCCGTGCCTCGTCGGTGCAGGCGGCGTTCATCCACAAGACGCTGATCGTCTGGGTCGGCATCCTCGCGGTCGGCCTCCTCCGGGAGAAGGTCGGCGTGATGCACATCGCCGCGATCGCCCTCCTCATCGCAGGGCAGCTCCTCCTCGCCGGCGGGCTCTCGGAGGTGGGCTTCGGTGCGGGAGAGGCGATGATCCTCGCGGCCACCCTGCTCTGGTCGATCGAGATCGTGATCGCGAAGCGGCTGCTCGCCACGACATCGTCGGTGACGGTCGGCATCGCGAGGATGGCGGGCGGCTCCCTCGTCCTCGTCGCCTACGGCATGCTGTTCGGCGGTTTCGCCGCCATGGCGAGCGTCAGCGCGGCGCAGGCTGCATGGGTCCTCGCCACGGGCGTCGTCCTCGCCGGCTACGTCGTCACCTGGTACGCCGCGCTCGCCCGCGCCCAGGCGATCGACGTCACGGCGATCCTGGTCGGCGGGGCGGTGATCACGGCTGCCCTGCAGTCGGTCGTGCGCGGCGCCCCTCTCGGCTCCATCGCGGGGCTCGGCCTGATCACCCTGGGTGTGGTCCTCGTCGTCCTGACGACGGTGGCGATGCCCCGCCGCAGCCTCGACACGGTGGATCCCGTGACATGACGGCGGGCGCCGAGCTCTTCGCGAGGTACGCATTCCCTCCGAACGTGCTCGGCTACTGCGGGCCTGACGGCCAGTCGTGGGCGGACACGATCGAAGGAGACGGCGACGGCGGAGGAGCGGTCGCCGAGGCGACCAGGGTCGTGCAGCAGTTCGAAGGGGCATGGCCCTACCTGGAGATCATCGGGGGGCTCGCAGGCCTCGATCCCCTCGACGAGCGAGTGGTCGAGGCCTACTGGATCGGCAACGACCTCATCGACGGTATCGATGTGCTCACGTGGGGCAACTCGATCGACGAGCGCTTCCGCGGACGCGCAGGCCAGGCGTGGACCGCCCTATCCGACACGATCCCCGAGGGCCGACCCAACCACGCCTTCCACGTCTTCTGCGTCTATCCGTGGGTCGGCCTGCTGCGATCCGGGCACGCCGATCATGCCCTCGAGGTGATCGACCGCTGCCGCATCCGGTGGGGCAGGGTCGTCACCACCCAGGGGGCCGACGTGATCGTCGAGAGCAGGCACCTCACCTGGGATGGCACGGACCTCGGCCTGGGCGAACCAGGCACCGAGACCGTGCAACGCACGACCGGAGGTCCGCCGGTGCGTCCCGGTGACCTGGTGTCGCTCCACTGGCACCATCTCTGCGACGTGATCGACGACCGTCAGGTCGCACGCTTGCGTGCCGAGACGGCACGCCATCTTCGGCTGGTCGCGGCATGCGCGGCGTGAGCTGGCGGCGGCGCTCGAGCGCTGACGGTCGAGATCGATGTCGCTTGGGAGTTCCTGCTCCTACCGATCCCGCTCACCGGTTGGGCCGCCAGGCCCGGCCCCGATTGCATCCCCATGGGAACCCGATCGGGTGCTGCGGCCTCCAACTCGTGAAGACCTTCACACACAGGTTTCTGCCGGTAGGGCGCACCTCTCTCTCCACTCCTTCCTCCCGCGTCCCTCCGTCAGGAACGGCGGTCGGTCGATGGCCCACCCATCGCCCCGACCGCCGGACACCCCGCCCGATCCCCCTCGGCGCGGGGTGTCTCGCGTCCGGGCCTGTCGTAGGCTGGAGACCGAGGAGGGACGACATGCGGATGATCGAGACGGGTGACGTGACGCTGTCGGTCGAGGACGTCGGGGAAGGGCCGGCAGTGGTGCTGCTGCACGGCTTCCCTGAGCTGGCGTACTCGTGGCGGCACCAGATCCCCGCCCTCGTCGACGCCGGCTACCGCGTCGTCGCGTTCGACCAGCGCGGCTACGGGGCCTCATCCAAGCCCACCGACGTTTCGAGCTACGGCCTCATGCACCTCGCCGACGACGTGGTCGGCGTGCTCGATCGGCTCGGCATCGACACGGCGACCGTGGTGGGGCACGACTGGGGCAGCATCGTCGCCTACACGACCGCACTCGTCCACCGCGACCGCGTCGACCGTGTCGTGTCCCTGAACGTGCCCTACAGGGGCGCCTGCTGGGGATTCCCGACCATCTCCTACATCCGCGAGCACATGCCAGACCGCTTCGGGTACGTCCTCATGTTCCAGGAGCCCGGTGCGGCCGAGGCCGGGTTCGAGGCCAATCCCGCCCAGTGGCTCACGGCCTTCTACGTGGCGGGGGCGCGCGGACGTGTGGCCCTCACCGATGAGGAGTTCGGCGTCTACCGGGATGCCTTCACGGCGGGCGGGATCACCGGCCCCGTGAACTGGTACCGGAACATCGATGCCAATGCGGAACGGCTCGGGCACCTCCTCGACGCCACGATCGACCAACCCTCGCTCCTGATCGCCGCCGACTCGGATCCCGTCCTGCCGCTCGCCCTCACCGAGGGGATCGAACGCTGGATGCCGAACGTGAAGCGGATCGTGGTGGACGACTGCGGCCATTGGACACAGCAGGAGCAGCCGGACGCGGTCAACACCGCACTGGTCGATTGGCTCGACTCGTGAGGTGGATCCGTGACTGGGTGACGTCCATCATGACGCTCGCGGCCTTCGGGTATGTCCTGGTGAAGGGGGAGATCATGGGCCGCCTCGCCCTCCGACGTTCGATGGACGCCTACGAGGCGTCGGTGGGTCGCCTCCAGTACGACCTCATCCGGGCGTTCCGCCTCTCGGGTGTCGAGGTGGCCGTCGAGGGTGTCGACCGGGTCCATGGCCGTCGCGGGTACATCTTCGTGTCGAACCACCAGAGCATGTTCGACATCCCCATCTTCGGGGGGATCCTCAGGGACCACAAGGCCAGGTACGTGGCAAAGCGATCCCTGGCGAAGCGGATCCCCTCGGTGTCGCTCTATCTCAATCGTGGTGGCAATGCCGTCATCGATCGGGGTGATCCCGCCCAGGCGGTCGAGGCGATCACGAGGATGGGGCAGATGTGCCAGGAGCGCGACGTGGCCGCGGTCATCTTCCCCGAGGGGACCCGATCCCGCGACGGGTCGCTCGGCGGCTACCGGACGACGGGCCTCGCCGCGCTCATGGCGGCGGCCCCCGACCTGCCGATCGTCCCCACCGTCATCGACGGGTCGTGGCAGGTCTTCGAGCACAACATGTTGCCCGTTCCGTACGGCGTCGGCGTGCGAGTGCGGTTCGGGGACCCGATCCCGAGAAGCCCGACGCTCGACGCCGACGACGTGGTCGGCATCTGCACGACCTTCGCCGAGGAGACACTCGCAGAGTGGCGGAAGGTGTGAGCGCGGTCCCGACTGATACGCTCAGGTCCATGGAAGACGTACGCATCGGCCTGTTCATCGACTACGAGAACCTCGCGATCGGCGCGAGGGAGGATCTCGGCATCCAATTCGACTTCAAACCGATTGCCGACGCGCTCGCCGACCGGGGGAGGGTGGTCGTCCGGAGGGCGTACGCCGACTGGTCGCGGTTCGAACCGGACCGCCGCATGCTCACGGACAATCACGTCGAGCTGATCGAGATCCCGCAGCGCAAGGGCGCGGTCCGCAAGAACGCCGCCGACATCAAGATGGCGGTCGATGCGGTCGAGCTCGCCCTCGAGCGGGACTACATCACCACGTACGTCGTGTGCACCGGTGACTCGGACTTCAGTCCGCTCGTGCACAAGCTCAGGGAGCTCAACAAGCAGGTCATCGGCGTCGGGCTCAAGGCATCGACGTCGGCCCTCCTGCCGCCGGCATGCGACGAGTTCCTCTTCTACGAGAATCTCGACGGTGTCGACGTCCCTCAGGCCAGGGTCGTCAGGAGGGGCACGGACGACAAGCCGTCGGCGAAGGCCCAGGAGCACGTCGACCAGAAGGACCTCGCCGGTCTCGACGAGGCGATCACTCGCACCCTCGCGGGCCTCCAGCGCTCCGGCGAGACGCCCGTGCGGTCCTCCGAGCTCAAGCGTGCGCTCCTGCGGAAGGACTCGACGTTCTCGGAGGCCGACTACGGCTTCCGGTCGTTCGGGGAGCTGCTGCGCAATCTGTCGGCGCGGGGGCGCCTGGTGCTCGCCGACTCCGCACGCCAGGGAGACCCGGTCGTGGCGTTCCCCGAGGATGGGCGGGGCGAAGCGGCGGCGTTCGACCTGCTCGCACGAACGGTCACGAAGCTCGGCAAGGGGGCACCGGTGCCCCTCAGCGGCCTCAAGGACGAGATCCGGAAGGCGGATCCGGTCTTCAGCGAGAAGCAGCTCGGGTACAGCGGCTTCCTCCAGTTCGTGCGGGCCGCGAGGGCCAACGGGGTCGTCGAGCTCGACTATGACGAGGACTCGGGAGCCTATGCCGTCCGCGTGGTGCAGGAGGGCAGCGCCTGAGCGGATGGTTCGCACTCCGGCCCACGCCGAATTACACTTCTGTCATTCAGCGTGGAGGCGGAGATGGCGGTCGCAGTAGCCGAACCGAGTACCAGTGTCGACTTCGTGACCGGCGCCGTGGTCGCGAACTACCGGGCACGCGTCGAGCCGGCCGTCGAGGTCACCATCGCCGAGCTGATGGACGCCCCGCGTGACGTCGGGGCGATCCGGGCCGTCATGGCGCCTGCATCGCATCTCGTGGAGGTGGTCCTCGACGACGAGACCCCGCTCGAATCGATGGCGGGTGTCGCATGGCAGCTCGAGCGTGACGGCCTCCACCTCAACGTCCTCGTGGGCCTCGCGAGGCTGGGGGACGCCCACACCGAGCTCCGCGGCGCACCCTGCATACTCCAGGGCTGGTGGTTCGAGGACGACGACGTGCAGTTCGCCGGCTTCGAACGGCCGTAGCGGTGCCCGCGGCATCGTGAGGATGACCCGCTGACATGCCCCCACCCCTCCACACCCAGACGGTCATCGCATTCGTGTGGGACTTCGATCGGACCCTGATCCCCTCCAACATGCAGGACCCGATCTTCGAGGAGTACGGCGTCGACAAGGGCATGTTCTGGGCCGAGGTCGACGGGCTGGTCGACCACTACGCACGAGAAGGCGTCATCGTCCAGCGGGACACGGCCTACCTCGGCCACCTCCTCACCTACGTGCGGGAAGGGATCCTGAAGGGTCTCTCGAACGAGAAGCTGCGCGACCTCGGCGGCACGCTCGAACCGGTGCCGGGCATGCCGGGCTTCATGGCGGCCGTGCGCGACCACGTCGCGGAGATCCCCGAGTTCGCAGGCGAGGGGATCACGGTGGAGCACTACATCGTGTCGACCGGGCTTCGTCCGATGATCGAGGGGAGCGTCTTCGCCGACGTGATCGACGGCATCTGGGCGAACACCTTCATCGAGGCCGTCGCCGAGCCCGGATACCTGGAGCGGCTCCCCGTCGTGCATCCCCCCGGGCCCATCACACAGGTCGGGTACAGCATCGACAACACCTCCAAGACGAGGGCGCTGTTCGAGATCAACAAGGGTGTCAACAAGAACCCCGACCTCGATGTCAACGCGAGGATGTCCGAGGACCAGCGCCGCGTGCCGATGAAGAACATGGTCTACATCGCGGACGGGCCGTCCGACGTCCCCGCATTCTCGATCCTCAACGGCGCCGGAGGCCGCACCCTCGGCGTCTACACGCTCGGTCCCGACGACAACCACCGCAAGGTGAAGCAGCTCCAGGAGCAGGGGAGGATCCAGGGGATGGCAGAGGCAGACTTCCGGCCGGGGAAGCCCGCCTACCTCTGGCTGATGGACACCCTCGAGCAGATCGGGCACGAGATCGTCGAGTCGCGTCGCCAGGCCTTCGGGTCGATCAGGAACCCTCCGGGCCACTGACGCCGGCCGGACTGTCGGGCCCGCACCACCTAGCATCGGCGGTGAGACATCGACGGTGTGACGGAGGATGATCGGCATGGGCATCGACAGGGTCGGGGTGGTCGGTGGTGGCCAGATGGGTGGCGGCATCGCAGAGGTGTGCGCGAAGTCGAAGGTCGACGTGGTCGTGGTCGAGGTGACCGAGGAGCTCGTCGCACGCTCGCGGGGGGCGATCGAGGCCTCCCTCGCCAAGGCGGTCGACAGGGGCAAGGTCACGCCGGACCAACGCGACGAGGCCCTGGAGCGCCTCGCCTTCGCGACGGACCTCGACGCCCTGGCCGACCGCGAGCTGGTGATCGAGGCGGTCGTCGAGCGCCTCGACGTCAAACGCGACCTGTTCGCCCTCCTCGATGGCATCGTCACCTCCGATTCCGCCATCCTCGCGACCAACACGTCGTCGATCCCCATCGCCCAGATCGCCTCTTCCACGACGAGGCCTGCGTCCGTCGTGGGCATGCACTTCTTCAACCCTGCCCAGGTGATGCCCCTGGTCGAGATCGTGTCGTCGGTCGTGGCCGACCCCATGCAGGTCGAACGGGCCGCCGCGTTCGCCTCGGGGGTGCTCGGCAAGACGGTGGTCCATGCGAAGGACCGCGCAGGGTTCATCGTCAACAAGCTCCTGTGCCCCTACATCTTCGAGGCGATCAGGATGTACGAGGACGGTTTCGCCTCGAGGGAGGACATCGATGCGGCGATGGTCAACGGTGCGGGCTATCCGATGGGCCCGCTGACCCTCTCGGACCTGATCGGCAACGACACCATGCTCGCGGTCGCGGACGCGTTCATGGCCGAATACCAGGATCCGCGGTATGCGGCGCCCCCCCTGCTGCGCCGCATGGTGGAGGCGGGCCTCCTCGGACGGAAGTCGGGAAGGGGCTTCTACGACTACGGCTGAGCGCCGTCGATCATCCTGCGTCGACCCTGCGGGCGCCGTTGGACTCGAGCATGCGGGCGAGCTGGTCCTTGGGCACGAGACCCTGACCCCGCCAACGCGGCGGGAGTGGACGCCCACCCTGGCCGCCGGACGACCGCTGCTTCGAACGCTTCGAGGCCTTCGGGGTGCCCGAGCCGAGGAGGACCATCGTCGGCGTCGCCCTGATCTTGTAGCGGGCGATGGCATCGGGCATCCGGGTCACGTCGGCCTTGACGACGTGCGCGCTCGAGCCGTACTCGCGTGCGAGCTCGTTCATGATGCCGTCCATCACCTGGCACGGGGCGCAGCCCACCTGGTAGAAGTCGACGAGCACGGGCTTGCCCGTGCGTGCGAGCTGGTCGATCTCGGCGAGGGACGTCACTTTTGCTGCTCTGGGTCGCTTCGCAAACATGTGGGGTCCTGGTCGTGTGAGGGTCGTCGTGCAGGGGGTGCCGTCGGTGCAACACCCGATCCACCGATGCTATGCCCGTCTGGCGGACTCCGACACTCCTGCCCGGGCGTACGGGGCGCGTTCGTGCATACTCTCGGAGAGGTCGAACGGGAGAGGACATGGCCAAGATCCACGGTGGGCAGGTGATCGCCAGGGCGCTCAGGGCCGAAGGCGTCGACACGGTGTTCATACTGACTGGGGGCCACGTCCTCCCCGTCGTCGACGGGTGTGTCGCCGAGGGCATCCGCGTGGTCGACGTGCGCCACGAACAAGCGGCGGCCCACGCGGCGGACGCCTATGCCAGGGTCACCGGGAGGTTGGGTGTGGCTCTCGTGACTGCAGGGCCCGGTGTGACCGACGCCCTCACCGGTATCGCCAACGCGTACTTCGCCCACACACCGATGCTCGTGATCGCCGGACGGCACCTCACGAAGGAGAACCTCACCGGAGGCCTCCAGGAGATGGACCATCCCAGACTCTTCTCCTCCATCACCGTGTGGGCAGACACCGCCTACGACGCCGGCCGATTCCCCGAGTACGTCGCCACCGCGGCGCGCCATGCCTTCGCCGGTCGAGGAGGGCCCGTGTTCCTCGACGTCCCATGGGACGTGTCCGCCGACATGGTGGAGGAGAACGCGATCGTGTGGCCCTCGGGCTATCGCCCCAACCGTCCTGCGGGTGTCGCCGATGACACCCTCGCCGAGATCGAGGCCGTGCTGCGCGGTGCCGAACGACCTGTCGTCTTCGCGGGAACGGGCATGCGATGGAGCCATCAGCCCGCCTACACGGCGGCGCTCGACGAGTTCGCACGGGCCCTTCGGGCGCCCGTGTACCTCAACTCGCTGGCGCGCGGGTCACTGACCTGGGATCACCCGTACCTCGGGAACCGGTCCCGCGGCGAAGCACTGCGAGGTGCGGACGTCGTCGTCGCCCTCGGCGTCGACTGGGACTTTCGCACGGGGTTCGGCAAGCGCCTCGCCCCCGATGCCACCGTGATCCACGTCGATGCCGACCCCACCAAGGTGGGATGGAACAGGGAGGCCACGATCGGCATCGCGGCCGACCCGGGCGCCGTGATCGCCCAGCTCGCGGCACGGGCAGGCAGCTTCGGCAGGCTCGAGGATCCCGAGTGGACCGCCGAGGTGTTCGCGATCGAACGCGCCAAGCAGGCCGTCGCCGACGAGGCGTCGATGTCGGACGCCTCGCCCGTGCACCCCGAGCGGTTCGCCAGGGAGGTCGCCGACTTCTTCGCCGATGACGCCATCGTCGCCGCGGATGGCGGCGACATCGTCTCGACGACGGCGAAGTGGATGCGTACCTCGCGTCCGGGCGGCCTCCTCGACCCCGGACCGTTCGGCTGTCTCGGCGTGGGGGCGCCGTTCGCGATGGCGGCGAAGGCGGTCGAGCCCGACACCAGGGTCGGCATCGTCTACGGGGACGGCTCGTTCGGGTTCAACGGGATGGAGTACGACACCCTCATCCGCAACGACCTGCCGGTGGTCGGCGTCGTCGGCAACGACGGGGCGTGGAACAACATCAAGGCGATCCACCGCATGCTGTACCCCGACCGGATGGTGGGGGCGGACCTCGGGATCCGCCCCTACGAGAAGATGGTCGAGGGCCTCGGTGGGTATGGCGAGTTCGTCGACTCACCCGAGGCGATCCGTCCCGCCCTCGAGCGTGCGCAGGAGGCGGGGGTCGCGGCCCTGGTCAACGTGCACATCGCGGAGCAGCTCAGGATGTCCTCGGCCTACGGAATGTGAGCCTGCTGCTGCTCGGTCTCGTAGGCTCGGTCGGGTAGGACAGGTCGCGCCTCCCGGAGGGGCGATACCCGGTTCTCGGCGAGGTCGCAGGAGGATGGACGTGTGATCGGCGCAGTGTCGGACACCGCGGGCACGGTCGACTGGTTCACGCTCATCGTCGGCGTCGTGGGCGGCCTCGCGCTGTTCCTGTTCGGCATGGACAGGATGACCGAATCGTTGCGTGTCATCCTCGGTGACAGGGCGCGGCGGCTGCTCGGCCGCCTCACCGCGAACCGCGTCTCGGGTCTCCTCACGGGGGCGGGCATCACCGCCATCGTGCAGTCGTCCTCGGTGACGATCGTCCTCGTCGTGGGCTTCATCACGGCTGGCCTCATGACCTTCCTCCAGTCGATCCCCGTGATCCTGGGCGCCAACGTCGGGACCACGATCACCGCCCAGATCGTCGCGTTCGAGGTCTCCAGCCTCGCCCTCGTGTTCGTCGCGGTCGGGTTCCTGGTCGCGACCGTGGCGCGGAGGGAGAGTCATCGGGCGGAGGGGAGTGCCCTCCTCGGCCTCGGGCTCGTGTTCCTCGGCATGGTCGTGATGTCGGAGTCGATGGAGCCCCTGCGGTCGTACGAGCCGTTCATCGACGCGATGGCCGCCCTCGACAACCTGGCGCTCGGGATCGCCGTTGCCGCCGCGTTCACCGCCCTCGTCCAGTCGTCGTCCGCCACGATCGCCATTGTCATCGTGCTCGCCGGGCAGGGTCTCATCAGCCTGGAGGCGGGAATCGCGCTGATGCTCGGATCGAACATCGGCACCACGGCGACCGGCCTCCTTGCGGCGATCGGCAAGCCGAGGGACGCCCAGCGTGCAGCGGTCGCACAGCTCCTGTTCAACGTCATCGGCGTGCTCATGTGGGTGCCTGCGGTCTCACTGCTCGCCGACGCCGTCAGCGCCATCGGTGGAGGTGCCCCGAGGGAGATCGCCAACGCCCATACGATCTTCAACGTGACGAACGCGCTGATCTTCCTGCCGTTCGTGTCACCTTTCGCACGGGTGGTGTCCACCCTCGTCCCCGAACGCAGGCCGACGGGAGCCCTGGCGCCGAGGTACATCGATCCCGGCCTGGTGCGGACGCCCTCTCTCGCCCTTGCCAAGGCTCGCCTCGAGCTCGTGCGTATGGCGTCGCGCGTGCAGTCGATGCTGTTGTCCGTGCTCCCCGCGATGCTCGACGGCGACATCGACGAGCTCGCAGAGGTGGAGGCCCTCGACGACGAGGTCGATGCGCTCCACGGCCTCATCCTCGACTACCTCGGCAAGGTCTCGCGGCAGCCCCTCACGGAGTCGTCGAGCGCCGAGCTCGTCGACCTCCTCGAGGCCACCAACGCGCTCGAGGCCATCGGCGACATCATCGAGACGAACCTCGTCGGCCTTGGGAGGCACAGGATCCAGTCCGCGGTGGTGGTGAGCCCCGAGACGCGGTCGCTGATCGAGGCGTACCACCGGTCGGTGGTCGAAGCGTTCGGCCTCGCGCTGATCGCGGTGACCCAGCGCGATGAGGTCGCGGCCCGGCGCGTCGTGGGGATGAAGGACGACGTGCGCCAGGTCGAGCTCGAGGCGCTCCAGCGGCAGAACGAGCGGCTCATCGTGTCGGCACCGAACCGGATCGCCACGTACCGATTCGAGGTCGACGTGATGGCGAACCTGAAGCGGATCTTCTACTTCACGCGCAGGATCGGGCGGGTCGCGGTCCCCGACATCGAGCAGGCCGGGCTGGGGTCCGAGTAGCGGCGCCGCTCTGCGTGGGCGGCCACCTATGCTCGCCGGATGCTCAACGCCATCCTGTGGGGGATCATCCAGGGTCTCACCGAGTTCCTCCCGATCTCCTCCAGCGGCCACCTCGTCGTGATCCCGGCACTCCTCGATCGCCCCGGCCCGGACCTGGCCACCTCGGCGATGCTGCACCTGGGCACCCTGGCCGCGGTCCTCGTCTACTTCCGTTCGGACCTCGCCGCCATGGCGAGATTCGACCGCCCCGGCCGCAAGCTGATCACCCTGATCCTCATCGGCACGATCCCCGCCGCGGTGCTCGGGCTGACGTTCGAGTCGAAGGTCGAGGAGCTCGTGGGCGAACCGGTCGTCGTGTCGTACATGTTGATCGTCACCGGCGTGATCCTCCTCGGGACGACCCTCCTGCGGCTCGGCGACAAGATGGTCGCCGACGTCACCGTCGCCGACAGCGTCACCATCGGCTTCGCCCAGGCGTTCGCCCTGATCCCCGGCATCTCGCGATCCGGGATGACGATCTCGGCTGGCCTCGTGCGCGGCCTCGAGCGGACGCAGGCGGCGCGGTTCGCCTTCCTCCTCGGCATCCCCGCCATTGCGGGCGCAGGGCTGCTCGAGATGGTGGACGTCCTGCGTTCAGGCGAGTCGATCGAGGCGAGCGTGTGGGTCGGCATGGTCGCCGCCGCGTTGTCCGGGTATGCCGCGATCGCCGTGCTCCTGCGGCTCCTCGGAAGGGTCGGGCTCGCGCCGTTCGGTGTGTACTGCGTCGCCATGGGCGCGTTCTGCGCGATCGTCCTGTAGCGAGCCCTTCACGCGCCAGGCGTCGTCACGGAGCGATCACGACCAACAGCGAATCCGTTGCCGCGGCGATCGCCGTGGCCGCCGCCTGAGGCTCCGGGACCGCGACGGCACCGGTGACCTCCAAGCCGAACGAGTCCTCGGACGGCGCGAGGGACACCACGCCGTCGACGAACTCGCCGTCGAGGAACGTGAGTCGCACCCGCGTCCCCACCGCCACGCCACGCGGGAGGCTGAGCGGCACCGACCACCAGCCGTCCGGTATACGCGCAGCGTTCGTCACCACCGTCGGGGTGAGTGGGTCACCCGCCTCGATCGCGGTGGCGGCAGATCCACCGGAGAGGCCCGGGTCGGCGAGCAGGCCCCGCGGAACCTCCCTCCACTGCACGACGGCGTCGGTGATCGGCTCTCCCCGCCCGATCGCGACGGCGGCGAAGGGGTACGGCTCGGTTCTGCGATCCGAGAGGTCCCAGGCAATCGCCGCGACGACCGCGAGGATCGCTGCGGCCCAGCGGACGTACGGCGGGCGGGAGAGCAGCAACACGAGCCACCGTATCGAAACCGGGTGGCGAGGGGAATCCCCCCGATGCGGCGCCGCTCCGCAGGGTCGCCTCCGATGCGTCTCCTACACTCGTCGTGTGGAAAAGGTCCTTGCGATCGTCGCGGCCTACCTGATCGGCAGCGTGAGCTTCGGGATCCTCGTCGCGTCGAGCCAGGGGATCGACATCCGGACGGCGGGCTCGGGCAACCCCGGTACGTCGAACGTGCTCCGCGTCCTGGGGAAGCGCCTCGCCATCGTCGTCCTCCTCGGCGATGGCCTCAAGGGTGTCGCAACTGCGGCGATCGGCACGGTCGTCGTCGACCCGACCTTCGGCTACATCACCCTCCTCGCCGCGGTGATCGGCCACTCGTTCCCGATCTGGCACGGCTTCAAGGGTGGCAAGAGCGTGGCCACGGCACTCGGCGGGATCATCTACCTCTCACCCATCGTCGGGGTCGTCCTCGCCATCATCTGGATCGCGATGGTCGTGGTGTGGAAGACCGCCTCCGTGGCATCGCTGACCGTGATGCTGCTGCTCGTCCCCGGCCTCGCCATCGCAGGAGCGGACGTCGAGCAGCTGCTGTGGGCGCTCGCCATCGTCGCGTTCGTGATCGTGCGGCACACGGGCAACATCGGAAGGCTCGTGCGCTCGACCGAGAGGAAGGTCTGAGTGCGCCCCCTGGCTCGGGCGAGGGCGGATGTCCTCGCATCCCTGCCCGCGCTCGGGTCCGAACGCGTGCCCGTGGCCGACGCCATCGGCAGGGTGACCGCCCGTGAGGTCGTGGCAGACCAATGGATCCCCCCGTTCGCCAATTCGGCGATGGACGGGTTCGCGGTCATCGCCTCGGACACCGCGGGCGCACCCCGGACCTTGCGGGTGGTCGACGACGTGCCCGCCGGTTCGGTCCCGACCCGTGCGGTGACCCATGGCGAAGCGACGCGCATCATGACCGGTGCGCCGATCCCGGACGGGGCGGACGCGGTCGTGATGGTGGAACGTACGACGGCGGAGTCGCCGGACGTCGTCACCATCCTCGACGAAGTGGCGCCGGGGACGGCTGTGCGGTCCGCGGGGAGCGATGTCGGGCCGGGGGACCGCCTCGTGGGATCTGGGCTGCGACTGACACCGCGCCACCTCGCGAGCCTCGCCTCCGTCGTGGGGGAGGTCGAGGTCGCTGCGGTGCCGACGGTGGCCATCCTCTCGACCGGGGACGAGGTCGTGCCCCCGTCGACGCCGACGCTCGGACCGGGGAAGATCAGGGACACGAATCGGGTGATGCTCGCCGCGTGTCTCCGGGAGATGGGCGTTCCCGTGCTGGACCTCGGGATCGTCGGTGACGACGTGCAGGCGCTCCGGCATGCCTTCACGGAGGCGGCCCGCGGCGCCGACGTCGTCGTGTCGACCGGTGGCGTGTCGATGGGCGACCACGATCACGTCAAGGCCATCCTGTCCGATCGGGGCTCGGTGCAGTTCTGGCGTGTGGCGATGCAGCCGGCGAAGCCGTTCGCCTTCGGGAGCATCGACGGTGTTCCCTTCTTCGGTCTCCCCGGGAACCCGGTGTCGACGTTCGTGGCATTCGAGCAGTTCGTGCGTCCCGGCCTGCTGCACATGATGGGCGCGACCGCCCTCCTGCGCCCGAGGATCGTCGGGACCATGGGTGAGGACGTGGACACGAGCCCGGACAAGGAGGTGTTCCTCCGCGTGCTGCTCGCCGATGATGGGGATCGATACGTCGCGCTCCGGTCCGGCGGGCAGGGCTCGAACGTCCTGTCCGCACTCGCCGCCGCCGATGCGTTCGCAGTGATTCCTGTGGGTGTCGGGAAGGTGTCGGCGGGGGACGATGTCATACTCGAGATGTTCCGATGGCCGGAGGCGAGGACCGCAGATGAATGATTTCACCCACCTCGACGAGACCGGCGCCGTGCACATGGTCGACGTCGGGGGAAAGGAGCCCACGACGCGTCGTGCGGTCGCGAGGAGCGAACTCACGGTGTTGGACGAGACGAGGCGCGCCCTCTTCTCCGGTGACCTCCCGAAGGGTGACGCACTGGCGGTGGCGAGGATCGCCGCGATCCAGGCGACCAAGCGGACCGCCGATCTCATCCCACTGTGCCACCCGATCCCCGTCGACGGGGTCGAGGTGCGGATCGAGGAGACCGACGGGGGCGTCGCCGTCACCGTGACGGTCGCGACGCATGGCAGAACCGGTGTCGAGATGGAGGCGATGACCGGCGCCGCGGTGGGCGCCCTCACGCTCTACGACATGGTCAAGGGGATCGACAGGGGCGCGGTCGTGTCGCAGGTCGCGCTCGTGAGCAAGTCCGGGGGCCGGTCCGGGAGCTGGGAACGTGGGTGACCGCACGGCTGCGGTCCTCACCGTGTCCGATTCGGTGGCGGCGGGAACGGCCGAGGACGTCTCGGGTCCGCGTGCGGCGGAGCTCCTCGATGCACTGGGGATGGACGTGATCGAGGTGCGCGTCGTGCCCGATGGTGTCGAGTCGGTCGTCGGGGCTCTGGAGGATCTCGCCCAAAGGGTGGACCTCGTGATCACGACGGGGGGGACGGGGCTCGCCCCGAGGGACCTCACTCCCGAGGCCACGTTGCAGGTGATCGACAGGGAGGTCCCCGGCATCGCCGAGGCCTTGAGGGCGGCAACGTTCGCCACGGTTCCGCACGGGAAGCTCTCGAGGGGGGTCGCAGGGCTCAGGGGCGGGTGCCTGATCGTCAACCTCCCGGGGTCGACGAAGGCCGTCGCGGAGGGCCTCGAGGTGATCGGAGACGTTCTCGCCCACGCCGTCGACGTCGCACGCGGGGACGTCGGACGACATGGGTGACGCCGCCCTATCCTTCGGAGGCCGAGTTGGCGATCGGAGACGATCCTGACCAAACTGGCGGCACCCCTTCACCATGAAATATGCTTTGTGTCGTCACGCCGGGTCATTACCCTCAGCGTGCTGGCGGCGGAGTAGGCGAGAGAGACACACACGATGGAAATCGTCGTATTCATCCTGATCGCAGGATTGTGGGCGGCATTCCTCCTGCCATCGTTCTTCGACCACAGGAGACAGGCACCGAGGGCTGCCACGCGGGACTTCGCCCGTACGAGGCAGCTCCTCGCCACGGTCGCGGCGTCCCAACCGGACGGCGAGGCGTACGTCCGCAAGCACACGCAGGTCCGCAGGACGAGGGTGCTCATCGGGCTCGGTATCACCGCCGTCGTCACGCTCGCCATCGCAACGATCACGGGTGATGTCCCATGGCTGTATGCGACGATCGGCGTCGACGTCGCGGTCGGCGTGTACGTCACAGTGCTGCTCACGATCAAGCAGCAGAGGTCCCTCCCGCGGGCGACCGTGGTCACGATCGCCCCTGCCCATCCGATGCTCGTGGAGCCGGAGCCGCGGGTCGAGGCCTACCCCGAGTCACAGACGGTCCGCGTCATCGCCGGCTGATCCGGTGATCCGGGACGTCGACCTTCCGCTGGTCGGGTGTTCCATGCCGCTTCGACGTTCGCCTCCGCCTTCACAGGGAGGAGCGCGTCGTCGAAGGCGTGCACCCGGAGTCCGGAGCTCGGTGCACCGTCTCAGTCGGGTCGACGGTGCGCATCACCTCGCTCGCCGGGCTCACGCCCGCGACTGCCGTCGGGGGTGTGTCGTGCGGTCGAAGAGGTGATGCGCCGTGCGATCAGGCGCAGCAGTACGACCTCGGCGATCAGTGCTGCGACGACGATGACGACGAGAACACCACCCATGTGGACTCCTGCTCGCCTCTACGGTTGGCCACAGCGCGGGAAGTTGTCCCGAAGGTGCCGCTCCGCGGCTGGGCCTGCCGCCACCAACTGCGACGCCTGTTCACATGCGAGTGTCTCGAATTCGTCGAGGCCGCCCGGACAGAGGTCGGCAACTCGTTCACCGGCCGCTCCGTAGAGCCACTCGTCGATCTCTTGCCCGGCCGCCTCGACCCCGCTCGGGACATCGCCCGCCAGGTCCTCCTCGGTCATCGTGCCGAGCGCATCGAGCAACCGCAGATGGGAGCCGATGAACATGTCCACCAGCTCCTGACAGCTCTCGGCGCGTTCGGGGTCGAAGGCGACACCGTCGTCCGTCTCGCCGGAGCAGCCCGCCACCACGAGGAGGAGAGCTGCAACAAGGGAGACGAGCGCCCTGTACGCCATGTGCGTACCTCCCTGCTCCGTGGGGATCTCACGATCCCCCGACATCGTCTCACCGGGGTGCGCCGCAGGGAAGCCCGCAGGCTCGGTCACGCACCGGCGACGACGCCCGGGTCACCGGGATCCTGCCGGATGGGCGATTCGGACGAGGGGACGGTCGCTGCCCTTCGCTACTGTCATGTCCATGACACGTGAGCCAATCGACATGGAAGAGGTCGAGGCGGAGGTGCGGACCGAGCTCGATGCGAAGTTCGTCGCACGGGAGCTCGCCATCAAGCTCGGACGTCCGATCATCCAGAACTCATCGAAGGCGATCCGTGCACTGCATCGCAACGAGCCGGAGGTCGCTCGGGGATTCCTCGACACGGCTCGGGGCCTCGTCGATGAACTCCACGGGGGACTCGAGGACCATGAGGACCTCGCGAGCTCCCCGCTCGCCTACGACGCGGTGAAGGAATACGCCGAGGCCGAGATCACCGCGGCGCTGCTCTCAGGAGCACGACTCCCACGTCCCTCCGACCTCGGGTTGGACGCGGTTCCCTACCTCAAAGGTCTCGGTGAGGCGGTGGGGGAGCAGCGGCGGCGGCTCCTCGACCAGCTTCGGTCGGGTGACCTCGATGGCGCGGAGGGCACGTTCGCGGACATGGAGCAGGTCCACGATCTGCTGACGGCGCTCGATTACCCCGATGGCATGACCTCCGGCCTGCGGCGCACGACCGATGTCGCCAGGGCGCTCATCGAGCGTTCCCGCGCCGACCTCACCACGACCATCGTGCAGGAGCGCCTTCGCGCCCGTCTCGTCGGGAACCCCGGGGACGCTGCACCCTGACGCCCGGTATCATCAGCGCCCTCCGGGGGTGTAGCTCAGTCCGGCAGAGCACTACGTTCGCAACGTAGGGGCCACGGGTTCAAATCCCGTCACCTCCACCAGCCTGAATTCCCTGCAGCACGAGTGATTCCGTGCTTCTGCCCCTCCTTCTCCAGAGCCCCTCTTCGTCGACCGCCTCGCCGAGCGTCGTGTGGATGGGATTCGGGTGGGTGGCGACCGAGGGAAGAGCGGCATGGTTGTGGTGGAGTTCAGGGGGCGGTCGCCGATCGTTCCCGTGATCGGGCTCCGTGTGCGAGGAGCGGGGCGCACACCGGCGGCGCGCGCCTACGACGCCATGATCGCCGCCATCGCCATATCGAACGATCTCCCCCTGCATACCTGCAACCCCCGCGACTTCGCAGGGATCGAGGTGCTCACGGTGGTCGCCGTCCCCCACCCGGACCACTGACGGCCATCCAGGCGCAGCCCTGTCGGGCCCGTGTCCCTCCGTTCACGTGGGGACCGCTGTCATCGGATCGCCCGAGAGGGCGGTCCGGCGGCGATGAACTCGATCCACGCATCCAGTGGGACACTCGATGGCCATCCGATGTTCTCGATCCACCATGTCGCCCCTGCCGAAGCGAAGTCCCCTGGCGGGATGCTCTCTGCCCCGGGGAACGACGATCCGTTGACGGCGACATCGAACGGGCCGTCGACCTCCCTGTGGGCATGCACAAACCGAACGATGTCCGCAAGCAGGTCCGGCGTCATCGGCACGAAGTCGTCGAGCGTGTCGCCCACCGCAAGGGGGTAGACGCCGTCCCAGCGGGCGGCCCTCCGGAAGGCCGGCTTGCGGGGCCACATTCCCCCCACCCAGATGGGGATACGCGGTCGCTGGACCGGCCGCGGCAGGAATCGGGCATCCACGGCGGTGTAGTGGGTGCCTCGGTGGTTCACCGGCTCGCCGCTCCACAAGGCGTCGAGCAGTGCCAGGCCCTCGTCCAGCTGCTCGCCACGGACGCGGTTGTCCGCCGCGTCGCCGAAGTTCCCGAAGTCCACGTCAGGGGGCCAGCCGATGCCCACGCCGAGGATGAGGCGACCTCCCGAGAGGTGGTCCAACGTGACCGCTTCTCGTGCGAGCTTCGTGGGCCTGCGTCTGGGGAGGGGTGTCACCATCGGCCCGATCCGGATCCTCTCGGTGGCCGTCGCCGCCGCGGCCATCGCCACCCACGGATCGATCACCGGCCCCGCCCAGTGGCCGGCCTGGATGTGGTCCCACGGGAAGACGCCGTCCCAACCGGCTCGCTCCGCCGCCCTGGCGATCTCGACGACGACGCCGGGGTCACCGAACATGCCGAAATTGGGGAAGTAGAGGCCGTACTGCATGGGGAACCCCCGGCGTCGGGCGCCTTGCCGAGTCTACGCCGTCGCATGCTGCGAGACCCGAAGGGCTCACAGGCGACGCCAGAGGTCGAGGAGACGCGGCAACCACCGTGGGGACAGGATCGCGACTGGGTTCACCGGTCCTCGATCGCGAACAGGCCCTGGCGGACGGGCCGACTGCCCCGCAGGGGCGTCGTGCGGGCGGCCTACCGTTCGGTGGGGCTGTCGGGCGTGGCGGAGGACGAAGCGGTATCGACGGCGGGGACGGCCTCGTCGGAGGCATAGAACCGTCTCCTTGCCCAGAGGGAGACGTACACCAGACCCACGAGCGCCGGCACTTCGATGAGCGGTCCGACCACGCCCGCGAGTGCCTGGCCCGAGGTGATGCCGAACACGCCGATCGCGACGGCGATCGCGAGCTCGAAGTTGTTGCCTGCCGCGGTGAACGCAACGGCGCTGTTCCGTGGGTAGGTGAAGCGGAGTCGGAGGCCGACGGCGAACGATGTCGTCCACATGATCCCGAAGTAGGCGAGCAGCGGCACGGCGATGCGTGCGACGTCCCATGGGCTCTCGGTGATGGCTTCTCCCTGATAAGCGAACAGCAGCACGACGGTGAAGAGGAGGCCCCAGAGGGCGAGGGGGCTGATCCGTGGGAGGAAGGTGCCCTCGTACCAGTCGCGGCCATGGGTGTGCTCTCCCCACTGGCGAGTCAGGAAGCCGGCAACGAGGGGTATGCCGAGGAACACGAGGACGGCGCGTGCGATCTCCCACATCGAGATGTCCAGTGTCTCGGTCTGCCAGCCGAGCCACCCGGGCAGGAGTTCGAGATAGAAGTAGCCCAGCAGGGCATAGGCCAGGATCTGGAAGACCGAGTTGAGCGCCACGAGCACCGCAGCGACCTCCCGGTCCCCGCATGCGAGGTCGTTCCAGATGAGGACCATCGCGATGCACCGCGCGAGTCCGACGATGATGAGCCCTGTGCGGTAGGCGGGGAGATCGGGCAGGAAGAGCCACGCAAGGGCGAACATCAGCAGTGGGCCGATCACCCAGTTCAGCGTCAGCGAGGTACCGAGGAGCCGGTGGTCCGCGGTCACGGTCCCGAGTTCGGTGTAGCGGACCTTCGCCAGCACCGGGTACATCATCGCCAGCAGCCCGATGGCGATCGGAAGTGACACCGCCCCGACCTTCAACGCATCGAGCGCGTCGTTGAGCTGCGGCACGTACCGCCCGAGTGCCAACCCGATGAGCATGGCCAGGCCGATCCACACCGGGAGGTAGCGATCGAGCGTCGACAGCTGTCGCCGCACGTCGTGCGGTGTCGCCGCCGTGGTCATGTCTGCAGTCCGGAGGGCAGGGAGGCTGCAACCGTCGCCGCGGCGTGCGGGGCGAGGTCGTAGTCGATCCAACGCCCTCGCCTCGCCCCCACGATCAGGCCGGCCTCTCGGAGCACCCGAAGGTGGTACGACAGCAGGTTCGGCGCGAGGTCGAGGTGCGCCTGCAGCTCGCAGTTGCAGCACGCTCCCTCCGACACCATGTCCAGGATCTCGATGCGAGTCGGATCGGCGATGGCCTTGAGGATCTCACTCCTCGACGTCACACCCGATGGTTCAATGGCCGTTGAAGTGTGCACACCGCAAGCATATTCCGTAGGAGCCGTCTCATCAATGGCGGAGCTGCGGGCGCCACGGGGCGGCGTCGATGCGGCATCCGATCATCGCCGGCTCCGGATGGTGGAGCGGGAGGAGCTACCGTCACCTCGATGCAGGACGTTCCCCGGGTCCAGATCTACACGGTGCAGACCATCAGCGAGGCGATCGCCGTCGCCGACCTGGGTGTCGAT
Source organism: uncultured Acidimicrobiia bacterium (assembly GCA_963792405.1). GTDB lineage: Bacteria > Actinomycetota > Acidimicrobiia > Spongiisociales > UBA5794 > SZUA-442. The sequence continues at coordinate 257,905 of CAWBVU010000006.1, forward strand.
CACGTCGGCGTCACACCAGCCGACCGCGGCCTCCCGGGAGAGATCGGCATGGGCCTCGCCGCCGACATCTGTCGCTCCCTCGAGGGCATCGCCACCTCCGTCGCCCTCAGCGTCGAGGAGGATCTCGGCGCCATCGAGGCCATGGTGCGGACGGTTCAGCCTGACATCCTGCACCTGTGCGGTCCTTCGGGCGCCATCACGCCGGAAGGTGTCATGGCGCTTCGCCACAGGCTCGCGGACACCTCGGTGATGCAGGCGGTCGCGGTGACCGGCCCCGAGTCCGTCGACGTGGCCCGGTCGTTCGCGACGGTGGCGGACTACCTGATCCTCGACTCGGTGGCCGCAGGGATCCCCGGGATCGGTGCGGCAGGCGTGGTCCACGACTGGGAGGTCAGTGCGGCGATCGTCGATGCCGTCGACGTGCCGGTCATCCTCGCGGGAGGGCTGTCCCCCGACAACGTGGCCGAGGCGATCGCTGCAGTCAGGCCGTGGGGGGTCGACTCCCTCACTCACACCAACAGGCCGGTGGACGGCGGCTTCCTCAAGGACCTCGGCCTCGTGGAGGCGTTCGTCGCCGCGGCACGGGGTGGTGAACGGCCATGAGCGTGCTCGTCGTCGGCGATGTGAACGTGGACATCGAGCTGAGGCTTCCCGCACCGGATGCCGAGGCGACCCACATCAATCCTGACCCGCAGATGTTCGGTGGGGGGTCGGCAGCCAACACGGCGGCGGCGCTCGCCCACCTCGGCGTGGACTGCCACTTCGTCGGCGCCGTCGGCGATGACAGCTTCGGGAGGTTCGCCGTCTCGAGCCTGGAGGAGGCAGGTGTCGACGTCGGAGGTGTGTCCGTGACGAGGAACGACCCGACGGTGGCCGTGATGACCGTCGTCGACCAGGCAGGCGACCGACTCATCTACGTGTGGCCGCCCACCGGAGGCGCCCATGCCTGGCTCCGTCCCGCCGACGTCCTCGATGGACTCGCGAGGGCGACGTGGCTGCACGTGTCGGGGATCGCAATGCGCGTCCTCCCCGCACGTGACGTCATCCTCGGGGCCATGGCACGCGCGCGGGCCATGGGCATCCCGGTGTCGATCGACCTCAACCTCCGTCTCGAGAACTGGGGATGGGACGGCGGCTTCCGTGACGTGGCCGAGCGGGCGGTGGCGCTGTCGGATATCGTCCTCGGATCCGCCGTCGACGAGATCGTGCCCTTGGCGGGATGCGACGATCCGTTCCAGGCTGCCATGGCGATGTCGGCAGACGGGCGCCTCGTGGTCGCCAGGCGAGGGCGCGAGGGCGCCGTCGCGAGCTCACCCGGTGACGTGACGGAGAGTCCCGGGTTCACCGTCGACGTCGCCGACACCGTCGGCGCGGGGGACGCCTTCGACGCGGGGTTCATCGCGGCCCGACTGCGTGGCGCCGACGTGGCGGAGTCCCTCGCATGGGGCAACGCGGTCGCCGCGCTCACCATCACCCGCCACGGCGCACGATCGACGCCGACGAGCGCCGAGGTCGACGCTCTGTTGGGCGCCGACCGTCGACCTTCGACGCCGCGCCGATCCGTCCCATGATCAGGACGGGTCGGCGAGAGGCTGTGCGCGTGCCGCGCTCAGACGGGCTCGAGGGCCACCGCAAGGACGTCGTCGATCGTGTCGACGATGTGGAACGTCATCTCCTCACGGCAACTCTCGGGCACGTCGTCGAGGTCGACTTCGTTGCGCCTCGGCAGGATGACCTCGGTGAGGCCGGCTCGTCGGGCGGCGAGGACCTTCTGTTTGACGCCGCCGATCGGCAGGACGTTGCCCTGGAGGGTCACTTCGCCGGTCATGCCGAGCGTGTGCTTGACGTTCCGGCCGGAGAGGAGCGACGCCAGTGCCGTGGCCATCGTGATGCCGGCAGACGGGCCGTCCTTGGGTACGGCACCTGCGGGCACGTGGACGTGGAATCGTCGCTTGAGGTCCCTCGGGTCGATGCCCAGGGTGCCCGCGTGTGACTCGATGTAGGACAAGGCGATCCGCGCCGACTCCTTCATGACGTCACCGAGCTGTCCGGTCAGGGTCAATCCGGGCTCCCCGTCCATCGACGTCGCCTCGATGAAGAGCACGTCACCCCCGGCGCCGGTCACCGCGAGGCCCGTCGCCACCCCCGGTACGGCGGTGCGATCCCTGACCTCATCGCGCCAGACCCTCGGCTTCCCGAGGAACTCCTTGACCCGCGGTTCGTCGATCTCGACCACCTGCGGGGCGGCAGCGCCTCTGGCGATCGTGGTCGCGACCTTGCGAGCCAGTTTGCCGAGCTCACGTTCGAGTGATCGCACGCCCGCCTCCCTCGTGTAGCGGTCGACGATGGCGGTGAGTGCATCCTCCGTGACGACGATCTCCTCGGGTTCGAGGCCCGCCCCGCGGATCTGCCGGGGGAGGAGATGGTCGCGGGCGATCGCGACCTTCTCGAGATCGGTGTACCCATCCAACCGGATCACCTCGGTGCGATCGAGCAGCGGTGCGGGGATCGTCTCGAGGACGTTCGCCGTCGCGATGAACAGCACGTCCGACAGGTCGATGTCGAGCTCGAGGTAGTGATCGCGGAAGGTGTGATTCTGGGCAGGGTCGAGGACCTCGAGCAGCGCCGACGACGGATCACCTCGCCAGTCCGAACCGACCTTGTCCATCTCGTCGAGCAGGAAGACCGGATTCATCGTTCCCGCCTCCACGAGGGCACGCACGATCCGACCGGGCCGAGCACCCACGTAGGTGCGCCGGTGCCCGCGGATCTCCGCCTCGTCATGGACACCGCCCAGGGCGACGCGGACGAATCGACGCCCGAGGGCTCGTGCGACGGACTCGCCGAGGGAGGTCTTCCCCACGCCCGGCGGGCCGACGAGCAGGAGGATGGCACCCTCCGAGAGGTCCCCGGTCTTTCCGAGGCCACGCTCCGACCGGAGCTTTCGGACGGCCAGATGTTCGACGATGCGTTCCTTGACGTCGGCGAGGCCGGTGTGGTCCCCGTCGAGCACGGCCCATGCCTCGTCGAGGTCGAGTCGGTCCTCGGACGCTTCGCCCCACGGCACCTCGAACATCGTGTCGAGCCACGTGCGGATCCACGAGTGCTCGGGCGACTGCTCCGACATGCGCTCGAGACGCCCGATCTCGCGCTCGATCGCCTCTCGCGCCGTGTCGGGGAGGTTGGCGTCCTCGAGCTTCCGGCGGTACTCGGAGGGAGCATCACCCTCCTCGCCGAGCTCCTTCTTGATCGCCTCGAGCTGTTGTCGAAGGAGGTAGTCGCGTTGGGACTTGTCGATGCGCTCGGTGGCGCTCTCGCGAACCTTTGCCCGAAGCGTCAGGTCGGCGAGCACCTCGCCCATCCACGCCATCAGCTTGCCCAGTCGCTCACGGATGTCGAGCGTCTCGAGGAGCTCGACCTTCTGCTCGAGCGACAGGTCGGGTGAGTACACGGCGAGGTCCGCCAGCTGGCTGGGGTTCTCGATGCCCAGGATGCGTTCGGCGACGCCGCCCATGCCCCGTTGATCCAGGACTTCGCGCACGACGGCACGGTATTCGTCGGCCAGTTCGTCGAGTGCCTCGTCGTGGACGTCGGCCTCGGGATACTGTTCCGCGTCCACCCACAGGGCGTCGTGGGTGCCCGCTCGGCCCGCACCCACCCTGGCACGGGCCAGCCCCTCGACGACGACGCTCGTCCCGGAGGCGTCCTGGATGCGTGCCACCGTGCCCACGCCGGCGTAATCACCGTTCACCTTCGGCACGAGGAGGATGAGGCCATCGGCGTCCTCCGCAGCCGCCACGGCCCTTCGGCCCTCATCCGTCTCGATGCGCAGGGTGACGACCATGTGGGGAAAGACCACCCCGTTGCGAAGGGGGAGGACGGGGAGGATGAGTTCTCGGGTATCGGCCATCGGGACCTCTCTCGTGGTGCGGGTGAACCTGCCTCAACCCGCACCCGACAGCACGTATTCCACGGCGCGACCGAATCTGCCACGAGCGCGCGCACGTTTCCGATGTCGATCTGACTGATGTCAAAGGGGAGATCAGGTGCCGTGGACGGGGTGGGCGCAGTCCCTGCGGAACCGCTCTTCCTGCGCCTCCGCCCATGCGGCGGCGTCCGCCACCGCGCGGGCGAGCTCATCGGTGTCGACGTCGTCGAGTCGCCGGAAGCGGATACAGCTCTTGCCGTTGGACGTCCTCCCGAGGCGGTTGGCGTAGTGCTCGGCGAGCATCTCGCCATCCTTGGTGGCGGCGACGTACAGGCTGATGTACTGCTTCTGCAGGGCCACGCCGATGACCGGCCATGCGCCCGAACCCGACGGTCGCCCCCACTCCATCGACCCGTAGCCGATCATCGTGATCGACGGTCCCACGAACAGCGTGCGCTCCAGGTCGGGCGCGGCCTCACCGATGATCCGGTCGACAGCCCTGAGGTCGGCCTCCCTGTCGCCTGCGAGGGCGAAGTACTCCTCGATCGTCGTCGCATCCACGCGCATCGGTACCACCCTATCGGTGAGGCATCAGCGGCCTCCGGTCACGAGGTCCTCGATCGCGGCGATCGCCTCCTCACCGGTCGTCGCCACGGCGTCGGCGCAGAGGGAACGTGCGGCGTCCTTGGTGATGCCGGACCCGCCGACGAGGATCGGAACCTCGCTCGCCTCCCGGATCGCCGCCACGGTTCGGGCGATCTCGTCCTCCTGGCCACGAGCGGTGACGCCGATCGCTGCGGCGACGACGCTGTCCGCCGCAGCGACTGCCGAGGCGAAGTCGCCAGGGGGGAGGTTGCCGCCGAGGTCGATCACGTCGAAGTTCCGGTCGCGCAGCAGGTCCGCCATGATCGAGATCGGCAGGTTGTGCATCTCCGTGGCGGTCGACCCCACGACGATGGTCCCGCGTTTGACGCCTCGGTGCACCATCCGAGGGCTCAGTCGGGCGATGATCCGTCCTGCGATCTGGGTGGCGGCATGCTCGGTCGCGATGTCGACGTCGCCGTCGACCCAACCATCGCCGATCGTGCGTAGGGCAGGGACGACCATGTGGATGTAGACGTCCTGGACGGACGATCCGGATGCGAGCGCCGCCTCCACCACCCCCCACGCGCCGGCGTCGTCGGCAGCCAGCATGCGGTTGAGCAGTCGTTCGTCCCATCGAACGGTCCCCCGCTCGGGCGCCGCGACGGGATTGCGGAACGCCTCGAGGTCGTCGCGGTCGACGACCCACGTCCTCCCCCGTCGGGTGGCAGGGAGCATCCCGAGGCGGACGTACCGATAGGCGGTCATGTAGTGGACGCCCAGGTCGTCGGCGACCTCCTGGAGCGTCATCGTGGTCTGTGCGGCCTCTGCCATGTCGGCTCCAAGCTAGCGGGCGACCCGTGCGGTGGGCGGTCTCCCGATTCGGGGTTGACTATTTCTGCGTACCTGCTAATTTAGCACTAAATACCTCACGGGAGAACGAGGAACAGCGATGACATCACCGACGCCACTCAGGGAGAACGACCAGGTCACCGACCAGCGCCAACTGGATGCGGCGCTCGTCGACCGGATCGCAGGAAGGGACCAGGGCGCCCTCAAGGCGGCCTACGACCAGTACGCGGGCTACGTCAACGGTGTCGCCCTCGGGATCCTCAAGGACCGCGACCTCGCGGCGGACATCACCCAGGACGTGTTCGTCCGCCTCTGGGACCGGCACGAGCGATACGACGCCTCGCGAGGGACACTCAAGTCGTTCCTCCAGATGGATGCGCACGGGCGCAGCATCGACCTCCTCAGATCCCGCAGGGCGGCCGCCGCACGCGAGCTCGCCGACCACCAACGCCAGGCATCCACGGCGGTCGCCGGCACCGAAGAACTGGCGATGACGGAAATGACGGCCACGAGCATTCGCACGGCGTTGATGAGCCTCCCCGACGAACAGCGGACCCCCATCGCGATGGCGTTCTTCGACGGCTACTCCTACAGGGATGTCGCAGACATCCTCGGAGTGCCCGAGGGGACGGTCAAGAGCAGGATCCGCACGGGGATGCGTCGCCTCCAACTTGCGCTCGGTGCCGAGGCCACGTGACAAGGACACCTCATGAACGACGAGACGAAGCCGCCCCGGAGACGATCCGATGGCGATGACACAGAGCCCGGCGACCAGACGTGGATCGATCCCGACCTGATCGACCATGGCGACACCGAGCGTGTGTCCCGGCTCCTCGTCGAGAGTTTCCCCCCCGTCCCGCCTGATCCCGGCGTGTGGACGCGTATCGAGGCCGCCATCACGACGACGCAGGTCGAGCCCTCCGCCACGTCGAGTGGTGAGTCTCCGAAGCGTTGGCGCCCGACGCCATGGCAGGGTCTGCTGTCGATCGCCGCAGTCCTGATGCTCATCGTCGGCGCGGTCGCGGTCTTCTCAGGGGGCCCCGGTGGCGAAGCTGTCGCCGAGGGTGTCCTGAGGGAGCTGGCAGACCCGGCGACGGGCCAGGTCGCGATGACGCTCGCGATCGAACCGGACGGCACGTCCCGCGCAGATGCCGTCGACCTGCCGTCCCTCCCGGGCGACCAGACCTATCAGCTGTGGGCTGTCGTGGGGGACGAGATCGTCTCCGTCGGTCTCCTCGGACAGGATCCCCTCGATGTACCTCTCCGGATCGAGGGTGAACCCACCGTGCTGGCGTTGACCGTCGAGGTCGCCGGGGGTGTGGCCGTGTCGCAGGCACAGCCCGTCGCCGTGTGGCAGGCCAGCGGCTGAGCCGACACACGCCGCGGCGGCCGGCGGGACCCCACGCAGGATCCCCCTACGCAGGGCGGTAGCATCACCTCGACGCAACGAGGAGAGGGATTCGCCGTGCAACTCAATGACCCAAGCCTCCTGAAGACGAAGGGCTTCGTGGCCGGAGAATGGATCGACGCCGCCTCAGGCGGCACCTTCGCCGTCGTCGACCCTGCGAGCGGTGACACCGTCGCCGACGTCGCCGACCTCGGCGTGGAGGAGACATCGGCAGCCATCGACGCCGCCTTCGAGGCGCAGAAGGCGTGGGCGGCCATGACGGCGAAGCAGCGCGGCGTGCCCTTGCGGCGCTGGTACGACCTCATGATGGCCAATGTCGACGACCTCGCCGCGATCATGACCGCGGAAATGGGCAAGCCGATCGGCGAGTCCAGGGGAGAGGTGGCCTACGCCGCGGGGTTCATCGATTGGTACGCAGAGGAGGGCAAGCGCGCCTACGGCGACGTCATCCCCACGCACGACGCGTCCAAGCGACTCCTGACCATCCGTCAGCCCGTCGGCGTCATCGCCGCCATCACGCCGTGGAACTTCCCCCAGGCGATGATCACCCGCAAGGTCGGCCCCGCCCTCGCCGCGGGATGTGCCGCTGTCGTGAAGCCATCGAGCCTGACGCCGATCAGCGCCCTCGCCGCGGCCGAGCTCGCACGAAGGGCAGGCATCCCGGCAGGTGTGCTGAACGTCATCCCCTCCGCGCGCAGCAGCGCCATCGGTACCGAGCTCACCACCAATCCGAAGGTCCGCAAGATCTCCTTCACCGGGTCCACGGAGGTCGGCAAGGTGCTGATGGCCCAGGCGGCCGGCACCGTGAAGAACGTGTCGATGGAACTCGGCGGCAACGCCCCGTTCCTCGTCTTCGACGACGCCGATCTCGACGCCGCCGTCGAGGGCGTGGTCGCCTCCAAGTATCGCAACACGGGCCAGACCTGCATCTGCGCCAACCGCATCTACGTGCAGGACGCCGTGTACGACGAGTTCGCCAAGCGCCTGGCGTACGCCGTGCAGGACCTCAAGGTGGGCCCGGGACTCGACGAGTCGTCCGTGATCGGCCCCCTCGTCAACGAGGCCGCCCTCGAGAAGGTCGAATCCCTCGTCGCCAACGCCTGCGACAACGGGGCGCAGGTCCTCACCGGTGGCCGCCGCCACGAGCTCGGGAGGACCTTCTACGAAGTGACGGTGCTCACCGAGGTCACGTCCGACATGGAGATCGCCCACGACGAGATCTTCGGGCCCGTCGCCCCGCTCTTCCGTTTCTCGACCGAGGAGGAGGCGATTCGCGAGGCGAACAACACGCCGTACGGTCTCGCGTCGTACTTCTTCGCCCGCGACATGGGCAGGGTGTGGCGCGTGTCCGAGGGCCTCGAATACGGGCTCGTGGGCGTGAACACCGGTCTCATCTCGACCGAGATCGCCCCCTTCGGCGGCCTCAAGGAGTCGGGCGTGGGCAGGGAGGGCTCCTACCAGGGCCTCGACGAGTACCTCGAGACCAAGTACATCGCCATGGGCGGCGTCTAGCCCCGACACGCCGGGCGAACGTCGGGTACCCTCGCTGTCGTCACGTGTCAGGGTGTCGACGGGAGGGTGATGTGTCCGATCCGATCAGTGTGGGCCTGCTCGTCCTGAGGGTGGGCCTGGGTGTCGTGTTCCTCGCTCACGGGCTCAAGCACCTCGCGGGCCGGGAGAAGACCACCCGGTGGTTCGCCTCGATCGGGTTCAAGGCGCCCGGCTTCCAGTGGTTCGCCTCGACGTCGACCGAGCTCGGCGTCGGCGCACTCCTGATCGCCGGCCTCCTCACCGGACCGGCCGCGGCGGGGGTCTTCGCCGTGATGTTCGTCGCGTTCTGGACCGTGCACCGGTTCGCGGGGTTCTGGATCACCGCCTTCATGCGGGACGGCGTGGACGTCGAGGGCTATGAGTACGTCGGAACCCTGTCGCTCATCGGGGTGACGCTCGCCATCACCGGTGCGGGCGAGTACGCGATGGACGCCGTGGTGGAGGTCGACGGTACGGCGCTCGGCGCCCTCCTCGACGGGTGGGTGGGCATCGCGCTCGTCGCCGGCGCGGTCGCGCTCGCCGCCGCGCAGATCGCGGTGTTCTGGAGGCCTTCCTCGTCGTCGTGAGACAGCGGATGAGGCAGGTCACCGACGAGCAGCGGCGCTGGCGCCTCGGCACGAGGCACGACCTCGCGCGCGGCTGCCAGGTGGACACCCCTGAGCAGGTCGTCCACGACCTCGTCGCCCTGCATTCGTCGGATCCCGCAACCGTCTACCTCTCGCTCCAGCCACGCATGGTCCGCCCCTCGATCGATGCGATGGAGCAGGCCCTCTACGATCGAAGGACCCTCGTTCGGCACCATGCGATGCGTCGCACGCTCTGGGTGTTCCCCGTCGACACCGCCAGGGACGCCCACGTCTCGACCACCACCACGATTGCGGAGACCGAGGCAGCGAGGCTCGCGTCCCTTCTCGAGACGAATGGCGTCACCGACGACGGAGCGGTATGGATCGATGCAGCCTCCGAGCGGATCCTTGCGGCGGTCACCGAGCGCGGCGTCACGACGACGAGGGACATCGGAGCGGCACTTCCCGACCTCGCCGTATCCCTGGACGTCCAGGGTGCCACCCTCTCCGCGCACTCGCGCACCCTGCTCGTCATGGGCTTCCGAGGACTCGTCGCCCGCACTCGTCCCCTCGGCTCGTGGGTGGGCAGCCAGTATCGCTGGGCCGCGATGGATGCCTGGGTTCCGGGAGGGCTGAGCGGCGGGGAAGGGCTCGTGGCCGCGACGAGGATGGTCGAGCGGTACCTCACGGCCTTCGGCCCCGCCACCGTCGAGGACATATCGTGGTGGATGGGCTGGACCAAGGGCGTGACCCGAGCCGCGGTCGCCGACCTCGGGGCGAGGGAGGTCGAGACGTCCAGCGGGCCGGCCTGGGTCGCCTCGGACGATCCGGCACCCGAATCGGACCCCGGACCGTGGGTCGCCCTACTGCCGGCGCTCGATCCGACCACCATGGGGTGGAAGACCCGTGACTGGTACCTCAGGAACGAGGACGTGGGCCTCCTCTTCGACCGCAACGGGAACGCCGGCCCGACGGTGTGGATGGATGGACGGATCGTCGGCGGATGGGTCCAGCAGACGTCGGGAACGATCGCCTACCGCCTGGTCGACGATGAGGCCAGGTCGCGGTCTGCCGAGTTCGACGATGCCGCCCACGCGCTCGAGGCCTTCTACGGCGACGTCCGCCACAAGGTGCGATTCCCCGCACCGCTCCAGAAGTCGCTGGCCCGCGACCCCGGCCGCTCGTAGGCTCGGTGGGGGAGGTGGCACTGCCATGTTCCGCGATCGTATCGATGCAGGCATTCGCCTCGGTGAACGCCTCGCGGACGCCGGCGTCGTCGGGGACCGGCCGATCGTCCTCGGGCTTCCAAGGGGTGGCGTCCCTGTGGCCGCTGGCGTCGCCCGCACCCTCGCATGTCCCCTCGACGTGTTCGTGGTGCGCAAGCTCGGTGTCCCCGGGCACGAGGAACTCGCGATGGGTGCGATCGCCTCGGGCGGGATCGTCGTGCGCAACGACGACATCATTCGCCAGCTGCGCATCGATGAGGCCTCGCTTCGTCGGGTCGAGGAGGCCGAGGCCGCGGAGCTCAGGAGGAGGGAGTCCGCCTATCGGGGCGGGAGCGAGCCCGTCGTCCTCGAGGGACGCGACGTCGTCATCGTCGACGACGGCATCGCGACGGGGGCCTCCATGCGTGCGGCCGTCGCCGCCGTCCTCGCTGCAGGGCCGCGCTCGGTCGTGGTGGCCGTGCCTGTCGCGTCGAGGCAAGCGGTCGATGCGCTTGCGATCGACGCGGACGCGGTCGTGGCCCTTGGCGTGCCGGAGCCCTTCGGCGCCGTCGGCTACTGGTACGAGGACTTCGACCAGACCAGTGATGACGAGGTCACGGAGCTCCTGGCCGCCCGGTGATCACCGTGTGAACGGGGGAGTGGTCTCCGGATCGATCCCGTATCGGGCGATCGCCTTCGCCGCCACCGCAGGATCGACCTCGCCTCCGCGCGCCAGCGCCCCGAGCACCGTGACGACGATGTTGGGCATGTCGACCTCGAAGAACGTCCTGAGTGCCTCCCGCGTATCGCTGCGCCCGTAGCCGTCGGTTCCGAGCGACGTGAACGGGCGCGGCGCGTACGGCGCGATCTGGTCGGGGACGGTTCGGAGGTAGTCCGTGACCGCCACGATCGGACCCTTCCCCTCCGCGAGCAGGGTGTGCACCTGGGGATGCCGGGCGGCTTCGTCGGGATGGAGCCGGTTCCAGCGGTCGACGGTGAGCGCCTCCTCGCGGAGCTTCTTGTACGACGTCGCACTCCACAGATCGACGGACACGCCGTACTCGTCCGCGAGCTCGACCTGTGCCTCGCGGGCTGCTCGCTGCGACGAGCCGGAGAACAGGATCGTCGCACCGTGGTCCCCACCCCCCGGCGCATCGGCGAATCGGTACAGGCCGGCGATGATGCCCTCGGTCGAGCCCTCTGGCTTCGCAGGCTGGCGGTAGGTCTCGTTGTACAGGGTGAGGTAGTAGTACACGTCGTGGTCGTCGGCGTACATGTCGCGGATGCCGTGCTCGACGATCGTCGCCATCTCGTAGGCGAAGGCAGGGTCGTAGGCCTGGCAGGCCGGGACCACGGATGCGAGCAGGTGGCTGTGGCCGTCCTGATGCTGGAGGCCCTCCCCGGGGAGCGTCGTGCGACCCGCCGTCGCTCCGAGCAGGAACCCCCTGGCCCTCGAGTCCGCTGCCCCCCACAGCTGGTCGCCGACCCGCTGGAAGCCGAACATCGAGTAGAAGGAGTAGAACGGCACCATCGGTACGCCCCTCGTCGCGTAGGACGTGGCGGCGGCGATCCAGCTCGCCGTGGCGCCGGCCTCGGTGATGCCCTGCTCGAGGATCTGGCCGTCCGTCGACTCCTTGTAGGAGAGGATCAGATTGTGGTCCACGGGTTCATACAGCTGTCCCTGCGAGGCATAGATCCCGATCTCCTTGAAGAGCGCATCCATGCCGAACGTCCGGCCCTCGTCGGGGATGATCGGCACGACGCGGCGGCCGATGTTCGGGTCCCTCGTCAGGCCGCGCAGGAGGCGGGTGAACGCACTCGTGGTCGACACCTCGATGTCGCCCGATCCCGCGTCGAACTCGGCGAACGGGGTGTGCTCCGGGAGGGCGAGCGGTTCGCGGATCGGCAGCGTCCGCGACGGGATGGGTCCGTTGAGGGCATCCCTTCGCCCGATGAGGTAGCGGTACTCGGGAGAGTCCTCGGCGAACCGGATGTAGGGCGGGATGCCGTCCGTGAGGTCCTCGTCGGGGATCTCGTCGCCGAGGTCGAGGCGGTCGCGAAGGGCCCGCAGCTGGTCTGCGCTGAGCTTCTTGATCTGGTGCGTGGCGTTCTTCCCCGCCACGTCGGACCCGAGGGTCCACCCCTTGATCGTCTTCGCGATGATGACGGTCGGCGCCCCCCTCAGTTCCGTGGCGGACCGGTAGGCGGCGTAGATCTTGCGCTGGTCCAGACCGCCCCTGCGCAGCGCCCAGATGTCCTCGTCGGTCATGTCGGCCACGAGCGCCTTGAGCCTCGGGTCGGGACCGAAGAAGTGCTCCCTGATGTAGCCACCGGACTCTGCCCGATAGCGCTGGTACTCGCCATCGACCACGGAGTTCATCTTGTTCACGAGGACCCCGTCCACGTCCCTCGCGAGGATCGGGTCCCAGTCCGACCCCCAGAGCACCTTGATGACGTTCCAGCCCGCCCCACGGAACATCGCCTCGAGTTCCTGGATCACCGAGCCGTTTCCCCTCACGGGACCGTCGAGCCGCTGGAGGTTGGCGTTGATCACCCACGTGAGGTTGTCGAGCTTCTCCCTCCCTGCGAGCGAGATGGATCCGAGCGTCTCGGGCTCGTCGGTCTCGCCGTCCCCGATGAAGGTCCAGATCCTGGTGGCGCTCGTGTCCTCGATCCCGCGGTCGTGGAGGTACCGGAGGAACTGGGCGTGGTAGATCGAGTTGATCGGCCCGAGGCCCATCGACACCGTCGGGAACTCCCAGAACTCGGGCATGAGGCGGGGATGGGGATAGCTGGCAAGGCCCGGTTCGCCGATCTCTCGGCGGAAGCGGTCCAGTGCGGACGCGTCGATGCGGCCCTCGAGGAAGGCCCTGGCGTAGACGCCAGGGGTCGCATGGCCCTGGAAATAGACGTGGTCGCCCGGGGTGCCATCGCCCTTGCCGCGGAAGAAGTGGTTGAACCCGACCTCGTAGAGCGTCGCCGACGATGCGAATGTCGACAGGTGCCCCCCGATGCCGTCGGACTCCTTGTTGGCCCTGATCACCATCGCCGCGGCGTTCCACCTGACGTATCGGCGGATCCGCTTCTCGAGGTACTCGTCGCCGGGGTACGGCGGCTCGGCCTCGGGTGGGATGGTGTTGATGTACGGCGTCGACACCGACGCAGGGACACCGATGCTGCGTTCCCTCGCGCGTTCGAGCAGCCTGGCCATGAGGTAGCGGGCCCGCGTCTCCCCGTCGGTGTCGATCACGTCATCGAGGGCGGCGAGCCACTCGAGGGTCTCGGCGGGATCGAGATCGCTGAGCTGATGCGTGAAGCCGTCGATGTAGATGGGGCGGTCCGTCAAGTTGCCGTGCCTCCGGTCGGGACCACGCGAGGGTACCAATCTGCCGGTCGGTGATGCCCGGGCGCTCCTTACCCTCACCCCGATGCGTGAACCGACCAGGATCGAACTCAAGGCCGGCGAGTGCCTCGTCATCACCTGGGACGACGGCCGTGTCGACGAGCTCGATGCGACGGTCCTGAGGGATGCGTGCGCCTGTGCCGGCTGCCGCAACGCCCCCAACCCGCAGGGGGCGGATCCCTCGACCTGTCGGATCCTCAGCGTCGGCGTCGTGGGCGCCTATGCGCTCAGCATGGTGTTCGCACCCGACGGGCACGGGACGGGGATCTACCCCTACGGTCTGCTGCGCGACCTCGGCGAGGGCCGGACGACTCAGTGACCCCTGCGGGTCCCGCCGTACTTCATCCTCGTGTCCGACATCGCAGCGGGACGCGCCTCGTCGTCATTGAGGCCCGCGGCGACGAGCTCGCCGATGAAGAACGTGTGCGATCCGCAGTCGACCGCCGTGCGGACCTCGCACTCCATCCACGCGATCGCATCGTCGAAGATGGGCGCACCGGTGACACCTTCCGAGATGACGTAGCCGTTGAGGGTCATTCCCTCCTTGACCGCAGGCTTCGAGAACTTCACGAAGGGTCTCGTGTTGTCGGCGTTCCACAGGTTGACGGTGAACGAGCCGCCATCGGCGATGAGACGGTGGGTCACGGCGAGGGTGTCGATCCCCACGCCGATGAGCACCGGCTCCTGCGCCACCTGCGTCACCCATGATGTCGTCATGCCGTTCCACTCGTCGCCCGCCCGCGATCCGACGAGGACCAAGGCGTTCGGGATCTTCCATGTGACCTTGTTGATCAGTTCGTCATCGAGCATCACGGCGCCTCCCGTCGCTGGGTCGTCTCCACACCGCACACCCCACCGCAGCCGTCACGGGGCGAACAGGCACAGGCGCGTGGCGATGTCGAGGTCTCCGGTTTCTTCCACACCGCAGTCGGCCTGGAGTCGTTCGACGGCTGCCCTGGTGCCCCTGCCGTAGTCGCCGTCGATCGGGCCGGTGTAGAGCTCCAGCTCTGCCAGGGCCTCCTGGACAGTCTCGACATAGGGCCCGTCGTTCTGGAGCAGCGGATACATGGCAGCGTCCGTCACCGGACCGAATTCACCGTCCGCCTCGATGCCCGCATCGGTCTGGAAGGCCGCGATCGCCGCCCTCGTGACCTCACCCGCGATGCCGTCGATCGCACCGTCGAAGTACCCGAGGGCCGTCAGGTCGCCCTGGACCACGAACGTCGTGGCCGTGGCCGTCACACCCGTCCCCTGCGTGGTCGTGGTCGTCTCGGCGACCGTGGTGGTGGTGGTGGGTACGGTCGTCGGGTGGTGGGTGCGGTCGTCGTCGGCACGGTGGTGGTCGTCTCGGGTGCCGAGTCGCCACCGCACGAGGTCGCAGCGGCGATCAGCGCCACACCCAACACGATCAGCCCAGTTCTCCTCATCGTGGCTCCCCGTCTCGCTCCGCCGACGCCCGTTGGGCGCCGACATCGTCCCCACCCTACCCAAACGCGACCACGCGGACCCAATGGCGAGGCCCCCGGGGGAGGTGACATCGCGGTGCATGGCACGTCGGGCGAGCCGCCGATGGCCGGTAGCATCGCACCGAGGAGTGCACGTCGATGACCCCAACCACGTCGAACATCCCCGTCATGTCGTTCAACTGCGGTGGATGCGACTGCGGGCGCTGCGGATCCGATGCCCTGTCATCGATCGCGTCCCTCGACGGCGTGGTCCACGTCAGGGCCAACCGTCGCGCCTCGACATTCACGATCCGCTACGACCCGGACCTGGTCGACGAGTCCGTCCTCGTGGACCAGATCCGGTCGGCGCGGCTCCGACCATCCTGACCTTCGACGACGCTCAGCCTTCGATGTCG
This sequence comes from uncultured Acidimicrobiia bacterium, assembly GCA_963792405.1. Lineage (GTDB taxonomy): Bacteria > Actinomycetota > Acidimicrobiia > Spongiisociales > UBA5794 > SZUA-442. The sequence continues at coordinate 273,261 of CAWBVU010000006.1, forward strand.
AACTGCACGGTGATCGTCACGACGACGTCCTGTTCCCCCGGTGCGATCGGCGTCGCCGACTCCGCGGCGCCTGCCATGTCGTAGGCGTAGGCGATCGGAGGTGGCGGTGTCGTGAATGTCTCCGAGATGGTGGTCGGAGCGCCCAGTGTGACGCCACCAAGCGTGGCGAGCTGCTCCGCCTTCGCCTTCGCGTCGTTCCATGCGGCTTCCCTGGCCGCGTCGATCAGCGCCGCATCGTCCTCGATCGAGAACGACACGCCGGACACCACCACGTCGTCGCCACCCGCAGCGGTCACGGCGTCGATCGTCCCACCGGAGGTTGCGATGTCCCGGATCTTCGCCGTGACGGTGTTCGACACCTCGTACCCGGTGAGGATTTCGGTTTCGTTGCGGTAGTCGTACCTCGGGTAGATGGAGTAGTTGGTCGTCTGGATGTCCTCAGTGGCGACCCCGTTGTCCTCGAGCGCCGCGATCACCGCGTTGGCCCTATCGGCCGCGCGGGTCACGGCCTCCGAGACCGTGTCGGCGACCACGCGCACGCCGAAGCTCATGGTGAGCGTGTCCGGGGCACCAACGACGGTTCCCGTACCCGACACCGCGATGCCCGTCGCCTGCCCCGCGGCTGGCGGGTTCTCGACGGTCACCGACGGGGTGCACGCGGCGATGAGCGTGGCGACTCCAGCGATCATGGCGATCATCAATCCTCGACGCATGGGCGTCTCCTCTCTTCTCTGCCGATCCGACGCTCACAGTGACCCGTTGGTTCCCGCCCGTGTGGCGACCATCGGCGCCCGGTGGCCGAACCGCGCCTCAGGTGTCGCCGCGACCTGCCGATATCGGATGGATGGCACGTGTGAAACGATCACTGATCGTCGTCGCGGTGGTGACGGCGCTCACCGCGGGCGTTCCCGCCGTCGCGCACGCCTACGACCTCGGTGAGGACGTCGCGTACGACCTCGTGTTCCCCGTGACTGGTCCCCATCGCTTCTCCGACACCTTCTGGGCAGGGCGATCCCATGGGTTCCACACCGGACAGGACATCATGGCGGACAAGATGACGCCGGTCGTCGCCGTGGCCGACGGCGTCGTGCGCTTCGTCAACTGGACCTCCGAGTCGCACATGAATCCCGACCGGTGCTGCTCACTCGTGATCGTCCACGACGACGGGTGGGAGAGCTGGTACATCCATCTCGACAACGACACTACGGGCACCGATGACGGCAAGGGGTGGGGCATCAAGCGTGCCATCTCGCCCGGAGTGCGCGTCAGCGCAGGACAGCACATCGCATGGGTCGGCGACAGCGGCAACGCGGAGTCGACGGAACCGCACCTCCACTTCGAGCTGCACGACGCTTCGGGCACGGTCGTCAATCCGTACTCGTCGCTCGTCGCCGCCGGGGGGAACGACGTCGGGAAGGGGCCGCGCGACCCGCTGATCGGTGGTGCACGGGTGCTGAGCCGTGGCCTCAGCGGCGCCGACGTCCGAGCGCTCCAGACCGCCCTCGCCGCGCTCGGATTCGACCCAGGGACCATCGACGGGCACTTCGGGCCGAGGACCGACGGCGCCGTGAGGGCGTTCCAGGCGGGATTCGGCATCGCCGCCGACGGACTCGTGGGTCGATCGACGAGGACCGCGATCGCCGGCATGCAGCGCGATCCGACCGACCGAACGGTGCTGTCGGTGGGTGCACGCGGCAAGGACGTCAGCGCCGTGCAGTCGGCGCTGCGTGATCTCGGCTTCGCCCCCGGGCCCGTCGATGGCATCTTCGGGCCGATGACCCTGACGGCGGTCCTCGACTACCAGCGCTACCAGAAGCTCTGGGTCGACGGGCTGGTCGGTCCCCGGACGAAGGCCTCGCTGGGTCTCGGCTGAGGCCCGACACCGAGTGGTCGGTGCCCCACCACCTCGAAAGGCCCATCTGGGTGCGAGGCATCGTGCCGATCGTCTGCCTGTGGGCAGAATCCCACTTCCCACAGGCATCGTCCGCTGCGTAGCCTTTCCCGTGAAAGGGGCTGAAGGGCTTGACGGGGGCGGAAGGTCAGACATCGCCGTCCGGGCGTGCGCGAAGCGGTGTCGCCGCGGCGACGCTGGGTGCCGTCGTGCCGGGCCTGGGACACGGCTACGCAGGCTATCGATGGCGGGCGGTCGCCATGGCCGCACCGGTCATCGTGCTCATCGGTGCCGCCCTGGTCGCATCACAGATGGGCTCGTTCGAACTCCTCGGTTGGCTCGTGCGCCCGACCGTCCTGAGATGGCTCCTGGCCGCAAACGTCGTCCTCGTCGTGTGGAGGGTCGCCGCCGTCGCTGATCCCTACCGCCTCGCGAAGGGGCGCCACAGCCTCGGTGGCCTTGCCGTCGTCGTCGGGCTGTCGATCCTCGTCGCCCTTCCCCACCTGCTCATCGCTCGATACACCCTGGATGCCGCGCACCTGCTCGACGACGTCTTCGTGTCCGAGGGCGAGGTCCCCGTCCTCACATTCGACGATGCCCCGCCTCGCCCCGCCCCCTTCGCCCCCGGCGACACCGAGATCCTCGAGATCGCCGACCCCGCCTCATCACCCGTGGCCGCGGTACGGGCATCGACGCGCAACCTCCTGTTCCGGGCCGGTGTGGGGGATCCCGACGCCGTCGAGAACGCCATCGACTACCGCACCCGAAGGGACATCCCCCTCGCCGCCCTGATCGGGAACGAGGCCGACGGGATCGATCGCATCACGATCCTGCTCGCCGGGGGCGACGGCGGCCCGGGGAGAGGAGGATCACGCACCGACGTGATCATGGTCGCGACGTTCGACACCGTGACGGGGAAGGCCGCGTTGTTCGGCATCCCTCGCAACATGACACACGCCCCGCTGCCGGAGGAGTGGTCAACGGCGTTCGTGGAGCTCGAGAAGAAGCTGACCCCCTACGAGGAACGCAAGACATGGACCGACGAGGATGGCGACGGCGAACCCGACCAGTTCGTCCCCTGCCACTGCTTCCCCGACCAGATCAACGCCATCTACCCATTCACGCGCAAGTGGGTCGACACCTACCCGAACGAGGTCGATCCCGGCCTCGCGGCCCTGCGCGACACCCTCGAGATCATGCTCGGGCTCGACATCGACTACTACGCGATGGTGAACATGAGCGGGTTCACCCGCGTCGTGGATGCCCTCGGTGGCGTGAAGGTCTACGTGACGAGCTCCGTCCAGACCGAGGTGTCGCCTGCACGCGAAGGAGAGGACTGGATCACGATCGACCTCGCTCCCGGGTGGCACCGGCTCAACGGGCACGAAGCCCTCGCCTATGTCCGGGAGCGCAAGTCCAGCTCCGACTACACGAGGATGACACGACAGCGGTGCCTGCTCAAGGCCGTCGCCGCGCAAGCCGACCCCGCGACGGTGCTGACCAGGTTCTCAGGGATCTCGAAAGCGGTCGGCTCCGCCGTCAGGACCGACATCGACCTCGACTACCTCCCGACACTGCTGGGCTACGCATCCTCCCTCGATCTCGACGACGTCGCCACCGTGGGCTTCGTGCCTCCCTACTACACGCCGAAGGTCGACCATCGCGGGAAGCCGACGCCCGACCTCCTGCGTATCCAGGCGATGGTGAGGTGGGCGCTCAACGCCGACACGACGACCGCGTTCCCGACCGGATCCGACAGCGAGTGCAGGATCTGACGTCGCCCTCGATGCACTAGGGGCCTGTCCGGCTAGCGTTCACCTCGTCGGCGCGGGAGTCCAATGGCCACGGACACGGCCACAGCGGGAGGCCACCACACGGTGCGGAAGCGGCCGTGGTTCGCCGCCGTCCTCAGCGCCGTCGTCCCCGGAGCCGGGCAGCTCTACGCCGGTGCACCACTGCGAGCCGCTGCCTGGTTCGGTCCCACGATCCTGCTCCTCGCCGGGGCGGTCCCGTTGTCGACCATGGGGACGATCGACCTGATCGGGGCAGCGATCGACCCGCCCGTCCTGTGGGCGATCTTCACCGGCAACGTCCTGGTCGCACTGTGGCGCCTCGGCGCCGCGACCGACGCCTACCTGATGGTGACCGGAAGAGTGCATGCCGACAGGGCGATCGGCTTCGCCATGGGCTGGGCCATCCTCGGGCTCGCGATCGTCGTGCCCCACGTGGCGATCGGCCGATACACGTACGACGCCGTCACGCTCGTCGAGGCCGTCTTCGTCGTCGGCGAGCCGGATGCCGATGCCGCTCCGATCATCCCCATCGGCACCGACGCGGATATCGTGCCGGACCCCGTCGTGGTCACCTACGACGTCGACGCCCCGGCGCCGCATTCGACCCGCAACATGGTGTTCCGGGAAGGGGTGGGCGATCCTGATGCCGTGGCGTCCTGGGATGCAGTCGTGGCGGCCGGGCGCGACCCGAGCAGCTCGGACGCCCCATTCGTCGACTTCGAGGAACGGGTCGGCACCGACCGGATCACGATCCTGTTCGCGGGAGGTGATGCGGGGCCAGGACGAGGTGGGCTTCGGACGGACTCCATGATGGTCGGAACGATCGACCTGGCGACGGGAAGGGCGGCCCTCTTCTCCTTCCCCCGGAACATGGCCCAGATCCCACTCCCGAAGCGGTTCGCCGATGCCTTCGTCGACCTCGAGATCCGCATGACACCACCCCCAATCGTCGAGGAGGGCCAGGAGCCCCCTCCGTTCGTCAGCTGCGAGTGCTTCCCCGAGCAAATGAACGCGATCTACCCGTTCACTCGCAAGTGGACAGGCACGTATCCGAGTGAGGTGGACCCCGGCATGGCGGCACTGCGCGACGTCATCGAGAACCTCATGGGCCTCGACATCGACTACTACGCCCTCATCGACATGGCGGCCTTCGTGGACCTCGTCGATGCGATCGGCGGGATCGACGTCTACGTCCTCGAGCCACTCGAATCAGAGGTCTCGCCGCCTCGGGAGGGAGATCCATGGGCCTACGTCAAGGTGGAGCCCGGGTGGAACCACCTCGACGGCCCCCAGGCCCTCGCGTATGCGCGTGCCCGAAAGGGCTCCTCCGACTACGCGAGGATGGAACGGCAGCGCTGCATGGTCAAGGCCGTGGCGGCGAAGGCAGATGCCCTCACGTTGCTGCGGTCGTTCCCCGGCATCGTCAGGGCGATCGATGGGTCGGTCGTCACCGACGTCCCCATCACGTTCGTCCCCGACCTGATCGAGGCCGTGGCGAAGCTCGACTTCGACGACATCGAGACCGTGGGGATCACCCACCCGTACTGGCTCGACGAACGGGACTACAACGTCAAGCCCATCCCCGACGTCGGGAAGATCCGAGCCAAGGTCGATCGCGTCCTCGCGGGTCAGAGTACGCCGGACGCGGAGTTCGCCGTTTCGGGCGAATGTGAGGTGTGAACGGCGGCGCGGGACGTTCGACCGGATGGCGAGCCCAGGGGGCGTCGCACTGACGCCTCGATCCGGCGACGCGGCCACCGCGCAGATCGCGCTGCCGTTGGGGACCATCCGGGACGAACCCTGCTCGACGCTCACGGATATACTCGCCGCTGCCCGCCTGCACGCTCGTGGAAGGTCGGACGCTCCCCACATGACGACGTCAGTCTCCCCATCCGACGAGGGCTTGGATGAGTCTCCCCCATCGAGGGGGCTTCTCGACAGGGCTCTGGACGTCGCCTTCCCCACGACGGAGGATGGCTCGCGGTCGGTGGAGCGCGGAGCCCTCCTGCTGGTGGCCGCCACCGCACTCATCACCGTTGCGAGCGCGTGGCAGCTGCTGTCCGTGATGAACCGCGGGCTCGACATGAGTGACGAGGGAACGTACCTCGCCCATGCACAGCCGGCGACGAGGGCGGTGGGGATGTCCTCGTTCTATGGTCGCTACACCAGTGTGCTCTTCAGTCTCGTCGGCCAGGATGTGACCAGGTTCAGGGTCGCGGGCTTCGTCCTCCTCGCCCTCGCGGGTGTGCTGTGCGGGTCGGGTCTTGCGGCGATGGTCACGAGCGAGCCCGGGAAGCGAATCGCCCGCATGCCGATGGTCATCGCAGCTGTGGCGGGTGTCAATGCGGCGTTCTTCTACTACTTCCCCTGGCTCCCGACGCCGAGCTACAACTGGCTCGTCGTCGCCTCGATGATGTGGGCAATCGGGTCGATGGGCTGGTGGTGGGCGGCCATCGTGCAACAGAAGCGGACACTGGCGATCGTCGCGGCGACGCAGATCGCCTGTGGCGCCTTCTTCGGATTCATGGCCAAGTTCGCGGCAGGCCCCGCAATCCTGCTGGCTGCGTGCATCGTCGCGGCGCTCCTCGCTTGGAGGGAGGGGCGGTCATCGGTATTCCTCTCCAGATTCGCCCTCCCCGTGACCGCGACCCTGATCGTCCTGACGCTGGTGCACTTCATCGCCCGCAGCGGTCCCGCAGACTCCCTCCAGATCTTCAGGCAGGCCAGGGACTGGTACACGCTGCTCGATCCGGTTCCGTACTCGATCCGGGGGGCGATCAGGCTCGTCGTGGACTTCGTCGTCGCATCTCCCCAGAGGGCGTTCAGCCTCACCTATGCGACCGCCCTCCTTCCCCTGATGGCCCCGCTCGTGGCTCGCGAACCGAGCCAGATCCGGGTGAGGGGTGCGGTCTATGCGGCAGCGATCTTCGTGAGCATCAGTGCCCTTGCGTTTCGCGGCTTCTGGATCGGAGGCGCCGGCGCGTTCAGCTCCCTGGGGGAGATCGCACGGACGCTCCTCGTCGTGCTCACGGCGATCGCTGTCTCGGAGATCGTCGTGCTCGTCGTCTCTGGAGGTCTCCGGCGTGCGACTCGCTCCCCGGGTCCCCTACCGCTTGCGGTACCCCTGGTCGTGTTCGGCGGCCTCGTTGCCGCGATCTCGGTGCCATTCGGATCGAACAACGGACCCCTCATCAATCTGAGCTTCTCCCTCGGTCTCGTGCTGATCGTCACGACGGCGGTCCTGATCGGCGTTGCGGATTCGCAGTGGCTCGTCGCCGCAGCGTTCGGCCTGATCGTCGCCGTCGGAGCACCCCTGATCCTCGCAGGGAGTCGCGAGGCCCCATACCGGCAGGTTCCCCTTGCGCAGCAGGACGTTCTCGTCTCGCTGGGCTCACCCGCCTCCGAGCTGTACCTCGATGCAGAGACGGCCACCTACGTGACGACGCTGGAGCAAGGTGCCAGGTCGGCGGGCTTCGTGCCCGGCACGCCCCTTCTCGACTTCACCCAATTCTCGACCACGACCGTGTGGGCCCTCGGCGGGAGGACGCCGGACACGGTCTTCCTCGGGCACGGTACCTACGGGCCGAGTCCGGCATTGGAGAACCTCTATGCGCGCGGCCTCGAGTTGCTCGATCTCGAGGTCTTCGATTCCTCGTGGGTGCTGGTCGGTAGCTTCAACGTGCCGGATCCCACGATGCTGTCGATCATCGGGCGGGACTTCCCCGAGGACTACGTCAAGGTGGTTGAAGCGCCCTGGTGGTTCACCGGGGAGGTGCACTCGCTCTGGCGGCCGAAGCAGGAAGCGGTTCCCTAGCCAGCCGAGAGGGAACGCGTGCCACGCATGCGAGCCCGGATCGAAGCGGACCTCATCCGGTGGGCGAGGATGAGCACGACCATCCTCATGCCGAGCCTGACGGCGACCATGAGGTCGCCCGTGACCGAGGATCGACCCACCCGCTCTCGATAGTTGACGGGGATCTGCACGATGCGCAGGTCGGCGAGGATCGAGAGGCACATCATCTCGGGGCCGAACGAGCTCCCGGCGATCGTGAAGTGCGGTTCGAGCAGCTCGAGGGCCTCTTTACGGGCGAGGCGGAACGTGCAACCGACATCTGACAGCGAATTCGTGTTGAACAGGACCTCGAGGAGCTTCGCCACCGACCAGTTGCCGAACCTCAGGAGGAAGCCCATGTTCGCGCCGAACCAGATGAATTCTCCGACGGTACGCGAGCCATAGACGATGTCGACGTCCCGCGAGTAGGCGAGCAGCTTGTGGATGTCGTCGGCGTCGAAGGTGCCGTCGGGCTCGCACACGCACACGAGATCCCCGGTTGCCTCGCTGAACCCCCTCCGGATCGCTGATCCATATCCCTGCCTCGGCTCGAGGATCTCGATCGCGCTGGTCGGGGCGACCTCCTCCGAGGTCCCCGGAGCGGCGTTGTTGTTGATGACGAGGATCTCGTCGACGACACCCGTCCGCTCGAAGGCCTCCACGACCGCCCTGATCGAGTCGCGCTCGTTGTACGTTGGGAGGACGACGGTCACTCTCTTGCCTCGGTACATGTGGTGGAGCCTTCGCTGTGTGACGAGGTCGGCCGCGCAGGCAGGGTCGGCGGCGGACGGCCGCATGCTAGCGGCTCGTCCCCCGGTCACACCTGCGGGTTCGATCCCATCCGGACCCTCGACATGGTCGGTCGAAGCCCTGTGGACGGCACGGCGAATGCCCGTCGAGCTGAGTGCGGTTCCGCAGGCTGTCAAGGGCAGCACGAAGTCGGCCGATACGACGGTGATGTCTTCTGTCGTATTCGCGCGCACGGAACGCCACCAGCTGGTCGGCCTCGTTCTGAGGATCCGGGCCGTCGTGTACGGCCTCGCGGGGGTATCGCTGCTGCTCATCACCTCGGTCGGCTTCGGATACCGCCTGATCGCTGCCGGCATCCTCCTCACCGCGGCCGTCGCGCCGTTCCTCGCACGGCTCGGTGGGCGCTACTCGGGTGTGCGGATATCGGCCACGATCGACGTCACCATGTCCTACGTCCTGTGGGCCGTGGTCCCCGAGAGCGCGGGCATCACCCTCGTGGCGACGATCTGGTCCGTCGGCGTCGTCGTCTTCTTCAGCAAGGGAGTCACGGCGTCACGGTTCGTCGTATTCACCATTGCACTCGAGCTCTCGAAACTCGGATTCGTCGCCTTCGGCTCCGAGGTCATCGCGCTCGCCAGGCCCGAGGTCGCATGGCTCGTGGTCGGCAGAGCGATCATCATCGCTGGGGCGTTCGCCGGCATGCGCTCCCTCGACCGATACCTCCGGAATGTGTCGGTCGCATCCGAGAAGGGATCGGAGCGCTACCAGCGGTTGATGGACACCGCTCCGACAGCGTTCCTGGTGGTGTCGGGCGGAACGATCGCCTACGCGAACAGGGCGGCGGCGTCGCTCATCGGGGACACGCAGGCCTCGCTGTGTGCGTCGCCGTTCACCGACCATCTCGCAGGCGAGAGCGCATCGGCGCTGCTGGAGCGGATCGCCCGGGCTGAGGAGCGCCTCGAGCCTTCGGCGCTCGAAGGCGTCACTATGCGCACCGTCGGGGGTGACGACCTCATCGTCGATGTGGCCATCACCCCGATCGACTTCGACAGCGAACTCGCCGTCCAGATCGCCGTCCACGACGTGTCCGCCCAGCGGCGGGCCGAGACCGAGCTCCAGGAGACCAAGCTGAACTACCGCTCCTTCTTCGAGCGGATCCCCGTCGCCCTCTACCGGTCACGGCCCGGGGGCGAGATCATCCAGGCGAACCGGGCCCTCGTGGAGCTCCTCGGTGCACGATCCGAGGGCGAGCTCATCGGACGCGATGCGGGGTCGTTCTACGTCGAGGAGGCCGACCGTGACGCCCTGACCTCCATCCTCTCGAGCCAGCGCATCGTCGTGGGCTACGAGTCGAGGATGCGAAGGCTCGACGGTGTCGAGATCTGGGTGCGGGACACATCGAGGCTCATCGACACCGACATCGGCGATGTCTACGAGGGTGCCCTCGTCGATGTCACCGGGAGAAGGAACATCGAGGACGAGCTGTGGTCGAGGGCGATGCAGCAGGAAGCGGCCGCCTCGATCGGCCAGATCGCCCTCGAGGGTGACGACATCGCGGAGGTGATGCGCTCCGTGACCGAGACCGTCGGGAGGGTCCTCCACGCCGATGGCGCCGTGGTGCTCTCACGGGACCCGACGGGGACATTCCACATCCTCGGTCAGAGCATCGGCCTCGACATGGAGGTCGATGGGCTCGCCCGCCTCGCCGACCGCACCCACATGACGGCGGCCCCCGTCGTCCTGAGGACCAGATCAGAGGTCGACGCGACGGCGCCCGCACTCACCGCCGACGGGGTGGGTTCGGCGATCGCGATCATGATCCCTGGCAAGGACATCGACTTCGGCACCCTGTGCGTGATCTCCCGTTCGGAACGCGTCGCGACCTCCAACGACCTCAACTTCCTGCACGCGGTGTCGAACGTGCTCGCGGCGGCTCTCGACAGGGCGAGTGCATATGCCCGCCTCGAGGAGCTCCTGAGGTCGAAGGACGCCTTCGTCGCATCGGTCTCCCACGAGTTGCGAACCCCCCTCACCGTCGTGAGCGGCATGGCGATGGAACTCAATGAGCGCTGGCGCGACCTCGGCGAGGACGAGCTCGGAGAGTTCACCGCCATGCTCGTCGAGCAGAGCCAGGACATGGCAGACCTCATCGAGGACCTGCTCGTGGCTGCTCGTGCCAACATCGGGAGCGTGACCGTCGTGAGCGAGCCGATGGAGCTCGACCGGCAGGTTCGCAGCGTGCTGGCGAGTATCTCCGCACCCGAGGGCCGAACGTTGACGGCCGACCTCCATCCCGGCATCGTCGATGCCGATCCGATCAGGGTCCGCCAGATCGTGCGCAACCTGCTGACGAACGCCGTGAGGTACGGCGGTCCCAACATCCGGGTCGAGATGAGCGCCACGGCTGGGGCCCACGTCGTCGAGGTGATCGACGACGGTCACGGTATACCCCATGAGGATCAGGATCGCGTGTTCGTGGCCTACGAGCGTGCCCACCACACGAAGGGCCAACCCGAGTCGGTCGGCCTCGGCCTCACCGTGTCCCGAACACTCGCTGAAGCGATGGGTGGTTCGCTGACCTACCGGTTCGCTGACCGGTCGGTGTTCAGGCTCGAACTCCCTCGCGACGTGGAACGGGAACACGAGGCGACGAGACTCCGAGCGAGGAGGGTCGAGGCATCACCGAGGAGCGCCGTCGGCCTCGGCAGGATCGGTGTGGACCTCGGGGTCGTCGACTGATCGTGGTGCGGCTCAGTCGCCAGCCACGTCGATGATGAGGCGGCCCAGCTCCTCGATGCCCTCGACGGTGGCGCCGCCCAGGTCGACGGGGATGACCGTGCGACCTCGCTCGACGAGTGCCGACCTGTCACCTGTCGCCTGCGCGGCGACCAGCCGATTGAACGTGTAGTCGGTCTCGGGAACGGGAACCGTGGTGACGGGGTCGTCCACGATCTGGATGAACATGCCTCCGGCGGGTCCGCCCTTGTGCAGCTGGCCCGTCGAGTGGAGGAATCGCGGTCCGTAGCCGAGGGTGACGGGAGGCCCGAGCCGCTCCGTGAGTGCATTGCGGAGGCCAACCAAGGCGGCATCGACGGCGGCCCCGGGAGCGACGTACGCCTGGAGCCCGATGTACAGCGCCGCAGGGAGGTCGGCCGTGGCGATCAGCGTCCGCAGATCGGGGTCGTCGAGCCGCATCGGCTCCACCCCTCCCGCTGGGAGGGAGCCGTCCATCGCACGATGCGCCAGGGATTTTGCGAGCTGGACGTCCGGTTGGTCGAACGGATGGATGCCCAGGATCCGTCCTGCCACCGCAGTCGCGACCTCCATGACGAACATGGTGGCGGCCACGTCGTACGGATCCTCGACCGTGATCGCGATGTCCGACTCCCGGTTCGGCCGTTCCCCGAATGACACCCTCACGACGTCGTCGATGTGCGACGGCATCGGGCCGCCGTCGACGGGGACGATCCCGCGTCCGTCCTTTCCGGTCGACTCGGCGATGAGCTGCTCGATCCAGATGGGGAGGCTCGCGACCGGACTCCCTGCGTCGAAGATGGCGATCCGTCGTCCCTCGGTCGCCGCCACCCCGAGGACCGCACCGATCATGAAGCCGGGATTCTCGGTGAGCGCGACGCCGCTCGCACACGCGTGGGCCGCCTCCCTCCCCGAGGCCAGGAGCGCCGCGACATCGGCGCCGGCGATGCCGGCGGGAACCAGCCCGAATGCGCTCAGCGCCGAGTACCGACCACCGACGGTCGGATCGGCGAGGAAGGTCGAGCGGAATCCCCTGGCCGATGCGATCTCGGCGAGGGACGATCCCGGATCGGTGACCGCGATGAAGTGATCCCCTGGCCTGTCGAGCTCCCTGGATGCCACGTTCCAGAAGTGCTGGAACAGCGAGGTGGTCTCGAGGGTCGTCCCCGACTTCGATGAGACCACGTACCACGTCGTCGCCGGGGTGGTTGCGTCCGTGACCGAGGCCACGGCATCGGGGTGCGTGGTGTCGATCACGGTGAGCGAGGGCGCCGAGTCGCCTCGTGGCAGTGTCGCGGCGAACACTTCGGGTGCGAGGCTCGATCCTCCCATGCCGCACAGGACCAGGTCGGTGATGCCGGAAGCGATGGCCTCGTCCGCCAATGCGCCGATCCTGCCGACGAGGTCCGTCGACGTCGTGGGCAGGTCGAGCCACCCGAGACGGTTGTCGATCTCCGGCCGTGGCGGGTCGAACCACACCGTCGGGTCCTTCTCCCACAACCTCCGGATCAGTCCTTCGGCCTCCCAGAGGGCCGCCGTCGAGGCGATGGCCCCGGTCCAGCCTCGGAACCCTACGTCGAGGGTCATGCCCGGAGCCCTTCCTGTTTCTCGCTGATCGCCTCCAGGAGCGATTCGTACGCGTCGGAAAAGGCGGCGACGCCGTCGAACTGGAGCTTCGAGGTGACGGCGTCGTAGTCGACACCGAGGTCCGCGAGCGTCGAGATCGACGCGATCGCCTCGTCGGCGCCCGCGAGGAGGGAATCGGGGATCACCTCCCCGTGGTCCTCGAATGCCTCGATGGTCGCGGGTGGCGCCGTGTTGACCGTGTCGGGCCCGATCAACTCCTCCACGTACATCACGTCCCGATATGCCGGGTTCTTCGTCGACGTCGACGCCCACAGGACCCGCTGCGGCCTCGTGCCCCGTGACGCGAGGGGAGCGAATCCCGTCCCTTCGAAGAGCTCCCGGAACCGTCGGTACGCCGCCTTGGCGTTCGCAACCGCGATCGTCCCTTGCCGTTCGAGGGCCTCGGCGGTTCCGACGTGGGCCAGGGCGGCGTCGAATGCGGTATCGACCCTCGACACGAAGAAGGACGCCACCGAGGCGAGCGCGCCCGGATCGGCTGCGCGGGCTGCCCCTGCGAGGTACGCATTCGCCACGTGCTCGTAGTCGGTGAGAGAGAACATGAGCGTGGCGTTGATGTTGATCCCGGAGGCGATCAGCTCCTCGATCGCAGGTATGCCTGCGGCCGTCGCAGGCACCTTGATCATGAGGTTCGGCCGTGCCACCGTGCCCCAGAGCCTCACGGCGTCCGCGATGGTCCCCGCCGTGTCGTGCGCGAGCCGTGGCGATACTTCCAGGCTCACGTAGCCGTCGACCCCTGCGGTCGCCTCGTACACAGGGCGCAGGACGTCGGCCGCATCGGTGATGTCGGCGACGGCGAGGGCGTCGAAGACCGCCTCGGGTGTGGCGCCGCCGAGATCGGCGATCTGGTCGTCGTACAGGTCGGTGCGGGCGATGGCCTGTTCGAAGATGGAAGGGTTGCTGGTGAGGCCGCGCACGCCCGACGCCACCAGCGCTGCCAGCGCACCGTCGCTGAGCATGTCTCGCCGGATGTAGTCGTACCAGACCGACTGGCCTGCGGCTGCGAGTTCGTCGAGTTTCGTCATCGATCCACTCCGTTGGGTCGTCAGTGTCCTTCGCCTGCGATGCGTTCCGCCGCGCGCCGCACCGTGGCGGCGAGGTCGGGTCGATCGTACGCAAGCTCGATCGTCGCCTCCAGGAATCCTTCGGGGGAACCGCAGTCGTAGCGCGTGCCGGTGGACCGCACGGCATGCAGGGGCGCCTCTCCGATGGACGCCTTGATGGCGTCGGTGAGTTGGATCTCTCCGCCTGCCCCGGACTCGATGCGTCCGAGAAGGTCCATCACGCCGGGCTCGAGGACGTACCTGCCGATCAGCGCGAGGTTCGATGGCGCCTCGCCCGGCGGCGGCTTCTCGACGAGGGACGACACCTCGATCACGCCATTCGCCTCCGACCGTGGGTCGATGATCCCGTACCGGTCCGTCGTGGTGGGGTCGACCTCATCGACGAGGACGACGTTGCCGCCGAGCTCGTGGTGGACGTCGATGAGGTGCCTGAGGGTCGGTTCGCCGCCCACGATCAGCTCATCCGCGAGGAGGACGGCAAAGGGGTCGTCGCCGATCAGGTTGCGTGCGCACCACACCGCATGGCCGAGCCCGAGGGGCTCCATCTGTCGGACGAACGCGAACTGTCCCGGGTCCGCGGGCCGGAGTGAGGCGAGGAACTCGGCGATGTCGAGGCGACCCTTGTCGATGAGCTCGCGTTCGAGCTCATAGCTCACGTCGAAGTAGTCCTCGATCGCTGCGTGGCCCCTGCCGGTGACGAACACGAAGGACTCGATACCGGACGCGAGGGCTTCGTCGACGGCGTACTGGATCAGCGGTCGATCGACGACGGGGAGGAGCACCTTCGGCATCGCCTTCGTCGCGGGGAGGAACCTCGTCCCGAACCCGGCCACCGGGAACACAGCGGTGCGGACGCGTCCCATCAGGCGCTCAGTGAGCCGGCGACGCGTTCGGCGTGGCCCTTCGCTCGCACGTTGTAGAGCGCCTGCTCGATGGTGCCGTCCGCACCGATGAGGAACGTGGATCTGATGATGCCCTCGTACTCCTTGCCGTAGTTCTTCTTCACACCGTAGGCGCCGAACGCCTTGGCGATCGTGTGGTCAGGATCGGAGATGAGGTCGAAGGGGAGCTCGTACTCCTCCCGGAAGTCCGCGAGCTTGTCCGGTGTGTCGGGGGACACTCCGATGATGTCGTAGCCGGCGGCGGTGAAGGTCTGGTAGCGGTCCCTGAAGTCGCACGACTCCGTCGTGCATCCCGGCGTGAAGGCCCTCGGGTAGAAGTACACGACGAGTGGGGAGCCCGCGAACTCCTTCGACGACCGGAGGGTCCCGGATTGATCCCTGCCGCTGAAGGAGGGCGTCGTCGACCCGGGTTCGAGGCGTGTGGTGGCATCGGAGCTCATGGGCGCAGGCTACCCGTCTCCGAGCGTCGCGGAACGGACGCGTAGCTGGCCACAGGCGGCGTCGATGTCCTGGCCACGGGTGTCCCTCAGCGTCACGTTGGCGCCCTCCCTCCGCAGCGTGCCGATGAACCGTCGGACACGGTCGCCATCGGGGGCGCGGTCGATGCTCAGCGGCGTGGGGTTGAGGGCGATGACGTTCACGTGCGCGTGGATCCGGCGTGCGATGCGGGCGAGCCCGATCGCCTCCTCGTCGGAGTCGTTCTCCCCGTCGATGAGCGTCCATTCGAGGGAGACGCGCCGACCCTTCCTCGCGTAGTACTCGCCTGCGACGTCGATCACCTCGTCGATGGGATAGCGATCGTTGATGGGGACGAGCCTCGAACGTTCCGACGGAATCGTCGAATGGAGGCTGACCGCGAGGTTCACGGGCCACGGTTCGTCGATGAGCTTCCGCATCCCGGGGACGAACCCGACCGTCGACACCGTGATGGATCGTGCCGACATTCCCATCTCGTCGATCATCCGCCGGATGGACTCGATCGTGTTCGTGTAGTTCGCGAGTGGCTCGCCCATGCCCATGAACACCACGTTGGTGACACGCTGTGGGCTGTGGGGCATGCGCGTCCGTGTGAGGTGGGCATTGGCGTAGGCCACCTGGGCGACGATCTCGCCTGCGTCGAGGTGCCGGTCGAAGCCGAACTGTCCGGTGGCGCAGAACGTGCAGCCCATCGCGCACCCGACCTGGCTCGAGATGCACAGCGTGGTGCGGCTGCGGTATCCCATCAGGACGGTCTCGATGGGTTCACCGTCGGTGCAGCGGAGGAGCCACTTGATCGTCTCCCGGTTGTCCGACTCCTGCACGATGTCGACGGTGAACGGCCAGAGCCGGTCTCGGAGCGACTCCCTCAGCCCGGCGGGGAGGTTCGTCATGAGGTCCGTCTCGAGGACGGGGTGGCGGTACAGCCACTCACGGAGCTGGTCCCGCCGGAAGTCCGGCTCGCCCTCGAGGAGGTCTCCGAGTCGGTCAGGCTCGGTCAGATAGAGCACACCGACTCAGGAGAGCGTCTTGGCCGACGCGATCCACCGTGCCGCCGTGGCCTCGGCCACGCCGACGTCCTCGGCGAGCGCGGCCGGATCCGCCTTGGCGACCGCGGCGATGCTCGTGATCCCCGCCTCGATGAGTCGTTCCGACATCACGGGCCCGACGCCCTTGATCGCCGTCAGGTCCGCTCGGTCGCCAGCGGCTGCCGGCGTGGGTCCGGGAGCGTCCCTGAACCTCGGCGGCGGCTCGTCGTGGATCTCGGGCGAGGGGAGGAGGCGGTCACGCATCGCCCACGCGGCTGCGGCGAGGCCGGCGACGACTCCTGCGATTCGGATCAGGTTCTTGGCTGTGTGGTTCACGAGGGCGATTCTACGAGGGGTCGGGACTCTGGCAGGAACCATAGAACGCGGTGAACTGCCCGTTGGACTTCCAGGGACTCCACCAGTCACCCGTCGTGCGGTCGTAGTAGCTCGCGAGCCACGCACCCGCGGCGATGTTGGCCTCGCCGTTGTGTGGTGTGGCGACCAGCCCGTCGCCGTCGACGAAGCCCGCGCCCTTCGCCCGAGCGTGCCAGTACTTGGAGAGGTGCTGCATGAGCCCCTCTGCGCTCGACGAGCTGTTGTAGGCCGTCGGGTCGCCCCCGGACTCGCGCTTGATGATGCCGAGGACGCAGTCGACGCGCTCGGCGGGGAAGTACGCGGCGACGGTCGATCGCCAGCTCTCGACGTCGCGCTTGCCCGCCTGGTCGGCCGGCCACAAGGGAGACCACTTGGGTGCGGCGGGGGCCGTCGTGGTCGGCGCGGAGTCCGACCTCGCCGTCGTCGTGGTGGTGGTGGACGGTGCCTTCGTCGTCGTCGTGGTGCTCGGTGCCTCGTAGTACACGACGATGCGCTCGGTGGTCGAGTTGCCGGCATCGTCGGTCGCGGTGAAGGAGGCGCCGTTCGGGCCCGCGACGACCACGAGGCGGATCGTCCAGGTGCCGTCGTCATCGACGTCGGCTTCGTATGGGCCCGAGGCCACCGAGGCGCCGGGCTCGGTGCGTCCCTTGAAGGTCACGATGCGGTCGTCGACCGTGGACTCGTCGTCGGGGGAGGTGATCGAGAGGGCAGGCGGCGTCGTGTCGGCGGGCGGTGCCGGCGCAGCCGACTGCGAGGCGGGGGCGGGTGTGGTGGTGACCTCGACCACCGCTTCCGTCGTGGTGGTCGGCTCGGCCGCATCGTCGCTCGCCGTCGTCGTGGATTCGGCGGCCGTGGTGGGCTGGGCGGTCGTGGTGGCCGTTCGGCTCTCGGCGTCGGACACGCGGAGGGCGAGGATGGCAGAGGCCACTCGTGCCGATGCGTTGGGGACCTCCGACGCCGAGGAGGAGGTCGTCACGGGTTCGCTCGCCGTCTGGGACGGTGAGAACGCGGCGAAACCGACCACGGCCACGAGGGCGATGATGAGGAAGCCGGCGTATGCGAGCGGTATCCGAGGTTTCACTTGGCTCCGCAGTGCTCGCGGTTCGTGTCCATGCGAAGCTCGACCTCGCGATCGGGTGGCTTGGGAGCGTGCACCAGCGCGGTCCGTCCCTGTTCTTCGCGACCCGCAGGCTATAGCGCGCGTTCGGCTAGAGCAACCCGAAGTCTGGAAGGATCTGCCATATCTCGGTCAGGGGGAGGTGGCCAGCGCAGCGGACGTCGACACGCGTGGGTCGGCTGAGCCCTTGCGCTCTCCGCCGACGTCGATCGCCGAGATCGGACCCCACCCGGCTTCGAACGCGTGGGTGACGATCACGTCGTGGCCCCTTGCCTCGAGCCCGGCGATCGTGGTCGCCGCCGTTCGGGATTCGATCCTGACGGTGCTGTCGCATCCGGGCCTCGGTTGGTCCATCATCCAGCGTGGATGGTGCTGTGCATCATCGGTGCACATGCCGCCGTGGTAGTGGTGTGCGGCGAACTGGGCGAGGTACTGGGGCTGCTGGTCCCCGCCCCGTGTGCCCAGCAGCAGGTCGAGGCCGCCCGAGGACGTCCACAGCGACGGAGACAGGGTGTGGAGGGGGCGTTTGCCCGGCACGTACTCGTTCGGGTGGCCGGGTATCAGGTTGAACCCGGCACCCCTGTTGTGCAGCCACACGCCCGTGGCGCCCGCCGAGCGTCCCGTACCGATGCCTGCGAAGTTCGACTGGATGAACGAGACACCCATGCCGTCCCCGTCGAGGACCGTCATGTACGCGGTCCCCCCGGGTTCCGGACGCGGCATCGGCCATCGTGTCGTGTGGTCCCGCGAGATCAGGCCTGCGCGTTCGGCGAGTCGGCCCGTCGACAGGAGCTCCTCGGGGGAGTACGGGTCGACGTCGGGATCCGACACCGTGTCGGCACGCTCCCATGCCACCGACCGGTAGGCCTCGATGAGGAGGTGCGCATACAGCGGGTCGTTGGGATCCTCCGGCGGTCCGAGGTGTTCGAAGATCCAGAGTGTCGCGAGCGTGAGATAGCCCTGGCTGTTGGGTGGAACCGTCCATCCTGTCCTGCCGAGCACCTCGAGGGTCGCGGGTACCACCCACGTCGCCTGGTCGACCGCGAGGTCGTCAGGCGTGACGGCGCCGGCCGACGCCTCGATGATCCCAGCGGCGACCGGTCCCTCGTACAGGCCGGAACGTCCTGCTCGCGAGATCCGATCGAGTGTGTCGGCGAGTGCGGGTCTGGTCAGGGTCTGTCCTGCGACGGGTGGCGATCCCGGCGGATACAGCTCGAACGCCGACGGCTGGTCGCCGATCGTGGGCGCAAGCCGCCCGAGGCTGGATGCGAGCTCGGCGGAGGCGGGGAACCCGGAGCGTGCGATGCCGATCGCAGGGGTCAGCAGCGTGGCCATGTCGAGGGCGCCGAAGCGCTCGTTGAGGGCGATCCAGCCGTCGACGCAGCCGGGCACGGTGATGCTCCAAGGCGATCGGAACGGGATCTCGCCGAGACCGAGGTCCCGCAGTCCATCCGCGGTGATTCCCGCGCCCGCCCTGCCCGAGGCGTTCAACGTGATCGGCGCCTCGGCTCCAGGGACGTGCACGAGGGCGAACAGGTCTCCGCCGAGGCCACACGTGTCGGGAAGCACCACGCCGAGCACGGCGTCGATGGCGATCGCGGCATCGACAGCGGTCCCACCGGCTTCGAGGATGCCGATGCCCGCTTCCGAGGCGAGGAGGTGTGGTGACACGGCGATCCCGATGCCGTCCGCGGTCGGGCCCGTGGAGAGCGCGGCGCCCTCGGGGCGGTTCATTCCGACGTCGTCGACACGCGGCGGTTGAGCGCGTTGAGTACCGCTTTGACCGCTGCGTCGTCGTTGTTCCCCGTCGACAGCGCGGACCCGACGTTGAGGTCCTCGCCACCGTGGCGAGCGGCTGACACGACGATCGCGACCACGACGGAACGAGTCCCGACCGTCGTCGCCGCGATGGCGTCGAGCGCGATCGGTGGGATCGAAGGAAAGGTCTTCTCGACCGCGTCGATGGTCGCCTCGCCCACGAGCCTCAGCCGCGCCGAGGCGACGGCGGGCCCTGCCGCAGTGCCGACGTACTCGGCGTCCTCGTGTCGGAGTGTCACCTCGATCGCGGTACGGGATCCATTGGGGGTCTCCGAGATCCTCGTCAGGGCGGCGCGTGGGGGTGTCGCGAGGACGAGGTCGTGCGGGTTGATCTGGACGACGGAGATGACTCGCCGGTCGATGTTCGTTCCGAACCGCGCCATGGCGAGGCTCTGGACGTCGCGCACGACCTGCTTGGCCGGCTTGTCCGCTGCGGCGATCACGTGCACCTCGGTGATCCGATCACCCTGGTTGACCACGCGGGCGGCATCGATCGAGTCGAGTCGAGAGAGCCCCTCTTCGAGTTCCCTGAAGTTCACCGGCATGATGCGGAGCGTAGCCGAATGCTCCAGTGGAGTGGCGACTCTGCCGAAGGGATTCGTGGAGGTTCCGCTGGCAGGGATTTCCTTGCGACAGCGGGGCTTCCACGATATGTTGTGTCCGGCTGTCGGTGCTGGCAGCAAGGACCCTGGGCGGGGTCCGAAGGTCGCCGCGCAGGATGCGCGGCATCGCTTTCGGTTGGGACAGGCACGAGAGAACCGAAAGATCGAACGGATTGCCAGGGGAGATATCCCTCGGGCGATGGAGGTGGTGGGACCCGGGACAGCTCGAATCGTTCAATACTCCAGCGAAGCGGAACGCACGTTCCCTGAGGCGGCGAAGTGATGCCGGCGATGAGGAATCGACACTGGAGACCACGTGAAGAGCAGAGTTCTGAAACTCGCCCTGACCCTCGGAGCACTGGCATCGGCCCTCCTGGCCGGCGCCGCGACACTCAGAGTCGGCTGACGAGTCCCGGGCACCACTCCTCCCCCTTCCGTTCACGACCCGAGGAACCCATGTTCCCGAACGAACTGGTGCGCCAGCAGAAGGCAAGGGTTCGCCTTGCGATCGGCTTTGCCGCCGCGGGGCTGCTCGTGCTCGGTGTGCTCGCCGTCGTCCAGGACTTCCCGTCGCCGTTCTGGCTGTGGGCGCTGTTCGCAGCTGCGTACGTCTTCTTCGAGTGGAACACCGTCGAGGTCAACGACAAGCTCTACGCAAGTCCGAGCGCGATGGTCCTCATGACTGCCGTTGTTGCGTTCGGATACGAGTCGGCCGTTCTCGGCGCTGCATGCATGGGTGCGTTGGCACTGGTCACACCCGTCGATCTCCGGGAGCGGCGGTGGTTCCAGCCGGCCGTGAATTTTGGGCAGATCGTCATCACCGTTTCAGCAGGCGCCGGCGCGTTCGTTCTCGTGATGGGGTCATCGTCAGTCGGGCGTGACACCCTGTGGCGGGTTGCGCTCGGCTCGGCCCTTGCCGCAATCGTCTACGGCTTCGTCAACTACCAGCTCGTCCTGTTCATCGTCCGGCAGGTCTACGGCCACAGAGACGCCAATCCCTGGTCCCACATGGGAAGCATCCTGCTCCCCATGACGGGTATGGGCTTCCTCGGGGGACTCCTCGGCGCCGCCTATCTGCTCATCGGCTCCGCGACCATCCCACTGATCGGGATCGTCTTCTTCACCGGGTACATGGCGTTCGAGTCGTATGCCAAGCTGCGTGAGGCCCAGCTGTCCACCCTGGCCGGGTTCATCAAGGCGCTCGAGGCGAAGGACCTGTACACCCGCGGTCACACCGAGCGCGTCGCCTACTTCTCGAACATGATCGGTCAGGCGATGGGCTTCAATGGAACCCAGCTCGAGAAGCTCCGCTGGGCCGCGCTCATCCACGACGTCGGCAAGCTCGCCGTGCCCCGAGAGGTGATCCGGAAGAAGGCGAGGCTCACCGACGACGAGTACGGCGAGATGCAGGCCCACGTCCACCATGTCGAGGACCTGCTGAACGAGGTCGACTTCCTCCGCCCCATGGTGGAGATCGCGTCGAACCACCATGCCCACTTCGACGGCAACGGCTACCACGGCTCGACTGCGGAGTCGGGTGAGACCCCCTCGCTCGAGGCGCGGATCCTCGCCGTGGCGGATTCCTTCGATGCGATGACGTCCACCCGGTCGTACCGCGTGGCCCTGACCCAGGAATACGCGTTCGGCGAGCTCCGCCGCCACGCCGGTAGCCAGTTCGACCCGGAGGTCGTCGAGGTGTTCATCGCCGTGCTCGGCGCCTCCGGCGAGCGATACGGCTCGCCCGTCGAGCTGTCCGAGGACGAGGCGAGGCGCAGGGCCGAGCAGGGCATCGGCCACTCGCATGCCGCGACGGAGTCGCCCCACATGAACACCAACCGCGGTCGCGGATCGGAAGCCGCCCATGGCTGAGGCACGGCTGCGCACCATCAGCATCGTCACGTGGCTCGCCCTGGCGACGACGGGAGCGGCGCTCGCCGTGGCAGGCATCTCGGACACCGGCCTCGGGCGCGACGAGTGGATCGTCGAGTCGATCCTGTGGACCGCGATCATCGCCATCGTCGCGCTGATGTCGGTTCCCGCGCCGTCGGGATCGCGCATCAGCCTCGGCATCGGTGCCATCGTCGCCGGTTCGATCCTGATGAGCCATACCACGGCGTTCGGTGCAGCCACCGCCTTCGGGCTCGCGATCGCATGGCTGATCCAGAGCCGTGTGCCGCTCCTGAGCCATCGCACCGACGGCGACTTCCTCGCAGACTCGATCGCCGCGGGGGCCTATACGGCGGCGTTCATCTACGCGAGGGACGCAATCGCCGCGTCGGGCTTCGATGACCAGAGCTGGACCGTGCTCGCCGCCGTCGCGATCGCCGGTCTGGCATGGTTCGTGCTCCGTGCCCTCGTGGCGGCCTTCGTCGGCGTGGAGCGCACGGATCTCGCCGGCCGCTACCTCTGGCTGCTCGCCCTCGAGGACTGGGCGGTCGTCCTGTCGATCCTCGCCGCGGGCGCGCTGTTCGGGCTCACCTGGCCCGTCATGAACGTGTGGGCCTTCGCCGTCGCCGTGCTGCCCTATGCATTCGGCCACCTGGCGTTCGAGCGATACCACTCGACGAGGATCACGTACGGCCAGACCATCCGAGCCCTCGCCCAGATCCCGGAAGTCGCCGGCCTCGCTCCCCGCGGACACTCCACCAGGACCGCCGACCTCGCCATCGCCGTGGCCCAGGAGCTCGGTCTGCATCCCAACGAGGTCGTCGAGCTCGAATACGCCGCGCTGATGCACGACGTCGGCAGGATCACGCTCAACGAGCCGGCCATCCTCAGGGCCGGATACACCGACGAGGACATCGCGAGGTGGGGAGCCCAGATCATCGCAGAGGCGCCGTATCTCGAACACGTCAGCACCCTCGTGGAGCAACAGCACCGTCCGTACCGGTCGCCGGGGATCGAGATCGATCCGGACGTGCCGATGGCGTCCAAGATCATCAAGGTGGCGTCGGCGTACGACCAGGCGCAGATCGAAATGGGGTACTCGCCGATCGAGGCGCTCGAGCGGATCCACCAGGGGTCGGCCTACGAGTTCGACCCCCAGGTCGCCGCCTCGTTGCGCCGTGTGCTCGTCTTCAGGGGCAAGATCCCCTACTGAGAACCCGTTCTTGCGTACATGGCACCGGTTCCCGGCACGCCATGTACGCAAGAACGCCAGGTCAGGGCACGGACCCGACCCGCAGCCCTTCCACCCGGAGCCCTGCTACTTGTCGGCCGCCGAACCCGGCACGCCGGTCACGCGATGGGCGAAGAGGGTCAGCGGCTGTCGCGTCTGGTCCTCGAGGAAGACCCCGATCCCGATGGCGAGGAACACGTCGCCGAGCGACAGGACCGCTCCCGGGAGGGGGATGATGTCGGCGAGGAACGGCACCTTCGTGTCGAGCGTCAGCAGCACGTGCTTGGCATCGAGGACGAGTCCGCCCGTGTCGCCCGCCAGTCGAGCGGCTTCCTCCAGCACCGGCATCCCACCGTTGACGAGGATCACCGTGAAGTTCATGAGGATGCCGAGGCCTGCGATCCCGATACCCGTCAGATCACGGTTGAGCCACACGAACAACAGCAAGGGCAGGTAGGACACGAGGACCGCGCCCACGGCGAGGGTTCCGTACTCGCTGGGCACGAAGTTGGATGCCGTCAGGATCAGGAAGCCCACCGGCAGTAGCCACCAGCTGTTGACACGGATCTCGGTGAGGTTGCGGAGCTTCCCTCCGCGAAGGAGCCCGACGACGACCGATACGGCCAGCACGAGCAGGATCCACGCCATGGCCGGACGATAGCGGCGGGACCGGCTACCCGGACCGGGCACCCGGCCCGAAGTGGGTAGTCTTTCGCGCCCCCGGACCTGTGAGGTGCCCGTGATCAGCCACCACGTCACCGACGGCGTCGCGACCGTGACGATCGACGATCCGCAGCGCCGCAATGCGCTCTCCAACGATGCCATGGCGTCGCTGCGCGAGGTGATCGACGCGACGGCCGTCGACCCCGAGGTGCGGGTGGTCGTGGTCACCGGGGCGGGTGAGTCTGCGTTCTCCGCAGGCGGTGACCTGTCCGGCGGGTTCGTCGACGCACCACTCGAGCGCCACGCCGACCGCAGCGCCCTGGCCGAGGTGTTCCGGGCCATGTGGGCGAACCCCAGGCCCATCGTCGGGAGGGTGAACGGTGCGGCCCTCGGCGGCGGATTCGGGCTCGCTGTCGCATGCGATATCACCATCGCGGTCGACGACGCGCGGATGGGCACCCCCGAGGTGGACCTCGGCCTGTGGCCCATGATGATCTCCGCCGTGCTCGTGCGGTCCATGCCGAGGAAGCGACTGCTCGAGATGATGCTGACGGGTCGGGTGGTCGGGTCGCCCGAGGCCGTCGAGTTGGGCCTCGTGAACCGCGCCGTGCCGAGGTCCGACCTCGATGCCGCAGTCGGCGCAACGGTCGACGCACTTCTGTCGAAGTCGCCCGCGGCCCTCGCGCTCGGCAAACGGGCGTTCTACGGCATCCAGGACCTCGACGTCGACAGCGCCCTCGATCTCCTCCACCTCGGCCTCACGGCGACGGCACTCACGCAGGACGGTGTCGAGGGCGTCGCCGCCTTCCTCGGCAAGCGACCGCCGGAGTGGAAGGGGCGCTGACCTGCCGCACCCCCCACTCAGGCCCCCCACGCCGACTCCGCCCAACGGATGAGCCACAGGGCCGGCAGGCCGACGAGGATCGCGGCGCCGACGCTCCTCGTCCGCCACGCCACGAGGCCGCCGATCACGGCCGCAGGCAGGAACGCATTCCACGGATCCAGGGTGGCGCCCGGGGCGATGACGGCTGGAACCGTGATCGCGGCGAGCACCGACGGAGCGACGTACCGCAGCGCACGTTCCAGGACCGAGGGGATGGCCACCCTGCCGAACAGCGCGATGAACACGAAGCGCATCGAGAAGGTGGCGATTCCCGCAAGGATCACGACGGTCCACATCGTCAGGCCAGCCACCGTTCCGACACCATGCCGGCGACCACCCCTGCGGCCGCGCCGAGCGGCAGCCCGAGGGAGTACGGGAGCCCCACCGCCGCAACCGCGACCGCGGCACCCACCACCGCCGCCACGAGCCCCGGACGGGTCCGGATGGCGAGCACCAGCAGGGCGAGGAACGTCAGCGGGATGGCGAAGCCGAGCGACCACGACGCAGGGACTGCGGTGCCGAGGATCATCCCCGTCGTCGTCGTCAGCTGCCACGTCACCCACAGCGTGAGTGCCCCTCCGAAGTAGAACGGCACGAACCCCTCGCGGTCGCTCGGGCTGGGAAAGCGATGGGCGGTGACGAGATACGCCTGGTCGGTGAGGAGATAGCCGATGCCGATCCTGGTCGGCCAGCGGTAGCCGACCGTGTAGCGCCCCATGTCGGCCGAGTACATCAGGAGGCGTGCGTTGATGACGATCGCCGTGAACAGCGCCACGGCCGTCGCGCCTCCGCTGTCGAGGACCTCCACGATGGCGATCTGGCTCGCGCCAGCGAAGATGATGAACGACGATGCCCACGCCGCCGCCGCAGGAACCTCGGCGTTGATGGCCGTGACCCCGAAGATGAGTCCGAAGGGCGCAATGCCGAGGATCAGCGGCGACACGGCCCGGGCACCGTCGTACCACCTGGGCCTCCGCGCCGACTCCTCCACTCGCTTCCTCCCCGGGACTTCGAACCGCGACGCTAGCCGAGCCTTCGATCCACCGATGTCAGCCGCCGGCGGGCGTCCGGTGCTCGCAGTCCCTTCCGGTCGCGGCAGGGATCAGCCGAAGTGCTCGGCGATGATCTCGTCGAGGGTCTCCTCGGTCACCTTGCCGAAGATCCGCTCCACGATGATGCCCTCAGGGGTGATCAGATAGGAGGCAGGGAGCCCCAGGGGACGGTAGGCGTCGTCGACGAGCCCGTCGTCATCGAAGCCGAGCGTGTAGCCGACACCGATCTCCTCGGCGAACGCGGCCGCATCCGACCTCGAGTCCTGCACCGCGACGCCGATGAACCTGACCTCGGGGTGTGCCCTCGACGACGCATCGATGTCGGGCATCTCCTCCCTGCACGGGAAGCACCACGATGCCCACAGGTTGAGGAAGACGGGGCGCCCGTCGCTGGCGAGGTGCTCGGACAGGGAGAACTCGCCGTCGGTGGTCTCGACCGAGAAGATCGGGGCGATCTCGACGGAGGCGTCGCCCTGATCGGCGGCCCCACCTCCCGCCGTGGCGGTATCGCCACCCGCGCAGGCCGAGGCGAGCACGGAGAGGACTGCAACCAGGGCGAGGGCGACGAGGTGGCGGCGGGCCATCCGGGGACGGTAGGCGAGGGGATCCGATAGTCATGTCCGCCAACTCGGCCGCAGCACGGGTCTAGCCTTCCGCCATGTCGTTCTTCTCACGGAACCGCGCCGAGCTCGAGGCTCTCGGGATCGATCCCGGCCGCCTCCCTCCCGGCCAGTACCACACGAAGCGGTTTCCCGTGCTCCACGCGGGCAGCGTGCCCGACGTCGACCTCGCCACATGGGACTTCGTGGTCGATGGTCTCGTCGCGTCGCCCACGCGGTGGGGGTGGGACGACATGGCCACGCTCCCCACGACGACCCTGACGGCCGACATCCACTGCGTCACCAAGTGGTCCAAGTTCGACACCACGTGGACGGGCATCCCGACCCGGTACTTCTGGGACGCCGTCGATCCGCTCCCTGACGCCCGGTTCGTGATGGTGCAGGCCTACCACGGGTTCACGGCCAACCTCCCCGTTGAGGACTTCCTCGCCCCGACGAGCATGTTCGCCACCACCTTCGACGGTCAGCCGCTCGACCTCGATCACGGGTTCCCCATGCGCCTCGTCGTGCCCCACCTGTACTTCTGGAAGTCGGTCAAGTGGGTGCGCGGATTCACGGCGATCGCGGAGGATTCGCCCGGCTTCTGGGAGCGCAACGGATACCACATGTACGGTGACCCCTTCCGAGAGCAGCGCTACTGGGGCGACTGATCCCTCGGCACGCCGTTTCCCGTCGGGCGGTCGTGGAAAGATCACCACATCTTTCGCCATGGTTGAGGACCGCATCGGGACGTCGGCGTATTTCCCTGTCCGGTTACCGGAGCGGACAAGGCGGCGTCGTCTTGCCGTGGGGTCTCGGCTCCCGCCCGGTTCTAATGTTGCATGCTGAGACCGACGAAACCGCCACATTCGGGAGTTGACGCCGTGACGCACGATCCCTTCACCGCCCGCCAGGTCATCGACACCCCCCTCGGCCAGCGCGTCGTGTACCGCATCGATGCGCTCAAGGACGTGGGGGACGTCGACGCCCTTCCGTACTCGATCAAGGTGCTCCTCGAATCGGCGCTCCGCAACCATGACGGCAGGGTCGTGCGCGACGAGGACGTCGCAGCCGTGGCCCACTACGACGCCACCAAGGTGGGGACGGTCGAAGTGGCCTTCACGCCCGCCCGCGTCGTCCTCCAGGACTTCACCGGCGTTCCCGCCATCGTCGACCTCGCCGCGATGCGCTCGGCGATCGTCAGGATGACGGGGGACCCCGCTTCGGCGGCGAGGGTCAACCCCAAGGTCACCTCCGATCTCGTGGTCGACCACTCGGTGCAGGTCGACTCGTTCAATTCACCCAACTCGCTCGCCATCAACTCGGACTACGAGTTCGCGCGGAACCAGGAACGATACGAGTTCCTGAAGTGGGGGCAGTCGGCGTTCGACAACTTCTCCGTCGTGCCACCCGCCACCGGGATCGTCCACCAGGTCAACCTCGAGTACCTCGCCAAGGTGGTGTGGGACGAGGACGGCGTGCTCTACCCGGACTCCCTCGTCGGCACCGACAGCCACACGACGATGATCAACGGCCTCGGCGTCGTCGGCTGGGGAGTCGGGGGCATCGAGGCCGAAGCCGTCATGGTGGGCCAGCCCATCTACATGCTCCTGCCCGAAGTCGTCGGGTTCCGTCTCACCGGCACACTCCCCGAGGGTGCAACCGCCACCGACCTCGTCCTGCGGGTGACCGAGATGCTGCGCGAATTCGGCGTCGTGGGCAAGTTCGTCGAGTTCTACGGGCCCGGGCTCGCGACGATGCCGGTGGCCAACAGGGCGACGATCGCCAACATGGCCCCCGAGTACGGTGCGACGATCGGCTTCTTCCCCGTCGACGAGATGACGCTCGAGTACCTTCGCCTCTCAGGCCGGTCCGAGGAGCTGATCGCGACGGTCGAGCAGTATGCCCGCCTGCAGGGGATGTGGCACGACGATGCGAGGGAGGTGACCTACAGCGCCGAGCTCGAGCTCGACATGTCGACCGTCGTGCCATCCCTCGCGGGGCCGAAGCGTCCCCAGGACAGGGTCGCCCTGACCGACATGAAGCAGCAGTGGGAGGCCCAGGTGGATGGCCTTCGACCAGCCGGGGGCACAGGGATCGTCCACGGCGTCGAGGCCGACGACGCGACCTTCGACCTCGAGGACGGCGATGTCGTGATCGCGGCGATCACGAGCTGCACGAACACGTCGAATCCCGAGGTGATGGTGGGTGCGGGACTCGTCGCGAGGAAGGCCAGGGCCCGGGGGCTCGAGCGCAAGCCGTGGGTCAAGACGTCACTGGCACCCGGATCCAAGGTCGTCACCGACTACCTCGTCAAGTCCGGGCTCCTCGAGGACCTCGAGGGGCTCGGCTTCTACACCGTGGGCTACGGGTGCACCACGTGCATCGGCAACTCGGGTCCGCTGCCCGATCACATCGCGTCCGCCGTGAGGGAGCACCAGCTGGTCGTGACCTCGGTGCTGTCGGGCAACAGGAACTTCGAGGGGCGCATCAGTCCCGACGTGCGCGCCAACTACCTCGCCAGCCCTCCGCTGGTGGTCGCGTATGCGATCGCCGGAACCGTCGACATCGACCTCGCCACCGAGCCCCTCGGCACCGATCGCGAGGGGAACGACGTGTTCCTCGCCGACGTCTGGCCCACACAGGACGAGATCCTCTCGACGATCCGGGCATCCGTGTCCCGGGAGCAGTTCACGAGGGAGTACGAAGGCGTGTTCGACGGGTCGTTCCGCTGGCAGGGGATCGAGACCGCGACCGGTGACCTCTACCGATGGAACCCCACCTCGACCTACATCCAGGAGCCGCCGTTCTTCCTCGATCTGGGACCCGAGACCACGCCCATCACGCCCATCGTCGGGGCAAGGGCGCTGCTCAAGCTCGGCGACTCGGTCACGACCGACCACATCAGCCCCGCAGGGCAGATCGGAAAGGACACCCCCGCGGGCCGCTTCCTCCTCGATGCGGGCGTCGAGCCGCAGATGTTCAACTCGTACGGGTCCCGCCGCGGGAACGATCGTGTGATGACGAGGGGGACCTTCGCCAACGTACGCGTGCGGAACCAGATCGCACCGGGCACCGAGGGCGGCTGGACGACCGACTTCACGACCGGCACGGTGACCTCCGTCTACGAGGCGAGCCTGTCCTACAGGAAGGCCGGCATCCCGTTGGTCGTGCTCGCAGGCGTCGACTACGGCATGGGGAGCTCACGGGACTGGGCGGCCAAAGGCACCTTCCTCCTCGGCGTGAGGGCCGTCATCGCACAGAGCTTCGAGCGGATCCATCGATCGAACCTGGTGATGATGGGCGTGCTGCCGCTGACCTTCCCCGAGGGCGAGAGCGCGGACTCGCTCGGGCTCGACGGGACGGAGGTCTTCGAGGTGGATGTGGACGACGACCTCGCGCCCTTCCAAACGATCGACGTGAGGGCGAAGAAGGCCGATGGCTCCGTTGTCGCCTTCAACGCCACCGCACGATGCGACACGCCGATCGAGGTCGAATACCTTCGCCACGGCGGCATCCTGCACATGGTCCTGAGGGAGCTCGCAGGGACCTGAGGCCGCGGTTCCGCGCGTCGCCGGGGCCCATCGGCGCGCCGTCGATCGGTCAGCCGCCGATGCGACCGATGAATGCCTCGACCTGGCGGGTGCTCCGCAGGCGATGCACGGCGAGGTGGGACCATCTCGGATCGGTCGCACGCTGCTCGTACGTCGCCCGCATGGGCCCGTGCTGCGTCCACGACCACCGCACGACGTTCACCTCCGGGTCCCACCGCATGAGGTGTCGCCACTGTTCGGTGTTCCCGTTCCACAGTTCCTCACGCCGCGCCACTCGCCTCAGCGAGCGCATGGCCACGCGGCGAGCCACGACGGACCTGGGGAGGTCGAGCCATATGACGGTGTCGGCGCGGTCCCACACGAGGTCGCCGACGCCCTTGGAGACGTAGTTCCCGTCGATCACCCAGCGGTCCCGTCGCATGAAATCCTCCACCGTGTGGCGGAACTCGTCGTCGGGGAGGGGGGTCCAGTCTGCCTGGTGGACCACGCCGTCGAGCTCGAGGTGGGGGCACCCGAGCGCACCGGCGAGGGTGCGTGCCACGGTCGTCTTCCCCGAACCCGACGAGCCGACGACCGAGATCCGCTCCACGGCGTCCGCCCTCGGGACCGCTACCGGCGAGCGGACGAGGCCGACACCTCGAGGGGGACGGGTCGGGACGCGGCACTCTCGAGCAGCCCCTGGACGACACCGTGGTCGATGCGCCTGATGATCTCCGAACCATCGGCGGTCTCGTCGGCGAGGGGGCAGAACTGGGCCACGATGCGGTTCTCGGCGGGCACGGTCGAGGCCCCGAGCCCCGTTCCCATCATCGCCCTCGCCACCGCCATGGCAGCGACCTCGTATCCCTCCTCGTCGGGGACGCCGATCTCGGCACCGAGCTGGCGACCATACTCACGGCCGACCTGTTCGGCGATGTCGAATGCCCTGCCGTCGTCGAGTCGCGTGATCACGTCGGTCAGCAGCTCGGCGAGGGTGTCGTACTTCCTCGCCGAGTACTGCACGGTCACGGCCTTCTCCGTGATCTCGTACCGCTTCGCCGGCCTTCCCGCGGTCGGCTTGCTGGGTGGCCGATCGGACACGCGGATGAACTCGTTCGACAAGAGGCGGTCGAGGTGGTGCCTGGCGACGTTCGGGTGGATGTCGAACTCCCTGGCGATCTGGGCGGCGGTGATCGGGTCGTGGGACTCCCTGATCATCACGTAGATGCCGCGGCGCGTCGCGTCGCCGAGTGCTCCGGTGATCTCCTCGATCTGTTCCTCGAAGGTCTCTGCCGACATGGTGGCCTCCCGATCGTCATGATACGGCGGGGTGACGGTGGGCATCGACCCATCGGACCCGTCGTCGAGGTCCGCTCCAGCGGGTAGCCTCCCGGACCGAGCGGCCCGCCAGGGACGGTCGCTCGTGACGACCGCCGACGACAGGAGCCGGACCGATGGTGGATGTGGGAGTCGTGCGAACGGCCATCGAACGAGTCGAGGACCCCGAGATCCATCGATCCCTCGGGGAGCTCGGCATGGTGCGTGATCTCGATGTCACCGATGGTGCGGTCCGGGTCCTCGTCGCACTCACCATCCCGGGATGCCCCCTGAAGGACCAACTCGAGCGCGATGTCACGGCCGCGGCGATGTCCGTGGATGGCGTCACGGGTGTCGACGTGTCCTTCACGTCCATGACGGACGAGGAACGGGCCGAGCTCTCCGCCGAGCTGCGCGGGGCGTCCGGCCAGGCGAGGGAGATCACGATCGGCAAGCCGGGCAGTTCGACGAGGGTCATCGGCGTCGCCTCAGGCAAGGGCGGTGTCGGCAAGTCCTCCGTCACGGCGAACCTCGCAGTGTCGCTCGCGGCGAAGGGACACCGCGTCGGGATCATCGATGCCGACGTGTGGGGGTTCTCGATCCCGAAGATGATGGGTGTCGACAGGCCGCCCACCGTCATCGACGACATGATGCTTCCGCCGCAGGCCCACGGGGTCGGGGTCATCTCGATGGACTTCTTCGTCCAACCCGACCAGGCGGTGATCTGGAGGGGCCCCATGTTGCACAAGGCGCTCGAGCAGTTCCTGGTCGACGTGCACTGGGGCGACCTCGACTATCTCCTCATCGACATGCCCCCCGGCACCGGCGATGTGGCCATCTCGATCAGCCAGTACCTCCCTCGGTCCGAGATCCTCATCGTCACCACGCCACAACCGACCGCCCAACGCGTGGCCGCCCGTGCCGGGCTCATGGCCCGCAAGGTCAACCAGGACATCATCGGGATCGTCGAGAACATGTCGTGGTTCACCGGGGACGATGGGACGCGGTACGAGATCTTCGGTTCGGGTGGCGGTGCGGACCTCGCCGAGCAGCTCGACGTCCCCCTTCTCGGACAGGTCCCCCTCGTGCCTGCCCTCAGGGAGGGTGCCGACGTCGGTCGCCCGATCGCGGTCGTGGATCCCGACGGCGAGGCGGCGGCAGCGTTCGCGTCCCTGGCCGACGAGCTGGTGGCCAGGGGCCCCCGCCTGCGATCCCATCCCGAGCTCGTCATCTCGTGAGGCCAGCAGGTCCCGTGCAGGTACGATGGGCTGCCGCAGACGAAAGGGCCCACATGAGCGATGTCTTCAAGGTCAGGATCGGGATCGCCTCCGCCCGTGAGCTCGAGATCGAGGTCGCGGACACGAATGCGGTGGGTGAGGCGTTCGAACGGGCGGTCAAGAAGGGTGAGCCCGTGCTGTGGATCACCGACGCGAAGCAGCGCAAGTTCGGGATCGCCGTCGCGTCGATCGCCTTCGTGGAGTTCGACAAGCCCACCGACCGAGGGGTCGGCTTCAGCCCCGCCTGACCCCGCACCGAAACCCCCGCCCGATCCCGGCCTGCGCAGAGCCCGCGCGCAACGGTGCGGGGTCGGATGATCACCCTCGGAGCGACGCCCCCGGAACGAAGGAAGGACCCGGTGCACCCGGGTCCTTCGCGTGACGGGAGTGTGGCGTCAGCTCGCCTGACGGGCCCTGCGGCGCTCCGCCAGCCACCGCTTGCGGAAACGCCTGCGGTCGTCCTCGGGGAGGCCGCCCCACACACCGGCTTCCTGATTCGTCTCGAGTGCGTACAGGAGGCACTCCTCCTGGACCGTGCAGGCGCTGCAGATGGCTGTCGCCCGTTGGATCATGTCGACAGCTGGTCCCGTCGTGCCGACCGGGAAGAAGATGTCCGGATCGGAATCACGGCAGGCTGACAGTTCTCTCCAATCGGTCACGGTGAGCACGAAGGGGACTCCTTGGTCGTATCAGGTGGGGTCGGACGAGGTCGGCTCGATCCGACGGGGAATGTGGCTGCTGGGATCTGGTGTCCTGATGGCGTCGGGCTAGTGAAGTCTTTCACAAGCACCAGACGGTGTCAAACGGTTTGTCCCCCTCCCTCCACGAGTGTACGTCAGGGGCCGTCTACCGTCCCGTCCAGCGCCTGAAGGCGTGGTGCGTGCCGATACCATCGTGGGACGCACGACAGGAGAACCACCCGTGACGATCCAGGAACAGCTCCAGAGCGATCAGGTCACCGCGATGCGCGCCAAGGACAAGGCGACCCTCAACGCGATCCGATCGATCCAGGCGGAGGTCGCTGCGGCGAAGTCGGCGCCCGGCTTCTCGGGTGAGGTCGACGACACCCTGTACGAGTCGACGATCGCGACCTACGTCAAGCGGATCACGAAGTCGAGGGACGACTACCTCGCCATGGGCGAGCGCGGGGAGGCCCAGGCGGCGACCCTGACATACGAGATCGACTACCTGTCGGCCTTCCTGCCCACGAAGCTCGATGAGGCCGCGACGAGGGACCTCGTGGCGCGGGTCATGGCCGATCTCGGGGCGGACGCCACCACGCCGGCGGGCCAGGTGATCGGCGCCGTGATGCGCTCGGGTGAGGATCTCGATGGTGCGACGGTCAACCGAGTCGTGCGCGAGGCGCTCGAGGGGGCGTGAACGAGCCCGAGGGCCGACCTGCGCGAAGGTGTGCCCCAGGCAGGATTCGAACCTGCGCACCCGGCTCCGGAGGCCGGCGCTCTATCCCCTGAGCTACTGGGGCGCGAGCGGATTGTAACCTTGCCTCCTCGTCACCGGGCGAGGGCCTGCACGATCGATCACCTGCCGGAGTGACCATGTCCGTCCAATCGATGCTCACCGAACGGTTCTCGCGTGCGTTCGCGGCTGCGGGTGTGGACCCTCGTCTCGGCGAGGTGGTCGTGTCCCAGCGTCCCGAGCTCGCCGACTTCCAGTGCAATGGCGCACTCGCGGCCTCGCGGGAGGCGGGAAGGAGCCCCCGGGAGATCGCCGAGGCCGTGATCGGCGTCCTCGACGATCACTCCGGCATCGAGGCGGTCTCGATCGCGGGGCCCGGCTTCCTCAACATCGTCCTGTCGGGTGACGCGCTCGCCGATGCCGTCGGGGTCATGGCCTCGGACGAACGGCTCGGGGTTCCCCTCGCAGCCGATCCGAAGACCGTCGTGGTCGACTACGGCGGTCCGAACATGTCGAAGGCGCTCCATGTCGGGCACCTCCGGGCTGCCGTCATCGGGGAGTCGATCAAGAGGCTCTTCCGGTTCCTCGGCGACACGACGATCGGCGACATCCACATGGGTGACTGGGGCATGCCGATGGGTCAGCTCATCGTGGAGCTCGAGGATCGCCAGCCCGGCCTGCCGTACTTCGACGAGGGCTACGACCCGGCGGTCGACGGCCCCTACCCGACCGAATCCCCTGTCACGCTCGACGACCTCTCCGAGATGTACCCCGCCATCACGAGGAAGTGTGCCGAGGACCCGGAGGTCGCGGAGCGGGCGCGAAGGGCCACATTCGACCTCCAGAACGGCCGCCCCGGATACCTCGCCCTGTGGGGCCACTTCCACGACGTGTCCGTCACCGAGCAGAAGGGGGACTTCGAGCAGCTCGGCGTGGAGTTCGACGTCTGGTATGGGGAGTCCACGGTCAACGATCGCCTCCAGGGCCTGGTCGACACGCTGATGGCTGCGGGCGTCGCGCGATCGAGTGACGGGGCGATCATCGTCGACGTCGCGGAGCCGACGGACAAGAAGGAGCTGCCGCCGCTCCTGCTCACACGGTCGGACGGCTCGTACCTGTACTCGACCACCGACCTCGCCACGGTGGCCATGCGAGTCGAGGACATGGGCATGGACCTCGGGCTGTACGTGGTGGATGCACGCCAGGGCCTCCACTTCGAGCAGGTGTTCCGCGCGGCGCGTCGCGGCGGTCTCGCCCCTCCCGAGGTGGGCCTCGAGCACATCGGGTTCGGCACCGTCAACGACTCCAGCGGAAAGCCGTTCAAGACGAGGGAGGGTGGGGTGCTCCGGCTCGGTGATCTCATCTCGCTCGTCACGGATGCCGCGAGGGAGCGCCTCGACGAGGCCCACATCGCCGAGGACTACCCGCCGGACGAGCGCGACCGGATCGCACGCCAGGTCGGCCTCGCCGCCCTCAAGTTCGGGGACCTGTCCAACCACCGCACCTCGAACTACGTCTTCGACATCGACCGCTTCTCCTCGTTCGAGGGCAAGACCGGCCCCTACCTCCAGTACTCGGCCGTGCGCATCATGTCGATCCTCCGTCGGGCGGGGGACCTCGACCTCGTCCCCGGGCCGGTGGTGGCGCCGAGCGAACCATCCGAGCGCGCCCTCATGGTGCGCCTCATGCGCCTCCCCGAGGTGCTCGAGCGCGCCGCGGACCTCAGGGCTCCGAACGTGGTCGCCGAGTACGCCTACGAGGTCGCCACCGACTTCAGTCGCTTCTACGAGCACTGCCACATCCTTTCGGAGGAGGACCCGGCTCGCAGGGCGTCCTGGCTGGCGCTCGTCGAAGCCACGCTCCGGACCATCGTCCTCCTGCTCGACCTCCTCGGCATCGAGGTACCGGAGCGTATGTGACCACTTCCGCCCTGCCGCGAGACCTGCTCCCGATGACGGCACGGGTGCGTGACGGGTTCCTCGAGGTCGGAGGGTGCCGCGTCGTCGAGGTGGCCGAAACCTTCGGGACGCCCGTGTTCATCTACGACGAGGACCACCTCAGGTCACGATGCGCCGAGGCGGTCGCTGCGTTCCCCGACGGCGTCGCCTATGCATCGAAGGCCTTCCTGTGCAGGGCCATGGCCAGGCTCGCGCACGAGGAGGGGATGGTCATCGACGTCGCGACCGGGGGCGAGCTGTTCGTCGTCCTCTCCGCCGGTGTCCCTGCCGACCGAGTCGTGTTCCATGGCAACAACAAGTCGACGGTCGAGCTCGAGTTCGCCCTCTCCGAGGGCATCGGCACCATCGTCGTCGACTCCTTCGACGAGCTCGATCGGATCGAGGCGATCGGTGTCATCGGGGACCCGGTGCGGACCCTCGTGCGGGTCAACCCCGGCATCGAGGCCCACACCCACGAGTACCTGCAAACGGGGGTGATCGACTCGAAGTTCGGGTTCCCGACTGCGGACGGCCTGGCCGCCCGTGCGATCGGGAGGGTCGGGCGATCGGCTGCCATGCGATTCGCCGGGATCCATGTGCACATCGGCAGCCAGGTCTTCGACACCGATTCGTTTGCGCACGCGATGGCCGCACTCGCCCCCTTCGTGATCGACTCCGGCGCCGAGGAGGTGTCCATCGGCGGCGGCCTCGGCGTCGCCTATGTCCAGGGCGAGTCGGCGCCATCGATCACCGAGTGGGCCACCGCCGTTCGGTCCGTCGCCCTCGACCACGGCGTGACGAGTCGGATCACGGCCGAGCCCGGGCGGGCGATCGTCGCCCAGGCCGCCATCACCGCCTACACCGTCGGGACGATCAAGACCGTCCCCGGTGTGCGCGACTACGTCGCGGTCGACGGCGGCATGTCGGACAACCCGCGCCCGGTGCTGTACGGGAGCGGCTACGAGGCCTTCCTCGCCAGGGATGTCGGCGCAGAGCGGCCTCGTGCCGTTCGTGTCGTGGGCAAGCATTGCGAGTCCGGCGACGTCCTGGTGCGCAACGCCTTCGTGCCCGCAGATATCGACGTCGGGGACGTCCTGTGCACGCCCGTGACCGGCGCCTATGGCCATTCGATGGGCTCCAACTACAACAAGGTGCTGCGCCCGCCGGTCGTGTTCGTCAAGGAAGGTGAGGCCCGGCTCGTCGTCGAACGCGAGGCCTACAGCGACTTGGTGGCCCGAGACGTCGGCTGATGGTGCCACAGGGGCATCTGCGGTGCTCGCGCGGAGCTGACGAGGTATGCGACGGTCGGCCGCTACGGGCCGCGACCGTCGATGAGCGCGATGCCCGGTGACGGCGCCTCGTCCATCGTCTCGGTGAAACGCCACCCGTCCGCCGTCATCCACCAGAAGCCGTCCCTGTTGGCGTCGGTCCCGGGAGCTCCCGTGCCGTCGCCCCGACGTCGTCGGACGTGGCGCCGCCTGCGACCACCACCGGCGTGTGGCCCGCGATGTCCGGCATCAGCCACGGCAATGCCACGCCGACATCGGGTCCGAGTGCCTCGACCACCACGAGATGGCGACTCGACACCGGTGCGTGCATCGTCACGACGTCGATCGCATCGGGAACGACCCCGTCCGGCGCACTGGTCGCTCGGATTCGGTCGTGGGCGTCGTGACGGCGTCAGCGGGACTCGGTGTGGCGGTGTCGGCTCCCGACTGCGCGGTCTCGATGGCGATGTCGGAGGTGGCGACGATCGGCACGAGGGTCCTCAGATAGTCGAGATAGGACGGGTCCTCACCCGGCGTCAAGACGACGATGCGTTCCGGCTCGAGGGCCTCGAGCGCGAGGATCGCCGGTTCCGGGTCGGCTGCGTCGAACGGCACCAACGGCGCATCAAGCCCGATCGCACCCGGCGAGGCGAAGAGGTAGGCCTCGAGATGCGCAGCATCGATGACATGCACCGTCGCCTGCGGACTGGGGAACAGGTCGACCATCACCGGTGCGAGTGCCCGTGGTGCGATCCACTGGTGGGCGATCCTGACGGCGGCCTCGAGGGACAACCACGGGTCGACGGGCTCTCCCTCGGGATCCCGGATCTCGAAGTGGAGATGGGGGGTCGTCTCCTCGGCGTTCCCCGTGTCGCCGACCCAGCCGAGGAGCGTGCCTGCCGGCACGACGGCTCCCGGCTCGATGCCGGGGGCGAAGCACAGGTCACCGGCTTCGTCGGTTCCCGGTAGGTCCGTGTTGAGGTGGATGTAGTGGGTGGTCCACCCATCGTCGGCCTCGACCGTCACCGAGCACCCCGACAGCTCGCCCCGCAGCTTCGTCGCGGTGACGGTCCCGTCGTGGGACGCGACGACGGGCACACCCTTCCACCCCGACGTCAGGATGTCGATCCCGGCGTGCAGTCTCGTGCATCCATCGCGACAGTCACCGAACCCCTGGGAATACGACACATCACCCACGACGGGGAAGACGATCTCCCTGACCACAGGGAGTTCTTCCTCGATGCCCTCCTCGATCGACATTGCGCCATCGTCGCCGACGGCCGCATCGTCCACCACGGCGCCGTCGGAGGTGGTTGGCGGTTCAGTCGTGACCTCGTCAGCGGCCACAGCGACGGGGCGGCGAAAGCACATGGCCGCGGCGCACAGCAGCCAGACGAGGGTCGCCTTCCGTTTGCCCATATCTCGACTGTAGTGGATCACGTTCGCCGAGCGTGACATCCGAGGTCCCGGCCGGGGGGACCGCTATCGGTCGAACGAACGCCAGATCGGCGACGGAGATGATTCGGCGAGGCTCCCGAGGAACGTGAGGGTCGACGGCGTCAGGCGTCGAGCGGTCACGTAGGCCATGCCCGGTGCGGGAGCCTCCTCGACCGTGGCCGTCGACACCCAGCCGCTGCCGGTGGGCCACCACAGCATCTGGGGGTCCGCGTTCCAGTCGGGTCTGCTCGCCGACGGGCTCCCGATCCGCGTGGGGGCCCAGCGGTCGGTGGTGAGCACCAACGATCGGTGGCTGACGATGAAGTCGTCGTACGCCGACACGCGCGACTTCCGGATCTTGTCGACGACGCCGACGACGAGGGTCGTGAACCGATCGACCGGCGTGATCACCGTGGGTGTCATGGCATCGGCCGGCTCGACCGGAGGGGTGACGGCACCGGGATCCGGGATGGGATCGATGGCGACGATCGGGGCGAGCGGTCGGAGGACCTCCGAGAGCCACGCCGCGTTCGCGTCACTCATGCCGACGATGCGATCCGGTGCGAGACGACCGATCTCCTGCAACGCCGGAAGCGGGTCGTTCCTGTCCACCACGATCAACGGCGCTTCCAGGATCGTTGCGGACGACTCGCTCGCACCGAGTCGGTCGATCTCGTCACCGGGCACCACGATGATGACCCGCGCACCGTCGGCATGGGTCGCCTGGGAGAGCACGATCGACGACGCCTGCGCGTCGACGGGCAGCCATGCGTAGGAGATCCGCTCCGCGGCCTTGAGTGAGCGGTACGGGTCGATCGGGTAGCCGGATCGGTTCCTGAGCTCGAAATGGAGATGCGGTGGCGTGGTCTCGGCGTTCCCGCTGTCGCCCATGTAGCCGATGATCTGACCCGCACGCACCGTGGCGCCGACCTCGATGCCCGCAGCGGGACACGGTGCACCGACCTCGTCGGTGCCCGGGAGGTCGTTGTTGAGGTGGTAGTAGCGCGTCTCCCAGCGATCCCTGCCCCTGATGCGCACCGAGCAGCCAGGGTTGCCCTCGTCGTAGGTCACGCCGACCACCGTGCCGTCGTGGGCGGCGACGATCGGCAGTCCCTTCCAACCAGCTGTCACGATGTCGACACCATGGTGCTCTCGGGTGCACTCGTCCCTGCACGCACCGAACCCGGACCAGAACTTCGATGCGCCGACGACGGGGAACACGAGCTTCCGCTTGACGTCGTAGCGAACAACGGGGACGAAGGTCGGCTTGGGCCCGGTGTCCACGAGGGCGGGCGGGATGTCGTCCTCGTCCCCGGGAGGCGGTTCGTCGGACTCCTCGTCGGGTCGTGGCTCCTCGGCGGCCGTGGGGGGAGGCTCCGGAGTGTCGCCCGCATCCTGGGCATGGACGGGTGCAGCGACCCAACCGACGGAGACGGTGAGCGCGAGCACGATCGACAGTGTCCGAAGCATCCCCATGGCACGTGGCATAGGGAGGGTGTCGGCACGAACCCCTCGTGACTAAAGCCCCCGTGCGTGATCGGGCTGGTCACGTCGGGCGGCGGTGTGTGGCACACAGCGGCGAGGATGCATTCGACCGCTATCGTCGCCGCCCATGGAACGAACCATCGGCATCGGGCTCCTCGGAGCAGGCACCGTGGGCGGGACCCTCGTGGCGCGGCTCGTCGGCGATTCGGAGGCGATCGCCGCGAAGACCGGCCTGCGCTTCGACGTGCGACGCATCGGTGTCCGGGACCTCGCCCGTCCCCGTCCCTTCGACGTGACCGACGGGATGCTGACGACCGACCTGTTCTCCGTCGTCGATGATCCCACCGTGGACCTCGTCGTCGAGGTCATGGGTGGTAAGGATCCGGCGGGTGATCTCGTGCTCGCCGCCCTCGAGGCCGGCAAACCCGTCGTGACCGCCAACAAGGAACTGATCGCCGCCAGGGGACCCGAGCTGATCGCCGCCGCCGAGCGTTCGGGGGTGCCGCTGCTCTTCGAGGCGTCGGTGGGAGGGGGGATCCCGATCATCAGGCCGCTGTCCGAGACCCTCGCTGGGGAACAGGTCGAGCGTGTGCTCGGCATCGTCAATGGCACGACGAACTACATCCTCACACAGATGGCTGAAGCCGGTACCAGCTACGACGCGGCCCTCGCCGCGGCCCAGGAGCTGGGATATGCCGAACCCGATCCGACCGCGGACGTCTCAGGTGCCGATGCCGCCGCCAAGGCTGCGATCCTCGCCTCGCTCGCCTTCGGCACGTGGATCGGCATCGATGACGTGTACCACGAGGGCATCGAGTCCATCGACGCCGCGGACATCGAGTTCGCCGCCGACTTCGGCTACACGGTGAAGCTCATCGCCGTGTGTGAGCGGACGCCCGACGGCATCAGTGCGAGGGTCCATCCCGCCCTCGTACCGAACGAGCACCCCCTCGCGTCGATCCGTGGGGCCACCAATGCCGTGTTCATCGAGGGACCGTCGATCGAGTCACTCCTCTTCGCAGGACCCGGCGCAGGTGGCCAGCCGACGGCGACGGCGGTCCTCGGGGACGTCATCGACGCGGCTCGCGAGACGCTCGCAGGGGCGCAGGTCGCCCCCCGCATCCGGTTCTCGAGGGGTGATCTCGCACCCTTCGCGAACGTTGCCACGGCCTGGTACGTGCGTCTCGTGGTCGACGACAAGCCGGGCGTGCTCGCCAGGATCGCCTCGGTATTCGGTGATGCGAGCGTGTCCATCAAGTCGGTGTGGCAGGAGGGTGTCGATACCGAGGCGTCCCTCATCATCGTCACGCACAGGGCACCCGAGAGCGAGCAGCGTCGCGCCGTCGCCGCCCTCGAGGGCCTTCCGGAGGTCATCGACGTCGCGTCGGTGATCCGGGTGCTCGGCGACGCGTGATGGCGTGGCGAGGCATCATCGAGGAGTACCGGGACAGGCTGCCCGTGTCGGCGGACACCCCGGTCGTCACGCTCCTCGAGGGGGGAACGCCCCTGATCCCCGCCACGACCCTCAGCACCCTCGTCGACAGGGAGGTCCTGCTCAAGTTCGAAGGGATGAATCCGACCGGTTCGTTCAAGGACAGGGGCATGACCCTCGCAGTGTCGAAGGCGCTGGAGGCAGGGGCCAGGGCGGTCGCGTGCGCCTCCACGGGCAACACCTCCGCGTCGGCGGCTGCATACGCGGCGAGGGCGGGAATCTCATCGATCGTGGTGCTTCCCGCAGGGAAGATCGCGGTCGGCAAGCTGGCCCAGGCCGTCATGCACGGCGCGACCGTCGTGCCGATCCTCGGCAACTTCGACG
Source organism: uncultured Acidimicrobiia bacterium (assembly GCA_963792405.1). GTDB lineage: Bacteria > Actinomycetota > Acidimicrobiia > Spongiisociales > UBA5794 > SZUA-442. Next base: position 315,109 of record CAWBVU010000006.1, read on the forward strand.
ATGCCCTCGCGATCGTCCGCGACCTGGCAGAGGCCCACGACGTCGCCCTCGTGAACTCCGTGAACCCGTTTCGGATCGAGGCCCAGAAGACGGCCGCCTTCGAGGTCATCGACGTACTCGGCGCCGCACCGTCGGTCCACGCCCTCCCCGTTGGCAATGCCGGGAACATCACTGCGTACTGGAAGGGCTACACCGAGGCGGGCGCCACCCCGAGCATGTGGGGATTCCAGGCTGCGGGTGCGGCGCCGATCGTGCTGGGCGAGGTCTTCGACGAACCCGAGACGATCGCGACCGCGATCCGTATCGGGAATCCGGCCTCGTGGGACGGCGCCATCGCGGCGAGGGACGAGTCGGGAGGACGCATCGATGCCGTGACCGACGAGGAGATCCTCGCCGCCTACCACCTCCTCGCCGATCGCGAGGGGGTGTTCTGCGAACCGGCGTCCGCGGCGGGCGTCGCCGGCATCCTGAAGTTCGCGGGCGACCTGCCCGAAGGGATCGTCGTGTGCACGATCACCGGTCATGGCCTCAAGGATCCCGCCACCGCCACCATCGACGTCACCCTTCCCGACAGCGTGCCGGCCACCGTGGATGCCGTCGCCCACGCCGCGGGCCTCGTCTGACACACGCAGAGGGAACCGTCGATCGACCGATCGGAAGCCCGCCGCGGGTACGCATCAAGACCATGTCGTGGGCCACCGATAGGTTCCTGTGGCCACCACGACACCCGTCGTCCGCGAGACGGCCGATGACCGATCACCGAGCCGAACGGATGGCTCGGTTCGCTCGCGTCTCCCCACGGTCGGGAAGGTCGCAGCGATCGCGGCGAGTTGGCTGATCCTCCGCCCGTACCTCGGAATCGTCCACGACGCCCTCCTGTACGTCCATGTCGCCGAGTTCGGGCGTTCCGATGCCTTCGCTCGCCTCGACGTGCTCGTCGCCAATGATCGCCAGATGGACCGCTCGGTGTTCGTCCCGCTCATGCGACCCGCCATCGACGCCCTCGGAGTCGCCGCGGCGGCGATGCTGACCGCCGTCGCCGGGCTGATCGCCTGGATCGCCGGGCTGGCCGTCCTTGCGAGAGTGCTCGTCGGGCGGGACTGGTGGATCGTGGCCGTCGGCTTCCCTGCCTTCGGTGCGTACTGGGGTCCGCTGTTCTTCATCGGTGAGCCCTTCGCGACCCCGAGGGTCTTCGCCGAGGCCGCCGTCTTGGCCTCCCTGGCCCTCGTGCTCGGCCACCGCGCGGGGTGGGCGACGGCCGTGGCGATCGCGGCGTGTGCACTCCACCCGATCGTGGGGCTCACCGGCCTCGCAGTGGTGGTGATCGTGGTCGTCATGGACCGTCCGCGGCTGGTCCCCTATGCGGCGGCCGCAGCGGTCGCCGCGGTCCTGGTCGCGGCCTGGGATCCACTCCGGATCGCAGGGACGGCGGGGTTCACGACGGCATGGCTCGGCATCATCGCCGAACGGGCCGGGCTGGTGCTCCCGGGGGAGTGGCCGGCGGTGGCATGGATGCGCACGGCATTCGGCTTCTCCGTCGTGGGCGCGCTCTACCTGACATCGGTGGATGGGCCCACCCGGCGCCTGAGCGCCGCGACACTGGTGGGCGCGACCGCGGGACTCGGGGCGTCCGTGCTGTTCTCGTGGGTGTGGATCCGGCCATTGGTCACCCAGCTCCAGCCCTGGAGGATCCTGTGGCTGCTCCATCTCGTGGCGATCGTGGGCGTGATCATGTTCACCATCGACGCGGTGCGCACGGCGAGGGCATCGTCGAGGGTGCGCGCGCTGGCCGCATGGGCCGTGACGCTCGCGGTCGTCCTGACGAGCTCTCCGATGCTGTTCGTCCTCGTGCTGGTGATCGCCATCCCACTCATGCTGCCCCATCGTGGCCGGGTCGCGACACTCGTCGAGCATCCGAGGTTCCTTCACGCGCTCGTCGCCTTCACCTGCCTCCTCGCGGGTGTGCAGGTGATCGTCGCCGTCGCGCGCATCGCCTTCGTCGAGGAGTGGGATCGCATCCCGTGGCTCGCGTACAGCTCGAGGCTCCCCGCCTTCACGGCACTCGTCGCCGCCTGCCTCGTGCTCGCCGTGGTGGCCCTCGGTCGATCCGGGGGTGCCCGCGTGGCGGGTGTGGGCATCCTGGCGGTCGCCCTCGCGTTCGGGCTCGCGACATGGGATCACAGGACGCCATGGCAGGAGTTCGGTGAGGCGCTCGAGGAGCCCATCGCCGACCTTCCCCCCGATGCGATCGTCCTCGTCGAATCCGACGACCTCGCGAGCGCGACGCTCCTGCGCCGCCCCACCTACTACTCGAACTATTCGGGTGCGGGCGTCGTGTTCTCGGAGGACCTCGCCGTCGTGTACACGCATCACGCCTCCCTCGCCAGAATGCTGGGCGTCTCCTTCGCCCTGAACTACCGGCTGGGTGACATCCCACTGGAACGGCGCCGCGCGCCGTCCCTCGCCGTCGCCGCCTCCGCATGCGCGGATCCGATGGGTCCCACGCACCTGTTCCTCAGGCGTCGCATCGTGGGGCTGCAGGGAACCGAGTGGACCTCCCCGGTCCCCGTCGAGCAGGCTCCGCGGGGGACGGCGAACGATGCGGTCATCCCCGACGGCTTCGTGCTGTACGCATGCTCGGACGTCCTCGCTGCGTCCTGAGGTATCGCTAACGATCCCGGGCGTTCGTGCCGACGCATATGACCATGCGTGACGTATCGACCCTGGTCATCGGCGCAGGTCCCGCGGGCCTGACGGCGGCGGAAGTGCTCACCCGGAACGGCCGCGACGTCGTCGTGCTCGAGGCGGACCCGACGTATGTCGGTGGCATCTCGAAGACCGTCGAGTACCGTGGATACCGCTTCGACATCGGCGGCCATCGCTTCTTCAGCAAGTCGAAAGAGGTCGAGGACTACTGGACGATGCTCCTCGGCGACGACATGCTCGACCGACCGCGCACCTCGCGCATCTTCTACGACGGCTCGTTCTTCGCCTACCCGCTCCGTCCCCTCGAGGCGTTCAGGGAGCTCGGTCCGATCGAGTCGATCCGGTGCGGGCTCTCGTTCCTGAAGGCCAAGGCGTTCCCCACGAGGAACCCACAGAACTTCGAGGAGTGGGTGACCAACCAGTTCGGCCACCGCCTCTATTCGATCTTCTTCAAGACCTACACCGAGAAGGTGTGGGGCATGGAGTGCACGGAGATCTCCGCGGACTGGGCGGCCCAGCGCATCAAGGGCCTCTCGCTCGGCGCCGCCGTCATGAACGGCCTCAGGCCCCGGCGAGCCGGTGACGAGGTGATCAAGACGCTCATCGAGTCGTTCCGCTACCCGAGGCTCGGACCGGGGATGATGTGGGAGGCGGCGAGGGACAGGGTCGTCGCGCAGGGAGGCGACGTGCGGATGGACCGGAAGGTCACCTCGATGCATCCTGATGGCGACGGCTGGATCGTCGAAGCGGTCTCGTCCGATGGCGGTACCGAGCGCTTCCGTGCCGAGCACGTCGTGTCGTCGATGCCGGTGCGCAGTCTCATGCGCGGTCTCGATGACGTTCCCGACGACGTGACCAGCGCCGCGCAGCGGCTCCGCTATCGCGACTTCATGATCGTCGCCCTCATCGTCGAGGGCCCCGACCGCTTCGACGACAACTGGATCTACGTCCATGACCCGTCGGTGAGTGTCGGTCGGATCCAGAACTTCAAGTCGTGGTCACCCGAGATGGTCCCCGATCCGTCGACCAACTGCTACGGGCTCGAGTACTTCTGCAACGACACGGACGAGTTCTGGGGCATGGACGATCAGGCGCTGATCGAGATCGCCACTGCGGAGCTGACCGCGCTCGGGCTCGCGGAGCTCGGTGAGGTGATCGACGGCCACGTGATCCGGCAGCGCAAGGCCTACCCCGTGTACGACGCCGACTACGCGACCAACGTCGAGACCGTGCGGTCGTACCTCGCCGAGGCCCACCCGACGCTCCACCTCGTGGGCCGCAACGGCATGCACAAGTACAACAACCAGGACCACGCGATCATGACGGCGATGCTCACGGCGGACAACATCCTCGCCGGTGTCCCCGTCCACGATCCGTGGGCGGTGAACCAGGATGCCGAATACCACGAGTCAGGCTCCGCAGGCACGTCGACCTCTGGTCTGCGCTCGGTTCCGCTCGCACCATCGGTGGAACCGGTCGGCTGAATCGGGGGCGGCACCGCACCGCACACACCCCGCCGTCCGCCACCGCGGCGACTTCCCATGACGTCGCGCCGCGAATCTGTCACACCCGCGATCTACGCTGACGGGGACGGCAACGAAAGGGCACAGGGTGCTGTACGCAATCGTCGGGGTTCTCGCGGCGACCGTCATCGGCCTCACCGTGACGCTCGTCGTGATGACGCGTGGGCGCAGCGACCAGCGCTCGGACGACCTCGATCGTCGGATGGGCGAGCTCATGAACGCCCAACTCGCGCTGGTGGGGAAGGTGGACACCGTCTCGCAGCAGCAGGTGACGAGCTCCAAGGCCCTCACCGACACCCTCGCCGTGACCCAGCAGGAGCTCACTCGTCAGATCAACGAGCGACTCCAGGCCGTACAGTCGGCGATGGGGGACAACCTGACCCATTCTGCGAAGGCGACCGCCAAGTCCCTCGGCGAGCTCTCACAACGACTCGAGACCATCGACAAGGCCCAGCAGAACATCACCGACCTCTCCGAGCAGGTCGTGAGCCTCCAGCACGTCCTCGACGACAAGCACGCTCGTGGAGCGTTCGGTGAGGTGCAACTCAACGACATCGTCGTCGACGCGTTGCCGCCGAGCGCCTACGCCTTCCAGGTCGTCCTGAGCAATGCGCGGCGAGCCGACTGCGTCATCAAGCTCCCCAATCCACCCGGTCCGATCGTGATCGACGCGAAATTCCCGCTCACCGCCTACATGGCGATGCTCAACGCCCCTGACGACGCCGAGCGGGCACGATCGGCGAAGCAGCTGGGCATCGACACGAAGAAGCACATCAAGGACATCGCCGAGCGCTACATCCTGCCGGGCGAGACCTCGGACTCCGCGCTGATGTTCATCCCATCCGAGGCGGTCTACGCCGAGCTCCACGCGCATCACCCCGACGTGATCGAACTGAGCCACCGCTCGAAGGTGTACCTCGTGTCGCCGACGACGATGATGGCGACCCTCACCACGGTGCGTGCCGTGCTGCGCGACGTGCGCATGCGTGAGCAGGCGAGCCTCATCCAGGTCGAGATCGGCATCATGCTCAAGGACGTCGAGCGCCTCATGGACCGCGTGCACAAGCTGGAGACCCACTTCGACCAGGCGGACCGGGACATCAAGGACATCAGGATCAGCGCCAACAAGATCGCCTCCCGCGGCACCAAGATCGAGGAGCTCGAGCTCGAGGACGGCTCCCGACCGGCGATCGAGGCAGGGGAGCGCTTCGACTTCGAGTGACCTGATCCGGCGGATCCGATCCCGTGCGGACGGCTCCCGACCCCTGCCCGACGTGCGGTCGATGCCGCCGGACCCGGGCTCCGGCCCCACAGGGCCGTCGATGTATCCGCGAAATGTCGTTGCATAACCGCGTGCGTCCCGTATACTCCCGGCATCCCACCATCGGCCGCAGGCGGTCGACGCGTGCGATACCTCGAGCGCCCTCCCGCGATCACCGTGTGATGGTGCGCCACATCCCCGGCCATCCGGCCACCCCATCTGAGCGTCTCGAAAGGGGCCATCCACGATGAGCAACGAAAGGGCCAGACTGCTGGAGTTGAACCTCCCGCAGCTACGCGAGCTCGCGACCGCCGTGTCCGTCGACCACGACGGCCTCCAGAAGTCCAAGCTCATCGCCGCGATCCTCGATGCCGAGTCCTTCGACGCGTCCATGCTCCCCGAACAGGCACCACAGCCGGTGGCGGAGGTCGCAGCGACCTCGGGGGACGATACGTCCTCGGACGACACCAGGGACGACGCCTTCGACGACGATCGGCAGGGAAATCGCAGGAGGAACCGGAACCGCAACCGGAACAGGAGCCGCACCCGCGAGCCCGTCGACGAGTCGGAGCTCGAGGTCCGTCAGGGCATCCTCGACATCCTGCCGGAGGGGTACGGATTCCTGAGGACCACCGGCTACCTCCCCGGTGACAAGGACGTCTACGTCGCTGCCAACATCGTGCGCAACGACAGGCTCCGCAAGGGTGACATCGTCGAAGGCCCCATCCGCCCTGCGAGGGCACAGGAGAAGTTCCCCGCCCTCGTGCGCGCCGTCAAGGTCAACGGCATCGATCCCGGCGAGGCGGCCAACCGGCCGAAGTTCGCCAAGCTCACGCCGCTGTTCCCCGACTCGCGGCTGCGCCTCGAAGTGGACGGCAAGCCAGACCTCATGATGGCCAGGATCATCGACCTCATCGCGCCGATCGGCAAGGGCCAGCGTGGCCTCGTCGTGTCCCCCCCGAAGGCGGGGAAGACCACGGTGCTCAAGGACATCGCGAACTCGATCGCCGCGAACAACCCGGAATGCCACCTCATGGTGGTACTCGTCGACGAGCGCCCCGAAGAGGTGACCGACATGCAGCGCTCCGTCAAGGGCGAGGTCATCTTCTCGACGTTCGACCGGCCGGCGGAGGAGCACACGCAGGTCTCCGAGCTCGCCATCGAACGTGCCAAGCGCCTCGTCGAGGGTGGCACCGACGTCGTGATCCTCCTCGATTCGATCACCAGGCTCGCCCGTGCCCACAACCTCGCCACACCCGCCTCGGGAAGGATCCTGTCCGGTGGCGTCGACTCGACGGCGCTGTACCCGCCGAAGCGGTTCTTCGGTGCGGCACGCAACATCGAAGAGGGCGGCAGCCTCACGATCATCGGCACCGCGCTCGTCGAGACCGGGAGCCGGATGGACGAGGTGATCTTCGAGGAGTTCAAGGGGACGGGCAACATGGAGCTCCGCCTCGATCGGAAGCTGGCGGACAAGCGGATCTACCCCGCCATCGACATCGAGTCGTCGGGTACCCGCCGCGAGGAGCTCCTCTTCGACCGCAACGAGCTCCAGGAGGTGTGGAAGCTTCGCAGGGTGCTCCTCGCCCTCGAGTCGGGCGCCGCCCTCGAGCTGCTCATCGACCGACTCAAGAGCACGAAGTCGAATGGCGAGTTCCTCGACTCCGTTGCGAAGAGCGGACAGTGACAACCGCGGTACAGTTCCCGAGCATCGAACAGGAGAACCCGTGAAGCCCGATACCCATCCGACCTACCGTCCCGTGGTGTTCCAGGACACGTCGTCGGACTTCGCCTTCCTCACGAAGTCGACGATCGAGACCAACGACACGATCGAGTGGGAGGACGGTGAGACCTATCCGCTCGCCAAGGTCGAGATCTCGTCCTCGAGCCACCCCTTCTACACCGGCAAGCAGATCCTCGTCGACACGACGGGTCGCGTCGAGCGGTTCCGCAAGCGCTACGGCCAGTCGTCCGGCGGACGCAAGCAGGCCGCCGCGGACACAGACGCGGAGGCGTAGTTGAGCCGATCCCCTGGCGCGTCGGTCGGCGGCCAGGCGGTCATCGAGGGTGTCATGATGCGCGCCCCCGACGCCTGGGCGGTTGCCGTGCGCCGTCCGGACGACGTCATCGAGGCGAAACGCCACGAGCTCCCTGCACTCTCCACCCGCAATCGCCTTGCCAAGGTCCCGTTCATACGGGGGTCCTTCGTGCTCGTCGAGTCGCTGACCCTCGGATTCAAGGCCCTCTCGTGGTCCGCCGAGAAGGCAGGCGAGTCCGAAGGTGAAGAGATCGGCAGGCGGGAGATCATCCTCACGATGGTGATCGCGATCGCCGTGGCCCTCGTCGTCTTCGTGCTGGGTCCCGCCTTCGCCGCCGAGTGGATCAAGGATCTCGTGGGAGGGAACGGGCTCCTCTTCGTGGTGCTCGACGGGGCGCTCCGCATCGCGCTGATCGTCGCCTACATCTGGCTGATCGGCCGGAACCCCGATATCCAGAGGGTGTTCCAGTACCACGGCGCGGAACACAAGACGATCCATGCCTATGAGAACGGTGACCCGCTCGACGTCGCGTCGATCCAGAAGTACAGCCCTCGCCACCCACGGTGCGGGACGTCGTTCATCATCATCGTGGCGATGGTGTCGTTCGTCGTGTTCCTCTTCCTCGCCCCGCTGCCGTTCATGTGGCAGGTGATCGCACGCATCATCCTGATTCCCGTGATCGCCGGCATCTCCTACGAGGTCCTCAAGGCCGCGGCAGGCAGCAGGTGGATCGCGTGGGCCTCGAAGCCGGGCATCTGGATCCAGTCGATCACGACCAAGGAGCCCGACGACGGTCAGGTCCACGTTGCCGTGGCGTCGCTGCTTGCAGCCCTCGGGGATGAAGCCGTCGAGGAGGTCAAGGCCAGGGGAGCGATCGAGCCCGCCGCACTCGCCGCCGAGTTCGACCTCGGCGACCGCCCCGACGCGTGAGCGGCATGGACCCCTCCCTGCTCGCGAGACTCGCCGATGCCGAGCAGGCGTTCGACGATGCGTTGGCCCAACTCGCCGACCCCGACGTGCTCGGCGACCAGAGTCGATATCGCGAGGTCTCGACGAGGCATGCCGAGCTCAAGCCCGTCATCGACGCATTCCGACGCTTCAGGGACGCGCAGCAGGAGATCGCCGATGCCGCGGATCTCGCCGAGGGCGACGTCGACGACGAGATGGCCGCGTACCTGAGCGAGACGATCTCCGAGCACACCTCCGAACTCGAGCACCTCGAGCGCGAGCTGCGGGCCCTGCTCGTTCCGAAGGATCCCGACGACGACAAGGACGTCATCGTCGAGATCCGGGCGGCGGCAGGCGGTGACGAAGCCGCGCTGTGGGCCGGCGACCTGTACCGGATGTACGAGCGCCTCGCCGAGCGCACGGGTTGGACCGTCGATCCGATCGAAGTGTCCGCGCCGGATGCGGGTGGCATCAAGGAGGCGACCTTCTCGGTGAAGGGAAAGGGCGCGTATGCGCGATTCAAGTTCGAAGCGGGCCCACACCGCGTCCAGCGCGTTCCCAGGACCGAATCGCAGGGGAGGATCCATACGTCGGTGGCCACCGTCGCCGTCCTTCCGGAGGTCGAGGAGGTCGAGATCGAGATCAATGACGGCGACCTGCTGATCGAGACCATGCGGTCACAGGGTCCGGGCGGGCAGTCGGTGAACACGACCGACTCGGCAGTGCGCATCACCCACAAGCCGACAGGCATCGTGGTGTCGTGTCAGGACGAGAAGTCCCAGCTCCAGAACAAGCTCAAGGCGATGCGCGTGCTCCGTGCGCGACTGCACAAGATCGAGTCCGACGAGAAGCTCGGTGAGCGTGCCTCGGTGCGGAAGTCCCAGGTCGGTTCCGGCGAGCGCTCCGAGAAGATCAGGACCTACAACTTCAAGGAGAATCGCGTCACCGACCACCGCATCGGGCTCACCGTCCACAGCCTCCCCGCCGTCCTGGACGGCGACCTCGACGAGATCCACGAGGCGCTCATGGCGGACGACATGGCCCAAAGGCTGGCATCAGCGTCATGAGCGAGACGGCGAGGCCGCTGCTCGATGCATCGGGGCTCCCCGAACACGAAGCCATGCGGCTCCTCGAGGTGGCCACGGGGGGGACCAGAGCGGACGCGCTTCTCGATCGCCCCGTCGACACGGCAGGGGCAGACCGATTCCGTGTCCTCGCCGACCGTCGGCGGCGGGGCGAGCCGCTCCAGTACCTCGAGGGTGAGGTCCCGTTCGGTCCGGTGGTCATCTCCGTCGACCCGCGTGTGCTGATCCCCCGTCCAGAGACGGAGGAGCTCTTCGTGCTCGCCACGTCGATGGTCGATGCCCCCACCGAGATCCTCGATGTCTGCACGGGGAGTGGCAACCTCGCCCTCGCCCTTGCACGCACGTATCCCTCGGCGCGCATCCATGCGACCGATGTGTCCGCCGACGCACTCGACGTCGCCCGAGCCAACGGGGAGCGGAACGGCCTCGATGTGACCTGGCTCGAGGGCGACCTCTTCGCCCCGGTTCCCACGGAGTTGCTCGGGCGGGTCGACCTCATCGTCGCAAATCCCCCGTACCTGTCGGAAGCCGAGCTCGGCGCACTCCCTGTCGACGTGCTGCACGAGCCGATCGGCGCCCTGGTGTCCGGGCCCCTGGGCGACGAACTCGTCGCGAGGATCGCTGCGGAGGCGGGGACGTGGCTCGCTCCGGGCGGCGTGATCGTCTGCGAGATCTCCGAGTTCCACGCCTCGGACGTGGTGACGATGTTCGGGCATCTCGATGGCGACGTGCGCACCGACCTGTTCGGGAAGGACCGCTTCGTCGTGGGTCGACGTCGCGTGCGGTAGCGTGAGGCGAGTACGCATCTGGAGGTGAAGGTGGACGTTGCGGCAGCGGCTCGGGCGATCAAGCGTGGTGAGATCATCGGCGTCCCGACGGACACGGTGTACGGTCTCGCCGCCGATCCGTACGACGAGGCCGCCCTGGATCGCCTCTACGACATCAAGGGCAGGGACGATGGCAAGCCGATCGCGATCCTCGTCGCCGATCTCGATCAGGGCCTGTCCCTCGGGGCCATGTCGGACCGTGCGCTCGAGCTCGCGGACCGTCACTGGCCCGGTGCGGTGACCCTCGTGGTGCCACGACTCGACACCGCCCCGACGTGGCTCGGTGACCTCAAGCGCCGGACCATCGCCCTTCGCTGTCCCGACCACCCTGTGGCGCTCGAGCTGCTGCGCCTCACGGGGCCGCTCGCCGTGACCTCCGCGAACCGCTCCGAGGAGTTCCCGGTGAACTCGGCGGAGGACGCCCGCGAGGTGTTCGGCGATGACGTCCTGACGTATCTCCCCGGCGCCGCAGGCGGTGGTGAGCCGTCCACCCTCGTCGACCTGACCCGCCCTGCCGAGATGGTGCTCAGAACCGGGCCCGTCGACCTGTGAGATCGAGCACATGGCCTGCCGTGGGCGTCGGCACCCTCGTGTGGGCGGTGGCCCTCTGGTTCGGGTTCCTGTCCCTGTCCAGTGACAGGACGGTCGCGCTCGTCGTCATCGCGATCGGCCTCGTCTTCGGCCAGTACGCGATCGCCGGATTCAGTGGCGCGACGGACGTGATGGGGACGGGCTTCCGCGCCTCACTGATCGCACTCGGAATCGGTATGGGCCTGCTGGTGGCGTTCGAGCTGACCGATACCGACTCGTTCGCCGTGGCGGCCCCCGTGGCGGCCATGGGCATCGGGGCGGCGATCGCTCTCCAACCCGTCCGCGACCGCGGCAGGCTCGTGACGAGGATCGCGGTCGTGATCATCGCCTCGGGGGCCGTGGTGGTGCTGTACGGCGTCGACCATACGGTGTACGGGCTCATCGCGCCGCTCGTCCCCGTGCCCGTCCTGCCGGTCGCCGATCACCTGCACGCGCGCGCGGTCGGAATCGTCGCAGCATCCTCGGAGCACTAGATTCGGTGTTCGTCGCACCTCCAGGAGCCCCAATGACGGACATGATGCGCCTCGCTGAGGCCGATCCCACCCTCGCCGCGCTGATCGCACGGGACGCACAGCGTCAGCGGTCCCACATCCAGCTCATCGCCTCCGAGAACTTCGTCAGCTACGCGTTGATGGAGACGTCGGGGTCCGTCCTCGCCAACAAGTACTCCGAGGGCTACCCCGGTCGTCGCTACTACGAGGGGTGTGAGGTCGTCGACGAGATCGAGTTGCTCGCGATCTCGAGGGCGAAGGAGGTGTTTGGCGCCGAGCATGCGAACGTGCAGGCACACTCCGGATCCCAGGCGAACATGGCGGCGTACTTCGCCGTCCTCGAGCCCGGCGACACCATTCTCGGCATGCGGCTCGACCAGGGAGGCCATCTCACCCACGGGTCGCCTGTCAGCTTCTCCGGCAAGCTGTTCCACTTCGTCGCCTATGGCGTCGACCCGGAGACGGAACGGATCGACATGGGCGAGGTGCGCGCGCTCGCTCTCGAGCACCGACCCAAGATGATCGTCGCCGGCTACTCGGCGTACTCGCAGATCATCGACTGGTCGGCATTCAGGGAGATCGCGGACGAGGTCGGTGCGGTGTTCCTCGTCGATGCCGCCCACATCATCGGCCTGATCGCGGGTGGGGCGCACCCCTCACCGGTACCCCATGCCGACATCGTCACGGCGACCACCCACAAGGCGCTCCGAGGTCCCAGGGGCGGGCTCATCCTGGCAAGGGAGCACTACGGGGCTGCGATCGACAAGGCGGTGTTCCCCTTCTCACAGGGCGGTGCCATCAACCATCAGATCGCGGGGAAGGCCCTCTGCTTCAAGCAAGCCGGTTCCCCCGAGTTCGCCCAGTACGCGCAGCAGATCGTGCGCAACGCCTCCGTCCTCGCCGACACGATGATCGGTGCGGGCGCGAGGGTCGTGTCCGGGGGGACCGAGAACCACATGTTCCTCGTCGACCTGCGATCGATCGACCCGGACCTCACGGGCAAGGAGGCCGCGACCCTCCTCGACCAGATGGGTATCACCCTCAACCGGAATGCGATCCCGTTCGATCCGCGATCCCCGTTCATCACCTCGGGCATCCGCATCGGGACCCCCGCGGTGACCACGGCCGGCATGAAGCAGGAGCAGATGGTCACCCTCGGCAATGCCATCATCGAGATCCTGCGCAAACGACACGACCCCGCGGTGCTCGACCACCTCCGCGCGAGGGTGACCGAGCTCTCGGACGCCTTCCCCGCCTACCCGGTCGAGTTCAACGGATACGTCTGAGGTGCGTGGAGCGAGCGGCTGCCGCGATTGGGGATGCTTCCCGCCGGTCGGGTAGCCTTGCACGAACCACGGACCCGGTTCGCGAGGACCCGCGTGATCGATCACGACATGCCACACGACCAGCAGGCCGACAACACCGACGTGACCCCCGCGACCAGGCTCGTCCCGGCGCGCGACCTCATCACCGGCGGCTTCTCGAAGAAGGCCGACCTCGTGTCGTACTTCGTGACGGGCCTGCTCCTCGGCCTGTTCCTCGATTGGATCCTCGGCACCTCACCGCTGATGGTCGTCACCTGGACGCTGATCGGTTTCGCCGTGGGCTTCTATCGCCTGTGGCAGGGTTCGTCCGACCTCGAGGAGGAGGGAAGGCGGCGTGGCCACGGTGTCTGATGGACGGCTCGACCCCGAGGCGATGCAGCGGCCTTCTGCGGAGGCACGGCCCGTCGAGGCCATCATCGGCGCGCACATCGCCAAGCGGGCGCTGTTCGTGGCACCGCCGCTGATCCTGCTCTTCGGCGTGCTCGACGGATGGCTCGGTGCGGTGTCCGCAGCAGCGGGCGTCGCCATCGTGGCCGCGAACTTCATTCTCGGCGGATGGATCCTCGCGACGGCTGCGGCTGTGTCACTGACCCTGTATCATGCCGCCGCGCTGTTCGGATTCTTCATCCGGCTTGGCCTCATCACCCTGGCGATGGTGCTCATCGTCTCGGTGACCGATATCGATCGTCTGGCCATGGGTGTGTCAGCGGTCATCAGCTATCTCGTGCTGCTGTCGCTGGAGGCGGTGGCCGTTGCCAAAGGTGCGGAAAGGGAACTCGAGTGGACGAACTGATCCTCGCTCTCGAAGAGTGCGACCTGACGGACAACTCGGTCTGTGCGCCGGAGAACGTGACGGACCTCTTCCAGTTCCGCACCCCGATCTTCGAGATCGCCGGCTTCCCGGTGACCCGCACGGTCGTGCTGATCTTCCTTGCGGGGATCCTCGCCATCGCCCTGATCTACTTCGGCCTCCGCAAGAAGGCCGTCCGTCCGGGAAAGTACCAGCTGAGCATCGAGAGCCTGATGTCGTTCGTGAGGGACGAGATCGCCGTGGGGATCATCGGCCCGAACGGGATCCACTACTTCCCCTACCTCATGGCGCTGTTCATCTTCATCCTGATCGGCAACCTGTTCGAGATCACGCCATTCATCAACTTCCCGATCACGTCGCGGATGGCGATCCCGCTGTTCCTCTCCCTGCTGACGTGGGTCATCTTCGTATTCGCCGGGTTCAAGCGAAACGGGATCAGCTACCTGACGGGCATCGTCTGGCCCCCAGGCGTCCCCGTCGCCCTCAAGCCGCTCGTCGGTCTCATCGAGTTCTTCTCGACGTTCTTCGTGCGGCCGTTCTCGCTCGCCGTCCGGCTCTTCGCCAACCTGGTGGCAGGCCACGTCATGCTCACACTGCTGCTCACGACCGCGTTCGTCTCGATCACGACGATCGGCTCGATCGGCGTCGTCAAGGGTGCCTTCGGGCTCGCCTGGTGGGCGTTGGCACTGGCCATCTTCATGTTCGAGATGATCGTGATCCTCCTCCAGGCCTACATCTTCACGCTGTTGAGCGCCGTGTACATCGACACGTCGGTCAACGTCGAACACTGATCGAGTCACGTCCTAAGCGACAAGGAAGGGAAACATGTTGGACAACGGAGCGTTCTCTCTCATCGGGTACGGCCTTGCGGCCATCGGCCCGGGTATCGGCATCGGCATCATCGCCGGCAACGCCGTCCAGGCCATGGCGCGACAGCCCGAGGCTGCGGGCATGGTCCGCACGACGATGTTCCTCGGTATCGCGTTCACGGAGGCACTCGCCCTCATCGGCTTCGTGCTCTTCTTCCTGGTCTAGCGAGGGGAACCTCTGATGCTCATGCACGTGTTCGCACAGCTGATCCTCGCCACCGAGGGTCAAACGGAGCAGACCTCCGAGACCGCGAGTGAGAGCGGAGGAATCGACCTGCTCCTGCCCGCACCCGAGGAGCTCATCGCAGGCATCATTGCGTTCTCCATCGTCTTCTTCTTCATCTGGAAGTGGGCGATCCCCGCGATGAACAAGGCCCTGGAGGCGCGCCAGGCGGCCATCGCCGCGGAGTTCGAGTCCGCGGAGAAGGCAAAGGTCGAGGCCGAAAGCCTCCTCAGCGACTACCGGGCCCAGCTCGCAGGGGCGAAGGCGGACGCGTCGAAGATCGTCGCCGATGCGAGGGACGAGGGCGAGGCGACGAAGGTCGACATCGTCGCCCGCGCACAGGCGGAGGCCGACCAGATCAAGGCAAGGGCCCACGACGAGATCAACGCGGAACGCGAGAGGGTCGCAGGCGATCTGCGCCGCCAGGTCGCCGACCTGTCGATCGACGTCGCCGAGCGGGTCGTCGGCTCCTCCATCGACGCTCGTGCGCAGCGTCAGCTCGTCGACGAATACATCGACGAGCTCGGCGGGGTGCAGTAGCTGATGGACCACGCGACCGCCCAGCACGACCGCACCGATGGGTATGCAGACGCCCTCCTCGCGATCGCCCTCGCAGAGGGTGAGGAGGCTGCGCTCGTGGACGAGTTCCACACGGCTGCGAACCTCCTTGCGGGCCATGCAGAGCTCGTCGAGGTCCTGAGGGATCCTCGTATCCCCACCGAGCGCAAGCAGGGGATCATCGACGACCTCCTCGGTTCGCGGGCGTCCGCCGTGACGGTCGCCGCCCTCGGCTTCCTCGTCGCAGCGGGACAGGCCCGGCACCTCGCGGACATCGCCGCCAGGCTCGCGGAGAAGGCCGCCGACTCCGAGGGTGAGGTGGTCGCCGAGGTCAGGACGCCGATGGACCTCGAACCGGAGCAGGTCATCCGCCTCCAGGAGGCGCTGTCACGCTCGACGAACAAGAGGGTCCGCGTGCGGGTCGTCATCGATCCCTCGGTCGTCGGGGGCGTCGTCACGAAGGTCGGGGACACGGTGCTCGATGGATCGATCAGGGGTCGCTTCCACGAGCTCAGAGAGCAATGGGGCTGAGGCAGAATGGCTGAACTCACACTGAACACCGACGACATCACCAGCGCCCTCCGCGCCAATCTCGAGGGTTGGTCCCCTTCGCTCGAGTCCGAGACGATGGGCTACGTCCTGTCCGTCGGCGACGGAGTGGCACGAGTGAGCGGGCTCCCGAGCGCCATGGCCTCCGAGCTCCTCGAGTTCCCCGGCGGCCTGCTGGGCGTCGCGCTGAACCTCGACGAGGAATCGATCGGCGTCGTCATCCTCGGTGACGCGTCCGGCATCGAGGAGGGCGACGAGGTGCGCTCCACCGGCCGTGTGCTGTCGATCCAGGTGGGTGACGAGCTGCTCGGCAGGGTGGTGAACCCGCTTGGACAGCCCCTCGATGGCAAGGGTGCCATCACCACCAACGAACGACGCCTCCTCGAGACCCAGGCGCCCTCCGTCGTGCAGCGCCAGCCCGTCTCCCAGCCACTGCAGACGGGGATCAAGGCCATCGACGCCATGACCCCGATCGGCCGGGGCCAGCGGCAGCTGATCATCGGCGACCGCCAGACGGGGAAGACGACGATCGCCGTCGACACGATCCTCGCCCAGAAGGGCCTCGGCGTGAAGTGCGTCTATGTCGCCATCGGCCAGAAGAACTCGACCGTGGCAGAGGTGGTCGACACCCTCGAGAAGGCCGGTGCGATGGAGTACACGGTGATCGTGAACGCCTCCGCGGGCGATTCGGCCGCCCTCCAGATGTACGCGCCATATGCGGGCTCGGCCATCGGGCAGTACTGGATGTACAAGGGTGAGCATGCCCTGGTCGTCTTCGACGACCTCACCAAGCAAGCCGTCGCCTACAGGGAGATCTCGCTGCTCCTGCGCCGCCCACCGGGACGCGAGGCCTACCCGGGTGACGTCTTCTACCTCCACAGCCGGCTGCTGGAGCGCTGTGCGAAGCTCTCCGATGAGCTCGGAGGCGGTTCCCTCACGGGCCTCCCGATCGTCGAGACCAAGGCGAACGACGTGTCCGCCTACATCCCGACGAATGTGATCTCCATCACCGACGGGCAGATCTTCCTCGAGACGGACCTGTTCTTCGCAGGGATCCGCCCCGCCATCAACGCCGGCATCTCGGTGTCACGCGTGGGTGGCGCGGCCCAGGTCAAGGCGATGAAGAAGGTGGCAGGACCCCTGCGACTCAACCTGGCGCAGTACCGCGAGCTCGAGGCCTTCGCAGAGTTCGGGTCGGAGCTCGATGCCACCTCGCTCGCCCAGCTCGACAGGGGCAGCAGGGTCGTGGAAGTGCTCAAGCAGGGTCAGCATCATCCCGTCCCCGTGTCCGAGCAGGTCCTCGTGATCTTCGCCGTGACCGAGGGTCACATGGACGACGTCGATCCGAGTGGCATCAGGGACTTCGAGAACGGCCTGCGGGAGTTCGCACGCGCCAGGTACGGCTCGATGCTCGCCACGATCGCCGACACCGGCGACATCCCCGGGGACGACCTCGTCGCCGCGATCAACGCCTACAAGGCGACGCTTGGCGATGGCGAACCGACGGGCGAACTGGAGGCGTAGCGAACCGTGGCGTCCGCAGAAGTCCGTCAGATCCGCCGGAGGATCAAGAGCGTCCAGTCGACGATGAAGATCACGCGGGCGATGGAGCTCATCGCGACCGCCCGTATCGGCAAGGCTCAGGTCCGCGTTGCCCAGGCGAAGCCGTACACCGAGAAGATGAACGACGTGATCCGGAACATCGCTGCGGCCACCGGCACCCTGCGCCACCCGCTCCTCGAGCGTCGTGATGTGCGCACCGTCGGCGTACTTGCCGTGACCTCCGATCGGGGGCTCGCAGGCGGCTACAACTCGTCGGTCATCCGGCTGGCCGAGTCCGCCATCCGGCGCCACCAGTCGGCGGGTCGCAAGGTGCGGCTGTTCGTCGTCGGGGCGAAGGCCCAGTCCTACTTCCGGTATCGGAAGTACGCGCTCGACCACGTGTGGCTGAACATCACCGATACCCCGACCTACGGAGATGCGCGCTCGATCGCCAACGTGCTCCTCGACGAGTACGCAACGGGCAGGGTCGATGCGGTGGAGGCGTACACGACCGAGTACGTGTCGGCGCTCACCCAGAACGCCATCGAGTGGTCGGTGCTCCCGATCGAGCCACCCCCGACGGACCTCGATGCCCCCCCGACGCCTGCCGGGTACACCTTCGAGCCCTCACCCGAGGAGATCCTCGGGCGATTGCTGCCGAGGTACCTCGAGGGCACGCTGTTCGGCATGCTGCTCGAGGCGTCGGCCTCCGAGCACGCCGCCAGGCGCCGTGCGATGAAGGCCGCGACCGAGAACGCGGAGGAACTCACCCGCCTCCTCACGCGCGAGGCGAACCAGGCTCGACAGGCCGAGATCACCACGGAGATCAGCGAGATCGTCGGAGGCGCGGAAGCGCTTGCGAACGGTTGACACGAGACGAATTCACACGAGACACGGAGACCAGACATGAGCGTCACAACCCTCGCCGCAGGCAAGATCGTCAAGGTCGCCGGCCCGGTCGTGGATGTCGAGTTCCCACCGGGAGCCCTCCCCGAGATCAACTACGCCCTCGAGGTCGACGTCGACATCGCCGGGACGGCGCGCACGATCATCTGCGAGGTCGCCCAACAGCTCGGCGACGACAAGATCCGCGCCGTCGCGATGGCGCCGACCGACGGCCTCGTGCGCGGTGCCGAGGTGCGGAACCTCGGTCGCCCGATCGCCGTTCCGGTCGGTGACCAGACGCTCGGGCACATCTTCAACGCCTGGGGTGTGTGCCTCGACGATCCGGGCCAGGAGTTCTCGGACGAGTGGTGGCCCATCCACAGGGACGTGCCGGCGTTCGAGGACGTGGAGGCACAGAACAAGGTGTTCGAGTCCGGTATCAAGGTGATCGACCTGATCTGCCCCTATCTCGAGGGTGGCAAGATCGGCCTCTTCGGGGGTGCAGGCGTCGGCAAGACGGTGCTCATCCAGGAAATGATCAATCGCGTCGCCACCCAACACGGCGGCGTATCCGTGTTTGCCGGCGTCGGAGAGCGCACGAGGGAGGGGAACGACCTGTTCCTCGAGATGTCGGACTCCGGCGTCATCGACAAGGCCGCCCTCGTGTTCGGCCAGATGGACGAGCCCCCCGGCGTCCGCCTTCGCGTGGCGCTGTCCGCGCTGACCATGGCGGAGTACTTCCGCGACGTCCAGCAGCAGGACGTGCTCTTGTTCATCGACAACATCTTCCGCTTCACGCAAGCGGGCTCCGAGGTGTCGACGCTGCTCGGACGGATGCCGTCCGCCGTCGGCTACCAGCCGACGCTGTCGTCGGAGATGGGTGTGCTCCAGGAGCGCATCACGTCGCTGAAGGGACGCTCGATCACGTCGCTGCAGGCCATCTATGTCCCTGCCGATGACATCACCGATCCTGCTCCCCACACGGCGTTCGCCCACCTCGACGCCACCACGGTGCTGTCGCGACCCCTCACCGCACTGGGTATCTACCCGGCCGTCGACCCGCTCGACTCCAACAGCCGTGCGCTCGATCCTGCGATCGTCGGGGACGAGCACTACCAGGTGGCCACCCAGGTGCAGCTGGTCCTCCAGCGCTACAAGGATCTCCAGGACATCATCGCGATCCTCGGCATGGACGAGCTGTCCGAGGAGGACAAGCTCATCGTGAACCGTGCGCGTCGTATCCAGCGGTTCCTCTCGCAGCCGATGTTCGTGGCCGAGCAGTTCACGGGACAGGCGGGGATCTTCACCCCCAGGGACGAGACCATCGCATCGTTCAAGGCGTTGCTCGATGGCGAGCTCGACCACCTTCCCGAGCAGGCCTTCTACATGGTCGGCGGGGCCGACGATGCGATCGCGAAGGCGAAGCAGCTCGAGAAGGGTTCCTGATGGCGAAGACCTTCCAGGTCGACATCGTCACCCCCGAGGCGGTCATCTGGTCGGGGCAGGCCGAGATGGTCTCTGCCAGGACCGTCGATGGTGACATCGGTGTCCTCGCCGATCACGAGCCCACGATGGCGTCGTTGGCGACCGGTGCCGTGACGATCCACCATGACGGTCGCATCACCGCTGCAGGCATCCACGGCGGATTCCTCCAGATCTACCGCAACCAGGTGACGCTCCTCACCGACAGGGCGGAGCTGACCGAGGGTGGCCTCGAGGCGGCGAGGGAGACGGCTCGGGCGCTGCGGGAATCGGCTGGCGACGTCCCCGCCTGAGGTCGACCGCTCAGGCGGGTGTGGGGACGAGGTCGTCCGTCGCCACCGAGTCTCCCATCGGTGACCTGCGCTCGATCGTGCATCGCCGGTGGAAGTCCAGCACCGCGAGCCACAGCCCGAATTCCGCGATGCCGTAGGCGTACACGAGGTGCGGGTGGTCGAAGACGAGGTACGGCACGATGGCCACGAACACCGTGATCGCCCTCATCGACGTCATCACCGAGACGATCCCGAGGGCGATGAGCCACGCAGTGAAGAGCACGCCGATCGGGATGCCATACTCCGCCGCAACGAGGATCGGGATGTTGTGCACGATCGTGATGTCGGTACTCGTCACCCCGATCCGTGCGAGGGTGGGTCCATAGTTCCCCGGGCCGACACCGACGACGGGGTGGCCGCCGATGACGGTGAAGGCGCGGTCGAGCAGCGACTCCCTGCCGAACTGCTGGAGGCGCAGGGTCTCTCCCGCACGCACTGACCAGCCCGTCCAGGCGATGGCGATGCCCGTGAGCATGGGCACGGTCGCCGACAAGGAGGATGCGAGG
Source organism: uncultured Acidimicrobiia bacterium (assembly GCA_963792405.1). Classification (GTDB taxonomy): domain Bacteria; phylum Actinomycetota; class Acidimicrobiia; order Spongiisociales; family UBA5794; genus SZUA-442. Next base: position 335,662 of record CAWBVU010000006.1, read on the forward strand.
TCCCGTCCACGGTGCGAGACCAGCCACATGAGTCCGTACAACCCCCCGATCGCGAGGAGGGCCAACACACCGGATCTCCCGAAGGTGACCGAGACCGCGAACGAGGAGACCAGCACCGACACCCACATCAGTGGGTGGAGCCGTCCGAACGCCGCCGACGCGAGGACGATGGCGATGGCGAGCACGAGGAAGGCCGCGAGTGCATAGGCGCCGTCCATCGTGCCGTACCCCTGGGTCCAGGCGTGGCTCCATCGTATGGTGATCCCGGACTGGTGCCCGCTCCGCCACACGTGGGTCTGGAGCAGCGCCCATGTGGCCTGCACGCCCGCAGATGCCGCAAGTGGCCAGACGATGGCGAGCCGGAAGGTGCGCACCGACATCGTGGACACGATGGCGATGGTCCCGACGACGCCGGCGAGTCGCATGGTCCTCAGGATGCCCTCCGCACTGGGGTCGAATAGCAGCCAGACGAGGGTGATCCCCGTGAACCCCATCGCGCCGAGGAGGCCGAGCGGGCGGCCGCGGTACGTCGAGCGGCGGAGGAGCAGTGGCAGGGAGGACACCGCGACGAGAACGAGGACGAGTTCGAGCGGTCCGAACGTCGATGCCTTGAGCAGCGGACGCTCGATGTGCGGACTGTGCACCTCCACCAGCAGCAGATACCGGATGGCGAAGGGGATGACGGCGATGAGCGCGGCGACGAGGGCATACCTGAGGCCGTCGAGGACGTCCGTCTCCGGGGCGTCTCCGGTGACGTGCTCGGGGCGCGACGGCGGTGGTGGCCGATGCCGGGTCATGTCTCCGGTATCGGGGGTTTCGTCAGATGCCTGAAGCGAGATCCTCGACCTGTTGCGGGAACCCGCTCGACAATGCGCCCTTGATCGCGGGGAAGAACATCGCGGACAGCATGCCTTTGGTGCGGAAGGTCATCTCGACGGTCACGTCCGTCGAGGGATTCGAAGGGGTGATCGTCGCCACGACGTCACCTGCGATCTCGGAGGTGTCGAGCGTCATGGTGAAGCGCTCGTTGATGACGTAGTCACCCGCGATCGCCTCACCCTTGTACTTCTTGCCGCCGACGTCGGCGACCCAGTCGAAGGACTCGAGCGATCCGTCCTGGCGGTAGATGGGGTTCGAGACCTCGGAGACGGGGCCGATCTTCTCCCAGGTGGTGGGATCCTGGAGCACAGCCCACGCCCGCGAGGGCGGTGCATCGACGGAGACGGTGTGGGAGAAGGTCGCAGATGGCATGGAGCGACTCTACTCGCCCAGCGCCTCGCGGATCCGCGCCGCCGCCTCATCGAGATCCTCGGGGCGTGGCGTCCGATCGGCCCTCGCGAAGTCGAGGTCCCGCTCGGTGTCGATCGCGGAGACATGGATATGCGCGTGCGGGACCTCGAGCCCGAGAATGGTGAGACCGACCTTGGTCGGTCGGTAGACCTCGTGGATCGCCCTCCCCACGCGCTGGGCGACCTGCATGAGGTGCGCGGCGAGGTCCGGATCGAGGTCGATCCAATGGTCGACCTCCTCGATCGGCACGACGAGGGTGTGGCCGGGGGAGAGGGGCTCGATCGTCAGGAACGCGACGCAGCGGTCGTCCCGGTAGACGAACCTCCCAGGGAGCTCCCCGTTGATGATCCTCGTGAACAGTGTCGCCATGTCCTGTGCGGCATCCCCAATGCGGCCTCGACGGGTAGCCTAGGCGCCCATGGGTCGCAGGTTCCTCGTCTCGGTTCTCGTCGCCGACGTGGCCGGCTTCGTCGCGTCCGTGCTCCTCGCCTCGTGGATCGTCTTCGAGACGCCGTGGTTCTGGACCGTCCCGCTCGGGCCCGGCTCCAGCATCTGGCCGATGATCGGCATGCTCGTCGTGGGAGCCACGACGGGGTTGATCGTCTCGTTCAAGTCGTGGCCCTCGACCGTTCCTCGACCCCTGTACGGGCGGGCCTTCGCCTTCGTCTCCTTCGCCGTCCTGTTCACCGCATTCGGGCTCGTCCTGTCGAGGGCGTACTTCTCGAGACCCTTCCTGTTCTGGTTCGGGCTCATCTGGTTGACGCTGTCGCTCGTGCACCGGGCGATCCACCGGGCGCGCCCATGGCAGGAGAAGCTCGTGGTGATCACCCGCGAGAAGGATCTCCTCGAGGACCTGTATGACTCACCCCACGCCACGGTCGTCGCGGTCATGGACCCGACCGCGGAATCCCCGAGCCATCCGATCGAGGACGGCGTCACCCTGGCCCTCGATCTCGGTGCCGTGCTGTCCCAGTCCATGGCCCAGTTCGTGTCGTCCGCATCGATCGCCGGCACGAGGATCCGGTCGTTCTCGCAGGTCTACGAGGAGCACACGGGTCGGATCCCGATGGTCCACCTCGCGGAGGGGTGGGAGCTGTCACAGCCCGTCTCCCGGTCATCGTATGCGCCGTTCAAGCGTGTCCTCGACGTGATCCTCGTGGGCATCACGCTGCCGATCTGGCTCGTCGTGTGCGCGGGGGTCGCCCTCGTCGTGCGGCTGGACTCCCCGGGTCCGATCCTGTACCGACAGGAGCGGGTGGGAAGGGAGGGAAGGACGTTCGTGCTCACCAAGTTCAGGACCATGGTCGCCAATGCCGAGGAGACCGGTCCCGCCTTCGCCGCCCTCGACGACCCCCGCATCACGCGTGTGGGCCGGTTCCTGCGCAAGAGCCGCCTCGACGAGTTCCCCCAGCTGTTCACGGTGCTCAGGGGGGAGTTGAGCCTCATCGGACCAAGGCCAGAGCGTCCCGTGTTCGTCGCCGAGTACGCTCGTGAGATCCCGTTCTACGAGCAGCGCCTGCTCGTGCGCCCCGGTGTCACCGGATGGGCTCAAGTGAACTACGGCTATGCCGATGATCAGGCAGAGACCGTGGAGAAGCTCACGTATGACTTGTTCTACATCAAGCACTCTTCGTTCTGGCTCGACACGCAGATCATCGGGAAGAGCGTATGGACCGTCCTGACCGGCTTCGGGGCCCGCTGAAAGACGTTCACCGTCCGATTCGGCGCCCTACGCTTCCCCGCTGATGGCCAGGAAGTCACTCGTCGGTGCCATGGCGGCGCTGCTGTGGATCGCGCTCGTGCCGAGTGTGGCCCTCGCGAACGACGCCGGCTCCAACATCGCGAACTTCTCCGAGTCGCGGGGGTGCGAGCCGAACGTCGCCGGCCCCTCACGACCCTTCGTCGGCATCACGGGCCCCATGAGCAGTTCGACCCAGATCAGGGGACCCTGGGGCGCCATGTACGGTCGCACCTACTATCAGGTCCAGCAATCGCTCGTCTCGTGGCGGATCCCCGGCACGAGCCGCGTCGTCAGCACCCACGAGCGCGCCCTCCCTGCCCTCGCTCGGGTGGGTGCGGCCCTCGAGCGCAACCTCGCGCAGGGGAGGACCTATCGCATCTACTCGGCGGGATCCTGGGTGTGGCGCACGGTCGGCGGCAGAACCCAGCCCTCGGAGCACGCGTTCGGCACTGCCATCGACTTCAACCCGCCTGACAACCCCTACAGCGCCGACAACCTCCTCCGGACGAACATCCCGTCGTGGTTCGCGGACGCGTTCGCCGAAGGCGGGTACTGCTGGGGGGGCGACTGGGTCGACGTCAAGGACGCCATGCACTTCTCATGGAGCGGCCCTGCGACGACACCCGGGTATGTGCGTCCCGCGCCATATCCGCCGGTGACCTCGTCGACCGACTATCGGGGCCCAGCGCTCACGTTCACCTCCGCCGTCGGATCGACGCCCGATTCGAGGATCATCATCGCCGACGCAACGGGCGAGGGGGCTCCCGACATCGCGAGGCTTGCGGGGAGCGGGAGGATCGAAGCGGCGGGAGCCGTCGGGAACTACGGCACGATCGCCCTTCGGGCCACCACCGGAAGTGGAGCGCCCGACAGCGACCTCGCCGACTACGACCTCGATGGTCGTCCGGACGCCTGGGTGCCCGACCGGTCAGGGTCGACTTTGCGATTCGACGTGTGGACGTGGGCGAGCGACTACCGCACCGCGGTCTCCCTCCCCACCTCCATCCCGTCGTCGGCATCGAGGGTGATGCTCGGGCACTACGACGACGACTTCCGCCCTGACGTCTACGCCGTGGTCGGAGGCATCGTCAACGTCTACGGGTCGAAGACCGGCTATGGGTCCGTCGCCGTCCAGCTTCCCCTCCCGGCCGGCGCCGATCCGAACGGCCTGCTGATGACGGGGGACCATGACGTGGATGGCCTCAGCGACGTGTACGTGGTGATCCCCGGTTCCGCTCCGAGCCTCCGCATCACGCTCGCGACGGGCGCCCACGTGGCATTCGATCCCGCCGTATCCGTACCCGCAAGCGCACAGACGGGCCTCGGCGACTACGACGGGGACGGCAGGGAGGACCTGTTCGTCGTGAACGGCCCCGCGGTGACGGTGGTCCTCGGCGGATGGTCGACGGGTGCGCCCGATGCATGGTTCCAGACCTCGAAGTCCCTCCCGACGGACGCGGGGCCCGAGTGCACGGGCGCGTCCTGTGACACGATCGGCTACGTCGACCCGGGCGGCGTGTGGACGCTCGGCGACCGACCCCGCACAGAGGCGAAGGAGACGGCGTTCTACTACGGCAATCCCAACGACGTGCCGTTCATGGGCGACTGGGACTGCGACGGGGTCGAGACGCCGGGGCTCTATCGGCGATCGGACGGCTTCGTGTACCTCCGCAATACCAACACGCAGGGCGTGGCGGACCTCGAGTTCTTCTTCGGCAACCCATCCGATGTGCCCCTCGTCGGGGACTTCGACGGTGACGGGTGCGATACGGTCAGCGTGTTCCGCCCCTCCGAGCAGCGCATCTACGTGATCAACGCGCTCGGACGGGCCAACCAGGGCCTCGGCGCCGCCGACTTCTCCTTCGACTTCGGCGACTACGGCGACCGCCCCTTCATCGGGGACTTCGACGGTGACGGTACGGACGAGGTGGCGCTCCACCGGCCGACGACGGGCCAGGTCCTCCTGAAGTGGGATCTCGGAGGAGGCTCTGCCGACGCAGTGTTCCCGTTCGGGGAGAGGTTCGACGTCCCGCTCGCCGGTGACTGGAACGGCGACGGTGTCGACACCGTCGCGATGTATCGCCCCTCGGACGGCAACTGGTACATCCGGCTGGCGAATGTGGGAGGGAGGGCGGACCACGTGATCCACTTCCACGCCCACGACGAGACCACGCTGCCGATCGTGGGCCGCGCCTTCCCCTGATCCGTTGCCGGTACCCGACCACCGGTCCTGTCGTGGGAGGCTCGTTCGGCATCCCACGTCCTATCGTGCTGCGCATGCGTCGAGCCGCCTCCCTCGCCAACCGGCTGCCCGTCCCCGTCCGTAGGTTCCTGAAGCGGCTCCCCGGGGCAGGGCCGGCCAAGGATTCCCTGGCAGGCCACCCCAAGGGTGCGCCACCGCCGACGGGTGCCCTTCGGCCTGTCGTGTACCTGCCGACGTGGGCACGTTGGGACGAGATGCGCCAGCGCCCACAGTTCGTCATCGACGCCTTTGCGAAGCTCGGCCACGACGCCTACTTCGTCGATCCGAGGGAGCCGAGGGCGAGAAGGGCCGGCGCTGTCATGATCGTCCCGTCCCTCGAGGACACGCCGAGGTCCGGAGTGATCCTCTACACGCACTTCGCCCCGCTCCACACCCTGTTCGATCGCTACGAGGACGCCGTCGTCATCTACGACATCCTCGACGACCTCACGATCTACGACGCCGACGAGGTGGGGATGCCCGAGCATCGGAGGGTTCGATTCCACCATCCTGCGGCCATGGAGAGGGCGGACGTGGTCACGGCATCGGCCCCCGCGCTGGTGGACGCCCACATCGCTGAGCGTGAGGACATCATCTTCGTCGAGAACGGTGTGGATCCGGACGCCTTCTCCCTGCCCACCGAGCGACCCTCCGACATGCCCCCGGGGATCGGACCCGTCGTGGGCTATCACGGCATGATCGCCAGGTGGTTCGACTTCGACCTCCTCGGGTCGGTCGCCGCACAACTCCCAGATGTCGCGTTCGTCCTCGTCGGTCCCGTCGATCCCTCGGTCCGGGAGTCGCTCGGCGTCCTGTGTGCCCTGCCCAACGTCCATCACCTCGGCCCACGCCCGAGCGACGTGATCGCCTCGTACGTGCGGGAATTCGACGTCGGCATCGTCCCGTTCGTCGTCGACGAACTGACGCGAGCCGTCAGCCCCCTGAAGATGTACGAGTACATGGCTGCAGGCGTGCCCGTGGTGGCTTCGCCGCTCCCGGTGGCCGAGGCCCATGGGCTCGTCGAGACGGCCGCGGACCCGGTCGAATTCGCCGACCGCATCAGGTCGATGCTCTCCCGCGCGGACGACGCCGCATTCGTGCACGAGCTCACGACCGCAGGATCGGATGCCGCGTGGGAGCGACGCCTCGGCCCCGTGATCGACCGACTCGATCGTGATGGGCTCCGAAGGGCGCGGTCGTGAGCCACCTCGCCTTCGTCTCGACGGAGCTCGCACCCCAGGCGCCCGGTGGGGCGGGCTTCCTCCTCGAGGAGCTGCGCAGTCGGCTCGTCGACGCCGGCCATCGCGTGTCGATCGTCCTCGTGGCCGACGAGGTCGATGGTGATCCGGGAGAAGGCGTACACCTCGCTCATGGCGACGATGCAGCTGGGTGGGACCTCTCCTTCATGGCGAGGTCGAAGGCGGCCGCCGAGCAACTCGCACGGCTCCACGCCGAGGAGCCGATCGACCACATCGAGATCCAGGACTTCGACGGGCTCGGCTTCTGGGCGCTCACCCACCGTCGTGATCTCGGCATCTCGGAGATCCCCATCTCCGTGCGGTTCCACGGTCCCGTCGACCTCCAGATCGAGGCGATGGGCGCCGCGACCGACGACCTGGAGGCGGTCGCGGTGATGGAACGAGAGGTGTTCTCCATGGCCGACCGCATCCTCGTCCCCTCGCCGGGGATCAAGGATCTCGTCCTGGACCGCTACGTCGTGGAGCCCGATCGAGTCCTCGTGGCTCCACCGCCCGTCCGAACCGTGGCCGTCGAGCAGCAGTGGCGACCCGGCGGTGACTCCTTCCTCGTGATCGGAAGGCTCGGCGAGGTCAAGGGCTCCCACGACATGGTGCGGGCGGCCCTTCCCGTCCTGGAGGACCACCCGGAGCTGTCGGTGGTCTTCGCGGGCTCCGATGGGTGGAGCGCATCGGAGGCGCGACCCATGCGGGAGTGGCTCGAGGAGCTGATTCCCGATGACCTCACCTCCCGGTTCACGTTCACGGGGCAGCTCGACCGGGCAGGCCTCGCGGAACGCATCGCAACGTGCAGGGCCGTCGTCGTCCCGAGCAGATTCGAGAGCTTCAACCTCGCTGCCCATGAGGCACGGCGGATGGGTGCCCCGGTGATCGTGCCCGACATCGCAGCCTTCCGCGACCTCCTCGACGCGGGCACCGGTGCCATCGTGTTCGACGGAACCGTCGAAGGCCTCCGCTCGGCGCTGATGGCTGCAGCAGGTGATGACGGCCTCCTTGCCTCCGTCGCTGCCCGGCCCGCCCCCCCCGAGGGGCGCTGGGAGGGTCCGTACGAAGCCATCGATGTCGAGCCGTGGCATCTGCGCAGCCAGGGCGGCATGGCGACGGCGGCGATCGCACGCCTCGAGGCGGCCTGGCTCGAGCCCAGGCGCCGGCCTCCCGAGTCGATGGGGCGGAGGCTGCTCCGCAGGGTTCCCGACGGCCTGTACGGCTCCGTCAAGCGCCTCGTGCCCAACGCCGTCAAGGATCGCATCAAAGCCGCGACCGATCTCGGCATCGAAGCCGATCGCCGCAGGTGGGAGGAGCGGTTCGATCGTGCCGTGGCTCGCGTCGCCTCGATGGATGCCGCGGAGGGGCCAGCGAATGTCTCGGTCGTCATCCCGTGCTACAACCAGGGCGGCTTCGTGCGCGAGGCGGTGTTGTCGGTGTTCGAGCAGACGGACGGCGGCTTCGAGGTGATCATCGTCGACGACGGGTCGGACGACGGGACGACCACGCCGTTGCTCGCGTCGCTCGAGCTGCCGCGGGTCACGGTCATCCACCAGGACAACAGGGGCCTCCCTGCCGCGCGCAACGCGGGGATCGCTCGAAGCCGTGCGGAGTACGTGGTGACGCTCGACGCCGACGACATGCTCGTCGACACCTACGTCGAGACCCTCCGTCGTGCCCTCGATGCCGATCCCGGGGCGGCCTATGCCCACTGCTGGGCCGAGCTCGTGGGCGACACCCACATGATCTGGGCGACCCGCCCCTTCAATCGCTACCAGCTCATGTTGTCGAATTCCGTCGTCGGTTGCGTCATGATGCGACGTGCCGCGTGGGAGGCCGTCGGTGGCTACGACGAGACGATGAGGACGGGCAACGAGGACTGGGACCTCTGGATCAGGCTCATGGCTGGCGGGTACGGGCAGGTCCAGATCAGGGACCCCCTGTTCCGGTACCGCAAGCATGGCGTGTCGATGAGCGTCGAGACCGAGTCCCGGTACGAGGCAGCGCTCGCCGATCGCGTGCATCGGCATCCCGACCTGTACTCCGTGGGCTACCTCACGCGCCTCAAGGAGCAGGACTATCCACTCGTCAGCCTCGTGGTCGACGACGGGTCGCCGGTTCGTGAGGCTCCGTCGGGGGAGGTGCAGCTCGTGCGCCGAGGAGGCCGCACGCTGCCCGAGGCCCTCGGTGACGTTCGCGGGAAATACGTCACCTACCTCCCGGACGGCACGTCGGTGACGCTGGGCGACGTCCATGACGCGTGTGCCATGCTCGAGTCCATGCCGGAGGTCGGTGTCATCTGCTCGTCCTCCGACGATCCCGTCACCGTCGTCCGCACCTGGTCGGTGTTCGACCCTGACGCACCCTCGGCCATCGCTGAAGGTTGGTGCGATGCATCGGCGCCGATGCGGCTCTCCCCGGGAGATCACCCGGATCAGCGCTGGATGGTGCCAGGGTCGATCAACGATCTGCCGGTGCTCCGCCAACGACCGGAAGAGGCCGGTCGCCTGCCCGACTGGGTGCTGACGTGAGCCGGCTCACCGCGACGGCCCGGAAGGTGGTCCGTCCCATGATCCCTGACTCGGTCATGGCGCGCTATCGCAGCCATCAGCACTCGAAGGCTGTCCGCCGCAACGTGGACATCTACGAGCGCGATGGGCGCAGGGCGAGGCGGTGGCGAGCCTTCACCCCGAACACGTATCGCGTCATCTCCGAGCGACCGGACGGCTGGGCGGTCGAGGACGCCGTGACGATGGGCGTCGTGGACCCGGAGCTCGAGGAGTACCTCGGCTTCCACGGCTCGGAGGCGGTCGTACGCGCCCGTGTCAACCCTCCGTCGATGCGCGACATGCGCATCTCCGAGCCGCGTGTCGACCCGCTGACGATCGTGACGACGCCACAGGCCCTGGCCGCCGCAGGCATGTCGACCGACGACCATCTGGCCACGACGCTGCGTGTGCTCCTCGACTCGGGGGCGCACGTTGGTCTCCTCCCCGAGGTCGTGTCGTCCACGGTGACCTCGGGGCTCCCGCGCGTCGCAGGCGATGCGGTCGTGGTCATGGCGGCCGTGCCACTCCACGACATCGGCGGCGGGAGCAGGGCAGCGCAGATCGCCTTCGAGCTCGTGCGACGCGGCTACCACGTGACCTACGTCTACGGCTACCCGTCGTCGGAGGCCGTCGACCTCGGCCTCCGTTACGCACATCGGCGACTCGAGGAATACCACCTCGATGCGTTCGACCCCGACGAGGTGGTGGCCCGCACCGATCCCGGCCTCGTGATCGTCGAGGCGCCGATCGGGGAGTTCATCCCGGCGCTCGAGCAGCTCGTGGGGGAGGGGTGGTCGGTGCTGTACGACGTCATCGACGACTGGACCGACGAGTCCCTCGGCGGCATGTGGTACGCCGACGTGTTCGAACGCAGGATCGTCGAACTCGCGGAGGGCTTCTCCGCCTCCGCACCCGACCTCCTGGCCCACGTCGCACGGTTCGGCGAGGAGGCCGTCCTCGCCCCGAACGCCGTCAATGCCGCAGTCTTCGCCGATGCGCATGCGGGGGAGCGCCCCCACGACCTGCCGGACGGACCACTGATCGGGTATCACGGATCGCTCTACGGCGCCTGGTTCGACTGGGAGGCCCTCAGGTCCGTGGCCCTGGCGTTCCCCGACCACAGCGTCGTGGTCATCGGAGACGATCGCGGCGTTCCCGGTGACCTTCCCCCGTCGATCCGGTTCCTCGGTTTGAAGGCACAGGGCGACCTCCCCGACTACCTGCCCCACTTCGACGTGGGCCTGGTCCCGTTCACCCTCACCGACGTCACCCACGCCGTGTCGCCCCTCAAGGTCTACGAGTACCTCGCATGCGGCGTCCCGGTCGCTGCGCCTCCCCTCAGGGCTCTCGAGGGGATCGATGGCGTCCACACGGACGTCGATCTCGTCGAGGCCGTCAGGGCGGCCCTCGACGCGCCCAGGCCCGACGGGTCGATAGCATTGGCCGCCCATTCGTGGGGTGCGCGCCTCGCGTCGATGGTCGGGGCGGTGGGTAGGGAGCTTCGAGATGTGGAGGACGACGGTGCCACGATCGTCACACGGCCGCCGATCCGGTACGACAAGATGGATCGCTGGATCCGTGCATAGGTTCGGAGCGGGCCTGTCTGCGGTCGTGGTGTCGTGTGTGATGGTGGGTGGGGTGTGGGTGTCGCCTGCGGGTGCGGTTGATGGTGTGGTTGATGGTGTGGGTGTGGTGGATTCGGGTTCGGGGATGTGGTTCCTCCGTGATCCGGTGTCGGGGTCCACGACGTCGTTCTTCTTCGGGGATCCCGGTGATGTGCCGTTCGTGGGGGACTGGGATTGTGACGGTGTGGACACGCCGGGGTTGTATCGCCAGTCCGACGGGTACGTGTATCTGCGGAATGCGAACACCCAGGGTGTGGCGGATCGGTCGTTCTTCTTCGGTGATCCCGGTGATGTGCCGTTGGTGGGTGACTTCGATGGGGATGGGTGTGACACGGTGTCGATCTATCGGCCGTCGAGTCACCGGTTCTTCGTCATCAATGCGTTGGGTGCCGATGATGGCGGGTTGGGGGCTGCGGAGTTCTCGTTCGAGTTCGGGAACCCGGGTGACACCCCGTTCGTGGGTGACTTCGATGGTGACGGTGTGGACACGGTGGGGTTGCATCGGGTGTCGAGTGGTCTGGTGTACTTCCGCAACACGCTCACGACCGGGGGGCCGACGCCGAGTTCGTCTATGGGGATCCGGGTGATCGGGTGTTCGCAGGGCGGTGGACCGGGACCCACACGGTGGACACGGTGGGCCTGTTCCGACCCTCCGAGGGCGGCTTCTACCTCAACCATGTCAACGCCGCGGGCAACGCCGATGACGACTTCCTCTACGGCAACACCTCCACGGTCCCCGTCACCGGCCACTTCGGCATCCTCCCAGGCGGTGACGTGCCACCCCCGGGCAACCCGGAGGAGCCGCCGCTCGCCACGGGCCCGGTGCTCGCTGTCGGGGATTCCGTGATGCTCGGCGTCGCGTGTGAGCCGGACCGGAGCCCCTGCCTCGGCGGGTCCTGGAACCTGGAGCTCCAGATCCCCGATCTCCACTCGGATGCCGCGGTCAGTCGCGGCTACGGCGCCGCACCAGGCGTCATCAGGGACTGGATGGGCCGCGGCAACGATCCCGCCGTCATCGTGATCCACCTCGGCACGAACGGTGCGCCCTCGGCGGGCCAGATCGACGCGGTGATGGACGCTGCGGGATCCGAACGGAGGGTCCTGCTCGTCACGGTGAAGCAGACCAACACGGCCAACCAGAACACGGCCAATGCCCGCATCAAGGAGGGTGTGGCCAGGCACCCCAACGCCGAGCTCGTCGACTGGTACGCCGTGGCGACGGCGAACCTGAACATGTCGGCCATCGATCCGAACTACGGCGCCCACCTGTGGTCGGAGTCGGCGCGGCAGGTCTACGTCGAGATGATCGAGGACGCCATCTACGCGCCCTGAGAGGCGCCGATCACTGGAGCCCGAACGCCCTCGCCATCGACGCGACCATCAGGCGCGCACCCGCAGGGTTCAGGTGGATCAGGTCGTAGGTCCATCCGGGGCCGGACGACACCGTCCTCCAATCGGTGAGCACCAGGTCGTCGTACGTCGCGTCGAGGATGGCGAGGCGCTCGTTGACGTACGGCAGATAGAACCCGAACCGGTGGTTCTGGTCGATCTGCTGTGCCGTGACGATCGCCTCTGGCGACGGTTCGCGTAGGGTCACCCATGCGATGGACCTTGCGCCCCTGGCGCGCACCAGTTCGAGCACGGCTTCGGCCTCGCGGTCGAACTTGGCCGCATAGACGTCGAACCGCTCGCGATCGCGCAACCAGATGGAGTTGTACCCGATGGCGAGGATCACGTGCGGGGCCACCTTCTTCCCCGCGGGGAAGAAGGTCGACTCGATCTGGTGCAGCATCACGGCGGGCTTGCCCATGACCTCGATGTCCCAGCCGGGGAAGCCGTCACCGAAGTACCGCTCGGCCCCCAGGACGACCGAGTCCGTGATGATCGTCACCGCGGACGGGGGACCGGGATCGCCGCCGGGGAGGGTGCCGAAGTGGCCGGTGACGGGCACCGTGGAGGTGTTGCCGTAGAGGAAGTCGTCATCGGCGTTGCCCGCGGCGTTGACATGGTTGAGGTAGAAGCCGCCCTCGGAGGGTCGGAACAGGCCCACCGTGTCCACCGTGTGGGTCCCGGTCCACCGCCCTGCGAACACCCGATCACCCGGATCCCCATAGACGAACTCGGCGTCGGCCACTCCCGCTCGTGAGCGTGTTACGGAAGTACACCAGACCACTCGACACCCGATGCAACCCCACCGTGTCCACACCGTCACCATCGAAGTCACCCACGAACGGGGTGTCACCCGGGTTCCCGAACTCGAACGAGAACTCCGCAGCCCCCAACCCGCCATCATCGGCACCCAACGCATTGATGACGAAGAACCGGTGACTCGACGGCCGATAGATCGACACCGTGTCACACCCATCCCCATCGAAGTCACCCACCAACGGCACATCACCGGGATCACCGAAGAAGAACGACCGATCCGCCACACCCTGGGTGTTCGCATTCCGCAGATACACGTACCCGTCGGACTGGCGATACAACCCCGGCGTGTCCACACCGTCACAATCCCAGTCCCCCACGAACGGCACATCACCGGGATCCCCGAAGAAGAACGACGTCGTGGACCCCGACACCGGATCACGGAGGAACCACATCCCCGAACCCGAATCCACCACACCCACACCATCAACCGCACCATCAACCGCACCCGCAGGCGACACCCACACCCCACCCACCATCACACACGACACCACGACCGCAGTCACTGCAGATGTGACGCTGCCACGCATGAACGAACGCATCACGGTGCCACCCTCGTGAAGCGGCTCCACGCCGCGGCGCCATCCCGGTCGATCCGGTCCAGTGCCACGTTCGCGAGCGCGACGGCACGGTCGGCGTGTTCGAGCAGCGTCGATGCAGCCTCGGCGATCGCCGTCGGGTCGTCTGCCTGATCGACCGTCGTCAGCGAGTACAGCTCAGGATCTCCCCTGAAGAGATCGGACGTACGCGACATGAGGCACGGGACACCGAGCCGGTACGACTCCATGGGCATCATCGGATGGCACTCGGACAGCGTCACGTTGAGCGTGATGTCCATCGAGGCCATCACGGGGAGGAACTCATCGGGAGCCAGCTCGCCGTGGACCACGAGGCCGCCCGCATCGAGGTAGGGCACCATCGGGTCCGCCATGACGTGAGGGGTCCATCCGCAGGTGAGAACGGCCAGCACCTGGGTCGTGACGTTCTTGCGCCACATGGGATGCAGGAACACCCCCGCATCGATCCCCTCCCCCTTCGACACGGGCGACACGTCGCCGACACCCGGGACCCGGTTCGGCACGTGGTGGATCTCGTGGCCGAGGGAGGCGAACGGGCCCCGCAGACCCGCCTTGACCACCCCGAGGCGGGCGATGACACCCTGTTGGTGGAGCGCCAGCATCTCGCCGAACGCCTCCGCCTCACCCCCGTCGACACCGTGTTGGGCCGGCGAGGAGTGCGAGACGGCGAGCACCGAGATACCCGCCGCTCGCGCAGCCCGCGCAAACGCCTGCGCACCCTGCGGCCACCCCTGGATCACCACCGTCGCCACGCCTGCCGCGGCGATCTCGTCGAGATGGGCGATCAGGGTGGAGAGATCGGGGGTCTCGAGCACCGGATCACCGAAGGCGAGCGCGGATGAACGCACCCCCCGCCATTGCGGATGGCAGACCTGCAGCACGCCGTCCGGCACCTCCGGGAGCACGAGCGAGCCAACCTCCGGCCCGGGTTCGTCACGGTCGCGTAGGAAGCGCATCATGGGGCCGTGGCGACGAGCCGTCGTATGGCGTCGACGATGTGCCCGGGCGACCGGGCATCGCCGAAGGGGCTCGGGAGCTCCAGCAGCTCGGTGCGTCGCATGGCGGCGCCGTCGAGTTCGGCCGCCAGGATGCCTGCGAGGTCGGGTCCCGGCTCGGCCCTTCGCACGAAGGTGCCCTCGACCTCCTGACGCTCCGTCGACCGTCGCACGACCACGGACGGCCGCTTGTAGGCCGAGACCTCCTCCTGGATACCGCCGGAGTCGGAGACGATCAGCTTCGCCTGCGCGCCCAGGCCGATGAAGTCCCTGTACCCGATGGGGTCGACGATGAGGATCCGCGAGGCGAGCTCCCCGAGTCCGAACGCGTCGATCCGGGCCTGGGTGCGGGGGTGGAGTGGCAACAGCACGGGGGCGTCGAGGTCCCCGAGCGCCGTCAGGATCGACGCGAGGGTGTCGGGCGTGTCGACGTTCTCCGGGCGGTGGAAGGTGGACAGCACGTACTCGTCCGGCACGACTCCGTACCGTGCAGCAAGGACGTCGCGCTCGGCCCGGGTCGGGAGGAGCCGCTCGACGGCCTCGATCACCGGATTGCCGGTGAGGACGACCCGATCACCGGAGATGCCCTCGGCGGCGAGGTTCTCGACGTTGAGCTTCGTGGCGGCAAGGCAGAGGTCGCTCAGGTGGTCGGCGATCACCCTGTTGTGCTCCTCCGGCATGCGACGATCGAACGAGCGCAACCCCGCCTCCACATGGGCGAGGGGGATCTCGCTCGCATTCGCGGCGAGTGCGCCTGCCGTGACCGCGTTGGTGTCACCCTGGACGACCACGGCGACAGGCTCGATCTTCCGGAACAGGGTGTCCAACTCCGCCGTCGCGAGGCCGATCTGCTCGCCCCTCGTCCGCCCCCCGATGCCCACCATCGTGTCGGGCTCACGCATGCCGAACTCTGAGAAGAAGCTCGACGAGAGGTTCGCATCGAAGTGCTGGCCGGTGTGGACCACGTGGGCGTCGTCACCGAGCAACTCGACGATCTTGGCCAGCTTGATGATCTCCGGGCGCGTCCCGAGGACGACCGCGATCGGCCCATGGGCTGTGGGGGGTGGCATCTGCTGATCGGCTCCGCTGGCTACGCTCGCCGCATGTTACGAGTCCTCCTCTGGTTGGGGCAGCTTCTGCTCGTCGCGCCCAGCCTCTACGAATCCGTCGTGAGCCTCTGGGGCCTGCGCACGCCCCCGTCGCCGGCGGCTCGCTCGCCGCGGATGCGCATGCGTGTGGTCGTCGCCGCCCACGACGAGGAGGCCGTCGTCGAGGGCATCGCCACCGACCTCGCGGCACAGGACTACCCGCCCGACCTCCTCGACGCCTGGGTGATCGCCGATCGGTGTACCGACGACACGTCGTCGCGAGCCTCGCTCCATGTCAATGTCGCAGAGCGGACCGTCGGCGAGGGCGGCAAGGGAGCGGCAATCGCCTGGTACCTCGCCGAGCGCCCGCTCCAGCCCGATGAGGCGCTCGTGGTGCTCGATGCGGACAACCGGGTGGATCCGACGTTCGTGTCCTCGGTGGCCGCCGCGCTCGAAGACGGGCATCCGGCGGTGCAGACCTACCTGGACGTCGAGAATCCCGACGCATCGGTCCTCACGATGGCCAGTGCGCTCACGTACTGGGCGTCGAACCGCTCGGTCGAGCTCGCACGGTCGAACCTCGGGTGGTCGTGTGACCTCGGTGGGACGGGGATGGCCGTGACCGCAACGGCCCTCTCGGACGCAGGGGGGTTCACCGACGATCTCACCGACGACCTCGCATTGAACATCCGGCTCAACCTCGCAGGGCACCGGACCCTCTGGCTGCACCGCACCCACGTCAGGGACGAGAAGCCGGACCGCACGGACACCGCGGTGACGCAGCGGGCGCGATGGGCGAAGGGGAAGTCGATCGTGCGGCGAACCTATGGGACGACGCTGCTGCGCCGTGCCGTCGTGGACCGCCAACCCGCCCTCTTCGACCTTGCGATGCGGCTCTACAACCCCGGTCGATCGTTCCTTGCCCTCGTTCTCGTCGTGCTGACGGTGCTGGCGATCGCCTTCCCGTCGTCGGGGCTGTGGCCGGCGTGGGTGCTCGGCGGGATGGCCATGGTGGTGATCGGCCTACCGCTGGTGTTCCTGGTCATCGACCGGGTCCCCGGCAGATACCTGGTCCGCTACCCGTACGTGGTCGTCATCGCCCTGCTCTGGCTGCCGATCCGGATCGCCGCCCGATTCGTCGGCGGGTGGCGCCGCACCCCGCACGGCGGCTGAGCCCGTCCCCGGGCCCCCGAGCCGCGCCCTCGTCGGATCGGCGATGAGGTACCACCAGGGCAGCGTGGCCAACGAGATCAGGTACATGCCGTAGGCATATCGGAACTCGTGGGCGGGCGAGGTCGCGTACACGTTGGCCAGGTGGATGACGAAGAACGCGGCAACCCACAGCAGGGGGCGCAGTGGCCTCCTCCAGCCGACGAAGCCGAAGGTCACGAGTGCCGCGAGCACGGAGATGGCGGGGCGCCACGTCAACCACTCGATCTCGGACTGCTCCGCCACCTTGTAGGCCCACAGCGTCACGTCGTACGCACGGTCCGAGATCGGTGCTCGCGCCAGGCCGAGGGTGTTGGGCCAGATGTCGAACGGGGGTCGGTGAACGAACGTGTCGGTGCGGTTGAACGGTGACACGAGGTACTCGCCCGCGCACCATCGATGCCCGAGCACGGTCATGGGTGACGCGAGCGCCGCCCTCACGACGAGCCCGCGGTACGACGCCGGGTCGTCCCTGATGACCTGGTTGTCGTACAGGGGGCTGAACAACAGCGGCGTGGAGTCGCCGCACGCATAGAGCTCCTCGTAGACGGGGGTCGGGGCGACGGCCGAGACGAGGTCGAGGTCCGACGCCGAGAGCGCATCCCGATCGTGGACGACCACGGCCGCGACATCCGGCATGAACACCTGGGCGGGCTCGATGGGTTGGTCGACCACGGGCAGCGTCGCCATGAGCACGATGGGGACGAAGGATCCCACGGCCAGCATCGCTCCCGCCAGGACGAGGAGGCCCTTCCACGACCTCCGGAAGCCGATGGCGAGGGCGAACGCGAACGCAACGGCGGTGAGCCTCCCGTTCGCCCTGAACGCCCACATGATGCCGAGGGCGAGGCCGAGGCGCCCCGGCCCCCACCACGACGTCCAGAACACCGTTCGATCGCGGGCCATCAGCATGAGCTCGGAGGCGACCCACAGCATCGCCAGCGAGAAGGGAACGTCCTTCCAGATCGTGACGGTCATCGCGCCGGTCATGGGCAGGATCGCGATGAGCCAGACGGCCGCCACCGCCAGTGGCACGATCACCCCGATCTGGACGAGCCGCCGTGCCACCACGGCGAGCAGGACGGTCGTTGCGACCACGTGCACGAGCGTGACGGCCGAGGGCGACGCCCACACCGATGAGATCAGCCAGAGCGCCGCCGTGTGCGCGATCGGGTGGGAGTTGACGAAGTCGAACGTCAACGCCTGGTTCCACTGGTCGATCGAGTCGCTGCTCATGATCGCCGGCGCCCACCCTGCCCACCACACGAGGAGTGGGACGCCGGCGAGCGCTCCGAGCATCGTGGCGCGGGATTCCGGGGATCGGGGGACGATTGTCACGTCGTGCATGCTACGGCGGCATCCGGCTCCGACCTCGCGATGATGACGACTCCGAGCCATCGTCGGTATCCTGCCGACCGGCATGCATCCCGCACTCGCCGGACCTCCCCGGGGGACCCCTTGACCACCGACTACTACGACTCAGATATGGCGCGCAAGCCGCTCGCCTCGGAGGTGTCGAACCTCTGGGCGCATCGCGGCCTGATCAAGCTGATCGTGCAGCGCGATCTGACGGTGAGGTACAAGCGTTCGACGCTGGGCGTGTGGTGGACCCTCCTGAACCCCCTGCTCACGACCGGCGTCATGTGGATCGTGTTCGGCAACTTCTTCCGCTTCGAGATCCCAGGCGACACGCCCTACATCGTGTACCTCCTCTCCGGCATCCTCCTCATCACCTACTTCTCCCAGGCGGTGATGGCGTCCGGGGCCGCCATCGTCGGGAGCGCGGGGATCCTCACCAAGGTCTACGTGCCGCCCGAGGTGTTCTCGGTGGCCGCCGCGGTGGCGGCAGCGGTGAACTTCATGATCAGCCTGGGAGTCCTCCTCGTGATCCAGGTTGCAACCGGTGTCGGCATCCCGTGGACCGTGATCTTCGTCCCCGTCGTCGTCATCGCGTTGCTCGCCCTCACCGCGGGCCTCGGGCTCATCATCGCCTCCGCCGCCGTGCACTTCTTCGACGTGCTCGACCTCACGGCCGTGCTGATCCAGTTGACGAGCTACCTGACGCCGACGTTCTACCCGATCAGCATCGTCCCCGAGGGCTTCCAGTGGATGATCAAGGTCAATCCCCTGTATTCGTACCTCACGGTGTTTCGCTCCGTCGTCTACGGAGACGCGGGGGCCGAGTGGTGGATGTGGACGTACATGGGTCTCTCATCGGTCCTCGTGTTGATCGTCGGGGTCTACATCTTCTCCAAGAGCTGGCGGCGACTCGTGGTGCTGCTGTGAGTGAGCCCGCCATCCGCGTCGCCGACGTCAGCCTGGAGTACCGGCTCTCACGGTCCCGGACGGGATCCATCAAGGAGTACACGATCCAGCTGATGAAGCGGGAGCGCAATTACGAGTCGCTGTGGGCGCTCGACGGTGTCTCATTCGAGGTGGACCAGGGAGAGGTCTTCGGCATCATCGGCCCCAACGGGGCCGGCAAATCGACCCTGATGAAGATCATGGCGCGCGTCCTCCCCCCGTCGAAGGGTCGGGTCATCGTGCGTGGTTCGGTGGCACCCATGATCGAGCTCGGCGCAGGCTTCAACAGCGACCAGACGGGCCTCGAGAACATCATCATGTACGGGACCCTCCTCGGCAGGACGCCTGAGCACATGCAGGGCCGCGCAGAGGCCATCGCCGAGTGGGCGGACCTCTCCGACTACATCGATGTGCCGCTCCGCTCGTACTCGTCAGGCATGCTCGCCCGCCTCGCGTTCTCCATCGCCACCGACATCGAACCGGATGTGCTCGTGGTCGACGAAGTGCTCTCCGTCGGTGACGCCGCCTTCCAGATGCGATCCGGGGAGCGGATGAAGAACCTCATCGCGCAGGGAGCCTCGGTCGTCCTGGTCTCCCACAACCTCGGCACCGTCCTGGAGCTCGCCGACAGGGCCATGTGGCTCGACCGTGGGCACACCCTCATGACCGGAGATCCCCAGGAGGTCGTCGAGGCATACCGGACGTCCGTCGAGGGGACACCGGCATGACGTCCGCTCGCGCGGACGCTCCACTCCCCGGGGTCGACCAGGCACATGGGTGAGCGGGCAGGTGGTTCGACGGGGGTGCGCCTGCGACGCCTCCTCGGATACCTGAGGTGGCGCCTCGAGGGCTCTCCCGTCAGCATCGAACGGTCACCATGGCTCGGACCCGATGACTGGTACGCCGCATACGAGGGGCTTCGCCCGCCCCCGGGCTCCGTCCCCTCGGAGGCCGCGTTCAGCCTCCTGTGCCCCGTCGGTCCCGCAGGTTCCGGAGCAGTGGAGGCGACCGTCGACTCGGTCCTTGCGCAGACGTATGGGGTGTGGGAGCTGATCCTCGTCGCCGACGCGACAACGGACTCGAGGGTGCTGGAGGTGATCGACCGGGTTCGTGGAGGGGACGATCGCGTGCGGGTGGTGCGCCACGATGGGGATTCCGTGGCGGGGAGGCTCAACGCGGGCATCGCCGATGCCCATCACAGCCACGTGGTGTTCCTCGATCCGGGGGGGCGCCTCGATCCCGTCGCCCTCGAGTGGTTGGGCACGTGCGTGCCATCCGCCGATCTCGTGTACACGGACGAGGATGTGGTCGATCCGCGTGGATCGCACATCCATGCCGCCTTCAAGCCGGCATGGTCACCTCGTCTGCTGCTCGGTCGCGACTACGTGCATCACCTCACGTGCGTGAGCATGGGGCTGCTCGCGGACCTCGGGGGTTTCGATCCCCAGGCGCGGGGTGCCGAGATGCACGACCTCCTGCTCAGGATCTCCGAGATGGACGTGACCGTCGCGCACGTCCCCTTCGTCGCGTACCACGGACCGGAGGCGTCGCATGACCCCGAGCGTGCCACGGCGGGGATGGAGGCCGTGCGACGGTCGATCCACCGTCGGGGGTGGGAGGCAGAAGCCGTCGTCGCGGACCCGTCGCAACCCGCCTATCGCGTCGTCTTCGACCGCCCGGCCGACCACGCGGCCGTGAAGGTCGTCGTACCGACGAGGGATCGGGTCGACCTCCTTCGATCGGTGGTCGATGGCGTGCTCGACAGGACTGTCGGGGTCGATCTCCACCTCGTCATCGTCGACAACGCTTCGATGGACCCCGAGACGCTCGAGTACCTCGGCCTGCTGGTGGACCGCAGGGAGAACGTCACTGTCGTGCGGAGCGAGGACGCCTTCAACTTCTCCAGGCTGTGCAACGCCGGCGCGACGGCGGGACCCGCCATGCCGTACCTCCTCTTTCTCAACAACGACGTCGAGATCCTGCATGGCGACTGGCTGACCCAGCTCGTGGGGTGGACCGAGTCCGATCCACACGTCGTGGCCGTCGGCCCGAAGCTGCTGTTCGCGGACCGCTCGATCCAGCATGCGGGCGTGGTCCTCGGCTTCCGTGGGGTCGCGGGCCACTATGCGCTCGGAGAGGCGGACGAGCCGCGGTCGGGACTCCTGCACGACTGTGCTCGGGAGATATCCGGCCTGACCGCGGCGTGCCTCCTCGTCCGCACGTCATCGTTCGAGGCGCTCGGCGGTTTCGACGAATCCCTCGATGTCGACTTCCAGGACGTCGACCTCTGTCTCCGCCTCCGTCTTCGACTCGGCGGCACGCTCATGTACGACCCGACCTTCCCGCTCATCCACCACCAGTCGGCGACACGTGGTTCGGCACATGAGCCGAGCCCCCTCGCCGCCGAGCGGATGCAGGCGATATGGGGTCCCCAACTCGAGTCCGACCCCTACTACAGCCCACACCTGTCGTTGACGCTTCCCGATGCGTCGCTTCGGCCACTTCCAGACGATGACGCTGCACTCAGGGCGCGTGCCGCCGCGCGTGTCGTGCGACCCACGACTGCCGACGAGGGTGGCTGAAGCCACCGGCGATGGAGCGTCCCCGCACCGCCCTCGTATCATCCCCCGAGCATCCGAGGGAGGCCATCATCGACTCATCCCCGATTCGCACCGCGGTCGTCGGCGTCGGTTCGATCGGCCGTCACCACGCACGAATCCTCCGAGCCTCACCGACCAGTGAACTGGTCGCCGTCGTCGACCGTGACGAGGCGATCGGACGCAGCGTCGCCGACGCACACGGCGCGATGTACCTGCCGACCGTCGCAGAGCTGATCGAGCTCGGAGGGATCGGCGCAGCGACGGTGGCGGTACCTACCGAGGCCCACGAGGCGGTGGCTTCCCAGCTGATCGAAGCTGGGATCCCCGTGCTCGTCGAGAAGCCGATCGCCAACGACGTCGCCGCCGCCGACCGATTGATCGACCTATCGGCCCGTCACGGTGTTCCCCTCGCCGTCGGCCACATCGAGCGCTTCAATCCCGCCATCCGGCTTGCACGCGAGCTCATCCGAGCCGGCGCCCTCGGGCAGATCATCTCCCTCACCTCGCGTAGGCTCGGCCCTGTTCCGCCGGTCAGGCAGACCACGGACGTGGTGCTCGACCTCGCGGTCCACGATCTCGACCTCGTCGCCTACCTATTGGGCGGACGGCCCAGGATCGTCCATGCGAAGGGGGGAAGGACGGCGAGGAGCAGGTACGAGGACTGGGCCGACATCACCCTCGTCGACGATGAGGCATCCTGCTTCATCCAAGTGAGCTGGACCGTTCCGATCAAGATCAGGAGTATCGAGATCACTGGCACCGAGGGCTACATCGAGATCAGCAACATCAATCAGACCGTCGACTTCTTCGAAGCGATCGACTGGCGCGACGCTGCGGATTTCGATGACTTCGTGCGCCGCTTCGGGGAACCGAGGAAGAAGCGATATGCGGTGGAACCAGAGGAGCCGTTGCGGCTCGAGTTGGAGTCGTTCCTCGCCTCGGTGTCCGGGGGGACGGAGCCGGAGGTCGGCGGCGAGGTCGGCAGGGATGCCCTGGCCCTCGCCGTCGAGGCTCGCGACCGCGTCCGGATGAACTCTCCGGACTGACGGCCCTCGGGCGGAGTTCGGTCGCGTTCAGAGCGAAACGTACACTCCCGCAATGACGTACATCGATCCACTTGCGCTCGTGTCCCCGTCCGCCGAGCTCGCCGCTGACGTGCAGGTCTGGGCCTTCACCCAGGTACGGGAAGGCGCCCACATCGGCGCGAGGACGTCGATCGGGTCCCACGCCTACATCGACGCGAACGTGCGGATCGGAGCCGACTGCAAGATCCAGTCCGGGTGTCTGATCTTCCAGGGCGCGAGGATCGAGGATGGGGTGTTCGTCGGTCCCGGTGCGATCGTGACGAACGATCGATACCCGAGGGCTGTCGGGCCGGGCTTCGAGAAGAAGGGGCACAGCGACTGGGTGATCAGCGAGATCCTCATACGGAGGGGGGCGTCGATCGGTGCCGGCGCGGTCATCGTCGCCGGTGTCGAGATCGGCGAGTTCGCACTCGTCGGTGCAGGCGCCGTGGTGACCCGCAACGTCCCGCCGAGGACGCTCGTCACCGGCGTGCCCGCGAGGGTGACGGCCGATGTGGGAGAGGACGGCCGTCCAACGTCCGGAGGCTGAGTCCCGGCACCATCGGGTGGATGCGCCCGGGCCCCCGCGACCCTACGCGTGGCGGTCGACGAGGCGGGCGTAGATGTCCTCGTACTCGCGTGCGATCCGCACGGGGGCGAAGTGCCCCTCGACGTAGGCGGAGCCGCCTCGTCCGACGGTGTCGCGCAGCGCCGGGTCTCCCAGCAGGGCGAGGATCTTCTCGGCGACCGATTCGGGCGTCGGCGAAGCGATGAGCACATCGTTGCCGTCGGAGAGGGGTGCGTAGGGGAACGTGTCGGGGTCGTTGACGGTGACGACCGGCGTTCCGGTTGCCATCGCCTCGAGGGTGCCGATGCCGATGCCGTTGCCCTGGAGGTCGTGGCTCTCCACCTGTGCCGCCGCGAGGTAATGCCTGATGTCGTCGTGGGGCACCGCGCCCGGTGTCAGCACCGAGTCCCCGATCCCGAGCTCATTCGCCACGTCGAGGAACGCGCGGTCGTAGAGCTTGCCCACGACCACGGTGGTGATGTCGGGCACCTCGGCCTTGACGATGGCGAGCGCCCTCATGAGGAGGATGCGATTCCGTTGCGGGATCACATGCCCGATCGAGAGGATCATCGGCCGGTCGCCGATTCCGAGGATGCTGCGGATCGCCGAACCATCCCCGCCCTGGACTCCCGTGATGTCGACCGGATAGCCTGCAGACGAATGGGCGAAGGTGGGATAGCGGGAGGCGACGTAGCGACCCACCCGTTTGTCCGAGGACACCAGATGCGGACGGTACAGCGCGAGCATGGGACGGACGCCGTACCTGTCCGCCGTGCGGAGTAGTCGGTCGAACCGCGGCGATTCGTGGATGAGGGCCGTATGCACGTTGAGGACCGTGGGCACGTGGCGGCGTTTCGCCCAGAGGCCGGTGATGTAGGACAGGTCGAAGAACTGGCCGTTCTGGTGGACGATGTCGGGATCGAACTCGTCGAGCATCGCGGTGACGGACCGGATCACGGACGGCCTCGTGGCGAACGGGATCTCGTAGTTGTACGAGGCCTTGCCGAGGTTCACCCGCCACGCCCTGACGCGCTCGACGGAGAAGCCTGCGGGCTGCTGAAGCTCGGTTCCGTCGGCGGTCGGTGTCGCCGTGATGACGAGGACGTCGTGGCCGTTGAGGGTGAGCTGCTTCGCGAGCTCACGCGTGAAGTGCGTGCTGCCGGTCGCAAGGGGCTCGAAGAAGTTGTTGGTGAGCGCGATCCTCATGCGGTGTCCTCAGTGCGTGGCGAAGGCGTCGATGATGGTGTCGGCGATGTACGCGATCTGGTCTCGGGTCACCAGGGGGTGCACGGGAAGCGAGAGGGCCTCGCCCGCCGCACGTCGCGCCTCGGTCACGTCGTCCGTCGTCCGCACCTGCGGGTGATCGCGGTAGATGTCGTAGTCCCAGACGACCCTCGGGTAGTAGACGCCCGAGCCGATGCCCGCAGACGCCAGTGCATCGATGAGGCCCTCGCGTGAGAGCGGGGCATCCTCGGTGACCCTCACCGTGTATTGATGGAACGCATGGTGCCTGCCGTCGGGCTCCGTTGGCAGGATGAGCCCTGGCAGGCCATCGATCCGCGCGGTGAGCTCCGCGGCGTTCGAGCGACGTGCATTCGTGATCTCGGAGAGCGCGTCCATCTGGGGGATCCCGATGGCGGCCTGGAGATCCGTCAACCTGAGGTTCTCGCCGATGGCGACGTACTCGTACCGGGAGCGCATGCCCTGGTTGCGGATGAGCCGTAGGCGATCGGCGACCTCGTCATCCCCCGTCGTGACGACACCCCCCTCGCCCGTGGTGACGTTCTTGGTCGCGTACAGAGAGAAGCACCCGATGTCGAACGCCCCTACGGGCCTGCCGCCGTATGCGGCACCGATCGCCTGCGCGGCGTCTTCGACGACGCGCAGACCGTTCGAGACGGCGGTGTCGATGATCGGATCCATGTCCACGGGGAGGCCGTACAGATGAACCGGCAGGATGGCCCTCGTCCGATCGTTGACGAGTGACTCCACCTTTGCGGGATCGATGTTGAAGTCTGGTCCGATGTCGGCGAATCTGGCGGTCAGCCCTGCCCTGATGATGGCGTTGAGGGTCGCGGCGAACGTGAACGGCGTGGTGATGACCTCATCGCCCGGAGCGAATCCGAGCACCTGGAGCGACGCGATCAGCGCGGCAGTGCCAGAGTTGACGGCGATCGCATGCGTCGCACCCGTGGCGGTCCTGAACTGGTCCTCGAGTCTGGCGACACGGGGTCCCTGGGCGATCATCCCTGACCGCAGGGTCTCGAGGACCGACGTCTCGATGTGGGGTCCGAGGTCGGGTTGGGAGATGTGGATGGTCTCGCGCGGCACGGCTGCTCCGTGGGCTCAGCGGATCGTCGAACGACGTGGGGCTCGGCAGTGTACGGCGGCGCTCCCTGCAAGCCTCACCGTCTCGGGGGGCTCCCTACGGGGTCGGTGTCGTCGAGGGCCGTGGTGTGCTCGTGCGCCGTGATCCGGCCGATATCAGGAGGTGGCCGAAGACGGCACGTCGTGTCATCGAGCGTCAGATTGGTGTTGTAGAAGGGATCACGCCCATCGATGTACGGTGCATATCGGCGCCGGGACATCACGAGGTCGGAATCGGGGACGACGGTGCCGCGTGACTGTGACTCGTGATGGATCAGCCGTGCATAGGGTGTCATCACGTTCCAGTAACCGCCCTCGTGGAGCGACAGGCCGAGGGCGACGTCGCCACCGCCGATCGTGAACCGCTCATCGAAGCCCCCGACCGACTCGAACTTGGCTCGTTCGATCATGAGGCATGCAGCCGTCACCGCCACGAAGTCACGGGTCCAGTATGAGGGGCCGGCCGGCGTCCATGCGTCCGGCGCGAGCCCTGCCCACGGATGCTCGGCGAAGCCCCCGATGCCGACCGCCACACCGGCATGTTGGACGAGGCCGTTGGGGTAGAACAGCCGTGCGCCCACGGCGCCCACCTCGGGGCGTTGTGCATGCTCGGCGAGTGCCTCGACCCAACCCTCGTGGAAAGGCTCCGTGTCGTTGTTCAGGAAGAGGAGGAGGTCCCCGGTCGCCTGTCGAACGGCCCAGTTGTTGATCTTCTGGAAGTTGAAGGGCTCGTCGTATCGCACGACACGCGCCCAGGGGTAGCGGACGAGCCACTCCGCGATCCTGTCGTGGGTCTCGGGATCCCGGCTTCCGTTGTCCACGAGGAGGACTTCGAAGGGAAGGGCGGTGCCGGTGCGGGCGATCCCTTCGAGGCACCGGCCCGTGTAGTCCGGCCTGTCCCTGAATGGAATGATGATCGACAAGGGCACGGGCTCCACCGGGTACCGAAAGCGGTGGGAGGTCGGTCCTGTGCCGAACTCGATCCAGGAACCGGGTGCGTGCTGGCGGGCGAAGTCCTGCAGTGCCCGCCTTCCGGCGCGGTGGGCGTGTGGCTTGACCCCGACGTCGGAGGCGGTCGAGTCCTCGTGCAGGCGCCAGTGGTAGAGCACGTCGGGAACGTGGAACGCGCCACCGGCCATCGCCGAGGCTCGGAGCGCGAGATCGTAGTCCTGGGCACCGTCCATCTCGGGACGCAGTCCATCGATCGCCGCCCAGACATCGCGACGGATCACCTGGAGATGTGTGACGTAGTTGACGGTACGGAGCAGATCGGGCGACCAATCCGGCTTGAAGAACGGATCGGATCTCCTGCCCTCCTCGTCGATCTTGTCCTCGTCGCTGTAGCCGAAGCCCATCTGCGGATGAGCCGCGATGGCGTCAGCCATCGACTCGAGGGCGTGGGGTGCGAGCTCGTCATCGTGGTCGAGGAGTGCGAACCACTCCCCGGTGGCCTCCGAGGCTGCGAGATTCGTATTCGCGGATATGCCCTGGTTGTCGGCTCGGATCACCCTGATGCGAGGGTCGATCGCCATGAAGCGTGCGCACATCGGACGCACGTGCGGGGCGTCGGACACATCCACGAGGACGAGCTCCCAGTCGTCGTACGTCTGGCTTCGCACCGATCGGATGCATGCTTCGAGGAGCTCGGCAGGTGGGTTGTACACCGGTGTGAGGATGGAGAACCTCACGTTCCCACTCGTCGTCGACGGAGCAACGGCGGTGGGGCGGGCGGCCCACCATGCCTCATAGTCGCCCGGCGCCGCCCCCGCTCGCGCCGGTTCCGTCACAGCGGGGCCCGCCACGTCGTCGAGCCAGCATCCGACGCGTGACACGAGTTGGGCGTCGAGGCCGGCGATCGTGATCTCCGAGAGTTCCGCCGTGCGGGCGGTCTCGGCCCAGGCGTTCCTCGCCTCTGCGAGGGACGTGTCGAGGGCCTCGGCATGTGCAACGGTCTGCGTCCACCCGGCTTCGGCCTCCACGAATGACGCACGCATGGCCCGGAGTTCGGCGACGGCTCCCAGGAAGTCCTCGGGCGTCGATCGGGTCCTGCCGAACTCGGCGAGGAGCGGGAGGGCAGGGTCAGGGAGCGTGGCGCTCTCGGCTCGTGCCCGATCGAGGACGTGGATGAGGCTTTCGATGGGGGAGGGGAGCGGCGGTACCTCGATGGGGACGACGACGCTCGATGAGCCCAGATCGAGGGAACGAGGCGGTCGCTGGAGTGAGAGATGCACGAGCTCGGGGCGATCGGCGGGCCCGAGGGGAATCGCGTGAGAGGAACTGGGGATGAGATCGGCGATACGGTCGAAGTGCGCGTCGAGCGTCGAGATCGCGCCGGCACGGTCCCAGTCGACTGGATCGTCCAGCGTTTCGGGAATCGACCCGGGGTTCCGGATGAGGCGCTCAGGTCCCACGCCGACGACCTCGAGGACTCCCTGCCGTTTCGAGTATGGATCGAACTGGAACAGTTGGAAGGGAACGTCGTATACGAGGGAGGTGATACCGCCGTGGAGCGAGTTCCCGATGAAGCATGCAGCGTTCGCGATCGCCGCGGCGAGCTCCTCGAGTGTCGTGGGTGCCTCGATCGCCGCCACGCGATCACCGAACCGCTCGCGGGCGAGGCGCGTGAGGAGGGCATCGCCGTGGCATGGACCGATCTCCACGACGACGATGTCTCGACCTGCGCTGAGCCGATCGACGGCGTCGAGGTCGATCAGGGGGGCGACGCTCGACGCTCCCTGGATGGCGATGTAGTCGCGTTCGGGGAGGATGCCGCGGTCGACGAGACTCGCGCGCGTGTCGTCGAGAAGCCGTGTCGGGAACACCCGGTCGAGCAGGAGCACGGTGTCGGGGACGATGGACACGTCCGTTGAGGTGCCGAGGTTCCTCTCCGAGGTGCGGTCCCTGACGCTCAGGTACGACGCCCCCGCCGCGGCGGAGCCGTCGGTGGGTTCCGCCACGCCTACGGCGTTCCAGAGAACGGTCGTGCCGAGATCCGAGAGTCGACCCATCGAGGAGAACCAGGCCGACGGCGTCCATGTATCGGCGTCCGCATCGCTCATGCCATACGACGGTGCAACGGCGATCGCACTGTTGCGGACGAGGTCACCTCCGCCGAGCACCACGGCGTCGCAGATTTCCGCGAGGCGTTCGATCCGCTCGGGTCGCAAGGGGCCGAGGCCGACCACGACGGGCCATGTCGGCACTGCCGCGCCGAGAGGTCCGAACCAGACGAACTCGACATCGGGTCGTCGCCCGGACAGCTCTCGTTGCGCGACCATGGGGAAGAGCAGGTCGCCGTAGTTGGCGACGTCGAAGGTGCCCACCAGGCCGACCCTCACCGTCACCGATGACCTCCCGACGTGCTCACGTCGTCGCACCCATCACGATTCGGATCCTGTGATGAAGGTCCAGATACGGTCGAACTCGCGCTGCCAATCCCCACTCGCCACCTCCTGTCGGCCGTGGTCGGCGATCGCGAGCCTCAGGTGGGCGTCATCGATGAGCGTGCCCACCCCTGCGGCGATCGAGGATGGGTACGGCTCCACGACGAGGCAGTTCTCGCCGTCCCTGAGGAACCACGAGGTCGCGGGGTTGACGTTCACCACGGGGGCCACACCCGCTGCGAGGTATTCGAACGGCTGGTACGACGGATGTCTCGAGAACATGAAGCAGATTCCGATGTCCGACCGAAGGTAGAGATCCTGGACCTCGTCGATCGTCGTCAGGAGGCCCAGGTTGTCGATGATGCCCCCGAGGCCGAGGTCGGCGGGGTCGAACTCCTCGCCCGCGGAGACGATGTGGATACGGTCGCCATACCGACGCTTGAGGAGCACACACGCGGAGGCGACCAGCTCGAACGCGTTGCGATCGACGCTCGGTCGGCCGTACAGAACGATCTGGATGGGTCGCCCCGGCGTCGCCGATGGCTTCTCGTCGGGCAGATCGGGGATGTCGAATGCCGGAGTGAAGGCGACCGCTGGATTGCCGTACGAGGCATAGATCTCGGCGAGCCCCGGCGTATTCACGATGCCGGCGAAGCCCAACCGATACGTCGCCTCCGTGAGCCCGTACATGCTGCCCGCCGGGTAGAAGGAAGGCTCGTAGTCCTGCACCATGTAGAACTTCGCACCGACGTCGTTGAACCTGGCGAGGGCGAACGCCGTGGTCCACAGGGTGCAGACCCCGATGTCCGTGGCGGGGAGCTCCCCATACGGCACCTGCCCCGCTCGTACGAGCACGAGGTCGATGCCCTCGAGCGAAGGGAAACTCCTCGCGATCGTCCTCCGCAGCTCCCGCTCGGGCACCTCGGGATCGAAGATCACGACGCGGTGCTCGACGCCGTGGATGCGGGTCATGGCGTCCATGAGGCGCAGAATGGTGTGGATCCCGCCGAAGAGCGCATGACGGAAGTAGGGGAGGAACCAGGTCGCCGACGCCACGCGTGCCGTTCGCTGATCGAATCGCTCGACCACCGCACGGTTCGCAGCGAGTTCCTCGCCCGTCAGATCGAAATACGAGACGAACGAGACCATGTGCGCAGCGGTCTGCGTCCACGGGTGGGGCGGCCGTTCGGCTTCGTCCACCCGCATCGCGGCCAGCTCAGTCGGCCTGCGCAGTTGGCGGATGCCATACCGTGCCCTTCCGCCGAGGGCAGTGAGACCACCGGCCCGGGCGATCGCGATCGTGCGACGCGGCAGTGAGATGATGCCGTGGCCTCCGGTGGCCGACCTCATGCGCCACCTCAGGTCGGCGAGGATGCCCCGAGGACCGACGCGACGCCATGCGTTCATGAATCTCGATGCCAATCGCATTCACATCCCCCGGTTCGACGTCGTCGCGCGTGGGTCACGGCCCCGGGTACCTCCGATGGACGGGCCCTCACCATCGCTTCCCGAGGCGTCGCCCGACGCACGTCTGCAATCCGAGGATCGTCGTGATCCCGGCGCGTCGGTGACGGGTGACCTGCACCAGATCGTATCGTGGTTCGGTACCGCCCACGTGCAGGCGACGCGCCTCGTTCGTTCGCTCACATCACTCCGATCATCTCGATCGTCACCACGACGAGCGACACGGCCGCGAGCGCCCCGAGCATGGCCCGACCCGGTGCCTTCGCAGTTGCAGCGGTGGCGAGGCCGGCGGCGAACATCGGCAGGAGGGGAAGGCCGTACCGCACGGTGACGGGGAAGACCATTCCCGCAAGTGTGAGGTGGACGAACAGCACGATCGCGGGACCCAGGACGAGTGCTGCGACCAGGGTCGCGGTGGCCAGCGCCGAGGATCGTCGACCACGCGCAACCAGCGCGACTCCGACGTTGGCGCCGATCATGAGGAGATTGCCGATCGCCGCGATCAGGACGGTGAGCGGCCCCGCGATGAACCCGGGGAGATACGGATTCTGAAGCGGGCTCACGAGCGCCGTCAACTGGCCCGTGACGTCGGCCAGTGTCAACGGATTCCCGGAGAAGGCCGCGATCTGCGGAACGAGTTCGGTCGGCGCAGTCGCGAGCGCCCCCTGGGCGATCATCCACGGAATGGTGCCGAGTGCCGCGCCGGTCAGAAGGGCCGCGAGACCCCGCCAGGGGAGTCGTGGGCTTCCATTGCTTCCGGCCGAAGTCTGCTGGATGTGACGGAGCAGGAGGTACGCCACCATCACTCCGATTGCGACCACGTTGAGCGGCTTCCCGAGGACCGTGAGGGTCCCTGCGACCACGAGGGGCCACGCCGGACTGACACCTCGTTCCCATCGCAGGGTCAACCACGCCAACGCGGCACCCCCCGCCACGCCGGTGATGTCAGGGTTCACGATGGAGGACACATGCAGCACAGTGGGAGCCGTCGCAACGACCACGATCGTCGAGAACCGCACCGACAGGGGAATCGAGAACTCCCCGAGCAGGCCCCACAGCATGGCGGCTGCGAGGACCGCCCAGGCGATGCCAACCGTTCGGGAGGCCGTGAGCAGGCTGTCGACGCCGGGGACCACCGCAGCGACGGTGCGCCCGGCGAATCCGGTCAGGGCGTAGTAGAGAGGGGAGGCCGTGTACGCGGTGTTCCATCCCTCCCACGGGAAGTCGGCCGGGTCGTAGCTCGGCGCATCACACGGAGGCAGGTTCCAACTGAAGTCGGTCCCATGGCAGGCCGTCTCGCGCATCGTCTCCTGCGACAGGAGGTCACCCCTCCCGACGAGATCGAATCGCGAGTTCTTCTCCAGGCTGTCGAGGTGCTGGATCTCGTCGTACGGCGAGAGGGACGGATACCGGATGATGTGGAGGATGCTCAGCGCGGCCACGAGGACGAGGAGCACGGCGAGCACGATGGGACCCCGGTGTGAAGGCGGTTTGGCATCCGTCCGCCTCACACCCCCGAGGGCGACGGTCGATTCGCCCCCGGAGGGCTGGTCGGTGCCAGTCACGTGCGAACTCCTCGACGCTAGGGTGGCGTGCGGTTTGGGAGAGTAGGCGGCGGCGAGGGAGAACGGCTGTGAGATCGGCACCGACGGGGCTGTCCGACGTCCTCGAGTTCGAGCCCACCGTGTACGGCGACGACCGTGGTGCGTTCTTCGAGAGCTTCAACCAGAGGTGGTTCCGCGACGCCACCGGCCTCGAGGTCGCGTTCGTCCAGGACAACCAGTCGACCTCTCGGCACGGGGTGCTGCGCGGCCTGCACTACCAGCTCCCTCCGATGGCCCAGGGGAAGCTGGTCCGTGTCGTGCGGGGGGCGATCCTCGATGTCGCTGTCGATGTACGACGCACATCGCCGAGCTTCTCGGAATGGGTCGCCGTGGAGCTGACCGCGGAGAACAGGAAGCAGCTGTGGGTGCCACCCGGATTCGCCCACGGCTTCGTCGTCCTGTCGGACATCGCCGATGTGCTGTACAAGACGACCGAGTACTACTCACCCGAGCACGATCGGGGCATCCGTTGGGATGACCCGACGATCGGGATCTCGTGGCCGGAACTCGGGATCGGCCCGATACTCTCGCCCAAGGACGCGGATGCGCCCTCGCTGGGTGATGCGGAGGTGTTCGAGTGAGGAGCGGAACGTGAGCCGAAGGTACCTGATCACCGGGGGCGCGGGGTTCATCGGGTCGAACTTCGTTCGGCGCGTCCTCGCCGACGAATCGGACGCGACCGTGACGAACCTCGATGCCATGACCTACGCCGGGGTGCCGGCCACCGTTGCGGAGCTGGATGCGGACCCCCGCCACCGGTTCGTCGAGGGTGACATCAGGGATGCGGCCCTCGTCGACGAGGTCCTGCCCGGCCACGACGTCGTGGTCCACTTCGCCGCGGAGAGCCACGTCGATCGATCCATCGAGGGCCCGACCGTGTTCCTCTCGACGAACGTGGTCGGCACGGGTGTGCTCCTCGATGCGGCGCGCCGGCACGGAATCGCCAGGTTCATCCACGTGTCGACCGACGAGGTGTACGGATCGGTCGCCGAGGGGTTCCCCGACGAGCACGCGAGGCTCGATCCCTCGTCGCCCTACTCGTCGTCGAAGGCAGGGTCGGACCTGCTCGCCCTCTCGTACCACACGACCTACGGCTACGACGTGATCGTGACCAGATGCACGAACAACTACGGGCCCTACCAGTTCCCCGAGAAGGTGATTCCGCTGTTCGTGACGAACCTCCTCGACGGCCTGAAGGTGCCGCTCTACGGCGATGGGCGGAACGAGCGGGACTGGCTCCACGTCGCCGACCACACCGCGGCCCTCCACCTCCTGGTCGACGAGGGCACGCCAGGGGAGATCTACAACATCGGGGCGAACGCACAACTCTCGAACCTCGAGCTCACCATGCGCATCCTCGACGCCGTCGGAATGGGGGAGGAGATGATCCAACCGGTCGAGGACCGCCTCGGCCATGACCTGCGATATGCCGTCGACTCGTCGAAGGTGCGGTCCCTCGGCTGGAAGCCGGAGCACGACTTCGATGAGCACCTCGCCGACACGATCGAGTGGTACCGGTCCCGGCGCGACTGGTGGGAGCCATTGAAGGTGGGACGATGAAGGGCATCATCCTCGCCGGCGGAGCAGGGACGCGGCTCGATCCGATGACCCGGGTGGCGAGCAAGCAGCTCCAACCCGTGTACGACAAGCCGATGATCTACTACCCGCTCGCCACACTCATGGACGCGGGTATCCGGGAGATCCTGTTGATCTCGACCCCCCACGACGTCCCGAGGTTCGCCTCGCTGCTCGAGGACGGCTCGCAGTGGGGGATCTCGATCGAGTATGCCGTGCAGGACGCTCCCCGCGGGATCGCCGAGGCCTTCGTCATCGGCGAGGATTTCATCGACGGGGATCCCGTTGCGCTGATCCTCGGCGACAACATCTTCTACGGGGATCTGGGACTGGCCGAGCTCGCCGCGTCGTTCGACACCGGCGCACTGGTGTTCGCCTATCCCGTGAAGGATCCGGAGCGCTATGGCGTGGTCGAGCTCGACGGCGACGTGGTCGTGTCCCTCGAGGAGAAGCCGGCGAAGCCCCGCTCGCACCTCGCCGTCCCCGGCCTGTACCTCTACGACGGTGAGGTGGCGAACCTCGCCAATGCCCTCCAGCCCTCTGGTCGGGGTGAGCTCGAGATCACCGACCTCAACCTCGCGTACCTCGAGCGAGGGCTCCTTCGGGCTCGGCGCCTCGAGCGCGGCATCGCATGGCTCGACTCCGGCACGCACGACTCGCTGCTCGACGCCGCGAACTTCATCGCCACGATCGAGCATCGCCAAGGTTTCAAGATCGCCTGCCTCGAGGAGATCGCCTTCAAGAGGGGATTCCTCGACCAGGCCCAACTCGCGGCGATGATCGAGACCATGCCGCGAAGCGGCTACCGCGAGTACGTCGAGGGAGTCATCGCCGAAGGGACGGAGTGACGGTGATCGCGGTCACCGGCTCCGCCGGACAGCTCGGCCACGCGTTCCGCTCCCGCCTCGGCGATGACACCGCCTTCCTCGATCGTTCCGCGCTGGACCTCACGGACACCTCCGGCATACGCCGCGTCGTCGAGCGTCTCGCACCGAGTCTCCTCATCAACTGCGCCGCCTACACGGCCGTCGACAGGGCGGAGACGGATGGGGACACCGCCCGCACCGTCAACGCCACCGCCGTCGGCCTCCTCGCCGAGGCGTGCGCTGAGGTGGGGGCGAAGTTCGTCACCTTCTCGACCGACTACGTGTTCGACGGCACCAAGGACCGCGGGTACGTCGAGAGTGACGAGACCGAGCCGATCAACGTCTACGGGGCGACCAAGCGCGAGGGCGAGGTGCTCGCCCTCGAGGCTGACCCGTCGGCACTGGTGATCCGGACCTCCTGGGTCATGTCGGGCACCCACCGCTGCTTCGCGTCGGTGATGCGGGATCTCATCCGGAAGGGGGACGTCACAGTCGTCGACGACCAGATCGGCAGACCCACCTTCGTCGACGACCTCGTGTCAGGCACGATCGACGCCATCGGGGCGGGCGCGACGGGGATCCTGCATCTGACGAACTCAGGCACCGCGACCTGGTACGACATCGCCCGGGAGATCGCTGCGCTCGAAGGGTTCGGACCGGCGCGTGTCCGGCCGTGCGCGACCGCGGACTTCCCGACCGCGGCGAGACGGCCGTCGAACTCGGTCCTCGATTCCGAGCGGACGGCACCCCTCGGGCTTCCTCCGCTGCGGGAGTGGCGGCCCGCTCTCACCGATGCGCTGATCCAGATGGATCGTGCGGAATGAACGGTGGTGACATCGCCGATCGACCCGTGGGCACGGCACGTCGAACCGTGTGGGTCCCGACCGGCAGACCTCCCCGATGGCGCACCGGGCTATCCTGCCCGCACCGATCGACCAGGGGGAGTTCGTGAAGACCGCGCTGATCACCGGCATCACCGGACAGGATGGCTCGTATCTCGCCGAGCTCCTGCTCGCCAAGGGATATGAGGTCCACGGGATCATCAGGCGGGCGTCGTCGTTCAACACGGCGAGGATCGATCACCTCTACCAGGATCCGCACAATCCGTCCCCGAGGCTGATCCTCCACTACGGTGACCTCACCGACGGCTCGCAGTTGGCCAGGCTGATTCGGACCATCGGGCCGGATGAGATCTACAACCTCGCCGCACAGTCACACGTCGCCGTGTCGTTCCAGCAACCCGAGTACACGGGCAACGTCGACGGCCTCGGGACCATCCGGCTCCTCGAGGCCGTCAGGGAGTCGGGGATCGACACCAGGCTGTACCAGGCGGGGACCTCCGAGATGTTCGGCGACGCACCGCCCCCCCAGTCCGAGGCCAGCCCCTTCCAGCCGCGGTCGCCCTACGCGGCCGCAAAGCTCTACGCCTACTGGGTCGTGCGCAACTACCGCGAGGCGTACGACATGCACGCCGTGACCGGGATCCTGTTCAACCACGAGTCCCCGCGTCGTGGAGAGACCTTCGTCACCCGGAAGATCACGAGGGCGATCGCCCGCATCCTCGCGGGCACGCAGCGCACGCTGTACCTGGGCAACCTCGACGCCAGGAGGGACTGGGGCCATGCCGCGGACTACGTGCGAGCGATGTGGATGATGCTCCAGACGGATGTGCCGAAGGACTACGTGATCGGCACCGGGGAGTCGTACTCGATCAGGGACTTCCTGGATGCCTCCTTCGGGCTCGTGGGCCTCGACTGGCACCCTTTCGTGGAGATCGATCCCGCCTACTTCAGGCCGACCGAAGTCGAGTTCCTCGAGGCCGACCCGTCATTGGCGATCGAGGAACTGGGCTGGAAGCCCGAGATCTCGTTCACGGAACTGGTCGCCGAGATGGTCGTCTCCGACCTCGCCGAGGTCGGCCTCACCCTCGAGGAGGGCCGCGTCCTCGCCGTCGAGCGCGCCAGCGAACGAGCCCCGGAAGGCCCAGGCGACTGATGCATCGGTGGTCGAGCCCGAGGTGACCGATCGGGACCACCGGAGCGACTCGGCTGGGGGCACGATCCACGTCGCCACCTTCGTGGACCAACCGCCCGATCCGAACCTCGCGGTCGTCACACACGGCTTGTCCGACCAGTGGGTTCTCGTCGATGTCCGTCTCTCCGTCGACGCGGCAGCGTATGCCCTCAGGGGCGACGACGCGCGAACCTTCGCGCTCTTCCAGCACACGCCGCAGCCGCTCGTCGACGCATGGCTCGTGGCACGGGCTGTCCGCGCCGAGGTGCCGCCGGGTGGCATCGTCCTCATGTCGGATGTCGGGGGTCGAGGCGGCATCCTGGCCATCGAGGAAGCCGCCCGCAGGGACGACGCCGGGCGCCGCGTGTGGAGCGCGGCGGGATCGAGCGCGACGCTTCACGCCCTGCTGGTGGCCGGCACGATCGAGCACCTGGGGATGCCCATGGCTGCGGCGGTCGACTGGGAGCTCGTCCAGTACCGAGCCTCCGAGGAGGTCCTGGCGACGAGCGAGAAGGCGGTCGAGCTCCTCGCAGGGCTGGGTGTCGAAGCCTCCCTCGCCACGAAGCCCGAGCCGGTTACCGGCGCCCCCACGCCGCTCTCGCGACCATCGACGGTGTGGATCCCCGGACCCGTCTCGAGGGAGCATCGCAGCGGGGAAGTCCTGAGGGGACTCGCCACGGGCGGTGCGCTCGAGATCTCCGTGTCGACCGAGGATGCGACCGATGAGGCGTGGACGGGCACGACGTGGGAGACGCTGGCGGGGGTTCGTCGTGCGATCGGGACCGGGCTCCACCGACTCGTCGTGCCTCCGCATGCCCCCGACCTCGTCGTGGTGGGCGCGACGCTGTCGCCCCCTGATGACGACACACGGGAGCTTCGGGCCGTGGGGACGCCCGTTGCCGTGCCCAGCCGGAGCGTCGCGGCGGCGATGTGGCCGGATGCGCCGACCTGGGAGAGCTCCGACGATGTCGCCGCGTTGGTCGGAGGGTCGACATCGATCGGTGCGGAGCCGGGTGTCACGGACCGAACGGGGGACCCGCGGGGCGGAGATCGTCCTCGGAGGGACTCGACCCGCGCCGCGAAGGTGTCCGTCGGTGTGCCGGTGTTCGGATCGGTCGACTTCCTCGACGCCTGCGTCGAGTCGATCCTCGCACAGACCGTTCCCCCGCATGAGGTCATCCTGATGGATGATGGATCGCGATCCTCCGCGGTCGACGCCGCGCTGGAACGGTGGTCCTCGCACCCCGATGGCCTGATCCGCACGATGCGCCAGCCCAACCGGGGGGTGTGCGTCGCACGCAACCGGATGATCGACGCCATGACGGGTGACGCCTTCGTGCTCGTTGACCAGGATGACGTGGTGCGCCCGACGTTCATCGAGCGCACCCGCGACGCCATGCGAAGCGACATGACCGTGCTCGCCGTGGCCACCTGGACCGAGTTCGTCGGCGCCTACGAGGCGATCGAGGCGAAGCCGCCGTTCGACCGACGGGTCGGTCTGCGGGAGAACCCCATCGTGTCGACGGCTGCCCTCGTCGACATCCGAGTGCGGGACCTCGGCGTCGCGTTCGCACCCGATCTGGCCTTCCTCTACTGCGAGGACTGGCACTTCTGGTCCCAGATCATCGCCGCCGGGGGACACATGGGCCTCGTGCCCCAGCCCCTCGTCGCCCACAGGGTCCACCGCAGCTCGGGCGGATTCCAGCGAACAGAACTCGCACTGGCGATCGGAACGGCCCGGGCCACCGATCCGCTCCGCGGAGCGGGGACGGCGGCCATCTAGCGCAGACCGTCCTCGACGGCCGCCGCGCATCGTTCGTCAGGCGAGGGATGGAGGGTCGGCGTCGGCGGACGCCGGCAGGCCGAGGGTGATCACGTCCGGGGGGCCCGCGATGAGCCCGAACCAGTATCCCGCCCCGTAGGCGAGGTGCATGGTGCCCGCCACGACACCGGTGCGGATCCGACGGGTCGGCGCACGAACGGCGATCACCCCGAGGACCAGCAGCCAAGCGCCGAGGACCGCGACAAGGGGCCACCAGCTCACGGTCAGGCCGAGCGTGAGGCCAACGACCACGGCGAGGATCAGCGTCGAGGGAGCCAGCGGTCGCGGCGACGGGAGCCGCCGATTCAGCCAGAGCATCTCGGCCTTGCCCCGCCCGTATCGTGCGTACTGACGCCACAGTGACCGCCAACCGCGCCTGGGGTGATAGCACGACCGGAGTGACGGATCGACGCGTACGGTGCCGCCGTCGGCCCGCCAGCGTGCATAGAAGTCCGTGTCCTCGACGGTTCCGCTCGGGAACGTGCGGTACCCACCCAGCGAGAGGAACCGGTCCCTCGCAAAGGCTCCGAGGTACACGGTGTCCACGTCCTCGACCTCGGTGGCGTGGTGGAATCGTGCGGGCCCGACGGCCATGCGGTCATCCATCGCGTTCGCAGCGGCCTCGGACCAGGCATCGTCGCCAGCGGCTCGCATCGGGCCTCCGACCGCCAGTGTCGGTTCCCATGCCTCGATCGACGCCGCGCAATAGTCGGGTGCATAGGTCGTGTGGCCGTCGAGGCGGATCAGGATGTCGCCGGATGCCGATCGTGCAGCGAGGTTGAGGCCCGCCGACTGGACCCGGTAGGGGTTGTCGACGAGTCGCACCCGTCCGTCGACGGTCGTTCGCGCCTCGACGAGATCGCGTGTGGCGTCGGTGGACCCGCCGTCCGCGACGATCACCTCGATGACCGAGGGGTCTGCGAGGGCGGTGTCGAGCACGTGGTCGACGTTGGCGCTCTCATTGAGGGTGGCGATGATCACCGAGGCGGTGGGGCCGGGCATGGCACCGGAGGATACCCCCGGGGCAGTAGCCGGCCATTCAAGTACCCTCGGCCGACAGCCGATATTGACACCATGACTCGTCGCGCGCGCACCCTGATGCTCCTCCTCTCGGTCGCGGCGCTGCTGCCGATGGGAGCCGCAGTCGCCGCCCAGGTCCCCGAAGGCCTCCACACGGGCCTGTACTCGGACGACTTCTACGCCACTGCGGACCTCGAGGGCGTCGCTGCGCAGGCAGGGCAGGGTGTCACGTTCGGGGGCACCTTCCACAACGTGTCGGAGAGCCCGGCCTCATACCAAGCTGGGCAATGGTCCAACACCAGGGAGATCCTCGAAGGTGTCTGGGCTGCCAGGTCCACGCCGTTCGCAAACGTCGGGGTGAGCGCCAGCGCCTTCCGTATCGCCCGTGGTGACTTCGATGCCGCCATCGCGAACTGGAGGAACCACGTCAAGGGATACCTCGACCTCCCCGGCGGCCCGCAGCGCACGGTCATCGTCGCCCCGCTCCCCGAGCACAATGGCAGCTGGACCGAGTACGGGTGCGATCCGGCCAACTTCAAGCTCGCCTACCGCAAGTTCGTCGACGCCTTCCGTTCGGCTGGTATCGACGAGACGAGGGTGCGGTTCGCCTGGGTGCCGAATGGCGCGACGTCACTCGGCTGCGGCTCGCTCGCCGACTACTACCCGGGTGATGCATGGGTCGACGTCATCGGCATCTCCGCCTACAACTTCGGGTACTGCCTCGGACCGTACGAGACCCCCTCCCAGGCGATGGACCCGTTCCTCGACCAGATCCGTTCCTCGATCACCACGACCAAGCCCGTTGTGATCTCCCAGACGGCGTCGTCGCGGGCCGCGTGCGGCGGTGATCAGTCGGTGTGGGTCCGGACGATGGCCCAACACCTCGCTGCACGTGGCGACGTCTCGGGCTTCGTGTGGTTCAACATCGCCAAGGAGACGGACTGGCGCGTGTGGACCGGTGCGACCTTGACGCAGGGATGGAAGAACGCCGTCGCGTCCGGCGACACCGTCTACGAATGGCCCCTCACGAGTTGGTTCAGCCCAGGTGAGCTGACCCTCGGGCCGCCACCCCCGCCGCCGTGCCCGAAGGGCCGGCTGTGCGATTCGGCGATCAGCGTCGATTCGGGGAGCCAGTGGGGCCTGCGGAGCGCCCTGGTCGACTCGCCGTCGGTGTCGTCGTTCTTCTTTGGGGATCCTGGTGATGTGCCGTTCATGGGGGATTGGGATGGGGATGGGGTGGCGACGCCTGGGTTGTATCGGCAGTCGGATGGGTTCGTGTATGTGAGGGATTCCAATACGCAGGGGGTGGCGGATCGGGAGTTCTTCTTCGGGGATCCTGGTGATGTGCCGTTGGTGGGTGATTTCGATGGTGATGGTCGGGACTCTGTGTCGGTGTGGCGTGCGTCTGAGGCTCGGGTGTATGTGATCAACGAGTTGGGTGGCGATGGTGGGGGGTTGGGGGCGGCGGAGTATTCGTTCGGGTTCGGGAATCCGGGGGATACGCCGTTTGTGGGTGATTTCGATGGTGATGGTGTCGACAGTGTGGGGTTGTATCGGACGTCGACGGGGTTCGTGTACTTCCGGAATGGGTTGTCGACGGGTGTGGCGGATCTGGAGTTCTTCTTCGGGGATCCTGGGGATCAGATCCTTGCGGGGGATTGGGATGGGGATGGGGATGACACGGTGGCGGTGTACCGGCCGTCGACGGGTCGGTTGTATGTGAACCTGGAGAACGCTGCGGGGACCGCCGACTGGACCGGCTCCATCGGCACCTACCGCTACCTCCTCACCGCCGGAAGGGACTGATCCCCGTCGTCCGGGGTACGCATCTCGCACGTTCAAGGACGCCCACGCGGATGCCGATACCGATGAGGATGAACGCTGGCATCACCTCCGGTTCAGCGGCACGAACGCGTCGCCTGGTGTTCGCGTTCGCGCTCGTGGCTTCGATCCTCTCCACCGTGGTGGCCGCTCCCGCGTCTCGCGCCGTGGGGTCCGTGGCTCCGAGCGTGGAGGAGTGCTTCCTCACGCTCCACAATGCGGAGCGCATCGCTCTGGGCATCGCGCCCTTCGTCATGGATGCCACGTTGCTCGACTACGCCAGGGCCTGGTCGTTCGAGATGCAGGAGTCGGGATCCTTCCGCCACTCCGACCTGTCGTGGGATGGGCGCTGGTACGGACGCGGCGAGAACATCGGATGGCAGCGGGGATACGGCACCGACTGCTCGTTCCTCCACACCAGCTTCATGAACTCGGACGGCCACCGTGCGAACATCCTCAGACCGTCGTTCGACCGGGTCGGGATCGGCGTCGTGTACGACGCCCCGCGGGGGCTGCTGCACGTGACGGTGGCCTTCGGCGACTCCGACGGCACCACCGATCCTCCTCCCGAGCCGAGCGACGTCGGCATGCCCCCCTCGCCCTGCATCGAGACGTGCGACGGGTTCGCGACGGTCGACGCGTCGGGCCAATGGCGCGTGTTCGACGAGGTCGGGCCCGAATCACCGGTGTCGTCGTTCTTCTTTGGGGATCCTGGTGATGTGCCGTTCATGGGGGATTGGGATGGGGATGGGGTGGCGACGCCTGGGTTGTATCGGCAGTCGGATGGGTTCGTGTATGTGAGGGATTCCAATACGCAGGGGGTGGCGGATCGGGAGTTCTTCTTCGGGGATCCTGGTGATGTGCCGTTGGTGGGTGATTTCGATGGTGATGGTCGGGACTCTGTGTCGGTGTGGCGTGCGTCTGAGGCTCGTGTGTATGTGATCAACGAGTTGGGTGGCGATGGTGGGGGGTTGGGGGCGGCGGAGTATTCGTTCGGGTTCGGGAATCCGGGGGATACGCCGTTTGTGGGTGATTTCGATGGTGATGGTGTCGACAGTGTGGGGTTGTATCGGACGTCGACGGGGTTCGTGTACTTCCGGAATGGGTTGTCGACGGGTGTGGCGGATCTGGAGTTCTTCTTCGGGGATCCTGGGGATCAGATCCTTGCGGGGGATTGGGATGGGGATGGGGATGACACGGTGGCGGTGTACCGGCCGTCGACGGGTCGGTTGTATGTGAACCTGGAGAACGCTGCGGGGACCGCCGACTGGACCGGCTCCATCGGCACCTACCGCCACCTCCTCACCGCCGGCTGAATGTCGGGGACCGAGGCGTAGGCTCACCGCTGATGGCACTCCTCTCCGCGCCCCGGTCCCTCGCGCTCGGCCTTGCATCCTTCCTCGCGGCGGCGATGGTCGCGGTGGTCGTTGCTGCCGGTCCCGCCGAAGCGACGGGGACGCCAGAGGCATTCGTGGCCACGGATGACGGGACGGTGGTCGCGGAGATCCACGAGAGAGGCGATGCACCGGCAGCTCTCGAGGCTGCCTTCTCGTCCCGTCTGGGGACGGGTCTCAGGATCGAATACGTCTACAACGCCCATATCGGCGTGTCCTACCCGGTGGATGACCCCCTCGCCCCCATCCAATGGCACCTCGACCGTGTGCGCGTGGCATCTGCGTGGGCGTCGGTGAGCGGAGGGGGCGCGGTCGTCGCCATCGTCGACTCGCCGGTGAACGTGACGGGCAGCGACGGCTTCTGCGCCCCCGTGGTGCACCCGTACGACGCCATCACCGGGGTCGCGGGCTTCGCCCCCCTGAACGTGATGGCGGAGTTCGGTCACGGGACACACATCGCCGGGACGGTGGCACAGTGCACCAACAATGGCATCGGTGTCGCGGGGCTCGCACCGGGAGCGGCCATGATGCCGGTCAAGGTGCTCGACGACACGGGATTCGGCATGACCTCGGACCTCGTGGAGGGGATCGACTGGGCCGTTGCGCACGGTGCGGACGTCATCAACCTCTCCCTCGGGAGGGACTGCGATGCGCCGTACGGGCCTTCCTGCTCCGATGTCGCGGTCGATGCTGCGATCAGGCGGGCGCATGAGGCGGGCATCGTGCTCGTGGCCTCATCGGGGAACCAGGCATCGTCGTACCTGGCGTACCCGGCGGCGCATCCGGACGTGATCGCTGTCGGTGCGACCACGAGATCCGACCTCCTGTGGGTGGAGGGACCCGGCACGGGATCCAACAGGGGTTCCACCCTCGACCTCGTGGCTCCGGGAGTCGACATCGTTCAGGAGACGACCTCGTT
Source organism: uncultured Acidimicrobiia bacterium (assembly GCA_963792405.1). GTDB lineage: Bacteria > Actinomycetota > Acidimicrobiia > Spongiisociales > UBA5794 > SZUA-442. Next base: position 379,209 of record CAWBVU010000006.1, read on the forward strand.
CGGTGTGTACGGGTACGGATCCGGGGTGGGGACGTCGAGCGCTGCCCCGCAGGTCGCGGCCGCTGCCGCCCTCATGCTCGAACTCGATCCCACCCTCCGGCCGGACGACATCCGATTCATCCTCCGCGACCGCGCCGTCGATCTCGGGAGTCCCGGGTACGACACGTCGTTCGGAGCGGGCCTGCTCGACATTGCCGCCGCAACCGAGGCGGCCACACCGCCATGTCCGGAGGGAGCATCGTGCGACACGGTGGTGGGTATCGACGTGGGCTCGGAGTTCGGCCTGCGCAGTGCGCTGGTGGCGGCGCCACCGGTGTCGTCGTTCTTCTTTGGGGATCCTGGTGATGTGCCGTTCATGGGGGATTGGGATGGGGATGGGGTGGCGACGCCTGGGTTGTATCGGCAGTCGGATGGGTTCGTGTATGTGAGGGATTCCAATACGCAGGGGGTGGCGGATCGGGAGTTCTTCTTCGGGGATCCTGGTGATGTGCCGTTGGTGGGTGATTTCGATGGTGATGGTCGGGACTCTGTGTCGGTGTGGCGTGCGTCTGAGGCTCGGGTGTATGTGATCAACGAGTTGGGTGGCGATGGTGGGGGGTTGGGGGCGGCGGAGTATTCGTTCGGGTTCGGGAATCCGGGGGATACGCCGTTTGTGGGTGATTTCGATGGTGATGGTGTCGACAGTGTGGGGTTGTATCGGACGTCGACGGGGTTCGTGTACTTCCGGAATGGGTTGTCGACGGGTGTGGCGGATCTGGAGTTCTTCTTCGGGGATCCTGGGGATCAGATCCTTGCGGGGGATTGGGATGGGGATGGGGATGACACGGTGGCGGTGTACCGGCCGTCGACGGGTCGGTTGTATGTGAACCTGGAGAACGCTGCGGGGACCGCCGACTGGACCGGCCACGTGGGCACCCCTGCCTGGGTCGTGCGAACACACTGAGCGCCCCACCGAGCGCCTCACCGAGTGCACGAGGCCGGATACCGGCTTCGACCGCTTCCTGAGCGGCGCGTTCGGTTCGCATCGACGTCTCAAGGTCGCATCGTGGCGCGCCGATGTCCTCAGAATGGAGTTCGCAACTCGGCGCACCCTTTCTGGGCTGGCGGTCGGCCTGCTCGCGATCGCGCTGGTCGTGTCGCCCGTGTCCGGCGCGGCGGCGTCGGACATCGCAGGTGACGGCCTCCCGCAGATCGCCGCGGCAGACGTCGTGATGGCCTTCGACGACGTCCCCGCCCCGAGCTGGATCTTCCCTGTCGTGGGCACGGATGGTGTCACCTTCGCCTACACCGATACCTACGGTGCCCCGAGATCGGGGGGTCGGACCCATCAGGGTGTCGACATCGGTACCTACGGTGTCAAGGGCGTGCCCGTCGTGGCCGCCGCCGCAGGTGTCGTCAGGTCCGTCAACTGGTCGTCGGACCCGACATACCTGAACCCCGATCGCTGCTGCACCCTCGCCATCGAGCATGCGGGGGGATGGGAGACGTGGTACATCCACCTCGACAACGACACCCCCGGCACCGACGACGGACTCGGCTGGGGGGTCGCCCCGGGGATCCTGCCGGGCGTCGAGGTGGCCGCGGGCCAGCTCGTCGGATGGGTCGGCGACTCCGGCAACGCCGAGAACGCCTATCCGCACCTCCACTGGGAGGTCCACGCGCCGGGTGGCGTGGTCGTGAATCCGACTCCCCATGCCGACTCCGCACTGCGCATCGCCGAGCCCGGTGCCATTGCCGCCGATCCGGCGTGTCCCGAGGGTGCATCCTGCGACACGATCGCGACGGTCGATGGCGGGGGCGCCTGGGGGCTGTGGGACGAGCTGGCCTGGGGAGCGTCGGTGTCGTCGTTCTTCTTTGGGGATCCTGGTGATGTGCCGTTCATGGGGGATTGGGATGGGGATGGGGTGGCGACGCCTGGGTTGTATCGGCAGTCGGATGGGTTCGTGTATGTGAGGGATTCCAATACGCAGGGGGTGGCGGATCGGGAGTTCTTCTTCGGGGATCCTGGTGATGTGCCGTTGGTGGGTGATTTCGATGGTGATGGTCGGGACTCTGTGTCGGTGTGGCGTGCGTCTGAGGCTCGGGTGTATGTGATCAACGAGTTGGGTGGCGATGGTGGGGGGTTGGGGGCGGCGGAGTATTCGTTCGGGTTCGGGAATCCGGGGGATACGCCGTTTGTGGGTGATTTCGATGGTGATGGTGTCGACAGTGTGGGGTTGTATCGGACGTCGACGGGGTTCGTGTACTTCCGGAATGGGTTGTCGACGGGTGTGGCGGATCTGGAGTTCTTCTTCGGGGATCCTGGGGATCAGATCCTTGCGGGGGATTGGGATGGGGATGGGGATGACACGGTGGCGGTGTACCGGCCATCGACGAACACGATCCACGTCAACTACGAGAACGAACAGGCCACGGCCGACTGGTCGGGCGTCATCGGCGCCCATGCGCAGGTGCTGGTCGCCACAGGAGGGACCGGATGAGCACACCCGACCGAACCACTATGGGAATGGAGGGGATCCGCCTAGTAGGGTCACCCGCCGGAGAAGGAGCACAGATGCTGGGCACTCCCCGTTCGACGGCGGCACGCCGTCTCTCACTGATCGTCCTCGGCGCGGTCGCCTTCCTGCTGATGCTCGCCGCGCCGACCTTCGCGAGCGACGACGTCGGCGTGTTCGACGGTGACACGGGGATCTGGTACCTCAGGGACGACGTGACCGGCCTGACCACCTCCTTCTACTTCGGCGACCCGGGCGACGCTGCCTTCACGGGCGACTGGGACTGCGATGGGGTCGACACACCCGGGCTGTACCGCCGGTCCGACGGTTTCGTCTATCTACGCAACTCGAACACCCAGGGAACGGCAGATCGGGAGTTCTACTTCGGCAATCCCGGCGACGTCCCGATCGTGGGCGACTTCGATGGTGACGGGTGCGATTCGGTGTCGATCTATCGGCCGTCCACGACCACCGTCCACATCATCGATGCGCTCGGGGCGAACGGCGCCGGACTCGGTGCGTCCACGTTGTCGTATCCGCTCGGTGACCGGGGCGACACACCAGTGGTCGGTGACACCGACGGTGACGGTCGGGACACGGTGAGCGTGTACCGCCGTTCGACCGGCACGCTCCACGTCAACCACGATCTCGACGGCATCGCCGACGCGACCGTGGCCGTGCCGGACTGGAAGCGGCCGCTCCTCGGTGCCTGGCCTGCGCCCGGGACGGTGGCCTCCTTCAGCACGACGGGCGCGGTGTTCGAGCTTCCCGACGCCGGTGCGTTCGAGTACGGCTCCCCGCACATGACCGCGCTCGCGGGCGAGTTCGGTGCACTTCCGGGTGGCGACGAGGAACCGCCGAGGCCGCCGCCGTACCCCCAGGTCGGGTCCGGCAAGAGGATCATCTACTCGAACTCCCAGCAGCGGGTGTGGCTCATCGACGGGAACGAGAACCTCGTGGACACCTACCCCGTCTCGGGCCGCAAGGGCATCCCGTACGTCGGCACCTACAGCGTCTTCTCGAAGTCCGTGAACGTGTGGGCGCCGTACGGCGGCATCACCATGAAGCACATGGTGCGCTTCGTCCGACCGGGCACGTGGGGCAACCAATGGTCCTACGGGTTCCACTCGATCCCGAGGTACTCGAACGGCCAGCCCATGCAGACCGAGGACGAGCTCGGGTACTTCCGCTCCGGCGGCTGCGTGCGCCAGGCCGACCACAAGGCCGCAGCGCTGTTCGAGTGGGCCGACCTCGGCACGGTGGTCCACGCGATCCCATAGCCCGAACCCGGGAGGGCCATCGAGCGACGCAGCGGTACAGTCTGGGCGATGGCCGACTTCCGCACCCTCGTCGTCGTGCCCGCCCACGAGGAGGAGCACACCGTCGGAGAGGTGGTTCGCCGTGTGCGGGCCCTCGGGTTCCCCGTGCTCGTCGTCGACGATGGCTCCGCAGACGCCACCGCGGCGCGTGCGCACGACGCCGGGGCACACGTCGTGTCGCTCCCGATCAACATCGGCGTGGGGGGCGCGATGCGGACCGGCTTCCGATACGCCGTCGATCACGGCTATGCCCGGGTGGTCCAGGTCGACGCGGACCTCCAGCACCCGCCGGAGGCGATCCCGGTCCTCATCGCCGAGGCCGACACCGGGGTCGACCTCGTCATCGGCTCCCGTTTCGCTGACGGCTATGACACCTCGGGGCATCGCAGGACGGCGATGCGGATGGTCGCCGCCCTCGTGTCGAGGAAGGTGGGCGTCCCCCTCGATGACGTCACCTCGGGTTTCAAGGTGGTGTCCCAGCCCCTCCTCGGCGTGTTCGCGGACCACTACCCGGCCGAGTACCTCGGTGACACGGTCGAGGCCCTGATCCAGGCGCACGCCAACGGCGCCACCATCGCTCAGGTCCCCGTCCCGATGCACCAGCGCAGCGCCGGGAACGCGACGCCCACGCTGTCCGCCGGCGGCCACCTCGCCCGCCTCGCGGTCGCGCTCGATGGCGGGCAAGCCGCAGAGGATGGGCCGATGAGTCCAGCCGTCGCCGCACTGACGATCGCGATCGCCGTCGGGGCGCTCGTCCTCGTGGTCGTGCTCGTACGGAGGGGAAGGCTCAAGGAGCGATTCGCGATCACATGGATGCTCGTGGCCGTCGGCATGGTGCTCCTCGCCGTCTTCAGGCCGCTCCTCGACCGCCTGTCGGATGCACTCGGGATCCAATCGGGAACGACGACGGTGTTCCTCATCGCCGTCCTCGTGATCCTCGGCGTGCAGCTCCAGTTGTCCGTGGCCGTCTCGAGGATCGAGGAGAAGCTCCGCGACCTCGCCGAGGCCGTCGCGCTCGGCTCAGGTGGACGGCGAGCGACGCCTGTCGAGGCGACGGATGATGGGCAGGACGGCCCGCAGGTAGCCGGTGAGGAACCCGTCGACGAGTGAGGTTCCCCTCGGGACGGCCACCTGTCGGGCCGTCGACACGTTCGTCTCCATCGTCTCGAGCATCGCGGCGTCGCCGATCCTGCGAGTGGCCCTCGTCAGGGCGCGCTCGGTGCGCCACTGGCGGCGATGTCCGAGGACGTCGAGGTCGGCCCTGAGCTTCTGGCGGAACCATCCATCGCGCAGCGCGATCCACCACACACCGAGATCAGCCGCGAGGAAGGCAGGCATGAGGATGGCAACGGTCGCGGGCTCGTAGTTGCTCAGCAGGAGCATCCACCTGTTGCGTTCCAGGTGGTACATCTTGTCGCGTGACCGGCCGAACTCGTACCGGTGACGGACACGTGATCTCGTGGCCCGCACGACCCTCAGGCCGGCGAGTCGCAGCCTCCATCCCAGATCGGTGTCCTCCTGGTACATGAACAGGCTCCTGCGGAACCCGTCGAACCTGCGCCAGGTGTCGGCACGGATGGCCATCGCCCCTCCTGAGGGGAAAGCGACATCCACCAGATCGGGCTCGACCTCCGGGACCGTCTCCCCGAGCCCGCTCAGCCAGGCGAGGCCGACGTAGGTCAGGTGCCCCCCCGACGAGTTGAACAGGTGCGGCGACGCGGCGTCGACGAGGGTCGCCATCGCGGCGCCGATGCCATCGGCCCGTGCCGCCTCGGCGAGCGGGGGGAGCCATCCCTGCTCGGGGACGGTGTCGTGGCCGAGGAGGACGAGGGTCGAACCGGACGCGAGGTCGGCGCCGGCGTGGCACGCTGCGACGAACCCCACGTTCTCGTCGAGGGCGATGACCCCGATGTCGTACGTGGCGAGGATGTCACGGGTCCGGTCCGTCGACGCGGAGTCGACGACGATGATCTCGTCCGGACCATCGGGGTCCCGGATGAGGGCATCGAGGACCTCTGCGATGAACGCCTCGGACTGGTGCGTGACGATGACGACGGACGTCGTCTCCATGGGCGCCCCTCGGTGGTCAGGAGCCCCAGTATCCCGCAATGGGATTCATCCAGGTGTCACCGAACTCGAAGGAGTCGTTTGCCGAGCTCTGTGTGAAGGAGTCGCGCAGGTACCACATCGCCGTGGATGGGCGGAACACGCCGACGGTGTCGATGCCGTCGTCGTTCCAGTCGCCGACGACGATGCGATCGCCTGATACGGCACCCGAGTAGGCGAAGGTCACGTCCGCGACACGTCGTGCGAGGTCGTTGACGAGGTACACCGTGCGCGTCGACGGGCGGTAGACGCCGATCGTGTCGATGCCATCGCCGTTCCAATCGCCCGCAAGGGGTACGTCACCCGGATCCCCGAAAGAGATGGCCACGTCGCCGACGCCCTGGGTGTTCGAGTTCCTCAGGTAGAACATGCCCTCGCTGCGGCGGTAGACCCCGACGGTGTCGGTGCCATTGCCGTCCCAGTCACCTGCGATGGGGAGATCGCCGGGGTCGCCGAAGTAGATCTCGATGTCCGCGATCCCCTGGGTGTTGGAGTTGCGCAGGAAGAGGTAGCCCGTGCTCTCACGGTAGAGCCCGACCGTCTGGACGCCGTCGCCGTCCCAGTCGCCGATGAACGGGATGTCCTTCGGGTTGCCGAAGTAGAAGGAGGTGGTCGACCCGAGCCGATCGCGCAGCGTCCAGATGCCCGTCCTCGGGTCCTGGACCGCCACGGTGTCGGCGTCAGGGGGAGGCGGGACGTCGAGGTTCGAGGCGTCGATGTCGAAGTACCAGCTGTACAGACCGAACGCCGAGGCCACCGTGCCGACGGCGACGTCCTTCGTCACCGTGGTGTCGGCAGGGGTGGTCGCAGTGAAACGGACCGTCTTGGCGGATCCGGAGACGTTGCGTGCGATGACGCCGGCTCCGGTGAGCGTGTACTCCGCAGAGGTGCCCCAGACCTCGTCGACCACCGCGTCGGCATCGAAGGTGAAGGCCCACGCCGCCCGGGGGTTCACCGGTGACAGGGACCACGGGTCGGGCACGGAGGTCAGGTAGGGCAGATCGCCGCCCCACTTCTCCTTGACCCACTCGGTGGCGCCGCCGTTCGACGACGAGTAGTACGCACGCACGACACCGGGGCCGTCGGGGGCGGCGGGATGGGTCACGACCTGTCCGTTGGTCTCCGCGGCGGCCTGATCCCAGCGCCACGACTCGGGCCACCCCCCGACCCACCCTGCGAACACCTGGTAGGACGAGTCGTTGCGCACGTCGCAGAAGCACCCCGGCGTGCGGTGGTCGGTGCTGAGCGCCAGGGACACCGCGTACGATCGCGCCGCGATGGCCTGCGTGCGCAGCGCGGCGGGTGCCAGGATGCCCCACGAGTACGGCACCTCGGCGATGCCACGGGTGTAGTCGTCGGGCGATGCGGCGACGACGAGGTCGAACCCCGGGTACGTGGGGCAGGTCGCACAACCGGAGCCGCCGACCTTGTCGTAGTAGGTGATGGAACCGATGGTGCGTTGCGCGCTCCCGTTGTCCACGGCCTTGAAGGACGTGCCATAGCCGTAGGTGCACTGGGTCGGTCGCCGGCAGTTCGATGCCTGGACCACGTTGGTGGGTTGCGTGGTTCCCGGGGTCAGTTGGACCGTCAGGTCACAGGTTCCCGCCGCCCAGACCGTCGTCGCTCCCGCCGCGACGAGGGTCATCTCACATCCGTTCGGCATGCCGTACTCGGGCGTGGTGTCGACGATGGTGAGGGTGTCGCCGGTGTTGAGCGTGGCGGTCTCGCCCGTGCCACGGGTCACGACCATCCCGGTGCGCGGCGTGCCCGGACCGTCGAACACCCGCAATGTCGTGGAGGTGATGTCGGAGGCGACGTTCGTCACGATCTCGCCCGGATCGGGGACGCCGGGCTGGCCGAGCGTCCCGATGGAGGCGCCCGGGTAGTACGCCTGGAGGATCTCGGTGTGGGATTGTCCGTCGAGCGCTCGGGCATAGGCCCCGTACTGGCTCATGCCCACACCGTGGCCCCACCCCGATCCCTCGAAGGTGATCGTCGAGGCGGGTGTCGCGGCGGACGCGGCAGCCGGGAGGAGTCCGAGGAGGGGGACAGCCACCAGGATGCCGACCACGCGTCTACGGAGTCGGTTGGCGGTGAATCTCATGATCGTGGCGCCCAAATCTATTGGCTTCGATGGGTAACCATGCCCATCGGGTCGTCACCACCGATATCGGCAGGTCGGCCCTGCCACCCAAGCGGGATCTTCCAACGGGATCGTGACCGTGCCTGAGCCCGGGATGGGGGTAACGTTCCGACGTGCCCGTTCGAGTGTCCACCTACTCCCGCGTGCCGCCACCGCGGTCGGTGGTCTCCGCCGTGTGCACCGCCATCGTGATCGCCGCCACGCTCGCGACGACACCGGCACTCGCGGAGGATCCGGTCCCGCCGACGCCCGAGCCCGCACCCGCCGACGCGACGGGTGTGGTCGACACGGCACAGGGCATCTGGTATCTGCGTGATCCTGCCGACGGCGCGACGACGTCGTTCTACTTCGGCAACCCCGGCGATACACCCTTCATGGGGGACTGGGATTGCGATGGGGTCGACACGCCCGGTCTGTACCGGCGTTCGGACGGGTACGTGTACCTCCGCAATGCGAACTCCCAGGGGATCGCCGACGTGTCCTTCTTCTTCGGGGACCCCGGGGACGTTCCGCTGGCCGGCGATTTCGACGGTGACGGATGTGACACCGTGTCGCTGTACCGGCCCTCGAACGGGCGCTTCTACGTGATCAACGCCCTCGGTTCCGCAGATGCGGGCCTGGGGGCCGCCGACCTGGACTTCGTCTTCGGAGACCCCTCGGATGAGCCGTTCGTCGGCGACTTCGATGGCGATGGGGTCGACAGCTTCGGGCTGCGCCGGGTGTCGGATGGATCCGTGTACCTGCGCAACCAGCTCTCCGCGGGAGTCGCCGAGGTGGCGTTCGCCTACGGCGACCCGGGCGATCGGGTCATCGCAGGGTCGTGGGTCCCCGGCGCGACTGCGGACACCCTCGGCCTCTACCGGCCGTCGAACACGACCTTCTACCTCCGCACCTCACTCTCCACGGGAGGGGCGGACCTCTCCCACGTGTACGGGAACGCCGGCTTCACACCGATCTCAGGGACGTTCGGCGTGCTTCCGGGGGGCGATCGGCCCCCTGAGCCGGACGTGTTCGTCGTGTCGGAGTTCACGACGTACCACCCCGCGAACCAGGCGAGGAACGTCAACATCGACCTGATCGCGGACATGGCCGACGGCGCCGTCGTGGCGCCGGGCGAGATCTTCAGCCTGAACGCCCATGTCGGGCAACGGACCGAGGAGAAGGGCTACGTCGCCGCAGGCGCCATCATCGGCGGGAAGGTGTACTGCTGCGATCACCCCGCGAACATCGGGGGAGGCACCTCACAGTTCGCCACCACGCTGTACAACGCCGTGTTCTTCGGCGCCTACGAGGACGTCGACCACACCCCGCACTCGCTGTACTTCAGCCGGTACCCCGTGGTGAGGGAGGCGACGCTCGGTTGGGCGGGACCCGATGTGGTGTTCCGCAACGACACCGTGTACCCCGTGACGATCCGAACGTCCCATACGGCGACCTCGGTGACGGTGCAGCTGATCGGGAACAACGAGGGGCGGACGGTGACCACGTGGCTGTCGGGCGACGCGGTGACGCCCTCCGAGGGGGGCAGGGCGACCGTGTACCGGGCGATCACCTATGCGAACGGCTCCACGAGGACGCAGGCGTGGACGCATACGTACCGGGTCCCGATCGAGGAGGACGAGGAGCCGCCCGCACCCCCGCCTGAGCCTCCGCCTCCGCCGCCACCCGGCATCGCCTGAGCTCCGCGTGCGGGCCGACGGATCAGGACGCTTCGACGGTCCAGGTGCCCCGTGACCGGATGAGCTTGGCCAGGTCTCCCGGACCTCGCTTCTCCTGTGCTGCCGCGATCTGGCGCTCCATCATGTGGCCGTAGCTGGGGCTCTCGACGTCGCGGAACACGCCGAGCGGCGTCGGCCCGTACGGCCCCTGTGCGATACGGCTGAGGGCGAACGCCGCTGAGGGATTCGGTGCCGTGGCGTCGTGGACGTGGATGCTCTGGAGGCCGACGGCGTCGACCTCGACGATCCTCGCCCCCTCGGCATCGACCTGGACACCCCACTCGCCGCGCTCGCCGAAGATGATCGGCTTGCCATCCTCGAGCCAGATCCGGTTCTGGTCCCTCGTCTCCTTGTCGGTGAGGTCGAGGAAGGCCTTGTCGTTGAAGACGTTGCAGTTCTGGTAGATCTCCAGGAAGCCCGCGCCCTCGTTGTCGTGCATGGCCTTGAGCATGGCGATCGTGTGGTTGCGGTCCATGTCGATCGTCCGGGCGACGAAGGACGCCTCGGCGCCCAGGGCGAGGCTCACGGGGTTGAACGGACGGTCGATCGAGCCCATCGGACTGGTCTTCGTCAGCTTCCCGATCTCGGACGTCGGCGAGAACTGGCCCTTGGTGAGACCGTAGATCTGGTTGTTGAACAGGATGATGTTGAGGTTGACGTTGCGGCGGAGCGCGTGGATCAGGTGGTTGCCCCCGATCGAGAGGCCGTCGCCGTCCCCGGTCACGACCCATACCGTGAGGTCGGGGTTCGCCGTGGCGACCCCGGTCGCGATGGCGGGGGCCCTCCCGTGGACGGTGTGCATCCCGTAGGTGTTCATGTAGTAGGGGAACCGACTCGAACACCCGATGCCGGACACGAAGACGTGCTTCTCCCTGTCGATGTCGAGTGTGGCGAGGAAGCTCTGGACGGAGGCGAGGATGGTGTAGTCCCCACATCCGGGGCACCACCGCACTTCCTGGTCCGTCTGGAAGTCCGCCCGCTCGTATCGTGCCGTGTCGGTCATGCGGTTGCCTCTCCGTCGAGGATCTCGTAGATCTTGGCTTCGATGTCCCTGGCCTTGATGGGGAGGCCCTGGACCCGGTTGTATCCGATCGTCGGGACGAGGTACTCGGCCCGGATCAGCCGTGCGAGCTGGCCCATGTTGATCTCCGGCACGAGGATCCTGTCGAAGCGTCCCAGGACCTCGCCGAGGTTCTGGGGGAAGGGGTTGATGTGGCGCAGATGAACGTGGGCCACGCTTCGTCCGGCCTTTCGTACCCGGTTGACGGCCGTCCTGATCGCCCCATACGTGGATCCCCATCCGAGGACGAGCAGATCGTCCCCATCGCCGTAGACCTCGGCTTCGGGGATGTCCTTCGCGATCCCTGCGACCTTCCTTGCTCGGACCTGGGTCATGAGTTCGTGGTTGTCGGGGTCGTAGGCCACGTTGCCCGTCAGCGCGTTCTTCTCGAGTCCCCCGAGGCGGTGTTCGAGACCGGGCTGTCCGGGGATGGCCCATGGGCGCGAGAGCGTCCCCTCATCACGCAGGTACGGAAGGAAGGTCTCGCCATCGATCGCGGTCGCGAAGGGCCGGGAGATGTCGGGAAGGGCGTCGACGTCGGGGAGCCTCCACGGTTCGGACGACGTGGCGATGTACCCGTCCGTCAGCAGGATCACCGGCGTCATGAACTTGATCGCGATGCGCGCCGCCTCGAACGCGGCGTCGAAGGCATCCGACGGCGAGGAGGTGGACACGATGGGCAGCGGTGACTCGCCATGGCGACCGTACATGGCGAACAGCAGGTCCGACTGCTCGACCTTCGTCGGAAGACCCGTCGACGGACCGCCCCGCTGGATGTCGATGACGATCAGGGGGAGCTCCATCATGAGGGCCAGCGACAGGGTCTCGGACTTCAGGGCGAGGCCCGGTCCCGAGGTCGAGGTCACGGCGAGCCGTCCGGTGAAGGCGGCACCGAGGGCGGAGCCGATACCGGCGATCTCGTCCTCGGCCTGGAACGTCTTGACACCGAAGTTCTTGTGCCGTGCCAGCTCCTCGAGGATCGTCGAGGCGGGCGTGATGGGGTACGAGCCGAGGTACAGCGGGAGCTGGGCCTTCTCGGACGCCGCGATGAGGCCCCACGCCGTTGCGGTGTTCCCCACGACGTTCGTGTACTCGCCGGGGGGCAGCTTGGCCGGTTGGATCTCGTAGGTGTGGTGGAGCGCCTCGATCGTGATGCCGAAGTTGTAGCCGGCCCGCAGCGCCATGAGGTTGGCCTTGCCGACGGGGGTGTCGTCTCCGAACTTCGACGTGATCCACTCGACCACTGGGTCGAGTGGGCGTGTGTAGATCCATGACATGAGGCCGAGGGCGAAGAAGTTCTTCGATCGCAGCGTGGCTCGGCCGGTCACGCCCGAGTCCTTGACGGCCTCCTTCGTCAGCTCCTCCATCGGGGCCTTGATCACCTGGTAGGCGTCGAGTGAGCCATCCTCGAGCGGGTTGGTGTCGTAGCCGGCCTTGGCGAAGTTGCGCTCCTCGAACGCATCGGTGTTGACGATCAGCAGCCCGCCCTTGACGAGGTCGTGGAGGTTCGCCTTGAGGGCGGCGGGATTCATCGCCACGAGGCAATCGGGGCTGTCGCCCGGCGTGAGGATGTCCCAGTCGGCGATGTGGACCTGGAACGATGAGACGCCGCCGATCGTCCCTTGCGGAGCCCGGATCTCTGCAGGGAAGTTGGGGAGGGTGGCGAGGTCGTTCCCGAACAGCGCCGATGAGGCGGTGAACTGGGTGCCTGCCAGCTGCATGCCGTCACCGGAGTCCCCGGCGAAGCGGATCACCACCTCGTCGATCTGCTCCGGCGCGGGCCGTTCCTTGGTCAGGGTCTCGTCGGACACGGTGTGTTTGGCTCCTGATCGTGGTCGCCGGTCGTCTTCACCCGGCGCGTATGTCGTGTGGCGGCGACGTCCTCTGGTGTCGACGTGGCCTTCGGCCTGAGCATATTCGGCCGAGGCTCCATCGCCGGTCTCATCGGCGCGCGCCGGGGAAGGATACGGGAGGTTCCCCCGCTTTCAGGACGCCCGCCGATTCGAGGGATGCGGCGACCGCCAGCAACGAGGCCTCCGACCACATCGGCCCCACGAGCTGCACGGACACGCCCTGGTGTGGTGTCCCCGCGACGGGAGCGGCGATGGCGGGCACCCGGATGCGGTTGATGGGGGCAGTGAAGCGTGCCAGCGCCTCCCGATGCTGGACCGAGCCCCCTGCCACCATGACCGTGTCGACTCCGATGGTCTTCGAGAGGACGCCGACGGTCGGGGCGACGAGGGCGTCGAACCCCTCGATGGACAGGCGTGCGATCTCCGCCCGTGCGCCAGAGGCCCACCGTTCCGCTGTGATGATGTCGTCGGCCGTGGCGTGTCTGCACTCCGCGATGCGCGCGGCGACATCGGGGCCGTAACGACCCGGATGCTCCGCGAGCCTCTGGCCATGGAGGCGAACGATCTCGGGGCCGATCGCCCTCGCCACCTCGACCGGCGGTGCGAGGGCCGGGACGTCGAGGCGTTCGAGCGTCGCTCCCGCGTCCGTGGCGAGTGCGATGAATCGTTCGAGGCCCGCACGCACCGCCTCCGACATCGGAGGCACCAGCCACTCGGCGACGACCCCGAGGCGAATCCCCTCGAGGCCGCGCGGTGACGGCGCAGTGACCGCAACGGGTTGACTCCATGGATCGCTTCGATCGTCGCCCGCCATTGCGAGGTAGGCGAGCGCGAGGTCCTCGACCGTCCTGGCGAGGGGCCCGACCGTGTCGAGTGAGGGGACGAGCGGGAAGACACCCGACAGGGGAATCCTGCCGTGGGTGACCTTCAGACCGAATACCCCGCACATCGCCGCAGGGACGCGCACCGAGCCCCCGGTATCGGTGCCGATGCCGATCGGGACGACACCTGCCGCTACGACGGCCCCGGATCCCCCAGAGGACCCGCCCGCAGACGTCGAGGTATCCCAGGGATTGCGCACGGGCCCGAACCACGGGTTCTCCGAGGTGAATCCGAACGCGAACTCGTGGAGGCCCGTGCGGCCGATGATGACGGCTCCCGCCGAGCCCAGGCGACGCACCACGGTCGCCGAGTGGTGCGCCAGCTCCGTGGGGAACGCCGCCCCCTTCGTATTCGGCAGGCCGGCGTCGTCGATCAGGTCCTTGAGCCCGACGGGGACCCCGGCGAGCGGCCCCGGGTCCCTCCCGGCCTCGACGAGTCGGTCGATGGCTTCCGCGCGGTGCATTGCCCCCGACGTGTCCAGGAGCGTGAAGGCGTTCAGGTCGGCCTGCGACGCCTCAGCCGATTCGATGGCGGCGCTGACGACCTCGACGGCGGAGATCCTGCCGGTGCGGACCGAGGACGCGATCTCGGACGCCGACGTCACACGGTCATTCCCAGGTGACGGGCTCGTCGTTGGGGACGAGGGCCATCCACAGGCGGCCCGGTGCGATCACGATCTCGTCGCCGTCGCTGTCGAGGAGCGTGAAGGGATCGGTCATCTCCTCCCGTTCCCACGTGCCCTCGATCACCTGGCCGTTGGTGAAGACCAGGGCATCGCCGGAGCCGAGGGAGTCCGCGGTGGGCAGCGACGTGCCGGAACCGGTGGGACTGGAGGTGATGAACTCGCGGACCTTCAGGATGACCACGGTGTCGAAGCCGAGCTGGCCGGTCTCACCTGCCTCGTTCACCCACATGTGGGCTTCGGAGCCCTGGAACCGTAGGTACTGATCGCCGTCCCATTCCCATGACGACGGCGGTGAGCCGGAGAAGGTCACCACCACCTTCTCGGCGGGAGCCTCGCCTGCGGTCGGTTCACCGAAGGCGAAGAGATTCCCGGGGTTCTCATCCGGCCAGCCCTGATCGTCGGCCCATTGGCGGATCGCGAGGGTCGACGTGTAGAGGTTGTGGGGCGCGCGGCGCTTCGACACGCGGTAGGTCGTGACGCCGTTGTCGTAGACGATGTTGACGTCGTCCTGAGCGAAGATCCGCTGGACCCAGTCCTGGGCGCCCGATACCTGGAACGGGGCGCCGGCGAGGGCGGCGATGAGCTTCGCATCCGTGGGCCGACCCGATCGGTTCGGACCGACGACGTCGAGGTCGCTCTGGTGGAAGAGGGCGATGAACCGGGTCAGGCCTCCCTCGACCAGCACCTCGTACACGGCGTCCGCCACCTCGAGGCCGGACTGGGGTCTGGCGTTGGCGTGGTTGTCGATCTTGACGGCGACGACGCGGCGGTCGATCGACGCCTCATCGGCGGGGAGCCCGTTGATGGCATTCGACACCCCATCGGAGGGGTCGTCGGTCGTGGTGGTCGTCTCGGGGGGCGCCGTCGTGGTCGTGCTCGGCTCGGCGATCGTCGTGAGGGGGGCGAGGGTCGTGCTCGTGGTGGTCGTGGACTCGTCGCCGGACTGCGATGAACAGGCGGCCGCGACCAGCGCGATCGCGACGAATCCGAGGGTGACTCGTGGGAGGTGTCGGGACATGGCGGGGAGCATAGGTTCACGCTCCGTGAAGTCAGTGTCGCGATCTGAGCACGATGAGGGGAACGCAGAGGCCGAGGATGCCGAGGCCGACGCCTTCGCCGACGGCGAACGCCAGTGCCGTGCGATCGATCGGATCGAGCGATGAGAGGACGAGCACGAGCACCGATGCGACCAGGCCGACGAGCCACCCCGCGGCGAGGATCCTGCCCTTCGCCGTCGCCGAGTAGATCTGTGTCGCGAAGAGCGCGCCCAGACCGAGTCCCACGCCGAGCCCGCCGAGGATCGCCGCCAGTCGCGGGGGCACGAAATCCGCCCCGTAGACGACCTCGATGAGGGGCCGCAGCAGCAGCCCTGATCCGAGCGCGCCGAGGACCGCCACTCCGGCCGCCGCGAGGGTGATGCGTGGGCCCCACGCCCACAGCGCCCTCGGATCGTCACCGTGCGCGAGGGAGGTGAAGTCGGGGAGCACGCGGGCGACGAGGTTGTACGCCGACGTGACGGGGCCTCGCAGGAGGGCGAAGGAGGTGAAGAAGATGCTGACGGCCGCCGCGGTGCCGCCGATGAAGCTCACGGCGATCGGACCGCCCACGATGATCAACTGGCTCGCCGCCGTTGCGACGATGAGCCACGCGAGGAAGGAGCCCGGTTGTGCATCCATCTCGGGGAGGTCGGCCGTGCCCTCCACCGAAGAGAACGGCCGTGCAGCCAATGACGCCAGTGGCGCGAGGGCCATCACGACGGTGAATCCGAGGGCCGGGGCGCCGAGCACGGCAGCTGCGATGCCACCGAGCACGAGGGCGCCACCTTCGAGCGCGATGGTCGCCCCATACGCGGCGAACCTGCGATGTCCGGCCACCGTGCCGCGAGCCGTTGCCATGATCGAGCGCGAGACCATGATGCCCGCAGCCACGACGACGAATCGGCCGTCACCTTCGAAGAACCGGTCGAGGGTGATGAGGACGAAGCCGACGCCGATGACGAATGCGAGGCCGAACGCCGCGAGCATGTCCCTGCGGACCCGCGCGATATCGGATCCCCGCCGGGTCACCACCAGCGCCCGCGTGAGGTGCTGTTCCGCCGGCAACTGGAGCACCGTGTAGACGAGGAACGTCAGGGTCCACAGGACGGCGATCGGAGCGAACGCGTCGGTGCCGAGGCTGCGACTTGCGAGCGCCTGGAACGCGAGCACCTCCAGGGCACCGACGGCGGTGGCCACCACGATGAAGCCCGTGCCGATGTTCTCGGTGCGCCGCGTTGCCCGTTGATCCGTCATCGGCACGAAGGTAGCGTCAGAGGCCCGAGGTTCGGCGTCAGGATGCCCGTTCGCACAGCGAAGTCATTCGTTGGTGAGGCTCTTCGTGCGGTCGCCGATCCGGAGAGGGCTGCGGCGATGGCGGCCTACATGAAGACCGACATGCCGTTCTACGGCGTGCCCAAGCCGCTGCGCCAGCCGATCCTCGCGGAGCTGGTCCGCAGGTTCCCACCCGAGGGACGCTCCGACTACGAGGCCCGCGTCGAGGAGCTCTTCGGCCTCGAGCATCGTGAGGAGAAGTACCTCGCCCTCGGCTATGCGAAGTCGTTCGATCGCTACGTGGACGTGGAATCGATGCCGGTGTACCGCGACCTCATCGTCAGGGGAGCCTGGTGGGATCTGGTCGACGAGGCGTCGACGAAGCTCGTCGGCAGGGCGCTCTCGAAGGACCGAGCCGGGGTCACGCCGGTGGTGCGCGGCTGGATCGACGATGGGGACATGTGGCTGCGCCGCTGCGCCATCATCTGCCAGGTCGGGCACAAGGGCGACACGGACGTGGATCTCCTGTCCCTTGCGTGTCGTACGAACCTCTCCGATGACCGATTCTTCATCCGCAAGGCCATGGGGTGGGCCCTGAGGGACTTCGCCCGCACCGATCCCGGATGGGTGCGCGCGTTCGCCGAGGCCCACGGTGACCAGATGGCGCCGCTGACGCTCAGGGAGGCGACCAAGCACCTGTGACGATGATGGTCATGCGATGGCGCCCGCCCTGTCGGTCGGCCAGTACCTGGCGAGCACCAGCCAGTGGATCTCCTCGAGTGGAGTCGGCCCGATGACGCGGCCGTCGGAGGCCGACAGTGCCCTGTTGTCGCCCAGGAGCCAGACGCGGTCCTGCGGGATGTCCCACGATCCGTCCGGTCCCGTGACGCCTGACGCCCATCGGTCGGCGAGCAGCGCCCCGTTGATGGTGACCCGTCCGCCCTCGATGCCGACATGCTCGCCCGGGAGCCCGATGACCCGTTTGACGAGGTGCATCCCCGAGCCCGTCGGGTCGTCGAACACGACGACGGCGCCGCGTTCGGGCACGCCCGTGAGGCGACGGGCGATCACCCAGTCGCCTTCCTCGAGTGCGGGCGACATCGACGACTCCCTGATCGCGAATCTCCGTGTGACACCTCGCAGCGCGGCGATGGCGACGAGTGCCACGCCGACGGCACCGGCGACGATCCGACGCCTGCGCATGCAGCCTCCCTCAACGGTCCGACCCGTGGATTCGGACATCGCGTCGTCGCGGATCGTTACAGCCGTCGGTAGGGTGGAAGGCGCACCCGACCCTGGAGGAACCGTGAAGGTGATCGAGCGACTCCTGCAACCCCGCCACGAGGCACACGCACACTGCGACCTGTTCTGCGGCGTGTACGACCCGGCCCAGGCGAAGATCGACGCCATGTCGTGTGTCAAGGCGGCCGAGAAGTACCAGGCCTCCGATGACGACGCCTTCCGAACCCGGTGCATCATGGTCAAGGAGGCACAGGCGGAGCTCGTGAAGCATCACCTCTCGGTGTTGTGGACCGACTTCTTCAAGCCACACCACCTCGAGCAGTTCCCCGACCTCCACGACCTGTTCTGGCGTGCGATCAAGTCGGCGGGCGATGCGAAGAAGTCCATGGACCCTGCCGTGTCCATGGCGATGGTGGACCTCGTCGACGAGGTGGCCGCCGTGTTCTGGCAGACGTCCGAGTCCGCCACGGTGGGGCTCTACCCGCCGAGCTGACCGCCGTCGAGGGAGCGCCGTCGCCTCGCCAACCAGTCATACAGCGCGCCCCCGATGCCGAGGGCGGCACCTGCGTACACGGCGGTGCCCACCCCCAACGCGATGAGGGCCGCGAGCCACGTCGCGCCTGAGATGCCCGTGGCGATGGCCCACGACACGGTGCCCGCCACCAGCGATGCCGGAACGACGATCGGGATCGATCGTCCAACGCTGTCGACGACCCTGCCCAGTCCCGTCCTCGCGTCCTGCGGCCGGTACCAGATCCCGCCGAGGATGATCGTATAGAGGGCGAGGGTCAGCACCGATGCGAGCGCCACACCCCTCAGCCCGAGCACCGACTCGAGCCCGAAGTAGGTCGGGATGGCCACGGCGGTCACCGCGGTGCCGACGATGACCGGGGTCCACATCTCGCGCTTGGCGTAGAAGGCGCGCGTGATGATCTGGAGGGCGCCCCAGATCGGGATCGCGAAGGCGTACACGAACAGGGCGGATGCGACGGCCTCGGTGTCCTCCGCCGTGAAGGCCGACCGTTCGAACAGCACGCGGACGATCGGCATCGCCATCGCCGCCATGGCCCCTGCGGCGCCCACCGACAGGACGAGGACCCACGTCATCGATCGGTTCACGGTGCGCAGGAGACCCTTGCGGTTGCCCTCGGCGAACAGCCTGGCCAGGGTCGGATAGGTGGCCACGGCCGCCGCCTGGGCGATGATGCCGATGGGGACGAACATCGTGCGCCTCGCATACTGGAGGTCGGTTTGGGCACCCTCGCCGACCATCGCCCCGAAGACGGACATGAAGACCTCGTCGAGGGCGACGACGGATTGACCGATCATCAGGGGAAGCGAGATCAGCACGTACGCCTTCACGGCAGGGTTCCGCCACGACGCCGCCAGATCGATGTGCATGCCGACCCTGCGTGCCCCCCACACCTGGAGGGCGAGGTTTCCGACGAAGGCCCCGATGAGGGCTCCCCAGATGAAACCCGCAGGGTCGGGTTCGCCCACGGCGAGTGCCCACGCGACGCCTCCGGCGATGATGCCGACGTTGTACAGGATCGGGGCGAGCGTCGGGATCGTGAAGACGCCCTTCGCATACTGGACGGCCGCGAACAGCGCACCGACCACGAAGGCGAACTGTGCGGGGAGGATGATCCGTGTGAGGTCGACGGTGCGTGCCACCTGGTCCGCTGTGAAGTCCGGGTAGAGGGCGCCGATGACTGCCGGGGTCACGATCCACGCTGCGACGATGACCAGCGTGATCCCCAGTGCGAGCCATCGCAGGATCGCGGTGAACGCCCCCCACCCGCCTTCCTCGTCCCCGTCAGCGAGGTACTTCGAGAAGATGGGGATGAAGGTGATGGTGAGGAAGCCGCCCGCGAGCAGGTAGTTGGCGTAGTCCGGGATCCTGAACGCCGCCACGTAGACGTCCGTCACCCCCGTCGAGCCCAGCATGGCCGCGAAGACGATGTCGCGGATGATGCCGAGGAAGCGGCTGAGGAGGATTCCGGCCGCCACGATGATCGCCGCGGCGCCGATGTCCCCTCGGCGGAGCCGATTGAGCGCGGACGTCACGCCGCCACGCTAACGCCCGCTCCGCGGTGGACCCTGTATCGGGCTCAGGCGAGGTCTCTCCTGGCGAGGAGCCAGGTCGTGAGCGCGAGACCCGCCGCGAGGTACACGACGACGGCGACGCCCGCCCGACCACTCGCCAGGTCGCCGATGGCGTCGATGACGATCGGCCTCGCTTCGGGCACCACCCCGGTGAACACGGTGACGCCGAGCCGCCACGGTGAGAGGTAGGCGAGCCCCGAGAGGGCGAACACGACGCCGTTCTCGAACACCAGCAGGTAGGCCATGCCGATGATGACGGCCCTGTCGGTGAGGAATCCGAGGGGGACGTAGACCGACACGTAGGCGAGGGTGGCTGCGGCACTTCCCGCGACGAGCCCGACGACGACCTCGCCGTCGCCGTACCTCGCGACGTGCGTCGCACCGAGTGCGATCGCGCCGACGAGGTTGAGCACCCATGCTGCGAGGAACGCCGATCCGAGCTTGGCGGCCGCCAGCAGCACGCGAGGCATCGGCCGCAGGGCGATGAAGCTGAGCGTCAGGTCCCTGCGCTCGTTCCCGAGCGAGCCCGCGGCCGTGACGATCGCCACCACCGGCACCACGAGGGCGAAGTAGACCGACAGCCCGATCTCGACGACCCCCCGGAATCCGGCCGTCGGGGTGCGGCTGCTCGTGGCGAACAGGTAGATGACCGCGGGCGCGACCTCGAGCACGACGAGCATGATCGAACGCTTGAGCGGGAGCGCCTGCCTGACGGATGCGGTGAGGACGGCGAGGGCGGCGCTCATCGACGTTCCACCAGGTATCGGAACACGCTCTCGAGCGATTCGTCCTGCGGAAGGAATGCCGTCAGCCGCGCCCCGATCCCGGAGGCTCGCTCGGGCGCCTCGGCGCCGAGCCCGACGATGTCGGTCGTGCGCACGACGACGGCGCCCTCGAGGGCCTCGACGCTGAACACGGCATTCGCACGGAAGAGGGCCGCCCCGAGCTCGCGCGGCTTGTCGGTGGCGATCTGCACCACGTATGGCTTGTCGTTCATGGCCGCCCTGATGGCATCGACGGAGCCCGCAGCCGCGAGCCTGCCATCGACGATCGCGAGGACCCGGGTCGACACCCGTTCGACCTCCTCGAGGACGTGCGACGACACGACGATCGTCTTGCCGTCCGCACCGAGTTCCCTGAACAGGCCGATCAGGTGGGCGCGCTGGACCGGGTCGGTCCCGTTGAGGGGCTCGTCGAGGATCAACACATCGGGTCGCGACACGAGCGCCGCTGCGACCTTGATGCGCTGCCGCATGCCCTTGGAGTATCCGCCGATGTCCCGATCGGCGGCGTCGCGCATCGCCACGGCGTCGATCGCGGCGTCAACGGTCCCGGCGTCGGCATCCGCCTCGGCGAGCTGTGCGGCGTATCGCACGAAGCGCCGTCCCGTCATCTCCGTGTACACGGCGTCCTCATCCGGTACGAGTGAGACCGATCGGAAGACGGCGTGGTCGCGTCGGGGATCGCTCCCGAGGACGCGGATCGTGCCGTCCGAGGGTCCTGTGAGGCCGGTGATCATGCGGAGGAGGGTCGTCTTGCCCGCTCCGTTCGGTCCGAGGAGGCCGGTCACGCCGGGTCCGAACGAGCACGACAGGTTCGAGACCGCCACCTTCTGCCCGAACCACTTGGACACCTGGGCGACCTCGATGGTCGCGTTCGCGACGAAGGCCGGGTCGGACGTCACATGAGCCTCCGGTACCGATTCACCGAGAACGCCACCGCGATGGCGCCCATCACGATGAGGGCGATGACGCCCCACGTCGGGCTGATGTCAGCCGCCGCGAGGAGGGAGTCGGGGTTCGGCTGGTCGAAGACCCACGCATTCGCGGCGTCGGCCGTGTTGATCGGCGCCATCAACGCCACCCATCGGCTCCCTGCGACGGTGGCGTTCTGGACGATCGCCTCGGCGATCCCCGTCAGGCCGATCATGATCGCGAGGTACACGCTCGCAGCGATGGCCTTGCGATTCGACAGCGAGGCCACGACGAAGCCGAGGGGGACGTAGGCGACCACGTAGATGGCCCCGACGAGGAGGATCTTCGGGATGGCGCCTGCCCCGTCCACGAAGCCGTCCAGGACCCCGTCGGGGTTGGTCGCCGCCTGGCCCACGTAGAGGATGAACTGGGGCACCAGGAGGAACCCCGCCACGATCGCGAGGAGGCTCGCGAACCGTGCACCGAGGTAGTCGTTCGAGGTCATGGGCCTCGACGACAACATCGAGAGGACGCCGTCCCGACGGTCGGGGATCAGCAGCTCGGGGGCGGCGAGTGCGGTGAACAGGAGCACGATCGTGCCGCCGAGCGAGAAGAACTCGGCATGCTGCTGGCTCGGGTCGAACGCGGACGACACGTCCGCGGGGATGAAGAACGAGATCCCCACGAAGGCGATCGGCGGGAGCACGGCGATGACGAGGAGTGACCACGGCAGCACCTTGCGGCGAGCCTTCCTCCTGAGGCCGAGCACCCTGCGCACGCCGTCGCCGAAGACCGTCCTCCGGGCCCCTGATCGGCCGCGCCGCTCGCCCTCGTACGGCGTGTAGCCGAGGTCGTAGACGGCGCCGGTGCTGTCGCTCATCGGAGCTGCCCCCTCCGGAGGAACATCTCCTCGAGGGTCGCACCTCCGGCATCGAGGCGTCGAATGCTCGTCCCCGTCGTCGCGGAGGTGTCCCTGATCAGGTCGAAGACGTCGGCAGACGGGTGAGCGACCGTCATCGTCCTCCCGGCGACCTCCACGGCCGCGCCCGAGCCGACGAGGGCAGCCCTGATCCGCTCCGGGTCGCCGTTGACCTCGAGGCGCACGGCGCCCTCGACGACGTCACCTCCGAGCGGTCCCGCATACAGGAGGGTGCCCTCGTCGAGCATCACGACCCAGTCGCAGGTTCGCTCGATGTCGCGAAGGACGTGGGAGGACACCACGACGTCGATCCCGAAGGTGCCGAGCCTGGCGATGAGGTCGAGCATCTCCTCTCGACCGCTCGGATCGAGGCCCGCGGTCGGTTCGTCGAGGAACACGAGCTTCGGGTCGTGCACGATCGCCTGGGCGAGCTTGGCCCGTTGCTTCATACCCGTCGAGAAGTCGCCGAGGTATCGGAACCGCTCCTCGGCGAGCCCGACGAGGGTCAGGACGTCCGACGCACGTTGGCGCGCCGCCCTCGGAGGGAGCCCTGCCGTGCCCGCGGCGTAGACCATGAAGTCCGCTGCGGTCTGGTCGAGGGGGAGGCACGACCCCTCCGGCATGTAGCCGACGACACCGCGGATGCCGATCGTCTGGGACGTCGTTCCCATACCGAGCACGGATGCCGAACCGGTCGTGGGGGTGAGGATGCCGAGGAGGATCTTGATGAGGGTCGACTTGCCCGCCCCGTTCGCACCCACGAGCCCGATGCGGCCCTCCGGCACGTCCAGGTCGAGCGTGTGCAGGGCGGCGATCTTGCCGTAGGCGAAGCCGAGGTTCGTCGAGGCGAACGCGGTCGTCGTCATGCCGTCACACTAGGGGAGCGGAGGGCTGTGGCGACGCTGGGAATGGCAGGGCGAACGCCGATCCTCGTCCCGGGTCTACCCTCCCCGACGTGGATCTGGTGCTCGCCATCATCGGTGCGTCGATCGCGTCGTGGTTCGCCCGGGAGCTCTTCGCCTCCTACCGCGACCGGCCCCGCCTGCATGCCGAGATCTGGACGGCGGCCTTCGTGGCCTATGCCGGCGCGACGTGGGCGCTGGTGTTCGGCCTCGGGTTCGGCTGGACGTCATTCAGCTTCCGGTCCTTCTACTACCTCGGGGCGATCGCGAACATCTCGTTGCTCGCCGCCGGATCCGTCGCGCTCGCATCCGAGAGGATGGGGCGGGGAGTGGTGCGAGTGGTCTCCCTGTGGCTGGTGTTCGGCTTCTTCGCCACCTTCCTGGCCGGCTTCGCCAATCCGCTTCCCGCAGAGGGCATTCCGCACGGCAGCGAGATCTTCGACTTCACCTTCGCGATCGACGCCCTCACGCTTCCGGGGCCGAGGGTCTTCGCAGCGGTCTCGGGATCGGTGGGCTCCATCGTCGTGATCGTGCTCGCCCTGTCCACCGCGGTGCGCGTGCGGGCATCGAACCGCCCCCTCGCACGGGGCAACCTCCTCATCGTGGCGGGCACGCTTGCCCCGGCGATCGGTGGATCGCTGACGGCGGTCGGGGAGTCCTCCGCGCTCGCCGTCTCGCTCGCGGCGGGCATCACCCTGCTCTGGTTCGGATACCGAACCGCGTCGGCCGCCCGCTCAGGCGGCCACGGCGTGACGGTGACGGTGCCGGCCGGGCCGGAACGCACGTCCGACTGAAGGGGCGTACACCATCGGCGCTGCCGTCGCGATCGCGGCGATCAACGCGCTCACCGTCGGCCACCATGCAAGGTCCGTCCCGCCCGGGTCGGCGTGGAGGGGGAGCACTATCGCCGAGGCGGTTTCGGACCCGATGGCGTAGGTCAGGGTGAGGGTCGCAGACTCACCGGGTGCCAGGGACCCGACGTCCCATCGGCCACCGGCGACGATTCCGGCGGAGGCCGTCACCCGGTCCTCGACGCAGTCACACGGTGCCTCGCCGAGCGCAACGGACGCCTCGACCGCGTCGTCGTTCGGATTCGTGACGGTCACCGTCCTCGTGCCTCCCACGATCACCGACCCCGACACCTCGGCGACGAATGACGAGAGCTCGAAGGTCGAGGGAGCCTCGGCACGCGCAGGGGCGGGTGCCGAGAGGACTACGAAGGCGGCCACGACCGTGCAGGCGAGGCTCGCGGCTGCGGACCGTGTGAGCGCCACGTGTGGTGGCCTCGTGGACCTCGGAGTTCCCGCTCGGATCATGGCCGTCACCGTACGGCGCAGGGTGCGTCGCCGACAGGCACAAATGCGACCCCGGCGCGGTGACTAGTCCTTCGAGCCGCGAGCCTTCCGCCTCCTCCATCCCGTCGTGAGATAGCGCCAATAGGTCGTCGTCTCGTCCGATTCGGGAGCCCCCCTGCGGCCCACGCGTCCCTCCACCTCGCTCGGGTCGGTGTCGCCCTCGCCGACCACGGCCCGGCGGGGAGCTGGGTCCGGTGCCATGCGGGAGGGCCCGGCCCCGGGCTCGGGTGTCGCCGGTGGTCCGGGGTCCGTCGTCGGTGTCGGGGAACCCGGCCGTTCCCCTGCGCGGAGCTCGGCGAGGCGCTCCCGCAGGAAGGAGACCTCCGTCTCGGCCTTCGCCGCACGCTCGCGTGCCTCCGCGAGCTGCTGGCCCGCCTCGTGGAGGTTGCCGAGCTGCGTGAGCATCTTGTTCCACGCATCCACGGGGACGATCATCGTCCCCGCATCCTGCTCCGATGCGGTGGCCCTGCCGACGTCGGACCGGGACACTTCGGACGGGCGGGTGGCCGCCTCAGGCGGATCGAACGACGGTGGTCGTGTCCCCGCGACGGCATCGGGACCGTCCGACGGGGGTGGGGGTGTCACGGCCCTCCCGAGGGCCTCTGCCCGCGCCCTGACGGCGCCGAGGTCGACCATTCGCACCTGCATCTCGCCGTCGGACTCGAGGAAGGAGGGGAGGCCGGAGCGTCGTACCCACTTGCGCAGGGTGTTCGTCGGGATCCCCGTGGCCTGTTCGGCTTCCTTGAGCGTGACCCACTCGACGTCATCGCCGACCTTCCTCGCCCTGCTGCGCGACGGCTTCGGAGGCGACGTGCGGGTGACGGGCGCCTTTCGCAGCGCCTCGGTCTCCCATCGGGTCGTCGGATCCATCGTCGGCATCCTATCGGGTGTCGCAGGCCCACCCCGTCCGCCGCATCGGGGATTCGTGGGGAATGGCGTCGGGGCGCAACACCGCCTAGGGCCGATGGCCCCATCTAGGATGGCGGGGGAGGACTTCACCGCAGTGACTGCACGGGACCCCAACATCGAACAGGACGTCCGCGCCATCGTCCAGCGGATCGTGGACGGCCTGTTCGCCGACGAGGCGGCCCTCAGGGCGCCGTCCCCCGCACAGGCCGTGGACGTCGCCACCGCACCGTCGCAAGGCTCGGACGAGGCGGAAGGCGCCGACGTGACGACAGGGACGATCGCGATCGGTGCCGACCATGGAGGGTTCGCGCTGAAGGAACGTCTCGGGTTCCGGCTCAAGGAGCGGGGACATCGCGTCATCGACTGCGGAACGGATTCGACGGATGCCGTGGACTACCCGGACTATGCCGTTGCCGTCGCATCGAAGGTGGCTTCGGGCGAGGCCGACGTCGGCATCATGGTCGACGGTGCCGGAATCGGGTCCGCGATGGCAGCCAACAAGATTCCCGGCGTGAGGGCGGCGCTCTGCTACGACGTGTCGACCGCCAGGAACGCGCGTGAGCACAACCACGCGAACATGGTCACCCTCGGCGCGGGCCTCATCGGCGACGGGCTCGCGTGGCAGATCGTCCAGGAGTTCCTCGCAACCCCGTACGGCGGGGGTCGCCATGCCCGCAGGGTCGCGAAGATCGACGCCCTCGACGATCACGGGCACGTCCCGACGGCCGCGGCCGTGGGGTCCGGCTGATGGCCGCGCCGGACATCACGAGGGACCAGCTCGTCGAGCTCGTCACCAGGGAGGTGTTGGCGGCGCTCGCCGAACGTGCCGACGTGCTGTCGAACCCGGTCAAGCTGCGCGAAGTCGTCGCCAACGGCGCCGACCGGGTGGCGTTCCATGGCGACGCCGAGGACGTGCCTGCGGACCTCGCGAAGTACATCGACCACACGCTCCTGCGCCCTGACGCGTCAGCAGGCGAGATCGACGTGTTGTGTGACGAGGCGCTCGAGTTCGGATTCGCCTCGGTGTGCATCAACCCGACATGGGTGCGGAGGGCGGCTGAGCGCCTGCGCGGCTCGACGGTCAAGGTCTGCACCGTGATCGGGTTCCCCCTCGGTGCGAACACCACCGAGGTCAAGGCGATGGAGGCCCGCAAGGCGCTGCGCGACGGCGCTCGCGAGGTCGACATGGTCATCAACATCGGTGCGTTGAAGTCCGGCGGGCTCGATGTCGTGCGCAGCGACATCGAGAAGGTGGTGGACGCCGCCCACGAGTCCGGGGCGATCTGCAAGGTCATCCTGGAGACGGCACTCCTCTCGGATGAGGAGAAGGTCGTCGCGTCGGCCCTCGCCAAGCAGGCGAAGGCCGACTTCGTCAAGACGTCGACCGGTTTCGCAGGCGGGGGGGCCACCGTCTACGACGTCGCCCTGATGCGGGAGACGGTCGGCCCCGACATGGGGGTCAAGGCCTCGGGTGGCGTGCGCACGCTCGAGGATGCCGAGGACATGATCGCGGCGGGAGCGACGAGGATCGGGGCCTCCGCTGGCGTCCAGATCGTCGGAGGAGCAGAAGGAGACACTGATGGCGACCGGTATTGAGCTGCGTTCCTACGCATTCCTCGACAGTCTGCAGCCCCAGTACGCGGCCTTCCTCGGAACCACCGCGCAGGGCTTCCTGCCCCTCGCGGGGGAGGCATCGCTGTTCGTCGAGGTCGCTCCGGGTATCGAGATCAATCGCCTGACCGACGTCGCGCTCAAGGCCACGACGGTCAAGCCCGGCATGCAGATCATCGAGCGCGTGTTCGGCCTCCTGGAGATCCACTCGCCCGAGCAGGCAGAGACGCGTGCCGCGGGTGAGGCGATCCTCGACGCCATGGGCCTCACCGAGGACGACAGGGTCAAACCCCAGGTGCTCTCGAGCCAGATCATCCGCAGGATCGACGACCACCACGCCCAGCTCATCAACAGGATGCGCCATGGCCAGATGATCATCCCCGGCCAGACGCTGTACGTCCTCGAATGCAATCCCGCGGCGTATGCGGCGCTCGCGGCGAACGAGGCGGAGAAGGCGTCGAACATCAACGTCCTCGAGGTGCGGGCCTTCGGCGCCGTCGGCCGCGTGTACCTGGGGGGAGAGGAACAGGACGTCGAGGTCGGCTGGAGGGCCGCCGTCGGGTCCCTCGAGGGGCTCACCGGACGCGACGCATGATCACCACACGACAACGTCACACACGACAGGAGGAAGCGCAATGGCAGATGCACTCGGGATGATCGAATGCCGCAGTTTCGCGGCCATGGTCGAGGCCGCGGATGCGATGGTGAAGGCGGCAAAGGTCGAACTCGTCGGCTACGAGGAGACCGGAGGCGGGTATGTGACCGCGATCGTGCGCGGTGACGTCGCGGCCGTCAAGGCCGCGGTCGATGCCGGTGTCAGGGGAGGCGAGAAGGTCGGTGAGGTCATTGCGACCCACGTCATCGCCCGCCCACACGTCAACATCGATCTCGTCCTGCCCCTCGGGCGACAGGACGAGGCCACCGACGCCGTCGGCTGAGCGGCCAGACGGACAGGGGGCACCGCATGCATCTCGGCAAGGTCACCGGCACCCTCGTGGCCTCGAGGAAGGAGCCGCTGCTCGAAGGTCTTCCGATGCTCATCGTGCGGCAACTCGATGAGCACGGCGAACCCTCGGGGGGATATGTGGTCGCCGTCGATTCCGTCGGTGCGGGTGTGGGGGAGGTCGTGCTGTTCGCATCGGGGAGCTCCGCACGCCAGACCCAGGCGACGAGGGACAAGCCGTGTGATGCGGTGATCATGGCCATCGTCGACCAGTGGGACCTCGATGGTGAGACCGTGTACGTGAAGTGACGTGGGGTTGACATGGCCGACCTGAGCGAATCCGACATCCAGGCGATCATCTCGCGGGTGAAGCGCCGCGTGGCCTCCGGGGACATCGGAGGGCGCACCGGTCCCGCCCTCGTCGCCGCAGACGATGTCGCGGCCATGGACGACGTCGAGCTCGGCGACGGCGTGTTCGGGACGGTCGACGACGCCGTCGCCGCGGCACGGCGAGCCTTCGGCCACTACCAGGCCCTCGGCCTCGACCGTCGCAAGGCGATCGTCGAGTCGATCAGGGCCGCCATGCGGGCGGCGAACGAGCACCTCGCCTACATGGCGCGCCAGGAGACCGGCCTCGGTAGGGCGGATGACAAGGTGCTCAAGAACCGTCTCGTGATCGAGAGGACCCCGGGTCCCGAGGACCTCGAGCCGACCGTCGTCACCGGTGATCGGGGCATGACGGTGCGCGAGTATGCCCCCTACGGGGTGATCGGGGCCATCACACCGACGACCAATCCGACCTCGACGATCATCAACAACGCGATCGCCATCCTGTCTGCGGGCAACACCGTGGTCTTCAACGTGCATCCCAGCGCCCGAAGGGTGAGCGTGGAGAACGTCAAGCTCCTCAACCGGGCGATCGTCGGCGCAGGAGGGCCTGCGGACCTCGTGACCTGCGTCGCGAGTCCGACCCTCGAATCCGCCCAGGCCCTCATGCAGCACCCCGACGTGAGGGTGTTGCTCGTCACCGGCGGCCCCGGTGTCGTCAAGGAGGCCCTCCGGACACCGAAGAAGGCGATCACCGCGGGACCGGGGAACCCCCCTGCGGTCGTCGACCAGACGGCGGACGTCGCGAAGGCCGCCAAGGACATCGTCTACGGGGCGTCGTTCGACAACAACATCATCTGCGTCGACGAGAAGACGACGATCGTCGTCGACACCATCGCCGACCGGCTGGTCCAGCACATGGCGGCGTCCGGTGCGTATCGCCTCAAGGAGCACGAGCTCAAGCGCCTCGACCGCGTGATCTTCAAGGAACAGGGACCACCGGGCAAGCCGGGGCTCATCGATCCGCGGTTCGTCGGCAAGGACGCCACCGTGATCGCGCACGAGATCGGACTGACGCTGCCGCCCGAGACGAGGCTGCTGCTCGCGGAGGTGCCCGTCGAGCACAACCTCGTGTGGACAGAGCAGATGATGCCGGTCATGCCCATCGTCAGGGTGAAGGACGTCGATGCGGCGATCGCCCTCGCAGTTGCCTCCGAACACGGCTTCCGACACACGGCCTCGATCCACTCGGCCAACGTCGACACCATCACCCGCATGGCGAGGGCCATGAACTGCTCGATCTTCGTGGCGAACGGCCCGAACATCGCGGGACTCGGTGCCGAGGGCGAGGGATACACCTCGTTCTCGATCGCGAGCCCGACCGGTGAGGGCCTCACGCGCCCTCGGACCTTCTCGAGGGAGCGGCGCGTCACCGTGGTGGGAGCGCTCCGCATTGTCTGACACCCCGCGTTCGCCTGCCATCGCGATCTGGGAGTTCGCCTCGATCGTCGACGGTGTGCACGGTGCGGATGCGATCGCCAAGGGCGCACCCGTCACAACCCTGCTCACGGGGACGACCCACCCCGGGAAGTACGTGGTGCTCGTGGCGGGTGACACGGCATCGGTCGAGGTCGCAGCGGAGATCATCGTCGCCATGGACATCGAGCCTCTCGACCACCGCATCCTCCCCGACGTGGCCCGCGCGGTCGCCGATGCCATCACCGATGACGACGTCACGGCTCCGACCACTCGTGAGGCGATCGGCGTCGTCGAGACCGCCACGGTGTCGTCTGGTATCGACGCCGCCGATGCTGCCGTCAAGGCCGCCGACGTGTCGCTCGGGGCCCTCCGCATGGCAGACGGCATCGGTGGGAAGGCGTACTTCGTCGTCGACGGCAGCGTCGGCGAGGTGCAGGCGGCCGTCGAGGCTGCCATCGAGCGCGCCGGGCGCTCCCTCGTCGCCTCCGTCGTCATCCCGCAACTCACGGATGACCTCCGGGCCGACCTGGCGGCGAGTACGCGATTCCTCGACCGCGTGCGACAGCACGGAGCGCGGTGATGAAACTCGGGCGTGTCCGCGGGTCCGTCGTCGCCACTGTCAAGGATCCGGGGATGGTCGGGATGAAGCTCCTGGTCGTCCAGCCCCTCGACCCGGAGGGTGTCGACCGCGGTGACTGCGTGGTCGCCGCAGACGCGGTCCATCAGGCCGGGATCGGTGACGTCGTGTACTTCGTCGCCTCACGGGAGGCCGCAGAGGCGATGGAGCCGAGGTTCGTCCCCGTCGACCATGCCATCGTCGGGATCGTGGATGACATCGAGGTGCGACCGTGAAAGTGGGGCGGGTCATCGGCAACGTGGTGTCGACGATCAACCACGACTTCTTCGACGGTGAGCGGCTCCTCCTGTGCCGGCTCGTCGATCGTGACGGAGACCTCGACTCGTATCTCATCTGCACCGATCGCGTGGGCGCAGGGGCGGACGAGACGGTCCTGATCCTGGACGAGGGCTCGTCCGCACGGCAGATCTACGGGGTGTCGAGCGGCCCGATACGATCGGTGGTCGTCGGCATCGTCGACGACGTGCACGAGGTACAAGACACGGACTAGGCGGACCCCTCGGTAGCCTGCCGCGCATGGTCAGGATCCGTCTGTGCGCCGTCGGCGTCGTACTCGCCGTGGTGGCGTCCTCATGCGGGGGAGGCATCTCTGCCGACACCTGCGACGAGGTCGTGGATGTGACCATGGACCTGATCCAGAGGCTGATCGACGATGTCGACGGCGAGTTCGGCGACCTGACGGTCACGGAGTTCCTCGCGAGCGGCGAGGACCTGCCGTCCGTGTCCCACTTCGGGGAGGACGCCGCGAGGATCGATGAGATCGCGGTGGAGCTGGGCTGCGATCCCTCCGCCATCGCCGCTGGCGTCGATGCGAGGATCGGAGAGCTCACGGCGACCACCGACCTCGGGAGGTTCCTCATCGATGCCCTCCGAGCGGGAGGCCTCTGACCGGGCGCCTACAGCAACGCGGCCGCCGTCTCGTCGAGGATCCACAGGACGCGTTCGCGTGCCGTCACCCTGCCCGCTGGGAGGTCCTCACCCGATGCGACTGCGGCCATCGCCTCGGCCTTGGAATCCCCCGAGACCAGGAAGAGCACGACGTCGGCTGCCGAGAGGAGGCTGAAGGTCGCCGTGAGTCGCCATGCATCGAGGGTCGGGACGAAGTTCGCGACGTATGACGGCGTCGACGCGTCGAGCGCACGGGTTCCGGGGAAGAGCGAGGCGGTGTGCCCATCTGCGCCCATCCCGAGCATCACCACCGACCTGCGAGACCGATCGGTGACCATCGGCACCACGCGATCGGCGTAGGCGCGTGCCACATCGGCGGGGTTGCGTGTCCGCGTGTCCGGTGCGAGGAAGTCGACGCCGACACGATCGACCAGGGACTCGCGGGCCATTCGCTGGTTCGCATCCGGGTCGTCGGGCCGCACCCATCGCTCGTCGGTGAGCCACGCCACCGTGTGCGACCAATCGAGATCACGCTCCGCGAGGATCTCGTGCATCGCCCGCGGCGTCGTGCCCCCGGCGAGTCCGAGGATCAGGCGATCGGAGGACTCGATCTCACCCTGTACGATGTCCGCAGCGGTCGATGCGAGATCTCCCGGGTCTCCGACGACGATCCGTTCCATCCCGCAAAGATACGCCCCGCTGTCGGCGCCGCGAACGGTGGGTGACGAAACGAGGACCATGGAAGACGGCGCCATCGGGTGGCTGCGCGAGGGGGATCCGGCGATGGAGGGACGGACGACGAGAATCGAGGTCCCGACGGCCCACGGCTCCGTCAGCGCCGTGCTCTCCGGCCCGGACGGCGGGGGTGCGCAGGTCGGCATCGCCCTCGCGCACGGCGCAGGGGCGGGGATCGACCACCCGTGGATGGTCGCCATGCGTGAACGGCTGGCTGCACGCGGCTTCCTCGTCCTCGCCTTCGAGTACGCCTACATGGCGCAGGGGAGGAAGGCCCCCGATCGACTCCCCAAGCTCCTCGACGTCCACGAGTCCGCCGTCGGGGCCCTCGCCGAGCACGCCGACACCGTGGTGCTGGCGGGCAAGTCCATGGGCGGGCGCGTCGGGGGACACCTCGCCGCCGAGCGCGGGGTCCACTGCGACGGGCTCATCTACCTCGGCTACCCCCTCGTCGCCATGGGAGCCCGTGAACCGAGACCCACCGGGCACCTCTCCGAGCTTGCCGCACCCCAGCTGTTCGTCTCCGGTGACAGGGACACCCTCGGACCCCTCGATCTCATCACGGAGGTCGCGTCGTCGGTACCCGACGGACGGCTCGTCGTCATCGAGTCCGGTGACCACTCCCTCGTGCCGCTGAAGCGGTCAGGCCGCACCCTTGGCGACACCCTCGACGAGGCCGTGGCGGCCATCGCGGAGTGGATCGACGACCGTGTCGCTCACGACGACGGCGGTACGTAGCGCCCCGCCATCACGCGGCCCTTGATGGTGCGCAGCTCCCAGATCGAGGCCTTCTCCCACATCGGTTCCCCATCCATCGGCACGCCTGCGGCGAACATGTGGCCGACGAGGTGCTCGATCACGTCCCCGTGCGTGCACAGGATCGCCGCCTCCCCCTGGAGCTCGTGGATCAGCGCGACGAGGCGATGCGGATGGGAGCCCTCGATGAGGGCGGGCTCGAACTCGACAGGGATGCCGAGCCGCTTCGAAAGGGGACGCATCGTCTGCATGCAGCGCTTGTAGTCGGATGAGCCGATCCGGGTGATCGGATGCGCCTGCAGCAGCTGTCGCAGGTCCTTGCGCTGCTGCTTGCCCACCGCATCGAGCGGGCGGGCCCAGTCGTCCTCGATGGGCCCGGTTCGCTTCCCTGCCTCGCCATGGCGGACGAGGTAGATCATGCCGGCGGACCGTTCGAGGACCATGTCGTTCGCCCGATCGAGCACCTCACGGTCGTTGCGATAGGTCAGGCGTGTGAGGCCCTTCTCGAACCGCACCCACTTGACCTTGTCGACCTCCTGGTTCGGCGTGAAGACCCCCTCGGACGCCTCACCGACCCACCACCGGACCACCTTGGGGTTGCCGTTCATCGTGTGGTAGGCGATCGTCCCCACGAGGCGGGGATGGAGCGCCTCGAAGCCGGTCTCCTCGAAGGTCTCGCGGACGGCGCCCTCGAGGAACGACTCGTGCTTGTCGAGCTTTCCCTTCGGGAGCGTCCAGTCGTCGTACAGGGGCCGGTGGATGACGAGGTATTCGGGTGTGCCGTCGTCGCGGAAGCGGTACAGGACGCATCCCGCTGCCCAGATCGATTCCTTGGGGGGCGGTTCGACGTCCATGGGCGTGTCAACCCCGATTGCGGTCAAGCTCCACCACCTTGCGCAGCCTGCGGGCATGGCGTTCCTCGCCGGAGAACCTGGCGGCGATGAACGTGTCGACGATCTCGCTCGCGGTGACGACGCCGATCACCCTGGCTCCGAGCGCAAGGACGTTCATGTCGTCGTGCTCGACGGCCTGGTGGGCGGTGTACTGGTCATGGACGACCGCACAGCGCGCACCCGTGACCTTGTTGGCGGCGATCGATGCCCCGGCTCCCGATCCGCAGACCACGATGCCGCGTTCGGCCTCGCCCCCGACCACCGCACGTGCCACCGCGGCCGCATAGTCGGGGTAGTCGACCGGCTCGGTCGAGTCCGTACCCACGTCGATGATCGTGTGCCCCGCATCCTCGAGATGTGACACGAGCATCTCTTTCAGCGGGAATCCGGCGTGGTCCGCGCCGATGACGATGCGCACGATGCTCCTCCGGTCCGGTGGTTCATGTCCTGAGGTGGGGCAGCGTAGCCCGACCGAGGTGTACGCCCTCTGCCCTAGCCTCATCGGCATGCGGACGATGCTGCCGAAGTCCTCCGTCGTCCTCGCGATCGCCCTGGTCGCCGTGGCGTGCTCGTCGGGTCCATCGGCGCCCCCGACGGACCCCGTGCGGGAGGTGTGCACCGAGGCGTTCTGCCTCGACGTCCCCGCAGGGTGGGATGGGGAGGTGGCCGACACGTTCATCTCGTTCCACCACGAGCTCCTTCCGGATGGGACGTTCCTCACGGCCAACGTGGTCGACATGGAGGCCATCGTGACCGCGGCGGGCGGCACGTGGCCCGTGCCGACCGACGAGGCAGTCACGGCGTTCTGGTCCCTCCTCGAGGACGTCGACGAGGGGGAACTGGCCCGGACCGAGCGCATGGTCGGGGGCGCTGTGCGGTCCTGGGGTCGCCACAGCACGGGGGACATGTGGTATCTCCTCGCCGCGGTCGGGGGATCGAAGGGCATCGGCGTGGAGTTGCGCGCGCCCAACGACTCATGGGAGGCGCACGCCGACGTGGTGTTCTCCTCGGTCGCTCCCGTTCCCTGATCACGGTCACCGGATCCCGGCGGATCGGATCGGGTGCCACCGCCCAAAGACGCCCCATAGGGGCCGGTCGACGTAACCTCCCGTGGATGTCCGACTCGATCGTGGTTCGTGGTGGCCGGTCGCTCCACGGTTCGGTACCGATCCTTGGCGCCAAGAACGCCGTGCTCAAGCACATGGTGGCCTCGTTGCTCGCGCCCGGCGTCCACACGATCGAGAACGTGCCCGGCATCCTCGACGTGCGCATCATGGGCGACGTCATCGAGCACGTCGGGGCGTCGTGCAGGCTCGACGGCACCACCCTCGTCATCGACGTACCGGAGGATCCGAACCCCGAGGCACCCCTCGACCTCGTCCGTCAGATGCGAGCGTCGATCCTCGTTCTCGGCGCCCTGCTCGCCCGTACCGGCGAGGCGCGGGTCGCCCTCCCCGGTGGCGACGACTTCGGCTCCCGCCCGATCGACCTCCACGTCCGCGGCCTCGAGGCCATGGGTGCCGAGTTCGCGCTCCGGCACGGGGTCCTCCACGCCTCCGCGCCCGATGGGCTCCACGGCACCGAGGTGTTCCTCGAGATCCCATCCGTCGGCGCCACGGAGAACCTCCTGCTGGCCGCCGTGCTCGCCGATGGCACCACGGTCATCGGCAACGCAGCCCGCGAACCGGAACTCGCCGACCTCGCCGAGTACCTCCAGAAGATGGGGGCGAAGATCGACGGAGCGGGCACGTCCACCATCGAGGTCCACGGGGTTCCGCAGCTCTCGCCTGCGACCCATCGCACCGTCCCCGATCGCCTCGAAGCGGGGACGTACCTCGTCGCAGCGGCGATGACCCGAGGCACCGTCACCGTGACGGGTTGCCGACCGGAGCACCTGCGGATGGAGCTCTCGAAGCTCGAGGCCACGGGGTGCGAGATCGAGATCGGCGAGTCGACCGTGACCGTGACGGGGCCGGATCGGCCGACCGCGGTCGATGTCGCCACGCTCCCGTTCCCCGGCTTCCACACCGACATGCATCCACAGATGGTCGCGTACCTGTCCGTTGCGAACGGCACGTCACTCGTCACCGAGAACATCTACTCGGGCAGGTTCCGGTACCTGGGTGAGCTGAACCGGATGGGGGCCGAGATCAACGCGGACGGCCAGCACGTCGTGATCCGCGGGGTCGAGGACCTGTCGGGGTGCGAGGTCGACGGATGCGACATCCGTGCCGCCGCCGCCCTCACGATTGCGGGCTTGCGGGCCGACGGGGAGACCGTCATCACGAACGCCAGTCATGTCGACCGCGGATACGACGGGTTCGTCGCGAAGCTGGCGTCGCTCGGTGCCGACATCGCACGGTCATGACACGCGGCGCGTGGCGGTCCGCCGTGCTCGCCCTCGCTGTCACCCTGACGGCGACGCTGGCGACGAGTCCTGCGCATGCGGCCACTCCGGACCAGGCTCCGGTCGTCACCGTCGAGCTCCGGGGGGACGACACGACCAGGTTCGTCGTCGACGGTCGGCGATACGCCGGCCCTGTGGTCTTCACCCGCCTGGCCGACGGCATCACCCTCACGGAGCGGGTGTCGATCGAGCAGTACCTCGAGGGCATCGCGGAGATGCCGTTCTCATGGGAGGTGGAGGCGCTCGCGGCCCAAGCCGTCGCCGCGAGGACCTACCTGACCCGCACCCTCCTGGGCGGGCGGCGAGGCGACGCTGCGGCCCACGCCTACGACATCTGTGCGACGAGCCGATGCCAGGTGTATCGAGGCGTGCAGTACGTCGAGGGCGAGGGCGGTGATCGTTGGCGGCGCGCCGTGAACGCCACAGAGGACGAGCTCGTCCTCTACGGGGGTCGACCGATCGAGGCGGTGTACACCTCGATGGTCGGCACGCGATCGAGGGCCAACCAGGACGTGTGGCCGTCGGATCCCGTGCCCTACCTCCAGCCCGTCGACTCACCGGAGGCGGGGAGGGCACCCTTCGCGCGGTGGGCGATCGAGGTCTCGGCTGCGCAGTTCGTCGAGATCCTGCGCGCCGACGGACTCGAGGTCGGAGGTGCACTCGTCGACATCGTCGTGGACGATCCTCCCGAGGGGGAGGGCAGGACCACGCTCACGATCATCACGGAGGGAGGGACCGACTCGATCCTCGCCCCGGAGATGAAGGGATCGTTCAACCGACACGGTGATGTCCTGTACCCGGGAGCCCTTCCCGCCACGACCTCGGAGGGGCGACGGCTGCCCGAGCCATTGCCCTCCTACACCTACGACATCGAGAGGATCGAGATCCGCGAGCGTCCCGTCGATCGCTTCCTCGCGGCGGGCGATCGATCCGGGTCCGACGTCGTCCGCATCGTCGGTGAGGGGTGGGGCCACGGGGTGGGGATGAGCCAATGGGGAGCGCAGATCATGGCGGTCGATGGGGCGACCCACGAGGAGATCCTCACCCACTACTACACGGGGACGACGGTCTCACCCGCCCCTGACCTCGTACCCGACACGGTCGTGGTGGGCCTCTCGACGGGTGCCACCGACGTCGTCGTCGACGTCGAGGGAACGGCATCCCTGTTGGTCAACGGAATCCCGTTCACCTCGGTCGCCGCCGGCACGTGGGTGGTGCGCTCGGTGTCCGGCGCCCTGGCCCTCATCCCCGGTGATGGCGCACCCGCCGTCGCGCCGTTCGATACGAGGCCCTGGCCGAGGTAGGGCCCCGGCCGAGGCAGGGTCGCCGGCCTGCCACATCCGGCCCCCGCGCCACGGCATGCGATCCCCTCGCCGGTCACTCGGTACGGAAGAAGCGGAGCGTCAACGTCGTGAAGGCCGCCGTGAGCAGGCCGACGACGAGCCAGGACAGGCCGGCGTCGAGCCCGAGCCACCCGTCCTGGAGCACCCGCACACCGTGGCGAAGCGGCGTGAGCTCCCCGATGGTCCCCATGGCACCGGAGAGGACCTCCGGAGGAGGACCGGCACCGCCGATCATGAGCAGCACGAACCAGACCAGGACGCCGAGGGCCTGGGCCGCCCGCGCCGTGGGCAGCACCGCCCCGAGCAGGACGCCGAGGGACGCGAACATCAGCGCCGAAGCGACGAACCCGAGGAGGACGAGACCGGGGCGGTCCGGACCTGCGACCTCGTGGACCGGCATCGCGACGGCCACGAGCACGACGCCCGAGACGGTCGCGATCACGAATGTCGTGACGACGGACGCACCGACGATCACCCATGCGGGCAGCGAGGACGCCACATACCGCTTCAGCACCCCCCTGTCGCGGTTGCCCGCCAGATGGGCGGGAAGGCTGATCAGCCCCACGGAGGCCGTGACCAGTGCGATGTAGGCCGGGACGTAGTAGTCCATCGCCCCGACCCCTCTGTAGACGTCCACCTCCGCGTCGTTGCCGAACACGCCCCCCATGACGAACAGCACGAGGAGGGGGAGGGCGAGCGCGAACAGGACGGTGAGCGGCTCGCGCATGAAGAGCTTGAGCTCGAGCCACGACAGCCTCGCGAGGAGCCTCACGTGGAGGGCTCCCCGCCGTCGGTCAGCGCCAGGAACACGTCCTCGAGGGTCGGGCGGTCAGCGCGCAGGTCCATCGGTTCAATGCCGTGTCCGACGAGGGCCGCACCGACGTGGGCGAGGACGGGGCCATCGCCCCGCACCTCGTACCGGAGGCCATCGGTGTCCACCGCGGTGACATGCGGAACGGCATCGAGCCACGGAAGGGGGTCCCCGGCGTGGGTGAACCGCACGCGAACGCCGCCGCCGAACTCGTCGACGAGCGCACCCGGGGTCCCGGCTGCGACGACCAATCCGTGATCGATCACCACCAGCCGGTCGCACAGCCGTTCGGCCTCATCCATGAAGTGCGTGACGAGGACGACGGTCGTGCCCCTGTCCCGCACGCGTCGTATGAGGTCCCAGGCGACCCTGCGGGACGCCGGGTCGAGTCCCGTCGTCATCTCATCGAGGAACACGACATCAGGCTCGTTCGCAAGCGCCAGTGCGACGAACAAGCGCTGCTGTTGGCCTCCGGAGAGGTTGGCGAAGCGGGTGTTCGCCTTGTCGACGAGCCCCCAGTCCGAAAGGAGGGTGGCCACGTCCGGTCCACGCTCGCTCATGGACCCGATCAGGTCGAGCGCCTCCCACACCTTCATCCGCTCCGGCAGCGCGGACTCCTGGAGCTGCGAGCCCACCCT
Source organism: uncultured Acidimicrobiia bacterium (assembly GCA_963792405.1). GTDB lineage: Bacteria > Actinomycetota > Acidimicrobiia > Spongiisociales > UBA5794 > SZUA-442. Next base: position 418,374 of record CAWBVU010000006.1, read on the forward strand.
CCGCCGGAGGTCCCGGGCATGGCGGCGCGGGTCGTATCCCAACACGGACACCGTTCCCCCATCGGCGTGGCGGAGTCCCTGGAGGCACTCGACGGTGGTCGTCTTCCCTGCCCCATTGGGGCCGAGGATCCCGAAGATCTCGCCCCTCCCCACCGCGAACGAGACGTCGGACACGGCGGTGACACCGCCGTAGGCCTTCCTGAGGTGCTCGACGGACACGACCGCGTCGGTGGTGGTCACCCGCACATCCTACGCGGCGCCGCGGCTGCCGAGCCGACGGCGTCGTGACCTCACGGAAGCATTCCTCCTACGACGATGTTGCAAAAGAGCCGGGCACGTGGGGGTACCATGTGCGCACGGGAGAAGAGCCGTCAGGAGCACGGGACAGGGATGGACGGAAGCATCATCGAAATCGCATTGCCCTCGGATGCGCCGAAGAGCGGCGAGTCCTCGGTCGACCGCGAGCAGCTCGAGACGACGCTGGAGTACATCCGGCCCGCTCTGCAGGCCGACGGCGGCGACATGATCCTCCTCGGCGTCGATGGCGGGACGGTCAACCTCCAGCTGGTCGGTGCCTGCGGCGGCTGCCCGATCTCCGAGACGACCGTGACCGCGGGCATCGAGCGCATCCTCCGCGATCGGGTGCCGGGCGTCACCCACGTCGTCGCCACGGGCTGACCACGCGGCGTGCGAACCCCTGCCCGCATCCCGGGGCCCCCTCCGGCGCGTGCGTCCCATCGTGTGCCCCCGGGTGAGCCACCTCCCCGGATTCGGATGCGCCTACGATCACCGAGGTGACCACCGATGACCTCCTCGTCCAGGCCAGGGCCGGCGACATCCGATCCGTCGCCCGTCTGCTGAGCCAGGTCGAGGATCGGACCGTGATCGGAAGGGAGGCGTTCGCCGCGCTCTTCCCGAGCGCCGGGAACGCATGGGCGACCGGCATCACCGGTGCCCCGGGTGCAGGCAAGTCCACACTGGTGTCGGCGCTCATCCCACGTCTGGTACCGACCGAGGGTCGGCTGGCCGTGGTCGCGGTCGACCCGTCCAGCCCATTCAGTGGCGGGGCCATCCTCGGTGACCGGATCCGCATGGGGGGCCACATCGACGATTCGCGGGTGTACATCCGCTCCGTGGCCAACCGGGGTTCGCTCGGCGGCATCTCCGAGGCGACGCCGGCGATCATGGCGGTGCTCGACGCACTCGGCTTCGAGGAGTTGCTCGTCGAGACGGTCGGCGTCGGCCAATCAGAGGTGGAGGTCGCGACCGCGGCCGACACGACGGTGGTGGTCGTCAGCCCCGGCTGGGGCGATGCCATCCAGACGAGCAAGGCGGGCTTCCTCGAGGTCGCGGACGTCTTCGTCGTGAACAAGGCGGATCGTCCCGACGCCGAAGGTGCGGTGCGTGACCTCGAGGCGATGATCGCGCTCGGCCCCGGGAACGGATGGGTGCCTCCGGTCGTGGCGACCGTCGCCACGGACGGGTGGGGCGTGGCGGACCTCGCCGACGCAATCCACGCCCATCGGGACCACCTCGAGGCGTCGGGTGAACGTACGCGACGGCGCCGCCGTCGCGCCGCTCGGGAGCTCGCCGCGGCGGTCCGCATGGCTGCGGAGGCATCGGTGGACGAGGCGGGAGCGCCGGAGGACCTCGTTGCCCGCATCGCCGCGCACGAGGTCGACCCGTGGACCGCAGCCGACGCCCTCGTGCGCATCCGGTAGCCTGCGCGTAGACCGGACACACGTTCCCGACGAAAAGGACCGCCACGTGGAACTCGTCGACTACGCCGTCGATGACGCCGTTGCCGTCATCACCCTGAACCGACCCCCTGTGAATGCGCTGAACCCCGCCCTGATCGGCGACATCGACGCCGCGATCGCGCGTGCCGAGGATCCCGACGTGCGGGCCGTCGTCATCACCGGGACTCCGCACTTCGCCGCAGGCGCCGACATCACGGGCTTCCAGGCGGCCTTCGACTCCGGAGCGAAGGAGCGCCAGGCGACGGGGCTCTCGGAGGCCGTGCTGAGGCTCGAGAACCTGCACAAGCCGACCATTGCCGCGATCAGGGGATTCGCCCTCGGCGGTGGCCTCGAGCTGGCGATGGGTGCGGACTTCCGGTACCTCGCCGAGGGGGCGCGCGTCGGCCAGCCCGAGATCCTCCTCGGCATCATCCCCGGCGCAGGAGGGACCCAACGGCTCGCCCGCATCGTCGGACCGCAGCGGTGCAAGGAGATGTGCATGACCGGCCGCCACGTGAGCGCGGAGGAGGCGTCGAGGATCGGGCTCGCGGACAGGGTCGTCCCCGACGACGAGCTGTTGGACGCGGCACTCGACGCCGCACGCGCCTTCGCCGAGGGCCCGACCGTGGCGTACGCCGCCGTCAAGCGGGCGATCGCCCGAGGCGTCGACCGACCCCTCGACGACGGGCTGGCGATCGAGGCAGAGCAGTTCGCCCGCGTCTTCCAGACCGAGGATGCGAGGATCGGCGTGCGAGCGTTCCTCGCCAAGGAGTCGCCGGAGTTCCTCGGACGGTGACACGGCGGGGTCGCGACCGGCGCTGGACCCGGGGTCGACACCGTCCCCACGCCCTCCATCCTCCTACCCTTGCCGGATGGCCCGGACCCTCCCGAGATGGATCGGACGCGTCGCCCTCGTCGTCGGCGCCGTGGTCGTCGTCGCGTGGATCCTGCTCGGGTGGCTCCACGCCAACGCCATTCGCAGCGAGTTCCTGATTCCCCGACCCCACCTCGAGGGCTACCCGCTCGAGGTCGTCTCCAATGACGCGGGCCGGGTCGTGGTCACCGCGACACCGGAATCCGAGAGGGAGGGCGTCTGGGGTCTCGAAGGGCAGGACGGGTATGCACAGGTGTCGACGATCGTCGCCATCACCCCCGAGCAGGTCGAACGGGGTGTCCGCACGCTGGAGGGGGATCTCCAGGCCGGCGACATGGCCAGGATCGACCCCGATGCCTTCACGGGTGATCCCCTCACCGCCCACAGGATCGGGTTCGAGGATGCGGTGATCCCCTCCGACATCGGACCGCACGTCGGGTGGTTCGTCGACGGCAGGAGGTCGACGTGGATCATCTTCGTCCACGGCATCGGGAACGACCGCCACACCGAGTCGTTGCGGTTGATCCCCAGCCTCGTCGAGCAGGGCTTCCCCGTCATGGTCATCTCCTACCGCAATGACATCGGCGCCACACCGAGCCCTTCGGGTATGCGGGTGTGGGGTCTCGAGGAATGGCGTGACGTGGATGCCGCGATCGAGCTCGCCCTCCGGAAGGGGGCGAAGGACTTCGTGCTGTACGGATCGGGGTACGGGGCGAGCATCGTGTCGATGTTCCTCCACGATTCCGACCAGATCGGAACCGTCAGGGGCGCCGTGTACGAATCGCCGGTCGTCGACCTCGAGTCGGTCGTCGTCCGATGGGCGCGGGAATCCGGCACCCCCCGTATCGTCGGGTGGCTCGGACGTCGACTCGCCGCGATCCGGTTCGGTGTCGACTGGGGGATGCTCGACCAGGTCGAGCGAGCACAGGAATTCGACGTCCCGCTGCTCGTCCTGGTCGGGGGCGAGGACCCGGTGTCGTACCCTTCCGAGATCGAGGCGTTCGCCGATGCGGTCGGACCCCTCGCGACGTCCTCCCGCTTCGAGCAGGCGGGGCACGCCGACCTGTGGAACATCGATCAGGAGAGGTACGAGCGCACGATCAGGGACTGGCTCCTTGAGCTGCTCGGACCCGAATAGGTGGACGCAATGACGGACACGCTCTATCTCGACCACGCCGCGACGACGACGCTGCGCCCCGAGGCCAGGCGACGACTCATCGCCGCACTCGACGAGGCGGCGGGCAACCCATCGGGCACCCACGCCGTGGCGCGGGCGGCGAAGAACCTCCTCGAGGACGCCCGTGAGCGTGCCGCGATCCTCCTCGGCGCCGACACGCCGCACGAGATCGTCTTCACGGCTGGCGGAACGGAGTCGGACAACCTCGCCGTCGTCGGGGCCGCGCTCGCCCACGAAGGGCATGGCATCGTGGTCTCGGCGATCGAGCACAAGGCGGTGTCGGCTCCCGCCCACTCCCTGGTTCGTTCCGGGTACCACGTGGAGGAGGCGGCGTGCGATCGCGATGGCGTCGTCCATCCCGATCACGTCACACCGCTCGTGTCGGCACGAACGGCCGTCGTCTCCGTCATGGCGGCGAACAACGAGGTCGGTACCGTGCAACCCGTCGCCGCCATCGCGCGTGCCGTGCGGACGACGTCGTCGGCGGTCGTCCACACCGATGCCGTCCAGGCCTTCGTCGGCACCGACCTGTCGGTGGCGGGAACCGCCGCGGACCTCATCTCCCTCTCTGCGCACAAGTTCGGAGGCCCGAAGGGCGTCGGTCTCCTGTACGTGCGACGCGGGACGAGGCTCGATCCCATCCTCCGCGGCGGCGGCCAAGAGGCCGGACGACGGCCGGGGACGTCCAACGTGGCGGGAGCGGCGGGCATGGTCGCCGCCATGGAGGCGACAGTGGCGGACCGGGATCGGTTCGCCGTCGTGGTGGGAGGGGAGAGGGACGCCTTCGAAGCCAGGCTCGCGGAGCTGGTGCCCGGCATCGTCGTGTCCGGTGAAGGTGCGACGAGGATGCCCCACTTCTCCCACATCCGCTTTCCCGGCATTCGTGCGGAAACGCTGCTCATCCGCCTCGACCGCCATGGCATCCACGCCTCGGCGGGATCGGCATGCCAGTCGGGCGCCATCGAACCGAGCCACGTCCTCACCGCGATGGGGATGAGCGAGGTGGACGCAGCACGATGCGTGCGGTTCACCTTCGGATGGGACACGGTCGAGGGAGACGGAACGAAGGCAGCCGACGCCGTGGCCGCGGTCGTGAAGGACGCCTCGTGAGGGCACTCGTCGCGATGTCGGGTGGCGTGGACAGCTCGGTCGCTGCCGCCGTGATGCTCGATGCGGGAGCCGACGTCGTCGGTGTGACCCTCAAGCAGTGGGAGGGGCCGCATGGCGAGATGCCGACGGCGGGATGCTGCACGCTGTCGGACGCCGAGGACGCCCGTCGCGTGTCGGCACAGCTCGGCATCCCGTACTACGTCCTCGACTACGTCGAGGAGTTCACGGCCGCAGTCGTCGACCCGTTCGCCGAAGGCTATCTCAGCGGCCTCACTCCCAATCCCTGCATCGAGTGCAACCGGAAGGTGCGGTTCACGGCCCTCCTCGATCGCACGCGGGAGCTGGGGTGCGACGTGCTGGTCACCGGCCACCATGCCCGCATCGCGCACGAGGCAGGCGTCTTCCGGCTGCGTACGGCCGTCGACACGGCGAAGGACCAGTCATACGTCCTGCACATGCTCGACCAGGAGGCGCTGTCGCGCGTCCGGCTGCCGATCGGCGAGATGACCAAGCGCGACGTCAGGGCCCGTGCCGCGGCGATGGGCCTGCGCACGGCGGGGAAGCCCGATTCCCAGGACATCTGCTTCGTCACGTCAGGGGATTACCGCGACTTCCTGAGGACACGCCTTCCAGGCACCGAGGCCGGCGGCGACATCGTCGACGTCGACGGCAACGTGGTGGGACATCACGGAGGGACGGCCTCGTTCACGATCGGGCAGCGAAAGGGGCTCGGCGCTGCGTTCGGAGAGCCGAGGTACGTCCTCGACATCGCCCCCCGGACGCAGACGATCACGATCGGTCGCAGGGAGGACCTCCTGGTGCCGGGGTGCTCCGTCGCGGCGATGTCGTTCACGCACGACCCCATCGCCGACGGTGACGCGGTGACGGTCAGGGTGCGGTATCGGGGCGAGCCGTTGGCCGCGACGGCGCGCGTCGGGGAAGGCGTGTGGCGCTTCGAGTTCGCGCGACCCCAGCCGCGGCCCGCCCCCGGCCAGGCGCTGGTGGTCTATGACGGCGAGTACGTGCTCGGCGGCGGCACCATCGTCGACGAGCGGTCGGCTGTCACTGCCCTCGGGTAGCGTGGCCGCGTCACGAGGAGGACACGTGGACATCGCACGGCGATATGCCGCCCTGGTCGAGGAGCTGGCGGAGCACAACTACCGCTACCACGTGCTCGATGCCCCCGTCATCGACGACCAGGCCTACGACCTGCTCTACCGGGAGCTCGTCGAGATCGAGCGGGAGCATCCGGAGCTCGTCACGGACGCGTCGCCGACGCGGCGCGTGGGCGACGCACCGGAACGGGCCTTCGCCGAGGTCGAGCATCGCCTCCGCATGTTCTCCCTGGACAACGCGATGGACATCGGCGAACTCGAGGCGTGGCACGCCCGGCTGGCCTCCGCGCTCGGGAGGGAGCCGAGCGGGTACAGCTGCGAGCTCAAGATCGATGGCCTCGCGGTGTCCATCACCTATGAGGACGGAGTGCTCACCCGGGCCGCGACCCGAGGGGATGGCCAGATCGGTGAGGACGTCACCGCGAACGTCCGGACCATCAAGTCGATCCCCCTCGTTCTCAGGGGGGAGGTGCCGAGGATCATGGAGGTCCGCGGCGAGATCTACATGCCGATCCCCGAGTTCGACGCCCTCAACGAACGCCAGGCCGAAGCAGGGGAGCGTCCCTACATCAACCCGCGCAACACGGCGGCCGGCTCCGTTCGCCAGAAGGATCCGGCCGTGACGGCGTCACGGAACCTCGCGGTCTGGATCTACCAGGTCGGCTTCGTCGAGGGCGGCCCCGACCTCACGGCACAGTCCGAGCAGATGGCATGGCTGTCGGACCTCGGGCTCCGTGTGAATCCGGCGAACCGCACCGTGGACACGTTCGAGGACGTCGTGGCCTATATCGAGGACGCGACGGCGCATCGCCACGATCGCGACTACGAGACGGACGGGATCGTGGTCAAGGTGGATTCCCTCGCCGAGCACGACGAGGTCGGCTTCACCGCCCGCTCGCCACGGTGGGCGATCGCGTACAAGCTCCCCCCGGAGGAGAAGACCACCGTCCTGCGCGAGATCCGCATCAACGTCGGACGCACGGGGGCCGTGACGCCCTATGCGGTCATGGATCCGGTCTTCGTCGGTGGGGTCACGGTCACCAACGCCACCCTCCACAACGAGGGTGAGGTCCATCGAAAGGACGTCCGCCAGGGGGACACCGTCGTGGTCAGGAGGGCGGGGGATGTGATCCCGGAGGTCGTGGGTCCCGTGGTCGAACTGCGACCCGACGGGCTCGCCGAGTGGCACATGCCGCAGGAGTGCCCGTTCTGTGGACATCCGATCGTGCTCCCCGAGGGACAGGCGAAGGCGAAGTGCACAGGGGGCTACGAGTGCCCCGCACGCCTTCGGGAGTACCTGTTCCACTTCGCGTCGAGAGGTGCGATGGACATCGAGGGCCTCGGGTTCCGCACGGTGGACCTCCTCCTGACGAAAGGGATGATCGCCGACCCCGCCGACATCTACCGGCTCACGGTCGATGACCTGCTGCCGTTGGAGGGCTGGAAGGAGACGTCTGCCACCAACCTCGTGAACGCGATCGAGGCTTCCAAGTCACGTCCGCTCGCGAGGCTGATCTTCGCCCTCGGTATCGACCACGTCGGCGGCACCGTCGCAGGGCTCCTCGCCCGCCGGTTCCCCTCGATGGGCGAGCTCGCCGACGCCACGGCGGAGGACATCGCCTCGATCGACGGCATCGGGCCGGAGATCGCGGGAGCGGTCCGGAGCTGGTTCGACGATCCCGACAATCGGCACCTGGTCGAGCGGCTCGGCGACGCCGGGGTGTCACTCGAGGACGATGTCGCGGAGGCGGTGGCCATGCCGCAGACCCTCGAGGGGGTCACCGTGGTCATCACGGGAACGCTCGAGCGGTTCACGAGGGACTCCGCCACCGATGCGGTGGTCGCTCGGGGCGGGAAGGTGGTGGGCTCCGTGTCGTCGAGGACGACCGCGCTGATCGCCGGCGAGAATGCCGGGTCGAAGCTCACGAAGGCGGAATCGCTGGGCATCCCCGTCCTCGACGAGCGGGCCTTCGAAGCGCTGCTGGAGCGGGGTCCCGACGTCCTCGTTCCCTGATCCGCCGACGCGGCGCGTCCTCAGCCCGAGAACTCGACGGTGACGCCATCGACGCCGTCATGCCCCGAGAGGGCGTCGCCCACTCGGATCAGGAGGGCATCGGAGTCGCCGATGCGGTTCCGTCCGCGGAGGCGATCCCCCATCGAGCGGTGCCTGCCGATCGTGACGCCGCCCGTATGCGGCAGTTCGTCGCTGTCGACGGAACACGCGCAGTGGTACCTGGCGTCGCCGATCCGGACGTCGAAGTCCCAGCCGTGGTCCTCGTCGTAGACCTCCGAGACCTCGACATCACCGACGCGCAGGACGTCGGTGAGCCATTCGGCGAGTGCCCGCCCACCGATCCCGTTGATGGTCTGCGCACGCACCTCGTCGGGATCGTCGAAGGCGTCCGAGGTGAACGACACGTGTGCGAAAGTCATCGGTCTCCCTCCGTCGTCGGGGCCCCGACCCGTTCCGCGGGCTCATCGGCGATCATCGCTCAGCCCTCGGGTCCTGCCGAGAACACCACTTCGAGCGTGGCGCCGTCCTCCATCTCGACGAAGCCGCCGGTGAACACGGGGACGTCGAAGTCGGACAGGACGATGAAGGTCTCTCCTGTGATCGAAAGGGTGGCGTCCTCCTCGATCCTCGCCTCGATCGACCACGTCACCGGCATCGTGATGTCGTTGATGGTCATGTCGCCGGTCACGTCGAAGGCGACGACCTCCCCGACGGCCGCCTCGGGCGGAAGGCCGAACTCGTCGCCGGAGAAGACGCCTTCGGGATGCTCCGCAAACCAGCCTCGCACCCTGCCGTCGCGCTGGCTCTGGTCCGAGACGAACGACTGGAGGTCGATCGTGAACGAGAACGGTCCGGCGGGGATGATCGATCCGGTGATGGACTCCGTGGTGCCAACCGCCACGGTGGCGAGTCCTCGCAGCGTCTCCTCCACGGAGTAGGTGGCGAGTCCGGTCGAGACGGTGTACGACGGTGCGAGGTCCTCTGGGATCGAGAGTGCGCCCTCGAGTGCGCGGACGGTCGTCGTCGTGGCTTCCGTGGACCCAGTGGCGGCCGCCACGGTCGTGGTGGTGCTGGCCACGGGGAGGTCGTCGAGTCCGAGCTCCCCGGAGGCGACGTTCCCCCTCCCGAAGAGACCGATCCCGAGCGCGACCGCGATCGCGACGGGGATCGCGCCCAACCACATCGAGGACGTGAGGCCCGAGAGCAGGGGAGTGAGGAAGCCGAGGGTGATGAAGATGATCGCGGCGAGCGGTGCGGCGTACGGCACGAGGTTCGAGAGGGTCGTCTGGTCCACGATGGTGACCGCGAGCATCGCGACGAACCACCCGCCGGCCATCGCCCATCCGAACAGTCGGCGGGGATGTGCGGACGCACGGATGCGCCTCCACAGCATGCCGGCCACGACGCCGAGCGCGAGCGACACGAGGACGACCGTGAGGCTGTTGGCGACGATCTCGTCGGGACTCCGCAAGGGGAGGGACACGAGGGCGGCCACGATGGCCGCGATGGCGCCTGCCACGAGGCCCGCCACTGCGGGATGCCACGCATCGGGGTCGTAGGTGTACTCGGTCACATGTCGCTCCTCTGCCCGCCGATCCTCACTGGACCCTGAACGTCCACACCACGGTGCCCGCATCCATGCCGGTGTCACCGCCGACGTACGTCGCCACGACGGTGTGGTCGCCGGGCGACCATCGCTCGATCACCTTCCCGGAGCCGGGTTCGAACTGGTGTCGTCCCGTCTCGATGATGGAGTCCACCTGGTCCTCCGGGATCGTCTGTCCATCGATCACGAACGTGGCCGTGTAGCCGGGAAGCAGGTCGATGATCACCTTGATCGGCTGGACCACGAGGTCGCCGTCACCTGGTGCGTAGGACTCAACGGCTGGCGGCAGGCGCTCGGGGTCGCCCGACGGGATGAACAGGATGGCGCCCCCCACGATCGCGACGAGGGCGACGGCGAGGAGCGTGTAGACGATCCGGTAGCCCGTGGTGGTCATGTGCGGGGATGCTACGGCGGCAGATGACGAACGAGGACCGGCCATCGGGTAGCGTTGCCCCGTGCATCTCAATCCCGTCCTCACCCAGCTCGGCACCTACCCGATCGCCGCGGTCCAGGAGCGTGCGGCGACGAGACGCGAGATGGGGCTTCCCGTCATCGACTTCTCCATCGGCGACCCCCGCGAACCCACCCCCGAGTTCATCGCCGAAGCCCTCAGGAACGGTGTTCCCGCGGTGTCCCAGTACCCGACGACGGCAGGCCGGAAGGAGTTGAGGGAGGCGATCGCCGAATACCTGCTGCGTCGCCACGGTGTCCAGGTCGATCCGGCATCGCAGATCATCCCGACGAGCGGGTCGAAGGAGGCGATCTTCAGCACGCCGTTCGCGTTCGTCGACAAGGATGCCCGTGACATCGTCGTGTTCCCTTCGCCCGGCTATCCGGTCTACGAGCGCGGCGCGATGTTCGCGGGGGCCGAGCTGTACCGGGTGGTGCTGTCGGGTGATTTCGTGTTGAGGGCCTCCGACATTCCGCCGGAGGTGTGGGAGCGGTCACCGCTCGTGTGGATCTGCACCCCTCACAACCCGTCGGGATCGGTCACCACGGAGGATGACCTGAGGCAGCTCGTCGCGATGACGAGGGCTCACGACGCGCTCCTGTTGTCCGACGAGTGCTACTCGGACGTCTATGAGGACGAGGCGTACCCGGACGGTCCCGCATCGATCCTCCAGGTTGCGGGAGACGACCTCTCGCACGTCCTCGTGTACCTGTCGCTGTCGAAGCGCTCGGGGATGACGGGGTATCGGTCAGGCGCGATCGTCGGCGATCGCGAGGCGATCGCGGCGTTGAAGTCGCTGCGATCGACGACCGGCACGGCTTCGGCCGATTTCGTGCAGTCCGCCGCCATCGCGGCGTGGGGAGACGACGCCCATGCCGCAGATCGACGTCACATCTTCACGGCGAAGCGACGCATCCTCGAGCGTGCCTTCCTCGAGGCGGGGATGGAGATCGTCGGATCGAGGGCGGGCCTGTACCTGTGGGTACGGGTCGGCGACGACTTCGCCGTGACCGACCACCTCCTCGAATACGGCATCGTCGTGTCGCCCGGCACCTTCTTCGGAGAGGGGGGCGAGGGGTACATCAGGCTCGCACTCGTCCCGAGCCTGGACGAGTGCGAGGCAGCGGCGGATGCCCTGTCGGATGCCCTGAGGTGAGGCAGGTGGCCCGAGCGCCCGGCACCGGACACAGCAGACGGACGAGGGAGGAGTGACGCCGATGGACGACCGATCGACGATCGAGGCTGCGTACCTCGGTGAGATCCCGATCGACGACGCTGCAGACGCCGTTGCACGGACGATCGCCGAGCTCGACGCCGGCCGCGTCAGGGTCGCCGATCCGAACGATGGGTGGCACGTCCATGCGTGGGTGAAGGAGGCGATCCTGTTGTACTTCCGCCTCTCCGACATGGCGACCGTCGAGGTCGGACCCTTCGAGTACCACGACAAGATCCCGACCAAGAGGGGACTCGCCGACCAGGGGGTGCGCGTCGTGCCGCCCGGGACGGTCCGCTACGGGGCGTTCTGCGAGCCCGGCGTCATCATCATGCCGGGCTACGTCAACATCGGTGCCTATGTCGGTGCGGGGACCATGGTCGATACGTGGGCCACCGTCGGATCCTGTGCGCAGATCGGAAGGGACGTCCACCTGTCGGGGGGCGTTGGCATCGGGGGGGTCCTCGAACCACCGGGTGCCCGGCCGGTCATCATCGAGGACGGAGCATTCATCGGCAGCAGGAGCATCATCGTTGAGGGAACGCTCGTCGAGCGCGGGGCCGTCATCGGAGCGAACACGACGATCACCGCCTCCACTCCGATCATCGACGTCACGGGGAGCGAACCCGTGGAGATGCGGGGGAGGGTTCCCGCGAACAGCGTCGTGGTGCCGGGCTCGCGACCGAAGGCCTTCCCTGCAGGGACCTACGACCTTCCCTGTGCCCTCATCATCGGCACCCGCTCGGAGTCGACCGACCGCAAGACCTCACTCAACGACGCCCTTCGCACCTTCCAGGTCTCCGTATGAGCGTTCTCGACACCCTCATCGAGATCGTGAACGTCCCCTCCGTCACCGGTGATGAGGGGGCGATCTGCTCACTGCTCGAGGAGCGGTTCGGCGACCACCACACGACCCGGATCGGGAACTCGCTCGTGGTCGGGCTCCCCACGTTGGGCGAGCCGTTCTTCGCCCTGTACGGTCACCTCGACACGGTGCCCGAACAGGGTGACCCGAAGGCGAGGGTCGATGGCGACCACCTCGTCGGGCTCGGTGCCTCCGACATGAAGGGCGGCGTGGCGGTGATGATCGACCTGCTCGAGGATCAGGATCTCGCGCCGGCCCATGATGTCGTGTTCGTGTTCTACGCAGGCGAGGAAGGGCCTGCAGATGGCAACGAGCTCGGCGCGGTCCTCGACGGCTGCCCATGGCTCACCGACGCTGCCCTGTCGATCGTGCTCGAACCGACCGACCTCAACGTCGAGATCGGCTGCAACGGCGTGATCAACGCCGATGTCGTGTTCGTCGGGAAGAGTGCGCACTCCGCCAGGCCGTGGCTCGGACGCAATGCCATCACGAGAGCGGGGTCGTGGCTGGCGATGCTCGATGCGATGGAGCCGGAGCTGGTCGACATCGACGGTCTGGAGTACCGGGAGGTCTTCTCGGTGACCAGGGCGGCGGGCGGCATCGCGAACAACATCATCCCACCCGAGTTCGTGCTCAACCTCAACTATCGCTTCCCGCCGATCTACACGCTCGCCGAGGCAGAGCAGAGGCTCCACACCGTGACGGCACAGGCGGACGAGGTCGTCATCAAGGATCGTGCGCCTGCCGGCGGGGCGGCTCCCGACGACCCATGGGTCAGGCGGCTCGAGGCCGTTGCGGGAGGCCGTCGCCAGGCCAAGCAGGGTTGGACGGACGTGGCGAGGCTCACGGCGCGCGGCGCCGTGGCGGTGAACTATGGGCCAGGCATCGTCGCCCAGGCCCATCAGGTCGGCGAGTACGTCCCGATCGGGAACCTCGATCGAGCCCATTCGGTCCTGTGGGAGTTCCTCTCGGGGATCGATGGTGGGACGGGGGACGGGCTCGCCGAGTAGGTTGGGGCCCGCGCAGGCGAGTGGCACACCAGGAGGCACGGTGGACATCGGCGGATGGGAGGTTGCGGAGCATCTCGCACTCTGGATCGAGTTCGCCGCGGTCGTCATCATCGCCATCGACGTCGTGCTGGCGATCGCGATGGCGATCAGGACCCAGGTCATCCATGGTTCGGGTGCCGCCTTCGACATCTTCAAGAAGACGATGGCGCGTGGCCTGCTCGTGGGCCTCGACCTCCTCATCGCCGCGGACATCATCAAGACGGTCACCCTCGAGCCCACGCTCGACAACGTCCTCGTGCTCGCGATCCTCGTCCTGGTTCGCACGTTCCTGAGCTGGAGCCTCGTGGTCGAGATCGAGGGACGCTGGCCGTGGGAGGTGCGCTCGTCCCGACACGAGGAGGCGGTCCGTCCGACGGACAGTTGATCCCCCTGCGGAGGTCCTCAGGCGCTAGGGTGGTGGTTACTGACGAAAGGTGGATGGATGGGAGACTTCCTCAAGGCACTCGCCGTGTTCGCGATCGCCTTCGTGGTGTTCACGTTCCCTGCGACATGGTTGCTGATGCTCTTCTTCGGGAACCTCGGGCTCGCGCTGTCCTACATGGCCACGCTCCCGCTCGGCATCCTCGTATCCGTCGTCATCGGTGGAGTCACCTCGCGCAGCTGGTGAGCCTGCGCTCCCGCGAGGTTCCCATCCCGTCGGTCGTGAGTCCCGCGAACCGAGACCATCAGCCCTCCCCCGATAGTTGCTGAGTCGCACAGTCAAGATCTCAGCGATAGACTGATCCCGTTTGGGCATCGAGCCGGGCGCTCGCGCACGCGGGCACCGGGGATCCGGGAGGAGACGATCATGACCACGTCGGCGCAGTCGGCCAAGGGCGGATTCGGCAGCGTAGGGACCACACGAAAGATCGCGGCCGCTGTGGTCGTCATCGTCGGCGTGGTGTTCATCGCAGTGACGTTCATCAACAACCTGTTCGCGGTCGGCCCCGCATTCGAGGAGCTGATCGATGACTTCAGGCCGGTGCTGTCGGATGAATCCCTCGCCACGGCGCGGGCGGACATCGGCGGCCTCCAGGCAGCGGGGGAGGAGTTCCAGACCACGGTGGCGCCTGCCATGGCGGGAGCCATGGGCATCAGCGTCGAGGAGTTCGGCGCGATGGTGCAGACGAACTACCCGGCGGTCGCCCAGGGCATGGCGGCCCTCCCGGAGATCACGACGACCTTCTCGGGCCTCGTGGACACGCTCGAGAGCCAGCGACCCCTCTTCGAGTCCGCCGACGCCATCCCGACGGATGACCTGCCCGCGACGACGGTTCCCTGGATCATCACGATCTCCGGTCTCCTCGCGATCGCGGCGGGGGTGCTCCTGCTGCTGCCCGGGCGGGTGTGGCCCATCGTGACGGCCGCCCTCGGTGCGGTGCTCCTCATCGCCACCTTCGCCCTCAGCCTGCCGCAGAAGGCGGCTGATGCCGACGAGCTCAACGAGAACCTCACCCCCATCTACACGCAGGAGCTCATCGACGGTGCCACGGCCTCCCTCGGGGTCGTGGCAGCGATGGGTGAGCAGATGCAGACGAGCATGCTCCCGGACCTGGCCGCCCAGATGGGCATGTCACAGGATGAGCTGAATGCCTTCATGGGGCAGAACTTCCCGGCGACCGCGGCGGCGATGCAGTCGATGCCGGATGCCATGGGGCGTTTCACGGCCTTCGTCGGGGTCTTCGAGGCCAATCTCGACAACTACGAGACGATCCAGCCCGTGAGCTTCAGCCCCATCATCTGGATGATGGTGGCCGGTGGCGTGATCCTCGTCCTCGTGGGTGGGGCACTCGTGTTCGTGAAGACGTGATCTGACCACCCTCGTGGCGATCAGGGGCGGGGCCCGCGGGCACCCGCCCCTGGCGCGTCGTGGGCGGTGGGGCCAGGAGGGGGGACAGTCAGTGGCTCGAGGCTGAGGGCGGGCAGGAGCCAGCCGACCAGCGGCCCGACGCCGAACGCGAACACCACGGTGCCGATGCCGACGGTGCCACCGAGGAACCAGCCCACGATCAGGACGGTGATCTCGATGGCCGCCCGCCCGACGCCGATCGGGATTCCGCGCCTCCCGAGGCCGGTCATCAGGCCGTCGCGAGGCCCGGGCCCCAGGCCGGCACCGATGTACAGGCCCGTGCCGACGGCGATCACGAAGGTGCCGCCCACGAGCAGCGCCCATCGCTGCCATGTCGATGAGACCCCGTCGGGAGCCACGAACAGCGTCACGTCGATGACGACGCCGATGAGCAGGACGTTGGCGACGGTCCCGATCCCCGGTCGCTCGCGGAGTGGGAACCAGAGGAGGAGGACGACGAGACCGGTGAGGATCCCCACCGTGCCGAGCGGGATCTGCGTGTTCACCGAGATGCCCTGGTGGAACACCTCCCACGGCGACAGGCCGAGACGCGACACGACCATCATCGAGATTCCCACACCGAACAGGACGAGGCCCGACAGCAGCCTGGGCATGCGGCGTGCCAACTGCCGTCGTGAGGGGGTCGGGAGCATCGGGTGAAGGTAGCCTTCCTGATGCCAGGCCGCCCCGCTTCGGTACCATCCACGGCATGCCCGTGGACATCGACATCGCAAAGGTCGCGAACCTGGCGAGGCTCGCCCTCACCGACGCGGAGCTCGAGGGGTATGGAACGCAGCTCGAGGTCATCCTCGAACACGCAGAGCGCGTCCAGGCACTCCCGACCGAGGGGGTGGAGCCCACGTCGCACCCCCTTCCGATGGTGAACGCCTTCCGACCCGATGTGGTCGGTGAGTGCCTCGACCCGGCCAGCTTCCTCGAGGAGGCGCCGGACGTCCAGGACGGCCAGTTCCGCGTCCCGAGGATCCTCGGCGAGTGACCGACCTCGCCGACCTGACCATCGCCGAGGCGGGCGTGGGCCTCCGGAACGGTGCCTTCACGTCCCGCGATCTCCTCACCTCGGTCATCACCCGAGCGGCGGCGACCGAGGCCCACCTGCACGCCTACCTCACCCTCGACACCGAAGGTGCGCAGCGGTCCGCGGATGCAGCCGATGCGGCCTTCGGCCGCGGGGAGGACGCCGGGCCCCTCCAGGGGATCCCCCTCGCCCTCAAGGACAACATGTGCACGGAGGGCGTCGACACCACCGCGTCATCGAAGATCCTCGCGGGCTGGAAGCCCCCCTACGACGCCACCGCCGTCAGCAGGCTGCGGGCCGCAGGTGCGGTCATCACGGGGAAGACCAACCTCGACGAGTTCGCGATGGGCTCATCGACGGAGAACTCCGCCTTCGGGGCGACCAGGAACCCGTGGGACACCGACAGGGTGCCCGGCGGGTCGTCGGGTGGATCGGCCGCGGCGGTCGCCGTCGGGTCCGCATTCGGTGCGTTCGGGAGTGACACCGGGGGCTCGATCCGCCAACCTGCGGCGCTGACCGGCACGGTGGGGGTGAAGCCCACCTATGGACTGGTGTCGCGGTACGGGCTCATCGCGTTTGCATCGTCCCTCGATCAGATCGGTCCCTTCGCCCGAACCGTCGAGGATGCCGTGACGCTGCTCGCGGGAGTCGCGGGCTGGGACCCGATGGATGCGACGAGCATCAGGGGCCAGGTGCCGGACTTCGGGGCCTCCCTCGGGTCGGGCGTGTCCGGCCTCCGCATCGGCGTGGTCACGGAGCTGATGGGAGACGGGATCGACGCCGAGGTGCGTGCCGCCACGAAGGGGATGGTGGACAAGCTCTCGGATGCCGGCGCGAGCATCACGGAGATATCTCTGCCGTCGTCGGAGTATGCGCTGTCCGCCTACTACCTCATCGCCCCCGCGGAATGCTCCTCCAACCTCGCCAGGTTCGACGGCGTCCGGTACGGCCACCGATCGGACATCGGTGACACGACCGAGGAGATGATGCGCCACACGCGGGCAGAGGGATTCGGCCCCGAGGTCATCCGGCGGATCCTCCTCGGCACCTATGCCCTGTCGGCGGGCTACTACGACGCGTTCTACGGCCAGGCGCAGAAGGTCCGGACGCTCGTGCGACGCGAGTTCGCCGATGCCTATGCGGACGTCGACGTCCTCGTGTCACCGACGAGCCCGACCACGGCCTTTGCGGTGGGCGAGAGGGCGGCGGACCCGATCGCCATGTACTACTCGGACGTCTGCACGATCCCCTCGAACCTCGCCGGAGACCCCTCGATGTCGGTACCCATCGCGTTGGACTCCCGGCATCTCCCGATCGGCTTCCAGATCATGGCGCCGGCCCTCGGGGAGGAACGCATGTTCCAGGTTGCGGCCGAGGTGGAGCGCCTGGCCGGATTCTCCTCCAGGGCGCCGCTCGCCACGTCGAAGGTGGTGATGCCGTGAGCCGCGACGCGTGGGAGGCCGTGATCGGCATCGAGACGCACGTCGAGCTGTCGACGGCATCGAAGATGTTCTGCGCGTGCCCCGTCGACGTCGAAGGTGCCCCGAACACCGCATGCTGCCCCGTGTGTCTCGCCCTCCCCGGTGCCCTCCCCGTGCCGAACGAGAAGGCCATCGAGGGCATCGTGAAGATCGGCATGGCCCTCGACTGTGAGATCAACCGGCATTCACTCTTCTACCGGAAGAACTACTTCTACCCGGACCTCCCGAAGAACTACCAGATCTCCCAGTACACGTTCCCGGTGTGCGAGCACGGTGCGATCGACATCGACACCGACGGCGTCGTGTCGCGCATCGGCATCACCCGCGTCCACATGGAGGAGGACACGGGGAAGAGCTCACACCTCGGCGACGGCGGTGGCCGCATCCACGACGCCGCCCACACCCTGCTCGACTTCAATCGCGCGGGCGTGCCCCTCGTCGAGATCGTGACCGAGCCGGACATCACCAGCGCCGAGCAGGCAAGGGCCTACGGGGCGGAGCTCCAGCGCATCGTCCTCGCCCTCGGCGTCTCCGACGCCAGGCTCGAGGCCGGCTCGATGCGCTTCGACGCCAACGTGTCCGTCAGGCCCAAGGGGTCGGAGGGTCTCGGAACCCGCTCCGAGACCAAGAACGTGAACTCGCTCAGGAGCCTCCAACGGGCGATCGCCTTCGAGATCGATCGCCAGATCGCCATCCTCGAGGGCGGCGGGACAGTGATCCAGGAGACGAGGCACTGGGACGAGAACACGGGCGTCACGACCGGAATGCGGTCGAAGGAGGAGTCCGAGGACTACCGGTACTTCCAGGATCCCGACCTCCTGCCGCTCGAGGTCACGGAAGCCTGGCAGGACGACATCCGCGCAGGCATCCCCGAGCTCCCCGCGGCACGAAGGGTCCGGTACCTCGCCCGCGGAGCCGATCAGGCGGCGGCCGATCTGCTGGCGGACTCGCCCGACCTCGCCTCGCTCTTCGAACAGGCCGTCGACGGTGGTGCACCCGGACGCACGATCGGCATCTGGCTGACAGGAGACGTCGTCGGGCACACGAGGCGCCTCGACATCGGGGTCGCCGACACGAGCCTGACGGCAGAGCACCTGATCGAACTCGCGGCGATGGTCGATGCGGGCGATCTGTCGTCGTCCGCGGCCAAGGAGGTCCTCATCGCAGCGATCGAGGGCGAGGGAGCCCCCGCGCAGATCGCCGAGGTACGCGACCTCGTGCAGGTGTCCGACGTCGGAGCCATCGAGGAAGCCGTCGACGCAGTCCTCGCCGCGAACCCCGAGGCGATCGCGAAGATCGCCGGAGGGGACATGAAGCCGCTCGGGTTCCTCGTCGGCCAGGTGATGCGCCACACGGGTGGAAGGGCGGATCCGAGGATCGTGCAGGACCTCGTCAAGGCCAAGACCACCTCCTGACGGCAGGGCCTCGCGATGGTCAGCCGGTGTTGCGCAGCCCGGATGCCAATCCGTTGATCGTGAGCAGGAGCGCGCGTTGGAGGTCGCGGTCGTCGTTCGTGCGCGTCCGCCACCGATGCAGGAGTGACACCTGGAGATAACTGATCGGATCCAGGTACCGGTCCCTCACCTCGAGCGTCCGTTTGAGGGAGGGATCGTGGTCGACGAGGCCGGCTCCCGTGATCCTCGTCACGGCTGCGACGGTGCGCCGGTGCTCGTCCTCGATGACACCGAAGACCCCGGCGTGCTCGCTCGACGCCAGTGCCGCATACCTCGCAGCGATCGTGAGGTCCGTCTTGGCGAGGGTCATCTCGACGTTCGAGATGAAGGTGCGGAAGAACGGCCAGCGGTCATACATGTCGTCGAGCGCATCCGGGCCGAAGGCCTCGGCGGCGGTGTCGAGCCCGGTGCCGACGCCGAACCACCCCGGCACGATCTGGCGTGACTGGGTCCACCCGAACACCCATGGGATGGCTCGCAAACCGTCGATCGAGATCTCGCCCGTGCCGGGGCGACGGGCGGGGCGTGACCCGATGTTCATGTCACCGAGCTCGTCGACGGGGGTCGATGCGAGGAAGTAGGGCATCAGGTGGGGCGAGTCGATCAGGCTCCGGTACGCGGCGTAGGCGGCATCCGACACCGCTCCCATGGTCCGATCCCACGTGTCGAGCACGTCGCGGGGCTGCCTGGGGGAGCGATGGAGGAGTGACGCCTGGAGTGTCGCGGCGACGGTCAGCTCGAGGTTGCGACGTCCGAGCACCGGCAACGCATACTTGTCGGAGATCACCTCGCCCTGCTCGGTGATCTTGATCTGGCCGTCGACGGTTCCCCAGGGCTGGGCGAGGATGGCTGCCTCCGTCGGGCCACCTCCCCTCCCCACCGTGCCTCCTCGCCCATGGAAGAGTCGCAGTGCGATCCCATGCGATGCCGCGACATCCCTCAGGTCCCTCGAGGCTCGGTAGAGCTCCCACTGGCTGGTGGCGATGCCCGCATGCTTGTTCGAGTCCGAATAGCCGAGCATCACCTCCTGGAGGTCACCCCTCAGCGCGAGGTGATCCCGATAGGCGGGCACGGCGAACAGCTCCTCGAGCAGCGCGCCGGCGTCACGCACCTCGTCGATCGTCTCGAACAGCGGGACGAACCCCACACGGGCAACGCCCGCGGGGTTGTCGATCAGGCCGGCCTCGCGTGCGATGACCATCGCGGCGAGGACGTCTGCGGGTGTGCGGGTCTCCGAGATGATGTACGACTCGATCACCTCCATGCCGAAGATGTCCTGGGCCTCACGGATGGCGCGCATCGTGGCGAGCGTGCGCTCAGGATCGCCCTCGAGCGCCACGGCAGACGACGTGATGGGACGCCTTCCGGACAGTTCCTCGATCAGGAGATGGGCACGCTCGTCCCGATCGGACGGGTAGGTGACCCCGATGGTGTCGTACAGCGCGAAGAGTGTCGTGTGATGCATGAGCGCGTGCTCGCGGACGTCCATCGTGGCGAGGCGGAACCCGAATGCGGCGACGAGGTGGATCAGGCGACTCACGGCACCATCGGCGATGACCCCGCCCCGGTTGTCGCGCAGCGAATCCCTGATGAGCTCGAGGTCGATGATGAGCTCGCCATGGTCCGCATAGGCGTCTCCCATGTCCGGGCGAGCGCCCTTCTCGAAGGAGGCGAGGGTATTCAACAGTCGCTGGTGGATGAAGGCGAGCTTCTGGCGATAGGGCTCGCCTGACGACAGGGCGGTGAACCGGGAGTGGACGGCGGGGAACCGCTCGGCCTCCCTCGAGAGCGACGAGCGGAGCGCCTCGGTGATCCCCACGATGCGCTCCGACGTGGACAGCTCGGTGGCGAGATGCTCGACCATCGTGATCAGGTTCCGCACCGCATGGACGTGCTGGAGCCTCAGGACACCCATCGTCACGTCGGGTGTGACGTTCGGGTTGCCGTCGCGGTCGCCTCCGACCCACGTCCCGAAGGTGAGCGGGTGTTGTCTCGATCCGAGCTCGACACCGAGCCGGCGGAACTGATGGCCGAGCTCGTCGTAGACGTCCGGCACCGACGAGGTGAGAAGGCCATCGAAGTAGTGGATCACCGACCGGGCCTCGTCGATCGGGGTCGGCCGCTCGACGCGCAGTTCGTCCGTCTGCCACATGGCGTCGATGAGCTCGGCGATGCGACGTTCGGCGCGGCGTCGCTCCGCCGACGTGCGCGACGATGCACTGCGCTCTCGCAGCAGACCTGCGATCTCGATCGTCTTGGCCTGCACGGAGCGCCTCGCCGCCTCCGTCGGATGAGCGGTGAAGACCGGCCGCACCTCGAGCCTGCTCGTGACTTCGCGGATCGTGTCCTCGTCGAGTCGGGAGGCCAGGACCAGGTCGACGGTGTGGTCCAGGTCGAACCGCAGCTCCGCCGCGTCGTAGCGATGCTCCTGCTCGGCGACGTTGGCGAGCGCGAAGTACATCGAGAACGCCCGGACGAGCTGGATCGTGCGGTCGAGGTCCATGGCGTCGAGCAGCTCGACGAGGGCCGCTGCGGCCCGATCGGATACCTCGGGCTCACCTGCCTCCCTGACGACCTTGGCGAGGCTCCGGACCTCCTCGACGACATCGAGGAGCTCCTGCCCGTGCTGGCGCACGAGTGTCTCGCCCAGCATGCCGCCGAGCAGCCGCACGTCGGCTCGAAGTGCGCTGTCGGGATCGGGATGGTCGGTCACGGCGCCGAGGCTACCGGCTCGGTGCGCGCGCGACGCCAGCGACCCGTTGTCCGCGCCGGATCCCTAGGTTGACGTCATGTCGTTCATCGTCGATGCGCTCTCCGACGGCATCCGCTACCTCGCCGAGTTCGGTCCGGACCTCCGTGCGATCGTCGCGTTGACGATCGTCGTGTCCCTCACGGCCACCGTGATCGGGGCGGGTACCGGCATTCCCGCAGGTATCGCCCTCGCACAGGCACGCTTTCCCGGCCGTGGCCTGGTGATGACGCTGGTGAACGTCGGCATGGGCATCCCACCCGTTCTCGCCGGTCTGTTCGTGCTCCTGCTGTTGTGGGGGGAGGGTCCGTTCGGATCGTTCGAGCTGATGTTCACGCCGTCGGCGATGATCATCGTCCAGACGCTGCTCGCCTTCCCCATCGCCGTGGGCGTCACGGTGGCCGCGGTGTCGAACCTCGCGCCCGCCGCGCACGAGCAGCTCCGCGCCCTGCGCGTCGGGCCCGTTCGGCGGGGGCGGCTGCTCGCAGGTGAGGCCCGCGCCGGTGTGATCGCTGCCGTGGCGGCGTCGTTCGGGCGCGTCGTGTCGGAAGTGGGGGCGGTCCTCATCGTGGGGGGCAACATCGCCGGGGAGACCAGGGTCCTGACGACGGCGATCGTGCAGGAGAGTCGGCAAGCGAGGTTCGGCGCCGCGATCGCCCTCGGCATCGTCCTCCTCATGATCTCGTTCGCGGTCAACGGCACCCTCACGTGGCTGCAGGGATGGGGGAGGAGTGATGGCTGAAGGGTTCACGTTCGGTGATCTGTGGTACCCGTCCGATGGATCCGCCCTGCGCGGCGTCACACTCCAGCTCGGACCCGCCGAGAGAGCGACGGTCTTCGGCCCGAATGGCTCCGGGAAGACGACGCTCCTCCGATCGATTGCGGGAACCCTGCCGGGCGGCCGCCGCCGAGACGACGTCGCCTACCTCCCGCAGACGCCGTACCTGTTCCGCGGCACGGCGAGGTCGAACCTCCGCCTCGGGAGGGATGCCGACCCGCCGCACGGCCTCGCAGAAGCTCTCGGTGTCGACGACATCCTCGATCAGCAGGTCACGACGCTCTCGGGCGGTCAACGCCAACGGGTCGCCCTCGCCAGGACACTGGCGGGTCGCGAACCACTCGTGCTCCTCGACGAGCCCCTCGCACCGATCGACGTCGTCGACAGGAACGCCGTGATCGACGCCATCCGGGCCGCCACGGAGGGCAGGGCACTGCTGTGCGTGACCCACGCCATCGACGACGCAGCCGCGATGGCCGAGACGATCGCCGTCATGGACGAGGGTCTCGTGGTCCAGCGCGGCCCGA
This sequence comes from uncultured Acidimicrobiia bacterium, assembly GCA_963792405.1. Taxonomy (GTDB): domain Bacteria; phylum Actinomycetota; class Acidimicrobiia; order Spongiisociales; family UBA5794; genus SZUA-442. Next base: position 441,461 of record CAWBVU010000006.1, read on the forward strand.
TCGAGGAGGTCCTCGCCATGCCCGCAACCGACCGTATCGCGAGGATCGTCGGGGTCTCCAACGTGGTCCACGGCAGGGTCGTGTCACGCGAAGGCGCCCTCGCCACCGTCGCAGCCGATGGAGCGACGCTCCTCGTCGTCACCGATGCCGAGCCGGGAAGGGAGCTCGTCCTGCGCATCGACGCCGCGACGATCGCCGTCCAGGCGGAGGCGGGATCACCATCGTCTGCGCGCAACGTGATCAACGGGACGGTACGTTCGGTCGTGCCGAGGGGTGCCCTCGTCGAGATCGCCATGGCAGGCCAGCTCGGGCTGGTCGCCCTCGTGACCCCCGGAGCGCTCGACGTGCTCGGCCTCACCAGCGGCTCACCTGTGTGGTTCGTGGTCAAGACCGCTGCCATCGATGTCATCGGGGTGCGATGACGGGGTGGGCCCTCATCGGGGTGCGTCGTGCGCTGGGCATCGCCCTGCTCGTCATCGTCGCGCTCGCGTCCGCATGCTCGAGTCGATCCGACACGAGGGTGGTGGTGGCGGCGGGAACGACCCTCGTCGACTCCGGGTTCCTCCGGGAGGTCATCGACGCCTACACGTCGAGCCATGGAGGCGTGACCTTCTCGCTCGTCGGTGTCGGATCCGCGGAGGCGGTCGCCTATGCCGATGCGGGGAACGCCCAGATCATCGTGACCCACGAGCCCTCGGTGCTGGCGTCGTTCCTCGCACGGGCTCCGCACGCCGTCGCAACGAGGCCCTTCAGCAGCACCTTCGTCGTCCTCGCCCCACCCGGGGTCGACGTCGACACGGCCGACGCAGCCGCAGCCTTCCGATCGGTCGCGAGCGGCGGCATCCCCTTCGTGAGCAGGGATGACGCGTCAGGGACCCACACGAGGGAGCTCCAGATCTGGCAGTCCACAGGGATCGATCCCACGGGTCGCCCGTGGTACATCAGGTCGGGGGCGGGGATGGCGGCGTCACTGCTCGTGGCCGACCAGCGCCGCGCGGTGACCCTCTCGGAGATCGGCGCCTACCTCGCAGCCAGGGAGGCATTGGACCTCACCGTGGTACCCATTCGCGACGAATCCGACCTCGCCAACCCATATGACCTCACCGTCGTGGTCCCGGCCGAGATGCCGGAGGCGACCGCGTTCCAGGCATGGCTCGCCTCTGCGGAGGGCATCAGGGAGATCGAGGCGGCGAACGAGCGATTGTTCGGACAGCAGGTGTACACGGTGCCGTAACCTCTGCCTGAGGGCGCCCGGAGGTGCCATCACACCTCGGTGGGCCATGAGGTACCCATCGCCCGCCCGACCATGACACCCCTGGAGATCCCATGACGTTGCCGAACGTGATCATCGCGGAGCCCATCGCCGAGGAGGGTCTCGCGGCGCTCGCGGGCACGGCGACGGTCGTCGACCTCGTCGGAGCCGATCGCAGTGCCATCCTCGCGGCGATCCCGCTGGCCGCCGCCATCATCGTTCGCTCGGCCACCAAGGTCGACAGGGAGATGATCGAGGCAGGCACCGGTCTCACGGTCATCGGACGGGCGGGCATCGGCACCGACAACATCGACCTCGACGCCGCCACCGAGCGCGGCATCATGGTCGTCAACGCCCCCGACGCGAACACCATCTCCGCTGCGGAGCACACGATGGCCCTGATCCTCGCCCAGGCCCGCCACGTGGCGAGAGCCGACCGATCACTGCGCGAGGGGCGCTGGGAGCGGGCATCGTTCCAGGGCGTCGAGCTCCACGGCAAGACACTCGGGATCCTTGGACTCGGGAAGATCGGGACCCTCGTGGCGCAGCGGGCCTCTGCGTTCGGCATGCGCATCGTCGCCTACGACCCCTACGTCTCCACCGACCGGGCCCGTCGCCTCGGGGTCTCGATGATGCCCCTCGAGGAGGTCCTCGCGATCGCCGACATCGTCACCATCCACCTGCCGAGGACGCCCCAGACCGAGCACCTGATCGATGCGAGGACGATCGCGACGATGCGCGACGGCGTACGCATCGTCAACGTTGCGAGAGGCGGGATCGTCGACGAGGCCGCCCTCGCGGACGCCATTCGATCGGGGAAGGTCGCGGGAGCGGCGATCGATGTCTTCGCCACGGAACCGACCACGGACAGCCCGCTCTTCGACGTCCCGGAGGCGACCGTGACGCCGCATCTCGGCGCCTCGACCGTGGAGGCGCAGGGCAAGGCGGGCGTCGCCGTCGCCGAGGCGGTGGCGCAGGCCCTCAGGGGCGAGCTCGTCCTCAGTGCCGTGAACCTCGACCTCGGGCCCTCCGTGTCGTCCACGGTCAAGCCGTTCATCGGCCTCGCGGAGCAGCTCGGCAAGATCTACACCGCGCTCGCGAAGGGCCTCCCCTCGGAGTTGACGGTCACAGTGCGCGGGGAGATCGCAGAGGAGTCGATCAAGCCGATCGCCCTGTCGGCCCTCAAGGGCGCCCTGGCGGCGAGTAGTGACGTGCCCGTCTCGTACGTCAACGCGCCACTCCTCGCCGAGTCGAGGGGTATGTCGGTGATCGAGGAGTCGCAGCTCGACGTGGAGGACTATCAGTCGGTGGTGCGGCTGTCCGGCGAGGTGGGCGGCCGATGGCGGACCGTCGCAGGCACCTACATGGCCAGGAAGGGTGCCGCACTGGTGGGTCTCGACGGGTATGCGATCGAGGTGCCCCTCACCGACCACATGCTGCTCATCCGCAACGAGGACGTTCCCGGCTGCATTGGGCGCGTCGGCACGTACCTGGGCGACATCGACAAGAACATCGCCGACATGGTCGTGGGCCGATCGCCGGACGGAGCGGCCGCCATGATGGGGATCGCCCTCGACTCGCCGCTCAGCCAGGATCAGCTCGAGGGACTCCTGGCGCTGAGGGGCATCGCGGCAGCTCGCTACATCGACTTGTCGTCGTAGCGGACACGGCGACGGCCCTCACAGCAGCCACATCACCAGCCAACCCGAGGCGAGACCGTAGAGCCCTGCGACGACGTCGTCCATCGTGATCCCCACCGATCCCTCCAACGCCTCCGCCTGGGGAACGCCGGGGAGCACCTTGAAGATGTCGGCGAGGCGCGCCACGACGACGGCGACGAGCCATGGAAAGCCAGACAACCCGATCACGGCGACGAACGTGCCGGCCATCTCGTCGATGACGATCCAGCCGGGATCCGCGTGATCGCGGGCGAAGGGTGTCGCCGACCAGAGGGAGAGGGCGAGGAACACGGCGAAGACCCCGAGTTGGGCCCACCACGACCGATGCCACCAGATGAGCGAGAGCCCTGCGGCGAGGGCTGAGCCGAACGTTCCCGCACCACTGTCGCTGTGCCACAGCCGGGACGGGATGAGCCCGACACCGAAGCCTGATGCGATGAACCGGCGCATGGGCCTCCACAGTAGGGCTTCGATGGTCGCATGGTCGCTCCGTGGCCATGGATGCCCCACGGACGCGCACGTGCCCGGATCGAGTCGACCCGGGCACGTCGTCTCGTCGTCGCGATCAGCCCTCCGAGGCCGCCTCCGCCGTCATGGTCCCCTCCATGCCCGCGGTGAAGTGGCCCTCGAGCGCACAGATGATCTGGTACTCGCCCGCAGGGACGTTGAACGTTCCTGTGCCGGACCCACCCGGTGCCACGGCCTCGACTTCGAACAGTACGTCCTCTTCGTCGAAGTCCGTCTCGCTCGAGATCTCGTTGCCCGGATTGATGATCACCCACTCGTGCTCGACCGAGTCGCTGACGTTCTCCACCGTGACGGTGATGTCCTCGTCTGCGACGACGGTCACCTCGTCGGGGTCGAAGCTGAAGGAGTCCGCCTCGACCGTGAAGGAAGTGACGGCACCTCCACCGTCGTCGCTGCCGCAGGCCGTCAGTCCGAGGGCCACGATGGCCACCAGACACGTCGATACGATCGTCGTCCTTCTCATTCCCCTGTGTGCCCTGCCCTCCGTGTCCGCGTCATGTTCCCCACGGACGCTCGGCATCGATGCCGGATCCGTCTGCGGAGGAGGTGAGACAGGACTCATCGCCGGACGCGAAGCAGGTCTGAGACCGGCTTCCCCGTCGGGCGGTTGCCCCGGATCGCACCTTCCCGCTCCCCGGGGCCGTCCTTGCCGCCAGGTTTCCCTCTGCGTCCGCGACCCCTCCCCGGCCGACCGCCAGGTGTTGTTGGTATAGCGTCATTGACCCCGAGCACGCAAGTGGTGGTCATAGGGCACGGTCGCGCAGGCCCGTCCACAGGCCCCCGATCGGTCTAGCGTGGATCGTCCCGCGTACCGAAGGAGCCACATGCAGCCGGGCCAACTCGCCGATTACCGCGTCCCGTCCGACGCCGTCCTCCACCCCGACGGCACCGGGGTGGCCTTCGTCCTCACCTCGATGGACCTCGAAGAGGACCGCTACGTCCGTCGCATCTGGTCGTGGGACGGGACCGAGACACGACCCCTGACCTCGGGCTCGATGGACACGAGCCCCCGCTGGTCGCCGGATGGCGCGACCCTGGCCTTCCTGCGCAAGGGCACCGGTGACAAGGACCGCCCCCAGGTGGCACTGCTCCCCACCGGTGGCGGCGAGGCAGAGGTCGTCACGAGTTTCGAGCTCGGTGTCTCCGCCCTCGAGTGGTCGCCCGACGGCTCGTCGCTGCTCCTCCAGGTCGCGGAGTACGTCGACGGCATCGAGGATGACGAGGAACGCACGAGGGCGCCGCGCAGGATCACCGACCCGGCGTTCCGCTTCGACAACATCGGGTGGACCCACGACAAGAGGTCTCACCTGTGGGTGCTCGATGCCTCGTCGCACGACGTGGTGCAGATCACCAGCGGTGACTTCAGCGAATCGGGCGCGGCATGGAGCCCCGACGGTTCGCAGGTCGCGTACCTGTCGGCCACCGGCGACGACCGGTGGATCAAGCCCCTCGGCAACGTCTTCGCGGTGGCGGCCACCGGAGGCACACCGACCGAGGTGACGCCGAGGGGCCAATGGGACTGGGTGGGGTACGCGCCAGACGGCACGATGTTCGTCCTCGGGATGGCCACGGACGAGTTCCGACTCGAGGCTTCCCCCCTCCAGCGTCTCGGCGACGACGGCGCGCTCGTCCGCGTCACGGACCTCGACCGCAACCTTCGTCCCGGCCACCCACCGGGACCACTCACCGGTCCGCGGTTCCTCGACGATGGGACCATCCACTGTGTCCTCGAGGACCGTGGCACGCAGAGGGTCATCGCCATCGCCCCCGACGGGGGAGTGACGGAGGTCACAGGGGGGCCGAGGCTCATCACCGGATGGGACCCGAGGCCCGACGGATCGGCGGCGGTCTTCACCGCGACGAGCCCCCTCGAGCCGGGCGACCTGCGATGGTGGGATGGCTCCGACGAGCGGGTCATCGCCACGTTCAACGACGGGTTCGCAGAGGCTGCCGAACTGGTCATGCCGCAGGAGTTCACCTACGCCTCCGATGATGCCGAGATCCACGGCTGGGTGCTCCTCCCCCCAGGGGACGACGAGGTTCCGCTGCTCCTCACCATCCATGGCGGCCCCGCCACCCAGTACGGATGGGGCTTCTTCGACGAGTTCCAGGTCTATGTCGGAGCGGGCTACGGCGTGGTCGCCGTGAATCCGCGAGGCGCATCGGGATACGGTGACGCCTTCATGCAGGTGCCCGTGGGACGGTGGGGCGACGAGGTCCCCCCTGACCAGGCAGACCTCATGCGGGCGCCCTACGCCGCCGCGGAGCAGTTCCCTCGCCTCGACACGACCCGGATGGGGGTCATGGGCGGCTCCTACGGGGGCCTGTCGACGGTGATGGTGACCTCCATGGACCACGCCTATCGGTCTGCCGTCGCCGAGCGCGGCGTCTACAACTGGGGGTCGATGGCGGGGACGACGGACATCCCGTGGTTCGTCGGCGTCTATCTCCATGCGGCGATGCCAGACGACGCCGACACGATCTGGAAGGCGAGCCCCCTCGCACGGGCAGGGGCGATCACGACACCGACCCTCATCATCCACTCGGAGGGGGACTACCGATGCCCGGTCGAGCAGGGCCAGCAGCTCTTCACCCTGCTGTACAGCGGGGGGGTGGACACCGAGCTCCTCCTCTTCCCGCAGGGCGAGGGCCACGAGCTGTCGCGCAGCGGGAAGCCCAAGCACCGGAGGGAGCGTTTCGAGGCCATCCTGGCATGGCACGGCGAGCGATTGACGTAGCCGTCGGGACGCAACCGGATTCCGCCCCCGAAACCGACCGCTCCATGCCAAACTAGGGCGCATGAATCCGACCGACTACATCTGGATGGACGGCGAGCTCGTGCCATGGGAGTCCGCGACGGTCCACGTCCTCGTGCACGGCCTCCACTACGGGACCGGTGCCTTCGAGGGCATCCGCGCCTACGAGACGCCCAAGGGCACCGCGGTGTTCAGGCTCACCGATCACATGGACCGGCTGCGTCGCTCGGCCAAGGCGGTCGGGATCCCGTTCCCGTATGAGGTCGAGGAGCTCGTCGAGGCGGCGAAGGAGACGCTGCGGTCCAACGGGTTGCGCTCGGGCTACATCCGTCCCATCACCTTCTTCGGAACCGGCTCGATGGGGCTCAACCCGGCAGGAGCCTCGGTGCACACGGTCATCGCCGCGTGGGAGTGGGGTGCCTACCTCGGTGAGGACGGCATCCAGAACGGCATCAGGATCGCCGTGTCGTCATGGCGCCGCATCGGCCACAACGCGCTCATGCCCGACGCCAAGGTGACCGGCGGGTACGTGAACTCCGTCCTCGCCAAGAGCGCCGCCATCAGGGCTGGGTACGACGAGGCGTTGCTCCTGAACGAGGACGGCCTCATCGCCGAGGGGTCCGGTGAGAACCTCTTCATGGTCCGCAACGGCATCGTCCACACGCCGCCGACATCCGCAGGCGCCCTCGATGGCATCACGAGGGACTCCGTGTATGCCCTCCTCGCCGAGGACGGCCACCGCATCAAGGAGACCCAGATCACGAGGACGGACCTCTACTACGCCGACGAGGTGTTCTTCACGGGTACCGCAGCCGAGGTCACGCCCGTTCGCGAGATCGACGACCGGGAGGTCGGGGACGGCAAACCAGGCCCCGTGACCCGCAGGGCCCAGGAGCTGTACATGGGGACGGTCAAGGGCGAGCTCGGGTCCCATCCCGAGTGGCTCGAGTACATCTGACCGCACCTCGATGGCCGACACCGACCGATACCGGTTCATCACCGGACAGCGCTTCGAGTTCACGCCAGCGATCACCACGATCGCCGGCACGCACACCCCGTATTGCTGGGGCTGCGGTCCCCAGGCGCGGGAGGGGCTCGGCCTGGCCCGCGACTCGAAGGGGCCGAGGTCGTGGCGGAACTCGAGTTCGATCCGAGGTTCGAGGGAGGACCCGGCACCGTCCACGGCGGCGCCATCGCGGCCTTCATGGACGATCTCCTCGGGTACGTCCCGGTCGCGTACGGTTCCCCCGGCGTCACCGCACGCCTCGACACGAACTACCGGAAGCCGGTCCCGCTCGGCGTCGAGGTGCACGGGAGGGCGTGGCTCTCGGACGCCGACGGACGGAAGATGTGGGCGGAGGGCACCATCGAGGCGGATGGCGACGTGTTCGTCGAGGCGTCGGCGATGTTCGTGGCCATCGACCCTTCGCACTACCAGAGGGTCTTCGAGGGGCTGACCGAGGAACAACTCGCCCGCAATGTCACCTACCGTTCCGGCGACTACTACCCCTGATTCGGAGGCGGCATGAAGATCGTCCGCATCGACGCCGACAACGACGACATCACCTACGGCACCGTCGAGCCGGACGGCATCCGCCTCTACCACGGATCGCCCTTCTTCCAATGGGAGCGATCCGAGACCGTGCTCCCCATCACGCAGGTCAAGCTCCTCGCCCCTGTCATCCCCACGAAGGTGGTCGCCGTCGGGAAGAACTACGTCGACCACGCCGCAGAGATGGACTCCGCGGTCCCCGAGAGCCCGATCATCTTCCTGAAGCCTCCCACCAGTGTCATCGGGCCGCTGTCGCCGATCCGGCTTCCCCCGGAGTCCAGGGAGGTCCACCACGAGGGCGAGCTTGCCGTGGTGATGGGGAAGGTGGCCAGGCACGTCGCTGCCGAGGACGCCAGCCGCTACATCCTCGGCTACACGATCGCCAACGACGTCACGGCACGCGACCTCCAACGCGCCGACGGCCAATGGACGAGGGCGAAGGGATTCGACACCTTCTGCCCTCTCGGTCCCGCGATCGACACGGAGTTCGACCCGACCGAGCCGAACAGCCTCACGACGAGGGTCGACGACGAGCTGCGCCAGGACGGTTCGACGGCCGACATGGTGTTCGGCGTCGCGGACCTCGTCGCCTTCGTGTCCTCCGTCATGACCCTCCTACCGGGTGACGTCATCCTCACCGGCACGCCGTCGGGGGTGGGGCCGATCCGCGAGGGCGACCGTGTCGAGGTGGAGATCGAGGGCCTCGGGGTGCTGATGAACCCCGTGGTGTCGGCGTGAGCGTCAGGGTCCGGTTCGCCCCGTCACCGACCGGCTACCTGCACGTCGGCTCCGCACGCACCGCCTTGTACAACTACCTGTTCGCCAACGCCAACGGCGGCCAGTTCATCCTCCGCTCGGACGACACGGACGAGGCGAGGTCGACCGAGGAGTACCAGCAGGACATCCTCGATCACCTCAGGTGGCTCGGGCTCGAGTGGGACGAGGGATTCGCCAAGGGCGGACCACACGGCACCTACCGCCAGTCCGACCGATTCGAGCGGTATGCCGAGGTCGCCCACGGCCTCGTGCGCGACGGCAAGGCGTACTACTCCTTCGCGACGCCGGACCAGCTCGAGGGGTTCAGGCGGCAGGCGCACACGGAAGGCACATCGCCCGCCTACGACGGGTCGCTCGAACCGACGAGGGACCAGGTGTCACGGAGGCTTGCGGACGGTGAGACCGCCGTCGTCCGCTTCAGGGTGCCGAGGCCGGGCGAGACGGTCTTCGAGGACGTCGTCAGGGGTGAGATGCGCTTCGACCATGCGCAGGTCGACGACTTCGTGATCCTGCGATCGGACAACACGCCGACCTACCACCTCGCGTCGACCGTCGACGACGTCGACTACGGGATCACCCATGTGATCAGGGGAGAGGACCTGCTGCCCTCCACCCCCAAACACATCCTCCTCACTCAGGCCATGGACGCCCCGCCTGCCACCTACGCCCACCTGTCGCTGCTGATGGGCCCGGACGGCAAGAAGCTCTCGAAACGCCACGGGGACACGGCGATGAGCGCGTACCGCGAGGCCGGATACCTGCCGGAGGCGATGGACAACTACCTCGCCCTGCTCGGGTGGAACGTCGGCGAGGACGAAGACGTGGTGTCCCTCGACGAGATGGTGCGGCGTTTCGACCTCGGCGCGGTCTCGCGCAATCCCGCCGTGTTCGACACGAGGAAGCTCGAGTGGATGAACGGCGTGTACGTCAGGGCGCTACGGGACGACGTGTTCGTCACGATGACCCTCCCCATCGTCGAGGAGGCGCTTGGGCGCACCCTCGACGATGCCGAACGTGCACGGTTCGCGACCATCGCCCCCCTCGTGAAGGAGCGGACGAAGCTCCTCCCTGAGGTCGCCGACCAGGTCCGTTTCCTCTTCGCCGCCGTCGAGTCCTACGACGAGGACTCCTGGCGGAAGGTGATGGAGACCGAGGAGGCGCCCGTCGCCCTCGACGGTGCAGCCTCCTCCCTTGGGGACCTCGACGTGTGGTCCACGACATCGATCGATGACGCCCTCAGGGCGATGCTCGAGGCGACGGGACTGTCCGCGAGGAAGGGCCTGCAGCCGATCCGGGTGGCGGTGTCCGGCTCGACGGTCAGCCCACCGCTGTTCGAGTCGCTCGAGGCGCTCGGCAGGGACGAGACCCTCGCCCGGATCGCCTCGGCGAGGGCGGAGCTCGGCTGACATGCCACCCGCCGACGCCCAGATCACCTTCCTGCCGTGCACCGACCTGTCGAGGAGCAGGGCGTTCTACGAGGGCATCCTCGGGCTCGACCTCGTCGTCGACCAGGGCAGCTGCCTGATCTTCCGTGTCGTCGAAGGCGCCTTCGTGGGGCTCTGCGAGCACCTCGACCCGATCCGGGGGAGGAGCGTGATCCTCACCATCGTCACCGACGACGTCGATGCGTGGTGTCGCAGGATCACCGACCATGGTGGGCTCGTGGAGTCGGGACCGGAGCACAACGACCGCTACGGCATCTACCACGCCTTCACGAGGGACCCGGACGGCCACTACGTCGAGATCCAGCGATTCGACGACCCCTCCTGGTCGTCCCCCATCGCGTGACGCGAGCGATTCAGGGGCCCTCGTTGCCATTACGGGTCGGTCCCACGTATCCTTGCCGACGCCTTCGGGGGTGGTGTAATTGGCAACACGCCGGGTTCTGGTCCCGTTATTGAGGGTTCGAGTCCTTCCCCCCGAGCCGGCAGATACACTCTGCCCACACGGCCCCGTCGTCTAGCGGCCTAGGACGCCGCCCTCTCAAGGCGGTAGCGCCGGTTCAAATCCGGTCGGGGCTACGAAGAGACCTCTCGCATCTCACGCGGGGGGTTTCTTTGCGTTACCCCCTTGAGAGTGCGGCGTGCCGCTTCTGCTCTCCCTTTGGCAAGGCGGTAGCGCCGGTTCACATCCGGTCGGGGCTACGAAGAGACCTCTCGCATCTCACGCGGGGGGTTTCTTTGCGTTACCCCCTTGAGAGTGCGGCGTGCCGCTTCTGCTCTCCCTTTGGCAAGGCGGTAGCGCCGGTTCACATCCGGTCGGGGCTACAAGCCAGAAACCCCTGTACCGCAGGGGTTTCTGCGCGTTCCGAGCCCGATGCGTGACGGGGGTGGCGCGGGCGGACGATGCCGATTTCGGCGGTTTGGTGGTGGGATGGTGCGAAACGGGACGTCGCGCCCGTATCATCGGCTCAGCTGCTTCGGCGGCCTTCCCCTTGCTCGTTGTCCTACGACTCTGATTCTCGGGTCGGTTCCGGACATCTCATCAGGTGCGGCACACCGTGTGCGCGCACATCCCTGACAGCAAAGGAAGCTGCCATGAACATCTTCGTCGGCAATTTGCCATTTACCGCCTCCGAGTCGGATCTCCGAGGCCTGTTCGCCGAATACGGCGATATCGAATCCGTCGCGATCATCTCCGACCGCGACACCGGACGCTCACGTGGGTTCGGCTTCGTCGAGCTCGCCGCTGATGCCCGCGCCAATGACGCGATCCGCGACCTGGACGGCACCAGCCTCGATGGTCGCAACATCAACGTCAACCAGGCCAAGCCACGTTCGTGACGACCGACCAAGGCCGGGACGACGCCCCGTCGTCGGAGCTGTCCACCTGCACTCGCTGTGGGATGGAGCTTCGGACGACAGAGCTGTGGGCCCACACGGCCCACGCTCACAACATCGACCTCGACGCCAAGAAGCCGAAGAGCAAGGGCAAGGGACGCGATCGGGGAGGACGTTGATGCTCAATGGCCTCCTCCAGCACACGCCCTGCATCATCACGACGATCGACGGTGACTCGGTCACCGGCGTCTACGGCGGGATCGAGACACGACATGGTGACTGGGCGGTGCTCGTCCGTAGGGAGACCGACACGCTCAGCATCCCCGTCGAATCCATCAGGGCGGCGTCCCGAGCCACCCGCGCCTAGTCACCGACGTCGGAGCTGCGGTGCGGGAGGCGTCTCGCTTCCTTCTCCCCCTTTGGGGGAGATGCCCGGTAGGGCAGAGGGGGGAGTGCGGTGCGGGAGGCGTCTCGTCGCGGTGCGCGCTGTCAGTACTGCGGCCCTCTCTGCGTCGCTTCGCTCCGCGTCTCTCCCGCGGGGAGAGACGGAGCAGGGTGCCCTCTCTGCGTCGCTGCGCTCCGCGTCTCTCCCGCGGGGAGAGACGACGAACGGCGGTCGCTCCTCGCGTCCGTTCGATCCTCGGTCGTGGCGAACGATCTTCATCTGCGCCCCACAGCGGCGTGTCGCCCGCGTAGCCTCGGGTTGACGGCCCTGTGTCGGCCGCTGTCCACACACAGGCCCGGGCATGCTCGGTGCCTCCGTGCGGACACGGGTCGGCGGGGCACGCGAAGAAACGGGAGAGGAAAGGGGAACCATGTCCCTCCAGCGAATCCATCGAACGCGGCGCGTTCGAGTCGTCCTCACGGTCGTGGCGGTGCTCGCCGCACTGCTCGTCCTGGCTGCGCCGTCGGCGCAGGCAGAGCCGCCGGACGGCTATGACACCGCCACGTTCACCCTGACCATCCTGCACAACAACGACGGCGAGTCGCAGCTCGTGAATGCAGGTAGCGGCATCGAGACGTACGGGGGCGCCGCGCGGTTCGATGCGCTCGTCGACGCCCGCCGGACGGCCCAGGCGGGCCTCACCGACGGGGTGCTGATGGTGTCGTCCGGTGACAACTTCCTCGCGGGACCGGAGTTCAATCTGGGCCTCGAGAATTTCCTCGCGACGGGAGAGCCGTTCTACGACACCGTGGCCATGGCGCTGATCGGCTACGACGCCGTCGCACTCGGCAACCACGACTTCGACTTCGGTCCCGAGGTCCTCGCGGACTTCCTCACCGGGTACCAGACGCCGCCGACGGGCTACGTGGGACCCTATGTCACGCCGCCCTACGTCTCGGCGAACCTGGACTTCGTGGGTGAGCCGACGCTCAACGCGCTCGTCGATCCCCTCGGACCGATCACGACGGCGGTCGACCCGCTGAGGCCGATCGCCAAGAGCACGATCGTGAGCTCGGGAGGCGTCGATATCGGGTTCATCGGCCTCGAGACCCCGAACCTCGCCTCCATCTCGAGCCCGAGGAACGTGGCGATCGACAGGGCGATCGTGAGCGTCGTCCAGGCGCAGGTGACCGCACTCGACGGCCTCGGCGTCGACCACATCGTGCTGTTGAGCCACCTCCAGGACATCGACAACGAGAAGAGCCTGATCGCCCAGGTCACGGGCCTCGACGTGGTCGTCGCAGGTGGCGGTGACGAGCTGCTCGCCAATGCCGGCGACACGCTCATCCCCGGCGACACCGCGGTGGACACGTATCCCGTGTGGCAGCAGGACGCAGCAGACGTCTACGTCCCGATCGTCACCACGTCCGGTGAGTACAAGTACCTCGGACAGCTCGAGGTTGGCTTCGACGCCGCCGGTGCGGTCGTGGGGGTCGGGCCGAACAGCGGCCCGCTCGTCGTGTCGACCGCTGCGGGCAACGACGCCGACATGCAGACGTGGGTCGTCGATCCCGTCGTCGCAGGACTGGACGTCCTCGCCTCCACCAAGGTGGCGACGAGCCAGGTCGACCTCGACGGCCGTCGCGACTCGGTGCGCTTCATGGAGACGAATGAGGGCAACCTGATCGCCGACAGCCAGCTCTGGCAGGCGAAGAAGATCGCTGCCGACTTCGGCGCGAAGGCGCCGGACGTCGCCCTCCAGAACGGCGGCGGCATCAGGAACAACACCATCATCTCGGCCGGTGACCTCACCGTGCTCGACACGTTCGACATGGTGCCGTTCCCGAACTTCGTCACAGTCGTCGAGGACGTGCCGATCGCCCAGTTCAAGGAGATCCTCGAGAACGCGGTCTCGGCCGTGGATGGGCTCTCCGGCGGCACCGGGCGGTTCGCACAGGTCGCGGGCTTCTCCATGACCTACAACCCGTCGGCGCAGGCGCAGGTCGTCAATGACGCGGGGTTCGTGCTGAAGCCCGGCATGCGCATCCAGGACGTCAAGCTCGACGACGGTACGGTGCTCGTCAAGGACGGCGCGCTCATGCCGGCCACGAAGCCGAGCGTGAGCATCGCGATCGTCGACTTCCTCGCTCGCGGCGGTGATCAGTATCCGTTCAGGAACGCACCCTTCAAGGTGCTCGGTGTTTCGTACCAGCAGGCACTCCAGAACTACCTGGAGATGCTCGGCACGGTGACCGCGGCGGACTACCCGGAGGGTGGCGAGGGCAGGATCACCCTGTCCGGTGCCCAGGTCGGGCTCGTTGACACGAGCACCGGCGTGTGGACGCTCGGCGGTGACGCCTTCTACTACGGCAACCCCGGCGATGTGCCGTTCGTGGGTGACTGGGACTGCAATGGCACGTCGACACCGGGCCTGTACCGGCAATCGGACGGATTCGCCTACCTGAGGAACTCGAACACACAGGGCACAGCGGACCTGACGTTCTTCTTCGGGAACCCGGGCGACGTGCCGATCGCCGGCGACTTCGACGGTGACGGATGTGACACGCTGTCGATCTATCGCCCGTCGAACCAGACGTTCTACATCATCAACGAGCTCGGAAAGGACGGTGGGGGCCTCGGCGCCGCCGACTTCAGCTTCGTGTTCGGTGATCCGGGAGATGAGCCCTTCGTCGGCGATCTCGACGGTGACGGGATCGACGAGGTCGCCCTTCACCGTGACACGACCGGTCTGGTCTACTACCGGACCACGCTGACGACCGGGGCGGCGAACGTCTCGTTCATCTGGGGCGACCCCGCGGACACGGTGTTCGCAGGTGACTGGAACGGCGACGGCACCGACACGGTCGGATTGTTGCGGGCATCGAACTCCACGTTCTACTACCGCAACACCAACACCCAGGGCGTGGCGGACGGCAGCAGCGTGCTCACCGGGGGCGCCACCGGCGTTCCGGTGGTGGGGCGGTTCGGCTGATCCGTTCGCACCGACAGAAACGCCCCTCGGCACCAGCGGTGGGGTGACATACGGGGCCCGGTTCACTGAACCGGGCCCCCTCGCGTCAACGGTCCGTAGCCGACCAGCCGGCCAGCCCATCGATCGAGAAGGCGAGCACGGTGTGGACCGCCGCATCGGTGGCGTATGCCGGATATCTGTCCGCGAGCACGTCACGCCACATAGCCGGGTCGTCCTCTCCGACGAAGGTGAGGTCGGCACGAACCCACCACAGCGCCTCCCAGTCGTCGGACCGCCCGTCGACGAGCAGCGATGCCCTCGGGTCGGCTTCCAGGTTTGACGTCCGCCTCAGCCGCAGCGACGCCTTCGATTTGATGGTGTCGATCGGGATGGCAAGGCGGTCACCGTCGATGGCGAACACGACGGGTACGAGATGCGCGCCGCGTACCGGGTCCACCGTGCCGAGGACACCGAATCGGCACGAGGCGATCCTCACCATGCACGCGGCGGAGTCGAGTCGCATGCGGCAGACGGTACCGACTCGGGTAGCGTGTGCTCTCGATCCGACCGTTTCGAGTCGTGAGGAGGTGCGTCGCGGATGGTGGGGCTGACCGTCCTCGTGGTGCTGTTCATCGTGTACGCAGTGTTCTCGCGCCGGATGGAGCGAAGCCCGATCACCGGACCGATCGTCTTCACCGCAGCAGGCCTGCTCGCCGGCCTCGAACTCATCGGTGGGGGCACCGCCATCGAGACCCTCGAACTGGGGCTCGAGAGTGAGGTCATCCAGGGATTCCTCGAAGCCACACTCGCGGTCATCCTGTTCTCGGACGCCGTCATGATCGACACCCCGGCAGTGCGCAGGGAGGCCTTCCTCCCGGGCCGCCTGCTCGGCATCGGACTCCCTCTGACCATCCTCGTCGGCACGCTGGCGGTCTTCCCGATCCTTCCCGGCGTGTCGTTCTGGCCGGCGGTGGTCCTCGCGGTCGTGCTTGCACCGACCGATGCGGCCCTCGGGCAGGCTGTGGTGGCCAATCCCGGTGTGCCGGGTACGGTGCGGCAGGGACTGGTCGTCGAGAGCGGGCTCAACGACGGGATGGTCGTGCCCGCGCTCGCCGTCGCCCTGGCCGCCGCCGCGGGTGAGATGCAGTCCGCGGGCGAGATCGTCGGCGTCTTCGTCGAGGAGATCGGCCTCGCCGTGGTCGTGGGCGTCGCCGTGGGATGGGTGGGGGCGAAGGTCGTGCGGTGGTCGAGCGAACGTGGATGGATGGCGCGCGAAGGTCGCCAGGTCATCCTGCTGTTCCTCGCCTTCCTGTGCTATCTGGCAGCCGACCCGGTCGGAGGGTCTGGCTTCATTGCGGCCTTCGTGGGTGGACTGACGTTTGGCTATCAACTCAGGCGCGTGTACCCCGATATGTCGCACTTCTCGGAGGGGGTCGGGCACCTGATGACGATGTTCGCCTTCTTCATCTTCGGGGGACTCGTCCTCGCCCCGTACATCGAGGTCGTGACCTGGCGGATCGTGCTCTACGCGGTCGTGAGCCTGACGGTCGTTCGGATGATCCCCGTCGCGATCTCCCTCATCGGCACCGGGCTGTCGATCCCCACACAGATGTACGTCGGCTGGTTCGGACCGAGGGGTCTCGCCTCGCTCGTGTTCCTGGGCACGGTCGTCGTCCAGGCCGCCCCCGACGATGCCCCCGAGATCATTGCGACAGGCGCCACCGCCGTTGGCCTCTCCGTGCTCCTCCATGGCCTCACGGCATGGCCGCTGTCGCAGTGGTATGCGGCATGGTGGGCCAGGGAGAAGGACACCGGTACCGCCGAGGGGATGGCTGAGGCGCATGCCGCCGAACACATCCCGACCCGTCGCCTCGAGGGGCGGATGCGTCCCCCGATGGAGTGATCGCTACGCCGCGCCGGTGGGCGAGTAGGCCGAGCCGATTGCCGGACGCTGATCGGGTTCACCCTTGGCTGGCCACATCGACATCGCTCGCTCCGACATGGCGGTGATCGTGAGGGAGGGGTTCACGCCGAGGTTGGCCCCGATGGCGGAGCCGTCGACGACGTGGAGGCCCTGGTGGCCGAAGACCCTGTGGTACGCGTCGATCACGCCGTCGTCCGAGGTCGCGCCGATCGGTGCGCCGCCGAGGATGTGCGCAGTGGTGGGCGTGTCGAAGAGTGCCTCGTTCACGGCACCCATGGCGATGCCGTCCATCTCTTCCGCGGCGAAGCGGGCGGCGAGATTTGCCGCGGGTATGTAGGTCGGATTCGGCTCGCCGTGGCCGGGCTCCGTCGTGAGTCGGGTCCGGAGGAATCCCCGCGTGCGGACGAGGCGGATGCTGTTGTCCCTGCTCTGCATCACGAGCAGGATCACGCTGCGCTCGGACCAATGCCACACGGACAGGGATCGGAGGAAGGTCACGGGATGGCGCACGACCTCGGCGAGGAACCTGAACTGGCGCGGCATGCCCTGCCCGCCGTCGACGATGAGGGTCGAGATCAAGCCGAGGGCATTCGAGCCCCGTCCGTACCTCACGGGCTCGATGTGGGTGTCTGCGGTGGGGTGGATCGACGAGGTGATCGCCACGCCCGTCGAGTAGTCGACATCCCTGCGTCGTGCGACGGCGCCCACGAGCGCCTCGCTGTTCGTGCGGGTCTGGTACCCGAGGCGAGGGGAGAGGCCGGGGAGTCTTCCCCGTTCGCCGAGCTCGAGGAGCAGCCGTGTGGTCCCCAGCGCGCCGGCAGAGAAGACGACATCGTGCGCGGTGACGCGCATGCGCCTCCTCGACAGGCCGGGGGGCTTCGCCGTGACGAGCCATCGATCACCGATGCGTTCGAGGTCCACGACTTCGTGCTCCGCCCTGATGTCGGCACCCGCGCGTTCGGCGAACCAGAGGTAGTTCTTGTCGAGCGTGTTCTTGGCATTGTGGCGGCACCCCACCATGCAGTTCCCGCAGCCGATGCATCCGCTCCTGGCGGGACCCTCGCCCGCGAAGTACGGGTCATCGACCTCCACGCCCGGCTCCCCGAAGAACACGGCGACCGGCGTCGGTCGGTACGTGTCGGTGACACCCATGCGGCGGGCGATCGCACGGATCACGCCGTCGGCGGGAGTGTCGTGCGGGTTGTCCGTGACGCCGAGCATCGCGCGGGCGGTTGCGAACCACGGCGCGAGTTCGGACCTCCAGTCGGTGATGTCGTTCCACTGCGGATCCTCGTAGAACGCGTCGTGTGGTTCGAAGTGGGTGTTGGCATAGACGAGGGATCCCCCTCCGACGCCGCTCCCGGACAGCACCAACACGTGGCGCAGCAGGGAGAGGCGTTGGATGCCCTTCATACCGAGCCGCGGGAACCACAGCGACTTCCACACGTGCCAGTTCGTGTGGGGGAAGTCCTCGGCTTCCCATCGCCTGCCCGCCTCGAGGACGCACACCGAGTAGCCCTTCTCCGTGAGGCGATGCGCCGCGACGCTGCCGCCGAAGCCGGATCCGATGATGAGGACGTCGAAGTGTTCCGGGGTCGCCACGCCGACAGCGTAGACCCGTGGGATGGCCGTCAGATGACGGCGGAACCCCACACGGGCACCATGGCCCCGTTGATCACCTTGGACCTCGTGCTCGCGACGAAGTCGATGACCTGGGCGATCTCCTCCGGCTGTGGCCAGTTGACGTAGTCGGCGTAGGGCAGGGCCGCTCTCGTCGCATTCGTGTTGATCACCGAGGGGAGCAGCGCATTGCAGGTGGTGTTCGTGTCGAGGAGCTCGATCGCGATCGAGCGGGCAAGCGCGAGCACTCCGGCCTTGGCGACGTTGTAGGCGGCCTGGCCCGCAGGGGCATCGATCGCGTGCTTGGAGCCCATCAGGATGATGCGGCCCCACTCCTGCGACATCAGTGGGATCGCCACCCTCGCCGTGTTCCAGGCTGTCCGCAGGTTCAGGTCGAGCATCCGGTCGAGCCTCACGTCATCGGTCTCGACCACGTCCCTGCCACCCGACCAACCTCCGACGAGTGATGCCATCACATTGATCGGGCCGAAGGCATCCACCGTCTCCCCCATGAAGTCACCCACCGCGGCGGCGTCCGTGCAGTCGACCCTCCTTAGGATCAGTCGATCCTCCTCGAGGTCGATCTCCTCCTCGAGTGCGGTGGCCTCCTCCGGGAGGAGGTACGTCGCCGCGACCTTGAAGTCACGGGCGATGAGCATCGGGATGAGGCACCGCCCCACGGAACCGGTGCCGCCGGGGACGATCGCAACGAGGGAAGCAGCCATGACGCCACACTAGCGGTGACCGGTGTGCCATCCGTGTACCGAGACGACCTCGTCGGAAGATGGTACGCTCAGGTCCGTCGCTGATCCTGACCACGGAGGAGCTCGAAGATGGCGTCGATCACGCTTGAGGACATTGGGAAGATCTATCCGGATGGCACCCGTGCGGTGGGCGATGTGAACCTGAACATCGTCGATGGTGAGTTCCTGGTGCTGGTGGGTCCGTCGGGGTGTGGCAAGTCGACGGTGCTCCGGATGGTCGCCGGTCTCGAGGACATCTCGGAGGGGAAGCTGACGATCGGTGAGAAGATCGTCAACGACGTGCCTCCGAAGGACCGCGACATCGCGATGGTGTTCCAGAACTATGCGTTGTATCCGCACATGTCGGTGTACGACAACATGGCGTTCGGGTTGAAGCTGCGCAAGATGCCGAAGGATGAGATCGATCGGCGCGTGAAGGAGGCTGCGGAGGTGCTCGAGATCACCGAGTACCTGGATCGCAAGCCGAAGGCGTTGTCGGGTGGTCAGCGGCAGCGTGTGGCGATGGGTCGTGCGATCGTGCGTGAGCCGAAGGCGTTCTTGATGGATGAGCCGCTGTCGAACCTGGATGCGAAGTTGCGGGTGCAGATGCGTACGGAGTTGGGGCGTCTGCATCAGCGGTTGGGGACGACGACGGTGTATGTGACCCATGATCAGGTGGAGGCGATGACGTTGGGGCATCGGGTGGCGGTGATGCGTCCGGTGACGGCGAAGCGTCCGTACAACCTCCAGCAGGTGGCGCCGCCGACGGAGTTGTTCAACAATCCGTCGAACCTGTTCGTGGCGGGCTTCATCGGGTCGCCTGCGATGAACATGGTGTATGGCGAGTTGACCGAGGAGTCCGAGGGCCGAGTGTTCCTGGCGTTCGCGGGCAGGCGGTTGCTTGTGGAGAAGGCCGCGCTCGAGGCCCATCCCGGGATCGGGAACTACTACGGGAAGAAGATCGTGGTGGGGATCCGTCCGGGTGCCTTCGAGGATGCGCGGGTCGCCGGTGATGGTCCCGGGGATCGCACGATCCGGGTCACGACCGACGTCAACGAGCTGTTGGGCTCCGAGTCGTACGTGCACTTCGAGTTGGATTCGCCCCCGGTGATCACGCCCGACATCGAGGAGTTGCTGGCGGACTCGGGTGAGGACGCTTCGACGCTTGGGCACCAGACGAAGTTCACGGCACGGGTGTCCCCCGATGTGCCGGTGCCGGACGGTTCCGAGGTCGACCTCGTCGTGGACACGTCAAAGCTCCACTTCTTCGATCTCGACACGGGCGACAAGGTCGGCTACGCCGCCTGGGCCTGAAGGTTGCGCCGTGACGCCGCTCGCTGAGGGGTGACGTCAGCGATCCTCGACGGTCTCGGTCACGACGATGCCCGTCTGCGCCAGCTCAGGGAGCAGATCCGCCCCCGTCACGGCATCGTGCATCGTCAGGACGCCCGGCGCGAGCACCTCGCCACGAAGGATCAGGTCGGCGAGGGCCGTGGCCGGGAACGCGGTGGTGCGGGCGAGCGCTGAGAATGCGCCATGTGCCCTGTCCTCGATCTCGAGCGTCGTCCTGATGCCTCCCTGGTCCCGCCACACCCGCACGAGCACGACGTCGGCATCATCCCGAGGGAGCGAACGGTTCAGGCGGTCGACCAGCACCGCCCTCGGTGCGACCTCGACGCCTGCGATGCGCCTCGGTGTCTCGTCGAACATGCCCATCTCGAACAGCGCCCTGAACACCTTCCCGTGGCCAGGGTATCGGAGCGTCTTGTACTCGAGGTCACGGACGCGTCCCTCGTGTCGTATGCACATCGTCGACGTGCCCCCCGCGGTCGAGAACGCCTCGAGGGGACCCCATCCTTCCCATGCCACGTCCTCGAAGCGCGACAAGGGCTCAACCGTCGCGTGGCGGCCGTGTTGGATCACCTCGCATGGCTCGGCGTACTCGTTGATCAGGCCCTCCGGGCTGAAGACGAGCTGGTAGGCGAGGGCGCCGACCGGTGACTGTGGCAGGGCACCCACCCGCATCTGGATCGCGTCGATCGGATGGCCCCCCGCCGACGCGATGAGATCCTCGGCGAGCACGTTCGCGAGACCGGGGGCGAGCCCGCAGTCCGGCACGATCATCACCCCGTTGGCCGCGGCGTCGTCGTGCATGCGTCGCTGTGCCGCCACCACCGTGGGGTTCCCGCCGAAGTCGAGGTAGTGCGTGCCCGTGGCGAGCGCGGCGGAGGCGACGGCGTATCCGAACCGGTACGGCACGGCGGACACGACGATGTCGTGGCGTGCGACGAGCTCCATGAGCTCCCGACCGTATGCCACGTCGATGGTGGCCGCCGTCGCGCCGTAGGCGGTGGCGAGGCGGTGCACGGTCTCGGAGTCGGCGTCGGCGACCGTCACCTCGTGGCCCCGTCTTCGGAGGTCCCACACCGCTGCCGACCCGACAATGCCCGCTCCCAGGACAAGTGTTGCCATCGCCTCCCCCTCAGGGATCCAGTCGCTTGAACGTCTCCGATGCCTCCACGCCCAGGTCGGCGCCGGCAGATCGGTGCCACGATGCGAGGCGCTGGATGAACGCCGTACGCTGCTCGGCGCCCGCACCGGCGTCACCCATCGTGGTCACGGTCTGTGACGAGTGCTCGAGGAGCGCCGCGACCTTTCGGTCGAACCACGGCTCCTCGATGGGCTCTGCATGGTCGGGGGCGTCCGCCGACCACAGCAGCAGGACACCCGGGCGGTGCGCTCGGAGCCCTGAGTCGACGAGTGCCATCGGCTCCCTTGCCGTGACGATGGCGTCGACCGTGGCGAAGCCCGTTGCCCGGTGGTCGGGATGCATCTGGTAGCGCTGCCACGGATCGTGCGTGAGCACGACGTCGGGGGTGAACAGGCGGATCTGCCGCGCGATGTCGTTACGGAGGCCCATCGTCGACTCGAGTTCCCCATCGACGTGTCCGAGATGAACGAACCGCTCGGCTCCGAGGATGGCGCCCGCGGCGGCCTGTTCCTCGATCCGGCGCCTGGCGAGCTCTGCCGGGTCGGCACCGGGGTCCCAGGAACCCTTCGATCCGTCCGTCACGATGCACATCGTGATCTCCGTCCCCTCGCCGGCCCATCGTGCAAGCGTCGCACCCGCGCCGAATTCGGCATCGTCGGGATGGGCCCCGACAGTGAGGACGCGCGACGGCGTCGCCAGACGGAGGGAATGTCCGGCGTCCCTGTCGTGCATGTCCCGGTAGATGTTCGACGTCATTCGGCGAGGCTAGGCATGTTCATCGTATGACCGAGGGCCGCCAGCTGCAGCGACGTGTCGATGTCGATCGAGAGGACGGCCGAGGGGACGACGACGGCGGCCGGTACCGCGGCGAGGTGGCGATGGAACGACCCGGGCCCGTACGAGAAGGGGAAGTCACCCCTGGAGGCGACGATGGTGGTGCCGCCGTCGAGGGATGGCACGAGCACGGTGTGCCCTGCCTCGACGAGACCGGCGATCCGACGGAGGGCCGACGCGTCCACCAGCGGCAGGTCGGCATGCGCGACGATCCACGGCCCCCGTGTCCCTGCCGTCGCCGAGGATGCCGCCGAGTTCAGGCCCTGTCCCGGATCCTCGAGCACGTCGAGGCCGAGGCCGTCCGCCCAGGTGCGGACCCCGCGGTCGGACGTCACGACCATCACGTCGAGCCCGGCGTCGATCCCCGCGCGGATCACGCGGACGGCGAGGTCGCGGATCAGCCGCGTGCGCGCAGCGACGTCCAGGCTGTCGGCAAGCCTCGTCATCCCCTCGAAGTCACGAATGGGCACGAGGAGCGCCACCGCTCCCATCAGGAGCCCGTGTCGGGGAACTCGGCGAGTTGGATCAGGACCCCGTGGGCGGATCGCGGGTGGATGAACGCCTCCTTCCACTCCGGATTGCCCTCGTCCATCCCGACGACCTCGAACCCGAGTTCTGTGGCGCGTGCGACGGCGACGCCGAGGTCGGTGACCTTGAACGTGAGGTGGTGCAGGCCCTCGCCCCTGGTCGCGAGGAACCGGTTGATGAAGTGGTCGGGATCGGGCGAGTCGGTGCGGATCAGCTCGAGGCGCCCCCAATGTGGGAGGTCGTACTGCACCCAGTGGAAGTCGGTGCCCGGCTCGTAGCCACCGTCGAATCTCCTGCCCCCGATGAGGGCGATGAGGCCCTCGGCGGCGTCGAATCCGGACACGGCCATCGAGACGTGGTCGAAGCGCTCCACGACGTCGTTCAATGCGGTGGACGGGTCGTCGTTCATCCGGGCACGTGGATCCGCCGCTCGTACCACTGGAGGATCAGTGACAGCGACACCGTGAGGGCCAGGTACATGGCGGCGAGGATCATGTAGCCAGCGAAGAACTGGAAGGTCACGCCAGTCCACAGCTTCGTCATCTGCGTGAGCTCTCGCACGGCGAGGATCGACACCAGCGAGGAGTCCTTGAGGAGGGCGATGAGGTCGTTGCCGAGGGCTGGCATGACGTTCTTGATCGCCTGTGGCCAGACGATGAGGCGGAACACCTGTCGACGATGCAGGCCAACGGACATCCCTGCCTCCCGCTGCCCGAGGGGGACGGACTCGATGCCCGCCCTGAACACCTCGGCGATGAACGCCGCGTAGATGATGCCGACCGCGACCGTGGTCTTCACCGCGGCTCGGCCGAGGAGGGACTGAGGCGGCACCCCGAGGACATCGAGGATCTGCGGCCAGATGACCAAACCCACGAAGAAGATCGTGACGAGGACGGGGATGCCGCGGATCAACTCGATGTAGAACATCGCCAGATTGCGGACGAGGCCGTTCTTGGACATTCGCGCAAGGGCGACGACCAGCCCGAGGACCATGGCGATGACGAACCCGCCGACCGTGACCGTGATCGTCAGGACCAGCCCGTCCTTGATGAAGAGGAAGCCCTCCTCCCACTTGGGGTCCGTGAGGACCTTGAAGGCGGGAAACGCGATGACGGCGATGATGCCGAGGAACCACCACGGGAATCCGGACCATTCGAACGAGAGCCTCGCCCCAGGGGGCGTCGGGTCAAGGGGGGCTTCGGCGTTCAGCGTGGTCATCGTCACCTCACGATCGATCGAGCTCAGCGTACCGTCCGGACGCGAAGGGGACCGGGCGAGTACCCGGTCCCCTTCGTACGCAGCGAAGTGCGCTTCGCCTACCCGGCGTCGTACTCGACGAACCACTTCTTGAAGAGGGCGTCGAGCGACCCGTCGTCCATCATCTCCTCGAGGGTGTCGTTCACCGGGCCGACGAGGTCCGAGCCCTTCGGGTAGATGAACCCGAGCGGGTCGGACTGGAGGTCGTCCGCGAGCAGCTTCGTCTGGTCAGCATTGACCCCGACATAGCCCTGACCGGCCGTGTCGTCGATGATGACGGCATCCACGTCCCCGGCGATGAGTGCCTGGACCGCGAGGCCGAACTGGTCGAAGGCATCGACCCGTCCGGGGTCGACCAACTCGATCGCGAGCTCGTAGTTGGTGGTGCCTACCTGGGTCCCGAGGCGGTAGTCACCTGCCTGGAACTCCTCGAGGTTCGCGAAGCGGGTCTCGTCCGTTCGTACCATGAGGCGTTGGATGATCGTCATGTACGGATCTGAGAAGTCGACGACTTCCTTGCGTTCGTCGGTGATGGAGATGCCATCGGCCGCAGTGTCGTAGATGCCCTGGCCGGTCTCCTCGATCACGGCCGGCCATCCGGCCTCGACGAACTCCGCCGTGCAGCCGAGTCGCGAGCAGATCTCGTTCCAGACGTCGTAGTCGAAACCTGCCCCGTTCCCTGCATCGTCGATGAAGTTGTACGGGGGGTAGGCGTTCTCGACACCGACCTTGATCGTCCGGCCCTCGACGTCTCCACCGCTGTCGCTGCCACATGCCGTGGCGAGGACGGCGACCGCAACCGCGAGGACCGCGATGCTCAAGGCTCTCTTCATGCTGGACTTCTTCATGGTGTTTCGCTCCTCCGTGGTGGGGGATCGCGCCGTCGGCGCGTGCGATACGGTACCGCATTGCACGCCCGGCCGCGAGATCGCGGGGCGCCGCGCGGGCGTGCGTGCTCACGGCCTTGCGTCGCCTACAGTTCACGCCGATGGAACGCAAGACCAAGGTCGTTGCCACACTCGGGCCGGCGTCGGATTCAGAGGAGCGGCTCACCGAGCTCGTCGCCACGGGCATGAACGTGGCGCGCTTCAACTTCAGCCACGGCACGCACGCCGACCACGAACAACGGTTCGAGATGGTCAGGCGGGTCTCGGATGCCCTCGACAAGCCGGTCGCCCTCATGCAGGACATCCAGGGCCCGAAGATCAGGGTGGGGGAGTTCCCGGATGGCGAGATCGTCCTCGAGGCGGGATCGACGGTGGAGCTCCTCCCAGGGTCCGGTATGGGCGACCGTGGCCACATCCAGATCGCCTACCTCGACGACGTGAAGATGGAGCCCGGGGGCAAGGTACTGCTCGCCGACGGGCTCATCGAACTGCAGGCCGAGGACGTGGCAGACCATTGCGTCGTGGCGACGGTGGTGGGTGGCGGTGTCCTGTCCGATCACAAGGGCGCAGCCTTCCCCGGCGCGCGGACGACGGTCCCCGTGGTCACCGACAAGGACAAGGAGGATCTCGAGTTCGGCAGGATGCTCGGATTCGACCTCGTCGCCGCCTCGTTCGTCAGCTCGGGGCGTGACATCCGGTCCGTCAAGGACGTCGCGGGGGGCGTCCCCATCATCGCCAAGATCGAAACGGCATCGGGCTACATGAACCTCGAGGACATCCTGACGGAGGCCGCCGGTGCGATGGTGGCGAGGGGAGACCTCGGCGTGGAGTTGTCGCTCGAGTCCGTCCCGGGGGCCCAGAGGGACATCCTCGCAAGGACGAACGCGGCGGGGAAGATCTCGATCACCGCGACCGAGATGCTCGAGTCGATGATCTCGTCGCCACGTCCGACGAGGGCCGAGGTCACCGACGTCTACCGTTCCGTCCTCGACGGGACGGACGCCGTGATGCTGTCGGCGGAGACCGCTATCGGAAGCTACCCGGTGCGTGCCGTGCGGGCCATGGGCATCATCTGCACGGAAGCTGAGCGAGCCCACGACTACGGCCGGGCGTCGAACATCTCGAGCCTCGCCGAGGGAGGAGCGTTCGCGTCGGCGACCGCGGAGGCGTCTGTCGACACGGCGGATCGTCTGGGCCTGTCGCTGATCGTCGCATTCACGGAATCGGGCACCACCGCACGCCTCCTGTCGAAGTACCGCCCACATGCCGACATCTACGCGTTCACACCGAACGTCGAGACCTACCGGCGCATGGCGATCTACGGCGGTGTCCAGCCCGTCCTCATCGATCGGGTCCTGTCCACCGACGACATGATCGCGACCGCGGAGGCGAGGCTGCTCGAAGCGGGTCTGGTGGAGTACGGGGAGGGCGTGGTGATGGTGGCAGGTGTCCCGCCGAACCAGATGTCATCCACGAACCTCATGAAGCTCCACGTCATCGGATCGGGTGATGTGCTCCATCCGCTGTCCCGCCCCTGACATCGCATGCGTCGTGGAGTGACGAGGATCTGTCGAGGGCTCACGAGCGCGGGAGGCCTAGGATGGCGGCGCACGGACGGTCGGACGCAGGAGGAGCCGTGGGTCAGCGAATAGCGATCGATCGCACTCGCGAGGTCGGCGACTCGATCATCGTATCGACCAACCGGAGCCTCACGGGGACCGATGGTGAGGGATTCGATTCGCCCGCCGCGGCAGCCGACGGCACGACCTTCCCCGCAAAGCTCGCGGTCGAGCTGTTCCAGGTCGATGACGCGATACGCAGGGTCTTCGTGCACCAGAACGTCGTCGTCGTGACGAGGGACGGTGGATGGACCGACGAGGCACGGAACGCCTCTGGGAAGGTCATCGAGGAGTTCTTCCTCTTCTACCCGGAAGCCTGATCGGGCGAATCCCCACGACGGCCCCTCTGGGCGACGAGGGGATTCGTCACCCGTCGTCCCCCGTGTCGCCTCCTCCGTCGTAGGCCCCCACAGTGAGCCTGATCGTCGAGCCGGCGGTGACCCACTCCCCGGGGAGCGGATCCTGTGACAGCACCACGCCGTCCCTGTCGGGATCGTCGACCGCCTCATCGACCCTCGCCGCGAGGAGCCCGAGCTCCTGGAGTTCGAGCAGGGCATCCTCCCAGGTCGACCCCCGAACGGAGGGCAGTGGCACGGGGCAGTTCACGGGCTCGCCGGTCACCTCGCACGGGTGCACGATGTACCGTTCGGACAGTGGCAGGTACCTCCATGTGAGGGACAGGTCCTGCTCCTGGCGACCATCCGGATACGTGACGATCCGCGCGACCCTCACGAGGAAGCCGTCGATGCCGCTGCGCTCCTTGACCCGCTCGCCGGGATCGACGACGTCCTCCTCGTCAGCGACGAGCTCCTCCTCGAACTCGACGAGGTCCTCCTTCTCCGAGGTCTCCGCCGTGCAGGTCTTCCCACCATTGTCGCCGTACATCTTGACGGTGATCGACGTGTCCGTGTAGGCGGTCTTGACGATGACGGGCGCGTCGGTGTCGTTGCGGAAGATCACGTCGGGGTGGGGATACCCGAGGGTCGCTTCGATCCCGAGCGGATAGCGAGCGAACGACAGCGAGTGCGGGCGATGCTCGATGTCCTCGAGGCAGGCATAGAACACGGTGTTGAACAGGGTCGTGGCGAACTGGCTGACTCCGCCTCCGATGTTGGCGGGATGGTCGCAGCAGTAGGGCTCGCCATTGATGATCGCAGGTGCAGCGACATACCCCTCTGCCTCTGTGCGTTGTCCGACGTGCTCGTTGAGTGACCACTCGGCTCCGGGCTGGACGATCGCCCCATCCACGTCGCGGGCGATCTGGTGGATGTTGATGACGCGATCCTCACCCGCTGGATGGGTCGTGGTGAACTCCGCGAGCTTCTCGAGCGACGTGTACGACTCTGCTTCCTCGGTGGTGAATGACGGCTCGGCCCCGACGATCAGCGGGAACACCCCTGTGCCGTCGCCGAGCGCGGCGGCCTTCATCTCGACGAGGAGGGCCGGAACGTCGAGCAGGGTGCCTGAGCGCGCGGGGATCACCCGGATCCGGTCGGTGGCGAGGTCGATGTCGAATCGCGCGTCGACCGGCTGGATCTCGAAGTCGGGACGCCTCGGCTCGAGGATCTCGAGGACGCGGGCTTCGTCGAACGACACCTCGAGCGCATCGCCCTCGGGCGTGAGGGTCGCGGTCACTGCGTAGGCGAGCTGGTCGGGTGTGAACGAGGTGCGGAACCCGATGTCATTCGATCGAAGTGTGATGGGGTCGTCGATCATCTCGGCCATCTCCGCCGCGGCCGCGTCGATGTCGTCATCGGTCAGCGTCGGCTGGGCCACCACGACGCCGAGATCCACGCCCTGCTTGTCGAGGGTCGACATCTCCTCGACGATCGCGGCATGGGCGCTCGCACGATCGATCTCCTCGCCGGCCTCCGGATACTGCCTCTCGATGGCGCCGTCCTCGACCCACACGTCGCCCTCGTACGCCGGATTCGTGATGGCCTCGGACTCCCATTGGGTGAGCTGGTCCTCGATGGCGCTCTCGGAGAAGGTGAGGTGGAGTGGGACCTCCTCGACTTCGGAGAAGGAGGCGATCCATGCGAGGAAGTTCGACACGAAGCCGCCGTCCCTCCGAGCGACCATCGCGTCAGCGACGGCCCGCTGCGTGTTCGCCGTGAGGCCGATGGAGGTCGCGGAGAGCTTGAACGTCTCGCCGTTGACGGAGAAGACCCCTGTGCTCTGTCGGAGCTGCTCCTCGTGTGCCTGGATGGCTCCGACCGCGTCGGTCTCCGTGAGGCCACCGACCGCCACGCCCGCCACCGACACGTTCCGGGCGATCTCGTCGGAGGAGGTCGCCCGATCGATCCCGTACACCGCAAGGGGCAGGAGCAGGATCCCGAGTGGGACGAGGAGGAAGATGGCTCGGCGTGGGGCTGTCATGCGTCTCGATCAGCGGCGGCAGGGTGAGGGCCCGGGAGGGGCGTCCCGCCGGGGAGTGTAGGGGTTGACCCCGACAACCGAGCGAGGCCGCGACGTCGTGGAATCGTTGGTAGGGAAGGGTTTCGGGGCGGGCGTCAGCCGCCGTCGCCGCCACCGCCGTCGCCGCCATCGCCACCGCCGGTGTACCTGCCCACCGTGAGCGTGATGGTCGTCCCGGGGTCCTGGAAGCCTGTGGGGCTCGCCGACAGGACGATGCCGTCCTTGGCCGGGTCTTCGGTGTCCTGGAGGACCACGGCGACCGCGAATCCCGCTTCGGTGATCGCCGCCGAGGCGGTTCCCTGCGGGGTGCCCGACACGGCAGGCACCTGGATCGGGCACACGCCGCTACCGCCGACCCGCTCGTCACATGGGTGCACCAGGATCACGTTCTTCTCGCCCGAGTACCTCCATGGGAACTGCTCGCGCGTGATCTCGTTCCCGTCACGATCGTAGAAGATCCTGGTGTTGACGACGGACCAGCCCTTGGAGCCCTTCGACTTGACTCGCTCCTCACCCGGCTTGACGACCCCGTCGGGATCGGCCTGGTACTCGCGCCTCGGATCGGTCACGTTCGTCCGTTCAGACCGTTCCGTGCCGCAGGTCATGCCGTCCTGGTTGCCGAAGAACGTCACGGTGATCGATCGACGCGTGTACGAGGTGCGGATGATCACGGGCGCCTTCGAGTCGTTCGTGAACGCCACGTCGGGGCTCGGATAGCCGAGCGTGGCCTCGCGCCCCTCCGGGTACTTGGAGAAGTAGATACTGTGGGGCTGGTGGGTGACGTCCTCGTAGCAGCCGAAGTAGATTGCGTTGAAGATCGTGGTGCCGAACTGGCTCACACCGCCACCGATGTTGACCGTCTCCTCCTCGCAGGAGAGCTCGCCGGTGACGATCGCGCAGTCGTAGAGGAAGCCCTTGTCGAGGGTCCGCCTGCCCACGTGTTCGTTGACGGAGAACGTCTCGCCCGGCCAGACGATCGCGTTGTCGACCAGGTCGGCCATCAGGTCGATGTTGTGGGCCCTGTTCACCCCCGGCTTGTACGTCGTGAACTCCGAGACCTCGTACAGCTCTCCGTACGCCTCCGCCATCTCGGTGGTGAACGAGGGCGGAGCGTCGAGCACGATGGGCAGCTCGCCACGACCCCCCGCACGAGCAGCGGCCTCGATCGCTGCCGCGACCTCGCCGGCGTCGATCGTCGTGCCGTTCCTCGCCGGGATCAACCTGATGGTGTCATCGGCGGGGAGGCTTGCGCGATCCTGTTCGCTGTCGGTGATCTCGTAGTTCTCGTCGACGTCCTCGAAGTCGTCGACGACGATGGTCTCCCAGTAGGCGTCCTGTGGGGGAAGCTCGAGTGACACTCGCTCCGCCTCGATGAGTGGGAGGAAGACGTCGTGATCGAAGGAGAACACGATCGTCGACGGGTCACCGTGCACGACCTCCGCGTCGAGAGCTTGCGCAATGTCGGAGGGGTCCACG
Organism: uncultured Acidimicrobiia bacterium; assembly: GCA_963792405.1. Taxonomy (GTDB): domain Bacteria; phylum Actinomycetota; class Acidimicrobiia; order Spongiisociales; family UBA5794; genus SZUA-442. The sequence goes on from CAWBVU010000006.1 coordinate 471,938, forward strand.
CTGAGGGTGAATCCGTAGTCGTCCTGGGTCAGGAGCACCGGTGTGCTCATCATGGTCGTGGCCTCTTCCGCCGCAGCATCGAGGTCCTCGTTCGTGAGCGACGGTGTCGCGATGGCCGTGGGGAGGACGATGACGTCGGTCGCGCCCACACGGAGGGCATCGCCGATCAGCGTGCCTGCGACACCACGATCGATCGCCTCGCCGTCCCTCGGGTACTCGACCTCGACATCGCCGTCGACGATGGCGATCGAGCCGTCGAACGCGGGATTGGGGATGGCCTCCTGCTCCCACTCGACGAGCTTGGCCTCGAGGAGATCAGGGTCGATGGTGGCAGTGATCGAGACGTCGATCGGCTCGGAGAATGCCCGCAGCCAGTCGGTGATCCCGCCCTTGTGCTGTTCCATCGCAGCGTCGACCGCTCCCTCGGTGTCGAAGGTCAGCCCGACCTCGCGTGGGTCGAGGGTGAACTCGCTGCCGTTCACGGACACGGTGGCCGTTGTCGCCGTGAGCTCGGCCGCGTAGCGGTTCACTGCAGCGACGGCATCTGCCCTCGAATACCGTGCGATGTCGACGCCTTCCACCGTCACGTTGCGCGCCACCTTGTCCGACGCCGCCGCCGAGTCGATCGCGTAGATCGACAGGGGCATCATCAGGATGATCAGGGGGACGATCGTGAAGAGGATCGCTCGTGTGCGGGAGGCGGCCATTGGGCTCCGGAGGTTCCTGGCTGGGTGAGTTCCTGGCTGAGGCCCTTCGAGTATATGAGCCGGGTCCCGGTAGCGAGCCCGTTGCGCGCCCCTTCAGAATGGCTCGGACGTACCCTTCGGCGATGCGGCGACTCGACGACCTCCCTGACGGCGACCGTATGTCCGTGTCGGCGACCCTCATGCTCACCTACCGCCGCTGTCCTCAACAGGCGCTCGCACGCGTGCTCGGCGTCTACCCCGTGCCGAATCGCGCCACGCTCCGTGGTGCCCTCGCCCATCGGATCTTCGCACGTCACCTCGCGCACGGACCGATCCCTGACGAGGGGTTCGCGCTGGCCTGCAGGCAGGAGACAGGAGCGAGCCTCAACCAGCAGCTCGCCGATGTGGGGATCTCGAAGCCGAGTGAATTCGCCGCAATCGTCGCCGAGGTCGCGCGCCTCTACGAGCGGTTCCGGTCGCTCCCTTTCGATGGCCTGGAAGCCGCTGAACTGCCATTCGAGGACGAGGCAGCGAACGGCGTGGTGCTCAAGGGACGGATCGATGCGGTCTTCAGCGACGAGGGACGCACCAGGATCGTGGACTGGAAGACCGGAACGGAGCTCGGCGACGACGCCTCCACGCAGCTCGGCTTCTATGCCTTCGCCTGGCGGCGACGGACGGGTGCGCCGCCCGACACGGTCGAGGCGATGTCGATCGCGACCGGCGAGAGGGTCGTCGAGCATCCGTCCGCCTCGCGTCTGGACGCGATCGAGGCAGAGCTCGTCGACATGATCGCCGACCTCAGGGGTGCGTTGGCCTCCGGGGGAGAGCTCGCACGCACCGCAGGTCCGCACTGTCGATGGTGCCCGCTGCTCGACGAGTGCGGTGAGGGTCGTGTGGCCCTCGACATGCTCGGGTGACGACCTCGGCGCGTGGGTGCGCGATACTCCCACCCGTGACGCCAGGGACCCTCCTCTCGCTCCATGCCCACCCCGACGACGAATCCTCCAAGGGTGCAGGAACGGTCGCGCGGTATGTGGCGAAGGGGTGGAATGCCATCCTCGTCACGGCAACGGGTGGGGAGGCGGGGGACATCCTGAACCCCGCGATGGATCGACCCGAGATCGTGCGTGACCTCGCATCGGTGCGCGAGGCCGAGCTTGCGGAGGCCGCCCGGATCATCGGTTACGGCGAGACGATCCTGCTGGGATACAGGGACTCCGGCATGCCGGATTCCGAGGACAACGCACGGCCGGACGCGTTCTGCAACCAGGACCACGATGCCGTGCTGGCGAGGCTCGTCGCCATCGTCCGATCACGGAGGCCCGACATCCTCCTCGGGTATGACGCGCATGAGTTCTACCCCCATCCCGACCACCTCTTCATCCACCGCCTGACCGTCGATCTGATGGACGCGGCAGCCGATCCCGAGCGGTTCCCCGACGCGGGCGCGCCTTGGCAGATCAAGAAGGTCTACGCCCCTGTGTTCACGATCGAGCGGATCCGGGCCCTGCACGAGGCCATGGTCGAGCGCACGGGATCCTCCCCGTATCACGGCTGGATGGAGCGTCTCGACCGCGACGCAGACGATCGCCACATCACCAGGGTGGACGTGACGGGCCATGTCGAGCAGGGAAGGGATGCGCTCCGCGCCCACCGGACCCAGGTCGACCCTGACGGCTTCTGGTTCATGGTGCCGACCGACGTCGTCGAAGAGGTCTATCCGTGGGAGGACTTCGAGCTGATCGCGTCCTCCGTCGGGTGGACGGAGGGTGAGGCCGAGTTGCACGACGGCATCGGATAGCCCGAGGCGCCCCCACGTCTGCTGGAATAGCCCCATGGCGACGATCGATGAGCTTCGCACCGCACTCGGCGCTGTGCCGATGGTGTTGCTCGACACCGAGGACCAGCGAGTCATCGGCGACGCGCTGACCACCCTCGACGCCCTCGAGGCGATCGACGTCGTCCCGACCACGCTCGCGGTCGTGGGAAGCTCTGGTTCGGGGAAGTCGACGATCACCAACGCCCTCCTGGCGGCGGACGTGAGCAGAGTCGGGGTCGCGCGGCCCACCACTCGGATCGTGACGATGGCGGGCGGCTCGGGACCTGTCTCGCTGTCGGTCGAATCCGAGTACGTCCACGTTCCCGGTGCGCCGCCGGGTCTCCTCCTCGTCGATACGCCCCCGTGGGAGCACGACGAGCGGGCCGTCCGCGCTGCGGTCACCGTTGCCGACCTCGTCGTCCTGGTCATCACACCGTCTCGATATGCGGATGCCCGGATCGCCGACCTCGTGGCGTCGATCCCTTCCGGACGACCCGCGGCGGTGGTGGTGAACCGCATCGACGTCGACGACGCCGACAGGGAGGAGTTGATCGCATCGATGCGGGCGTCGTTCGGCGATGACCTGATCCTCGTCGACGAGGGAGCCGGCATCCGCGAGATCGCACCTGATCTCTTCGAGAGGCTCGACGTCGACATGACCGGCTACGAGCGCGCCGCGGTGTTCCGATCGGCCGCAGCTGCGAGTGCCAGGCACGTCGCCCGAACGACGGCATCGGTGACGAGGGACCTCGGCAGCCTCCAGCGACGGGCGGCGACGATGGTCACGCCGGCATCGATGAACGCGATGCTGACGGTGTTCGAGGAGTGGCCGCCCACCCGCGCTGAGCTCGTGGCCATGGTGACCCGGGTTGTGGGAGACATCGACGATGCCATCACCGACCAGGGGGAGATCAGGCTGGCGATGCGGATTCGCGAACAGATCGGCGTGTGGCGCGCCGACCGCCTGCTCGAGGAGCTCGACGCATGGAGGCTCAGGACCGTGGGCGGATTCGTCGGCCAGGCACGTGTCCGGTGGCGTCGGGGTGCCGCGAGGCAACTCCTCGAGCGCTTCTCGTGGAGGGTGGCGCTCAACCCCGAGGTGCCCACACCGGCGAGGTTCTCCCGCATCCTCGGTGCGCGCAAGGACGAAGCCGTCGACGCAGCCCGCAGGGACCTCGACGAGGTCCTGCACGGCGCAGTGGACCAGAGGCTCGCCTCATGGCGATCGACGCTCGACTCGCTTGCCGACTACCCGCCAGGGGAGCTACTGGTCCTGGCGGATGCCTTCGACGTCGGCAGGCGCAGACATGGCTGATCCCGGGGGGCTCCTCGATCTGCTCGACCTCGTCGTCGCCCGATCGGACGGCATCGTGCCGTCGTCCGTCACCGACACCCTCGCGGAGGAGGCCCGCAGGGCGCGGATGCGTCACGGATTCCTCGGCGAGGTCCTCGTCGTGGCACTCGCCGGAGGTACGGGGGGAGGCAAGTCGTCCCTCCTCAATGCACTGGTCGGTGAGCGGGTGGTGCCGACCGGAGTCGTACGCCCCACCACCCAGAGGGCGACTGCCGTGTACGCACCCGATCCCGCAGTCGATCTCGAGCCCCTGCTGTCGGAGCTCGGCGTCGACGATCGCGTCCTGGTCGGGGGGGCAGGCGACGTGGTCTTCGTCGACCTGCCCGACTTCGACAGCACAGAGAGGGCCCATCGGCACGTCGTCGAGACGGTCCTCCCTCGTGTCGATGCCGTCGTGTGGGTCCTCGATCCCGAGAAGTACGCCGATCCGGTCCTGCACCGCGACTTCCTCGCACGGCTCGTGCCGTATCAGGACGCGTTCGTCTTCGTGCTCAACCAGGTCGACAGGCTCGGTGACGAGGCCGGCGAGGCGCGCGCGAGCCTCGCGACGTGGCTCGCCGTCGATGGCTTCGAAGCTCCCGAGGTCGTCGAAACGGTGGCGGCGTCGAAGGGGGAGCTTCCCCCCGACGTCGAGGCGCTTCGCACCCACCTGTCCTCCCGGCTCGACACGAAGGCGACCGCGATCGTCAAGCTCGCGGCGGATCTCCGCATCGCCGCCAACGACGGCTGGCGGGCATGCCGGGACGTCGACACCTCGACACTCGACCGCGAAGGTGCCGACGGCGCCGCACTCGCCGCAGCGACCTTCGTCTCCCTCGGTGTCGCCGCATGGGAGCTTCTTGCCTCGATGGGCCCCCGGCCCGGTGTCACGGCGTCGGTCTGAGGACCAGCAGCGAGCCCTCCTCGGGCGTCAGCACCGCGCGATGGGCATGGCCCAGCAGTTCACCATCTGCCTGGAACGGCGACGGAGGGTCCGCCTCGATCGAGAGCTCGTCATATCCGGTCCACGAGCGCACGCCGGTCGTGTCCCGTTGGCGGACCCCGAGCGTCGCCCTGGAGAAGATCTCGAGGGATCGGAGGATGCCGAGGCTGCTCCCCGCGAGCGTCGCCACTGCGTCGTGTGGCTCCGGGGTCAGGTGCAGCGGGATCGGCCCGAGGAAGGTGAACGGGTGGTGCACCTGGGTGAGCGCGGCGACGGCGTCGAACCGGTCACCGTCGCAGACCAGCCGGAGGTTGGCCGGCTCGGACCGCCAGTTCGAGACCAGGCGCGTCACCGCCGTGGTCGCATAATGAAGGCTCCCGAACCTCGTCTTGGCGAATGGGCGGGTCTCCGCCGTCTCGACGACGTCGGCGTCGAATCCGAAACCGACGGAGAACGTCGCATACCGATGCACGGGGCCTGCGTCGGTCTCGGCCTCGATCCTCACGGTGCGTGTCGGCACCGGATGCCACTCGATCGCGCGTTCAACGGCTTTCACCGGCTTCTGGGGGATGTCGAAGATCCGTGAAAGGACGTTGGTGGTGCCGACGGGGATCAGGCCGAGCGCCGTCGCAGAGTGCACGAGGCCGTTCGCGACGTGGTGGGCGACGCCGTCGCCCCCCATGGCGAACACCACATCGACACCTTCCGCCGCTGCTTCTGTGGAGAGGCGTTCGGTCTCGTGCGGCCCGATGGGCCACTCGGTGTGCAGCTCGTACTCGCGCTCGAGCATCGCCTTGATACGGCGGTACGCCCCCCCGGTGAACTGGGACGCGGAGGGGTTGGCGATGAGCACCGCGCTGGGCATTCGGGAAGCCTATGCGCCACGGCACCGCCACCGTCGGTCCGGCGGCATGTCACCCTGCGAGGAGCTTCTCCACCTGGATGCGGAGGTCGAGGGGTCGGAACGGCTTCGTCATGAAGCTGTCGGCGCCGCCCCGTGCAGCCTTGTCCGCCATCTCCGGCTGGGCATGGGCCGTGAGCACCAACACCTTGATCGATGCCGTATCGGTGTCATCGCGGAGCTGCCTGAGCACCTCCCACCCGTCGAGCCCCGGCAGGCCGATATCGAGGACGACCGCATCGGGTCGATCATGGCGAATGGCTTCGAGCCCCTCCATCCCGTCGCTCGCCGAGGACACCTCGACGCCGAGCACACGGAGGCACACCTCGATGAGGCGCCTCACGGACGCAGAATCCTCGATGACGAGCACTCGCTGTTCCACCCGAGTGATATCGGAACCTCCCGCCGAGGACTTCAGCGATTGTTCGTCGGTGGCGATGGGCACAGGGCAGGCACGGTGCGTAGCCTGAAGGTGTCGTCGATCGCTGAGCCCGAGGAGGACGCGTGCTGACCCCGTACCGGACCGAACCGTATTCGGACTTCACCGATCCGTCGAATGCCCAACGCTATCGCAGGGCACTCGAGCAGGTCGCGGACCACCTCGGTGCCAGGGCGTCGCTCGTGATCGGCGGAGAGCTCATCGACACGAAGGGATCGATCGAGTCGGTCGATCCCTCGATGGCGGCCAGGATGGTCGGCACCAGCGCGTCGGCGTCGAAGGACCACGTCGATGCCGCCATTTCAGCCGCATGGGAGGCGTTCGCCGGCTGGTCGCGGCGCACAGCAGAGGAGCGCGCGGGCCTCATCCACCGCGTCGGTGACATGATCGCCGATCGCTCGTACGAATTCGCCGCATGGCAGACCTACGAGGCGGGGAAGAACTGGGCGGAGGCCGAGGCCGACGTCGCCGAGGCGATCGACTTCTGCAGGTACTACGCCCATCAGGCCCTTGCCGTGTCGCAGCCGCTCCCGGTGCACGAGTATCCCGGCGAGGTGAACACGTCCTGGCTCCAGCCCCTTGGCGCCGGCGTCGTGATCCCGCCCTGGAACTTCCCGCTCGCCATCCTCGTCGGGATGACCATGGGGCCCGTCGCCGCAGGCAACACCGTCGTCCTCAAGCCGGCGTCGAACACACCCATGGTCGGGTGGGGGTTCATGGGTGTGCTCGAGGAGGCGGGGCTGCCACCGGGCGTCGTCAACTTCGTCCCCGGATCCGGTGGGGCGATCGGCGACGCGCTCGTCGATGATCCGCGCACCCGCTTCATCAACTTCACCGGCTCCAAAGAGGTGGGGCTGCGCATCGCCGAGCGGGCGGCGAAGGTCCATGACGGCCAGAAGTGGCTCAAGCGCGCCTACATGGAGATGGGGGGCAAGGACGCCCTCATCGTGGACGACACCTGCGACCTCGACGCCGCCGCGGCGGACGCCGTGCGCTCGGCCTTCGGCTTCCAGGGCCAGAAGTGCTCTGCGTGTTCACGCCTCATCGTCTTCGAGTCGGTGCATGACGCCCTCCTCGACAGGGTGCTCGACATCGCCTCGGGGCTGAGCATCGGTCCCGCCGAGGACAACCATCCGATCGGGCCGGTCATCTCCGCGGCGCAGCACTCAGCCATCCTGTCGGACATCGCATCGGGCAAGGAGGAGGCGAACCTCGTGATGGGAGGAAGGCCGATCGATCGCGATGGTGGCTACTACATCGAACCGACCGTGTTCGACGACGTCGCCCCCGATTCGAGGCTCGCCCAGCACGAGATCTTTGGCCCCGTGCTCTCAGTGATCACCGTGCGCGACTTCGACGAGGCCCTCGAGGTGGCGAACGGCACCGAGTACGGGCTCACCGGGGGGCTCTACTCGTCGGACGAGCGCCGCCTCGACAGGGCGGCACGGGAGTTCCATGTGGGCAACCTGTACCTGAACCGCAAGATCACGGGCGCCCTCGTTGGCATCCAGCCGTTCGGCGGCTTCAACATGTCGGGGAGCAACGCCAAGGCGGGCGGCCCGGACTACCTGCGCCTGTTCATGGAGATGAAGTCGGTCTCGCGACGGATCTGATGATCACACGTCGCTTCCGTCGCCCGTGTAGGTGAACCAGATCACGGCGTTGCCGAGGGTGTCGAGCACGATCGCCGTGTCTCCCTCGTTCGACCACACCGGCGTATCCGAGCACCAGTGGATCGCCCCTGACGGTCCCCCGTCGCACCCCGTCACGACCGTGACCGATTCGCCGACGGCGAGGGTGGTGCCCGATGGGAAGGTCATCCGATTCGTGGAGCTCTCGTCGCGCAGCACCCACCCCCCGATGGACACCCTGCCGTACCCCTCGTTGACGATCGTGACGTACTCGTCGCTGAGCGCATCATCGTCGGGACCCTGGGGGTCGTGGTTCAACTCGGACACGCGGATGACGGGCCGATCGGCCTGCACGCCCTCGGCGTCACCACACGCGAACGTGCCCCACATGCCCTTGCCGGACTGGAACGCCCTCGCCTCGCTCGCCTTCATCGCCGCGGCGTGCTCGTTGCCGTTCTGGATCGCCACGGCTTCCCCCTCGGCGACGAGCGTCGCGTTGACGAGCTCGACCCGGTCCCCATCCTCCAGGTAGACGAACCGCAACGCCCGCCCGAACGAGTCGACGTCCTCATCACCCGCCACGAGGAGCACCTGCTTGCCGAGCACGAGCCCTGTCAGGGCGGACCCTGCCTCCTCACCCCAGCACTCGTCCAGTTCCGGCGCGTTGATGCCGAGGAGCCGTACCTCGGTGTCGATGCCGTCGATGACGACGTCCATCGTGTCGCCATCCGTCACGGAGGTCACGGTGCCCACCACCCGTTCCTCGTCGGGGGGCAGCGTTGGTGTCGTGGTGGAGGGAACCGAGCCACCGGGAAGCGTCGTCGTGGTCGATGTCGTGTCGAGGAACTCGGTTGCCTGCGGACGCGCCGTGCACGCCGCCGTGACGACGGCGACCACGAGGATGGGAACCACCGATCGTCTCCGCATGGCGGAACGGTAGGCGCCCGACGCGGGAACTCACGGAATCGACGACCCCGCCATCGCCGGGTCGTCGCAGTAGGATCGCACGACCCCATACCGAACCCGGAGGATCCATGAACAGCCCCTTCGACCTCACCGGCCGGGTCGCCCTCGTGACCGGCGGGAACAACGGCATCGGCCTCGGCATGGCCAAGGGCCTCGTGGATGCGGGTGCGTCGGTGGTGATCTGGGGTCGCAACCGGGTCCGCAACACCGAAGCCGTCGATCTCCTGACGAGCGGCGGAGGTGAGGTCGTGTCACTCGCCGTCGACGTCGGCGTCGAGGACGAGGTCGTCGATGCCTTCGCATCGGCGATCGAGGCGTTCGGGCACGTCGATGCCGTCTTTGCCAATGCAGGCGTCGGCGCGGGAGCGACGGCCTTCGGTGACATGACCACCGAGGAGTGGCGTGCGATCTTCAGGGTCAACATGGACGGCGTGTTCTGGACCTTCCGCGAGGCCGTCAACCACATGAAGGGCAGGGGAGGGGGCTCCCTCGTCGCGACGTCCTCGGTGTCTGCGGACGCCGGCTTCCCAAGGGGTGAGCACTACGCCGCGACGAAGGCGGGCGTGAGGGCGCTGATCCAGGGGATCGCCGTCGAATACGGGAAGTACGGGATCAGGGCGAACGCCATCGCCCCCGGGTGGGTCGTCACCGGTATGACCGACGGCTTCATCGAGGGGGATCGGTTCACCGACCACGTCCTGCCGCGCATCCCGGCCGGTCGATGGGGGCGGCCGGAGGACTTCGAGGGGATCGCCGTGTACCTGGCCTCGGACGCGTCTCGCTGGCACACCGGCGACACGATCACCATCGACGGCGGCTACCTGAAGAAGTAGCGGGCGACCCTCGGCCCGAGGGGGGACCCGCACGGCTCCTAGACTGCGCGACGTCGGCCTCAGGAGTTCACATGATCACGTTCGATGAGCAGGTGGCGATCGTCACCGGAGCAGGACACGGTCTCGGGCGTTCGCATGCGCGTGCGCTCGCCGAGCGAGGCGCGCGCGTCGTCGTCAACGATCTCGGCGGAGCACGGGACGGCACCGGATCGTCATTGTCCGCAGCCGAGGCGGTCGTCGCCGAGATCGAGGCGGCCGGTGGCGAAGCGATCGCCAGCGGAGCGGACGTGACCGACGCAGCCGCCGTGGAGGCGATGGTGGGGGCCGCGCTCGAGCGCTGGGGCCGCGTCGACATCCTCATCAACAATGCGGGCATCCTGAGGGACAAGTCGTTCCACAACATGGACCAGGCCGATTTCGACCTCGTGGTGAAGGTGCACCTCGGCGGGTCCGCCCTCTGCACGAAGGCCGTGTGGGGTCCGATGCGCGATCAGGGCTATGGCAGGGTCGTGATGACCACCTCGTCGTCCGGCCTCTACGGGAACTTCGGGCAGGCGAACTACGGAGCAGCGAAACTGGGACTCGTCGGCCTCATGAACACTCTTCGGCTCGAGGGCGCCAAGTACGACATCAGGGTCAACGCGATCGCCCCCGTGGCCCACACCCGCATGACCGACGAGTTGCTCCCCGACGAGGCAAAGGCGCTCCTGCAGCCGGAGGAGGTGACGCCGGCGGTGCTGTTCCTCGCATCCGCGGACGCGCCGTCGGGGGTCACGCTCGCCGCTGGTGCCGGTGCCTACGCCGCCGCCGTCATCAACGAGACCGAGGGGATCTGGCTGCCTCCCGGCGAGCGCACACCCGAGGCCATCGCCTCGCACTTCGACGACATCGTCGCCCCCGAGGGGCAGCGGTCCCTCGATGCGGGAGGCGAGCAGACCATGAAGTTCCTCGGCAAGGCCATGGCGGCCGGGCCGGGCTCCTGAGGAGGCGACGTGATGGAAGCAGTCATCGTATCCGCGGCGCGCACGCCGATCGGCAAGGCGTACAGGGGCGCGTTCAACGACCTCGAGGCACCGAGCCTGGGCGCGGTGGCCATTTCCGCTGCGGTCGAGCGTGCGGGCATCGACCCGGCAGAGGTCGACGACGTCATCATGGGATGTGCGATGCCCCAGGGCACCCAGTTCCCGAACATCGGACGCCTCACGTCGTTGCGTGCGGGACTCCCCACGTCGGTCAGTGGGATGACGATCGATCGACAGTGCAGCTCGGGCATGATGGCCATCGCCACGGCCGCGAAGCAGGTCATCGTCGACGGGATGGAGGTCGTCGTCGCCGGGGGCCTCGAGTCGATCTCGCTCGCACAGAACGAGCACACGAACACATGGCGCATGGTCGATCCTGCCCTCATCGAGATGCACCCCGCGGCGTACATGCCGATGCTCGGGACGGCGGAGGTCGTCGCGGAGCGCTTCGGCATCTCGCGCGATGCCCAGGATGCCTACGCCTACCAGTCCCAGATGCGCACGGCCGCCGCCCAGGAGGCGGGCGCCTTCGATGATGAGATCGTGCCGGTGACCGCACGCAAGGCGATCGTCGATCGGGAGTCCGGCGCCGTCAGCCACGAGCAGGTCACGCTCACCCTCGATGAGGGGAACCGGCCGTCGACCACGCCGGAGGGGCTGGCGATGCTGCCACCGGTGGCAGGGGGGACGATCACGGCGGGGAACGCGAGCCAGTTGTCCGACGGCGCGGCCGCGACGGTCGTGATGAGCGCGGCCGCGGCGGAGTCGAGGGGCCTCGAGCCGCTCGGCTACTACCGGGGTATCGCGGTGGCAGGCGTCGACCCCGACATCATGGGCATCGGCCCCGTCGTCGCCGTCCCCAAGCTCCTCGCACAGGCGGGTCTGACGATGGACGACATCGGCCTGTGGGAGCTCAACGAGGCCTTCGCGGTCCAGGTGATCTACTGCAGGGACCAGCTCGGCATCCCCGACGAGAAGCTCAACGTCGACGGAGGGGCGATCTCCATCGGGCATCCCTATGGGATGACGGGCGCCCGCATGGTCATGCACGCCCTCATCGAGGGGAGGCGCAGGGGCGCGAGGTACGTGGTGTCGACGATGTGCGTCGGAGGGGGCATGGGGGCAGCGGGCCTCTTCGAGGTGGCGTGATGCGCGCCGTCGTGTGCACCGAGCTCGGGCCGCCCGAGGTGCTCACGATCTCGGAGTTGCCCGAGCCCGTCCCGGGCCCCGGTCAGATCGTGATCGACGTCGCCGTCGCGGGGTTCAATTTCCCCGACCTGCTCATCATCGAAGGTCGGTACCAGTTCCGGGCGGAACCCCCCTTCGCGCCCGGAGGTGAGGCCGCGGGCGTCGTCGCAGCGGTGGGACCCGGTGTGGAAGGGTTCGCCCCGGGCGACAGGGTGGCGGCGTTCGGACCGTACGGGGCGTTCGCAGACAGATGGCTCGTCGACGCCGCCGTCGCCGTTCACCTCCCGGACGACATCACATTCGAGGCTGCGGCCGCGAGCACCATGACCCATGGCACCGCCTACCACGCCCTCGTGGACAGGGCCCACGTCCGTGCGGGCGAGACCGTGCTCGTCCTCGGGGCCGCGGGTGGTGTGGGGTCCGCGGCCATCCAGCTCGGGCGGGCGTTCGGCGCGACCGTGATCGCAGCGGCGAGTTCCACCGACAAGCTCGAGTTCTGCCGCGCCCTGGGTGCCGACGCCACCATCGACTACCTCGACGCCGACCTGCGGGCATCGCTCAGGGAGGCGACCGGCGGGCGGGGCGTCGATGTCGTGGTGGATCCCGTCGGTGGTGCCATCTCCGAAGCGGCATTCCGATCGATGGCGTGGAACGGTCGCCACCTCGTCGTCGGATTCGCCTCAGGGGAGATCCCCTCGCTTCCGCTGAACCTCCCGTTGTTGAAGGGCTCGGCGGTCGTGGGCGTCTTCTGGGGGTCGTTCGCGATGCGCGACCCGGATGCCAACAGGGCGAACGCCGATGCGGTCTTCGGATTGATGCGCTCGGGCTCGATCGATCCGCCGATCATGGAGGTGCTCCCATTCGCACGGTTCAGGGAAGGGCTGGACCTGATGGCATCGAGGGCCGTGCTCGGCAAGGTGCTCCTGGCGCTCGACTAGCCCGATGCGTCGAGGGAGGCCTGGAGGCGTCGCATCCCCGCGATCCAACGGTCGTAGTCGTTCGCCTTTCCCGCGAAGTACTCGGCGACCTCGGGGTGCGGCAGGACGAGGAACGCTCCCGATTCGACGGCCTCGATCACGCGCGCCGCGACATCCTCGGGCGCGATCGCGATGCCCTCGACCCAGGTCCGCACCGCCTCGGATCCACCTGCGAAGGCGTCGAGCATCGGCGTGTCGACGAACTGCGGGCACAGGCACGACACGCCGATGCCCCGGTCCCCGTAGGTGATCGCGAGCCACTCAGCGAGGGCGACGGCTGCATGCTTGGTGACGGAGTACGGAGCGGCCCCGAGACTCGTCAGCAGTCCCGCGGCCGAGGCCGTGGACACGATGTGGCCCTCGCCCCTTGCCAGCATGCCGCCGATGGCATGCCTGACGGCATACACGTGCGCCATGACGTTGACCTCCCAGGTCCGCTGCCACTGCGCGTCCGCGACGTCGACCGACCCGTCCGTGGCGATTCCCGCGTTGGTGCACAGGATGTCGAGGCTCCCGAACTCCTGCTCGACGGCGCGGATCGCCTGCGCGGTCGCGTCCTCGTCGGTGACGTCGAGGGTCACCGCTCGCCCATCGACCTCGCGGGCGACGGCCAGTGCTCCCTCGCCATCGATGTCGGCCACGACGACCGCACGGGCGCCTGCGGCGGCAAAGGCCCTCGCCATGGCCGCCCCGATGCCGCTCGCCCCTCCCGTGATGAACACGACGCTGTCGAGGATCTGCATGGGCGTCCCTTCGCTCCCGCGCCGCTCCCCACGGCGATCCCACCCGGACAATCTAGTAAACTGTCGTTCACATCCAGAGGAGGTCCAGAGTGAGGGTGGTTCCCGTCGACGAGTTGGCCGACCTGATCGGCAGTGAGACCGGCCGCTCGGAATGGTTCCCCATCGATCAGGATCGCATCGACGCCTTCGCCGAGGCGACGGAGGACCGCCAATGGATCCATGTCGATCCCGAAGCCGCGCGTCAGGGTCCCTTCGGTGCCACCATCGCCCACGGCTTCCTCACGCTTTCGCTCGTCAGCGCACTGTCTGCCGACGCGTCGGTCATCCCGAAGGGCGCGGCCATGCTGGTGAATTATGGCAGCGACAAGGTGCGCTTCCTGAAGCCGGTCCTCGTCGGATCGAGGATCCGCGCGGTCAACACCCTCAAGGATGTCAGGGAGCGCGCGCCGGGCCAGATCCTCCTGACGTCGGGCGTCGTGGTCGAGATCGAGGGAGAGGAGACGCCGGCGATGGTGGCAGACGTCCTGACCCTCGCCGTGATGGCCCCGAACTGATCCACGACCGAGCCGCCGCTCACCGATCCACCCGCACGAGGAGCCCTGCACCATGACCGACACGGATGCCGCCCTGGTCCACGAGGCGCTCGATCGCCTCCTCGCCGACCATCCGCCTTCGACGACGGACCCCGCGACCTTCTGGGGCGCCCAGTTCGACGCCGGCCTCGCGTGGGTCGACCTCGCAGAGGGTGACGGCGGCCTCGGCGTGTCGCCGAGGTTCCGCGAGGTGGTGATGCGAAGGCTCGAGGAAGCGGGGGCTCCGACGTGGAACCGATCGGCCAACATCCTCGGCATCGGCATGGGTGCGGGCGTCCTCGCCGCCCACGGCACCGAGGCCCAACGGCGTCGGTGGCTCCGTCCGATGTTCACGATGCAGGAGATCTGGTGCCAGCTGTTCTCGGAGCCCGGCGCGGGTTCCGACGTGGCGGGGCTCGCCACCAGGGCCGTGAGGGACGGCGACCAGTGGATCGTCACCGGCCAGAAGGTCTGGACCACCCTTGCGCACCTCGCGAAGTGGGGCATGCTCGTCGCCCGTACCGATCCCGACCAGCCCAAGCACCTTGGCTTGACCTACTTCGTGGTCGACATGGAGGCCCCCGGCGTCGAGGTGCGTCCCCTCTACCAGATCACCGGCGAGGCCGAGTTCAACGAGGTCTTCTTCGACGAGACACCGATCCCGGACGACCAGCGCATCGACGACGTCGGCGCGGGCTGGCGCGTCACGATGACCACCCTCATGAACGAACGGGTCGCCATTGGGGGGAACACGGTTGCCCGGAATTCGGGGGCGATCGGTGCCGCGATGCGCGTGTGGGCGGCGAGCGGTTCCGGCGACCCGGGAACCCGGCGCGAGCTCGTGCGGTTGTGGGCCGAAGCCGAGGCGATGCGCCTCACCGCGGCGAGGGCGACGGAGAACCTCAAGGCAGGTACCCCGGGCCCCGAGGGATCGACGGGGAAGCTCGCCTGGGCGGACCTCAACAAGGAGATCACCTCGTTCACCCTCTCGATGATGGGGATGGAGGGAGCCACGATCCCCGAGGGCTATACGTTGGAGCCGACCTCGTACGAGACACGCGAGACGGAGCGCGTCATGAGCCCGCAGCGGCACTTCCTGAGGGCGAGGGCGAACTCGATCGAGGGCGGGACCTCCGAGATCATGCGCAACATCCTCGGTGAGCGGGTCCTCGGCCTGCCGGGGGAGCCGCGCGTCGACAAGGACCTCCCCTGGAAGGAGGTGCCCCGTGGCTGAGACGACCGGATTTCGTCGCTCCGAGGAGCAGAAGATGCTCGCCGACACGCTTCGCGAGGTGCTCGATTCGGTGTCCGACACCGACGCGACGAGGACGCTGTCCCTCGAGGTCGACGCGATCGATCGGCCCACGTGGAAGGCCCTCTCGGAGATGGGCGTGATCGGGCTCACGTTGCCCGCTGCCCACGGCGGGGCAGACTCGCCGATGACCGACCTCGCCGTCGTCTTCGAGGAGCTGGGACGGGCCGTTCGGGCGGTCCCGCTCGTGTCGACCGTCGCGGCGGCGACCGCGATCGTGGAAGCGGGCGACGACGCTCAGAGGGCCGCCTTCGTCCCCTCGCTCGCATCGGGCGAGGTGGTGGGGACGCTCGCCGTCTTCGAGGACGCCCACGGTGGAGGAGTCGACGATCCCGCGACGATCGCCGTGCGGCGCGACGGTGGCATCCGCCTGACCGGCACGAAGCGCTACGTGACCGATGCGATGCACGCCGGCATCTTCGTGGTGAGCGCCTCCATCGATGGGGGCGTCGGTCTCTTCGTCGTCGCCGCGGGGACCGAGGGGGTCACCGTCGAGTCGCTGAACGCACTCGACCCCACGCGCCCACTCGGCCACGTGACCCTCGATGTCGTCGTGGGCGACGACGCCTACCTCGGCGGAGCACCCAACCGTGATGCCCTCGCCCGCGCCCTCGACGTGGCCGTGGTGGCCATCGCGGCCGAGCAGGTCGGCGCCGCCGAGCGCTGCCTCGAGATGTCGGTCGAGTATGCGAGGAGTCGGTACCAGTTCGGCAGGGCCATCGGCTCGTTCCAGGCGATCAAGCACCGCTGTGCCGACATGCTGGTGGCCCTCGAACACGCACGGACGGTCGCATGGCATGCAGCCGCCACGATCGACGATCCGGTCGAGGCCGCCATCTCGGTCCCGCTCGCCAAGAGCGTGTGCTCCGATGCCGCCATGAGGGCGGCAGGGGACACGATCCAGATCCATGGCGGGATCGGCTTCACCTGGGAGCACGACGCCCACCTGTACTTCAAGCGGGCCAAGGCCACGTCGTTGCTGTTCGGGTCGATCGACCACCACAGGGACCGGCTCGCCGACGCGCTCGGCATCTGACGTGGTGTCGACGAGTTCGCCCCCTGCCACCGAAAAGGGTCGCCTTCGCAGGGAGCGCATCATCGAGGCCGCCACGCGCCTCTTCCACCGGGCCGGATACCACGCGACGGGCATCGACGACATCGGTGAGGCTGCGGGCATCACCGGCCCGGGGGTCTACCGGCACTTCGCGAGCAAGGACGACATCCTCATGGCGGTGTTCGACCGCATCTGGATGCGTCTCAGGCAGGGACTCGACGCGGTGCAGGACCTCGATCACGCCGAGGCGCTCGACATCCTGATCGCCGCGCATGTCGACACCACGGTCGACAAGGGCGCGGAGATCGCCCTGATGCACCGTGAGCTGCGGAACCTCCCGTCCGACTATCAGGCGAAGGCGAATCGGAATCGGCGCACGTATGAGCGCGAGTGGGCGTCCCATATCGCCGCCTTGCACCCCCGCCTCGGCGACGAGGAAGCCCGCATGGTCGCGCGATCCGTCTTCTGGCTCATCAACGCCCATGCGGCGGACCCCCCGCAGCGATCGATGCCGCCCGACCGAGCACGGGAGATGCTCAGGGCGATGGCCCATGGTGCGATCGCCGGGGTGTGAGGCCGTCCCGGATGGGCACCGGTGCGTCTAGGGTCGGGGCATGCAGTTCGGAGCCTTCATCCCACAAGGTTGGCGACTCGATCTCGTCGACATCACGCCCGAGGACCAGTGGCCCACCATGCAGCGCGTCGCATGGCAGGCAGAGCAGCTCGGGTACGACTCGATCTGGGTCTACGACCATTTCCACACGATCCCCGTCGGCACACAGGAGCCGACCTACGAGGCATGGACGCTCATGGCCTCGCTCGCCGCGGTCACCGAGCGCGTCCGGCTCGGGCAGATGTGCACGTGCAACGGGTATCGATCACCCTCCTACCTCGCGAAGGTGGCGGCGTCGATCGACGTCATCTCAGGTGGACGCGTCGAGATGGGGATCGGCGGCGGTTGGTACGAGCAGGAGTACCTGGCCTACGGCTATCCGTTCCCGAAGGCGTCGGTGCGCCTCGGAGAGCTCGACGAGGCCGTCCAGATCATGCGGTCGATGTGGACCGACGACGAGGCATCCTTCAGGGGTCGGCACTACACGATCGACGGTGCCATCTGCCTGCCCAAGCCGCTCCAGGGATCGATCCCCATGTGGATCGCCGGCGGGGGAGAGCAGCTGACGCTGCGGACGGCCGCCAGGTACGCCGACTACACCAATTTCGGGGGATCGGTCGAGGGCTTCACGCACAAGTCCGAGGTCCTCGAGCGCCATTGCATCGACGTCGGCAGGGACGTCTCCGAGATCACGAGGTCGATGAACTTCAATGTCGTCCTCGCCGAGGACCAGGGGACGCTCGACGGCAAGCTCGAGGTGCTCGCACAGCGGTACGGTTCCGTGCCGCCCGTCGACGGCCACAGGACCGTCCAGCGCTGGTTCGGTGGGGACGAGGCGGCGATCGGCACGCCGGAGAGGGTGATCGAGCACCTCAAGGCCTACGAGGCGGTCGGCATGGAGTATGCGATCGTGTACTTCCCCGACGCGGCCTACGGCGGCGAGTCCCTCGAGGCATTCGCCAGGGAGGTCATCCCCGCCTTCGCCTGAGCCAGGGGGCGCACAGGCCGCACCCCATGGGCATCACGCGTGGCCGTCGTAGAACTGTGCCTCCTCGGTCGACCCTTCGAGCGCGAGCGTCGAGGACGCCCCGCCCGTGATCACCTGGCTCACCTGGTCGAAATACCCTGCGCCGACCTCGCGTTGGTGCCTGGTCGCCGTGTAGCCGGACGCCTCCATCGCGAACTCCGACTCCTGCAGCTCGACGTAGGCGGACATGCCGCGCTCGGCGTACCCGCGGGCGAGGTCGAACATGGTGGCGTTGAGGGCGTGGAAGCCTGCGAGGGTGATGAACTGGAATCGATACCCCATCGCGCCCAGCTCCTTCTGGAACGAGGCGATCGTCGCATCGTCGAGGTGCCGCTTCCAGTTGAAGGACGGGGAGCAGTTGTAGGCGAGCATCTTCCCCGGATGCTCGGCGTGGATGGCCTCGGCGAAGGTCGCCGCCTCGTCCAGGTCCGGCGTCGAGGTCTCGCACCACACCAGGTCGGCATAGGGGGCGTAGGCGAGGCCACGGGCGATCGCCGCCTCCATCGAGTTGCGCACCGTGTAGAACCCCTCGGATGTCCGTTCCCCTGTCACGAATGCACGGTCGCGATCGTCGATGTCGCTCGTCAGGAGGGTCGCGCCGAGCGAGTCCGTCCGGGCCACCACGAGGGTGGGGACGCCCATCACGTCGGCGGCCAACCGTGCGGCGATCAGCGCTCGGATGTGCTGCGAGGTCGGGATCAGGACCTTGCCGCCCATGTGGCCGCACTTCTTCTCGGAGGACAACTGGTCCTCGAGATGCACGGCGGCGGCGCCCGCCTCGATGAAGGCCTTGGTGATCTCGAACACGTTGAGGGGGCCCCCGAAGCCCGACTCGGCGTCGGCCACGATCGGCACGAACCAATCGGTCGTCGTGCCGCCCTCCGACCACTCGATCTCATCCGCCCGCTTGAGGGCACTGTTGATCCTCGCCACGAGGGCAGGGGCGGAGTTCGCCGGGTACAGCGACTGGTCCGGATACACGGATCCGGCCAGATTCGCGTCGGCGGCGACCTGCCATCCGGACAGGTAGATCGCCCGGAGGCCTGCCCTCACCATCTGGACGGCCTGGCCGCCCGTCATCGCCCCGAGCGCGTTGAGGTAGTCCTCCTGGTGCAGGAGGTCCCACAGCTTGGTCGCCATCGAGGTGGCGAGGCTGCGGGCCTCGATGAACGATCCCTGGAGGCGCACGACGTCCTCCGCGGTGTAGGTCCGCTCGATGCCCTCCCACCTCGGATTCGTCTCCCAGTCCTCCCTGATCCGTTGCGCCCTCTGGGTGATCAGCTGCTCGTTGGTCATGTGCCCTCTCCATCTGCTCGTGGCGTGGCGTCGGCTCCGGTCTCGAGGATCTCGTATGCGGGAAGCGTCAGGAACTCGGGGAAGTCGTCGGCGAGGGCGACCTGCTCGAGGATCTGCCGTGCCTCGTCGAAGCGCCCGCTCTCGTAGATCTCGTGCCCGAACTCCGCACGCAGCCGATCGGTCTCCTCGTCCGCGACCTTCATGATGTAGGCGGGGGTGATGTCCTCTCCCTCCACGGTACGCGCCCGGGAGTGGACCCACTGCCAGATCTGCGAGCGCGAGATCTCTGCGGTGGCCGCGTCCTCCATGAGGTTGTAGATCGCCGCAGCGCCCGTTCCCCGAAGCCACGATGCGATGTACTGGATCGCGACATCGACGTTCTGGCGGACGCCGCCGTCGGTGATCGTGCCGCCCGGGACGTCGAACGTGGTGAGGTCCCGAGCCGTGACCTGGACGTCGTCCCTGGAGCGGTCGATCTGGTTCGGGCGGTCGCCGAGGACCTCGTCGAAGACCTCGGTGGCGAGGGGGACGAGGTCGGGATGCGCGACCCACGTACCGTCGCATCCGTCGAGGGCCTCACGCGTCTTGTCCTCGCGCACCTTCGCGAACGCGACCCGGTTGACCTCATCGTCCTTGCGGGAGGGGATGAACGCCGCCATGCCCCCCATCGCATGGGCCCCCCTCCGATGGCAGGTGCGCACCAGGAGCTCCGTGTACGCACGCATGAAGGGCACCGTCATCACGACCTGGCCCCGATCGGGGAGTGCGAATCCCTCGCGGTTGCGGTGCTTCTTGATGATCGAGAAGATGTAGTCCCACCTCCCCGCGTTGAGACCTGCCGAGTGTGACCGCAGCTCGTAGAGGATCTCGTCCATCTCGAACGCCGCGGGGATGGTCTCGATGAGGACCGTCGCCCGCACGGAGCCCGCATCGATGCCGAGTCGATCCTGGGCGGCGAGGAAGACGTCATTCCACAGGCGCGCCTCGAGGTGGCTCTCGAGCTTCGGGAGGTAGAAGTACGGACCCGACCCGCGACGCAGGAGCTCGTCGGCGTTGTGGAACATGTACAGGCCGAAGTCGAAGAGGGAGGCCGACACGGGGCTCCCGTCGACGAGCATGTGGGCCTCGTCGAGGTGCCACCCCCTGGGACGCACCATGAGCGTGGCATGGTCGTCGTCGAGGGCGTAGTGCTTGCCGGTGTCCGCGATGAAGTCGATCGTGCCCCGGATCGCGTCGTGGAGGTTGCGCTGCCCCTCCACCATGTTCGCCCAGGTGGGCGAGTTCGAGTCCTCGAAGTCGGCCATGAAGACCCTCGCCCCCGAATTCATGGCGTTGATGACCATCTTGCGATCGGTCGGACCGGTGATCTCGCATCGACGGTCGGCGAGGTCGGGCGGCGGAGGGGCGACCGTCCAGTCGGCGTACCGCACGCCTGCGGTGTCGGTCAGGAAGTGGTAGCTGCCCCCGGCATCGATGGTGCGCTGGCGATCCCGCCTGGTGGCGAGCAGCTCCCTCCTCCTGTGATCGAAGGTGCGATGGAGATCGGCGACGAACGCGACCGCCTCATCCGTCAGGATCGTCGGCGTGCCCGGCTCCTCCGGTCGTGTCACAGCGATTCCGTTCACGTTCGTCCTCCTCGCTCGAGTCCTCAGGAAACGACGGATTTCCCACAAACGCAAACTCATGCCATGCAAAGATCAGATATTCTTTCTACCAGCGACAGATTGGGGTCCAGTTCATGATCGATCCGATGATCTTCGGCCAGCGCGTGCGCCACTACCGCAAGCGGGCGGGGATGACCCTCGACGACCTGGGCCAGCGCGTGGGAAAGCCTGCGCCGTACCTGTCGCTCCTCGAGAACGGCAAGAGGGAGCCGAAGCTCGGACTGATCAACGACCTGTCGGGCGC
The DNA here is from genome assembly GCA_963792405.1 of uncultured Acidimicrobiia bacterium. Lineage (GTDB taxonomy): Bacteria > Actinomycetota > Acidimicrobiia > Spongiisociales > UBA5794 > SZUA-442. The sequence continues at coordinate 493,204 of CAWBVU010000006.1, forward strand.
CCTCGGCGTCGAGGTCGCCGACCTCCTCTCCGAGGAGCCACCATCCCGGCGAGCCCACCTCGAGGTCGCCATCGAGCGGGCGCAGAGGGATCACGCGTATCGTGACCTGTCGCTGCCCTATCTCAAACCATCGAGCCGGATTCCCGATGTCGCTCTCGAGCACATCGTCCGCCTCTACGACGAGCTCAGGGGCAGGGACAGCGCCGCCGCCTTCACCAGGGACGAGGCGAGGGCGGCGAACGCCGAGCTCCGCGCCGAGATGACCGAGCGCGGCAATTACTTCTCCGGTATCGAACGCATCGCGGCAGCGGCCGTCGACGCCATCGACTGGTCCGGGCAGGGGGCGATGTCCAAGGGCGATCTCAACGCCCTCGCCGCCCATTTCGGATTCAGGGTCATCAGGACACCCGATGTCCCTGCATCGGTGAGATCGGTGACCGACCTGCGCAACGGGAGGATCTTCGTCCACGGGCGCGACAACTTCGACTCGAAGCAGTCCCGATCCGTGATCCTCCAGACCCTCGGGCACTTCGCCCTCGACCATCCCACGCCGAGGGACTTCGTCGAGTTCCTCCGCCAACGCGTCGAGGCGAACTACTTCGCAGGTGCGGTCCTCGTCCCGGAACGCACAGCCGTGCCGTTCCTGCTCGATGCGAAGGCGGACCGGAACTTGTCCGTGGAGGACCTGAAGGACCGCTTCTTCGTGTCCTACGAGATGGCGGGCCATCGATTCACGAACCTCGCCACCGAACACCTGGGGCTCCGCACCCACTTCGTGCGCTCCGACGACCAGGGGATCATCTGGAAGGCCTACGAGAACAACGGTGTCCCGTTCCCGAAGAACTCGGCGGGCGCCATCGAGGGCCAACGCCTGTGCCGTGAGTGGGGGACCCGCCAGGCCTTCCTCTCGGACGCCAGGTACACGATCCACTACCAGTACACGGACACGTCGTCGGGCAGCTACTGGTGCGCGACGTTCGTCGAGGCGGCCAGGGAGCCCGCATCGGCGATCACCGTGGGTGCGCGCTTCGAGGATGCGAAGTGGTTCCGCGGCTGGAACACGACGCGGCGATCCGTGTCGCGGTGTCCGGACGGCCCCTGTTGTCGGTCCGTGTCCCACGAGATGGCCGAGCACTGGAACGGCTACGCATGGCCTTCGGTCAGGCCGAACTCGCACATGCTCGCCGCCATGCCCGTCGAGACGATCCCGGGGGTGGACATGGTCGAGGTGTACGAGTTCCTGTCCAAGCAGGAGGCAGAGGCGTACCGATGACACCGCCGACCGCGGTGACGTCCACCCGTGGCAGACTGGCGGGCATGGCCACTCGCCGCGCCCTCGTCCTCTCCCTGGTCCTCGCCGTCGGCACCATCGGATGCCAGTCGACGGCCGACGCGCCGACCTCGACCGCACCGATCCTGACCACGACCTCGAGCCAACCTGATGCCACGACGACGAGTTCGGTCGCGGGTTCGACCACGACGTCCACCGCGACGACCACGACGACCGCCCCCGCGGTCGACATCGAGGACCTCACGCTCACCCTCACGGAGGTGGCGAGCGGGTTCGACGTCCCCGTCCTTCTCGTCGCCGATCCCGATGGCGGCAGCGACCTCGTGGTGGAGCAGTCGGGGAGGATCGTCCGCCTCGACGACCGATCCGTGGCGCTCGACCTCTCCGATGACGTGGTCTACGGGGGCGAGCAGGGGTTGCTCGGGCTCGCCTTCCACCCCGAATTCGCCAGCAACCGGCTCGCCTACGTCGACTACGTCGGCGAGGGTCCCCGCACCGTCGTCGAGCAGTTCAGGGTCGGGCCCGATGGTGGCTTCGACACGTCGAGCCGCACGATCATCCTCGAGGTGCCCCAGCCCGCGTCGAACCACAATGGGGGGATGATCGGGTTCGGCCCCGATGGCTACCTCTGGATCGGCATGGGCGACGGCGGTGGGGCAGACGACCAGTTCGGGAACGGTCAGCGCGCCGACACCCTGCTCGGCGCCATGCTGCGCATCGCGGTGGGCGTCGAGGGCATCGACACGTATGCCATCCCTCCCGACAACCCGTATGCGACGGGAGGTGGCGGCGCACCGGAGGTGTGGGCGATCGGCCTCAGGAACCCGTGGAGGTTCTCCTTCGACGGTGAGACGGTGTGGATCGGCGATGTCGGTCAGGGAACGATCGAGGAGGTGTCGTCGGCACCGACATCGCTCGCCGGCGCGAACTACGGGTGGCCGGTGATGGAGGGCTCCAACTGCTTCCTGGCATCCGAGTGTGATGCATCCCCATTCGTCTCGCCCGTCACCGAGTACGACCACTCGGAGGGATGCTCGATCACCGGGGGGTTCGTGTATCGGGGCGACGCCATACCGGCGCTCGTGGGGTCGTACCTGTATTCGGACTACTGCTCGGGCTTCCTCCGGAGTTGGTCCCCGGAGACGGGTGACCTGGACTGGACACCCCAGGTCGGCTCGACGCCGAGCGTGACCGGGTTCGGCATCGGTGGTGACGGAGAGCTCTACGTCGTCTCCCACTCCGGACGCATCCTCAGGGTGGAGGCGAGGGGGTGATCGTCGTCGTCGGCTCCGTGAACCTCGACATCGTCGCCGAGGTCGATCGGCCGCCCCGACCGGGCGAGACGGTGCTTGCAAGGGCCCACACCACGGTCCACGGCGGGAAGGGTGCGAACCAGGCCGTCGCGGCGGCCCGGCTGGGGGCCGACGTGTACGTCGTCGGATGCGTCGGGCGCGACGCCCACGGCGATGAGCTGCGCCGGGGGCTCGCCGAGGAGGGCATCGACGTCACGTTCCTCGCGACCTCGGACTCGCCGACCGGGATGGCCTCCATCACTGTGGATCCCTCGGGCGAGAACACGATCGTGGTCGGCACCGGCGCCAACGACGACGTGGACCTGCCGCCCGACGTGCTCGCCCTGCTCGCTCGCGCCGATGTCGTGCTGTCGCAACTCGAGATCCCGATCTCGGTCGTCGCGGACGCCGCAGCGGCGACGCGTGGTGTGTTCATCCTCAACGCGGCGCCCGCGGCGGACCTCCCGGACTCGCTGCGACGCTCGATCGACGTCCTCGTCGCGAACGAACACGAGATCACCGCGATCGCCGGTGCACCGGATCCGGACACCATCAGGGGACTCGGTATCGCGACCGTCGTCGTCACCCTGGGGTCACGCGGCGCCGAGGTGGTCACGACCGGCGACACCGCCTTCGTCCCCGCTCCCGACGTGCCGGTGAGGGACACGACGGGCGCGGGTGATGCGTTCTGCGGTGCCCTGGCCAGGGGACTCGACACGGGGCTCGACGTGTTCGATGCCGCAGCGGCGGCGGTGGTCGCAGGCTCGCTCGCCACGACCATGGTGGGTGCGCGGTCTGCCATGCCCGATCTTGCCAGACTGGAGCGCGCGATGACGACGCGAAGGAGGACGTCGTGAGGTCACGCCCGATCATCATCGATACCGACCCCGGGCAGGACGATGCGATCGCCATGCTCCTCGCTCTCGGTTCGCCCGAGGTCGACGTGGTTGCGATCACGACGGTCGCGGGCAACGTGCCGCAGCCCCGCGTGACCGACAACGCCCGCGCCATCCTGGCCCTCGCCGGACGCTCCGACGTCCCCGTGTACCGCGGATGTGAGCGTCCCATGCTGCGGGACCTGTACACGGCCGAGTACGTCCACGGCCCGACGGGGCTCGACGGTGCGACCCTCCCGAGGCCGGCCGTGGCCGCGGAGCCGGGCCACGGCGTCGACCTCATCGTCGAGGGCTGCCTCGACGCGGACGATGAGCCACTCACGATCTGTGCGCTCGGGCCGCTCACCAACGTCGGCATGGCCATCGCCAAGGAACCGCGCATCACCGAGAGGATCAGGGAGATCGTATGGATGGGGGGCGCCATCGACGAGGCGGGCAACACGACGCCTCTCGCCGAGTTCAACGCCTATGTCGATCCCCATGCCGCACACGTCGTGCTGACCAGTGGCGTGCCCATCACGATGTTCCCGCTCGACGTGACGCACAGGGCCCTCATGCTCCCCGCACACGTGGAAGCCCTCGCAGCGCGCGGAACTGCGGTGGCCGATGCCGCCGCAGGCATGATCCGCTTCTACGAGCGCTACGACATCGACAAGTACGACCTTCCCGGTGCCCCGATGCACGACCCGTGTGTCATCGCCTACCTCGTCGACCCGTCGCTGTTCACGGGTTCGATGCGCCATGTCGCCGTCGACTCCACCAATGAGCCATCCGTGGGGAACACGTTCGTCGTCGACGACGGCCCCCCGAACGCGATGGTGATGACCGACGTGGATGCCGAGGCCTTCTTCGGGCTCATCATCGACCGCGTCGGTGGGCTGTGACGGTCCGAGGTCCCCTCGCCGGTGTGTCCGTCATCGAGCTCGCCGGCATCGGGCCGGTACCGATGGCCGCGAGCCTCCTGTCCGAGATGGGCGCGACCGTGGTCCGCATCGACCGCCCGTCGGGGGCTGGTGGCTCGCTCCCGGGAGGCCTCGATCGCATCGGCGTGAGAGATCGCGTGGTCGTCGAACTCGACCTCAAGTCCGGTTCCGGCATCGAGGTTGCCCATGCGATGCTCGCCGGCGCCGACGTCCTCATCGAAGGCTTCCGGCCGGGGGTCGCGGAGCGGCTCGGGATCGGGCCGGAGGACGTCGCATCGGCCAATCCGCGCATCGTGTACGTGCGGGTCACCGGCTGGGGCCAGACAGGGCCCTATGCGTCGATGGCGGGCCATGACATCAACTACATCGGTGTCTCCGGTGTGCTCTCGTCGATCGGATCGACCGATCCCGTCCCACCGCTCAACCTGGTCGGTGACTATGGCGGTGGGGCGATGTTCGCCGTCGTGGGGGCCCTCGCCGCGCTCGTCGAGCGTGCGCACACGGGCCGAGGCGGTGTCGTCGACGTCGCCATGGTGGATGGCGCCTCCCGTTTGCTCGGCCCGATCAGGGACCTGCTCAACGTCGGGATGTGGACCGAGACCAGGGGATCGAACCTCCTCGATGGTGGTGCGCCCTTCTACCGGGCCTACGCCACGGCAGACGGGAGGTTCGTCGCGGTCGGTGCCCTCGAGCCGCGGTTCTACGAGGAGTTCGTGTGTGGCCTCGGGCTCGACCCGGAGGTTCTGCCGGATCGCAACGATCCGGGCACGTGGCCGGACCTCCACCAGCGCTTCGCCGAGGTGCTCGGTGCCGGCACGGCTGCGCATTGGGCTGAGGTGTTCGACGGTACCGACGCGTGCGTCACCCCCGTCCTGTCGATGTCGGAGGTGGGGGGCCATCGGCACAACGCCGCCAGGGGCGCACTCGCGGACACCCCGAGCGGTCCGGTTGCCGCTCCGGCACCGCGATTCGGCCCCCTGACCGGCACCGACCGCGTCGACGACCGATCCCGCGAAGGCGACGGATCAGGTGACGCGCCTGCGGTTTCCGATACGCTGGTGGCACTCGGCGTGTCGCGCACCGTTGCCGAAGACCTGGTCAGGCGGCGTGCGGCGTACCGGGTGTGACGGAGCGCAGGCGATGCGGTAGGGCGGAGGAACCATGCGAGCACTAGTGGTCGGTGCGGGGGCGAGCTCCCGTGAGCTGATCCGCCGCCTCGGCGACAGCTGGTCGATCACGGTGATCGATCCCGACCCGTATCGGCTGGCGCTCGCCGGCAAGATCCGCGACATCGAGTCGATCCAGGGTGACGGTTCCAGTGCGGTCGTCCTCCGTGAGGCGGGCCTCGCGAGCGCCGTGACCGTGGTCGCCGCCACCGGCTCCGACGACGTCAACCTCGAGGTCGTCAAGCTGGCCGTCGATGCCGGCATCGAACAGGTCGTCTCCATCGTGCGGGTGCCCGACCGGATCGACGAATTCCGCACACTCGGCGCCCAATGCGTGACGCCCGCCTCCCTCGCCGCGCGCGACATGGAGATCGCCATGGAACCGAGGAAGCTCACGGCCACGACGTTCGCCGATGGGAGGGCGGAGGCGATCGAGTTCGAGATCACCCCCGATGCTCCGGTGCAGGGCAAGGCGCTCAAGGAGATCCACTCGGAGAACTGGGTCGTCGCAGCCATCCTCAGGGACGGCAGGCTCGTCGTGCCACACGGTGCCACACGGCTCTTGACCGGCGACAGGGTGACCGTCGTCGGCGCGGCAGCGGACTTCACCCTGCTCGTCCGCACCTTCGCAGGAGGGGTCTCGCGTTTCCCCCTGAACTTCGGACGAAAGGTCGTGGTGCCCCTGCGCAATGGCGATGACCTCGCAGGATGCGTCGCCGAGGCTGCCGACTTCGTCAGGAACTCGAACGCGGTGGGGCTGTTGGTCGTCCACAGGGACCCCGCCACCGTGCGGGGCGTCGTCGAGGCCCGGGAGGTCGAGTCCCTGATCGAGTCCGCCAACGGCGCCTCGCTCGGCGTGCACGTCGAGTACCGCCCGGTTTCGGATGATCCCGTGAAGGCGTGCGTGGACGTGGCGAGAACGGAGAGCGTCGGGGTGATCGCCGCACCGATGGGGACCCGCCGCGCCTTCCGGCCCTACGCGGGCATCCCGAGGCACCTGTCGATGCTCGGGAAGGCGGGGGTCCCCGTCCTCCTGACGAGGGGCGCCCCGGGTTTCGACGAGATCATCGCCCCGAGCAGGCGCACGTTGTCGGGAGATGCGGCTGCTCGCGCCGCGATCGACCTCGCGAAACGTTCGGGGGCCAAGGTCATCGGGGTCGCGGTGGCGAATCCCCTCTACATGGGCCGCGACGACCTGATGGAGAAGAAGCATGCGACGGCATGGCTGCGTCAGGAGGCGTCCGTGCAGGACGTCGACGTCGAACGCCATGTCGTTCGTGGCAACCCCGTCAAGGTCCTCGCGAGTGTCATGGCCCCCGAGCGGCTCTTCGTCGTGTCGATGCCTGCGCTGCCCATCGGCCGAGTCAATCCGGGCATCGCCGTGTGGGCGGTGGCAAGGGGCCGTGGCTCGGCGCTGTTCGTCCCGGCGGCGAAATGAGGCGGAGCACGCGGCTGGGCCGAGTGCGCCACGTGCGGGGGGTGTGACGCCCCATGATCGTCGCTGCCGCAGGCGAGGCCGTCCTCCCCGACGCGATCACCTTCGTCGTGATCGGATTCGCGGCGTTCCTCCTCCCCCTCTTCGCCAGGGTGATACGCGTGCCCGCGGTGGTCCTCGAGATCCTGTTCGGCCTCCTCATCGGGCCCCAGCTGCTCGGCCTCATCGGATCGGAGACCGCGTCCGAGGGCTTCGTCCTCGTCCTCGCGGAGATCGGCTTGTTCCTGCTGATGTTCCTCGCGGGATTCGAGATCGACTTCACGACCTTCGAACTCGAGGGGCGTGGGCCGATCCTGTTCGGGCTCGGGTTCTACGCCGTGGTCGTCGCCTTCTCGTGGGTGGGACTCGGCGTGGTCGACCTCTCATCGAACGACGAGCGCATCTACCTGACGCTCCTGATCTCGGCCGCATCGGTCGGCATCATCGTCCCCGCTCTCCGTGCGACGAGGCGCAGCTCCACCCGCCAGGGCCAGACGACCATCATGATCGGCATCCTCGCCGAGTTCCTCTCGGCGACCGGCATCATCGTCTTCTCCGTCTGGTACGACACCGGATGGGGGATCGAGCTGCTCGCCGTTCCGCTGTTCGCGATCGTCCTGCTCGTGTCGTTGTGGGTGATGCGCACGCTCGCCTGGTGGTTTCCGGATCAGGCGGAGCGACTGTTCGCCGGACAGGACCCGGACGAGCTCGGCATTCGGTTCAGCCTCGCCCTGCTGTTCATCTTCGTCGGCCTGTCGATCGCCCTCGGCATGGACCCGATCCTCGGTGCGTTCATGGCAGGGGCGATCTTCGCGTTCGTGTTCCGCAACTCCGGCCAGCTCGAGGAGCGCCTCTCCGGCTTCGCGTATGGGTTCCTGATCCCCATCTTCTTCATCTCGGTGGGGATCCGGTTCCCCCTCGATGCCCTCGCCGACACCTCGGTGCTTGTCGTCGCCCTCTCGATCATCGTCATCGCGATCGCCGCCAAGCTCGTCACGGCGCCGCTGCTCATGCTGCGGAGATTGAGCATGAGGGAGAGCGTGGGCGCAGGCGTGCTGCTCGCCGGACAGCTCAGCGTGATCATCGCCCTCGCCGAGGTCGGCGTGCAGCTCGGGATCATCAGTGAGGGCGTATCGGCGGGTGCGGTGCTCCTCGTCGGCGTGACCGCACTGTTGTCCCCGGTCGTGTTCAAGGTGCTGTGCCCACCACTGCCCGCGAAGGCCGACACCAGGGCAAGGGCGTGAAGGGACAGAGGTGTGACGGCTGAGCGGCCCCGGGACGAACGCGGCGACCACATCGCCGTGGTGACGGAACAGGTCGCAGGCGGAGCCTATGACGTCGACGCCCTCCGCGTGGCGGACGCGATCCTCGAGGACTGGCTGACCAGCAGGGTCGTGCTCGGCTCGGACGCCACTCAGTCCGGCTCGGCGGGGACGGGCTCGGACGCGGCGATGTCCTGAGCCGTTCTCGCGATGACCACGACGGCCACGAAGCCGACGATCGCGGCGACGACGGCGGCGACGACGTCGCTGTCGGGAGCGCCGAGGCCCGCGGAGTCCACGCCGAGGGGCCATGGCCACAGGATGCGGATCGAGCCCGCCATGAGGCCGATGAGGGAGGAGATCACCGTGTCGTGATGGGTGCGGAGGGCGCGATCGAGGAGCTGGGAGAACAGCGCAAGCCCGATCACCGCTCCCATGGTGAAGACCGCCAGAGCGGCGATGTCCCTGTCGGTGACCGCTGCGAGCAGTGGTGCGTACATTCCGAGAACGACCAGCAGGAACGACCCCGAGATGCCGGGCAGGATCATCGCGCAGATGGCGATCGCCCCCGCGAAGAAGAACGCCCACAGTGACGGATCGATCGCTTGGGCCACCGATTCCTCGGTCGTCCCACCACGGAGGCCGAGGAGCACGAACACGATGACCGCGACGAACGCGGCGATCCAGACATGCCGCAGCGCGGGGGCCCGCAGCAGGCGCCATGCCACCACGACCGATCCCCCGACGAGGCCGAGGAACAGCGCGGCCATGATGACGGGCTCGTCCCTGAGCAGGCGTTCGAGGAGGGTTGCCAGGGCGAATACGGCGGAGAGGATCCCCACCCCCAGCGGTATCAGGAGGCCCCACTCCACGACGCCCATCCATCGGCGGAATCCCGGCACGTCGCCCCTGATGAGGTGGCCGATGGCCGAGGACCCCGCCCGGACCGATGCGATGAGGCGCTCGTAGATGCCGAGGACCAGGGCGATCGTGCCGCCGGAGACGCCGGGGATGATGTCGGCTGCGCCCATCGCGAAGCCGCGCGCGAAGTTCAGGAGGACGTGGATCATCGCGGCGAGTGTAGGTTGCCGGGGTGGAGAGTCGAGGGAGGTGGCATGCGGGCGGTGCTCCAGAGGGTCAGCCACGCCTCGGTGCGCGTGGGGGACGAGCTCGTGTCACGGATCGGTGAGGGCCACCTCCTGCTCGTCGGCGTCGCCCCCACGGACACGGGGGCCGACGCGGAGGTCCTCGCCGCGAAGGTGGCCGACGTCAGGATCCTCCCCGACGACGCGGACAGGATGAACCGGTCGGTGATGGACGTCGGCGGCTCGGTCATGGTCGTCTCCCAGTTCACATTGCTCGGCGATGTGCGGCGTGGCCGTCGGCCGAGCTTCAGTGGCGCCGCCGAGCCCGCCCACGCCGAGAGGGTGCTTGCGTCCTTGGTGCGGGCCTTCGAGGCCCTCGGTGTGCCGGTCGTGACGGGTCGCTTCGGAGCGAGGATGGACGTCGAATTGACGAACCACGGTCCCGTGACCCTCGTCATCGATGTGGCGGACGGTCGCGTGGTTCAGTCGCCGACCTGACGCTGTCCCGCCTCGCAGATGTGCAGGAAGTCGCACCACCGGCACGCCGGTGAGGGAACGGCGGGGAAGGGCCCCTCCTCCGCCTGTGCGAGGAGGCGGCCCACCGTCTGTGAGGCGTCGGCGAGCCATGGCGTGTCGACGCCCTCGGTGACCTCGGTCGCAGGGGAGGTGCCGAAGTAGGCGAAGGTGACGTCCACGTCCTCTGGCATCGCCCGTCCGAACGCCCCTGCGGCGCCGGCGAGCGCGTAGGACTGGAGCTGGACGCGGCGTGCGTCGGCATCGCCAGGCACTCCTGACTTGTAGTCGACGATCTCCCAGTGGTCCACGTCGCCGTAGACGGCGTCGACCTTGCCACGGAGTGAGCGCCCGTCGATCGTGATCTCGAACGGGGTCTCGACGAGGATCGGCGTCGCATCGTGGAATCGCGACGAGGTGAAGCTGCGCCATGGGTCGACGCCGTCGGCGCCGGCTGCGAGCACCTCGGAGGTCGCCGTGTCGTAGACCGCTGCCTCGGCGTGCTCGAGCGGGATCACACCGAGGTTGTGGAGTTCGATCCGCCGATGCAGCTCGGTCCCGAGCCTCGCTGAGCGCCGCGGCCGTCTCGGTAGGCGGTCGTGCTGGATCCGGGCGAACTTCAAGGGGCACTCGGCGAGCGCAACGAGGTTCGTGACCGACGTCGAGAACGCGTCGCGTCGTTCGCCGGTGGCGGGAGCGTGCAGCGAGGCGAGCTCGAGGCGGAGCTGCCCGGTTCGCTCGGCCACGGCGTCTGCGAGGTCGGGGAACTGCCGTGCGATCCAGGCGGGGTCCTCCGAAGCGGAGCGGAGCGCGTTCGCCCATCCCTCGGGGAAGAGGGGGTCGGCGGGGGGTGCCATGGCGACGTGCGCCTGGTACGGCGGCCGAGGTCCCGGGTCGTCGACGACCGGACCGGTGGTGGCCCCGGGGACACGCCGTGCCATCTCGAGGAGCTCGCTCGGCGTTCGAGGCGTGGTGTTGTCCCTGTGCCACGCGTGGCCGCTGATCACCAGTCGATGCTTCGCCCGTGTCACGGCCACATAGGCGAGGCGCCACTCCTGGTCGCGGTGACGGACCCTGAGCAGCTTCCTCCGCTCCCCCGGATCGGGGACGGCATCGACCTCCGCCATCGCCTCGGCGTCGAGGCGTATCGCATAGGGGAGCGCCTGGGGTGAGGTCAGTGGGTCGTAGTACGCATGTGCGGTGCCGGGGAACACGGTACGGGCAACGTCGGGGAGGTACACGTCGGACCATTCGAGGCCTTTCGCACCGTGCGCCGTGAGCAGCATGACGGCGTCGGCCGTCGGGAGTTCGACCGAGTCGAGTTCCTCCGCCCGTCCGGGCTCTGCGAGGGCGTCGAGGTATCGCAGGAACCCCGTCAGGGTCGACACCCCGTCGAGGGGGTGCCAGCGGTCGGCGAGGTCGATGAGTTTGGAGATGTTGAGCCTCGCCGTGGTCGCACGGTGGGAGGGGAGGGCGGCGACCTCCCCCCAGTAGTCGAGCGCCGCGATCGTCGCGTCGATCGTTGCCGTGACCGACGCTGCCTGGGACGCGCCGAACAGGCCGGCGTACGTCGTGGCGAACGATCGCAGGGCGTCGGCGCTCGGGGAGGGGAGGGACGCGAGCGAGCCTGGGTCGAGGACGGCGGCGAGGAGGCCGCTGCCCTGCCGACGATCCACGAGGGTCGCGAGCGAGGCGATGTCGGCCATGCCCAGCCGGTACCTCCCACCCATCAGGATCCTCAGCAGCGAGGGCTCATCGGTCGGATGTGCCAGGACCCGCAGCCACGCGACGAGGTCGGCCACCTCGGGGATCTCGAGCAGGTCGCTCGTCGAGCTGACGATGAAGGGAATCCCCGCCCTGCGCAGCTCCTCGGCGACCACCTTGAGGCTGTCCCTGCGGCGGCACAGCACCGCCATGTCCGCATGGGTGACGCCCTCATCGAAGCGGCGAGCCATCTCGGAGGCGATCCACGCCGCTTCCTCCCGCTCGGTCGAGAACCATGCGGTGACGACGGCACCGTCGCCCGCACCCTCCCGAGGTGTCAGTGGTTCGGCGCCCTCGGCCGCCGGGAGCTCGGTGCGAATGGCGTTGGCGAGATCGAGGATGCGCCGGTCCGATCGGCGATTGACCGACAGCGGGAGCGTGGGAGCGGCCGCACCCTCCGAGGTGGGGAAGTCCACCGGGAAGCCCTCGAAGTTCTGGATCGATGCCCCGCGCCACTCGTAGATCGTCTGGTCCGTGTCGCCGACGGCCGTCACGGGGACTCGGCCGGCGAAGATGGCGCGCAGGAGCATGCGCTGGGCGCGGTCGGTGTCCTGGTATTCGTCGAGCAGCACGGTGTCGTACCGGGACGCGACCTCCTCGGCGATGTCGGGATGCCGTTCGACCAGCTCGACGGCGCGGCGGATGAGGTCGCTGTACTCGATCAGGCCCAGGTTCGCCTTGGCCTCGGCGAAGGCCGCGGCGGCGTCGACGAGGGCGAGGCGCGTGTCCCATGTGTCGTCACGCGACGAGGGGGCCGCCGCGTGGACGTCGCTGGCGTCGAGGAGGTTGTCGTTGAGGGCGTCGGAGACCATGAGGACGTCCTTGCGGAGGTTGGGGATCTTCGTCAGGTCGAGCGATGTGCCCTGCAGCGACCGCAGGACCCTGGCGGACAGCTCGAATCGGTGGCCCTCGTCCATGAGCACACCGGCGCTCCGGTAGCCGATCCTTGCGCCGAACTCGTCGAGGAGCGACGCCGCGAACGAGTGGTAGGTCGCCACTTCGACCTCCCTGCCGTCGGCGTGACCTCCCACGGCGTCACGTAGTCGGTCACGCAGCTCGCCTGCCGCCTTGTTCGTGAACGTGATGCCGAGTGCCCGTGTGGGATCCCCGCCTCGCTCCACCATCGAGGCGAGTCGTTGCACGATGGTCGTCGTCTTCCCCGTGCCCGCGCCCGCCGAGATCCGCAACGGCTCGGGGCCGTAGCCGATGATGTCCGCCTGCTCCGGTGTGGGGGAGAAGGTCGTCATGCCGAGAACGCCTCCTGCCCCACGTGCATGGCAGGGCAGGTCGTCGCGACGGGGCACCTGCCACATCCCTTGTTCGGAATGGCAGGGAATTGCTCGTCGGCGATCGCCCGGGCGATCTCGACGAGCCTGCTGCGCACCCGTTCGAGGTTCTCCATGTCGAAGTGCCGCACGGCGATCGAGTCCCTCGTCGGCGACGCCGCCGGGTACCAGAACGATGCGCCGCCCACTCGGCCCGCTCCGGCGACGTCCGGGTGGTCCGACGCCGCGAGCACGTAGTAGCCGAGCTGGAGTGACACCGAAGCTTCGGCCACGCTGAGCGCTGTGGCCGACGTCTTGTAGTCGATCACGGTCAGGTGCTCGCCCAGCGCCTCGACCCGGTCCGCCCGACCCCTCCAGGAGGTGCCATCGAGGTCGAGGTCGAGCGTGAGTTCCACCGACACGGGCGTCGCTGAGCTCGGCCAGCGTGCGTACATCGCTTCGAGGATGCGGTGGGCCCTGCGCTTCCATGCCGCTGCGACGGCATCGTCACCGAACCCTGCCTCGTCCCACAGGTCGTCGAGCCAGGCGGAGGCGTCCTCGATGGTGCTGCGAACCCGCCCGGCGTCCATGGCCTCGCGTTCGGCCTTCTCGAGGACGTCGTGGACGACGGTGCCGAGCTTCATGTACACCGAATCCTCCGACACGGTGAGGAGGTGGCGCTCGAATGCGTACCGTCGAGGGCATGTGTCGTAGGTCTCCGCCCTGCTCGGCGAGAGCCGCAGCGGTGTCGACACGATGCCGGTGTCGCCGCCCTTCTGGCGCGTGCCGTAGCGATCGAGGGGATCCCCGATCCGCTCGCCACCCGTGGCGAGGAGCGCGAGCCCGCCGATCCGATCGACGGGATCGGCCGAGGGGTCGGCGACGGTGCGGCGCACCGATGCGATGAACGATCGGGGCGTGAGCGGTCGGCCCTCGCGCCGAGGGCTGGAGGTGGGGGCGATGAGGGCCATGAAGCGACTCGGTGCGCTGCCGGATCCGAGGTCGTGGGCGACGGTCGCGGTGACGACGATGCGCGAGGTCGATCTCGTCATCGCGGTGTAGGCGAGGCGCCGCTCCTCGTCGAGCCGGAAGGTCACGTATTCCGAGGTCGGGGAGGGGAGGTGCGGGTGGAGGTGGCGGACACCGAGCATCGAGTCCCGCGTTCGCAGGTCGGGCAGCGTTCCCTCGACGGCGTCGGCGATGTAGACGGCATCGAATTCGGTGCCCTTCGAGCGGTGCATCGTGGCGATCGTGACGCCCGACCCCTCGCGCACGGCGAACAGCGGATCGGCCTCGAAGTCGTACCGGGCCGCGAGCTCGCTGAGGTCCATGAGTGTCGCGTCGCCTGCTCGTTGGCTGATCCGCCCCACGACCTGCGCGTAGGCAGACCAGGCGCGCCTGGCGCGTGCGTGCTCCGGGTCGAGTGCGACCTCGACCAGGTGGGGGAGGTGCGACCACAGGTGCCACAGGCCCTCGTCGGCGGTCGAGACCGCGCACCACGACGGATCCTCGATCAGGTCGGCAAGGGCGTCGAGGCCCTGGGACATCGAACGCATCCACGCGATCCAATCGGCACGTTCCTGCGGGAGCGTCGAGACGAGGCCCTGCGGCAGGCCGATGAACGGCCCGAGGAGGACCCTGCGCAGCGATGCCTCCGCATCGGGATGATCGCCCGCCGCACGGACCAGGTCGTGCACGAAGCGGATGATCGGCTCGTCGACGAGGCGCTCGTCGGTGTGGGTGTGGTCGATGTGGCGCCGGTCGAGGGCACGGGCGAGATCGTCGACGAACGGTCCCTGCGTGCGCACGAACACGGCGATGCGCTCGAGTGGCACACCCTCGGCGAGGTGGATGCGCTCGATGTCGGCGGCGATCCAATCGGCCTCCTCACCGATGGTCCCGAACTCGTGGCATGCGACCGAGCCACCGGCGCGGGTGCTGAGGACCTTGCCCGCGCCGCCCGGCAGCTCCCGTGCGGTGACGGAGACGGCAGCATCGAGGATCTCCTCCGGCACGCGCAACGACGTCGTCAGGACCAGTCGCTCCGTGTCGGCGCCGAGTGCCGCCTCCACGTCGCTCGGGAAGGAGAAGACGTTGTTCACGTCGGCCCCCCGGAACGAGTAGATCGACTGGTACGGGTCCGCCGCGACGGTGAGGCCACCGTGGGCGCGGGCGAGAGCGAGGAGGAGCTTCGCCTGGACCGGTGCCGCGTCCTGGTATTCGTCGGCGACGATCAACCGATACGCCGGTGATGCCTCGTCGACGGAGGTCACGATGCGCAGCGCCTCGGTCAGCATCAGGCCGTAGTCGATACGCAGACGCACCTTGAGGGTGTCCCGGTAGCGATCGATGAACGCGGGGAGCGCCCGCCAGTCGTCCCGACCGAAGGCAGCGACATCCCCGCCGTCGAGCCCCTGCTCGCTCGCCCGCAGGAGGAAATCCGTGACCTCGGCAGCCATCAGGTCGTCGTCGAGGAACGGCCGCATCGTGAGCGGCCATCGAGCCGGGTCCTCCGAGGCGAGCAGCTCGGCGACGAGGCGCTCCTGTTCCACGCCCGTGAGGATCGACGGCGGCGCCGCCCATCCGATCGCGGTGGCATGGGACTCGACGAGGGCCATGGCGAGTGAGTGGTGGGTGGCGACGGTGACCCGGTGTGCGGAGGGACCCGCCAGGTCCCGCAGGCGCGCACGCATCGCGGACACGCCGTCCCTGGAGAAGCCCAGCACGAGCACCTCCGAGGGATCCACCGCGCCGCTCGTCATCGCGTGCGCGACCCGTCGGCACAGGAACTCGGTCTTCCCGGTACCGGGTCCTCCCACGATGAGCTGGGGGTGTCCGGGAGCGGGGACGTGGCCGTCCCATTCCTGCGGACCGATGCGCACCTCCGACGGGATGTCGAGCGGCAGTGCGTCCTGGATGACTCCTGATGGCCGACGGCGGCGGTCAGTCAACGCCCGGCACCTCGCTCGGCGACGCCGGATTCCATGCGGGGCAGAGGTCGGCCTTGAAGTCACACCAGTCGCAGAGCGCAGAGGTGCGAGCGGGCCATGTGTCCGTCGTGATCGCATCCTCGATCGCTGACCACAGCGCCTCGAGTTGCCGGTGCATGGCGTCGAGCTGGCGATCGGTGATGTCCATGGTGTACTCGGTCGGTCCGTTCAGGTAGAGGAGCCTCACGCGATGGGGCGCCTCGCCCCGTGTGATCCGGATGAGGAGGGCGTAGATCTTCAGCGCGAAGAAGGCCTTCTGTGCGTACTGCTCAGGCGGCGCCTTGCCCGTCTTGTAGTCCGTGATCACCAGCACCCGCCGTTCGATGCCGTCCGGTCCGACCTCCGTGACGTGCTCCATCCGGTCGAGGATGCCCCTGATCGTCATGTCACCGACCTCGACGGTGAGGTCCATCTCGAGCTCGTCCGGCTCGAAGCTCGCGGGGTCCTCCATCCGGAAGTAGTCGGCGAGCAGGTGCAGGCTCTCGATGCCCCATGCCCGTTCCTCGTCGACGGATGGGAACAGGTCCGGGTAGTCGGTCGCCTTGAGTTCCGCCCATGCCTCACGGAAGAGGTCGTAGAGGCGTTCGGGTGTCCGCGCGGTGGCGGGCTCGGCGAAGAGGCGTTCGAGGGCGAGGTGCGCGGCGGTGCCCCGCGCCTGGTGGGGGGTCGGCGCCGTCGGGATCCGGTCGATCGCCTTGAACTTGTAGAGCTGCGGGCAGGTCTTGAAGTCGCTCGCCCTGCTCGGGGACAGCGTCCTGAGCGACGGGAGCTCCATGTCGGTCTCGATCGCCACTCCGGCAGCTGTGTCATCCGTCTCCATGCCTCGGACTGTACCGGCGGCGTGTGACACGAATCGATCGCCGGGAATGCTGTGGGTGGCTCCACGGGTCAGCGCGAAAACTCGGCGCAGCACGCGAAAAGCATGCAGCGTTTCGGTTTGCCCGAGCCCGCGCGGGTGCCTACCTTTGCGTCACTCGAGGGGTGAGAGCCCCGAGAGTTCGGCACGGTCGGCCCTTCGGGGGCGACCACCGGGAAACCGGGCCGAAGCGGGCGGGGGCGACCCCGACCGCGACGATCGACCGCCTCGGCGGTCGGTCCGCCTCGAGAGGGAGCCCAGCCTTCGACAGGCGACGGAGCACCGCCCCTGCGGTGGTGATCCCACCCCCGAGGGGCTACGGCCCCGGAGGGATCCGCTCAGCGGCCTCGGTCGAGGAGCGGGGTTCGGACCGGGTGCGGGTTCGCCCGCAGGCGGAACGAACGGCCGGATGGCGTCAGGCGACTGCCGTGATCCGGATTGGAGTGGTCCTCGTGTCCACTTCGGCGGAACCCCGAGAGGGCGAGACTCCGGTCGAGCTTTCTCGGGGTTTCTGCATTGGTCGGGTCACCTGCATGTCTCGGACCTTTCTGCGTTGCGTGCCGTCTCGCCGCGGTCAGGGGAGGGCGATGGCGCAGTTCGGCTGCCGTTCGAGGATCTGCACGAGGCCATCGGGCTCGACCGACGTGAATCGCCCCGCCACGTGTTCGGGCTCCGTGCCGTCGATCGTGAACACGGCCTGATCGAGCGTCTCGTCGTCGACCACCTCCAGGCGATCGCCGAGCAGGCGCTCCACCTGGGGGCGGGCCATGCCGAGGCCCACACCGTCGCCGGTCGTCAGGCCGAGGGCGCGTACGTCCTCGGCGTTGCCGGTCACGGGATCGAAGCCATAGGTCCATGTGTGGAGGGTCGAGCTCGGGTCGGACCCGGCGAACAGCAGGACCAGGTTGCCCCACGACACCAGCCGTGTCGGCACGATCACACCGTCCTCGGACGTGCAGGTGGGTACCTGCAGGGTGCTCTCGGCGTCGCTCGAGTCTGCGTCCCATCCCCCGATGGCCTGGGAGATGCCGGCGATGACCTCCTCGGCGGGGTCACCGACGAGGTACGTGCCGATGCCGTCGGGGCGGAGGTCGAGTGAGGACGCCCCTGGCGGGCGGTTGGTCCCGCCCTGGTCGCCTGCGCAGGCCGACAGGGCGAGCATGCCGACGAGAAGGGGGGCGATGACGAGAATCGGGACGGTGCGATGGGCCACGCGCGGGAGCCTACCCGCGGTCGCGAAAACTGCCCGAGGATCGCGAAAACCAGACAGCGTTCTGGCTTGCAGTAGGTGCTCGTGGGGTGCTTTCATGTCAGAAGTGCAGAGGGGGAGACCCCGATGCAGGCGCCACGGGGAGACCCGGGGCGCTCCCGGAAACGGGCGTCCCAGCGGGGAACACCCTCGGGTGGAAGGGGCGAAAGCCCGCCTGACGGCTTCGGTCGGAGGGATGCGCTGGGAGGCCGTGGGCCTCGGCCCATGGCGACTCCGCCTCGGCGGAGTGTCGGCTCCGGCTGCAAGGCCGGTTGCCCGGCAGAGGAACCCCAAGGGGGCTTCGGCTTCCTTGGGGTTTCTCGCGTCGTCCGTCGGTGCACCGGCAGGGAGGATGCCCCGTCACCACCGCGGAGGAAAGGGCCATTTGCGACGCATCCGGTCACGCGACCATGTAGTGTTCCGCGCATGGCATGGCCCAGCGACGCACTCTCCGACGGCGAGGTGATCATCACCTCGTTCCGACCCCATTGGAAGCTCCTCATCATCCCCGCCCTGTGGTTCATCGGTCTGTCGATCGCGATGATCCTCGTGGCGGTGAACCTCGACTTCGCCACGTGGATCGTGATCGCGGTCCTCGCGGTCTTCGTCGTGATCTTCGTGGTACGCCCCGCCGTCAATTGGTACTCGACCCGCTACGTGCTCACCAACGAGCGCCTCATCACCCGCACCGGCGTCATCGCCAAGACCGGAGTCGAGATCCCGCTCGAGAACATCACCAACGTGAACTTCTCGCAGTCGGTGATCGAGCGGATCCTCGGAGCGGGCGACCTCGTCATCGAATCCGCGGGCACGAGCGGGCAGAGCAAGTTCTCGAACATCCCCCACCCGGACGCGTTCCAGGTGCTGCTCTACAAGACGCGGGAGCAACGATCGGTGGAGATGTCCGGCTCGTACCGGCCTGAGCCGGCCCCCGCCCCCGCGGGGACCGACAAGGCGGACGCGATCCGCAAGCTCGCGGATCTCCACGCCGACGGGCTGATCTCCGACGAGGAGTACGAGGCGAAGCGCACGCAGCTCCTCGACGGGATGTGATCAGGCCGCGCGAGGCGATCCTCAGCTAGGGTGGTCCTTGGGAACCCTGGTAGCGGTGCGTCGTCCCCAGGATGGGACGGGCCGGGTCGCTCCCATGGTCCGACACCGATGGCTCGGGAGAGGGCACGGTGGCCGACGGTCGGGACCGAAATGAGCTCAGGCTCAGGTGGTGGGCGATTGCCTTCGCCGTCCCGATCATGGCCTTCGTCGTCACGCAGCTCGACTTCGCCCAGAACGCCGAGGGATGGTTCGTTCGGGGAATCACGTCACTGGATCTCGGACGCAAGGAGGTCGTCGCGGACATCCTCGCGCCGATCTGGACGCTGTCACTCGTGGTGGCCGCGGCGTTCGATCGACGACTGATCGGACGGTTCCCGTCCCCGCCGAACCGAGCTGACGTCCCGCGTGCCGAGTCGTGGGCGATGAGTGACGGGGCGCGAATCGCCTCCACCTGGGTGGGCACCGTGTTGGCGTTCGTCATCATCGTCATGTCGTGGACCCGCGAGTGGGAGCGCTTCGGCGAGCAGCCACCAGCGTTCTGGTACGTCCTGACGATCCTCGTCGCCATCGCCTCGGTCACCTTCCCTGTCTGGGTCGTCAGACACACGGTCGCCGAGGCCATCGATCACGCGCTCTCGTCGTCTCGCCGTGTGCGTGCGTTTGATCGCTATCTGTTCGCACCGCCTGCCCGGTGGCTCCCTCTGCTCGCCCTCGCGGCGCTGGCCGGCGTCCTCGCGTTCGTGATCCTCGCCCAGCTCGACGCCCTGCTGCTCGGAATGCGCTCCACGGGAGAAGCCGGGGTGGGCATCAACGGGCTCGCGTCGGTCCTCGAGTTCGACCTGACCGTGAAGCCCGCGGAGATCATCGAACGCGTCGGCGTGTGGGAGGGGTACTCGAGCCGGTTGGGACCCGGATTCGCCTCTGGCTATGCGGTGGCGACGCTCGCCCTCGTCGTCGACAGCGTCCTCCTCGTGCCGGCCTACGCCGTCGTCGTGGGACTCCTGTTGCTCCAGGCGCGGCGCCGCCCCCCGGAGGGTCTGGGGGAATCACAGGAGGCCAGCTACCAGTTCCTCGTGGGAACGGCGCTCGTCACCCTCGCGGTGGTCGTTGCAGCCGACCTCGTCGAGAACCTCATGACGTGGACGGTGATCAAGCGGATCTGGGAAGACCCGGAAGACCTCAGCGCATGGCGTGTTCGACTGATGTGGTTCGCCGCCCTGTTCCGTACGGTCGGCCTCCTGGGACTCGTCGCGACAGGCGTGCTCGTCACCGCCTTCAGGGCGAAGCGGCTCAAGGCGCTGTGGTCGGGGCTCGTGGCCATTCGCGGGGAGATCCTGGTCGTGGCCTTCGTCGCGTTCAGCTTCCTCCTCGCGCAGACGGCGGACGTCGTGAGGCGATGGCGGGTGTCGACGATGACGATCACGGTGGTGGTCGCGACGGCGCTGGCGATGTCGCTCTACTGGACGGCGAGCCATGCCCTCATCTCCCTGCGACGGGAGCGCCGGCGGGTCGACGCGGGGGAGACCTCGGAGCCCTCGACGGTGCGTCTTCCCTGGCTGGGTCGACCGATGAATGTGCGCAGGGCTGTCGTCCTGGGTGTGTTCGCCCTCGCAGGTCTCCAGGTCGTCCTCGTGGCCGTCATCGGGGTGCCTGCGGGGCTCGGCTTCACCGTCCCCGCAGCGCTGATCACCCTCTTGTGGCTGCTCGGGATTCCCCTTCCCCTGTCGCCGTACGAGCGGGGTGATCGCGACATCCCGGTGTGGCTCCTGCGCTCGCTGCCTCGACTCGTGGGATCCCTGGTGTTCGTGGTCATCGGGGTGGCGGTCGTGAGCGCCGCGGTGCCCGAGATCGTCTACGCACGTCACGCGGATGGATGGCTCGCGTTCGCACTCGTCCCACTCGTCCTCGGCGCCATGCGCATCCACACGAGGACCTGGACGTCCATGGGGGGTCTCGAGGTCATCGCCGTCGTGGTCATCGCCGTCGTCGCCGTCGTCGTGGCGGTTGAGGGGTCGAACCCGGAATTGTCCCCCGTCGCCCTCGGCGTCACCGGCGTGCTGTTCCTGTTCGGCTCGATGCCGTTCTTCTACTCCTTCGACCCCGGATCGATCCCGAGCAGGATCGTGATCTCGCGTGCCTCGGGCCTCCGTGCGCAGCCCCTGTTCATCACGGGAGCGATCTTCGCCTCGATCGCGGCGATCCTCCTCATCCTGTTCCCCCTCCGCGTTGCTCCCGCGCTCGGAACCATCGCGATCGTGCTCATCGGAGCGATGCTGGTCGCCGTCGCGGCTGCCGCCCTCGTGCGGTTCGCAGAGGCCACGAGGCCGCCACGCATCCTCGCCGCCTTCCGATTCCGCCGGACACCGGTGTTCCTGTTCCTCCTCGCGTGGATCGTGCTCGCCTCCCTGGCCTCGACCGGGGCGAGCAACGACGTCACCGTGGTCGTCGCCCCTGAGACGGCAACGACGGGGATCGTCGAAGGTGTCCATGTCGGAGAGGTGTTCGATCGATGGATGGCACGCAATGACGACGGACGTGAAGGGCACGCCGTCCCACTGGTGATCGTGGCCGCGTCGGGAGGCGGGATCAGGGCGGCGGTGTGGACGTCGTACGTGCTCGACTGCCTCCTGTCGGGGAGCATCCAGGGCCCGGAGGCGTGCGTGGATCCGATCGAGGCGGTCGGCTCGTCACCCGTCATGGTGATGTCGAGCGTGTCGGGCGGCAGCCTCGGGCTTGCGGCCTTCGTGGGATCCACCCGCCTCCCCGACGGCCAGGCGGGCCCCGATTGGGTCAAGCAACGGCTCGGCGACGACTACCTCGCGGCGCCCATGGCGTGGCTGCTGCTCGTCGACACACCCCGCAGCTTCATCGGCTTCGGGCCTGACATCCGTGATCGGGCCGATGTGCTCGAGGCAGCGTGGGAGCTGTCCTGGAAGGACGACGGGGGATCGGGGTTCCTGTCCCGCGGCGTGTTCGAGGTGTGGCGGACGATGCCGGACCTTCCACTCATGGTGTACAACGGGACCTCGGTCAACGACCCGTGCCGGTTCAACGCCTCGGTGCTGTCCGCGGCAGCCCACGACCCCGATGACTCCTGCACGTCGCTCTCGCCCTTCGAGGGGCTCACCGATGGCGGCGACGGATCTGCGTCACTGGCGGCCACGAAGGACCTCGCGGACTACCTGTGTGCGGATCAGGACATCAAGCTGTCGACCGCGGCGCTGCTGTCGGCGAGATTCCCGATCGTGACACCGTCCGGACGCGTGGGTGAGGCACTGAGTGAGTGCGGCGAGGGCCCCCGCGCGGCATACGTCGTCGATGGTGGGTACCTCGAAGGCTCCGGAGCGGGGACCGCGATGGAGCTGTGGGGGGCGCTCGAGCCGATCATCGCGGCCCACAACACTTCGACGCCCGAGGGATCGTGCATCGTCCCCTTCTTCGTCCAGATCGACAACGGCTACGAGACCCCGGGCGAGTCGGCGGTCAACGAGAAACCGACCGAGGTGCTCGTCCCACTCGAAACCCTGGTCGGGAGCCAGTTTGGCCGCGTCGCGAACGCCCGCGAGCAGGCGGCGATCGCGTTCGACCGGCCCCTCACCATCTCGGGGTCCGACGTCGTGGTGCGATCTCGAACGTCGGGACCGATCGACAGTCGATACGCTCGGATCACGACCAGGGCGCATCCCGGCGTGCAGGCGCCGCTGGGATGGACGCTGTCGAGTGCTTCCATCGACGATCTGCAGTCCCAACTCGATATCCCGGAGAACAGGGGAGAGATCGCCGAGGTCCTCAGCTGGCTCGCTGGCGACCTGACATGCGAGACGGTCAGCCGTCGGTGACGAGGGGCACGCGATCGAAGCGAGCAACGACCTCGACGTGGTACGTCTGCGGGAACATGTCCACAGGTGTCGCCTCGATGAAGTCGTAGCCGAGTGACGCCAGCATCCTCGCATCCCGTGCGAGGGACGCGGGGTCGCACGAGACGTACACGATCCGCCTCGGCATGGCGGAGGTCACCGCATCGACGCCTCGTTCGCCGAGGCCCCTTCGAGGCGGATCCACGATCGCGACGTCCCAGTAGGCGTCGAGGGCCTCGATGTCCCGGTCGAATGCGCCGCTGACGAGGCGGTGGGCGACGCCCGCGCCATCGAGGTTGCGCCTCGCGTACTCGATCGCGCGAGATGACGAGTCGATCCCGAGCACGAGGGCGCAGGCCTTCCCGACCGTCCCGCCGAACAGGCCGACTCCGCAGTATCCGTCCAGCAGCGTGTCCGAGGGCTCGAGGTCAGCGCACTCGGACACGAGCCGCACCAGTGCCTCCGCCCCGTGGGTGTTGTTCTGGAAGAAGCCGTCGGGCGGTATCCGGAACGTCGTTCCCGCGACGATCTCGGTCAGGACCGCATCGCCCACGACGGGGGAGACCTTCCGCCCCACCCGCTGGAGGACGGGGACACCCCATCCCTCTGCCTGCGCGGGGACGTCACCGTCGACGATCACCACGATGTCCCCCGTCCTGATGCCGAGCCGCAGTGTGATCCGGTCGACGCCCGAGAGGTCGCCGAGGGCGTGGTACAGGTCCTGGAGGCCCGGATCCAGCAGCAGGCAGGTATCGATCGGGACGACGTCGTTCGACCGGGGCCGCATCAGGCCGGGTCTCCCATCCACCACGTGGAAGTCCATGCGATTGCGGTACCCGAGGTCGGGCCCTACCGCCACAGCCGGATGCACGAGGGGGTCCTCGATGCGGCCGAGGTGGGAGAGTTGGGACGCCACGGTCGTGCGCTTCCACTCGCGCTGGGCGGCCTCGTCGGCATGCTGCCACTGGCATCCGCCGCAGATCGACGCGTGGGGGCATGGCGGCTGCCGCCTCTCCGGCGAAGGCTCGATGATCGACACGAGGGCGGCGCGGGCCCACGAGCCCTTGTCCTCGACGATCGTGGCCTCGACGACCTCGCCCGGCAGCGCGCCAGCGACGAAGTGCGCCTTGCCGTCGCTGCGGGCGACGGCTTCGCCTCCGTGGGCCATCCCGTGCGGGTGGAGCTCGACCATGTGGGCCAACCTACCGTCGGCGATGTCGACACGCGCACCTCCGGTAGTCTCCCCGCCGTCGTCCCCGATCCACCGGAGGTTCCGTGCCCCTCGACATGGTGCTCGATTTCCACCGCAGCTGGTTCTGGGTGGCTGTCGTGAGCTGCGGCGTCGTCGGTGTGTGGGGCCTGATCCTCGCCATCGTGAAGCGATCGCCGGGGCGCGTCTTCGGTGTCGCCAGGGGGTCCGCGATCGCGGCGATCCTCATCCAGGTGGCCGCAGGGGTGTACCTGTACTCGAACGGGGTGCGTCCGGGGAACTCGTTCCACGTCTTCTACGGTGTCGTCATCGTCGTGACCCTCACGTTGGCGTACCTGTACCGCTCGACGATGGCGCAGCGTCCCGCGCTGACCTATGGCATCCTCCTGCTGTTCGTGATGGGTCTGGGGTTCCGGGCATGGGCCAATGTCGGATGACGGTCCGGTCTAGGCTCGTGGCGACACGAGGAAGGGGTCGTGATGCTGCAGGGAAAGCGATTGCTCATCACCGGGGTGCTGACGGACGACTCGATCGCGTGGCACACCGCGAGGGTCGCACAGGAACTCGGCGCGTCCGTCGTGCTCACGGGCTTCGGCAGGGGCCTGTCCCTCACCCGTCGTTCAGCGAACCGCCTTCCCCATGACGCCGACGTCCTCGAGCTCGACATCAACGATGCCGATCACATGGCGAACGTCGTCGCCGACCTCGAGGCCAGGTGGGGTGGGCTCGACGGGGCCCTCCACGCGATCGCCTTCGCACCGAACGACGCGCTCGGTGGGGAGTTCCTCGACACGCCCGCGGAGTCGGCGAGCATCGCGTTCCTGACCTCGGCCTTCTCCTACAAGACCCTTGCCGTCGGCCTTCGCCCGCTCTTCGTGGCGGCAGGAGGCGGCGCCCTCGTGGGCCTCGACTTCGACAACCGCCTCGCATGGCCCGCCTACGACTGGATGGGTGTCTCGAAGTCCGCACTCCAGTCGGTCAACCGCTATCTCGCCAGGTACCTCGGGAAGGACAACATCAGGACGAACCTCGTGTCGGCCGGACCCCTCGGGACCGTCGCCGCCAAGTCGATCCCCGGGTTCACCCAGTTCGAGAAGCTCTGGCAGGTGCGCGCCCCGCTCGGATGGGACCCCCGCGACCCCGAGCCCGTCGCCAACATGGCGTGCGTCCTCCTGTCCGACTTCGCCTCGGCGACGTCGGGGGAGATCGTCCACGTCGATGGTGGGTTCCACGCCGTCGCGGCAGGCGAGACCGAGGGCTTCTGACGCCGTCGCGGCGTCACGCCAGCGGGATCGCCACGGTGAACGTCGCGCCGCCGCCCACGGTCGGTTCGAACCACACTCGACCGTTCATCGCCTCCACGAGTCCCTTCACGATGGACAGGCCGAGGCCCGCCCCACCCTTCGAGCGCGTCGCGTGGGGTTGGAGCTGGGTGAATCGCTCGAACATCCTGTCGTGTTGTTCGTAGGGGATGCCGGGACCATGGTCGATGACGGACACGTGGACCTCACCCCGTGCGAGTGAGGTCGCGAGCTCGATGCCGTCGCCGCCCTCGCCGCCGTATTTGATCGCGTTGTCGATGAGGTTCGTCACGACGCGTGCGAGGTGGTCGGGATCCGCGAGGACCTTGCCCAGCCCGTCGATGGGCTCGAAGCGCACGGTGTCGCCTCCCGGCAGCCCCGCGAGGAGGTCGGTGAGGAAGTCACCGAGGTCGATCGCCTCGGGTCTCACGGGGAGGGAGTCGGCCTCGATGCGCGACATGACGAGGAGGTCCTCGATGAGCGTCTTGAGCCGGTTCGACTGCTTCGCCGCCATGTCGACGAGCTGGGCCGCCCTCGGATCCTCAGGCATCAGCTCCGGTCGCTGCAGCGTCTTGAGGGCACCGATGATGCTGGTCAGCGGGGTTCGCAGTTCGTGCGACACCACGGAGACGAAGTCGGTCTTCAGCTCTGCGAGCTCGGCCATGCGCTCGCCTGTCGAGCGCGCTGCCTCGTAGCGCGCCATCTGGTTCAGGACGAGGGCCGCGGGAGCGGCGACCGACTGCAGCGTCTCGATGTCCAGGTCGGTGAACGGCGTGGTCTTGTCGCCGACGAGCAGGACGCCGATCGTGCGGTTCTCGACCCTCATCGCAACGGCAGCCACGCGTTCGGCGTCGAGCTCGACGATGAGCGGGTCCTTCTGGAGCTCATCCGTGAGCCCGTTGTGGACCACGGGATCGCCGGTCATGAACACCCTCGGACCGACCCCCGCGTCGGACAGGGCGACCGAGAACTCATCCGCGGGAACCGTGTGCCCTGCCGCCCAGATGGGCGACTGCAGGTGGAGGTGATCCGTCTCGGGGTCGTACAGCAGGACGACCCCGACCTTGGCCTCGACGGACATCGCCACCCGACCGATCAGCTCTGGCAGGACCTCGTCGAGTTTCGACCCTGCCCCGATGGTCCGGGAGATGTCGTAGAGCTGGCTCATCTCCCGTTCGCGCTTGGTCAGCATCTTCTCGCGCTCGACCATCTCCTCGTACGCCGCAGACGTCGAGGCCAGCTGGGTTCGGACCCCGAGCGACAGCAGAAGGACGAAGACGACGGCGCCGACGAAGGCCAGGAGGTTCACGGCAAGGCCGAGTCCGTCGAGGCCACCGTGGTCGAGCAGCGCAACGGTGTAGCCGGCCACCGTGGCCACCCCGACGAGGACGAGTGCCGGACTCGCCATCAGCGTCGCCGCGGCGAAGAACGTGATGAGGATGAACGCGATCCCGGATGGCCGTGTCGTCGTCGTCAGCTCGAACACCTCGATGGCCGACAGGGCGATGAGGCTCCAGGCGAGGAGGACCCAGTCCGCGATCCCGGAGCGCATCATCGTGCGCCAGGGGGCGAAGGTGAGGATCACGAGGCCGACGGCGGAAACGGCCAGGAGGGCGATCAACGTGGGTCCCGACAACGATGACTCGGTGAAGCCCCAGATCCCGAACACGGCGAGGCCGAGCCACGAGACGATCAGGCCCGTCGTGAGGACGCGGATCCTGTATTCGATGATCGGTTCGGTCTGCTCCACCTGACGGATCCCTCGGTGCTTGGCAGGCCCAACGGTAACCTGCGCCCATGTCCCGGGTGCTTCTTCTCTTCGGCGGCCGCTCGGCCGAACATGAGGTTTCGTGCGCCTCCGCCGTGTCCGTCCATGACGCGCTCTCGGCTGCGGGCCATCGGGTCATCGCCGTCGGCATCGATCGGGACGGTCGGTGGTTCCTCGCCGACACCGGGACGAGACCGTTCCGAGCCGAGGGCCGCCCGGTGGAGTTCGTGGTCCCGAGCGGCCAGCTGCGTGTCGGCGGCGACGAGCTCGGCGTCGATGTGGTGTTCCCCGTGCTGCACGGGCCGATGGGTGAGGATGGCACCGTGCAGGGGCTCCTCGAAGTGTGTGGTCTGCCCTACGTCGGGTGCGGCGTGCTCGGCAGCGCCGTCGCGATGGACAAGGGGGTCGCGAAGCGGCTGGTCGCGTCGACCGGTGTCCCCACATCGCCATGGCGCATCGTCACTCGGTCCGAGTGGGAGATGTCACGCGCAGAGGTCCTCGCCGACGTGGACGCATCGCTGACCCTGCCCCTCTTCGTCAAGCCGACCTCCCTCGGGTCGTCCGTCGGCATCACGAGGGTCGAGCGGCCCGGCGAGCTCCCGGGTGCGATCGCCCAGTCGCTGAGGTACGGCGACACGGCCATCGTCGAGCAGGCGGTCTCTGGCAGGGAGATCGAGGTGGCGGTCCTCGACGGCCCCATCTCCTCTGAGCCCGGCGAGGTCATCGTCGTCTCCGGCTGGTACACCTACGACGCGAAGTATGCGGACGAGTCGTCCCGATTCGAGGCTCCCGCCGACCTGCCGAAGGCCGCGTCCCGGGACGTGAAGCGGCTCGCCGAGCAGGTCTTCACGACGCTCGGGCTCGACGGGCTCGCGAGAATCGACTTCTTCTACGAGAAGGACACCATGCGGTTCCTGTTCAACGAGGCGAACACGATGCCCGGATTCACGTCCATCAGCGGCTTCCCGAAGATGTGGATGGCCACGGGGATGTCCTACCCCGAGCTGTGCGACCGTCTCGTGCGGGCGGCGTTCGACCGGCACGCCGAGCGCACAGGCCTCGCCACCCGCTAGCCGACGAGCTTCAGAGCTTGACGACGGGGCAGGTGAGGGTGCGGACGATGCCGGCCACGGGCTGGATCCGGTTGACGACCAGCTGTCCGAGGGCGTCGACGTCGAGCGCCTCGGCGGCGACGATCACGTCGTAGGGGCCGGTCACGGCCTCCGAGGACTGGACGCCGTCGATGCCCGCGATCGAGCGGGCGACCTCAGATGCCTTTCCGCTCTCGGTCTGGATGAGGACGAATGCTTGAACCATGGCTCAACGCTACCACCCGCGACGCAGGGCGCAGGGGCGAATCAGTAGCCGTCGGACCCGAAGCGGAGGTTGACCGCCCGTGCCTCGTCACCGTCACCCACGAGGTCGAAGCGCACACGTTGGCCCTGCCTGAGGAACCGGAACATGGAGCCGTCGAGGCTTCCCGGTGCGAGGAGGACCTCCGAGCGGTCGTCGTCACGCACGATCACGCCGACCCCTGTCACGTCGTCGTAGGCCTTGACGACGCCCTGCATCAGACCTTTTCGACCTTGCCGGCCCTGATGCACGACGTGCAGACGCGGGCGCGCCGGGAGTTGCTGCCGTACCTGACCCGGATCTTCTGGATGTTCGGGCGCCAGGTCTTGGATGACCGCTTGTGCGAGAAGCTGACCTGTTTGCCTGTCCACGGCTCCTTGCCGCAGACCTCACATCTGTATGCCATGACGGGAAACCTCCTGGGGCGACGCCGGAGGTTAGCAGTCACGTCCCGCAACGGCGCATGCCGGGTGGCGTTGCCACGGTCGGCGGACCAACATCGGGTCCATGCCGATCACCGATCCCGCGGACGGGCGCACCCTCGAGTACCTCGCGACGATCCCCGTGGACAGGGTCAAGGGTGTCGGTGGGAAATCCTCGGCCGTGCTCGGCTCGCAGGGCATCCGCAGCGTTGCGGACATGCTGCTCACCCCGCCCCGGCGCTACCTCGATCGCTCCCAGCTCTTCGACCTCGCCGCCGCTCCGCTGCACGAGGAGGTGACGGTGGGTGGCACGGTCAGGAGCTTCTCCAAGCGACGCATCTCGAAGGGCAGGACGATGGTCCAAGCGACGATCTCGGATGGGACCAGCGCCATCAGCGCCGTGTGGTTCAACCCCTACATCACCCTCACGGTGGGGGAGGAGATCGCCCTCTCCGGCAAGATCGAGCCGTTCCGTGCGGGCCGCCAGATGAAAGGCCCCGACATCGACAGGCTCAGCGGCCCCGAGTCCCTCGTGACGGGACGGGTGGTGCCCGTCTATGGCGGGCTCGGAGGAATGAAGCCGTTCCGGACGCGGGCGGCGGTCGCCAACGCCGTGCGCAGGAGCCTCCCGATCCGTGACGTCGTGCCCGAGGAGGTCCTCGATCGCCTCGACCTCGTCGATCGGTCGTTCGCCATCGAGCGCATCCACTTCCCCGATGCGCTCTCCGACGTGCCCGCCGCCCGCAGGAGGCTCGTCTTCGACGAGTTCCTCAGGATCCAGATGGCCCTGCGTGTCCGCGCACACGACGACTTCGAGACGAGGGCGGGTGTGGCGAACTCCGTTCGGGGACCGCTGTTCGCACGCTACCTGGGGGCACAGCCGTTCACGCTGACACCCGATCAGGAGGTGGCGCTCGACGAGATCCTCGCAGACATGGCGGCACCCACCCCCCTCCATCGCCTCCTGCAGGGGGAGGTCGGCTCCGGCAAGACGGTCGTCGTGATCGCCGCGCTCCTGACGTCGGTCGAGAGCGGGCACCAGGGTGCGGTGATGGCCCCGACCGAGGTCCTCGCGACCCAGCACTACCTCGGGACGCGGAGGGCCCTCGATGAGGCAGGCCTCGCCCCTGCCGTCGACGCGGACGACGGCCTCGGCACGGCGTCGCTCTTCGGCTCCGAGGCGGCTGCCACGCGCAGTGTGCGCATCGGCTTGTTCACCGGGAGCCGGGTCGCCGTGAACTTCCGATCGGGCGACGTCGGCAGGGACCAGGGACTCGCATGGCTCGCGGACGGCACGATCGACATCGCGTTCGGGACCCATGCCCTCATCCAGCCCGACGTCGCCTTCCACTCGCTCGGCATCACGGTCGTCGACGAGCAGCACCGGTTCGGTGTCGAGCAGCGGGTGCGACTCCGTGACCGGTCCGGCGCCGAAGGTGTCCCCGATCTCCTCCTCATGACCGCGACCCCCATTCCGAGGACGTTCGTCATGGCGTTGTACGGTGATCTCGAGGTGTCGACGATCACCACGATGCCCCCCGGACGATCGCCGATCACGACGGACGCGCGCGAGATCGGCCCCGGCACCGAGGCGGAGGTGTCGGGGCTGATCGGCGAGGCGGTCGCGGCAGGGCGCCAGACGTTCGTGGTCTGCCCGCTCGTCGACGACTCCGAGGCCATCGACGCGCGGTCGGCGACGGCCGAATACGAGCGTCTCTCCCGGACGTTGGAGGCGAGGGTCGGGCTGCTCCACGGGCAGATGGCGTCGGAGGACAAGGCTTCCGTGATGGCGGCCTTTCGCGCAGGCCACCTCGACGTGCTCGTGTCCACCACCGTGATCGAGGTCGGGATCGACGTGCCGAATGCCACCCTCATGATCGTCTGGAACGCCGAGCGCTTCGGCCTCAGCCAACTGCACCAGCTGCGCGGCAGGGTCGGGCGCGGCGCGCACGGGGGCAGGTGCGTGCTCCTCGCCGATCCGGGGACCCCGGATGCCGAGCGCCGGATGGCGGCGATGGTGGAGACCGACGACGGCTTCGTGATCGCTGCCGCCGACCTGGAGATCAGGGGCCACGGCACGCTCTTCGGCGCCTCGCAGTCGGGCGCGGGCGACCTACGGTTCGGGGACATCCTGCGCGACGCCGACCTGATCGAGGCGGCGGCGAGCGTGGCGAGGGACGCGGTCGACGCCGACAGGGACGGTGCCTTCGTCGCGTCCATCATGGCGGAGTTCGCGGCGTTCCTCGGCGACGCCGACGAGTGGCTCGTGAGGAGTTGACCACGATGAGGATCATCGCTGGAGTGGCGAAGGGCAGGCCACTCGAGACACCCGCCAGGGGAACACGACCGATGACGGGGCGGGCGAGGGAGTCGCTCTTCTCGATCCTCGGCGACCAGGTGGTGGGAGCGGCGGTGCTGGACCTGTTCGCGGGTTCCGGCTCCCTCGGCCTCGAGGCCCTCAGCAGGGGCGCGGACCGTGCCGTGTTCGTCGAGCGCGGCCCGGCGGCGCTGCGGGCGCTCGCCAGGAACGTCGAGAGGGTCGGCCTCGGCGGGAGGGTCATCTCGGCCGATGTGTCCGGTGCCGTGGCAGGCCTCGACGACGCGTACGACCTCGTCTTCGTGGACCCTCCCTACGCGATGGATGATCGCGGGGTCACCGAGCTGCTCGCACGGATCGAGGGGGTCCTGGCTCCCGAGGCGACCGTGGTACTGCACCGGCGGGACCACGGTCCCCCCGAACTCCCCGAATTCCTCACTTGGAGGGACGAGCGGCGGTACGGTGATGCCGTCGTGACCCTGATGGAGAGGTCCTCACCGTGATCACCGCGCTGGTACCAGGGAGCTTCGATCCCCCGACGAAGGGCCATCTCGACGTCATCGAGCGGTGCAGGGGCCTGTTCGACGTCGTCGTCGTCGGCGTCGTGCACAACCCGTCCAAGTCGCCGCTGTTCTCCGCGGAGGAGCGCATCGACATGCTCGAGCGATGTTGTGCCGCGTGGCCCAACGTCCGCGTCGACTCGTTCTCAGGGCTCCTGGTCGACTTCGCCAGGGACATCGGTGCGAAGACCGTCGTGAAGGGGCTGCGTGCCATCACCGACTTCGACTACGAGATCCAGATGTCCCAGATGAACCGGTACCTCTCCAACGATGTCGTGAGCCTGTTCGTTGCCACGAAGCCGGAGTACGGTTACCTGTCGTCGTCGCTCGTGAAAGAGGTCGCAAGGCTTGGCGGATCCGTCGATGGCCTCGTTCCCCCGCTCGTCGCAGATGCACTGAAGGAGCGTCTCGGATGACCGATCAACCCGAACCCCTGCGACCGTCACCCCCGGTGCCCGGTGCCCTCGCGGACCTCCTGGAGGAACTCATCACGGAGGTCGAGCACGCACGTGCGGTCCCGCTGTCGAACAACGTGATGATCAACCAGGAGGAGATGCTCGACCGCCTCCACGCCACGGCGGAGCAACTCCCCGAGGAGCTCCGCGCGGCCCGCTGGATGGTGCGCGAGCGGGAGGCCTACATCGCCAAGACGAACGAGCGGGCCAGGGAGCTCCTCGCCACCGCAAAGGCCGAATCCGAGCGCCTCGTCTCTGACAACTACATCGTCCAGGAGGCGGTCGAGGAAGCCAACACGCTCATCAGGAACGCCGAGAACGAGGCGAGGCGTATCCGCCTGGAGGCCGAGGACTACGCCGAACGCCACCTCGCCGAGGCGGAGACGATCCTCGGAGAGCTGTACCGCTACGTGACCGAGGCCAGGGCCGAGCTCCATACGGCCCTCCCGCCTCCACCCGACGTGCCCGGCACCTGAGCGTCGGGAGCCGTCATGACTGCGAGCCCCTTCGTCCTCTCCGTCTCCGACCTCCTCGGGAGGGATGCACCGCCGCGGGCCGTGACGATCGAGGCTCCCGTCGCGTGGGGTATCGAGCACATCACCGTCGCCACCGACCCCCCGTTGCGCGCGGACCTCGTGTTGCATCCGGTCTCCGGGGGCATCGCGGTGACCGGTGCCGTGCACTTCACGACGCGTGATGTGTGCATGCGATGCCTCGATGAGACCACGACCGATCGGGACGTGTCGATCGGCGCCCTGTTCGATCGCACGGGAGATGATGAGAGCTACCCCCTCGAGGGGACGCTCATCGACACGGAGCAGATGGTTCGCGACGAGGTGCTGTTGTCCCTTCCGATCACCCACACGTGCGGTGAGGACTGTCCGGGAGTTGTGAATAGCACCGAATCAGACTTGAATACGGGCGCCTCGGGTGATGAAGGCGACGTTCGTTCGCCCTTCGCCGTCCTGAAGGACCTCCTCGAACCCGAGGATTGAACGGAAGAGGTTTCCCATGGCAGTCCCCAAGAAGAAGATGTCGCGGTCCCGGACCCGCAGGCGCAAGGCGCAGTGGAAGGTGGCGAGGCCCACGGTCGCCCGTTGCAGCTCGTGCAACGCCGCGCACGTCCCCCACCGCGCGTGCCCGAACTGCGGCACCTACAACGGTCGCGAAGTCATCGAGGCGTCGTAACCCCGATGCCGAGGATCGCCATCGATGCGATGGGCGGCGACAACGCCCCCGCCGAGGTCATCGAGGGGGCGATCCTTGCGGCAGAGGACGGCCATTCCCCGTTCCTCGTCGGTGACGCAGGCGTCATCGACGCGTTCCTCGAGGGCAGGGATGTCGACCTGCCGGTCGTCCATGCGAGTGAAGTCATCGACTTCCACGACGACCCTTCACATGCGATCAGGGAGAAGCGTGACGCCTCCATCACCGTGGCGGCGCGGATGGTGAGGGACGGCGACGCCGATGCCATGGTGTCGGCGGGGTCCACGGGTGCCGCGATGGCCGCGGCGACCTTCATCGTCGGGCGCCTGCCCGGTGTCGCGAGGCCGGCGATCGCCAGCATCTACCCCTCGGGCCAGGTCGTGATGGACGTCGGGGCGAACCTCGAGTGCAGGCCCGAGCACCTCCTCCAGTTCGCGGTGATGGGGGCGGCCCTCTCGACCGTGTACGTCGGTGTGGCCGAGCCGAAGGTCGGGCTCCTGAACATCGGCGAGGAGCCATCCAAGGGTCGGGACCTCGAACGTGGTGCGTTCGCCCTCCTCGATGCGAGCCGCACCGTGGCGTTCATCGGCAATGTCGAGGGCAGGGACCTCGCGACGAGGAGTGCCGACGTGATCGTCACGGACGGCTTCACGGGCAACGTGTTGCTCAAGACGAGCGAGGGTGCGGGCAGGGCCATCCAGCAGATGATCCTCGAGACGCTCGCGGAACCTCGCTACCAGGACCTCGTGGCGGGCCTCCTTCCGGCTTTCGCCGAGCTCAGGGAGCGCCTCAGCTCGGAATCGATCGGGGGCGCCCATCTCGTCGGGACGAGGGGCGTCGTCGTGATCGCCCATGGGTCGTCGTCGAGGATCGCCATCCGGAACGCCATCCGCATCGCCGCCGAGGGCGTCGAGCACGGCCTGGTCGAGAGGATCGGGGCGGGTATCGACGCGGCCGTGAGCTGACATGGCGCGACCGGACGACGCCGTGGAGGCCGGGGTCGGCCATCGGTTCTCCGATTCCGCGCTGCTCGACGAGGCCCTGACCCACTCGTCGTACGCGGGCGAGCATCCCGGGGCATCGTCGTACGAGCGCCTCGAGTTCCTCGGTGACGCGGTGCTCGAGCTCGTGACGACGCAGGTGATCTTCGATGCGATGCCGGAGGCCCCGGAGGGCACCATGACGAGGGTGCGCGCCGCGGTCGTCGACGAGGCCACGCTCGCCGACGTCGCGAGGCGTTGGCACCTCGGTCCCGCGCTGCGCCTCGGCATCGGGGAGGAACGAGCCGGTGGAGCGGAGCGTGATTCCATCCTGTCGGACGCCGCCGAGGCCGTCATCGCTGCGATCTACCTCGATGCGGGCTTCGAGCGCGCCCACGCCCTCATCGCAGAGGTGTGGAGGCCGATCGTCGCCGAACGGATCGACCGCGAGACGGTCATCGACAGCCGATCCGAGCTCCAGGAGCTGCTCGCCAAACGCGGCACGCAGGTCAGCTTCACGTATCACCGCGACGGGCCGGACCACGCCGTCGTGTTCACGGCATCGGCCATCGTGGACGGGGACGTCGTCGGCAGGGGTACGGGGGGATCGAAGAAGGCGGCTGCGATCGCCGCTGCCCGCGATGCCCTGCAGGCCGAAGGGGTGTGATCCTCGCTCCACGCCCCCTCGCGGGGCGGGAGGGCTCCGCACCGGGGGTGTCCCGTGGCGAATGACTCACATTCGTGTAATTCCCTCTGGTAACCTGCCGGACCGTGAAGCTCAAGCACCTGACCCTGCGCGGGTTCAAGTCGTTCGCCGACCGTACCCGACTCGATTTCTCCTCCGGGGTCAACGTCGTGGTGGGCCCCAACGGGTCGGGGAAGTCCAACATCCTCGATGCGATCGCATGGGTGATGGGGACGCAAGCGACGAAGTCCCTTCGCACGGAGAAGATGGAGGATGTCGTCTTCGCCGGGACCGCGACGCGTCCCGCGTTGTCGAGGGCCGAGGTGAACCTCACGTTCGCCAACGACGAGGAGACCGGCCTGCTCGGCGTGGCCGAGATCACGATCACCCGCCGGATCTTCCGCGACGGCACCTCCGAATACGAACTCAACGGGGCGCCGTGCCGGTTGCTGGACATCCAGGAGCTCCTCTCCGACGGTGGCATCGGCAGGCACCAGCACGTCCTCGTCGGACAGGGGCACATCGGTGACGTGCTGAATGCCCGTCCCGAGGACCATCGGGCCATGATCGAGGAGGCGGCGGGCGTCACCAAGCACAGGGCGAGACGGGACCGTGCCGTCCGGCGGCTCGAACGCACCGACCACGACATGGAGCGGCTCAACGACATCCTCGCCCAGCAGCGCAAGGCGCTGCGGCCCCTCAGGCGCCAGGCGAATGCCGCGGCACGCCATGACGCGGTGCGTGCCGAGGCCCACGCCCTTCGCCTCCACCTCGGTGGGGAGGAGATCCGCAGGATTCGGACCCGCCTCGGGTCTGCAGCGGTCGAGCGGGAGGCCGCGCTGGAGCTGCGGGATGAATCCGATGCCGCGCTCGCGGCACTTCGAGGACGGCTCCACCAGCTGCGTGCCGACGCCGGAGAGGTGGGGTCCCTCCTGACGACCGACACCGCTGCGGCCGCCAGGCTCGAGACGGTGACCGAGCGGCTCCACAGGATCGCCACCGTCGCCCGTGAACGTGCCCGCTCGCTCGAGGCGAGGGCCGAAGGTGCCGACGAGCGCCGCGACGACCTCGAGCTCGAACGCCGGGAGCTGCAGGCGGCGATCGAGCAGGCCCGTGCGGCTGAGGTCATCGGCGCTGAGGACGCCGGTCGCCTCGAGACCGCGTTGAGGGCGCTCGAGGACGAGGAGCGGTCCCTGGCCGAGCAGATCAGCCTCCCCGCCGAGGGCGTCGTCGCCAACCTCCGTGGCGACCTCCGTGCACTCGAGACATCGGCCGAGCGGGACCACGCGGAGCGCGAGCAGGTGGTGTCCCGGATCGCCGTCCTCACCGATCGCCTCGCTGAGGAGGCGACGGAGATCGACGCTCTCGATGCGTCCATTCGCCGCACCGACGGCCGTACCGAGGGCCTCCAGGCCGAGTACGAGCGGCGGAGGGGCACCCGCGCCGAGGCCCAGGAGGCATGGGAACGGGCGCGGTCCGACGTGGACGAGGCGCGCATCGCGGTGGCCGGTGCCGTCGCCCGGGTCGAGGCGATCGACGCTGCCGTCGAGGGCCTCGTCGATGCCACGGCCCGCGAGATCGCTTCGACCGCCCCCGGCATCTCGGGATCCCTCGTGGCGCGGCTCGACGTGCCCTCCGACATGGCGGCCGCCGTGGACGCCGCGCTCGGCATGTGGAGCGACGCCTATGTCGCAGAGGGCCACGATCTCCTCGTCGATGCCGCACGCGCCGTCAAGGCCGCCGGGACCGGTGGCGTGGCGATCGTGGCGCACGGGGGCGCAGACGACGACGCCGCCTCCGAGGCGATGCGGCGCTTCGGCGTCGATCGACTGATCGATCGCCTCGGTGACGCCGCGGACCGACGACTCGCTTCCGCCTTCCTGGGCCACGTCGTGGTGGTCGAGGGCTGGCAGATGGCCCATCGTGTCGTGGCGGAGATGCCATCGGTCATCGCCGTGACTCCCGAGGGCGACGTCGTCGGTGCGAAGGGGATGATCGTCGCCCAGCCCGACGGCGCGGGCCCCGCCGCACTCGAAGCGGCGAGGGTCGAGCTCGAGGTCGCTGAGCGGGAGGGCCACCGCGCCGCCAGCCTCGCCACCAGCGCCCAGAGGGCGTTCGACGTCGCCCGCGAGGCGGAGCGCTCGGCCCTCGAGGAGCTCGAGTCGGTCGAGGCGGAACTGGCGGGCTTCGTCGAGGCACTCGCGGTCCTCGAGCGCTCGCATGCGGCGACGGAGGCCGAGCTCGATCGGCTTCGGTCCAGGAAGGGCGCGATCGACGAGGCGGATGCGGCGCGTGCCGAGCGGATCGCGTCGCTTCGGGCGAGGGTCGCCGAATTCGAGGGTGAGGAAGCCGAGCGGCAGGCCGCGTGGGAGGCGCTGAACGAGCGAAGGGCTGCGGTGGCGGCCAGGCGCGACGAGGCGCGCAGGGCACTCGAACGAGCTGCCGGCGAGCGGGCTTCGCAGGTCGAGCGGCGGCGGCTCAGCGAGGCGAGACTCGCCGTCATCGACGGTGAGATGGCGCAGTTGGTGCTCGTCCCCCGATCACACGAGTCGATCGTCGAGCTGACGGCGATCGAGCGTGCGGCCGTGGCGGCGATCGCATCGGTCGGGTCGAAGATCGAGGTCCTCCGTGAGCGCCAACGCAGCCTGCGTGAGCAGATGGGCGCCGCCAATGCCGAGCTGCGCGATGCCGAGGAGACGAGGGAGACGCTCGATCGTCAGCGCGGTGGGGCCTCGGATGCGTTGAATGCGCTCGACATCGAGCTCGCCGAGCTCCGGGTCCGACTCGAGGCCGCGGCCGAGGCGTTGCGACGGGACGCCGACGCCGAGGTGGCCGAGGCCCTTGCAGCGCCCCGACCCGAGCTCGCTGACGGTGAGGATCCCGCCGAGCGACTCGCCTCGCTCCTGGCCGACCTCAAGCGCATGGGTCCGATCAATCCCCTGGCCGCCGAGGAGTATGCGACGCTGTCGGCGGAGGTGGAGGAGCTCGATCGCCAGCTCTCCGACCTCGCCGAGTCGAAGGCCGATCTGAAGAAGGTGATCTCCGCGCTCGATGCGAAGATGGTGGAGCTGTTCGAGACCGCGTTCGCCGAGATCGCCGCTCTCTACCACGAGAACTTCTCGCTCGTGTTCCCCGGTGGGTCCGGTCGACTGCGGCTCACCGACGGCGACGATGCCATGGGCGCCGGTGTCCTCGTCGAGGCGCAGCCCGCAGGCAAGAAGGTCGGGCGCCTCTCGCTCCTGTCGGGTGGCGAGCGATCGCTGGCGGCGCTGGCCTTCCTGTTCGCCGTGTTCCGCGCTCGTCCGAGCCCCTTCTACGTGCTCGACGAGGTCGAGGCCGCACTCGACGATGCGAACCTCCACCGGTTCCTCCGTCTCGTCGACACGCTCAGGGCCGACACGCAGCTCGTGATCATCACCCACCAGCAGCAGACGATGGAGGCGGCGGACGTGTTGTACGGCGTCACGATGGAGCCGGGTGAGTCCACGAAGGTGCTGTCGAAGCGAATGAGCCCCGTAGCCGTCTAGCGTTCCGGTGCCAGTCCGCACCCGTACGAGGCAGAGGGTCGAATCGTGGAACCAATCGTCATCGTCGCCATCGTGGCGGTCGCCATCCTGCTCGTGGTCCTTGCGGTCGTCGTGTCGTCGCGGCGCACACCGAAGGCCCCGACGGCCCAGGGGCGGGCTCCGGCACCCGCCGCGCCGTCCCCGAGGGCACTCAGGGAGCGCCTCGCCCGCACGAGGAATGCGCTCGCCGCTGCCCTCGGCGGCGTCTTCGGGTCGGCGACCATCGACGACGGCGTCTGGCAGGACATCGAGGACGCCCTCATCAGCGCGGACGTCGGTCCATCCGCCGCCATGGAGGTCGTCGCGGCGGTCAGGGCCACCAGGCCCGAGACGGGGGAGCAGGCACGCGTCGCACTCGAGGCCGAGCTCACGAGGATGCTCGAACGTGACGATCGGGGGCTCCGACTCTCCGCCACACCGTCCGTGGTGGTCGTCGTCGGCGTCAATGGCACCGGGAAGACGACGAGCATCGCCAAGATCGCCAAGCACCTCGCCGACGACGGCAAGACGGTCGTCCTGGGCGCCGCCGACACCTACCGTGCCGCCGCCGACTCCCAACTGAGGGCGTGGGGTGAGCGTGTGGGCGTTCCCGTCGTGAGCGGTGGGGAGGGAACGGATCCCGCCTCCGTCGCCTACGACGCCTATGCGAGGGCCCGTTCCGAGGGCGCAGACGTGGTGATCGTCGACACGGCCGGACGGCTGCACTCACAGGCGAACCTCATGGACGAGCTCCGGAAGGTGATCCGCGTGCTCGACCGGGAGGCGGGGGGGATCGACGAGGTGCTCCTCGTGCTCGACGGCACGGTCGGCCAGAACGGCATCGTGCAGGCCCGGTCGTTCACCGAGGCGGTCGGCGTGACGGGGGTGGTCCTGACCAAGCTCGACGGCACGGCCCGCGGTGGTGTTGCGATCGCAGTCGAGACGCAGTTGGATGTCCCCGTCAAGCTGATCGGCGTAGGAGAGGGCATGGACGATCTGATTCCCTTCGTTCCCGGTGATTTCGTGGAAGCGCTCCTCGACGAATGACCGACGCGGAGCTGCTCGCCCTCGCATCCGAGGCAGCCGAGCGCGCCTATGCCCCGTATTCGCACTTCCGGGTCGGGGCGGCGATCGTGACCGACACCGGCGATGTCGTCCGAGGCGCCAACATCGAGAACGCGGCGTTCGGTTCGACGGTGTGTGCCGAGACCAACGCCATCACGACCGCCGTGGCCTCCGGCGCCCGGCGCGTCACGACTGTGGCCGTCGTGTGCCTCGACGGTGACCTGTGCACCCCGTGCGGCGACTGCAGGCAGGTGATGCGTGAGTTCGGCGTCGTGCGCGTGGTGATGCGCGACGGCGATGGCGGTGCGCGGTCGGTCCTGCTCGAGGACCTGCTTCCCGAGTCCTTCGGGCCCGCGGCGTTCGACCCGGACGCCTTCGCCCCCGGCCCCTAGCCCGCCCGAGGGGCGTCCCCGTGCGGGTCGGCGCCCCCGGCGGATGGCGAGCGGCTCAACCCCTGGCCTTCAACGCCTCGATGAGCTGGGGGACGACCTTGTGGACATCCCCCACGACACCGAGGTCGGCGATGCCGAAGATCGGTGCGTCGGGGTCCTTGTTGATCGCGATGATCGTGGAGGAGCCCTTCATGCCGACCACGTGCTGCATGGCCCCCGAGATGCCACATGCGATGTACACGCTGGGCTTGACCGTCTTCCCTGTCTGGCCGACCTGATACGAGTACGGCACCCATCCGGCGTCCACGACGGCCCTCGTGCCGCCCACGGCGCCGCCGAGCAGCCCGGCGAGCTCGTCGATCATCGCGAACTTCTCCGGCGCGCCGAGGCCGCGGCCACCGGAGACCACGATCGACGCCGACTCGAGCGCAGGGCCCTCGGTCGCCTCGACGTGGCGCGCCGTGACCACCGCGGCGCCCGACCGGCCCGTGTCGGGCATGGCCACGCTCGTGATCGAAGGTACGCCACCCCCGGACGGCTCCGCGACGAACGCCTTCGGTCGGGTCACGACGATCGCAGGCCCGCCCGCTGAGATGGAGGTCGACACCGTGAGCGTGCCCCCGAGGATCTCGGAGCGCACCACCGTCGACCCCTCGCGGGAGACGTCGAGTGCGTTGGACACGACGGGTCTGCCGAGCCGGGCGCCCAACCTGCCCGCGACGTCCCTGTCGAGCGTCGAGGGGCCGAACAGCACGAGGTCGTCCGCGCCGACGAGCTCTGCGAGGGCCGCCGCGGCGGGGGCGGAGGGCAGCGCATCGCCCGTGTCGAGGAGGTGGACCTCGCCGACGCCATGGTCGCCGAGCGAGGCGAACGCGTCGGGGGATCCGGCCCCCACGTGGAGGGCTTTCACGTCGCCGAACGAGCGGGCCTTGCTCGCGAGTTCGAGGGCGCCCGGTGCCAGCGTGCCGGCGTCGTCGGTCGAGAGGATCCAGGTCGTCATCAGATCACCTTCACTTCTTCGAGCATGGCGACGATGCGCTGGAAGGCATCGCCGTCGTCCTCGACGATCTCGCCCGCCTCACGCGCAGCGACGGGTGCGACACCGGTGATCGCCTGCTGCGCCGAGGTCGAGACGCCGAGGTCGGCGAGGGTGAGGGCCTCCACCGGCTTCGACTTCGCCTGCATGATCCCCTTGAAGGTCGGGTAGCGGGGCTCGAGCACGCCCGCCGTGACGGCGAGGAGGGCAGGGAGGGGAGAGGTCACCACGTCGTACCCGGATGCCGTCTGTCGTTCGATCGTCACGGCGCCGTCGGCCACGTCGACCTTCCGAGCGAACGTGAGGCACGGCACGTCGAGGAGCTCCGACATCATCTGGGGCATGACCCCCGAGTAGCCATCGGTCGATTCCGTGCCCGTGATGATGAGGTCGTACTCGCCCCGTGCGATCGCCGCGCTCAGGACCGTGGCGGTGGTGAGGGCGTCGGATCCCCGGAGGGAGGGGTCGTCGACGATCACGGCCCCGTCGGCGCCCATGGCGAGCGCCTGTCGGATCCCCTGCAGCGTCCCCGACGGTGACATCGAGAACAGGGTGACGGTTCCTCCGCTCGCCTCCGCGAGTTGGAGACCCACTTCGATCCCGTAGCGGTCGGTGTCGTCGAGGACCTGGTCGTCGGGGCGCACGACCCAGTGGTGCTCGTCATCGAGCGCATAGGGGGTCGCCGGGTCGGGGATCTGCTTCACACAGACCGCGATGTTCATGGCGATTCCGCTCCTTCGGTGCTGGTCGTCCCATGGTACGGACTTTTGAGCATGTGCTCAAAATCTGCGCTGCCCGCGGCTGGGTGCCGTCACCCCTGCCGCGGGCCCTCCTCGACGAGCACCGGCAGCATGTCGTCGAGCACACCGGCGAAGGTGCTCCGCGCACGATCCGCAGTCCGCGTGACCTCATCGTGGGACAGGGGGGTGGGGGAGATCCCTGCAGCGAGGTTCGTGACGAGCGAGATCGCCGCGACCTGGGCGCCCATGTGGCGCAGGGCGATCGCCTCCGGGACGGTCGACATGCCCACCAGGTCCGCACCCATGCGCTTGGCCATCTGCACCTCGGCCGGAGTCTCGTAGGTCGGCCCGAGGAACCAGGCGTACACGCCCTCCTTCCGTGGGACCGAGCGCATCATGAGGATCGCACCGAGTCGCGCCCTGAGCTGCGTGGAGTACACCTCCGTCATGTCGGGGAACCGTGGCCCGAGACGGTCGTCGTTGGGGCCGAGGAGCGGGTTCCGACCGGTGAGGTTGAGATGGTCCGTGATCACGACCAGGTCACCCGGGGCGAACCCCTCGTTGACACCGCCTGCGGCGTTGGTGAGCAGCACGCGACCGGCTCCGGTGGCGACGGCGGTTCGCACACCGAACACCACGTCCTCCATGTCCCATCCCTCGTAGGCGTGGACTCGACCCGCGAACACGAGGAGGGCCTTGTCACCGACGGGTACCGAGAACAGGGAGCCTCCGTGACCGGCGACCTGGGGGACCGGGAATCCGGGGATCGTCTCGTACCTGAGCTCCACGGCGCCGGGCAACGACCGGGCGTAGTCCGACAGGCCCGAGCCCAGCACGATCGCACCATGGTGGCGTTCGCGCTCGGTGCGGGCCGCGATGACGGTCGCGGCGGCCATGATCGTGTGGTAGCTCACGTGATCACCCCCAGGATGAGATCGGGTTTCGGCGTGGGCTCATCAGCGATGTGCCACGCATCGCCGAGGACGCTCAGCGCGCTGTCGAGGGCCGATTGGTCATTCCATGCGACTCGAGCCAGGGGATCCCCCGTCGACACCTGGTCGCCGACCTTGGCTTCGATGGAGAAACCGACCGAGGGATCGATGACGTCCTTCTTCCTCGATCTCCCCGCGCCGAGCCGGACCGAGGCGAAACCGATGTCGAGCGCGTCACACCTGGTGACCCAGCCGGCGTGTGGCGATGTGATCACGTACTCGTGCTGCGCTGACGGCAGGATGGTGGTGTCCTCGATGACCCGAGGATCTCCTCCCTGGTGCTGGATGAGACGCGCCATGACGTCGAGAGCGGCACCGGACGATATGGCCCGTTCGGCCATCGCTCGCGCAGAGTCTGCGTCGGCGATCCCCGCCAGGCTGATCATCTCGGAGGCGAATGTCAGGGTCAGCTCGGTCACATCGGCAGGCCCCTCGCCGCGCAGCACGGCGATGGATTCGATGATTTCGTTGGCGTTGCCGACCTCACGACCGAGGGGCTGCGACATGTCCGTCAGGTACGCCGTGACCGGGGTTCCGTTGATCCTGCCCATCTCGACCATCGTCGAGGCGAGGAGCGTCGAGTCCGCCAGGGTCCGGTTGTAGGCGCCGCTGCCGACCTTGACGTCGAGGAGAAGGGCATCGATGTCCTCCGCCAGCTTCTTGGACATGATCGACGATGCGATGAGTGGAAGGGACGGAACGGTTGCGGTGGCATCACGCAACGCGTACAAGTGCCGATCGGCAGGAACCAGTGTCTCCGTCTGACCCGCCATGACGACGCCGATGTCGTTGAGCTGCTCAGGGAAGGCCCATGGCGAGATGTCGGTGGTGAAGCCCGGAATCGACTCGAGTTTGTCGAGCGTTCCGCCGGTGTGGGCGAGGCTGCGTCCCGAGATCATCGGCACGGCGATCCCGCAGGCCGCGACGATCGGGGCGAGCGGTATCGAGATCTTGTCCCCGAC
Source organism: uncultured Acidimicrobiia bacterium (assembly GCA_963792405.1). GTDB lineage: Bacteria > Actinomycetota > Acidimicrobiia > Spongiisociales > UBA5794 > SZUA-442. The sequence goes on from CAWBVU010000006.1 coordinate 537,129, forward strand.
CCCCCCTGTCGAGTGCTTGTCGATCTTCGGCTTCGCGACGGTCGACAGGTCGAGGGTCTCGCCGGAGTGGAGCATGGCCGCGGTCCACGCCGCAAGCTCCTCCGCATCGAAGCCGTTGAGCAGGACCGCCATGAGGAATGCCGACATCTGATAGTCCGCGATCCGGTGCCCCGTGTATTCGGCGATCATCCACGCCAATTGGTCCGTCGACAGGGTGCCCCGATCGCGCTTGGTGCCGATCAGTTCGACCATCGAGTATGTCATGAAGGTTCTCTCCTCCTCACGCGTCCGTTCGACACGGTGACGCCTTCTGCCCGGAGGAGTTCAGCGTGTTCCGCTTCGCAACCCGGCACCAACCGACCGCTTGCGGTGACGACCCTCCACCAGGGAAGGCCACTCGTCGTGCGCAGGAGGTTCCCGACGGCCCGTGCGGCGCCGGGGAAGCCTGCGTCGAGGGCCACCTCACCGTAGCTCGCTACTGCGCCCTCCGGTATCGCTCGCACGATGTCCTTCACGGAGGCCTCGAAGTCCTGATCGATCCTCGTCATCAGTTGACCTCGTTCACAGCGTCCCGAAGAGGCGGTCGCCCATGTCGCCGAGGCCGGGGACGATGTACGCCTTGTCGTTGAGCTCCCTGTCGAACGCCGCGGCCACGATCCGCACGTCCGGGTGGTCCCGATACATGCGTGCGACCCCGTCGGGCGCGGTCACGACGCACAACGCCGTGATCGTCCTCGCACCCGAGTGTTTCACCTTGTCGACGGCCCACGACAGGGATCCGCCCGTGGCGAGCATCGGCTCGCAGATGAGCACCCAGGTGTCGGAGAGGTCGGGGAGTTTCGAGTAGTACTCCTGGGGAAGGGTGGTCTCCTCGTCCCGCGCCACGCCCGCGAACCCGATCTTGACGTCGGGGATCATGTCGAGGACGGCGTCGAGCATGCCGAGGCCGGCTCTGAGGACCGGCACGGCCACCACGTTGCGCACGGCGAATCCCCTCGTGGTCTCGAGTGGCGTCGTGATGTCGAACTCGTGGACCGGGAGGGCCTTCGTCGCCTCGAGGACGAGGGTGTAGGTCAGGCCCCTCGCCGCGGCGCGGAATTGCTGGGGTTGGGTGCGTTCGTCCCGTAGGACGGTCAGGTAGTGGCGCGTCAGGGGATGGTCGATCACCGTGAGGTTCATGCACCGAGGCTATCAGGTGTGCGGTGCCGCGGTCCTCGCCTCCCTCTGGTGGGGCCTCCTCGGATGCGTGTCATCCGTCGTGGAGCCGATGGCTCATCCCCCCATGGCGCCATACACTCATGGCCATGTTCGACACGCTCTCGAGCCGCCTCGGCGGCGTCTTCGACAGGCTCCGCAGCAAGGGCCGGCTCTCGGAAGAGGATGTCGACGCGGCGCTGCGCGAGGTGCGCCTTGCCCTCCTCGAGGCGGACGTGAACCTGTCGGTGGTCAAGTCCTTCCTCGAAAGGGTGCGGGAGCGGGCGGTGGGTATCGAGGTCAGCAAGAGCCTCACCCCCGGCCAGCAGGTCATCAAGATCGTCCACGAGGAGCTGATCGTCACGCTCGGCGAGCAGGAGGCCCCCCTGGTGCGGCCCGCGGCACCGCCGCTCGTGATCATGGTCGTGGGCCTCCAGGGGTCGGGGAAGACGACGACGGCGGCAAAGCTGGCCCTGCACCTGAAGGGCAAGGGGAAGCGCCCGATGCTCGTCGCGGCCGACCTCCAGCGACCCGCGGCGATCGAGCAGCTCGAGACGCTCGGGCGACGCATCGGCGTGCCGGTCCACGCGGAGCGATCCGGCAGGCCCCAGAAGGTCGTCAAGTCGGGGCTCAGGGCCGCGCGTGCCGAGTCGGCCAACGTCGTGATCATCGACACCGCGGGCCGGTTGCAGATCGACACCGACCTCATGAAGGAGCTCGCTGCGGTCCGCAAGATCGCCAGCCCGGACGAGACGCTCCTCGTGGTCGATGCGATGACGGGCCAGGAGGCGGTCAACGTGGCGCTCGGGTTCTCCGGGTACACCGATCTCACGGGTCTCATCATGACGAAGATCGATGGCGATGCCCGCGGCGGCGCCGCCATCTCCGCACGGGAGGTCACCGGGGTCCCCATCAAGTTCGTCGGGACCGGCGAGACCATCGGCGACCTCGACGCCTTCCACCCGGACCGCATGGCCTCACGCATCCTCGGCATGGGCGACGTGCTGTCGCTCATCGAGAAGGCCGAGGAGACCTACGACCAGGAGGAGGCGGAACGAGCGGCGAGGAAGATGCTCGATGCCACCTTCGACCTCGAGGATTTCCTCGAGCAGTTCCAGCAACTCAGGAAGATGGGGCCTTTGCAGCAGCTGGTTGGTATGCTCCCGGGCGCAGGTTCGGCCCTGCGGGACATCCAGGTGGATGAGCGACAGCTCGGCCGTGTGGAGGCCATCATCAGGTCGATGACACCTGAGGAGCGCAGGAACCCGAGGATGATCAACGGCAGCCGCAAGCGCCGCATCGCTGCCGGATCGGGGACTCGTCCCCAGGACGTCAACGGCGTCCTCAAGCAGTTCGCACAAGCACAGAAGATGATGAAGGCGATGGCCGGTGGCAAGAGCCCCATACCGGGTCTCTCCCTCCCCGGGATGCCACGCCAGAGCAAGAAGAGGTGACCGATGGCAGTCAAGATCCGCCTGACGCGGCTTGGCAAGAAGAAGCAGCCGACCTATCGCGTCGTCGTCATGGATGCCCGCAAGCAGCGTGACGGTGAGTACATCGAGCAGCTGGGCTTCTACGACCCACGCCCGAACCCGTCGGTCGTCGAGATCGACAACGAGCGTGCCCTCCACTGGCTGACCACGGGCGCCCAGCCGACCGATCGGGCGCGCAAGCTCCTCGAGATCTCCGGTGCGTGGACGCAATTCAAGGTCGCAAGGGGCGAGATCCACACCGTCGGTGGCGATGCCCCCGTTGGTGACGCGGCCGCCACGGACAAGGGGACGAAGGGCAAGGCGACGAAGGGCAAGGGGACGAAGCCCGACACGCAGCCCGTGGCCACCGGGGCTGAGCCCGAGCGCGAGGTGGTGGAGGCCGTCGAGGTCGATGAGGTCGTCGTCACGGACGCCGTCGTCGCCGATGAGGCCGTGGCCGAGGACGCCGTCGAGCCCGCCGTCGAGCCCGCCGCTTCCGATGAGACCGTGGGTGCCGACGAGAACGGGGACGCAACGTGAGCCAGGGCGAGATCATCGAGAAGGTCGTCACGTACGTCGTCACGGAGATCGTCGACGACGCCTCCTCCGTGGAGGTGAACATCGTCCCCGACGGTGACGAGGCCGTCGTCGCAGAGGTTCGCACCGCCAAGGGCGACATGGGTCGTGTGATCGGCAAGCGAGGCCGCGTGGCCCGTGCCATCCGCACGGTGGCCGGCGCCGCCGCAGAGGAAGAAGGCCTCGCCGTCGAGGTGGATTTCCTCGACTGACGTGTCCTCTTCGCAGGGACCATCCGACACCATCCCCATCGGGTACGTGCGCAAGGCGCACGGCATCCGTGGGGATGTCCTCGTCCGAGGGCTCGTCGGCGATGCGGACCAGCGCTTCGTCGACGGCGTCGGCCTCGCGTCCGAGGAGCCGCCACGAACCTTTGCCGTCGTGACGGCCACTCCGCATGCGGGCGACTACATCATCCATCTGGAGGGCGTCGACACCCGCACCGACGCCGAGGCGCTTGTCGGCACCCAGTTCGTGATCCCACGCTCGGAGCGCAGGACCCTCGACGACGACGAGTGGTGGGTCGAGGACCTCGTCGGGTGCCGCGTCGTCGATGGCGACGGCACCGAGCTCGCCACGGTCACCGACGTCGTCACAGGGGCAGCCCAGGACCGCCTCGCCGTGGTCACCGTCTCTGGTGCCACCGGCGAGATCCCCTTCGTGGATCCGCTCGTGCTGTCCGTCGATGTCGAGCAGGGCAGGATCGTCGTCGACCTGCCACCGGGTCTCCTCGATTGAGCGGCGTGGGTCACATGACGAGCGATGGGAGATGCACGTGCTGTACCTGATCTCCGTGATCGATGAGACGACGGGTTCCGCCACCACCTCCGAGATGGAGGCTATCGACGGGTTCAACGCACGCCTCGTGGCCGAGGGTCACTGGGTCTTCGCCGGCGGCCTCGCGTCGCCCGACTCCGCCACCGTCATCGACCACCGCGGTGCCGAGGCGGTATCGACCCGGGGACCGCTCGTGGAGTCGAGGGAATACGTCAGCGGCGTCTGGATCATCGATGCCCCGGACCTCGATGCGGCGCTCGGGCTCGCAGCCGAGGGATCGAGGCGCTGCAATCGGAAGGTCGAGGTGCGGCCGTTCCTCGGTGGGGCGACGTAGTCCTCGGTCATTCCGAAGGGTGGAATCCACATCTGTGCGCTGTGCCGCGTGCCGTATCCGACAGCGGACGGGAGGACGACGCAGGATCCCTTCGACACGCGCGTCACCGGGGGCGCGCTCAGGGCGGGCGGTCCCATTCGCCCCTTCGCTTCCTGTACGTGTGGCCGAGTGGGCTCCTCCATTCGGCCACGCCATCGTCGGCGATGTGGTAGCTCCAGTCGCCTTCGTGTCGCATCCGGTGGTCGTGGCGGCACAGGGGAGCGAGGTTGTCGGCGAGGGTGGGGCCACCGGCGAACCAGGGCATCGTGTGGTCGAGGTCGCATCGGGCGGCAGGGACCCTGCAGCCGGGGAAGACACACCTCGGGTGTGCCGCGGACACCGCTCGGGCGGTGGAGACCGCGGGCCTCCGGCGGGTCACCCCGACGGCGGCGATGCCCTGCCCGTCGTGGACCGTGAACCGCCATTCGGCGCCATCCTGCTGCTCTGCCACCTGTCGGGCGATGTCGGCGACCACAGGCCCGTATCCAGCGATGTCGCCCGCCCGTTCGGTGAGGCCGATGAGCGTGGTGAGGTCGACATGGAGGTCGACGACGGCGCGTCGGCCCTTGCAGGAGGTGGTCGACGTCGAGCCATCGAGGACGTCGATGAGCACGTCCGTGCGAAGCTGGTCCATGGTGCGAGTCTCCCCGTCGCGACGGAGTCGCCGTGCCGCATGGTCGAGCCGATCCATGATCGCCGCGGCGCGGTCGGGAGGGAGGTCGTAGGCGTGGAGGTGTGCCGTGCCGTCGGGTGTGGGCTCCATGACGACCCGTCGTTCCGCGACGGCGTGCGACAGCCGCCCGGCCGCCTCTCGTGGCTCGACGTCGATCCGCAGGCGACCGAGCCGAGCAGCGAGCTCCCCGGTCGTCAGATGAGGTGCCTCGTCAAGGACACGATCCGCGATCGCCCTGGCGGTCGCCACGGGAAGGTCGATCGTGTGCCGGTCGATGGTGCGGGCGCGCCTGAGGTCGATGCCCCCAGAAGAGAGCAGATCGAAGACGGCGGGGAGCCGGCGCTGCAGGTCGAGGGCGAAGGAGAATTCCGCATCGGCCGTCCTCCGGGTCAGGCACAGGGCCGCCCGGATCTCGGTGGCGGCGGCATCATGTCCCCATTTCGGGTCCGACCCGTCGATGAGCACGTCACCGACGGCGGCCATGTCGGCGTAGACCTTCGCCTGGAAGTGCGACACGAGGCGCTGGTGCGCTCGCAGCACGATGATCCGGTCGTGTCCCGAGAGCTGTCCGACCTCGATCGCCGACAGCCATGCGGCCAGCTCGGGCCCCGGCTCCATCTCGTCGAGACCCGGAGGAATCGGGTGGTGGCGGGTGTCGGCGGGCGTGGCCTTCATCCATCGATCATCCCACCCGGGTGTGACGGATTCCGGGACGCCACCGCCGCTGCTCAGTCGTCCGCGGCCAGATGCCTCCGAGCCGACGCGGTCCAGGGCAGGAGGACGAGGGCGACACCCACCGCGCCGTAGAGCGGTTGGAGGAACGACACCTCGGGGAGCCAGAGGAGTTCGAGGGCGATCCACACCGACTGGCCGACCCCGAGGAGGATGGTGGCCGACCATGCCCAATGGTGCCCAGTGAGACGCTCGACGGGAGCGAGCCACCGCCATCGCACTCGAGTCCGGACACCCCACAGCGTCACGAGTGACCCGAGACCGAACACGACACCGAGGACGAGACCCGGGAGGATCCAGCTGTCCACCACGGGAATGGACACCAGCCACTCGGCGGGGGGCGACACGGCGTCGATCCCGCTCAGGAGCCCGATGCCGCCGAGGAGGGCCGTGATGCCGAGGAATCCGAGGAGGAGCTCGAGGGCCCGGACGGCGCCGGGCGTGGGTGCCCCGGTGCCGCTCATCCTCGTGCCTCCTCCGTGGGCCTCGTCCCCGCTCAGCCGAACGCGGCGTGCCCTGTGATGGTCTGGCCCATGATGAGCTGGTGGATCTCGTTCGTGCCCTCGTAGGTGTAGACGGATTCCAGGTTCATCATGTGGCGGATGGGCACGTAGTCGAGGGTGATCCCGTTCGCCCCGTGGAGCGCACGCGCCTCCCTCGCGACCCACATCGCCTCCCGTGTGTTGTCCATCTTCCCGAACGAGACCTGGGCGGGGGCGAGCATCTCCTGATCCTTCAGGCGGCCGAGGTGGAGCGCGAGGAGGGTGCCCTTCTGCACCCGCACCATCATCTCCACGAGCCGCTGCTGGGTGATCTGGAACCGCGAGATGGGGCCGCCGAAGGCCTCACGCTCTCCCGCATACCGCAGGGACGACTCGTAGCACGACCGTGCGGCTCCCATCACCCCCCACAGGATCCCGTAGCGCGCCTCAGAGAGGCATGACAGGGGCCCCCGCATCGAGGCGACCCCGGGAAGCACGGCATCGGAGGGGAGGCGGACGTCGTCGAGGACCAGCTCGGCGGTGTTCGAGGCCCGCAGCGACATCTTGTGCTTGATCGGGTTGGCGGTGAACCCGTCGGTGTCGGCAGGGACGATGAACCCCCTGATCGTGCCATCGTCCGCGCGTGCCCACACGACCGCAACGTCCGCGATGTCGCCGTTCGTGATCCACATCTTCGTGCCGTTGAGCACCCAGTCGCCTCCCGGCTCCTGTCGCGCCGTCGTGCGCATGTTGGCGGCGTCGGACCCCGAGTCCGGCTCGGTGAGGCCGAAGCATCCCACGACGTCGCCCGCGGCCATCGGAGGCAGCCACTGCTGCTTCTGCTCCTCGCTTCCGAACGCCCAGATCGGGAACATGGCAAGGCTGCCCTGCACGCTCATGAACGAGCGCACACCGCTGTCCCCTGCCTCGAGCTCGAGCGCGGCGAGCCCGTACTCGACGGCCGTCGTGCCGGCGCACTCGTAGCCCTCGAGGTGCATGCCGAGGAGGCCCAACGCCCCCATCTCCTTGGCGAGGGACCGGGGCAGGAAGCCCTCCTCGAACCACGCCTCGATGTGAGGGGACACCTCGTTGCGCACCCACTCACGCACGGTGTCCCTGATCATGCGCTCCTGGCTCGAGAGCTGTCCATCGATCGCCAGGTAGTCGTACGGGTCGATCTTCAGCTTCGACGTGTCCTGGTGTCCCATCGCGGCCCTTTCCGTCTTGGCACATCGGGGAGGTGCGCCAACCGAATCGTACCTAGCATCCCGGCGATGGATCAGATCCTGACCCCCGACGGCGAGCTGGTCGCCGAATCGCCGCTCGACCTCAGCCGGGTCAGGGCCCTGTACGAGCAGATGCTCTTCGCACGGCAGTACGACCACAAGAGCGTGTCGCTCCAGAAGCAGGGAAGGCTCGCCACGTACGCCCCGTTCGAGGGACAGGAGGCGGCCCAGATCGGCTCGGCTGCCGCCCTCGAGCCCTCCGACTGGATGGTGGCGACGTACAGGGATGCGGCCGCGATGTGGGCGCACGGTTACCCCATGGAGACCCTCTTCCTGGGCCGCACCGGCGACGAGCGAGGTGGCATGCCACCCGACGACGTCCCGATCCTGCCGCCATCGATCACCGTTGGCGGCCACATGATCCACGCCGTGGGCCTGGCGTGGGCCGCCAGGCTCATGGATGAGCCCCGGATCGCGATCACCTACTTCGGCGACGGAGCAACGAGCGAGGGCGACTTCCACGAGGCCATGAACTTCGCCGCGGTGTACGAGACCCCCACGGTCTTCCTGTGCCAGAACAACGGGTATGCCATCAGCCTCCCCATCGATCGTCAGACGCGTTCGGAATCCATCGCCGTCAAGGCCGGGGCCTACGGGATGCCGGGCGTGCTCGTCGACGGGAACGACCTGCTCGCCGTGTACGCCGCCACGAAGGCCGCAGCGGACAGGGCGAGGGCCGGGGGAGGCCCGACGCTGATCGAGGCCCTGACGTACCGCATCGGTCCGCACACGACCAACGACGACCCCGGCAGGTACCGCACACCGCAGGAGGAGGCGCTCGCGCGATCGAAGGATCCACTGGCACGCGTTCGCGTCTACCTCGAGGACCACGACGCGTGGGGTCCCGACGACGAGGAGGCCACGGTGGAGGCCGCAGGGATCGCCGTCGACGAGGCGATCGCCGCGGCGGAGGCCGTCCCGCCGCCCGATCCACACCACGTCTTCTCCGCGATGTTCGCCGAGCCGACCCGTCAGCTCACCGAGCAGGAAGGGCTCACCGCCCGATGACCGTGATGAACCTCGCCCAGGCCATCACAGCGGCGCACGACCTCGCCCTCTCCTCGGACCCGTCGGTCCTCGTCCTGGGGGAGGACGTCGGCGTCAACGGGGGAGTGTTCAGGATCACCGACGGCCTCCTCGAGAAGTTCGGGCCCAACCGCGTCATCGACACGCCCGTCGCCGAGTCGGGGATCGTTGGCGCAGCCTTCGGCCTCGCGATCGCGGGCATGCGGCCGATCGCCGAGATCCAATTCATGGGCTTCTCGACGCCGGCATACGACCAGGTGGTGAACCACGTCGCCAGGATCCGCAACCGCAGCCGCCACCGATTCACGTCGCCGATGGTGCTGCGCATCCCCTATGGCGGCGGTTTCGGCGCCGCCGAGCACCACTCCGAGTCGTGGGAGGCCATCTATGCCCACACGCCGGGGCTCAAGGTCGTCACACCGAGCACGCCCGCCGACGCCAAGGGCCTCCTGCTCGCGGCCGTCGCCGACCCCGACCCGGTGGTGTTCCTCGAGCCCATCAGGTTGTATCGCTCGGTCAAGGAGGACGTCCCCGAGGAGCCCTACACGACCGAGATCGGGACTGCGGCGATTCGCAACGAGGGCACCGACGTCACGATCCTGACATGGGGAGCGATGACGAAGGAGGCGAGGGCGGCGACCGAGCTCCTCGAGCGCGAGGGTGTGTCGGTCGACCTGATCGACGTACGGACCCTCGTCCCCCTCGACACCGACACGATCGTCAGGTCGGTCACGAGGACGGGCCGAGCGGTGATCGTCCACGAGGCCCCCCGCACCGGCGGCTTCGGCGGCGAGATCGCGGCGATCCTCGCCGAGCGTGCCCTGTTCTCCCTCCTCGCCCCGATCCAGCGTGTCACGGGCTGGGACACCGTGTTCCCCCTCAAGCGAGGTGAGCCCGTGTACCTGCCGTCGGTCGAGCGGATCGTGGCCGCCGTGCGCACGACGCTGGAGGACGCCTGATGGCGACCGTGTTCCGGCTCCCGGACATCGGCGAGGGCCTCACCGAGGCGGAGATCGTCGAGTGGTTCCACGACGTCGGTGACCATGTCGAGGCCGACCAGCCGATGGTGTCCGTCGAGACCGACAAGACCGTGGTGGAGCTCCCGGCGCCCATCACCGGCACCCTCCTCCACCGGGGCGCCGATGACGGGGTGGTCCTCGCCGTCGGCTCGATCCTCGCCGTCATCGGGGAGGAAGGAGAGGCGTGGTCCGAGGACCACGCGGAGGAGCACACAGGTGGGATCGACCGCGAGGTCCCACCCCCTCCCATCCACGACGCACCCACGGCGACATCGAGGCCGCAGGCACTGCCCCTGGTCAGGAAATGGGCACGGGAGGAAGGTGTGGACCTCTCGGAGGTCATGGGAACCGGGCCTGGTGGACGCATCACGCGTGTGGACCTCGCGAGGCACCTCGACGCCGCCGCTTTGCCCGTGGATCGGCCGCCGCTCGTCGGGACGCTCGACGAGGCCGCAGAGGACCTGTCGGCGCCACGGCGACCCGGAAGGGTGGTCAGGTTGTCCCCGACCCGGAAGGCGATCGCGGCGCATCTCAGCCGGTCCTGGGCGGAGATCCCGCACGTGACCACCTTCGACGCCTTCGACGCCACGGCGCTGCTCGACGAGCGAAGGGCAGCCTCGCTCCGTCTGGGGCGAAGGGTGCCGATCGAAGCGGTCATGGTCCCCGCGATCGTCCACACGCTCAGGCTGCACCCGGAGTTCAATGCCACGCTCACCGGCGACGAGCTCCTCCTCCACGAGCGGGTCGACCTCGGCATCGCGATCGACGGGGGCGACGGTCTCCTCGTAGGGGTCGTGCACGGTGCCGACCGCGAGGCGCTTGCCGCGATCGTCGAGCGCATCGACGACCTCGTCGCATCGTCGCGCGATCGGACGCTCACCAGGTCGGACGTCACCGGCGCGACGTTCACCTTGTCGAACATCGGCGCCGTGGGTGGGGGCTACGGGACGCCGATCATCCCCACGGGAACGACGGCGATCCTCTCCATCGGGAGGGCCTCGCCAACGGCGGTGGTCCGTGGGGAGGCGATCGTCGCCGCGCCGATGGCGCCACTGTCGCTGTCGTACGACCATCGCGTGATCGACGGCGCCCTCGGAAGGGCATTCATGGCGGACCTGATCGAGACGCTGACGAGTCCGCAGGCGTCCCCACCGCCCGGGCGGTGACCTCGATGGGCGCTCGGCTCAAGGACGGCCACCCGCTGGCCGATTGAGTACCAACGACGAACCGACGGGTCCGGGCAATGAGTCTGCCGACCCATAGGGGAACCGAGGGATCACCCGTATGATCGACGACATGATGAACCGAGCCCGCGACCTCCAGATCCGCGTCCTCGCCGCATTCCAGTCCTGGAATGATGGTGAGCGCGGTGCAAGCATGGTCGAGTATGTCCTGCTGGTCTCGTTCATCGCCATCGCGGCGGTGTTCGCGGTGGCGTTGGTGGGCCAGTCGCTGAACTCCGAGTACGACTCGATCTCCGACAGCGTCGCGAACTACGGTCGCTGACCTCGTTCGGCCGGCATCAGCCCGGCTCGTCGCTGCCTCCGGGATCGATGAGGTCACTCAGGGCGGCTCGGGCGCGCTCCACGTCGTCGGACCTCACCAGCACCCTCGCACCCCCACCGAGGACGGTGAGGGAGGGGATCGCACCGCCCGCGTTGTCGGCGGTGAGGAACGCCTCGATGCCCTCCGACTCCAAGTGGGCCATCGCGACCCTGGCGTCGAACGTCGTGGAATAGGAGGCGACCTCCTCGATGTCAGGCATGATGGACGACCATGATGGACGGATGGTACCCGTCGCCTGCGTAGCCTCGACAGTGGTGCGCGCATCGGTCGCGTTCCGGCGGGGAGCCCGGCATGTCCTCACAGACGGACGACGAACTGACCGGCTACGGCGCGTCGGCGCTGGTGGTGCTCTCGCTCGCCATGAGCGCCGTGATCCGGTTGTGCATCGTGAACATGGGAGGATGGGGTTCCATGAGACGGAGGACGGCATGCTGATCCGCACGGTGGGGGAGGGCTGACGGTGGATTCGGACAGGGACCTCTCCCCGATGCGTCCCGATACGCCCCCGCCCGCGTACCCCCGTGAGCTCGAAGGCTGGATCACGCTTCCGGACGGCACGGCGATCTTCGTTCGCCCGATCGTGCCCGAGGACATCGAACGGCTCGCCTATGCGTTCGCCCATGCCGACATCGACACGTTGAGGCGTCGGTTCTTCACGGGAGCCCCACCGACCGATCGACACAGCCTCGAGTACCTCGCGACGGTCGACTACCGATCACGGCTCGCGCTCATCGCCATGGACGAGGAAGGAGCGGGCATCGGCGTCGGGAGGTACGAGGGCCTCGACGACGGATCAGCGGAGGTCGCCATCGTGGTCGCACCGGAGTGGCGCCGTCGCGGCGTGGCCTCGACGCTGCTCACGGCCCTCGAACCCGCGGCGGCCGCGAACGGATTCGTCGGACTGGTGGCCCTCTACCTGCCCGAGAACCGGGCCGTCGAAGCACTCCTGGAGGGTCTCGGGTACGGTCACCGCTCGGTCAAGGACGGCATCGCCGTCCTGACGAAGGACCTGGGGCCAAGCGGTACCATCGCCTGATGCGGGTTGCCGACCTCATCACTGCGATCGACCTTCGGTACCCCCTCGACCATGCCGCCTCGTGGGATCCTGTCGGCCTCCAGGTCGGTGGTGCGGGCCGTCCCCTCGGCTCGGTCGCCGTCACCCACGAGGTGTCGGACACGGTCGTCGACGACGCCATCGCACGAGGGGTGGGGACCATCGTCACGTACCACCCGCTCCTGTTCACTCCAACCACGTCCTTCGTGGAGGGCCCGACCGCCGAGGGCAGGGCCCTGCGACTGGCCGCAGCCGGCGTGTCCGTGATCGTCGTCCACACCGCCATGGACGTCGCCGCCCCCGGCACCGGCGATGACCTCCTCGCCGCACTGGGTTTCGTCGCCGATGGTGGCTTCTTCGCGGGAGCCGAAGGTGAACGGCCCATCGGCCGCCTCGCCACCCCTGTCGATCCCCTCAGCTCCCGAGGTCTCGTCGATCTGGTCGACGAGCGGCTCCGGGTCCACGCCCGTGCCACGGAGGGCTCGCACCCGATCCGTCGGATCGCCGTCGTGCCGGGGTCGGGTGGTGCCGCCGTCACCGAAGCCGCCGACCACGCGGATGCGCTGGTCACCGGCGACGTGAGCCACCACAGGGCGCGCGAGGCCGTCGAGCGGGGCATGCTCGTGGTCGACGCCGGCCACGCGGCGACCGAACGGCCCGGCATCGAGTCACTGTACGCTGCGATCCGTGCCATCGTCGGGGACACCGTGTACCTCGACGAGGATCCGACTCCGTGGAAGGACTGACGTGGAACAGCTGACGAGCCTCTCGGACCTGCTCGATCTGCACGATATCGACCTCGCCATCGACCACCTGCTCGACGAGCGCAACTCGCTCCCTGAGCTGGAGTCGTACCGGACCATCCACGGCGAGGTCGATCGTCTCGACGCGGACCTCACCCAGGCGCGCGTGGACCTCAAGCAGGCCGACCTCTCCCTCGACAAGACGAACGGGGAGCTCGAGATCGCGGCGGAGAAGGCGGCCGCCGAGCAGAACCGACTGTATGCGGGGGGTATGTCGGCCCGTGATGCCGACTACGTCCGCAGGGAGGTCGACATGCTCTACGGCAAGGTGAAGACGCTCGAGGACGACGTGCTGATGTACATGGAGGCGAAGGAAGCCGCGGAGCAGAGGGTCGCCGGCCTCGAGGAGGAGCTCGCCATCGCCGACGCCGAGAAGCAGCGGCTTTCGGGGGTGATCCGTGAGCAGTGGAAGGCGATCGACGCACAGATCGCCCTCAAGGAGGAGCGGAAGGCCGCGGCGATCACGCTCGTCGACGAGGACCTCCTCGAGACCTACGACGAGCTCAGGAGCCGCAGGAGCGGTCGGGTCGTCGGACGGCTCGTCGACGGAGTGTGCGGCGCCTGCCATCTGAAGCTGTCGGCTGCCGAGGTCTCCCGCACGTCGAAGGAGCACCCACCCCGCTGCATCCACTGTCGGGCGATCCTCGTCGTCTGAGATGCTGTTCTGGCACGTCGGCGCGACGGCGGCATTCGTCCGCTATGCGTTCAGGGACCCCGCGATGGATCTTCGGTTCCTCGCGCTGGGGGCGATCCTCCCCGACCTCATCGACCTGCCCATCGGCATTCTCTGGTGGTCACGCTTCTCCACCCCGAGGCTTGTCGCCCATACCCTCGTCTTCGGAGCCTTGGCCATGGCGCTGGTGGTCATCACCACCCGGCGCGGGCCCAGGAGGAAGCAGCTGATGCTGGTCGCGGTCGGCATCCTCCTGCATCTGTTCCTCGACGCGATGTGGCAGGACCCGGAGACCCTCTGGTGGCCATTCCTCGGAGGGGGCCTGAGCGAAACGGCGTATCCGACCTACGGGGCCTATCTGGCCGATCTCCTCAGGAACCCGGTCATGTGGGCGGGGGAGGCGGTCGGCCTGGCCTACCTCGTGATCCTCGCACGACGCTCGGGACTCGGCGACGCCGAGGCGCGAGAGCGTCTGCTCACGACCGGGACCGTGTCAGCCCCGATCGGTGGACGCTGACGGACGAAGCCTCCACGCCTGCATCGCCATGCGGCCGGCGAGGATGACGAGGAGCACGGCGAACAGCCGTTGCAGGATCCGCTCGTCCAACTCGTAGGCGATCCTCGACCCGACCAGGGCCCCGACGACCCCTGCACCACCGGTGATCCACACGATCCTCCACACGACCCTGTCGGCGCGCATGTGGCCGATCGTGGCGATGATCGTGGTCGGCACGATCACCGCAAGTGAGGTCCCCTGCGCATCGAGCTGGGTGAAGCCGAAGAGCGACACGAGCACCGGCACGAAGACGATCCCGCCCCCGATGCCCAATGATGCGGCGAGAATGCCGGCACCGAGGCCGAGGAGGATCAGGCCGATCACCTCCATCAGATCCACATCCTGACCGCGGCGATCACCATCACGACCGAGAACACGCCTGCGAGGAGGTGCTCGGGGACCTTGTGGAGGTAGTGCGACCCGAGCCATGCCCCTGCGGCGGATCCGATGAAGATGATGGCTGCCGTCCCCCACTGGACCGAGCCGTTCGTCGAGAAGGCGATGAGGGCCGCGGATGCGGAGAGCACGATCGTGGCGCCGGATGTCGCCGCGGCGTTGTACTGGTCGAGCCCCACCAGGAGCACGAGTCCCGGCACGACGATGACCCCTCCACCGACCCCGAGGAGGCCCGAGAGGAACCCCGCCACGATGCCCACGACGAGGGCCTTGAGGACGGTGCTTCCCATGGGGCCACGGTAGCGCAGGTCGCTTTGCGAGCGGCATCGGTACCCTTTCGCCGTGTTCCGAGCCTCCCTCCTCGCCATCGCCTGTGCCGTCGCGGCGACGTCGTGCGGTTCCGCCGATGCCGGTGCCTCGGGGTTCGAGAGCCCTGAGCGCGCCGTCGTGGCCTGGTTCGAGGCCGTCGGGGCCGATGACGCCGCCGCCACCGCCCGCGCGGTCGACGACGACTCGCTCGCCGTGATCCTGAGCATCGAGAACGACCTCGACGACGACACCACCTCGGCGTACCTCGAGGCTGGTGTGCCGATAGAGGTGCAGGCGGCGTACTGGCGATCGTTCGGGGCGGGATTCAGCGAGTTCGCTTCGAAGCCGATCTCCTCGCTCACGGTGGGGGAGAGCGCAACCCTCGAGGCCGAGGGTGTCACCTTCGCCACGGTGCCGGTGTCGGGCGGCCCGAGTTCCGAGTCACTCGTGTTCACCAGGATGCGTGACGACGGTACGTGGCAGGTCGACATGGTCGCGACGCTCGCCGATGGATTCTCGTCGCTGTTGGCCGACGCCTACGACGCCCTCGGCGCGGGCGAGGCGGCGGCGACCATCCGCGCTGCGTACGTGGAGACCGTGGGCCCCGCCTTGTGGGCTGCGGTCGCGGACGGCACCTACGGCGAGGACTTCAACCGGGTCGCGCTCACCCTGCTCGGCCGGATCGCTCCCTGATCCGGTTCGTGCCCGGTCCGATCACTCGATCAGCCGAGGGACCGCAACGCGGGGAGCACCTCGTCACCGAGCATGGCGATGGTCGCCTCCTGGTCGGTCGACGTGGTCTGGATCGCGAGGATGTCGGCGTGGACCTCCGTGACGAGGGGGGCGTACACGTCCAGGTAGTCCTCGGCTGAGTACACGGTGCTGTAGAGCGCGAGGATCTCGTCGCGGGGCATCTCGTCGGCACGGATGCGCAGATCCATGGGATCGACCGCCTCGAGGCGACCTGGTGCGCGCAGGCCCCTCCACGCACCGAGTGTCCTCCACGCCTCGTCGGCCTCCTTGGCACGGATCGACCACCGGGAGGCCAGGACGGTCGGTGTCGGCCTGCCCGCCGCGGCTGCGGCCTCCCTGGCGGGTTCGATGACCTTCGTGAACGTGTCCGATGGCTGCTTGACGGACGTGATGACGCCGTCCGCCTTCTCGCCTGCGAGCGATGCCGACTTCGGGCCGCCTGCCGCGAGGAGGACCGGGACCGGGTGGAGCGGGGGGCTGTAGAGCTTCGCCCGGTCGGTCCGGTAGTACTGGCCCTCGTAGGTGAGCTTCTCCCCATCGAGCAGCCGCGTCATGATGTCGAGGGCCTCTGACATCCGAGCGTTGCGCTCCGCATAGGAGGGGAAGTCGTACCCGAGTGGCCCCTCGTTCAGGTTCTCGCCCGTGCCGACGCCGAGGCTGAACCTGCCACCGCTCAGTCGATCGAGGGTCGCGGCGGCCTGGGCGACGACGGCAGGATGGAACCGCCACAGCGGGGTGGTCACGCCGGTCACGAAGCCGATCGTCGTGGTCGCCTGCGCCATCGCCGCGATGGTCGAGAACGCAAACCCCGACGCACCGAGGTCGTCGACCCACGGGTGGAAGTGCTCGGACACCTCGACCATGTCGAAGCCCGCTTCCTCGGCCAGTACCGCATGACGGACGAGCTCCTCGGGCTGGAACTGCTCGTGGCCGCAGAAGTAGGCGATCTTCGTCATGGTCCGTCCTGATCGGGTCCCGCCAGCCTAGGGGCCGGCAGGACCCGTGCCGTCGTGGCTCACGGGAGATCGAACCGATCGAGGTTCATCACCTTGTCCCAGGCAGCCACGAAGTCCCGAACGAACATGTCGTGGGCATCGTCGCTGCCGTAGACCTCGGCGAGCGCCCTGAGCTCGGAGTTCGAGCCGAAGACGAGGTCCACGCGCGTGCCCGTCCAGCACAGCTCGCCGGAGGCGCGATCGCGTCCCTCGAACAGGTCGTGGTGCTCGGAGGTCGGCGTCCACTCCGTGCCCAAGTCGAGGAGGTTGACGAAGAAGTCGTTCGTCAGGACCCCCGGGCGATCGGTGAACACGCCGTGCGCCGATTGGCCGACGTTCGCATCGAGCACCCGCAAGCCACCGACGAGGACGGTCATCTCGGGTGCGGTGAGCGTCAGCATGAACGCCTTGTCGATGAGGAGGTGCTCCGATGCGAGGGCACTTCCCTTCTGGACGTAGTTGCGGAAGCCGTCCGCGACGGGCTCGAGCACCGCGAAGGACGCCACGTCGGTCTGGTCCTGCGTGGCGTCGGTCCTGCCCGGGGTGAACGGGACCCTGACATCGACGCCAGCGTTCCTTGCCGCCTGTTCCACCGCGGCACACCCCCCGAGGACGATGAGATCGGCGAGCGACACCCGAGTGCCACCCGTCTGGGAGGCGTTGAACTCCGTCCGAATCGCCTCGAGGGCGTCGACCACCGTCGACACGCCCGACGTGAGGTTGATGTCCCACTCCGCCTGGGGGGAGAGTCGGATGCGAGCGCCATTCGCCCCGCCCCGCTTGTCGGTGTCGCGATAGGTCGACGCCGACGCCCATGCGGTCGACACGAGCTGCGCGAGCGACAGGCCCGACCCGAGGATGGTCGCCTTGAGTGCCTCGATGTCCTCATCGTCGATCAGTTCGTGGTCCACGACGGGCACAGGGTCCTGCCACAGGAGCACCTCGTCGGGGACCCACGGCCCCAGGTACCTGGTGATGGGTCCCATGTCGCGGTGCAGCAGCTTGTACCACGCCCGTGCGAACGCGTCCGCGAGCTCGTCGGGGTTCTCGTAGAAGCGCTGCGAGATCTCCCTGTAGACGGGGTCGACGATCATCGACAGGTCCGTCGTCGCCATCATCGGCACCTGCGTGGCCGCCGGGTCGTGGGCGTCGGGAGCGAGGTCCCCGGCCTCGATGCCCTTCGGGGTCCACTGGTATGCACCTGCCGGGCTCTTCGTGAGCTCCCACTCGTAGGTGAAGAGCATGTGGAAGTAGCCGTTGTCCCAGACGATCGGGTTCGGCGTCCACGGACCCTCGAGCCCGCTCGTGATCGTGTCGTCACCCATCCCCGTGCCGAACCGGTTCTCCCAGCCGAGGCCCTGCTCCGCGAGCCCTGCCCCCTCGGGCTCGGGCCCGAGGTACTCGTTGCCGTCGGCGGCGCCGTGCGTCTTGCCGAAGGTGTGCCCGCCCGCGATGAGCGCCACCGTCTCCTCGTCGTTCATCGCCATCCGGCTGAACGTCTCACGGATGTCGCGGGCCGCGGCCAGGGGGTCCGGGGTCCCGTTGGGGCCCTCGGGATTGACGTAGATCAGGCCCATCTGGACGGCACCGAGCGGATTGGCGAGGTCCCGGTCACCGCTGTAGCGCTCGTCACCGAGCCACTCGCGTTCGGGGCCCCAGTAGACGTCCTCCTCG
Source organism: uncultured Acidimicrobiia bacterium (assembly GCA_963792405.1). Taxonomy (GTDB): domain Bacteria; phylum Actinomycetota; class Acidimicrobiia; order Spongiisociales; family UBA5794; genus SZUA-442. The sequence goes on from CAWBVU010000006.1 coordinate 555,518, forward strand.
GGAGCCCAGATGTCCTCGCGTCCTCCGCCGAACCCGAACGTCGTGAAACCCATCGTCTCGAGGGCACGGTTCCCCGCGAAGATCAGCAGATCGGCCCATGAGATCTTCCGGCCGTACTTCTGCTTGATCGGCCACAGCAGCCGGCGCGCCTTGTCGAGATTGGCGTTGTCCGGCCAGCTGTTGAGGGGAGCGAAGCGTTGCGCACCGGTGCCACCGCCTCCCCGACCGTCGGCGATGCGGTAGGTGCCTGCGGCGTGCCACGTCATGCGGATGAAGAGCGGCCCGTAGTGGCCATAGTCCGCTGGCCACCAATCCTGCGACTGGGTCATGAGGGCATCGACGTCGCTCGCGAGCGCCTCGAAGTCGAGGCTCTCGAAGGCAGCGGCGTAGTCGAAGTCCGCACCCAAGGGATCGGCCTGTGGCGGCTGCTGGCGAAGGATGCGGAGGTTCAGCTGGTCGGGCCACCAGTGCTGGTTCGCGGTGGCGCCGACGGCCTGATGGTGCGTGCTCATCACGGGGCACTTCGCCGCCGACGGCTCCTCACTCGTCACGGTCGTTCCTTGGTCCTCCGTGGTCATCGGCGTCCTCCTCGGATCCTCGTGTGGCGGGTGCGTCGGCGCATCGTCGACGAGACGACGGTCCGACAGCGACCTCGTGGCCCATCATATCGACTGCCCAGTGCGTCGATCCGGGTGGGTGCCGGGCACGATGCCGGACTCCGGGAGGGTTGTCGATGGGTACGGAGGGACGTACGTGGGAGGCCGCCTGAGCGACCCCCCACATACGTGCGAGTCGGCGTGTAAGCCGGATCCTGTCGAGGACGATCATCTATCTGGGACCGCCGTCACCGACGGCCTCGAGCGACCTACCCGGGACGTAGCGGACGGGCAGTCCTGTCCCTGCTTGGTCTTGCTCCTGGCGGGGTTTGCCGAGCCGGACCGGTCACCCGGTCCGCTGGTGGGCTCTTACCCCACCGTTTCACCCTTGCCTGTGCCCGTGTGGGCCATCGGCGGTCTGCTCTCTGCTGCACTTTCCGTCGGGTCGCCCCGCCTGGGTGTTACCCAGCGCCATGCCCTGTGGAGTCCGGACTTTCCTCGACCACCGAGGTGGCCGCGATCGTCCCGCCGGCTCGCAGACACAACGCTAGCGCCACTGCTCGCATCCCGGCAGCGCGTCATCGCCTTCGGATCGCCTCAGCGAGGACCGCCCCCGCCGATCCGAAGAGCATCGCAGTCAGCCCGAAGAACACGAGGGCCACCGGCTGGAGGTCCGATCCCGCCACGATCGCGACGACGGCGAGTCCGAAGTACAGGAACATCGAGGCGAAACCGCCCGCCGCGATCGGGTGGACGAGGGAGAGCCGACCTGCGACGAACCCTGCCACGACGAAGGCGAGGAACTGGATCAGCACCTGTGCGAGGGTCGTCGCGTCGGGTCCGCCTGCGATCGCGGCGATGCCGATACCCACGACGAATCCCGCTCCCGCACCGAACGCGATGCCGCTCCAATTGAGCTCGCGCAGCATCGGCTCAGATCGCGCCCTGGACGAATTCCTCGAGCCCGGCGATCCAGCCCGCCGGAAGGCTCCAGTGGCGCGAGCCGCGCAGCATGACACCGACGTAGGTCGTCGACGGTGCCGCATCCGTGAACGCGGCCTCGGATGCGGCGAGATGGGTCACCACCGTGTGCCGATGGCCCGTGCGGTCCATGGCCTCGACGGTGGTCATCGTGCGGCCCTCCGCACCTTCCACCTCGTTGAGGGCGGCGAGGTCCTCGTCGGGGACCGCGTACACCGCGCCCCACACGGTGCTCCCCGGCGTGGGGGACGCGGTCGGAAGGGCGCCTCCCCAGCCGTTGCCGTCGATGGGGAAGGCGAGGCCCCACTCCGGGAGATGCGCGATGAACTCGAACTCGGCGCGTGGGGACACCTCGGCCATCCGATCGGGGGAGATGCGGGCGGTATACGCGAAGTAGAGCAGTGGATCCTCCTGCACGGGCCTCCACCCCAAGTGTAGGTCGGCTCCGATCGCTGGGCCCTCCGGGCGGTCGGCGATCTCGGCGCGCCCTGTCCCCTCGATGCGGGAACCGATTCGCCCATGCCGAGCGTCAGAGGGGGGCATCGACGAGATCCCCGACGAAAGCGACGAGACACCATGCAGACGATCGATGACACACGGGCCCTGGACCTCTTCTCCGTCCCGCTGCTCGAGGAGAAGCCGTGGGCGACGTTCGCCGCCTGTCGGGGGGGCGAGGGCATGACCTTCTTCCCCCAGAGCAAGGCCGAGGAGCAGGCCGCCCTCGCCGTGTGCGCGGTGTGCCCTGTTCGCGAGGAGTGCCTCGACCACGCCCTCGTGACGAATGAGCGGTTCGGCATCTGGGGTGGCACGACGGAGAAGCAGCGGAGGGCCCTCGCACGTCTGTGATCCCCCGCCTCGCCTGCTCATGCGGGCTGGGCACCTGTGCGGGCTAGGGTTCCGGCCATGTCCGAGTTCTCCTGGCCCGATGCCATCGCCCCACTGATGGATCATGTCGACCTCCCACGCGAGGTCGCAGCCGCGGCCATGTCCGAGATCATGCACGGACGGGCGACCGACGCCCAGATCGCGGCGTTCATCGTCGCACTCCGGACCAAGGGCGAGTCCGCCGACGAGATGGCCGGCCTCGTCGATGCGATGATGGACGCGGCGGTGACCATCGAGATCCCGGGCGCGGTCGACATCGTCGGGACGGGCGGGGACGGGTTCGGGACGTTCAACATCTCGACGACGGCCGCGTTCGTGGCCGCGGGCGCAGGTGTGCGCGTCGCCAAGCACGGGAACAGGGCCGCCTCCTCGATGACGGGGTCGGCCGACCTGCTCGAGGCGCTTGGGTTCGATCTCGAGCTCGGTCCCGAAGAGGTCGCCGAGATGGTGGACGAGACCGGCTTCGGCTTCTTCTTCGCTCCTCGATTCCATCCGGCGATGCGCCACGCCGTGCCGGTGCGCAGGGACCTCGGCGTGCGGACCGTCTTCAACTTCCTCGGGCCCCTCTGCAACCCCGCGAGGGCGCGCATGAGCATCGGCACGTCGGATCCGCGCATGGCGCATCTGATGATCGACGTGCTCGCCGCACGCGGCGTGGATCGCGGGTACGTGGTGTTCGGTGAGGAGGGGCTCGACGAGCTCTCGACGGAGGGCCCGTCGCGGATCTACCGGCTCATCGATGGGGAGATCACCGAGGCGGAGTTCACGCCGGAGGACTTCGGCATCGACCGGTCACCGGTGTCGTCGCTCGTCGGCGGGGACGTCGCCACGAACGTCGACCTGACCATGCGGATCCTCGCGGGGGAGCGCGGTGCGCGCAGGGATGCCGTCGTCATCAACGCCGCCCCCGCCATCGTCCTCGCAGGCCTTGCCGAGGGACTGATGTCGGCGACCGCGCTGGCCGCCGACGCGATCGACTCGGGCGCTGCCGCGGACGCCCTCGCACGCTCTGTGCGGATGAGCAGGGCACTGTCCGGATCGTCCCCGTAGGCGCTGGCCCCATCTACCGTTGCGGCATGCGAAGGGTCATGATCGCCTCCGTGGTCGCGCTGGCGTTGGTCGCCGCGTCGTGCGGGTCGTCCACCGACGACGGCTCCACCAGCTCCGTGTCGAGTGCCGCCGACGTGCAGACGAGCGAGGGGACCTCACCCCCTACGGGACCGGTGGCTCCCGACTTCACGCTCGCCCTCGGTGAGGACGGGGCCTCCACGTTCACCCTCTCGCAGGAAGCACAACCCGTCTACATGGTGTTCTGGGCCGAGTGGTGAACGACCTGTCGACGGGAGTTGCCCGTCATCGACACGGTCGCAGCGGACTACCTGGAGGACATCGCCTTCGTCGCGGTCGCCGGCCGCTCGGACATGGCGCGCACCGCCCCTGCGGCGGCCGAGTTGATCTCCGACAACGTCGCGTGGGGCCTCGATGACGGCATCTGGGAGCTGTACGGCGTCCCGGGCCAGCCGGCGAGCGTCCTGATCGCGAACGGCGTCGTCGTCGACCAGTGGTTCGGCGCCCTCGGGGAGGACGCACTCAGGGAACGTCTCGACCGTCTCGCGACGCTGTCCTCCTAGACGTCCGCCGAAGGGCGACCGACACGGCGACGACCGAGGCACCGACGACGACACCCGCCGTGTAGAGGCCGATGGGCGCCCCGTCGAGGGAGATCCGCAGGGGCTCCGTCACGAGGAGGATGCCGCCCGCACTCGCCAGGGCGAGGCCTGATGGGGCACCTGCCGGTGGGCGCCCTCGCTGCTTCCACAGTGCGATCCCGATCGCCGCGGCCATCAGCAGCCCAGCCGTGTACAGGCCGACGGGATGCCTCGTCACGTCACTGCCGTCGAGCGAGAACGCCCACGGGAGGTCCGACACGGTCCCGAGGCATGAGTCGGTGGCGAGGCATCCGCCATGCCACCCCGCGAGGCCCGCGACCGCGGCCGCTGATACGCCATCGGACGCAGCGACGAGATCGTGCCTCGCGATGACGGCGAACACGACCATCGTGGCGAGGGCGGCCCCCGCCGTCGACACGCCGCTGCGGACCAACAGGATCTGGGATGGGTCGGTGAAGGGGTTGACGCCCGCCTGGGCCATCGCCACCACGCGCCCGACGATGAGGCCGACCGCCGCGGCACCGATGCCCGCGTCCCACAGGTCGACCGAGCACGTGGCTGCGTTGCCCCTCGGAGCCTCCCATCGCAGCATCAGCCAGAAGCACGCCACACCGATCGCTGCCGCGGCGAGGAGCGTGAACTCCATCAGCGACGGATCTCGTCGAGGTAGCGAGCGAGCGTCGGCTCGTCGATCACCCCGATGTGCACATGGACGAGCGAGCCCTCCCCATCGTAGAAGAAGGTCAGCGGGACGCCCTTGGTACCGCCGAGGTCGAGGGGGATCTGGCCGGCGCGATCGGCGAGGTGGATCATGTCGGCGTCCGCCAAGTGGCGTGCGATGAACCTCCTGGCATCCATCGGATCGTCGCGCACGTCGAGGCCGATGAAGGTCACGTCGTCGACGCTCCGGCTCGCGGAGGTGATCAGCGGGGCTTCGCTCCGACACGGGAGGCACCACGACGCCCACACGTTCACGACGGCGGGTCCGTCCTCGACCAGGGCCATGACCTCCTCCGTCGTCGTCTCAGCTGGTGCAGGGGGCAGGGGTCCCTCGACGGGCTCCGAGCACGAGGTGAGGGCGATCGCGGCGATGGCGACGAGGATGGTGATCCGGCGCATGGTCGTCCGAGGCTAGGCCTCGGACGAGGGAAGCATTCGGGCGGTGAGTTCCGCGGCGAGCCTGTCCGCGTCCGCGCCCGATGCGGCGAGCAGCACCAGGAGGTGGTACAGGAGGTCCGCGGACTCCTCCACCACCCGCTCCACGGTCCCCGAGTCGCCGAGGTCCTTGTAGGCGAACGACACCTCGCCTGCTTCCTCGAGGACCTTGCGTGCGACGAGGTCGCCGCCGCCGAGCAACCTCGCGGTGTAGGAGCGCTCGGGATCGGACCTCGCCCGTCCCGCGATCACCGATGACAGCCGGTCGATCACCCTCCCGAGGGTCGGCGGCGAGACATCCGAGAAACACGTGGCAGTGCCGGTGTGGCACACGGGACCCGCGGGATGTGCGCGCACGAGGAGGGCATCCCCGTCGCAGTCGACTCGGAGGTCGACCGTGGTCAGGGTGTTGCCGGATGTCTCGCCCTTCTTCCAGAGCGTCCCCCTGCTCCGGCTCCAGAAGTGGACGAAGCCCGTGGTCTGTGTCAGGTCCAGTGCCTCGGCGTTCATGTGGCCGACCATCAGCACGTCGCGGGTGTCGGCATGCTGCACGACCGCCGTGACGAGCCCATCGGGGCCGGGCCTGAGGTCGTTGAAGGCGATCATGCGACGTCCCTCACCGGGATGCCCAGCGCCGCCAGGCGCGTCTTGACCTCGCCGATGGTGTAGTGGTCCCTGTGGAAGATCGATGCCGCGAGCACCGCGTGGGCGCGACCGTGCCCGAGCGCCTGTGCGAGATCATCAGGCCCGCCTGCGCCCCCTGATGCGATGAGTGGCACCTCCGTGCGCCTGGCGATCGCCTCGAGCAGCTCCAGGTCATACCCGAGGTTGGTCCCGTCACGGTCGATCGACGTCACGAGGAGCTCACCAGCACCGAGGCGCGTGCTGCGCTCCGCCCACGCAAGGGCGTCGATGCCGACATCGGTGCGGCCTCCGCGCGTGTGCACCGTCCACCCCCGGGCCGTGCGCTTCGCGTCGATCGCCACGACAACGCACTGTGACCCGAAGGCGCGCGCACAGTCGGCGATGAGTCGGGGCCTGCGGACTGCGGCGGAGTTGATCGCCACCTTGTCGGCTCCCGATCGAAGGACCGCCCGCATGTCCTCGACGGTGCGCACCCCGCCACCGACGGTCAGGGGGACGAAGACGTTCTGCGCCGTCCGCCTGACGGTGTCGAGCATGGTCGAGGTGCCCTCGGGCGTCGCCGTGATGTCGAGGAAGCAGATCTCGTCCGCGCCGGCCTCTGCGTAGGCCTCAGCCATCGCGACCGGATCGCCCTCGTCCGTGAGGTCGACGAAGTTCCTGCCCTTGACGACCCTGCCGTCGGCCACATCGAGGCACGGGATGATGCGGCTACGCAGCACGCGCCGACTCCCCGCACGACGCCACGAACGATGCCAGCACCCGGATCCCCGCGTCTCCTGACCGCTCTGGGTGGAACTGCAGCCCCGTGATCCGGTCGCGGCGGACCGCCGAGACGAAGGGCCGTCCCCCGTACTCGGTGGTTCCGAGGATCGTCGAGGCATCGACGGGTACGGGGGCGAAGCTGTGGACGAAGTAGAACGGAGTGGACGGCGCCGTGCCGTCGAACGGCGACGCTCCGTCGTGGCTCACGTCGTTCCATCCCATGTGGGGGAGCGGCCTGGCGTCGAGCCGCTCGACGGTTCCTGCGATGAGACCGAGGCACCGGGTGTCGTCCTCGCGTGACTCGTCGAAGAGCAGCTGCATACCGACGCAGACGGCGAGCAGAGGGCCGTCGAAGGCGAGGATCGCGTCCGTGAGTCCGGTGCGGTCGAGCGTGCGCATGGCCGGTCCGGTCGCCCCCACGCCGGGGAGGACCACGCCGTCGTAGGCGCGGAGGTCGACGCCACGCGTCACCCGTTCGGGTGTCGCCCCTGCCCGCACGAGTGCCTGTTCCATCGAGACGAGGTTCCCCGCCCCGTGGTCGATCACGGCGATTCGGGTCACATCGTGCCCTTCGTCGAGGGGATGCCGCTGCGTCGAGGATCGATCTCGACGGCGGACCTGGTCGCGATCGCCAGCGCCTTGAACATCGACTCGGCGACGTGGTGGTCGTTGCGTCCGGTGGCGGAGAGGTGGATCGTGGCGCCACTGGTCCTCGCGAGGGCGTCGAGTCCGTGTGGAATCATCTGTGTGGACATGGCGCCGAGGCGTTCCGTCCTGAACGAGGCCTCGACGACCGACCACGGCCGCCCACCGAAGTCGATCGCGCACCGCGCGAGCGCCTCATCCATCGGGACGGCGGCGTTCCCGAAGCGACGGATCCCCGCACGGTCCCCGAGCGCCTCATCGATGGCGGAGCCCACGACGAGGAAGGTGTCCTCGATGGTGTGGTGGTCGTCCACGTGGAGATCGCCCACCGTCGTCACCGTGAGGTCGATCATCGCGTGATGGGCGAACGACCCGAGGAGGTGGTCGAGCATCCCGATGCCCGTGGCGATCGCCGTCTCCCCTCGACCGTCGAGATCGACGGAGACGGACACCGTGGTCTCCCTGGTCTCACGCGTGATGGTGGATGTGCGTGTCATGCTGCGAGCCTCCTGAGGGCGTCGATGAGTCGTGCGTCCTCGTCGGGAGTGCGCACTGTGAACCGGAGGTGGGACGACAAGGGACCATCGGGGGCGAACGAGCGGACGACCAGTCCCTCGGCCATCAGGCTCGCGGCGAGGTCGTGTGCCCGCGGCCCGGCATCGCACAGGACGAAGTTCGTCGAGTGCCCATCCACGACGCCGAAACCCAGGTCACCGAGCGCACCGGCGAGGCGGCCGCGCTCGCGCATGATGCTCTCGACGTGCCGTTCCATGCGCTGCGGGGTGGAGAGGGCGACCTCCGCGATCTCCGCCGACAGCGATGAGATGCTGCCGGGCGGTCGAACCCCGTCGAGGATCGCTGCGAGCTCCGGCGACGTCATCGCGAACCCCACGCGGAGGGCGGCGAGCCCGAAGCCCTTGCTCATCGTGGTGCAGACGATCAGGTTGTCGTGCCTCGCCACCCATGGGGCCCAGCGGTCGCCGCAGAACTCTGCGTATGCGGCGTCGATCACCACGAGGCCCCTGGCACCCTCGAGGATGCTCGCCACGACCGCGTCGGGGATGCGCATGCCCGTCGGGTTGTTCGGGGTGCACAGCCATGTCACATCCGAGGTCTCGATGGCGACACCCAGCGGGCCGTCGGGGAGTGCGAATCCCGGTGGCTCCTGTGCGACCGGAACGAACTCGGCCCCCATCTGGAGCGTCGCGATCTCGTACAGCGGGTACGTCGGGACGAGGGCGCACGCCCTCCTCGACGGACCGAGGAACGCCTTCGCGACCAGGAGGATGATCTCGTCGATTCCGGCGCCGGGGACGATGCACTCCGGTGTCGAGCCGAGGTAGCCGGCGGCGGCCGTTCGCAATCGGGAGTACGAGGCTCCCGGGTACTCGTTGAGGTGTCGCGCGAGTGGGCCGACGATGCCGGGCGCCCAGTCCGTCACGAACGGTGAGGTGTTGTGGTCGAAGCGCACGACGTCGGACGCCATCAGCCCGTAGCGCGCTGCGATCTCCTCGGTCGTCGGCTGCCAACGGTACCGGGGGGCGATCATCGGACGGCCGTCCCGGTCGTCGGCGGCGGCCCGGCGGGAGGGGGCGGCATCCGGACCCTCACCGAGTGGGCGTGGGCCGTGAATCCCTCTGCGTCCGCCAACGTCGTGATCGTGGGTGCGAGCGCCTCGAGGCCATCCCTGTCGAGCGTCTGGACCTGTCGATACGAGCCGAAGTCCTCGACCGCGAGGGGACCGTAGGCCCGTGCGAGGCCTCCAGTCGGCAGGACGTGATTGGCCCCCGTCGCATAGTCGCCGGCGGCTTCGGGTGTCCAATGGCCGACGAACACCGATCCCGCGTTGGGGACGAGGTCCGCGTGCCTGCGGGCGTCAGCCGTGTGGATCGTGAGGTGCTCGGGCGCCCACGCATTCGCACATGCGAGTGCCTCCTCGATCGACGGTGCGACCACGGCCACGGCATGTTTCGTCAACGCCTCCACGATCGTGTCGCGTCGTGACAGGGCCTCGACGGCCTCGCTGATCTCCGCCACGATCGCCTCCACCATCTCCCTCGAGGTCGCGACCAGGAGGATCGCGGACTCGGCACCGTGCTCGGCCTGGCACATGACGTCGGCGGCCGCGATGGCGGGGTCGGCGTCGTCGTCGACGACGACCGCCGCCTCACTGGGTCCCGCAGGCAGGTCGATCCCGCACCGTCCGAGGACGAGCATCTTCGCCGCGGTGACCCAGGGCCCGCCCGGGCCGACGATCTTGTCGACGGGCCGGATCGTCTCGGTGCCGTAGGCGAGGGCGGCAACGGCCTGGGCACCGCCGATCGCCAGGACCTCGTCGACCTCGAGCATCGACGCCGCCGCGAGGACCACGGGGTCGATGACGCCCCGGTCCGATGCGGGGGTGGCGACGACGATTCGTTGGACCCCTGCGAGACGCGCGGGGACGACCCCCATGATGAGGGAGGAGGGGTAGAGGCCGCGGCCGCCCGGTACATAGACGCCAACCGAGGCCAGTGGTGTCCAGAGGCGCTCGACGAGCACCCCTCGCGTGGGGCGTGAGATCGCGTCGACGGGTCGCTGGCCGAGGTGCACGGACGTCACGTTGGCGATCGCCTCCGAGAGCGCCCGTTCGACGACGGAGGGGATCTGCGACCTGGCGGCAGCGATGGTCGATTGTGGGACGTGCATCGTGCCGTCGGCGAGCGCGCCACCGAACCGGTCCGCATACTCCCGCAGGGCTGCGTCACCCCCCGACGCGATGCGGTGCACGATCTCCGACGCCGCGGCGAGAACGCCGGGATCGGGAACGGCGTCGCGACGGGAGAGGTCGACGGCTGCCCGAGGGGTCTCGACGAGGTCGATGGTCCTGATCGGCAGCGTCATGCGAGCATCTGCTGGACGGGCAGGACGAGGATCCCCGATGCCCCTGCATCCTTGAGGCGCGGGATCACGTGCCAGACATCGGCTGCGTCGACGACGGAATGCACCGCCACCATGTCACGAGAGGTGAGCGGGACGACCGTGGGGGCGTCCATGCCGGGGATGATCCCCGCAATCGCCTCGACCGACGCAACGGGCGCATTCATCACGAGGTACCGGGTGCGTCGTGCCGCCATCGCCGCGTGCACCATGGTGATGACGGTGGCAGCGGTGTCGGATCTCGTGGCGCCTGCGCGCTCGATCAGGATCGCCTGGGACTCGAGGATCGTCGCGATGGGGCGCAGTCCGTTCACGAGCATCGTGGAACCCGTCGAGACGAGATCCGCCACGGCGTCGGCGATGTCGAGCTTGGGTGCCACCTCCACGGATCCGGAGAGGGGCACGGGGGTGACGTCGATCCCCTTGCTGGAGAAGAACCTCCCGACGGTCCGCGGATGCGAGGTCGCGATCCTCGAGCCGGCGAATCCCTCGATCGACGTGACCTCGCTGCCGTCGGGGACGGCGGCGACGAGTGCGCACCTCCCGAAGCCGAGGTCGAGCACGGTCTCGATCGGTGCCGACATCTCCGTCACGACGTCCAGTCCCGTCACGCCCAGGTCGGCGGCGCCGTCGGCGACGAGTTCGGCGACATCGTTCGTCCTGACGAACAGCAGTTCGATCGGTGCATCCATGACGGGAACGGCGAGACTGCGCTCGGTGCGCTCGAACCGGAAGCCGGCCTGTTTGAGGAGGTCGGTCGCGGGCTCCTCCAGCCTCCCCTTGGTGGGGAGCGCGATCTTCAGGGTCATGTCACTGGTCTCCGATCGATATGCCTGCACGCTCGAGCGCCTCACGGTATCCGCCCGTCCCGTGGCGGAGCCACTGGGCGATGCGAGTGATGGTGGCGGTCGAGACACCGGTGAGGTCGTGGATCTCGCGGTACGAGTGCCCCTCGGCCAGCCTTCGGACCACCTCCCAGCGCGATGCCATCTCCTCGAGCTCGTGGCGGGTGCACAGATCACGGAAGAACCGTGCGGCCTCGTCACGCCCTGAAAGCGACACGATGGTGTCCATCAGGGACGCCGTCGATGCGTTCCGCCAGTCGTCGTTGGATGGGGGAGTGGTCATGGTGGTCCGATGGGGTCGTCAGTGGGCTAGTGTACTAGCATGCTACTACACTATGACGGCTTCCGGTATCGTCGACGACCTGCCGCGGCGTACGACATCGACCGAACGGCGGTGCATCCATGGAGGTGATCCCTGCGATCGACGTGCTCGACGGGTCTGCCGTCCGGCTCGTCAGGGGGGAGTACGGGGACGTGACCGTCTACGCCCCTGATCCCATCGCTGTGGCGCTCGGCTGGGTGGCAGAGGGCGCCTCCCTCGTGCACGTGGTGGACCTCGGGGCCGCGAGGGGCGACGCACGGGATGGAACGCTGCTCGCAGGGCTCGCCTCGGCCGGGGTGGCGTTCCAGATCGGTGGAGGCGTGCGTTCCGTCGAGGACGCGACCGATGCCCTCGCGCACGGGGCACGGCGGGTGGTGCTCGGCTCCGCGGTCGTGTCCACGCCGACGGTGGCAGCGGCGATCATCGACGAGGTCGGCACCGACGCCGTCGTCGCAGCTCTCGATGTCCGGAATGGGCGGGCGAGGGGATCGGGGTGGCGTGACGAGGGTGTCGACCTCGCCGAGGCGGTGCGGACCGTCGTGGGCCTGGGGATCGCTTCGGCGCTCGTGACCGGCATCGAGAGGGACGGAACCCTCGGCGGTCCCGACATCGCCCTTCTCGCCGAGGTACGGCGCCACGCCCCGGCGCTCGACCTCATCGCATCCGGCGGCGTCGGATCGCTCGACGACGTCGCGACACTCGCACGGCTCGACGAGGGACCCTCAGCGGTGATCATCGGCAAGGCGCTCTACGAGCGACGATTCCCCCTCGGCAGCGCCATCGCCGTCGCTCGGGGTGGAGGAGCCCGGTCGGCGTCGGACCCGGACGCGTGACGGGGGCGTGGATCCCACGCCCCCGTCACAGGGTCCTTCGTCCGCGGCGTGCCGTGTCAGTCGGGCTTGCGCATCTCACCGATGACGGCGGCGCCTCCGAGGAGGACGAGTCCGCCGAGGAACAGCCCGATCCCGACCATCCCGAACGGCCGGAGCTGATCGAAGTCCGCGCCCGTCACGGGCAGTGTCTCGGTCGGGGAAGCCGTGGTCGGGGGTGCCGTGGTGATCGTGACGTCGAGCACAGGTGGCAGGAGCGTCGCGGTGTCGGTGTCGGTGACCGTCCCGCCTGGTGGCGTGGTGCCGATCGCCGTCGCCGAGTTGTCGAACCGCGAGGTCCCGAGATTCGCGACCTTGCAGTCGTAGGTGACGGATGCACCCACGGCGAGGTCCCCGATCGTCGCGGGGCAATTCGAGGTCGGGTCCTTGGCGAGCGCGAGCTCGTCGGTCACGCGGACGTCGACGAGGTCGACGGGCCCCGGATTCGTCACGACGATCGTGAAGTAGCCGATGCCGTCAGTCCCGAAGCGCGGATCCGGAGACGTCCCGTAGACCTTTGCGTCCGGTGACTTGGTGATGTCGATGGCACCGCCCCCTGGGAGGGTGGTGGTCGTCGAGGTCGTCGAGGTGGTGGACGTGGTGGAGGTGGTGGACGTGGTCGTCGTGTCCTCGCACTCGACCGTGGCCAGCGCGGTGAACGTCCAATCCTCCGTCGCGTCCGGATCGTCCGAGGCCACAACGGTCACTTCCACGGTGTGCACGGGGAGGGGCTCAGCCCACTGGCCCGACGCGAAGAACTCGGTCCCGAAGCTCGGGTTGTCGACCACGGTGACGCCATCGACGACGATCACGACGCTGTTGTCGCCCTCACCGCTGTACTGCGTGAGTTCGAGGAACCATCCATCGAGGCAGTCCGCGCCACCGTCCCGGACGTGTGCCTGTGCGGGTGCGGCGAGCGCCACCGCCGACGCGACCATGGCGGCCAGCACCGCCAGGAGCCAGATTCTGCGTGCCTTCATTGCTGTGCCCTTCCTGAGACCGCACCATGCACGCCGGATCGATCGCTGCGAGCGATCGGCGTGCCTGCGGACGTTGTCCCCTCTCTTGCCCGAGTCCAATGTAGCTCACGAAGGGGCCCAAGCGTGGCTCATTCACGGCCGGCGCGCGCTCACTAGTCACCCGAGGCGGAGGGGACCGACGGCAGCCGGCAGCCTCAGGTGGTGAGGGCCTGGTCCAGGTGCCCCATCGTGACGACCGCGGCATGGGGGTCGTCACGCATTGCGATGATGGCCGCGTTGCGCAGCACCGCGTCGAGATCGGCGAACGACCTGCCATCGGTGCGGGCGACGAGTTCGTCGCGGTCGACGTCATCGGCCAACGGAACGCTCGACATGGCGAAGAACGCCGCCCTCGCATCGGCTTCCGGGAGCCCGAGGTACAGGTGGGTCTCGAGGCGCCCGGGCCTCAGGAGGGCCGGGTCGATCAGGTCCATGCGGTTGGTCGCCCCGATCACGAAGACGTCACCCCGTCCCGCCACACCGTCGAGCTCGGTCAGCAGGGCGGCGACGACGCTGTCGGTGACGGAGTTCGTGGACGATCCACGTACGGGCGCGAGGGCGTCGAGCTCGTCGAAGAAGATGATCGCGGGAGCGACCGATCGCGCCCTGGCGAACACCTCGCGCACCCCGCGCTCCGATTCGCCCACCCACTTGTCGAGCAGCTCGGCGCCCTTGACGGAGAAGAAGGCGGCACCCGACTCGTGGGCAAGCGCCCTCACGACGAACGTCTTCCCTGTCCCCGGCGGGCCGTGCAGCACCATTCCCCTCGATGGCTCGATGCCCATCCGTGTGAACCGCTCCGGTTCCGTCATCTGCCAGATCACGGACTCCGTCAGGGCCCTCTTGACCTCGACGAGGTCCGCGACACGATCGAAGCCGTAGCTCGGGATGGAACCGAGCTGCGCCGTGCCGAGCGACGCCGGCGTCGCACGGATCGCCTCGAGGAGCGTCTCGGTCGTGAGCCGGCCACCGGATCGGGCCGTGGCATCGAGCACCGCCGTCGAGATGTCGAGCGCGCTGAACCCGGGCGTGGCGTTCGCCAGGGTCTCCAGGTCGAGGTCATCCTTGCCCCCCAGCGCGGCAGCCAGCAGCGCCCTCCGCCTGGCGTGGTTGGGCGGCGCGATCTCGAGCGTCTTCGGGAGCAGTTCACGGGCGTCGAGGTCGGCGCCGATGGACGGGCGGCTCGACGCGATGACGACGGCGAGACGGTCGGCATCAGCCACGGTGTCGAGGAGCCACCGAGTGACGGCCGCCGCCTGATGACGTGTCCCCGCCTCGCGCTCGAGGAGTGGGTCGAGGTGGTCGATGTACAGCACCGTCCCGGGCGTTGCCGCCCGTACTGCTCGCTCGAACGTCGCGAGGAGCCGCTCGGGCGTGGTCACGGTGCGCAGGTCGACAGCGGTCACGGTGAGTCCCAGCGTCCCTGCTCCCGCGTGCACGAGCTCGGACCTCCCCGAACCCGGCGGGCCAGCGATGATGACACCTGCCACCCTCCCGTTCGCCGGATGGGGGTCCGGTGACGTGACGAGGCGCAGCCAACCCGTCAGGAGCTCGAGCTCGTTCTCGAGCCCCGCGATCATCGCGGGGGGACCGGGCGGGGGAGGCCCTGCAACCGCCCCTGCGGCCCTCGGGAGCGTCGATGTGGCGACCGTCGAAGGGCCGATGGTGGCCCTCGGACCGGGATGGACGTCGCGCACCATGACCATGCCATCCGGTGTGGCGAAGGTGTCGCCCGCTCGAACGGGAAGTGACAGCAGTGACATGGGGACGTTGCCGAGGGGCCGCCCGTCCACCTCCATGACGACCGTCGTGGCCACGGGGACGACCGCCCGGACGACGTCGACCGCCGAGCCCGGTGTCCCCGCGCCATTGCGGAACGCATCGGGAGGGAGCACCATCTCGTTTGCGACCCCCACCTCCGACGGCACGACACGCACGAGGGTCGAGCCGACCCGCACGATGCCCCCTCCCGGAAGCCCGAGGGCGGCGAGCATCGCGACATCGGCCCGCGCCGTGGTGCCAGACCCCTCCCTCAGCACGAATCGCATACGACGAGTCTCACAGCAGGACAGGTGCTGTGCAATGCGGCGCGGCGTTCGCCTACCGTGGCGCCGTGGCATCTCCCACGTTCGAGGACTTCGAGGCCCTCGGCCTCCGCGTCGGTACCGTGGTGCGCGCCGAGCCGAACGCAGGGGCGACCGTGCCTGCGCTGTGCATGTGGATCGACCTCGGTGCAGGGGACGAGGTCCAGTCGTCCGCGAGGATCACCGACCGCTACGAGCCCGCTGCGCTCGTCGGTCGCCAGGTGGTCGTCGTCACCGGCCTGGCACCGCGCCGCATCGCGGGGTTCCGTTCCGACGTCCTCGTCCTGGGCGCCCTCACGACCGACGGCGTGGTACTGCTCGCGCCCGATCGGGAGGTGCCCCCTGGTTCGACGGTGGCGTGAGGGAGTGCATCCAGTTCCGGCACGGGCGTGGCCGGAAGGGCGAACTCACCGCTGACGGAGACCAGCTCCGTCGCGTCATCGACGAGCCACGCCCACAACAGCGCCGCCTCGTCCGCGGCCGCCATCGACTCGGGATGGCGCGAGGTGGCGACGTCGCCCACGGCGACGAGCGGAGGGGTTCCGCCGACCCGCCATGCGGCCATCAGGCGACCGCCCGAGATGGCGACCATGGCCCCACCCCTGCGAGCGACGATGTTGCCGGCACATTGGAGGGCTGTCCAGTGCCGGCGTCGCCGCAGCGTCCTCGCCAGATGTCCCCATCCATCCCTGCATGACGCCGCTTCCTCGAATCGCTGGTGGGCGACGAGTGACGAGAGGCGGTCCACGATCGGGGTGAGCAGGGTCCCGGGATCGCCCTCGAGGCCGGCGAGGAGGTCGTCCACGATGCCGCGATACTCCTCGTCGCCCACGGTGCCATCGCAGGGGCAGACCGCTCGTCCGAGCTGGGCGTAGTCGCATCCCCGACCGGCTGTCGTGCACCTGCGGATCCTGCTGGCGTCCCAGAGGGCGTGCATGACGAGCTCGGCGGTGGCACGCGTCCGGAAGGGCCCGAGGTGGATCAGCCCCTTCCGTGTCGACCGTGTGATCGAGAGCCTCGGGAACCGTTCGTCGGTCACCGAGACCCAGTGGAGCGACCGGGGCGGTTTGGATCGTCGGTTGTACCGTGGCCGCAGCTCCTCGATCGTCCTCAGCTCGAGGACGGCCGCCTCGATCTCGCTCGTCGTGGCGACGTGGTCGATCCGCGTGAGATCACGCAGCATTGCGTCCACCTGTTTCCGATGGTCACCAGCGAAGTAGCTCCGCACCCTCGACCGGAGGTTCGTCGCCTTCCCGACGTAGACGACGTGGCCTGCCCTGTCGCGGAAGAGGTAGATGCCGGGACCCCTCGGGAGGTCCTCCGTGAGCGCCAGCTTCCCGATCGCCCGTGATCCCTTGATCGTCGGGAGGGCGAGGAGATCGTCGAGGTGCGTCACCCCGATCGAGCCCGCTCGTTCGAGCAGGGCCCAGAACACGTGGGCCGTCGCCATGGCGTCGTCGAACGCACGATGGGTCGGTACGACCGGCGACCCGAGGTGCGCGGCGAGCTGCGCCAGGCGCAGGTTCCGCACTTCGCCCGGCAGGAGGCGGCGGGCGAGGCGCAATGTGTCCGCGGAGCGGTGGTGGAGGCGACCGTATCCGAGGCGGAGCGCCGCGGCGTTGAGGAAGGCGATGTCGAACCGGACGTTGTGTCCGACGATCACGGCATCGCCGAGGAACTCGAGGAACGCGGGGAGGGCCTCCTCGATCAGCGGGGCGTCGACCACCATCGCCTGGGTGATCCCCGTCACGACCGTCACCGTCGGGGGGATGGGCGCCCTCGGGTTGACGAGCGTGTGGAAGCGGCCCGATTCGACGCCGCCGACGAACCGCACCGCACCGATCTCGGTGATCTCGCAGGTGTCGGGGGCGAGGCCGGTCGTCTCGAGGTCGAGGACACAGAACGGGACCTCGCTCAGCGGCGCGCCCAGGTCGTCGAAGGTGCGTTGTCCCACGAGTGCCACGCGCCGGAGGCTAGTCGAACGTGTGTTCGGTCTCGTGGCATTCTGCGGCGGGGGCACCGCGCCCGCGCCTCCTCTGGCATCCGCAGCGTCCATCGACGCCGCGACACCCATGGGCATCGACCCATGTACATTCACGCCATGGTGTTCGAGGGTCAGGTCTGGTTCGACTTCTCCACGCCTGCGGTGTGGCAGTTCTACCGATTCGTCCGAGGCCTCGCCGAGGCGGGCCATTCCGTGCACCTCGAGTGGCTGCCCAGACCCGTCCCGAGCGAGCGGGCCGCCATGGGGGTGTTCGTCCATCTGGACACGCCCGATCTCCGGGGCCGCTTCCTCCACGCCATGCTCGGCCTCGTCCACCTCGAAGGGGCCGATGCCTCCGACGACACCACGGTGGCGATGGCCGCCGAGGCCGCCGACGTCCCGATGCCCGACGACCCCGGACCCGCGGACCGCGAGCTCGAGCGACTCGGTGGGCTCGCTCGCGACCTCGGTGTCGGCACCACCCCTGCCCTGTATCGGCACGGGCCGGTGATGACGGTGACGCTCAACGGGGCGGCCTTGATGGGGGATCCCGCGCCGAGGGCGCAGCTGATCCTCGATGTGCTCGACGACGACGGGGTATGGGGATTGGTGAAGCCGTGACCGCGTATCGGTGCGCTGCGTGTGGCAACCGCACGAGGTTCGACGTCTACGACGTCGTCCGTCGCCGCCGATTCGAGCATGCGGACCTCGCCGGGACCGTGATCGTCGAGGAGGAGGACATCCTCGAACGCCAGGTCGAGCGTGTCGTGTGCCGGTGGTGCGACCGATCGGATGCGATCGAGGAGGCTCAGGTCGACCGCTGACGCGAGGCCTCTGCGAGGAAGATCGCCGCAGCCACCGACGCGTTGAGTGAATCGGCCGTCCCCGACGTCGGGATCAGGACGGCGGTCCCGACGTCGAGCCAGGCCGGATCCACGCCATCGTGCTCACTGCCGACGACGACGGACACGGGCCCTGTGAGATCGGTCTCCCACACGGAACGCTCCGCGTCGGGCGAGGCCACGACGATACGACCATGTCGGACGCACCAGTCGATCGCCTCCGGCCGCGGCGCCGCGGCGAGGGGGCATGCGAAGAGCGATCCCTGTGCGGCTCGCACGACGTTCGGGTTGACCAGGTCGGTCGGCAACGATGCGCCGATGAACGACGCGCCGAATGCATCGGCGGTCCGCAGCATGGCCCCCACGTTGCCGGGCTTCTCGACGGCGTCGGCCACGAGGACCATCCCCTTCCCGATCGGTAGGCCGTCCAGGTCGAGGGCGGGCGTCGTCACGACCGCTGCGACGCCGTCGGGATGCTGGCGTGCAGAGATGCGGGCGAAGACCCGATCGGACACGATGATCGCCCCCGGCATGGCGAGGTCGACGCGGTCCTCCCTGAGGATGACCTCGACGGGGCGGAGGTGGGCGATGGCGCGAAGGGTCTCGCGCTCACCCTCGATGAGGAACCAGCCCGTCCGGTCCCGCTGTGACCTGTCGCGGAGCGCACGCCAAGCCTTCACCCTCGGATTGGAGGGGCTCTCGATGTCCGGGGCCCTCACCAACTCCCACCACCACCGCCGGAGAAACCGCCACCACCGCCGAACCCGCCGAACCCACCGAACCCTCCCGATCCCGATCCCCAGTTCGAGTCCCACGACGACCCCCCGGACGATCCGAATCCCGTGCCCCCTCCCCACCATGTGCTTCCGCCGTCGCGCCATGACGGCGACGCGTACAGCGTCGACCAGCCCCGATCTCCGTGGTGGCCGCCTGCGGCCGCCCAGTGGAGGTAGAAGAAGGTGAAGGGATCGAAGTCGGCGGGTGACCGCCCGAGGGGCCTTCCCGTCCAGCTGTCCCTCTGGTCGGAGGTTCCCGCGTGGGCGAGCTCAGGGGCGTAGCGAGTGAGGTCGGAGAGGCCCGCATCCTCCATGGCGGAGCGCTGCGCGGCATAGGCGAGTGCGAAGGCCCTGGGGCCACGCGGATCCGATGCCCCGAAGGCCGAGGCGACATCGGCATAGGCGCCGGAGAGTCCGAGTGCCGCGAGTGCCACCCTGGTCTCCCGCCACCGATCGATGGCGAGTGTGGGCTCGAGCGAGATGGCGAGGATGCCCGCGATCACCTGAGCGTCCGGTCCCTCCGCGACGTCGATGACGTCGTCGAGCAGCCTCCGATAGACCGTGGCACCGTCGTCGCGCCGTCTCGACAACGCGACGGCGACGGCGATGGGAAGGCCGAGATCCTCGGCGGTCATCTCTGCCTCGTCCAGCTGGGCCTGTGTGAACAGGCCGGCGGCGGCGGCCTCGAGGGCGACCACGGGTGGGTTCCCCGCTCGAAGGGCCTCATAGGCATCGACGAACCGTCCGATGTCGTCGACCGAGTTGTTCATCACGAGGAGGGCGGCGACGGCGGGAAGGGACAGCCCGTCGTCATCGAGGGCGCCACCCTCCCGTTCGAGCGCATCCAGGGTGGTCTGGTAGGCGGCGATCGAACCCTCGACATCTCCCGACAGGTCCGCGAGCGCCACGGCGGCCACATCACGCGTGCTCGAGTCCTCGAGGCGGTCACGGATCGTCGCGAGCCTGTCGACCTTGGCCTCGGCGATGAGGTGGGCGGAGGCGACGTCGTCCGCCGATGTCCGCAGGGGCAGGGAACCGTCGAGGACGGGAGCGGCTCGCATGATCAGTGTGCCGAGGTGCTCGATCGCCACCGGGCCGATCGGGGTCGACACGAGCGACGCGATGAGCGCGTCAGCGGCCCTGCGCCGTGCGGCGGCGATGCGGTGGGGCCGGAGGGACCGGACGACGCCCTCGAGCTCCATGATCGCGAGGTCGAAAGCCGCATCGTCGTCGACCGGAACGGCGGCCGCCGCGGAGATGGACGACTCGAGGCCAGCCTCGAGGATCGGACGTTCCCCGTTCATCCTCAGGTCGATCGGCACGCGGGTCGCCTCTGTGAGCGCGTCGACGTCGATGACCGAGATCGCCCCGACCTCCGCCAGGGAGGAGAGATCGCGATCCGCCTGGTTGGCGGGTGAGTTGGAACCTGCGATCGCGAACAGGGCCCTCAGCGCCGCCTCGGTGGTGGAGGTCGCCGCGTCGCCGTGGGGTGGCGCGATGCGGAACCGCTCCACCGTGGGCACCTCGTCGCCCCTCGGCTCGAGCTCGGCGACGAGGGCGTCGATGCGACGGTCCCTCGATGCCCTGACGACGGAGCGACGTCGTCTGCGTCGTGACACGAGCGCCCCCGTGCCGAGCGCGACACCGCCGATGGCGATGATCGCCCCGAAGGCGCCGAGCGGGAAGGAGGTCGCTGTGTCGCCTGTCGGCGGAGCGAGGTCACCCGATAGCGCCTGGTCCACCGCACCGATGATGGCGAGCACGCCCCCCTCGAAGTCCCCGGCTGCGAAGAAGGAGCGTCCTGCGTTCGCGATCGCCGTGCCAGGGAGCTCGATACCCGCCTGTGTGACCACCTCGGTGCGGCGTTCCGCGATCGCGACGAGCACGAGGATGCCATCCTCGTCGACCGGATCGCCCACCCCCCAGGCGTTTGCCAGGTCGGCGGCGAACGTGACGGGCTCCCGACCCCTCGCATCGGAGGCGATGACCACGGCGAAAGGGTTCCCGTGGGCGGTGGTGACTCGAGCGATGGCCTCGGCCACGCGGTCGGGATCCGGAACCAGATCCGGCTCGTCGGTGAACACGCCCTCGCACACGAGGCCCTCGTATTCGCCGCAGTCGATCGTCTGGGCAGCCGAGGGCGCGGCGAGGGTCGCCATGGTGACGCCGAGGAGGACCCCGACGATGCCCATGGATCCGAGTCGGCGCAGGGGGATCACGTCACGCCGTAGCGCAGCGGGATGTCGGTGGGTCGGTAGAAGCCGGGTCCCAGGGTCGACATCCTGCGGAGGGCTCCGACCACCTGTGCGGCGGTGCCCTCATCGGTCGGGTATCCGCCGGGGATCTCGACGTGGATGGGAGGCATCGCGTCGATGGTGACGGCGTCGGACTCGTCCCCGAGGTCCCATCCCATCACCAGATCGAGGACGATCTCGCGTCCGTCGCCCCCCGCAAGCCGGGCGTGGTGGGTTGCCCCGATGATCGCGTCGTCGACGACGAGGGGCTCGATCGCCACCGTGACGTCGTTGTAGGGCCAGTCGAGCCCACGCGCGATGAGCCTCGCGCTCGAGTCGAGTCCCTTGTGGCCGACCCTTCCGCGCACGACGCCGTCCGCGAACTGCTCCGGCGTGAGGCCCCTCCCGGACTTCGCGACGAGCGATGGTCGCAGGCGCGACGTGTCCATCCTCCTGACGACGTGGATGCGCCGGATCCCACGTGTGGCCCCTGCGAGGAGGAGGGGGAGCCGATCCATCACGAAACCGGGATTCGCCCCCGTGACGATGATGGTCCTCCCGTCCGAGCGGGCGGAGGTGTGCAGGGCATCCCACAGGTGGCGGGGTGCCCACGCGAGACCCTCGCACGTCGTCACGACGTTGTAGCCCGCGGAGACGAGGCGGATCACCTCGGGGGCGACCTTCTCCGCAGCGGAGGCAAAGGCCACGAGGGCGCTGTCATCCGGCGCGGCGTGCGGGAGCTCGACGGTCGAGGCGTAGCCGGGTGCTCCGGTCGCCGCGACGAGCTCGCGCCGTGCCCGTTCATCGGGATCGACGACACCGATGATGCGGTCGACGACACCGTCGGCGACGGCGGCTTCCGCCACCCATGTGCCGATCGGCCCTGCACCCACGATCACGAGACCTGCCATCCGTGGGATGTTGGTCGCTTGGAGCTCGCTAGCCAAACACGGCGGGTCACGAGGCTGGCGAACTGGCGGCGCGAGGTGCGGTACGGTCCGACGGTGATCGAGACCTCCTTCGCCGTTCGGGCGCCGTTCGACCTCGACGCCACCATGCGGGCGGCCGGCGTCGCGACCAGCGACGGTGCGGGCTCGTGGTGGTGGGCGACGCGCCACGGGGATGCGACCGCGACGATCGCGGTGTCCCGCTCACAGGGCGGAGTGACGGTCACGGCATGGGGTGACGCGGCCGAGCCGCTGGTCGATCGCGTCCCGCGGCTCCTCGGATTGGATGGTGACCTCGACGGTATCGACGTGCAGGGACCTGCGGCTCCCCATCTGAGGGCGGTGCGCGGCATGCGCCTCGGTGCCACCGGCGACGTCCACGGGGCGCTCGTCGCCGCGGTCCTCGGGCAGATGGTGACCACCACCGAGGCGAGGGCGAGCCTGGCCGCCTTGACGGGACACCTCGGGGAGGCGGCACCCGGACCCGTGCCGGGCCTGCGCATCGTTCCCTCCCCACGGGTGCTCTCGGGGATGTCCTACGACGAGTTCCACCGATTCGGCATCGAGCGGAAGCGGGCGTCGGTGCTGGTCGAGGTGGCGCGCAGGGCCCCGCGACTCGCGGAGATCCTCGCCATGGACAGGGATGCGTCGTCGCGTCGTCTGATGGCCGTCCGCGGGGTTGGTGCGTGGACGGCCGCACACGTCATGGGCGTGGCGTGGGGCGACGCGGATGCGGTCCCGCCCGGCGACTACCACCTGCCCCACATGGTGGCATGGGCGCTCGCCGGGGAGGACCGGGGGAGCGACGCTCGCATGTTCGAGCTGCTCGAGCCCTACCGACCCCATCGACGTCGCGTCATCGTGGCGCTCAAGCTCGCAGGCATCCACGCGCCACGGTTCGGGCCGCGCACACCTGTCCGTACCCATCTGTGACCGGACTGCTCACGTACCGCCCTCGACACGAGGCGGTTCGCATCACACGACGGCCCGGCTCACGTGACCCCTCGGCGCGAGCCGTCCCTGCTCCGGTGGGTCGCCGAGGTCAGCACCGTGTCGAGCACGACCACGGCATCGACGACCTCGGCGTGGGAGGTGTACAACGGGGCGAACCCGAACCTGACCAGGTCCGGTTCCCTGAAGTCCGGCACCACACCCTCGTCGCGGAGCGCCCCCGCGATCCTCAGACCGTCGGGATGGCGGAGCGAGACGTGGGAGCCCCGCCGCTCCGGTGACCGCGGCGTGGCCACGTCCAGGCCATGGGACACGTCCAGGGAGTCGACGGCCTCGATGAACAGCGTGCTCAGCGACTGGCTCTTCGCCCTGATCGCGGCGATCCCGGCATCCACGGTCAGGTCGATGCCCGCAGCGACCGCCGCCATCGAGAGGATCGGCGGCGTGCCGACCAGGAACCGCCTGATCGTGTCGGATGGGGTGAACTCCCTGCGGAATCCGAATTGGTCGTCGTGTGCGAACCAGCCGGTGATCGGCTGATCGAGCGCCGCCTGAAGGTCCTTGCGCACGTAGAGGAACCCGGGCGACCCCGGACCGCCGTTCAGGTACTTGTAGGTGCAGCCCACGGCCAACTCGGCGCCCCATGCGTCCAGATCGATCGGTACGACGCCGGCGGAGTGGGCGAGATCCCAGAGCATGAACGAGCCGTTGGCCCGCGCGATCCGGGAGATCGCCTCACCGTCGAGCAGGGCGCCCGATCGGTACGCGACATGGCTGAGGGCGACGAGACCCACGGACGGATCGAGGCGGGCGTCGATGTCCGAGGGTTCCGGGTCCTCGTCGATCACGATGAGGCGTCCACCGCCGCGTCGTGCGACGGTGGACAGCACGTAGAGGTCGGAGGGGAAATTGCCGGCATCCGTGAGGATGTCCCTGCCATCCGTGTTGTCGAGCGCCGCCGTGGCGAGCTTGAACAGGTTGACGGACGTCTGGTCGCAGATGGCCACCTCACCGTGATCAGCGCCGATCAGGCCGGCGAGATCATCACCGAGTCGCAGACCGAGGTCGAGCCAGCGGTCCCAGCCGACGACGAGGTCGCGGGCCCACTCCGATCGCATCGTCGAGATGACGTCCTCGACCGCGGCCTTCGGCGGCCTCCCGAGCGAGTTCCCGTCGAGGTAGATGAGTTCGTCGTCGATGACGAAGCGTTCCCTGTACCCGGCGAGCGGATCGGCGGCGTCGAGTCGTGCCGCCCGCTCGCCGAGGTCGGTCACGTCAGAACAGCTCGTACTCGCCCGCGATGAGACGGTCGGTGACTCCCGCCCAGTCGTCGAACGCCGCTTCGGCGATGCGCCGCACGTGTGCCTCGTCCGGCGTGCCCGCGAGCTCGACGTGGACCGCCTGGGGATCCGTGACGGGATGCCCGATCGACGACAGCAGGCGGATCGTGACCTCATCCACCTCAGGGAGGGCGGTCAGGTGGTCCGAGATGTCCGATCCGATGGCGTGGTATGTCTTGCCGACGTGGGCAGCGGGGTTCTTGCCTGCCGCCGCTTCGAGGCTCATCGGGCGGTATGGCGTGATCAGGCCCCCGAAGCGGTTGCCTCGTCCCACCTGCCCGTCGTCGCCGGCCTCGGCGGAGGTGCCGGTCAGCGTCAGGTACACCGAGTCCTCCTGATCCGCCTGGTTCACCCTCACGGTGACGGGCCTTCCGGCGATGGCGGAGGCGAGGTCGGTCGTATCCGCCGTGACCCTGTCGATCACGGCGTCGTACGCGTCCCTGTCCGGCACCGCATGGGCGAGGACCGGGGCGGCCACGGTGATCGTCATCTGGTCCCGGTTGCGCGCACCCATGACCTTGATGTCCCTCCCGATCGGGACGGCGGCCCGGTACTCGTCGCCGTTGAGATGGATCTCGGTGTCGTGCACCACCGACTCGAGTACCGAGCGTGGCAGCGACACTGCGGCGAACGAGGTGTCGTTGGCGAGGGGGGCGATCGTCTCGGCATGGACGACGGCGGCGAGGTCCGCGGAGGAATGGTTCAGCCAGACCTCGACCTCGAAGGCGTCCGCGGACGCGTCCGGGAGGAGCTCCAGGAGCCGCTTGTGGAACTGGGCTGCGAGCGCATCGCTGTCGGGCTCCCACCCGAATCCATAGGTGGCCTTGCCGACGAGGACGAGCTTCGAGGCCTTGACGTGGTGCCCTCCGCCGAAGCCGATGTCGACGGCGCCCGCGGCGAGGATGGCCTTGTCGACATTGAAGTGGCGAACGGCACCCGTGTGCTCGATGTAGTCGCGAGCCAACTGGCAGGCGAGTTCCTCGGCGAGGCGGTCGCAGATCGTGTCGGGATGCCCGAGCCCCTTCCGCTCGACGAACTCGATCGGGGGGTCGTACAGGTCGCGATGGGTGATGGAGAGGTTCATGGCCCGTCCCGTTCAGCGTGCGCAGCGATGGTAGCGAGGCCATGGAGCGTGAAGGTGCGGCGAGCGGCGTCCGCATGCGCCGCGTACACTCGCCCCGTGAACGGACCATCGACCACGAGCGTCCACGCCGACCGGGACGGTGCCGAACTCCCGGACGTCGCCCCGGCGATCCGCCCGTCGACGACCTTCGCCGAGGGCACCGGGAGGCGGTATCGGCGCACGTCGCATGAGACGACCGAACGGTTCGAAGCGGTCATGGGGGCACTCGAGGGTGGGCACACGGTCGCCTACGCGTCGGGAATGGCCGCCGTGGCCGCCGTGATCGATCATGTCGGCCCCTCACGGATCGCCCTGCCCGAGCCGGTGTACCACGGTGTCGCGGCGCTCGTCGGCAGGCTCACGTCCCGCGGAACCATCACGCCGACCGACGTGGACGGCCTCGGCGAGGGTGACCTGTGGTGGATCGAGACGCCCTCGAATCCCTACTGCAGGGTCACCGACCTCGAGGATGCGGCGCGCATCGCCTCGGCACGGGGCGTGGTGACCGTCGTCGATGCCACGCTGGCCACGCCGGTCGGTGTCACACCGCTCGCGTTCGGGATCGATGTGGTGATGCACTCGACCACGAAGATGATCGCAGGGCACTCCGACGTCCTCGGAGGCGCCCTGTCCGTCGCGTCCGCCGAGGCGGCGGCGGCCCTCGCGTCGGAACGGGCGCTCACCGGTGCGATCCCCGGCTCACTCGACGTCTGGCTCGCCCTCAGGGGCATCCGTACGCTTCCGCTCCGGCACGAACGGGCCTCGCATACCGCAGGCGCCCTCGCAGGGTGGCTCGCTGCGGAGGGTGTGCCGACGTACTACCCGGGGATCGCCGGCGACGACGCAGCGGTCGTGGCGTCGCAGATGCGCTCGACGGGCACGATCCTCTCCATCGATCTCGGCAGCGCGGCCGCCGCCCAGACCTTCCTGGATCACCTGGACCTGTTCACCAACGCCACCTCGCTCGGCGGTGTCGAGTCGCTCGCAGAGCGCAGGGCCGTGAGCGACCCATCCTTCCCTGCGGGGCTGGTACGGATGTCGGTCGGCATCGAGGACACCGACGACGTGCTGGAGGACGTGCGGAACGCGCTGTCGACCGTGACCTGAGGCGTGTCGGTCAGAGGCGTTCGACGGCTTCGAGCGTCTCCTCGAGGGCCTGCTTCGCATCCGCGAAGTACATCATGGTCCCGTCCTCGTAGAACAGCGGGTTGTCGATCCCTGCGAATCCGGGGGAGAGGCTGCGCTTGACGACGATCGTGGTCGCGGCCTCGTCGACGTCGAGGATCGGCATCCCGTAGATCGGGCTCGACGGATCCGTCTTCGCCGCAGGGTTGATGACGTCGTTGGCACCGACGACGAGCACGACGTCGGTCTGGGGCATCCTGGGATTCGAATGGTCGAGATCGAGGAGTTGGTCGTAGGGCACGTCCGCTTCGGCGAGGAGGACGTTCATGTGGCCCGGCATGCGCCCTGCGACGGGATGGATCGCGTAGTAGACCTCGATGCCCTTGGCCTCGAGCGCCCGGGCGAGGTCCTTGACGGCATGCTGGGCCTGCGCGACGGCGAGCCCGTAGCCCGGGACGATGGCAACGCGATTCGCATAGACGAGGGCGATGGCCGCGTCATCCGCAGTGGCACGCTTGACGGGCCTCGTGCCGATCTCGGTGTCGATCGGTCCTCCCCCGAAGCCGGAGAAGAGGATGTTCGCAATGGATCGATTCATCGCGACCGACATCTCCAACGTCAGGATCATCCCTGCAGCGCCCACGAGTGCGCCGCCGACGATGAGCGCTTGGTTCTCGATCACGAATCCCGCCATCGCCGCGGCGATCCCGGACAGCGAGTTGAGGAGCGAGATCACCACGGGCATGTCGGCGCCCCCGATCGGGAGCACGGCGGTGATGCCCAGGACCCCGGCGAGGGCGGCTGCGATCCAGTAGAAGGCTTCGTTCGACGTCGCCACTCCGGCGATGGACGCCGCCACGGTCGCCGCCGCGATGATCGCGTTCGTCGCCGTACCACCGGGCATGGCGACGGGCCTGCCGGCGATGAGGCCCTGCAGCTTGCCGAATGCGATGAACGAGCCGGTGAGGGTGACCGTGCCGATGACGAGGGACAGCGAGGTGGTCACGGCCGTCTCGGTGGCGAACGTCGCCGATGTGGCGACCACGGCAGAGGCGGCGACGAGGGCGGACGCGCCGCCGCCGAAGCCGTTGAACGCTGCCACGAGCTGCGGCATGTCGGTCATCTGCACGCGCAGCGCCAGCAGGGCACCGATGCCCCCGCCGACCACGATGCCCGCTGCGACCGCCGCCCACGTGGTTGCGACGCCGAGGTCGAGCAGGTCGGCGACCACGACCACGGTCGCGACCAGCATCCCGATCGCCGCCAGGCGATTGCCCCTGCGGGCGGTCACGGGTGAGGTCAGCCCCTTCAGGCCGATGATGAACAGGACGCCCGCGGCGAGGTAGGCAAGTTCGATCATCGGGTACGCCCCGGGACCTTCTTGAACATCTCGAGCATGCGGTCCGTGACCAGGAAGCCCCCGACCACGTTGATCGTGGCGAATACCACGGCGAGGAACCCGAGCGCGACCGACACCCAACCGTCGGTCACGGCCGCAGCGATGATCGCCCCTACGATCGTGATGCCGGAGATCGCGTTGGCGCCCGACATGAGCGGCGTATGGAGTGTCGGAGGCACGCGCCTGATGACCTCGAACCCGACGAAGCCGGCGAGGACGAACACGACGATTCCCGCGATGAAGGCGTCGCTCACGATCCGCCACCTCCCGTGGCCAGTGCGGGGCCGAGCACGGCGTCGTCCGGATCGATGACGAGCTCGCCGTCGACCACCATGCGCGTCACCGCCTCGAGCAGGTTCCGTGCGTACATGCGGCTCGCGTCCGCGGCGACCCGCGATGCGAGGTCCGTCGGGCCGAGGATCCTCACCCCTCCGATGCGGACCTCGCGGTCGGGCTCCGAGCCCTCGACGTTGCCCCCCGAGGCAGCGGCCATGTCGATGATGAGCGAGCCCGCCTGCATGCGCTCGACCATGTCCCTCGTGACGAGCACGGGGGCCCTTCGGCCCGGTACCTGTGCCGTCGTGATCACCATGTCGCTGCCCGCGACGACGTCGGCGAGGATCTCGCGCTGGCGTGCCGCGGTCTCCTCGTCGACGGCCCTCGCGTAGCCGCCCTCGTCCATCTGCTGGGTCGGGGCGTCGACGAACCGCGCCCCGAGGCTCTCGACCTGCTCCCTCGTCTCCGGCCTGATGTCGTAGGCGTGGACGACGGCGCCGAGACGCTTCGCGGTCGCGATCGCCTGGAGCCCTGCGACACCGACCCCGAGGACGAGAACCTTGGCGGGAGGCATCGTGCCCGCAGCGGTGACGAGCATCGGCATGAACTTCGGGAGCTCGGTGGTTCCGAGGAGCACCGCGGCGTAGCCTGCGGCCGTTGCCTGTGACGACAGGGCATCCATCGCCTGCGCGAGCGTGGTGCGCGGCAGGTTCTCGATTGCGATGGCGCGTACGCCCCGCGCCGTGAGGGATGTGATCAGGTCCTCGTGTCCCGTCGGATCGAGGAATCCGATGACCGCGCCACCGTCTGCCACGACCGATGCGGAGCCGACCGATGGCGGCCCCACGCACATCAGCAGATCGATGGGCCCTGCGTCCTCGAGGCGATCGACGACGCGGGCTCCCGCGTCTGCGTAGTCGTCGTCGATGAATCCTGCATCGTCGCCCGACCCGGATTCGATGACGACTCGGGCGCCGAGTTCGATCAGGGACGCGACGCTCGCGGGCGTCGCAGCCACACGAGCCTCGTTCGGCGAACGTTCGGAGCGGATTCCCAGCAGCATCGTGGGAACCGTAATCATGTCACGGTCACTGCGGGAGAACGAGGCCCTGCGCGGACAGGGCGTCCGTGATCTCCGCAGCGGCCTCCGCTCCCACCGCCCGCAGGGGCCTTCGCAGGTGGCCCGGAACGAGGCCGACCAGCCCTGCGGCGAAGGTGGTTCCCGCCACACCGTGTCGCTCGACGGTCGCCGTCAGCGAGAGGAGCCGGTGCTGGGCGTTCCGATCCCCGTGTGCCGCGAGCGCCACGTCGGCCAGTGTGTAGTTCCCGCTGGCGGTGATCGCCCCCCACGCTCCCGCGAGGGCGCTCGCGGTGAGGGCGCTCGATGCCCCTGCGTAGACGATGAAGCCATCCTCGATGACGTCGCCGAGCTCCACGATGCGCGATGCGTTGCCGCCCGAGTCCTTCATACCGACGATCGATGGGTGGGCCGCCAGCCGTCGCACGGACGCGACCGGGAGCTCCCAGCCCGTGACGCGCGGGACGGTGTAGAGGAGGACAGGCACGGTGGCCCTGTCGGCGATCGCGATGTAGAACGCCTCCACGGCGTCGTCGCGGTCACGCACCATCGTGGTGGGCGTGATGACGAGGACGGCGTCGGCGCCGGCCTCTGCGGCCTCCGTGATCTGGTCCAGCGCCTGGCGCTCCGACTCGGCATTGACACCCGAGACGATCACGAGTTCCGAGACGGCATCGCGCGCCGACGCCACGAGCCTGCCGCGCTCGCCGGGCTCGAGGTACGGCCCCACGCCGGTCGAGCCGCCGACGAGGATTCCCGTCGCCCCCGCGTCTGCCATGTGGAGGACGTTGTGGATGTGGGCATCGACGTCGAGTTCGCCGTCGTCACCGAACGGTGTGATGAGGGCGGGCATCGCCCGCGGCCATGTCGTCATGCGCTGTACGTCTCCGATGTCACGTGTCCTCCGTGTCCCGTCCAGTTCGTGTGGAACCATTCGCCCCTTGGTCGATCCACCCGCTCGTACATGTGCGCGCCGAAGTAGTCCCGCTGCGCCTGGATCAGGTTGGCGGGGAGCCGATCCGACCGGAACGCGTCGTAGAACGCGAGCGCCGACGAGTAGGCGGGCACGGGAATGCCGGCGAGCGCGGCTCTGGCGACCGTGCGTCGCCACCCCGGGAGTGCGTCGGCGACCTCACCTCCGAAGTAGTCGTCGAGGAGGATGTTCGACAGGTGGGGGTTCGCACGGTAGGCGGCGGTGATGTCCTCGAGGAAGTGCGACCTGATGATGCAGCCGGCCCGCCACAGCCCTGCGATCGTGCCGAGGTCGAGACGCCAGTCGAACTCGGCGCTGGCGCGGGACAGGAGCATGAACCCCTGTGCGTACGACACGATCTTGGACGCGTAGAGGGCGTCGTGGAGGTCGTCGATGACCACGGCCGGGTCATCGTGGATCGGGACGGCGCCGGAGGGGAGCATGCCGGAGGCGAATCGGCGGTCATTGTCGAGGGCGGACACCATCCGTGCGTAGACCGACTCGGCGACGAGCGTCACGGGAGCGCCGCGATCCATCGAGGAGGCGACGGCCCACCTGCCCGTGCCCTTCTGTCCGGCCACATCGAGGATCCTGTCCAGCGTCGGTACCCCGTCGTCGTCGAGATGGCCGAGGATGTCCGCGGTGATCTCGATCAGGTACGAGTCGAGCTTCCCCTCGTTCCATTCGTTGAAGGTGGAGTGCTGGGAGGGGGGGTCCATGTCGAGGCCCCGCCGCATCACGTCGTACGCCTCGGCGATGACCTGCATGTCGCCGTATTCGATGCCGTTGTGGACCATCTTGACGTAGTGGCCCGCCCCTCCCGGCCCCACCCATGCCGCGACGGGCTCGTCGCCTGCCATGGCGGCGATCGACACGAAGACGTCCTCGATCACGGGCCAGGCAGCCGCGTCGCCTCCCGGCATGATCGAGGGTCCCGAGCGGGCACCTTCCTCCCCACCGCTGATGCCCATGCCGACGAAGTGGATGCCCTCGAGCGCCAGGCGCTCGCAGCGCCTCTGCGTGTCGGTGTATCGGGAGTTCCCTCCGTCGATGACGACGTCGCCCGGGGACAGGAGGGGGAGGAGCTGGTCGAGCTGGTCGTCCACCGGCTGGCCGGCTTTGATCATCATCATGATTCGTCGGGGACGGGCGAGGGTCGCGACGAACGTCTCGAGGTCGTAGGCGCCCTCGATGGACCCGGGATGGCCCTCGCGGGCGAGAAACGCCTCCGTCCGGGACGGTGTCCGGTTGAACACCGAGACGGTCCATCCGTGGTCGACCATGTTGAGGACGAGGTTCTCACCCATGACCGCCAATCCGATCATGCCGATGTCGGATCCCTCCGCGGCGCCCCGTGGGTCGATGTGGTGCATGCCGACCAGCGTACCCATCTCGGGTGACCGACCTCGGGCCTGCCCCGTCATTCGTGCGCCGGGCCTCGCGGCATCCTGCCCGTGTCTAGGCACGAACGGGGGAGTGGGCCTCGGCGATCCCATCGGCGACGGCGGCACCCATCTCCCTGGTCCCGACGCTCGGCCCGCCGTGGGCGATGTCGGGCGTGCGCAGGCCCGCGTCGAGCACGCGGTCGACGGCGTCCTCGATGGCGGCGGCCTCGTCACCGAGGCCGAGTGAGTGGCGAAGTGCGAGCGCGGTCGACAGGATCATGGCCAAGGGGTTTGCCGTCCCCGTGCCTGCGATGTCGGGGGCCGATCCGTGGATCGGCTCGTACAGGCCGGGGCCGGACGATCCGAGGCTTGCGCTCGGGAGCAGCCCGAGCGAACCCGGCAGCATGGAGGCCTCGTCCGAGAGGATGTCCCCGAACAGGTTGCCCGTGACGACCACGTCGAAGTCCCTCGGACGCGAGATGAGGTGCATCGCCATGGCGTCGACCAGCTGGACCTCGAGCTCGACGTCCGGGAACTCGTCGCGCATGATGCGGTCGGTCGTGGCCCTCCACATCCTGGACACCTCGAGGACGTTGGCCTTGTCCACCGAGGTGACCTTGCCACGTCGCGCCCTCGCCGCCTCCCCGGCGAGGCGCACGATGCGCTCGACCTCGTCGACGGAGTACGTCATCGCATTGGACACGGTGCGCCCATCGTCGCTGGTCGTGACGTCACCGAAGTAGATGCCACCCGTCAGCTCCCTGTACATCAGGATGTCGACGCCTTCGACGATCTCCCGTTTGAGGGGGGAGGCGTCGACGAGTTGGCGATGGGAACGGATCGGACGCACGTTGGCGAACAGGCCGAGCTCCTTGCGGATGCCGAGCAGGCCGTCCTCCGGTCGCATGGCCGCAGACGGATCCGACCATGCCGGGCCGCCCACGGCACCGAGGAGCACGGCGTCGGACGCACGGGCGGCCTCGATCGTCCGCTGGGGGAGGGGCGTGCCCTCCTCGTCGATCGCCCGTCCGCCGATCGACTGCTCCGAATACGTGAAGGCATGGCCATACCGCGCGGCGACCGCGTCGAGCACCCGACGGGCCTCCGCCGTGACCTCCGGGCCGATGCCGTCGCCGGGCAGCACGACGAACGTCGCGTTCATCGCCCGGTACCGACGTCCGTGACGTTGCGGCCGAATGCCGCCTTGTTCATCGCCGACACCATCGCCCTGACCGATCCCTCGACGACATCGGTCGACACGCCCCTTCCCGAGTACGTGCGGGGGCCGACCTGGATGATGATCTCGACCTGGGCCATCGCATCGGCCCCCGAGGTGAGCGGCGAGACCCGGTAGTCGGTGAGCGACGCGGCGATGCCGTAGGCATCCTGGATCGCCACGAAGGCCGCGTTGACCATCCCGTCGCCCTCGGCGCTGACCGTCACGTCCTCGCCGTCGCGGGTGAGCGTGACCGTCGCGACCGGCGTCTCGACCGTTCCACCCGAGACGTGGATCGACACGAGGCTCATCTCCGCCGATTCGACGCCGGTCTCCGCCGCCACGATCGCCCTGAGGCCCTCCTCGCCGATCTCGCCCTTCCGGTCCGCGAGCTGCTTGAAGCGGTCGAACGCCCTCTGGAAGTCGAGGTCCTCGAGGTGGATCCCGAGCCGCTCGAGCGCATCGGCGAACGCTGCGCGTCCCGAGTGCTTGCCGAGCACGATCATCGAGCGATGACCGATCGAGGTCGGATCCATGATCTCGTACGTCTCTCGGTTGCGCAGGACCCCGTGCTGGTGGATGCCGGACTCGTGGGCGAAGGCGTTGCGGCCCACCACGGCCTTGTTGTACTGGATCGGGTAGCCCGTGAGGCTCGAGACGAGCCTCGAGGTCTCGAAGATCTCCGTCGTGTCCGCCGCGATCTCGACGCCGAAGTGGTCCTGGCGAGTGCTGACCGCCATGATCACCTCCTCGGTCGACGTGTTGCCCGCGCGTTCGCCGATCCCGTTGATCGCCCCCTCGATCTGCCGTGCACCCGCATGGATCGCGGACAGCGAGTTCGCCACGGCGAGGCCGAGGTCGTTGTGACAGTGGGTCGAGATGATGACGTCCTCGTTGCCGCCCCTGACCTCGGCGTACACCTTCGACAGGAGGGCGACGAAGTCCTCGGGCATGGCGTAGCCGACCGTGTCGGGGATGTTGATCGTGGTGGCCCCTGCGGCGACGGCCGCCTTGCAGACCTCGATGATGAAGTCCGGGTCCGAACGCGTCGCATCCTGGGGCGAGAACTCGACATCGTCGACGTACCCCTTCGCGCGGGACACCCCCTCGACGACGGATCGCAGCACCTCGGATGGGGTCATCCTCAACATCTGCTCCATGTGGATCGGCGAGGTCGAGACGAAGGTGTGGATCCGCCTGCGGTCCGCGGGCTTCAATGCGTCGGCGGCCCGATCGATGTCGTCGGGGTGGGTGCGGGCGAGGGAGGCGATGATCGGCCCCCGGACCTCGCCTGCGATCCGATGGACCGCCTCGAAGTCGCCCGGGCTGGATGCGGCGAATCCGGCCTCGATGACGTCCACGCGCAGCTTTGCGAGCTGGGTCGCGATGGCGACCTTGTCATCGGGCGACAACGCGATCCCCGGTGCTTGTTCGCCGTCGCGCAGCGTGGTGTCGAAGATGATGAGTCTGTCCTGCATGGTGGTTCCTTTCGTCCCGAGCGAGGCCGCAGAACGGCCACGGTTCCCGCG
Source organism: uncultured Acidimicrobiia bacterium (assembly GCA_963792405.1). Taxonomy (GTDB): domain Bacteria; phylum Actinomycetota; class Acidimicrobiia; order Spongiisociales; family UBA5794; genus SZUA-442. Next base: position 590,093 of record CAWBVU010000006.1, read on the forward strand.
CCGGCTGGGCTCACCCAGCCGGCCGGGTAAGTCGCCCGGTCGAGGCCACGGGAGGGGGGGCCATGTCAGACATCGTCCTCGGGGGTCTTGGCGACGAGGAAGGTCATCATGTCGCGCAGGCGGCGCCCCGTGACCTCCACGGGATGGTCCGCGATCGCCTCGCGGGCCGCATTGAGCCTCGGCGCCCCTGATCGGTACTCGGCCATCCACTCGTCGGCGAAGGCACCGCTCCTGATCTCGTCGAGGATGGCCCGCATCTCGGCGCGCGTCGCATCGGTGACGATCCTGGGCCCCCTCGTCACGTCGCCGTATTCGGCCGTATCCGACACGGAATGGCGCATCCATGCGATCCCACCCTCGAAGAGGAGGTCGACGATCAGCTTCAGCTCGTGGAGGACCTCGAAGTACGCCATCTCCGGTGCGTAGCCCGCCTCCGTCAGGGTCTCGAACGCCGCCTGGATCATCGCGTCGACACCCCCGCACAGGATCACCTGCTCACCGAAGAGATCGGTCTCGGTCTCGTCGCCGAAGGTCGTCTCGATCACGCCCGCCCTCGTTCCCCCGATGGCGTGGGCGTAGGACAGGGCGAGGGCGAGGGCCTCCCCCGTCGCATCCTGATGCACCGCCACGAGGGTCGGAACGCCGGATCCCTCGACGAACTGCCTGCGGACGAGGTGGCCGGGCCCCTTCGGAGCCACCATCGCGACGTCCACATCGGGGGGAGGCGTGATGAATCCGAAGTGGATCGAGAAGCCATGGGCGAACAACAGCGCATCGCCGGGCGCGAGGCGGGGAGCGATGACCTCGTCGTAGAACGAGGCCTGCACCTGGTCCGGAACGAGCATCATGATCACGTCGGCCCACTCTGCGGCGGTCTCGGGATCCACGACCTTGAGTCCCGCGTCCGACGCGGCCTTCACCCTCGGCGAGCCCTCGCGCAACCCGACGACCACGTCCACGCCCGAGTCCTTCAGGTTCAGCGCATGGGCGTGCCCCTGGCTGCCGAAGCCCATGACGGCGACCTTCCTGCGGGTGATCAGGCCGGGATCGGCGTCCTGTGAGTAGTACATGTTCAGCATTCGCTCGCTCCCTACGCCGATTTCTGCTGCCGCCGTGTCGAGGCCTTCGCGTCCTTCGCGAGCGCGATCCGGCCCGACTTCACGAGGCTCACGATCCCGTACGTCCGCATGATCTCGAGGAAGTCCGACAGCCGTGACGGCTCGCCCACGACCTCGAACGTGATCGTCGACGCGCCGACGTCGACCGCCTTCGCCTCGAAGATGTTCGCCGCCTCGAGGATCTCGCCCCGTCGCATCGTGTCGGCGTTGACCCTCACGAGCATGATCTCGCGCTCGATGGCCTCGCCGGGCATGTGCTCGGTGACCTTGATCGTGTGGACGAGCTTGTAGAGCTGCTTGACGATCTGCTCCATCTCCGGCCCATCGACGACCATGGTGATGCGCGAGCGCGTCGGGTCCTCGGTCGGGCCGACGGCGAGGGAGTGGATGTTGAAGTCCCTCCTTGCGAACATCGATGAGATCCTGGCGAGCACGCCGGGCTTGTTCTCGACGGTGACGGAGATGACGTGGTGCATCAGATCCCTCTCGGGTCCTTGTCCTCGGTGCCGAAGTCGTCGAGGCTCATGATGATCTCGTCGTTGGATCCTCCGGCCACCACCATGGGGAAGACCATCGCATCGGGATCGCAGACGAACTCCATCACGACGGGGCGATCGTCGATGGCGAAGCCCTTCTCGATCGTGGGGATGACCTCTTCCGGCCGCTCGGCCCTGAATCCGGCGCATCCCATGGCCTCGGCGAGCATGACGATGTCGGGGATCGAGGGTGACAGCACGGATCCGCTGTAGCGCTCGTGGTAGAAGAGCGTCTGCCACTGGCGGACCATGCCCAGGTTCGCGTTGTTCATCACGGCGATCTTGACGGGGATCCCCTCGACGGCTGCCGTGATGAGCTCCTGTGAGGTCATCTGGAAGCAGCCGTCGCCGTCGATGGCGAGGATCGTGTGGTCAGGCATGCCCGCCTTGGCGCCAACGGCGGCAGGTACGGCGTATCCCATGGTGCCGAGGCCGCCCGAGTTGATCCACGTCCTCGGGTGCTCGAACGGCCAGAACTGCGACGCCCACATCTGGTGCTGTCCGACGCCGGCGACGACGATCGTGCCGGCAGGGGCGAACCGGGCGAGCTGGTCGATCACGTACTGCTGCTGGATCGGGCCGTCGGGATCCTGCTCGTAGCGGAGCGGGAAGTCGCGCTGCCACCCTGCGAGGGTGCCCATCCATGCACGGCGTTCCGGTGGTGGTGCGCCACCGAGCGCCTTGTCGCCCTGTTCGATCAGCTGACGCAGCACCGCTTTGGCGTCACCCACGATCGGGACGTCGGCGGTGCGGATCTTGCCGATCTCGGCGGGGTCGACGTCCACATGGATCACCCTGGCATGGGGTGCGAAGAGGTCGGGATTGCCGGTGACCCTGTCGTCGAACCTGGCGCCGATGGCGATGAGGAGATCGGCCTGCTGCATCGCCGTCGTGGCCGTGTACGACCCGTGCATGCCCGACATGCCGAGTGTCAGGGGATGGGAGTCGGGGATCGCCCCCCTCGCCATGAGCGTGGTCACGACGGGCAGGTTCTGCTGCTCCGCGAACGCACGGAGCTCATCGGTGGCACCCGCCCTGATGACGCCCCCTCCGGTGTAGAGGACGGGCTGCTCGGATGCGAGGATCATGTCGATCGCGGAAGCCACCTGCCTGGGGTGGCCCTCGATCGACGGCCTGTAGCCGGGCAGCGCGATCGCCTCGTGGCCGGTCCATGGCGCGTCGCCCGAGAGGGCGTCCTTCGTGATGTCGACGAGCACGGGTCCGGGCCTCCCGGTGCGGGCGATGTGGAACGCCTCCCTCACGGCTGCGGCGATCTCGTTCGTCCTCGTGACCAGCTGGTTGTGCTTGGTCACGGGCATCGAGATGCCCCAGGTGTGGGCCTCCTGGAAGGCGTCGAGGCCGATGGAGGTCGAGCCGACCTGGGCCGTGATCGCGACCACGGGGATGGAATCCATGTAGGCGTCGGCGAGTGGGGTGATGAGGTTCGTGGCGCCGGGGCCGGAGGTCGCCCATGCGACGCCCACCCTGCCGGTCGCGTGCGCGTACCCGGATGCCATGTGCCCAGCGCCCTGTTCATGGCGGGCGAGCACGTGGCGGATGGGGCTGTCGTGGAGGATGTCGTAGGCCTTCAGGATCGCCCCTCCGGGTACGCCGAAGATCACCTCGACGCCCTCCTGCTCGAGGGTTCGGATGAGGATCTCTGCTCCAGTGAGTGTCTCGGCCATCGTGTCGCTCCGGATAGAAAAGGACCCCCCGGGGCACGGAGGGTCGGGCGCATCGTGTGGGGATGCGCCTACCTGATGAGGAGTACCAGTTCGTGGTTCATGGTCATGGTGTCGCCCGTCCCTTGTCGTTGGGCCGGTGTGGGGGTCTGGTGTGGGAGTATGGCAGCGCAATGGATCATGTCAATTCCGCAGCGGTGGGAGCGTACCCGTGCCGGAGGTGATCATCGACGCCGCGGGTCGCCGCGCACTGGGTCCGGTCCTCGAAACGGCACGGAGGGAGCTGCGTGACCTCGACGACCGTGACGTCCCCCATCGCCTCAGGAGGGTGGCAGCGAGCTCCGCCCGATCCCTCCCTCCGCCCCTCGAACGCACCCTGGTCGCCGTGCTCGTCGACGACGAGGCCTTCAGGGCGAGGGTACGGGAACGTTGGATCGCCGACGGCTCCGACGACCCATTGGGTTCCTCGTTCCTCGAGGCGCCGGGCGTCGCGATCGGACGCCTGGGGGAGATCTCCGGCGAGGCACTGATCCGGGAGGGCGAGTCGACGATCGCGAGGCTCGAGGAGGAGCAGGCGGTCCTGCGATCCGAGCTCGAGGAGGCCAAGCGGCGCACGGTGAGGGCACGGGCCGACGCGGACGACGAGCTCGCCAGGGTGAAGGCGGCGGACAAGGCGGCCAGGCGTGGCCTCGTCAGGGCCGCACGCGAGGCGCGGGCCGCGGAAGCGAGGATGAAGGCGGACGCGCAGGCGGCTCGAGCCGAGACGATGGCCCTTCGCAGTAGGGTCGCGGAATTGGAGGCGCAGGCGGACCGCCGGCGGGCACGGCAGGGTGCCGGCAGCGGGACCGCAGGTGCGGAGGCGGGCCCAGCGACGCCGCCGGCGGCCGGAGCGTCGATCGGTGGTTCACCGCCGGCGGACAGCCTCGAGCTCGCGATCTGGCTCGACGGGGCCGAGCGGTCTGCTCGGCCCTACCGCGATCCCGTCGTCGTGCCACCGCCCCCGACGGGCACCGCCCCGATCGGTCTCCCTCCCGGCGTCGCACCGGACCGCGCGGAGGCCGTCGATGCGATCGTGCGTATGGGTCTCACAGAGGTCATCCTCGATGGGTACAACATCGGCGGGATCATCGCCCCCGAGGACTTCATGGTGCGCTCAGGGAGGGACAGGGTCGTGGCCATCGCCACGCCCCTGGCGAGGCGCTCGAAGGCCGCGATCACCGTCGTCTTCGATGCCGTGGGCGTCGAAGGGAGGGACGCGTCGACGGCGCCGCTCGGCGTGTCGGTGCGGTTCTCGAAGGATCGGAGCGCCGACGACCTGATCGTCGACATGGTGGCATCGCGATCGGGCAACACCGCCGTCGTGACGAACGATCGCGACCTCCGTGAGCGCAGCGCCGAGGTCGGTGCCGTGGTGGTGTGGTCGGACGCCCTGGTGGAGTGGGCAGGGAAGACCTAAACACTTCGACGCACGTGCCCGATACAGAGGATGAACGACCCATCGGGACACCGTGACAGCCACACTTCCGCGCCCGCACCTGGAGATGGACGCACCGCCGCAGCCCGCCGGGGCTGCAGTGGTGGCGCGCTGGCAGGATCTCAGGAGGGTCGCGGGGCTGGTGACCTGTGGCCTCGCCGCGGTGAGCGGCATCGTCCTCATGTGGCCTGCGATGGTCCTCCTCGTCGCGTTCGGTGCGGCCATGGCCCTCGATGCGACCGTGGCGCTGCGCAACGCACGCCGGGCCGTGACGCCCACCCTCGTCGTCGACATCACGCTCACCGGTATCGCCCTCGTCGCCGTGGCCGTGCCACCCCCGGCGACCGGAATGGTCGTCGCCTACTACGTGGTGGTCGTCGCCGTGCTGAGCACCGGGCCCCGTGCGTGGCCCGTGGGCCTCTACGCGGTGGTCGTGGGCGTGGCAGCGTCCATCGTGCCGACCTACCTCGATACCACCGGCGGCTCGCTGGAGCGCTCACTTGCGTCCGGCATCATCGTGACCGCGGTGTTCGGCATCTCGATGGTGGTGATGGTCACGGAGTTCGCCCGTGTACGGCAGCGCGGGAACGAGACGACGGACCGGCGGCTCGAGGTCGCCGATGCGATCGCCCGGGCGTCCGCGGCGCTGGTCGCCGAGGACGAGGCCGACGCCCTCGCCAGCGCCCTGTCCGTGGTGCGATCGGCCTTGGGCGTGTCCGTCGTGTTCGTCGAGCGGAACGTCCATGACGAGGATCTCGGCCTGACAGCCGTCGTCGTCGAACGCGCCGTCGAGGGTGATGCGGCGCACGCGTCGCTGGACCGACTCACGAAGGTCCCGTGGTCGGCGATGCCGGGGGCGCGGGCGCACCTCGAGGGCGGTGCCCCGTTCTTCTATCGCGTCGAGGAGGCGAGGGGAACCCAGGGCGACCGTGGCGGCGAGCTCGGCCTCCGCGTCGAGGTGAACGTGCCGGTGTCGCTTCACGGCGATTGGGTCGGTGTGGTCGGCGCAGCGGACGAGGACGCCGAGCGCGTGTGGCGCACGGACGACCTGGTGCTCCTGCGCACCCTCGCGGACCTCACCGCGGCCTTCTGGCATCGGCAGGCCGACAGCAAGGTCCGTGACACGCTGATCGGATCCCTCGACGGCAGGCTCAGACACGTCGATGCCATCGCCCGTGCGTCCCGTGCCCTGCTCGGGGATCACGCAGGGGACCTCGAGGCGGCGATGGATGCCATCGGCACCGCCGCCGGCGTCGACGAGGTCTTCATCTCCTCGACGATCGCACCCGACGGCGAGCCCCAGGCCGACGTCATCGCCCGCTGGGCCGCTCGCGGCGTGGATCCGACGATGGCGGTCGGTGACCGGTGGACCTACGCCGACCACGGTGACGAGCGATCCGCCCTCCAACATGGCGAGCTGGCGTCGAGCGCCGAGGCGGGTCGGGCCGGGCTCGTGGCACCCATCGAGGCCGGCGGCGACTGGTTCGGATCGGTCGGGTTCGTGGTCCACCGGGACGATCGCTCCTGGGAGGCCACCGACGAGGCGTTCCTGCGCACGTTCAGCGACATGGTGGGTGCGTTCTCCGAGCGCAACGCGAACCGCGACCGCCTCGAGGCCTCGTTGTCGTCGAAGGATCAGCTCATCGCATCCGTCAGCCATGAACTGCGGACGCCGCTGACGGTCATCGTCGGCATGGCCGAGGAGCTCCACTCCATGGGTGACGCCTTCGACGCGGACGACCGCGCCGAGCTCCTGCGCGTCATCGCCGATGAGGGGACGGAGATGGTCGACCTGCTCGAGGACCTCCTCGTCGCCGCTCGGTCCGATGACGGCAGTCTCCCGGTGTTCCCCGAGCCGGTCGACCTGTGCACGCTCGCCCACGGCGTCGCATCCCATCTGGTCGTGCCCGACAGCCACAAGGTGATCATCGAGGACGTGCCCATGACGGCCTACGCCGATCCCGTTCGCGTTCGCCAGGTCGTGCGGAACCTGCTGACGAACGCGTTCCGGTACGGGGGCGAAACGGTCACCGTCGGGTACGGGGCGGCAGGAGGGGAGGCATGGATCGACGTCCACGACGACGGTGACGGCATCCCCGTGGAGGATCGTCAGGCGATCTTCGAGGCCTACGGCAGGTCTCGATCGAGCCGTTCCGTGCAGGCGTCCGTCGGTCTGGGCCTCACGCTGTCCCGGAGGCTCGCCACCGTGATGGATGGCCAGCTCCGATACGTCGAGGGACCCGGTTGTCGCTTCCGGCTCGTGCTGCCACGCCACGGGCCCGACGGTGCGTGATCAGCGCACGAGCTCCGCAACCACCCTGATCGTCGTCGGATCGGACGTGCCGAGGATGAGCGTGCCGACGCCGGCCGCGCGCCAGGCGTCGAGGCGGTCCGCCACCATCTCCCTCGAGCCGATCAGGCAGACCTCGTCGACGAGGGCGTCCGGTACGGCCATCGTCGCCTCCATCTTCTTCCCCTCCAGGTACAGCTCCTGGATGCGCGCCGCGTCCTCCTCGAACCCGTAGCGACACGCGAGGTCGTTGTAGAAGTTCCGTCCCTTCGCCCCCATGCCCCCGATGTACAGGGCGAGCTGTGGTTTCATCTGGAGCCTCGCCGAGTCGAGGTCGTCGGTGACCAGCGCCGACACCGTCGGGGCGATGTCGAACCTCGACGCCTTGTCCGCTTCGCCCGAGCGGGCGAACCCCTCCGCGAGGAGCGGCCCATAGGTCGCAGGCGCCCGCTCGGGTGAGAAGAAGATCGGGAGCCACCCGTCCGCGATCTCGGCTGCGAGCTCCACGTTGCGGGGGCCGATGGCGGCGAGGTAGATCGGCAGTGAGGGGTTCGTGGGGCCGATCATCATCTTGAGGGGCTTGCCGAGCCCCGTGGCGTCGTCGCCGTCGTAGGGGAGGCGGTACACGTCACCGTCGAAGCGCACGGGTGCGCTCCTCGACAGCATGGCCCGCACGATCGACACGTACTCCCGCGTCACCGAGAGCGGCTTGCCGAACGGCCGACCGTGCCACCCCTCCACCACCTGCGGTCCCGACACACCGAGGCCGAGCAGGAACCGGCCATGCGACATCTGGTCGAGCGTGGCGGCGGTCATCGCGGTCATCGCAGGAGTCCGGGCGGGCATCTGGAACACCGCCGAGCCGACCTTGATGCGGTTGGTGCGCGCGGCGATCCACGCGAGGGGCGTCAGGGCGTCCGAGCCGTACGCCTCTGCCGTCCACACACTGTCGTATCCGAGATCCTCGACCATCTCGATCAGAGAGAAGTTGTCGGCGATCGCGGTGCCGTAGTACCCGATGTTGAGCCCGAGCTTCATGCCGCCACAGTACCGCGAGCAGGCCTGCTGCGTGTTCGTGTCACATCCACCCGATACGGTGACGGCGATCAGGGGAGGTTTCGATGATCATCGATTGCGAGGACTGCGTCGCACAGCACACCGCGGTGTGTCGTGACTGCATCGTGACGGCGCTGTGTGGCGACCGCACCGTGCTCGAGCTCGGCAGGGACGAGCATGCGGCCATCGATGCCATGAGCGATGCCGGGCTCATCGCACCGATCCGGCTCGTCGTGGACCGGAACCGTGGCCGCGACGGTGGCCACGGCCATGGCAGGGACCAGGGCCGCGGGATGGCGCACGGCGGCGGCTGACCATCGGAGTCGGGCGTCGGCCGAGGCGTCGATAGCATCCCCCCAATGGATCTCGAGACGATCATGGAGGCCCTCGGGGACACGGATGCACGGGTCGGCGCCACCGATCTGGCCCCGTTCCCCGAGGTGCGGGACGAGATGCGCCGCCGCCTCGACTCCGGCCTCGCAGGCCGCCTCGGATTCACGTACCGTGACCCCATCGCGGCGACGACACCGGCGGAGAGCTGGCCATGGGCACGATCGCTGGTCGTCGCCGCCGTTCCCTACCTCGCCGATGGCGACGGCCACGAGGGCATGGGCGAGGGACGGTCCGTCGCCCGATTCGCCGACGGCGACCGGTATGCGGCCGTGCGTGCGGTGCTCGCCGTGATCGAGGACGTGGTGGCGGGGGAGGGCTGGGCGACCGAAGCCGTCTGGGATGACCATCGACTCGTCGATCGCGCCGTCGCGGTGAGGGCAGGCGTGGCGTGGTGGGGCAAGAGCACGATGGCGCTCGCCCCCGGTGTCGGACCGTGGTTCCTGATCGGGTCCGTGGTGACGGATGCGCCGATCGCCCCGACGTTGCCGATGGAGAGGGGCTGCGGGACCTGTGTGGCCTGCATGCCGGCGTGTCCGACGGGTGCGATCATCGCCCCCGGGGTCCTCGACGCCCGTCGCTGCTTGTCGGCGATCCTCCAGGGCCGCGGGTCGATCCCCGAGGAGCTGCGACCCGCCGTCGGCGAGAGGATCTACGGGTGCGACGACTGCCTCACCGCATGCCCCCCCGGCGTACGCGGGTTGGCGACGCTGCGCATCGACCCGACCATCGACCCGAGGGACGTGCTGGAGATGGATGACGACGATCTGGATCGAACCTTCGCCCATTGGTACATCCCCGGGCGCCACCCGCGCTTCGTGCGCCGCAACGCCCTCGTCGCTGTCGGCAACACGGCCACCTCCGGGGACCTCGGCGTGTTGACGTCCCACCTCGGGAGCGGCGACCCACTCCTACACGCCCACGCCGCGTGGGCCCTCGGGCGGCTCGGGGGTGCCGCCGCGAGGGACGCGCTCGCGTCCGCCCTCGCCGATGAGCGAGATCCGGGGGTGGCCGCGGAGATCGAGACGGCGCTCGTGGGGCAGCCCACCGCCGGGTGACGGACACCGCGGCTCGTGCGGGGGTCTGTCGTCGTCGCAGGTTCGGGTCTACGCTCGCGTGTCGTGCACGAGTACCGCATCCCATGACCGCACTGTTCGGTGTCCCCCTCCTCGCCGGGGCGATCGCCCTCGTGGCACGGCTGGTGGTCGTCGCCTTCCGATCCACGGGGAAGGGGGACGAGGACGCCGGGGCGTCGACTGCTCGAGGGCCCTGGCCCCTGGCCATCTCCGCGATGATCGGCTTCGGCATGGCCGGCCTCTCGTCGCTCTACGGAGGGTGGCCCACGTGGGCGACCCTGCTCGCGGCCGTCGCCGGCGCAGCCGGCCTCGCGTCGGTCACGCGGTGGCTCAGCCGCACGTCGGAGGGCTGAGTCGTGCTGATCGTCTCGGACGTGCACGGCGCGTTCGATGCGCTGGCTGACGTCGTGGCACGCGGTGAGGTCGTCCTCGTCCTCGGCGACCTGGTGAACCTGATCGACTACCGCACCTGTGAGGGCATCGTCCCCGACGTGATCGGCAGCGACCTCGCGAACGAGCTCGTCGCCCTCAGGGGGCAGAACCAGTTCGAGGAGGCGAACCGGCTCTGGGTCGAGCGCACCGCGACGCTCGGCTTCGACGTCAGGGAGGAGATCGGGCGCCGCATGCGCCACGAGTACGTCCTCATGCGCGAAGCCCTCGACGGAGGCAGGGTGATCCTCACCCATGGGAACGTGGACGACCCCGAGATGCTCATCGCGCACCTCCCACCGACGACCACGTATGTCGATGGGGGAGTGGTGGACGTCGATGGCGTCCGCGTCGGCATCGTCGGCGGGGGTGTGCCGCGCATCGGGTCCCGAGGCGAGGTCAGCGACCACGAGATGGCGGCGAAACTCGATGCGCTGGGTCCCGTGGACATCCTGTGCTCGCACGTGCCCCCTGCCATTCCCATGCTCGCCGAGGACGTCATCGGGGGGCGATCGAAGGCATCGGCACCGCTTCTCGACTACCTCGAACGCGCCTCGCCCTCGTTCCACTACTTCGGCGATGTCCACCAGCCGAGGGCGACACGTTGGCAGCATCGCTCGACGACCTGCGTGAATGTCGGCTACTTCCGCGCAACGGGCCGTGCGACGGTCCATGGCTGAGATCGATCTCTCCGCGCTGAGTTCGGCGTACCGCCTGCGGTCCATCGGACGGGGAGGCCTGGCACGGGCCCGTGTCTCGGTCGATGGCATCGAAGGCGTCGTCCTCGATGTCGGTGGCGGTCCGGGTGAGCATGCGAGCGAGATGCGGTCCGCGCACAGGACACCGATCGTCGTGGACGTCGAACCCTCGATGTGCCGGCTCGCCCACGCCAGGGGATTGCCCGTCGTCCGGGCGTCGTCGGAAGCGCTGCCGTTCGCCGATGGGGCGGCCTCGATGGCCTACTTCCACCTCTCGATCCACTATGGCTCGTGGAAGGTCGCGCTCCGCGAGGCACACCGAGTGGTCCGTCCCGGCGGCCGTATCGAGATCTGGACCTTCGACAGGTCGGGCCTGGCCGCCTCCTCCCTGGCGAGATGGTTCCCGTCGGTCCTCGACATCGACGCCGACCGGTTCCCCGACCCCGTGTCGATCGGGGCATGGCTGGAGGACGCAGGAGCGGACGTCGTCATCGAGTCCTGGCCCGACCCCGTCGTGTGGATCGCAGGTGAGTGGGAGGCCGCGGTGCGTGCACGCTTCGTCTCGACGCTCCAGCTCATCCCCGACGACGAGATCGAGCGTGGCCTCGGCGACTTCCGGGCCGCCCACCCCGATCCATCGATGCGCTACCGCTACACCCTGCGGTTTCTCCGCATCAGCGCCATCGTCTGACCGCTACCCTGCGAGTGGTCGACTGAACAAGGAGTGCAGCGATGGCTGTCGAGGGAACCGTCCAACGTGTCGAGGTGGCGGCCGACCCACAGCACGTCTACGAGGTCGCGCTCGATCTCGAGCAGTACCCGTCATGGGCAGGCGGCGTTCGGACCGTCTCCGTCATCGAGGAGGACGAGTACGGTCGGCCGCTTCGCGCCGACTTCGTCGTCGATGCCATGATCAAGGTGGTCGCCTACACGTTGGTGTACGACTACGACCACGACAACGGCTTCTCGTGGTCGGCGATCGCCAATGAGGACATTCGCAGCCTCGAGGGGCAGTACGAGTTCAATGAGATCGACGGCCACGAGACCGAGGTCGTGTACGCCCTCAAGGTGGAGCCCGCCTTCACCGTGCCGGGCTTCCTCCGCAAGCAGGCCGAGAAGCAGATCGTCGGCACTGCGCTGAGGGGCCTCAAGAAACGGGCCGAAGAGACGGCTCCGTGAGGATCATCCTCGTCACAGGGAAGGGCGGTGTCGGCAAGACGACCGTCTCCGCCGCCACCGCTCTGCGCTCAGCCGACCTCGGGCACCGAACGCTCGTGATGTCCACGGATCCCGCGCACTCCCTGGGCGATGCGTTCGATGCCGACCTCGGTGACGCCCCCACGGCGATCTCCGATCGTCTCGACGGCCAGCAGATCGACTCGCAACGGCGACTCGAGGAGGCCTGGGGTGACGTCAGGGACCATCTGACCGAGCTCTTCGACTGGTCAGGCCTCACCGGCATCGAGGCGGAGGAGCTGACCGTCTTCCCCGGCATGGACGAGCTCTTCTCGCTCGCCGCTGTGCGCGACCACGCACGATCCGGCGAGTACGACGTCATCGTGGTCGACTGCGCACCCACCGCGGAGACGCTCAGGCTCCTCAGCCTCCCGGAAGTGATGTCGTGGTACATGGAGAAGATGTTCCCGGTGTCGCGCAGGGTCGCCAAGGTGGTGCGTCCGGTGATGAACCGTGTCTCGTCGATGCCGATCGCCAACGACAAGGTGTTCGCCGCGGTGGAGCGCTTCTACGAGCGCCTCGACGGGATACGTGAGCTCCTCTCGGATCCGGAGATCACGACGGCGCGCCTCGTCATGAATCCCGAGAAGATGGTGATCGCCGAGGCGCGGCGCACCTACACCTACCTTGGGCTCTTCGGCTACGGGGTCGACGCCGCCATCGTCAACCGTGTGCTCCCCGACGTCGTGAGCGATCCGTACTTCGCCGAATGGCGCGACGTCCAGAAGGGATATCTCGAGATGGTCGAGGAGGGCTTCAACGGGATCGACGTCCGGCGCCTTCGGCTCTTCGACCAGGAGATGGTCGGCCAGGCGCGGCTGAGGATCGTCGGTGAGGAGCTCTACGGTGACGTCGACCCGACGGGAAGGCTCTCGAACGTCCTCCCGATCAGGATCGAGGCGGTCGAGGGGTCCGACGACGTCGCCCTGGTCCTGCCGATACCGCTCGCCGACAGGGAGCAGGTCGATGTCATGCGCCACGACGACGAGCTGTTCATCACCGTGGACGCCTATCGCAGGTCCCTCGTCCTCCCCGACTCGCTCAAGCGCAGGACCATCACGAGGGCGAAGCTCGAGAACGGCGACCTGAGGGTCACGTTCACCACGGAGGTCCGCAGATGAGCGGCGACGACCGGCAACGCGGCGACCAGGGCAAGGGGATGCCGCTCGGTCCGCTTGTGGACGGCACCAGGAACGCCACGATCCATTTCACCAAAGCGGCCTTCGAAGTCGTCTCCGGTGTCGCCGCCCTCGTCGGTGGCGTCGTGGCCGTCGTGCGCCCTGCGCCCGACGACGACGACTCCCACGCCCCCCAGCACGTTCCCGTCGAGTGACGGGTGGGCCCCCGGACGGGCACGGCGGCTGATACGGTGTCGCGATGAGCGTGATCGGTGTCGACCTCGGTGGAACGAAGTCCCTCGCCGTGCGGGTCGTCGGCCGCGAGGTCGCACAACGGTCCCTCGTGACGATCGACAGGGGCGTCGCGACGATCGACGCGATCCTCGACGCGATCGCACGGGTCGCCGACGGCACGGAGACGGCGATCGGCGTCGGCATCGCGGGCCTCGTGTCCGTGCCCGACCGCACCTTCGTGTGGGGACCCCATGTGTCGGGGCACGACCTGCGGATCGGGGACGCGGTCGAGGAGCGGTTCGGTGTGCCCGTCGTGGTCGACAACGACGCGAACACGGCCTTGTTCGGCGAGCTCGAGCTCGGCGTGGCGAGGGGATACCGCAACGTCATCCTCGTGACCCTCGGCACGGGGATCGGCGGTGCCATCGCCATCGAGGGTCGCCTCCATCGGGGAGGTTCGTTCGCGGGCGAGTGGGGGCACATGCGTGTGGACCTCGGTGGCCACCTGTGCGACTGCGGGAAGCGCGGGTGCTGGGAGACGCTCGCCTCGGGCCCCGCCCTCGAGAGGCTCGCCCGTGAGGTCATCGCGTCCAACCCCTCCGGGTCGCTCGCCCATGCCATCGGTGACGGGTTCGTGACCGGTCCGGACGTGATCGCGGCGGCGGACTCGGGTGACGAGACCGCCCGAGCCCTCGTGACCGAGGTCGGGCGGGCCTTCGGCGAGGGCCTCGCCGACCTCGCGGCCATCTTCGATCCCGAGCTCATCGTGGTTGGTGGTGGGTTGGGGTCCGTCGGCGAGTCCATCGTGGGGCCCGCACGGCGCGTCCTCGCCGATTCGTTGCACGGTGGAAACCACCGGATCGCGCCTACCGTCCAGGTCGCAGGGCTCGGCGCCGATGCCGGGGCGGTGGGTGCGGCGGTGATGGCCGCGGGAGGCATGGATGGTGGACGCGACGGGTGACCGCGGATTCGAGCCGATCGACCAACGCGTCCCGGCGCCGCCCCGGACCTATCGAGAGCTCGCACTCGAGGCCGCGCTGCTGATCCCCAACCTCGTGAAGCTGATCACGAGGCTCCTGCGGGACCCGCGAGTCCCCATCAAGCGCAAAGTGGCGCTCGGGCTGGTCCTGGGGTATGTGGTGTCGCCGATCGACCTCATTCCCGACTTCGTGATCGGGCTCGGTCGCATCGACGACATCGTGCTGATCTCCGTGGCTCTCGACCAGATGCTGAACGGGCCGGAGGCCCACCTCGTCTTCGAGCACTGGGACGGATCGATCGACTCGCTCGATCTCGTGAGGAGCGTGGTCGCCTGGGGCGTCGAGATCGTGCCGTCGGTGGTCACGAGGATGCTGCCGCGCTGACAAGGCGCAACCGTTCCGCCGCTGCGCCCTATCGTTGATGCCATGCAGTTCCGGCGCATCGACAACCTCCCGCCCTACGTCTTCGCAGAGGTGAACCAGCGCAAGCTCGAGGCGAGGCGGGCCGGCATCGACGTGATCGACCTCGGCTTCGGGAACCCCGACATCCCCTCGCCGAAGGGAGTCGTGGACAAGCTGGTCGAGGCGGCGACGCAGGGCAAGAACCACGGGTACTCGGCGTCGAGGGGCATCCCGAACCTGCGCAGGGCCGTCGCCGATCGGTATCAGCGGGCCCACGGCGTCGCCCTCGACCCCGACACGGAGGTCATCAACACGATCGGTGCGAAGGAGGGCCTCTCACACCTCATGTGGGTGCTCGTCCAGCCCGGCGATGTCGCTCTGGTCCCCGAGCCGTCCTATCCGATCCACCTCTATGCGCCCGTGCTCGCGGGTGCGGAGGTGCGCAGGGTCCACCTGTCGACCGACGCGGACTTCTTCGACCGGCTCACCGCGGCGTTCCGGACCTCCTGGCCGAAGCCCCGCGTGATCCTGACGTCGTTCCCCCACAACCCCACCACGGTCACCATCGACACGGGGTTCTTCGAACGTCTGGTCGACTTCGCGCACCGCAACGACGTCATGCTGGTCAACGACTTCGCCTATGCCGACATCGCCTTCGATGGCTACAGGCCACCGTCGCTGCTGTCGGTCGACGGCGCCAAGGAGGTCGCCGTCGAGCTGTACACGCTCTCGAAGTCGCACTCGATGGCCGGCTGGAGGGTGGGGTTCGTCGTCGGCAACCACGAGATCGTCGGAGCGCTCGCCCAGCTCAAGTCCTACCTCGACTACGGAACGTTCCAACCGATCCAGATCGCGTCGATCATCGCACTCAACGACCACGACGCCTACATCGACGAGGTGGTCGAGGTGTACCGGGCCCGTCGCGACACGTTGGTGGGGGGCCTCAATCGTGCGGGTTGGGAGATCGAGTCGCCCCACGCCACGATGTTCGTGTGGGCCCGCATCCCCGAGCCCCTTCGCGCCATGGGATCCCTCAAGTTCGCCCTCGACCTGCTCGACAACGCCCAGGTGGCCGTGAGCCCCGGCATCGGATTCGGCCCCTCCGGCGACGAACACGTCCGGTTCGCGCTGGTCGAGAACGACCAGCGCATCGCACAGGCCGTCCGCAACATCCGAAAGTACCTCGCGGAGCGCTCGATCGCTCCCGTCGGCGGAACGTGAAACGCGTTCGGCGGAGCCGGAGTCAGAGTCTCGGCCCCAACCGAGTTCGGCGCACACCATGAGCTATGCAGTCCTGTTCCCCGGTCAGGGGAGCCAAACCGTCGGGATGGTCCCGGACGTCCGGGCGGATCGCGGCGACCTCTTCGCCGCGTCGACGGATGTCCTCGGATGGGACGTCGATGCGATGATCGCCGACGGTCCGGAGGAGGCGCTCACGGCCACCGAGCGTGCCCAGCCGGCGTTGTACGTCACGTCGTTCGCCCTCTGGGAGGCGTTCCGTGGGCTCGTCGACGCCCGCCCATCGGCGATCGCGGGCCACTCGCTCGGGGAGTACACCGCACTCGCGGCGGCGGGAGCGATCGGCTTCCTCGAGGGCCTCGAGCTCGTCGCCGAACGGGGAAGGGCCATGTCCGAGGCTGCGTCGTCGAGCGCGTCGGGCATGGCGGCACTCCTCGGCGCCGACCTCGCGACCGCCGAAACGGTCGCCGCGGGTCGAAGGGCCGACGGTGGGCACCTCTATGTGGCGAACATCAATGCCCCGGGCCAGATCGTCGTCGCCGGCGGTCTCGAGGACCTCGAGTGGCTCGAGGCGAATGCCAGGGAGCTCGGCATCCGCAGGGCGATCGTCCTCAAGGTGGCGGGTGGGTTCCATTCACCGTTCATGGCCCCGGCCCGCGACCGACTGTCCAGGGCGCTCGCGTCGGCGTCATTCCGAACACCGGACGTCGCCGTCTACACGAACGCCACTGCGAAGGTCTCGACGAATCCCGCAGAGGAACTCGCCGAGCAGTTGACGTCGCCGGTGAGGTTTGCGGAGTCCCTCGAGGCCATGGCGCAGGCGGGTGTTGACACCTTCGTGCATGTCGGCCCGGGGGACGTCACCGCGGGGCTCGCCAAGCGCACGGTGCCGGACGCGACGGTCAAGGTGGTCTCGTCCATCGCCGACGCCCGCACCGTCGCGGAGGAGCTTTCCGTATGATGACCCCCTCAGGGAAGGGAAGGACATGACCAACGCGATCTTCACCGGCTGGGGCAAGTGCGTCCCCCAAGCCGTGCTGACGAACGACGACCTCGCGTCCGTGGTCGACACGAGTGACGAGTGGATCACCTCTCGATCGGGCATCAAGGAGCGCAGGGTCTCCCACGTCAGCACCTCGGACATGGCCACGCTCGCTGCGAGGCGTGCCCTCGCGGCGGCGGGTCGCACCGCGGACGAGATCGACTACATCATCGTCGCCACGTGCACGCCTGACCGCCAGATCCCCGCGGCTGCGTGCTACGTCCAGACGAAGCTCGGTGCCACGCACGCTGCGGCGACCGACATCAACGCCGGATGCTCGGGGTTCCTCTACGGCTTGTCGCTCGTCCAGGGCCTGATCGCCTCGGGCCAGGCGAGGACGGCCCTCGTGATCGGGGCGGAACGCATCTCGGCGTATCTCAACGTCGAGGAGCGATCGACGGCCGTGCTGTTCGGCGATGGCGCCGGAGCGGTGGTGGTCGAGGCGACCGAGGACGACGCAGGCCTGCGTTGGATCTCCCTCGGGTCCGACGGTGCAGGGGCCGAGGCGCTGACGGCCACAGGGATGGGCACGGACTTCTCGGGCACCGACTCCAGGGTCGCCATCGTGATGGACGGGGCAGAGATCTTCAAGAACGCGGTCGTGCGGATGGGCGACGGGACCATCGAGGCCGCCGAACGGGCTGGCTGGTCGCTCGACGAGGTCGA
This sequence comes from uncultured Acidimicrobiia bacterium, assembly GCA_963792405.1. GTDB lineage: Bacteria > Actinomycetota > Acidimicrobiia > Spongiisociales > UBA5794 > SZUA-442. The sequence continues at coordinate 607,759 of CAWBVU010000006.1, forward strand.
CCTGGTGATTCCGCACCAGGCCAACATCCGGATCATCGACGCCGTACGGCGAAGGCTCGGCGCCTCCGAGGACCGCGTGTTCGCGAACATCCACAAGTACGGCAACACCTCTGCGGCGACCATTCCGATCGCCCTCACCGAGGCGATCGAGGACGGACGCATCACGCCGGGATCGAAGCTGGTCTTCGTCGCGTTCGGTGCGGGCCTGACGTGGGGTGCGGTGGCCTACGAGTGGGGGGACAGGGTCGATCCGATCGCCGTCATCGACGATGAGCTCCCCGAGCCCGAGGAGACCGCCCTCGAGATGATCATGGCGAAACAGGCGCTGTTCCGCTGATGCCGGATGTCGCGCTCGTCACCGGCGGATCCAGGGGCATTGGTCGCGCCATCGCCCTCGAGCTCGCCGGTCGGGGCCATCCGGTGGGGGTCAACTACTCGTCGAACGCGGACAAGGCGAACCAGGTCGTCGATGACATCGTCGCCGCCGGAGGACGCGGCGATCGCCGTCGCCGCCGATGTGTCGGACGCCGATGCGGTGGCGACGATGTTCTCGACCGTGACCGAGTCGCTCGGGCCTGTGGGCGTCCTCGTCAACAACGCGGGCATCACGGACGACGGCCTCATCCTCCGGATGGACGAGGAGCAGTGGAGCCGCGTCATCGGCACGAACCTCACCTCGGTGTACCTGTGCACGAAGGCGGCCCTTCGTTCGATGCTCAGGGCGCGGCACGGACGCATCATCAACATCAGCTCCGTATCGGGCGTCTCGGGGAATGCGGGACAGGCCAACTACGCCGCATCGAAGGCCGGCGTGATCGGATTCACGAAGTCCGTCGCCAAGGAGGTGGGTTCGAGGGGCATCACGGTCAATGCGGTCGCCCCCGGATTCATCGCCACCGACATGACCGACGCCCTGGGAGATGACGTCGTGGGGCGAGCGGTCGAGCAGATCTCCCTCGGCAGGCTCGGCAGGCCGGAGGAAGTGGCGTCCGTCGTTGGCTATCTTGCCTCGGACGAGGCGTCGTACATCACGGGCCAGACCATCGTCGTCGACGGTGGCCTGGCGCTCTGAATCAGGGAGGGCGAGAGCCATGGAACGGTCAGACATCGAATCGAAGATGACAGAACTCCTGGTCGAGGAGCTCGGCCTCGACGCGGACAAGATCACCATGGAGTCCCGGTTCGAGGAGGACCTCGAGGTCGACTCGCTCGGTGTCGTCGAGCTCCTCATGGCCCTCGAGGACAACTTCGGCGTCCAGATCCCCGACGAAGAGGCCGAACAGCTCTCGACGGTGGGCGAGGCGGTCGACCTCGTCGCATCGAAGCTCAACGGCTGATCCCGTGGCAAGCGACCGACGCGTCGTCGTGACGGGGCTCGGCGCCGTCACCTCCCTCGGCAACGGCGTCGAACCCTTCTGGAAGAACATCGTCGACGGGCGGAGCGGCATCTCCCTGATCGAGCGGGTCGACGTCTCCGACATCCCCACGAAGATCGGTGCGGAGGTGAAGGACTTCGACATCGAGCAGTACATGCCACGCAAGGACGCCAGAAGGCTCGACCGCAGTTCGCAACTGTTCTGGGTTGCGACGAAGCAGGCCCTCGACGATGCCGGCATCTCCTACACGGAGGATGACCCTGCGGCACTGCGTGCAGGGGTCGTGGCGGGTACGGGCATCGGCGGGGTCGAGACCTTCGAACAGCAATTCCAGATCCTCAACGACCGCGGCCCCTCGCGCATGTCCCCGACGGGCATCGCCATGATCATCTCGAACATGGCAGGCGGCGTCGTGTCGATCGACTTCAACCTGTACGGCCCGAACTCGACCGTGGTCACGGCCTGCGCGGCATCGGCGAACGCCATCGGCGACGCAGCGGAGGTGATCAAGCGCGGTGCCGCGGACGTCATGGTCGCCGGTGGCGGTGAGGCGAGCATCACGCGTTTCGCCGTCGGGGGCTTCAGCCAGGCGCGAGCCCTCAGCACGAACAACGACGACCCCGAGGGAGCATCCCGCCCCTTCGATCTCGAACGTGACGGATTCGTGATGGGGGAGGGCGCGGCGGCGTTGATTCTCGAGGAGTACGCGCATGCGAAGGCGAGGGGGGCGCGGATCTACGGCGAGCTCGTCGGGTACGGCATGTCCGCGGACGGCTATCACATCACGCTCCCGCGCCCGGGAGGCTCCGGTGCCGCTCGCGCCATGCAGTCCGCGCTCGAGGACGCGGGCCTCGATCCCGGCGATCTCGACTACATCAACGCCCACGGCACGTCCACCCCCGCCAACGACAAGACGGAGACGGCGGCGATCAAGCTCGCACTGGGCGACGCGGCGTACACCGTGCCCATCTCCTCCACGAAGTCGATGACCGGCCATCTCCTCGGTGCGGCAGGGGCGATCGAATCGGTCGTGTGCCTCCTCGCCACCAGGGACGGGGTGATCCCCCCGACGATCAACTACGAGCATCCCGATCCCGAGTGCGACCTCGACTACGTGCCGAACGTCGCACGGGAGGTGCCCGTCCGGACCGCCATGACCAACAGCTTCGGGTTCGGCGGCCACAACGTGTCGTTGATCTTCGCCGCGGTGGACGACTGAGCCGCAGCGATCAGTCCGATGCCGGTCGTCCGGTCCCCGGGGATCCGGGTTCCGCAGTGTCGGGATCCACGGCGTCGGGATCCCCGGCATCGGGTTCGGCCTCGCAGCCGGGGCTCGGCGGCTCCCTGCCGTCCGAGACGGCCTCGTGGTACTCGTCGAAGGACCTGGTCACCAGCGCTGCGACCAGCCCGACACCGAGGAACGAGCCCGCCCCGGCGACCACGGCGGCCACGGATTCGACGGCGACACACGAATCCGGCAGGCAGATCGTCTCGACGATGCTCGCCCCGATCAGCGCACCCGCCATTGCGCCCACGAAGACGGTCATCGTGATCGCGGGTCTCACGTTCGCACGTCCCGCGACAAGGCCGAACGCGACGCCACCGATTCCGCCCACGACCGCGCCGGGGACACGTGCGAGCATCCACCCCGTGATGACGCCGAAGACGGCCGTGATGGTCGTGGCGGCGATGTCGGATGGTCGGAGACCGCTCACTCGGACCTCCGAACGGGTTCGGGGAGCACAGGGGCCACCACACGCGTCGCCCGCCGTGCCTGCGGCGTCCAGGCGAGGGCGCCGATGCCGATCGCCCCGACGGCGATCATGGCGCCGCCTGCACCTCCCGTCGTGAGCGCGGCGACGATGCCGACGACGGGCACGAGGAGTCGCAGGAGCCACACACCGACCGGCATGCCGCGACCGTAGGTGGCGGACGACACGAGGGTGACGAAGGCCGCGGTCCACTGCGGCCACTGTGCGGGCGTGGACCAGCAGCACACCCCCACGTAGAGCGGTGCGACGGGGCCGGCGGCGAGCAGCGAGATCACGACGGCGTTGGGTGCATCGGCCACGCGGCCATGGCGGATCCACAATCGCAGCCATGGACCGAGCAGCCCCACGAGCGCGACGCCGCCGATCGCGACGGTCGCCCAGGTGAGCGGGCTGGTGCCCACGGACCCGAGGACCATGGATCCCACGGTCGTCGCCAGGAGGACCCATCGCCCCCACGGGGCCCTCGCGAGCAGGAGCCCGGCGAGGCCTGCGAGGGTGAGGACGAGCAGGCCCGACGCGATCAGGAGGGCTGATGCCGTGGGCACGTCGCCGGGATCAGCGAGGAAGGCGACCGCCCCGATCGCCGACGCACCGACCGCGATCGAGCCGATGACGATGTCGTGGCGTCCCACAGGAGGGGCTACTGGTCCGGACGGGTGTCCACAGACCCGGGGATGCGCTGGGCGCCGATCAGCGCGTTGTAGCGATGGATGCCCGGGTCGAGTGTCGAGTAGTCGAACTCGAAGGTGTCGCCCTGGCCGAGTGGCTGCGACTCGAACGCACCCTCGGACGATACGAGGACATACTCCCGCGGGTCCTCGTTCACCCACTGGACGATCTGGATCTCGGCGGTGTTGAGCTTCAGGTTCGCGGGACGGAAGACCCCATTGCTGAGTCGCACGATGGCAACGCCCTCGGGGGGCGGCTCGGTCGTCGTGACCGACGTCGGTGGCCTCGCCTGTGCGACCGTGGCGTCGGACGGGCTCGAGGAGATGACCGACCCCACGATGAGGGTCACGACGAACACGCCCGCGACCAACAGTGCGCTCTTGACGATCGTTGGCCTGCTCACAGGTGACCTCGCGGTGGTGTCGACGTGGTGTTGGTGCCGGGAGTGTAACGGTTCCCCGCCGATTGGGCCGAGCCTGCACCGGGGGCGGGGCGTGCGGTCCCCGTGTGGTGTCACCCCCGAACGTCACACCCCGGCCGCGGCGTGGGGCACGTCAGGCTGCCAGTACGACCGCTCGCGCCACATGGTCCCGTCTGACGAGACGAGGGTCACCACCGATGCGTGTGAAGGGGGATCGACGAGCAGGTCGGCGAGTGGGCGGCCGACCATCGAAAGCCTTGCGGCCTGGAGGGGATCCTGATGGCCGACCACGACGAGGGCGGATGCGGGCATCGACAGTGCTGCGCCGATGATGCGATCCGCGACCTCTGCCACGGTCTCGTGGGCATCATCGAGTGTGGAGGCGTCATCGAGATATCGCTCGAGCTGTCCGGGAAACTCGTTCGCGAGGTCCTCCCAGGTGTGGCCCGTCCAGTGCGGGTACTGGCCGGTCTCGGTCAGGGCAGGGACCACGATCGGTTCGAGGTCATGGCGTCGAGCGATCGCCGTGGCCGTCTGGATTGCCCGTGCAAGGGGTGAGGTGATCACGGCGTCGATCGGATGGTTCGCGAGGTGTGCGGCGGCCGCGTGTGCCTGGCGGACGCCGAGGGGCGAGAGGTTGAAGCCGGGCAGGTCGGCGTACACGACATGGTTCGGATTCGCGACCTCGCCGTGCCGGACCAGGTGGATCGTGCGCATGCGGCGAGCGTACGGTGCGCGGGCCGGAACTCGTCGGTGGCGGCAATCGTTGCTCAAGAACCCGCGTGGCGGCGCCGATCCCCCCGGGTATACTGTCGGAAGGAACCACCCGTCCGAACCACGGGAAGCGACATGCCACTCAACGAGCACGAGCAGAAGATCCTCGACGAGATCGAGCGCCAGCTCTATGAGGACGATCCGAAGCTCGCCGAACTCGTCCGCAAGGCCGTTCGCTCCGGCAGGGACAAGTGGAAGATCCGGCTCGCGGCCGTGCTCTTCGTCGCCGGAGGCGTGCTCATGTTCGCATCCTTCACCCAATCGTGGGCGATCGCCGGCGTGGGGTTCCTCGTCATGGTCGCATCGGCCGGATGGATCGCGATCACGGCCAGATCCAATCGGGCCCAGTCCGCAGGGGTCAACGACGTGATCGATCGTCTCCAGCGACGTTGGAGACGAGAGGGCTAACATGCCCTTTCCTCGTCCCTGACGAAGTAGGACTGGGCGGCGGGATTCGACAGTACACAGCGGGCTACCTCTTCCACGCCCGCCTTGGAGACGCAGAGGGAGAAGGGTCTTGGAGGGTTTCACCGCCGCACAGGCGTGTCAGCTCACGTCGTGCACACCGCACCAGCTTCGCTACTGGGACAAGGTCGGCCTGATCACGCCTTCGCTCCAGACCACGGACGGACGTCCGGGCCGTCGCCGCATCTACAGCTTTCGGGACCTGGTCGGCCTCCGCGTCGTCAAGAGCCTGCTCGACAACGGCCTCTCGATCCAGCGGGTGCGACGCGCGTGGGACTACCTGCGTCGGACGGGGGACATGGACGACCACCTCGCGTCGGTCCGACTCGTGACCGACGGGCAGTCGATCTTCGCCATCGCCCGTGACGACGACGAGCTGCTCGACGCGCTCCGGCAGGGCCAGCTCGCGTTCTTCGTCAAGATCGACGCGATCGCGGCCGACGTCGAGGACGACGTCACGAAGTTCGAGCTCGATCGTGAGTCCTTCAGGGAGATGATCCGGCGCGTGGAGGACGACGTGCGCTCGGAGTTCGACGACACCGCCACCGGCTGAGCTCGACCGGTGGGCGATCTGCCCGAGCGGATCTCCTCGAGCGCGTGGCCGGACCTCGTGCGGATGGTGCGCTCCGTGCCGTCGGGTGACCAGCCACCCATCTCGTAGAACCGCTTCGCACGCTGGTTGCCCCGCAGCACCCAGAGGATGACGTCTCCGCGAGTGGAGACGCCTACATGCCCGAACCCCGGCGTCGCGTCGCCGCCTTCCATCGCGCGATCAGGCGTGACGGGCGGTAGGTCGCGACCAGCCGTTCCTGGCGCGAATAGCGGGTCGTGAGATGCTGCTCGGCACGCTCCCTCGCGCTCGTCACCTTCTCGATGACCGCTGTGGTCTGCGGTCCCTCTCCGTAGAGCGCCTTCCCATACTCGTCGGCGAGCGGGACGAAGGCGCTGTCGATGGCGCGAGCAGCCTCGAGCGGCGTGTGCGCGGGGTCGACGGGTTCGCCCAGATCGGTGAGACGATCGACGATGTCCTCCCACGCCGCGGTCACGTCGCCCGACGCGAGCCTCCGTGCGAGCCTCCGTCGGCGGAACCACTTCACGATCGGTGAGGCGAGGGCGGCAGCGACGAGGAGCGCCATGGCGGTCAATGCGAAGGGGGCCCAGGAGGGGAGCCGGAATACCGTCGAGGAGCCATCGGTCCCGCCACCAGAGGGGACGAAGACGCCCTCGCGGTCCTCGATGCCCCCGAACCTGCCCTCGGGCCCGATCTGGCCGCCCTCGGCGTCGACGAAGCTCGGCGTTGGGATCTCGTCGAGGTAGTCGACGGGGGAGAAACCGAGTGCGGCTTCGAGGCTCTGGTTCGCCGTCGGCGCCGCAAACCGGCTTCGCGGTGTCGGATCGAAGGCCATCCAACCGTACGCGGGTATCCACAGTTCCACCCAGGCGTGGGCATTGCGATCGGTCACCAGGACCCTGGTGTCGTTGAGGACCTCCCCGGGGGTGAAGCCGAGGACGACCCGACTGGGGACCCCGACCGCCCTCGCAAGGAGTGCCATGGCCGTCGCAAACTGCTCGCAGTAGCCGTTGCGTGCGTATGGGTTGTCGGCATCGGTCAGCCAGGCCAGGACGTCCGACGTCGCGTACTCGGATGGCACCTCGTCGTTGTACACGAACTCGCCGCTGTCGCGGAACCAGTTCTCGAGGGCGATGGCCTTCTCGAAGTTCGTGTCGACGTTCCCCACGATCCGCTCCGCATACGACTCGAAGGCGCGTCCCCCGAGGTCGTCGTAGGGATACTCGAGCCAGAACTCCTCGTCCGGGAGTTCCAGCTCCTCCGGCAGGCCCGTGAGGTCAGGGAGCGTGCGACCCTGCTCCTGCGCCGTGGCGAACAGCGGGCTCAGCGTCCCCTCGTTCGTCTGTGCCAGGGCGGCGATCGTGGGACCGTCGTACCTCGGGACCTCGGCGACGACCTGGTACACCATGCCCTCGTAGGTGAGGTCGCCGGGGATCATCAACGACCCGTCGAGTCTGCGCACCCGCATGGCAGCCTGATCGTCCCGGTCGAGAGCCGCCACCGCGACGGGGGTCTGCGGAGCGGGCATCCAGGGCTGGCTGAGGTTCTCGATCTGGATCGTCGCGGTGACCTCGTCGGTGACCCCTCGGTACGCCTGCTCGGGAGCCGTCCACGGCTCCTCGTCGAGCGGATAGATCTGGACACGATCGGTCTGCCATCGGCCGTTCTGGTACTCATCGAGCGTCACGGTGCGGAACCGGACGGTCGCGGGGTCCGCTCCCTCGATGTCCGCCCTGAAGAGGGGATTGGTCGTCTGGTTGATGAGTCCTGCCCTGATGTCCGTGAAAGGGTTGTAGGAGGCCGACCCCGAGTACGCATCCGAGTACCCGGCGGGCGACCGCCACGTCACGAGGCCGGCGTCGGGCACCCGTTCGCCTGCGATCGCCACCACGGCCACGGAGGCGACGATCGTCATCGTCATGAGTGCGGTGATCGCGGTGGAGGGACGATGCGAGGGACGCGTCGTTGCATCGACCCGCTGGAGCCTTCCCGTGCCGCTGTCGCGCTCGTCGATCCGGATCGCGAGCAGCGACAGCGCGACGACGGTGACGAACACCGCGAAGTGGGCCAGGCCCTGCGGCTTGCGGTCGATGATCACGAACTGCAACGCCACGATGAGCGGCGTGAGGACGGCCACGTAGGGCCTGCGGTTGAGGAGTCCGGCCACGAGCAGGAACCCGAGCGTCCAGAACAGGCCCCCGAGGAGCATCACGAGGCCCGGTACCGGCCGGACCGGCTCGACCCCGTAGCGAATGATCTCGAAGGCGCGCTCGAGCTCGAACAGGGCGCTGTCGTACGTCGCCCTCGTCGGGAACACGATCCAGAGGGTCTCGGGGGCGACGAGGAGGCCCGCGGTCATGATGAATGCGATGACGTTTGCACCGATGACGACGATGGCGTGGGCCCGATAGGCGATCGCCGTCCATGTGATGCCCGCCCCGAGGAGCGTTGCGATGAGGATCGCGATGGGCCAGGGGGTCCCCGACGTCGACGGCCGCAGGAGGAACGAGAGCTCCCACAGGGCGAGCCCGATCCCGGCGATGCCGGCTATCCAGCCGTAGCGGTAGACCATCCGTGCTCCATTGCGTTGCGCCACGCCTCCCCCCACAGCCCGTCGGGGGTCGTCCTCACGACGAGGGCGCCGAGGCGGGCGAATCCCAACACCGCGTCGTCGTCGCCATTGGACACCGACAGCACGACGGTGCGGTAGAAGTCCTGGCTCAGGAGTTGGAACGATGCGAGGTCCGCGTCATCGGGCCTGCCCGTCACCATGACCAGCACGCCGCCCGCCATGCCGGAGCGGCGCAGTCTGCCGATGAGACGACGCAGGTCGATCCCCCTCGACGGATGGATCGTCGCGAGTTCCTCCATGGCCGAACGGTAGGCCTCGGCGTTGGACACTACGGTCCCGTTGCCGTTGCCCGCCCAGACGGTGGGCGTGTAGCCGGATCGGAACAGGTGGCGGAGCGTCGACGCGGCGCCACGCACGGCCTGCTCGAACGATTCCGCCGATGCGTGGGGCTCCACCCGCGGATCCAGGACGACGAACGCTCGCGACTGCCACGGCATCTCGAGCTGCTTGATCATGAGTTCGTCCCTGTGCGCAGACGATGGCCAGTGGACCTTCCGAAGATCATCACCCTGCTGGTACTCGCGGAGCGTGAAGAAGTCCTCGCCCCCGCTGTGCCAGAAGGCGGCCCGTGACGTGTTGATCGTCTGGTCCTGGCCACGACCCGTCGGGACGCCCTCGAGCGGCTCGACCCTGGGGTAGACCACGAGCCGCCCCGATCCACCGAACAGCATCGTCGATTCGACGAATCCGAGGGGGTCGCCGATGCTCACTTTCGCGGGGCCGACCTTGTAGACCCCGCGGGGGCGGCACACGACCTCGTACCTGCCCGCGAGCGAGTCGCCCTTACCGATGCGATCCGCCACGAACCGGGCGGCGCCGAGGCCATGGACGCGGTCCTCGACGGCCACTCGATAGATCCTGCGGCCGGATCTGACATGGATGTCGACGAGCGCCCTCTCACCGTCGTGGAGCTGTTCGGGATTGATCTGGCGCTCGAGGGTGAGCCGCGGGGTGGCGAGGCGCACGTAGAGCGATCCGCCCGTCACCGATGCGGCGAGGAACACGGCAAGGGCGAGGAGGAGGTCCTCGCCGAACGTTCCCCAGAGCACCGCGAGGGCGAGGGCTGCGCCGATCGCCGCCCAGCCTCGCGTCGTGGGCATCAGGGTGCGACCCTGGTCCCCGGCACGGGCACGGTCGCGACGACCTCCGCGAGGACGTCGGACACGGTGATCCCCCTCATCTGTGCGTCCGGGCGCACGATGAGCCGATGGTTGAGGACGGGGCCCACGATCACCTTGACATCGTCGGGGCTCGCATAGTCACGACCCTCGGCAGCTGCGATGGCCCGTGCGGCCCGCTGGAGGTAGAGGGTGGCCCTCGGTGAGGCGCCGAGCAGGACGTCGGCGTGGTTCCGGGTCGCCTCCGCCAGGTCGATCAGGTACCCGCGCAGGACGTCGGCGACGTGGACCCTTCGTGCGATGGACGACATCCTGACCACGTCCTCGGCGTGGACGACCGCCTTGAGGTCGTCGAAGCTCGACGACGAGCCGTGGGTCTGGAGCATCTCGAGCTCCTTCGCTCGCTCCGGGTACCCCATGGTGAGCCGCATCATGAACCGGTCGAGCTGGGCCTCGGGGAGCGGATAGGTGCCCTCATGTTCGATCGGGTTCTGAGTCGCGATCACGATGAAGGGCGCCGCGAGCGGATGCGTCTCGCCGTCGACGGTGATCTGTCGCTCCTCCATCGCCTCGAGGAGCGCAGCCTGCGTCTTCGGGCTCGCTCGGTTGATCTCGTCGCCGAGGACGACGTTCCCGAAGACCGGTCCCGCGCGAAAGGTGAAGGTGTTGCGCTCCCTGGACCACACCGACACGCCGGTGACGTCGGAGGGGAGGAGGTCAGGCGTGAACTGGATCCGCTGGAAGGAGCAGTCGATGGACCGTGCGAGCGCCTTGGCGAGGAGGGTCTTCCCCACGCCGGGGACGTCCTCGATGAGGACGTGTCCATCTGCGACGAGGCTCGACACCACGAGCTCGATCGTGGGTCGCTTGCCCTGGATGGCGCGTTCGATGTTGGCGGCGATCGACTCGTACTGGGTCCCGAACCACGCCAGGTCGTCCTGCGACAGGGACACGTCGCCTCCTCTCATGTCCTGCTGCGGCCTGCGCACGATACCGTCGCCGGACGGCTTCGGCTACGGCGCCGCCCGCAGCGGGGTGCCGCGCCGCCCCCGGGTGGATGCGGCCCACCGACATGCGGGCGACGGCTACCGTTGCGCCGATGCTCGGAATCCGATCCTTCGTCGCGGTCGCACTGCGGCCCTGGCTGTGGCCGACGGCGGTCGGCGCGTGGCTCGCGCTGACCCCGAGGCGGTGGTGGCGACAACCGCCGTTCCTGCCGGTGCCCGACCGGGAGGTGGTCGCCTGGAGGGTGACTACTGCCTACGGACACCGGGATATGACCCTTGTCCCGGAGGACCTTCTTTCCTATCTTCAGTGGAGGAGACGGACCTGATCGCGACGGCCTGAGGGGAGGCACAGGTGAACGCTCGCTCCCTGCAGGACGACCTGCTGAGCATCCCCGGCGTCGAAGGCGCCGAGGTCGAGGGTTCCGACGACAAGCCGGCGGGACTGCGCATCCGCATCGCGGAGGGCGCGGACCAGCGGGCGGTCGGCGGGGCCATTCGCCGCGTGCTCACCTCCCATGGGCTCGGCACGGACACGCGCCTCCCGGGTGAGGTGGATGCGGTCGAGGGCGGAGCCGAGGTCGCTGCGGTCCCGGACCTGTCCGACGAGGCGACGGACACGGCCACGGCCACGGACACGACGGACGAGGCCAGGGCGGTCGTCGTCGCGGAGGCAGACGAGGTCATCGATCTCACCGAGCCCGTGCAGGAGATGTCGATGGCCGATGCCGCGGCATCCATGGATGCCACGGAGGAGGCTGCCGAACCGGACGAGGCCCCCTCGCCGTCCGTGGCACCCGTGCCCGCCGCGGTGGCCCAGATCGTGGCCGACGAACGGGACGGTGGAGCCGTGTCCTCGTCGGCCGTACCCAGGCTCACGAGCGTGTCGGTCGAGGAGGGGAGGGGAGGCATCGTCGTCGTCGTGACGGCCGGTGACGGCACCTCCGTGCGACAGGCCGCGGCATCCTCGGAAGGCGGCGTCGAGTCCGCGGTGGTGCGGGCGACCGCCACGCTTGCGCAGCCCCATGCCCCGGAGGCGACCGTCGTCGAGATCGACGATCGTCGCGTCGAGGGCGTCGACATCGTGATGATCGTCCTCGAGGTGGACGGCAGGCTGGTCGCCGGATCGGCGGTCGTCGGGGCGGGAAGGGCCTTCGCCCTCGCCAGGGCCACGTGGTCCGCCCTCACGATGTAGGCCCCCCAAGCCGCGTCGACCACGATGTCGTGCGCGGCTGGCGGCGTCAGCGGGTCGGTGCGATCAGTTCCACGACGACATCGGTGTAGTCACCGTCGTCACCGTCGTCGAGCCCCGGCTCCGGGAGGGACGGGTCGACGGATCCCGTGCCCTCGCCCGAGAGCCCGAACGCCTCTCGGTACTCGGCGACGCGGTGGACGATGTCGCGCACGATCATGCGGGCGTGGTCCTCGACGCCGGTGCGCAGCGTCTCGACGTCGTCGGGATCGGTGGCCACGACCGTGGCGCCCCCGATCCGGAGATCCTCGAGCATGATCTCCTGGAGGACCTTGTCGGACGAGAGCGCGTCGAGCGTGGCGAGGACGACGGCATCGGCGGCTCCCGAGCGCACGATCTCGACGAGCGCCCGATAGCCGGGACGGTCCGACGGCGAGTTCGCGCCGTGGTGGTCCTGGCAGATGGCGATGACATCGTTGCCGGTGTCCAGCGCCCACCGCCGGATCCGCTCCGACTGCGCGAACGCCGTATCCGGCTGCACCCTGCCCCTCGACTCGCGCACGTAGCCCGCGATCTTCATGATGCCTTCCTGAGCGTCACACGGAGTATCCCATTGGCACGAAGCGTGGTCAATCACCGACTCTTCGTGGCGTCTCCCGCGGTGGTCTCGGGTGCCGTGCCGCGGCCGCGGGACGTTCCCCGATGGCGCGGCCCCCGCACCTGCCAACGGGTGGGCTTGCTAGCCTCCCGGCCGTGGGCAGAACCCTCGTGCTCAACGCCAGCAACGAGCCGCTGTCGGTGGTGCCGGCAAGGCGGGGAGTCGTGCTCGTCCTGCGCGGGAGGGCCGATCTCGTGGCCCGCCACGGGGAGTCGTGGCATGCCGGGTCGAGGGCCTTCGACGTGCCTTCGGTCGTGCGCCTGCGGCGGTACGTCTCGGTGCCGTACCACAGGGCCATCCCCCTCAGTCGGCGGGCGATCTTCATGCGCGACGAGCATCGGTGCCAGTACTGCGGTGGTTCGGCGGAGAACGTCGATCACGTGATCCCGAAGGCCCAGGGGGGCATGCACCAATGGGAGAACGTCGTTGCCGCCTGTCGAACCTGCAACACGCGAAAGGGAGGGCGCACGCCAGCGCAAGCGGGCCTGACCCTCAAGCGGATGCCCACCCAGCCCGATCGCTTCGACTGGGTCATCGTCGCCGCAGGTGGCTCACCGCACGTGTCCTGGCAACCGTTCCTCTGAGCACCGTCACCGCGGGTGGCGGCGTCGGCCCTCAGCGGATCACGAGGACGGGGACGGGTGAGCGCCTGACGAGCTTGGCTCCCGTGGAGCCGAGCAGCCCTGCGAAGGCGTTGTGGCCATGGGAGCCGACGAGGATCACGTCGGCCCCGATCTCCGGGATGAGGGCGAGGATGGTCTCATCGATGTCGTCCGCCTCGCGCACGATGGAGTGTGCGGCCCCGCCGCGCAGGCGGATCGCCTCGACGACCGGCTTGCAGTACTCGACGCGCTTGTCCCCGAGGTAGCGGTCGACGAGGGCATCATCGCCGGGCCAGCCGCGTTCGAGCGTGTTCTCGACCCTGGGTGACCCGACGTACTCGGCGTCGACATCCGCCGACACAGGGGGTTGGTCCCCGTACTGGGCCTTGAGCTCGGCGACGAGCTGACGTGGCACACGCACGACCGTCGCGACCGTCGCGGTGCCGCCGTCCCCGGCGAGGGCGACCGCGAAGTCGGCGGCGACATCGATGTCGATCGTTCCGTCAGTTGCGACCAGTACGTGCATGGGGGCCTCCCGCGTGGTGTGCGCGGAAGGGTAAACGCTGCTCCCTCGACTTCGCTCGCTTCCCGCCGCGACCGTCACGACCCGACGCGATCCCGCAGAGGGGGCAGAGGGGAGCGACGTGTCACGAAATGGTTGACAAGTGGGTCACAGTGGGCCATAGTGGGGCGCCGTGGGAGATGTCGATGATGATGGAGACGTCGAAGCATGTTCCTAGGGGAGTACAGCCATTCCCTCGACGACAAGGGTCGGGTGGTGATGCCGTCGAAGTTCCGCGCGGAACTCGCGGCCGGCTGTGTCGTGACCAAGGGGCAGGAGCGATGCCTGTACGTCTTCCCCGAGGGCCGATGGGAGGACGAGGCCGCCCGCGTCCTCAAGCTCCCGAGGACCGACCGGAGGGCAAGGAACTTCTCACGCTCGTTCTTCGCGTCGGCGTCGGACCAGATGCTCGACCGCTCGGGACGCTGTCAGATCCCCGAACCGCTGCGCACCTACGCAGGGCTCACGAAGGACGTCACGGTGGTCGGCGTCGCCGACCACATCGAGATCTGGGACACCGCCACGTGGTCGACGGTGGCCACCGAGGCCGACGACTACTACGCGGACATCCAGGAAGTCCTGTCGGAGGACGGGATATGACGGACACGGACACGCTCGACCGGACTGGCCCGCGGTCAGTCCCCCGGATGCCAATCGGGAGGCCCCTTACTCCGCCCGCTTCCATGTTGGCGCCAGCGCTCCGGGGGACTGACCATGGATCAGCCCACATCGCAGCGTCCGTACCACGACCCCGTCATGGTCGACGAGGTCCTGACCTGGCTCGCACCCGCGGCCGAGGGATGGATCGTCGACGGCACCCTCGGTGGGGGCGGGCATAGCCGTGCACTCCTTGGTCGCTTTCCACACGTTCGTGTTGTCGGCATCGACCGCGACCCGGATGCTGTCCGCCAGGCGCCCCGGGACCCGAGGCTCGTGGTCGTCGAGGGGAACTACCGTGACCTCGGGAGCATCCTCGGGCACGGCGATGTGCCTGCCGCTGTGGACGGAATCCTCCTCGACCTCGGCGTCTCATCGCACCAGCTCGATGACGCGGGGCGTGGCTTCAGCTATCACACGGAGGGCCCGCTCGACATGCGCATGGGCCCCGATGCTCGCCGCACGGCTGCCGAGATCGTCAACGGCGCCGATGTCGGCGAACTCGCCCGCATCCTGGACCGGTACGGTGAGGAGCGCTTCGCTCGCAGGATCGCGCAGGCGATCGTGGCGCATCGTCCGTTCACCACGACGACCGAGCTCTCACGCTGCATCGCAGATGCAGTTCCCGCTGCTGCTCGACGAGCCAAGCATCCCTCCCGCAAGGCGTTTCAGGCACTCAGGATCGCCGTCAACGACGAGCTCGCGGGGATCGAGGAGGCCATCGACGCGGGCATCGATCATCTTCTCCCTGGTGGGAGGTTCGTCGTGATGTCGTACCACTCCCTCGAGGATCGGATCGTCAAGCAGGCCTTCCGCGACCACGCGACGACGTGCACGTGTCCACCTGGCCTTCCCCAGTGCGTCTGTGGTGCGTCACCCGACGTCGCCGTCCTCACGCGGCGCGCCATCCGCCCGAGCGACGCCGAGGTCGCGGCGAACCCCAGGGCGCGGAGCGCCATCCTTCGCGTCGCGGAGAGGATCCCATCGTGACCTCACGGTCGATCCCGCTCCCGAGGAGCCTGAGGAGGTCCTCCACGCGTGCCGCAGGGCACAGCCCTCGCATCGTCCCCCTGCTCTTCTTCACCTTCCTCGTGATCGCCATCTTCTTCGCCATGATCTACCTGAGGATCGCGCTCGACAGGACCGCCTTCGAGCTCGACGGGCTCGAACGCTCGATCGAACTCGAGGAGAGCCGCCAGCTCGACCTGCGACTGTCGATCGCCGAGCTCCAGGATCCGGTGAGGATCGCGAGCGAGGCCGAGAGGATCGGCATGACGACGCCGGACGAGCGCCGGTCCCTCGTCCTGGTCACGGGTGCCCGGGAGGTCGCGCCCCCGCCCGCGCTCGACACCCCCGTCAGCGCCTTGAACGGCCGTCGACCGTGATGGACATGCACGACTGAGATCGGAGTGGACGACATGCAGAACTGGCCGGACGCTGGCGGCTGGATCTCCGGGGACGACGAAGGCGTGGGGACGCGTCCGTGAAGCCTCGTATCTGGGCCCGTGGGGACCTCCGACTCCTCATCGTGGGTACCGTGATGGTGTCCGCGTGGGCAGGCATCGGCTATCGGCTGTTCGACCTCCAGGGTGCACAGGCGTGGGAGCTCGCGAACGTCGGGTTCGACCAGCGCATCAGGGAGGAGGCGATCGATGCCCGCAGGGGAACGATCTACGACAGGGACGGCGTTGAGCTCGCGATGACGATCGACGGCTGGAACGTCGTGGTCGACCCGACGATGCTCGACGATCCGAGGGAGGCCGCCGCGATCCTCGCTCCCTATGCCGACACCTCCTGGGGCGAACTGGAAGCCGAGCTCGTCACCGGAAGGGACGAAGGGCGTCGGTATGCCGAGATCGCGATGCGGGTCGACACCCGCCGCAAGGACGAGATCATGGCCATCGTGGAGGACCACGATCTCTCGGGTGTGTTCTATCGGGAGCAACCACTCAGGGTCTATCCGGCAGGGAGCGTCGCGGCCCAGGCGATCGGGCTCACCCGATTCGACGACGGCGACGGCATCGAGGGACTCGAGCAGACGTTCAACTCCGAGCTCGAGGGCGAGCCCGGCAGGCTGATCGTCGAGCGCGATCCCGAGGGCAGGGCCATCCCCCAGGGCCAGGTCCTGCTGGACCCGGCGGTCCCGGGAGCGGACATCGTCACGACCATCGACCGCGAGGTGCAGTTCGCAGCCGAGCAGGGCCTGATGAGGGCTGTCCAGACAACTGGCGCCAAGGGCGGTTCCATCGTGGCGGTGGACCCTCGCACGGGCGCCATCCTCGCCATGGCGAGCTGGCCGGGTCTCGACCTCAACGATCGGTCACAGGCGAACGCGGAGGTACTCCGAAACCGCGCGGTCGCCGACATCTACGAACCGGGATCGACGCTCAAGGCGGTGACGGTCGCGGCCGCCATCGAGGAGGGCGTGGTGACGCCCGACACACCGATCGACACCCCCAAGTCGGTCGTCGTCGGCGAGTTCGAGTACGAGGACCACGGGACGAACCCCTCATGGATGTCGGTCGCCGACATCGTGAAGCGTTCATCGAACGTCGGCACGATCGAGATCCAGCGACGACTCGGTGACGAGCTCCACTACGAGTACCTCACCGCCTTCGGCCTGGGTGCGCCGACGGCGCTCGACATCGCGGGTGAGCGCCATGGGCAGCTCAATCCGACGTCGCAGTGGAACGTGACCAGCGGCTCCTCCATCGCGATCGGGTACGCCGTGGGCACGACCCCGCTCCAGATGGCCGCCGTCTACTCGGCCATCGCCAACGACGGTGTGCTGATCGAACCGCATCTCGTCAGCGAGATCATCCGGCCCGACGGACAGCGGATCGCGACGAAGCCGAGGACGAGGACGGTCCTGTCGAGGGACACGGCGGTCACGATGCGGTCGATGCTCGGGCGCGTGATCGATGCCGAGGACGGCACGGGCCGCAGGGCCCAGATGTCGGACTACACGGCCGGCGGGAAGACCGGAACCACCGAGAAGTTCGACGTCGAGAAGGGCGAGTACTCCGAAGAGACCATGGCCTCATTCATCGGGATGGCGCCGCTCGATGACCCGAGGATCGTCGTCGTGGTCGTCCTCGATGCACCGACCGGCACCCTCGAGGATGGCAGCGACCTGGCCCTCGGCGGCGCATCGGCGGCCCCGGTGTTCGCCGAGGTCACCCAGAATGCGCTCCACCAGCTCGGGGTCGCCCCGGACCGGGAGTAGCCGATGGCTGCGACACTCGCGCAGGTCGCATCCGCCCTGGGCGTCGATGCCCCCGACGGGGCGGTTGACCTCCGGGTGGTCGACGTCACCCATGATTCGAGGGAGGTCGGGCCGGGAACGCTGTTCGTGGCCATCTCCGGGTCCCGTCACGACGGACATGTGTTCGTTCCCTCCATCGGCCGCCGGGGGGCGGTCGGCGCACTGGTGGAGCACCTCGTCGAGTCACCGATCCCCCAGCTCGTCACGCCGGATACCCGTGAGGCGATGGCAGTGGCGGCACGCACCGTCCACGGGGAGCCGGATCGCACGCTGTCGATCGTCGGCGTCACGGGCACCAACGGGAAGACCACGGTCACCCACCTCTGCGAGGCCGCGTGGCGTGCCGACGGCCGATCGGCGGGAGTGATCGGCACGCTGGGCGCCCGCTACGACGGCCATCCGATCCCCCTGGCGCGCACGACGCCGGAGTCGTCCGATCTCCAGCGCCTGCTCGCGAGGATGAGGGACGCCGGTGTGACCTCGGTCGCGATGGAGGTGTCCTCCCATGCCCTCGACCTCCACAGGGCCGACGGCATACGGTTCACCGCGGTCGGATTCACCAACCTGAGCCAGGACCACCTCGATTTCCACGGCGACATGGAGTCGTACTTCATGTCGAAGTTCGGGCTCTTCGTCCCGGAGCGTTCCTCGCGGGCGGTCGTGGACATCGACGGCGACGCGGGGCGGCGCATCGCCGCCATGACCGAGCTCGATGTGGTCACCGCCGGCATCGAGGGTGGCGCGGACATCTCGGCGTCGGACATCTGGTCGACGGCCACGGGCACGAGCTTCACCCTCACGTCGCCCGAGGGCACCGTCGGCGTGCACCTTCCGCTCGTCGGCATCTTCAACGTCGGCAATGCACTCGTCGCGGCGGGCCTGCTTCTGTGCGATGGCGTCGATCTCGACGCCATCGCACAGGGGTTCAGCTCGCTCACCTCCGTCCCGGGGAGGATGGAGGTCGTCCATCATGACGGTCCGTTCACCGTGATCGTCGATTACGCCCACACCCCCGAGGCGGTCGCCACCGTCCTGGCCTCGATTGCACGTGCGGCCGACGGGAGGGTGATCGCGGTCGTCGGTGCTGGCGGCGATCGCGATGTCGCCAAGCGCCCCGCCATGGGGGAGGCAGCCGCCCGATTCGCCGACCTGGTCATCGTGACGACGGACAACCCGCGATCGGAGGATCCCTCGACGATCGCGACCCAGGTCAGGAGTGGCGCCGAGGGTGTGCCGTCGGCCGACGTGCGCACGGTCCTCGACCGCAGAGAGGCCATCGACCTGGCCATCGACCTCGCCGCGCCCGGCGACATCGTGATGATCCTCGGGAAGGGCCACGAGCAGGGCCAGGAAGTCGGCGACGAGGTCCTCCCGTTCGACGACCGCCTCGTGGCCTCCGAGGCGCTCCTGGCGGCGGGATGGCGGACACCGTGAGCCCACGGACCCCGTATCCACGCGACGGAGGTCTGGGCTGGACGCTCACCTACGTCGCCGACGCCATCGGCGGCAGGCTGGTGGGGGAGGGTGTCGAGAGGATCGTGCGTGTCTCGACCGACACGAGGGAGGACATGGCCGGAGCCCTCTTCGTGGCCATCGATGGCGAGCGCTTCGATGGACACCGCTTCGCTTCGGACGCCGTCGGGTCGGGCGCGATCGGTGTGGTGGTCGACCCGACCAGCCCCTGGGTCGGCGACGTCGTCCCACGCATCGAGGTTCCCGACACGGTCGAGGCCCTGCTGCGGCTCGGGTCGCTGAGGCGCTCCGAGCTCGAGATCCCCGTCGTCGCCATCACGGGGTCCACGGGCAAGACCTCGACGAAGGACCTCGTGGCATCCGGCATCGAGGGGGCATGGGCGTCCCGGAGATCCTTCAACAACGAGATCGGCGTGCCCCTGACGGTGCTGTCGACACCCGACACCGCGACCGCGCTCATCCTCGAGGTCGGATCACGGGGGCGGGGGCACATCAGGTGGCTCGGGCCGACCGTCCGCCCCGATGTCGCCGTCGTGACGAACCTCGGTGTCGTCCACCTCGAGACGTTCGGGTCCGAAGCCGGCCTCGCCGATGCCAAGTACGAGCTGGTGGAGATGCTCGACACCGGTGGCATCGCCGTGCTCCCTGCAGACGAACCGAGGCTCCACCGGGGATCGGGGATCACGACGATCACCTTCGGCATGGGGCACGGTGACGTCTCGGTGGACGACCTCGGCCTCGACGCCAACGGGTACCCGACGTTCACCCTGCAGCATCCCGGAGGAGCGCATCGGGTCACCCTGTCGGTGGCGGGCGCCCATCAGGCCCTCAACGCCGCCGCCGCGCTGGGGGTCGCGACCGCGCTCGGCTTCGACGTGGAACGATGCATCGAGGGCATGTCGGCGTCCACCGGCTCGGATTGGCGGATGGACGTCCACACGGGCCGTTTCACCATCGTCAACGATGCGTACAACGCGAACCCCCAGTCGGTCGCGGGCGCCCTGCGCACCGTGGCCGCGATGGAGGGCGGTGCGAGGATCGCCGTCCTCGGCCCGATGGCCGAGCTCGGCCACGTCTGCGAGGACCAGCACCGGACGATGGGTGCCCTTGCGAGCACGCTCGGGTTCACCACGTTGATCGTCGTCGGCCCTGACCACGGCTATGCCCTGGGGGCCCGTGACCTGGTGGTGAATGCCGCGGACTTGGGGGAGGCCGCGGATACCCTGCACGCCATCGTGGAGCCGGGAGACGTCGTGTTGGTCAAAGCATCGCGATCAGCAGGACTCGAACGCCTCGCCCTCGACCTCATCGAGGAGCTCGGGACGTGATCTCCCTCCTCCTGTCCTCTGCATTCGCCTTCCTGATCGTCATCTTCGGGACCCCGCTCGCGATGCGGTACCTCAGGCGCCGCAACATCGGTCAGTTCATCCAGTCCGAGGTCGCAGGCCACCTCCACAAGCAGGGTGTTCCGACCATGGGCGGGATCGTCATCATCGCGGGTGCGGCAATGGGCTATCTCCTCGCCCACTACAAGGTCTTCACGTTCGGCGATGGCTTCAGCTTCGCCGCCCAGCCGCTCGACGACAAGGCGCTCCTCGCGCTGCTCGCGCTGGTCGGCATGGGCTTCATCGGATTCGCGGACGACTTCGTCAAATACGCACGCAAGCGCAATGAGGGATTGTCGAAGGGGTGGAAGTTCAGCGGTCAGCTGTTCATCGCCGCGGTGTTCGCATGGGGAGCGACGAGGGCGGGCGTCAGCACCGAGCTGTCCTTCGTCAGGCCGCTCGGCATCGACCTGGGACCGTTCCTCTTCTTCCTGCTCGTGCTGTTCATGCTGACGGCGACGGCGAACGGCGTGAACCTCACCGACGGGCTCGACGGGTTGGTCGCGGGCTCGAGCGCGCTCGTCTTCGGCGCCTTCGTGCTGATCGCGTTCTGGCAGTCGAGGAACCCCTCGTTCTACGAGGTCGACGGTTCGTTGGACCTCGCGATCTTTTCGGCCGCGTTGCTCGGTGCGGTGCTCGCCTTCCTGTGGTGGAACGCCGCGCCGGCGAAGATCATCATGGGGGACACCGGCTCGCACGCCATCGGTGGCGCAATGGCAGCCCTCGCCATCCTGACGAACACCCAGCTCCTGCTCGTGGTCCTCGGTGGCCTCTATGTGATCGAGACGGTGTCGGTCATCCTCCAGGTCATCTCCTTCAGGGGGTTCGGCAAGCGGATCTTCCGCATGGCGCCGATCCATCACCACTTCGAGCTCAAGGGCTGGCCCGAGACCACCGTCATCATCCGCTTCTGGATCATCTCCGGCATCTTCGCCGCGATCGGCATCGGCCTGTTCTATGCGGACTGGGTGGGCGATCCGGGGTCGATCGTGCCATGAGGTACCTCGTCGTGGGCTCGAGCCTCCGGGGCCTGGCGGACGCCGCATCCAGGGCGCACGACGAGGGTGGCGACGTCGTGCTGTTCGACCTCGAGCATCCGGGGGCGCCTTCGGGACTCGAAGCGGACGCGACGGTCCTGCCGCGGACGTGGGACGCGTCGTTCCTCGATGGCATCGACAGGGTGATCACGAGCCCGTGGTTCGCCGAGTCCCAGCCGCCCTTGTCGGACGCCATCGCACGTGGGATCGACGTGGTCACCGAGGCGGGCTTCGGGCTCGAGCGCCTCACGATCCCCTTCGCCGCGGTGACCGGCACCAACGGCAAGACGACCGTCACGGAGGTGACGACCGCGATGCTGCGGGCGTCGGGGATCGATGCCCTCGCTGCAGGCAACATCGGCACGCCCGTGTCGGCACTGCGGGATGACGATGCCGAGGTGCTCGTGCTGGAGTTGTCGTCCTACCAGCTCCGCTTCATGGGTCCCCTCGCGCCCCGAGCATGTGCCCTCCTCAACATCGCGGAGGACCATCTCGACTGGCACGGGTCGATGGAGGCCTATGCGGATGCGAAGGCCCTGATCTTCGCCACTGCCCCGCACGACGCCGTCCTCGCCTACAACGCCGACGACGCGATCGTCACAACCCTCGCCCGTCGTGCCACGTGCCGCACCGTCCCGTGCTCGGGATCCCGACTCCCCGAGGGTGGCAATGGCGTCGATGGCGACACGGTCGTGATCGGTGGCGACCGGTACCGTGCGCCGCACGTCGACGACACCTACCGCTTCAACCTCGTCGTCGCCGGCACCATCGCCGCAGCGATGGGGGGCCACACGGAGGGCATCGGTGAGGTCATCGCGCGCTTCCACCCGGGACCGCATCGCAGGGAGCTGGTGGCGACGATCGGAGGCGTGGCGTACGTGAACGATTCCAAGGCCACCAACCCGCATGCCGCCCTCGCCGCAGTTGCCGCCTTTCCGTCGGTGATCCTGCTGGCAGGTGGGAGGAACAAGGGCCTCGACCTCACCCCGCTCGCCTGCGCCTCGCCGGTGAAGGCCCTCATCCCCTTCGGCGAGTCCGGTCCCGTCATCGCCGATCGGGCGCCCGGAGTGGTCGCGGTCGCCTCCGGTCTCGAGGAGGCGTTCGAGAGGGCCGTGGCCATCGCCGAGCCGGGTGACACGGTCCTGCTGTCACCCGGATGTGCGAGCTTCGACGAGTTCCGCTCGTACGAGGCTCGTGGCGCTGCCTTCCGGGCCCTCGTGGAACGACTGGGGGGATCCGCCGCATGACCGACACGATCCCCCGTCGCATCCGCACCTCGGCAGGCTCGCGCAGGCATCGCTCCCACTCGCGGCGGTCCGTGTTCCTCATCGTGGTGGTCGCCATGCTGCTGACGATCGGGCTCGGCGCCATGCTCTCGGCATCGTCGGTCGCGTCCATCAAGGCCAGTAGTGACCAGTTCGAGCTCTTCACCAGGCAGATCCTGTGGGTCGGGCTCGGGTTGGGGGCACTCGTCGTCGCCGCCTTCGTGCCGTACCGCATCTGGCAGCGGGCCGCGCTGCCCTTGTACGTGGCGACGATGGTGGCCCTCGTCATCACCCTCGCAGCGGGCTCGTCGAGGGGTGGGGCCATGCGCTGGATCGAGGTCGGCCCGCTGACGATCCAGGCTGCGGAGTTCGCGAAGTTCGCCGTGCTGTCGCTCCTGGCGGCGGTGCTCGCCAAGAAGGGCGAGTTGCTCGAGAGTCTCGGCCACGTCCTCGCTCCGCTCACGGCCATCATCGGAATCGCAGGCGTGCTGTTGTTGGCACAGCCGGACTTCGGCAGCCTGCTCCTGATCGTCGTGCCCGCCTTCGTCATGCTCGCGGTGTCGAACGTGCCGCTCAGGTACGTCTTCGGCCTCGGTGCCATCGGCATGCTGTCCATGACGGCGCTCGCCATGTCGGCGCCCTATCGCAAGGCTCGCCTGCTCGGGTTCCTCGATCCGTTCGCCAATGCACAGGGGTCCGGCCTCCAGGCGGTCCAGAGCATGGTGGCCCTCGGCACGGGGGGCTTCTTCGGCGTGGGCCTCGGCCAGAGCAGGGCGCGATGGTCGTGGCTGCCGAACGCCCACACCGACTTCATCTTCGCCATCATCGGCGAGGAGACGGGGTTCGCCGGTGCCTCGATCGTCGTGGCGCTCTTCGCCCTGTTCGCGATCGTCGGCATCTCCATCGCGTTCAGGGCGCACGACATGTACGGCAGGCTCCTCGCCGTCGGGATCGTGTCGTGGCTCACGATCCAAGCGCTCGTGAACATCGGAGGCGTCGTCGCCGTGCTGCCGATCACGGGTGTGCCGCTGCCCTTCATCTCGATCGGGGGCAACGCGATGCTCGTGAATCTCTTTGCCATCGGCGTCCTCCTCAACATCGCCCGATCCACCGACGCCGAACGGCGGGACGGAGATGGGTGATGGCCGTGCGGATCGGAATCGCAGCGGCGGGAACGGGCGGTCATGTCGTCCCCGCCCTCGCCGTTGCCGACGAGCTCACGGCGAGGGGCCTCGCGAAGGAGGACATCGTCTTCTTCGGAGGGGACCGCATCGAGGCGAGGCTCGTCCCTGATGCCGGCTACCCCTTCGTCGGCGTCGACATCCACGGGCTCCGGCGATCCCTCTCGCTCGACAACCTGCGGTTGCCCGCCAAGGTGCGCACCGCCCGTGACGTGATCGCCGCATCCATCGAGGCGAAGGGCCTTTCCGCGATGGTGGTGTTCGGCGGGTACATCGCGGGTCCCGCGGCCCTTGCTGCGAGGCGCGCCAACATCCCTCTCATCGTCCATGAGGCGAATGCGGTTCCCGGGCTCGCGAATCGCCTGATCGCAAGGCGGGCCGACGCGGTCTTCGTGGCGTTCGGGCCCACGGCAAGAGCCCTTCGGGGTGCCGTGGTGATCGGGAGCCCGCTGCGTGGGGACCTCTCGACCTTCGACAGGGACCGCCTGCGAGGGCCGGCACGGCAGCGCTACGGCCTCGATGCCGATGCCACTGTGCTCGGCGTGGTCGGTGGGAGCCTGGGGGCATCCTTCCTCAACGACGTCGCGACGATCCTCGGGGAGGACCAGGGCCGCTCGTACCAGATCGTCCACGTCACCGGGCCCGACCACCACGACCGCATCGCACCACGCGCCGAGGCGGCGGGTGGATGGGTCACGGTCCCGTTCGAGGAACGGATGATCGACCTCTACGCTTCGTCGGACCTCGTGCTGTGCAGAGGTGGAGCCATGACCATGTCGGAGATCCAAGCCACGTCGACGCCTGCCGTGGTGGTGCCGCTCCCCGCGGGTCGCAGCTATCAAGCGGGCAATGCCGCGGACGTCGTCGCGTCGGGCGGAGCGGTCCTGGTATCCCAGGGTGACGCTCACGACGTTGCGGCATCCGTGCGTTCGCTCCTCCGTGACCCTGCTCGACTCCGTGCCATGGGGTCATCGAGTCCCTCGGTGGATCACAGGAAGGCGGCGTCGGCGATGGTCGATCGCATCATGGAGCTGGCCCATGCATGATCCGCATGCCATCCCGTCGCGTGTCCACATCGTCGGCGCCGGTGGCGCCGGCATGTCGGGCCTCGCCAAGATCCTGAGCCAGCTCGGGCACGACGTCTCCGGGTCCGACCTCAAACCGGGCAGGATGCTCGACGCGCTCCGGGACGTGGGCGTGCGCACATGGATCGGCCATCGACCCGAAGCCATGTCCGACGTGGAGCTCGTCGTCTGCTCGTCCGCGGTACCCCCGTCGGATCCCGAGGTCGTGGCCGCGGGGCGGCTTGGGGTGCCCGTGTGGCAGCGGCCCGGGCTGCTGTCCGCCCTGACGACCGCGACGCCCGCCATCGGACTCGCAGGTACGCACGGCAAGACGACGTCGAGTGCCCTCGCCGTGACGGCGCTGCGCGGCTCGGGCCTCGATCCCTCGTTCCTCGTCGGGGGCGAGATGGTGGGTCTCGGCACCGGCGCCCACGTCGGCACGGACGACGTGTTCGTCCTCGAGGCCGACGAGGCGTTCGGGACCTTCCGCCATCTCGAGCTGGCGTCGATCCTCGTCACGAACATCGAGGCGGACCACCTCGACCACTACGGGTCCGTCGCCTCCCTCGAGGATGCGTTCGCCCAGACGGTCGGTCGTGTCGAGGGGCCACGCGTCGCCTGTATCGATGATCCGGGGGTTCGCAGGCTCGCCAGGGAGGTCGAGCTCGTCACCTATGGCATCGGGTCCGGCGCCGCGTGGCGGGTCGCCGACATCCGCCACGACGGGGGCGGTGTCGCGTTCATGCTCGACGGACCGGGGACGCTGATCGAGGTGTCGCTCCCCAAGCCCGGCACCCATCTGGCGATGAACGCGGCCGGTGTGCTGGTCCTCCTCGCCTCGGCGGGGTTCGATCCGCTTGAGGCGGCGAGGTCGCTCGGGGATTTCTCGGGCGTCAGGCGCAGGTACGAGGTCAGGGCCCGCGTCGATGGCGTGACCATCGTCGACGACTACGCGCACCATCCGACGGAGGTCGAGGCGACGATCAGGGCCGCGTCCCTCGGCGGTGGCGGCCGCGTCCTCGCGGTGTTCCAGCCGCATCGGTACACGAGGACGGCGGACCTCGGGCCCGACTTCGGGGCGCCGCTCGCGGTGGCGGACGAGGTGATCGTGACGGACGTGTACTCGGCGGGCGAGGAACCGATCATCGGGGTGTCCGGGCGACTCGTGGCCAGGGCCGCAGAAGCGGCGGGCGCGGACGTCCGCTACGTGCCGCGACTGACCGATGTCCCCGAGGTCGTCGCGACGCGTGCGGCAAAGGGCGACACGGTCCTGCTGATGGGTGCGGGCGATATCACGTCGCTCGCGGGTCCGGTGGCCCGGGCCATCAGGGCGAGGTCGATCGAGGACGACCGGTGATCGCCCACACCGCCGTGCGCGATGACGTCGACCTCGCACCGTACACGACGTACAAGGTGGGAGGTCCCGCGCGCTGGTTCGCCGAGCCCCGCGACCTCGCCGAGTTGCGCGAGGTCCTCTCGATGGCGCCGCGGGACGCGCCGGTGGTCGTCCTCGGCAGGGGGAGCAACGTCGTCATCTCGGACGAGGGCATCCCGGGGCTCGTCGTCAGGCTGGGCGAGGCGTTCGCGGCGATCGACGTTCGCATGGACGGCACGGTGGTCGCCGGAGGAGGGACCTCCCTGCCGGTGCTCGCCCGCACCGCGACGGCAGCGGGACGGACGGGCCTCGAGTTCTACGTGGGGATCCCGGGGTCGGTGGGCGGGGCGGTGCGCATGAATGCCGGCGGACACGGATCGGAGACCTCGTCCGTCCTGGTGGAGGCCTCGGTGCTCGACATCCCATCGCGGTCGGTCGATCTGCGTACGGTGCGGGACCTCGACATGTCCTATCGACACTCGAGCCTCACCGACGACGACATCGTCGTCAGGGCCGTGTTCACGACGCGTGACGGTGACCCCGTCGAGGGCGAGCGCACGCTGCGTGAGATCACCCGCTGGCGCAAGGACCACCAGCCAGGAGGAACCCTCAATGCGGGGAGCGTCTTCAAGAACCCCGCCGACGAGCCGGCAGGCGCGATCATCGACCGAGTCGGGCTCAAGGGCATGTCGGTCGGCCCGGTCGGCGTGTCGACCGTCCACGCGAACTTCCTGGTTGCCACCAAGGATGCGACGGCATCGGATATCTTCACGTTCGTGCACAGGGTCAGGACGATCGTCAAGGAGCGGGCGGGCATCGACCTCGAGCCGGAGATCCGCTTCATCGGTGCGTTCCCCGCCGTGGAGGTCGACGTATGACGATGATGGACGAACGGGTCGCCCAGCGACGCAAGGGAGTCTTCGAGGACCGCGCACGCAAGCGCCTGCGCTGGATCCTCGTCGTCCTCGGGTTGGTCCTCGTCATCGTCGGAGGGTTCTGGCTGCTGCGGAGCCCCGTCCTTTCGATCTCGAGTGTGGAGATCACGGGGGCGGACGTGACCGACCCGGCGGCGGCGGTGCAGGCGCTCGGCATGGGCATCGGCAGGCCGACGATCGATGTCAACGCAGGCGCCATCGAGGGACGCATCGAAGCGGATCCCTGGGTGGCCGAGGCCTCGGTGTCGGTGGTGTGGCCGGGGACGCTCGTCGTCGACGTGATCGAGCGGCGCCCGCTGGCGGTCGCGATGGGGGGTGACGGTTGGGTCCTCATGTCCGTCGACGGTGCGGTTCTCGAGGAGGCGCCCCCGCCGACGCCGGCCGACCCCGCCGTGGCGATCGACGTCGGGGCCATCGGGCCGGGGACGACGTCCGCGGACTCGCTCCTGCTCGGCGGGCTCGCCTTCGTCGAGGCGCTCCCTGCCGACCTCCGCGCCGGCACGGTGGTGACCGCGGAGGAAGGGGGCCTGATGGCGACCGTCGCGGGCCACGAGGTGCGGCTCGGACGCCCCGCCGAGATGGAGGCGAAGGCCGCCTCCCTCGTCAGCCTCCTCGCTGCCGGACTGGAGGAGGGGGCAGAGGTGAACCTGCTCGCGCCCTCACGTCCCGCCGTGTCACGGCGGGGCGATCCCGAAGCCTGAACCTCCACATGAGGGTGAGGGAGAAGTCCCCCATCAGTATGAACCTGCGCAGTAAGGTTCATCTGGCCGTTCGGAGAGGTGAGCCATGATGGAGACAAGCAAGCCGCCGAGCACCTACCTCGCGGTGATCAAGGTGGTCGGTGTCGGAGGCGGTGGCGTGAACGCCGTGAACCGCATGATCGACATGGGCGTCGGGGGCGTGGAGTTCATCGCGATCAACACCGATGCACAGGCGCTCCTCATGTCGGACGCCGACGTGAAGCTCGATATCGGCAGGGATTCGACGCGCGGACTCGGCGCCGGCGCCAACCCCGAGGTCGGACGCGAAGCGGCGGATGACCACCGCGACGAGATCGAGGACGCGCTCACCGGAGCGGACATGGTGTTCATCACCGCAGGGGAGGGTGGCGGCACGGGGACCGGCGCCGCGCCCATCGTTGCCGAGGTCGCACGCTCGCTCGGGGCACTCACCGTCGGCGTCGTCACGAGGCCATTCGGGTTCGAGGGCCGCCGTCGCTCCGTTCAGGCCGAGCAGGGGATCCAGGCGCTGAAGGCCGCGGTCGACACGCTCATCATCATCCCGAACGAGCGACTCCTCGAGGTCACCGATGCCAACACCCCCGTCACGGACGCCTTCCGCATGGCGGACGAGGTGCTCACCTCCGGGGTGCGCGGCATCACCGAGCTCATCACGACACCCGGGCTCATCAACGTCGACTTCGCCGACGTCAAGACGGTGATGGCCGATGCCGGATCCGCGGTGATGGGCATCGGGGTGTCGACGGGTGACAGCCGAGCCAAGCAGGCCGCGGAGAAGGCCATCTCGAGCCCGCTGCTCGAGACCTCGATGGAGGGTGCGCGAGGCGTGCTCTTGTCGATCGCCGGTCCGCGCGACATGACGCTGCACGAGGTGGACACGGCAGCGACCCTCATCGCCGAGCACTCGGATGCCGACGCCAACATCATCTTCGGATCCGTGATCGATGAGACCCTCGGCGACGAGATGCGCGTCACGGTCATCGCCGCGGGCTTCGACAGGGACCGACGCGGGGGATTCACCGCCTCTCCGTCGACGCCCACGGGCCGCCGCGGCTCCCTCTCCGACGGCGGGTTCGGTTCGGGTCGCGATGTCGATGAGGGCACCGACGAGATGGACATCCCGGGATTCGTACAGGGCTGATCGAAGGGTGGATCCCTCGACGAGGCAGGCAGAGGGGTGATCCGATCCGAGGCGATCGTCGGGCTCGCCTACGGCGAGGCATCCGACGGTGACGCCCGATCCGATCCGAACGCGAGGGAGCGCTTCTCCGACGCCCTCGGCATCCCCACGGCGTGGGCGACGATCTCCCAGGTCCATGGTGGCGCCGTCGTGGTGGCGCGCCATGCCGGACCCCACGGCGACGCCGACGCGGTGCTGACCGACGTCGCAGGGTTGCCGATCGCCATCGCCACTGCCGACTGCATGCCGATCGCGATCGAGGGTGATCGATCGATCGCCCTCGCCCACGCAGGGTGGAGGGGGGTCGCAGTCGGGGTCGTCCCGGCGGCGGTCGCTGCGATGGAGGCCATCGGTGACGTGGCACGGCGCGCCTCGATCGGCCCGCACATCGGGGCCTGCTGCTACGAGGTCGGCGACGAGGTGCTCGAGGCGATCGGCGGTCACGGTGCCACGACCCGCACCGGGAGCCGCAGTGCTGATCTCGCACAGGCGGTGAGGGAGCAGCTCGGTGACCTCCCCATCGAGCTGATGGCCCCATGCACACTGGACGACGGGCGATTCGCGTCGTACCGTCGAAATGGGACCACCCTTCGGCAGGTGACGGTGGCATGGATCTCTCAGGCCTGAGCGAGGTCCGGCGGAGGATCGAGGCGGCCTGCATGCGTGCGGGCATCCCCTCCGACGCCGTGACGCTCGTTGCCGTGTCGAAGGGACGATCCGACGACGCGGTCCTCGCCGCCCACCGGGAGGGTCAACGGATCTTCGGTGAGAACCGCGAGCAGGGCTTGCGGGCGAGGACGTCGGCAGGACTACCCGACGACATCGTGTGGCACTTCATCGGACCCCTGCAGTCGCGCAAGGTCCCGTTCGTTGCCACCCACTGCGAGCTGCTCCACTCGCTCGACCGGATGAAGGTCGCACGGCTGTGGTCCGAGCGCAGTGACGTCCCGGTCCTGGTCCAGTTCAATCTGGCGGGGGAGCCGCAGAAGGCGGGCTTCGCAGCCGATACCGCCGATCGGGTCGTCGACGACCTCCTCGACCTCGGCCTCACCGTGAGGGGCGTGATGGCGATTCCGCCGTTGACGGAGGAGCCGGACGGCAGCCGTCCGTGGTTCACCATGCTGCGTGCGATCTTCGACCGCTACCACGATCGGTACGACGGCATCGACACGTGTTCGATGGGGATGACCAACGACTTCGAGGTCGCCATCGAGGAGGGTTCCACCATGGTGCGTGTCGGACGGGCTATCTTTGACCACGCCACCCCTGACGCGGTGGCCAGTTGACGAGCGAGACCACAGGACGAAACATGGCATCTCTCTGGAACAAGACGCTGTTCTACCTCGGCCTCGTCGACGAGGAGGACCAGGGCGTCGAACGCGTCGAGACCGGCGCCGAGGTACGGCCCGTGGGCGGCGACTACCCACCGCCTCCGCCGAGCACCGTGTCGAGCGTCCGGCCGCCCGGATCCGGCGTGGTCGGGCGCAGGGTCGAGCCGCCCGCGTCGACGCGACGCCAGATGTCGGAGGACCGCGGACATGCAGAAGCAGGTGTCTACGTCCATCCCGCTGCGACGTCCGGCGCAGGTGCCCAGGGTGGGTCCGCGTACGGTCGGTCGTACGGAGGGGCCGACTCCTTCGGACGGCGCGCCGAGCCGGAGACCCAGATCATCGCGGCCCGGAACTTCTCCGACGCACAGACCCTCGCCGATGCGATCCGGACGGGCAGGGCGGTGGTGCTCGACCTCAGGGGCACGGAGCCCGAGATGGTGCGTCGCATCGTGGACTTCGCGTCCGGCCTCACGTATGCGCTCGACGGTCGGATGTCGAAGACCGCCCAGGGGGTCATCCTCGTCACCCCGAGCGGCGTGACACCGGGTGTCGCCGAGCAGGAGCGCCTCGCGAACCTCGGCCTGTACGGCTCGTCCTGACGTGGGCATCCTCCGCAGCATCGTCCAGCTGCTGTCGCTCGTGCTCCTGGCGTGGATCGTGCTGTCGTACATCGTGGTCTTCGGTCGCATCCCCTACGACCACCCGATCCGCAGGATCTACGACTTCCTGTCGAGGATCATCGAGCCCATCCTCCGTCCGATCCGAGCAGTGGTCCCACCGGTGAGGGTCGGCGGCGCCGCGCTCGACCTGTCGCCCCTGATCCTGATCGTCGGGCTCCAGCTGCTGCTCATCATCATCTCCTGACCCTGCTGGGCCGCGTCGGTCAGGGGGTGCTCGGTCAGCCGGCCGCGATGCGAAGGGCGATGGACGAGCCGACGAGGTCGACCGATTCGGTGTCGAGGTCGTCGTCCCGAGT
Source organism: uncultured Acidimicrobiia bacterium (assembly GCA_963792405.1). Classification (GTDB taxonomy): domain Bacteria; phylum Actinomycetota; class Acidimicrobiia; order Spongiisociales; family UBA5794; genus SZUA-442. The sequence goes on from CAWBVU010000006.1 coordinate 639,439, forward strand.
CACGGAGACGGCGAGCACCTCGGAGGCGATGAGATCCGCATGGCGTGCGAAGGCCGCGTGGACCTCCTCGTCGGTGGAGGTCCACGTCAGGGTGATCCGATCGACGACGTCGAGGCCTGCTTCCCTGCGGGCCGACTGGACGCGGTTGATGATCTCCCTGGCCATCCCCTCGACCCTCAGGTCGTCGTCGAGCGCGGTGTCGAGCGCGACCGACACGGGCCCGTCGGTCGCCACGACCGTGCCGTCCCTCGCGCGACGGGTCACCACGAGGTCGTCCGCGGTGAGGCCGAAGCCCGTCGCGGTGTCGGCGACGCCATCGAGGATCGATGCGATCGTGCGGTGCTCGAGACGGTCGACCGCGGCGGCAACCTCTCGCATCCGGGCACCGTATCTGGGCCCGAGGACCTTGAAGTTCGGCTTGGCCGAGAGGTCGACGAGGCCCTCCTCGTCCGCATGGACCTCGACCCGGTGCACGTTGAGCTCCTCGGCGATCAGGTCTGCATGGTCCTCGACCGCCGCACGCATCGCCGGATCCCTGGTCACGACGGTGACGGTGTGGAGGGGCTGGCGGGTGCGGAGGTCCTCCCGCTTTCGCAGGCCCCTCCCGAGGTTCACGACGCTGCGCACGGTCGCCATGGCCGCCTCGAGCGCGGTGTCGATCGCAGCGGGGTCGGCCTCGGGGTAGTCGGTGTGGTGGACGCTCTCGGGCGCGGAGGGGTCGATCGCCCTCACGAGACCCTGGTAGATCTCCTCCGTCACGAACGGCAGGACCGGGGCGGCCACCTTGGCGAAGGTGACGAGGACCTCATAGAGCGTGGCGAACGCGGCGAGCTTGTCGCGGTCGTCGCCGACACCCCTGTGTGTCCAGAACCGCCGCCTGCTCCGGCGGATGTACCAGTTCGTGAGATGACCGACGAAGCCGATGATCGGCGGGATGACCTGATACAGGCGGTAGGCCTCCATCTCCTCGTTCACGTCGGCGATGAGGCTCTGGAGGACCGACACGATCCATCTGTCCATCTCGGGCCGGTCGGCGAGCGGTGGCGCCGCCGCGAGGTCGTCGGCCGTCACCCCGTCGGCATCGGCATACGTGGTGAAGAACGAGTACGAGTTCCACAGGGGGAGCAGCACCGTGCGCACGACTTCGCGCACGCCCGCCTCGGAGAACCTGAGCGGCTCACCACGCACGACCGGCGAGTTGATGAGGTAGGCGCGGAGCGCGTCGGCCCCGAACGCGTCGAGCACGTGCGAGGGATCCGGATAGTTCTTGAGCGACTTGGACATCTTCCTGCCGTCCTCGGCGAGGATCATCCCTGTCACGACGCAGTTCTCGAACGGCGCCTCGTCGCGGATGGCCGTGGCCAGCACGAGGAGCGTGTAGAACCAGCCGCGCGTCTGGTCGAGGCCCTCTGCGATGAAGTCCGCCGGATAGCGGGTCTCGAACCGCTCCTGGTTCTCGAACGGATAGTGGATCTGGGCGAATGGCATCGATCCGCTCTCGAACCAGCAGTCGAGGACCTCGGGGACGCGGCGCATCGTGCCGTCGCAGTCGTCACACGCCCACTCCATGTCGTCGACGAAGTGCTTGTGGAGGTCCTCGAGCATCACCCCCGTGTGGGTGGCGAGTTCCGCCCTCGACGCGATGGCGACCATGTGCCCTCCCGTGTCGCACTCCCAGACGGGGATCGCCGAGCCCCAGTAGCGGTTCCGGCTGATCGCCCAGTCGCGTGCGCCCTCGAGCCAGTTCCCGAATCGGTTCGCACCGATCGCCTCCGGTACCCAGTGGATGCCCTTGTTGATCTCCACCATCCGGTCCCTGAACTGCTCCACCGCGACGAACCAGGTCGGGATCGCCTTGTAGATCAGGGGCGTGCCCGTCCGCCAGCAGAATGGATACGAGTGGGTGATCGTCGACCGAGAGAACAGGGCGCCGGAGTCCTTGAGCAACCTGATCAGCGTCGCGTCGGCCTCCTTGACGTTCACCCCTGCGACGTCAGGCACCTCGTCGGTGAAGCGCGCCTCGGCGTCGACGGGATCCACGAGGAGCGCCATTCCCGCGCCCTGGAGGGCGAGGAAATCGGACTCCCCGTATGCGGGCGCCATGTGGACGAGGCCCGTGCCCTCATCGGTCGTCACGTCGTCGGAGGTGATCACGACGAACGCCCCCTCACTCGACTTGTCGGAGAAGTAGGGGAAGGGAGGCACATAGCGGGTGCCCACCAGCTCCGACCCGCGTGCCGTTGCAAGCACCTGCGGCGCCTCCCCGAACACGTCGACGATGCGCGAGGCGGCCACCCAGTACCGATGGTGGTCGTGGTCGACCTTCGCGTACTCGAGGTCACCTCCCACGGCGATCGCGAGATTCGATGGCACGGTCCACGGTGTGGTCGTCCAGAAGAGGAGGCGATCCCCCGGCTCGACGGGGCCGTGCCCCTCCACGACGTCGACCGCCACGGTGATGGCGGGATCGTCGACATCGCGGTAGTCGAGGTTCGCCTCGAAGTTCGACAGCGGCGTGGTGGCGCCGTAGGAGTAGGGGAGGACCTTGAAGTCCCTGTAGACGAGGCCCCGCTGCCACAGCTGGCCGAAGACCCACCAGACGCTCTCCATGAAGTCGACGTCCATCGTCTTGTAGTCGTCCTCGAAGTCGACCCACCGCCCGATGCGGCTCGTGATCTCGTACCAGTCCTCCGTCGTGTGGTTCACCATCGCCCGGCACGCCTCGTTGAAGACGTCCACGCCGAGCTCGAGGATCTCCCTCGGGCCCGACACGCCGAGTTGCTTCTCGACCTCCATCTCGACCGGGAGGCCATGGGTGTCCCATCCGAAGCGGCGTTCCACGCGATGCCCGCGCATCGTCCAGTAGCGGGGGACGATGTCCTTGACCACACCCTGGAGGATGTGCCCGTAGTGCGGGGAGCCCGTTGCGAATGGGGGACCGTCGTAGAAGGTGTACTCGGTCTCGGGGCTGCGCATCTCGACCGAGCGGGCAAAGGCGTCGATCGAATCCCAGAAGCGCAGGATGCGCGCGTCGAGCGCAGGGAAGTCCACTGATGCGCTGACCCTCGGGAAGGTGGTCTCGGTTGTCACGGTCCGTCCTCGCCTCGTCACCTGTCGGTGCCGGGACGGGGGGCCCGCGGTACCACCCGGCTTGCCGGCGGGGCCGGCCACTTCGTTCGCCCGTGTCGGGGGCGGGGCGGCGGGTTCTACACACGGTGCCCCGTCGGGGGCCGGCTCTTCCCGCAGCTCGGAGGTGATGTCCCCACCCGGCGGGCGCCGACCTCTCACCGTCGTCGGCTCGCTGTCACCCCGTGATCGGGTAGGGCACGTCCTCGTCGACGCGCCCGCGCAGTGTAGCCGTGCGGACGACGTCGGGACGCCCGTCCGCTCGCCCGCCGTCCCCTGACAGGGGGCGACGTCCCGGCCCTGCGAGGCCTGGGAAGCCTCCGAACGCTCTGGCGATACAGTGGGGCGATGCCCGATCCCCGCGACACGTCGGACCATCGTGCGATCCGGACGACCGACCGTGGCGTCGCGGTGGATGTGCTGGTGGTGCCGAACGCCCGCTCGGCAGGGATCGTGGGGATCCACGGATCACGGGTCAAGGTGCGGGTCACGGCACCGCCCGAGCGCCTCAGGGCCAACGCCGCGGTGATCGAGCTGCTCTGCACGGTGGTCGGCGTGCGCAAGGCCGAGGTGATCGCGGGGAGGACGACGCGCTTCAAGACGGTCGAGCTCATCGGTGCCGACATCGACACCGTGTCGAGGGCGCTGTCGGGACCGTGAGAAGCGGCCGGATACTGCTACATTGTGCGGCCATTCAGGAGGGAAGGCCAGGAGGGACGGATGGCCAGGGAACTCGCGGAATCGACGCTCGAACGCCTGAGGCTGCGGCTCCGGGACGAGCGCGAACGCCTTGAGAAGATCATCGAGGACCACGAGCGAGAGCGCGAGGCGAGCAAGCTCGCCGAGGCATCCGCCGACCGCAGTGCCGACCCCGACAACGTGGACGGCGGGGCGATCGAGGTCGAGATCGAGATGGACATCGCCATGGTCCAGAACGCCAGGGATCTCCTCGACCGTGTCAAGCATGCGCAGGGCCGCATGGAGAAGGGTGTGTACGGGATATGCGAAGTGACGGGGGACCCGATCCCGGTGGCGAGGCTGGAAGCCCTTCCCTACGCGACGACGACCGTGGAAGCGGCGAAGCGCATCTGAGCCTCCGCCTGGTCGCGTTCGCCGTCGCCGCGGCGACCGTGGCCCTCGATCAGCTCACGAAGTGGTGGGCGGTGAACGACCTCGCCGATGGTCCCGTCGTCCTGATCCCCGACGTCCTCCAGCTCCGGCTCACCTACAACACGGGGGCCTCGTTCTCGATCTTCACCAACGCAGGGCCGATCCTCGCGATCGTGGCGTTCGGCGTGGTCGGCCTGATCATCTATGTGCTCGGTGATGCGAGGAGGAGGATCGAGGCGGTCGCCCTCGGCCTCGTGCTCGGCGGCGCGATCGGGAACCTCCTCGATCGCCTGTTCCGGGGCTCCGGCCTGCTGGATGGAGCGGTCGTGGACTTCATCGACTTCTCGTTCTTCGCCACCTTCAACGTCGCCGACGCGGCCATCAACGTCGGCGTCGCCCTCCTCCTGATCGCCGTATTCGTCCACCGCTCATGACGAGGCACACCGTGGTCGTCCCCCCCGACCTCGGGGGATCGCGGGCGGACAAGATCCTGTCCACCGTGCTCGACCTGTCCCGCGCCGGTTCCCGTGCCATCGTCGATGCGGGCGGTGCGACCGTCGACGGCGCCGCCATCGCCGCCTCGGATCGGCTGGCCACCGGAACGACGATCGAGGTGGTGGTGCTCGACGAGGTCGGCACGGTGGCCGCAGATCCCGACGTGCCCTACCGGGTCGCCCACGAGGACCGCGATCTCCTGGTGATCGACAAGCCCGCAGGTGTCGTCGTCCACCCCACGTCCGAGCGCACGCAGGGATCGCTCGTCCATGGCCTGCTCGACCGCTACCCCGACATCCGGGGTGTGGGCCAGGAGGGTCGGTGGGGCATCGTCCACAGGCTGGACAGATCCACCTCGGGACTCCTGGTGATCGCCCGCACGCACGACGCCTACGCGGAGCTCGTATCGATGCTCAAGGCGCGTGCGATCACGCGGAGGTACCTGGCCATGGTCGAGGGGACCTTCGACCACACCATCGGTACGATCGAGGCACCGATCGGAAGGGATCCACGGCGACCCACGCGCGTGCGCCTCGATCGCTCCGGACGCGACGCCCGCACGCACTACCGCCGCCTGGCGGGATGGCACCCCGACGACGTGTCGCTGTTGTCGGTGACCCTCGACACCGGCCGCACACATCAGATCCGCGTCCACATGCAGTCGATCGGGCATCCGATCGTCGGAGACGTGGCCTACGGTGGACATGCGGCCGGCGACCTCGATCGCCCCTGGCTCCATGCACGCCAGTTGACCTTCGCCCATCCCGTGACCGGCGACACGGTCGACGTCGTGTCTGCGCTTCCCCGCGACCTTGCCGATAACCTTGCAGGGCTCGGCGCCCCCACCACGGGCGACGCGCTCGACATCGATGGAGCACCCCTATGACGGTCCACTACGAGCGACTCTCGAACCTCGATGCGTCATTCCTCGCGCTCGAGTCGCGCTCGACCCACATGCACGTCGGGGCGGTCGCGATCTTCGGTCCCGGTCCGCACACCTCCGAAAAGGGCGTCGACATCGACACCATCAGGGCGCTGGTCGAGAGCAGGCTCGAATCCATACCGAGATACCGGCAGCGGCTCGCGACCATCCCCATCGAGGGACATCCGGTGTGGGTCGACGACGAGCACTTCCACCTCGACTACCACGTGCGGCACATCGCCCTTCCCCATCCCGGCTCCGAGCGCCAGCTCAAAGCCCTCGTGGGCAGGCTCATGTCCCAACAACTGGATCGCACGCGACCGCTGTGGGAGCTCTTCGTCGTCGAGGGTCTCGAGGACGGCGGTTTCGCCATCGTCTCGAAGATCCATCACTGCATGATCGACGGCGTGTCGGGCATCGACCTGATGGCCGTGATCCTGGACTTCACCCCCGAGGTCGCGATCGAACCTCCCGCTCCCTGGACGCCGCGTCCCGCGCCGAACGGCACCGAGCTCGCCGTCAAGGAGATCTCGAGGACCATCTCCACCTTCGTCAGCCATCTCGGCGATGTCAGGTCGCTCGTGGGCGACGTCAGCGCGATCACCGACGACTGGACCCATCGGCTGCGGGCGGTCGGCGCCTCCCTGTCATCGGGCTGGCTCACCCCGACGGGCAGGACGCCCCTCAACGGACCGATCGGGCCTTCACGGCTGTTCGACTGGCTCGACCTGCCGCTGGGCGAGATCAAAGCGATCAAGAACACCTTCGGATGCACGGTCAACGACGTGATGCTCGCCATCGTCGCGGGGGGTGTGCGGCGATATCTCCTCACCGAGGGCGAGTTGACGGAGGACGAGGTCGCGACCACCGAGTTCCGCATCATGGCGCCGGTCTCCGTGCGCTCGGACGACCAGCGTGGGACGCTCGGCAACCAGGTCGCGATGTGGCTCATGGCCCTCCCCATCGGCGATCCCGATCCCTCCTCCCGGCTGGCGGCGATCAAGGAAGCGACCAAGAACCTCAAGGAGACCGACCAGGCCCTCGGCGCATCGACCCTGGTGCAGGTGTCGACGGGCGCCCCCGCCACCCTCGTGGCCCTCGCGGCGAGGCTCGCGGGGAGGGTGCGGCCGTTCAACATGACGGTCACGAACGTGCCGGGACCACAGTTCCCCATGTACCTCGCCGGGAGCCCGTTGCTGTCCACCTATCCACTCGTGCCGCTCTGGCAGACCCACGGAGCGGGCATCGCGATGTTCTCCCTGATGGGGAGGATCGACATCGGCCTGAACATGGACCGGACCCTGATCCAGCGTCCCGAAACCCTCGCCGAGTGCCTCGAGGAGGCATTCGAGGAGCTGGCAGCGACGCCACCTCCCGCGCCGCCCGCACCGGCGGCGAAGCCGAGGAAGGCACCGCCCCTCGGCACCAGGTGAGCACAGCGCCCGGAAGGCGTCGACGTCCGATTCGCCACACGTCGGTCCACGGCTCGGAGCGCGCCCCGCGAGCGATCGGGGATGGCGGTCGCGTCGAGGTCCTCAGCCGAAGAAGGTGGTGGCCGTGGCGTACATCTCGGGGGGCACGCCCTTGATGCCCGAGGTGGCCTCCTCCATCGGCACGGGGACGATCTCCGTCGATCGCACGGCGGCCATCACGTTCGTGAGGCCATCGATGGCCATGTCGGCCGCGCCGACCCCCAGGCGGGTGGCGAGGACGCGATCCGTCGCGACGGGTGTTCCCCCTCGCTGGATGTGGCCGAGTACGGAGACCCTGGTCTCGAACTTCGTGAGGTGCTCGATAGCGTCGGCGACCTGGTAGCCCACCCCGCCGAGTCGCTCGAACCCATAGGCGTCGCGCTTGAGGTCGAGCGGCTCGTACCCCTGCGGTGGCTCGACGCCCTCGGCGACGACCACGATCGAGTAGCGCCTGCCGCTGCGGTGTCGCTTGCGGAGCGTGGCGCATACCTGCTCGATGTCATAGGGCTGCTCGGGGATGAGGATGTAGTCGGCGCCGCCGGCGATCCCCGCATAGGTCGCGATCCAGCCCTTCGTCCTGCCCATGACCTCCACGACGATGACCCTGTTGTGGGCCTCGGCGGTTGAGGAGAGCCGGTCGATCGCATCAGTGGCGATCTGCACCGCGGTCGCGAACCCGAAGGTCGTGTCGGTGCCGACGATGTCGTTGTCGATCGTCTTCGGAACCCCGATCACGGGCAGCCCCTCGTTGGCGAGGGCCATGGCCGATCGGAGGGTCCCGTCGCCACCGATCACCACGAGGCGATCGATGCCGTTGCGCGAGATGGTGTTCTCACAGCTGGCGAGCCCCTCTCCATGGACGTAGGGATCGAGGCGTGAGGTTCCCAGCATGGTGCCGCCGCGCCCGAGGATGCCCCTGACCGCGTCACGATCGAGGGGCATCGTGCGATCGTTCATGAGCCCTTCCCATCCGTCCCTGATCCCGACCACTTCGGTGTCGCGCTCGAGGGCTCGCCCGACGACGCCTCGGATGACGGCATTCAGTCCGGGGCAGTCGCCCCCCGCTGTGAGAACTCCGAGAACGGCCACGGTTCCTCCTCGATGGTGCGTACTCGACGGTGGTTGCAGGTCCTGGTGCCCGCGCCGATCCGGGCCGACCGTGCACGGTGCGGCCTCACCTTATCGGAACGTCGGATCCGCGCGATCGGGGCAGGGGACCGGCCGGCTCGTTCGGGCAGCCCGGGTCGGTTCGGGTGGCGTCGCCGCCGGGGTGCGGATGGCGCCCGGGCGTGCTTACATGCATGTGATTCGACGATCGAGGTTCCCGGTTGGCTGACAGCTTCGCCCATCTCCACGTCCACACCGAGTTCTCGATGCTCGACGGTGCGGCGAGGGTGGCCGACCTCGTCACGGCAGTCCGCAACGATGGGCAACCCGCGGTGGCGATCACCGACCACGGCGTGATGTACGGCGTCGTCGACTTCTCGAAAGCGGCCCGCGACGTCGGGATCAAGCCGATCATCGGCATCGAGGCGTACCTGACGCCCGGAAGCCGGTTCGACCGGCCTCCGCGGCGCGACGACCGCAGGTATCACATGACGATCCTGGCCGAGAGCGACGTCGGGTACCGCAATCTCATGCAGTTGGCGTCCAGGGCCTACAGCGAGGGTTTCTACTACAAGCCCCGCATGGATGCGGAACTCCTGTCGGAGTACAGCGAGGGGCTCATCGCGACCACCGGGTGCCTCGGTGGGCACGTCCCGCAGCTCCTCGGCGTCGACGAGGCCGCAGACGACGACCAGCGTGGCCAGGAGCGCGACGTCGAGGCCGCCGTCGCCGCGGCGTCGATGTACCAGGACATCTTCGGGAAGGACAACTTCTTCGTCGAGATCCAGGACCACGGCATCCCCGCGCAGCGCCGGATCATGTCGGACCTCCTCGACATCTCGAAGCGCATCGGCGCCCCATTGCTCGCAGCGAACGACTCGCACTACACGCGGGCCGACGAGGCGGATGCCCACGACGCCCTGCTGTGCATCCAGACGGGTTCGATGAAGTCGGAGGAGAAGCGGTTCAAGTTCCACTCCCAGGAGTTCTACGTCAAGTCCGCAGCCCAGATGCGGGTCCTGTTCCCTGACGACGAGTTCCCCGCTGCGTGTGACAACACCCTGTGGATCGCGGAGCGCGCAGACGTCGAGATCGAGTTCGGGAGGATCCTGCTCCCGCAGTTCCCCGTCCCCGAGGGCCACGACGAGGACTCGTACCTCAGGCACCTCGTGATGGAGGGGGCGCGGGGCAGGTACGGCGCCCTCGACGACGCGACCATGGACCGGATCGACTACGAGCTGCGTGTCATCTCCGATATGGGCTTCTCCGCCTACTTCCTCATCGTCTGGGACCTCATCGCCCATGCGGCATCAGAGGGCATCCGCACAGGACCGGGGCGAGGCTCGGCGGCGGGGTCGATCGTCGCCTACTGCCTGCGGATCACGGACCTCGACCCGATCGAGTACGGGTTGATCTTCGAGCGCTTCCTCAATCCGGGGCGCAAGCAGATGCCGGACATCGACATGGACTTCGACGAGCGGTATCGCGGCGACATGATCAAGTACTGCGCGGACAAGTACGGCTCCGACCATGTCGCCCAGATCATCACGTTCTCCACGATCAAGGGGAAGCAGGCCATCAGGGATGCGGCGAGGGTCCTCGACTATCCCTACTCGGCGGGTGACCAGCTCGCGAAGGCGATGCCTCCTGCGATCCTCGGCAACGATGCGACGATCGACCAGTGTCTCACGCCCCCCGGTCCCGAGGCGTCGAGCGCCGACAGGGACCACTACGCAGCGGCGTCGGGCCTTCGCGAGCTGCTCGACACGATGGACGGAGCACGGGAGATCATCGAGACGGCGAGGGGACTCGAGGGGCTCCGACGTCAGGACTCGATCCATGCGGCCGCGGTGGTCATCTCGCCGGAACCCCTCACGAACATCGTCCCGACCCAGCGCAAGGGCGAGGACGCCGAGGTGGTCACCCAGTACGAGATGCAGGGGGTGGAGGCCCTCGGTCTCCTCAAGATGGACTTCCTCGGTCTGCGAAACCTCTCGACGATCGAGCGGTCGCTCGAACTCATCGAACGCAACACGGGGCATCGACCCGACATCGACAACGTGCCCCTCGACGACGAGGCCGTGTACGAGATGCTCCGACGCGGCGATTCGATCGGTGTGTTCCAGTTCGAGGGCGGGCCGATGCGTGCCCTCATGCGCAACCTCGGCCCCGACCGGTTCGAGCACCTGATCGCGCTCAATGCGCTCTACCGGCCGGGTGCCCTCGGCGCCGGTATGCACCTCGAGTACGCCGATCGCAAGAACGGCAAGGCCGCGGTCGAGTACCTCCATCGCGATCTCGAGCCGATCCTGTCGGACACCTATGGCATCATGGTCTACCAGGAGCAGGTGATGCAGACGGCCCAGCGCATCGCAGGCTTCTCGATGGCCGATGCCGATGGTCTGCGCAAGGCGATGGGCAAGAAGATCCCCGCCCTCATGCGCGAGCAGGAGGAGAGGTTCGTCGCGGGCTCGGTCGCCAACGGGTACGACGAGCAGCTCGGGAGGGACCTGTTCGGGTTCATCGAGCACTTCGCCGGGTATGGGTTCAACAAGTCGCACTCCGCCGCCTATGCGCTCGTCGCCTACCAGACGGCGTGGCTCAAGGCCCACCACCCCGCCGAGTACATGGCGGCGCTGCTCACGTCGGTCAAGCGCGACAAGGACAAGACGGCGTCCTACCTCCACGAGTGCCGGATGATGGGGATCCCCGTGATGGTTCCGGGTGTCAACGTGTCGGAGCGGGACTTCCTCGCGCACGAGGGAAGGATCATCTTCGGCCTGTCGGCGGTGCGCAACGTCGGCGAGGCCGTCACGGACCTCATCGTCGCCGAGCGCGACAAGAACGGACCCTTCGTGTCGTTCACCGACTTCATCGATCGCGTCGACGTCCAGGTCCTCAACAAGCGCACCATCGAGTCGATGATCAAGGCAGGCGCCTTCGATTCGCTCGGCTACGCACGCAGAGGACTCCTCGAGGCATCCTATGGGCTCGTCGATGCCGTCATCGATCGGCGTAGGGCGGAGGAGGCCGGCCAGTACAGCCTGTTCGGTGGAGCCACCGACACGTCGACGGTCACGACCGCTGCAGATGTCCCGGAGCACGAATGGGACAAGAAGGTGAAGCTCGCCTTCGAGAAGGAGATGCTCGGACTCTACGTCTCGGACCACCCCCTCTTCGGCCTCGAGCGGTCGTTGTCGACGATGACCGACACCACCGTCCCCGCGTTGTGGGAGAGGGAGGACCGCAGCCAGGCGACCATCGCGGGGGTGGTGGGTTCGGTCAACCGCCGCTACACCCGCCAGGGGCAACCCATGGTGTACTTCGCCGTCGAGGACCTCCAGGGCAGCGTCGAGGCCGTGGCGTTCCCCAAGGTCGTTGCAGACTTCGGGCCGATGCTCAGGGAGGACGCCGTGCTGGTGCTGCGGGGCCGCGTCGACCATCGCGGCGACGACGTCAAGTTCATCGTCCAATCGGTTGCAGAGCCCGACCTCACGGCGGATCGCAGCGTCCGGCTCCGCGTCCCTGCGTCCCGACTGTCGCCGACGGTGGTCGCGAGGCTCAAGGATGTCCTCCAGAACCACCCCGGCACGGCGCCTGTCTACATCCACATGCAGGGCGACACGGGCGAGAAGGTGCTCAGGATCGGACCCGAACACCGGGTGGATCCTCGGTCCGCCCTCTTCGCCGAGCTCCAGGAGCTGTTCGGCCCGTCGTCGGTGTTCTGAGGGGGCAGGGACTCATTGCGGGCGGATGGGCACCGTGCGCGACGTCAATCCTCGAGGGGGAGGGCCGCGAGGAGGCCGCCCGAGGCCACGAGCTCCTCGAGGTCGTCGAGCGTGTCCGGCGGAGGCGACTGCCAGGGCACCGTGTGGACCCCGAGCGCGTACCGTGCGGACAACTCCACGATGGCGTCGGCCTGGCGCCTGGCCTCGGCACCCCACTCCCTCAGGTTCGCCCTGGCGTTCGACCGCAGGTCGGCATCGTCGATCCCCCTGACCGGCCGATCGGCGTCGACGATCCACTCGGTGGGAAGCGCGCGGTTGAAGATGATGCCCACGGGTGCGATCCGGATGCCCTCGAGCTCGCGGAAGAACCGGTGCGTCTCATGGAGGGGCGTCGGGTCCGCCGTCGTCGCGATCAGGGTGTGCGAGGCCCGCAGATAGCGCTCGATCGTCCGCGACCTCGCTGCGAGCGCGTCGTACATCGTCCTGAGGTCGATGAGGAAGTCCGCGACGTCCGACAGCATGGGACCTCCGAGGATGGAGTCGGCGAGGCGCAGCATCGGCCTCGCCGTGAACCGATACAGGACGTTCCGGCCGGGGAGATGGGAACCGGTCAGCCACTTGAGCAGCTTGCCGGACACCAGGTCGCCGGTCGTGGCGGGCGCCCTGAAGAAGTCGATGCCGCCGCCGGACGGCGGGGTGTCCACGACGATGACGTCCCACGACGAGGTCTCGATGAACTCGGCCATCCGCTCGCCGGCGGCATACGCCTGCGCCGCGGGGAAACGGTCGGCGATGGCGCGGAAGTAGGGATTGACGAGCAGCCGATCACCCACTTCCGGCTCGGCGTAGCGATGGATGATGGCCTCCCACGAGGCGGAGACGTCGAGCATCGCCGCCCACAGGCCGTCGATGCCGACCACGGGCTGCGGCTCGTCACCGAGCACGGCGATACCGAGGGCGTCGGCGAGCCGCTTCGCAGGGTCGATCGTGAGCACGAGGGTCCGCGCCCCACGCCGTGCGATGGCGACCCCGAGCGCTGCCGACAGCGTGGTCTTGCCGACCCCGCCTGCGCCCGTGACGATCACGGTGCGGGTCACGGCGTCACCTCGAGCGCGTCGGCGAGTTGGAGCGCCACTTCGCCAGGCGTCAGGACACCGCGCAGGAACGGCAGCCTCGCCTCGTGCCTGATCTGGCCTCCCCACAGTTCCTGCTGCTGCTCCATCGTGACCTGCATGCGCGCCGCATCACGAACCGACCCCGCCGGGAGCTCGTCGAGGTCCGCCTCGGAGATGCCACTCGGGAGGAGCCACCGGTTGAGCATCACGGTCGGTCGCGGGCAGAGGTGCTCCCCCTCGAGCGCGTCGAGTGTCTCGATCGTCTCGCGGACCGGGAGTTCGGCGGGTGTGGTGACGAGGACGACCCTGGTGGTGGAGGGATCCTCGAGCGTGGCCGTGAGCCTGTCGGCCTGCCTCCTGACGTTGCCCGTCGGAACGAGTTCGGAGATCGTCGAGGGCGCCCGGAGGTAGGACTGCAGCTGCCCGAGTGACGGCGCGTCGACGATCACGACGTCCCATCGCCCCCGCCAGACCTCGTAGATGGGCTTCCCGATACTGATGATCTCCCTCACGCCCGGCGCCGTGTCGGCGAGGACCGTGAGGGCGCTGGCGAGCTGCCGTGTGGGAGCGCCCTGCGGGACGTGGAGTTGGAGCTTGAGGTACTCGTCGAGGGCCGTGGCACGGTCCATCTCCATGGCGAACAGGCCTGGTCTGACCTCGACGGGCTGGTACGAGAGGTCGTTCCGCCTCAGGTGGGTCCCGAGTCCCAGGTTCCCCCCCATGTCGATGGCGAGCACCGTGTCCCCGCGACGTGCGCGTTCGATGGCCAGGGCGGCCGCGACCGCGGACTTGCCGGTGCCCCCCTTCCCGGAGACGAAGGTCAGAAGCGTGTGCGCCATCCCTCCGAGGCTAGTTCCGCAGCCATGGCAGGTCGCCTACGCTGAGGGGGACCAGTGGATCGGAGGACCTGTGGCGCAACTCGACATGGATGAATTCCTGCAGCGCTTCGCCGACAGGGCGGAGGCGGTCAAGGAGCGGGGTGTGCCCCCGCTCGAGGGTCAGGCACGGAAAGCGTTCATCGAGAGCGCGGAGAAGGACTACCTCGACTACTCACTCATCGCCGCGGCATCGTGGACGGTCGAGGACGGGAACCTCGTGTTGAGGATCCCGATCGGCGGCTGACGCCGCCCGTGTTCATCCCATCGGCTCGGCGATGCCGAGGGCGGCACGTTTCGCTGCAGCCCGGCGCTCCGTCTCGATCCGTGCGAGGTCGTAGTCGGCATGGTCGACGAACTGCATCGCGGCGGCGATGCGCCGATGGCCGGCGACGTCCCTGATCTGGTCGTGCATGAGCTGGCAGACCCTCCGGTAGTCGGGGTGGCCACCCTGCTGCGTCCGCAGCTCGAGCATGTGGAACGCCTCCCTCGCGTTGAGGTTCATCGAGAAGCGGACGTTGTAGGCGAACGGAACCACGTACTGGGCGACCCGGGTCGACGTGGCCTCCGCCACCGCTTCGTACAGGCCGGCCATGGCATCGAGTGACTCACGCCACGCCTCCTCGGCGCCGATGTCGACGATCGAGGAGGGAACCACGAACCCGTTGTTCGGCGACAGGTCCTGCCATTCGAGGGTCAGCATCCGGTGCCGCTGGAGATCGCGGAATATCCCGTAGTCGCACAGGACGTCGAAGCGGTAGAAGGTCTGCTCCATCGCCCTTCCGGGCTTGTGCCGTCGATTGGTCCGATCACCCACGTAGGCGGCGAAGATCTCATCGACCTGCGCCTCGTCCATCCCTGCGACGATCTCCCTGATCTGCACCTCTGGCAGGTCCGACGTGGCGTAGAGGGCCGCTGCCGCGACCTTGCGCTCGCCGTCGGGGTCGAACTCGACGAGGGTCACGGGCCCCGCGGGATGCGGCGCCGCTCCGAAGGACGCGGAGATCTCCCGCATGCGCGCCGTATTCGTCGCCAGGTAGGCGGTCCAGGCGCCGCCGCGGTCGGGGACGTCCACTCGCTTCATGAAGGACGGGATGACCTGCCTGAGCTCCTCGAGCATCCTCTCGCCGAACCACCGCACCTCCTCGAGGGGGTTCGCCGCCATCCTGAGGAGCAGTGTCTCGTAGGCCTGGCCGGAGGCGAAGATGCCGACGTTCGACAGCGTCGATGCGGGGAGGAGGCCCCTGGCGTCGTCGCACGCCTTCGCCCTGATCGTCGACGTCCAGACGAACGTGGAATCCCCCTGCTGCTTCGGATACAGGGCCTCGTAGTAGGCGACGAGGCGTGCGACCACGTCGCTGTACGTGCGGAACAGGGCATCCATCTCCGCGACGTAGCGCTCGGCGAGGCCTGCACCCCGCAGCTCGGTCGGGATCTGGTAGCGATACCGACCGCCGAGCTCCTCGTCGTAGAAGATGTAGCGGGTCGACTGCTCCAGGTAGGACGCAAGGCGACCCCACTCGAGCACCTTCGTGAGGATGTTCGATGCCTGCTCGACCGCGATGTGGGCGGCGCCGAGCTGTGCGACCGAGTCGTCGCCGTACTGCGTGAACACCCTGTCGTACAGCGCCTCTGCGCGTTCGAGGCCCACAGGGGAGCCCTCGACCCGCTGCGACGCGATCGTCGTGATGCCGAGGTCCGGGTCGCCGGCGAACTCGTCGAGGAACAGCCTGCGCACCGATTTCGAGGAGCGGCTGTAGCGTGCGAAGAGGGCGCCCTTCACGACCTCGGGCAGGCCTCGGATCGCGAACACAGGGCCATCGAGGTTCGTGAACCAGGGCGCGAGGATCTCGCGCTCGGCATCGGTGAACGTCTCGACGTGGAAGGGCGGCGCGGGGGTCTGGCTCACGGCGGTGGTCTCCTCGATGCCGCACCGTACACCCGACCGGATACCTCGGCAATCGAGGGTGCTCGGTAGCCTCGCACCATGGCCTTCGTGAGATTCGTGATGGGCGGGCTGATCGCCATGGGAGTGCTCGTCGTGGCGGTGCCCGCCGTCGTCCTCGTCGATCTCGCGTCCGGCGGGACGGGACTCGGGCTGTGCCCCGCGGGCCTGGGCACCTGTGCCACCTCGATGTACACCATCGCGGAGCTTGCCGTGATCCTCCTCCTGACGCTTGCGTTCATCGCGACGGGCATCGCCCTCTGTGCGAGGTTCCTCCGGCGGCGCGGACAGGGATCAGTGGGCGTCGGATAGGGCTTCCGCCGTGCGGATGTCCGCATCCTCGGGTGGCGAGAAGACGAGGACCACGTAGGTCCCAACCACGATCATGGCGGCGCCGAGCCACCCCCTCGTGGTGAGGCGCTCCCCGAGGACCACCGCGGCGGTCGCCACGGCGAACACGGGCTCGAGAGCGAGCACGATGGCCGTGCGGGAAGGGCCGACGACGGTCTGCGCCCACACCTGCATCAGGAACGCCCCGCAGGTCACGAGGATGGCCGTCGCGAGCAGGGTGGGCAGCGCGCTCGCGGGTGGCAGCGGTGCGCGTTCGACGATCGCCGAGACGCCGAGCGCGAGGACGGCGGTGACGAATAGCTGGACCGCGGTGAACCCCACGACGCGGTGGCGTGGTGCCATCCTGGCGAGGGCGAGGATGTGGAAGGCGTAGGCGATGGCGCACATCACCGTCCACAGATCACCTGCGCTCAGCACGAAGTCGTCGGTGACGGTCAGCGCCGCCAACCCGGCGATCGAGAGGACCGCACCGGCGAGCGTCGATGGGGCGGGGCGCGCCCGACGGAACGCCGCGGCCGCCAAGGGGGTGAAGACCACGTACAGGCCGGTGATGAGACCGGAGTTCGTCGCTGACGTCTGCTCGAGGCCGATCGTCTGGGTCGCGTAGCCGATGAACAGCAGCGACCCGGCGATGCCGCCGTCCCTCCACACGGAGCGGCCCGCGGGCCTCCCGATGGCGAGGAGCACTGCGGCGCCGAGGAGGAACCGCCATCCCACGAACGACAGCGGAGGCATCAGGGTGAGCGCGTCCTTGACGGCCACGAAGGTCATGCCGAAGAGCGCGGCCGCGACCGCGAGGAGGGCGAGGGCGAGGACACGGACGTTCATCGGCCGTTGCAGCCTACGGATGCGTGTGTCGTGATCGCCGTGGCGGGTACGCTCGTGCGATGGACTCGCCCGCGTCGCCGTCGCCCGATGCCCAGGACCTGCCGCTGCGCGACCGGCTGCCCGACTATGGCGCCGTCTTCGCCGTCGGGTTGCTCGGCTCGGTCGTCGTCGGGTTGGTCGTGTTCGCGATCTCCGACGTGTCCCTCGCCTCCTCGATCGGGTACACGCTGATCCTCTACGGCATCGTGCTCATGCTCGCCGGAGGGGCCACGGGCGGTGGCTACACCAACCTCGGCATCGGCGCCGTCGGAGCGATGTTCGGGACGAGGCGCACGGACGAGGCGCAGGACGACCTCGGCGAACGCTGGGGGGGGACACCGAAGGTCGATCCCCACGAGCGCCTGCGCCGCGGTCTCAGGCCGGAGGCGAACCCCAGGGCCTTCTGGCAGGTCCTCGGCGGGCTCGGGTACGTCGTACTGGGCCTGGCCATCGTCGTCATCTGGTCGTAGCGGCCTCGAGCTCCCCCGTGGGCTCGGCTGCCACGACGAACAGGCCGGTCGAGGATGCCACGAGGGCACCGGCGTCCCACATGGATGCGGTGATGGACAACCTCCGGCCCCGCCGATCCGTGACCCGCCCCGTGAGCTCGAAGGCATGGGACGCGGACGCCGGCGCCCGGTACCGCACCTCGATCCTGGCGGTGAACACCATCACGCCCTCGGTGAGGACCGCAGCCCAGGCCGAGGCCTCATCCAGGGCCGTCGCGACCACGCCGCCATGGAGGGTGTCGTCGAAGCCCGCGTACTCCGGACGTGGTGCGAACCTGGCGGACAGTTCGCCGTCGTGGACGTCGAACCGGTCGATGTGGAGGCCGATCGGGTTCCCGCGCCCGCAGCCGAAGCATCGGTCGTATCTCGCTCGGAGGACCTCGATGCGGTCGGGATCCACCCTCATGCGCCGGGCCCGAGGTGCAGCTCGCCATCTGCGATCCTGGCCGTCACGAGGCTCCGCACCGTGAGGCCAAGGTCCTCGAGCACGGAGCGACCATGGTCGTGCGTCTTCTCGATCACGACGCACACACCTGTGACCTCCAGCGCCGCCTCGGTGGCGAGGTCGGCGAGTGCGGCGGCCGCCGTGCCATGGGCGAGGATGTCGTCGACGATGAGGACCCTCGACGCTCCTGCCAGGGCATTCGGCGAGATCCACAGGAGATACGGAACCCCCTTCGTGCGCGAATGGACCACGCACGACAGCGGGCCCCTGCTCGCCTCGGTCGGGTACTTCTTCGCATACACGAACGGGACACCGCAGGTGAGCGCGGTTGCCATGGCGGGTGGGATACCGGACGCCTCAGCCGTGAGGATCAGGTCGAAGCCCTCGCCACTGAAGGCACCTGCGATCTCTTCGCCGATCGCCCGCATCACCTCGGGTTCGACCCTGTGGTTGAGAAAGGAGTCGACCTTCACCAGGTCGCCATCGACCTGCGCCCGTTCGGTCACGTACCCCAGGAGATCCACGCTGCCAGCCTAGGAGTGCAGGGGTCGGCTCGGTCGGACTCGAGCCGACCGGTAGCATCGTCGGCTCATGGCCACCCCCACGCTGCCCGATCCGACCACGGAGGACGTGCGCAACGCCCGCGTGATCCTCCGAAGGCTGCGCAGCCGCTATCCCGTGATGTCCACGGCGCTCGAGTACGAGGACGCGTGGCAGCTCCTCGTGGCCACGGTCCTGTCGGCCCAGACGACCGACGAGAACGTCAACAGGGTCGCACCCGTGCTCTTCGACCGATACCCGACCCCCGAGGACCTCGCCGCCGCCGACCCCGAGGACGTCGAGGCGATCGTGTACTCGACCGGCTTCTACCGCCAGAAGGCCAAGAGCGTGATCGCGCTCGCGGCGGATCTGGTGGATCGGTTCGGGGGGGAGGTTCCCGCGGACCTCGACCAGCTCACCACCCTCCGCGGCGTCGGCCGGAAGACCGCGTCCGTCGTGCTCGCCGAGGTCTGGGACATCCCTGCGATCGCCGTCGATACGCACGTCGCCAGGGTGACGCACCGGCTCGGGCTGACCCACAGCGCCGATCCGGCGAAGATCGAGCGCGAGCTCATGGCCCTGTACCCGGTGCGCGACTGGTCCGGCATCTCGATGCGGTTCATCCAGTTCGGACGCGACGTGTGCGATGCGAGGAAGCCGAGGTGTTGGGAGTGCCCGCTCGCCGACCGGTGCGCGTTCACGCCGAAGGCGGTGCCACCTGCCTAGGGGCGCATCGACGGGCGGGGGGCTGATGGGCGCCTTCAGGCGCAACCCCCGCGATCGTGCCATCGCCGCCCTCGCGATCCCTGCGCTCGGGACGCTCGCGATGGATCCGTTGGTGTCCATCGTCGACACGGCGTGGGTGGGGAGACTGGGCACGGTCGCCCTCGCCGCCCTGGCCATCGCCTCTGCGGTCTTCGCTGCGGTGTTCTCCATCTTCAACTTCGTCCACATGACGGTGACCCCGCTCGTGGCGGGGGAGGTGGGGAGGGGAGATGTCGAACGCTCGGGAACCATCGCCACGGGCGCCGTCATCGTCTCGTTCACGCTCGGCATCGCCGTGGGTGCCCTCGCGATCGTGTTCGCCGAGCCGATCGTGTCACTGTTCGGCGCCGCCGACGACGTGGCGTCGACGGCGACGAGCTATCTGCGTGTGCGCTTCCTGTCGCTCCCGTTCATGCTCGTCGCGATGGTGGGCCACGGGGTGTTCCGGGGCCATTCGGACACGAGGACACCCTTGTACGTGGCGATCGGGATGAACCTCCTGAACCTCGTCCTCGATCCCGTCCTCATGTTCACGTTCGGGTTGGGTGTGGTCGGTGCAGCGTGGGCGACCGTGGTCGCACAGGCCGCGGCCGCGCTGTGGTTCGTGGCGCTGATGTTCTTCCGTCGGAGGGAGGAGCTCGGGACGACGGGTCGCATCGGTCCGCTCGGCGATCTCGAGATGGGCCGCATCCTCGGGTCGGGCTGGCCGATGATGCTGCGCAGCGCCGCCTTGCTGGCCGCCCTCACGGCGACCACCGTGGCCGCCTCCCGCATCGGAACGGACGAGGTCGCCGCCCACCAGATCGCCATGCAGGTCTGGTTGTTCCTGTCATTCGTCCTCGACTCGTACGCCGTCGCAGCGCAGGCGATGGTGGGGACGGACCTCGGCGCCGGGGATCGTGGTGGGGCCAGGGCCATCTCGGATCGGCTCCTCGCGCTCGGCTTCGTGACGGGGTGCGGGTTGTCCGTCGCGCTCGCCGTCACGGCACCGCTCGTGCCGCTGTTGTTCTCCGCCGACGAGGCGGTCACGGCCCAGCTCGCGTCGATCTATCCGTTCGTCGTGGTGCTCCAGCCGATCACCGCCCTCGTCTATGTCTGGGACGGAATCGGGATCGGCGCAAGCGCCTTCGGCTACCTCGCCGTCTCGATGCTGGTCGCAGGCGCCCTCGCACTCGGCACGCTGGCACTCGTCGGGGACACGCTCGTGGGCGTGTGGGTGGGGGTCCTCGTCCTGACCCTCAGCCGGGCGGTGGCACTTGGATGGTGGTACGTCGTCGGGCCCCTGGGGCACGCACGAGGTCCATTCCCCGTGTCTCCGGGAGCCTGAGCTCGAGGACGACCGAGATGACGAGGCCGGCTGAGAGGATCCCGACCGTCGTCGGCAGCCCGAGGCGGTCGATGAGCACCGCGCCCGTGAGAAAGCCTGCGATGGATCCGACGATCGCCGCATTCGTGACCCACGCGTTCGCGGTCGCCCTGACCCTCGTGGGGAACAGCTCCGATCGCTGTGCACCGAACGAGGGCGTGAGCATCGTGGCGCCGAACGTGGCGAGGAAGATCGCCCCAGCGAGGAACCACCCGGAGTCCAGGCCGTAGAAGGCGACCCCGCCGATGAGGCCGAGGGCGAGGGCCATCACCACGGTCGGCCTCCGACCGAGGCGGTCGGCGGCGATCCCTCCGACGAGCAGGCCGACGGTGCCAAGCCCGGAGAAGACGATCAGGAGGAACCTGGCCGCCCCGGTGTCCCACTGCAGGTCGTTGATCATCCGCTCGAGCACGAAGTCGAAGGCGGGGGAGGAGAACGCGGCCACGAAGAAGGAGATCCCGGCGAGGGGCCAGAAGTGTCGAGACAGGCCCATCCCCAGCGCCTTGATGAACGAGATCCTGGGTGCGGCGACGAATGCCCTGCTCTCGGGCAGGTAGCGCATCAGGAGCGGCATGAACAGCAAGCCGAGTGCCGGGAGCCCGAAGAGGACCCGCCAGGCGTTGTCGTTGCTCTCTGCGATGGGGAGCAGGACGAGCCCCAGACCGACACCGAGCGAGCCTGCAAGCCCGAACACGCCGATCCCGAGCGCTCGCATCCGGGGCTGGATCTGTTCGGCGATCAGCACCACCGTCAACGCCGCGATGGCCACGAGGCAGAGGCGCACCAGCGCCTGCGTGGCCACGTACGCCGCCACCGTCGGGAGCAGCGCGGTTCCGAGGCTCGCGATCAGCATCAGCGCGAAGGCACCGAGGATGGGTCGCTTCCTGCCGTGGGTGTCCGCGGACATCGAGAAGAGCACGCCGAGCAGCGACACCGCCCTGACGAGGGCGAACGCCGCGCTCATCTGCCCCTCGGTGAGGTCGAGCGCGGTGCGGGCGAACGGGAGCGTGTGGGGCATCTGGGCGCCTGCGTATCCCGCGACGAACCCGATGATCGAGGTGAGGAACAGGACACGACGGTCGGTCGCGGTGAACGCGGTCGTGTTCGATTGGGTGGAGTACGAGAGTCCCATGGTGCCCGGGTCGACGGGTGCCGAGACTAGTGATGGCCTCGGCGAACGATCGTGCAATGGGGGGCTCGGACCACGAGGTGGCGTCCGCATGCGTGCCGGCAGGATCGGGAACACACGGGGGCCCCGTACCGTTGGGTCCACGACAGCGGACGACAGCGGTTCGTCCGTGCCAGCGATCGAAGGGCAATGGTGGAAGTCTCGATCCTCGCCGCAGTGTTCGCAGGGGCAGCCTCGTTCATCTCCCCCTGCGTGCTCCCGTTGCTGCCGGGCTACGTCTCGTTGATGTCCGGCTACGACATGGCCGAGCTGGCGGAGGGCGACGTCTCCATGCGCCGCGTCGTCGGCCGCACCGCGCTGTTCGTCCTCGGCTTCTCCGTGGTGTTCATCTCGCTCGGTGCCACCGCCACATCGTTGTCGAGCTTCCTCAACCGCGGCATCTTCACGACCATCGCGGGCTGGCTGATCATCGCGATGGGCCTGTTCATCGCGATCACGGCGATCTGGACACCTCAATGGCTCCTCCCTGTGATGAAGGACCGGAGGATCGAATCGTCCGGTGCGAGGCGCTTCGGGCTCTTCGGCCCGCCGCTCATGGGTGCGGCCTTCGCCTTCGGATGGACGCCATGCATCGGGCCGTTCCTCGCGTCGGCCTTGCTCCTCGGTGCCAATGAGGAGACGGTGCTCGAGGGCATGATCGTCCTGTTCTTCTACAGCGTGGGGCTCGGTATCCCGTTCCTGCTCACGTCGCTGCTCCTCGCGAAGGCGTTCTCGGCCTTCGCGTGGGTCAAGCGGTACCTGACCCAGATCACGGTGGTGTCCGGGCTGTTGTTGTCGGGATTCGGGGTCCTCCTCGTGACCGGTCAGATCACGGACCTCTCGGCGTGGTTCTCCGACCTCCTCGTCAGGCTCGGCCTCGAGGACCTCGCGGAGGTCTGACCTCGGCGCGCGGTAGCCTCCCGGGATGCAGCCGTCGCTCAGCCTGGAGGGGTTCCTTCGCCTCGCACAGCATCACCCGGTCGTCCCGATCGCAATCGAGGTGATGGGGGACAGGCACACTCCGGTGTCCGTGTTCGAATGCCTCGTCGGTGACGACGACGGATTCATCCTCGAGTCGGTCGAGGGTGGCGAGCGCTGGGCACGCTGGTCCTTCATCGGCTGGGACCCGCACTTCACCTTCCTGTCCCGCGACGGCGTCACCACCGCAGACGCCTCTTCGATCGACGTGCCGGACGGTGATCCGCTCGACGTGCTCGAGGCCCTGACCAACGGGTACCGGGTACCGACGGATGGCGACCTCGGGTTCCCTGGCACCGTCCCCCCGCTGCACTCGGGGGTCGTCGGCTTCCTCGGCTACGACGCCGTGAGGTACATCGAACACCTCCCGAACAGGCCCCCGGACGACAGGGGACTCCCCGAGATGGTGTGGCAGGTGGTGGGCGGGGTGGCGGCATTCGACCGGCTCAGGGACACGATCGTCCTGATCCGCAATGTCTTCGTCTCCGAGGATCCCGAGGGCGACTACGCACGAGCGTGTCACGCGCTCGACGACGCCGTCGCACGGCTGGCGTCGAGCGGGTCCACCGACGTGGCGCCACGTCCGCCGTTCGACCGAACCGCCCCCGCGATCGCGAACATGTCGAGGCTCGAATTCGAGGACGGCGTCCGTCGTGCGATCAGCCACATCGAGGCGGGAGATGCGTTCCAGATCGTGCCCTCGATCAGGTTCGAAGCCACACTCGATGCCTCCTCATTCGACCTGTACCGCGCCCTGAGGATCGTCAACCCCTCGCCTTTCATGTTCCTCGTCCGCTCTGGCGAGGTGGCCATCGTCGGATCCTCCCCCGAGCTGATGTCGAGGGTGCGTGGCGGCCGTGCCGTCTCCCGCCCGATCGCCGGGACCCGACCAAGGGGCCGGACACCGGAGGAGGACCTCGCCCTCGAGGAGGAGCTCCTCGCCGACCCGAAGGAACGTGCGGAGCACGTGATGCTGATCGACCTCGCACGCAACGACCTCGGCCGGGTGTGCGAGTTCGGAACGGTGGCCGTCGACGACCTCATGGTGATCGAGCGCTACTCGCACGTGATGCACATCGTGTCGGGGGTGTCGGGCGACCTGAGGGAAGGTGTCGGCCCGGTCGACGTGCTGAGGGCGACCTTCCCGCACGGCACCGTGAGTGGCGCACCCAAGGTGCGCGCCATGGAGATCATCGATGACCTCGAGCCGACGGCGAGGGGTCCGTATGCGGGCGCCGTGGGGTACATCGACTTCTCCGGCAACCTCGACACGGCGATCGCCCTCCGCACCTGCGTGGTGTCGGGCTCGACCGCATGGGTCCAGGCCGGTGCGGGTGTGGTCGCGGACTCGGATCCCTCGCGCGAGTACGACGAGTGCGTCACCAAGGCGATGGCGGTACTCACCGCCATCGCAGCGGCGAACGAGCTCGCCGCGATGACGCGATCTCCGCACCGGGCGTCATAGCATGCAGGTGTGATCCTCGACGAGATCCTCCTTTCGGCAGACGCGCGTGCAGACGTGGCTGCCGATGCCATCGACCGGTTCAAGGCGGCAGCCGAGATCGCGCCACGTGCCCGGAGTTTCGCCGCGGCCCTCGAGAGGCCGTCGCTCGGCGTCATCGCGGAGATCAAGCGCAGATCGCCGTCCGCGGGTGACATCGCGTCCGAACTCGACCCCGTCGTCCAGGCTGTCGCGTACCAGGCGGGTGGCGCGGATGCGATCTCCGTGCTCACGGAACCCGACTTCTTCGGGGGTTCCCTCGACGACCTCATGGCCGTCAGGGATGCCGTCAACCTGCCGATCCTGCGCAAGGACTTCACGAGGAACCGTGCCCAGATCTGGGAGGCACGGGCGGCGGGCGCCGATGCGGTCCTGCTCATCGTCGCCACGATGACCGAGGCGACCCTCGTGGAGCTGGTCGAGGAGGCGGACGACGTGGGGATCGACGCAATGGTCGAGGCGCATTCGGTCGACGAGGTGAAGAGGGCGGAGGCCGCAGGAGCCTCCATCATCGGCGTCAACAACCGCGACCTCACGACGTTCGTGACCGATCTCGCCGTCGCGGAGGCGGCGGCGCCGTTCATCAGGAGGGACGTGGTCGGCGTGGCGGAGTCCGGCGTGTGGGATGCGGAGGGTGCGGGTCGGATGCATCGGGCCGGATATGACGCGATCCTCGTCGGCGAAGCCCTCGTGCGGCACCCTGATCCGGCTGCGTTCGTCGCGGAGCTCAAGCGTGCGCGGTGAGCTCCGCCCGATCCGCTGCACCAACTGAACGGGACCAGGCGATGACGTGGGTCAAGGTGTGCGGGATCACCACGGTCGAGGCTCGCGATGCCGCCGTGGAGGCAGGAGCCGACGCACTGGGCTTCGTGCTGGTCGAGGGCTCGCCCCGCTGGGTCGACGTGCAGACCGCTGCGGCCCTGATCCGCGACACACCGATCCGGACGTACGTCCTCGTCGACGGGCCAGACCCTTCCCTCGCCCTCGCCCTCGCCGAGGCATCGGCGGCGTCCGGGATCCAGCCGTACGGACCTATGGCGGCCACGGCCGCTGCCATGGGTCTCGCACGGGGCTACGACGTGCTCTTCCCCGTCCCCGTCCCCGTCGACGGGCTGGACGCCGAGGCGCTCGTGCCGGACGGCGCCATGGTGCTGTTCGACACGGCCGCTCCCGATCGTCACGGTGGCACGGGTCGGACCTTCGACTGGTCCTCCCTCGAAGGTGTCGACCGGCCATTCGTCCTCGCAGGTGGTCTCGGTCCCGACAACGTCGCAGCTGCCATCGAGGCAGTCCGGCCGTGGGGGGTCGACGCGTCGAGCAGGCTCGAATCGGTACCCGGGGTGAAGGACCCCGATACCATCCGGGCGTTCGTCACGAGGGCGAAAGCTGCGGGGTGAGGTCGGGATGAAGGCGAAACTCGAGAGGCCGGATCCGAAGGGACGATTCGGGGCGTACGGCGGTCGCTACGCACCCGAGACGCTGATGCCCGCCCTGATCCAGTTGGAGGAGGCCTTCATCGAGGCATGGGCCGACGACCGGTTCCACGACGAGCTCGCCGAACTCCTCAGGACCTTCGTGGGCCGTCCGACGCCCGTCCACAGGGCCGCTCGTCTCTCCGATGCCTACGGCATCGACCTGTGGCTCAAGCGCGAGGATCTGGCCCACACGGGGGCCCACAAGATCAACAACACGGTTGCGCAGGGACTGCTCGCACGGCGCATGGGCAAGCCGAGGATCATCGCCGAGACGGGTGCGGGCCAGCACGGCGTCGCCACGGCGACGGCGTGTGCGCTCTTCGGCCTCGACTGCGTGGTCTACATGGGTGAGAAGGACATCGAGCGGCAAGCCCTCAACGTGCACCGCATGCGCCTCCTCGGTGCGGAGGTGGTGCCGGTCACGTCCGGTGCGGGCACCCTCAAGGACGCCGTGTCCGCGGCGATGCGCGACTGGGTCGCCTCGGTCGACACGACGCACTACATCATCGGGTCCGTTGTCGGTCCCCACCCCTTCCCGTGGATGGTGAGGGAGTTCCAGAAGGTGATCGGCGAGGAACTCAGGAGCCAGCTCGACGGGACGGGCGGAAGGCCGAGTCCCGACGTCATCGTCGCTCCCGTCGGCGGGGGATCGAACGCCATGGGCGTGTTCTACCCCTTCGCCGGGGACCCCGGTGTCCAGCTCGTCGGTGTCGAAGCGGCGGGCCTCGGTCTTGCCACCGGCAAGCACGGGGCGTCGCTGGGCGAGGGATCACCGGGCGTGCTCCACGGCGCCATGACCTACATGCTCCAGGACCCGTTCGGGCAGGTCCTCGAGGCGCACTCCATCTCCGCGGGGCTCGACTATCCGGGCGTCGGCCCCGAGCATGCCTTCTTCAAGGACGAGGGGCTCGTCCGCTATGAGAGCGTCACCGACGACGAGGCGATGGTCGCCTTCCACCTGCTCTCGAGGACGGAGGGGATCATTCCGGCGCTGGAGTCCGCCCACGCACTGGCGTGGATCACACGCGAGGCTCCGAGCCTTCGCGGCGCGACCGTCGTCCTCAACCTCTCCGGACGGGGCGACAAGGACGTGCAGTCGGTCGCGGCGACCTACGGATGACCGCCACGACGACCGGCCGCGAGCAGCTTCGCTCGATGTTCGCATCGGCGGCGTCCGAGGGGAGAGCGGTCCTCCTGCCGTACCTCACCGCAGGGCTCCCGACCGTCGAGGACTCCGTGTCCCTCTTCGAGGCGATGGCGGACGCAGGGGCCGACGGATTCGAGGTCGGCATCCCGTATGCCGATCCCCTGATGGACGGGCCGGTGATCATGGAGGCGGGCGAGCGTGCCCTTCGGTCGGGCGTGACGGTGGACGTCGCGCTCGACGTCGTCGCACGGGTGGTGGCGGCCACGGGCAGGCCGGTGCTCGTGATGACGTACGTCAACCCGGTGCTCCATCAGGGCGTCGAGGCATTCTTCGCGAAGGTCCGCGATGCAGGTGCAGCGGGCGTGATCGTGGCGGACCTTCCTGCGGACGAGTCGGAGGCATTCGTCGACGCGGCCCGTGCCACGGGCCTCGGGATGGTGCAGTTCGCCGCGCCCACCACCGGCCGCGAGCGGCTCGCTTCGATCGCGTCGTCGGATCCCGTCTTCGTCTACGGGATCGCCGAGGTCGGAGTCACGGGTGAGCGAACCGAGGCGTCATCGAACCTCGAGCGGCTGGCACTCGAGGTGCGATCCGTCACCGACGCCCCCCTGGTGTTCGGAGTGGGCATCTCGA
The DNA here is from genome assembly GCA_963792405.1 of uncultured Acidimicrobiia bacterium. Classification (GTDB taxonomy): domain Bacteria; phylum Actinomycetota; class Acidimicrobiia; order Spongiisociales; family UBA5794; genus SZUA-442. The sequence goes on from CAWBVU010000006.1 coordinate 667,079, forward strand.
CGCCCGACCAGGCCGCGGCCGCGGCAGGGGTCGGTGACGGCGTCATCGTGGGGACCGCGATCGTCCGCCGCGTGCTCGAGGCCGGCTCCAGTGACGAGGCGCGAGCGGCGCTGTCACGGGCCGTCGCCGAACTAGTCAGCGCGATGCGACGCAACTGATCCTTCAGCTGGCCCCCCGGTGCGCCGATGGTACGCCATGGCACCGCTGGTACCGGGAGTGGGACTCGAACCCACACGAGCTTGCGCCCAACGGATTTTGAGTCCGCCGCGTCTTCCATTCCGCCATCCCGGCAGGCTGGGGGATGATAGGTCGCCCGGCCCGTATTCCCGGTCGGTGGTGACGAGGGTAGTGACAGAGAGTGGCGAGCCTGCTACTCTGAGTAGACACACGAGTTGAGGGGCACGATGATCGGCAGATCCGAGTCGGGGACGCGTGACCGCGGTGCGGCGATGGTCGAGATGGCCATCGTGCTGCCGCTCTTCGTGCTGCTCGTCTTCGGCCTCATCGAGTTCGGCCTCATGTTCCGCGAGCGCCTGACGATCGCGTCGGCGACCTCGTCCGCGGCGCGCACCGGCGCCACGATGGGATCGCGGGCCGAGGCGGACATCCGCATCCTCGAGGCGCTCGAGGCGGGGCTCTACGACCAGGTCAACTTCGACGTGCTCATCCGCGTGGACATCTTCCGTGCCAACCCGACGACAGGGTCCAAGACGACGGACATCAACCGCTACACCTACATCGGCGGCGGGGGCTGCAAGTGGAGTCCATGCCCGGATCCCGCGATCTTCAGCCCACCGACGTACGGCGTGCCTTCGGACTGGGGGGATCCGGCCGTGCGTGACACGTCACTCGATCCCGGTGGGGGCGGCCTCGACATCCTCGGCGTGGAGGTCGTGTACCACCACGACACCGTCACCGACATCGTCCCCTTCCTCGACCGCGACCTGACCGAGCGCGCGCTCGTGCGGCTCGAGCCGGACGTCTTCGGCACCACGACCACAGGACCATGATGCGATCGCCGGTCGAACGAATCCGCGAGGCACTGCGCACCGAGAAGGGCGTGACGCTCATCCTGGCGGCCATGGTGCTGCCGATCCTGCTTGGGATGGCGGGATTCGCCGCCGACTTCGGGTGGCTCTACTGGAACGGCATCAAGATCCAGCACGGTGCCGACGCCGCGGCCCTCTCGGGGGTCGTCTACGAGCCGGAGGACCAGACGACGGCCTACGCCGAGGCGATCGCCTCCGCCGCGGAGAACGGATTCAACGACCTGTCTCCGTCCACGAACGTCACGCCGGTCGACTTCTCCGACGACCCCTCCGCCGTCGACAACGCCAACCAGCTCAGGGTCACCGTGGAGCACTCCGTGCCCACGTTCTTCATGAAGGTGTTCGGGATCGACAGCGTCACGATCGGGCGCTCCGCCGTCGCCGAGTACGTGCTTCCCCTCGCGATGGGGAGCGACTGGCCGTACTTCGGGCAGGACCCCGTCCTCGGCCGTTCGCCCAACTACTGGGGCAACATCCACGGCTACTACACGGGCCGCACGATGGGGGACCGGTACTCCTCCCAGTGCGTGGACGGTGGCAGTGGTCTTGCCTGTGCCAAGAATGGTGATCGGCGCCAGACGATCTCGCAGGGCACGAACAACGGGTTCGCCGACTACACGGGCGGCTACATCTATGGCATCGAGGTACCTGCCGGTGCGAGCAACCTCGCCGTCGAGGTCTTCGATGGGCCGTTCTATCGCGGTGGGAGCGACTACTTCCTGGTAGGGGACAACGAGCAGGGAACGAGCCAGGGCCCCACGACGAGGTTCATGCTGTACTCACCCGACCCGACCCCGCTCGACACGACCGACGGCAACACGCTCCTGTGCTCGGTGACCTATGCCCCGGAGGACACCTACGCCGACTTCGATGGGGACGGCAACGTCGGATCATGGAACTCCGCGGCACGCCGATGGACCGCCGACCCAGATGACGACCGCAACGGTGACGGGTGGTTCGATTGGACCGACGTCTCGATCGAGATGGGCGCGAACTTCTCGAACCTCTGGGACCGGATGTGCGGCAACGTGTTCAACGCCGGACCTGGCATCTACCCCCTCCGGGTCGTGATCGCCGATCCCGGGGCGAGCGACGACCGCGGCCTGAACCGGTACTCCCTCAGGGCGTTCACAACGGGGCCCGACCCGAGGGTGTTCGCCCTCGGCGACATGGCCATCTACGCCAACTTCGCGGGCAACCAGGCGACGTTCAACCTCGCCGAGGTTCCCCAGGTGCATGCGGGCAAGGAGCTCGTCATCGAGCTGTGGGACCCCGATTCCGGGAACAACGGGGTCCGGATCAACCTCCCCGACGGCTCGCTACCCCCGTGCACGTGGAACGCGACGGATGGCCGGACCGGGAGCCTCGGCGGGTGCAACATCAGCTATGCGACGTCGTTCAACAACCATCACATGCAGATCAGGATCGACATCCCGAACGACTATGCGTGCTCCGCAAACTGCTGGTGGGAGATCACGGTGAGCTACCCGGGTGGGGCGAACGACACCACGACGTGGTCCGCGCGCATCGAGGGGAACCCCGTGCGCCTGGTCGAGTAGGACTCGTCGGGGAGGACGCAGCCCGGCCACTCGCTGGTCCGATGCCGACATCGTCGCCTCGACGCCCGACCCGACCGTTCGTGCCGTCGCTACGCTGCGGCCATGCCCACGCTGGCGCTCCTCGACGGCCACTCGCTCGCCTACCGCGCCTTCTACGCGCTCCCGCCGGACATGGCGACACCGTCGGGCCAGGTCACGAACGCGGTGTTCGGCTTCACCTCGATGCTGATCAAGCTGATGCAGGAGGAGGCGCCCGATGCGATCGCCGTGGCGTGGGACCGCAGGGAGCCGACCTTCCGGACCGAGCAGTTCCCCGAGTACAAGGCCAACCGGCAGGCGGCGCCTGATCTCTTCCGCAGCCAGGTCCCCCTCATCCGCGACGTCCTCGATGCCATGGAGATCCCGCAGGTGAGCCTCTCGGGTTACGAGGCCGACGACCTGATCGCCACCCTCGTCGACCGCGGACGAGACGAGGGATACGATGTGATGGTCGTGACGGGCGACCGCGATGCGTTCCAGCTCTCGAGTGACGACGTCACCGTCATCTACACGCGTCGAGGGATCTCCGACACGGTCCACGCCACGCCTGCGTGGATCGCAGAGCGGTACGGCATCGACCCCGCCCGCTACGTCGAATATGCCGCCCTCAGGGGCGACACCTCCGACAACCTGCCGGGCGTACCAGGGGTGGGGGAGAAGACCGCCGCCAAGCTCGTCAACGACTACGCCAGCCTCGAGGAGCTCTTCGAGCACCTCGACGACCTGTCGCCGAGGCTGGCGGCGAACCTCGCTGAGGCGAGGGAGCAGGTCCTGCTGAATCGCACGCTGATGACCCTCGTCCACGACGTGCCGATCTCCGAGGTCGAGCCGGACGACCTGGTACTGAGGCCGTTCGACAGGGATGCCGTTCGCTCGCTCTTCGATGAACTGGCCTTTCGCAGCCTCTGGCAGCGCCTCGAGGAGCTGGGCGGCCTCGGCGCCGCCGAGGCGGTCGTCGAGGACGTCGACGTCGTCACGGTGCGCTCCGCTGAGCGACTGAGCGACCTCGCGGCTCGCGACCGCATCGCGATCGATCCCGTGTGGGACGACGACGCGTTGATCGGCGTGGTCGTGGCCGGCGACCCTGCCAGGTTCGTTCCGCTCGAGGTGTTCGAGGAGGTCCTCGCGGGAGCCCCCCTCGCCCTCGCGGGCCACGACCTCAAGCCGTTCCTCCGGGCGCTGCTCGAGGCCGACATCTCCCCGCCGGACGTCGCATTCGACTCGATGCTCGCCGCATGGCTGATCAATCCCGGCCAGCGGGCCCCTGACCTCGACAGCCTCGCGTACCGGGAGCTCGGCATCGAGGTGGGCGCCACGCCATCGGTGGGCCCGGGGAAGGACCAGGGCACGCTGGCCTTCGACGAGGAAGGTGCCGATCCCGAGAGGGACCTCCGGGTCTCCGCCCGCCGGGCGGTGGCGGTCGAGCGCCTCGTCGCCCCACTCACGGCCCAACTCGAGGCCCGCGGTTCTGCGGACCTCCTGACCGCAATCGAGCTGCCGTTGGTCGGGATCCTCGCCGAGATGGAGGATGCGGGTGTCGCCCTCGACACCGCCTTCCTCAGGGAGTTCGGAGAGGACCTGTCGGTCCGCATCGCCGAGCTCGAGACCGAGATCCATCGGCAGGCGGGCAGGGTGTTCAACGTCAATTCGACGCTCCAGCTGCGCAGCGTGCTGTTCGATGAACTCGGCCTCCCGGTGAGCAAGAAGACGCCCAAGGGCGTGCCCTCCACCGATGCCGCCGTCCTCGAGAAGCTCCGCGACGCCCACCCCATCGTCGACCACCTCCTCACGTTCCGAGAGCTCGACAAGCTCCGCTCGACGTACGTGGAGTCGCTCCTCGGGCTCGTCGACGAGGACGGGCGGGTGAGGGGGCGCTTCAACCAGACGGGAGCGGCGACGGGGAGGCTCTCGATGGAGCAGCCCAACCTCCAGAACATCCCGATTCGCAGCGAGGAGGGCAGGGCGATCCGACGTGCGTTCGTGGCAGAGGAGGGCTCGTCGTTCCTCGTCGCCGACTACAGCCAGATCGAGCTGCGCATCCTCGCCCACCTGTCGAGCGATCCGGGTCTGATCGAGGCGTTCGCGGCCGATCTCGACATCCATGCGGCGACGGCGGCGCGTGTCAACGGCGTGCCCCTCGACGACGTCACGGACGAGATGCGCCGCACCTCGAAGATGATCAACTTCGGCCTGCTCTACGGCATGGAGGCCTACGGGCTGGCCCAGCGCCTCGGCATCGACCGGGGGGAGGCCCAGCGCCACATCGACGAGTACTTCGTGCAGTTCCCCGATGTGCGGGCCTTCATGGCGGGCATCGTGGACGATGCCCGGGCGGTCGGGTACACGACCACCATCCTCGGAAGGCGTCGATACCTGCCCGAACTGCACAGCCGCAGCGCCAGGGAGCGGCAGGCGGGCGAGCGGATGGCGCTCAACGCCCCCATCCAGGGCTCGGCCGCCGACATCATCAAGAAGGCGATGATCGAACTGCACGCAGGGCTCGCCCGACGCGATCTCGGGGCGCGGATGCTGCTGCAGATCCACGATGAGCTCGTCCTCGAGGTACCGGACGGCGAGATCCCGGAGGTGACGGACCTCACGGTCACCACCATGCAGGGGATCGTGGATCTCGACGTACCGCTCAAGGTCTCCCACGCGGTGGGCCGCACGCTCGCCGACGTCCACCACTGAACGGGGTGTGCCCGTCACGCGTGTTGTGGGTTGCCACCCGCCCGCGATAGCATGTGGGGGCCTTCGCCCGCCTTTGCGCGCGCTCGAAGGCGAACACGTATCCAAGGAGCATCACCCGTACATGTCCATCGACAACGAGCTCGACGTCGCGTCCGACGACGTCGCTGAGACCACCGAGACCACCGAGACCCTCGAGGCGACCGCGGAGACGACCACGGACGTCGTCGCCGACGTCGTCATGGAGGCGACCGCGCCCGAAGGCGACGCAGCCTCCGGCGACGCCCCCGAGCCGGTGGTCGAGACCGCCGCGGTCGTCGCCGACACCGACGGCGCCGTCGCCGAGACCGAGGTCGACGCCGAGGTGGAGGAGGAGGCCCCGGCAGCCCCGCGCCCGGACCGCCAGGCGATCAGCGCTCCGAAGTCGATCGGTGATGTCCCCGACGAGCTGTCCGCGGACGATTTCGCCGCCGCGGTCGAGCAGACGGTGTTCGAGTTCAAGGAGGGCGACATCGTCGTCGGCACCGTCGTTCGCGTCGATCCCGACGAGGTGCTCGTCGACATCGGGTACAAGTCCGAGGGTGTCATCCCCCCCTACGAGCTCTCGGTGCGCAACAACTCCAATCCCGATGACGTCGTGAAGGTCGGTGACGAGATCGAGGCCCTCGTGCTCCAGAAGGAGGACGATCAGGGCCGGTTGGTGCTGTCGAAGAAGCGTGCCCAGTACGAGCGTGCCTGGGGGCGCATCGAGGGCATCATGAACGAGGGCGGCACCGTCACGGGCCAGGTGATCGAGGTCGTCAAGGGTGGCCTCATCGTCGACATCGGCCTGCGCGGGTTCCTCCCCGCATCGCTCGTCGACCTCCGCAGGGTACGCGATCTCCAGCCCTTCGTCGGCGAGACGATGGAGGCGAAGGTCATCGAGCTCGACCGCAACCGCAACAACGTCGTGCTGTCCCGCAGGGCCTACCTCGAGGAGGAGCAGGCGGAGCAGCGCCAGGCGTTCCTGTCGGACCTCAAGGAGGGCGACGTCCGCGAGGGTGTCGTGTCGAGTGTGGTGAACTTCGGAGCCTTCGTCGACCTCGGTGGCATGGACGGCCTCGTCCACGTCTCGGAGCTCTCGTGGCGCCACGTCAACCACCCCGGTGAGATCGTGACCGTCGGCGACAAGGTGAAGGTCAAGGTCCTCGAGGTCGATTACGACCGCGAACGGATCTCCCTGTCCATCCGCCAGACCGCCGAGGATCCATGGGAGATGTTCGCCCGCGATGCAGCCGTCGGCGCCATCGTCGACGGCAAGGTCACCAAGACCGTTCCCTTCGGCGCGTTCGTGTCCGTCGGTGAGGGTGTCGAAGGTCTCGTGCACGTCTCGGAGATCGCCATGCACCACGTCGACAGCCCCGAATTGGAGCTCTCGATCGGGCAGGAAGTAAAGGTAAAGGTCACCGAGATCGATGCCGACAGACGACGAGTAAGCCTGTCCATCAAGCAGGCACTTCCGCAATGGGAGGAGCGCTCGTCGTGGAGCGAGAACAAGCCAACACGTCCTCGTCGAAGGGAATTCGAACGTGAGGACGAGACCACAGAGCCGACGCCGAGCTTCTCTGCGGATTCCTCACTCGAGGCGATCCTGCAGGAGCTCAAGGAGCGTGGCATCGGTCGTTCCTGACCGGTGGATCCTTGACCCGTCATCGGGTCCTGTGGGAACCTTGGCCCATCGCCCGGGACCAGCCGCCTCTCGGCGCGGACTGACGTCGTGTCATGTCATGGGGAGGAACGACTGAAATGGGCCGCCGCACTCTTGTCTTGGTGATCGCCGTCGCGCTCGCCGCAATCTCAGGTTTCGCGATCTGGCAGTACCTGTCGAATGTCGAGAGCGACATCCGGGCCGACATCGCAGAGGTCGGTGTCTACCGGGCGAACGCGCCCATCGCGGCGGGTACGACCGGTGAGGAGGGGAGGCCCTTCATCGAGGAGAGCACTGCGCTTCGCGAGTCGGTCGTGTTCGAGGGCTCGACGATCCTGTGCACAGGTGCCGTCGGTGACAACGCCGACAAGGACCCTGAGCAGTTCGGATGTCCGAACAACCCAAGGGATCTCAATGCCGCCCTCGACGGCAAGGTCGCTGCAGGGCCCATCTCGAACGGCCAGCTGATCACGACGGAGTCGTTCGCGGACACCAGGGATCTCCAGCAGCGGCTGAAGGACGCCATCGCCGAGGGCAAGGTCGCGATCTCGCTGACCGTCGACGTGTCCAATGCGAGCGGCGGCTTCATCCGCCCCGGTGACAGGGTCAACCTGCTCGCCTCGGCCAGCCTGGCCCCGCTCCAGTTCCTCGAGGTCATCTCGAACGACGAGTTGAGGGACCTGCTCGTGAGTGCAGGAGTGACGCCGGAGTCCCCGACGGACACGATCCCCGGATCGGGCGACAGCGGAGAGGCCGCGGCGCCGGGCAACCTCGCCGGAGCGATCCCGAGCTCGATCGACGTCACCCAGACGATCCTCCAGGACATCGAGGTCCTCGCGGTCGGCGCCGACACCAGGCCCGCCCCGCTGGACTCGGGTCTCACACCGACGGCAGGCGTGGTGGTCTTCGAGGTCACACCGCAGCAGGCAGAGCTGATCGAGTACGCCCGCAACTACACGCAGGTCGCACTGTCGTTGCTGCCGGCCGGCGCCTACGTGCCGTACGACGCACAGCCGGTGGTCGTCGACGATCTCTTCGGACTGCTCGACCGTATCAGCGCAGAACTGGGACTGGTGACAGGTGGCACAGGGAACTGACAGCACTCGGTCGATCCTCGTGGTCGACACGGACACGGCGGCGATGGATGTCGCCGTGTCCCTCCTGGACGGCCACAAGGTCTACCAGGCACGGAACATCTCCGACGCCCAGCGCAAGCTGGTGGAGGAGGGCATCGAGCTCGCCGTGATCGGCCCCGGGTTCGCCCACGAAGCCGGCGTCAACGAGGCGAGCCTGCTCCTCGACATCCAGCCGTCGCTGCCCATCGTGCTCGTCGCGGACGGGTTGACGACCGATGTGCTGCGGGCCGCGATCCGCGTCGGGTTCAGGGATGTGTTCGACGCACCCCTGAACAAGACCAAGATCGATGCGATGCTCATGCACGTCGAGAAGGCGCAGGCGCTCGGTGGGCAGGCGTTCAAGCCGAAGACGAAGATCGGCAAGGTCATCACGATCATGTCGCCCAAGGGGGGAGCGGGCAAGACGATGACATCGTCGAATGTCGGCCTCGCCCTGGCGATGATGTCGGGTCGCCCGGAGAAGGTCGTCATCATGGACGCCGACCTCCAGTTCGGGGACATCTGCATCTCGCTCCAGGTGGAGCCCCAGCACACGATCGTCGACGCGGCGAGGGACATCGACAAGCTCGATGAGCAGCTGCTCGGATCCCTCCTCGCCACGCACACCTCAGGGATGCGGGTTCTGTCGGCGCCCTTGGAGCCATCGCTCGCGGACGAGGTCTCGACCCAGGTCGTCGTCAAGACGCTCGGGATGCTCAAGCGCATGTTCGACTACGTCATCATCGACACCGCTCCCTTCCTGGACGAGCCCGTCCTGTCCATCCTCGAACGATCCGACGTGGTGCTGCTCGTCGTGGACATGGACCTGCCGGCGGTCAAGAACGCCAAGCTCGCCCTCGACACGCTGAAACTCATCAAGTTCCCGTTCGAGAAGATCAAGCTCATCCTCAACCGTGTCAACTCGAAGGCCCGGCTCGACATCCACGAGCTGGAGCGATCCCTCGGCCTGGAGGTCCAGGCCGCGATCAGCTCCGACAAGCTCGTTCCGAGGGCGGTCAACGAGGGTGAGCCGGTGGTGAGCCTCTATCCGAGGTCGCGCGTCGCCAAGGACCTCCGTGGCGTTGCGGCGCTCGTGCTCGACGGCAATGCCGTCGACGAGCCCCAGCAGCAGGAGGAGAAGCGCGGATGGTTCAGGTAGTGGTCAGTGGTGAAATGCAGGGAGGGTCGGCCAGATGAGTCTTGCAGATAGGGTCAGAGCGGCGAAGTCCGCCGACACGTCGTCGGATACGCAGAGGGAGGAGGTCAAGTCCGACCTCCGAAGGAAGCTGCACTACAAGGTCGTCGAGGGCCTCGGCCCGACGCTCTACAACGCCCAGATGTCCGACGCCGAGCTCAAGCTTCGCGTCATGGAGATGCTCGAATGGGCACTCGAGCAGGAGCAGTCGGTCCCGCTCGCCCGCACCGATCGCCTGCTCCTCCTCCAGGAGATCGCAGACGACGTCCTCGGCTACGGTCCGATCGACCCGTACCTCGCAGACCCGGAGATCACCGAGGTCATGGTCAACGGCCCCCATGCCGTCTGGGTCGAGCGTGGGGGGCGCCTCACGCGCACCGAGACCCGATTCGTCGACGCCAACCACCTCGAACGGATCATCGAGAAGATCGTCGGCCAGGTCGGACGCCGCATCGACGAGTCGAACCCCATGGTCGACGCTCGCCTCCCCGACGGCTCCCGCGTGAATGCGATCATCCATCCACTCGCCATCGGCGGCCCCTACGTCACCATCCGTAAGTTCGCCGTCGATCCGTTCACCGTCGACGACCTCGTGGCCAATGCCTCGATGAGCGAGCAGGTGGCGGGGCTCCTCAAGCGCTGCGTCGAGGGACGCCTCAACATCATCGTGAGCGGTGCCACCGGATCCGGCAAGACGACGCTGCTCAACGTGATGTCGAACTTCATCCCCGCCAACGAGCGCATCATCACGGTGGAGGACGCGGCCGAGGTCCAGCTGAACCAGACCCACGTCCTGACACTCGAGGCCCGGCCGCCGAACCTCGAGGGGAAGGGCCAGGTCACGATTCGCGACCTCGTGCGCAACACCCTCCGTATGCGCCCCGACAGGATCATCGTCGGTGAGGTCCGTGGCGGTGAGGCCCTCGACATGCTCCAGGCCATGAACACCGGTCACGACGGGTCGTTGACGACGGTGCACTCCAACGCACCGCGCGACACCCTCGCTCGTATCGAGACGATGGTCCTCATGGCAGGCATGGACCTGCCGATCCGGGCCATCCGCGAGCAGGTGGCCTCCGCCCTCGACCTGATCGTGCACGTCCATCGCCTCCGTGACGGAACGAGGCGTGTGACGCACGTCACCGAGGTCGTCGGCATGGAGGGCGACATCATCACCCTCCAGGACCTCATGCTGTTCGACTACGGCATGGGCGTCGACGAGAACGGGCGATACCGCGGGCGCCTCAAGGCGACGGGCATCCGTCCGACGTTCTCCGAGCACCTCGAGAACTACGGGATCCACCTCCCGTCCGAGCTGTTCCAACCGGAAGCGTTCGCGCGGAAATGAGACGCCTCACCGCACTCGCCCTCGGCTCGGTCGCCCTCGTCGTCGCCTCGCCCGCCCATGCACAGGGCGCTGAGGAGGCAACGTCGGCGCCCGACCAGGTCATGGTGATGCTCGCCGCCATCGCAGCGGCAGTCGCCGTGTTCCTGCTCGCCATCATCCTCTTCGGCAAGACGCGGTCGTCCACCGGCGTGGAGAACCGCCTCGGGAACCTTGCACCCACGACGACGTCGAAGGGGGTCTTCGGACGGTTCGCCTTCCTCCGCAGGGCCGCGCGTTCCGCGGAGACGGCGGCCGCCGACCGTGGCGCGACGAACATGATCGAATCGGCACTCGAGCAGGCGAACATCCCGCTCAAGCCGGGGGAGGCCATCATCGCGGCGATCGGCGTCGCCCTCCTGATGTTCGTGCTCGTCACGGCGGTGAGCCAGTCGTTCATCTGGGGCATCGTGGCCGGCACCCTGGTCCTCGTCGGGTCGCTGTTGTTCGTCAACAACGTGGCGGCACGCACGCGCAAGAAGTTCGAGAACCAGCTTCCCGACACGCTGAACCTGCTCGCGACGTCCCTCCGTGCGGGGTATTCGCTGCTCCAGGCCGTCGAGGCGGTCGGCCATGAGGCCCCGGAGCCCACGAGACGTGAGTTCGGCCGTGCCATGGCGGAGATCCGCCTCGGCCGTCCGATCAACGACGCCCTCGGGGACATCGCGGAGCGGATGAACAGCCAGGACTTCGAGTGGACCGTCATGGCGATCGGCATCCAGCGCGAGGTCGGCGGGAACCTCGCCGAGGTCCTCCAGACGACTTCGGAGACCATGGTGCAGCGCAACCGGCTGCGCAGGGAGATGAAGGCGCTCACGGCGGAGGGCCGCATCTCGGCCATCGTGCTCGCCGCGCTGCCGTTCTTCCTCTTCCTCGTGATCACCGTGATCAATCCCGACTACATCAAACCGATGCTCGAGAACACCATTGGCCTCGTGGTCATGGGTGTAGGCCTCGTGTTCATCGGCCTCGGCATCTTCTGGATGCAGAAGATCGTGAAGGTGGACGCCTGATGAACCCATTGCTCTTCGTCGTCATCTCGGTCTCCGTGACCGTCGGTGCGCTCGCGTTCTACGTCGGCAACGGCGTGCTCCGTGCGCAGAAGAACTCGGGGAACCGGCTCGCGAGCCTCCAGACCCGCGACGACGTCCTCCAGAAGGACTTCTCCGAACGTGCCGTCGCACCCGTCATGCAGGGGATCGGACGCTTCGCGTCACGATTCACCCCGACGGGATGGGTCGCGAAGGCCCAGCACAAGCTCGTGCTCGCAGGCTGGGCCGAGCGCATGGACGGCAACACGTGGGCGGCGATCAGGATCATCTCGATCGTCGTGACCGTTGTCCTCGCGTTCATCCTCGTCCCGTTGATCTCGAGCCCGATGATGAAGTTCGCCATGCTCGGCCTGCTCATCGTGGTGGGCGTCTTCGGGCCGGAGGCATCGCTCAGCAGGGCCATCGACGATCGCAGGAAGCAGATGGAGAAGACGCTTCCGGACATCATCGACCTGCTCGTGATCTCGGTCGAGGCCGGCCTCGGATTCGAGTCCGCGATGGGTCGTGTCGTGCAGAACGTCCCCGGCGAGCTGTCGAAGGAGTTCCAGAGGACCCTCCAGGAGACCCGCGTCGGCGTGAGCCGTCACGACGCGCTGAGGAACATGGCGAATCGCACCGACGTCGACGACCTCAACTCGTTCATCCTCGCGCTGATCCAGGCCGATTCCTTCGGCGTGTCGATTGCGAGGATGCTGCGGGTCCAGGCAGACGAGATGCGCGTGCGGCGGCGTCAGAGGATCCAGGAGAAGGCGTTCGCGGCGCCGGTGAAGATGATCTTCCCGATGCTGTTGTGCATCTTCCCCTCGATCTTCATCGTCATCCTCGGGCCTGCCGTGATCAGCATCCAGGGCGCCCTGCTCTGAGCATGCCTCCCGCGGCGACCGACGACGCCGTCGTCACCGGCGACGGGTCCCGACGGCTCCAACTCCTCGACGTCGCGCCGTTCCTGACGTTGGTCCTCGTCGCCGCGATGGCGTCGCGACTCGTCCAGGACAGCTCGTTCCTGTGGCACATACGGGCGGGCTCCGCGCAACGCGCGCTCACCGCCGTGTTCACGACCGATCCGTTCTCGTTCACGCGAACAGGCGACCCGTGGAGGACGCAGTCGTGGCTCGTGGAGCTGCTCTACAGCTCCCTCGAGTCCACCTTCTCCTCGTACGCGTGGATCAACTGGATGGTGTTCGTCGTGGGGAGCGCGACCGTGCTGCTGATCGGGCTCAGCCTGCGCGACGTGGTCCGGTCGCCGGTATCGATCACCATCGCGCTCGTCCCTGTGCTGTGGCTCGTCGCGCCGTTCCTGCGGCCGCGTCCCGTCGTGTTCTCGTTCCTGCTGCTCGCCGCCCTCGTCGTCGTGCTCCAGCATCGAAGGGAGCTGGCCTGGGCCATCGTGCCGATCATCTGGATCTGGGCGGCGTCACACGGCTCGTGGGTGATCGGTGGCCTCCTGATCGTGCTCGAGTGGCTCCGGACGGGTGATCGGAGGCTCTTCAAGGCGGGCGCCGTCGCGCTCGTCGCGACCCTCCTCACCGCCCACGGCTTCGGGGCGTGGGGCGTCCTCTCGGAGTTCGCGGGGGCCGGCGCGGCCCTCGACGTCCTCGTCGAGTGGAACACGCCGAACTTCACGTCACTTCTCCAGGGCCCGTTCGTGTTGCTCATCGTGGGGATCATCCTCGCCTCCATGCGCGGCAGGATCGTCCCTCGCGACCTCGTCGTGATCGTCCCCTTCCTGATCCTCGGGATGAGCGCCAACCGTTCGGTCGTCCCTGCGGCCATCGTCCTGGCACCCTGGGCGGCGCTGGCACTGCCCGACATCCGAGTTCCCTCGTCGTCGCGCCCGCCTGCGGTGATCATCGCGGCATTCGCGGTCGTCGCCGCGTTCGTGCTCCTGCCGATGCTGACGCGACCGCTCGGCACCCTCGATGCCGAGCGATTCCCTTCCGCCACCCTGCAGGCGGCCATGGAGGGTCGCCGCACCTTCTACTCGGACGTCATGGGCGGCTACCTCATCTTCGACGAATGGCCCGAGACGCTCGTGTACATCGATGACAGGGCCGAGCTGTACGGCGGTGACGTCTTCGTGGAGTACCTCGAGGCGGTCTCCGGCTCCTACGAGGAGCTCTTCGCGACCTACGGTTTCGACGCCGCCGTCACCGAGCGTGACTGGCTCCTCAACGACAGGCTGCTGCGCGACGGCTGGACGGTCGTCGCAGAGGACGAGGACCTCGTCCTGTACTACGCACCCGCACCCTGACCGGTTCCCCGAGGCCGTCATGTCGCGGGTATCGCGTCCCTGGTGTGCGTGCGGCTGCGCGATCGATCGGGTGAGACCCGCAGCGTGCCCGGTTTCTCGAAGGGTGATGCGTGTCCGCACGCAGGACGGCGTCCACCCACAGCGCAGCGGATCGGAACCTTTCGGCCACTCCCTCGGACCCGACGAGCTCCGGACGCGGAAGAGGGACGGGGTGACCCGTCCCTCTTCCGATCGTGTGTGTCGGCTGCTCAGTTGAGGTGGTCGTCCACCTGGCTGAACTCACCGCTCACGGCCTGGCCGACGAGGATGACTGCAGCGATTGCGACGATGGCGATGAGTGCGACGAGCAGGGCGTATTCCACCATGCTGGCGCCGTCTTCATCGCGGGCGATGCGGCTCTGGAAGGCCGTCACTAGACGAAGCATTTGTACCTCCTACGTACAAGGCGATCCGTAGTCATACAACGGCACTTCGGGCGAAACCTGAATGGGTCTTTCGGCTCATTCGGGTGGGAACCGTCCGAGTGCGCTCCGGGTGCCTGCCCGATCGAGGGTCTGCCCCGGACGCGTGAGAGGGACGGGGGGGACCCGTCCCTCTCACCGTGTGCTGGCGGCTGACTAGTTCAGGTGATCGTCGATCTGGCTGAACTCACCGCTCACGGCCTGGCCGACGAGGATGACTGCAGCGATGGCGACGATGGCGATGAGTGCGACGAGCAGGGCGTATTCCACCATGCTGGCGCCGTCTTCATCACGGGCGATGCGGCTCTGGAAGGCCGTCACAAGACGAAGCATTTGTACCTCCTACGTACAAGGCGATCCACATCCAATGTCGGCGTTCGTTGGAGGAACTTGATGGGTCATTCGACCCAATTCCGAAGTGCTGCCCTGTGACGGTCAGCGCCTGTGTCGAGGCTGGTCGCCGGGCCGACCGGGGGCCGCAGCAGGCCCGTTGTGCGTCACCAATCCCTGTCGAGGCCGAGCTTCATGGCCTCCACGACGGCTTGGGCCCTGTCGTTGACCCCGAGCTTCTCGTAGATCGAGGCGAGGTGGTTCTTGACGGTCTTCTGTGAGATGTAGAGCTCGTCCGCGATGTCCTCCGTGGCAGAAATGCCCTGGACGAGGCACCGCAGCACGTCGCGCTCCCTCCCCGTGATGGCCTCCGCCCTCCTCGACAGCGTCGGGGCACGGAACGCCGTGAGATCGGTGTCGCCGGTGACGAACTCGTCGATGCCCGCATGCACGGCCCTGATGGCTGCGGCCAGGGCCGGGAGGGGAAGTCCCTTGGACAGGAAGCCCTTGGCGCCTGCGTCCTCTGCGGACTTGCCGTACTCGTCTGCCGTGTGCATCGTCACGACGAGGGTCGGCGGGACGTCGTTCAGGGCGCGCAGGGCGGCGAGGCCCGACAAGCCGGGCATCTCGACGTCGACGAGGAGCACGTCGGGCTGTGTGGCGGCCACGACTCGTGCGAGCTCGGTCCCGTCGACGGCCGTGCCCACCACGGAGATGTCCGGGAGGCTGTCGAGGGCCTGTCGGAGGCCATCGAGCATCATCTGGTGATCATCGGCGATTGCCACCCGGATCACATCGCTCATCGTGCGTCCCTCCACGTCACCCTGACGACCGTTCCCGCGCCGGTCTCGGACTCGACCGTGAGTTCCGCACCGACGAGGCTTGCCCTCTCCTGCATCCCGAGGAGGCCGAATCGCCGCTCCTGCGATGCAGAGGGGTCGAAACCGACTCCGTTGTCCGTGACCGTCACCGTACCCGCTCCCTCGTCGATCCTGCCAGCAATCGTGATGAGGGTCGCCTCGCTGTGCTCGACGGCGTTGCGGAACGACTCGGTGATCAGCGCTCCGATCTCCACGGCGATCGCCGGCCTCGGCGGGGTGCGCTCATCGAGGTCGACGACCACGGAGGGACCGTCTGCATCCGTTTCGGCGACGAGGGAATTCGCCAACTCGACCAGGCTGACCGAGCGATCCGCCCTGAAGTCCTGGACGCGATCTCGTATCCGGTCGACCAGTCTCGTGATGTTCGATCGCGTCGCCTCGAGGGTCCGTTCCTGATCGGTCGTGAGTCCGCCCGCGACCAGCACCATGTCGAGGGCGAGCCCGACGCTCGCGATCGAGGGGGCGATGTCGTCGTGCAGCTCCCTCGCGAGACGGACGCGCTCACGTTGGATCGTGAGCCCCGCGAGCCGCTGCACCATCGCATCGTTCTCGAGTGCCAGCCCCACCGGGACCACCCCGGCGTGGATGGCGGATCGCTGGCTCGGGGTCAGGTTCGCGCCATCGAGCCAGAGGTCGAGGCGGGCAAGTTCCACGCCGTCGCGCTCGATGGCGAAGCGCTCGGTGGGGGGCTCATCCGGGGTGGTGCCGCGTCGCGCGAGGTTCACGTTCCCGTTGCCGACGATCCTCGAGGGAACGGAAGGTGCAACGAGCGCGATGTCGCGCAGCGCCTCCTGCGCCGCGGCCACGGCGTTCATGTCGGGGGAGTTCGCGACGGCGAGGAGATCCTCCAGGAGGTCGTGCGTCTCCTCGAGTCGTGCCCTTCGCCTCTGGGAGGCCTGGGAGGCGACCATGAGGTCGTTGATGCGCTCGGCCTCCGACATGAGCGCTCGCTGGACCTCACTGAAGGCGATCGCCGTGATCACGTAGATCGCCGTGATGCTGAAGATGGCGTCCACGGTCGGCGTCTCGTCCGATGCCCATGAGCCGATCAGCACTCCGGCGATCGAGAGCAGTGCGGTCGGGGCCGCGGCGCGTACGCCACCCCCGATCGCTGCGAGGAAGATGGAGGCGAGCGGCATGATGATGAAGGCGCTCGAGGGGCCACCGGCGAGGCCCACCGAGATGGAGAACAGCACCACCGCCACGATGATCGACAGGAGCGACCTCGCATCGTCCTTCGGGATCGGGATGGGGACGAGCACCGACAGGAGCACCGCGATCGCAGAGAGCAGGGTCGCGAGCGCCGTCGCGGTCGACAACCCGGTCGTCGCCATGGTTCCCGCGACGGCGACGGCAAAGCCACCGACATGGACGATGACGGACGTCACCCTGAGGCGCTGACTCCACTGCGGGTTCGGTGTCACAGCGGCAGGGTACAGTCACGATCATGGGTGGCGAGGGAACCCCGAGCGGCGCGCGCATCCTCGTCGGAGGCGGCATCGGCGCGGGCAAGTCGTCGGTGTGTGACCACTTCGCACGCCGCGGCTTCGTTGTCATCTCCGCCGACGAGGTCGGACACGAGGTCCTCGTCGACGGGTCCGTCGTGGCCGAGGTCGCCGACCGCTGGCCCCGGGTCGTGCGAGGTGGAGTGGTCGACCGTGCCGCCCTCGCCTCCGTCGTGTTCGACGACGCCGACGCCCTCGCGGCACTCGAGGCCATCACGCATCCGAGGATCGTCGCCCGGATCCGGTCCTTGGTGGACGAGCACGGAGACGGCGACGTCGTCGTCGAGGCACCCATCCCCGGACTGCTCGGTGCCGATCCCTACCTCAGGATCGCCGTCGTGGCGGACCCGCACCTGCGCATCGCGAGGGCCGTGACGCGCGGATCGTCGAGGGAGGACGTGGAGCGCAGGATGGCGAACCAGGTCGATGACGCGATCTGGAGGTCGTGGGCGGACGTCGTGATCGACAACTCCGGCCCCTGGCACGCAACGGAGCTCGAGGTCGACGGGCTGATCGATCGGATCCACTCCGATGCGTGACGTCGGCCCCGCCGCCGTACGTCCCTTCGAGATCGTCTCGGACTTCCAACCGAGTGGCGATCAGCCGGAGGCGATCGCCAGGCTCACCGAGGGCATCCGCAGGGGGGACCGATTCCAGACGCTGCTCGGCATCACCGGATCCGGCAAGTCCGCCACGATCGCATGGACGATCGAACAGGTGCAGAAGCCGACGCTCGTGTTGGCGCCGAACAAGGCGCTCGCGGCGCAGCTGGCCAACGAGTTCCGGCAGTTCTTCCCCTACAACCGCGTCGAGTACTTCGTGTCGTACTACGACTACTACCAGCCCGAGGCGTACATCGCCCAGACCGACACCTACATCGAGAAGGAGTCGACGATCAACGACGAGATCGACCGGCTCCGGCACGCGGCGACGGCGGCGCTGCTGACGAGGAGGGACGTGGTCATCGTCGCCTCCGTGTCGGCCATCTACGGCCTCGGGTCCCCAGAGCATTACGAGGGCCAGTTGCTGCGCCTCGTGCGCGGCGTGGAGTTCTCGCTCGACGAAGCGATCAAGCGGCTCGTCAACATCCAGTACGACCGCAACGAGGTGAACCTGACCCGCGGGACCTTCCGTGTGCGGGGCGACACCCTCGAGGTGTTCCCCACGTACGAGGAGACGATCGTGCGCTTCGAGTACTGGGGTGACGAGGTCGAGCGCATCACGAGGATGAACCCCGTGACCGGCGAGGTGATCGAGGACCTCAGTGAGGTGTTCGTGTATCCGGCCACCCACTACGTCACGTCGAGGGAGATCCTCGAGCGCGCCATCGGCGGCATCGAGGTGGAGCTCGCCGAGCGACTCGCCGAGTTGGAGGCGAGAGGCAAGCTGCTGGAGGCACAGCGCCTCCGCATGAGGACGAGGTACGACATCGAGATGATGCGCGAGGTCGGCTACTGCTCGGGGATCGAGAACTATTCCCGCTACCTCGATGGCAGGGAGCCCGGCCAGGCCCCGTTCACGCTGCTCGACTACTTCCCAGAGGACTTCATGATGGTGATCGATGAGAGCCATGTGACGGTCCCTCAGATCAACGGCCAGTTCGCAGGGGACAAGTCGCGCAAGGACGTGCTCATCGAGCACGGGTTCCGCCTGCCCTCGGCGCTCGACAACCGGCCCTTGCGGTTCGACGAGTGGTACGAGCGGGTCAACCAGGCCGTCCTCCTCTCCGCGACGCCTGCGCAATGGGAGCTGAGGGAGTCGGCGCAGGTGGTGGAGCAGATCATCCGCCCGACCGGGCTGGTCGACCCCGAAGTGGTGGTCCGCCCGACGAAGGGCCAGATCGACCACCTCGTGGGGGAGATCCGCGAGAAGGCCGCCCACGACCAACGGGTCCTCGTGACCACCCTCACCAAGAAGATGGCTGAGGACCTCTCGGACTACCTGCTCGAACTCGGCGTGCGGGCACGGTATCTCCACTCCGACATCGACACCCTCGAGCGGGTGCAGATCCTGCGCGATCTGCGGCTCGGTGAGTACGACGTCCTCATCGGCGTCAACCTGCTCCGCGAGGGTCTCGATCTGCCGGAGGTCGCGCTCGTCGCCATCCTCGACGCCGACAAGGAGGGATTCCTGCGCTCCGGGACCAGCCTGATCCAGACGATCGGGCGGGCCGCGCGCAATGTCGACGGATCGGTCCTCATGTACGCGGACCAGGTCACGGATTCGATGCGGCGTGCGATCTCCGAGACGAATCGAAGGCGGATGCGTCAGATCGCCTACAACGAGGAACACGGCATCGACCCCCAGACGATCCGCAAACGTGTGTCCGACATCCTGGAACTCGTGTCGACTGCGGAGGCCCCGTCGGCCGACCGTCGTGCCCGCGAGCTCCGTCGCAGGGAACCGCTCGACCTCACCACCCCGGACCTCCGCCGCCTGATCCAGAGCCTCGAGGAGGAGATGCACGAGGCGGCGAAGGAACTCAGGTTCGAATATGCGGCACGGCTGAGGGACGAGGTCAACGACCTGCGCAGGGAACTGCAGGAGCTCACGCAGGGCGCGGTGTAGCCGATCGCGATGGCATGGATGGATCGGACCCGTCGGGTACCGTGGCAGCCGATGCCATCGAGCCCGTTCCTTCGCCGCGTGGTCCCCGTCGCCATCGTCATCGTCGTGGTGCTGGTCGCGCTGGTGCCTGCCGCGCTCACGATCGTCGGGCAGGGCGACCGCGCCGCTCGGCTGGGGGGTGACTTCCCCTCGTTCTACGCAGCAGGGAGGATCATCATCGAGGGCGAAGGGGACTCGCTCTACGACCCCGCGCTCCAGCGGGACTACCAGGCCGAGTTCCATGACGATCCCGACGAGTTCCTCTCGTTCGCCTATCCGCCCTTCGTCGCCGTCATCTACGCGACGATCGCGTGGCTTCCCTATGGCGTGGCGTTGTCGGTGCATGCACTCGCTGCCCTCACGGCGCTCGCGCTGGCCTGTGCGATCCTCACGCGCTGGCTGTTCCCAGGGGTCGCGTGGGGCAGGCTGGTCGTGGTCGCGACGGCATGGTCGCTCGCCGCCTATCCCGTCGTGACGGCCGTCCTCGGTGGGCAGAACACGACGTTCACGCTCCTCGCCGCGGTCGTCGCGTGGCGGGCGGCCTCGACCAACCCTGCCGTCGCGGGCATCGCCGGCGCCGCCTGCCTCGCGAAGCCCCAGTTCGGAATCATCCTCATCGCCTCCCTGCTCGCGACGAGGGCGTGGAAGGCCGCCGCGTGGGCGGGTGCCGGTGCCCTTGCGATCCACCTCGCCACCTCGGCGTGGTGGGGACTCGGCTGGGTGAACGAGTGGTCGACCCAGGTGCGGACCTTCGGAGAGGTCAACGATGAAGTGAACGGACCGCTGATGGTGAATGTGGTGGGATGGGTCGGGAACCTGTCCGACTCCTCCGTGGCGGCCCTCGTGGCGCTGGTCGCGGTGGCGCTGGGGAGCGCGGTGACGGGCGTGATCCTGTGGCGCCGCGGAGCCACGCCGTCCACCGTTGGGATGATGGGGGCATGGCTCGTGCTCGGGTCACTGTCGGCGCTGTTCTACGACGCGGGTGTGGCCCTGGTGACCTTCGGTGCGTTCGCCGTCGCAGGCGGGGCGCCCCTGTGGGTGATCCCCTCCGTCGCCGCGCTCTCGTGGAGCCAGACCCTGGCCGGCGGCCTCGGATGGAGCCCGGTGTTCGTGCTCGTGGCCGTGATCTGGGCGTGGCAGGCGGTGGCCCTCGTGCGCCGCCCTGAGATCGTGTCACATGCGCCCGGTACACTCGCCGATCCAGCCGCAGGGAGCGGCAGCATCGGCGGAGCACCACCATGGCAAGCGACCGGATCGTCATAAAGGGCGCGCGGGAGCACAACCTCAAGAACGTCGATCTCGAGCTCCCGCGCGACGAGCTGATCGTGTTCACCGGCCTGTCCGGCTCGGGGAAGTCGTCGCTCGCGTTCGACACGATCTACGCCGAGGGCCAGCGCAGGTACGTCGAATCCCTCTCCGCCTATGCCCGCCAGTTCCTCGGCCAGATGGACAAGCCTGATGTCGACTTCATCGAGGGCTTGTCGCCCGCGATCTCGATCGATCAGAAGACGGCGAGCAGGAATCCGAGGTCGACGGTCGGGACCGTGACGGAGATCCACGACTACCTCCGCCTGCTCTACGCCAGGATCGGGGTTCCCCACTGCCCGAACGACGGGTCCCCGGTCTCGCGTCAGACGCCCCAGCAGATCGTGGACCGGGTCCTCGAGCTCGAGGAGGGCACACGCTTCCAGGTGCTCGCACCGGTCGTCCGCGGCAGGAAGGGGGAGTACGACCAGCTGTTCGAGGACCTCGTCAAGGCGGGGTTCTCCCGCGCTCGGGTCGATGGGAACGTCGTGGAACTCACCGACGACATCGAGCTCGCACGCTACGAGCAGCACACGATCGAGGTGATCGTCGACCGCCTCGTCCGAAAGGACGGCATGGAGCGGCGGTTGACCGACTCCATCGAGACGGCGCTGTCGCTCGCCGAGGGGTCTGCCGTCGTCGACATCACCGACGGCCCGACGCTGTCGTTCTCCCAGGCCTTCGCCTGCCCCGAGTGCGGCCTGTCGTTCGACGAGCTCCAACCGCGGAACTTCTCATTCAACAGTCCCTACGGCGCATGCGAGGACTGCTCGGGTATCGGGACCAAGTACCAGGTCGATGCCGATCTCGTCGTCCCCCAACCCGAGCTCCCACTGTCGGAGGGTGCGATCGCCCCATGGCGCGGGCGACATCGCATGACGTACTACCAACGCCTCCTGACCGCTGTGGCGGAGGCCAATGGCGTGGACGTGGACACCCCGTGGGAGGATCTCGACGCCGACCAGCGACGCCTGTTCCTCGAGGGTGGCCCGAAGCGTGCCTACACGATCACCTACGAGAACCGCTTCGGCAGGAGGCGATCCTACGACGCGGCCTACGAGGGGGTCCTGGCCTGGGTCGAGCGGCGGTACGCCGACTCGGAGTCCGACGCTGCTCGCGCTGGGTACCAGCAGTACATGCGGGAGATCCCGTGTTCCACCTGCGGCGGGGGGCGCCTCAACGCCGTGAGCCTCGCAGTGACCATCGCGGACACGAACATCGTGGAGTTGTCGCGGATGAGCCTCCGACGTGCGCTCGACTTCCTCGAGGGCCTCTCGCTCGAATCGAGGGATGCCACGATCGCCGAGCCGATCATCAAGGAGATCGGGGAACGGCTGCAGTTCCTCGTCGCGGTGGGCCTCGATTACCTCACGCTCGCCAGATCCGCCGCGACGCTCGCCGGCGGGGAGGCCCAGCGGATCAGGCTCGCCACCCAGATCGGGTCCGGTCTCGTCGGCGTCCTCTACATCCTCGACGAGCCGTCGATCGGCCTCCACCAGCGGGACAACCAACGCCTCATCGAGACGCTGCTGCGCCTCCGCGATCTCGGGAACACCCTCATCGTGGTCGAACACGACGAGGACACGATCAGGATCGCCGACCACGTCGTGGACATCGGGCCCGGTGCGGGGGAGCACGGCGGCAGGATCGTCGCCCATGGCTCGGTGGACGACATCTCGGCCGCCGCGGAGTCGATCACGGGGAAGTACCTCTCCGGTGAGCGGTCGATCGCGGTGCCGTCACGCCGCAGGCAGGGGCGTGAGGAATCGATCACCATCCGCGGCGCCGCCGAGAACAACCTCAAGGGCATCGATGTCTCGTTCCCCCTCGGCTCGTTCATCGCCGTCACCGGGGTCTCGGGGAGCGGGAAGTCGTCGCTCATCGAGCAGATCCTCAGCAAGGCGCTGCACGCGTCACTCCACGGGTCGCGTCTGCTCCCCGGCCGCCACCGGCGCATCGAGGGTCTCGAGCACATCGACAAGATCATCAACATCGATCAGTCGCCGATCGGCCGCACGCCCCGTTCGAACCCCGTCACCTACACGAAGGCGTTCGATGCCATCCGGCAGCTCTTCGCCTCCACCCAGGACGCGAGGATGCGCGGCTACAAGCCGGGGCGGTTCTCGTTCAACGTGGCGGGAGGGCGGTGCGAGACGTGCAAGGGCGACGGGACCCTCAAGATCGAGATGCACTTCCTTCCCGACGTCTACGTCCCGTGCGACACCTGTGGTGGCCTCAGGTACAACAGGGACACCCTCGAGGTCAAGTTCAAGGGGCACTCCATCGCCGACGTGCTGGACATGTCGATCGAGGAGGCGCTGACGTTCTTCGAGCACCAGCCTCGCATCGCCCGTGTCCTCGGGACGCTGTTCGACGTCGGGCTCGGATACGTACGGCTCGGGCAACCGGCGCCCACGCTGTCGGGTGGAGAGGCCCAGCGGGTGAAGCTCGCGTCTGAGCTCGGGAAACGATCGACGGGACGGACCTTCTACATCCTCGACGAGCCGACGACGGGTCTGCACTTCGAGGACATCCGCAAACTCCTCGGTGTCCTCCAGCGTCTGGTCGATGCAGGGAACACGGTCGTCGTCATCGAGCACAACCTCGACGTGATCAAGTCCGTGGACTGGGTCATCGACCTCGGCCCCGAAGGGGGCGATGGGGGAGGAGAGGTGGTGGCGGTCGGCACGCCGGAGGACATCGCCGCCGTGCCGGAGAGCTACACCGGCAAGTTCCTGCGCGATCTGCTGTGAGTGGGCGGACCTCGGACGACTGGGACGACCTGGCGACCTGGTGGCACGATGAGGCGCAGTCAGATCCGGCCTATGCCACGGACGTCCACCCCATGCTCGAGGCCCTGATCGGCACCAGGCACGGCACCGTGCTCGACCTCGGGTGCGGGGACGGCCAGGGCATGCAGATGCTCGGCGGCGACATCATCGGCACCGACCTGTCGCTTGCGCTCCTGCGCATGGCCGCCGAGGTGGGACCCGTGGTGCGGTCGGACCTACCCGACCTGGCGTGGGTGCGCCCGGGGAGCATCGACCTCGCGTACGCCGTATACCTCCTCGACCTGATCGAGGACCACGAGGGGTTCTTCGCGTCCTGTGCGTCCGCAGTGCGATCGGGCGGTTCCCTCGTCGTCATCATCAACCATCCGGTGTACACGGCCCCGGGATCGGCGCCGCTGATGGACGACGACGGCGAGATCCTCTGGCGCTGGGGAAGGTACTTCGTGCCGGGCTCGTCGCTCGAGCCTGCGGGCCATCGGAGGATCCGCTATCACCACCGTTCGATCGCCGATCTCCTCAGCGCGGCGGCTCGGCAGGGATGGTGCCTCGACGAGATGGTCGAGCGTGGCCTGGGCTCCGACGCGATCGCCCGGTTGCACGGCTTCGATGGCCAGCAGGGGGTGCCGAGGTTCCTCGGTGTGCGCTGGACACGACACGGCCCCACGTCGGGGGATCTCCCTCGAGGCGGAGGCGCCATCGATGAGCCCGGTGGCGATCCGGCCGCCGCTCGATAGGATCGTCGCGATGCTCGAGCGGCCCGCCCCGTCGACCGTTCCCGATGCCCCGGGTGTGTACATCTTCAGGGATGCCCACGGCAGGGCCCTCTACGTCGGGAAGGCGAAGTCCATCCGGAAGCGGACTGCGAACTACTTCGCGTCCGACCTCCCTCCGAGGACGAGGTCGATGGTGGAGGCGGCGTCGGACCTCGAGTGGATCGTGACCGATTCGGAGGTCGCGGCGATCATGCTCGAGTACTCGCTCATCCAGGAGAACCAACCCCAGTTCAACGTGCGACTCAAGGACGACAAGTCGTTTCCCTACCTGGCCATCACCCGATACGAGGAGTGGCCCCGCGCCGTGGTGGTGAGAGGCAAGCGCCGCAAGGGGATCCAGTACTTCGGCCCCTTCGCTCGGGCCTACTCGATACGCCAGACCCTCGACTCGCTGCTGCGCACCTTTCCGGTGCGGACGTGCACCAACGCGAAGTTCGCCCGCCATGCGGCCTCGGGACGACCATGCCTCCTCTTCCACATCGAGAAGTGCGCGGGGCCGTGCGTGGGGGAGGTCGACCGAGCGACCTACGAGGGCTACCTCGATGGGCTCGCCACGTTCCTCGATGGCGACGGCGACCTGCTCATCGACGACCTCGCGGAGGCCATGGCCCTTGCGGCGGGTGCGCAGGAGTATGAGAGGGCCGCCCGTCTCCGTGACCAGGTCGCGGCCATGCGGACGGCGCTCGAACGCCAGGAGCTCGTCACTGACGACGGAGGCGACTTCGACGTGATCGCCGTGGATGAGGACGACCTCGAAGTGGTCCTCGTCGTCCTCAACGTGCGCAAGGGGCGCGTCAGGGGGACGAAGACCACGGTGGTCGACCGTGTCGAGGACATCTCCCTGCCCGCCTTCGTCGGCCAGATGATCGGCCAGTTGTACGGTGCGGACGAGCCCCCGAAGGAGGTCCTCGTCCAGCTGCTCCCCGATGACGTCGAGACGTGGGAGGCCTGGCTCGCCGAGCGCAGGGGCTCGGCCGTGTCGCTGCGGGTGCCCAAGCGGGGGGCGAAGCGACGCGTGATGGACACGGCCCATGCCAACGCGGTCGAGGAGTTCGGGCGGCACCGGCTCAAGCGCCATTCGGATCACAACGCCCGTGCCCGTGCACTGAGGAGCCTCCAGCACGAGCTCGCGCTCGAGGCGTCGCCACTGCGCATCGAGTGCTACGACATCTCCACGATCCAGGGTCGGCACACCGTCGGGTCGATGGTGGTCTTCGAGGATGCCCTCCCCAAGAAGGCGGACTATCGGCGTTTCAAGGTCAGGACGCTCGAGGGGCAGGACGACTTCGCGGCCATGGAGGAGGTGCTACGACGGCGATTCCTCGCCTACCTCGCCGAACGTGACCTTCCCGCGGACGAGAAGGGAAGGTTCCGATACCCGCCGAGCCTCATCGTGATCGACGGTGGGAAGGGCCAGCTCGGGCGAGCCGTGAAGGTCCTCGACGACCTCGGACTCGACATCCCCGTCGTCGGCCTCGCCAAGAAGCTCGAGGAGGTGTTCGTCCCCGGCGCATCGGATCCCATCGTGATCCCGAGGGGGGAGGAGTCGCTCTACCTCCTCCAGAGGGTGAGGGACGAAGCCCACCGGTTCGCCGTTTCCTACCACCGCAAGCTGCGCGACCGTTCGATGGTGGACTCGCTCCTCGACGACGTGCCCGGGATCGGCAGCGGGAGGAAGAAGGCGCTGATCAGGCGATTCGGTTCGGTCAAGAAGATGCGTGAGGCATCGATTGATGATCTGGCGGAGGTCGTGCCCGATACAGTGGCACACGACCTGTACGACGCCCTTCACGAGGTGTGACGATGTCCGACACCCCATCCCTCGCCCACGTGGTCATCATCACCGGCATGTCCGGGGCCGGGCGCTCCGAGGCGGCGAACGTCCTCGAGGACGTCGGGTACTTCGTCGTCGACAACCTTCCCGTGGGCCTCGTCAGCCAGCTCGTCTCGTCCATCGGCGTCCTCGACGGGACACGTGCGAAGGTCGCGGTCGTGATCGACACGAGATCGGGCATCGACGCCTCCACCCTCGATCTCGCCCTCATCGACCTCCACCGGCAGGGGATCCCCACGACGGTGCTCTTCCTCGATGCCGACGACCGCGTCCTCATCCGGCGTTTCGAGGAGACGCGCCGCACCCATCCCGTACCCAGGTCCGCGCTCATCGACTCGATCGTCACCGAGCGCGACACCCTCGAGGACGTCCGTGCTGCGGCAGACGTGATCGTCGATACCAGCGAGCTGTCCGTCCACGGCCTGCGGGACCGACTCCGGGACGCGTTCTCGGCCGACACGAGGCCGACGATGCGCGTCGACGTCACCTCGTTCGGGTTCAAACGGGGCATCCCGAGGGTGGTGGACCTGATGTTCGACGTCCGTTTCCTGCCGAACCCCCACTGGGTCCCCGAACTGCAGCCCCAGACGGGGCTCGACGCCGAGGTCACGGACTACGTCTTCGGACACGCCGAGGCGGGTGCCTTCCTCGCCAAGGTGAACGACCTGCTCGACTTCCTCATCCCGCAGTACGAGGCGGAGGGCAAGTCGTACCTGACCATCGCGATCGGGTGCACGGGCGGGAGGCATCGCAGCGTCGCCCTCGCCGAGGCGATCGGGCGGCACCTGCAGGACCGCGGCGTCGACACGGCGGTACACCACAGGGACCTCCCGGCCTGATGCGCTCGATGTCGACCGAGCCGCGCGCCCTCCTCGAGGAACTGTCGATCGGCTACGACGGCCCGTACGTCGTCGCCATCGGGGGCGGGCACGGCCTCTCGAAGGCGCTCCAGGCCGCTTCGACGTATGCGGGGCGGGTCGACGCGGTCGTGTCGGTGGCCGACGATGGCGGGTCGAGCGGGAGGCTCGCCGTCGAGCTCGACATCCCCGCTCCCGGCGATGTCCGCAAGTGCCTGCTGGCGCTGACGCCCGAGGACTCGATGTGGCGGCGCATGTTCGAGTACCGATTCGACAGCGCCGACGTGGCGGGCCACTCGCTCGGCAACCTGATCATCGCCGCCCTCGCCGACATCGAGGGGTCCTTCGAACAGGCCCTCGTCACGGCAGAGCGGCTCCTCGGCGCGTCCGGCTCGGTCATCCCCGCCTGTCGGGAGCACCTCCGCCTCGAGGCGGAGTCCGAGGGACGGATGATCTCGGGGCAGGTCGCGATCTCGCACCACCGGGGCCGTATCGACGTGGTCGACGTGACCCCGAGGGAGGTGGCCGCCACCCCCAGGGCGATCGACGCCATCGAAGCTGCGGATCAGATCCTTCTCGGCCCCGGGAGCCTGATCACGTCGACGGTCGCGGCGATGCGGGTGCCGGGGATCACGGAGGCGATCAACGGGTCGCGAGCCCAATTGATCTACGTCGCGAACCTCATCACCCAGGACGGGGAGACCCTCGACATGGACGGGATCGACCACCTCGACGCCCTCCTGCGGCTGACGGGAGTGCGTCCCCCCGGTGCTATCGTCGCGAATGACCACGAGATAGACGTATCGCCTCCGCTTCAGAGGATCACATTCGACGCTGAGCTGACCGCGACGTACGGCGCAGACCTCATCACACGGGACCTCGTCGACGCCGATGCACAGTGGCCGAGCCACGATCCGGCGAAGCTCGGGGCGGTACTCGCCACGATCGCACGCTGACCACGAGGAGGCGCTCGCATGAACATAGCCATCAACGGTTTCGGCCGGATAGGACGCAACTTCTTCCGTGCTGCCAAGGGCACGAACCTCATGAGCGACCTGCGCGGTGCCCTGATGGGGGCCAAGGTCACCGATGCCGACGAGATCAAGGCGACGTGGGACAAGGTGACCGCATCCCTCAAGGGGATCGACATCGTCGCCATCAACGACCTCGGTGATGTCAACGCCAACGCCAACCTCCTCAGGTACGACACCGTGCACGGGCGCTTCCCCGGTTCGGTGGAGGTGGTCGACGGCGACATCGTCGCGGACGGCGACCGGTTCAGGGTGTTCTCCGAGCGCGATCCCGCCAACCTTCCCTGGGGTGACCTCGGTGTCGACGTCGTGATCGAGTCGACGGGCGTCTTCCGGACGCACGAGACGGCATCGAAGCACCTCGAGGCGGGGGCGAAGTACGTCATCGTGTCCGCTCCGATGAGCGATCCCGACCTCTCGGTCGTGCTCGGCGTCAACGACGACCAGCTCGATCCGAGCACGCAGAAGATCATCTCCAACGCGTCGTGCACGACCAACTGCGTGGCGCCGATGGCGAAGGTCATCGATGAGGCGTTCGGCATCGATCGGGGCGCGTTCACCACGGTGCACGCCTACACGAACGACCAGGTCGTCAGCGACGTCATGCACAAGGACCCGCGGAGGGCCAGGGCTGCCGCGCAGAACATCATCCCGTCGTCGACGGGTGCGGCCTCCGCGGTCGGCAAGGTCCTGCCGAACCTCAATGGGAAGCTCCTCGGGACGGCGCTGCGCGTCCCCGTCGTCGACGGCTCGATCACCGACCTCGTCGTCAGCGTGGGTGTCGAGACCACGGTCGACGAGGTGAATGCCGCCCTGCGGGCGGCGGCGGAGGGGCCGCTTCGCGGCATCATGAGCTACACGGAGGACCCCATCGTGTCCTCGGACATCATCGGCGATCCGCACTCGTGCATCATCGACGGCGCCTCCACGATGGTCCACGGGTCGCTCGTGAAGGTCTTCGGCTGGTACGACAACGAGTGGGGCTACTCGAGCCGGCTCGTCGACCTCGCCAAGCGACTTGCCTGACGGACGGCTGCCGACCCTCGATGCCCTCGACCTGACGGGCAGGACGGTCCTCATCAGGTCCGATCTGAACGTGCCCCTCGACGACGGAGTCGTCGGGGACACGTTCAGGCTCACCGCGAGCCTGCCCACCATCGACGAGGTGAGGGCGAAGGCGGGGCGTGTGATCGTCGCCAGCCACCTCGGTCGTCCCAAGGGCGTGGATCCGGCCTACTCCATGGCGCCGGTGACGAAGAAGCTCGGGGAGCTCGGCGGGTTTGCCACGGTCCAGGCACCGGGCGTCGTCGGCCCTGAGGTCGAGGCAGCGATCGCCGCCGCACCGGAGGGCGCCGTCGTCGTGCTGGAGAACACACGGTTCGAGCCGGGGGAGACGTCGAACGATCCGGAGCTCGCCGAGGGCCTCGCAGCCCTCGCCGACGTGTTCGTGAACGACGCCTTCGGCACGGCACACCGTGCCCACGCATCGAACGTCGGGGTCTCGGAGCGACTCCCGTCGGCGGCGGGACGCCTGCTCCAGGCGGAGATCGAGTCGTTCGAGCGCCTTCTGGAGGACCCCGAGCGCCCCTATGTGGTCGTGATGGGCGGCGCCAAGGTGTCGGACAAGCTCGGCGTGATCGAGAACCTGCTGCCAACCGTCGATCTGATGCTGATCGGCGGAGGCATGTGCTTCACCCTTCTGAAGGCCGCCGGATACGACGTGGGCGACTCCCTCGTCGAGGACTCGATGATCGGTGAGGTCTCGAGGATCCTCGAGGGTCCCCACGGGGACAGGATCGTCCTCCCCACCGACGTGGTCGCCGCGACCGCCTTCGCCCCCGACGCTCCCCACGAGATCCGCCCGGTCGACCGCATCGACGCCGGCACCATGGGCCTCGACATCGGTCCCGACACGGTGGAGCGGTTCTCCGCGGCGATCCGCGAGGCGGAGTCGGTCTTCTGGAACGGGCCGATGGGCGTGTTCGAGTGGGAGGCCTTCCGAGCAGGAACCGAGGGCATCGCCGAGGCCGTCGCCGCCTCCGACGGCTACACGGTGGTCGGTGGCGGGGACAGTGTCGCCGCCCTGCGTCTCCTCGGCCTCGAGGACCGGGTCAGCCACGTCTCGTCCGGTGGGGGAGCGGGGCTCGAGATGGTCGAAGGCGTGGCCCTCCCGGGCATCGCCGCACTGAAGGAAGGACGTCGAGATGCGTAAGGACCTGATCGCGGGCAACTGGAAGCAGAACGGCAACCACCTCGAAGCCATCCAGATGGTCCAGAAGCTGAGCTATCGCCTCGACCCTTCGGACTACCAGCGCGTCGATGTGGTCGTCTGCCCACCGTTCACGGCGCTGCGCTCTGTGCAGACCGTGATCGAGGCGGACCACCTCGCCATCAGGCTGGGGGCGCAGAACAGCGACTGGCACGATGGCGGCGCCTACACGGGGGAGATCGCGCCCTCGATGCTCGCAAAGCTCTCCGTGTCGTTCGTGATCGTCGGCCACTCCGAGCGCCGACAGATCTTCGGGGAGACCGACGACGTCGTCAACGCCAAGGTGAAAGCGGTGCTCGCAGGCGGCATGACACCGATCCTGTGCGTCGGCGAGACGGAGGCGGAGAGGGATGGCGGTGCTGCCGACGAGAAGGTCGGAACCCAGGTCGCAGCCGGACTCGACGGCGTCCCATCGGAGGACGTCGCGAGCATGGTGATCGCCTACGAGCCCATTTGGGCCATCGGGACCGGGAGGACGGCGAGCGCAGACGACGCTGGCGCGATGTGCGCCTTCGTGCGAGAACAGGTGCGCGGCGTCGCGGGCGATGCCGCGGATGGAACGCGGGTCCTCTACGGAGGGTCGGTCAATCCCGGCAACATCGCGGGGCTCATGGCCAAGCGCGACATCGACGGCGCGCTCGTTGGGGGGGCCTCCCTCGATCCGGACACCTTCGCCTCGGTGATCCGCTACTGGGTGTGACGTCTCCGACCGGTGGCCGAGGGCACGCGCCCACCTACGAGATGAGCTGCGAATTCGACGTCACTCGGCGGATCGGGTGGTCGGACGAGGACCTCGGTGAGCACATCGACGAGGTGTTCGATCGCCTCCACCAGGCCAAGGGGGTCCTGGTCCTCGAGGTGGAGGCCGACCTCGACACCGGCCGATCCCTGGTGGTGATCCGATTCGCGGGGGATGACCTCGCCAACGAGGACCCTGAGCGCCGTGGTCGTGCCACACTCGGTGTCGCCATCCGCTCCTCGGGGGGAGGGCACCACGGGCTCCTCCCGTTCGCCGATGAGGCCGCATTCAAGCCCGAGCGCAACCAGTGGTCCGGACTGCGGACGCCGTCGTGGAACGTCCGCCAGGTGAACCTGCGCGAGGTCCGCGGCGACGAGTGATGCGGTAGCCTCGGCGCCATGGACGCCACCTACACCCTCGTGCTGCTCCGCCACGGCGAGAGCATCTGGAACCTGGAGAACATCTTCACCGGTTGGACCGATGTGCCCCTCTCCGACAAGGGCATCGCAGAGGCCGCGACGGCCGGGGAGCTCATGGCCGACGCGGGCGTCCTGCCCGACATCGTCCACACCTCGTACCTGCGGAGGGCGATCACGACGGCATCGCTCGCCCTCGATGCCATGGACCTCGGGTGGATCCCCGTGCGGCGCAACTGGAGGTTGAACGAGCGCCACTACGGCGCCCTCCAGGGACTCAACAAGAAGCAGACAGCGGATGAGTACGGCCTC
Organism: uncultured Acidimicrobiia bacterium; assembly: GCA_963792405.1. Classification (GTDB taxonomy): domain Bacteria; phylum Actinomycetota; class Acidimicrobiia; order Spongiisociales; family UBA5794; genus SZUA-442. Next base: position 699,210 of record CAWBVU010000006.1, read on the forward strand.
GACCAGGTCCACGTCTGGCGACGTTCCTACCTCACCCCACCCCCACCCCTTGCCATCGACGACGAGCGGCACCCGATCCACGACCCGAAGTACGCCGCCCTCGCCCCAGAGCAGCTGCCCGCCACCGAATGCCTCCATGACGTCGTCGTGCGGATGCTGCCGTATTGGTATGACACCATCGTTCCCGACCTCCGGACCGGTCGAGTCGTGCTCGTCGCCGCCCATGGCAACTCCTTGAGGGCGCTCGTGAAGCACCTCGACGGGATCTCCGACGACGACATCTCGGAACTCAACATTCCCACGGGCATTCCCCTCGTCTACACCCTCGACCGAAACCTCAAGGCCCTTAACGCCCGGTACCTCGGAGATGAAGAGGCTGTAAAGGCCGCGGCCGCCGCGGTCGCCGCCCAGGCGGGTGGCGGGTGATGCGCGGATACCGCGGCCAGTAGTTGCAGTAGCACCCACTGCTCGCCATACTTCCGTGATCGGACCCGTCTCGTACGCGGGTTCAGGTGCGAGAAAGGGTTCGTACATTGCTCGATGGGATCGTCGCAGTTCTTCATCTGCTCATATCGCTCGCGCTCATCTTCCTCATCCTGCTCCATGCGGGTCGAGGCGGTGGGATGTCCGACATGTTCGGCGGCGGCATGGGCGGTGGGAACGTCGGTGGCTCGACCGTGGTCGAGCGCAACCTGGACCGCCTCACGGTGGCCCTGGCGATCGCATTCGGCATCTCCACGTTCTGGTTGACGTGGCTGTTGGCGTCCTGAGGCGACTCGGGGGCGATGCGCGGACCCAGCGCTGACCAAGGAGGCAAATCTTGAATCGATTGTGGCGTAGCCGCAGTGTCGCGTTCATGGTGCTCCTCATCGCCTTCGCCCTCGTGGCGGCGGCGTGTTCGTCCGATGAGGGCGGAACCGAGGAGACCACGACCACGACAGCGGCGACAGAAGAATCAACGACAACGACTGCTGCACCTGAGACGACCACGACCACCGAGCCGAAGCTCGAGCGCCCCTATGGGGGCGAGGCGATCGTCGCAGACTCGCAGGAGCCACCGACACTCAACTCGTTCGTTCCGGGCGGTGACAACTTCATCGTCTCGATCGTCGGGCAGGGCTACTTCGTCGGCGTCCAGGAGATCGACGGCTTCACGCTGAACCTGATCCCCGAGCTCGTGACGGAGCTGCCGACGACCGAGAACGGCGGCGTCGTGCTCAACGACGACGGGACCATGACGGTCAAGTACACGATCCTCGACGAGGCGGTGTGGGAAGACGGGACGCCGATCTCCGGCGATGACTTCCAGTTCACGCTGGACACCATCCTGAACCCCGACCTGCCGATCGACAAGACGACGTACGAGGACATCGTGGACTCGGTGGCCGGTCCGAAGACCTTCGAGTACACGATGGCCGAGCCGACGGTGCTCTATGAGCTCATCTTCGGCACGATCATCCCGAAGCATGTCGTCGAGGGGTCGGACTTCGTTGCCGACTGGAACGACGTGATGTGGGCATCGGGTGGTCCCTTCAAGCTCCAGGAATGGGCGAAGGGCGAGTTCATCACCCTCGTGAGGAACGACAACTACTGGAAGACCGATCCGGAGACGGGTCAGCAGCTGCCGTATCTCGACAGCGTGACCTTCCGGTTCATCCCCGAGACCGAGGCGATCATCAACGCCTTCCGGGCTCGTGAGGTCGACATCATCCAGCCGGATCCGAACACCGAGAACATCGAGACGCTCCAGGCCCTCGAGCCTGAGGGTGCCCGTGTCGAGGTGCTCTCCGGTCCGGTGTGGGAGCATGCGAACTTCCAGTTCGGCCCAGAGCGCCTGACGAAGAACGAGAACAGCTGCAACGACATCTACGAGATGCGCCGTGCGGTCGCTCAGACGATCGACAAGTCGATCCTCACCGACGAGATCCTCGCCGGTCAGGTCGAGCCGCTCGAGTCGTACGTGGACGCGTTCTCGCCCATCGCTGTCGCAGTCGGCATGGAGCCAGTACACCGTCGACAACGCAGCCGCAGCCGCGGACTACGCCGCGGCGGTCGAGGCCTCCGGCAAGGAGTGCTCGGTGGTCTTCTCGACGACGTCGAACAACGACGCTCGCGTGAAGATGTCCGAGCTGTTCGTCGGCATGTTCGAGGCTTCGGGCATTCCGTACGAGAACCAGCTCGAGGACAGCCAGCTGTTCTTCGGTGAGACGCTCGACAACGGCGTGTTCGACCTCGGCGAGTGGGCATGGGTCGGTTCGCCTGGCCTGTCCGGCCTCGTCGGCATCCACGACGTGTGGGATCCGGAGGCTCCGCCGCCGGATGGCTCGAACTACTACCGCTGGGGTACGCCTGACAGCTCCGTGATCGACGATGCGACGGCACGGTTCGCAGAGGTCCGCGACGCGATGAACGCGACCGTGGATCCGAGCGAGCTGACCACTCTCATCAACGAGGCAGAGCAGATCCTGGCCGACAACCTGGTCATCATCCCGCTGTACGCCCGTCTCGTGACGGCTGCGGTGTGGGAGGACGAGATCGGTGGCTTCAAGCACAACCCGACTCAGGCCAGCCACACGTGGAACATGGAGAACTGGTACCGCACCGACGTCTAGTCGTTGCCCACACTCGATGTGAAGCAGTGAAGGGGAGCCCCTCGGGGCTCCCCTTCCGCGTGCGCTGTCGGATCGTCCGAGGGCGGTAAAGGAATGATTAAGGACGAGGACCCCGTGTACTGGGCCTCAATCGTCGTGACCGGGTATAGTTCCCCCACCCCTGAAGCGGAGGCGGACGCATGCTGGCATACATCACCCGCAGGCTGGTCTACGGACTGGTGACGCTCCTCGCACTGAGCGTGATCGTCTTCACGCTCCTCCAGGCGTCGGGTGGCGGCCCACTCGACCGTCTGAAGTTGAATCCGAGGATGGCGCCGTACATCCAGCTGCTCACCGAGCAGTGGGGGCTCGACCAGCCGGTCTGGAAGCAGTACCAGACCTGGCTGTTCAACTACATCTCCCTCCAGGAGTTCTCCCCCCAGAACGCCATCCCGTTCATCGTGATCGGCGCGGCGATCGTCGCCACCGTGCTGATGGTGATGTTCCTGAAGTCCCGTTGGCGGGGCGCCTACCTGCTCGGACTGTGGGCACTCGCCCTGTTCGTCGCGATCAGCAACACCACGATCCGCTTCGACTGGGGCATCTCCTTCCAGGGTGCCGGCGACGTGTGGGACCTCGTGTTCTCCAGGGTCGGGGCGACGTTCAGGCTGGGTCTGACCGCCCTTGCGATCGCGCTCATCATCGGCATCCCCCTCGGCATCTACCAGGCGATACGGCAGTACTCGTTCTTCGATCAGCTGGGCACGATCGGTGCATTCCTCGCCTTCTCGACGCCGATCTTCATCATCGGTGTCGGTCTCCAGATCCTCCTCGCCCTGTACCTCGAGAAGTGGACGGGGGTCAAGCTGTTCTACGTCGCGGGGATGAACGACCCCGGCTACTCGCAGATGTCGTTCCTCGGGAAGTTGGCCGACACGATCCAGCACCTCGCCCTCCCGGCCATCTCGATCGCGTTGATCTCCCTGGCCGGGTACAGCCGCTTCCAGCGGGCGTCGATGCTCGAGGTGCTGCACTCGGACTACCTGCGCACGGCCAAGGCGAAGGGCCTGCCCCGCAGGAAGGTGATCGTCAAGCACGCATTGCGCAACGCCATGATCCCGATCGTCACCCTGGTGTCGCTCGACGTCGCCTTCATCATCGGCGGAGCGATCATCACCGAGTCCATCTTCGGCTGGCCGGGCGTGGGACGCCTGTACATCCAGGCGATCCAGACCGTCGACTACCCGGTCGTCATGGCCATCGTGATGGTCATCGGCATCGGCATCGTGGTGATGAACATCGTCGCCGACATCCTCTACGGGGTCCTGGACCCACGGGTCCGGTATGACTGATCCCGTCGACCGGTCCAGGGTCGACATCGCCGCCGCGGAGGGCATCGCGGTCGAGCCCGTCACCCAATGGGACCTGTTCTCGGCTCGGATGCGGCGCCATCGCCTTGCGATGTTCGCCGCCATCTACCTCGCCGTCCTCGTCGTGGTCGTTGCCGCCGCCCCGCTCATGGAGGGGGCAGGGTGGATCGACGACCCGACGAAGAGCCTCATCGACGGCAACGGCCGCATCCTCCGCAACATCGCCCCGAGGGGCACTGCGGAGAACGTCTTCTACTCCCAGATCACCGACGGCGTCGAGGAGGTGCTCCCCGCATCACCCACGGCGATGTGGTTCGGCACCGACGACCTCGGACGAGGCGTGTTCACCCGCGTGATCTTCGGCGGCAGGGCATCGCTCATCGTCGGCGTGGTCGCGGGCATCATCGTCGCGACGCTCGGCACGATCACGGGTTCCCTCGCCGGCTACTACCCGGGAGGTGTCGACCAATCGCTCATGCGCTTCACGGACCTCGTGCTGGGGCTTCCACTGCTGCCCGTCGCGATCGTGGTCGGTCGGATCCTCCCCGAGTTGGACTTCCTGCCGTCGTGGCTCAAGTCCGGTCCTGTCGGCATCGCCCTCCTGCTCGGCCTGCTGTCGTGGGGAGGCCTCGCCCGAATCGTCAGAGCCGAGTTCCTGTCGCTCCGTGAGAAGGAGTTCGTCGAAGCCGCCAGGGCAGCAGGGGCCGGGGACCAGCGGATCGTCTTCCGCCACATCCTCCCGAATGCCATGAGCCCGATCATCGTGCAAACGACGCTGATCATCGGAGCCGCGATCGTGATCGAGGCCGCACTCTCCTTCCTCGGGTTCGGCGTGCGGCCGCCCACACCCACGTGGGGTGGCATGGTCGCCGAGGGTGGCACGCTGGCCGTTCGGGGCTTCTGGTGGGAGATGGTGTTCTCCGGCCTCGCACTCGTCACGACCGTGCTCGCGATCAACTTCCTCGGCGATGGCCTCCGCGATGCACTCGACCCGACCCAGACCATCGAGCGGAAGTAGGAGTCGCACGTGGCCGAACCCCTCCTGAGCGTCAAGGACCTTCGCACGTACTTCTCCACCGAGGAAGGCGTCGTGCGAGCGGTCGACGGCATCTCATTCGACGTCGCGCCCGGTGAGCGACGCGGCGTCGTCGGCGAGTCGGGGTCGGGCAAGTCGGTGACGGCGATGTCCATCATGCGGCTGATCGAACCTCCTGCCGGCGAGATCGTGACCGGTTCCATCGACTTCAAGGGCACGAACCTGCTCGAGCTCGGCGAGGACGAGATGCAGGAGGTCAGGGGAGGGAAGATCGCCATGATCTTCCAGGACCCGATGACCGCGCTCAATCCGGTGTACACGATCGGGGATCAGCTCATCGAGACGATCACCCTGCACCAGCACGTCTCCAAGGGCGAGGCCCGTGACATCGCGATCTCCGCCCTCCAGGACGTGCAGATCCCGAATGCCCCGGCCCGCATGGACGACTACCCGCATCAGTTCTCTGGTGGCATGCGCCAACGGGTCATGATCGCCATGGGGCTGTCGTGCAATCCCGACCTCCTGATCGCCGACGAGCCGACGACCGCCCTCGACGTGACGACGCAGGCCCAGATCATGGACCTGATGCTCAAGCTCGCCGACGAACGCGACACGGCCGTGCTGCTCATCACCCACGACCTGGGGGTCGTGGCGGGCTTCTGTGACACGGTGCAGGTGATGTATGCGGGCGGCATCGTCGAGTCGGGGACCGGGGATGAGATCTTCCACAACCCCCAGCACCCGTACACGTGGGGTCTGCTCGGTTCCATGACGAGGCTCGACGAGGTCCAGAGGACGCGCCTGCACTCGATCGCCGGTGCGCCGCCGTCGGTGATCAACCTCCCGGTCGGGTGCCGGTTCAGCCCGAGGTGTGAATTCGCTGTCGAGGTCTGCGGACGGGTCCTCCCCGCGCTGCGCGAGGTCGACGGCAGGACGGTGGCATGCCACAGGGCCGAGGAACTCGATCTCAAGCTCCTCGACGTGCGAGGCGCCGATGCCCAGCAGGAGGAGGTGGCCTCGTGAGCGAGACGGTCGACGCACAGGTCGACGAGGCACCGATCGACGACGTCGGGGAGCTCCCCTCGGATGTCATCATGCGGGTCAACCATCTGGTGAAGGAGTTCCCGATCTCGAAGGGGGTCTTCTTCAAGAAGCAGGTGGGTGCCGTCAAGGCGGTCACCGACATCTCGTTCGAGGTGAAGAAGGGCGAGACGCTCGGCCTCGTCGGGGAATCGGGGTGCGGGAAGTCGACGACGGCGAGGGCCGTGATGCGCCTCCTCGAGCCGACCTCGGGCGATGTGTGGTTCCGTTCCATCAAGGCCGACAGGGTCATCAACGTCGCCACGGCCGGGAAGGAGGAGCTGCGGGCGGTGCGCGAGGACATCCAGATCGTGTTCCAGGACCCCTATGCGTCCCTGAACCCCAGGATGACGGTCGCCTCGATCATCGCAGAGCCCCTCGCCGTCCACGGCAAGCTCGACAAGCAGGGCAGGGTCGACAAGGTCAAGGACCTGTTGAAGGTCGTGGGCCTCCAGCCCGAGCATGCCAACCGGTATCCCCACGAGTTCTCCGGCGGCCAGCGCCAGCGCATCGGCATCGCGCGCGCCCTCGCCTTGAACCCGTCCTTCATCGTCCTCGATGAGCCGGTGTCCGCGCTGGACGTGTCGATCCAGGCCCAGGTGCTCAACCTCCTCGACGACCTCCAGGACGAGTTCTCCCTGACGTACCTGTTCATCGCCCACGACCTGTCCGTCGTGCGCCACATCTCCGATCGCGTGGCGGTCATGTACCTCGGGCGCATGGTGGAGATGGCCGATCGGGACGCGTTGTACGACCGGCCGATGCATCCCTACACGCATGCACTCCTCTCGGCGGTGCCCATCCCCGATCCCACGGTCGAGCAGAGCAGGCAGCGCATCATCCTCGAGGGTGACATCCCCTCACCGGTGAATCCGCCCTCCGGGTGCCGCTTCCACACGCGGTGCCCGATCGCGCAGGCGGGCGTCTGCGACACCGTGGAGCCGCAGCTCCGCCAGCTCGAGCCGGGGCACTGGGTCGCCTGCCACTTCCCCGAGGTCAAGGACGTCATCTGACGTCTCGGCCCCCCGGCGGTGAGGATCTATGCGAAGCCCGCTGGGTATACTCCCGGCTCCCACGTCGGAGTGGCGGAATTGGTAGACGCGCTAGGTTGAGGGCCTAGTGGGCGAATAGCCCGTGGAAGTTCGAGTCTTCTCTCCGACACCAACAACCCCAAGGGCTCCACCCCTCGGGGTTGTTGTTCGTTTCGGGGTCCCTGCACCGCCATGTGCCACCGGTGTGCCACCGAACGGGCTTCACGAGGCTGCCGAGATGACAGCGGCGACCACCGCCGCCGCAACCACCCACAGCGGCACGTTCGAGGACCGGCGACTCGGCCTCGTGATGGGCGCCCTCACGCGCCGCGCTGACCGGCTGAACGTCCTCCGCACTTCCGATGGGCGAGCCATACGGCGCGGCAGTATGAGCGCTCGAGGCGCGGACTCACGGCGGGCATCCGATGCCCGCGCAATCGTTCGGTGTGTTGGCGGCGATGAGCGCGGTGCCGAATACCGAGACGGTGCCCGTCGTGTAGACACCGCCGCCGTTGATCGAGGCGGTGTTGTTCGTGATCGACGACTGGTCGAAGAGCGAGACCGCGGCCGTGGAGTGGATACCACCACCGAGCGTGGCCGCCTGATTCCCGATGATCGAGCTGTTGTCGAACAGCCGTACGGTTCCCGTGCTGCGTATCCCGCCTCCCTCACCGTGGCCTGCAGTGCCGTCCTTGGCGACGTTCTCCACGATCGTGCTCACGTCGTACATCTCGAGGGTTCCGAAATTGGCGATCCCGGAACCTGCCTCCATGACGTTCTTCGAGATCGTGGTCGTGCCCGAGAGCGTGACCGAGCCCGCTGCGCTGTTGTAGATGCCGCCACCCGAGACGCCGCCGCTGTTCTCCGTGATGAGCGTCGACCCAGAGAGTTCCACGCGTCCTCCGGCGTTGTGGATCCCGGCACCGTTGAACGCGCTGTTGGTCCCGACCATTGCGCCGTCGACGGTGAGCGTGCCGGTGCTGTAGATCCCTCCGCCGTTGAATGCGCTGTTGGCCTCGATGACGCCGCCAAGGACACTCACGACGCCGTCGTTGGCGATCCCTCCACCTTGCTTGGAACCAGCGGTGTTCCCGCTGATCGTGCTGTCACGGACTTCGGCGGTTGCGATGCCGCCATTGGCGAGCCCACCGCCGGTGGAGCTTGTGTTGTTCGTGATGACGGCGTTGTCGAGGAGGAGGGTGCCCGTGTTGTAGATCCCGCCTCCTGCATACGTGTTCGCATCGTTCCCGGTGATGGTCGCCGACACGATTTCCAGTGTCCCGCTGTTGTGGATGCCGGCTCCTGGCTGCCCGGCGAAGGAACGGCCTCCGGTGAGGGTCAGGTACTTGAGTGTCACATCAGCCCCCGGCGACACGACCAGGACGCGGCTGGTGTCGTTGGCATCGATGGCCGTGATGGTGTCAGCGTCGAGGGACCTGATCGTCAGCGCCTTCCCGGGCGGGACCACGAGTTCCCCTCGGGTCAGCGTGATGGTCCCCGGCTCCACACAGATCGTGTCACCATCGGAAGCGTTCGTGATCGCCTCTCGGAGCTGGTTCGCTCCGGTGGGGGAGTCGCCCAACCCTCGCACGGTGAGGTCGCATGGGTCCACGGGTGGCGGCGGAGGCTCGGGCAGCGTGAACCGACCCGCCACCGGGAGCCAGGCACTGCCGACGATCGGATACGCGATGTCGGCGTTCCCCTGGGTGTTCGCGTACCTGAGGTAGACCGTCGCAGGTGGACCCGGGCGGAACACACCGGGACTGTCGATCGCATCGCCCGTCCAATCACCCGCGATGAACCGGTCCCCGGGGTCGCCGAAGTAGAACTGTGCATCGGCGATACCGGTCGTATTCGAGTTGCGGAAGTACACGAAGCCCGTGCTCTCGCGGTGGAGCCCGACGGTGTCGATGCCGTCGCCGTTGAAGTCACCGACGAACGGCTTGTCCCCGACATCGCCGTACAGGAAGGAGTAGTCGGCTGCGCCGAGCCCGGCGTCCTTCGAGCCGAGGTCGTTGATGATGTAGAACCTCGCCTCCGCGGGTCGATAGATGGACACGGTGTCGCATCCATCGGCATCGAAGTCACCTGCGATGGGCACGTCGCCGGGATCCCCGAAATAGAACGAGACGTCGGCGATGCCGGCGGTGTTGGAATTCCTGAGATAGACGTATCCGTCGGACTGGCGGTACAGCCCCGGTGTGTCGACGCCGTCACAATCCCAGTCGCCCATGAACGGGTAATCGCCCGGGTTGCCGAAGTAGAACTCTGTCAGGTACGCACCATCGCGATGGAGACGCCAAATCCCCGAGCCGGGGTCGACCAGTCCGAAATCGTCCTTTGCCCCCTGGAGGGGTACCGCCGCCGCAACGGGTGCGAGCCCGGCGATGGCGATCATCGCGGCGATGGTCGCCGTCAGCATTCGACCGATCATCTGCATCCTCCCTCGGTGCGCCGGTGCCATGTGTCGACACACTCGGATGTCGACACCGGGGGGACGGCGTCCGAGCGCCCTTCGGCCACGCGTGGAGGACGGGACATCCCCCGAGGGCTCCGCCCGTCGCCTTCCCCATCGTTGCACCGACGACGTGATCGCGGAAGGCATAAGAACGCCCAGATGGTGGCGATCTCCGTCAAGCCGCCCCATCTTGTGCGATGGCCGCCTCGTGCAGCCGCCTCGTGCATTCGTCGCACCTGCGCCGCCGCACGCGTCGAAGGTGCGACGCGGTTGCGTTGGGAACCGATCGTCGTTTCAGACGCTCAGAGGTAGACGTTCAGGACGAAGTCGATGCCACCTTCGAGCCCGGCAGGGCTTGCCGAGTAGGGACCCGCATAGACGCTTCCGACTGCGCAGTCGACGACCGACGGGTCGTCGAGGGAGAGGTCGGCGATGGTGTCGATGCCGAGGGCGAAGGCGCTGCCGCACACCTCGACATGGGTCCCATCCCAGACGAAGGCGCTCACCGACCCTGACGCCGCCGCCCCGGTTCCGACCTGTGTGTAGTAGTTCCCGACCACCGATCCGTCACTCAACGCATACGCGTCGATGATCAGGGTCTGATCACCGTCATCCGTCCGCGTGATCCCGCTTCCCGTGAGGGATGCCACCACGGTCGGCCTGGCATCCTCGATGGCGCAGTCCCGTCCGAGGGTCGCGCCCGCGCCACCCGGGAGGGCGCTGCCGGGCAGGATGTCGCCATGGGCCAGGTGCGCATCGACCGCATGACCGTCGACCGTGATGAGATGGAACGAGCCGTTTCCCGTCAGATGGCACACCCGGGACCTGTGGTCGTCGTTCGCGATGGCACTGGTCGAGGTGAGCAGAACGATGACCACCACACCGATCCACGTGGCCAACAGTCTCCTCATCATCGCTGGTTCCTCCTCATGGCCCCGGAGGCGCCGTTGTGCGCCGTTGCCGTGGCCAATCCTACGCACAGCGTCGCCATGCGGGCCGGGTGGGGCTCAGGCCACGTAGAGCACGATCTGGGAGAGGGTCACGATGATGAGCACGATGTAGAGGCCGACGACGATGCGGAGCAACCGAACGGTGCGCTCGGTGCGAGCCTGTGTCGCCATGGCGAGAACGGCCAGCGGGATGCCGAATTTCACGACCATGGCCCATGGCGTGCCGATGAGCGGTGCCATCAGTGGGTTGATCTCGCGAGCTCCGAGGCTGGAGATCCCGAAATCCGTCAGCACGAGGTCGAGGACGTTGAGCGCGAGGAGGGCGATCGCGAGGGCGACCGCGGACGGTCGCTCGCTCGCCCGTGACGCCACGGCGTGCTCGTCGGGTGCCAGCAGACCCATCGCCAGGAGCCTTCCATTGGGTTTCCGGGGACGCCGCCCAGCGTCCCCCTCCGATTATGGCATGACCGAGAGCACCGCGCCCCGGTAGCCATCGGGAGCATCGTTCCTACTGCGTTCGCTGCGGCGTCGGCCCTCGGATGAGGCGTCGCCTCGACCTCAACCGAGGAGCTCGGTCGTGACCTCGGTGCCGGTCGGCTCACCCGCCTCGAGCCGGTCGAGGTTCTCGATGGTCACCTCTGCGATCTGGCGGACGGCCTCTTCGGTGAAGAAGGCCTGGTGCCCGGTCACGAGGACGTTGGGGAAGGTGAGGAGCCTCGAGAAGACGTCATCCTGGATGACGGTGTTCGAGAGGTCCTCGAAGAACAGGTCTCCCTCCTCCTCGTAGACGTCGAGGGCGAGCGAGCCGATCCTGCCGGACTTGAGGCCGTCGATCGCGGCGACGGTGTCGATCAACGCACCACGGGAGGTGTTGATCACCATGGGCTTGCGATCCATCAACGCGATCGCGCCCGCATCGATGATGTGATAGGTCTCGGGGGTGAGGGGACAGTGCAGGGTGATCGCGTCGGACCGGGCGAACAGCTCGGGGAGGCTCACGTAGGGGATGCCCATGCCCAGGATCACGTCGCTCGGGTATGGGTCATGGGCGATGACATTCATCTCGAAGCCCTGGACGATCGATGCGACGACCTGGCCGATCTTCCCCGTGCCGATGATGCCGATGGTCTTGCCGATGAGGTCGCGGCCGAGCAGCCCGTCGAGTCGGAAGTTGCCCTCCCGCACCCTGTTGTGGGCACGGTGGATGCCCCGGTTGAGCGCCAGGAGGAGGGCGAGCGTGTGCTCGGCGACGGCATGGGGAGAATAGGCAGGTACCCGCACGACGGTGATGCCCACATCCTCGGCTGCGGTGAGATCGACGTGGTTGAACCCGGCGGAGCGCAGCGCGAGGTACTTCACGCCATTGGCGGCGAGACTCTCGACGACCTCCCTGTCGACCTGGTCGTTGACGAAGACACAGACGGCATCGGCTCCCGCGGCCAGTGCGGTCGTGGTGGGATCGAGCTTGGCCTCGAGGAAGCGCAGGTCGTGGCCTGTGTTGGCCTCGGTGAGGAACTGGGCATCCCACGGACGGGTGGAGTAGACGGCGACCTTCATGGCAGCGAGCCTAGGAGTCGCCGTGCCCGTCGATGCCGCGTCTCCGGTAGGCGTAGGATCGGGACATGGACAAGAAGAAGCTCTTCATGGTCCTCGTCGCGATCGCCGTCGTCGTCATCATCGTCTCGCTGAAGAAGCGCTCCCACGGTGATGCCGGCGAAGGCGGCGAAGGCGAGACCATGGTCATCACCACGTGACGAACCGGGATGCGGGCACCCCGATGGGCGTCCGCATCGTCCTCACCACAGAGGGCGATCCCGCCGCGGCGGATCGCCTGGCATCGGCCCTCGTCGAGGCGCGCTCTGCGGCCTGCATCACGATGCACACGGTCCGCTCTCGGTATCGCTGGAGTGGTGCCGTCCATGACGCCGAGGAGATCCAGATGGTCATCAAGACGACCCCCGAGGGGGTCGACGACGTCGTCGCGGTGATCCTCGAGCACCACAGCTACGACGTGCCCGAGGTGATCGCCCTCGAGGCGCATGCGGGCGCCGCGTACGGTGCGTGGATCCATGGGCAGGTCGGCTAGGTGCCGAGCAGGGTCGCGAGCCTGCGGAGACCGCCCGCGATGTCGGGCTGCTCGGTGAGGATGGGCGCGAGGGGATCGTCCTTCATCGCGGCGATGCGCCTCGGCATCGACCGGATCGTGAACCGTGCCGGGTCGAGGCCGGCCACCACCTCCCTCCAACGGAGAGGGGCCGACACAGTGGCCCCGGGCACGGGGCGGACACTGTAGGGAGTGACGAGGAGTTTGCCCCTCCCGTTCTGGAGGTAGTCGATGTACACCTTGCCCTCGCGACGGTTCGGCATGCGGGCGGTCGTCGCCAGTTCCGGCATGCGGATCTCGACCAGCCTGGCGATGAGCTCGCCGAGGAGGCGTTGCTGATCGAACGTGGAACCCTCTCCCATCGGGAGCAGGACGTGGAGTCCCGTCTTGCCGCTCGTCTTCACGCGGCTCGGCAGGCCCATCGCATTCGCCACCTCGCGGATCTCCCGTGCGATCGCCACGACGGAGATGAACGGGGCGCCCTTCGGATCCAGGTCGAGCACGCACCAGTCCGGGCTATCGAGTCGTGCGACACGACTCGCCCACACGTGGAGCGGGATCGACGCGAGGTTGGCGACGTACCTCAGCGCCTCGACATCCTCCACGATGAGGTAGCGGTTCCCCGAGCCGTCGCCCCGCTCGATCCACTCCGTGCGTATCCAGTCAGGAACGAACTCCGGCGCGTTCTTCTGGAAGAACGACGACCCGTCGATGCCGTCGGGGAAACGGTCCATCACGAGCGGACGATCAACGAGCCAGGGGAGCAGCCGATCGGCCACGGCTGTGTAGTAGTCGATCAGGTCGCCCTTCGTGTACCCGTCATCGGGCCAGAACACCTTGTCGGGGTTCGTGGGCTCGAGTGTGCGTGCATCGACGACGATCGGAAGTGGCGGCTCATGGGCGCCACTCCCTTCGGATTCGAACACGAGGACCGCATCGGTGTCGAGGGGTGCGCTCGACAGGTAGACGGGCTGACGCAGCACACCGTCCGGGGTGATGTCCTTGTATCGGATCGTGCACTGGAGGGTGGGGACCACCCATGTCGAGTCCCCGGAGTCGGGTGCACCGTCGATGGACGGTTCGCCGACGGCGTGGGGCACCAATGCCTCCCAGAGCCTGCCGAGCTCGGCCTCCGAGATCCCCGACCCCACACGTCCCGCGTAATGGAGACCGTCCGGGACGCCGTAGGCGACGTGGAGGGAGCCGATCCCCGTGCGTGATCCCTTCGGTGCCGTGAACCCGATGACGGCGAAGGTGCCGATGCGATCCGCCCTGACCTTGAGCCACCGATCCGAGCGTCCGCCGACGTAGGGGGACTCACCGTCCTTCGCCATGACGCCCTCGAGGCCCAGAGCCTCGACCTGTCCGAACATCTCACGTCCGCGCTCTGCGATGTGATCGGCGAAGCGGAGCGGCCCGAGGGTCGGCATCACGATGCGCAGGGCCGCCTTGCGCTTCAAGAGGGCAAGGGGGCGCACGTCGAACCCTTCGACGGCGAGCAGGTCGAACGCGAAGAAGGTGGCCGGCGAGGACACCGATGCGACGGCGATCTGGTGGCGGTTCGACAGCCTCCCACGCCTCTGGAGGTCGGAGAAGCTCGGCCGCCCCTCGGCATCGAGGACGACCACCTCACCGTCGAGGGTCACGGAGTCGAAAGGGAGCCGACGAACCGCGGCCGCGACGTCGGGGAACACGGCGGTTGCGTCCAAGCCGCTTCGATACCGCAGGTGCACCGTGCGACCATCCTTGGTCGCCACCATCCGATACCCGTCGTACTTGATCTCGAAGATCCAGCCGGGCCTCGAGAAGGCACCGTCCGCGACCCGTGCGAGCATCAGATCGACCTCGACGCCCGGCACGGTGCCCTCCGGGGCTCCGGCGATCGCCTCGAGGACCGCGTGGCGCCGCGCCTGGGACCCGTCGACGACCTCCTCGATGGTGGCCCCTGACAGCACCGAGGTCTCGTCGAACTCAGCATCGGTACGCGACCAGGCGTCGGGCTTCTTGATGAGGAGCCACTCCTTCGGATCCTTCATCCTCACCAGCGTCCATCGGCCGTTCACCTTGTAGCCGAAGAGGTCGAAGAGCAGCTTTCCGGACTCGAGACCTTCGCCGGGGTCTTCTGCGAACGTGACGGCGCCGCGGTCCCATACGATCATGCCGCCTGCCCCGTACTCGCCCTCGGGGATCACTCCCTCGAAGTCGGCATAATCCAACGGATGGTCCTCCGTGTGGGCGGCGAACCGCTTCTCTGCGGGATCGAGGGAGATGCCTGCAGGCACGGCCCACGACATCAGCACACCGGCATGTTCGAGCCGCAGGTCGTAGTGGAGTCGCCGTGCCGCATGCTTCTGCACGACGAAGCGCCCCCCGCCACCGATCGCACCCTCTCCGAAGGGCTCCGGGGTCCTGTCGGCCGTGCGTTTCGACCGATAGGGAGCGAGTCGGTCCGTCCGTGGGTCCGATGACATCGGATGATGATGCCACCGCCCGATGCCGAACGTGCGACGGTGGTCGGGATGGGATCACGCGTCTGCCAGGAATTGGAGTGACGGATTTCGCGGTCTGTGCTATACAAGGGGTCTCATGGCACGCCCCATCGCCTCAGGGACGATCAGCTTCGGTCTGGTCGCCATCCCCGTGAAGCTCTTCTCGACGAGCGAGTCGGACGCCCGCGTCCAATTCAATACCCTCCACACGTCCTGTGGTACCCGGCTCCGACAGCAGATGTACTGCCCGAAGGATGAGGTCGTCGTGCCACGGGAGGACACGGTCAAGGGGTACGAGTTCGCCAAGGATCAGTACGTCATCTTCGATGACGCCGAGCTCAAGGCGATGGAGCTGGCGTCGACGCAGTCGATCGACATCAAAGAGTTCGTGCCACTCGACCAGGTCGACCCGATCTACTACGAGCGGGCGTACTACCTCGGCCCCGACAAGGGCGGGGCGAAGCCGTACGCCCTGTTGTCGGAGGCGATGCGCGAGACCGCCAAGGCGGCCCTCGCCCGATACGCCGCCCGCGGCAAGGACTACCTCGTGCTCCTGCGGCCGTTCGAGGACGGCATCATCATGCAGCAGCTCAGGTACTCCGATGAGATCAGGGCGTTCGATGACATCGACCTCGGCGAGGTCACCGTCGATCCAGCGGAACTCGGCCTCGCCAAGCAGCTCGTGGAGCAGATCGCCACCGACTCCTTTGCACCGGAGGCCTACCACGACGGCGTCAGGGAGCAGGTGCTCGCTGCGATCGAGCAGAAGGTGGCTGGCCAGGAGATGACCTTCGCCCCGCAGGAGGAGCCGAAGGCGCAGGTGATCGACCTCATGGAAGCCCTCAAGGCGAGCCTCGGCGAGGCGGTCGACGGGGACGCCCCCTCCTCCCGCAAACCTGCGAAGAAGGCAGCCCCCGCCCCGGCCGAGAAGAAGCGGGCCAATCGCAAGACGTGACCCCAACGGGCGTACGATGCAACGCGATGGGTGAGTCCCGCGACCGTCAGGACAACGATCGGTACTCGGTACGAGAAGTATCGGACCTGCTCGACCTCTCCCCGCGGCAGGTGAGGGCCTTCGTCGCCGACGGCATCCTCGAGCCCACGAGGGGGGCGCACGGCGGTACCTGTTCACCTTCCGCGATCTCGTGGTGCTCAGGGCGGTTGCCGACCTCGCCGCTCAAGGCGTACCGATCGCGCGAATCCGAGGCGCGGTGGCGAGTCTGAGTCGCCAGCTTCCCGCAGAGGTCGACCTCGCACAGGCACACCTCGACGCACCGGGCGGTCGCGTGGTGGTGCATCTCGACGCTGCGGCATGGGAACCCGATTCCGGCCAGACCATCATGGACCTCGACCTCGACGGGATGGCGGACAGGGCCGACGCCGTGGTCGAGGCGCGCACCGGCACCGTCGAGGACGGCTCCGCACTGGCGTGGTACGTGGCGGCAGACACGATCGAGGCGGACGATCCGGCGGCTGCGGAGGCCGCCTACCGGAAGGCGATCGCGTTGGACCCGACGATCGCGGAGGCGCACCTGAATCTCGGACGCCTTCTCCATGCGGGCGGAGCCACGAGGGAGGCGCTGGAGCACTACCGCCGGGCGCTCGCCATCCACCCCGACGATGCGACGACCCTCTACAACATCGGCGTCGCCTCACAGGACCTCGGTGCCGACGATGAAGCGATCGCTGCATATGAGCGTGCCATCGAGCTCGCCCCACGATTCGCAGACGCCCGCTACAACATCGCCACCCTCTACGAACGAAGGGGGGAGGAGGCACTGGCCGTCCAACACCTCCGCGAGTATCGGGACCTCGTCGAGGGGAGGTGAGCCCTCACGGCCACGCGCAGCGGTACGATGACGCTCCTCGACGTCGAAAGGACCGCCGCGTGGCAGCCAAGGAGAAGAACGCGTTCCCCACCTGGGTGGTCGTGGTGGCGATCATCATCTTGTTCCCCGTGCTCTTCTGGGCATTGACCGTGGCCTTCAACCTGCTGACGGCCATGTCCGTCGGGGGCGTCCTGCTGCTGGTCGGCATCGTGGTGCTGTTCATGTGGCTGCGCCGTCGCGTCGACGGGTAGCCGTTGGGCCGACCCCGACGGGTGACCGGGTCTCTCTGCCCGACCCCCCGCCCGCCGGGAGTGGTCCTCGGCGCGAGGCGAGGAGCCCGGCGCGTGTGACTGGGCCGGGTCGATGTGAGCGCAACGGGAGCAGGGTCAGGACGACGAACCCTGGCGCGACCGTGCCGCCGATGAACGGCATGACAACCCCGAGGTGCTCGGGGGCCGGGGATCTCCCGAACGGACCGTGGGCGGACACGCCATGGATCGCCGGAACCAAATCCGTTCAGCGAGCGTCTCTCATGTATCAGTGGAACGCACGTGGTGTGCGTCACGACCGACGAATCCCCCGGGGTTCGCACGGACCGGAGACGGATGAGTTGCACTAGCTCGTGAGGTGGTGTACCTTTCCACTTCTGCCAGCGACATCGCCGGCCGTTGCCGCTTGTTCGAAAGCGGTGATAGAATGTGAGGCCCCAATGCGGACAGCCCTTCGGTGCTGTGCGCGCTGGAACCGGGCTCCTTGACAACTGAACAGTGCGTCGATCGGACACCGCGAGGTGTGCGATCGAGATTGACAGGCGCTTGCCGGACAGCCAACCACTGGGCGGCGGCACGGCAAGCGTGAACACGATCATCGGACCAACCACCTCGGTGGTGGGAATGATGGTCGTACAAGCCAACGGGCATGCACACAAAGAGGACCCCGTCCTTCGCATGTCCGCATCCTTTTGAGGGATGAAAGACTCCTGGTCCGCGTGAGAGCGCGGACACGGGATCGTTCTCATCGAAGGATTTCGATGGAGAGTTTGATCCTGGCTCAGGACGAACGTTGGCGGCGCGCTTAATGCATGCAAGTCGAGGGAGAACCACGAGATCCGTAAGGTGACCGTGGGGAAACCGGCGAACGGGTGCGTAACACGTGAGAAACCTGCCCCCCAGACCGGGATAGCCCAGGGAAACCTGGATTAATACCGGATATTCTCCTGGAGCCGCATGGCTCTTTGAGGAAATGGTCCGCTGCTGGGGGATGGTCTCGCGGCCTATCAGGTAGTTGGTGAGGTAACGGCCCACCAAGCCGAAGACGGGTAGCTGGTCTGAGAGGACGATCAGCCACACTGGAACTGAGACACGGTCCAGACTCCTACGGGAGGCAGCAGCAGGGAATATTGCACAATGGGCGAAAGCCTGATGCAGCGACGCCGCGTGCGGGATGAAGGCCTTCGGGTTGTAAACCGCTTTCAGGAGGGAAGAAAATGACGGTACCTCCAGAAGAAGCTCCGGCCAACTACGTGCCAGCAGCCGCGGTAATACGTAGGGAGCAAACGTTGTCCGGATTTATTGGGCGTAAAGGGCTCGTAGGCGGTTCAACAAGTCGGTCGTGAAAGCCCGGGGCTCAACCCCGGGATGCCGGTCGAAACTGTTGTGACTTGAGTTCGGTAGAGGTGAGTGGAATTCTCGGTGTAGCGGTGGAATGCGCAGATATCGAGAGGAACACCCGTGGCGAAGGCGGCTCACTGGGCCGATACTGACGCTGAGGAGCGAAAGCGTGGGGAGCAAACAGGATTAGATACCCTGGTAGTCCACGCTGTAAACGTTGAACACTAGGTGTAGCGGTTCGATTCACGACTGCTGTGCCGAAGCTAACGCATTAAGTGTTCCGCCTGGGGAGTACGGCCGCAAGGCTAAAACTCAAAGGAATTGACGGGGCCCCGCACAAGCGGCGGAGCATGCGGCTTAATTCGATGCAACCCGAAGAACCTTACCTGGGTTTGACATCATGGGTCTAGCTGTGGAAACACAGTGTGCTTACGCGCCCATGACAGGTGGTGCATGGCTGTCGTCAGCTCGTGTCGTGAGATGTTGGGTTAAGTCCCGCAACGAGCGCAACCCTTGTCCTATGTTGCCAGCGGTTCGGCCGGGGACTCATAGGAGACTGCCGGGGACAACTCGGAGGAAGGCGAGGACGATGTCAAGTCATCATGCCCCTTATATCCAGGGCTGCACGCATGCTACAATGGGCGGTACAACGGGCTGCGAACCCGCGAGGGTGAGCCAATCCCTGAAAACCGTCCTCAGTTCGGATTGAAGTCTGCAACTCGACTTCATGAAGCCGGAGTCGCTAGTAATCGTGGATCAGCAAAGCCGCGGTGAATACGTTCTCGGGGCTTGTACACACCGCCCGTCACATCACGGAAGTCGGTAACGCCCGAAGTCAGTGGCCCAACCCCTTTGGGGAAGGAGCTGCCGAAGGCGGGATCGGTAACTGGGATGAAGTCGTAACAAGGTAGCCGTACGGGAACGTGCGGCTGGATCACCTCCTTTCTAAGGAGCAACAACGCACAGGTCTCACTTGTGCCAGTTCCTAGGTGAATCGTCGATCTCGATCCTCGAGCGCTCTTCGGAGTGGTCGGGGAGACGCACTGTTCAGTCGTGAGGGAGTCGGGACCGATCTGCGGATCGGAACGGGCACCTCAGGCTCTTTGAGAACTGCATAGCGAGCACAAAGTCAAAGTATTCAACACAATTCAAGCTACTACGGGTAGACGGTGGATGCCTTGGCGCTAGGAGCCGATGAAGGACGTGGCAGTCTGCGATAAGCCTCGGGAAGTTGACAAGCAAGCGTTGATCCGGGGATGTCCGAATTGGGAAACCAGGCTGGGGTCATGCCCAGTCATTCCGGTCTGAACACATAGGGCCGGTAAAGGAAACCGGGGGAATTGAAACATCTCAGTACCCCGAGGAAAAGAAAGCAACAGCGATTCCCTGAGTAGCGGCGAGCGAAACGGGATCAGCCCAAACCAGTGCGGTGTCAAAGGTCGACGCCGTTGCCGTGCTGGGGTAGTGGGACTTGCCTGACGGGACGTCGATCCCGTCGAACGAGTTACAAACTCATTGGATAGCCGAATACCGCTGGAAAGCGGAGCCGCAGGAGGTAACAGCCCCGTAGGCAAAATTCGATGAGCTCGTGGTGATGTTCCCAAGTAGCACGGGGCACGTGAAATCCCGTGTGAATCTGCCAGGACCACCTGGTAAGGCTAAATACTACCTAGCGACCGATAGCGGATAGTACCGTGAGGGAACGGTGAAAAGTACCCCGGTGAGGGGAGTGAAATAGTACCTGAAACCGTCTACCTACAAGCAGTAGGAGGGATCTTCGGATCCTGACTGCCTGCCTTTTGAAGAATGAGCCTACGAGTTATCGATATGTGGCGAGGTTAAGCCGAGAGGTGGAGCCGCAGCGAAAGCAAGTCTGAATAGGGCGCCAAGTCGCATGTCATAGACCCGAAGCCGAGTGATCTATCCATGGACAGGGTGAAGCGAGGGTAAGACCTCGTGGAGGCCCGAACCCACCTAGGTTGAAAACTGGGGGGATGATCTGTGGATAGGGGTGAAAGGCCAATCAAACTCGGCGATAGCTGGTTCTCCCCGAAATAGCTTTAGGGCTAGCGTCGGGTGTTCCGCATTGGGGGTAGAGCACTGATTGGGCTAGGGGGCCAACAAGCTTACCGAACCCAGTCAAACTCCGAATCTCAGTGCGCCAAACCCGGCAGTCAGACCATGTGGGATAAGCTTCATGGTCGAAAGGGAAACAGCCCAGACCGCCAGTTAAGGTCCCAAAATCATGACTAAGTGGGGAACGATGTAGGGTTGCCCAAACAGCCAGGAGGTTGGCTTAGAAGCAGCCACCCTTTAAAGAGTGCGTAACAGCTCACTGGTCGAGTGATCCCGCGCGGATGATGTAACGGGGCTCAAGTCATGTACCGAAACTGCGGATTCACGCTTTCAACCCAGGCCTTCGTGGTCCAGGGGGCGTGAGTGGTAGGGGAGCGTCGAGTGCCCAGCGAAGCGGCGGCGGAAGCCAGTCGTGGAGGGCACTCGAGTGAGAATGTAGGCATGAGTAGCGAATGAAGAGTGAGAATCTCTTCCGCCGAATGTCCAAGGGTTCCTGGGGAAGGCTCGTCCGCCCAGGGTTAGTCGGGACCTAAGGCGAGGCCGAAAGGCGTAGTCGATGGACAACAGGTTGATATTCCTGTACTACTCGAGACGCGATCAGGCCGAATCACGTTTGCTAAGGAAAGCCCTTCGGGGCCTACCGACCCAGCGTGTAGTAGGCCAGCGATGGAGTGACACGGAAGGGTAGACGGACCCGGGCGTTGGTTGACCCGGGGTAAGCGTGTAGGCCGAGATCCAGGCAAATCCGGATCTCATCAAGGCTGAGACGTGATGCCGAGCCGCATGAGGTGAAGCCGTTGATCCCACGCCGTCGAGAAAAGCTTCTAGCGAGTTTCTCGGGTACCCGTACCCCAAACCGACACAGGTGGACAAGTAGAGAATACTAAGGCGAGCGAGATAACTCTGGTTAAGGAATTCGGCAAATTGGATCCGTAACTTCGGGAGAAGGATCGCCCCGGTAGGGTGTAGGACTTCGCGTCCGAAGCCCGAGGGGGTTGCAGAGACCAGGCCCAAGCGACTGTTTACTAAAAACACAGGAGCGTGCTAAGTCGTAAGACGACGTATACGCTCTGACGCCTGCCCGGTGCCGGAAGGTCAAGTGGATCGGTTAGCTCTTCGGAGCGAAGCTGTGAAATCAAGCCCCGGTAAACGGCGGCGGTAACTATAACCGTTGAACAGACACCTGAATGGCGGTTGTAAAACCTGGCTATATGCTGGAACATCCGAGTATCCGGCGGTACTCACCCGTGTCACAGGCACGTGATATGCCTTGGACATGGGAAGTGACAAACCGTCCGGTGCGGACAATCAGCAGGAAACCAAAGTCACGACGCAACCGCTCGATCCGAGCTGGATCGTCGGGTTCGTGGACGGCGAAGGCTGCTTCTCAGTAGCCATACACGCCAATCCACGCAATGCCCGACGCACGGGAGGGTGGCAGCTCACTGCCACGTTCCAGGTGTACCAGCACGAGAGCGAGCGAGCGCTGTTGGAGCGACTCCGAGCCCATTTTGGGTGCGGCGAGCTCTATCACAAGGGTCCGAACAGTCCGGTATTGACCTCCTCGGTCAGCCGGCTCGACGACCTGGGGGAACGGGTGATCCCGTTCTTCGAACAGCATCCGTTGCTCGTGAAGGATGACGACTTCCAAACCTTCGCAACGATCGTGAGATCGATGCGGCGAAAGGAACACTTGCATCCGGATGGGTTCGACCACATCGTCCGACTTGCGTATGCCATGAATGCTCATGGCAAGCAGCGAGCCCGGCCGATCGAGACCATCCTGCAGGGATCCTCAGAGACTGTACGCCAGGCCCCTCGGTGAGAGGAGGGGATGATACAGTCCGATCCCCATGGCGACATGGGGAGTCAGGCAGAAATGACCTGGCCAACGTCCCGTGCGGCCGTCCCGCACATCGACATCGGGGACGTAGTAACAAGAATGCCTAAGGTAGCGAAATTCCTTGTCGGGTAAGTTCCGACCTGCACGAATGGCGTAACGACTCGGGCACTGTCTCAACCAGAGACTCGGCGAAATTGCAATGTGAGTAAAGATGCTCACTTCCCGCGACAGGACGGAAAGACCCCGGGACCTTTACTGCAGCTTGACATTGAAGCACTGTATGCGATGTGCAGGATAGGTGGGAGTCAGTGAAGCGGCCGCGCTAGCGGCTGTGGAGACAACCTTGAAATACCACCCTTCTCATGGAGTGCTTCTAACTTCGGTCCGTTATCCGGATCAAGGACAGTGTCTGGTGGGCAGTTTCACTGGGGTGGTGGCCTCCTAAAGTGTAACGGAGGCGCCCAAAGGTTCCCTCAGCCAGGTCGGCAATCTGGCGTTGAGTGTAAAGGCACAAGGGAGCTTGACTGCGAGACCTACAAGTCGAGCAGGTACGAAAGTAGGGCTTAGTGATCCCTCGGCGGCATGTGGGTGCGCCGAGGCCAACGGCTAAAAGGTACCCCGGGGATAACAGGCTCATACCGCCCAAGAGTCCATATCGACGGCGGTGTTTGGCACCTCGATGTCGGCTCGTCTCATCCTGGGGCTGAAGCAGGTCCCAAGGGTCGGGCTGTTCGCCCGTTAAAGAGGCACGCGAGCTGGGTTTAGAACGTCGTGAGACAGTTCGGTCCCTATCCGTCGCGGGCGCAGGAGATTTGAGGAGAGTTGTCCCTAGTACGAGAGGACCGGGATGAACGTACCTCTGGTGTGCCAGTTGTTCTGCCAAGAGCACGGCTGGTTTGCTACGTACGGAACGGATAAGCGCTGAAAGCATCTAAGCGCGAAGCCGGCTCCAAGATGAGATCTCCCACTGAGAAATCAGGTAAGGCCCCTGGTAGAACACCAGGTTGATAGGCCGGAAGTGGAAGCGCAGCAATGTGTGAAGCTGACCGGTACTAATAGGCCGAGGGCTTGAATTTGAATATCGCGACTTTGTGCTCGCTATGGAGTGCTCAAGGAGAGCATTCACAGCGTTCTGGTGACCACAGCGGCGGGGATCCACCCGTTCCCATTCCGAACACGGAAGTTAAGACCGCCAGCGCCGATGGTACTTGGGCCGAGGGGCCCCGGGAGAGTAGGTCGTCGCCAGACATTCCAATGAGAAGGGCCGTCCCAGGTGCACCACACCGGGGGCGGCCCTTCTCCGCGTTCGGGGTCGGTTCAGCGGCGGGACCCGCAGTGGCGGGCATCGTCGGGCTGGGATGCTCCCGGACGGTCGGGGGCGGACGTTTGTACACTCCGATCACACAGTTCGCATGATGGCCGTGCGCGCATGGTTGACGAAGGGAACGCAGCAGATGGCGCAGGGCAAAGGGCGGGACTCGGGATCGCAGCGCGGGAGCGCCGGTCGATCCGGGGATGGACGAACATCCTCCAAGGGTTCCTCCGGCAAGGGTGGTTCTGGCTCGTCGTCGGGCACGCGCAGTTCGTCGTCGGGTAGCTCGTCCGGTTCCCGCACCCCATCGCGGAAGCCCTCCTCCTCGCGACCCGCCGGACAGGGGAGGGCGGGCGCACGTTCCGGAGGATCAAAGGGCCGTGGGACGGCGGCAGGACCGACCTCGGGCCGGCCGTCGTCGTCCAACCGACCCAAGGGTCCGAAGGCGTCCGGGCCGAAGGGTCCGAAGGCGTCCGGGCCGAAGGGTCCGAAGGCGTCCGGGCCGAAGGGTCCGAAGGCGTCCGGGCCGAAGGGTCCGAAGGCGTCCGGGCCGAAGGGATCGTCGGCTCGACGTGCAAGCCCGGCGACCGCATCGTCATCTCCCTCCGCCGGATCCCGCCAGTATTCGGCGACCACGAGGAGCGTCGAGGCGAAGCGACGAGAGGAGTCGGCGAGACGGCGCCGGGACCTCAAGGGCGCTGCCGTCAACCTCCCCAACTGGGTGATCGAGGGGCTCACCCGCGTCACCCCTCGCGACCGCGTCGCCGCAGCGCTCGAAGCCTTGGGTGCCGCATCCGAGGCCCTGGGCGACGGTCGATACCAGGCTGCGGTCAAACACGGCAACCGGGCGAAGGCCCTGGCACCCCAGGACCCGACGAC
Source organism: uncultured Acidimicrobiia bacterium (assembly GCA_963792405.1). Classification (GTDB taxonomy): domain Bacteria; phylum Actinomycetota; class Acidimicrobiia; order Spongiisociales; family UBA5794; genus SZUA-442. The sequence goes on from CAWBVU010000006.1 coordinate 723,868, forward strand.
CCGCGAGATCATCGGCATCGCCGCCTACCGGATGGGGGATTGGAAGACCGCGCTCACGGAGCTCCGCGCCTTCCGCCGGATGCAAGGCGACACGACCCACCTCCCTGTCGAAATGGACGTGCTGCGAGCGATGGGCCGCCGCGGCGATGTCGAAACGGCGTGGAAGGAACTCACGAAACGGGGCGGTTCGGGGCTCGTCATGAATGAGGGCGCCATCGTGTACGCGTCGTTCCTCCTCGACGAGGGTCGCGTCGATGATGCGTGGGACGTGATCGACCCCGGGCCCCTGAAGCGCGATCCCAACGAGGGGCACCTCCGCCGCTACTACGTCGCGGCACGAGTCGCCGCGGCGAAAGGTGACCGGGCCAGGGCCAGGACGCTCTCCGATCTGATCATCCTGACCGATCCGTCGTTCCCCGGATACGAGGAGCTCGAGGCCGAGATCGCCTCGCTCCCGCACGAGGTCCGTCCCAGCAGGGATGACGGTACCCGCTAGGTCGCTGCATCTCGGGAGTCGGTACCGCCGCCGATCGTGTCGCACCCGCCGGATACGTTGAGGGTGTCTCGCACTTCCAGAAGGGAAGTGTGTCATGGACCTCAATCTCGTCGTCCTCGCCGGGCGGATCGCCACGGAGCCCGACGTGCGGACGTTCCCGACCGGAGCGACGGTCATCAGGTACCTCGTGACGGTGCGAGCCGGCGAGCCGCGAAGGAGGGTCGATGTCATCCCCGTCACCCTCTGGGATCCGGATGCGGAGCATGTCGCCCGTGCCGAGGACGGTGGGATGCGGGGTCGGCACGTCTGGGTGGCGGGATCGGTGCAGCGACGGTTCTGGAGCGGCGAGGACGGTCGAACCAGCCGCATCGAAGTCGTCGCCCACGACGTCAAGGTGAGGGAGGATCTGGGGGCCGAGTCGGAGGATGTACACACCCAGGTCTAAGGTTCCCCGATGGCACGGACGCTGGTTGCAGCCGCCTCGAGGGCTGCCGCCGACGCAGGCAAGGCGATTGCGGATCTCGGCGGGAATGCCGTGGATGCCGCGATCGCCGCAGTGATCGCGTCGATGACGACCGAGCTCGGCATCGTCTCCCCCGGTGCAGGTGGGTTCGTGACGATCTGGCCACCAGACGACGCCCCCGTGGTGATCGACGCCTACGCCGAGATGCCCGGCCGTGGGCGCCCGAGGCGTGCGCAGGCGTCGACCGCGCGCGTGCGCATGGACTATGGCGGCGGCATGGAGACCGTGGTGGGGTGGGGCAGCGTGGCCACACCGGGGGCGTTCGCAGGATTCGACGTCGCGTCGCGACGGTACGGCGCCGTTCCGTGGTCGGAGCTGTTCCTTCCCTCCATCATGCTGGCGAGGGACGGGTTCGAGGTGTCGGCGGCCAGCGCCTACTACATGCAGTATGCCCACGACGTCGTGTACGGCTGGGACGAGGAGGCGTATGCGATCCACCACCGATCCGATGGCTCCCCGGTCGGTGAGGGCGACATCGTCGTGAACGACGATCTGGCGCAATGCCTCGAGATCCTCGCCCATCGGGGCGTCGAGGCGCTCTACCGGGGTGACATCGCCGTGGCGCTGGCCATGGCGAGTGCCGAGCGAGGTGGCCTGATCACCATCCACGACCTCGAGGAGTACGCCCCCGTCGTGCGCCCACCATCACGCGTCGGGATGCACGGGTGGGACATCGCCACGAACGCCCCCCCTGCCGTGGGTGGCATCACGCTGACCGCCCTCCTCACACTCATCGAGCGGCTCGGCATCGAGGGGTGGTCAGCGAAGGACGTCGCCGCCTATGCCGAGGCGCAGGACGCGGTCTTCACGTTCCGCAGATCCGCCCTCGACGGTGACGTGGACCGCTTCGCCGGCGCCGACGAGCTGCTCGAGCTCGCCGGAACGGGGAACCTCGCCGCGATGCATCGATCACCGTCGACGGTCCACACCTCCGCGGTCGACGACAGCGGCCTTGCGTGCTCGGTGACGGTGTCCGCCGGGTACGGCTCGGGCGCGGTCATTCCCGGATTCGGGTTCGGGCTCAACAACTCGCTCGGGGAGGTCGAGCTGACATCAGAGGGCCTCCACGCGCTTCCGCCGGGGCAGCGGCTCCTGTCGAACATGGCGCCGACGATTGGCCGATCCCGCGACGGCGAAGTCCTCGCGATCGGCTCACCCGGTGCCGATCGCATCACGACGGCGATCGCGACGGTCCTGCTCAACCACGTCGTGTGCGGCAAGGATCTCGACGTCGCCGTGGCATCACCCCGGATGCACGCAGAGGTGTTCGATGGCGTGCGCACGCTGGCCGTTGAGCCCGGCGTCGACGTCTCCGACGTCGACGGCTTCGCCGTCCGGGAACTTCCCGCACTGTCGATGTACTTCGGTGGTGTGCAGGCAGCCGTGCAGCGGGCCGACGGGGCCCTCGAGGGCGCCGCCGATCCCCGACGCACCGGCGCCGTTCGGGTGGGGGGCACGTGAATCCGACGCCCACTGCGTTGGACCTCGTGAAGGCGGCGCTCGATCCTCTCCGCCTCTCGGTCCTCGGGAGTGCTGCGATGGGGCCCGTGTCCGTCGCTGAGATGGCCGAGCGCCTCGACGTCGAGCCTCGCGACGTGGCCGAGGCGATCGGCCATCTCAGGGCGATCGGTCTCCTCGACGATCGGGCCGTGTTGGACCTCGATGCGATCCGGTCGGTCGCGAAGGAGCTCCCAAGCGAACACGGGGACCTCGGTACGCCCGTGGAGGGGCCGTGGACCCCGGACGAGGCCGCGGTGCTCGGGAGGTTCTTCGATGGCGCCCGCCTGGTGCAGATCCCCCAGTCCGCGGCGAAGCGCAGACTGGTCCTCGAGAAGATCGCACTGGCCTTCGAGCCCGGGCGTCGGTATCCCGAACGTGATGTCAACTTCATGATCCAGCTCGTCCATCCCGACTACGCCGCGATCCGTCGCTACATGGTCGAGGAGGGGTTCATGGATCGCGCCGACGGCGCGTACTGGCGGACCGGAGGTCGCTACGAGGTCCCCAGCCCGTTCGCGCGTGTGCAGGACACCGAGGCCGATCGCGAGGCGGTTCCGACGTCGATGGAGCTGGTCGAGCTGCGTCCGTATCGCACGGACATGCTGCTGTCGCTCGTCGAGGTGGCGAACGACCCGAGGATCCCGAGGTACATGGGCGACCAGTTCGCCCACCCGTACACGGTCGATGCAGGCGAGCAGTGGATCGAGATGGCCACCGCGTCGGATCCGGTGACCCAGTACGCGATCCACGTCGACGGGCGCCTCGTCGGCGGACTGGGTGGATGTCCGATGCACGCGGAGGCCACGGGGACGTGCGAGATCGGTTGGTGGCTCCATCCCGACTGCTGGGGCCGGGGGATCATGACCGCATGTGTCGTGGCGCTCATCGACGAGTTCCTCGGAAGGGGGATGATGCGCGTATGGGCGCCGATCATGGCCCCGAACCGTGCCTCCGCACGTGTCGCTGAGAAGGCGGGGATGCGGTTCGAGGGGACGGCACGGTCACACTACCTCAAGGCCGGGGTCCGCCACGATGCCCTCCACTATGGGCTCACCCGTCGCCAGTGGCTCGACGCGCGTGCGTCCGGCACGACACGTTCGTGACGCTCGTACCCTCGCCGGGTGGCCACGTTCGACCGATCGGTGCTCAGGAACCCGAGATGGATCCTCGCGATCGTCATCGGCGCGCTCGTCGGGATCGGCTTCATCCGCCTCGGGATCTGGCAGCTCGACCGCCTCGATGAGCGCAGGTCCTCGAATGCCCTGATCGAGCAGCGGGCATCGGACGAGCCTCGTCCCCTCGAGGACCTCTCCCGTGACCTGGGGGCGGATCCCCAGGTGTTGGTGCACCGCAGGGCGATCGTCGAGGGCCGCTACCGCAGTGACCTCGAGTTCTTCTCGATCGGGCGCACCTATGGGGACACGTCGGGAACCCTCGTGGTGACGCCGCTCGAACTCGACGACGGCACACTGATGGCGGTCGTTCGGGGCCTGATCCCTCCGGACACCCCGGGTCCACCCGCTGAGGGCTTCGGAACCCCCACGGGACGCGTGACGGTGATCGGCAGGCTCGACGACGGTGAGGAGCCGCTCAGGATCGGCGAGCCCGACCCGCCCGGCGGCGTCCTCCGATCGATCAGCCGGATCGACCTCGACTACATCGATCGGTGGGTGGAGGGCGATGTGTTGCCCATCAACGTCGTGCTCGAGTCGCAGGATCCGCCCGATGGCGGCGGATCACCCAGCCCCGTTCCCGAGGACGAGATGACCGACGGACCGCATCTGGGATACGCCGTCCAGTGGTTCGCCTTCGCCGTGATCGTGATCGTCGGTGTGGGCTTCCTCGTGTGGAGGGCAGGGACTACGGCGCCGGAGGGAACCTCGACGGAGCCAATTGGTCGGCGGTGATCCCCGCAGCCTCCATATCGGCGGGAACCGTGCCATCGAGGATGAGCCCTGCGGTGATCCTTCCGAGCGCAGGAGATGTCTTGATCCCGTAGCCGCCCTGTCCCACAAGCCAGAAGAACGAAGGCGCGTCGTCGGCGAAGCCTGCAGCGGGGATCCTGTCGGGGGTGAAGACGCGCAAGCCCGCCCACGTCGAGATCACCGACCTGATGCCGAGTGTCGTGGCGTCGTTGATCCGCTCGATGCCGAGGGCGATGTCGATCTCATCGGGACGCGCATCCATCGGGGGAGAAGGGAGCTCGCTCGCCGCCGATCCGAGGATGTTCGGACCCTCCGGTTTCATGTACCACTCCTCGTCCACATCGATCACCATCGGCCACGCACGTGGATCCCGGTGGGGATCGGCGAGGAACGCGGACCGCTTCAACGGACGCAGCCCGAGTGGCGCCACCCCGGCGAGGCGGGCGACGGCGTCGCCCCATGCACCCGAGGCGTTGACGAGCACACGGCTCTCGACGTCTCCACCGGTGGTGGCGAGACGCCACGCGCCGTCGTGGCTGATCCCCGTGACGCGATGCCCGAGGAGGATGCGGGCGTCATGCCCGTGGGCCATGGTGCGATAGGCCGCCTCGATACCACTGATGTCGAGGTCCATGGCGCCGGGCTCGTGGATCCCGACCACCGCATGGGACGGTGTGAGTGCATCGCATCTGGCGATGATCCCGTCCGTGTCGAGCCACTCGAGATCGGGGACCGTGGGGGCGAAGGTCGCGTACATCGCCTCGACCTGGCGACGCCGCGCCTCACCACCGACGAACATGACCCCTCGGGGCGACGACAGGGGAGGTGATGCGTCGGTGAAGAACGACCGCGACGCCTTGGTCAGCCTCGGCACCACACCCGGTCCGTAGCTCTCCGTGTAGAGGGCCGCCGATCGTCCGGACGAGTGGTAGCCGAGTAGCTCTTCGGCCTCGAGCAGCACGACGTCGGCACGCTCGGACAGGAACGCCGCAGCGGCCATGCCGGCGACGCCGCCGCCGATGATCGCGATGTCACAGCGCACACCCCGACGCTACCTCCTCGTGGCCCCATCTGCCTATGGTGGACGCCGGCCGCTCCGGAGGTGACGGGCATGGCGACTCACAGGATCTACTCGACCGACGCATACGCGCGCACGATGGAGGCGACCGTGGTGAGGGTCGACGCGGACGACCGCCGCGTCCTCCTCGACCGCACCGTGTTCTACCCCGGCGGCGGAGGACAGCCGCACGACGTCGGAGAGGTGTCAATCGGTGACGATCGCCTCAGGGTCGTGCGGGTGACGCAGGATGCCGACGGGGTGTGGCACTGGCTCGAGGGCGGCCTCCCGCCCGAGGGGACGGCGGTGGCCGGCGCCCTCGACTGGGATCGACGGTATGCCCTCATGAGGACCCATACCGCACTGCACGCCCTGTGCGGAGTCGTCTGGAACCGATTCCACAGTCCGGTGACCGGCGGCAACATGGAGCCGGGGGAGGGGAGGCTGGACTTCGACATCCCCAATTGGTCCGCCGACGACCTGCCCATCGTCGAGGCCGAGCTCAATGCGGAACTCGCAAGGCAGCGGGCCGTGGAGGTGTCGTTCCTTCCCCGGAACGCTGCCGACGAGGATCCGAGCCTGATTCGCACGAAGGTGAACCTCCTCCCGCCGTCGATCGAGGAGGTCCGTGTGATCGACATCGTGGGACTCGACCGCCAGGCCGACGGGGGGACCCACGTCGGCCAGACAGGTGAGGTGGGCGAGATCTCGATCCCGAAGGCCGAGAACAAGGGCAGGGGCTTCCGCCGTATTCGGGTGCGGCTGGGTGGCAGCGGCTGAGCGGCTGTCCGAATGGCTGTCCGAGCGACACGCCGAGTGGCGAGCCGGCGGGCACCTCCCGACGGGATCGGCGTCAGCGTCGGGGGTCGAGGTCCGATGCGACGACCTCGACCATCACCTCCCCGAGCGATTTGCGCGTGAGGTCGGGGACCCTGCAGTCGTCCGCCGCATAGCCCACCGGGAAGAGGATGAAGGGTCGCTCGCTCTCTGGTCTGCCGAGCAGTGTCCTCAGGAATGCCATCGGACTGGGTGTGTGGGTGAGGGTCGACAGCCCCATCCGGTGGATGGCGTCGATGAACATGCCGCACGCGATCCCGACGGACTCCTTGACGTAGTAGTGGTGGGACTTCGACCCGTCGGGTCGCAGCCCGTATCGCTGCTCGAACACGACGACGATCCACGGGACCGTCTCGAGGAACGGCTTGCGCCAGTCCGTGCCGAGCGGTGCGAGATCCTCTCGCCAGTGGGGCGGCAGCCTGCCGCCCTCGTAATTGAGCCGCTCCTCCTCCTCTGCGGCTTCCCTGATGCGGCGCTTGACCTCGGGATCGGCGGTGACGACGAAGGTCCAGGGTTGCTTGTGGGCGCCGCTCGGGGCGGTGGAGGCGCACGCGACTGCGGTCTCGATGAGGTCCCTGGGGACCGGGCGGTCCGAGAAATCCCTCACCGAGCGCCTGCTGTTCATCTCGGCGAAGATCTCGTGCGCCGTTGCATTGCGCGAGTGGTCGGCAACGTGAATCGGGACATAGGGAACGCTCGGATACTGCACCGCAGCACCCTATCGATGCGATCGGTCGCCGGCCAACCGTTCGCGATGTGGCCCCCCGGCAGCGCCATGGGAAGCCCGAGCAGGTGCGCGGCGTTGCCATCACATGGACCTCGGCCCACGGCACAGAACCACCACCCTGGCGATGGCGTTCGCCCTGGTCCTCAGCGCCTGCGGCGCGCCGAACGATGCCGCCACGGACGCTTCGACTCCCACCCCGACAACTGCACCGTCGACGACCGTCCTCGACGTCCCGCCGTCGGCGATCACCGAAGGTCTCCCGGAGGGCCCCTCCGCGCTGGACGATATGAACGCCGAGGCGTTCCCTGACGCCCTCGTCGACACGCGGGAGATCATCTCAGGTGGCCCACCCCCCGATGGCATCCCTCCGATCGACGCGCCGGGGTTCGTCGATGTCGAGGGCAACGAGGACCTGCTGCCGGGCGTCGAACCGGTCGTCGCCGTCGAGATCGACGGCGATGCGAGGGCCTATCCGGTGAGAGTGATGATCTGGCACGAGATCGTCAACGACGTGGTCGGCGGCGTACCGGTGGCGGTCACGTACTGCCCGCTCTGCAACTCCGCGACGGCCTACGACCGCAGGGTGCGAGGGATCGAGACGACGTTCGGCACCTCCGGGCGGCTCTACGCGTCCGCACTCGTCATGTACGATCGCGCAACCGAGAGCCTCTGGACGCACTACGACGGTCGCGCCATCGTCGGCGTCCTCGCCGGTGACCGCCTCGATGAGTTCCCGTCGCCGCTCATGTCGTGGGACGACTTCCTCGCGGCCTACCCAGCAGGCCGGGTGCTGGACTGGCGTGCGACGGGATTCGACCGTTCCTACGGCCGGAACCCGTACGTGGCCTACGACGATCCCGAGGGCAGGCCGTTCCTGTTCAGGGGCGCGCTCGATGATCGCGCGGCGGCCCTCCAACGCGTCGTTGGCGTCGAGGTCGGTGGAGGCGCCGTCGCGGTCGCCACCGCCGCCGTGGCGGGTGATGCGCCATCCGTGAGGGCGATCGATGTGGGAGGGCGACGCCTGGTCGTGTTCTGGAAGCCGGGACAGGCGTCAGCGCTCGACTCCGGGACGATCGCCGAGGGCGCCGACGTCGGCACCGCTGCCGTCTTCGACCCGACGGTCGACGGCGACGTCCTGACCTTCGTCGCGACCGAGTCGGGCTTCGTCGACGACCAGACCGGATCGACATGGAGCATCGTGGGCGAGGCGACGGCGGGGGAGTACCGTGGCCGCCGCCTCGAGCGGATCCCGCACCTCGACACCTTCTGGTTCGCCTGGTCGACGTACCGCCCCGGCACCGAGCTGATCGAGGGCTGAGACCGAGGGCGCCGTATCCTTCCCTCGTCTGTCGAAGGGTGCGTGTGAACTTCTCTGCCTGGATCCCGGTGTTCCTCCTCGTGGGGGTCTTCACGGTGATCCTGCTCGTCCACCTGTCCCGGCACGCTGCTCCGTACATGCCGAAGTGGGCATGGGCCCTGCTGATCATCCTCACCGCCCCTGCAGGGGGGTTCATCTACCTCGCCATCGTCGTGGCCGGTGCCGGTACCGGACGCGAGGACGCCGAGGGTCGTCCCGGCCGGACCTGAGGCATCGTCATGGCCATCGAGGTGAACAACGCCGTCTTCTACTACCCGGATGGCACGCTGGTGATCGACGACCTGTCCTTCCGTGTCCCGACGGGATCGGTGACAGCCCTCGTCGGACCCAACGGCGTCGGGAAGACGACCATGCTGGGCATCATCGCAGGTGATCTCCCCCTCGATGAGGGCACGGTCCGCAGCGACACCGAGATCGCCTACATGCGGCAGAACCCGGGTTTCGACGATCCCTCCACCGCCACCGTGCTCGATGCGCTCGCCCTCTCCCTGCCGAGGGAACTCAAGCCGGTCCATGCCCGCCTCCGGGAGCTGTATGGATCCAACGATGGGGGAGCGGACACGGGGATCGCCATCGCCGAGACGCTCGAGACGTGGCAGGCGCTCGGTGGCTACGCGGCGGAGGCCATGTGGGACCAGGTGACGAGGGCCGTCCTCGACCAGGGCCTCGCCGTTGCCGGCGATCGCAAGCTCAAGGAGCTCTCCGGGGGGGAGCGCAAGAACATCATCCTCCGGGCGTTCCTGTTCTCGAGCGTCCCCACGCTGATCCTCGACGAGCCGGACAACTTCCTCGACATGAACTCCAAGGCATGGCTGGAACGGGTGCTCAAGGAGACGCCGAAGACGATCCTCCTCGTTTCGCACGATCGCACACTGCTGACGAAGGCCGTCGACCGGATGGTGGTGCTCGAGCACAACGGGAGCTGGGTCCACGGCGGGAACTACGCCACGTTCCGTGAGGAGCGACGGATGCGCAACGAGCGTCTCGCCAAGGACCTCGATGCGTGGAAGGAGGAGGAGCGCAGGCTCTACCGCTTCTACAAGACCATGAAGAACCGAGCCTCGGGCAGCGAGGCCCTCGCATCGCGTGCCGATGCCGCCCAGACCCGATGGGAACGGTTCCGTGACGAGGGCCCGCCGCAGCTGCCTCCCCCCGAGCGCGAGATCGCTCCGAAGTTCGTCGGCTCACGGGCCGGCAACGAGGCGATGCGCATCACGGACTTCGAGGTCGATGGCCTCGTGCTGCCGTTCAGCCTCACGATCTACAACGGTGAGCGGATGGCACTCCTGGGGGAGAACGGGGTGGGGAAATCGACGTTCCTCCGCTCGATCCTCGACCCCGACCACATCGAGCACGGGACGCTCAGATTCGGCCCGAACGCGAAGGTCGGGTACTTCAGCCAGGACGTCGACATCCCCGACACCGGGGGAGAGCTGCTCGACATCGTCAAGACGCGGTTCCCGAACCCCGAGCAGGCCCGCAATGCCCTCGGGCGATACGGGCTCGCCGACCGCACCCGCCACGCGCTCTCCGAACTCTCGGGAGGCCAGAAGGCAAGGGTGCAGCTCCTCCTGCTGGAACGGGACGATCCGAACGTCCTCCTGCTCGACGAACCCACGGACAACCTCGACCTCGAGTCGATCCAGGTCATCGAGGAGGTGCTGGCCGATCTCGAAGCGACGCACGTCGCGATCACCCACGACGGGTGGTTCACGCGGATCTTCGACCGGTTCGTCGTCTTCGACAAGGACGGCCTCGTCGCCGAGGTGCCGGATCGCCTGCGAGCGCTCCACATCGTCGGCCAGCGCGGCTTCTCCCTCCTCGACGAGCCAGGCGTGAAGATCCTCACGACGCTCTGACCGTCCGCCGGTGACATCACCGCTGACGTCACCGGTCACACTCCGGTCGCCGTGGCTCAGGGGCAGCACCCCGCGACGCGGCATGCGATGCGGTTCCCGAGGGCGGCAACCGCAGCCAGCACGATCCCGGCAAGGGCGACCCTCACGATCGGCCGCTGGAGCATCGTGGTCATCGTGTGCATCCTCGACTCCCAACCGACATCGTCCTCCGACGGCGACGCCGGGTCAACCCGCCCCGGCGCGTGGGGGTTGGCCGCAACGGGATCCCGGACCGAACGCCAACCAGCTACACGAGGTAGGCGTCCACGCGCTCAGCGTAGGGACCTTGCGTGGAAGACCGCCGGCGGACGATGGCGGGCACAGACGTCACGCGGCACGTCCGTCGACGCCGATCACGGATCGGGGTGGATGCGCCGCTCAGGAAGCCTCGACGTCGCCCGCACCGACCTCTTCGTCGGGTATCCCGAGTTCCTGCATCGCTTCCTGCAGGTCGGCATCCTCGAGCTCCTCAGGCGGCACGCCGGTGTGCTGCTCGATGGCCTGCGCGTGCGCAGCGCTCATCTTCTTCGTGCCGATGGCGACCATTCCGCCGACCAGCATGATGCGTCGGCGCGCCTGGCGGCGGCGCCTGCGTCGTGCGCCACCCCTGCCAGGCCCCGGCCCTCGTCCTCGTCCTCGTCCCACCATGGCACAGACTCCTCAGTGTCGATACTGCACGCGACTCTACCGGTCTGACGCCCGACAGGGGCGGCTCCGTGCCCAAGCGGCTCGAAGCAGTGTGTGCCGATAATCCACGTTATGTAACATCCAGCCCCCCGTGTGCACGGAGGACGCCACGACACAGCGCCCCTCCCCGTCGGCTCCACCACCACGAGCCCACGTGGCAGGGCTTCCATGTCCCGGGTCGGGTGCCGGCGTCGAGAGTTCCGGCACGTCGGACGTGATCGTTCCACAGCAGCTCCGGTACGACGGCACCACGCGTCGTGGGCCGCACGAAGCGGCCATACTGGCGGCATGACGAAGACGACCGCCCCCCGACCACCCAGCGTGGTCGAGAACGTGCTCTTCGGCACGACGATCGACCGTGTGCCCGCTCTCGTCCCGGGCGTCGCACTGTCCGCGACGGTCGTTGTGGCGGCAGTGGTGATCGCCGATGGCATCAACGAACTCGTAGGTGTGTCGGGACTCGTGAGCTCCATCCTCGTGGCAATCGTCCTCGGGATGGTGGTACGCAACACGGTCGGCCTCGCCGACGTGTTCGCCCCCGGCGTGGCATACAGCCTCAAGAAGCTGCTCCGGCTCGGCATCATCCTGCTCGGCATCCGCCTCAGCCTGATCGATGTGCTCGAGATCGGCCTCTTCGGCGTCCCGATCGTGGTCGGGGCGGTGCTCACGGGACTCGTGGTCGCGACCTTCGCTGCGCGTCGTCTTGGCCTGTCGGAGCGACTCGGGGCGCTGATCGCGATCGGCACGGCGATCTGCGGCGCGACGGCGATCGTCGCCACCGCCCCCGGCATTCGCGCCAAGGAGGAGGAGGTCACGTACGCCATCGCGAACATCACCGTGTTCGGCATCGCGGCGATGCTGCTCTACCCCATCCTGGCCAATGCCATTTTCGGCGGCGATGTGGTCGAGGTCGGGCTCTTCCTCGGGACCTCGATCCACGAGACGGCCCAGGTTGCGGGTGCCGGCCTCATTCACGACCAGACCTTCGACGTGGTGGCGTCCCCGAGCGCAGCCGACATCGCCATCGTCACGAAGCTGGTCAGGAACGTGCTCATGCTGGTCGTCATCCCCGCCATGACCTTCGTGTACCTGCGAAGTCAGCGGCAGTCCGGGGAGGCCGAGGGGCACCGGACCCGCATCCTGGACATGTTCCCGGTGTTCATCCTCGGGTTCGTCGCGATGGCGGCCTTCCGATCCGTCGGCGACGCGGCCGTCGATGCCGGCGGATCCGCCTTCGGGATCTGGGGCCCCGAAGCCTGGGACGGACTCGTGGGCGGCATCCGACAGGCCGCCGAGTACCTCCTTGCCACCGCCATGGCCGCGGTCGGCCTCGGCACGTCGTTTTCCCAGCTCCGGGGACTCGGGATCAAGCCCTTCGTCGTGGGGATGGCCGCAGCAGCGTCCGTGGGCCTCGCGAGTATTGCCCTCGTGACGCTGCTTGCCCCCTTCATCTCGATCTGACCGCGCGGTCATCGGAAGGCTTCGGTCTCGCAGGTAATGTCATCGACGGGCACACGAGGCGCAGATGGCACGTCGAACCTACGATCGCATGGCACCCGTCTACGAGCGCGTCACCAACTGGTACTCCTTCGGATGCCTCCCTGCGGCGAGACACTGGCAGCTCGGCCACATTGCCCCGGGTGATCGCGTCCTCTATGCGGGAATCGGGCCGGGCATCGATGCGGCCGCCGCCGCGGCGAAGGGCGCACACGTCACCGGCATCGATGTGTCGTCGCGGATGATCGAGGTCGCCTCGCATCGATTCGCAGCCGCGGGGCTGAGGGCGGACCTCCACCACTGCGATCTCTTCGAGTTCGATCACGGCGGGCCGTACGACGTCGTGGTGGCCAACTTCCTCGTGGATTGCTTCGGAGCCCCTGAACGGCCACGCGTCGTCGACCGGTGCGCTCGATTCCTGCGCACAGGCGGGCGGGTGCTGATGTCGGACACGGGCGTCCCCCGCGGATCTCGCATCGCCCGCAGCGCGTGGTACGCGTATCACGGTGCCGCCTACGCCACGACGTGGATCCAGGGCATCACGCCGTGGTTGCCGCTGTTGGATCTCGACGCCTACCTTCGGGACGCGGGCTTCCTCGTCGACCACCACGTGTTCCACCGACCCGGGCGACGGGGCCCCGTCCTGTTCGAGAGCATCACGGGCACCAAGGTGTGACCGACGGGCCCTGCCCTCTCGACTACCAGCCGTTCCGGTGGAGCTGCTCGTCGAGTGGGCGCCGTCTCCTGGTCGTGCCGGAGCCGAAGGCCTCCTCGTCATCCGTCCGCTGACCGAGCCCGACGACGCCGATCAGGTTGCGGTCATCGGGGACGCCGAACCGTTCCCGCATCGCAGCGTGGCCGTGGGCGATGCCGAAGAACCACGTGTCGAGACCCTCGTTGACGGCGGCGAGCTGGAGTTGCATGGCCGCCATTGCCGCATCGATGTCCCAGAACCGCACCGCCCAGCGATCGGGGTCCTGGAGGCCGAACCTCGCCTTGTCGGCTTCCGAGTACCGATCCAGGTAGCGCTGGGGGTCCGACCACACGATCACCAGTGCGGGTGGCTGGGCTCCGGCCATGGCCTCGGCCATCGCACGGTCGGGATGGGTCGTGATCGAGTAGAAGTCCCCCACCGCGGAAGGGTCGTCCAGCACGAGGAAGTCAACGCCCTGGGCGAAACCTGCCGTCGGTGCCCGCCTCGCGATGTCCACGATGCGGTCGAGCACCTCGCGAGGGGGAATGGCCTGCCGGTACGTCCTGACGCTGCGACGCCTCCGAATGACGGTGTCGAAGTCCATCCGGCCACGCTAGCGGCGCTCCGCTCCCCCTGTCCCCGACCCAGGTCGCTCAGGTCACCGGCCCGCGCACATCAGATGCGTCGGCAGGTCGTGCCGGCATCCCCGGGTCCTGGCCACCCATGTCGAGCCGGAAGGGCGGATACTCGTCCCGCATCAGCGAGGCGTAGGCGCTCACTCGATAGACCCAGCGATTGAGTCCCATGACCAGATCGAAGATCCCGTGCGGGTATCGCCCGGTGAACAACAGCGCCACGATGGCGAAGAACACCATGAGCCCGATCAGGCCGGTGCCCACCTGGAGCATCCAGACCTCGCTGTCCACCTCGGCGACCCACCACACCAGACCGGTCGTGAACAGTCCGACGACCACGTAATGCGGGATGGCGAGCAGCCACCACTTGACCAGGACGAGGCCTCGCGACAGGTGCTCGGGATACGCCACGTCGAAGTCCGCGGGATAGTCGGTTCGTCCGAGGCTGAACGGCGGGTACGCATCCGTGCCGAGCACGGTGAAGGCGTAGTAGCTCACCCTCCAGCTCCAGCGCATGACCCCGACGTTGAAGTCGAAGATCGACCTCGGGTACCTCGCCGTGAAGAGGATGGCGAAGAACGCGATGATCGTCAGGATGGCGAATGCTGCCCACAGGAAGGCCAGCACGATGAGGTGCGGGATCGCGAGGAACCACTTCACGAGCCACATCCACCTGCTCAGCCCCGGGTCGAGGGCACCGCTGAGACGCACCGGGTAGGCACCTTCGACCGAGGCCACGCCCTCTGGGACCTCCTCTTGCCTGCTGCCGATCACGGCGAGGACGATCAGCACCCCTGCGATGATGGCGGCGATCGCACCGAGGGCGAACAGGGCACCTGCGGCGAGGGGAAGCAGGTCGGTCTTCGCCCCCGCCTCCGCCCTCACCGGGATCCCAGCCGAACCGTCGGGACGCATGACGACGACGGTCCATTCGCCCGGGGCGAGTTCCCACGAGACCGTCTGCTCCCCCGGTCCTGCGGACTGTGCCTCCCAGATGTCGACACCGGTCGGAGCGGAGTCGGGCGGCCCGCCGTCGGTCCGGCGGTACTGGACGCGCTCGGCGCGCTCGTCGAGGTGGACGACCTCCTCGTGTGCGACACCCGCCAGATAGGCGTCGACGGCGGCACTGTCGGCGATGGCGACGAACAGGTCGCCCCCGTCAATGGCCTCGGCGGAGATCCGGACCTCGGCGAGGTCATCGGGCCACCAATCCCCCGGTCCGGCATCGAGGTCGATGCTCTCGGACGTCAGTGCGTAGCTCTCCGTGGCAAGCGTGAAGGTGGGACTCGTGAAGAAGCCGTCGGCGTCACGCTGGGTGGTGTCGAGCCAGACGATCGCGGCGCCGCCCGCGATCATGCCCACCGCGATCATCGCCACGATCGATCCCACCACGAGTGCGACGATCCGTCCCGGTGACATGTGCCCGCTCCCTCTCCCGGGTCCACGCATCGGCGAATGGCCCGGGTCGTCTTCGACCCTCCTGTTCAGGCTATGGGCGGGTACCGATCGCGTCAAGGTGCGGAGCAGACATGCATGGGTATCCCCTCGCCCGCGACACCGCGCAGGACGTCTGGCTAGGTTCCGACGCCGGGTAGCGTTCATGAGCCTGTCGGTCCTCCGGCGGGAGACCTCGCGAACGGGAGACGACACCATGGCTGATCCGATCATCGTCGCAGACGAGCTGACGAAGTCGTTCGGTGACGTCCGTGCCCTGCGGGGCGTGAGCTTCGAGGTGGGTACGGGCACCGTGTTCGGTCTGCTCGGGCCGAACGGCGCGGGGAAGACCACGGCGGTGAAGATCCTCACGACCCTCCTGAAGCCGGATTCGGGGAACGCGACGGTGGCGGGCTTCGACGTGGTGCACCAGGCAGGCAAGCTCCGGTACAAGATCGGGCTCGCGGGCCAGTACGCCGCCGTCGACCCGATCCTGACGGGCAAGGAGAACCTGGTGATGGTGGGCATGCTCTACCGCCTGTCCCGCAGGGAATCGTCAAGGCGCGCCGATGAGATCCTCGAGCGATTCGAGCTCACCTTCGCTGCAGGTCGCCAGGTCAAGACCTACTCCGGCGGCATGCGCCGAAGGCTCGACCTGGCCGCGAGCCTCGTCGGTCGACCCGAGGTGCTCTTCCTCGACGAGCCGACCACCGGCCTCGATCCGAGGAGCCGCATCGGTCTGTGGGAGTTCATCGAGACCCTCGTCGGCGAGGGCACCACGCTGCTGTTGACGACCCAGTACCTCGAGGAGGCGGACCGGCTCGCCGACCACATCGCCGTGATCGACAAGGGCCTCGTGATCGCGCAGGGGACGTCGGACGAGTTGAAGGGCACCATCGGCGGCGACGTCCTCGAGCTCAGGATCGCACGAGCCGAGAACCTGCCGATCGCGGTCGATGCGGTGACACCGCTCGCGAGCGGGGACATCGTCGTCGATCAGGCACAACGGCTGATCCACGTGCCCGTCACCGCAGCCGTCGGCACCGTGAGCGATGCGGTGAGGCGCCTCGATGCCGCGGGTGTGCAGCTCGTCGACATCGCCATCCATCGCCCGACGCTCGACGACGTGTTCCTCACCATCACGGGAGAGAGCCCCGAGTTCGACGACGCCGATCAGGAACCGGTGGCGAGCGGTGGGCGTAGGAACAGGGGTGGACGATGACCGCCGAAGCCGTGACTCGCACCGAACCGCCGCACGCCCCTCCGAAGGGCCTGCAGTGGAAGCTGTTCTATGAGATCAGGGATGCCCTGATCATCACGTGGCGGAACCTGCTCAAGTACGTCCGGGTTCCGACGTTGCTGGTCTTCTCGACGATCCAGCCGATCATGTTCGTGCTGCTGTTCGCGTTCGTCTTCGGCGGTGCCATCGCGTTGCCGGGCAACCTGTCCTACATCGACTACCTCATGCCGGGCATCTTCGTCCAGACTGCGGTCTTCGGGTCGACGAACACCGGAATCGGCCTCGCAGAGGACATGCAGAAAGGCCTGATCGACCGCTTCAGGTCCCTTCCGATGAGTCGCGCCGCGGTGCTGGCAGGGAGAACCGTGTCGGATTCGATCCGCAACCTGTTCGTGGTGTTCCTCATGACGGTGGTGGGCATGATCATCGGCTTCAGCTTCATGAACGGCTTCGGGAACGCCGTGCTCGGGATCTTCCTCGTCCTTGCGTTCGGCTACGCCTTCACGTGGATCTCTGCAACGATCGGTCTCGGTATCAAGGACGTCGAGTCGGTGCAGGCGGCGAGCTTCATCTGGATCTTCCCGCTCACGTTCGCAAGCTCGGCCTTCGTGCCCGTCGAGTCCATGTCCGGATGGCTCCAGGTGTTCGCCAGGAACAACCCCGTCACCCATGCCGTCAACGGTGTGCGATACCTGATGATCGGCCCCCCGTGGGGCTCGATGTCCGACGTCTGGATCACCCTCGCATGGGTCGCGGGGCTCCTCGCCGTCTTCATCCCCCTCGCCATCACCAACTATCGCAGGGCCGTGTGACGACGCCGCAGCCCGCCGACACCTCGTACGCGGTGTTCCTGAGAGCGATCAACACGGGCAACCGGAGGGTGCGCATGCACGACCTCCGCGACGCGTTCTCGGCCGCCGGCTTCGCCGACGTGGACACGTACCTCGCATCGGGCAACGTGATCCTCAGGTCGCCCGATCGCCCATCCCGGCACGCCCTCGAAGCCGTCGTGCGCGACCGGTTCGGCTTCGAGTCCGAGGCCTTCGTCCGGAGCAGTGGCGAGATCCGCGAGATCGTGGCGGCCTGCCCATGGAATGGCGATGGCGTCCTCGTCGAGGTGTCGTTCCTCGAATCGCACCCGGACCCCGAGGCGGCACGAGCCCTCGAGGCGACGGTGGCGCCGCCGGAGGGCCTGGTCGTCTCAGGGACCGAGGTCTTCTTCCTCAGGGAGGGAAAGGGCATCGAGACGACCCACAAGGAGTCGACGACGGAACGTCTGCTCGGGATGCGCACGACGCGCCGGGGCATGGCCACGGTGCGGGCGCTCGACGAGCGGTTCGTCCGCCGCTGATCCGCACGGTCGTCCTCGAGCGCACGGTCCGCCGTAGCATCGCATCCATGGTCGAAGGCCGGTCCTCCCCCACCGTCATCGTGTCGCGCACTGTGCCGCCCGAGAACGACGATGCCTTTGCGGCATGGGTGTCGCGACTGGTCAATGCCGCCTATCGCCACCCCGGCTACGTCGACTCATTCGTCCAGCGCCCCACCGCGGAACATCCGTCGGAATGGACCGTCGTCTATCGGTTCGAGGACCAGGCGAACCTCGACGCGTGGCTGTCGTCACCTGAGCGCCATGCACTCCTCGACGAAGGTGCCGACCTCGTGGAAGGACCGGCGAGGGAGCAGATCCTCGCAGGCCCGTCCGGTGACCGCGAGGCCCGGGTCGTGTCGTCGTACCGGCTCAGGCCGGGGACCGGGGCGAGGCACGCCATGGTCCACCAGCGAATGCTCGACGCGCTTGTCGGTTTCGAAGGCTTCGTCGGGCGCGAGATCCTCGATGCCGTCCCGGGCGTCCAGGACGAGACGGTGGTCATCCTCACGTTCGACACGGCGGGCAACCTCAGGGCGTGGATCGAGTCCGAGGAGCGGGCGAGGGTCCTCGACGAGCTCGACGCCATCACAGCGGGCGACCTCACGACCAACGTCGTCGGCGGATTCGCAGGATGGTTCCCCTCCACGTCGGGCGGAGCGGAGCCGAGGAAGTGGAAGCAGGCGGTGGTGATCCTCATGGCGCTGTTCCCCGTCTCGCTCACGGTGACCGTGGTGCGTTCGTGGCTGTTCCCCGACCTCGCCGTGGTGCCATCGGTGTTCGTGTCGAATGTCATCGGGATCGCAATCCTGACCTGGTTCCTGATGCCTCCCCTCACCAGGGCGCTCGACGGGTGGCTGCGACGCTGATCAGATCAACCAGAGCTCGTCCTGGCGGCCGTCGAGCCATGCACACGTCTCACCGTCGAACCATGCGTCCTGTTCGACCATGAACCGCACCACGTTCCCGTCCCACTCTGCGACGGGATGCTCGACCATGAGCTCGATGGAGTACGCGGTGTCGGGATGCAGGAGGTGGTCACCCTGCCCGGGAACACCGTCCTGGCGGTCCCACAGCCCGATCGTCATGCCGGCGCCGTGGCCGTGGACACCGATGCTGTGCGTATAGATCGTCGCCGCGAGGCCCTCGGATGCCGTTGCATCCCGAGCGGCCGCGAGGATGTCGTTTCCCGACCGCCCCGACCGGAAGGCCGACATGAGGATCTCCTGGGCCCGATTCGCGGCCCGAAGGCCCTCGGTGAGGCCCTTCGGTGCCTCATGCTCGCCAGGGATCAGGACGTAGGCATGCTCCTGCTGGTCGGTGCACAGGCCGTGGTGGACGATGCCGAAGTCGACATGGACGAGGTCGCCGGGTTCGACGGTGGTCGATCGCGGCCCACCGGCGAAGCCGCCCGGTGGGGTCTCGGCTCCGGCCCGCTGCGTGGAGACCGAAGGGTGGAACCATGACCCGAAGCCTGCGTCGTGCACGGCCTGTCGGAGCCACCACACGACGTCGTCGGTCGTCGTCGTCCCCGGGTCGATGACCTCGCGGCTGAGACCTCTTCGGAGGATGTCATGTGCGGATCGTGCGGCGTCCTCGAGCAGGGGCCTCTCCTCCGGCAGCCTGGTCTCGAGCCATCGGATGCCCAGGGTCCCTGCCGACACCAACCGGCTCCCCAGGTGGGGCGGAAGCGCATCGAGCAGCCTGTCGTGTTCGGTGACCGTGAGGCCATCGGCGTGGGCCTGGTGGGTCGAGGTCCCGATGCCGATGGTCGCGGGATCAAGGTCTGACAGGATGCGTACGAGGCGTGCCCATTGATCCGGCTCGGTTGAGGGATCCCACTCCGAACGGAAGAGCGATCCGACCGGGTAGCGCGCGACGGCGAATCGGTCGTCCGGGGTGAGCACCAGGATCGTCCGGCGACGGGCTGACAGCCACTCCGCAGGCAGCATCGTGGCCAGGACGGGATCCTCTGCGTACTCGCGGCCGATCAGGAGCCAGCAGTCGATACCCGTCTCGTGGAGGAGCCTCGGCACCAGTTCATCGAGGCGATGTTCGAGGACGTCGTTGTGCCGCTGTGCCTGGGCACGGAGATCGATCACTGGCGAGGTCGGCCCAACCGGTCCCTCTCCTCGTCCATCCGGGCGAGCTCGGCCCTGCCCGGCAGCACGACCTCCGGATCCGTCGAGAAGTCGAGATTGGGGTTGCGATCGGCGTAGTCCACCGCGTTGAGGATGACCTTCATGGCATTCAGCCTCGCTTTGGACTTCACGTTCGAGCGAATGACCGTCCATGGGGCCGAGCTCGTCGAGGTGCGCTCGAGCATGCGATGCTTCATCTCGGTGAAGTCGTCCCAGTACTCCTGCGCCTGGAGGTCGATCTCGCTCAGCTTCCACTGCCGCAACGGATCGTTCTGTCGGCGTTCGAACCGCTGTGCCTGGGTCGACTTCTCGACGCTGAAGTACAGCTTGACCAGCACGGTTCCCTGCCGCACGAGGTCCTTCTCGAAGCCGACGACGCCCCGGAGGAAGTCCCGATACTGCTTTCGGGTGCAGAACCCGAAGACCGGCTCGACCATGGCACGGTTGTACCACGAGCGATCGAACAGGACGAGCTCCCCTCCTGAGGGGAAGTGCTCGACGTACCGCTGGAAGTACCACTGGCTCTGTTGCGCCTCCGTCGGCTTGCCGAGGGCGACGACGCGGTACTTCTTCTCGTTCATGTAGCGCGTGATGCGCCGGATCGTGCCGCCCTTGCCAGAGGCGTCCCTTCCCTCGAACACCACGATCATCGGGATCGTCTCCGCCTCCAGGTACTGCTGGAGCTTGAGCAGCTCGACCTGGTACGGCATGAGCGGGCTCGAATCGTGCAGCTGGCGCTCGAGCTTGTCCCGCTCGTCCTGCAGGTCGCGTACGCGCGACTCGAGCTCCTCGATCGTCTGCTGCGTGTCGTCGCGTAACACGTCGGTCACGGGCCCCTCCTACCGCTGCGATGCTACCAGCTCGCTCGGAGATGGCGGGGGGACCCGTGAACGAAAGGATCCCGGGTGCCGCCCCAACTACGGCACCCGGGATCGCGGTACGCCTGGCGTCCCGTGGGACGTCTGCGTCAGAGGTTGACCCAACCGTCTTGCCGAGAAGCATAGTGGGGAACTAAGGATTGCGCAATTCACGGTCTCCCCCATCACGCGGCACAGCCCGATGACGTGTGGCAATGTAGGCGCCATGATCGGATGCGAAGCCCCCGCAGTCCGCGGACCCGCCCCGCTCGCACCCCGCGAACGGGAAGAGGGCAACGAGTCGAAGGCGTCGCGACCCGGACGGGACGTGGGAGGCACGCCATGAAGGCCGCCGTCTTCGAACAGTTCGGCGGGGACGTCGTCGTCGTCGACGTGCCGGATCCGACTCCTCCCGTCGACGGCGTCGTGGTGCAGGTGCGGGCCAACGGCGTGTGTCGGAGCGACTGGCACGCATGGGTGGGACACGACTCCTCCATCGCGCTCCCTCACGTTCCCGGACACGAGTTGGCGGGCATCGTGGTCGCGACGGGCGCAGACGTCGCCTCGGTACGGGTCGGCGATCGCATCACCGTGCCGTTCGTGCTCGGATGCGGGCGCTGCGCCATGTGCGCATCCGGCAACGAGCACATCTGTGACCACCAGTACCAACCGGGCTTCGACGGATGGGGCGCGTTCGCGGAGTACGTCGCCCTCCCCCACATCGATCGCAACGCCGTGACGCTTCCCGACGACATGTCGTTCGTGGCCGCCGCGGGACTCGGTTGTCGATTCGCCACCTCGTTCAGGGCGGTGGTGGACCAGGGCGAGGTCACCGGAGATGACACTCTCGCCGTGTGGGGCTGTGGCGGTGTCGGCCTGTCCTCGGTGATGATCGGCGCAGCCCTCGGGGCCCGGGTGATCGCGATCGACATCGATCCCGTCGCCCTCGATCTCGCAAGGTCCTTCGGGGCGACCCATGTCGTCGACGCATCCGCCGTGGCCGATCCCGCCGCGGCGGTGCGCGAGCTGACCGACGGCGGCGTACGCGTGTCGATCGACGCGCTCGGCTCGACCGCGACGTCGGTGTCGTCCATCCGGAGCCTCCGCAAACGAGGACGGCACATCCAGGTCGGGCTGATGATCGGTGACGATGCACGCCCCGTGATCCCCATGTGGCGCCTCCATGCGTCCGAAGTCGAATTCCACGGCAGCCACGGGATGCAGGCGTGGCGGTACCCGGCGATGCTCGACATGGTGCGGTCGGGTGAGCTGCAGCCGGATGCCCTCGTGACGAGGACCGTGTCACTCGGTGAGGGGGCTGAGCACCTCATGGCGATGGCGGACTTCCCCGGCAACGGGTTCGTGGTGATCGACGACTTCTCCCGCTGACACGACGGCGATGGAGATGCCGGATGCCTGCTGGGTCGGGTACCGTCGGTGCGACGACGAGACCCGAGGTGGGACGGAGGATGCAATGGGATCGGCCGGGTTCATCGGACTGGGGATCATGGGCGCCTCGATGGCGAGGAACCTCGTCGAGGCCGGGCACGAGGTCACCGTCTGGAATCGTTCACGCGGAAAGGCCGAGGATCTCGCATCTGCAGGTGCCGCAGTCGCGGTCAGCCCCGCAGACGTCGCCCGGTCCCACGACGTCGTCATGGTCTGCGTCTCGGACACGCCGGACGTCGAAGCAGTCGTGTTCGGACCCGATGGCGTCGTCGGTGGGCTCCACGAGGGGAGCGTCGTGGTCGACCACTCCACGATCTCGCCGGTCGCGACGAAGGAGTTCGCGCGCCGTGTCGGGGAACTCGGGGCGCACTGGTTGGACGCGCCGATCTCCGGCGGCAGCGAGGGTGCGGCACGAGGCACGTTGAGCATCATGGTGGGAGGTGACGCTGCGGACCTGGAGCGCGTCATGCCCTACCTCGAATCCGTCGGGACGACGATCACGCACGTCGGCCCCATCGGCGCCGGTCAGCTCGTCAAAGCGGTGAACCAGATCCTGGTGGTCGTGACCCAACTGGGGGTGTCGGAAGCGCTCCTGCTCGCCGCGGCGGGTGGTCTCGACCTCGACGCCACGCTGAGGGCGGTGTCGGGCGGTGCGGCGGGGTCGTGGATGCTCGCCAACCGCGGCCCACAGATGATCGTCAGGGACTGGTCGCCCGGGTTCACGATCGACCTCCAGCAGAAGGACCTCCGGATCGTCCTCGACACGGCCGATGCGCTCGGTGTGCCATTGCTTGGCACGTCGCTCGTCTTCCAGCTGTACCGGAGCCTCCAGGAGCGGGGCCTCGGATCAGAGGGGAATCATGCCCTCGTGCAGGCCCTCGAGGCCATGTCCGGTATCGAGATCGGCGATGGCTGAGGACGACGTCGTCGGCGTCGGTCCGCACGATCGCCCGTGGCCGGACGACGATCGCCTGGACCCGATGCTCCTTGCGAACGGCGACCGCAGGAACGTGCTCGATCGGTACCGCTACTGGTCGAGGGAGGCCATCGTGGCCGACCTCGACGCACGCAGGCACGGCTTCCACGTCGCCATCGAGAACTGGCAGCACGACTTCAACATCGGAGCCGTCGTACGGAACGCGAACGCCTTCCTCGCACACACCGTCCACATCGTGGGCAAGCGGAGGTGGAACCGGCGGGGGGCGATGGTCACGGATCGGTACCAGCACATCGAGCACCATCCGACGGTGGACGCCTTCGGCTCGTGGGCGGCCGCTGAAGGCATTCCTGTGCTCGGGATCGACATCCTCCCAGGCTCACGACCGATCGAGGACGCCCCGCTGCCGGAACGGTGCGTGCTCGTCTTCGGGCAGGAGGGCCCGGGACTCTCACCGGAGATGCACGCGATGTGCACCGCCGTGTACGAGATCACCCAGTACGGCTCCACGCGGTCGATCAACGCCGGGGCGGCCTCGGGGATCGCGATGTACGCGTGGTGCCTCCAACACGGGCAGCGACGCTCACCGGGACCGATGGAGGGCGCGGAGGGCTGACCGCTGCTCGTCGGGGAGCCCCTTGGTTGCATTGTCCAGCGCTTCACGACTGATGACGTCGATGTGGTCCTCGAGGAAGGCGGCGGCCTCGCGGGGCCGTCGCGTCGCGAACATCCGCATCGTCCATCCGACGGCGGTCTGGACGAACCTCCTGCCATCCTCGAGCAGGAGCCCCGCGGTCGACGCGAAGGCCTCGTCGAAGCCCGGGGACGGCTCTGCAGGGCCGATGAGGTTCACGAAGGCCACCACGGACGCCCGCCTGGTCCACAGGGTGTCGGACGCCGACCAGGCGAGGACGTCTGCATGGACGTGTGGCTCGGGCGATGACAGCAACGGACCGAGGACCTTCACGCACAGCCAGTCACAGGTGTTCCAATCGTCGTACGCACCGTCGTCGAGCGCCCCCCTGACCCTCTCGAGGCTCGGGGCCGTGAGATCGCCGCCCGGGACCAGGCGATGCTCCATGATCGCGATGCCCGCGAGCCTGACCTCGCTGATGCGATGCCTGCCCAGATCGAGGCAGGTGTCGACGGGATCACCCGCGTCGTCGAGGCCGTCCCACCACTCGAGGGCGATGCTGCGGGTCTCGGCCATCGGGACGCCCAGGAACCGGGCACCTTTGACGTAGTCGGACCACCACGCGGCCTTTCGGGTGTCGGCGCGCTGCCGGAGGAGGCCGGCGAGGGACGAGGAGTCGATCATGGGCGGGATCCATCGTACGCGGCGTGCGAATCCACGTCATACGAGGGCGCTCCGGGGGATCTGCTGAGGGGAGGGGCGAAGGGGCCGAGGCGGTGTCAGGGCGTGATCAGTGCCTCGACCCCTTCGCTCGAACGGCGTGGGAGAGACGCTCGTTCGAAGTGTCGACTACGACATCTCATGTACGGAGCCGGGCCCTGCAGCGGATGACGACAGGTGCTACGGACTGACGCCCTCCCTGGGCGGCATCCGCGACCGGGCGCCGCTACCTCGGAGGCATCCGGAGGGCGCCGTCCATGCGGATCGTCTCACCGTTCATGTAGCCGTTGGCGATGAGGGACATCGCGAGCTCTGCGTAGTCCTCGGGCGTGCCGAGCCGCTGGGGGAAGGGCACGCCTGCGGCGAGCGCGGCCCTGATGTCCTCGTTGAGGGATCCGAGCAGCGGCGTGTCGATGATCCCCGGGGCGATCGTGTTGACCCGCACGCCGATGCCGGCGAGGTCCCGTGCCAGGGGCAGCGTCATGCCGACCACTCCCCCCTTCGATGCCGCGTAGGCCGTCTGCCCGATCTGCCCGTCGAACGCGGCGACGGATGCCGTGTTGATGATGACGCCCCGTTCCCCGTGCGCGAGCGGCTCGGTCCGGGCCATCGCCGCGGCAGCGACGCGAGCAACGTTGTAGGTGCCGACGAGGTTGACGGTGACGACGTTCATGAAGGCGTCGAGGTCGGCGGGGTTGCCGTCACGGTCGACGGTTCGGGCACCGATCGCGATGCCGGCACAGTTGACGGCGACCCGGAGCGGCCCTGCCTCCGATGCCACCTCAACGGCGTGCTGGACCCCATCCGGGTCCGTGACGTCGCACCTCACGTACATGGATCCGGGGAGGGACTCGGCCAATGCCGTCCCCTTCCCGTCGTCCAGGTCGAGGATCGTGACGTAGGCTCCCCGACCCGCGAGGGCCGTCGCCGTGGCAGCCCCCAGGCCCGATGCCCCTCCCGTCACGACCGCTGCCACTCCGACGACGTCCATGGGCCGATCCTACCGTGCCCGAGGCCAAGGCCGTGAGGCGTCGGAGGGCCCTCGTCGCTATCGTCGCGCCATGGATTCGGCACACATCGACACGGAGCTCGAGGAGCTGTCCGAGACCAAACAACGCTGGGCACGGCTCCCGATCGCCGACAAGCTCGCCTACCTGGACTCGATCCAGGCGAACACGGTCGCCATCGCTCGCCCATGGGTCGAGGCGGCCGTCAAGGCGAAGGGCCTCTCCATCGACGACCCGCTGGCCGGGGAGGAATGGACCAGCGGGCCCTATTCGATCCTGTCGCTCGTGAATGCGCTCAGGGAGACGCTGCTGCGGGTCGAGGCGGGCGTGCAGGTACTCGACGGATATCGCACGTCGGTATCAGCGTCCGGTCAGGTCGTCGTCGACGTCTTCCCTTCCAGCCTCGATGATCGGCTCATGTATCCGGGGACGTCGGCGCAGGTCTGGATGGAACCGGGCGTGACCCTCGACACACTGGACGACACGGTCGCGTCCTTCTACCGCCATCGGGATCCGGAAGGAGCCGTATCGGTCGTCCTTGCCGCGGGCAACATCGCCTCGATCGCCCCGATGGATGTGCTGTACGCCCTGTTCAACGAGGGCAGGGTCGTCGTGCTGAAGATGAATCCCGTGAACGACTACCTCGGTGAATACCTCGAAGTGGTGTTCGCCGACCTCGTGAGGGATGGGTACGTGCGGTTTGCCTACGGGGGCGTCGACGTCGGACACTACCTCACGACCCACCCGGCCGTGGAGTCGATCCACATCACGGGCCACGGCTCGACCTACGAGGCCATCATCTATGGGCCGGGGGAAGAGGGTCTGGCGAACAAGCTGGCGGATCGGAGGGTGAATCACCGGACGGTTGCCGCCGAGCTCGGCGGCGTCGCCCCCATGATCGTGGTCCCCGGCCCCTGGTCCGCACGCGACCTCCGCCACCAGGCGGAGCAGATCGTCAGCACGAAGATGCACAACTGCGGCTTCAACTGCATCGCCGCCCAGGTCCTCATCCTCCCCCAGGGATGGGAGCACGCCGATGCCCTGCTGGCCGAGATCCGCACGCTCCTCACCGGTGTGCGCGATCGCGTCCCCTACTACCCCGGATCCCTCGACCGCGTCGAGGAAGCCACGTCGGCTGGCGGATCCGTCGAGGAGTTCGGGGTGGACCACCGCCGCTATCTGGTCACCGGGCTCGACCCCGACGACACCGAGCACCCGATGTTCACGACCGAGGTGTTCGGTCCGGTGCTCGGCGTCACGACGCTCCCCTGCCCCGATGTCGCCTCCTACCTCAGGAAGGCGGTGCGATTCGCGAACGAGCAGCTGTACGGGACACTCGGGGCGAACATCATCATCCACCCGAGCACGGAACGCCGACATCGGGGTGCCCTCGATCGAGCCGTCGCGGACCTCCAGTACGGGTCCGTTGCGGTGAACACGTGGACGGGTGTCGCCTACTTCATGCCGAAGGGCACGTGGGGTGCCTTTCCGGGCCACGGCCCACAGGACATCCAGTCGGGCACCGGCGTGGTCCACAATGCCCTCATGTTCGATCGGGCGGAGAAGACGGTGGTGCGCGGACCCTTCGCTCCGGGTCAGCGGGCATGGATCAAGGGTGAGTTCCATGCGGCGCCGAAGCCCGTCTACTTCGTGACGAACCGGCAGGCGCATCGGATCGGCGAGATGCTGGTCCCCTACTCCGACTCGTTGCGCAAGGCGGACCTCGCCAGGGTCGCGTCATTCGCCCTGCGAGGGTGAACGCCGAACCCCGCACTCCTCGAGCGCGGTGACGACCTCGGCGATCGGGAGCCCCATGACGTTGGCACGCGATCCGCTGACGGCGCGGATCAGCCACCCGTCGTCACCCTGGATCCCATAGGCGCCGGCCTTGTCGAACGGCTGTGTGCGCTCGACGTAGGCGGAGAGTTCGTCGAGCGTGCGGTCGTGGAACGTGACCCGTGATTCGGCGATCCCGAAACGGCTTCGGTCGGGTGCGACCACCGTCCAGCCGGTCAGGACGGAGTGGGTGCGCCCGCTGAGCTCGGACAGCATGTCGACCGCATGCGCGGCGTCGGCGGGCTTGCCGATCGATTTGCCGTCGAGGACGACGGTCGTGTCGGCGCCGAGCACGACCGTGTGGGCACCCTCTGCAGCCGACTGTGCCTTCTCCTCGGAGAGCCGAAGGACGTACTCGGCCGGTGGTTCATCGTCGTGAGGCGTCTCGTCGACATCGGGAACGACGATGTCGAAGGTGAACCCAGCAGCGGCGAGCAGGATGGCGCGTCGCGGGGATCCCGAGGCGAGGATCAGGGAGGCCGCTGACATCAGAACAGGGTGAGGTCGGCGTCGGTGACGTCGCAGCCCGGTATCCCCGACCACGGAAGGCCCGCCATCCACGCCCACGTGCGGCGGTGGATCGTGGACGGCCCCATCGCGTGGAGCGCGGCACGATGCCGTGGGCATGGATACCCCTTGTTCGTCTCGAAGGAGTACCAGGGGTAGTCGTGGGCGACGCGGCGCATGATGCGGTCACGCGTCACCTTGGCCACGATCGATGCGGCGGCGATGCTGAGAGACCTCGCATCCCCCTTGACGATGGTCGTCGTGTCCATGGACTCGACGAAATCCCATGTCCCGTCCACGAGGGCATGGTCCGGCGTGGGGCCGATCCCCTCCAGGGCCCTGCGGGTGGCGAGCCTCTGTGCCTCGGACATGCCGAGCGCGTCACACTCGTCGGGCGAGGCATGGCCGACGCTCCATGCGAGCGACCACGTGGTGATGCGGTCGAACATCGCCTCGCGCTCACCGGCCGTGAGCACCTTGGAGTCCCTCACCTTGTAGATGCGCTGATCCCTGGGGATGATGACCGCGCCCACGCTGAGCGGGCCTGCCCACGCTCCACGACCGACCTCGTCGATGCCGACCACGGTCTCGATCCCGGAGTTCCAGAGCTCCCTCTCGAACGACGTGCCGGGAGGACGGCTGCGAAGGGAGGGACGAAGTCTCGGTACGGTGGTGGCCACGGAGGCAGGTTACCTGCAGCGACCTCGTGGTCCGCGGCGATCGGGCAATCCCGTCAGTTCAGCGAGGGGTCATCCGGGTACGTCAGGTGGAACGGGATGGTGCCAGGCGCTCGGGCCACGACGCGGTCCCATAGCAGTGCCACGTCCTCGGGGAAGATGTCGTCGGGTTCGACGGGCAGTGTCCACCACGAACCCGTCGCGATCTCCATGTCGAGCTGGCCATCGGACCAGCCGCTGTAGCCGGCGAACACGCGCAAGTCGGACAGATCGCCCGGGAGCGCATCGACATCGAGGAGCCCGACGCCGTCCGCGGCCGGCGGGTGCAGGAACTCCGCCGTCGGAGATCGGCCGAGGAGGATCGCCGTGTCGGTCGACACCGGGCCCCCGAGGTAGACCGCTGCGGGTGGCGTGACGAGTCGGGCGAGCTCGGGAAGGTGCTCGTCCACGGGTATCACCGTCTCCGCATTGAGGATCACGCCGATCGCACCCGCCTCATCGTGCTCGAGCATCAACACGACCGACCGGGCGAACGGCGGCGCGGAGATCATGGGTGTCGCGACGAGCAGCATCCCAGAGGTCGATGCGGTCATCGGGCGCCGATCCCCTCGATCTCGAGGCCATCATGGGCGACGATGAAGCCTGCCGCGATCGCGCTCGCGGCGAGGGGGGAATCGGGATCTGCGAGCCCGTTCGAATGGTTGAGGTGGGTGAGCACGATGGCCGTCTCGTCGGTGAGGTGGCGAAAGCGCTCGATCGTGTCGGTGACCAGCGGATGGGGAATCGCGGACAGGTCGCGTCCGGGGAGTTCGGCGGGATCACCGAACGTCGCGTCGACGAACGCGATCGGATGCGCCGCGATCGTTTCCTCGGCCTCCGGCCATGCCGTCCACGAGTCGATGTCCGGGAGGTACAGCACCGAGGGGTGCCCATCGATGCCGATGGAGAAGGCGATCGTCGTGGTGAAGTCTGCGCGGTGGGGAACGGGGATCCCTTCGATGCTCATGGGTCCCAGCTGCACCGGCGCGTCGTCGATCGGCACCCCCTCGAGATTCCCGGCTGCAAGGAGTGTCGCCCATGGCTCGTTCCCTCCCAGGAAGGCCAGCACCGATGACGTGGCGATCAGGGGGATGCCGACGGTGTCGGCTG
Organism: uncultured Acidimicrobiia bacterium; assembly: GCA_963792405.1. GTDB lineage: Bacteria > Actinomycetota > Acidimicrobiia > Spongiisociales > UBA5794 > SZUA-442. Next base: position 753,679 of record CAWBVU010000006.1, read on the forward strand.
CCTCCTTCCCGAAATGGACGAGGCCTGCATAGTGCCCCATGTGGCCATGCGTGATGCCCACGGCGCCGATGGCAGGCGATGCGTCCCCCAGTGCCGTTCCCAGCGTCCCGTACTGGGCCCTGAGATCAGGCGAGGCATCGAGCAGGAGGATCGACCCGTCGGCGACGACCGCGACACTGGAGGCCGTCCTCGTCGGCCCCCTGCCCCGAGGTGCCCCGAACTGGGGGGCACCGCCGTCCTGGCCCGATCCGAGCACGATGAGCCGCACATCCATGGGACTATTGTCGCAGGGACGCCATCGGAAGGGACTCGACCCATGCAGCTCGTCAGCAGCACGATCGTCGACGGGGGCTCGACGCCGCAGGCCTGTGCGCTCGCGATCCACGCGGAGCCCGGCCCCGTGACCTTCGCAGGGAACCGGAACCCCCACCTCGCGTGGAGTGACGTCCCCACGGGCACGAGGTCCTTCGTGGTCACCTGCATCGACCGTGACTGTCCCAGCGCGCCCGACGACGTGAACCAGACCGATCGGGAGGTGCCGAGCGACCTGCCCCGGGTGGACTTCACACACTGGCTTCTCGCCGACATCCCCGCCGATGTTGCTGAGATCCCTGAGGGTTCCCACAGCGACGGCGTGAAGGAGGGCGGAAAGGCCAGGGACGAGGCGCCGATGGGTGTCCATGGGGTGAACGACTACACAGCGTGGTTCGCCGGCGACGAGGATCTCGGGGGAACCTGGCACGGCTACGACGGGCCTGCCCCCCCGTGGAACGACTCGATCCTGCATCGATACGAGTTCCGCCTGTACGCGCTCGATGTCGAGTCGCTCGGACTCGAACCCGGGTTCGGCCGCGAGGAGCTCAGGGAGGCGATGGACGGCCACATCCTCGACATCGCCTCCCTCACGATCACCCACGCCACCAACCCGAGGCTGCTGTAGATCCCGCGTGGACGTACGCGCTCTGCCCAAGGCCGCCCTCCACGACCATCTCGATGGCGGTCTCCGCGTCGGGACGGTGCTCGAGCTCGCCGACCGGGTGGGCCATCGGCTCCCCACGTCGGACGAGGCCGAGCTCACGGCGTGGTTCGACCAGGGGACCTCGGGTTCGCTCGAGCGATACCTCGATGCCTTCACCCACACCGTGGCCGTCATGCAGACCGCGGAGGCCGTCGCCAGGGTCGCCTACGAGTCGATCATCGATCTTGCCATCGACAACGTGGTCTACGCGGAGGTCCGGTTCGACCCCGGTCTGTGCACCCGCGGTGGTCTGAGTCGACACGATGCGATCGAGGCGGCCCTCCATGGCATGGCGACGGCGTCCGGGGAGGTGCCGATCACGTGTGGGCTGATCGTGACCGCCCTCAGGCACCTCGATGACTCGACGCTGGCCGCCGAGGCGGCCCTGCGCTTCCGGGCGGACGGCGTGGTCGGATTCGACCTCGCGGGTCCCGAGCGGGGCAACCCGCCGGATCGGCACGTCGCCGCGCTCCGGATGGCTCGCAAGGCGGGCCTCGGCATCACGGTGCACGCAGGCGAGGGAGACGGTCCCCATTCCATGTGGCGAGCCCTTGCGCTGTGCGGGGCCCAGCGCATCGGCCACGGGGCGAGGATCGTGGAGGACACGGACTTCGACGGGGCGACCATCGGCGAGGTGGGAGCCTTCGCGTCATCGGTGCGTGACCTTCGCGTGCCGCTGGAGATCTCCGTCACCTCGAACCTGGGCACCGGGATGTTCGAGGATGCGGCGGTGCATCCCCTCGGGGCGCTGCATCGGGCGGGCTTCAACGTGTCGATCAACACCGACAACCGTTTGATGTCCTCGACCGGCATGTCGGACGAGTATCAGCTCGCCGTCGACACGTTCGGCTTCACGACGCGGGACCTCGGGGAGATCACGATCAGGGCGATCGAAGCGGGTTTCGGGGACTGGACGGTGCGCCGAAGGCTCATCGAGGACGTGGTCGCGCCAGCGTACGCAGGTGGCTAGAAGAGCTTCGCCTCGATCCAGTCACGCACATCGCCGAGGACGTCGTCGGCCTCGGATTCGTTGTGCATCTCATGGCGCAGCCCCGGATACACCTTGCGCTGGACGGAGTCGGATCGAGCCAGCCCCGCTGACGCCGCAGGTTCGACCAGGGCGTCCTCTCCCCCATGGATGACGAGGGTGGGGACCATGATCCGGTCGTAGTGCGACGACAGCCGCGACTGCTCCGCAAATGTCTCCTTGCCGAACCGGGTCGTCACCTTGGTCTCGACGAGGGGGTCTGAGAAGTAGGCCTCACCGACCGCCGGATCCTTCGACAGCTGCTCACCCGTGATCTTGCTCTCGATGCGCGTCGTGGGGGCGAGCCTCCCGAGCACCGATGCGGCGACCTTGAGGACCGAGTCGATGCTGCGCGTCGCCACCATCGCAGGCGCCGACAGCACGGCGAGGTTCGGGACGGGCTCGAACCCATCGATGAGGTAGCCCGCACACTGGAGCCCGCCGAGGGAGTGGCCGTAGAGCACCCAGGGCCTCCCCGTCGATGCCGCCGTGGCCTTCGCCATCTCGGCGATGTCTCGATGGAACTCCTCGTAGGCCTCGAGGTGCGTGCGTTCACCGCCGCTCGCACCGTGGCCGCGTATGTCGTAGCTGTAGACGTTCGCACCGTGGGCGTTGAAATACTCGGCAGGCCCGTGCCATCGGCCGGAATGCTCGCCGAGGCCGTGCACGAGCAGGATGTCGTACCGCGGCGAGTCGATCGTCCACGACCTCGTGTGGAGCTCGACGCCGTCGTGGGTCGTCAGCGATCCGACGGTGGTGGTCATACGTGGGTCCCTTCTGCAGCGGCCATGGCTGCACCGACGATGCCGGCGTTGTTGCGGAGTGTCGCGGGGACGATCTCGGCTCTCGTCTCGAGGTGGGGTGCGATCTCGTCGAATCGTTTCGAGATGCCACCGCCGAACACGATGGTCTTCGGCGACAGGATGCGCTCGAGGTACGCGAGGAGCTCGTTCACGCGGTCTGCCCACCACTCGATGTCCATGTTGTCGCGTTTGACGAGCCGAGCTGCGGCGTAGTGCTCTGCCTCCATGCCCTTGAACTCGAGATGGCCCAACTCGGAGTTCGGGACGAGCACGCCGTCGTTGATGATGGCCGACCCGATTCCTGTGCCGAAGGTGAGGACCAGGCACATGCCGGAGCGGCCACGCGCAGCGCCGTAGGTGACCTCCGCCAGACCGGCCGCATCGGCGTCGTTGAGGACGGAGACCGGCATGCCGAGCTCCTCGCGGATCTCGCGGTCCGCATCGAATCCGACCCAGCGCTTGTCCATGTTCGCGGCAGTGAGCACGGTCCCGTCGATGACCACGCCGGGGAAGGTGACACCGACCGGGCCCTCCCATCCGTGGAACGACACCACCTGCCGAAGGACGTGGACGACCGAGCCCGGTGAGGAGTCCTCCGGGGTGTCGATCCGGTGACGCTGACCGATGAGCTCGCCGGTCGACAGATCGACGGGTGCACCCTTGATGCCCGAGCCGCCGATATCGATGCCCATCGATTCCACGTCAACCACCTCTCGTGACTGTGACCGCGACGTCCCCAGCATATTGCGACCGGAGGGACCACGCCCTTCGGTGATGGCACGTCGGCGTGGCGCTCATCGTTCGATGAAGGGCAGCTCGACACGCTGCGCAGGGATCTCCTTGCCCCTGATCTCGACCGTGATCGTGTCCGAGGGCGTGGGCGGCGGTGTGACGTAGGCCAGTCCGATCCCCTTCCCAAGGGTCGGGGAGAAGTTGCCCGAGGTGACCGTCCCCGTGCCGGACGACGTCCGCACCGGATAGCCATGGCGGGGGATCGCACGTCCCTCGATCGTGAAGGCGATCAGCGCCTTGGCCTGCCGATCGGCCGACGCCGCGAGCGCCTCCCTGCCCTCGAAGTCGTGGTCCCATGCCACCACCCATCCCAGGCCCGCCTCCAGCGGGGTTGTGTCCTGATCGAGGTCCTGGCCCCACAACGGATACCCCATCTCGAGGCGGAGCGTGTCGCGGGCGCCGAGGCCGCACGGTTCCGCTCCGGCCTCCACGAGCTCATCCCACACGCCGGCTGCGGCTGCGGCGGGAACGCACACCTCGCCACCGCGCTCACCCGTGTAGCCGGTGCCTGCGAGAGCGATCGCTGTGCCCTCGTGGACGGTCGACGCCACCCTGAACCGCCCGGGTGCAATGCCGAAGACCGTTTCGAGGATGTCGGGGGCGGTGGGGCCCTGCACGGCGAACAGGGCCGTCGTCTCGCGCACATCGGTGATGGTCACGCCGCCGGGGGCGGCGGACCGGAACCGCTCGACGATCTCGTCCGAGTTCGTCCCGTTCGGCATCACCCACAGACGCTCGTCGTCGAGGAACCAGACGATGATGTCATCCTCGATCCCTCCATGGGCGTTGAGCGCCATCGTGTACTGCGCCCTGCCCGGGCCGACACGTGCGATGTCGTTGCACAGTTGCCCGCGCACGAGGTCCACTGCTCCGGGTCCCTCGACCTGGAAGCGGCCGAGATGGGACACGTCGAAGATGCCGGCAGCGGAACGGACGGCGCCGTGCTCATCGAGGACGCCGCGGTACTGGACGGGCATGGTCCAGCCGCCGAAGTCGGTGAACCGCGCGCCTGCCTCGTCGTGGGTGGCATGGATCGGCGATGACGGCATGGACCCCCTCGGTGGCGACACCGTGGATGCTAGTGAGGCGCCCTCTGCTCGGTCGGACCCGGTGGTGGCCGCCACCATGGGACCCGCTCCCGTGTGGCGTGTGCGCGACGGGGGTGGGTCAGCCGACGTCGGCGTCGAGACCGAGGTCGGTCACCTCCGGTGGCCCGGGGATCCGTGTCGGCGCAGGCGCATCGAAGGAGGAGTCGGGCTCCTCCAGGCCATACTTGACCAGCAGGTGGAGGTAGTCGCGCTGGTAGAAGACCTTGCAGGTGATGTCGGGGTACAGCTCGCGCAGACGCTTCACCTTCCGGTTCTTCTTCGTGACGAGCTTCTGGCTCATCGTGGTGATCTCGATGAAGACGTCATCGTCGGGCAGGTAGAAGTCGGGGCGGAAGTACTTCGACGGTTCCCCGTCGCTCCCCCACTCGATGGCGAACGCCCTCGGCTCGTACTCCCAGTCGATGCCGTAGAAGTCGAGCAGGCGTGCGAACTCGCGTTCGCTGTTGTGCGCGAATTCGGTGGTCTCGGCTGGTGCCGGCCCGAAGAGGTCGTCGTGGCTCAGATGCCGGTCGCTTCCATCGGGCTGCGCTCGTCCGAAGCGGTCTCCGATTGCTCGGGGAAGAGGCGATGGATCTCGCCACGGACCTCGTCGTGGACGGGGCGCACGGCGATGCCGAACACGCCCTGGCCCTTGCGGAGCAGGTCGACGACCTCCTCTGGTGAGGTCGCGGCGTAGATCGAGGTGCCATCGCTCAGCAAGGTGATGTCCTGCTCACGCCAATCCGGGCCGACCTCCTCCTCGAGCTGATCGAAGGCCTGTCGGATCTTGTGGAGGCTGGTCCCCGCATCCTTGAGGCGCTTGATGACGCGGAGGGTCACGATGTCCTGGAAGCTGTAGAGGCGTTGCGTCCCCGAGCCGGACGCCTCGCGGATCGACGGGCCGAGGAGGCCGGTACGGTCCCAGTAGTCGAGCTGTCGATAGGTGACGCCGACCACGGCGCAGACCTGCGGCGAGCGGAAGCCGAATACCGTGTCGATGTGCGTGTCCGTCATGTGCCCGTCTCTCCTCGCCCAGTGGTCATGTGTTCGTCGGTTCCGCCCGCTGAACTACAACCTTGGAACTTACGACATCGACGCGCGCATGTCAATGTTTCGCGCTCTGGGTGAGAGGCTCAGCCCTCGATCAGGACGCGCAGGCGGTCGAGCTGGTTCTCGGACCCGATGCCGAACACCGCGTCCCCCTCCCTGAAGGGCTGCAACGGATCCGGGTTCGCCCTGAGGGGTTCTCCCTCGGCGGCGATGCCGATGACCATGGCCCCCGAGTCCTTCCTGAGGTCGAGCTGGCTCAGGGACCGGCCGACGACCGGTGAGTCCGGCGCGACGATGAAGCGCTCGATGCGGAACTCGTAGGCACTGTCCCTGACGACGGTCTCGATGAACTCAGCGAGTCCCGGCTGTGTGGCGAGGGCCGCCATGCGGAGGCCGCCGACGAGCTCGGGCGTCACGACCGCGTCGGCGCCTGCGAGCGAGAGCTTCTTCTCGGTCTGGTGGTCGATGGCTCGTGCCGTGACGGGGATGTCGGGCCGCAGGGCCTTGCACGACAAGGTGATCACCAGGTTGTCCGACGACGATGCCACCGAGGCGATGACGGATCGTGCCCGTTCGAGGCCGGCCTCGATGAGGACCTCATCCCTCGTCGCATCGCCCTCGACGACCGGGACCCCATCCTCGATCGCGCGCTCGACCGCTGCGGGATCGGCCTCCACCACGACGACCGGAACGCGGTTGCGCAGCAGGGTGTCGCACGCGGTCGACCCGACGCGTCCGTAGCCACAGATGATCACGTGGTGCGACAGGTTGTGGATCTGCTTGGTCATCTTCCTCCGCTTTCGAAGATCCGAGCCCATCAACGTCTCGAAACCGTACTCCACGAACGCCGTCAGCGTGTAGATCGCCGCTCCCATCCCCGCGAGGAGCACGAAGACGAGCCAGAACTTCGCGGGGCCCGTGAGGGGCTCGGCGAGAAACGCGAAGCCGAGCGTCGTGATCGTCACGATCGTCAGGTAGAGCGCGTCGCCCAGGGTCATGTCCGTGAGGAGGACGAACCCGGTGGTTCCGATCACGATCACGCCGATCAGCGCGATGACGCCCGCCTTGAGGTTTGCGGGGAGGTTCACTGATCCCGTCCGGGGGCGAAGTCCTCGGGGTCGATGTTGTCGAGGAACTCGCGGAACCGTTCGATCTCCTCCTCCGCCGTCTCGTCGCTGATACGGACGCCTGCTTCGTCGAGGACGCCCGCCACGGCGAAGATCGGCGCCTCGACGCGGATCGCGAGCGCCACCGCGTCCGAGGGGCGGGACGAGATGACATGGACGTCGTCACCGACCTCGAGCGCGAGATCGGCGTAGAAGGTCCCCCCGCGGAGCTCGGTGATCACGACGTCCCTGACGATGGCGCCGAGCTCGTCGATCACGGTTGCGAGGAGATCGTGGGTGAGCGGGCGCTCAGGCGTGATTCCGTCCTTCGCGATCGCGATGGCCGTGGCTTCGGGCGTATTGATCCAGATGGGCAGGTACCGGTCGCCTCCCTGCTCCTTCAGCAGCAGGATCGGCGTGTTCGTCGGCAGCTCGATCCTGATGCCGACGAGGTCGAGGGGAACCCGATCGCTCATGGCCTCACCCTATCACCGGCCACGAAGTGCCCGTGAGGGGAATGCCACATCGTCGAACGACGTCGGTTCCTCCGTGAAGCGGACCATGTCGAGGACGGCCCACACGGAGGGCAGGTTGCGGTAGCGCCCTGCATAGTCGAGCCCGTAGCCGAGGAGGTACTCGTCCCCCACCTCGAACCCGCGGTGCTCGATCTCGACGTCGACGATGCGTCTCGGCACCTTGTCGAGCAGCGCCACTGTTCGCAGGCTGCGCGCACCGCGTGCGGCGATCATCCTCCTGATCGTCGCGAGGGTGAGCCCCGTGTCGACGAGGTGCTGGACGAGGAGCACGTCCCTGTCCTCGAGCGGTATCGACACGTCCAATGCCACCGAGACCCGCCCATCGTGACCGAATCGGGTCAGCGACAGGAACTCGGGCGTGTAGGTGAGCGGCAGGTGGTCCATGAGGTCCTTCATGAACATCAGGGAGCCGTTGAGCACGCCGATCACGACCACGTCGTCGGATTCGATGCTCGCCGTGATCTGCTCACCGAGCTCGGCCACCCTGCGTGCGAGGGTGTCGGATGTGATGACCTCGACGAAGCGATCGTTCACGTCATCACCCGGCAACGCCGGGGATCGCCTCGCGGATCCACCGCCCGATGCTCTCCGCCTTGGGAAGGTCCTCGAGTGATGACGTGTTCCACCTGCCGTCGTCGAGTGCAGGGAGCGCCCGGAGCCTCCGCTCCTGGCTCTCCGACAGGTCGAGTGGGTTGGCGATCTGTGCCCCGCCACCCTGCTCGGCGTAGAGGGGTCGAAGCCATCGGTCGTGGATGGTGTAGGTCGCATAGGCCCACTCGACGATCTCACGCGTGTCGGCGAAGTGGTCGTCGCTGTGCATCACGACCGAGAAGATCCTCCGGTCGGCTCGGTTGGTGACCCCCAGGAGGACCTTGTCCGCCCACGGCGTGTCGCCGGTCTTGAGGCCCATCGTGCCGGGGAACGAGCCGAGCAGCTTGTTCGTATTGGTGAACACGCGCTCCTTGCCATTCGGGTCGGGCTGCATGGTGACGACCTTGATCCGGCCGAGGCGTTGGATGTCGGGGTAGTCCTGGGAGGCGATGATGAGGGTGAGGAGGTCGTTGGCCGTCGAGTAGTGGCCCTCTGCGTCGAGCCCTGCGGGGTTGGCGAAGCGGCTGTCGGCCATGCCGATCTCGGCGGCCTTCGCATTCATCATCGTGACGAAGCTGTCCATCGATCCCCCACCGACGTGTTCGCCGAGTACGTATGCGGCATCGTTGCCGGAGCGCACCATCATCGCGATCAGGAGGTCACCGACCGTCCATCGCTCACCCGGCACCAGCCCCGAGAGCGAGCCGCGCATGTCCGCCACGTAGCTCGGGATGGTCACCAGCTCGTCGAGGGAGGCGCGGTCGAGGACGACCATCGACGTCAGCACTTTGGTCACGGACGCCATGGGGGCACGGTCGTTGGCATTCCAGGACGCGAGGACGACGTCGGCGCTGGCGTCGTAGACGATCCAGCGCTCCGCCGTGAGCTGTGGAGGCGCGGGCGCGTCGGTACCGACCGGATTGCCCGGCAGGGCGGGCGTCACCAGCAGTGAGGAGGCGAGCGCGAGGGACGCGAGGGAGGCAAGCATCAGTGTTCGAGTAGCTTGCGAAGCCTACTGCGGACCATCGTTTCCTGAACGATTGCCGAGGCCTGCGCCGTGTCGGCGAGGATCTCCGCGGAGCGACGTTGGTTGTCGGGGTTCCGATGGCGGAGCATCGGGGCCACGAGTTGCCCCAGGAGCTCGACCTGTCGCTCTGCGGCGAGCCGGAGCGGCCGGAGGTGCCTCGGCTCCAGGCCCCGGGACAGGAGCCTGTGCACACCTCGTGCGACCTGGAGATCGGCATCGGTGTACATCTGGGTCCCGTCCGGGAGTTCGCGCGGCGCGAGCATGCCCTCCTCGACGACGGCTTGGAGCTGCTCCCTGCTGAGCCCCGACGACCGGGAGATCTCGGATGCGGTCAATGAGACGCCGCTGGAGGAGAAGTAGGCCTCGGGCGGCGGCCCTCCCTCCGCCACGACCGGTGACTCCTCGCCATGCTCCCACGCCGTCAGTTTGGACTTGATGACCTTCAGCGGGAGGTAGTGGTCCCGCTGTTCGGACAGGATGTACTGGATCCTCTGGATGTCGTCGTCGGTGAACATGCGGTACCCGGACGTCGATCGGTCCGGTCGCACGAGTCCCTGGGTCTCGAGGAAGCGGATCTTCGACACGGTCACGTCGGGGAACTCGCCACGCAGCAGGTTGATGACCTCCCCGATGGTGTGGGTTCTCCGTGACGGGGAGCCGACGGCGCGAAGCTCAGCCATGGCCACGGGACACGCGCAGTCGGAACTTGCCGATCATGAGGACGTCACCCTCGTGGAGGCGTCCGGCTTCGTGCCTGCGACCGTTGACGTAGGTGCCGTTCGTCGATCCGAGGTCCGTGATGGACAACCCGTTCGCGTCGACTGACAGGCGCGCATGTTCGCGCGACACGGTGACGTCGGCGAGGAAGATGTCGCAGTCGCCGCTGCGACCCACGACCGTGTTGCCGGGTCCAAGTGCATACGTGAGTCCCGATCGGGGGCCGCGCTCGATGGTCAGCGACCACGCGTACTCGCTGTCGGCGGCGGCGTCGACCGTCCCCTCGGTGTCCTGGGCGTCCGGCTCCCATGACACAGTCGGCTCGTGCTCGATCTCGATGTCGTCGTTGTCGTGAGGCCTCTCGTCACCCATACGACGATGCTACCCGCCAACCCTCAAGTTGTGATTGAACGTTTCGGATGATGCGCAGGGGACCCCTCTCCCCCGCCGGTCGGCGCGTGCGGCCCGCGTCTGCTCAGGTGAGGCTCGCCTCGTAGGCAGCGGCATCCATGAGGGCGTCGAGCTCCGACGGGTCGGTCGCCTCGATGACGGCGAACCAACCCTCCCCGTAGGGGTCGCGGTTGACCAGCTCGGGCGTGTCCTCGAGGGCCGAGTTGACCTCGACGACGGTTCCTGACACCGGTGCGTACACGTCCGAGACGGATTTCGTCGATTCGACCTCCGAGCACGCGCCACCCTGCGTCACCGACGCACCGACGCTGGGGAGTTCGACGTACACGACGTCGCCGAGGGCGTCCTGGGCGTAGTCGGAGATCCCCATGCGGACCCTCGTGCCCTCGACCCTCGCCCACTCGTGGTTGTCCGCATACCGCAGATCCTTGGGGTATTCCATCGCTCCTCCTCGTCGCGCGGCCATCCTACCTCGCGGCGGTGATCGCCTTCCTCATGTCACCGACGTAGTCGAATCCGACCCAGTAGTACATGACGAGGGCGGGGACGCCGCCGATGATGGCGAGGTTCTCGAGCCATTCGACGTCGAAGCCGCGTCCCACGAAGATGAAGGCCACGGAGAAGTAGAGCCCGAAGGTGGCGGCCTTGCCGAGCCACCTGACGTCGAGCTTGGTGACCCCGTGCCGCCACCCGTAGACCGCCCCGACGGCGATGAGCGCCTCGCGCACGATGATCGCCCACGCGAACCACGTCGGTAGCACGCCGCTGAGGAGGCCCCCGATCACGGCGACGGCCACGGCGAGGCGGTCGGCCAGTGGGTCGAGGAACTTGCCGACCTCGGTGACCTGGCCGAGTCGGCGTGCGGCGTAGCCGTCGATCCAGTCGGTGGCGCCGATGAATCCGAAGAGGATTCCCGCCCATCCGTATTCGCCCGCGACGATGAGCCACACGAAGACGGGGATGAGGGCGAGCCTGGCGAGCGAGATGATGTTCGGGACGTTCCAGAGGTCCCGGATCACGGCAGGGCGACCACCCGGAAGCCGATGCGGGCGAGCTCGTTGTCGTTCAGCGAGACCACGAAGGTGTACCCCTTGGCCTCGGGGAAGGTGATGTTGTGGAAGGGGCTCACGATCGGCACGATGCTCGGTGAGCCGGGTGGCAGGTTGGGTGGCGCTCCGACACGCAGCCTCCCCTTCGCCTCCACGCCGAGGGCGGTCCCGTCCTCATCGATCAGGCGGATGAGGAGTTCGAGGTCGCGCTGGCGCTCGTCGGGTTCCACCTCGGCGACCATCGCGAGGGAGATCGATCGATGCACGGCCGGCAGGGACCGCACCGTGATCGTGTCGAATCCCCCACCGAGGATGAAGAGCTTGCCGCTCTGCACCTGGGCGGCGTCGGCCAACATCGCTGACGTGAGTCTCATCACGCACCTCCCGGTTCGAAGTGGTAGCTGCGGCCGTCGGGGTCCGTCAGGCTCACCATCGCCGTGCCCCAGTGCGTGTCGATCACGGACGCACCCGTTCGCATGCCCAGGTCTGCGACATCGTCGCAGGCGAGGAACACGGAGGACGCGGGGTCGGCCGTCGAAGGGACCTCTGCGAGCACGACGACGGCGCCACCGCACTCGAGCCTGCCTGCGCGGTGGGGCTCACCACCCCACCGCTCGGCGAAGGTGAATCCGAGGTTCCCCCACCACGCGACCGACTCCTCCCAGTGGTGGGTCTCGCGATAGAGATGATCGAGGGTCATCCGGGGCATGGCGTGACGATAGCGACGCTGGGCCGCTTCGGCGTGGCGTCGAGGGTCAGGCGAGCGGCGCGAACCGCGCCTGGAAGAACCTCAGGTCCTCCGGTTCGTAGGTGAAGCGAAGTCCTCCGATCCGCTCCCTGTCGTCGTACACCTGGATCACCGACTCGGCCACGACGTCCATGTGGGACTGCGTGTAGACGCGCCTCGGGATCGTCAGACGCACGAGCTCGAGTTTCGGATGGCGGTTCTCTCCCGTCAGGGGATCACGCCCCGCAGACACGATGCCGCGCTCCATTCCCCTCACGCCGGAGTCCACATAGATGGCGGCGGTGAGGGCCTGGGCGGGGAAGTGATCCTGTGGGAGGTGGTCCAGGATGCGGGCGGCATCGAGGAAGACGCCGTGTCCACCGATCGGCGTCACCACGGGCACCCCGTACTTGACGAGCGTGTTGCCGAGGTACTCGACCTGGCCCACCCTCGCGCGTACGTGGTCGTCGGTGGCGACCATCTCCCTGATGCCCGCGGCGAGCGCTTCCATGTCCCTGCCCGACATGCCGCCATACGTGTGCAGGCCCTCGAAGGCCACGAGCATCGCCCTTGCGCGACGTGCGATCTCGGGATCGCGCACGGCGAGGAATCCTCCGATGTTGACCAGGTTGTCCTTCTTCGACGACACGGTGGCGCCGTCCGAGTAGCTGGTGATCTCGAGGAGGATCTCGGCGATCGAGCGGTCCTCGTAGCCTGCCTCGCGCTGCTGGATGAAGTAGGCGTTCTCCAGGGCACGTGTGGCATCGAGCATGACGAGGATGCCCCTGGCACGGCAGAACTCGTACACCTCGCGCAGGTTCGCCATGGACGCGGGCTGGCCTCCTGCCATGTTCACGTTGGTTTCGAACGAGACATACGGGATCCGCTCGGCACCGAACTCATCCACCACGGCGGCGAGCTTGGCGAGGTCGATGTTGCCCTTGAAGGGGTGCATCGACGCAGGGGCGTGGGCCTCGTCGATGATGACGTCGACGAACGTGCCTCCCGCGTACTCCTGGTGGTAGCGGGTCGTCGTGAAGTACATGTTGCCGGGCACGACGTCCCCCGGCGAGATGAGGATCTGGCTCAGGATGTGTTCCGCGCCCCTGCCCTGATGCGTCGGGATGAGCTCCTCGTACCCATAGACGTCGCGGACGGCGTCGACGAGCCGGTAGAACGACCGGGCCCCTGCATAGGCCTCGTCGCCGAGCATGAGCGCGGACCACTGCCGGTCGGACATGGCGCTCGTCCCCGAATCGGTGAGCAGGTCGATGTAGACGTCGTCGCTGCGCAGGAGGAAGGTGTTGAAGCCGGCTTCCTCGATCGCTTGGTCGCGCTGATCCCTGGTCGTCATCGTGAGCGGCTCGACCATCTTGATCTTCCAGGGCTCGGCCCAGCTTCTCGTCATCACGGGTCCTTTCTCGTGGTGGTCGGTCGTGTTCGAAGGTGTCGTCGGCTCATACCGCGCCGAGGGCATGGCCGAGGTCGAGGATCAGGTCGTCCGGGTCCTCGACGCCGACGGAGAGGCGCACGAGCCCTGCGTTCACTCCGAGTTGTTCCTTCTCCGCGGGATCGCAGCCCGCATGGGTCATCGTGGCGGGGTGCTCGATCAGGCTCTCGGTGCTCCCGAGGCTGACCGCCAGGTGGATCAGCTCGAGGGCATCGAGGAACCGGAAGGCACCCTCCTCGTCGGTATCGAGCCAGAACGAGATCATGGAGCCCGGCCCCGTGCACTGTTCCTTGAACGCGACCGAGCGTTGGTCGGTGTCGTCGAGGAGGCCGAGGTACGAGACCCTGGCGACCTTCGGATGCTCGACGAGGAAAGCGGCGACGCGTTCGGCGTTCTCGGTCTGACGTCGCATGCGCAGCGCCAGCGTCTCGAGGCTGCGCATCATCAGCCATCCCGTGTGGGGGGTTGCCATCGTGCCGAGGATCGTGCGGGTCTCGCCGATGGCCCGCATCAGATCCATGGGTCCCAGGGCCGCGCCCGCGATCAGGTCGGAGTGGCCGCCGATGAACTTGGTGGCGGAGTACAGGACGATGTCCGCTCCGTGGTCGAGGGGGTGCTGCCAGAGGGGTCCGAGAAACGTGTTGTCGACCGCAACGGGCACGGTGCGCTCCGGGGTGGAGAAGCGATCAGCGAACCGCCTCGCCTCGGAGATGGAGAACAGGTCGTTCGTGGGATTGGCGGGCGTCTCGACGAGCAGGAGCGCCAGCGGCGCGTCACCCACCTCATCCGCGAGGTCGTCGATCGGCGTTCCCGGCCTCCACGCGACGGTGCGGACGCCGAGTCGCGGGAGGGTGTGATGCATGAAGTGGTCGGTTCCCCCGTAGACGGGGGTCGAGTGGACCACGACGGCTCCCGGCTCGATGAACGTGAGGATGGTGGTGGTGATGGCCGCCATACCGGAGGCGAAGACGAGACCCTTGTCCGCCCTGTCCCAGAGGGTCAGGCGATCCTCGAGGATCTCGAGGTCCGGGTTGTTGAGGCGTGAGTAGATCAGGCCCTGCCCCTCGCCCGGGCGTGCGTCGTCGAGGCCGTAGGCAAGCTCGAAGAAGCGCTTGCCCGCCGCCGCGGTGGGGAACGTGAAGGTCGACGTCTGGAAGATCGGGCTCTTCAGGGCGCCCTCGGACCACTCCGGGCGATAGCCGTACCCCATCATCAGGCTCTCCGGAGCCAGGTCCTTCCCTGCGATGTCCCTGCGGTATTCGTCGGCCATGGGCACCCCCTGGATCACAGAACCCGAAGAAGCAACGGATTCCTTCCACTAGTATCGGTCACCCTCCCTATGTGTCAGGTAGCGGCCGAAGGAGATTCGACACGATGCCCATCCCGCCCGTGATCGACCGAACGGACCGGCTCCTCATCGAGCTGCTCCAGAGAGACGGCAGACAGTCGAACAAGGCGTTGGCAGCCGCGGCGGGGATTGCCCCTTCCACGTGCTCGGAGCGCGTCCAGCGCCTCCGGGACACCGGGGTGTTCAAGGGTTTCCACGCCGATGTCGACCCATCCGTGATGGGCATCGGGCTCGAGGCCCTCGTGATGGTACGGCTGCGACGCCATGCGGAGGAGCTGGTGAACCGCTTCTGGGAGCACACCGACGCCATGGAGGAGGTCAAGGCCGTCTATCACCTCTCCGGCGGCAACGACTTCCTCTGCCACGTCGTGGTGCGCAACGCCGACCACCTCCGCCGGGTCGCCGTCTCGGGCTTCACGAGCCTCCCGGAGGTCGCCCACATCGAGACGTCGCTGATCTTCGAGCACCGATCGAAGGCCGCGTTCCCCGACCTGACCGCCCCCTGAATCACCCCGGCGTTCAGGCCAGCGGTGCGGCGGCGAATGGCACGGCGAAGCGTTTGCACCAGATGAGCACGAACCGGTGGACCGCCGGGTCGTAGTCCGTCGGGAGTTCGTAGTTCTGTCCGCCGACGTTCCCCTTGATCTTGCCGAGGTCGATGAAGTCGGCAGGTGTGCCCTCGGTGTAGTCGGTGTCGGCGAGCAGCCACACGAACAGGTCGGGCCCGTTCTGGATGTCGGTGTCGTCCTCGAACCGCAGGACGAAGGTGCCGTCCTGCTCGTACACGGCAGCCGTTCCCGCCGCCGAGTGGTCGATGCCGTAGAAGGAGCCGAGGGCGATCTGTGCGGGAGCAGTGGGCGCCTGCGTCGTGGTGGTGGCGCTCGCGGTTGACGTGGTGGATGACTCCGCAGATGCGTCGGTGTCGGCGGTGGACGACGTCGTGGTCGGCGCCTGGGCCGCCGTGGTGGTGGTGAAGGCGTCGGACAGCGACTCGTCGACGGCGTCGTCGACGAACAGCTTGTCTGGCCGGAACGCGAGGAACGCGACCACCAGGCCGACGGCCACGACACCTCCGATCACCCACCTGTACCGCTTGATGAACTCCACCGCACCACTCCCTTCACCGGATTCACCCTTGGCAACGCCCCCCTGTCCGGCCGTGTTCCGGCACGATGCGGATGTTCACGGATCGTTCACACTCCACGGATGCCATCCATCTCTTCGTGTGGAGAGGCGCAGGTGCACATGAGGCAAGGCCCCCCGCCCGTCGACCTCACGATCCTCGACCAGTACACGGGTGGGCTCCATGAGCACCGGCCGTCCGGTCGAGCCTCCGTCGGGATGAGCTGGCCCCCTCGATGCGGGGTGGTTCGACAGCTCGAACATGGCGAAACCCCGTAACTCGTGCGGCTACGGGGTTTCGTCTCGTCGGGCTGGCCGGATTTGAACCGGCGACCCCTGGTCCCCCAGACCAGTGCGCTGCCAGACTGCGCCACAGCCCGTCGGAGCGAGGTTACAACCCGGGACCCTGCTACCGATCAGGTCAGGAGCTCGACGGCGAGCTGGACGAAGCGGAAGATCAGGTAGAGCGCACCGGCGACGACCAGGAGGATGAAGCTCCACGGCCAACCCTCGTCCTGCCCATCGGCGCGGGGGTCGAACGGCGGATCGACGGGCGGTGGTGGAGGAGGTGGCGGCGGGGGGACGTCGTGTGGACCGTCCGTCATACCGGCGGCACCCCGTGGCGTCGCTCGGAGAACCTGCGGTCCTTGCCCGCGGCGATGGCGAAGCGCCGCACGAGCTCCGCACGGAGCAGCTCCGGCTCGACGATGGCATCGATGACCCCCTCGGCGGCGAGCCGCAGCAGGTCGACGTCCTCCTCGTACTCGGCGCGTCGCTCCGCGATGAACCGTGACCGCTCTGGCTCCTCGAGCTGGTCGATCGTGTTGAAGTAGACCGCGTTCACCGCGGCCTCGGGCCCCATGACGGCGACCTCTGCGGTCGGGAGCGCCAGGGTGGCCTCCGGCCTGAGGCCCGGGCCCGAGAACGCGTACAGCCCTGCGCCGTAGGCCTTGCGGACGATCACCGAGATCCTCGGCACGGTCGCCTCCGCCATCGCGGTGAGCATCTTGGCACCGTGGCGGATGATGCCCTGTGCCTCGACCTGGGACCCGATCATGAAGCCGGGGACGTCGGCGAGGAACAGCAGCGGGATGTTGAAGGCGTCACACAGCCACATGAACCTGGCGGCCTTGTCCGCCGAGTCCACGAACAGGACGCCCCCGAGGTGGTTCGGTTGCGACGCCACGATGCCGATCGGGTGGCCGTCGAGCCGCGCGAACCCCGTGATGAGCTCCCTCGCCCAGAGCTCCTTGATCGGGAAGAAGCTGTCACGATCGACGATCCCCTCGATGAGGTCGTGCATGTCGTAGACGTCCTTCGGGTCGTCGGGGACGACCGAGGCGACGTCGACGTCGACAGGCCCCTCCGGCTCGTAGGCGGTGGGGAGCACCCGGTAGTGGTCGGCCATGTACGTGAAGTACGACTGTGCCCAGTGGATGGCCTCCTCGTCGGACGTGACCAGCGCGTCGCCGCACCCCGAGACCTCGCAGTGGAGCCGTGCGCCACCCATCTCCTCGAGGGTCGTGTGCTCCCCCACCACCATCTGGGCCATGCGTGGGGAGCCGAGGTACATCGACGCCCTGCCCTCGACCATGACGACGACGTCGCAGAACGACGGGATGTAGGCGCCACCCGCCGCGGACGGCCCGAAGAGGCAGCAGATCTGCGGCACGCGGCCCGACAGCCTGATCTGGTTGTAGAAGATCTTCCCCGCACCCCTGCGTCCGGGGAAGAGGTCGACCTGATCGGTGATCCTGGCCCCCGCGGAGTCGACGAGGTAGAAGACGGGCAGGAGCTCGTCGTAGGCGGCTTCGAGGGCCCTGATCATCTTCTCGACCGTGATCCGGCCCCATGACCCTGCCTTCACGGTCGGATCGTTCGCGATCACCATGACGGGGCGCCCGTCCACCCGTGCCCGTCCCGTGACGACACCATCCGCTGCGAGGACGTGGTCGTCGTTGCGTGCGAGCAGGCCGTCCTCCACGAACGATCCCGCGTCGACGAGGAGGGCGATCCTGTCGCGTACGAACAGCTTCCCCTGGTCGGCGAGCTTCTCGTGGTAGCGAGGAGGCCCGCCCTCGAGGGCCCTGCGTGTGGCGTCGGCGATGCGTTCCCTGCTCAGTGTCGGTTCCTCGTCCGGATCCTGATCGGCGTGCCCGTGAAGTCGTAGGACTCCCTGAGCCTGTTCTCGATGAACCGAATGTAGTCGGGACCGAGCTCACCGCCACGGACGAACAGGACGAACGTCGGCGGCTCCGTCTCGGCCTGGACCGCATAGAGGATCTTTGCCCGACGTCCCTTGCGCACGGGAGGCGGATGGGCCTCCTGGAGTGATCGGACGAGCTTGTTGACCTCGGCCGCGGCGATGTGCCGGTTCCGGTTCTCGAGCACCGTGCGGATGTACTTCGGGAGCCGATGCGTGCGGGCGCCGGTCAACGCCGACATGCGGATGACCGGAGCCCAGTCGACGAACGCCATCCGGTCGGCGACGGAGTCCTCGGTGTCGAGTCGCTCCTCCTCCGTGATCTCGTCCCACTTGTTGAGCACGAGGATGAGCCCCGCCCCCCTCGTGACGATCTCCTCGGCGAGCCGCTGCTCCTGATGGGTGGCTCCCTGTTGCCCGTCGATGACCAGGAGGACGACGTCGGCCTGTCGCACGACGTCGTGGGCGCGGAGGACCGAGTAGTAGTCGGCATCGTCGGAGATGCGGGTGGCACGCCTGATCCCGGCAGTGTCGATGACCTCGAAGTACTCGCCGTCGATCTCCACGATCTCGTTGATGGGGTCCCGCGTCGTGCCGGGGACCTCGGACACGAGGACTCGTCGGTCGCCCGCGAGGCGATTGAGCAGGGTGGACTTGCCGACGTTGGGGCGGCCGACGATCGCGAGGCTGGCGATCACATCGGGATCGGCGTCGCCGTCGGTCGCCTCGGGCAGGAGCTCCACGACCCGATCGAGGAGGTCGCCCGTGTTGCGTCCGTGCAGGGCGGAGATCGGGAGCGGCTCACCGAGGCCGAGTCCCCATAGGTGCGTGAGGTCGGACTCCACTGCGGGTGAGTCGGCCTTGTTGGCCACGAGGAGGTACGGGACGCCGCTGCGTTGGAGGATCCTCGCAACCCCCTGGTCGTCGTCGGTCACCTCGCTGGTCGCGTCGGCGACGAACATGACGAGGTCTGCCCCCTGCACCGCGATCTCTGCCTGCTCGCGGATGTGGACATTCAGCTCGCCACCGGGACGCGCCTCCCACCCGCCGGTGTCGACGACGGTGAACTCATGGCCCGCCCACTCCGCTTCGAACTGCCTCCGATCGCGCGTGACCCCCGCCTCCTCGTTGGTGACCGCCGCCCTTCGTCGGACGATGCGGTTGATGAGGGTCGACTTGCCCACGTTGGGCCTGCCGAGGATCACGACGACGGGGAGCCTGCTCATGGGAGGAGTCTCGCAGGGCTCATCGAGCCGCACCGACGAGTCCCGCCGCGGTGGCGGGAGCCACGACGAGGGGCGCAGAGGCGGCTGCGGCCACGGTCGAGAGGGCCACGTCGTCGATGAAGGTGTCGCCGGACAGGGCGACGTCGGGGAGCACGTAGGCGCCCGCAGGTCCCCGGTCCCGCCTCAGGGCGTCGACCACGTCCTCACCGGTGAGGAGTCCCGCAACCGCAGTGTTCCCTCCGAAGAAGCGGTTCTCGACGGTGAGGATCCGCATCGGGCGACCTGTGATGGCCTCGAGGCGTGCCCTCACGGGTTCGATCACTCGGCGACCGTACTCCCCCGTCACCACCACGACCGGTCCGGTGCGCACGTCGGGGTCGTCCCCGGTGTGGCGCACCGCCCGATAGCCCTCCGCGGGTGCGGCGGGAACCGAGCGCCACTCCCCCGTCACGATGGGCGCATGGGACGCCACGCCGCGTTCGAGCACGTCGATCTCGTCATAGAAGGCCCGCACCATCCCGATGCCGTTCTCGTGTTGCGAGAAGGCGCCGTAGTGATCCGAAGGCGGAACGGGGAGGTCGGCGGCGAGGTACAGCTCGTCGGAGGCCTGGAAGATCCGCCTCCCGACCGCATCGAGGGCGCGGCCCTGCCAGAAGTGGATGATCTCGAGGTCGGCGGCAGCCTCCTCGCTGTCGTGGACGCGGAGGTTGGCTTCCTTGTTGAACTTGGAGAGGCCGAGGGGCACGATGCCGAGCGTGTCGAGCGTGGGAAACCGCGTGATGGTCTCGGCGAGCGTCCGCTCCAGGACGGCACCGTTGTTGACCCCCGGGCACAGGACCACCTGACCGTGGACCGTGATCCCGTGGTCGAGGAGTGCGTCGAGCCATCGGAGGCTGGTCGCGCCGCGGGGATTGCGCAGCATCGAGGCCCTCACCGAGGGATCCGTCGCATGGATCGACACGTAGAGAGGGCCGAGCCTGTCCTCCACGACGCGGGCGAGGTCGAGCTCCGTGAATCGGGTCAGGGTCGTGAAGTTGCCGTACAGGAACGAGAGGCGGTAGTCGTCGTCCTTGAGGTACAGCGATCGACGCATGCCAGGTGGCAGCTGGTAGATGAAGCAGAACTCGCAGTGGTTGTCGCAGGTCTGGACCCTGTCGAAGATCGACGAGCTGAGGCGAAGGCCGATCGGCTCCCCCTCGGCCTTCTCGATCACGGTGGAGAACACCATGTCGTCACGCTGGAGCACGAAGACCGGATCGGGGTCGTCGATGAGTTGTTGGTACTCGATCACGTCGTTCGGCACGATGCCGTTCACCGACATGAGCGCGTCACCGGGCGCGACCCCTGCCGAGTCGGCGGGGGTTCCGGGTAGCACCTCGAGGACAGTGGGGAGTGACATGGTCGCCGGAAGCCTACCGGTGGTGGTCGGTGATGGTCGGTCCGACACCTAACCTCCGGCCATGGTCCGCACCGTGCTTCTCGCCGAACCGAGGGGCTTCTGCGCGGGCGTCGAGATGGCGATCAAGTCACTCACGTGGATGGTCAAGGTCTTCGAACCACCCGTGTACTGCTACCACGAGATCGTGCACAACGCCGCCGTCGTCGCCGCCTTCGAGCGGGCGGGCGTGGTATTCGTCGATGACATCGTCGAAGTGCCGGAGGGCCGACCCGTGATGCTCTCCGCCCACGGCTCCGCCCCCGAGGTCGTCGCGGGCGCCGAGTCCCGTGCGGCGGTGATGGTCGATGCGGTCTGCCCCCTGGTGACCAAGGTGCACCACGAGGTTCGGCGCATGGCGGACAAGGGGTACGACATCATCTACGTGGGCCACGAGGGCCACGACGAGGCCGTCGGGGCGATCGCCGAGGCGCCCACGTCCGCCCGGCTCGTGGACCCGAGGATCGGGCTTGGCGCGTTCACGGCCCGCGACGACGACAAGGTCGCGCTCCTCGCACAGACGACGCTCGGCCTCTACGAGTGGGAGGACGTGCTCGACGACGCACGGGTGCGGTTTCCCTCGCTGTGGACCGCCCGCAAGAGCGACCTCTGCTATGCGACGACCAATCGCCAGATCGCCATCCAGCGGCTTGCCATGGAAGCGGACCTGCTCCTGGTGGTCGGGTCGGAGAACAGCTCGAACACCCAGGCACTCGTGCGCGTCGGTCGCAATGCCGGCGTCCCCGCCCATCGGGTCGACGGGCCCGAGGGCGTCGACCCCGCGTGGCTCGACGGCGTCGAGGTCGTCGGCGTGACGGCGGGAGCGTCCGCTCCCGACCAGCGGGTGCAGGACGTGATCGCCAGGGTCGCGCCGACCGAGGGTGTCGAGCTCGTCAGGGTCACCGAGGAGGACGAGTACTTCCCCCTTCCGCCCCAGCTCCGCCGGTTCATGTCGGCCCTCCAGGCCCTCGTGGAGGGAGGGGTCGCGTGTCGCGTGCCGGGAGCGCAGGGGCCGATCGAGAACGACAGGGACTTCTCAGCGACCGAGGCGCTCTCCCTGCTGGGCGTCTGAGCTGCGACGGGCGGGCGGCGCTGTCACCGGCTCCGGCCGACGAGCTCGAGGATCGAGCGGATGACGTCGTCGATGGTCCGGTCGCTGGTATCGATGATGACGGCGTCGTCCGCGGGCCGCATCGGCGAGGTGTCGCGTGACGCATCCGCCCGGTCGCGGGCTTCGAGCGCCTGAGCGACGTGCTCGACCGGGGCGCCCGCTGCCTCGTCGTCACCTGCACGCCGGGCGGCCCGCACCTCCGGGCGCGCCGTCAGGAACACCTTGATGGGGGTCTCGGGGAAGACCGCGGTTCCGATGTCGCGACCCTCCACGACGGCGGTGCCGCCGTGGGCCGCGACCCAGTCCCGCTGGAGTCCGACGATGCGCTCCCTCACCCGAGGATGTGCGGACACCTCGCTCACGGCCGAGGTGACCTCGTCGGAGCGAACATGGCCTGACACGTCCCTGCCGTCGAGGTAGATCGTGCCGGCTTCGAACCCGATCGCATGCTCGGACAGCTCCTCGAGGATCGCGTCCTCGTCGGCGGTGTTCACGTCGTTCTCGATGATGGCGAGCGTCGCGGCGCGATAGGTCGCTCCGGTGTCGAGGTAGGCGAGCCCGAGAATGGATGCGACCGCTCGCGACACCGTGCTCTTGCCGACGCCTCCCGGTCCGTCGATGGCTATGACCACAGCCCCTCCAGGGTCGAGTAGAAGCCGGGCCATGACACCGAGGCGACCTCGGCCTCCTCGATGACCACCGGCCCGTCGGCTCGAGTGGCGGCGACGGCAGCGGACATCGCGATCCGGTGGTCCCGGTGGGTGGGAACCGTGCCGCCCGAGAGGAATCCCGTGCCGACCACGTCGAAGCCGTCGTCCGTGGGCTCGATGCCCCCATCGAGGGCGCGGATCATGTCCACGACGGCAGCGATGCGATCGGATTCCTTCGCCCTGAGCTCCTCGGCATCCCGCACCGACGTCACGCCCTCGGCATACGCGGCGACGACGGCCACGAGGGGGAGCTCGTCGAGGGAGGAGGCGGCGAGCGACCCGTCGATCCTGATGCCTCGAAGGTCGCCACCGCGGACGCGCACGTCGCCGACGGGATCGCCTCCGATGTCACCGGTCACGGTCGCCTCGATCGTCGCACCCATCTCGTCGAGTACCTGGAGGAAGCCGAGGCGTCCCGGGTTGAGCGAGATCGTCGGGGTCGCGACCGAGGCGCCGGGCTGGATCGCGGCGCACGCCCACAGATAGGCGGCAGAGGACGGATCCCCCGGGATCTCGTATCTGGCGGGCAGCAGCGGTCCGGGGAGGACCCTGAACCTCGTCTCGGACAGCCATTCGCCCCTTCCGACGGCCGACAGCCATCGCTCGGTGTGATCCCTGAAGCCGGGGGGCGAGTCGATGGACGACGGTGCCCCGCCGGCCAGGGCGGCGATCTCGAATGCCGAGCGCACCTGGGCCGACGCCATCGGGATGACCACGTCCGCCGGTACCACGGCATCCGCCGGACCCACCGACAGCGGCGCCGTACCGGATGGGCTGGTGTCGATGACGCCGCCGAGGGCACGGAGCGGGTCGAGGAGGCGGCGCATCGGTCGGGATCGAAGGGACACATCCCCTATGAGCTCTGCGTGGACCCGCGACGTCGACAGTGCACCGGCCAGCAACCGCATCGTGGTGCCGGAGTTGCCGCAATCGACGGGGACGTCGGGTGACGTCCACCCCGCGATGCCGGGCGAGCGCACCTTGTCACCCTCGATGTCGACCCCGAGTGCCCTGAGGGCCATCATGGTCGAGCGGACGTCCTGGCCGGTCCCGATTCCCGTGACGAGGCTGTCACCGGAGGCGATCGCGGCGAACAACAGGGCCCGGTGCGACAGCGATTTGTCGCCGGGCACTGCGATGGTGGCATCGAAGGGCCCTCCCGGGCCCGAGATGGACAGGTCAGTCACGGATCTCCTCGTGCCGTGCGTACCGGTACAACGATGAGATCTCCCCATGGGTCAGCGGTCGATGCTGTCCCGGTGCGAGGGTCCGATCCGCTATCGGACCGATGGCCGTTCGCACGAGGCGGTCGATCGGAAGCTCGAGTGCGTCGAACATCCTCCGTACCTCCCGCTTCCGCCCCTCGGTGAGGACGATCTCGACGATCGTACGACCGCCCGAGGCGCTAACGATCCGAGCGGATTCGGCTCTCGCCATGCCGTCGTCGAGTTCGACGCCCTCGGTGAGGCGCGTGAGATCGCGAGGGTCGGCACGATCGGGCACGAGGACGTGATAGGTCTTCGGCACGCCGTAGCGCGGGTGCGTGACGACCAGGGCCAGGTCACCGTCGTTCGTCATGAGCATGAGGCCCTCGGAGTGCAGGTCGAGGCGCCCCACGGGGTTCGTCACGGGGTCGGGGGGTACGAGGTCGCGCACCGTGGGCCGGCCCTGGGGATCCGACATGGTCGAGACGACACCGACGGGCTTGTAGACGAGCCATGTGGCAGACGAGGGATCGAGGGGTATCCGCACACCGTCGATCGTCACCTTGGCAGTGGTGGGATCGATGCGATCCCCGATGCCGGCCGTCTCTCCATCGACCGCGACGCGGCCCGATGCGATGAGGATGTCGGCCTTCCGTCTCGATGCGTGGCCCGCCCGTGCGATCAGCTTGTTGAGTCGTTCGATGGTGGCTCCGGTCGCAACGGCATCTCCAGTGTCTCCATGATCTGGGCAGGTGGCACATGATCGGCCAGTGGTGGCAGATCGGAGAGGGAGGCGAGGCCCATCTTCTCGAGGAACAGGGGAGTCGTCCCGTACAGCACGGCCTGGCCGGGACCGGGTGCCCTGCCGATCTCCTGCACCAGATCCCTGCGTTCGAGGGTGCGGATCGCCTGCTCGGAGTCCACGCCACGGATCTCGGTGACCTGGCCCCTGGACACGGGCTGGCGGTAGGCGATCACCGCGAGGGTCTCGGTTGCGGCCTTCGACAGCCTGCGCGAGCGATCCGACGATGCATACCGCTCCAGGTGGTCGCGCACGTCGGGGACGGTGTAGAGGCGCCATCCGCCTGCAACGGCCGCCAGCTCGATGCCGTGGTCCTTCGAGAGGTGGGTGGCGATCTCGATGAGGGCGTCGTCGACATCGGCGAGGGGCCGCTCCGTCACCTCGGCCAGCTCGGCTGCCGTGACGGGTGCGTCGGCGACGAACAGGATCGCCTCGATGATTCGGGCGAGATCGTTCACGCCTCCGCCTCCCCTCCGACGAGCTCGGCGAACCGCGTCTCGGCGGCATCGGCGTCGTACCGGATCGCGATCGCCCCCTCGGGCAGGTCCTGTGAGACACGGACGATCCCCCACCTCGCGAGTTCGAGGAGGGCGAGAAAGTAGGCGACGACCTCGACGTCGCGGGAGCAGTGCGCCACGACCTCGTCGAACTCGGCTGTCGCGACCGCCGCCATCCTGCCCTGGAGATCCACCATCGCGTCCTGGACGGAGGGAAGGTCGAGGTCGAGATGGTCGAGATCCGGCTCCTCGTATGGTGACTCGAAGGCACGTTCGGCGAGTCGTGCCAACCCCTCGATGTCGACCGGGATGATGACGTCGGGTGCGGGGGGGACGATGTCGTCAGGGAGCCCCACGGCACGTCCCAGCCGGCGTTCGGCGGCGTCCATCCGATGCACGAGCACTGCGGCGACATCCTTGAAGGTCAGGCACGCGAGCAGGCGCGAAAGGAGCCGGTCCCGTTCCTCTGCCAGGGCGAGCTCCTCGTCGAGATCGACGGGTTCGTTCTCTGGGAGGAGTCGACGTGCCTTGAGCTGGATGAGCGTCGCAGCGATGAGGAGGAACTCGCTCGTGACCTCGAGATCGAGGTCACGAAGCTCGTCGAGGAACGCGAGGTACTCGTTGACCACCTCGACCAGGCTGATCTCGGTGATCTCGACCTGATGCGAGGTGATGAGCTGGAGGAGGAGGTCGAGGGGTCCCTCGAACACCCGTGTGCGCACTTCGAACGTCATGTGGAGGCCATGCTATTGGCTTGCACGGCTGACCATCGGCAATGTCACGCGTCGTCCGCGGCGGCGAGCGCACGCCACTGCCGGGCGTCGATGCCCTGCGGGACGGGGCCCGGATGGTGCCGGGCGAACGACACCGTCAGGCGTGTGGCTCCACGCTCGGCGAGCATGTCGGCGCCGAGGCGACCGTGTGCGAGGTAGATGCTCCAGCGCCCCCGTATGGGAAGCCCCGTGGCCCCCCAGATGGTCGCAAGGGAGCGGCCGACGGCGCCGAGACCCGAGCGTGCCTTGCCGACGTCGTGGAGGAGGGCGGCCTCGAGGACCTTCGGGTCGTCCACATGGGTGGCGACATCGAAGGCGTGGCGCTGGTCCTGGTACGGCTGGGAGAAGAACAGGTCGGCCAGCGCAGGGGGGAGCGTCGCTGCGACGAACCTCTGCTCGGACGGTGCGAGGGGCCTGGCCGTGACGAATCCGAAGAAGCGACGGACGAGGTGGGGCACCGGGCCGGGCCTCCCGGCGTCAGCTCTTCGACTTGCAGTCGATGCACAGCACCGACATGGGGCGGAACTCGAGCCGATCGGCGCCGATGTCGTTGCCGCAGCGGTCGCAGATCCCGTACGTGCCCGCATCCAGTTTCGAGATGGCGGCGTTGACGTCGTCGAGCTGGTGCTTGAGGTTGTCGACGATGCCGATGGTCTCGGTGCGTTCCGCAGTCGCCGCTCCCGCGTCGGCGAACGCGTCGCCGAAGTCG
The DNA here is from genome assembly GCA_963792405.1 of uncultured Acidimicrobiia bacterium. Classification (GTDB taxonomy): domain Bacteria; phylum Actinomycetota; class Acidimicrobiia; order Spongiisociales; family UBA5794; genus SZUA-442. The sequence goes on from CAWBVU010000006.1 coordinate 780,212, forward strand.
ATCTCGCCGGTCAGCGCGCCCGCCTCGTCTGCGCCCAGCACGGAGAGCTGGTGCACGAGTCGCTCCCGCTCAGCCTGGAGCGTCGCCGCCGCCTTGGCGCGATCAACCGTGGTCATTGCTACCTCCCGATCCTTCGAGCGCACCGGTCGTGGTCGTGGTGGCCCGTGCATCGAACGATAGCGGGCGCACGCGGGAATTCACGGGTTACCGGCCCCTCGGGTGGCTCGTGAGTACGACCTCGCGGAGGTGTTCCGGCGTCACCTTCGTGTAGATCTGTGTGGTGGCGAGGCTCGCATGGCCGAGCAATTCCTGGACCGTTCGCAGATCGGCGCCGCCCTCGACCATGTGGGTCGCAGCGGAGTGCCTGAACACGTGCGGCGACAACTGCGAGGCGCCGATCCCGGCACCCGTACCGTGCAGCTTCACGATGCGCCACACCGCCTGGCGGCTGAGCCTGTTGCCCCTCGTGCTGAGGAAGAGGGCACCGGGGTCACGCCCTGCGGTGCGCATCGCGAGCCTGTCGGGCAACCATGCCGCGATCGCCGCCGCGGCGTGGGATCCAACCGGGACCATGCGCTCCTTGTCCCCCTTGCCCCTCAGGAGGGCTGTGCGGGTATCGAGGTCGACGTCGTGGAGGTCGACGAGGACGAGTTCACCGACTCGGCACCCCGTCGCGTACAGGAACTCGAGGACCGCGCGATCCCTCCGTCCAACGGGGGTTGAGGGTTGCGGGTGTTCGAGGACTGCGACGATCTGCTCCACCGGGAGCGCCTTCGGCAGGCTGCGAGGGCGTGTGGGGGCGTCGATGGTCGCCGTGGGATCCGTCGTCGCCAGGCCCTCCACGACGAGGAATCGGTGGTAGGCGCGGATGGCGGCGAGCTTCCTCGCGATCGACGTGGCCCGCAGCCCTGCGTCCCGTAGCCCTGCCAGGTGATCGCGTACGACGTCCTCCGTGGGCGAGCCCCCCGATGCGGCGACGGTCGCCTGGTACTGTGCGAGGTCCCTCCGGTACGCGTCAGCCGTGTTGCGCGACAGGCCGCGCTCGGCGCTCACCGACGCGAGGAAGTCGTGCGCGTGCTCAGGCAGATCCACGATGCATCGCCGCGAGGAGGATGCCCGCAATCGTCTTGGCGTCCACGATGGCCCCCGCCCTCACCATTGCGACGGCCTCGTCGAGGGGCATCCGCACGATGCGCGCCGCCTCCTCCTCGGCCCCCACGGGGCTCCGATGGCCGTCGGAGAGTCCCTCGGCGAGGAAGATCGTGATGCGCTCGTCCGAGAAGCCGACCGTCGTCCACAGCTCCGTGAGCCACGTGAGGTGGAGCGCCGTGTAGCCCGTCTCCTCCTCGAGCTCCCTGCGGGCCGTGTCGGCGTGGTCGTGGAGTGGGTCGTCGATCTTCCCAGCGGGGATCTCCAGCACGAAGGCCTCGGCAGGGGCCCGATACTGCTCGATCAGGATGACATCGCCGTCGATGACGGGCACGACGGCGACGGCGCCCGGATGTACCACCACGACCCTTTCGATCGTCGAGCCCGACGGTGTCTCGATCTCCCGCACCTGCACCCTGAGGAATCCGACGTCGACGACGTCGGTCACCTGGGTCGTCGTGAACGCCGGGTGATCCGTCAACGCGAGTGATCTGCGATGGGCACGTGCGCGGCATCCCTCGCGACGCGGGCTCCGTGCTCCTTGGCGGCAGCGACGAATCCGTCGAACAGCGGGTGCGGCTCGTCAGGCCGCGAGACCAGCTCGGGGTGCGCCTGCGTCGCGATGAAGAAGGGATGCCCGGGGAGCTCGATGAACTCGACGAGCCGCTCGTCGGGGCTCATACCGGACAGGGAGAGGCCCGCCTGTTCGAGCTGGTTCCGATAGCGGTTGTTGACCTCCCAGCGATGGCGGTGCCGCTCGTAGACGACCTCCTTGCCGTACAGCGACCGTGCGAGGCTCTCGGGCGCGAGCTTCGCCGGGTAGAGGCCGAGGCGCATCGTCCCACCCTTGTCCGACACGTCCTTCTGGGACTCCATGAGGTCGATCACGGGATCGGGCGTCATCGGATCGAACTCGCTCGAGTGGGCCTTGGGGAGGCCGATGACGTTGCGGGAGTACTCGATGACCGCGCACTGGAGGCCGAGGCACAGACCGAGGAAGGGGATCCCGTTCTCCCGCGCATACCGGATGGACTGGATCTTGCCCTCGATGCCCCTGATGCCGAAGCCGCCGGGGACGAGGATGCCGTCGAGGTCCTCGAGGTACGACTCGGCGAGGAGCCCGTCGACGTCATCGGCGGGGATCCATCGGATCTCGGGGGTCACCCGCGACGAGCGCCCTGCATGGTTGAGCGCTTCGACGACGGACAGGTACGCATCGGGGAGGTCGACGTACTTCCCCACGATGCCGATCGTGACCGTGCTCTCGGGCGCCATCATCTCCGCGACCATGGTCCGCCATCCGTCGAGATCGGCGGGCGGGGGGTCGAGGTTCAGTTCACGGCACACCACCTCGTCGAGGCCCGCCTCGTGGAGGGCGAGGGGCACGGCGTAGATGTTCGGCACGTCGACCGCATTGATCACGGCATCGGGGGCGACGTCGCAGAAGAGGCTGATCTTGCGCCGAGCGGAATCGTCCACGGGGCGATCGGAGCGAACCACGATGACCTCCGGCATGATGCCCCTGCTGCGGAGTTCCGCCACGGAGTGCTGCGTGGGCTTGGTCTTGAGCTCCTCCGACGTGCTCAGGTAGGGCACGAGCGTCACGTGGACGTAGCAGGTGTTCTGCTCGCCGACGTCCTTGCGCACCTGCCTGATCGCTTCGAGGAAGGGCAGCGACTCGATGTCACCGACCGTGCCACCGACCTCGGTGATGACGACGTCCACGTCGTCGCGTTGTCCGAGCTTCCGGATGCGCGCCTTGATCTCGTTCGTGATGTGAGGGATGACCTGGACCGTGGCTCCGAGGTAGTCACCTCTGCGTTCCTTGCGGATCACCGACTGGTAGATCGATCCGGTCGTGACGTTCGAGTCCCTGCTGAGGCTCTCTCCGACGAAGCGCTCGTAGTGTCCGAGGTCGAGGTCGGTCTCGCCCCCATCGTCGGTGACGAACACCTCCCCGTGCTCGAACGGGTTCATCGTGCCGGGATCGACGTTGATGTAGGGGTCGAGCTTCTGCAGTACGACTCGGTACCCCCGTGCCTTGAGGAGTCGTCCCAAGGACGCCGAGGTGATGCCTTTGCCAAGGCTCGATGTCACCCCGCCGGTCACGAACACGTGCTTGGTCACGTCGTCCTCCGCCTCGGAAGGTCGGATGATACCAGTGGGTCGTCGCGGACCAACGACCCGATCGTCACGACCGGCCGCCCGCTCTCCCCGAGGCGATCAGGAGCAGCTCCTGTGCGTGCTCCCTGCCCTTCTCGGAATCGGTGAGCCCTGCGAGCATGCGGGCGAGTTCACGTGCACGGTCGTCGCCGGTGACGTCCCTGACGGTGGCCACGGTCCCCTCACGCTCGACGACGACGTGGACGTCGGCGAACGCGGCGATCTGTGGCAAGTGGCTCACCACGATCACTTGTCGCCCTTCGGCCAGCGCGGCGAGGCGCTCCCCCATCGCGAGGGCGGTCGAGCCACCGATGCCCGCGTCGATCTCGTCGAAGGCGAGGACGGACGCCTCGGACGTCCCGGCGGCGAGGGTGAGGGCGAGGATCAGCCTGCTGAGCTCTCCTCCGGACGCGATGGCGCCCACCGGTCCCGGCTTGAGGGAGGCGTCGGAGGCGAACTTCACCATGGGCCGGTCGGTGCCGTTCGGCGACGGATCCGCGGGCTCGACGACGATCTCGACCACCGGATCTCGGAAGCCGAGGCTCCGGAGCTCCTGAGCGGCCCGCCCGGCGATCTCCTCCCCCTCGTGTCGGCGTGCCGCGGCGAGGGCGATGCCCGCCTCGCGCACGGCCCTGTCCGCCTCGTCGAAGCGCGCATCGATGGTCGCCGATGCCTCCAGGGTCGCGACGATCCGGCCGTGGCGATCCCTCGCCTCGTCGCCGAAGGCGACGATGTCCGCGATCGTCGATCCGTACTTGCGGGAGAGGGCTGCGATCGCGGCGAGGCGCGCCTCGACCTGCTCGAGCGTGTCGGGGTCCTCGTCCAGGCGCGCACCGTACGCGGCGAGATCGCCCGCCACGTCGCTGAGCTCGGTGGCGACGTCCTGCGCCCGGAGGAGGAGCGGCTCGAGTGTGGGATCCATCCGAACGGCCCTCGCCAGTGCCGAGATGGCGGTGTCGACGCCCGCGGTGGTGGCTTCGTCGCCGAGATGGTCCCTCGCCGCAGCGACCTCGCGTGCAAGGGCGTCGGCGTTGCGGAGTCGCTCGACGGTGACCCTGAGGTCGTCGTCCTCGCCCTCGACGAGGTCCGCACCATCGATCTCCTCGATCTGGTACGCCAGGATGTCGCGTTCGCGCTCGATCGCCATGGTGTCGGTGCCGAGGGCTTCGCGTTCGGATCTCACGGCGGTGAAGGCGGCCCACGCGTCGTGGTACCGATCGATCGCATCGTGGATCGCGTCCGATGGCGTGCGGTCGATCAGGCGCCGCACCCCCTGCGCCGTGGCGATGGTCAGCTGGTCGTGCTGTCCCACGATGGCGACCTCGTGCGACAGGATGTCGGCGAGTGAGCCCGCGGTGGCCGCTGCGCCGTCGACGTACGCTCGCGAACGCGAGGCATCGACCGTGCGCCTGAGGACGAGCTCCCGACCGTCCTCGTGGAGGAACCGCGCCGAGACCTCGGAGTGCGTTCCGGCAGGTCCGATGATCCCCTTCGTGGCGTTGTCCCCCCTCAGCAGCCTCAGGGCGCCGAGCATGAGGGTCTTGCCCGTCCCCGTCTCCCCCGTGATCACGGTGAGGCCCTGCGACAGCCGGACAGAGGCGGAGGCGATCAGCCCGAGGTTGCGGGCCGTGATCTCATCGAGCATCGAACGGTCCCTCACGCATGGTCGAGGCCGAACTGTTCCCTCACGGCCTGCGGGAAGGGGTGGCGCCCGAGGCTGAGGAACCGCACCGGGGTGTCGCCCTTCCTGATCGTGACCGCCTCGCCGGGGTCCACCGTGCACAGCTCCCTGCCATCGACGTTGACCCGGGCGGGCCGGTCGACCGCGACCTCGAGGGTGACGACGGCGTCGGGGGCGAGGACGACAGCCCGCGTCAGGAGGCTGTGGGGGGCGACAGGGGTGAGGATGAGTGCGTCGAGGGACGGATCCACCACCGGGCCCCCCGAAGACAGGGAGTATGCGGTCGACCCGAGGGGGGAGGCCACGATGATCCCATCCGTCCGGTAGGTCGCGAGCGGCCTGCCGTTGACCGAGACGGCGACCTCGATGATCCGTTGGCTGACGACCTTCTCGACGACGACGTCGTTCACGGCGACGGCCGTGGTGGAACCCGTGTCGACCGCCACGACGCTGTGGGGCATGATCGTGTGGCGGTCGTGTGCGATGGCCTCGACGAGGTCATCGATCTCGGCGACCTCGAACTCCGCGAGGTAGCCGACTCTGCCGACGTTGATGCCGCAGACAGGTGCGCCCACGCCCATCGCGATGGCGGCAGCCGAGAGCACGGTGCCGTCGCCCCCGATTGCGAGGACGAGGTCGGCGGCCGCGGGATCGGGGGTGATGTCGACCCCGAAGCGTGCGAGCGTCGCGACCAGATGGTCCACGGCCTCGCCGAGGCCTGGGCTGTCCTCCCGTGTCACCAGGTGCACGGATCTCATGCCGGGCGTTCCTCGCTCACGATGGCGATCCTGTCCTCTCCGACGGTGCGGGGCTGTCGCGTGAACAGCCCGATGAACTCGACGTTCCCCTTCGCTCCCGTGATCGACGATACCCCGAGCCTCTGACATCCGAGCCCTGCGCTCGCGAAGTCGGTGAGCACGCGCGAGAGCACGTCGCGCCTGACGGTCGTGTCGGTGACGAGCCCACCGCGCTCCACTCGATCCCTGCCGGCCTCGAACTGCGGTTTGATGAGCAGGATCCAGATCGCGTCCATCGACCCGAGCGAGGCGATCGCACCTGAGACGGTCGACAGCGAGATGAACGACAGATCGGCGACGACGAGGTCGAAGGGCGCGCCCAGGGCAGCGGGATCGGCGTGGCGGAGGTTGAGGCGCTCGACGACCCTGACACGGTCATCGTTGCGCAGTCGCCAGTGCAGCTGCCCGTACCCGACATCCATCGCGGTCACGGACCGTACGCCGCGTTGGAGGAGGCAGTCGGTGAAGCCGCCGGTGGAGGCGCCGACGTCGATGGCCTCGAGACCGGACACGTCGATCCCCCATTCGCCCAGTGCCGTGTCGAGCTTTCGGCCCGCCCTGCTCACGAACGGCTCGGGTGCCTCGACCAGATGGACGGGATCGCCGGGTGCGACCATCGTGGACGCCTTCGGATCGGGCGTCGACCCGACACGGACGAGTCCTGCGTCGATCGCCCTTCGGGCCTCGGTGCGCGAGCCGACGAGCTTCCGCCTGACGAGCTCGGTGTCGAGCCTGCGCCTGGTCAGGGCCTCGCCTCCTCGTCGCCCGACGGTGCAGGGTCCGGTGCGTCGGGATCGAGTCGCTCACCGAGTGTCGCGGCGATCGCCTCTGCGATGTCGGGGGCATCAGCGGCATCCGACGCCTCGAGGGCCGCCTGGAGCTGTTCGATGGGGTCGCGGGGGTCGTTCGGTCCTTCGTCCATGGAGGCATTATCCCCCTGCAGCGGCCCGAGCGAGGGATGCATCGATGATGGCGGGGACCTCGACGATCGAGGCGGCGATCGCGTCAGGGGTGTACTCGGGAGGCACCTCGTCGTCGGCAGTGGTGACGCCGCTCAGCACGAGGACGGAGGACCAGGCATGTGCCTTCGCGAGCGCGATGTCCGTGTCGGGTCGGTCACCGACGACCCATACGGGATGTCCGCCCCCCGACGGCAGCTTCTCCAGGATGAGGGCGCTGAAGACCTCGCCCGGCTTGCCACACGAGATCGGGTGCGCGCCGGAGGCGGTCGCCACGGCGGCGACGATCGAGCCGGCGCCCGGCGCGAGGCCGTCCGGCGTCGGATACGTCGGGTCGACGTTGGTGGCGATGAAGGTTGCGCCAGCCCTGATCGCCCGTGCGGCTCGGTCGATGTCCCGGTAGGTCACGCCGGTGTCGAGTCCGACGATCACGGCATCGGGGGATGTGGGACCAGTATCGACGACTCGCACCCCGGCAGCCTCGACCTCGCTGCGGAGGGCGTCGGAGCCCACGACGAGGGCGGACCTCGCCGTGGACGCCGCAAAGGTCGCCGCAGCCATGGCCGACGTCACAGCGTCCTCGCTGCGAGCGGCGTAGCCCGTGCGTTCTCGGATGTGCCTGGCCACGATGGCGGGCGTCTTCGTCGAGTTGTTGGTCGCGAAGAGGAGGCGCCAGCCCGCACCCTCGAGCCGCCTGAGGGCCTCACCCGCCCCGGGGACACCGTGCGAATCGAGGTACAGCACGCCGTCGAGGTCGAGCACCACGACCCCTTTCGGCGTCATCGCCACTCCCCCACATCGTCGCCCGCACGTCGGATCACGATCCCTCCCGTATGCGGCGGGACAGGTTCTCGATGGTCGAGCCGAGGAATGAGGCGGTCATGGCCACGGACGCCTCCGACACGCGCTCATTCGTTCCGTGGAACATCTCCAGCATCTGGGGGAAGGTGACGCTCCCATCGAACAGTCCCACACCGAACGACGGGATGCCGCGCTCGCGGAAGAACCTGGCATCGGTCGTCACCGGCGTCATCGTCGGCGCGAGCGTCCGGAACCCGAGGTGGTCCTCCGCCGCATCGGCGATCGCCTCCCAGAGGAGCCCCTCCGGTCTCGAGCCGTTCGCCATCATCTCGTGGACGGGGGCGATGTCGAGTCGGTCGTACAAGTCCGGTCCCAGCACCTTCCTGAGGTGGTCCTCGATGTCGGTCGCATCCTGTCCGGGGAGGACCCTGATATCGACCTCACCGGACGCCGACGCAGGGACGACGTTGGCCTTGTCGCCGCCGCCGATGACATTCGGGGACAAGGTCAGGTGCGTGCATGCATGGACCCAACGCGCGAGGGTCGGATCGACCTCGGCGAGGGCGCCGATCGCGTCATCGACCGTATCGGGCTCCGAGAGCAACGCCGCAGTGGTCTCGTCGACGGGGAGGAAGCGCACGAAGCGTCGCCACTCGTCCGTGATGGCCACGGGCTGGGCGGTCGCTCCGATCCTGTGGAAGGCCTCGGACAGCGTGAGGACCGCGTTCGACCTGGCATACGGCTGGCTGCCGTGCCCTGCGATCCCGGACGATGTGAAGGTCCGCCACGACGGTCCCTTCTCCGCGACCGTCACCGGAAGCGCGGGGGCCGAGCCCTCGAGGAGGGTCGGTCCGGCGACCTCGGTGAGCACGAAGTCACAGGCGATCAGGTCCCAATGGTGGTCGACCAGGTAGTGGGCGCCGAATTGGCCGCCTGCTTCCTCGTCCGCCACCGCGGCGAGGATCACGTCCCCCGAGGGAGCGGGGAGGCGGCCGTCGCGGAGGGCCTTGAACACGGTGACCATCGCCGCGGTGACGTTGAGCATGTCCACCGCGCCCCGACCCCAGATCACGCCCTCGCGGCGAACACCGGCGAATGGGGGGTGCGTCCACCCGACGTCGGTCGCGGGCACGACATCGAGGTGCGGGATCATGAGGAGCGAGGGTGCTCCGCTGATGGTTCCCGGAAGCCGGTACACGACCGAGGCGCGTCCCGGAAGGGGCTCGATCACCGTGCCCGCGTCGTCGAGGTATCGCTGGATCGTGGCCACGGAGGCGATCTCGTTGCCGGAGGCGGGGTCGCCCGTGTTGACGCAGGCGTTCCGGATGAACTCCACCGTCAGATCGATGGCCTCGAGTGGCCAGTCGGGGTCAGTCATCCTCGTGCGGGGCGTCGGCGCTGTGCATGATGATCGATCGGGCGGCGAATCCGTGCGCCTCGAAGAAGTTCTTCGCGGCACGCTGTCCGGGGCCGACGGGAGCATCGAAGTGGTGGATGTCGAGGGCCCGAAGCTCTGCACGCACCGTCTCGAGCATCAGGTGCCCGATGCCGACGCCGCGAGCTTCGGGCTCCGTGTAGAGGAGCCGTATGCGTCCCAGCCTGGATCCACCCGCCCGGTTGAGCATCGGCTCGATCGTCGCCCACAGGAACCCGACGGTGACGCCGTCGATCTCCCCGACGAGGACGAATGACTCGTCCTGTGAGATGGCGTGGAACAGCGACATGTCGAAGCGTTCGTCCAGACCGTCCGTGAGGGCCCAGATGGGCTTGCGCTCCACCTGCTCGCGCTCCATCTCGCCGTACATGGAGACGAGTGTGAAGATGTCCGCGTTCACCGCGGGCCGGACCGAGAGGTGCATCGGCCGGAGCGTAGCGGGGAGGATCGGCCTAGGACCCGGCCCGATCGAGGGCTCGCTGCGCTCCCCACACCGTGACCAGCCACATGGCCTCCGCAGCGATCCGGAGGCTCATCTTCGAGGTGCCGACGACGCGATCGCGGAAGGTGATGGGGACCTCGTCGATCCGCAGCCCCGCCGACTCCGTCCTCCACGCCATCTCGACCTGGAAGCCGTATCCGGAGGCCTTGCAGGTTCCGGGGTCGATCTTGCGGACGGTCGTATCCCTGAAGGCTCGGAAGCCGGCCGTGGCATCCCGCACGGACATGCCGAGCATCGCCGCGGCGTAACGATTGCCGCCCCGCGACAGCAAACTGCGGTGCCACGGCCACCCGTCGGTGCCGCCCCCCGGCACGTACCGCGAGCCGATGGCGAGGTCGGCTCCGTCGAGGATCGCAGCGACCAGTCGCGGGAGATCCGCGGGATCATGGGAGAAGTCTGCGTCCATCTCGCACAGGATCTCGGCCCCGAGGTCGAGACCTCGCGCGAACCCTGCCGCATAGGCGGGCCCAAGGCCCTCCTTGACGGTGCGGTGAAGGACGTGGACGCCTTCGTCGGTGCGTGCGTACTCGTCAGCGAGGGCGCCCGTGCCGTCGGGTGAGGCATCGTCGACCACGAGGACGTCGTATCCGTGTGATCGGACCGCCTCGATGATGCCGGGGAGGTTGTCCCGCTCGTTGTAGGTCGGCACGATGACCAGGACGTGCAAGCTGAAGGAATCCATGGGGGGTGTATCGGCCGGATCCCCATGGCCCTGAAGTCAGTGTGTCAGGCGGCGCAGTCCCTGCAAATGCGCTTGCGCTTGTTCGTGAGCTGGCTCGTCTTCTTCACGAGGAAGCAGCTCGTGCACACGAACTCGTCGGCAGCGGCGCCATCGACGACCTCGCCCTCCATCGCGATCTCGGCTCGTCGGATCGCACGCAATTCGGCGGCCTCGTCGACGACGAGGGTCTCGATCGACTCGTCGTCGGTGAGCATCTCGAGCTCCTCGGCCTCGAGCTCATCGAGTGCCTCGTCGTCCTCATCGTCGTCCGCGTCGTCATCCGCGTCGTCCGCGTCGTCCTCGTCGTCGTCCGCGTCGTCATCGACGACCACGAGGCTCTCATCGGACAGGTCGAGTTCGTCCTCGTCATCGATGAGCTCATCGTCGAAATCCTCGTCGACGACATCGGCGTCCGCGTCGTCGTCGACGTCATCCGCATCGAAATCGTCGTTCGGATCGTCTGCCATGTTCCCACTTCTCCTTGCGGCGGCGCGGAGCATACTCGCTTGTCGATGGGAATCGACCGCGATCTCAGGTGACGAAATCGAGGGCACCGGGAACGACCGACAGCGACACCGGACCCGTCCCCAGGAGTTCGCCATCCGCCTCGATCGGCCACTGTGGAGGGCACGCGATGGTCACGGTCCCACCGACGTACCTGCGCACGGCGCGATGGGTGAGGTGGCTCCCCATCGCGAGGCGCGGCATGATGACGAACGCGTTCCGCTTCGGCCCCGAGAAGACCTGGACGTCGAACTCGCCATCGGCCAGCGTCGCCCTCGGGGCGATGTTCAGTCCTCCCCCGAAGAACTGCCCGTTGGCGACCACCACGTTGATCGCGTCACCCTCGAAGTGATGGCGGTCGACCGCGACGTCGATCGCGGCCCTCGGGAACCGCGCGAGGGCCAGCCAGAAGGCTGCGGTGTACTTCAGCGAACCAAGGCCGGACGGGAGCCGGCCTGCGCGCTCGACGGACGCCGCGGCGATACCTGCATTGGCGGCATTGATGAAGTGGCGGGTACCGAAGGACCCGGTCAGGACGCCGACATCGACGGCATACAGGTCCGGTGTGACGAGACGATCCAGCGCCGCGCCGATGTCATCGCGCGCGCGTCCGAACGTCCTGACGAAGTCGCTGCCGCTGCCCGTCGGTACCACGGCGAACGTGACACGCGTGCCATCGGGACGATGGGCCATGAGCGCGTTCACGAGGTGGTGGATCGTGCCGTCTCCCCCCACGGCGACGAAACGCCGCTCACCGTCGGCGATGCCCTCGCGGACGATGGTGTCCACGTCGCGGACGTCGGTCGTGCGGTGCATCCGCGCCTCGAGGTGTCGTGCCCGGACCCCGGCACGAACGTCATCGAACACCGCACGACCGGCGCCTGCGTTCGCGTTGACGATGACGGTCCACGTCATGGGCCGAGTCCCGTGTCGACGATGCCGCGGTCGATCCGATCGATCGCCGCCTGCGCGATCGCCCTCGTCTCCGGATAGCCGTCGCGGACCTGTCGCAGGAGGTCGAGCACCTGGCGGGCGGCGCGTACGAAGTCCCCCGCACGGACGTCTTCCTCGTCGAAGAGGTCCACGAGGTCGAGACCGTGGGCCCATCCGTGGATCGTGTCGACGAGACCCACGTCCGGGAGCCGTGATGGCTCGAGGCCCTCGTCCTCCTCGAGCTGGGCGATCCGGTCGGAGATCTCCTCGATGCGTTCCAGCGGCATCCGGGCGAACGCAGCCGTCGGGAAGGCAGGGACCTCCCCTCCCCGCGACTCGTAGGTGAACACCGAGAGGATCGCGGCGAACTCCTCGGGGTCGAGTCCTGAGAAGACCCCTGCGCGCATGGACTCGGAGAGCAACAGATCGAGCTCGTTGTAGAGGCGTCGAAGCGACTCGCCCGGTTCCAGCAGCTCCCATCGCCGGGTATAGCCGAGCCGGTCGAGGACGCGATGCAGGCGATCGAAGTCCGTGACGACGTCGATCGCCTGGGCTCGCGCGATGCGACGCTCGAGCCTCCGGATGTCGCGTTCGACCCGCTGGGCCCGATCGACCCAGTGGAGGTGGGTGTCGAGGTCCGGACACGACAGCACCGGGGAGTCGGGTCCACCGAACAGGGGGACGGGCCGCTCGTCGGGGATGAAGGCGTCGAGCGCCCGTGCGACCTCCTTGCGATAGGCCGTGTCGGAGACACGCACGGGCGTCGGCAGCGAAACGGCCCCGAGGATGACCGTCCCCCTGGGGAGGTCCCGAGTCCTCGTGCGTGCGAGGAAGCCCGAGCGGTCGACGAGATCGAGGCGTGGGTCGCCTCCGCCCCACGACCTCCCGAGCACGATCGATCGTTGGGCGCCCACCTCGACGACGGAGCCGGGCGCGACGAGCCTGGTATTCGCCTTCGGCGGCTTGGGGGATTCACCACCCGATGCGAGGGCCCAGATGTCGCCCTTGTCGCATGTCGCCGCCTCACGGAAGGTCTCGAGGTCGCGTCGTCGCTCCGCGAGATGCTCGGCGAGCTGGGCGTTCCGTTGCTCCTCGGCGAACGCGGCGAAGGAGGCGGCGAGGAGCTCGTGTGCCCGCGACTCGTCGTACCGCGCGATGAGGTTCGCCGTCATGTTGTACGTCGGCGCAAACGAGGACCGCAGGGGGTTCGCGCCGGCGGCGGCGATCCCGCTGACCCGCTCGAACGGCACGTAGGAGCTGTGGAGCACCACGGCCGTGCCGTGCTCGTCGATGCCCCTCCGCCCTGCCCTGCCGGTCAGCTGCGTGTAGTCGCTCGGTTGCAGCAGTTCATGGCTCTCCCCGTTGAACTTGCTGAGCGACTCGAGCACCACGGTCCTCGCAGGCATGTTGATGCCGAGGGCGAGTGTCTCGGTCGCCGCAACGACCTTGAGGAGGCCCTTGAGGAAGAGCTCTTCGACGGCCTCCTTGAAGGCGGGCACGAGGCCGGCGTGGTGGGCTGCTGCACCTCGCTCGATGATGGAGAGCCACCGCTCGTAGCCGAGGACGGTGAGATCGGTCTCCGACAGGTGGGCGACGTGCTCTGCGGCGATGGCCCTGATCTCCGCACGTTCGTCGGCATCGGTGAGCTCGAGCCCGGCGCCCGCGATCTGCTCGGCGGTGTGATCGCACCCCTTGCGGGAGAACACGAAGTAGATGGCGGGCAGGAGATCGTCCCCGGACAACGCCCTCACGACCTCCACCCGTCGGGGCGTCGAGAACCGCTGGTGCCTTCCCTTCGAGTGGGCGAGCAGCTTCCCGATCGCAGGGTTCGGTCGTCCGTTCCTCGCGAACACCGGCAGCATGTGGATGCCCCCGTCCCTGTTGCGATCCCTCAGCATGTACATCGAGGTCAGTGGCACGGGACGGTGATCCTCGAGGATCAGGTCGGTGGGTCCACGCCGCGCGGTGACCCACGCGGTGAACTCCTCGGCGTTCGCGATCGTCGCCGAGAGGCACACGAGTGGCACGTGGCGGTCGAGGTGGATGATCACCTCCTCCCACACCGATCCCCTCGAACGATCGGCGAGATAGTGCACCTCGTCGAGGATGACCACGCCGAGTCGGTCGAGCGCGACCGAGCGCTCGTAGATCATGTTCCTGAGCACCTCGGTCGTCATCACGACGATGGGGGCGTCACCGTTGATCACGTTGTCGCCGGTGAGCAGCCCGACGGACTCCTGCCCGTACACGGCGAGGAGGTCGAAGTACTTCTGGTTGGAGAGGGCCTTGATCGGGGTCGTGTAGAACGCCCGCGTACCGGCCGCCATGGTCATGGCGACCGCCCCGTCCGCGACGAGGGTCTTGCCGGCGCCCGTCGGGGCGGTGACCACGACGGATCTCCCCGCGGCGACCGACGACAGTGCGTCACGCTGATATGGGTCGGGCTCGAAGTCGAGCTCGTCGTAGAACCGTTCGAGCACGAGGGTCGGGACGGTGGTCATGTCTTCAGGATGGCTCGGATCGCGACGATCGTCACCTCGTACAGCAAGTACATCGGGATCGCGAGCATCAACATGGTCAGGGGATCCCCCGAGGGGGTGATCACTGCGGCAGTGATGAGGATGACGAGGATCGCCCACCGCCGGTTGGATCGCAGGGTGCTGCTCGAGATCGCACCGAACGCCGCGGCGGCGAACAGGAACACGGGGAATTCGAAGGCGATGCCGAACGCGAGGATGAACCGCGTCGTGAAGCGCAGGTACTCCTCGGCTCCGATCACGGGCACCAGCGCATCGCCACCGAAGTCGAGGAGGAAGACGAGGCCACGCTCGAGGGCCAGGTATCCCACCGCACACCCGGCGATGAACAGCGAGACGAAGATCGCCGTGAGTGGATAGGCCCATCGCTTCTCCCGCTTGGTCAGCGCCGGGGCGACGAAGCGCCAGATCTGGTAGAGGATCACGGGGGAGGCGAGGATCAGACCGCCGAAGAGCGAGACCCGCATCACGGTGGAGAAGGCCTCGGTGGGGCGGAAGTACGCGAGGGCGGTGTCGGGCTCTGCGACCCGATAGGGACGGATGAGGAAGTCGAGGAGCTGGTCCGAGAACGCGAAGGCGATGACGGTGGTCACCGCGAGGGCGATGAGGACCTTGATCAGCCGTGTCCTCAGTTCCCCGAGGTGGTCCATCATCGGCATGCGGGACACAGCGGTCACGATGCCGCGTTCCCCGGCCGGCCGATCGGATCGGCTCCATCCGGCCCGGATGCATCGGGGGCGACGGCTCCCTCCGCGGGCCCGGTCCCTCCCAACTCCCCCTCATCCGCGTGATCGCCGTCACGCCCGATCGACGTGCGGTTCCCGAGCAGGTCCTCGGTCCCGGTGGGAGGGCGGAGTGGGCCTTCGCCCGTGGGATCGGCGCCCGTGACGTCCGACGGCGACGAGGACTGCGATGCCATCGTGCCGGTGATCTTCGCTGCCGAGTCCGTGATCTGGCGCCTGGTCGCCTCGTATTCCGACTGGAGGTCACGGATCGGCGAGGTCGCACCGTCGTACTCGGCGTCGAGGGCGTCCGTGAGCTCCTGGGTCGCCTTCCGGGCCTGTGCCATCAGCTTGCCGACCCTGCGGGCGATCTCCGGCAGGCGGTGTGGGCCGAACACCACGAGCGCGATGATCGCGATGAGCAGCAGTTCCCCGAATCCGACGCTACCGAGCATGGCCACGGATGGTAGGGGGTGAATCCGTGTCACCGTGGGCCGCGTCGCGAACCGAGGCACAGCGACCGGCGGGTGTCAGGGGAACGGACGCGGATCGCGGGACGGGATGCGATCAGCGGCGGGGCGCGGAGGATGCCGCCGTCGTCGACGGCGGCATCCGCGGCCCCTCACCCCGGAGGTTCGATGTCAGCCTTCGGAGGCGACGAGTCGACCGAACCAGTCGTCGGATTCGAGCATCGCCACGAACACGTCGACCTCGGCCTCCGTGATCGGTGCTCGACCGACCACGACCTCGTAGGCGACGCCCGTGGCGAGCAGGATGCTCACGACTCGCTGGGATGCCGGTCGGCGCTGCAGGCTGAAGCACGAAGGACATGCGAACCTGTAGCTGCCCTCGTTGCCCGACCCGATGAGCTCGAGAGCGATGTCGGAGGTCGTCAGCTCGACGTCTCCGCACGTCTCGCATGTCGTTCGAATGGTTGTCATCAGTGTGCTCCATGCGCCTGTGTCCTCAATGACATCGGCACAGCGAGCAGCTGATAAAGGACTATTCGTCAGCTAGTCATTCGGTGCGGGCGTATCTGGTGCGAATCCTCTCCGTGAGTCGCTCCATCGCCTCGACGACCTCTGCGCCGTCGATATCGTGCACGTCCGGTCCCAGCTGGATCATCAGGCGTGCGGCCACCAGGGGATCTGCCACGCTCATCCTGATCCTCAGTGACCCGCCCTCGAGGGGTGAGGCGTCGACGGGGTAGTACTCGGCGACCCATCGTGCCCTCGGCGACACGGTGAACGTCACCTGGCTGTCGGACTCCGATGCACGGTATCGGATCGGTCCCTCCCGTGTGTCGTCCCTCCGCTCGTACGGTTCGCCCGTCTCCGCGATTGCGTCGATCCGGTCGACCCGGAACACCCGCCGGTCGCCCGCCATCCTGCAGAACCCCGTGAGGTACCAGTTGCCGAGGCTGAACACGACGGACCATCCCTCGACCTCCCGAACGGTGCGGGCGTTCGAGGCGAGGCCGACGTAGCCGATCTGCACGACCGTCCCCGCCTCGATGGCCGCCCGGAGCCGCTCGACGTCCGGCGGGGTGGGAACGTCCACATGGACCGCCTCCACCGCCTCGGCACCCACGACCCCGACGAGCTTGTCGACGGCCGTGCGAAGGGCGGGGGGTGCCTGGCCGGACTCGAGGAGTGTCAGGCCAGAGGCGAGGAGCCCGAGGGCCTCGGCGGGTGTGAGTCTGAGGGGACGGGAGAAGTAGTCGGCGGCGTCGACGAACACCTCGTCCTCGAAGATGTCGACGTCGATGAGGTCACCGGGGCCGTAGCCGGGGAGCCCCGTCACGAAGATGAGGTGGAGGTCCTTGACCAGGTCGGACGTGTCGCGGTAGCCGAAGCGCTCGACGAGGTCGTCGAGTGTGGCCCCTTCCCGCTCGATGATGAAGGGCAGCAGCGAGAGGATGCGTGACAGCCTCTGTGCGGTGCGGTCACTCGCCACGGGCGCCTCCGAGGGATGCGAGGAACTCGTTGCGCAGGTCGTCGGGGCCGATCAGCTCTGCGCGGTCGTCGAAGCCGATGAGCCAGCTGAACAGGCCGACCCGTGAGCCGACCGGCATCTCCACGACCGCGGTCTCGTCGTCCTGCTCGACGATGCTCGCCGCTCGCGACCGATTGAGGGCGACGCCGACGACATCGTTGTCGAACCGGATCCTCGCGGTCTGCCCTGGGTCGTCTCCGACACCCTCGAGCGCTGCCGAGGGATCGAAGCCCGTGGGACGCTCGAAGGACCCCGGCTCCCCCGTGAGTGCCTGGCCTTCCATCCGGTCGACCCGGAACGCCTTGACGACGGCGTCGCCGGATTCGGGGCCGATGAGATACCAATGGCCGAATCGATGGACGAGGCCATAGGGCCGGACTCGGCGGGGCCGATCCTTGTAACGGAACTCCACGAGTCTGCGGGCGGCGACGCCCTCGAACAGGGAACCGAGGAGCTCCAGGTCGAACCCGAGGTCGGCGGCGATCGGCCCGGCGTCGAGGGACCGTGACGCGCCGCCGAGTTTGAAGATGGCGGCGAGCTCGGTTGGCTGCCCACCGAAGCGCACGGCCTGTGCCGCGAGGAGGAGGGCGCTGCGCTCCTCCTCCGTCAGGCCCGGGTCCTCCAGGACGTAGTCGTCGGTCGGCACCACGTATCCCAGCTCGACCTCCCACACATCGGTGGGGCTCAGCTCGATCGGCACGCCGAGCGAGCGGAGGAGGTCCTTGTCCCGCTCGAAGGTCCGGCGAAACGCCTCATCGGATGGCTGGTCGTAGCCCTTCACCGTGTAGCGGATCTCATCGGCGGTGACGGGCCGGTCCACGGTGAGCAGGAACGCGAGGAGATTGAGGATTCGCTCGATGACCTTCTGCATCGCACGCAGCGTATCGCCGCCGCGGCGGCTGGTGAAGAACCCGCTACAGCGTCGCGATCAGTCGATCGACGCGTTCGTCGTAGGCGCGGAACGGGTCCTTGCACAGGACGGTCCGTTGCGCCTGATCGTTGAGCTTGAGGTGGACCCAATCGACGGTGAAGTCCCGACGCTTGAGCTTCGCGGCTCGGATGAACTCGCCGCGCAGGCGCGCCCTCGTCGTTGCGGGAGGGTCGGTCATGGCCTTCGTGACGGATGCGTCGGTGACCATTCGGTCGACCAGACCGGCACGTTCGAGTGTGTAGAAGAGCCCTCGCTCGCGGTTCACGTCGTGGTAGTTGAGGTCGATGAGGGCGAGCTTGGCGGACGACAGGGGCAGTCCATGGCGCATCTTGTAGCGCTCGATCACGTGGTACTTGGCGACCCAGTCGACCTCCCTGTGCAGGGTGAGCGGGTCCTTCTCGAGCCCGGTGAGGAGGTGCTCCCACATCGCGACGGCTCGCTCGACCTCGGGGGAGAGCGCCGATGCCCTCATGTAGCGCATCACCCTCTCGAGGTACTCCCACTGGATGTCGAGCGCACTCAGCTCCCGTCCGTTGGCGAGTCTGATCTTGCGCCTGCAGGTCATGTCGTGGCTGATCTCGCGAATCGCCCTGATCGGGTTCTCGAGCGTGAGGTCCCTGAAGACCACCTCGTCCTCGAGCATCTGGAGGAGCGCCACCATCGAGCCGATCTTCACGTAGGTCGTGTACTCGGACATGTTCGAGTCACCTGCGATGACGTGCAGGCGCCGGTACCGCTCGGCATCGGCATGGGGCTCGTCCCTCGTGTTGATGATCGGCCTGCTCCGCGTGGTGGCAGAGGAACTCCCCTCCCAGATGTGCTCGGCTCGCTGGGCGAGCGAATACACCGTTCCTCGGGAGGTCTGCAGGAGCTTGCCCGCGCCGGCCCAGATCTGCCGGGTGACGAGGAAGGGGATGAGCGTGTCGATCATCCGGTGGAAGTCGGTGGACCGCTGGATCAGGTAGTTCTCGTGGCACCCGTAGGAGTTCCCCGCCGAATCCGTGTTGTTCCGGTAGAGGTAGATCTGGCCTCGGATGCCCTCCTCGGCGAGGCGTTGCTCGGCGGACTCGACGAGCCCTTCGAGGATGCGCTCCCCCGCACGGTCGTGGGCGACCACGTCGAGGATGCTGTCGCATTCCGGCGTCGCGTACTCGGGATGGCTGCCGACGTCGAGGTAGAGCCGCGCACCGTTCTCGAGGAAGACATTCGACGAGCGCCCCCAGCTGACGACCCTGCGGAACAGGTAGCGGGCGACCTCGTCGGGCGACAGGCGACGCTGCCCCCTGAGGACGCAGGTCACGCCGTACTCGCTCTCGATGCCGAAGATCCGCCGCTGCACGCCCACAGCGTACCCGTCCGTCCGGGATGCGCCCGCGTTCTAGGAGAGGGCGGAGGCGATCTCGTCGTGTCCGAGCCTGCGGAAGGCGCGTCGTGTGGCTGCCCGGTCCAGGAACCCCGTCTCCCATGCGTCGATCTCGATGGCGTGGTCGGTGACGGACTGGATGGCCTCGCACGCCGCGCGGACGGCCTCCGGGAGCGTCATGGAGGGGTTACGGGCGTGCTCGAGCCGGTCGGTGAGCTCGTCCTCCTCCGCACCGAGCACGGCGACCCCCGCGGCGTCGCGAAGGGTGCCGTCGAACTGGATGCGGAAGAGCTTGTCGTCGCCCATCGAATCCCCCACCTCGGCGACGAGGATGTCGACCTCGTACGGCTTGACCTCGTGCGAGAAGATCGAGCCGAGGGTCTGTGAGTAGGCGTTGGCGAGGCCCTTGCCCGTCACGTCCGCACGAGCGTACGAGAAGCCCTTCAGGTCCGCATACCGGACCCCGGCGACGCGCAGCGTCTCGAACTCGTTGAACCGCCCTACGCCAGCGAAGGCGATGCGGTCGTAGATCTCGCCGATCTTGCGAAGCGACGGTGAGGCGTTCTCCCCGACGAGGAGGATCCCCGCCTCGACGTCCACGACGGCGATGGGTCTTCCCCTGCTGACGCCCTTGCGTGCGAAGTCGGCACGGTCCTTGACGAGCTGTTCGGGCGGGACGTAGAACGGCATCGTCATGGGCGCCGTCCCATCACGGTGTCGACCAGCGGGGCGATCGCAGCATCGTCGAGCTCGGTGACGCCCTCGGAGGTCACGGTGACGATCGTCGGGTAGATTCCCCTGCGCGTGTCCGGTCCGCCGGTTGCGGCATCCTCCTCGGCGGCGGCGACGAGCGCTTCGATCGCGAGCTCCACGGCTCCCTCGGCTTCGAGGTCGTCACGCCAGGTGGCCTTGAGGAAGCTCCGCGCCTCCATGCCACCGGATCCCGTGGTCGCATAGTGGATCTCGTCGTAGGTGCCCCCGACGACGTCGAAGCTGAAGAGGCGTCCCTTGCCGGCGTCATGGTCGTATCCGCAGAACAACGGGATCACCACGAGGCCCTGGAAGGCGAGGGCGAGGTTGCCCCGGATCATCCGGGCGAGGAAGTTCGCCTTGCCGTCGAGGCTCAGTCGGGCACCTTCGATCTTCTCGTAGTGCTGGAGCTCGGTCTGGAACAGTTTGATGAGCTCGACTGCCATCCCCGCGGTACCCGAGATGGCCACGACGGAGTGCTCGTCAGCCGGATACACCTTCCGCACCCTTCGGTGCGCGATGACGTTCCCCGCGGTCGCCCTTCGGTCGCCTGCCATGACGACGCCCTCGGGCCAGGTCAGTGCGAGGATGGTGGTGGCCTCTGGGATGTCGGGAGCGGACCCGGTGCCGAGGTCCCATCGGGGCGCCATGCCACGGTGTTCGAGCACGGAGAGGAAGGACGCGTCGGCGATCGCCTCACCGACCCTGAGGGGACCGAGCTCCCGCGGGGTCACTCTCCGCCCTTCTGCACGTAGTTCTTGACGAACTCCTCTGCGTTCTCCTCGAGGACCGAGTCGATCTCATCGAGGAGGTCGTCGATCTTGTCCGCGACGTCGTCACCGCGCGTCGTGGGAGCCTCGAGCGCTTCCTCGTCGGCCGTCTCGCCGTGGTCCGTTGCCCGTTCCCGCTCAGTCATCGTCGCCTCCGAGTCGTCGTAGGAGCGTTGCGGCATCCGGGCTCGACGAGAAGAGATCCTCGACGAGAGCGCGGCTGCCGCGGCCCGGTTCCATCATAGGAACCCGCCTCAGTGTTGATTCACCGACATCGAACACCAGGGAGTCCCAGTTCGCGGCCACGACGGACGCCCCGAACCTGCGCAGCGCCTCCCCCCTGAACCACGCACGCGTCGACTCGGGCGGTGTCCGCACCGCAGCCTCGACCTCCCTGTCGGTGAAGAGCCTGCGCATTCTGCCCGATGCGACGAGTCGGTGGTACAGGCCCCGGGCCGGGTCCACATCGTGGTACTGGAGGTCCAGGAGCTTGAGCTTCGGGTCGTTCCACGCGAGGCCGTCGCGCTCGCGGTAGCCCTCGATCAGTTGGAGCTTCGCGGCCCAGTCGAGCCTGTCGGCGACGGCACGCGGTCCCGTCTCGAGATCACCCAGGAGCCGACGCCACTCGACGAGGACCTGCTTGTGGACGGCAGGGACGTCGGCATTCGAGGCGTACGCCTCGAGGCGCTCGAGGTACGCCCATTGGAGGGCGAGGGCACTCGTGGTGGTGCCGTCGGCCAGCCCGATCGCCGCAGTGCCGGTGAGGTCGTGGCTGACCGCCGTGACCGCCCTGACGGGCTCGTCGAGCAGCAGGGGGTCGCCGAGCGCATCATCCTCGACGGCCATGAGGAACAGGGCGAGGGACCCGAGCTTGACGAACGTCTGGGTCTCCGACAGGTTGGCGTCGCCGAAGATCACGTGCAGCCTGCGGTACTTCCCCGGGTCGGCGTGGGGCTCGTCTCGTGTGTTGACGATCGGCCGCTTGAGCGTCGTCTCGAGCCCGATGGGCTCCTCGAAGAAGTCGGCCCGCTGGGTCAGTTGGAAGGGCACGGGGGCCCTGTTGTGCTCGGATCCGACCTTGCCCGACCCCGTGAGGATCTGGCGTGAGACGAGGAAGCCGGTCACGTGGGCGGCCAGGGAACCGAACGGCACCGCCCTGGCGACGAGGTAGTTCTCGTGGGCGCCGTAGGAGTTGCCCTTGCCATCGGAGTTGTTCTTGTGCAGCAGGATGCGCTGTCCTTCGGGCAGACGGGCGCTCGCGGCGAGTGCCGCGCGGTGCATCACGACCTCGCCTGCCTTGTCGTGGAGGGTCGCCTCAAGCGGGTCGCCGCACTCAGGGGTGGAGTACTCCGGGTGGGCATGGTCGACGTACAGCCTGGCCCCGTTGTGGAGCACCGAGTTGACGAGGCCGGAGTCGACCTCGTCGATCGCGACGTCGCCCCACGAGAAGCCTCGTGCGTCCCTTCCGGGACTCTCATCGTCGTACGACCATCGGATGCGGTCGCTTCCCCCGCCGTAGCCGTTGACGATCGCCGCGGACGCCGTCACCGGGTTGAACACGGGGTCGCCCGCGACGGTGATCCCGTATTCGACCTCGGTCCCGATGATCTGTGGCTCTCGCACGGTCTAGAGGTACTGACCCGGCGACACCGCTTCGATGGTGCGGTGCTCCTGCTCGCCCTCGATGAGGGTCCTGACGTAGACGATGCGCTCGCCCTTCTTCCCGGAGATGCGCGCCCAGTCGTCCGGGTTCGTCGTGTTGGGCAGATCCTCGTGTTCCTTGAACTCCTGGGAGACCGCGCCGAGCAGGTCATCGACCTTCAGCCCGCGGGTCCCGCCGGCGATCTCACGCTTGATGGCCTCCTTCTTCGCCCTCCGCACGATGTTCTCGATCATCGCCCCCGAGGCGAAGTCCTTGAAGTACAGCTCCTCCCGGTCACCGCTGGCATAGGTGACCTCGAGGAACCGGTTGTCCGCCGTGGTCGCGTACATCTTCCGGGCAACGGCGTCGACCGCGTGGTCGAGGAACGCCGCGACGGATCCGTGTTCAGCGATGCTGGCTTCGTCGAACGGCAGGGACGACGACAGGTAGATGCTGAAGATCTTGCGTGCGGCGTCCTCCGACGGCCGCTCGATCTTGATCTTGACGTCGAGGCGGCCCGGCCGGAGGATCGCAGGGTCGATGAGGTCCTCCCGATTCGACGCCCCGATGACGATGACGTTCTTGAGGGACTCGACGCCGTCGAGTTCGCTCAGCAGCTGTGGCACGATCGTCGACTCGACGTCCGATGACACACCGGTGCCCCGTGTGCGGAACAGCGAATCCATCTCGTCGAAGAACACGATCACCGGAACGCCCTCGTCGGACTTCTCCTTCGCCCGCTGGAAGATCAGTCGGATCTGACGCTCGGTCTCCCCGACGTACTTGTTGAGCAGTTCGGGACCCTTGATGTTCAGGAAGTAGCTGCGTTCGTCAGCGCCGCCCGAGCCTGCGGCAACGGCCTTCGCGAGGGAGTTGGCGACCGCCTTCGCGATCAGGGTCTTGCCACACCCCGGGGGCCCGTACAGGAGGACACCCTTCGGCGCCGCGAGTTCGTACTCGAGGAAGCGGTCCCGATGCACATAGGGGAGCTCCACGGCGTCCTGGATGATCTCGATCTGGCTGTCGAGGCCGCCGATGTCGGCGTAGGTGATGTCGGGCACCTCCTCGAGCACGAGTTCCTCCACCTCCGGACGCTCCAGCTTCTCCAGTGCGAGGCCCGTCTTGGCCTCGAGCCGGACGTGGTCACCCGCCCGTATGCGCAGGCCGCGGATCGGGGCGCCCAGCGTCACCACCCGCTCCTCGTCGCCCCTGCCCAACACGATGAGCCGATCGTCATCGAGGGGCTCCTTCACCGTGACGACCTCGCCATTGGGCTCGAACGTCCGCACGTCGACGATGTTGAAGGCCTCGTTCAGGATGACTTCCTGGCCGGACTCGAGCTCCTTGATCTCCACCGTGGGCTCGACGGCAACACGCAGCTTCCGGCCGGACGACACGATGTCGACCGTGCCGTCGATGTTCATCTGGAGGACCGTGCCGAAGGGGTTGGGCGGTGCGGTGAGCTTCTCGACCTCCTCGCGGAGCAGGGAGAGCTGGTCCCGGGTCTCGGCGAGGGCGGTGGCGAGCTTCTCGTTCTGGCTCGACGCCTGCGCCAACTGGTTCCGGGTGTCGAGGAGTCGTTCCTCGAGCAGCCTCACGCGTCCGGGGGCGTCCTGCAGCCTGCGCCGGAGCACGGCGATCTCCTCTTCGAGCATCCGAATCGTCGCGGCGTGCTCGGAGTGGTCCCTCTCTGACACGTGTGACCTCCTCCACCAACGGAACGTCCGTGTCGTCCTCGCCATCGAGTGTAGGGGCGGGGACACGGTGTAGGGGCTTCTTGTGCCGCTCGCAGGACAGGTTCGTCCGAGGCCCGGGATGGCTCGCAACGAGGTCGTGCCTTGCTACGCTCCGGGCACGCGACCACGAGGATTGCCACATGAAAGTCTGGATCGATCAGGACCTCTGTACGGGCGACGGCCTCTGTGAGGAGATCGCCCCCGATGTGTTCGTGCTCCTCGACGACGGCCTCGCCTACGTCAGGGAGGGAGACAAGATCTTCGCCGAGGCCGAGGGCAATCCCCAGGGTGCCCAGGGCATGGCGAGCTTCCCCGACGACCAGATGGACCTCGTCGTCGAGTCGGCAGAGGAGTGCCCGGGCGAGTGCATCTACATCGAGCCCTGACCCTCGTCCCATGTCGTACGAGCCCGCCGTCAGGCGGGCTCGTACGCGTCCGGAGGTGGCCCGTCCGCTGACGGGTCCGTACCGGCCGCGAGGGGGAGCCGCTTCCGGGCGACGGTGATGAAGCCGGTGTGGCCGACCATCCGATGGTCCGGCCTGACGGAGCGACCCTCGACCGTCCAGCCCCTCATGATCGTCTCGAAGGTCTCCACGACGGTGAACCTGCGCGCAGCGTCGAGGGCTTCCCTGACCGTCTGGACCTGCGGCACGGTGGGGAGGTAGCACACGAACACGCCCCCGCCCGCGAGGTGATCGGCAGCAGGGCCCACAACCGACCAGGGCTCCGGGAGGTCCAGCACGATGCGGTCGGGGCGCACGTCGGCGACATGGTCGGCGACGTCCCCCACGCGAAAGTCGATCACCGCGGGGATCGCATCCCCCATCGCTTCGACGAGGCGCCTGGCATGTCGTGCGTGGTCGTCGCGCCGCTCGACCGTGACCACGCGCCCCGTGGGTCCGACTGCGCGGGCGAGGGCCATGGCGAGGGCCCCGGACCCCGTTCCCGCCTCGAGGACGGTCATGCCCGGACCGATGTCCCCCCACATCAGGATCGGTCCGATGTCCTTCGGGTACACGACGGCGGCCCCGCGCTTCATGTTCAAGACGTACTCGGCGAGCCTCGGCCGCATGGCCACCACGGGCGATCCGTTGGTCGACCGGATCGTGAGGCCCTCGGGCGCGCCGATGAGGTCGTCGTGGGCGACGGAGCCCTTGTCGAACTGGAATGCCCTGCCCTGCTCGAGGGTGATGAGGTGTTCCCGCCCCCGCGCGTCGTAGAGGATGCACGCCTCGCCGGGGGCGAAGGGATCGCCGGAACGCATCAGGACAGGCTCGGGAGCAGTGCCGCCATGAGCGTCAGGACCAGCATCGCGACCACCACCCAGATGACGACCTTGATCCACTTGTCGCTGCTACGAGCCACGATCGGTCACCCCGACGCGACGACGCGACCGTTGCGGACGACGCGGACCGTCACCCCTTGGCCGTCATCGAGCATCTGCGAGTAGAGGACCTCGCGCCGCCGGGGCTTGAGGATGAGCCCGAGGGCCATCACGCCGGCGCCGAACAGCACCTGGCGCTGCGTCCCGCCCGGTCAGACCGAACGAGGAACCAACCTACGCGCACCAAGGGTGAGAAGTGCGACCACCACCACCGGCGCACCGCCAGTGATGCTCGCAACGCTGCGGGCGGTCGGCGACGCGGTGTCACAGGCGGTAGACCTCGACATGGATCTTCTTGCGACGGGATCGCCATATGCCGATCGCCACGATGGAGATCACGACGACGGCGACACCCACCGCCACCCACGTCACCGTGCTCTGGGCTCCCTCCTCGGCGTCGACGACGACCCCCTCGATCTCGCGGAGCTTGGCCTCGAGGTCGCTCTTGTCGATCGTGGTCACTCGTCGCCTCCTTCAGGTGTGGCCGAGCTCGCCGCTCCATCGTGCACGCCCCTCGAGGGAACGAGGTTCACGACGAGCGCGAGGAAGCCGATGACGACGATCACGAAGAGCAGGTAGGCCAGGGCCTCCCAGTATGCCCCTTCGGGCAGCAGGTCCGTGAGCGCCCGCATGCCGGCGACCGCGAGCAGCACGAGGGCGACGGCCCACAACGCGGCAGCGCCGATCGACATCCCCGCGAACGTGCCGAGCCGCTTCGCGGGCTCCACGGTCTCCTGGATGAGGTAGGCGCGCGCCATCTCGACGAACTCCGAGATCAGCCTCGGCAGGTCCTGGATCTGGGACATGGTCCTCACACCGTCGTCGGTCGTCGCACTTCGTTCGATTCAGGCTACCGCAACCCATGCTGCTGGGCGACTGTGGGCCGATCGACCCAGGTGCGGGGTGCGGGCGCCCGCTACGATCCTGCGTGTGGAGACGGTCGAACCGGTGGGCATTCCCACCGACGAGGTGGCTCGCCGTGGCCGACGCAACATGCTGCCGCTGGTCGGGGGGCAGGCGGTGTCGCTGTTCGGCGACTACATCGCCTACTTCACGCTCCCCTACTTCATGCTCGCCCTCACGGGGGACGCCGTCGACCTCGGTCTGACCGCCGCCGCGGAGACGCTCCCCATGCTGCTGTTCGGATTGGCCGCGGGCGTGTTCCTGGACCGTCGGCGCCGCCTGGGGAGGACCCTCGTCGGTGTCGACCTCATCAGGGCGGGCACCTTCGGCGCGCTCGCGCTCGCGACTGCCGCCGGATGGGCCACCGCTCCCCTCGTGTTCCTCGTGGCCTTCCTCGTCGGCTCGATGGCCGTGCTGTTCGACTCCGGGTTGCAGGCCTGGATGACCCAGTCGCTCGTTGCCGACGACCTCGTGACGGCGAACGCCAGACTCGGATTGGCTCGCACGCTCACGCTCAGCGTCGGCCCCCTCGCCGGAGGCGCGGTGGTCGCCCTCGCGGGAGGCTTCGCCCTCGCCTTCGGCATCAACGCCGCGACGTTCGTCGTGTCGGCGGTGTTCCTCGGTCTGGTGCGTCCGATCCACGCGCATGAGGTGCGCCGGCGTGAGCCCTTCGCGACGGCACTGACCGCAGGAATCAAGGTGATCTGGTCGGATCAGCGGCTGCGATGGGCGACGTTCGGCGGCACCATCACCAATTTCGTGTTCCAGCCGCTCGAGGCGCTCCTCGTGCTGTATGTGGCGACGGAGGTTCTCGGCGTGGACAGCATCGACGAGGCACTCACCGAGAAGGGCCTCGTGATCGGCCTGTTCTTCGCACTCCAGGCTGCGATCGGCTCGGTCGGCGTGCTGTTCGCGGGCCGCATCGCCCGCAGGGTCCCGCTGGGGTCGATGTACGTGGGAGGGCTCACCCTGTTGGGGGGCGGATTCCTCGCCGTGGCGATCCTCCGATCGTGGTGGGCGATCATCCCTGCCGGCGTCGCCATCACGGGGGTCACCTGGGTGAACGTCGCGCTCGTGACCCTGCGCCAGCGCCTCGCCCCGCAGGACCAGATGGGACGGGTCATCGCCGCATCGAGGACGTTCGCGTGGGCGGGTCTGCCCCTCGGAGCCGCCATCGGAGGGATTCTCGCCGGCTGGTTCGGCGTGATCCCCGTCTACCTGGTGGGCTCGTCCGCGGTCATCGTCGTGGCGGCGATCCTCACGCGAACGGCGTTGTTCAGGGACCGCGTCATGGCGGTCCGGGGGACGGACGGGATCGCGTCCGCCTAGAACCGGCGCTTTGCCGTCTTCTTGGCCTTGGCACCCCTTCGTGAGCTCACCATCCACCCGATGGTGAAGCCGAAGAGCGTGGCGGCGATCATCCACACGATGATCTGGGATGCGACGTAGGTCATGGGGCCTCCTCGAAGAGTGCAGTGAACTCGATCCTGCGGTTGCGGGCTCGTCCCTCTTCCGTGTCGTTCGACGCGACCGGCTGGGTCTCGCCGTAGCCGATGGTCTCGAACCGCTCGGGGTCCTGTCCGTTCGCGACCAGGTAGTCCAGAACCGCCTGTGCGCGACGTTGCGACAGCAGCAGGTTCTCGGCATCGGACCCGTTGTTGTCCGTGTGGCCCGCGATCTGGATGCGGATGTCGTCAGGGGCCCCGTCGAGGGCCGCGAGCACCTCGTCGAGGAGGCTCCTTCCCTTGGGTGTCAGGGCGAAGCTGTCGATCTCGAACTCGACGACCTGGTCGAGGATGAGGTCGTTGAGGTCATCCTGGAGGTCCTCGACCTCCTCGACCGTCGGGCCCTCATCCAACACGCGGATCGCGGGGTTGGCATCGAAGTTCAGGGACGCTGCGGTCTCCGTGATCCGGGCGTTCAGGTCGTCACGAACGGCCTTCTCGAGCACCTCGCCCGACACGACGAGGTACCCGTTGCCGCCGTCGGCCCTCAACAGGCCCGTCGGCACCGATGGCGGCACGATCCGCAACAGCGAGAGCACGGGTCCGAGCCACGTCGTCTGGTCCTCGAGGCCCTCGAGGACGGTGACCCCCTCGAGCATCGACGCGAGGCCGGCCTCGCGTCCTGCCTCGTCGGTCGGGAGCGTGAGCCACGAATCGGGCTCGGATGCGATCGCGACCAGGAGGGCCTCGATCGAGGTCAGGTCCTCCTCGGTGGCCACATTCCCCGTCATCGTCAGCGTGCCGGCGTCCCACGTCACCTCGAGGGGAGCACCCTTCACCGTGGCCTCGGCGAGCTCGTCGACGGGTGCAGCCCAGATCTGGCCCTCCACGCCGGAGACACCGTCCACGTCTGCCACGATCGCCTTGGCCCCCTCATCGCTCTGGCCATCGAGGTAGATGCCCGTGATCCGGATCGTGGTGGCGCTGGCCTCGACCTCGACGCCCGTGTAGCCCTCTGCGCGCAGCGCGGTGAGGGCCCTCGCCTGGAGGTCCGACTCGATGTTGGAGGTGCCGAACCGCACCGCCAGGAAGCACAGGATCACGAACCCGAGGGTTGCCACGAGGAAGAAGGTCGTGCCCGAAGCGATGGGCTCGTCCTCGTAGCGGTCGTTGAACGAAGGCGGACGAGACGAGGTGCCCGTGTAGCGCGTGACCTCACCGACGCTTCGTCCTCGTTTCCTTGCCATGCCTACCCCACTCTGCTACGTGGTCATAAGACTACTGAGAGTCACTACAAGCGTCTGTGCTCGATGACGTCGCCTTCGAGCTCTTCGAGCACATCGCATGGTCTTCACATCGGAGCGTTCGATCGTCCGCTGTACGAAAACGTCAGCCCGCCTCGGCGCGAGGCTCGTCGACCCGCTCCCTCTCGAGGCCCTCGTCCGACACCGTCGCCTCGACGGGGTCGAGGACCGCGGCGAGGTCCGTGGATCGGGCGGCGCCGTACTCGAGCATCCCGACGACGGTGGTCTGGAGGGCCCTGACACGCTCGATGAGCTCGTCGTGCTCGGCTTCGAGCTCGGCCCTGATGTCGGAGGACTCGCGCTGCGCCGCCGCGATCCGGATCGCCGCCTCGTGGCGGGCCGCATCGATCGTCTCCTGCGCCCGGCGCTCGGACTCCTCGACCGCTCGTCGACCACGCTCGGCGGAATCCGCCTCGAGCTGTGCTGCCTCGGATCGGGCACGTTCCTCGATCGCGGTGGCCTCACGGGTCGCCGATTCGAGACGCTCCTTCGCCTGCAGGAGGATCGCCATGCTCTCCTCCTGGGCGCGGCGTGCCTCGGTCTTGGGAACCTCGACCAGGCGGTCGGCTTCCTCCCTGGCCTCGATGATGATCTGCCTGGCGCGCTCCTGTGCCTCGTCGATGAGCTTCTGCTTGGTCTCCGCGGCGGCGAGGAATGCGGCCTCGAGGTTGCCCTCGGCCTCTTGGGGGGACTGGACCCGACGCTCCAGGGCATTTGCCCGGACCGACTCGCGCCGAAGCTCGGCCTCGAGATCCTCGACCTCGTCCGCGATGGTCGCGAGCCAGCCGTCGACCTCCACCGGGTCGAAGCCCTTGCGCGTCCTCTGGAACTCCTTGGCCCGAATGCGTTGGGCGAGCGACTGCATCGCGACCTCCTCCTGGTCGCCCCTCCCGCGTCCGTATGCAGGCAAGGAGCGACGGCGTACCGTGGAACTACCCTCTTGGTGGGTTGTCGGGAGATGGGCCGATGGACTTGAACGCTTTGGGGCGCCCCTCCTCCATCGCCACATGAGGTACCGTGCCGTCGTGGACGCGATCCTCCTCGCCCTCGGATCCTCGGACTGCGAAGCGGTCGCTTCGGGGTGGCTGTCGCAACCCGTGAACGCCCTGACGAGCCTCAGCTATGCGATCGTGGGGCTCGCACTCGTGCCGTGGGCACTCGGGGCTCGGGGTGGCGAACGATGGCTCCGGGTCCTGGTCGCAGCAGGGCTCGTGCTCACGGGTATCGGGAGCGTGATGTACCACGGCCCCCAGGGAACGGGCAGTGGGTTCCTCCATGATGCGTCGTTCCTCCTCGTCCTCGTGGGCATCGGCGTCGCCGACATCGCCGTCGCCGCGCATTGGACGGCGAGGTCGATGGAGATGGCGGTGGTTGCCGCCGTGACCATCGTGGCCGTGGTGGTCGCGGTCCTTCCGTCGGCGACCAACGTCGCCGCCGCCGTGGCGGCGGTCGCGATCGTGATTGGCGACGTCGGCCTCCGACGCGTGGGGGACATGGACTCGCGGTGGTACCTGGTCGCAGTCGTGGTGTTCGTCGCCGCCGTCGTCGCCTACCTCGCGGGGCGGACGGGTTCGCCCGTGTGCGCACCCGACTCGCCGATCCAGTGGCATGGAGCGTGGCACGTCCTCAGCGCGGTGGCGATCGGCGCCTATGCCGTGGCGACCGGACCCGCACGCAGCGCCGGGTTGTCCGCGACATGACCTCCGTCCCTACCTACGACGACGTGGTGGAGGCTGCAGCGCGGATCGCGTCCCACATCCACCGCACCCCCGTGTTCACGTCGAGGCTGGTGGACCAACGTGCAGGAGCACGTCTGTTTGCAAAGGCGGAGAACCTCCAGAAAGTGGGCGCGTTCAAGGCGCGCGGCGCGCTCAACGCCGTCCTGTCGATGTCACCGGACGCGCGGGCCCGTGGGATCGCGACCCATTCGTCGGGGAATCATGCACAGGCCCTGGCGTACGCATGCTCCGTCGTGGGCGCCCACGCGGTCGTCGTGATGCCCGACCACGCCCCGACGGTGAAGGTCGATGCGGTCAGGGCATACGGTGCCGACGTCGTCTTCTGCCCGCAGTCCGAGCGCGAGGTCGTGCTCGCGGAGCTCGTCGAACAGCATGGACATGCGGTGGTCCATCCCTTCGACGATCCCGCTGTCGTGGCGGGGCAGGGCACGGCCGCACTCGAGCTGTACTCGCAGGTCCCGGATCTCGACGTGGTCGTCACACCGATTGGAGGCGGGGGGCTGCTGTCGGGGACGACCCTCGTCGCCGCCGCGCACGGGAGTCGATCGGTCGGCGCGGAGCCGTCGATCGTCGACGATGCCGCTCGGTCGCTGCGCGACGGTGTCCGCCATCCCGCAACGGGGGCGCTCAGCGTGGGCGACGGCCTCCTGACGGGAATCGGTGAGATCGCATTCGCGATCCTGTCGGCTGCGTCGGTCGAGATCATCACCGTATCCGAGGACGACATCATGGACGCCACACGGTTCGTCACGACACGCACGAAGCAGCTCATCGAGCCGTCCGCTGGGGTCGCGTTCGCCGCGATCTTCGGGAATCGGCGACGCTTCGAGGGATCCCGGGTCGGGGTCATCGTGTCGGGGGGGAACGTCGACCTCGGACGACTCGCGTGATGCCTGCGGGGACATCGTCCCTCCGGTGGCGGATCGCGGGGGGAACGGCGGGACGAGGTGCTACGCGACCTCCGAGAGCCCGTCGAGTGCCGTGGACAGGGCGCGCCTGGCCTCCGAGAGCCCCCGCGATGCACGAACCTCCCTGTCCCGCGCGGCACTGAGGTCCGACGTCGACGCACCCTGTGCCTCGAGAGCGCGGTACGCCGCCCGAGCGCTCGCCCGCACATCGAGGGCGTCCCTCGTCGCCCTCGTCGCCGCGATGGTCGCCTGGGCTGCTGCTGCAGCCCTCGGATCGGGTGCATCGGCATCGAGCCGGTACAGGGCGTCCGCGCACGCGTCCATGCGCGATGCGAGCTCGCTCCACGTCGCACGGTTGGCACTCGACAACGGGGTGGCCTCGACGGCCGCAGAAGGGTCCTCGTTGCCCCTCCAGACGGCGAGGTCCTCACCCATGACGTCGTACAGCCACCTCGCCTGCACGTACCCGTCCCGGGCGTTGGACTTCCATGTCCCGCCGGGCCGTCGCTCGGGCCTGCGCGGTGACCCCTTTCTCACGACCATCACGAGGACGATGACCAGACCGAGCGCGACGATGATGAGGACCCACCATGGCGTCTCGGTGGTGTCGGTGGCCGCCTCGGCTGTCGAACTCTCGCCACAGGCGGCGACGAGCGCCGTGAGGACGATCGCCATTGGTGCGTGCCTCTTCATGGCCTTCCTTGGGTCGTGTGTTCGTGGGCGGTTCTGATGGCCCCGGCATCATGCGGTGGGGTGGTGCGTCCCACACGCGGCGACCCGGGCCCCGCCCGGTCCGCCGGGCATCCTAATCGTCCGGCGGTCGTGCGTGGCTAGACTCGCCATCTCGGCGAGGAGGGTGGTCGACGTGACATTCACGGGCTGGTTGGTTCAGCTG
Source organism: uncultured Acidimicrobiia bacterium (assembly GCA_963792405.1). Taxonomy (GTDB): domain Bacteria; phylum Actinomycetota; class Acidimicrobiia; order Spongiisociales; family UBA5794; genus SZUA-442. The sequence continues at coordinate 812,881 of CAWBVU010000006.1, forward strand.
GCGATCTGGATCCCGTTGATCGCGCTCTGGGTGTTCGCACTCGCCGACCTCTTCCGCTCCCCCGTAGGCGGTCTGGCGAAAGCACTGTGGGCCATTGCGATCGTGTTCCTCCCCGTGGTGGGCGTGATCCTCTACTTCATCTTCCGTCCCGCGATCGCCGGACCCGATCTCCCGACCGCGACAACCGATCAACACGTCGCGACGCTCGAGGAGCTCAAGCGGCGAGGCGTCATCGGTGACGAGGAGTACGAGAAGTACCGTTGGGAGATCACAGGGGGGGCCTGATCCTGCCGCGGGCCACGGCCTCGCGACCGTCAGAACCTGCCGGGGTGCCAGTCGGCGATGTGGAAGGTCTTCCTCGTGGCGACGGCATCGACCAGCACCTCGTCCGGGATGCGCTCCACGCTCCGGGTGATCCGCCGTTCGTGGGCCGAGGTGGCCACCGGCCGCCCCTCGGAGAGATCGCACACCTCGTGGGCCCTGGCCGACAGTTCCGCCGTGCCGATCCGCCTGGCCATGTCGATGATGGAGTCCTTGGGGAGACCGACGAGGGGCCTGAGGATCGGGACGGGCACCGAGCGCGACACCGCTGCGAGGTGAGGAAGCGTCTGGGAGGAGACCTGGCCCAGGGAGTCACCGGTGGCGATGGCGGCGATGCCGTCACCCGTGGCGATGTCACTTGCAGCCCTCGCCATCATCACCTTGAGCGTGACCTGGCGCATGTGGGAGTCCACCGATGCGACGAGGGCGTCCTTGACGGGCTGGAACTCGACGAGGTGGACCTGCGGACTCGTGCCGTGTCCCCACGCGGACCAGAGCTCTCGTGCCACGGCGAGTGCGTGGTCGGACTGGGCGCAGTTCAGGGAGAAGTGGACGAAGTCGACCGGGCAGCCCCGTGACATCAACATCCAGGAGGCGACGACCGAGTCGAACCCGCCCGAGAGCAACGACAGCACGCGCTCCTGGGTCCCCAACGGGAGGCCTCCCGGGCCGAGGGCGTGGTCGGTGACGATGAACGCACGATCGTCCAGGACGGCGACGCGTACCATCTCCTGGGGATCGTCGAGGTCCACGGTCCCGCCTGCGGCCACGAGAAGGGATCCCGCGGCGATCGCGAGGTCGGTCGAGCGCCAGTCGTGGCTCCCCCGGCGCTTCGCCCGAACCGCAAACGAACGTCCCGCGACCCTCGGTGCGGCGACGCTCGCCACGGTGTGCGCGAGCTCGTCGAGCGAGCCGAACGGGATCTCGGCCACCGAATCCACCGAGCCGAACCCGAAGACGCGCGTGGCCGCGGTCCGCGCCGATGCAAGGGACCCGTGGTCGGCGGGGGTGAGTTGGTAGCGGTGGAGACCGATGCGCTCGACGGTCCCTCGGTAGCCGGCTCGATCGAGTGCATCGCCGAGGTTGTTCCTCGCACGTGAGATGAGCTTCTTCTGCGTGCGCCGTGACTTGAGGTACACGTCGCCCGACAGCGTGAGGTGTATGAGGGTGTCGTTTGGGGGGCTCATCCGTTCCGAGGATACGGAACGGGTCCTGCGACCGCACCGATCCAGGCGGAGGGGAGGTCTCCCGGTCCGATTCGACAGCTCGGCGCGCCCACGTAGGCTGTGGTGATGCCCGACAGACCCATGATCGAGCTGTCGCACGTCACCAAGGTCTATCCGGGGTCGTCCACCCCCGCCGTCACCGACCTCTCCCTCTCGGTCTCCGAAGGCGAGATCGCCGTCCTCGTGGGTCCTTCGGGCTGTGGCAAGACCACGACGCTGAAGATGATCAACCGCCTCATCGAGCCTTCGGCGGGCTCGATCATGGTGGCAGGCTCGGACATCATGGATGTCAGGGCGCCGGACCTGCGGCGCCACATCGGCTACGTGATCCAGCAGGTCGGCCTGCTCCCCCACCGGACGATCGCACAGAACATCGCCACGGTCCCGCGATTGTTGGGGTGGGACGCGTCCCGCATCGCTGCGCGCGTCGACGAGCTCATCGAGCTGGTCGACCTCGAGCCGGGCATGCGGGACCGCTACCCGGACGAGTTGTCCGGAGGCCAGCGCCAGCGGGTCGGCGTGGCTCGGGCACTCGCCGCTGATCCCCCGGTCATGCTGATGGACGAGCCATTCGGAGCGGTCGATCCCATCGTGCGTGCGAGGCTCCAGGACCAGTTCCTCGAGCTGCAACGAACCCTCCACACGACCATCGTGATGGTCACCCACGACATCGACGAGGCCATCAAGCTCGGCGACAAGATCGCGATCCTCAACGTCGGTGGCAGGCTCGAGCAGTTCGCGGCGCCGATGGACATCCTCCGGGACCCCGCCTCGGAGTTCGTCATGGACTTCCTCGGCAGCGATCGGGGCCTCAAACGACTCTCGCTCATCCCCATCTCGTCCGCACGGCTGGATGAGGGACCGGTCCTCCCCCGATCGGCGACCGTGTCGGAGGCGCGACGGGTGATGGGCGACTACGGCATCGATTGGATCGGCGTCGGCTCCCCCGGACACCTCGACGGGTGGATCCCCGGCGATGAGCTGGATGGGCACTCCGACCTCGAGGGGATCGAGCTCCGCCCCTTCCGCGCTCGACTGGAACTCTCGGCCACGCTCCTCGATGCGCTCGACGTCGTGGTGAGTTCCCGGACGAGTGTGGCTGCCGTGTTCGACGGTGGGCGGTACCTCGGCATGCTCACGGCCGACACGATCGGCAGGGAGATCGTGACATGACGGTGGCCCAGGCCTCGGAGCCCATCATCGATTGGGCCTGGATCGCCGATCACGTCGACGACATGTGGCAGGCGACCGTGGAACACGCGACCCTGACGGCGATCGCGGTCGGGCTCGGCATCGTCCTCTCATCCGGCCTCGCGCTCATCGCGTTGCGGTGGAGGCGCTCGTACGCCCCGATCACCTGGGTCACGGGCATCCTCTATACGATCCCCTCTCTCGCGCTGTTCACGTTCCTGGTCCCGGTGTTCGGGCTGAGCCTGGTCACCGCGGAGATCGCGCTGGTGTCGTACACGCTCCTGATCCTGGTGAGGAACTTCGTCGCAGGCATCGACAACGTCCCCGACTCGGTGACGGAGGCGTCGAGGGGTATGGGGATGACCGACCGTCAGACGCTCCTGGGTGTCCAGCTCCCCTTGGCGATACCGACGATCATCGCAGGGGTCCGCATCGCGGCCGTCACCACGATCGGACTCGTGACCGTGACGGTCCTGATCGGACAGGGCGGCTACGGGGTCTTCATCCTGCGTGGCATACGACGCCAGTTCCTGACGGAGGCGCTCGTCGGGACGTTGTTGTCGGTCGCGATGGCGGTGGCCGTCGACGCGGCGCTCGTGGCGCTCGAGCGATGGGCCACGCCCTGGAGCAGGAGGAGGGTCCCGTCGTGATCGACTTCCTCGGGGACGTGATCACCTACCTCGTCGACCCTGCCAACTGGTCCGGCCCACGGGGGCTCGGCACCCGAGTGTGGCAGCACGTCGCGATCTCGGTCGCGAGCCTCGGATTCGCAGGCGTCCTCGCCTTGCCCCCTGCCGTGCTGCTCGGCCATGCGCGGCGAGGAGGCTTCTTCGCCGTGTCGGCGGTGAACCTCGGACGGGCCATCCCTTCGTTCGGGATCGTGGGTGTGATGTTCCCGATCACGTTGTCGATCGCCGTCCTCGCATCCCCAATCGGGTACTGGGCGACGTTCATCGCCCTCGTCCTCCTTGCGATGCCTCCGATGTTCGTCAACACGTACACGGGGGTGAGCGGGATCGACGACGACCTCCTCGAGGCGGCGAGGGGCATGGGCATGACCGAACGCGACGTGCTCCTGCGCATCGAGATACCCCTCAGCATGCCTCTCACGATGGCCGGCATCCGCACGGCCGCCGTCGCGGTCATCGCGACGGCGACCCTCGGCGCAGTGGTGGGCTTCGGAGGGCTCGGCCGTCCCATCATCGACGGTTTCGCCCAGGGCAACGACGTCCTCGTGTTCGTCGGTGGGCTCCTCGTCGCCATCCTCGCGATCCTCGCCGAGCTCGGCTTGGGTTGGGTGGAGCGTCGCACCGACCCCTCCCGACGGGGCAGCAGGCGCGACGTCGGAGTCCTCGCGCCCATCGAGGTCGCCGACCCCTCGTTCTGAGCGGCGAGCTGCAGGCGTCGGGAACACTTCCCGGGAGGGGTATGTTCACGTCCTGGTGGCCGCGCGGGAGCGCGTGGTTGCGTTCGACGACACGGAAGGAGTCGACCCATGCGGATACACCGCAGAGGCGCCATCGGGGCGGTCCTGCTCACGCTCGCCATCGTGGCAGCGGCGTGCGGATCGGGTGATGACGCAGATGCCGGAGACGGCCCCGCCGTCGTGATCGGTGCACAGGACTTCGGTGAGAGCGCGATCCTCGGAGAGATCTACAAGGGCGCCCTGGAATCGAACGGATTCACGGCGAGCGTGCAGGCCGTCGGAGGATTCAGGGATCTCGAGCTCGGCGCCTTCTCGGCAGGCGACATCAACCTCGCGCCCGAGTACGCGGCGTCCATGCTGGAATTCCTCAATGGCTTCGCCGGTGAGGCGACCGGAGATGCAGAGGAGACGACGGACCTGCTCAATGCCGAGCTGGCCGCCATCGACCTCGTCGCCCTCGATCCGTCCGACGCCGTCGACACGAACGCCTTCGTCATGACGAGCGCTCGATCCGCCGAGCTCGGGATCACCACGCTGAGCGACCTCGCGTCCAAGGGCGCCGATCTGGTCCTCGGTGGCCCACCTGACTGTGAGACGAATGCCTTCTGCATCCCGGGCCTCATCGACGCCTACGGCGTCGACCTGGCACCGAACTTCCAGCCCCTCGATGCTGGCCAGATCACGGTGCAGGCGCTCGAGGCGGGACAGATCGACGTCGCGCTGTTGTTCTCGACGAGCGGGATCATTGCGGACAGGGGATATGTGCTGCTCGAGGACGACAGGAGCATGCTGGCCGCCGACAACGTCGTGCCCGTGCTGACGAGGGAGCTCCTCGATGCCTACGGGGACACGATCGCCGACGTGCTCAACGAGGTGAGCGCCGCCCTGACGACGGCGGACCTCACGGCGATGAACAAGCGCTTCGACATCGACAACGAGGACGCCGACGCCATCGCGTCGGACTGGCTCTCCGAGAACGGCTTCTGAGGAGCGACCGAGGAGTCGGTCGAAGCATCGAGTGAGGGGTCGGGTCACCGGCCCCTCACTCGCGTGGTCGGCCCTACCGACCGATCACACGAACCGCACGAACCGACGCTTCCCCACCTGTACGACGTGCCCCGCGAGCGCGGCGCGTGGCACGTCCTCGGTGTCGAGCGGGGCGCCGTCGACCCTCACGGCGCCCTGTGCGATGAGGCGACGGCCCTCGGCGTTGGACGCCACGAGCCCCGCAGACGCGAGGAGCCCCGGAACCCAGACCTCGACGTCGTTGCCGAGCGGATGCTCCGGGACGTCGGTGGGAGCCTCCTTGTCCCTGAAGAGCCGGTCGAACGACGCCTCGGCGTCTACCCCTGCCCCTGAGCCCCAGTAGCGGTCCACGATCCTGCGTGCGAGCTCGCGCTTGGTGTCGCCGGGGTGGAGGCTTCCCTTCGCGAGTCCGGCGTCGATCGAGGCCACCTCGTCGGGTGGGGCCCCCGCAGCGAGCCGATACCACTGGGGTATCAGGGCGTCGGGGATCGACATCGTCTTCCCGAACATCTCATCTGCGGGGTCACGGATCGAGATGTAGTTGCCGAGCGACTGGGACATCTTGGCGGTTCCGTCCGTGCCGACGAGCAGCGGGACGGTGGCGACGGACTGCGGGGCCTGACCGGCCCGCACCTGGAGGTCCCTGCCCATGAGCAGGTTGAGGAGCTGGTCGTTGCCGCCGATCTCGACGTCGGCCCGCACGGCGACCGAATCGGTGCCCTGGAGGAGCGGGTACATGAACTCGATCATCGAGATCGGCTGGTTCTCACGCCAGCGGGTGGCGAAGTCGTCCCGATCCATGAGCCGTGAGACCGTCACCTGGGCCGTCATCTCGAGCACATCCGCCATGTCCATGGCACCGAGCCATTCGGAGTTCCGGCGGATCTCCAGGCGTTCGTCGAGCAGCATCGAGGTGATCATCGGCAGGCACGAGTCGACGTAGGCGTTGACCTCGTCGTCGCTGAGGCGCTTGCGGGTTGCGTCCTTGCCCGAGGGATCCCCGACCTGGGCGGTGAAGTCGCCGAGGATGAGCACGGCCGTGTGGCCCTCCTCCTGGAAGCGGCGCAGCAGATCGAACACGACGGCCCACCCGAGCGTCACGTCGGGGGCGGTGGGGTCGACGCCGAGCTTGACACGCAGGGAACGCCCTTCCGAGAGCTGACGCAGCAGGTCCCCTTCGGGCAGGAGCACGTCGACGGTGGACGTGATGTATGCGAGCTGTGCCTCGGGATCCCTCATCGCCGCGGCAGGCTAGCCGGGTACGGTCGTCCATCGGGTTCCGCCCCGTGGCGAGGGCCGACCGTGCTCACGCACCACGCGCGATGACGAACCGCCATGGGCGTTCGGCGGCGCGGGAGATGCCGACCCGCGGCGTCGCGAGCCACGCCTCGGGGGGCTCGCCCGGGGCGAGGTCGACGACTCCCGCTCCGAGGGCGAGCCCGTCGTGTTCCCTGGTGAGTCCGAGCGCCTGGGCGAGCTTCCCTGGCCCATCGGTGAGATGGTCGGTCCGTCCTCGGCGACGCACCATCACGTCGATGCCCTCGATCGGATCGCCACCACGCAGGAGGACCGCACCGGGGTCCCCCTCTCCCCCGGTGACGATGTTCACCGCGTGGTGCATCCCGTAGATGAAGTAGACGTAGATGACGCCGCCCGCCGAGAACATCGGGGCGTTGCGCGTCGTCCGTCCCCGGAAGGCATGGGAGGCGGGGTCGTCCCTTCCCATGTAGGCCTCCACTTCCGTGAGGCGCACCGCCGTTCGCTCACCACCGATGTTCGTCGCGAACGTCCATCCGAGCAGCGAGGGAGCGACGTCGACGGCGCTCTGGCCAAGGAGGTCATACAGGGCCGGGTCCATGCGAGCAGGATGCCACCGAACGATGAGGGGTGCACGTGTGATGGCACGGTCGTGGACTGCCCCCGAGATAGAGTCCCTCGCATGGACATCGTGCTCGTCGCCGGTCTGTGGTTGCCCGTCTCGATCTGGGACGATGTGGGTCGCCACCTCGAGGGCCTCGGGCACCGGCCGCTTCCCGTGGCGCTCCCGGGTGTGGACGATGGATCGGCCTCCGCGACGCTGTCCGATCAGCTGGACGCCGTACTCGAGGTCGTCGATTCGGCGGAACGTCCTCTGGTCGTCGGCCACTCGGCGGCGTGCACGCTCGTGTGGATGGTCGCCGACCGGCGCCCCGATCGGGTGGACCGGGTCGTGCTCGTCGGCGGCTTCCCATCGGCCGACGGCACCATGTACGCAGACTTCTTCCCTGTGGTCGACGGCGTCATGCCCTTCCCGGGGTGGGAGCCGTTCGAAGGCGCGGACGCCGCGGACCTCGATGCGGCCGCACGCCGACGGATCGCGTCTGAAGCGATCGCCGTCCCCGGCGGCGTCGCCCATGGCGCCGTGGTTCTGCGTGATGAGCGGCGGTTCGACGTCCCCGTGCTCCTGGTGTGCCCCGAGTACAGCCCTGACGAGGCGAGGGCATGGATCGACGGCGGCGATGTGCCCGAGCTCAGCGCAGCGAGCGACGTCGCCTACGTCGACCTCGATTCGGGGCATTGGCCGATGGTGACCCGGTCCGCAGAGCTGGCTGGCATCCTGGACGAGGCGGGACGAGGGATCGCCATGACGGCGGGCGAGCCGTGAACCTCTGGACCGAGCTTCGCACACGCAGGGAGTGGCCCGGCAGGCTCATGGCGACCGGCAGCGCATTCGTCATCGTGGGATTCGGGTTCCTCGCGTGGGGCCTGGTGATGTCCGACGGCGACCCATGGCCGGGATTGTCCGTGTCCTTCATCGTCGTCGGCGCCATCGTCGCTCTCGTGGGATATGCGATGGCACGATGGGGCGGGTCGTCACGCCGGGACTCCTCGAGCGCCTAGAGCATCCCCCTGAGGGTCGCTCCGGTCCGCTCGGTGACCGCTGCGGCGATCGCCCGTCTGATCGGTGCGGCGTCCTCGTCCGTGAGGGTCCGGTCGGGGGCGCGGAGGCGGAACGCCAGGGCGATCGAGGTCATGCCCTCCCCGACCGAGGGGCCCCTGAAGACGTCGAACACACGCACCTCTTCGAGCAGGTCGCCCGCCGCCCGCGTCGCCGCGTCGATGACCTCGGAAGCGCTGACGGCGTCGTCCACCGCGAAGGCGAGGTCGAACACGACCGGTGGGTACGGACTCGGAGGGTGGTACGTCCAGTGGCCCCTGTCGACGAGGAGCTCGGCGAGGTCGATCTCGGCGCCGACGACGCGGCCGGTCAGCCCGAACGCCGAGGCGACATTCGGATGGATCTCCCCCACCGCCCCGATCACGACGTCACCGACGGCGATCTCGGCGCAGCGGCCCGGATGGAAGGATGGCAGCGAGGCCGGGCGCACCGTGGCGTGGGGGATCCGGAGCTGGTCGGCCAGGAGGCTCCACACCCCCGTGCCGTCGAAGACGTCGGGCTCCCCTCCGGGGGTGTCCCATGTGGCCTCGGACGTCCCCGCGATCACGAACGCGAGGCGGTCGGGCTGCTCGGGGAGCTTCCCTCCCCCCGTGAGGAACGCCTTCCCGACCTCGAAGAGGCGAACGGCGGGCACCCGCCTGGCGAGGTTCGTCGAAGCCGCCTTGAGGACGCCGGGGAGCAGGGTCGTCCGCATCACACCCTCGCCGTCGTTGAGGGGATTGACCACACGGATCCCGGCTCGGATGGCATGGCCCTCCGGATAGCCGAGTTGATCGAGGTCCGTGATGCCGATGAACGAGAAGGTCATGGTCTCGTAGAAGCCGGCCCCCGCCATCAGTTGCCTGATCTGGCGGAGCCTGCGCTCGCGGAACGGGAGGCCACCGCCGGGACCCTGCGGCACCGAGTCGGGGATGCCGTCGAACCCGTGGAGGCGTGCGATCTCCTCGACGAGGTCGGCCTTCCTGCGGACGTCGGGGCGCCTGGTGGGCACGGTCACGAGGAGCGGATCGTTCCCCTCGACCGAGAAGGTGAGCCGCTCGAGGAGGTCGGAGGTCTCCGTCCCCGACAGGGAGATGCCGAGGACGCGCTCGGTCTCCGACAGCGGGTACGCGATCACCCACGGCTCGATCACCATCGGATGCTCGTCGACGGGATGCGGCGCGGGGCTGCCGCCTGCGATGTGCTGGAGCAACTGCGCCACGCGGTCGGCTCCGTCAGGGCAGAACGACGGATCGGTCCCTCGTTCGAAGCGGGCGGACGCCTCCGACCTGAGGCCGAGGCGCTTGGACGTCATCAACACGCTGGCGGGATCCCAGTACGCGGCCTCGATGAACACGTCGGTGGTCGAGCCGTCCACCTCGGTGGAGGCTCCGCCCATCACGCCGCCGATGGCGACGGCACCGGTGCCGTCGGTCACCACGATGTCGGAAGGGTCGAGGTGTCGCTCCTGGTCGTCGAGCGTGACGATGGTCTCTCCCTCTCGGGCCATCCGGGTCACGATGCGTGAACCGAGTTTGGCGATGTCGAAGGCATGCGTCGGGTACCCGAACTCGATCATGGCGTAGTTCGAGGCGTCGACCACATTCGAGATGGGGCGGACACCTGCGAGCTCGAGCCTCCGCCTCAGCCAGTGCGGCGAGGGCCCCACGGCGATCCCTCGGACCTCCCTGCCGGAGAAGCGCGGGTTCATCTCGGGGACGTCGATCTCGACGCGCATCTCGGACGGTGGGCCGGATTCCGCGACGACGATGCCCGGATCCGCGAGCGGAAGGTCGAAGAAACCTGCGAGATCCCTCGCGATCCCGTACACCGAGAGGCAGTCGGGTCGGTTCGGCGTGACGCCGAGATCGAACCAGACATCGGGGAGGCCGATGACGCCGGCGAACGGCGCCCCGATCGAACCCGCGGCGGACGGGTAGTCGTCGTCGAGCACCATGATGCCCGAGGACTCGTCACCGAGGCCGAGCTCGGTCTCCGAGCAGATCATGCCGTTGGAGGTCACCCCGCGGATCTCCCTGCGTTCGATCGTGAAGTCGCCACCGAGGACGGCACCCGGGATCGCCACGGGCACGACGGCGCCCGCATCGAAGTTCCAGGCGCCGCAAATGATCTCGAGGATGTGGTCACCCACGTCGACCTTGGTCAGCCTGACCTTGTCGGCGTTGGGATGGGGCCCCACCTCGAGCACCCTGCCGACGACCACATCGGTGAAGGATGCGTCGAGGACGTGCCAGTCCTCGACCTCGTGGCCGAGGCTCTCGAACACCTCGACGAGGGCATCGGGTGGGAGGTCGGGGACGTCGACGAACTCACGCAACCAGGAGAGGGTGACCTTCATCGGTACTGCTCCAGGGTGCGCACGTCGGGGTCGATCAGGGCGCGGAGGTCGGTGATGCCGTGGCGGACCATGGCGAGGCGCTCGGCGCCCATGCCGAAGGCGAAGCCCGTCACCTCGTCGGGGTCGTAGCCGACGTGTTCGAAGACGGCGGGGTTCACCATGCCGCAACCGATCAGCTCGAGCCACCGGCCGTTGGTGTAGGCGTGCATCTCTGCGGACGGCTCGGTGAACGGGAAGTAGTGGGGGATGAACTTCACCTTCGTGTCACGCCCGAGGAACTCGCGAGCGAACTCGGCGAGGGTTCCCTTGAGATCGCCGAACGTGATGCCATCGTCGACCGCAAGGCCCTCGACCTGATGGAACACGGGCGCATGGGTCGCGTCGACGGCATCCGCCCTGAAGACCCGGCCGGGAACCACGACATAGACAGGAGGGTGGTGTTCCTCCATGTACCGCGCCTGCATGGGCGACGTATGGGTTCGGAGGAGGACCTCGTCCGGCGCATCCCCGTAGTCGAGGTAGAGGGTGTCGGTCTCGAGACGTGTGGGGTGGGTCGCAGGGATGTTGAGGGCCGTGAAGTTGTAGAACTCGCTCTCGGCCTCGGGTCCGGATGCCACGGTGTATCCGAGCCCGACGAAGATGTCCACGATCTCGTCCATCGTCTGTTGCACCAGATGGATCGTTCCCCGTTCGGGCGTCCTGCCGGGGAGGGTGACGTCGAGACGTTCGGCTGTGAGTCGTCGCTGCTGCTCTGAGACCTCGAGGAGTGCCCGCTTGACGGCGATCTCATCCCCCAGCGTGTTGGCGAGGTCGTTGATCCGCTGCCCCATCGCCCTGCGCAACTCGGGGTCGGTGATCGTCCCGAGATCGCGACGCGCCACGCCGATCGGTGATTGACGACCGATCGTCTCGGCCTCGATCACGTCGAGGTCGGCGATCGTCGTCGCGGCCTCGATGCGCGGCGACGCCTCCGACGCGAGGGTGTCGAGTGGGTCCATGCGATGGGGCAGGTTATCCGTGGTGGGTGTCATGGTGCCAGACCTCCCGTGGTGGGGATGCCCATCCCGGGACACGAAGGAGCCCGGGAGGGCATCCCGGGCTCGTGCAGTGTCGTCGGTGGACGCGTCAGAGTTCCGGGGCGTGCCCGCCCTCGAAGGGTCCGTCCGTAAATCGTTCGTGCATCAGGACGCCGAGGCTACCACGAGGACAGGGGGCGGTGAAGCTCACCGGCCGAGGGCGTACATCGCGATGGCTGCGGCGACGGCAGCGTTGAGACTCTCGACGGAGCCTCGCATCGGGATCGTGAGTCGTTGATCCACGGCCTCGAGGACACTCTTCGGGAGCCCGTGCGCCTCCGAGCCGACGATGAGGCCGACCGGCCCCTCCCCCTCCCTTCTGGGGTCCGCTCCCCCGCGCACGACGAGCGCCGCCGTCGCCACGCCTGCGTTGCTCGGGCCCGCGACGGGATCCTCGACGCGCGCCAGGTAGGCCGCGAAGATCGTGCCCGCACTGGCGCGGATGGCCTTGGGGCTCCAGGGATCCGCCGGAGAGCCCGAGAGGACGACGTCCCAACCCAACGCAACGGCGGTCCGGACGATGGTGCCGAGGTTGCCGGGATCCGAGATGTCGTGGAGCACGACCTGGTCATGGGCCCTCACCCGCCGAAGCGGTGGCGGCGCCACGATCGCGATCGGCCCCTGCGGCTCCTTCGTCGTGGCGATGGAGGCGAGGACGGGCACCGACACGGTGATGACCTCGCATCCCGCCCTCTCCGCGAGGGAGGGGCCCAGCTCGTCACCTTCGAGCGCCACGATCGCGTGGACCCGTGCCCCGTGGGTGACCGCGGCCTCCGCGATGAGGGGGCCCTCTGCGAGGGTGAGGCCCATCGACCTGCGTCCCTTGGTCCCACGGAGGGTCCGCAGCCCCTTGATGCGGGCGTTGCCGGTGGAGGTGATCACGGTCATCGGCGGCCATCGTACGCAGGGGACGCGACGTGGGGAGCCCTCGCGGGCTCCCCACGTGTGACAGGTCGGATGCGCTACTCGACGGATGCGAGGTTCGAGACCTCGACGAGGGCGGCGAACGCGTCGGGATCGTTCACGGCCATCTCCGCGAGCATCTTGCGGTCGACGTCGACGTCCGCTGCCTTGAGGCCTGCCATGAACCGCGAGTAGGTCGTGCCATTGAGGCGTGCGGCCGCGTTGATGCGCTGGATCCACAGCCGTCGGAACTGGCCCTTGCGCGCACGACGATGGTCGTACGAGTCCTGCATCGCGTGCATGACCTGTTCGCGTGCGGTCCGGTACCTGCGGCTCCGTGCCCCCGTGTAACCGGAGGCCCGCTCCATCAGCTTCTTGCGCTTCTTCCGTGCATTCACGGATCGCTTCACACGAGCCATGGGAGCCTCCTAGTTGTGCAGCAGGCGGTCGATGTTCTTCGCATCGCCACCGCTGAGGGTCGCTGTTCCTTTTTCGCGCCGCCAGCGCGTGGCGTTCTTGGTGTGGCGGTTGTGGCCGCGCCAGGCCTTGCGGTGCCTGATCTTGCCACTGCCGGAACGCCAGAATCGCTTGGCGGCGCCCTTGTGGGTCTTCATCTTCGGCATGAATGCTCCTGTCTCCGGAGGGGCGGGTGAGCCCTACTCCTCCTCGTCCGAGTCCGTGTCGGATTCGTCCGTCGTCTCGGGTGGCAGGTCCTTTGCGGGAACGAGCACCATGACCATGTTCCTGCCGTCGAGTCGAGGCATCGCCTCGATCTCGGCATAGTCCTCGATGTCGTTGAAGAGGCGCTCGAGCAGTGCTCGCCCGAGCTCGGGGTGGGCCACTTCGCGTCCGCGGAAGCGCATCGTGCACTTCACCTTGTCGCCTTCACGCAGGAACTTGACCACGCGCTTCCTCTTGACCTCGTAGTCGCTCTTGCCGATCTTCGGCCGGAACTGGACTTCCTTGATCACCGTGCGTGTCTGGCTCTTGCGGGCTTCGCGCGCCTTGACGGACTGGTCGTATTTGTACTTGCCGTAGTCCATCATCCGCACGACGGGGGGCCGTGCGTCAGGTGCGACCTCGACGAGGTCGAGGCCCAGCTGATCTGCAAGCCATCGAGCTTCGTCGATGTCCTTCTCGCCGATCTGGGCACCGTCAGGTGCGATCAGGCGGACGCGCTTGACTCGGATGCGTTCGTTGACCCGTGGCTCCGCGATGGGAGTACCTCCTGGTTCGTGGTCCTGCTCCCGAGGAGTCGCCTACGAGAACGACGGCGGCGCGAGACCACCAGGAAGTTCAGGACCAGCCGCACCTCTGATCGGTGGACTGGTGGGAAGCAGGCGCCCCCTCTTCGTTGTCCGCACGAGGATATCAGGCCGCGTCGGTTGTGGCGCACCCGATGTCGTGGATCAGGAGATCGCGCGCAGCGCATGCACGGCGAGCACCGCCGCCGCTGCCGCCTCGCGGCCCTTGTTGGCAGGTCCCTGCGCCGCCCTGGCCTCGGCATGGGCGCTGTCGATGACGGTGAGGATCCCGAAGGCGACGGGAACGCCTGTGTCGAGTTGGACCCGCATCAGGCCCTCGGAGGCCCTGTGGGCGACGTGGTCGTAGTGGTCGGTGTCGCCCTTGACCACGGCGCCGAGGCACACGACGGCGTCATACCCCGCCATCGCCGCCTTCCTGGCGAGGAGTGGGAGTTCGAAGGCGCCCGGTGCGCTCACCGACAGCACGTCCTGTGCTCCGGACTCGTCGAGGAACTCGAGTGCGCCTGCACGCAGGCCCTCGGTGATGGCGGCGTTGAACACGGACGTGATCACGGCGATCCGCAGTCCCGAGGCGTCCGCCTCGATGGACCCGTGTCCGTCAACCCGCATGACGCTCGACCTCCGCAGCTCCCTCGACCTGTCCGAGGTGCCCCATGCGCGCCTCCTTGGTCTCGAGATACGCCCTGTTGTGGGGCGTGACCCCGACCCACAGCGGCTCCCTGCCGACGACGTCGATCCCGTACCGGCGGAGCTGGTCGATCTTGTCCGGGTTGTTCGTCAGCAGCCGCACCGACGACACACCGAGGTCCCTGAGGATCTGGGCGTCGACGCCGTAGTGGCGACCGTCGTCCGCGTGGCCGATCTGGCGATTCGCCTCGACCGTGTCGAGGCCCTGCTCCTGGAGGTGGTAGGCGGCGATCTTGTCGAGGATGCCGATCCCCCTGCCCTCGTGGGAGGTGTTGTAGACGATCACCCCCCTCCCCTCCTCCGCGATCCTTCGCATCGCCTCCTCGAGCTGTGCTCCACAGTCACATCGCAGGGAGCCGAACACGTCGCCGGTGAGGCACACGGAGTGCACCCTCGCGAGGACGCCTTCCTCCCCCTCGAGGTCGCCCATGACGAGGGCGACGTGGGCGCTCTGATCGATGCTCGACCGATAACCCACGACGCCGAAGCTGCCGATCGCCGTGGGGAGTTGTGCCTGTGACACGCGAGCGACGAGGTCCTCCGTGCGCCAGCGGTACGCCACGAGGTCCGCGATCGAGATGGCCACGAGCCCATGGTCCTCTGCGAATCGTTCGAGCGCCTCACCTCGCATCATCGTGCCGTCGTCGTTGACGATCTCGCACAGCACACCCGCGGGCCGGAGCCCTGCCAGCCTCGTGAGGTCGACCGCCGCTTCCGTGTGCCCCGGGCGCACGATCACGCCGCCCTCCTGGTACCTGAGGGGGAAGATGTGGCCCGGCCGGTGGAAGTCCGAGGGCACCGATGAGGCGTCGACGAACGCCCGGATGGTCCGTGCCCTGTCCTCGGCGGAGATCCCGGTGGTCGTGTCGCTGGCGTAGTCGATCGACACGGTGAACGCGGTCTGGTGCCGTTCCGTGTTGTCGGTCACCATCAGGGGGAGGTCGAGCTCGTCGAGGCGTTCGCCGGTCGCGGGAAGGCAGATGAGCCCGGACGTGTAGCGGACCATGAAGCCGATGCGCTCGGGTGTGGCGAACTCCGCGGCGAGGATGAGGTCGCCCTCGTTCTCCCTGTTGACGTCGTCGACGACGAGCACGAACTCGCCCCGACGCAGCGCGTCCAAGGCGTCGCGGACCCGTGCACCGGTCATCGGCCGATTCCCATCATGCGTTCGACGTACTTGGCGAGGATGTCGACCTCGACGTTGACCTGGTCACCGACGGTCCTCGTGCCGAAGACCGTCGCATCGAGGGTGTGGGGGATGAGGACGAACTCGCACCATGGATCCGATGCCCCGGGGTCGGACACTGCGGTGAGGGTGAGGCTCGTGCCATCAACGGCGAGGGAGCCCTTCTCCACGACGTATCGCGACAGGTGCGTCGGAAGGCCGAGGCGCACGCGCACCGAGCCACCTTCGTCCGTGATGCCCGCGATCGCGCCCACACCGTCGACGTGGCCCTGGACGACGTGCCCGTCGAGACGCCCGTCCGCGGGGATGGGTCGCTCGAGGTTGACCCGGCTTCCGGCCTCGAGGACGTCGAGCGCCGACCTCGCGAGCGTCTCGGGTACGACGTCGACCGAGAACGCGTCCTCCTCGACCTCCACCGCGGTCAGGCACACGCCGTTCACGGCGACGGAGTCGCCGACCGTGAGCCCCCCGACGGTCGACGGCGCGGAGATCGTGAACCGCGCCACGGGACGGCTCCGATCCACGGAGTCGACGATCCCGAGCTCGGTGATGATGCCGGTGAACATGGCTAGGCGGGCTCCGGGCTACCGACGATCTTGACGTCGCCACCGAGCCACTCGACGGCGCGGATCCCCACGGGACGGGCGTCACCCAGCGTGGAGAACGTGCCGTTGATGGCGGGGATGCCGGTGCCCCCTGCGATCATCCCCCCGACGTACCAGACGATCTCGTCCACGAGGTCGGCGGCGAGGAAGGATGACGCCACGGTGGGCCCTCCTTCGACCAGGACGGACAGGATGCCGAACGTGGGAAGGTCCTCGAGGACCTTGAGGAGGTCGACTCCTCCGCCATCCTCGTAGATGAGGGGGTCCCTGGCGAGGACCCTCGCGTCCTGGGGCAGGGGCCGGTGGCCGACGATGAGGACAGGTCGCGGCTGGGGTCCTGCATGACCGTCGAGTCGCACCGTGAGCTCGGGATCGTCCGCGATCACGGTGCCGGAGCCGACGAGGACGGCATCATGGTCCGAGCGCAGGACATGGACGTCCCTGCGGGCCTCCGGTCCTGTGATCCAACGAGACGTGCCGTCACGTGCGGCGACCTGCCCGTCGAGGGTCGATGCGACCTTGAGGGTCACCATTGCCCGACCGGTCCTGCGATGGAAGAAGTAGGCGGGATCGTGTGCCTCGATCTCCTCGGCGAGCACCCCCTCGGTGACCTCGATGCCGGCGTCGCGCAGGCGCGCGACGCCCCTGCCGCGGACCCTCGCGTCGGGATCGCCGGCTCCGACCACCACCCTGGTGATTCCGGCATCGATGATCGCCTCGGTGCACGGCGGTGTCAGCCCCGTGTGGTCACAGGGTTCGAGCGTGACGTAGAGGGTGTGACCTACGACATCGAGGTCCGCGATCGCGAGGCGCTCGGCGTGGAGGTCGCCGTGATGCTGATGGGCGGCAGCGGCCACCACGTCACCATGGGGGCTCACGACCACCGCACCGACACGCGGATTGGGATGCGGGTACGTCGCGCTCGTCAGTTCGAGTGCCACCCGCATCGCCGCGTCGTCGTCGTGGCGATCGACGGTGTTGTCGGTCGCGTGACGCACGAGGCGTCCCCTTTCTCCCATCCGGACTCTCACCGTCGGTCCCGGGATTCCACCGGGTCGGCCCCTGCGCGGGGTTCGCGGACTCTCACCGCCGGTCGGGAATTGCACCCTGCCCTGAAAGAGGTATGTCCGTCGGAAGTCTAGGGACTCCTTGCGGATTCCCGGCCGGCATCCCGGGGCGCCTTCGTGGGCAACTCTCGCCACATGCCTCCTCCCAGGTCGAGGAGGATCATCTCCCTCCCTCCGAGGCACTCCGGCTCCTGCCACCACTTCGCGTTCGTCACGGTGATCCAGTGGGACCACAGGTATCCGTGTTCGCACGCAACGGCGTGATCGCGCACGCTGATCGTGTGGGCCATCACCTTCTCCCCGTTCCCGGTCGACGCGGATCGCCGATTCGCTCGCCTCGGCCGAGTGGTCAGGTGCGCCGATCGATCTGGTAGTTGGTGCCGGGCGTGCGTTTGGCGACTTCCTTCATCTCCGACGCTACCGATGACGCCTCCCATTCGGACGTCAGGCGGCGCTTCTCGGAGGTCGCGACACCCATCGAGAGCGAGCAGATCGGGAAGGCGTGGCGCTCACCCCTGCGGTCCGTCACCTCGATGTACCCCTGGAGCGCGTCCGCGGTGTCGTAGTAGTCGAGGATGCCGTCGTCGAACCGAGTCACGACCTCGTCGCAGAACGGCTTCATGTTGTCCGCCATCACCACGGCGACGAAGTCGTCCCCTCCCACGTGGCCGACGAATCCGATCGGGTCGTCGACGGTGTCGACGGCGTCGAGGAGGACCCGTGCGGTGAACTTGATGACGGAGTCGCCGCGCATGAAGCCGTAGTGGTCGTTGAAGGCCTTGAAGTTGTCGAGGTCGGCATGGACGACGGCGATGTGTTCCCCCGCCTCGATGTACTCCTCGAGCCTCGCCGTGATCCGGAAGTTGCCGGGGAGGCCGGTGAGCGGGGACAAGTCGCGCATCTGTTGGGACCTGCGCAACACCGTGCGAACCCGTGCGATGAGCTCCTCGAGGTCGAATGGCTTCGTGATGTAGTCGTCGGCACCGAGGTCGAGGCCCTTCACCCGGTCCTCGGCGAGGCTCCGTGCCGTGAGGACGATCACGGGGATGTTCGCCGTTGCGGGATCGCTCCGGAGCCTACGGAGCACGGTGAGGCCGTCGATCTCGGGCATCATGACGTCGAGCAGCATCAGGTCGGGGGGCGCCGCCCCGGCCCGCGCGAGCGCCTCACGCCCGCCACCGGCGAGTTCGACCTCGAACCCGTCGAGTTCGAGGTTGAGGCGCACGAACTGGAGGATGTCCGGGTCGTCGTCGACGACGAGGATCCGCTCGGTCATTGTTCTCCACTCGCTTCGATGATCGTCCGCAGCTCGGCGACGGCCAGGGCCGGGTCGGTGGACCTGAAGATCGCCGTCCCTGCGACGAAGACGCTCGCTCCCGCCGCTCGGGCTGCCCGCACGGTCGTGGCGTCGATCCCGCCGTCGACCTGTATATCGGTCCGGAGGGCCTCCGAGTCAATGATTTCTCTCAGGGTGGCGATCTTGGGCAGGGTCTCGGGAATGAAGCCCTGTCCTCCGAAGCCGGGGTGCACGCTCATCACGACGACCATCGTGCAGCGATCGACGAACGGGGCGATCGCCGCCACGGGGGTCGGTGGGTTGATGACGAGCCCGGCATCCAGGCCGAGGTCGGCGGCCTCGGAGAAGAAGGGACCGGGATCGGGCACAGCCTCGATGTGGGCCGTCACCCCGTCCGCGCCCGCCTCGCGGATCGCGGCGAGGTACCGGACGGGATCCGTGATCATGAGGTGGCAATCGAGGTACAGGTCGGTCGCAGCGCGCAACGAGGCGATCACTGGCGGCCCCATCGAGATGTTGGGGACGAAGTGGCCGTCCATGACATCGACATGGAGGAGGTCGACCACCGGTGCGACCCTCGCC
The DNA here is from genome assembly GCA_963792405.1 of uncultured Acidimicrobiia bacterium. Lineage (GTDB taxonomy): Bacteria > Actinomycetota > Acidimicrobiia > Spongiisociales > UBA5794 > SZUA-442. Next base: position 832,015 of record CAWBVU010000006.1, read on the forward strand.
ACCTCCTCGCCGAGACGGGCGAAGTCCGCTGCCAGAATGGACGGTGCGATCCGCGCAGGGCTCCTCATCGGGAGCGAGTGTATCGCCGGACCACCGGCGGGAGGGAGCACCCATGACCAGTGTCGACCACTACCGGGTCCCGCACGGCGCCGCCATCGACCTCGATGCGCTCGACACGAGGGATGACACGCTCTATCCGGAGATGTCGAAGTCTGCGGCGCGGCGTGAGCTCGCCTCACTACGGAAGCGCCTCAGCGAGCTCCAGCGGGTCCTGTGGGCCGATGGGGGCCATGCACTGCTGCTCGTCCTCCAGGCCATGGATACCGGGGGGAAGGACGGCACGATTCGCAACGTGCTGTCAGGCGTCAACCCACAGGGCGTCGATGTCACGGGCTTCGGGGTGCCAACGGAGCTCGAGCGTTCCCACGACTACCTGTGGAGGGTCCATGCGCGGACACCGGCGAAGGGAAGGATCGGCGTGTTCAACCGGAGTCACTACGAGGACGTCCTGGTGGTTCGGGTCAACGGACTCGTTCCCGAGGCGCAATGGTCGCGTCGATACGGCCACATCCGTGCATTCGAGCAACTCCTCGCCGACGAGGGCACGACGATCCGGAAGGTGATGCTCCACATCTCGAAGGACGAGCAGAAGGATCGGCTCCAGGCACGGCTGGAGGACCCGACGAAGAACTACAAGTTCAATCCGAACGACCTCGACACGCGGCGCCAGTGGGATGCCTACATGGCGGCGTATGAGGATGCGATCTCGCGCACGAGCACCGACGAGGCCCCCTGGTACGTCGTGCCCGCGGACCGGAAGTGGTATCGCAACCTGGTCGTGACCCGCATCCTCATCGAGGCGCTCGAGGCGCTCGACCTCGGCTACCCGGTCGCGGACGCCGATCTCACCGGCGTCGTCGTCACCTGATCAGGCCGTTCGCACGGCGATGAACATGCCGTCCGTGTTCGTGAGGTGCGGTGCGAGGAGCAGCCCGTCGCCCCTCACCTCGCCGGGAAGGCCCGTGGGCGGTGAGAACCCGAGTCCGGCGACCACCTCCGTCGTCTCGGCAGGGAACACGGTGCACACGCTGTAGACCACGCGGCCACGAGGCGAGGCGAGGTCGATGGCCCGCTCCAGGAGCTCGCGCTGGACAGCTCCGTATGCCTCCGCCGCCCCGGGGGTGACCCTGAAACGGATCTCGGGCCTCCGCCTCAGGGTCCCGAGTCCCGTACACGGTGCGTCCAGCAGCACCGCATCGAAGCTGCCGGGCCTGAGTGCGGGACTCCGTCCATCCTGCACGAGCCACGCGATCGAGGCGTTGCCCTCGGATCGCCTCGCGGCGTCACGCACGCGACGGGCGTGGACGTCCGCGGCGACCACGAGGCCGCCACCACCGACGTCGTCCGCGAGCGTCCTCGTCTTGCCACCCGGCGCCGCGGCGAGGTCGGCGATCCGCTCACCCGGACCGGCACCGACGGCCAACGCCACCGCTGTCGAGGCGGGGTCGATCACATCGACCCTCCCGTCGGCGATCAGGGCCGCCGCGGACTCCGCATCGACGTAGGCGGTCCCCGGGATGGGGGCGTCGCGGTGGCTCCCATCCCTGAACCGCACCCCCGTCGGGGCAGCGACGTTGCTCGCCCTCAGGAAGGCCTCGGCGTCACCCTGCCCGAGGGCTGCCACCATCGACGCCACGAGGGGCGTCGGATACATGGCCTCGAGGTCATCGGACGAGGGGGGCGGCGTTCGGGTGATCGTCCGGAGGACGCCGTTGACGAATCCGGACGCACGGGGCGCGCCGAGGATCCTCGTTGCCGTGACCGCGTCGTCGACGACGGCCCACGGCTCGCCCCCGAGGACGAGCACCTCTGCCACCGCGACACGCAGGACGGACCACACGATCGGATCGATGTCCTTTCGGGGGCGGTTCGTCGCCGCATCGATCGCCGCATCGATGAACGGGAGGTGGCGGAGGCACGTGTACACCAGCACCTGGTACCTGCCGTGGTCGGAGGGCGGGTCGATGCCCGTCCGCGCCACCGCGACGTTGCTGTAGGCACCTGATCGCATGATGCGATCGAGGGTGGATGCCGCCGCTGCCCGCGCGGGGCGGGTCGCCGTCATTCCGATGCGTCGTCGAACGACGTCGGAGCGCCCCGCCGCCCGTTCATCCAGGCCCTCGCCTCCATCGGCGTCCTGCCGGACGGCTGCACCACCTCGAGGACGAGTGGGCCGTCGGAGAACCCGCAGAGCACCGATCCGGCCTCCAGCAGGACCTCTCCCGTGTCGATCCTCCCCGATCCGACCCTGCTGCGGAGGATGCCCAAGGGTCCTTCCGGCGTGGAGAGCCACGCGCCCGGGCGGGGATGGAAGGCCCTGACGGCTCGCTCGGCCCTGGCGACGGACCACGCCGGATGCAGGCGCGCATCGGACTTCGTCAGCGGGGCAGCCTGGGTCGGCTCGGTCTCGATCTGGGGCACCGGATGGCGCCGACCGTTGAGGTAATCGGGCACGAGCGAGTCGACGAGGGCGGCACCCAGGTGGGAGAGACGAGCGGTGAGGCTTCCCCCGGTCTCGCCGGAACCGATCGGGGTGGCCATCTCGCCGATGATGGGGCCGGTGTCGATGCCCTCATCGAGCTTCATGAGCGTCACGCCGGTGCGTTCGTCCCCTGCGGCGATCGCCCGTTCGACCGGAGCGGCCCCTCGCCATCGCGGCAGCAGCGAGAAGTGCACGTTCAGGAAGCCCGCATCCGTCGTCGTGAGCATCGCAGGCGTGAGGATGCGCCCGAACGCGACCACGAGGCCGAACCCGAATGCGCCATCGGTCAGGTGGTCGGTCAGTTCCTCCCGGGTCGCAGGCTGTGCAACCGTGAACCCGAAGTGGTGTGCGGCGACCTTCACGGGACTGGGGATGACGGCTCCCCCGCGTCCCGACGGACGGTCCGGCTGGGTGATGACCAGGTCGACGTCCGCGACGTCGGCAAGTGCGGCGAGGCTCGGTACCGCAGCAGCGGGGGTGCCGAGGAACACGGCTCCCATCTCAGCTCCTCCGCTGCGAGTCGAGCGCCTCGGTCCGCAGATCCGACAGCGCGGCCTTGCGTGCGCGGGTGGAGAGCCGCTCGAGGAGGAGGACCCCGTTGAGGTGGTCGATCTCGTGCTGGAGCACGCGCCCCATGAGCTCGTCGCCCTCGAACATGACCGACTCCCCTTCGACGCCCTGGCCGACCGCCCTGGCGTAGTCGGGTCGCTTGATGGTCCAGTAGCGACCGGGAACCGAGAGGCAGCCCTCCTCGAACTTCCACTTCCCCGACGTCTCGACGAGTTCAGGGTTGACCATCACGAACGGCCCGTCGCCGATGTCGGCGACGAAGACGCGCTTCGGGACGCCGATCTGGGGAGCGGCGAGTCCCACGCCCGGAGCGTCATACATCGTCTCGAGCATGTCGTCGACGAGGCGTTCGAGGTCGTCATCGAAGGCGGTCACAGCGCTCGCGGCCATGGCGAGGACGGGATCGGGGAACCTCCGGATCGGATAGATCGGCATGGCGGGCAGGCTACCCGGAAGGGTGTCGTTGCGTGCTCGGGCCTCCCGCCTCACAACTCGTGGGGATCGACGTCGATCCGCACCCTCGCACCCCGATCCCGCAGGGTCCTCGCGATGTCGCGGAGGGCGAGCCTGGCCATCGCGAGGTCGCGCCCGTGGATGAGCCACCTGTCCCTGTCCGCGACCCTTGCGGGACCCCGCACGGTCGCGAGACCTTCGAGTCCACCGGCGACGATGTCGCGAGCCGAGCCCTCCCATTCGATCTCGAGTGCGATCAGCTCACCGTACGGGGGGAAACCCGACGTCCTGCGCACCCTCGCCTCTCCTTCGAGGAACCTGGTGGGATCACCGGAACGGAAGGCCTCGATCACGGGCAGGCGGGGATCAGACGTCTGCACGAGGCACCGGTGGCCACGTCGACGCTCGAGCGTGTCGGCGAGCCTCACCAGGAGGCGCAGGGCATCCTCGCCCGCGCGGTAGTTCGGTGCGAGCGCAGCGCCGTCGATGTCCACGGCGACCGTGAGCGACATGCCCCTGACCCCGACCAGGTCGCGCTCCGTCCCGACCGTCACGAGCTGCTCGGCCTCGCGATCGCCGACACGGTCACCGACGACGCGGCGGAGATCCTCGATCACGTTGCCGCGCCCAGCGCCGATCGGGCGCCACGTGTGCCCCCCGCACCCGGCGCAGGAACCGACGGTGGCGCCACATCGAGGGCAGGTGTCCCCCTCCGCGACGGCAGCGCCACAGGTGCCGCACCTTCGGAGCTCACCGCATCCGGTGCACACCATCGTCGCCGCGTAGCCGCGTCGAGGCACGAGGACGAAGGTCGGTTCGCCGCGCCTCACCGCGGCCGCGATGGCGGTACGGGTTCGTTCGAGGACCGGGGAGCCCGTGGGTGGCTCCTCGTTGCGGTCAGCGATCTCGACGAGGGGCCACTGGCGTCCCGACGGGACCTCGAGGGTCGGCCGCATCGCGAGGACGTCGAGCGAGGGCAGCGGCGACAGGAACTGGACGGGGAGACGCGCCCTGCGGGCCCGGTCGACGATGGTCTCCCGCACCCCGAGTGTCGGTGTCGATGGTGAGCGCATCGCGGCGCGTGCATCCTCGACGACGGCACACCCGCCGAGTTCCGCCACCGGCCACAGGGCGACCTCGCGTGTGCCCACGATGCAATGGCCGGGCCTCGTGGCCGCCGTCGTCCACGCCGCCGTCGCCTCCTTTCCGCTGAGCGACGAGTGTGCGGGGATGACGGCATCGCCGAACCGCGTCCGAAGCCCTGTGACGATCTCGTCGACCTCCGCCACCGTGGGAGCCACCACCATCACCGATGTGCCCCCGGAGAGGAGCGGTGAGACGAAGTCACCCAGCGGCGCGGTGTACGGGGGCGGAGTCACGACCTGGACGATGCCGTGGGTCGTTCGTGGCCGATCGCTCCCGGTCGGCGATGCAGGCGCGCCCCGCGGCACGTTCGGTGGCAGCGTACGACGCAGGATCACCGACAGGGGTGCAACGTAGTGTGTGGCACACCAGCGCAGGTGTGCGAGGCCTTCGGCGTCGAACGAGGGAACCGATCCGACGACGGCGTCGATGGTGACGAGGTCCCTGTCGGCTGCGGCATCGAGGATGGCCGTCACGTAGCCCTTGACGCGTCGTCCCCCCATGCGGGTGCGCACGCGGGAGCCGACCTGCACCTCGACGCCGTCGGGGATCGCGTAGGTGAAGCCGTCATCGACCGCGAAGGTCGCGACGTCCGGGACGACCTGGCACGCCCTCACTCGGCTCAGGATGCCGCCCGGATGTCGAGGACGGCGTCGAGGATCGCCGCGGCGACCTCGCGCTTGGCCATCAACGGCAGGTCCGTGGAGGATCCGTCTGCGCGGATCAGCGTGACCTCGTTGGTGTCCGACCCGAAACCGGAGCCGGGCCGGGCGATGTCGTTCGCCACGAGCAGGTGCACGCCCTTTCGCTGCGCCTTCGCCTTCGCGTCGTCGAGGGATCCGGCCTCCGCGGCGAAGCCCACGATCGTGCGGACCTCACCCGCCGCGGTCAATCCCATCAGGATGTCCGGTGTCGGCTCGAGGGAGATGTCGGGAACGCCGTCGGCCCTGCGCAGCTTGCCCTCGAGCTTGCCCCTCGGACGAAAGTCCGCAACGGCGGCGGCCAGGATCGCGACGTCGCAGCCCCGAGCGCGGGACCACACGGCCCGGGCCATCTCCTCGGCCGTCTCGACGTGCACGACCTCGATCCCGGGGGCGGTCGGGGCGTCTGCCGTCGTCACGAGGACCACGCGTGCGCCCCGTGAGGCCGCTTCGACCGCGAGGGCGTTGCCCATCTTGCCGCTCGATCGGTTCCCGATGTAGCGGACCTGGTCGATCGGTTCCCTGGTGCCTCCCGCGGACACGAGGATCGCGAGTCCCTCGAGGTCGCCGTGGCCGAGCATGTCGTCCACGGCCTCCACGATGTCGTCGGGCTCCGCCATGCGACCGACGCCGACGTCGCCGCCGGCGAGGCCGCCCTCCTCCGGGCCGACCACGTGGTAGCCGTCACCGCGGAGGATGTCCATCGTGCGCCGGGTCGCAGGGTGCTCCCACATCTCCGTGTGCATCGCGGGCGCGAGGAGCACCGGCGTGGCCGATGCGAGGACGGTCGCCACCAGGGCATCGGAGGACTGTCCGGTGGCGAGCCGTGACAACGTCGCCGCAGTGGCAGGTGCGACCACGATCGCGTGGGCCCACCTGGCGAGCTCGGTGTGCGGGGAGACCTCGACGTCATCGAAGAGCCCGACGGTGGGGTGGGTGCCGGTGAGGGCGGCGAACGTCGCGGGCCCGACGAAGCGCGTGGCCGACTCGGTCATGACGACACGCACCTCTGCACCACGTTCGACCAGCCTTCGGGCGAGGTAGGCAGCCTTGTAGGCGGCGACGCCACCGCTCACGCCGAGGACGATGCGCCGCCCGGCGATCACGTCGTCACTCCTCCGTCGGGGCGATGACGACCTTGTCCTCGACGATCTCCTCGAGGGCGATCGACAGCGGCTTGCGGGACAACGAGTGCACCTGCGGAGGGACGTAGCCTCCGATACCTGCACCGAGCTCGTTGAAGTAGGCGTTGATCTGGCGCGCCCTGCGGGCGGACAGCACCACGAGCGCGAAGCGCGAACCCGTCCTCGAGACGGCTTCACCGATCGGTGGTTCGAGCATCATCGTGGGTGTCTCCTCGGTGCGACGACAGTGTGGTGGACACGACGAACTAGGGGCGTTCGTCTGCCACCGCCGCGAGTATATCGAGCACACGGCCGATCGCGGCATCGAGGTCGTCGTTGAGCACCACGTGGTCGTAGACCGAGAGCGCCTCGTCCATCTGCTCCTGGGCGACGGCGAGGCGTCGTTCGATGTCGGCCTCCGCGGTGTCCCCCCTGCGGCGCAGCCGGCGCTCGAGGTCGGCGATACTCGGTGGGCGGACGAAGATCAGGACGGCGTCGGGGAACGACGCCCTGATCTGCTTGCCACCCTCGTTCTCGATGTCGAGGAGCACGTTGGTGCCGCGCTCGAGGACCGGGACCACCTCGTTGCGGACGGTGCCGTACAGGTGGCCGCCGTACTCCGCCCATTCGAGGACGTCGCCATCGGCGATCATCGCCTCGAAGGCAGGACGATCGACGAAGTGGTACTCGCGACCATCGACCTCCCCCGCCCGGGGTGGGCGCGTCGTCGCCGAGGTCGAGAACTCGGAGTCGGTTGCCGCGATGACGGCGTCGAGGATGCTCGATTTCCCCACGCCGGATGGGCCGGAGACGACGACGAGTCTCCCCCTACGAGAACCGGGCAACGAGCGCGTCCCGCTGGTTGGGTCCGAGGCCGCGTATGGTGCGGTTCTCGGCGATCCCGATCTCCTCCATCAGACGCTTCGTCGCTACCTTGCCCATGCCGGGCATCGACACGATGATCGCCTGGATCTTGGTCCCTGCGACGAGGTCGTCCTCGTCTGCCCGTGCGAGGACGTCGGTGAAGGTCAGGCTTCCCGTCTTGAGGAGCTGCTTGATCTCGGCGCGGGTGCGACGAGCCTCCGCGGCCCTCGCCAATGCCGCCGTGCGCTGTTCGTCGGTCATCTCCGGCAGCACGTGTCCTCCTTCTCCGCTTCGGATCCTACCGCGGTCCGCCCCCGGATCCCCGGAGCGTCGCGAGGATGGACTCGGCGGCGGCGACGGGATCGTCGGCTGCGGTGATGGGGCGCCCGATCACGAGCCAGTGCGCTCCTCGCTCCACGGCGTCGCGAGGTGTCGCGATGCGGCTCTGGTCGTCGTGGAGGTCCGTGGGGCGTATCCCCGGGGTGACACGCACCAACGAGGGCGCGGCCTGTTTGACGACGTTGAGCTCGCGGGGCGAGCACACGACGCCCTCGCACCCTGACGCCGATGCGACCTTGGCGAGCGTGCCCACCATCTGCCCCGGTGTCCGTTGGATCCCGATCCGCTGGAGGTCGTTCGCATCGAGCGACGTGAGGACGGTGACGGCGAGGATCCCCGCCTCCGCGGAACCGGCCCCCCTGGCGAGACCTGCGGCGGCGGCTTCGAGCATCTCGGAGCCGCCTGCGGCATGGGCGGTGACCCAGCGGGCGCCGTGCGTCCCGAGCCGGTATGCGGCCCGCTCGACCTGGGACGGGATGTCGTGGACCTTCGCATCGGCGAAGACGGGCTTCCCGAGCCGGACGAGGGCGTCGATCGTCATCGGCCCGGGACCGTACAGGAGGCCGATGCCCACCTTGAAGCCACCCACGTGGGGGGCGAGGTTCCTCGCCATGCGCACGGCCTCCTCCGCCGAGGAGACGTCGAGCGCGACGATGATCGGATTGGTCACCCCCATGGCACGTACGATCCGACGACGTCGCCGACGCGGGCGAATCCCTGCCGGTCCATGTACCTGGCGATCCCCTTCCTGACCCGCGTGGCGACCCTCGGGGTGGCGAAGTGCGCCGACCCGATCCCGACCGCATGCGCGCCGGCGAGGAGGTACTCGACGGCGTGGTCGGGATGGGCGACGCCACCGCATCCGACGATCGGCACGTCGCCCAGTTCCCTGCGGATCTCGATGATGCATCGGATCGCGATCGGTCGGATCGGTGGTCCCGAGTACCCGCCGATGACGCCGCTGAGCACCGGCCGGCGGGTCGTGACGTCGATCGACGCCCCCATCACGGTGTTACCCACGACGATCCAGTCCGCCCCTGCGTCGAGGACGGCGCGGGCGACATCGCTGATCGGCCGCGCATCGGGCGACAGCTTGGCACCGATGGGCCTGTCGGTTGCCGCCCGCACACCTGCGACGACCTCGGCCGACAGCGCGGGATCGAGGGCGAAGGGTGCGCCGTCGAGATTCGGGCAGGACAAGTTCACCTCGATCGCCTCGATCGCTGCGGACGTCATCTTCTCCGCGACCAGGGCGAAACCCGCCACATCGTGCGCGACGACGCTCCCCCAGACACTGGTCGGGATGTCGGCGAGCCTCGGCGACACCTCTTCGAGCCACGCATCGATCCCGGGGTTCTGGATCCCGATGCCGTTGAGCATGCCCTGGTCCGAGTGGCCGAGCCGGGGCGCGGGCCTGCCCGGCCACGGCTCGGGTGCAACGGACTTCGCAACGGCGGCACCGTACTGCGAGAAGTCGATGGTCTCGGTGAACTCGATGACGGACCCGACCGTGCCGGAGGCCGCGATGAGGGGCGTCGCCAGCGTGATCGGCCCGAGGTCCGTGGTCAGGTCCACGGTGGTCATGGTCCCTTGGCGGCGTGGAGGTCCTGGAGGGAGGTGACGTCGAAGCCGCCTGCCGCGGCTGCGACGATGCTGCGCGCCACGGCCAGGCCGCCCTCGGCCGTGGTGACGCAGGGGATGCCGCTCCGGTTGGCCGCGAGGCGGATGAGTCGACCGTCGCCCCTCGCCTTGCCGCCGGCAGGGGTGTTCACGACGAGCCCGATCGTTCCGTCCTCGATGAGGCGGACGGGATCGTATGCGCCCTCCCCGACCTTGTCGACGTGTGTCGACGGGATGCCGTGCCGTGCGAGGTGGCCCGCGGTGCCATGTGTCGCATACAACCGGAATCCGGCCTCTGCGAGCGTCGCGGCGACCTCCACGCCCCGCGGCTTGTCCCTGTCGGCAAGCGAGATGAAGGCACTCCCCGACGACGGCACCGAGTGGCCCGCCCCCGCGAGCGCCTTCGCATAGGCGACGCTGGCACCGGGGCCGGTCCCCATGACCTCCCCTGTGGCCCGCATCTCGGGGCCGAGCACCGTGTCCTCCCCGGGGAACCTCCGCCACGGGAGCACGGCTTCCTTGACAGCCGTGAAGCCCGGCTGTGGGGTGGTGGCGGGCACGACACCGGCGGCCCGCAGGTCCTCGAGGGTTTCGCCGAGCATCACCCTCGTCGCAACCTTGGCGAGGGGGACGCCGGTCGCCTTCGAGATGAACGGCACTGTCCGCGACGCCCTGGGGTTCGCCTCGAGCACGTAGACGTCCGAGCCCCTCACGGCGAACTGGATGTTGATCAGGCCGCGCACCCCGATTCCCTCAGCGAGGGCCCTCGTGATCTCTGTGATCCGATCGATCGTGTCCTGTGTCAGCGTGGGCGGCGGTACGACGCACGCCGAGTCACCGGAGTGGACGCCCGCCTCCTCGACGTGTTCCATGACCCCACCGACGTACAGGTCGACGCCGTCGTACACGGCGTCGACGTCGACCTCGACGGCGCTCTCGAGGAAGCGATCGATGAGCAGTGGCGATGCCGACAGGTCGACCTCTCCCCCGGGTGCCGCTCCGTACAGGTCCGACAGGTACGCAGAGAGCTCCTCGACGGAGTAGATGATCCGCATCGCCCGACCGCCGAGGACGTAGGAGGGTCGCACGAGGGCGGGCAGCCCCACGTCGTCGATGACGTCGAGCGCCGCGGCGACGGAGGTCGCGGTGCCATGGGGCGGCTGGGGGATGCCGAGCGTCCTGCACATGGCGGAGAAACGCTCCCGATCCTCCGCCATGTCGATCGCGTCCGGCGGCGTGCCCGCCACGGGGACACCGGCGGCTTCGAGGCCATGGGCGAGGCCGAGCGGCGTCTGGCCCCCGAGCTGGACGATCACGGCGTGGGGACGCTCCGCGTCGACGATCGCGAGCACGTCCTCGATCGTGAGCGGTTCGAAGTACAACCTCGTGGAGGTGTCGTAGTCCGTCGAGACGGTCTCGGGGTTGCAGTTGACCATGACGGTCTCGTAACCGGCGTCGCCGAGCGCGAACGCGGCATGGACACAGCAGTAGTCGAACTCGATGCCCTGCCCGATCCTGTTGGGTCCCGATCCGAGCACCATCACCGTGCGGTCCCCAGGGGTCGGGGCCTCCGAGACGTCCTCGAACGTCGAGTAGAAGTATGGCGTGCGGGCCTCGAACTCGGCTGCACAGGTGTCGACGGTCTTGAACGTGACGTCGATGCCGTGGTCGGTGCGCATCGCACGCACCGTCGCCGGATCGGTGTGCCACAGGTGGGCCAGCTGTCGATCGGAGAACCCGAATCGCTTCGCACGCCGCAGGCCGTCCGCCGTCGGGCCCTCCGCCTCCAGCTGGCGGCGCATCTCGACGATCTGGAGCATCTGGTCGAGGAACCAGGCATCGATGCCGGTCACGTCCGCAAGGCGCTCCACGGACACGCCGCGCGCGAGGGCCGCGGCCACCTGGAACAGCCGGTCCGGGTTCGGTGTCGCCGTCGCCTCGACGAGCTCCTCGAGGTCGAGGCGTGCGTAGGCCTCCTCGCCGGGGTCGGCATTGAGGCCCCATCTCCCCGTCTCGAGGCTCCGGAGCGCCTTCTGGAGCGCCTCGGGGAAGGTGCGCCCGATGGCCATCGCCTCACCCACCGACTGCATCGACGTCCCGAGGATGGGCGCGGCCGAGGGGAACTTCGCGAAATCGAACCTCGGGATCTTCACCACGACGTAGTCCAGTGCGGGCTCGAACGATGCCGGCGTCGCCCCCGTGATGTCGTTCGCGATCTCGTCGAGGGTGAACCCGACGGCGAGCATCGCCGCCATCTTCGCGATCGGGAAGCCGGTCGCCTTCGACGCCAACGCCGAGGACCTCGACACCCGTGGGTTCATCTCGATGACGATGCGGCGCCCCGTGCCCGGATCGACGGCGAACTGCACGTTCGAGCCGCCCGTTTCGACGCCGATCACCCGCAGGCAGGCGATGGCGTCGTCCCTCATCTCCTGGTACTCCCTGTCCGACAGGGTCATCACCGGTGCCACCGTCGCGGAGTCCCCCGTGTGGACACCCATCGGATCGATGTTCTCGATGGAACAGACGATCACGGCGTTGTCCGCACGATCTCGCATCACCTCGAGCTCGAACTCCTTCCAGCCGTAGACCGACTCCTCGATCAGCACCTCCTTGATGGGAGAGGTCGCGATGCCATGGCTCACGATGCGGTCGAACTGTTCGTCGTCGTAGGCGATTCCGGTGCCTCCACCGCCGAGGATGTAGGACGGGCGCACCATGACGGGGAACCCGAGCTCGTCGAGGGCACGGCGCGCCTCGTCGAGGGACCGAACGTAGAACGCCCTCGGCGTCTCGAGACCCGCCTTCTCCATGACCTCCTTGAACCGGCCACGGTCCTCTGCCGCCTCGATCGCATCGAGCGACGCACCGATCAGCTCGATCCCGAGTTCGTCGAACACCCCGCGGCGAGCGAGGTCCATCGTCACGTTGAGGGCCGTCTGACCCCCGAGCGTCGGCAACACCGCGTCGGGGCGCTCCTTCCTGAGGATCTGGGCGACGACATCCGGGGTGATCGGCTCGATGTAGGTGGCGTCGGCGAACTCGGGATCGGTCATGATCGTGGCAGGGTTCGAATTGACGAGCACGACGCGATAGCCGAGTTCCCTCAGCACCTTCACCGCCTGCGTCCCCGAGTAGTCGAACTCGCAGGCCTGGCCGATGATGATCGGCCCCGATCCGATCACGAGGATCGACGCGATGTCGGTGCGCCTAGGCACGGCCGCTCCTGACGATCTCGGTGAAGCGGTCGAAGAGCACTGATGCGTCGTTCGGTCCCGGAGCCGCCTCCGGGTGGTACTGCACGGAGAAGGCCGTCAGGTCGTGGCACTCGATGCCCTCGTTGGTCCCGTCGTTGAGGTTCTGGTGTGAGGCGCTCACCTCGCCGAACGCCGTCGCGACCCTCCCGGGCAGGAGGTCCGGACCCGGCAGGCCCACCCGCTCGGGTCGTTCCTCACCGGTCAACGACCACAGGTCGACGGCGAAGCCGTGGTTCTGGGACGTGATCTCGACCGTGCCGTCGCAGAGGCGCTTCACGGGGTGGTTGCCGCCGTGATGGCCGAACGGCAGCTTGAACGTCGTCGCACCGAGGGCGAGGCCCAGGATCTGGTGGCCGAGGCAGATGCCGAACACAGGGACCCGACCGAGGAGCTCGCGCACGTTCCCGACCGGCACCGCGAGGGGCTCCGGGTCACCGGGCCCGTTCGACAGGAAGACCGCGTCCGGGCGATGTGCGAGCACCTCGGCTGCGCTCGTCGAGGCGGGGACGACGACGACGTCGATGCCCCGTCCATTCATGGCCGCGACGATGTCACGTTTGATGCCGAAGTCGTAGGCCACGACGGTGCCGACGGCATCCGACGTCGAAGGCGACCGATACGGGTGGGGTGTCGTGACACCCGACACGAGGTCCTGGCCGGCCATCGACGGGGCGGCCCTGGCCAGTGAGAGGAGGTCGCCGGCCTCGGCGTCGGTCCCCACGGCGACGGACATGGCCCCCCTGTCCCTGATGTGTCGGGTGAGCCGTCGGGTGTCGATCTCGCTGAGAGCCAGGATCCCGCGCCGACCCAGATAGGCGTCGAACGGCTCCGATGAGCGCCACGACGACGCCGTGCGGCTCAGCGAACGCGTCACGAGTGCCCTGGCGTGGACGGTCTCGGCCTGGTCGTCGTCCGGTGACGATCCGTAGTTGCCGATGTGGGGCGCGGTCAGCACCACGACCTGCCCTGCATAGGACGGATCGGTGATGATCTCCTGGTAGCCCGTCATCGCCGTGTTGAACACCACCTCGCCGGTGGCGACACCATCGGCACCCCACGCGGTCCCCACGAACTCCTCACCGTCGGCAGTGACGAGGAGTCCCCTCCTCACGGACGCTCCCAGGTGAGGTCACCTCGGAGCACGGTGTGGGTCGGCGCACCGGTGAGCTCCCTGCCGAAGTAGGGAGCATTGCGCGAACGCGACCGCGATGTCGAGGGCGTCCACACGAGCGAAGGGTCGAACACGACGAGGTTCGCCTCCATGCCCGCCTCGAGGCGCTGCCCGTGATCGTCGAGGCCGAGGATCCTCGCTGGGGTGGTCGACATCCGCTCGAACAGCGCTTCCTGTCCCAGGCCGCCGACGCCCGCCGCCACCGATGCCGCCCACTCGAGGCCGAGAACCCCGTTGGGAGCGTCCTCGAAGGGCACCTCCTTCTCGAGTGCGGCGTGGGGTGCGTGGTCGGTGGCCACGGCGTCGATGGTGCCGTCGAGGAGGCCTGCCACGAGCGCCTCGCGGTCCTCCTCCTCCCTCAGCGGTGGCATCATCTTGAAGTCCGAGTCGGTCGTTGCCACGTCGTCATGGGTGAACATGAGATGGTGGGGGGTCACCTCCGCCGTGACGTCGAGGCCGTCCTCCTTCGCCATCGCCACGAGGGCCACCGCACCAGCCGTCGACAGGTGCTGGACGTGGTACCGCACGCCGGTCATGCGCGCCAGGGAGAGGTCCCTCGCGATGACGATGTCGTCGGCGAGCCGCGGGATGCCGTACATCCCGAGCCGCGAGGACACGAATCCCTCGTGCATGTAGCCGGCCCTGCTCAGGGAGGCGTCGACGGCGTGTTGTGCGACCACGCCGCCGAGCTGGGCGATGTACTCCATCACCAGCCGCAGCAGCGAGGCATCAGCGACGGAATCACCGTCATCGGTGAAGATGCGCACGCCTGCGTCCCACAGTTCGTCGATGTGGGACATGGTCTGGCCCCTGCGCTCCAGGGTGAGGGTACCGCTCGGGATCACGTCCACGAGGCCGACGCTTCGACCCCGTTCACGGACGAACCTCGCGAGGTGCCCGGAGTCGATCGCGGGGTCGGTGTTCGGCATGGCGACCACCGCGGTGTACCCACCCGCCGCCGCAGCCGCCGATCCCGACGCGATGTCCTCCTTCCACTCCTGGCCCGGTTCCCTCAGGTGGGCGTGGAGGTCCACGAACCCGGGGCCGACCCACGACCCTGACGCATCGATGTCGATGGCGCCCTCGTCGATGCCGGTGCCGAGCCGCACGACGCGGCCGTCGGCGATGGCCACATCGACATACTCGACGCCGGAGGCGGTGAGGACCGACCCGCCACGGATGACCATGTCATGCATCCTTGTCACCTCCCAGAAGGGTGAACAGCACGGCCATCCTCGACGCCACCCCGTTGGTGACCTGCTGGAGGATGAGCGAGCGCTCGTCGTCCGCGACGTCGTGGCCGATCTCGACGCCGCGGTTCATCGGGCCCGGGTGCATGACGACCGCATCGGGTTTGAGCCGAGCGAACCGTTCCGAGGTCATGCCGAACCGCGACGTGTACTCGGGGAGCGAGGGAAACACGGACCCGCCGCCACGCTCCGTCTGGACACGGAGCAGGTAGACGACGTCCAACTCGTCGAGTACGGCGTCGAGGTCGTGCGAGATCCGAACGGGCCACGTCTCCGGGTCGATGGGGAGCAGGGTCGGTGGTCCGACCAGGGTCACGTTGGCGCCCAGGGTCGCCATCGCGAAGATGTCGGACCTCGCCACACGCGAGTGGCGGATGTCGCCGACGATCGCGATCTCGAGCCCGTCGAGCGTCCCGAATCGCTGGCGCACCGTCAGGCAGTCGAGCAGCGCCTGGGTCGGATGTTGATGTGCGCCATCACCACCGTTGACGATCGGGATGTCGAGCCACTCAGCGAGCCGCCACGGTGCGCCCGTCTGCGTCGCCCTGACGACCATGAGGTCGACCCCCATGGCGAGCACGGTCAGGGCGGTGTCCTTCAGCGACTCCCCCTTGCTCAGCGACGACGTACCGGGTGAGAACGACATCGTGTCGGCCGAGAGGGCCTTCGCGGCCTTCTCGAAGGACATCCTCGTACGGGTCGACGGCTCGAAGAACATCGTGGCGACCGTCTTCCCGCGCAGTGCCGGCACCTTGGGGATCGGGCGGGTCAGGACCTCGGCGAACTCGTCTGCCTCGTCCATGAGTTGCTCGAGCGTCGCCCTGTCCAGGCCCTCCGTGGTCAGGAAATGCCTCATTGGTCCCCTCCCCCGCTCATCCACACTCCCTCGTCACCGTCGATCTCCGCGTAGCGCACGGTCACGTGCTCCGAGCGCGACGTCGGCAGGTTCTTGCCGACGAAGTCGGCGCGGATCGGGAGCTGCCGGTGGCCACGGTCGATGACGACCGCCAGCTGCACCGACGCAGGTCGCCCGAGGTCAGCGAGTGCATCGAGCGCCGCCCTGATGGTCCTCCCCGTGAAGAGCACGTCGTCGGCGAGGACCACGACCTTGCCGTCGAGCGGCTCCGGGATCTCGGTGGGTCCAATGCGGGTCTTCGGTCTGGTGTCGAGGTCGTCGCGGTACATGCCGATGTCGAGGCTTCCCGCACGGACGGGACCGCCCTCGATCTCCGCGAGGGCCTCGGCGATCCTCGTCGCAAAGGGCACCCCCCTCGTGGGGATACCGAGGACGACCACATCCTCGATGCCCTGGTTGCGCTCCACGATCTCGTGGGCGATGCGTCGCGTGGCCCTCGTCAGGTCGTCCGATGACATCACCTGCCGCATGGGCGCCCCCCCTGGTATGGAAAAGCCGTGCGGCCTGGCGCACGGCATCGGGACGTCTTCACCTTTGCTCCTTCCTTGTCGGCCTCACGGGACCGGGTTAAAGGTTGGCTGTCGGACGCAGGCTACTACATCGCCCCGCCGTGGGATTCGGCGTCGCCGATCGCCGACAGGACACCGTTGACGAATGCCCCGCTGCGGGCGGTCGAATAGCGCTTCGCGAGCTCGACGGCTTCGGAGATGACGACCGCTTTCGGGGTGGTCGTATGGATCAGCTCGAAGGCGGCGAGGCGGAGGACGGCTCGGTCGACGGCAGGCATGCGCTCGATCCTCCACGACGAGGACGCTTCGGAGATCACACGGTCGAGGTCCGCGCGATGCGACCACGCACCCTGCGCGAGCCCTGCCGCCCTCGACGAGAGGGACTCGACGTCGACCTCACTCATACGAAGGGCGTCCGCCGAGTAGAGCGCACCCAGGGCCTGGACCCTGGCCTCTTCGCGTGTCACGACACGCGGGTGATGTAGTCACCCGTGCGGGTGTCGACCTTGACGACGTCGCCCTGCTCGACGAACAGGGGCGCCTGGATGACGCGACCAGTCGCGAGGGTGACGGGCTTGGTCGCAGCCGACACCCGGTCGCCCTTGACGCCCGGTTCGGCGAAGGTCACCTCCAACTCGACCGACGCGGGGAGTTCGAGGTCGACCGGTGTGCCCTCGAAGAGTGCGACCCGGATCGCCATGCCCTCGGCGAGGAAGTCCGCGGTGTCGCCGATCAGTTCGGCCGGGACGCTGATCTGCTCGTACGTCTCCCCGTCCATGAGGTTGAATCCCATGTCGTCCCTGTACAGGAACGTGAAGTCCCTCCGATCGATGCGTGCCTGTGGGACGTTCTCGCCGGCCCTGAAGGTGCGATCGAGGACGGCGCCGGTCCGGACGTTCTTGAGCTTCATCCGCACGAAGGCCTTGCCCTTGCCGGGCTTGACGTGCTGATACTCGACCACCGAGAACAGACCCTCGGGGAGGTTGAGAGCCATGCCCGGCTTGACGTCGTTGGTCGAGATCATCGTCGCCTCCTTGGATCGCTGCGGCAGGAGCGTCAGGCGTCAGCCGAGGCCGATCGCGTCGAGTGCCGCTCGTACGGTAGCGTCGTCGGCGGGCAGCACCTCAGGTGCCTCGAAGTCGGCCAGCAGCACCATCCGCAGGCCCGTCTCGTCACGCTTCTTGTCGAGCGCCATGAGGGAGCGCACGATCTCACCTCGTGCATCCGGGGCAGCGGTCGGGAGCCCGACCTTCCCGAGCACGTCCCTTTGCCTCGACTCGCCTGCGAACCCGAGAACGTGTGCGCTCGCCGCACCCGCGGCGATCATGCCGATCGCCACCGACGGTCCGTGGCTGCGCCCTGTGGACGTCTCGATCGCATGGCCCACCGTGTGCCCGTAGTTGAGGATCGCGCGGCGGCCCTGCTCGGTGAAGTCGTCGTTCACCACCGACACCTTCACGGCGACGGAACGATCGACGATCTCCTCGAGGTCGACGCCGACACCGTGGGCCTCGTAGGCCTCGACGATGGCCATGTCGGCGATGAAGCCCGCCTTGATCGCCTCTGCCGCACCCTCCACCTTGTGACGCTCGGGAAGGGCATCGAGGACGTCGACATCGACGAGCACGGCCTCGGGGTGCCGGAACACACCTGCGAGGTTCTTGCCATCGACGTTCACGGCGGTCTTGCCCCCGATCGCGGCATCCACCGCCGCGAGCAGCGTCGTCGGGAACATACACCACAGGCACGCCCCGAAGGTAGGTCGCGCCGATGAAGCCGGCGACGTCGGTGAGCGCCCCTCCCCCGACGCCGACGATCACGTCTCCCCTCGTGAACGACTGGCTGTTCAGGTGCCGGTAGACATCCTCGACCACACGCATCTGCTTGGCCTCCTCGCCGTCGGGAAGCGAGTAGCCGCTCGAGGCCATGCCGAGGGATGCGAAGAGGCTCGCGTATCGCTCGGCGAGGGGGTAGGTGGTCGGCTGGCACAGGACGGCCACCCTCCGGCGCCCCGCACCGGCGACCGCCGTGGCGAGCGCGTCATCGATGCCCCTCCCGACGGTGACCGTCGACACGACCTCCCCGGCGTGCTCGATCAGGTGGACAGGCACCGGATCACCTCCTCGGCGACGATGTCGGGGGCCTTCCCCGTCGTCTCCACGACGTGGTCGCTCGCCGCGAGATACCGATCCCTGCGATCCCCGGCGATCGCGCCGATGTCGGCGCCCCCGTCGAGCAGCGGCCTGCCTGTGCCGTCGCCGAGGCGTCGACCGAGCTCCGCGTCGGTCGCGTCGAGGAGGATCGTCGTCCCCGTGGAGGACATCACGTCGACGTTGCCCGCACCGAGGATCACGCCGCCACCGGTGCTGATGACAGAGGAGGGACCCGACGACACCTCACGCACCGCCTCCTCCTCCCACCTGCGGAAGAGCTCCTCCGACACGGCGAACAGCTCGGGGATGGTCCTGCCTGAGCGCTCCATCACGATGGTGTCGGTGTCGACCAGTGGCATGCCGAGCCGCTCGGCCACGAGTGCCCCGATGGTCGTCTTGCCGGATCCCATCATCCCGATGAGCCACACGTGTCCCATCAGAAGGCCGCGAGGCGTTCCAGGTACGCATCGTAGGAGGTACGCACATCACCCACCGTGTCGCCACCGAACTTCCGCATCACCTCATCGGCGAGGACCCACGCCACCATCTGCTCGGCGACGACGCCCGCGGCGGGCACCGCACAGACGTCCGAGCGCTCCCTGAACGCCTTCTCCGCGGTCCTCGTGTCGACGTCGACCGTGTCGAGCGGCCGCATCACGGTGGCGATCGGCTTCATCGCGGCCCTGACCCGTACCACTCCCCCGGTGGTCATCCCCCCCTCGAGGCCGCCTGCACGGTTGGTGCGACGCCCGAAGCCGCTCCCGGCGACCACGATCTCGTCATGGGCAGCGGATCCCCTCGACGCCGATTGGGCGATGCCATCTCCGATCTCGACGGCCTTGATCGCGTGGATGGACATCACGGCCCCCGCGAGGAGGCCATCGAGCTTGCGATCCCAGTGCACATGGCTGCCGAGACCGGGGGGCAGCCCATAGGCGAGGACCTCGACGACGCCTCCGAGCGTGTCGCGGTCGGCCTTGGCCGCCTCGATCTCGGCCACCATCGCCGCAGCCGCCCCCGGATCGTGGACCCTCACCTCGGATCCGTCGATCGCCTCGAGATCGTTCGGCGCCGGGAGATCGGACGAGGGGTCCACTGATACCGAGCCGATGGCCACGACGTGGGAGATCACCTGCACATCGATGATGGCGAGCAGCTGCTTCGCGAGGTGACCGACGACCGTGCGGGCCGCGGTCTCCCTCGCCGACGCTCGCTCGAGGATGTCCCGCGCGTCGTGGGTGTCGTACTTCTGCATGCCGACGAGGTCGGCGTGGCCCGGCCGGGGGGTGGTCTCGCGCCTCATCGCGGAGCGGGCCTCCTCCGACACCGGGTCAGGCGACATCCGCTCCTGCCATCGCGGCCACTCGGTGTTGCGGACGAGGACCGTCACGGGACCGCCGATGGTGCGGCCGAACCTCACGCCCCCGAGGATCTCGAGCTCGTCGCGCTCGAGACGCATCCGAGGTCCCCGCCCATAGCCGAGGCGCCTCCGGGCCAGCTCGGCACCGATGCCCTCCCGCGTCACCTCGAGCCCCGCAGGGAGGCCCTCGACGGTTGCGACGAGGCCCGGGCCGTGGGATTCACCTGACGTGAGGAATCGCAGCATCGCCGTGCAGGCTAGGCCGGTCGCGGGGTTGGGCGCGATGCGCCCATCACCCGACGTACCACTCGATGATTCGGTCCCCCGCGACGACGGCCAGCACTGCTGCGGTCGTCATGAAGGGGCCGAACGGGATCGAATCCTTTCGGCCCGCCCTCCTGGTGACGAGGAGGAGCAGCGAGATGACGCCTCCGAGGATGAAGGCGCCCAACGCGCCGAGGACGAGGTACCCCCAACCGAGGTACCCGGTGAAGACCCCGAGGAGGAACGCGAGCTTGACGTCGCCGAACCCGAGCGCCCCGCGGGCGATGAGCGCGAGGAGGACCATGCCGGTGAAGTAGATGGCCCCCGACGCACCGGCGCGTGCCACGTCGCCCGGTGCGCCGTCCGCCAGCCCTCCCGCGACCAGGAGGACGACCCCGCCGACGGTACCGGGAAGGAGGATCCGGTTGGGGATGAGCTTGGTGTCCAGATCGGTCACGGTGAGGAGGATCGCGACGTAGGCGAACCACAGGTATGCGGGAAGCACCCACCACGACGGCACGGTCGCCGCCACCAGGCCGAACACCGCGGCCGACGCCACGATGACCCAGGCGTTGGCACGGCGCTGTCGGTGACCTTCACCGGAGCACGCCAACATGGTGACATCGAGGGTCGCGTCACAGGTATCGCACGTGGGGCGCCACCAACGATCGCCACCGTCGCGTCGGTGGGCGTCCGCTTCTGCGACGATCGAGCGCGAGGCGACGAGTCCGGCGACGATACCGACGATGATGACGAAGGCCATGGGGGGCGAGCATAGGGAGCGCACCCGTCGGAACGGGGGACGATCACCGTCGCGCTGCGGCCCGCATCACGCCGATCGGTGCGGGACGTCCCGTGAATCGCTCGAAGGCCTCCGCAGCCTGGCCCACGAGCATGTCGATACCATCTGCGAAGGGGATCCCGGCGTCGCGGGCGGCGAGGACGGCAGGCGTCGGACCACTGCCGTAGACCATGTCGAGCAGACCGCAGGCCTCATCGACGATGCCGTCCGGCAGCTCTCCGCCGTCCATGCCGATGGGTGTCGCGTTCACGATGATCGCCCCGGGCACACCCGTCCCCCAGGGAACGACGTCGGCGGTCACCGCGGCTCGTGTGAGCACGCCAATGGCCTTTCGATCGTCCCTGCCACTGACCGACAATGGACGACCCTCGAGCGCCACGACGGCGGCGCGGGCCGCCCCGCCCGTCCCGAGGACGAGGACGGGTGTCGTCGGCGGCAGGCCGAGCGTTGCCACGGCATGGGTGACGCCGGCGACGTCGGTGTTGTAACCGACGAGGAATCTCCCATCCACGACGATCGTGTTCACGGCTCCGACCCGCTCAACCCTGTCCGTCCGCAGGTCGACCGCGTCGAAGGCGTGCTGCTTGTGGGGCATCGTGACGTTGACGCCTGCGAGCGCACCCGTCCGGAGGGCGCCGATGACGTCATCGAAGGCGTCGAACGGCGTGTGGATCGGAACGTACTCGGCGTCGATCGACAGGTGGGCGAAGGCCGCGTTGTGGATCGCCGGTGACCGCGAGTGCGCGACGGGGTCGCCGACGACGCCGTATCTCACGGGCGGACCCCGTTCTGGCGCGCCAGGTCGATGTTCGCCTGATGCTCCTCGTACGTGGATGCGAACAGGTGCGACCCGTCCTCGTTCCCGAGGACGTAGAAGAGGTACTCCGTCCGGATCGGGTTCGCCGCGGCCTCGAGGCTCGCCTCCGACACGGTCCCGATCGGAGTCGGCGGGAGTCCGTCGACCTTGTAGGTGTTGTACGGCGAGTCGACGTCGAGGTCCGCCGACGTGACTCGTCCTGGGTTGTAGCCCAGTGCATAGATCACGGTCGCATCGATCTGGAGCCTCATGGGCACCGCCAGCCGGTTGTAGATCACCGACGCGATCGTCGGACGCTCCTCGTCGGTCCCCGCCTCCCTCTCGATCAATGATGCGACGATGATGGCCTCGTATCTGGTGACACCGAGTGCGTCGAGCCGCGACCAGTTCACCCCCTCGACGCGACGCACCATCTCGTCCGCCATGGCCCCGAGGATCGACGCAGGGGTGGCCTCGGACGCGATCGGGTAGCGAGCGGGGAACAGGAGGCCCTCCCACCTCGTCAGCGAGTCCACCGGTCCCCCGATCGGCGGGAGCAGTGGCGAGGCGACGTCGCCATTGCGCAGGACGCGTTGGAACTCGGCCTGCGAGTACCCGGTGAACGCTGAGAGCTCCTCGATCAGCCTGTCGAGGGTCCAGCCCTCGACGACGGTGAAGGCGTCGGCGGCTTCGACGTTGCCGCCCGCGACGAGCTGTCGAACCACGACGTCGGGATCCATGTCCGTGACGAGGGCGAAGGTCCCGGCTTGCAGCCGATCCTCGACCCCGAGCCGGTTCGCGGCGTCCTCGAGGGCAGAGGCCCGCGCGACGCCCTCGGATTCGAGGAGGGCGTAGATGGCCCGTGCGGATGTTCCCGGCTCGACGGTGATCTCGACGGGGATCCCCGGCTCGACATCCCACGACTGCCACGTTCCCACGGCACGGGCTCCGAGCCACGCGGTCGCGACGATCACGACGGCCCCCGCAGCCGCGATGATGGCGATCGCGGCCCGTCGACCACGGCGTGAGGCGTCGTCAGCCGCCTGCTCGCTGATCGTCTCCGTGTCCGCCATGTCGTGCCTGTCCGTCGAGATATCCCTGCAGCATCAGCGCTGCGGCGACCTGGTCCCGTGTCGTCCTCCGTCGCGACCTTCGGACGTTCCCCTCGAGGAGCGCCTTCTCTGCCGTGACGCTGGTGAACCGTTCGTCCCAGTAGCGCACCTCGATGCCAAGGCCGTCCGCCAGCCGACCGCCCAGGTCGCGACTCCTGCCGGCCGCGAGCCCCTCGGAGCCATCGAGCCCCACGGGGAGGCCCAGGACCAGCGATCGTCACCTCGTACTCGGTACACAGGTCCCTGACAGCGGCGACGGGATCGGAGGCCGCCACGTCGATGAACCCGACGGGTGAGGCGATGGTACCGGTGGGGTCCGATACCGCCACGCCGATCCTGCGCTCTCCCGGATCGAGCCCGAGGATGCGTGGCATCAGACGGCGGCCATCGCCTCGGCCGCCCTGGCTCGAGCCATGGTGATGGCATCGTCGATGGCGTCGGCGTTGGGGCCTCCCGCCTGGGCGAGCTTCGGATCCCGGCTTCCGCCCCCGCCGAGGGCCCGGGCGCCCGCCGCCGCGATCTCCCCTGCCGAGATGCCCACGGCGACGAGGTCGTCCGAGACGAAGACGATCAGCGCCGCCTTGCCGTCGGTGACGGATCCGAACACCCCGACGCCGGATGCGAGCCGATCGCGCACCTGGAAGGCGAGGGATCGAAGTGCGTCTCCTCCGAGACCGTCGACCCTGCCGATCGCGAGCTTCGCCGCACCGATCTCCTCGGCGGTCGATGCGAGGTCGTGTGCGACGCCCGCCCGTTCGCGCTCCTCGAATGCCGCGAGGCGCTCCTCCGCCAGGCGGAGACGATCGGCCGCCGACATCGCGGCGTCGACCTCGCGCCCCGGCTGGGCCCTGAGCGCCTCCGCCACGGAATGGAGCCGATCACGGAGGCCGGAGAGGTGGTCGTACGCAGCGCTTCCCGTCAGGGCCTCGACCCGGCGGATGTTCGCACCGACGCTTCCCTCGCTGACGAGCACGAGCGGACCGACCTGGCCCGTCGTCGGCACGTGGGTGCCGCCGCAGAACTCCGTGGAGTAGTCGCCGGTCCGCACCACGCGGACGCGTTCGCCGTACTTGTCACCGAAGAACGCCAACGCACCCATCTGCTCGGCCTCGGTCTTCGAGGTCTCGACCGTCGTGACCCTGGCGTTCTCGATCACGCGCTCGTTCACGACCTTCTCGATGTGCTGGAGGTGCTCACGGTCGACTGCCCCGTGATGCGAGAAGTCGAACCGGAGTCGGTCCGGAGCGACGAGCGAACCCGCTTGGTGGACGTGGTCCCCGAGGGCGTCGCGCAGGGCCCAGTGGAGGATGTGGGTCCCCGTGTGGTTCTTGCGGATGCGTTCCCTGCGCATCGGCTCGACCGCGGTGCGCACGTCCTGGCCCTGCTGGACGTACCCCTTCGTCACCGTGCCCTTGTGGCCGCGGATCTCTGGCAGGGCGAACCGCGTGTCCACGACACGCACCTCACCCGTCTCCGTGCGGATCGTGCCCGCATCCCCGACCTGGCCGCCGGACTCCGCGTAGAAGGGCGTCGCGTCCAGGAACACCTCGACCTCACTGCCCTCCTCCGCCCGCTCGATGGTGTCCCCGTCCCGGATCAGCGAGAGGATGACACCGGCACCGTCGATGTGGGTGTACCCGGTGAAGTCGGTCTGTTCGATGCCCCGCAGCAGCACGCGATAGGCCTCGGCGGTGTCGCCCTCGCTGGCGCCTTTGAAGGCGTCCCTCGCCCTGCGCTTCTGTTCCTCCATCGCCCCATCGAAAGCATCCCTGTCCACGGCGATGCCACGCTCGGACGCGATCTCCTCGGTGAGCTCGATCGGGAACCCGTACGTGTCGTGGAGACGGAACGCGGTCTCGCCGGGGATGGTCTCGCCGTCGGCGAGCTCTTCGATCGCGGCATCGAGCATCTGCTGCCCGGATGCGAGCGTGCGACGGAAGCGCTGCTCCTCTCGGTCTGCGACCTCCTCGATGAACCGCTCGCCCTCGACGATGGCCGGGTAGGCGCCACCCATCTCGGCGACCGTCGCCGCGATGAGCGGCTCCATCACGGATCCGGAGGCTCCGAGCATGGTGCCGTGCCGCACCGCTCTGCGCAGGAGGCGCCTCAGGACATACCCGCGTCCCTCGTTCGAGGGCACCACGCCGTCCGCGATGAGGAAGGTCACCGCACGACCGTGGTCCGCCATGATCCGCAGCGATACGTCGGCCACGGGGTTCGCCCCGTAGGTCGTCGCGGTCTCGTTCTCGGCGACGGCGATGATGGCCCGCAGGGTGGAGGTCTCGAACACGCTCGGCACGTCCTGGAGGACCACGCTGATCCGCTCGAGTCCCATCCCGGTGTCGATGGACTTCATCGGGAGGTCCCCGACGACGTGGTACGGGACGTCCTGGACGTACTGCATGAAGACGAGGTTCCAGATCTCCATGAACCGTTCCTCGTCGACGATGGGCCCGCCGTCGGGTCCGTGCTCGGGGCCCTTGTCGTAGAAGATCTCGGACGACGGACCTGCCGGCCCCGCAACGCCCATCTGCCAGAAGTTGTCCCTGTCCCTGCGCTGGAGGCGGTCGGGTCGGACGCCGACCACGTCGAGCCAGATCCCTGCAGCCTCGTCGTCGCTCTCGTGGACCGTGAACCAGAGCCGTTCGGGATCGAGTCCGAAGCGCTCCGTGATCAGCTCGTACGCGTACGGGATGGCCTTCGACTTGAAATAGTCACCGAACGAGAAGTTCCCCAGCATCTCGAAGAACGACAGATGCCTGGCCGTGGTGCCGAGGATGTCGATGTCGGCGGTCCGGATGCACTTCTGGGAGGTCGCCATGCGGGGGTACGGGGGTGTCTCCTCCCCGAGCAGGTAGCCCTTGAAGGGCACCATCCCCGCGACGTTGAGCAGCAGTGCGGGGTCCACGGGGATGAGCGACGCGCTCGGCGCCACGAGGTGGTCCTTCGAGGCGAAGAAGTCGAGATAGGTGCTGCGGATCTCGTTGGTGTCCATGGAGTGGCGAGGTTACCCCTGCTCGCCCGCGGAGCCATCGGGGGCGACGCGGAGGGCCGAGCGTTGGAGGCGCCTGCCGATGGACTCGATCCCGTCGGCGGCCAGGTGGACGGACACCCGTGTGACGCCGTCCGTGTCGAGCCGTTCGCGCATCGACCTCGCCTTCGACACGACGATCATCGTGAGGCCGAGGGTGGCGGCGGACCCATAGGCGAACCATCGTGCACGAGTGAGCATGCCGAGAGCCTACGCGCTCGGCGGACCAACGCCACCGCGGCGCGGGTGTCGGGCGCTCGGGTGCCTCAGCCCTCCTTGTGCGGGCGATTGGCGTCGGTCAGCGGCGTCACCGACTCCCTCGACACGATGCTCACATGGCCGTCGTCCCATTGGATCTCGACCGAGTTCCCATCGTGGATGGCGAGGACCTTCCCGGTCTCGCCGACCTGCCCAACCTTCTTCGTCCGTCGTACGACTCGGGTCCCGCTCCGAAGCATGCTCCACCTCGTTGGTCATGACGTGTCGTGCTGATATCGAGGAGCGCACGGCTCTCACTCCACGATACTCGACGCGCGCTCGGCCGATTGCGCTCCACCCAGCGGGTCGACCGCCCTCTCGAGGGGTCAGGTCCGGGGCGGCTTGCCGAGGATCGCGTCGATCCTGGCCAGTCGGTCGGTGAGATCCGCCTCGTCCCCGACCCGTTTGGGATGGAGGAGGATCGTTCCCTCGAGGCCGGTCGGAAGGTACTGCTGGGGGATGACGCCGCGGGGATCGTCGTGGGGGTATCGGTACCCGACCCCGTGGCCGAGGCCCCTGTCCCCCGCCGTCGCGCCGGAGCGCAGATGGGCGGGCACCTCGGTGTGCGGACCGGCGTCGACGGCTGCGATCGCGGCGGCCATGGCACGCGTCACGGAGTTCGACTTCGGAGCGAGCGCGAGGGCGATGGCGGCATGGGACAGTGCATGGTTCGCCTCGGGCAGGCCGACCACCTCGAGGGCGCGGAACGCATCGACCGCGACCCCCAGCGCCGAACTGTCGGCGATCCCGATGTCCTCCGAGGCGAAGATGATCATGCGCCTCGCCACGAACTTCGGGTCCTCGCCCGCCTGGATCATCGTCTGGAGCCAATAGAGCGCCGCGTCGGGATCCGAGCCCCGTAGGGATTTGATGAACGCCGAGATGACGTCGTAGTGGCGGTCTCCCGCCCTGTCATAGCGGATGATCCTCCTCTGGAGCGCTTCCTCGACGTCGCCGACGGCGATCGTGTGCGTGCCCCTGCCCTGAGCGATGGTCGCCGCCGTTTCGAGGGCATTCAGCGCAAGGCGTGCGTCACCGCCGACCCGCCCGGCGAGCGCCGTGACCGCTTCATCGTCGATGGTCACCCCGGGAAGGCCGCGCATGGGGTCCTCCATCACCCGTCGGCAGAGGTCATGGATGTCGTCCTCGGTGAGGGCCTCGGTCCGGAAGACCGTGGCCCTCGAGATGAGCGGGGAGTTCACCTCGAAGAACGGGTTCTCCGTCGTCGCCCCGACGAGGATGATGGTGCCGTCCTCGACGCCGGGGAGGAGCGCATCCTGCTGCGCCTTGTTGAACCGGTGGATCTCGTCGAGGAACAGGACGGTGCGGCCCCTCCCCTCGCCAAGTCGCTGTTCGGCCCTGGCGAGCACCTCACGCACGTCCTTGACGCCTGCGGCAGTCGCCGAGAGCCGTTCGAAGGACCCGTGGACCTCCGTGGCGAGGATGTTCGCCAACGTGGTCTTCCCCGTTCCCGGAGGACCCCACAGGATCATCGAGGACACCTTCCCGGTCTCGACCATCGAGCGGAAGGCCGCTCCCTCACCGAGGAGGTGCCGCTGGCCCACCACCTCGTCGAGGGTCCTCGGCCGCATGCGTGCGGGCAGCGGGGCCGAGGCGCGCCTGATCTCGTCGCGTTGGACCGCGAACAGATCATCCTCTGCCATCAGTCGGGATCGCCTGCCTCGGTCGCGACCCACGCCTGTCGCACCTCGGGTCTGACGTCGATGCCCAGTTCGAGGAGCTGGAGCTCTTCGACGCGTCCCGGAGAGCCCGTGAGTGGGTCGGCGCCCGTCTGGGTCTTGGGGAACGGGATGATCTCGCGGATGTTGGGCTCGTCGCGCAGGATGCTCACGAAGCGATCGATGCCAATGGCGAAGCCCGCATGCGGAGGCGTTCCGTACCTCAGCGCCTCGAGGAACCAGCCGAAGCGGGAGGCCGCGTCCTCGTCGGAGATACCCATGACCTCGAACACCTTCGCCTGCATCTCGGGGTCGTGGATACGCACGCTGCCCGATCCGAGCTCCGATCCATTGAGCACGAGGTCGTAGGCCTTCGACACCGCCGTCTCAGGGGAATCGATGAGCTCGTCGAGGCTGGCGGGGGCGGTGAACGGATGGTGCGCCGGTGCCAGGGAGCCGTCGTCGCCGACCTCGAAGACGGGGAAGTCCACGATGAAGGCGAAGGCGAGCTCATCGTTTCCGGCGGGCCTCCCGAGATGGAGGCGGAGGTCCCCGAGGGTGTGGAGGGTCATCTTGGCGCGGTCGGCGACGATGAGCAGCGTGTCGCCCGGTGTGGCCGACAGCGCCTCGACGATGCCGGTGAGTTCCGCCTCGGAGAGGAACTTCGCGACCGGGGATCGCACGGATCCGTCGTCCTCGACCACCATCCACACGAGGCCCTTCGCCCCGAGCTCCTGTGCCCGTGCGACGAGGGCATCGAGGCCTGAGCGGGCCAGGCCGAGCGGGCCTGCATTGATGCCCCGGACGGTCCCGCCGGCGTCGAGCGCCCCTGCGAAGGCGTTGAAGCCCGAACCGACCACGACGTCGGAGAGGTCGACGATCTCCATGCCGAAGCGCAGGTCCGGCTTGTCGGTGCCGAAACGTGCCATCGCCTCGTCGTAGGTCAGTCTCGGGAACGGAAGCGGGATCGACTCGCCCCTGAGCTCCTCGACGACCCGGGACGCGACCTTCTCGAGCACGGCCAACACGTCGTCCTGGCCCCAGAACGATCCCTCGAGGTCGAGCTGCGTGAACTCGACCTGCCGATCGGCCCGGAAGTCCTCGTCCCGATAGCACTTCGCGACCTGGTAGTACCGCTCGATCCCGCCGATCATCAGGAGCTGCTTGAACAGCTGCGGCGACTGCGGAAGTGCGTAGAACGAGCCCTTCCTCAATCGGGACGGCACGAGCATGTCCCTCGCACCCTCGGGTGTGGAGGCGATCAGGGTGGGGGTCTCGACCTCCAGGAATCCCTCCTCGTCCATCACGTCGCGCATGGCGCGAATGGCCCTCGACCGCGCCCGGAGGTTGTTCGCCATGCGGGTCCGGCGCATGTCGAGGTACCGGTACTGGAGGCGCTTCGCCTCATCGACGTCGCTACGCTCGTCGAGCTGGAACGGCAGCGGCGCGGCGGGGCTGAGGACGACGAGGCGGGACGCGACGACCTCGACGGCGCCCGTCGGGAGGTCCTCGTTGACGGTGCCGTCCGGCCGGGGGCGCACGGTGCCCTCCACCTGGACGCAGTATTCCAGCCTGAGGGTGTCGATGGTGTCCGCGTCAGCAGGGGCGTCGTCCGGGTTGACGACCACCTGGACGATGCCAGTCGAGTCCCGCAGGTCGACGAAGAGCACCCCACCGTGGTCCCTACGGCGGGCGATCCAGCCAGCGAGGACCACGTCCTCACCTGCGTCGTCCGCACGGAGCTCGCCCGCGCCGACCGTCTTCATCACTTCCGAAGCCATGCCTCGATCTCCTCCACGGCGACCCGTTCCTGTTCCCCTGACGCGAGGCGCTTGACCGTCACCTCGCCATCCTGCCACTCCTCCCCGACCACGATCACCGCATCGGCGCCCGCACGGTCGGCCTCCTTGAACTGGGCCTTCATCGGCCGCGAGCGGTCCGTCATGTCGACCCGGAAGCCCGCCAGGCGGAGATCTGAGGCCAATGTCCTCGCCGTGGCCCTGTCCTCGTCGGTCGCGGACACCACGAAGGCGTCGAGCACGGGGGCGGTGTCGTCCGAGGGAAGGGCGAGGCGGATGCGGTCGATGCCCATGGCCAGCCCCACCCCGGGCGTGGGCTTCCCTCCGAGGACCTCGAACAGCCCGTCGTAGCGACCTCCGCCGCCGACACTGCTCTGTGCGGCCTCGTAGTTCCTCGGTACGTACTCCCAGACGGTGCGGTTGTAGTAGTCGAGCCCCCTGACGAGCGTCGGCTCGACCACGTAGGGGATCCCGAGGTCCTCGAGGCCGCCACGCACGCGGGTGAAGTGCTCGGCAGCTTCGGGGCCGATGTGGTCGAGAGGGACGGGTGCGTCGGCGACCACGCCGCGGTCGGCCTTCGAGTCGAGCACGCGCATCGGGTTTGTGTCGATGCGACGTCGTGCGTCCTCCGACAGCAGGTCCCTGCGCTCATCGAGGTAGGACCGGATGATCGTCCGGTACGCGGCGCGGTCGGACGGGTCACCGATGGAGTTGAGTCGCAGCTCGACGTCATCGAGCCCGAGCGCGCGGAGGTAGCGCCATCCGAACTCGATCACCTCCACGTCGGCTTCGGGAGACGCAGAGCCCAGGTACTCGATGCCCGCCTGGTAGAACTGGCGATTTCGGCCCTTCTGCGGACGCTCGTAGCGGAACATCGGGCCCCAGTACGCACCCTTGAAGGTCGTCGCCACCCCACCTGCCTGGATCTGGGCCCTGACCACGGACGCCGTCTGCTCGGGCCGGAGGGTGAGGGACCGGCCGCCCTTGTCCGTGAAGGTGTACATCTGCTTCTCGACGACCTCCGTGTCACCACCCACGCCCCTGGCGAAGACATCGGTGTCCTCGAACATCGGCGTGAGGACGAGCCCGTATCCGAACCGTTCGCACATGGCGTCGAACGTCCGGTGTGCCATGCGCCACCAGTGGGACTCGGGTGGGAGGATGTCTTCGGTGCCCTTCGGGGCGCGGTACGAGGTCACAGGAGCTCCTGGAGGAAGGGGTTGTGCCGCCGTTCGGCCGCAAGGGTAGTGGCGGGGCCGTGGCCCGGGAGCACCACCGTCTCGTGGGGAAGGGGCAGGATCTCGTCCCGCATGGACGCCATCAGCTGGCGATACGACCCGCCGGGGAGGTCGGTGCGTCCGATCGATCCCTGGAAGAGATGGTCGCCGGAGAAGAGGATGCCCTCCCCCGGGAGATGGAAGCAACAGTGGCCGGGCGTATGCCCCGGTGTGTGGAGCACATCGAACGTGACGCCCGCGAGGTCGAGCGACCCTCCGCCTTCGAGGGACGTGAAGGCCGTCGTGACCAGTTCCTGCTCACCGGTGAGCGGGGACGACCCGAGGAGGGCCCGCAGCTGATCTCCCGGATGCCTGGCCATGTCGACGTCGTCAGGGTGCAGGAAGGCCGTGACCGTCGGGCCGGCGATGCCATCGATCCCTCCGACGTGGTCGATGTGGCCGTGGGTGACGAGGACGGCGACGGGTGTGAGGTCGTGCCGGGCGAGGAGGTCCCCGACGCCCTCGGGATCGGGTGGCGCATCGACGACGACGGCGGCCGAGCCCGGGCCGTCGGCGACGACATAGGTGTTGGTGCCGAACAGCCACAACGGCCGTGCATCGATGAGGAGGGTCATCGTCCGACGATAGGGACGTGGTCGATCAGAGCACGAGCCGATAGGCGTCGTAGACGGCATCGACCTGACGGACGCCGTTGAGGAGGCCCTCGAGGGCGTCCTTGTCCGACAGCTCGATCTCGTAGCGGAGCAGGGCGATGCGGTCCCTGCCGGTCACCGACGAAGAGGCGTGGATGTTCGCCCCGTAGTCCGACAGCGCAGCGGTCACGTCCCTGAGGAGGCGGGCCCTGTCGAGGGCTTCCACCTGGATCCAGACGTAGAAGGTCCCCACCTGCTCCGCGGACCACGCGACGTCGACCATGCGCTCGGTCTGCTCGCTGAGCGCGCCGATGTTGGCGCAGTCCGCCCTGTGGACCGACACGCCTCGCCCGACCGTGACGAAGCCGACGATGTCGTCACCCGGCACCGGGCCACAGCATTTCGCCATGCGGACGAGCATGTCCTCGAGGCCCTCGACGACCACGTCGCCCGTGACGCGGGACTTGCGCTTGTGCGGCGTGGGGAGGCGCTCCGACTTCACCGCCTCTGCGGTGTCCTCCGGGCGAAGCCTCCGTGCGAGGCGCTGGGCGACGGTCTGTGGGCTGGTGCGGTTCTCCCCCACCGACGTGTAGAGCTGGTCGATCGTCTCGAACCCGAAGTCCTGGGCGACCCTGAGCAGATCGACGTCGACCCCATGGATGGGCAGGCCGTCCCTGCGCAGCGCATTCGCGACCGCATCCTTCCCGTCCGAGAGGGCGCCTTCCCTCCGCTCCCGGGAGAACCACCCCTTGATCTTCGAGGTGGCGCGCGACGATTTCACGAAGTCGAGCCAGTCCCTGCTCGGATGGGCGTCCTGGGCCTTCGAGGTGAGGATCTCGACGATGTCGCCGGACTCGAGTTGGGTCGACAGGGGCACGAGGCGGCCGTTGACCTTCGCACCGATGCAGCGGTGACCCACGTCGGTGTGGACGCGATAGGCGAAGTCGACAGGGGTCGCCCCCTTCGGCAGGGTCTTGACATCGCCCTTTGGCGTCAGGGCGAAGACCTCCTCCTGGTAGAGGTCGAGTTTGAGGTTCTCGAGGAACTCGGCGGGGTCCTCCGCGTCGTCCTGCATGTCCCGGATCTCCGACACGTCGGGCAGGTCGCCCGCCGACCCGCCCCCCTCCTTGTAGCGCCAATGGGCCGCGATGCCGGTCTCGGCGCGCTCGTGCATGTCGAGCGTGCGGATCTGCACCTCGAGGGCCTTGCCGTCCGGTCCGACGACGGTGGTGTGGAGCGACTGGTAGAAGTTGAACTTGGGCATCGCGATGTAGTCCTTGAACCTCCCCTGGATGGGGGGCCACATCGTGTGGACCAGCCCGAGGACGCCGTAGCAGTCCCTCAACTCGGGCACGATCACGCGGATGCCGATCAGGTCGTGGATGTCCTCGAAGGCAAGGCCCGATGCGACCATCTTGCGGTAGATCGAGTACAGGTGCTTCGGCCTCCCTGTGATCTCGGCCTGGATGCCCGAATCCGCGAGGACCTTCGACAGGTCCTCGATCACCCGCTCGATGTCGGCTTCCCGCTCGGGTGAGCGTCGCAGCACCGCCTCCTCGATCTCGGCCTTGGGGCCCGGGTAGAGGACGCCGAAGCAGGTCTCCTCCATCTCGTGCTTGATCTCCTGCATCCCCAGCCGATGGGCGAGGGGTGCGTAGACGTCGAGCGTCTCGGACGCGACCCGTCGCTGCTTCTCGACGGGGAGGGGGCCGAGCGTGCGGATGTTGTGGGTCCTGTCGGCGAGCTTGATGACGAGCACCCGGATGTCCTTGGCCATCGCGACCGCCATCTTGCGGATCGTCGCCGCCTGGGCGAGCTCCCTCGAGGAGAACTTGATGCGATCGAGCTTCGTGACGCCATCGATGAGGAGGGCCACCTCGTCCCCGAACTGACCTCGCGCTGTGTCGAGCGTGAAGTCGGTGTCCTCCACGGTGTCGTGGAGGAGCGCCGCGACGAGGGTCGCCTCGTCCATTCCGTAGCCGGCGAGGATCTCGGCGACCGCGATCGGGTGGACGATGTAGGGATCGCCGGTGGCACGACGCTGGCCCTCGTGGAGGGTCGCGGCGAGTCGGTAGGCCTCCCTGATCCGGTGATCGTCACCGCCGGGGTGTGCCTGCAGGTACGTGGCGACGAGATCGTCGACCATCGCCTCGGGTGTACGCCCACGCCGGGCGGGATCGCCCTGGACTGCCGCGCCGGAGCCACCCGTGGCCACGGATACGGAAGGGTTCTCGGCGGTGACGGTGGACGGCGTCTCCATCGGCGGAGCTTACCGACGCTTCCGCCTTTGCTTGGGAGGTCGCGGGGTGGCGGTCGTCGGCACCGTGGGTGCCGTGGTTGCGGTCTCGGTCGATGTCGACGTCGTGGAGGACGGTACGGCATCCTCGATCGGCGCCTTGCCCGCCCTCCGCTGCCTGCGCTCCCACTCGGATTCGCGCTCCTTCCAGATGTCGAGGAGGGGAGACGCGACGAACATCGAGGAGTAGGTACCGACGGCGATGCCGATGAACAATGCGAGGGCGAACTCCTTGAGGGTCTCGGCGCCGATCGCGAGGAAGCCGACGAGGAGGAGGGAGCCGACGGGGAGCAGCGACGTCAGCGATGTGTTGATCGAGCGCATCAGGACCTGGTTCATCGAGAGGTTCACGATCTGCGTGTACGTGAACCTCGAGGGGGCCTCATGGACGTTCTCGGTGATCTTGTCGAACACGACCACCGTGTCGTAGAGGGAGTACCCGAGGATCGTGAGCACGGCGATGATCGTCGAAGGGGTGACGACGAACCCGAGGAGCGCATAGATGCCCGCGGCGATGATGAGGTCGTGGAACAGTGCGGCAAGGGCAGCCATGGCCATCTTCCACTCGAAACGCCACGCGATGAACAGTGACACGAGGACGAGGAACACCACGAGCGCCTCGATGGCCTTCCTGGTGACCTCGGCGCCGAACGTGGGGCCGACGGCGGAGACATTGACGTCGTTGACGTCGTCGCCTGCGACCGTCGCCACCGTCGTCACGAGCTCGTCCTGCTGATCTGGGTCGAGCGCCTCCGTCTGGACCTGGACGAACCCGTCACCGGTGATCTGGACGCGTGCGTCCGCGAAGCCGACGTTCCGCAGGTCCGCCCTCACCTCCTCGACGGTCACACCCGACGTGTTCTCCGCGATGACGATCACGCCGCCGGTGAAGTCGATGCTCAGGTTGAACGGGCGGATCAGGATCAGCAGCAGCGAGGCGACGACGAGCCCGATCGAGACCATCAGCGTCTTCTTCGAGATCGCGACGAAGTCGAAATCCGTCTCGCCCCGGTACATCTTCGTCACGACGTTCACGACGCCACCTCCACGGGGTCCTTGGTCGTATCGCGCCCGACGTCGCGACCCATGGCGCCAAGGATGGAGAAGGCGCCACCCTCGCCGAGCGGGCCCCTGGCCATCAGGTAGGCGGCAGGCCTCGTGTAGAGGTAGGCGACGGCCACGTCGATCACGGTGGCGAGTCCCAGGGTGAGGGCGAAGCCCTTCACCGGCCCCACGGCGAGGAGGTACAGGAGGACGGCTGCGAGCAGCGTCACCGTGTCGCCCTTGAGGATCGTCGAGAAGGCGGATTGGAAGGCGTGGGAGATCGCGGAGCGCAGTCCCCTGCCGTGGCGGAACTCCTCCTTCGTGCGTTCGAAGTACACGATGTACGAGTCCGAGGTGATGCCGACCGACACCACCACACCGGTGACGCCCGCCAGGGTGAGCGTCGTGCCGTTGACCTCACCGAGCAGGATGATCGCCCCCACGAGGAACGACCCGAACACGCTGAGGCCGACGACGGCGATGAGGCCGAGCGAGCGGTAGTAGACCAGCAGGTACCCCGCGACGAGGATCAGGCCGACCATGCCGGCGATGAGTCCCGCACGCAGCGAATCCGAGCCGAGCGATGCGGAGATCGACTCCACCCGTTCACGTTCGAACGTCGTGGGGAGCGCGCCGTATCGAAGGAGCGCGGCGAGCGACTCCGCCTCGGACTGCGCATTCTCGCCTCCCCCGACGGTGATGACCACGGAGTTGGGGTCGAGGCCCTCGCCCGGTGCGACATCCGCTGCGATGAACGGTGCGGAGAACACGTCGCCATCGACGACGATCGCCATCTGGCGGCGCGGATCTCCGACGGCGTAGGTCGACAGGTAGGCCGTTGCCTCCCTGAACTTCTCACCGCCGTCCGAGGTGAACTGCGGTACGACCACCCACTGGCCCCCGAGTCCGGACGAGGAGAACTGTGCGGACGCGTCGGTGATGTCCGAGCCCGTGGGGAACTCGACGACGCTGCCGTCCTGCCGCTCGACCGTGACGCCGCCCACCTCGTAGACCGACAGCCGGTCCCTGTCGGGTAGGAACGAGCGACGCGTGATCTCGTCGACGATCGACAGGCCCGTCGAGGGGTCGGTGTCGTTGAGGGGCTGGAGGACCGGATCGACCGAGTCGTCCCCCTCAGCGACGACGGTGTCGGGCGAGGTGAGGACGGGGGACGTCGGGTACTGACCGATGACGGGCCGGAATGACAGCTGGCCCGTCGTGCCGACGGCCTGGA
Source organism: uncultured Acidimicrobiia bacterium (assembly GCA_963792405.1). Taxonomy (GTDB): domain Bacteria; phylum Actinomycetota; class Acidimicrobiia; order Spongiisociales; family UBA5794; genus SZUA-442. The sequence continues at coordinate 868,172 of CAWBVU010000006.1, forward strand.
GGGCCCGCTCCCTGTCATCGACGCCGGGGAGCTGCACGACGATCGCACGGTCGCCGACGACGGCGACCTCAGGCTCCTGGACACCCCCGAGGTTCTCGATACGCAACCGCATGATGTCCGCGGCCGTCTCGAGGGTGGCAGGGTCGGTCCCGTCGGGGGCGACGAGGGTGACGGCGAAGCCGCCCTGGAGGTCGAGCCCGAGCTTCGGTGCCCAGCCGACGGCGAGCATCACCCCCAGGCCACCCCACGCGATGGCGACCGTGAGGATCAGGGTGATCCAGGCGCGGCGACGACTCACGCGTCGTCGCTTTCGAGCCGTTCCGCCACGGCACGCTTGACGACCCGCATGGTCTGGCCGCCGATGTCGATGGTGAACGTCTCGTCGTCCTCGTCCACGACCTTCCCGAGGATGCCGCCGATCGTCCTCACGTCGTCACCGACGGAGATGGACGACCGCAACTCCTCCATCTTCTTCTGGCGTCGGCGCTGGGGAAGGATGAGGAGGACGTAGAAGAGGCCGCCGAGCACCAGCAGCGGGAGCAGGAACGAGAGCGCATTCCCGCCGCCCGTGGTCTCCTGCGCGACGATGATGGTGGTGGCGATGGTGAGCAACGGTTGCCTCCAGTCGGTGCTGCCCCTGCCCAGCCGGAGTGCCGGCGCCGGCAGGATCCCTGCGGAACCATCCGCTCGGGAACGGTCGAGATGCTACTCCCGCGGCGCGCCAAACCCCTTCCGCCTGGCTGCGATCACGTCGAGGCTCCAGGTCCCGTACTCCCCGCGTCGGATCGCCTCCCTGGCGTCGGCGAGCAGCCGGTAGGTGTAGGTGAGGTTGTGGAGCGTCAGGAGGCGATGCATGAGGAGCTCCTTCGTCCCGTAGAGGTGGCGGAGGTACGCGCGGCTGTAGTGCGTACAGGCGACACACGGGCATCCCTCCTCGATCGGCCTCGGATCGATGCGCCACTCGCTGCGCTTCACCGACACGTCACCCGAGCGGGTGAGGATCTTGCCGTGCCGGGCCAGGCGGGTCGGGAGGACGCAGTCGAACAGGTCGACACCGCGTGCGATGGCGGAGAGCATCCCCTCCGTGTCGCCGAGGCCCATCACATAGCGCACCGCTGACGGCGGAAGTTCCGGCACGACCGCGTCGATGGCCCGATCCCGCTCCGCGGCGGTCTCACCCACGGCGAGGCCTCCGATCCCGAACCCGGGGAACCCGATGGCGGCAGTGTCGCGCGCCGATAGCGCCCTGAGTTCGGGGTCGGCACCCCCCTGGACGATACCGAACAGCGCCCTGTCCGCCCGCTGTTTGGCTGCCTTGGACCGCTCAGCCCATCGCAGCGTTCGGCGCATCGCCTTCTCGGTGGCCTCCCTGCTCGCCGGCAGCGAGACGGGGACGTCGAGCGCCATGGCGATGTCCGATCCGAGGTCTTCCTGGACGCGCACGGAGCGTTCAGGAGGGAGATGGACGATCGATCCGTCGTACGTGGACCGGAAGACGAGTTCGTCCTCCGTGATCACGGGGTCGAGGCTCAGCACCTGGTATCCGCCCGAGTCGGTCAGGATCGGACGGTCCCACGCCATGAATCCGTGGAGCTCCCCCATCGCAGCGACCACGTCGGTGCCCGGGCGCAGCATCAGGTGATAGGTGTTGGCGAGGACGATGTCGGCGCCGAGGCGGGTCAGGTCCTCGGTGTCGAGGGTGCGGACCGTCGCCCTCGTTCCCACGGCCATGAAGTTCGGTGTCGGCACCGTACCGTGCGGTGTCGTCATGGTCCCGACGCGAGCGGCGCCATCCGTCGCGAGGGGGTCCCACGACACGGGATCGGTCATCGTCCCACCTCGACGTACATCGCATCGCCGAAGGAGAGGAACCGGAAGCCGTGCTCGATCGCATGGGCGTACACATCCCGCCAGCCGGGCCCGATGAGAGCGGCGATCATCACGAGCAGCGATGTGCGAGGCGCGTGGAAGTTCGTGATCATCGCATCGATCACCCGGGGTCGGTACCCGGGGGCGATGAACAGGCTCGTGTGCCCATCGAAGGGGAGGATGCCCCCCGAGCCGTCCGCGGCGGTCTCGAGGGTGCGTGTCACCGTCGTGCCGACCGCCACCACGCGGCCGCCTCGTCGTCTGGCGTCTGCAACAGCGCTGACGGTCGACTCAGGGACGTGGATGCGCTCGGTGTGGATCACATGGTCCTCGACACGGTCTGTCGTCATGGGTCGGAACGTGTCGAGCCCGACGTCGAGTTCGACGCTCGCAAGGGCGACCCCTCGACGACCGAGGTCCTCCACGACAGCGGGAGTGAAGTGGAGGGCGGCGGTCGGGGCCGCCGACGACCCCACGGACTCGGCGAACATCGTCTGATAGCGGTCCGGATCGTCGAGGTCCCTCCGGATGTAGGGGGGCAGAGGTACGGCCCCCGCCGTCTCGATGAAGTCCTCCACGTCGTCCGCCGGCGTGATCGAGACCGTCGCGACGCCCTGCTGCGGATCGCTCAGCAGCGTCACCGAGCGGTCGGCGACGTCGATGACCGCACCCTCGTCGAGCCGGCGCGAGGGCCTGAGCAGGGCTTCCCACCTCGTGTCGTCGACCCGCCGCGCGAGGAGGACGTCGATCCTGCCACCGGTGCCCCGTCGTGTTCCCGAGAGGCGGGCGTGCCGCACCCTGGTGCGATTGACCACCACCAGGTCGCCCTCGCGCAGCAGCGTCCCGAGGTCACGGAACGCGATCTCCTCGAGGGTCGAGGCGATGAGGAGCCGGGAGGCGTCCCTCGGTTCGATGCCGGACTGCGCGATCCGATCGGGCGGGAGCGCATAGTCGTACTCAGCCGTCAGCATGGGGGGATCGTACGGTCAGAGCAACGTGCCCTGGTCGTCGCGTCCGGACATCTCCAGGCCGAGGTGGCGGTACCCGCGTTCGGTTGCGATCCTGCCCCGCGGCGTGCGTTGCAGGAAGCCCTCGAGGATGAGGAACGGCTCGTAGGCGTCCTCGACGGTCTCGGGATCCTCGCCGACGGCGATCGCGAGGGTGGAGAGGCCGACCGGTCCCCCGCCGAACTTCACCACGACCGATTCGAGGATGGCCCTGTCCACCTTGTCGAGGCCGTAGTGATCGACCTCGAACACCTCGAGGGCCGCGTCCGCGACCGTCTCGTCGATCGCGCCGTCCGCCCTCACGGCGGCGTAGTCGCGCACACGTCGCAGCAGGCGGTTGGCGATCCTCGGCGTCCCCCTCGACCTCCGGGCGATCGCGCCGCATCCGGTGCCCGTGATCTCGGTGTCGAGCAGCGAGGCCGAGCGGCGCACGATCGCGGCGAGGTCCGCGGGTTCGTAGTAATCGAGTCGGGCGACGTAGCCGAAGCGGTCCCGAAGCGGCGGCGCCACCCTCCCGACGCGTGTGGTGGCCCCGATGAGGGTGAAGGCGGGCAGGTCGATCTTGATCGAACGCGCCGCAGGGCCCTTCCCGACCACGATGTCGAGCTGACCGTCCTCCATCGCCGGGTACAGCACCTCCTCGACCTGCCGCGGAAGTCGATGGATCTCGTCGATGAAGAGCACGTCGCCGTGTTCGAGATTCGTGATCACCGCCGCCAGGTCACCGGGACGGTCGAGCGCCGGCCCCGACGTCGACCGGAACGAGGCTCCCATCTCCGCGGCGACGATGGCCGCAAGGCTCGTCTTGCCGAGTCCGGGGGGTCCCGAGAACAGGAGATGGTCGACCGACTCGTCCCTCGAGGACGCAGCCTCGATGAGGATCGAGAGCCGTTCCTTCAGGTCGTCCTGGCCGACGAACTCGTCGAGGCGCCGCGGCCGAAGGCCCGTCTCGATGTCGAGGTCCTCGAGGGTGCGGGTGGTCGACAGCAGGCCTTCTTCGCGCATCAGCCCCGAGCCCTTCCGAGCTCGCGCAAGGATCGACGCAGCATCTCCTCGACCGGGAGGTCAGACGGCATGTCGGCGAGCGTACCCCTGATCTCATCGGGTGCGTACCCGAGGCCGGCAAGGGCCTCCCTCACCTCCGACAGCGGTCCCGAGGACTCCACGGTGCCGATGCCGACCTCGAGCTTCGGCTTGAGCTCGAGGAGGAGCTTCTGCGCGCTGCGAACGCCGATGCCCGGGACCTGGGTGAGGGCGGTGACGTCGTCGGACGCGACGGCGGCCCGGAGCTGGTCGTACGACAGGGTCGCGAGGATCGCCATGGCCACCTTCGGACCGACTCCTGACACGCCGATGAGGATGCCGAAGAGTTCCTTGTCCGGCACCGAATCGAACCCGAAGAGCGCCAGCTGGTCCTCCCTGACGTGGAGGTGGGTGTGCAGCACCACCTGCTCGCCGACCGACGGGAGGTCCGCGAGCGTCCGTGGGGTCACGGCGACGAGGTACCCCACGCCCCCGACGTCGACCACGACGTGCTCGAGGCTCCGGTCGACCAGGGTGCCCCTGAGCCGTCCGATCATGCCGACCACCCCATCGCAACTGCGTGCTGCGTGTGGCAGAGGGCGACGCCGAGCGCGTCGGCCACGTCTGCGGGACCCTTCACCCCCGTCAACCCGAGCCGCATCGTCACGACGGCCGTGATCTGGCCCTTGTCCGCCGAGCCCGAGCCCGTGATCGTCGCCTTCATCTGCGACGGCGTGTACTCGACGATGTCGATGCCCCTGAGCGCGATCGCCGCCATGATGACGCCGGATGCCCGGGCCACGGAGATCGCCGTCGAACGGTTGTTGTTGACGAACACCTGCTCGATCGCCGCCATGTCGACGTAGTGGTCGTCGAGCACACCCTCGATGTCTCGCTGGAGTTCGATGAGGCGCTGTGCGGTGGTACCCGACGGATCCGTGCGGATCACGCCTGCGGCGACGGCGCGTTCGGACGCGCCCGACACCTCGACGATGCCGTATCCGGTGCGGGTGAGTCCGGGATCGATGCCGAGAACGAACATATGTTCGGAGCGTACCCCAGTGCGCCTCCGTAGCAAAGGACATCCCACGGGTGCCGCAGCGGCGGGCTCGGGACGCTACGGCGCCCCCCTATTCCAGGGTGGCGAAGACCTCGTCGGAGATGTCGAAGTTGGCGTAGACGGACTGCACGTCGTCGAGGTCCTCGAGGGCGTCGACGAGGCGCAGGACCCTCGGGGCGGTCACCTCGTCGACGGGGACCGAGATCGACGGGAGGTAGGTCACGTCCGACGACTCGATCGCCACCCCCGCATCCTCGAGGCGGCCGCGCACGGTGCGCAGGTCCGAGGGGCTCGAGACGATCTCCCACTGGTCCCCGTCCGGCCTGACGTCCTCGGCACCTCCCTCGAGGGCTGCCATCATCACGGTGTCCTCGTCGCCGGACGCCAGGATGTGGCCCTTCTGCTCGAAGAGGTAGGCCACGGATCCCGGCTCCCCGAGGTTGCCGCCGTTCTTGTTGAACGTCGCCCTCACGTCGGATGCGGCACGGTTGCGATTGTCCGTGAGGATCTGGATGTACAGCGCCACCCCGCCCGGCGCATAGCCCTCGTAGAAGGTCTCGGTGTAGTCGACGCCGTCGATGTCGCCGACGCCGCGAGCGATCGCACGGTCGATGTTGTCCTTGGGGACCGAGTTGTCCTTTGCCTTCTGGACCGCCGTGGCGAGGGTGGGGTTCGCCGCGATGTCACCGCCGCCGTTGCGCGCTGCGGACTCGATCGCCTTGATCAGCTTGGCGAACAGCTTCCCGCGTGCGGCATCCTGGCGGCCCTTGCGGTGTTTGATGTTCGCCCACTTGGAGTGTCCCGCCATCAGTCCTCCTCGTGGTCGACGACGAGATCCACCAGCATCTCGTGCAGTCGCGTGTCCTTCGTCAGCTCGGGGTGGAACGAGGTTGCGAGGATATTGCCCTGGCGCACCAACACCGGATGCCGCTCGCCGTCCGTACCTTCGATGTCCGCGAGGATCTCGACCTCCCCGCCGACCTTGGCGATCCACGGGGCGCGGATGAAGACCGCTCGCATCGGCTCGTCGAGGCCCGCGACCGCCAGTTCCGCCTCGAAGCTGTCGACCTGGCGCCCGAATGCGTTCCGCCGCACGGTGGCGTCGAGCACACCGACGAGGGGCTGGTCGTGGTCCACCGTGTTGGTTGACAGGAAGATCATCCCCGCACAGGTGCCGAGCACGGGCATGCCACCGGCACACCTCTCCCTGATCGGCTCGATGAGGCCATAGAGGGATGCGAGCCGACCGATCGTCGTGGACTCGCCGCCGGGGACGATCAGGGCATCGACCGAGGTGAGTTCCTCGGGGGTGCGAACCTCGACGGCATCGACGCCGATGCGGGCGAGCATCCTGACGTGCTCGCGAAAATCGCCCTGCAGCGCGAGCACTCCGACCTTCACGTCGCGGTGATCAGGGTGTATGACCATCGAGCGCTCCACGGGGACACCACGTCATGACCCGCGGAGTTGCATCAACTCGGAGTCGGGGAGGATGTCGATGTTGATGCCGACCATCGCCTCGCCGAGTCCCTTCGAGACCTTGGCGATCTTCTCGGGGTCCTTGTAGAAGGTCGTCGCCTCGACGATCGCGGCGGCACGCTCCGATGGGTCGCCGCTCTTGAAGATCCCCGATCCGACGAACACACCGTCGCATCCGAGCTGCATCATCAACGCGGCATCCGCAGGCGTGGCGATGCCACCCGCGGCGAAGTTGACCACGGGCAGGGCACCGCTCGCCGCCACTTCCTTGACGAGTTCGTACGGAGCGCGCAGTTCCTTCGCCGCGTTCATCATCTCGTCGGGTCCGAGTGTGGTGAGCCACCTGATCTGGGACGTCATACGACGCATGTGCTTGACGGCCTCGATCACGTTGCCGGTCCCCGGCTCGCCCTTGGTACGGATCATGGCGGCGCCCTCACCGATCCTCCGCAGGGCCTCACCGAGGTCCTTCGCCCCACACACGAAGGGCACCGTGAAACGGTGCTTGTCGATGTGGATGTCGTCGACCGGGGTGAGCACCTCGGACTCATCGATGTAGTCGACGCCGAGGGACTGCAGGACCTCCGCCTCGACGAAGTGGCCGATGCGCGACTTCGCCATGACCGGGATCGACACCGCGTTGAGGATCTCCTCGACCTTCGCTGGATCGGCCATCCTGGCGACGCCACCGTGGGCGCGGATGTCGGCTGGCACGCGCTCGAGTGCCATCACGGCACATGCGCCCGCGTCCTCCGCGATGCGGGCCTGCTCGGCGGACACGACGTCCATGATGACGCCGCCCTTGAGCATCTCTGCGAGGCCGCGCTTGACGAGATCGGTGCCGTGCTGCGGCACGTGGGGGGACGTGGGTGTCGACATGGCTTCCTTCTCCTTGACGGTCCAAGTCTATCGGCGGAGGTCGTGCTGCCACGCCCTCCGCGTCGAGGCACCGACGCGGCGCCGACACCGAGGGAACGCTCGCGACGGCCCGGGGGCACCAGTGGGGATCGCGTCAGGTGTGCAAGGCGATCGCGCTCTCGTAGGCACCGACGTAGTCGGAGGTCACCACCCCCGCGTCGAAGCGACGCACCTCCCCCATCGCCTCCACACCGAGGCTCCGCTGACGATCGGGGTCACCCAGGACGAAGAGGATCCGCTGGGCCAATCCCTCCGCGTCGCCGGGCCTGACGAACTCCCCCGCGTCGCCGAGCACGCGGGTGAAGGCTGGGATCGCCGAGGCCACGACGGCACACCCCGAGGCCATCGCCTCAGCGACCACGATGCCGAACGACTCACCTCCGAGGTTCGGCGCCACGGCGACGCCTGCGCTGCCCAGGACGTCGCGCTTGGTCACCTCGTCCACCCTCCCGAGGAACTCGACCCGAGGGGGACCGGTGGGACGGCGAGCGCCGACCACGGTCAGGTGGGCCTCGGGAACGGCCGCGGCCACCGCCTCCCACGCCTCGAGGAGCACGTCGAGGCCCTTGCGGGGGTCGTCCCTGCCGACGAATGCGACCGACATCGGGTCCTTCTCGGAGGGGGCGTACGCAGCCACGTCGATGCCGTTCGGGATGATGCGAACCCTCCCGATCGACGGCACCGACGATCGCGCGACCTCGCTCACCGCCGTGACGACGTCGAGCCGTCCCGCGAGGGATCTCGCGAGTGGCCCGCCGATACGAAGCGCGTGCCGCACGACCGGGGAGGGATCGGCGTGGAACGTGCCGACCGTCGGAAGATCGGCGATCCTCGTCGCCGTCAGCGACACGATGGGCATGAAGGGCTCGTGGATGTGCACGACGTCGGCGCCCCTGACGGCAGATCGGACCCTTCGGGCGACTCGGGGATCGAGGGCGATCGGCGCTGCCGAGCGGTTGGCCCTCACGACGGTGGACGATCCGACGACCACGGTGCCCGGGGGAAGGGAGGGCCCGGCTACGCCTTCCCCGGCTGCGTCCTCGTGCTCGGATGTGCCAGGCGCCACGATCCACGCCTCATGCCCTGCCGTGGACAGCCACTCCCTGAGGCGAATCACCTGGTCCTGGACGCCACCGGGAATCCCGAGGTCGTAGGGACACACGAGTGCCACCCTCACCCGGGACCTCCCGGCGTCGGTGCGATGTGGTCCCCTCCGGGGGTGCGCGAGCCGGATGCCGACCCAGTCATGGACGTGCCTTCTCGAACCGTTCGTCGGATGGCCAGTTCGGCTGGAAGAGGTGCCATTGCGATGGCTCCTCCCTGATGATGTCCTCGAGCACGTGGGCGAACTCCTGGACGCCTGCCGCCACCCTGGCCTCCCGATCGGGGAGATCGGGCAGGTCGACGGGATCGTGCACCACGATCCGATACCCCTTGCCATCCCGGTAGTAGGCGCCGACGGGCAGCAGCGCGGCACCCGTCATCTCGGCGAGCGCGACGGCGCCCGCAGGCATCGACGTGCGCTCGCCGAAGAACTCGACCTCGATGCCGCGTCCGGTGACGTCGCGATCTGCGACGAGGGCGACGGCACCGCCGTCCTTGAGGATCTTGATCAGCTTCCGCGTCCGGTTCGGGTCCGACGTGAGGATGATGTCGATCCCGAAGTGGGCGCGCACATCGAGGAACCAATCGGTGATCCGCTGATTGGGGAGGTGCTCGGCAACGGCGACGACGGGGGTGCCGATCTCGTCGGCGATGACCCCTGCGACCTCCCAGTTGCCGACGTGCGGAAGGGCGAAGATCCTCCCCCTCCCCTGCTCCATCGCCGCGAACACGGGATCGAAGTTGACCCTTGTGGCGCTGCGGGTGATCACGGAGCGTCGACGCGGCCGGAACCAGAAGGTCTCCGCCCAGTATCGACCGTAGGAGCGATACATGCCCCGAACGGCTGCCTCGAGCTCGTCCTCCGTGGCCTCCGGGCCCAGGACTCGTGACATGTGTGATCGAAGGAGCGGGTACCTGCCTGCCCTGCGACGGGCGACGACGTCGCCGGCGGTCTCGCCCAGCCACCTGATGACCGGTTCGGGTAACAGACCGAAGATCCCCGCCGCGATGCGGAAGGGGATGTAGGCGAGCAGCTCGTTCACGCGTCGAGCTGCTGCAACGTCCTACGGGTGCGCTGGAGCACGGTGAGGCCCGTGAGGATCACGTACACCCACAGCACCGGTTCCATGATCGGGAGGCCCAGACCCGCGAGCCCGGTGCCCACGACGATCAGGATCATCCTCTCGGCACGGCCCATCCAGCCACCCTTGCCATCGACACCCGCCGACTCCGCCTTCGCGCGCACGTACGGCACGAGCAGGGAGAAGGCGAGGGCGACGACACACAGGATGAGGAGCCGCGAGTCGTTGCGCAGGTACACCGCGAGGCCGACCCACACGGCGATCTCCCCGAGGCGATCGGACATCGTGTCGATGAAGGCACCCCTGTCCGATGCCCTCCCGAGCCGTCGGGCGAGAGGCCCGTCCACGGCGTCGAGTGCGACGCCGAGGCCCGCGACGAGGGCACCCCAGAACAGGTATCCCGATGCGATGAGCGCCGACCCTGCGATCGTCGTCAGGAGGCCCACGATGGTCACGGCGGTGGGTGTGACGCCCACCCGTGCGAGTCCTGCTGCGACGGGTTCGAGGATCGGAGCGGCCTTCTTTCGCCCCTTGAGGTCGATCACTGTGGCTCCTCCAGCGCGGAAAGGTACCACAGACCGGACCGACGCGGCCGTCCACTAGTATCGGCCACAGTCTCGGCAGGCCACCTTCGTGCCTGTCGATGCGCCGCAACTCGAGGGAAAGGGCCGTGTCGGATGGGTGAACGGATAGCGAAGCTGGATGTCGGATCCGGGGAAGTCCACCTCGACATACATGAGTCGACACTCGGGCAGCCAGGCATCGACATCCTGGGCCTCCGTTCGGCCACCAAGCACGTCACGTATGACCCCGGCTTCGGCAACACTGCTGCAGCCCGATCGACGATCACCTTCGTCAACGGCGCAGAGGGTGTCCTCCTCTACCGCGGCTATCGCATCGAGGACCTCGCCGAGCAGTGCTCGTTCCTCGAGGTCGCCTACCTGTTGATCTACGGCCGACTGCCGAACGAGGCGGAGTTGGTCCAGTGGGAGCACGACATCACCCACCACGCCCTCCTCAACGAGGAGATGCGGTCGTTCTTCGACGCCTTCCCCCGGCGGGCGCATCCCATGGCCGTACTCGCGTCGGCCACGAATGCGATCTCGACGTTCTACGACGTGTATCGGCGCCCGACGCGTCCCTCCGAGGTCGATGCCGGGGCGAGGACCCTGATCGCGAAGCTTCCGACGGTCGCGGCGTGGGCGTACAAGAAGTCGATCGGCGAGCCCTACGTGTACCCGGAGGTCCAGTACAACTACGTCGAGAACTTCCTGCGGATGATGTTCACGACCCCGATCGACGAGTTCGCCCTCGATCCCGCCGTGGTCAAGGCCCTCAACGTGCTGCTGATCCTCCACGCGGACCACGAGATGAACTGCTCCACGTCGACGGTCCGCGGGGTCGGTTCCTCCAGGGCGAACATGTTCACGAGCGTCGCGGCCGGCATGGGAGCGCTGTGGGGACCGCTGCACGGTGGCGCCAACCAGGCGGTCATCGAGATGCTCCAGGCGATCCACGACGATCCCGATGCGACGATCGAGTCGACGATCGCACGGGCGAAGGACAAGAACGACGAGTTCCGCCTCATGGGCTTCGGGCATCGCGTGTACACGAACTACGACCCGAGGGCGAGGGTCCTCAAGAACTTCGCCGGCGACGTGCTGAGCCTCCTCGGGCAGGACGATCCGCTCCTCGACATCGCCCGCAGGCTCGAGGACGCGGCGCTCGCGGACGACTACTTCGTGGAGCGCAAGCTGTTCCCGAACGTCGACTTCTACTCCGGCATCATCTTCAGGGCCCTCGGCTTCCCGACGAGGATGTTCACCGTCCTCTTCGCGATCGGGCGGCTCCCCGGCTGGATCGCACACTGGATGGAGATGAACACCGATCCCGACACGAGGATCATGCGTCCCCGTCAGCTGTACATCGGCGCCACGGAGCGTGATCTGCCCTCGCTCGGCGAGCGCTGACGGCGATCAGGGAAGCTCGACCGCTTCCTCGTAGATGCCTGTGACGTCGCCGCTTGCCGCATCGACGGTGACGAGGGCCTGGTGGTCGGGGCTGGGTGCCGCCGAGAACACGAGGACCTGCCACACGGGCCGGGCGGCAAGACCCCGATAGCCGAGCGTGGCGGAGCCGTGGCCCATGGGAAACGACGCGCTGCGCCCGGCAATGGCGATGGCCTCGGTGCCCGTCACCGGCATCCTCCACGCGCAGGCGATCTGCCATCCGCCGAGCACCACGAGGGGCGCCACACCGGTGGCGACCAGCCATGGGAGGTCGGCACCGATGGCGATGGCCAGGCATGCGGCCGCCATCGCCAGGTACACGATCCCCGCCCTGACCCGTGCGCGGGTGTCGACGATCCGGAACGGCCCCGCGGCACCGTCGGCCATGCCACCGCGAGTGGCGTCGCCCGTCATGATGTCGAGGCTTCACCGACCGCGTGCTCGAAGACCTCGACGTCGAGCGTGGCATCGCCGCGGCGTCGATGCCAGCGATCCCAGAGGATCAGCATGCTCGGGAGGACGGCGACGGCGGCGACGAGGGCGAGCAGGATCGTGTAGGCGAGTACGAAGCCGAACTGTCGGAACGGGATCGTCGTCGAGATCATCAGGATGCCGAAGCCCGCGATGGTGGTGAATGCCGAGCCGGCCAGGGCGCCGCCGGTGTGGGTGAGCGTCTCCTTCGTCGCCTCATCGGCGTCCTCCTGGGTGACCCGTTCCTCCAGGTACCGGTGGGTGACGTGGATCATGTAGGGAATCCCGATCCCGATGCCGATGGCGGAGATCGTCGCTGTGACGGGACCGAACGCGATGCCGAAGGCCGCCATGAGGCCGAACGTCCAGATGACGACCATGGCGACGGGAATCGTCGTGATCAGCCCGAGCATCGGACGTCTCGACTCGAACCAGAAGTTGATGACCAGCAGGAGGAGCGCCGCGCCGAGCGTCAACAGCAGCGAGGACACCTGGGAGTCCCTCAGCACATTGACGACGAGGTCGCTGATGATGAAATTGGACGTGGCGATGGCGGCGAGGCCGGCCTCGCGGGCAGGGGTGAAGGCTGCGTTCAGCTCCTCCGACAGTTGACCGGCCGCATCCTCACCAGCCGTGGTGTCGAAGTTGAAGAGCGCCGCGACGTAGTCGCCGTCACTCCCCGACACGACGCCTGCCATCACATCCGGATACTTCTGGACGGCGAGGTCGTACAACGGTGTCGCGTCGGAGCCCGGGGGCAGCGTTCGTGCCTGGCTGAAGCCGATCTGCAGGGCGACGTCGAAGAGTTCCTGGTCGAACGCGTCCCCTCCCGGATTCAGGAACTGGAACATCACGTTCATCAAGGACCGGGCATTCGTCGACACGACGGTCCCGCCCGGCAGCGTGATCGACTGCACGAGGTCCAGGCCCGAGGCATCGGTGTACGACGCAAGCATGGCGTTCCAGGCGTCGCCCGTCGCCACGTCGCCTTCCACCAGCACCGAGGTGGTTTCCGGGAACTGGAATCGCTCGGTGAGCGTCACTGCGGTGTCGCGCAGGGGCGAGGTGGTAGGGACGAAGTCGAGGAAGGAGAACTTCGTCGACAGCTTCGTCATGCCGAAGGCCCCGAGGCCGGTGAACACCAGTGCGATGATGACCGTGATCACCGCGAAGCGTTGGGCGAGCACGGCGACACCGCCGATCAGCCGTGGCAGGAGCCTGGACTCGCCCGCGCTCAGGTTTCCCGTGTCGAGATGGCCGAGGCGCTCCCCGCGCCGGTCGAGGAGCTCGCGCACGGCGGGGACGAAGGTGAGCATCAGCAGGAACGATGCGACGATGCCGAATGCGGCGAGCTCCCCGAACTCTGCGAGGGCGGGGATCTCGTTGACAGACGTTGGTGAGGAAGCCGACGGCCGTCGTCACCGTTGCCAGCACGAGCGCGATGCCCACGGTGCGGATGGCCACCGAGATCGATCGATCGACCCCGCGCCCCGCTCCCAGCTCCTGGCGATACCGCGAGATCATGTGGATCGAGTAGTCGACACCGAGGCCGATCAGGAGGATCGGCAGGATCTGGACCAGCTGGGACTGGTCCTCGAAGCGGATGAAGCCGTAGCCGTTCATCCACTGGATCGCCAGGCCGATCGTGAGGAACGTCAACAGCGTGTCAGCCGTCGTGCGTCGCAGGGTCCGAGGACTTCCGAAGGTCCACAGCAGGAAGCCGGCGGCATACAGCATGAGCGCCGTCAGCACGACCGTCCCCAGGCTCGCATCGGCGACCGACTCCGGGAAGAGGTCGGGGAAGATCTGGGCGAGTCCCGGTACGACCGCGACCGCCACACCTGCGAGGAGGAGGCCGACACCGATGATGAACAGAACACGGTCCTTCACGTCGGTCGGGCGCACGAGGAAGATGAAGGCGAGGACGAGGAGGATGATCAGGGCGGCCGAGATCAGGAGACGGGCGACCTCGGTCTGGAAGTCATCGCCCGACGCGAAGATCAACTCCTGGGAGAACGCTTCGTTGGTGATCGTCGGGGGTGTGGCCGCGTCGTCGACTGCCTGCGAGACGAGCAGGGCGCGGTTGGCGAGCTCATCGAAATCGTCGGTCGATTCGTATGCGATGACGGTGAGGCCGAGCTCCGCCGTGCCGGCATCGAGGTCTGCGTCGTCCGACAGCAGTGCCGTCAGGAATTGGCTGGCTTCGGGTGGAAGGCTCCCGAGCCCTTCGACGAACAGGGCCTTCACCTCCGCATCCGATGTCGGCATCGGGGCCCCACCCTGGATCGCGAACTGCACGGGGGCGAGATACGACAGGACGGCGGGCTGGTTCGGGTCGTCGACGAGCAGGGCGGCGGCATCACTGGAGCGGACGGATTCGTCGAGGGCGAGGGCGTTCTGCAGGCCGTCGAGTGTGATCACGTCGCCGGTCGAACTCGAGGTGAGGACCTGCATCTGGGCCGCCAGCGACCCGAAGAGGTCTCCGATGTCCGTGGCGGCGGTGAGCGCCGGCTCGTCCGGTGCGAACGACTCGTTCTGGTCCTCGGCGGGGACGAATTGGCCGCCGAGCGCGCCGAGGACGAGGGTGACCGCGAGCGTGACGGCGATGACGATCCACGGTGCCTTCCTGACGGCCGCGGCCAATCCGTTCACGAGCGTTTTCACGGGGGATCCTCCGCTGGAGACAACAGGGTCGGGTTTCGGAGCGAAAGCCTAGGCGAGGTCGCGTGCGACCTCGTCGCCTTCGTCAGCGGGGTGGCGCAACGAGCGCGGTGAGCCGTTCCTCTGCCACGCCGACGGGCACGCCGCGTTCCTCGCTGTCCTCGCCCCTCAGACGCAGGCCGACCGTGCCCTCCTCGACGTCGGCGTCGCCGACCACGAGCACCGCAGGATGATGGTGCGTGATGGCTTTGCGGATCTTCTCCCCCACCGTCTCGTCCGCGGCGTCGACCTCGATCCTGATCCCCGCAGCCGAGAGACGTTCCGCAACCGTCGTGGCGTACTCGAGGTGGCGATCGGCGACGGGGACGACCGTCGCCTGTACCGGCGCCAGCCAACCCGGGAAGGACCCCGCGTAGTGCTCGACGAGGATGCCGACGAACCGTTCCACGGACCCGAGGAGCGCACGGTGGATCATCACCGGCCGCTGCCTGGTGTTCTCACTCGTCGCGTACTCGAGCTCGAAGTTCTCGGGCTGTGCAAAGTCGACCTGGATGGTGGACAGCTGCCACCTCCTGCCGATCGCATCCTTGACGTGGATGTCGATCTTCGGCCCGTAGAAGGCCCCCTCACCCGGGGCGAGCTGATAGGGCAGGCCCGCGTCGTCGAGTGAGGCGGCGAGGTACGCCTCCGCCCTGTCCCACAGATCGGGATTCCCGACGAACTTGTCGGGACGAGTCGACAGATCGGCCTCGAACTCGGTGAACCCGAAGTCCCTGAGCACCATGAGGACGAAGTCGAGGAGCCGCTTGAGCTCGTCGGCGAGGTCGTCCTCGGTGGTGAAGATGTGGCTGTCGTCCTGGGTGAAGCCCCTGGCGCGCATCAGCCCGTGCAACACTCCGGAGCGCTCGTAGCGGTAGACCGTGCCGAGCTCGAACAGGCGCAGGGGGAGCTCCCGATACGACCTGCTGCGGGACCTGTAGATGAGGATGTGGCCGGGGCAGTTCATCGGCTTGACGAAGTAGCCCTGGCCCGGTCGCCCCGGCCCTGCGTCCAGCTCCATCTCGGGGAACATCCCCTCCCGGTAGAAGTCCACGTGACCGGACGTCTGCCAGAGGTCTGACTTCGCGACGTGGGGGGTCACGACGTACTCGTAGCCGTGGGCGGCATGCGTCCTTCTCGAGTAGTCCTCGATCGTGCGCCTGAGGATCCCGCCCTTCGGGTGCCACACGGCCATCCCGCTGCCGATCTCACTCGGGAACGAGTACAGGTCGAGTTCCGTGCCGAGCTTTCGATGATCGCGGCGTGCCGCCTCCTCGAGCCTGACCAGATAGTCGTCGAGGGCCTTCTGCGACTCCCATGCGGTGCCGTAGATGCGCTGGAGCTGGGCGTCTGTGCTCGTCGCCGCGCCAATAGGCGCCTGCGGACCGCATGAGCCGAAATGCCTTGAGGCGACCGGTCGATGGCAGGTGCGGCCCCCTGCAGAGATCCACGAAGGCGTCATTGCGGTAGGTGCTCACGGACTCGTCCCCGACACCCTCTCCCCCATCGACGCCGTCGATGATCTCCAACTTGAATGGCTGGTCGGCGAACGCGGCGCGGGCCTCGTCGATCGAGAGCTCCCCCCGCGTGAAGGCCTGGTCCTGGGCGACGATCTCCTCCATCCGGTCCTCGATCCGGTCGAGGTCCTCGGGTGTGAAGGGATGCGCGACCCTGAAGTCGTAGTAGAAGCCGTCCTCGATCGCCGGCCCGATCGCGAACTCTGCACCGGGGAACAGGTCGAGCACGGCCTGGGCGAGGATGTGGGCAGCCGAGTGCCTGATCACGTGCCGTCCGGCTTCGGTGTTGTCGGTCACGACCGAGACGGCCGCATCGTGGTCGATGGGACGCGTGAGGTCGTAC
Organism: uncultured Acidimicrobiia bacterium; assembly: GCA_963792405.1. Taxonomy (GTDB): domain Bacteria; phylum Actinomycetota; class Acidimicrobiia; order Spongiisociales; family UBA5794; genus SZUA-442. The sequence continues at coordinate 884,754 of CAWBVU010000006.1, forward strand.
ATCCTCCCATCGACCGTCACGGCGACCGCGGCCTTGGCCAGACGCGGGCCGATGTCGGCCGCGACGTCGAGGCCGGTCACACCGTTTGCGTACTCGCGTGCGGTCCCGTCGGGAAGGGTGATGCTGATCGACACGGTGCTCAACCTTCGTCGTGGCAGCGCCGTAGCGTACAGGGGCGGCGCCATCTTGGGTTCCCGCGCTGCCAGAATGCAGGGACAGCAACGGACGGAGGACCGCCGCTGGAACCACATGCGATCGCTCGGATGCTCGCCATGGGTGGCACGTTCCAGGAACTGACCGCCTCCACCTCGCTCGTCCACCCGAACCACGTGTTCCGCATATGGCGCAGGAGCCGCAGCTTCATCCTCAAGGTCTACGGGTCGGATGCCCGCGAGCGCAGGGAGGGCCACGCGCTCGCGGCGCTGAGCGGGGTGCGTCATCTGCCGAAGGTGGTCGATCGGGGCGTCCACGAGGACACCCACTGGATCGTCTTCGAGGACGCGGGACGATGGAACCTCCAGAGCCTTCCTGAGAACCCGGGACTCTCCAGGACCGCCGGGGCGATCCTCGGCGACGTCCACGCAGCGGACAGGGAGCCGTTCTCGAACCTCGCTCGTGGCATCGATGGTGAATGGGTCGCCGTCGACTTCCGGTCCGCCATCAAACGTCTCGAGCGCTACCGGGCACGTGTGGGGGTGTCACAGGAGCTGATCGAAGCCGCGCTCTCGATCAATCCACCGTACGCGAGCCCCCCGGTCGTGGCACACACCGATCCGGTCGCCAGGAACTTCGTCGTCGACGACCGGGGTGGCGTCACCCTCATCGACTGGGGTTGGGCGACGCTCGCACCACCGGAATGGGACCTCTCGAAGCTCGCATGGTCGACGGCCCTGCACGCCGGCCCGAATGCCGCACAGGCGGTACTGGCGGGCTACGGAAAGGCGATCGACGGCACCCAGCTCGACCGGTGGATCGTCTACCACTCCGCGCAGACCCTGGTGCGATACGCAGAGCGGAACATGTCGGCGCGTCCAGGCGACGTGCCGGACAACCTCGTCGCCGAATTCGACCGGGCCGTCGCCGGCTCGGCGTCGTAGGAAATACCAGGGGATTTCGCGCTCTCCCCCTACATTGGCCCTCCCCGATGGAGGAGCACGATGTTGGAGATGGCACTCGCAGCGTTGCTCGTGGCCGTGGCGCTGTTCGCTGTCGGCGGCAGGGCCGGTACCTCGAGCGGAAGGCCGACCGAGGTCGGGCTGGGACCCAGCGGCGACGGCACCGACCTCCCATGCCCGTGGTGCAGGGCACAGACGAACGAATCGGATCATCACTGCCCCAGCTGCGGGCAGAGGTTCGGCTGAGTCCCTGAACTCATCACGGAGGCGCACGTCGCCCATCGTGGCGATCAGATCGGCGGCTCCCATTCGCTGATGCGGCGGTCCACTCCCATGCCGAGCGCCTCGTACAGGCGCATTGCGGCACCATTCGACGCATCCACCCACAGCGTGCCACGGTCGACGTCCTCTCGATGCGAGATGGCGCCGTACCCCGCCTCGAGGAGGCTCCTTCCCCACCCCTGCCCATGGTGCGTCGGCGCGACGGCGATCCGGTAGATCTCCCCGTCACCTCCCGGGTGCACCTTCGTCCAACAGAATCCGATCAGTGCCGACGCATCCTCGGCGACCACGATGCCTTCGGGGTCGAACCACGGCGCCCTCGCGAGGGAGGCGAAGCGGTCCTCGGTCAAGGTGCCGGCCTCGCGGTGACCATGGAAGGCCTCGTTGTTGACCCGCACGAGGGCCGGCATGTCGTCCCACCTGAACGGGCGTATGCCGGGCCGCGGTGGGCCCGGGGGCAGCGGCAGATCGACGACCAGGTACAGCAGCGTCCTCGCCTTCGTGAACCCGATCTGTTCGAGCGCGGCGTCCAGCGTGGAGCGATCGGACCACACCGACGCCGGTGACCGTTTCGGCACGGTGTCGAGGGTGGACTCGACGACCACTCGCTCGAACTCCACGAACTGCATCGCGGGACGCACCGCGGTCTCGACCGCATGGTGCACGGTTCCGTCGCCCTGGAGGTGGCGGGCCGTCACGCCGACGGCGAGCACGTCGTCGCCCTCGGTGACGATCGTGAGGGCATCGGGTTCGGCGAGGAGGTCCATCTTCGCCTCGCTGAGGACCGGTCTGCCTGCGAGCGCTGCGAGTTCCCCGAGGAACCGGACGACGGAGGGGGATGCGGGCATCGGCCCCCACGATAGGGACCGGCACGGAATGGCGCGGATCGCCCACGCTCCGCCTACCTCCCGGGGTATGCTCGCCTGCGTGGGCTCGGTAGGACTCGTACTCGGCGGAGGCGGCATCACAGGTGCCGCATTCCACTTCGGCACGCTTCTCGCCATCGAGATGGCGACGGGGTGGAACCCCCGCGACGCGGATGTGGTCGTCGGCACCTCATCCGGTGCCTTCGTCGGGGCGATGGTGAGGGCCGACGCGATCCACCTGAACACGTTCGCCGGCACCGGCGAGACCAGGGAGGAGATCCACGAGTGGCTCAACAGCTACGTCTTCCGCAGGGGAACGCCGAGGGGTGCCGTTCGCTGGGTACGCAGGGGTCTCCTTCCCGCGTTGCGCAAGCCGAGCCTGCATGTCGCCCTCGCGAGTCCCGGCCTGTATCGCACGGACGGCCTCAGGGAGTGGGTGGCGAATGCCGCGGGCCCGCTCGCCGAGGGCTGGCCAGACCGTCCGACGGCGATCGTCGCCTACGACGTCGAGGGACGCGTCAGGGTGCCCTTCGGGACGGATGCCGCCCCCGATGCGGCGCTCGCCGACGCCGTGGCGGCGTCGAGCGCGGTTCCGTTCGTCTATGAGCCGGTGCGGATCCACGATCGCTGGTATGCCGATGGCGGTCTCGCCTCGGGGACCTCTGCCGACCTGGTCCTGGCGCATCCAGAGCCGCTCGACCTCGTGCTCATCATCGCTCCCCTCGCCGCGACGGCCCCCAGGGAGGGCGGCCGCTTCTACGAGGACATGTTCGATCGTGTCGGGCGCTCCGCCCTCGCGGCCGAGATCGCCCATATCCGCGAGGAGTGGCCGACCACCGAGATCCTCGTGATCCGCCCCGACGAGCAGGTCCTCGAGGTCGCGAGGCCCAATCCCATGTCGGTCGGGGCGGCGATCCCGACGTTCCTCGCCACGTTGCGCGCCATGAAGCATGAACTCGCGCACGCAAGCGTCTGGCGCACCCTCACGACACATCTGGGTTCCGGCATCGCAACGCGCTGATCAGTCGCCGGACGCGGCCCTCGCCATCGCTGCGAGCTCGATGGCCCCGATGACGCCTGCATCGTCGCCGAGGCCGGGGGCGACGATCTCGGGACCGCCCTCGGCGAAGGGGACCGGCGGGTAGAGGCCGGATGCCTCGGCCAGGTGCCCCCGAACACGCGCATGGAGGCCGGGAAGATGGGCCACCCCTCCCCCGATGATGACGCGGGTGACGGGCACGACCGCACACATCGACACGATCCCGTGCGCGAGGTAGTGCGCCACGAGGCCCGCGGCGAACTCGGCGTCCGCGGGTGCGAGGGCCTCGGGACGCATCCCGAACCTGGCCTCGACGGCAGGACCCGATGCCATCCCCTCGAGGCAGCCCCCGTGGTAGGGACAGAGCCCACCGAACGGATCGTCCCTGCGCACGGGCACGGTCACGTGACCCATCTCGGGATGGTTGGCGCCTCGGACGATGCCGCCATCCGCCCAGATCGCTCCCCCGATGCCGGTGCCCACCGTGAGATAGATCACGCTGTCCCCGCCGCCTGCGCCTCGTGCATGCTCACCCCGGAGGGCGGCGTTCACGTCCGTGTCGATCCCCACGGGAACGTCGTATCCGCTCACCACGCCGGAGAGGATGTCGATTCCCGACCATCCGACCTTCGGCGTGCGGACGATCGTCCCGTAGCCGGGACTGCCGCGACGGAGATCGAGTGGCCCGAACGAGCCGATGCCGATCGCGCCAATGGGGTCGGCCGCGTCGACCACCGCGAGCGCATCCCGCACGCCGGCGAGGGTCGTGCCGGGGTCCGTCGTGTCGATGCGCGTCCGATGCCCGAGCGCGCCTCCTTCGTCCCTCGCCGCGATCACGACCTTGGTCCCGCCCACCTCGATCCCGACGTCGACGGTCGTGGCCATGCGCTCAGGCGGCCGGAGGCCTTGCCTTCTTCAACTGGTCGCCGATGATGAAGGCGAGCTCGAGGGCCTGGCTCGCGTTGAGCCGCGGGTCGCAGTGGGTGTGGTATCGGTCGGCGAGGTTCTCCTCGTCGATCCTCATGGCCCCTCCTGTGCACTCCGTCACGTTCTTGCCCGTCATCTCGAAGTGGACGCCACCGGCGTGGGTGCCGTGGGAGCGGTGCACCTCGAAGAACGACTCGACCTCGTCGACGATGCGCTCGAAGGGGCGTGTCTTGTACCCGTTCGACGAGACGATCGTGTTGCCGTGCATCGGGTCACACGACCAGACCACCTCGAACCCCTCCCGCTGGACGGCCTCGATGAGGCCGGGGAGGTACCGTTCCACGTTGCCCGCCCCGTGGCGTGTGATGAGGGTGAGCCGTCCCGGGTCGTTCTCCGGGTCGAGGATGGAGATCAGGCGGACGAGGTCATCCGGTGCGAGGGTCGGACCGCATTTGAGGCCGATCGGGTTGTGCACGCCCCGGAGCAGCTCGACGTGGGCGCCGTCGACCTGTCGGGTCCTGTCACCGATCCACAGCATGTGCGCGGAGCAGGCGTAGTAGTCGCCGGTGAGGCTGTCGACGCGGGTCAGCGCCTCTTCGTAGCCCGGCAGCAGCGCCTCATGGCTGGTGTAGAAGTCGGTCTCGCGGAGCTGGGGCGCGGTCGCCGAGGTGAGCCCGATGGCCCGCATGAAGCCGAGCGTCTCATCGAGGTCGTTGGCGAGCGCCTCGTACCTCGCGCTCTGAGGGGAGTCCTTGATGAACTCGAGGTTCCATCGATGGACCTTCTCGAGGTCCGCCATGCCACCCTGCGAGAAGGCACGGAGCAGGTTGAGCGTCAGTGCGGACTGGTGGTATGCCTTGATCTGGCGGTCGGGATTCGGCACGCGTGATGCGGCATCGAAGGCGATCCCGTTGACGATGTCACCCCGGTAGCTCGGGAGCGCCAGGTCGCCATGGACCTCCAGGTCCTCCGAACGGGGCTTGGCGAACTGACCTGCGAGCCTCCCCACCTTCACGACCGGGAGGGCAGCCCCGTAGGTGAGCACGACGGCCATCTGCAGCATGACCTTGAAGGTGTCCCTGATCGTGTCGACATGGAACTCGGCGAAGGACTCTGCGCAGTCCCCTCCCTGGAGGAGGAAGGCCTCACCACGGGCAACCGCACGCAGCTGCTCCCGCAGCCGTCTCGCCTCGCCGGCGAAGACGAGCGGCGGCGAGGCCGCGAGCTCCTTCTCGACCGCCGCGAGGGCGTCCCGGTCCGGATAGTCGGGTTGCTGCTGTGCCGGCCTCGAGCGCCAGCTGTCGGGTGTCCAGGTCATGTCTCGGCCTCGATGGGCGACTCCGAATGCTACCGACGAAGGAGCCCTCACCAACCCTCGTGTGGCGGACGCGGCCGGCACGCGCGCGTCCTGGCCGTGGGTCAGGAGGGCACGAGGGGCGGAGCACCGTTCAGGCGCGATCCCTCTGCTCGACGTTCACTGCGCCACGCCGCGACCGCGACCATGACCGCAACGGCGACGACGACCACCATGGCCCACAGGGCGTCGGTGAGTCCCTCCGCCTGGTACACGGGCGCGGCGGACTCGGCCGTCCCACCACCCGCGTAGGCGGTCGTCCGGGTCGCCCAGATGGTCCCCATGACGGCGATGCCGACGATCTGGCCTGAGATCCTGTTGATCGTGAGCATGCCGCTCGTGATACCGAGCCGATGTGCGGGCACAGCTCCGAGGATCGCGCTGTTGTTCGGTGACTGGAACAGCCCGATGCCCGCGCCGATCACCAGCCCGACGAGGACGAACCCGACCGCCGTCGTCTCGAGGTCGAGGAAGATCGCGGCGAGCGTGAAGCCGACGAGCGACACGATCAGCCCGGCGACGCTCACGGGACGCGTGCCGAGGCGGTCCGAGAGTGCCCCGGAGAACGGCGCGAGGATCCCGAGTGTGACGGGAACCGATGCGAGCAGCATCCCCGTCTCCCTCGTCGTGAATCCGAGGGTCGACTCGAGGTAGAAGGGAAGCAGGACGAGGAGCCCTGCGATGCCGACGAACTGCAGGAACCCCGTGACGAGGTTGACCGACAGCGTCGGATTCGCGAACAGGCCGAGGTCGACCATCGGATGCGCCACACGACGCTCGATCGCCACGAACACGGCGAAGGCCATCACCGACACGACGAGCCCTGCCATGACCACCGGCGAGGCGAATCCCGCCTCCTGGCCGTAGGTCAGCGACCCGAGCAGGGAGATGAAGGCGACGAAGAACGCCCCCGCACCGAACCAGTCGAATGACTGCTGCGCCCTCGGCATCGTGGCGGGGACGAAGCGGATCGCCGTGATCGTCCCGAGGATCCCGATCGGGAGGTTCACGAGGAAGATCCACCTCCAGCTCGCGAGGTCGATGAGCAGGCCACCGAGGACGGGTCCCACGATGACGCCGAGGGACACCATTGCACCGTTGATACCGAGCGCCCTCCCCCGCTCGGAGGGCGGGAAGGCCTCCGTCGTGATGGCGAAGCCGAGTGCGAAGATCATTGCGGCGCCGACCGCCTGGAGCACGCGCGCAAGGATGAGTAGCTGCACGGTCGGCGCGAGGCCCGCGAGCACCGAGAAGACGGTGAACACCGCAAAGCCCGCCGTGAAGATCCGCTTCTTCCCGACCATGTCGCCCAGCCTGCCGAAACCGAGGGTCAGCGTCGCCTGGGTCAGCAGGTAACCGAGTGACACCCACTGGACCACACCGAAGGAGGTGTCGAACTCCATGGCGAGCGTGGGAAGGGCGACGTTGACGATGCTTCCGTCGATCGTCCCCAGGAAGATGCCCATCGCCACGGCGACGAGGACGAACCACTTGCGTCCGTAGTCGACCCCTTCGGGCGGTTCGGGAGGGAGGGAGGGAGGTCCGGCCATCGGCGTGGAGCGTAGATGCGGCTGTGTATCGGGGCCGCCGGGGACTGCGCGCAGCGGGCATCCTTCGGATCCACTGGAAACCGAGCGGGTTCGGGGGGATGATGGTGGAGTCGATGGCGTACTCCGGGTCAGGGAGGTCAAGCCATGACAACGGGCATCCATCACAGGGAGCCCCTCCACCTCCACATGCCCCACGGGATGGAATGGATGTGGGTGGGTATCGCCATCGTGGTCGTCGCCATCGTGGTCGCAGGTATCGCGGTGCCGTTGATCCAGTCCGACGACACCGCCGCATCACTGCCGGGGACGGTCCAGGGCTTCGAGTACACCGAGGAGTTCACCACCGCACACATGAATGCAGGTGCCGTGACCTCCGCGTACGTCGGGCTCAGCGGTGACCTCTGGGTCGCCGACACCCCGGTCGCGGGGTTCGAACACCACGACGCGACGACGGGCCACCTCCCGGTTCCCGGGGTGACCTCGCCGTTCGTCGGCGAGAGCGGGGAACTCGATCCGGATCGTTGATGCCCGGCTGCACACCGGCGGACGTCCCTTCGGAGTGATTCAGGCTCGGTGATTCGGGCTCAGTCTGGCCGTGGTTCCTGCCGATGTACAGGTATGGACCGCCAACCGATCGTCCTGAGGGAGCTGTGTCATCGCTGTCAGCGGCCTGCGCACACGATCGGACGTGATGGTGTGCCGTACTGTGATCGGCACGCTCGGACATGGCGGCCCTTCGGGCGCGCTGGTACGCTCGCACTCCGAGACGAGCCCTCCCCCATGGCGGATGTCGCGGTCGACCGGCGACCCACGAGGTGACGGTTCCAGGTGACGGTTCGAGGTGACCGTTCGAGGGGTCGTCGCACGCGTCGGCCCTCGTGGTCTCGGCCCTCATGGATGGCGTCAGGACCGAGGGGTCTGAACGCACCCGAACACGGACGCCTCGCCGCCATCGGTGCGACGCGGCGACGAGACCCGCGATGCGATGCCTCAGCGGATCAGGTCGGCCAGATGGTGGACCCTGTCGGTGTGGATGAGCGCGAGGACGTCATCCCCTGGCTGGATCACCAGATCACCGTGTGCCGGCACGACGGTGCCCTGGCGGATCACCGCCAGGAGCACGCATTCAGGCGGAAGATCCAGCGAGGCCACCGCACGCCCCGCGACCGTGGCGCCCGCGCCGACCCTCTCCTCGACGAGCGCGTACTTGCCTCTGCGCAGCGCGAGCAGGATCGTCATGTCGCCGAGCGACATCTCCTCGGCGATCAGGTGGGAGAGCAGGTCCGCCTGGTCGACAGCCGCGTCGACCCCCATGTCGCGATGGAACATCCATGCGTTCCTCGGGTCGTTGACCCTTCCGATCGTCCGGTCGACACCGAAGGTGAACCGGGCCAGTGCCAGCGAGACGAGGTTCACCTCGTCCGTGCCCGACACTGAGGCGACGACGTCACAGGCATGGATTCCCGCCCGCTCGAGGATCTCCGGACTGGTGCCCGAGCCCCTGACGACGATCCCCGGTCCGAACCTGGCCTCCAGGGCGGCCGCTCGGTTGGCGTCGGGCTCCACGACGTGCACGGTGGACCCGGACTCGATGAGCAGCCCTGCGAGGCGGGTACCGATCCTTCCCCCCCCGACGATGATGACGTGTCCCATCTCCGCCTCCTTCACGGTTCCAGGAGGTGCTCGAGTCGAGCCCGTGCACCTGCGGCGACCGCCATATGGACCACATCACCCGCCTCGAACAGGACTTTGGGGCCTGTGATGAAGGTTCGTCCCGCCCTGGTGACCGCCACGACGTGGATCTCGGACGGGACCTCCAGTTCGGCGACGGCGTTCCCCGTGAGGAAGGGTGGCACTGTGACCTCCACGAGGTCGACCTGACCTCCCCCGAGCGAGAACGTGGCGCCGGCGTGGCTCGCGGTGATGATCTCGATGATCCGCTCGACTCCCCATTCGACCTGTGACACCGTCTGGACGCCGAGCCGCCGGTACAGGGACGCCTTCGAGGGGTCGTAGAGCCTGGCGACGACGTGGGGCACGCGGAATCGACGGGCAGCCAGCCGCGCCACGGCGGCATTCACCTCGTCGGACCCCGTGACCGCGGCGAGCGCGTCGCACCGATCGATACCGGCGCGGGCGAGGATGTCGCGATGGAGCGCCGAACCCACGATCGGGTCTCCGGCGAACGACGGCCCGAGGCGGTCGAGCGCAGCAGGGTCGTCGTCGACGACGGCGACCTCCTCGCCTCGCAGTGCCAACGCCCGAGCGAGTCCCGAGCCGACACGTCCGCATCCGAGCACGATCACCTTCATGGTCGCCACCTCCTCGTCGATCCCATCATCGTCCCACCCTCCTCGCGTGCCTGCGACTGCCCACCATGCGACGCACCTCGTCCGCGATCGGCAGCAGGGGAATACCCACGATGAGGACCAGCCACGTCACGGGGGGGAACGGTGCGGTGCCGATGACATGGTTGAGGAACGGCAGGTACACGATGGCCGCGATGACGACGAGTTCCGATCCGATCCCCCACCACAGCAGGCGGTTGCCGCCCACGCCCATACGCAGGATCGGCACCCTGCTCGAACGTTGTGCGAACAGATTCCCGATCTGGGTGGCGACGACCGCCGCGAGGGCCGTGGCAACCGCGGCCTCATAGACCCGTCCCTCCGAGGGCAGGTCGAGGATGTCGCCGTAGCCTGCGAGCCGGTACGCGAGGAAGAAGGCGGCCATCACGAAGGTGGCCTGGAGGGGCCCGAGCCACACATACGCCCTCGTAAGGAGTCTTCGGTCGATCACATGATCGTCGAGCCGCCTCGGGGGGAGGTCCATGACGCCGGGTTCGGGCGGCTCCGCCCCGAGCGCAAGGGCAGGCGCCATGTCCGTACCCAGGTCGACGGCCAGGATGGGCATGACCCCGAGCGCGATCGGGATGCGTCCGCCACTGAAGGCGAAGACGATGAAGGGAAGGGCTTCGGGGGTGTTACTCGTGAGGATGTACGTCGTGAACTTCTTGATGTTGGCGTAGACGGCCCTTCCCTCCTCGATCGCGGCGACGATCGTGGCGAAGTTGTCATCGAGCAGGACGATGTCCGCGGCCTCCTTGGCCACGTCCGTGCCGGACACCCCCATGGCGACGCCGATGTCCGCCTGCTTGAGGGCTGGCGCGTCGTTCACCCCGTCTCCGGTGACGGCGACGACGTGGCCGAGGCCTCGCAACACGGTGACGATGCGGAGCTTCTGCTCGGGTGTCGCCCTGGCGAACACGACCGGGCCTTCGACCGCTTCGATGACCTCCTCGTCCGTCATGGCATCGAGGTCCGCACCATTGACGATCCTCACGTCTCGATCTCCGTAGATGCCGATGCGTCGACCGATCGTCTGCGCCGTCAGGCCGTGGTCGCCCGTGATCATGATGACGCGAATCCCTGCGCGATGGCAGGTGGCGACCGCGGCGGCGACCTCGGGCCGTGGCGGATCATGCATCGCGATGACGCCGAGCAGGTCGAGTTCGGCCTCGAGATCGACCGTCGCCTCCTCCGGAACCTGATCGAGGGCGCGCGTGGCGACGGCGAGCACACGAAACCCCTCGGCGCTCCAGCGATCGACGAGGTCCGTGAAGCCTCGACGCACCTCGCCCTCGAGGACCACGGGACCCTCGACCGTGACGACACGCTCGCAGAGATCGATCACCTCCGACGGAGCACCCTTCACGTCGAGCACCATCCGTCCGTCGACCTCGTCGATCGTCGACATGCGCTTGCGGATCGGGTCGAACGGCACCTCGGCGAGCCTGGCGGCCCTGACATCGGAGGCACCTGCCGGACCACGGACCTTCGCGGCCGCGACGAGAACGGCGACCTCCGTCGGATCACCGAGCACGGTCCAGCGGTTGTCTCCACCCTCCTCGGGAGGTATCAGGCGTGCGTTGCAGCAGCGTCGGGCCGCGTCGAGCAGCTCGGACACGAGGTCCGTCGACCGAGCCGCGTCGGCACCCTCGGGCAGGAGATCGCCCGCCGGTTCATAACCGAGGCCGCTGATCGAGAACGTTCCCCCTGCAACCGCGATCTGTCGGACCGTCATCTGGTTCTCGGTCAGGGTGCCGGTCTTGTCGGTGCAGATGACCGTCGTCGACCCGAGCGCCTCGACCGCGGACAGGCGCTTGACGAGGGCGTTGCGGGAGGCCATGCGTTGGGTCGCCATCGCAAGGGAGAGGGTCACGGTCGGCAGGAGGCCCTCAGGGACGAACGCGACGATCATCCCCATGGTGAAGACGAAGGACCTCGTGAACGACAGGCCACCGAGCGACAGGGCGAGGACGAAGAACACCACACCCACCGAAAGGGCGACGATGCTCACTGCGTAGGACAGGCGTCGCATCTCCCTCTGGAGCGGGCTCTCCCCAGCGGTCATCGCCTCGGTGAGCGACGCGACCTCGCCGAATTCCGTCCGCGAGCCGGTCGCGTACACGACGGCGGTGCCCCTTCCCGACACGACGGTGGTACCCGCGAAGAGGAGATTGGGACGATCGCTGGCGCTGTCCGTGCCGGGCTGGACCGGCTCCGCGACCTTGCGTACGGGTCGCGACTCACCCGTCAGCATCGACTGGTCGACCCTCAGGCCGAACTGATCGATGAGGCGACCGTCAGCCGAGACCCGATCGCCCTCCGCGACGATCATCACGTCGCCTGGAACGAGGTCCTCGGCCGCGATCTGACTCTCGCGTCCCGCCCGACGGACCACCGCGTAGGAGGGAAGGAGCTCCCTCAGTGCCTCGGTGGCCCGTTCCGCCCTGAACTCCTGCCAGAAGGAGAAGGCACCGTTGATGAGGTTGACCGCCCAGATCGCAATGGCGAGCTCGGGCAGCCCTGCGACCAGCGCCACACCACCCGCGATCCACAACAGCACCGCCATCACGTGGATGAAGTTGCCGAGGAACAGGCGCACGAGGTGGCGCTCGGGGGGTCGGGCCAGCGTGTTCTTCCCGAATCGGACCGATCGCTCATCGACCTCGGCGACATCGAGACCCGACGGCCGGGAACGAAGCAGCGCGAAGACCTCATCAGTGGTGCCGGAGTCGACGACCGCGCGAGGGAGGGGACGGAGGGGAGCGTGGACCTCCCTGTCGGCTCATGCATGGCCATCTGTGACCCGCCCTGCCGGACCCACCGGTGCGAGGACCCGGCACCTCGAAATCTACGTCATCACATGGACCTGCGTCCCCCGGCAGGCCCGAACGTTCGGAGCGTCATCACCGTCGAGGGTTGTCGCACACGGCGCACACCCACACGCCTCCGAGCTCGACCTTCGGACGGGCACAGAGGTCGCAGCGCTGCACGACCCGGGTGCGTCCGACCTTCCGATCGGGGGCGGAGAACGCGATGAGGTCCCTCCGGTGCCGCCGGTCGATCAACCGTTCCAAGGTCTCCGCGACCACGAGCCCGGCCGTTGCGACGACGACCAGGACCCCGACGACGGTGACGACGAACCCGACGGTCGAGCCAATGAGACGACCGATCACGACGAGGGCGACTCCCGCGGCGAGCCCGAGCCCGCCGATCCGGGCCACACGCGCCGACTCGCTGATGAAGACCCCTGCCACTGTGCCTCGCTTCGCCCGGTCGCCCCGAACTCGTCGAGTGAGGCGAGCAGCATGCCACGTTTCGGCGGGGCGCGCATGCGGTGCAGCTCGTGATGCTCCGGGGTTCAGGTTGGCTTGTAGACCATCAGGGCGAGGATCACCAGCAGCACCAGCAGGTCGATCCGCTGGATGCGATGGACGGGACGAATCGCCTGGACGATCGTTGAGAGGTCGGAACCGTCCTGGACGGCCTTGCTGATCCTCTTCCCCCTGGGGCTGAAATACGCGATACCCAGTGTGAAGGTGACGACGAAGAGCCCTATGGCGATGTCGATCCAGAGGAGGCCGAACTCCCACTTCCAGAGAACCATTGCGATGGCACTGGCGAACAGGACGATGGTTGCCACCGGGTAGATGCGGGCCCCAGCGTCGGCGACGCGTGCGTATGTCGTGGCATACGCCTCTTCCCCTCGTCGACGGGCCCCCGCGACGAGCACCTCGGAGAACATCGCCCCTCCGAGCCAGACGATCGCGCTGAGGATGTGCAGGAACACGAGCAGTCGATACACGGAACCTCCGGGAACGTGACGACGACACGCTAGACCGCGACACGGGATCATGACGACCAGCGGATCCCACGTCGGGACCGTGGTGGGTACCATCCACCCGAGGGCGAGGCGTTCATCCCGAACGTCGCCCCATGATCCGGAGGTAGCCCCTTGGCCTGGCGGAAGTGGTTGATGTGGGGCCTCGTCGCGCTGGTCGGCGTGTTCGTCGTGATCCAACTGGTCCCGTATGGCAGGGCCCATACGAATCCCACCATCGTCGCGGAGCCGGCGTGGGACTCTCCGACGACTCGTGATCTCGCCGTACGGGCATGCTTCGACTGCCACAGCAACGAGACGAAGTGGCCGTGGTACACGAACGTCGCCCCGATCTCGTGGCTCACCCAGCACGATGTCGAAGAGGGGCGCCGGGAACTCAACTTCTCGGAGTGGGGTCCGGACGCCAGGCACTCCGATGAGGCCGCTGAGACCGTCGACGAGGGAGAGATGCCTCCCCCGTACTACGCATGGGTGCACTCGTCCGCGCGGCTGAGCGATGCCGAGAAGCGGCAACTGATCGACGGACTCCGAGCGATGTTCGGGGACGACTGAGCGACGAGGGCACCCGCCGGACCGGGTGGGCTGATTCCCGGGCCTCTGGACGCCACACTCAGCGAGGCGACCTCCCTCGATCAATCGCACGACGGGTGTCACCCACGTGGTCATGGCTGACGCAGCAGGCAGGGACCACCTGCCACAAGGTCACCTCGATCGGCCTGCGTTCGGGCCGGTGACCCAGGACCGAAGACGCGAGAAGCCCTCCTCGAGGCTCACCGTCGGCTCCCAGGCGAGGAGGCGCCGCGTCTCCCTCTGGTCGAACCAGTGCGCGGTCGACATCTGCTCTGCGACGAATCCCGTCATCGGGGGGTCGCCGGTCCTGCCGCTGCGCTCCCAGATGCGGTCGATCACATGACCGCCGAATGTCGCGAGCCATACGGGGACATGCCGTTCCGGCGGTTCGAGGCCCGCCGCCGCCACGATGCGACCGATGAGCTCAGCGATCGGCCTGGGTTGGCCGTTCGTCACGACGAGGGCGCGGCCGTCGATCTGTTCACATCGCTCGACGGCGGCGACGAGGGCGTCCGCGGCATTGTCGACGTACGTCGAGTCGATCAACGCGGTGCCGGGACCGATGATTGCGAGGCGGCCAGACCGTGCGCGGTCGACCAAGCGTCCGACCAGCTGCGTGTCGCCGGGCCCCCACACCAGATGAGGGCGGATCGCAACCACGGCGAATCCGTCCCGTCGCCCATCGAGCGCGACGAGCTCTGCCATCGCCTTGCTCCTCGCATAGGCCCCACGCGCGGTGCGGGGATCGGCCCGTCCCGCGCCTGCGCCGATGAGCGACGCACCTGCGTGGGCGACCGAGGGTGACGACACGTGGACGAACCGCTGCACACCCTCTTGTCGCGCGGCCTCCATCAGGACGCGCGTCCCCTCGACGTTGACCCTCTCATACTCCGACCACGGCCCGCTGGCTCCGACACGGGCGGCGAGGTGGACGACGGTATCGACACCCTCGACGGCGTCGGCGACGGCGGCCGGGTCTGCGAGGTCGCCGAGGACCTCCGGGCGCCCGTGGCCCCCCGTTCGCCTCTGGAATCCCCGCACGACGTGGCCAGCGTTCTCCAACCTCCGAGCCGTCTCGGCACCGAGCAGGCTGGTCGTGCCGGTCACGAGGACGTTCATGGTCGCGCAGGGCTCCCGCCGGCGAGGACGCGTTCGGCCCATCGTGCAAGCCGCGTGCGGTCGACCTTCGCGTTGTGCCGGATGTCGACAGGGAGCTTCGGCACCTCGAGCACCGCAACCACGTCCTCGTCGACGGTGGCGCGAACGGCGTCGGCCATCGCGGTCGAGGCAAGCCGACCCCTTCGCGGAGGCGGTGAGGGAACGACGACCGCTACGACGCGCTGGTCACCGGCGGGTCCGACACCGACCGCGGCTGCTCCGGCGACGTTCGGCACCGACGCGAACCTCTGCTCCAGCGGCAACGGGGTCACGACGCCATGCGCCGTGCGAATCGCATGGACCGCGCGACCCTCGATCCACAGCCTGCCCGCGTGGTCGAACCGCCCGAGATCGCCACTGCGATGCCAACCCGGAGGAGTCGCGGCGGCGTGGTCCGTGACCCAGAGCCGGTCGTAGTGATCCTTCATGTGGGCGGCCCGAATGCACACCTCACCGAGGACGTCCGGCTCGATCGTGAGGACGTCTGAGGTCCGACCGCCGGCGTCGATCGGTGCGATCGCGACATCGACGCCGGGGAGGGGCACACCGACGCACACGCCCGATCCCGAGCCCGCGGCCTCGATCAGGTCGAGGTCGGCGTCCGCGACGGGGAGGACCTCGGTCATGCCGTAGGGTGTGTGCGCCTCGGCGTTCGGCATCACCTCACGGCACCTCCGGAGGATCCCGACCGGGACGGGAGCGCCCGCCGACATGAGGAGGCGGACGCCCGACAGGGCCGTCCGCTGGGAGTCGTCGAGTTCATCGGAGGTCGCCACGACATTGGCGAGGGCGCTCGGCGAGGCAAAGACGAGCGTCGCATCGATGGCATCCACGGCGTCCGCGAGGGCTGCCGCGGTGAGGGTGGCGGGTGCTGTGACCTCCATGTCGGGTACGGCGGAGGGAATCCCCATCGCCGGCCCGAACAGCGAGAAGGGTGCGAACGCGGCGACGAGGCGATCGTCGCGGGTGATGCCATAGGCCTCGACGAGGGCCCTGTGTTGGGATTGCAGCTGGTCATGACGGTAGGCGACGCCCTTGGCGGGGCCGGTCGCGCCGGAGGTGAAGGCGACGGCGGCGGGAGCGTCGTCCACGGGAGGGATGGGGGTCGGCGCAGTCCTGCCGAGCCGTCGCAGGTCGTCGATGGTGATGTCGACACCCAGCGCCCTCAGCGTGGCGTTGCGTGCTGCGGGGCGCGAGGCCACCTCGGTGGCGATGCGCCTGCCTGGCCAGCCGAGGATGCGCGCGGCGGCGAGGGCCTTGGGGATGCCGATGATCCAGTCGGGTTTCGCACTGCGCAGGGCCGCGCCCATGCCGCGGACCCCAAGGCCCGCATCGGCGACGACGACCACGGCGCCCATTCGCCAGCATGCGTAGAGGCACACGGTGAGGTCGATGCCGGGGGGGACGAGCAGTGCCACGCGGTCGCCGGGGACCACACCGTGTGCGGCGAGCCCCGCAGCAACGAGGTGGACGTCCTCGTGGAGCGTTCGGAAGGTCACCGACGCCGCGGGCCCTGACGCCGCCATCTCCACGACGGCGACCTCGTCGTCATCTGCCCGCCGCTCGATGGCCGCCCATGCGCGATCTCCCGGCTCTGCGGTCTTGCGTGCTGCCGGAGCGTCATCGAGCGCCGTCACCCAGTCGTACACGGCAGGTGCGATGTCGACGTCCTCGGGAAGGAGATGTGACGCGCCGATGAAGCGGTGCACGTCGGCGTGGGGAAGCCTCCCTTCGAGGTCGTGGAGGTACCGATCGGAGAAGACGGGGTCGGATGGGCCCCACAACAACAGGGCAGGGACATCCGACATGGCAGCCAGCGCCCCGGCGACCCTGTCGAGATCTTGGGAACTCGGATGATCCGGCTCGAGCGGGATGTCCCGCACGAAGGTCCCGATCGCCCGACGGCGGTCCGTCGTCCCGTAGGGCGCGAGGTAGGCACGCCTCACGCCGGCGTGGGGCGCGGGCCTGCTCAGGGCGAGGGTCCCCCGGACGAACCCGGTCGTGGACACGGCGACCGCCTCGAGGATGCCCTTGCGTCTGACGGCACGGATCAGCGTCGGCGCCCTCGCCCCTTCGGGCTGGTGCACCGCAGTGTTCATGAGCACGATCCCCGCCAGGTGGTCGAGATGGCGAGCGGCCCACCCGAGGGAGATCGGCCCTCCCCAGTCGTGGGCGACGATCACGACGGGCCCATCGACACCGAGGGCGTCGGTCACCGCGGAGAGGTCATCGATACGCGTGCCGAGGCGTCGAACGGTGCCGGTGCGCTCCGAGTACCCCATGTCGAGGTGGTCGATGGCGACCACGCGCACGCCTCGCGGGGCAGCTGCGAGGAGGGACCGCCAGAGGTAGGACCACGTGGGGTTGCCATGCACGCACAGCAACGTGACGTCTGGTTGCGACACGCCGTTGTCGAGGACGTGCCACGTCCTCCCCACCCCGTCGAGTTGGGGGGTCACGACCATCCTCGACCACGCGGGATCGAGCCCGGGCAGCCCCGGTGGCGGCAACGATGCGGGCTCGGTTGCGCCCGCCGTCACCAGACGATTTCGGTCGCCGAGGCGTTCATCCCCGAGCCGATGCCGAGGCACAGGATCCGGTCGCCGGGCTTCAAGGTGTCCTGGACCTCTGCGAGGGTGATCGGGATCGACGCAGGTCCGACGTTGCCGAGTGTCGTGAACGTGATCGGCGCCTTGTCGGGATCGATCCCGAGCTGGGCGCACATGAGCGCCGTGTGGACGGAGGACACCTGATGGATGATGTAGCGGTCCATGTCGAGCCAGCCGAGCTCATCCACGCCCACCCAGGCCCGCTTTGCGAGGTCCAGGCCCGCATCGAGGAGGCCCTTGGTGTCGGTCCGCATCTGATCGATCGTGCCGACGCACAGGTCGTGCGTGCTGGTGTCGCTTCGTGCGATGCCGCCGACGACGCGATGACCTTCGGGATGGTCCGATGCCCGGCCGAGCACCATCGCCGCCCCACCCGATCCGAGGGTGAGGGTGGCGAACTCGAGGAAGAGGTCGTCCATCGTGATGTCGGGCTGGGAGAGCCGCTCGAGGGTTGCCTGCTGCGTGTGCCTGCTGCCTTCCCCGTCGACGACGAGGGCGTAGTCGATCTGGCCCGAGTCGATCATGGTGCCCGCTATGTGGATCGCGTTCATGAATCCGAGGCAGGCGTTCGCGAGGTCGAAGTTGATGCAGGAACTGGGTAGGCCGAGCTCCTGGTGCACGGTGACGGCGGCGGACGGCTCGAGGCGATCCCGGCACACCGAGCTGTCGATGAGCAGTCCGATCCTCTCCGGATCGATGTCCGCCTCCGCGAGCGCCTTCGCTCCCGCGGCAACGGCTGCGTCCGTGAAGCCGTACCCCTCGGGCCACCAGCGCCGCTCCTTGATCCCTGCGAGGTTCTCGAGCAGGCCGGACTGCGTGCCGAGCCGTTCGTAGGTGGGCGTCAGGATCTCGTCGAACTCCGCGGAGGTCACGACCTCGGGCGCATGGATCGCGGCAACCGAGAGGATGGCGGTATCTGAGAAGGCGAACGTGGCGTTGCCGTGCATGGGCTACTTTCTCCGGGGAGGCGGATTGAACCACGATCGCGACGCTTCTCGTCCATTTGCCGCACGGCCTGCCGTGGTGTCGCTCGCCGTCGTGACGCCCGCCATCGGCGCGGAGTCAGAGCCAGCCGCTTCTTCTGAACAGTCCGTACAGCGTCCCCGCGATCACCACCATCGCCGCGATGACCGCCCCGAATCCCCAGGGCTCCGAGGCCCACGGGATCCGGGTGAAGTTCATCCCGAAGGTGCCGGCGATCAACGTGGGCACCGCCGCGACGGCGACCCACGCCGAGATGCGCCGCATGTCCTCGTTCTGCCTGACCCCGACCTGGGCGAGGTTCGCGTCGAGGATGCTCGTGAGAAGCTCCCGGAACGACGCGACCTCCTGGGCGATGCGAAGGAGGTGGTCGTGGACATCCCTGAAGTACTCGTCGAGCTTGTCGTCGACGTAGGTGCGGTGTCCCCTCGCGAGGCGATCGATGGGATCGAGCAGGGACGCCACGGCCTGTTGGAACTCGAGGACCTCCCGCTTGAGGAAGTAGATGCGCTCGGCCGGGTTCCGGCGTGTGTCGGAGAAGACCTCCTTCTCCAGCTCCCGGATGTCCTTGTCGAGGCCCTCGACGACGGGGAGGTAGCCGTCGACGACGGCGTCGAGGATCCCGTAGAGGACAGCCGATGGTCCCAGTGCGAGGAGCTCCGGGTCGTGCTCGAGCCGCTGCCGCACCGCCGTCAGGGGTGCGGCAGCACCGTGGCGCACCACGACGATGAACGTCGTGCCCACCAGCACGAGGATCTCCCCGAACTCGACCTCCTCTGCGGCGTCGAGGTACCTCGCGGTCCTGAGCACGACGAGCAGGGAGTCGTCGTAGACGTCGAGCTTCGGCCGCTGGTGGGCGACGAGGGCGTCCTCGACGGCCATCTCGTGGACGTCGAACTCGGCGGTCGCGTCCGCGAACTCGTCCTCGGTCGGCTCGTAGAGGCCGAGCCATACGAAGCCGCCGCGCTCGGCCGCCTCCCCCCTGGACCCGAGGATCGGGAGGGAGCCGGTGGTACGGCGTCCGCTCTCATAGACGGCGCAGTCGACGATCACCGGCGCATTGTCGCAGCCAAGACGACATCGAGCGACATGACCTTGCGCATCAGGGGCCGAGCTTGGCGGCAGGGCTCGGGAGCTGATCGCCCTCGTGACTCGTGCGACGGTCGATCCCTGCGAGTGTCCGGTAGGCGAGCGCGCCTGCGAGGATCGTCACCACCCCACCGAGCGCGAGCGCGGCCCGCGCTCCAACATGCTCACCGATCCATCCGATGATCGGCCCGCCGATCGGCGTCGAGCCGAGGAACGCCACCGCCCACAGGCCCATGACCCTGCCTCGCATCTCCGGTGCGGCGCTCAGCTGGAGCGTGGAGTTGCCGAGGGCGAGGAAGCTGATGCTCACCGCACCCAGCAGCGCGAGCGAGACGAGGGCCACCGCGAGTCCGGGTGCGATCGCCACGAGGATCTGCACCACGCCGAAGGCGACGCCGACGACGGCGAGCGTGACCGCTGATCGCGACCTTCGCGAGGCGGTGAGGAGGCCACCGACGACCGCGCCGGCTCCCATCGAGGCCGTCATCGCGGCGTAGGTGCCGGCATCACCCCCGAACGTGAACTTGGCGAACAGCGGCAGCGACACCTGGTACTCGTAGGCGAAGGTGCCGACCATCGCCATCATCAGCAACGGCACGAGGACGGCATGGTGCGACCACACGTAGCGCAGCCCCTCGCGCAACTGGCCCGGCTTCCTCGGTTGGGCAGGTGCGGGCTCCAGCTCGTCGGGACGCATCATCACCAGCGCGACCAGGACCCCGGCGTACGAGAGTGCGTTGATGAGGAAGCACGGACCGATGCCGACGGTGATGATGAGCACGCCCGCGACCGACGGCCCGAACACTCGGGCGGCGTTGACGAGGACGGAGTTGAGGGACACGGCGTTGGTCACGGAGTCGCGGCCGACCATCTCCATGATGAAGGTCTGGCGTGCCGGCACGTCCAGGCTTGCGACGAGGCCGAGGCACGCAGCCAGCACGTAGACCATCCAGAGCTGCACGACGTCGGTGACGACCACGATGCCGAGCACGGCTGCGAGCACGGCCGCCGTCGTTTGCGTGACGATCAGGAGGCGACGCTTGTCGAACCGATCGGCGATCACGCCACCCCATGGCGCGAGGAAGAGCATGGGGAGGAACTGGAGCGCGGTGACGAGGCCGATCGCCGTGCCGCTCCCGGTGAGCTGCAGGACCAGCCAGGACTGCGCAACGGCCTGCATCCACGTTCCCGACACCGAGATCGCCTGACCGATGAAGTAGAGGCGGTAGTTGCGGATCGAGAGGGACGAGAAGGTGCGACGGAACGTCGCTGCCCCGGCCGTCATTCGACACCCACCAACCGGTCGAGCAGGGGAACCACCCGGGCGAGCACCTCGCGCTCCTCGTCGGTCAGGGTCGCGAGGCCGCGGACGAGGAACGCCGTCCGCTGTCGTCGCGCCTCGGCGAGGGCCGCGGTCGCCTTCGGTGTCGCCTCCACGAGCGTCGAGCGCGCGTCGTCGGGATCGTCGGATCGCGTGACGAATCCCCGATCCTCCAGCCTGCCCACGATGCCGGTGAGGCTGGGCGGACTGATGTTCTCGATCCTCGCCAATTCCCCCATCCGGGTCGGCCCGTGCCGATCGAGTGAGGTGAGGACGGATCGCTGGGACGGTGTCATGTCACCGAGCGACTGTTGCCGGAGCCTCCTGGCGAGACGTCCGAGCGCGAGCCGGAGATCGTCCGCGAGGTCCTGCTCGGAGGGGCCGTCCAGGGGTGCGTGTGAAGGCGGGTGCGACATCGTTAGCCATGCTAACGATCATGCCGTCGACGACGATGCGGCGCAGGGTGACCGGCGCCGACCGGGCGTCCCCGCCGTCACCAGGGAACCGATCAGCGGATGGTCGCCTGCGACCGATCCTCGCCGCCGCCGGGACCTCGCTCGGACCCCTCGTCGCCCGCGCCGGGGAGCCAGAAACCCACCTCTCCGCCCGGTCCGGGCTCGGCCCAGATCGAGCCACCCAGTGCGGTCACGAAGCCATGGGCGATGGCGAGCCCCAGCCCGGCGCCTCCGGTGGCTCTCGACCTCGCAGGGTCGTCGCGACGGAAGCTGACGAAGGCCTCGGTCACGAAGGATGGATCGAACCCGGGCCCCTGGTCGCTCACCCGGACGGTCACACCGTCGCCGTTGGACAGCTCCACCACCACGTCGGACCCCGCCGGGGCGTGCACGATGGCATTGTCGAGGAGGTTCCGGAGCACGCGACTCACGGCCTCGGGTCCTCGCGCCATCGCACGATCCGCCGATGCGACCAGCCGGAGTCCGACCTCTCGGCGTGCGGCCAGAGGTCGGAGGACCTCGATCGCCTCGTCGGCGAGTTCCGCCACATCCACCCGTGCGCGGTCGATCTCGATCTCCCCCGCCTCGATGCGTGTGAGCAGGAACAGGTTGTCCACGAGATCCGCCAGGGCGACGACGTCGTGCTCCATTGCGGCGAGGTACCGCTCAGGGTCGGGGGCGATCCCGTCGCGAACGGCTTCCACCGCGGCGCGTAGCGACGCGAGCGGCGTCCTGAGGTCGTGGCCGATCGCAGCGAGGAATGCCCTGCGCTCACGCTCGGCATGAGCCTGTGCGGCCGCCGCGGTGGCGAGTTCCTCGGCCATGTGGTCGATGGCGGCGGCGAGCCTGCCGATCTCATCCCTTCGCTCCATCCCAGTGCGGGCATCGAGGTCCCCCGCCGCGATCCTCTCGGCGGCCGAACGCATCGCGCTCAGCTCGGACGCCCAGACCTGCGAGACGACGGCCGTGAGCACGATGGCCGACAGGAGCGCCGTGGCGAGCACCACGAGGAGGAGGCTGAGGTCGTGGCTGGACAGGAACATCTGGTTCGCGGCGACGGTGACCGCGAGGGTGACGACGATCAGCGATGCCACGGGCAGCGCGGCGATGCTCGAGGAGAGGGACCTGCTTCGACGGGCGAAGCGAGGAAGCGACCAGGCCGCGAGCAAGGTGGCGAGGGCCATCGTGAGGAAGATCGCCACGAGCATCAGCCGATCCGTTGGCGTCGGCTCCATCGTGACCTCGAAGGCCGCCATGCCGACGACGCCCACCCCGGCGACCGCGATGAGGAACCCGCGCATGCTCATGGCTCGAACCTGTACCCGACGCCCCACACCGTGGTGACCCACCGCGGCGTGTCCGCATCGGCTTCGATCTTGCCCCGGAGTCGTCGCACGTGGACGGTCACCGTGGACGGGTCCTGGAAGTCGGGCGACGAGTCCCACACGTGATGGAGGAGCTGCCCCCGGGAGAAGACCTGTCGTGGCGAGGCCGCGAGGAAGGCGAGGAGGTCGAACTCCTTCGGCGTGAGGTCCACGACCCGGCCTGCGACGACCACTTCCCTCGCCCCACCGTCGATCGTCAGCCCATCGAAGTCGAGGCGATCTGGCGCCATCCTGGCCGTCGATCTCCGGAGCACGGACCTGACCCTCGCGGCGAGTTCCCGCGGGGAGAAAGGCTTGACCACATAGTCGTCTGCGCCGAGCTCGAGGCCGAGCACTCGATCGGTCTCCTCCGTGCGTGCCGTCAGCAGGATCACGGGGACGTCGCTGTCCTTGCGAATCCGCGACAGCACGCTGAACCCGTCGACGTGCGGCAGCATGACGTCGAGGACGACCAGGTCGGGACGGGCACGTGGGACCAGGTCGAGCGCCGCCTTGCCGTCGTCCGCGGTGGTGACGGCGTACCCCTCCCTCTCGAGGTAGGCCGTGACGACTTCGCGCACCATGGGCTCGTCGTCGACGACGAGGATGCGGCCTGCGGGCTCAGCGGGCGTCATGATGGGGATCGTATGGCATGGACTCCGTGGCGTACCCACTCAACGTCGATTGTTCCCGGAACGTTCACCATTCGTTCCGAGCGGTGCAAGGACTGTCCCCCACAGTGATCCCCAGTCGAGATCCTGAGGAGGGCTCATGTCGATCGCAGTACGAAGATCGTTCATCCTCGCCGCCGTGGTCGCCGTCGTGGCGACCATGCTGGTGGGACTCGCACCGCGCGCTGATGCGCACGGCGCACCCGACCGCACCTACCGGGTGACGGTCGAGAACCTGACCGACCACCAACTCCTGACGCCGGCCGTGGTCGCGACCCATCAGGGCCGCACGAGGATCTTCCGCGAGGGTCGTCCTGCGTCCCACGGGATCCAGCAGCTCGCGGAGAACGGCGGTGTACCGGTGCTCGTGTCCGAGCTCGAGGGGACGATGGGTGTGAGCAACGTCGTCGTGGCGGGAACCGCCCCGATCGCCCCCGGCGGCAGCGTCGAGACGCTGATCTCTGCCAGCCCCGGAGCCACGAAGCTGTCGGTCGCCGCGATGCTCATCTGCACGAACGACGGCTTCGCATCGGTGGCCGACATTCGGCTTCCGCTCGCATACGGTCGTGACCGCATCGTCCTCGGCGGCTCCTACGACGCCGGCACGGAGATCAACACGGAGCGCTACACCGACCTCGTCCCACCGTGCGACGGCATGGGCCAGACCGGCGCATCGAATCCCGCCCTGGCCGAGCACGGCGTCGTCCGCCATCACATGGGCATCACGGGTGTGGGTGACCTCACCGTCGCGAACCACGGCTGGACGGACCCCGCCATCCGGGTCACGATCGAGCGGGTCCGTGTGTTCGAGATCACGGTGGAGAACCTGACGGGCGGCCAGCTGATGACCCCCCTCGTGGCCGCCACACACCGAAACGCGAATGCCGTTTTCGGGACCGGCCGGGCCGCGAGTGCCGGACTGCAGTCGCTGGCGGAGAACGGCGGCGTGCCCGACCTGGTCGCCGAGCTCGATGGTGCACGGGCGGTCGGCTTCGTCGGAGTCGTCGGCTCCGTACCCGTGGCGCCGGGCGCCACGGTCACCACCACCGTCGTCGTCGACGACGGAGGCCGCAGGCTGTCGGTGGCGGGGATGCTGATCTGCACGAACGACGGGTTCGCCGGAGTCAATGGTGCGTGGCTGCCAGCGAGCATCGGCGAGACGATCACGGCATACGGAGATGCCTACGACGCAGGTACGGAGCTCAACACGGAACGCTACGTCGACCTCGTCCCACCGTGTGACGGCATGGGACAGACCGGCATGTCGAACCCCGCGCTCACCGAGCACGGCGTGGTCGAGCCCCACCAGGGCATCATCGGTGTCGGGGACCTCAGCCAGCCGATCCATGGCTGGAGCGACCCCGTGATCGAGGTCACGGTGACCCGCATCGGCTGATTCGCCCGCTCCCGAACCAGTGCCGGGGGTCTCCCGTGTGCTCCGACCGGATGGTCGGGCCACGGGAGACACCTCTGTACGACCACGATGCCGAGCCCACGCGGCCGCGCGGGAAATGCCTGACGAGGGACCTAGGCACGAGTGAGCACCGGGAGTACGTTGGAGACGGAGGGGTCGCGGCCACCAGAACGCGGCCCCCTGTCGAAAGGGAGGTGGCCATGGCGATCACGCGCTGGGCACCCTTCAGTGCCTTCACCACGCTCGAGCGCGAGATGCAGGACATGATGGATCGCTTCACGATGCGTCCCTGGATGGAGGGCTTCGACTGGCGGCCCGCCACCGACGTGTATCGGGAGAACGGCGACCTCATCGTGCGAGCGGAAATCCCCGGCATCGACCCGGAGGAGGGACTCACCGTCGAGGTGGAGGGCAACGTCCTCCACATCAGCGGCGAGAAGAAGCTCGAACGGGAGGTCGAGGAAGCCGATCGGTATCTCCGCGAGAGCCACTTCGGCTCCTTCAGGCGTGACGTCCTCCTGCCCGAGGGCGTCGACGCCGACGACATCGTCGCAACGCTCGACAACGGCGTCCTGATGGTCCGCATCCCGGTGCCGACCGAGACACCGGACGAGCCGCACACCACGAAGGTCCAGGTCGAGGTCCACTGATCGGCCCCGACAGCCCAAGGCCTCCGGCTGTCACGCCTCCGCCAGTGTGACAGGCGGGCTGACCGAACGCGTCTCCCCTCTGGTGATCTCCAGCACACCACACGCACCCGCGCTCTCGCGCGGCACCGCGATCGACCCGACCCTGATCCGATCGCGAGAAACGCACGGGACAGGCGAACGAACGCACGGTACGCTGCGCCGATGGATGACCTCTACGCCGTCGAACGATCGGTGACCGTTGCTGCACCGCCCTCCGCCGTCTACGCCCACATCGTGGACTTCCATCGGTGGCCCACGTGGTCGCCATGGGAGGGCCTCGACCCTGCCATGACGCGCCAGTACTCAGGGGCGGACTCAGGGGTGGGCGCCGTGTACGCATGGTCCGGCAACCGCAAGGCAGGACAGGGCCGGATGGAGATCACCGATGCCGTCGAACCGTCGAGTGTCCACATCGCGCTCGACTTCCTCAAGCCGTTCAAGTCGTCCAGCACCACGACCTTCGTTCTGGTACCCGACGGCGACGGCACGCGTGTGACGTGGACGATGACAGGCCCGAAGACCGTCATGACGAGGATGATGGGCCTCTTCAAGAGCATGGATGCGATGATCGGCCCAGACTTCGAGAAGGGCCTCAGCCGGCTCAAGGTGGTCGCCGAGGCGTAGGCCGAGGCATGGATGGTGCACGTGCCGACGCGGCGATCATCTCGGAGCTTGACGTCACGACGCGTACGCCGGGATCGTCCATCCCAGCCCTCAGCGTCTGGGGTCCTCGACCGTGACCGATGCGACGGGTGAGTCCGGTCGTCCGACCTGAAGTGCGTCGGACAGGAGTGCCTCCAGTTGCTCCCTGCTCAGCGCGGGTGTCGGCAGCAGTTCCTCCGTCAGCCTGACCCAGATGCGCGCCCTGTACTCCTTGCGTGGTTCCGCCATCGACGATCCTCCCCTGTTCGCGCGTCGATCCCCATGACCGACGGCATCGACGGGATGTTCGCACGCTCCCCGACGAGGGCCCGGATTCGGACGAACCCGTCGACCCGTCCCGCCGTGATTCCGATGTCTGCACCACCCGCACCAACCAGACCCGCAGCACATCCCGTGACCACGATCGACGACGGCACCGATCAGCTCGGACGAACCGACCGGCTCCAGGTGATGACCACCCCGCCCGCTGCGATGGCGGCAGCGGCGGAGAGCACCCACATCAGGGTGTAGGAGCCGGTGCTGTCGACGATGCGGCCGAACACGGGAGGACCGAGGCCGAGACCGGTGAGGAATCCGAACAGCACGATGCCGGATGCACGACCGGTCGCGGCGACACCGGCTTCGATCATGACCGCGAGCATGCCGACCGCGTTCCACGAACTGGATCCCAACGCGATGACGATCGTGGCCGGCCAGAGCAACCACACGGCTATCTGGCCGGAGGCGAGGAACAATCCGGCAGCGATGAGCGAGAGCCCCGCCATCGTGAACAGGGGTCCGCGATACGTACCGGACCGCTCGGCGTACCGGCTCCAGAGAATCCGGCCGCCAACCGCAACCAGAGCGATCATTGCTGCGGCCACCCCGCCGGCGATCGGGCTGAGCCCGAGCGTCTCCTCGGCGAACAGGGGAACGAAGTAGGTCACCGACCCGGAGAACCCCGAGAGGAATCCGTAGCCTGCGAGCCACCAGATCGCCGTCGGTAGCGGGCTTCGCTGATCCCTTCGGTGCACCGCCGTTCGTTCCGGCCGTGACGGAACGATCCACAGCGCCACGAGTGCGAAGACCAGCGGGATCGCCGCAACCGCCAGATAGGCGCCCCGCCAGCCGATGGCGAGGGCGACCGATGGAACGGTCACACCCCCGAGGAAGATCCCGAACTGGACCCCGGACTGTTTGACCCCCGTGATCACACCGCGCTCGCCTGCCGGGAGGTCCTCGGCAATGAGCTTGTTCGTCGCCGGATTCGCCGACGCCTGGGAGAACGCCCCAGTGAGCGCACCCGCGAGCAGCATCACGTATCCAACCGCCGTCCCGAGGAGGAGAAACGCCCCGGCAGCGATCACGAACACCGCGACGATCGCCGCCTTGCCACCGATGCGGTCCGTGATCCGTCCGGCAACCGGCGACAGCAGCGCCGCCGCGATGTTGACCACCGCGAGTACGGCGCCGAGCTGTGCGCGGCTGATCGAGAGATCGTCGATGATGAACGTCGCGAGGATGCCGAGGGACGAAGCCGTGAAGGTCGCCGCCCCCATGGCGAAGAACAACAGTGAGCTGAACGCGAATCGGCGCGTGCCGGTGATCGGAGGCGTCACCCGGTGATTCAAGCCGCTTCGGCGCGGTCAGGTGTCCGGCACATGCGCTCCTTGCGTGGTTCTGCCGTCGAAGGACCTTCCCGTGCAATCACCGACACTGGACCGACAGGATCAAGGGATCCTCCCAGCTTCCACTGCCAAGGCAGCGATCCCTCTCGAGATCTCCTCCCGCTCCGCCAACGACAGACGAAGACTCGACCATTCACGAGGAGGAACCGGACGCCGCTATCGGGACGACACCAACACCGTCCTCACCATCGACGAAGACCTCCCCAGCGCCCTCGCTATCGAACGCTGCGACTCACCAGCCTCCCACCGATCCCACAACTCCAGCCGTTCCCGCTCAGACAACCGTCCCATCACACACCTCCACACAGGACACCGTCTCACCAAGGTGCTGCAATGATCGCCCGAACTCAAGGCACATATGCATCGATGGGCTGCGGTTCCACAACGCCGGAATCACGGCTTCAGTCTGGGCAGGCGTGGCAGCCCTGTGTGCACTACTCGAACCGGCCGGTCCAGTAGTGGAACTCGCCTGATTCGGTGGCGAGCAGGGCGCAAGACCTCTATCAGAGTCGAGTCAGGGCGGATGGTGGACCCTTCGCGCAAATGGCTGTGATCGCAAGCGCATTATCGGATCGCCTCGTGTCGATAGCGAACGGCATCTGGATGTTCATTTCTCATGCGTTGCTTTGGGATTCGAAGACCTTGCCGGTTGAGTCGCTCGCGATGGGTGGATTGGTCATGTCCCCCAGCCGAGCGGCGGATCGAAGGTGCCCGGCTGGAAGTGCCAGTACTCACGAAGACTGGTGCACAAGCCGGTGTCGTCGAAGGTGAGCAACAGACAACCGGGCAGTGTGACAGGGTCGCCGGCGACATGCATGTTGGTCCAGAACTCAACGGTCACCCGGTCGCCGTCCACGAAGGGAGAGCCCATACGGACTGCGACATCGGTCTGCGCAGCGGTAACACCCTCCCAGTAGGCGCGGATGCCGTCCGAACCCGTATGCGGTTCCTCGAAGATGTTGTCCCGATACGTGCCGTCCGGAGCGAATAGTCGGACTACTGCGTCGGTATCGGCGTTCACCCAAGCGTCCCGATACGCCTCAACCCAGCTCACGACGACTTCGTCAGGTGGCATGTGGTCCTCCGTGGTAGTGGGGCGCTCAAGGTACTAGATGGTGCGTTTCCTGCGCCACGCGTTGCGAGCCTCGGGACGCTACCGGGAATCGGTCCGACAACTCGTCCGATGACCTCATGTGGGATGCACTCAACTGGGCACTCCACAACAACGCATATCGCCGGTGGTTTCAGGGGGTCATTGCAGCGCTTCGGCGAGTTTCTGTGATGGTGTCATCCAGTTGAGGGTTTGTCGAGGTCGGCTGTTGAGGCCGTGTTCGGCGGCATCGAGTTGGTCTTGGATGACTGTGGAGAGGTCGGGCCTTTGGGGAAGTACTGACGGAGGAGTCCGTTGGTGTTGCACCCTCCGGGTCGACGAGCAACTCAGCAGACAAGGTTCATGGAAGATGGTCGCCGGCCCACTCAAGTCCAAGAAGGCCTACCGCACGATCGGCATACCCGTCTTCCTCTGCGAAGAGCTCGCGGCTCACATCGCCCAGTACCCGTCCGGATCGGACTTCGTGTTCTCCCACGCCCAGGGTGGGCCACTCGACTACAACCGATTCCGCCGGCGACACTGGAAGCCCGCCGTCGAAGCGTCCGTCGGCCCACCATGTACGCCACATGACCTGCGCCACACCCACGTCGCGATGCTCATCGCCGAGAACCAATCCCCCAGGTACATCGCCGACCGACTCGGACATGAGAGCACCCGAACTGTGCTGGACGTCTACGGACACCTCTACGAAGGCATCGACGAGGCCGCCATGGAGGGTCTCGATCGCCTCCGCTCCCAAGCGCAGACGGACGCCGGGCAGACGCCACAGGGGTCGAACGTTGTGTCGTTGGACACCGATGGCGGAAGTCGGCGGTCGGGGTAGGAACCCCTGCGGGGCGGGACGCGAGGGGCCTGGCAACGGTGAATCAGCACGTGATCAGCCAACGTGCAGCCGCACTGGAGATGGGGACCAGATCGAGTGGACGAAACACAACGGTTTCGCCGTCTCGAACGCCGCCACAATCAGTGGCAGCAACGCCCGACGGGGCCGCAGGCCGAGGTGCCGTTCCTGGGCGGGCTGCGGCCTCCGACACCGTGAGCGATATGCGTACCCGGACAACGCCTCGGGGGAGTCAGCTGGCTCGCTCGGCGGCCTCTCGGAGCCACTCGACGATCTCGTCGTCGACCTCATCCGCTCCGTGAAGCTCCAGGTGGTGCATCCAGTGCCGCGTGGCAGGATGCACGACCTCCTTGAACCGCGCCGATCGTTCGTGCCGTCCCAGTGCGATGGAGAGCACGACCTGTGCATCCGGGGACTTCAGGTACTGGCCCGGGAGCCAGAGGTAGGCGAAGCCCCTCCTTCGCCGGAATGCGATCTGGCTCTTCGTGGTCCGCACCTCAAACGGCCCGAGGTCGGCCAGGCACGAGCGGACCTTCTCGTAGACAGACATGGCAACTGGGTGCCCGTCGAGAAGGTCCTCTGGCTCCACAGCCCTATGCTGCCACGACCCGGCTGCCATACGCATATCGCCGGATCAGGGGCGCATACCGACATCTGCCGACGAGGCTCGGACCCCTCGCAGTAACCGGCAATCCCGGACGCATCACAAATACGGGGCTGACCACTCGCGGTGATGACCCCGTTATTGGGAACGGCGGAATCGCGTCGCTGACCTCGGGCGGCAGCATCCTCGACGCCGGTGTTGGGCGCCCACCGACGGGTACGACAGCCAGCTCGAGGATGTGGACCGAGGTAGTCCCAATGGCTCAGATCTGGACCTCTGACGGACACCAGACGGACACCTGACACAAGGAGAAGCCTGCTGGCAGATCCGGAAATGGCAGAATCCCCTGTGTTTACAGGGGATTCTGAGGGTGGGCGCTACTGGGATCGAACCAGTGACCTCTGCCGTGTGAAGGCAGCGCTCTCCCGCTGAGCTAAGCGCCCGTGTGCGCGGGGAATCCTACCGAAGCCGTCATCCAACAGCCGAAGCGCACTCCTCCGCCTCAGGCGGCCAGAGGTCGCCGACGTCGATGCCTCCGTGGCATTCGCTCGAGACCTCCGCGATGACAGCGACGATCGCCTCTCCTGTCGCCGCGATTCCCGATCCGCCGATGGTTCCGGATATCGGTACGTCGGACGCACATGACGAGTCGGTGGTCGGCCACATGCCACCCTCGGCGACGGGATCGACACACTCAGGCGGTGCGAAGAACTGGACGGTGACCTCGTATCGATCATCGCCCCGTCGGAACCACAGGAACGAGCCTCCCGCCACCTGCCGCTTCCCGATGACCGTCGCAATCGGAGCGCCCGTCGGTGACGTATCGCCAGGCGATCCGATGTCGACGGTCGGCAGCTCCTCGACGACCACGGACGTCCCTCGCAGTGAGAGCACGCCCAGGACCACGAGCGCCGCCACGGCCACGATCACGAGCACCGGCCTCAGGTCTCGGTTCACCTCGAGGCGACCGCCTCGCGCACACTCGCCACGACCTTGTCGCGCTTCGTCTCGACCTGCTCGGCGAGCGCTTCGACCTTGCGGCCCTTGAGCCACTCCCTCCCTGCACGCCAGATCCTGACGAGCCGCTCGGACGCGTAGATCAGCGCCGCGAGGCTCACCGGGAGGAGGACGGCGGTGACGACACCCGCCCAGACCGAACTCCTGAACGCCTGCCACAGAGCGACCCCCCAGGCGATCAGAAAGAAGAGCATCGCCCCCGTGGGCTTGAGGGTGGCCTTCACCGCAGGACCCACCGGCAACAGGTTGAGTGCCCACACGGCGAGCAGCGGCCACACGTTCACCGAGAGCCCGAGCAGCGCAATCGGCACGGCGATGAGCAGGATGATCAGCGTGCGGACGATGAACCACGCGAACTGTCGCGTCCGCACCTTCTCGTACATGGCGACGTCAGAGAGCCCGACGCCGTCGAGGTCACGCTGGAAATCCTCCGCCGCCGCGAGGACCGCCGCCTTCGACGGCGGCGGCGTCGCCGCGATCTCGGCGGCGAGGAGATCGCGGTCGACGATCGACACGGGAGCGCGATGCTGGCCCGACTCGGCGCGCAGCGTCACCTCGGCTGCCTGGGTGAGGGCGCGCGCCTCCTGCCAATCGGAGAAGTCCGGTGCGACGTTGCGTATGTACTCCTCGATCATCGACGTGAGGGCGTGCACGGCGTCGCGATCGTCGGGCCCGACGTCGCCGGCGTGGGAGGCGACGAACGCCTCGACGTCGATCGGCTTGCCGGCGTTGATGAACACACGGCTCCGGAGCGCGGCCTTGTCCTCGTAGTGGATCCCGATGGGGAGGATCTGGATCCCCTCCGTCCCCTGCTCACGAGCACCCAACGCGATCCGTGCAGCGCCCGACTTGACCGGGGCGATCGAGGGATCCTCGCTCGTGACACCCTCGGGGAAGATGAGGAGCACGTCACCTTCGGCGAGTCGCTCGTAGCAGGAGGCGAACATGTCCCGATTCGACGTTGGCCCCTCGTGGTCCTCTGGTTTGTGGACGGGGATCGCACCGATCCACCGCATCAACGATCCCGCCACGGGGATCGACCAGATCTTGTCCCTGGCGATGATCCTCGGCACCACCGGCGAGCCGTGGACGATCAGGAACGCGTCTGCGAACCCCCCGAAATGGCTCGACACCAGAATGACCGGCCTTCCCCGAAGCGAGCCCGGCTCGTGCACCGAGAACACCTCGACGTCTTCGTAGAGGAAGAACACGGCGAACCGGAGAAGGCGCCTGATGAAGCGATCGCGCAGACGCGGCTCCCTCGCAATGTGCTGCTCGGGGTCGGAGGTAGGGCTCATGGGCCGGCAGTGTACGCCTCCGCGGCCACGGCTCCCGGCCTCGCGGAACGCGCACTGCGTAGTGCCCGCGCGGCGATACCGTTGGGCGTGCCCGGCCGCATACGGCGGCCACCCTCCAGGAGCGGCAGTGGCGATCGCAA
Source organism: uncultured Acidimicrobiia bacterium (assembly GCA_963792405.1). Classification (GTDB taxonomy): domain Bacteria; phylum Actinomycetota; class Acidimicrobiia; order Spongiisociales; family UBA5794; genus SZUA-442. The sequence continues at coordinate 917,735 of CAWBVU010000006.1, forward strand.
TCGTCGCCCTCATCGTCGGCGTCGCCCTTCTGGCCTGGGCCTCCGACCAATTCGTCATCGGCGCAGCCCGCATCGCGGTGATCCGCAGCGTCGCCCCGCTCGTCGTCGGCGTGGTCATCGTCGGCTTCGGCACCTCGAGCCCAGAACTGCTCGTGTCCGCGATCGCAGCCGCCCGCGGCCAGCCCGAGATCGCCGTCGGCAACATCGTCGGCTCCAACATCGCCAACCTGACCCTCATCCTCGGTATCGGTGTGCTCATGCTCCCCCTCGCCGTCGACTCCAAGACGGTGAGACGGGAGGCCCCTCTGACCATCGCCGCCATGGCGACCTTCCTGCTGTTCGTGCAGAACGGCATCTCCATGGTCGAGGGCATCGTGATGCTCCTCGCCATGGTGGCCGCCTTGATCACGGTGATGCGCCGCACCGCTTCCGACGAGCTCGGGGCCGAAGCTGTCGAGTTCGCCGGACCGGACCACCGGCTCGGCGCCGAGGTCGTGCGGACGCTCCTCGGGCTTGCAGGCACCCTCGCGGGCGCCCAGATCCTCCTGTGGGGTGCCATCGACCTGGCTGATCGCGCAGGTCTCAGCAAGGGCTTCGTCGGTGCGACGCTCGTCGCGGTCGGCACGTCGCTCCCCGAGCTGGTCACGGTCGTGCAGTCCGCCCGTCGCGGCGAGGGCGACCTGATCCTCGGCAACCTCCTCGGCTCCAACATCTTCAACGCGCTGACCGTCGGAGGCATCGTCGGCATCATCGGCTCCGGCTCACTCGATGCACCGCGCCTCACGGGCCTTGCATCCGTGAGCGCGCTCGTGATCGCGATCGTGGTGTGGCTGATGATGCAAACGGGCAGGCGTATCAGCCGCGTCGAGGGTCCGGTGCTCATCGCGGCCTACCTCGTCCTCGTCCCGCTGCTGGCGGGGTGACCGACGCCCCCTCCGATGCGGTCCCGCCTCGGGGCTGCCACCGGTAGCCTGCCCGGATGCGCATCTCCGAGTTCGAGGACGAGGTCGAGAACGTCCTCGCCGACCTCCCCCAGTGGATCAGGGACGAGATGGACAACGTCTTCGTCGTCGTCGAGCGCAGACCGACGCGCGATCAGGACCCCACCGGCGAAGGACTGCTCGGCATCTACGAGGGCGTGTCACTTGCCGAGCGCGGGGTCGACTACTTCGGTGTCGCCCCGGATCAGATCGTCATCTTCTACGAGCCCCATATGGCCCTCGGCCTCACCGGTGCCGCCCTCAGGACCGAGATCCGGACCACGGTCCTGCACGAGCTCGGCCATCACCTCGGGATCGACGACGAGCGCCTCCACGAGCTCGGGTGGGCGTGAGTGCTCCGAGTAGGATGAGCGCAACAAGGAGGAATCCATGGACGATCTGATCGCCGACATCCAGGAACGCACGGGACTGCCAGCCGACAAGGTCCTCGAAGTCGTCACGATGGTGACCGACTACATGCGCAACGCCCTCCCCGACGACCTGATCGCCCAGGTCACGAGCTATCTCGCCGCAGCGGCGGAGTCCGCGGAATCCGGAGCCGGCACGGCGCGAAGGGTTGCGGCATCCGCCGCCTCGGCAGCCTCCAGCGTGGCATCGGGATCGCTCGAAGCCGCCAAGGGCGCGCTCGCCGACTTCACCCGCTCCCAGGGCGACGCGTAGGCGGGACGTAGGGCGCCATGGTCACGACCGTTCCGACGAGGCACCCACAGGATCCTCCGTGGCCGTCGGAACGGGGGCCGTACCTCCTCCTCGTCGACGCCTCGAGCTCGCTCGAGGCGAAGCTCATCAGCGAGTGGTTCGGCAGGGTCGGAGCCGTGCTCCACGATCCCGTCGACGTGTTCCGGATCCCGCCCTCGCGGCGCCGGAGGCCCTTCGCGAGCGTTGATCCCATGATCGACCAGCGACTGACGCACGAGGACGACCCGCTCCTCGTACCCGTCCGCGTGGCGTGGCTCCCGAGGGAACACGACGGCCTACGTCGCGTCACGATCCGCGACAGCCTCCGGATCGGCGACCCGAGGGACCCGAACACGTTCCAGCAGCGAGCCATCCTCGCGAAGGACCCCGACCGTGTCCGCATCGTGGTCGGCGACCCCGCCAGGCGCTCCCAGATCGAGCGTCGATGGATCGAGCCCGAAGGCAGGGGGCCGGCCGACGGCACGACGCTCGGCGAGTTCATCGCCCTCCAGGCATGGCTCGCGTTGGAACGGTCAGAACGGCGGCTCAGGGGCCAGCGCTACAAGGTCCCCAAGTTCCTCGAGGAGGACTTGTTCTGGAGCAGGCCGTTCCAGCACGGCGTCCAGCGACTCGCTGATCTCGAGGGCAAAACGGTCACGCGCATGCAGCAGAGGACGAAGCGCTACCTCAAGGAAGTCGCCGCCGAGCACTCCCCCTACGTCATCGACCTCGTCAACCACGTCACGTCGGTCCTGATCCGCACCGCCCACCAGAGCGTCGACTATTCCACCGAGGAGCTGCGCGAGGTCTTCGCACTCGGCGAATCGGACCCCCTCGTATTCCTCCCCTCGCACAAGTCGAACTTCGACCATCTCGTGTTCCAGCACGTGCTGTTCGAGAACGAGCTGCCGCTGAACCACACGGCGGGTGGCATCAACATGAACTTCTTCCTGATCGGCCCCCTGCTGCGCAGGGCGGGGATCTTCTTCATCCGCCGGGAGTTCAAGGACAACGAGCCGTACAAGTTCGTGCTCCGCCAGTACCTCGACTACCTGCTGGAGAAGCGCTTCGCGCTCGAGTGGTACATCGAGGGGGGCCGGTCACGGACCGGCAAGCTGCGGGAGCCCCGCCTCGGCCTGCTCGCCTATGTGACCGATTCGTACCAACGGGGCATCATCGACGACCTCATCCTCGTGCCCGTCTCGATCAACTACGACCAGATCGCCGACGTCGGTGCCTACGCCGCCGAGCAGCGGGGCAAGGAGAAGCAGAAGGAATCGCTCATGTGGGCCGTGAAGTTCATCACGGGCCTCCGGCGGCGCCACGGCAGCATCCACATCCGGTTCGGGCGCCCCCTTCCGATCAGTAGCCGCATCGGCCGAGATGACGACCTGTCCTCCCCCGAGGGCCTCCTCGCCCTCCCCAAGGTTGCCTTCGAGGTCTCGACGCGGATCAACGACGCCACCCCGATCACGACGACCGGTCTCATCACGCTCGCCCTGCTGTCGGCCGGATCCCGAGGCTTCACGCTCGACGAAGTGATGGACATCCTCGATCCGTTCCTCGAGTTCATCCAGGAGCGCGCCCTCCCCACCACCTTCGGATGGACGCTCTCGCGCGACGCCGTGCAGTCCGGGCTCGAGGCCCTCGAGGCCAACGACGTCGTGGAGCGCACGGAGGGGCTCACCGAGACCCTCTGGTCCATCGGTCCCGACCAGTACCTCGAGGCCGCCTACTACCGGAACACCATCATCCACTTCTTCGTCACCATCGGCATCACGGAGCTCGCACTCGCCCTCGGAGTCGTCGACGGGCGAGCGATGGATGAGGACGCGGTCATCGACCGGGCGTTCGAACTCCGCGACCTCCTGAAGTTCGAGTTCTTCTTCTCCTCAAAGAAGGAGTACGCCGACGAGATCCGAATGGAGCTCGCCCGGTACCGGATCGATGGTTCGGCATCCCCCGAGGCACCGGTCGTCGTCGACCTCTCGGCGATGCAACCTGCGAAGAGCCCGATCGTCCTGCGACCCTTCCTCGAGGCCTATTTCGCCGTGGCGTCCGCACTGGTGACCTTCGGGGACACACCTACCTCCGTCAAGGAGCTCGAGAAGGCGTCGCTCCTGATGGGGGAACAGCTGTATCACCGCGGCGAGATCAAGAACCACGAAGCAGTATCCACGACGCTCTTCACCTCCGGTGTCGAGCTCGCCGAGAATCGCGGCCTCCTCGACCTCGGCGGGGTCGAGCGCCGCGCATTCCAGGAGGAACTCGCGGCGACGCTTCGCGCTCTCGAGGGCATCGCCCGGGTGTGACGGCCCCGTTCGATCGCCCGAGCCGATCGCACCCACCCGACCTCCGTCCTCGCCCTCCCGAGCCCCCGCATGGGTCGATCGACCCAGAATGGCCCTCAACTTCCTGCCGACACTGCCGATACACCAGAGAGGGCAAGCGGAGTCGTGCGTCATGCGCACGTAGGAGTAGTTGGTCGATGACGACGGACATGCAGCAGGACACGTCGTCCTCTGCGCCCGAGCGCGACGAGGACCGGGAGCTCGCTGATCCCAGGGTCGCCGCAGGTGAAGAGGCGAATGCACTGATGGCCAAGACACGGTACGACGCCTACCGGCTGGTGACCGAGGCACGCACGGAGGCCGAGACGATCCTCGCCGAGGCACGTACCGAGGCTGCAGAGATCGTCCGCTCCGCGCAGCTCCAGGCGGAATCGATCATCGATGCCGCCCACCTCGAGGCGTCCGAGTTCCGGGCCAAGGCTCCCGCTGCCGACACCGGTGACCACGTCGCCGATCCATCCGCCGCGACCGGTGCCGACGTTGCCGAGCTCGAGGCAGAGCATGCTGAGCTCACCCAGAGGGTGTCGACCCTTCGCGGCCTCGCCGACCAGCTCGAACAGCGCTTCGCCGCCCTTGCGGCATCCGCCCAACCCACGGAGCCGGTCGCGCCTCGCGAGATCGACGTTGCGGCGCTCGGGCCATCCCAGGCTCCCGTCCTCGACTACTCACCGTCGGTCCCCCATCCCGTGGCGGCACCCGACACCGAGCCCGAAGCACCGGCCGAACGCGGATCGTTCTACAGCAGGCGGTCCGCGAAGCTCCCGAGCATCGGCGACGCAGGTGGCAAGAGCGCCCTCGACATGATGCGGGCCATCCGGGCGAACAGGGACGCCGACAGCTGACCACCCGCCCTGCGGGTCGTGATGGGGATCCGACGCGAGCGGGACGTCGCCTGCGACGTCAGGCGTAGAAGGGGTTCGTGCCCAGCGAGTGGTCGGTCACGTCGACCACCTCGTCGATCTCGGGGATCGCCTCGAGGATGGATCGCTCGATCCCCTGCCGGAGGGTCACGGCCGCGAGACCACATCCCTGGCACCCACCGCCGAGCTCCAGCATCGCCACCGACCCTTCGACCGCAACGAGGTGGGCGACGCCGCCGTGGGACGCGATCGCGGGGTTGATCCGCTCCGAGAGGAGGGTGCGGACCTTCTCCTCCGGCGTTCCGCTGAGTTCGAGGTCGCCGAGTTCTCCGCCGGGGAGCGTGGGGGTGGGCACATTCGGATTGCGCATCACGAGTCCGGGTCCCGTCCCGTCCCCTGTGAGGTCCAGTACGGCCCCTCGGAGGTTGTCCACGGAGTCGAGTGCGATCGCCACCGGGAGACCCCCGTGGTCCTCGATCAGATCCGACTCGCCGATGTCCTCGGGTCGGAGGAATGCGGTCTCGTACAGGAAACCCTGGGAACCGACGCCGATGATCCTGAGCCCGAGGTGGAGGTCTGGGATGCCCTCGCCGTCGCGCAGCGCGAGGATCTTCTCCAGCGCGGACTCCGTGATTTCAACGATGGACGTAGTGGTATCGGTCATGATCGCCGGATGGTACCGCCGCGGCCCCGGGTACCGCGACGCCCGGACCATGATCGCGCGTGAGCGCGGTAGGAGACCAGAAGGCGGTGTACGACGCAGCGATCAGGGGCGAAGCGTGACCAGCGTGTTCGTCCGCAGGTCGAGGATCTGCTCGTCCGGACTCGACCGGTCCGCGATCCACCTGGCGAGGGTCTCCCCCGGTACGCGGACGACCCACCACATGACATCCTTCGTCCCGGACGCCCGCATCGCCTTCCACCTGGCACGTGCAACGTCGATCGCATCGGCCTCGACGTCGAACTCGCCGAGGACGAGCTCCGAGGTCCCGGGGAACGGACGGCCCGGTTCGGGCGAGGGCTCACAGAACTCGATGACCTCGAATGCCACCATACCTCCCTCCACCGGCGCGCAACCGGCGTCCACCTTCGACCACCTGGGCCCCATCGTGGGGGCGCCCACGATCCGCCCGGTGCCCATCGGACGGCTCGCACGGGCATCGTACCAACGGCATCTCGGCGCGGACAGGGCCATCCCTGCGGATCCAAAAGGACTAGGCCGTTCGTCGGAGCTCGCGCGCGCAGCGATCCACGACCCTTTCCACCGTCGTCGCCGGGCTCCCGAGGAGGGCTCGCCCAGCACGGCATTCGGAAGGGCGAAGGACGTCGAGTGTCCGATGCCGTACGGAAGCGTGAAACGCGGCGTATCGTTTCGTAGTCGAACGCGCAGCGCAGCCGGGCACGGCGCGTCCCCTCCCTCGACCGAGAGCTGGCGCCACCATGACACGAGACCTACCGATCATCATCCAGGGCGGCATGGGCGCGGCGGTCTCGGATTGGCGCCTCGCTCGCGCCGTATCGTCATACGGACAGCTCGGCGTCGTGTCGGGCACCGCCCTCGATGCCATCCTCGCCAGGCGCCTCCAGATGGGCGACCCAGGGGGCCATATGCGACGTGCGTTGGCAGCCTTCCCCCTCCCCGACGTCGCCACCCGGATCATCGATCGCTACTTCATCGAGGGCGGGAAGGCACCGAACGAGCGCTTCACCACGAAGCCGATGGTCAGCCACAAGCCATCCGCTCGTACCCTCGAGCTCATCGTCGCCGGCAACTTCGTCGAGGTGTTCCTCGCCAAGGAGGGACACGGAAACCCCGTCGGGATCAACTTCCTCGAGAAGATCCAGGTGCCGACGCTCCCGTCCCTCTACGGTGCGATGCTCGCCGGCGTCGACTACATCCTGATGGGCGCAGGTATCCCGAGGGCGATCCCCGGCATCCTCGATCGCCTCGCAGAGGGATTCGACGTCGAGATGCGCATCGACGTCAAGGACTCCACCGACAAGGGAGACCCCTTCGTGCGGTTCTCCCCTGCCGCATTCGCCATGCAGATGGCGGGGAGGCTCCCGCGTCCGAAGTTCCTCGCGATCGTGTCGTCCCACGTGCTCGCCAAGATGCTCGCCACGAAGGCCTCCGGCGAGGTCGACGGGTTCGTGGTCGAGCTCCCCGTCGCCGGAGGCCACAACGCACCGCCTCGCGCCAAGGGAGAGTTCAACGAGCTCGGCGAGCCCATCTACGGTGAGCGGGACATCCCGGACTTCCAGGCCATCAAGGATCTGGGCAAGCCGTTCTGGATCGCGGGCGGGTACGGCGAACCCGACCAGGTCGTGGCCGCACTCGACATGGGCGCAGCAGGAGTCCAGGTCGGCACCGCATTCGCCTACTGCAACGAGTCCGGCTTCACGCGTGAGGTCAAGGACGAGGTGATCGAGCGGTCGAGGGTGGGCACGGTCGATGTCTACACGGACGCGATCGCCTCCCCGACCGGGTTCCCCTTCAAGGTCGTCCAACTCGACGACACGCTCTCGAACCCGAGGGTCTACGAGAAGCGCGAGCGGGTGTGCGACCTCGGCTACCTCCGCCACGCATATGAGCGCGAGGACGGGTCCACGGGGTGGCGCTGCCCCTCCGAGCCGGTCGAGGACTACCTGGCCAAGGGCGGAGCGATCGAGGACACGATCGGGCGCAAGTGCCTCTGCAATTCGCTCGTCGCCAACATCGGCATGCCGCAGATCCAGAGGAGCGGCGAGATCGAGCAGATGCTCATCACCTCGGGGGATGACGCGTCCAGGGTCGCCCGATTCGCACCCGAGGGGTCGACCGAGTACTCGGCCGCTGACGTCCTCGACTACCTGCTCAGCGGCGTCGCCGTCTGACCCACGCCCGGTACCACGCCCACGGTCTCGCGCCGATACGGGGAGGGCCGTTCGGCCGTCATGGGGATCGACCGAACAACCCTCCCCATCTCTGCGTCGGCATCTGACGCCACAAGACTTGAGTGACGGGACGAAGTCGCGAAAACCGCCCTTCTCCCGAACCGTGGAGATTCGACGCCCCCCGGGGCACGGCAACCGCTCGTCACCCGGGCGTGGTGCCGAGCCACACGGCGTCATCGACGCCCAGCATCCGACCCGGGAGGTCGGCGCTCGCGAGAAGCACTGGACGATCCGGAACCTCGATGGGCGCGTCGGAGAGGTTGACGACACAGGTCACCTCTCCGCGGCGGAACGCGAGGATGTCGTCGCCCATGTCGATCCACTGGATCTCCTCGTGGTCGAGCAGGAGCGTTCTCCTCAGTGCGATCGCAGTTCGATACAGCTCGAGCGTGGATCCCGGGACGGCATCCTGCGTCGAGACGGCGAAGGACCCCCACCCTGCCGGTTGCGGAAGCCATGAGCCGTTGGCCCCGAAGCCGCATGACGCAGGATCCTCCGTCCACGGGATCGGGACACGGCAGCCGTCCCTCCCCTTCTCCGTGTGGTTCGACTGATGCCACACCGGATCGTCGAGGACCTCCGCGGCGAGGTCGTGGACCTCGGGGAGGCCGAGCTCCTCCCCCTGATACAGGTACACCGACCCGGGCAGGGCGAACATCAGCAAGGCACCCGCACGCGCACGCCGCAGGCCCTTCTCCGGATCGAGGTCGTCTCGATCGCCCTGGAGGAGCCATGGCTTCGATGCGACACCCTGCGGCAGTCCGTATCGCGTGGCGTGTCGGACGACGTCGTGGTTCGAGAGCACCCACGTGGGCACCGTGCCCACCGAGCCCGCACCCGCGAGCGAATGCTCGATCGCGTCCTTCAGCGTCGACGCGTCCCACTCGGATTCGAGGAACTCGAAGTCGAACACCTGGTGGAACTCATCCGGGCGCAGGTACCTCGCGAGACGATCCCAGTTCTCCACCCACGCCTCGGCGACCATCACGGTGTCGTCGTACTCATCGAGGACCGAGCGCCATCCCCGAATGATGTCATGGACGTCGTCGCGGTCCCAATGGGGATGTTCTGCGCCGTCCCTGGCCTTGTGGTCGAAGTCCTCGGGTTCCGGGATGTCGGGGAAGTCCTGGTCCTTCGCGAGGCCGTGCGCGACGTCGACTCGGAACCCCACTGCGCCCCGGTCGAGCCAGAACCTCAGGATGTCCCGGAACTCCTTCCTGACGTCGGGGTTCGCCCAATCGAGGTCCGGTTGGGACGGGTCGAAGAGGTGGAGATACCACTGCCCATCGGGGACACGGGTCCACGTCGAGCCACCGAACACGCTCCGCCAGTTCGTCGGGGGCTGGCCGCCGCCGGGACCGCGGCCGTCACGGAAGATGTAGCGACCCCGTTCGGGGCTCCCGGCCGACGAGGCGAGCGCGGCTCGGAACCACTCGTGCTCCGAGGACGTGTGGTTGGGTACGAGATCCACGACGAGTCGGATCCCGAGCTGGCGGGCCTCGGCGATGAGGAGGTCCGCCTCCTCGAGGGTTCCGAACAGAGGGTTGATGTCGCGATAGTCGGCGACGTCGTAGCCCCCGTCGTTGAGCGGCGACGGGAACCATGGGTTGATCCAAATCGCATCGATCCCGAGGCTGGCGAGGTAGGGGAGGCGGGATCGGATGCCCGCGATGTCACCTGTTCCGTCGCCGTTGCCGTCTGCGAAGGAGCGGATGTAGATCTGGTAGGTGATGGCGTGACGCCACCAAGGGGTGTCGGGTGTCTCTGTCCTGGGTACGGTCATGGGCTGAATTATGCCCGTGTGCCGCGTCCGTCGGTCACAGGATTCCGTTCACGTGACCCGTACGGGGCCGATACCGTACCGACATGCGAGTCAGAGTCCTCCTCCCGATCGGCATCATGGTGCTGTCCCTCCTCGCGCTCTCGGAACCTGCCGGCGCAACGGGGGGCGAGGGGGAGGCGTGGCCGTCATTCACCGAGTCGAGCTCGTGTGGGGCCCAGCGCGTCACCACGCCCCATGCAGAGGACAGGGGGTGGATGGCGCGCGGCGAGCTCCTCAGGGGCGAATTCGCCTCCATGTTCGGAAGAACCGTGGAACAGGTGCTCTCGAGCCTCGTGCGCTGGGAGGTGCCCGGGTCGTCGGAGGTGCTCATGGTCCACGAACGAGCGCTCCCTGCGTTCGAGCTGGCAGCGTCGAACCTCGCCACATCGCTCGGTGCGGGGGCGGAGTACCGCATCGACCCCTCATCGACCTTCGCCATCGCCGCGAGGACCATCGGGGACAACTGGCGGATCTCCCGCCACACGTTCGGCATCGCGATCGACGTGAATGCCCGCTCGAATCCGAACCGATCCGACAACGTCCTCGTCACCGACCTCCCCGATTGGTGGGTGGACGCCCTCCTCGATGCCGGCTTCTGCTGGGGTGGCCTGTGGATCGGGTCCAAGGACGCCATGCACTTCGCGTGGCAGGGACCCGCCTTCTCCGGGTATGACGCCCTCCCGATGCCCTATGCGCCCGTGACCGAGGCCCTCCCGTACACCTCGCCGTCCGCGACCGTGAGGGTCGCCCCACTCGCTCCCGCCGGGACGTTCGCCACCCTTCTCGCGGACGCCGACAGCAACGGGGCGCTCGATGTGGTGCGCCTCGCACATACCGAGGACGGACTCCTCGTCGATGCCTCGGTCGCGTCGCGCCGTCACAACGCATGCTCGTCCCGCCGTTCCCTCGTCGCCGGGTTGGGCGACGCGTTCCGGGACGCCCACGCGGTCGGCATGGGTGACTGGGACGGACGCGGGGGGAAGGATCTGTGGGCGGTCGGCGACGAGGCTGGGACCCTGCGCCTGACGGTCCGTTGGGCCTACGGCGACTACAGCGCGGAGACATCGGCCGTCACGGACGTCCCGACCCCATCGGTCGACGCATGGGTCTCCACCGCGGACCACGATGGCGACGGACACCTCGACCTCTTCGTGGTCGACGGCGACCGTCTCACGGTCTGGTCGATCGATCCCGACGCGGGCACGACCTCGATGCTGCTCTCGATCGCCAATCCGATGCCGGGTGCCCCCACCTACTTCCTCGGTGACGCCGACCTCGACCTCCTCCCTGACCTCTGGGGCGTCGACGGCACGACGGTACGCATCGCAACAGCCTCGTCCGGGTACGCCCGTGTCACGCAGGAACACCGACCGCTGGGCCTCCCCACCCGTGTGGTCGACGCGGCAGCCTCCGACTACGACGGCGATGGGAGGGCCGACCTCATCATCTTCGATGGGTTCTCGAAGCGCGTGTGGCTCGGTAACTCGCGTCTGCCCGATGGGCTGCCCCTTGAGGTCTGGTTCGAGGTGCCCGAGGAGGAGAACGAGTGCGATGCGCTGCTCGCCTTGTACGAGCCGGATGTGCCGGTGCTCTCCACCAGCGGCTGGGTCGCAGAGGGCTCCCACGAGTGGCGCTCGAGGAACGGCTTCACCGTCGGGTGCGATCCCGAGGACGAGGGGTGCGACATTCCGATCGTGACCGGATCCTCGCTCGCGGAGTTTTTCGCATGGGTCGAGGGACTCCCCCCTGCCCAGGGTGACCCCGACCTCGCCGCAGCGCGCGCCGTCGCCCGTGCGGGCTACGAGCTGCCCTGCACGCTCGAGGACGACGACTGCTGGCGGCAGCCCGTCCTCCGCACCGCCATGTCCTACTTCTTCGGGAAGTTCCTCGACGACCGCAGGGGAGGCACGCCACAGCCCCACCGGTGGTTCCGACCCGCCACCCTGCCGCCGCCCATCCCGGCTCCACCGAGGTAACTGAACCTGCGCACACCCGACAGTCAGGCGCATGGGGAGCTGCGTGCAGCCTGCACGCAGCTCCCGGATCACGCTCTGGCTCGACATGGCGCATCCGCGCTGTGCGGCTGGACCGTCCTGTGTGACAATGACGACATGGCCCGACAGAGCCGCGAGCAACCAACATACCCACCGGGCCATCAGCCCTACGACCGATTGAATGCCCTCCGCGTCGGGGCGTTCGCGGGCGGCGCGGGCGGTGCGGTGATCGCGGCGGCATTGCGGGGGGTGTGGGCATTCGCCATCGTCATCGGAGCCGCGGTCGGTGGTGTGATCGGCTGGTGGTGGGACACCCGCGACGCGGATCGAGCCCGCCCACCACGGGCGTGACGCGGCCCCGACCGCGAACGGCACCTCCCGATGCGCTGTCGGCGTGTCGTCACGGGCGGCCGGCGCCACGGTGTCCGTCGGGATCCGATCTGGGTGGGAGGGACCGCTCAGGGGGCTTCGTCGGGCCGTAGGAGACGACCACCGAAACCTGCGGAGAGTTGGTGGCGACTCGCGACCCCGAGCTTCCTGAAGATGTTGCTCATGTGGGACTCGAGCGTCTTGACGGAGATGCCGAGGTCTGCCGCCGCTTCCTTGTAGGTGTAGCCACGAGCGATGAGGTTGACGACCTCGCGCTCGCGCGGGGTGAGCCTGCTGAGCTCAGACTCGACCACGATGTCGTCGTCGATGTCCAGGAAGTATGCGGCGACCTCCTTGGACACGGGTCGGCCGCCATCGAGCGCTCGCCGGAGCATCTCGATGAGCACCTCTCTGTGCGTCGTCTTCGTGATGTACCCATCGACCCCTGCGTCCATCATCGCCCGGACGTCGTCCTTGGCGAGCGACACGGTGAAGGCGACCAGGCGCGAGGCGATGTCGCGTTGCCTCAGTTCCTCGACGACGTGGGCGCCGCCGCCACCGGGGAGGCGTACGTCGACGAGGACGAGGTCGGGCACGCGCTCGATCGCCAACTCGATGGCTGACTGGGCGTTGTCGGCTTCGCCGATGATCTCGAACTGCTCGGAGAGAAGAGTCCGCGTACCCACCCTGACCACGTCGTGGTCGTCAACGAGCAGGATCGTCGGCAGGCCCATCACGGGACCTCGACCCACATCGTGCACTCGGTGCCACGCTCCGGGGAGGAATCGATGGCGACACTCCCCCCGACCGACCGGAGACGGTCGACGAAGCGGCCGATGCCGCGATCGGGCGACACCTTGGCACTGTCGAAGCCCCGACCCCTGTCCCTGACATGGACGACGACGCGCCCATCGACGATGTGTTCGGAGAACAGCTCGATCTCGCTCACTCCGGAGTGCGCGGCGGCGTTGAGCATGGCCTCCCTTGCCGCCTCGACCAGCGTGGACAGTCCGGGGGTCATGTCGGTGTCGAACCTGACGACAGCATCGATCTCGACGGGGTACATCGCCGCCACCTCGTCCCTTATGGATAGGATCGCCACCCGGAAGCTCTGGTCGTGGGCGGACTGGAGCGTTGCGATCGCCCTACGCAGCTCCCGCTCCTGCTGGCGTGCGAGGTACCTCGTCCTGGTCGGGTCGTCCGCCTGGATCTGGATCGCATGGAGCGTCTGGAGGAGGGTGTCGTGGATCTGGTCCGCGAGGCGCTCACGCTCCTCCCTTCGCGCGGCTTCCGCTTGTTCGCGCTCGAGTGCGGCGACGGCGACTCGTCGCTCGCGGTCCGACCGGCGCAGCGAGTCGACCGTCACCCCGAGGATGAACGCGAAGATCCCGAAGCCGATGCTTCCCAGTGCGGGGACGGTTCCCTTGCCTTCGATGACGTGGACGATCACCTGCTCGGCGATGAGCGCCCCTGCCGCGGCCAGCGCAGCGAGGGTGCCCCCCACGTACGCAGCGACCATGAGCCACGACAGGAGGTAGCCGCCATGGAAGAAATCCTCAGCGCCCGCGATCGTGGACGCTGCGCCGATCAGGAGGCAGACGGCCCCGTCCATTGCAAAGAACCACCAGGAGCCCAGCTGGGTCGTCCGGTAGGCCACGACCACCGTCACGACCATCCACACCGTCGCCAGGACCTCGGCGGCGACGGTCACCCCGACGCTCGCGCCCTCATCGCTCGCGAGCGTCGTCGCGACGAGGAGCGTCATCCAGACCCACGACAGCACGCGGAAGCCGACGACGAGACGCTTCAGCGTGGCATCGAGATCGGTGCCCGGCTCCGGCCTGCTGAACCAGTGGGTACCCCCCATTGGCGAGAACCTAGCAACATCGACGGTTGGCGTCCCGCGGAAGGGTCCTACCAGGCCCCGCCGCCTCCTCCACCGCCGCCGCCACCGCCGCCGCCGCTGAACCCTCCTCCTCCGCCACTCGACGAAGGGGGCGTGAAGGCACCGGACAGCGCGGAGCCGATCCCTGCGAAGGCGTTCTCCGTGTGGCCGCCCGTGTAGCCGTAGTTCCCGTACCAGTAGATCGACGAGGACGATTCGAGCTCGGGCGGCGCATGCAGGCGCGCCTGCTCCAGCACCTCGGTGGCCACCCCGAACCCGATCGCGTACACGAGGAAGCGGTCCCACAGCTCGAGCGAGATCGCAGGAGCGTCCTCGAGCCGTGAGAAGTCGGCCAAGTACCGCCTGAATGCCTCCCACCGTGCCGCCTCCAGGGCTCCTGAGGCGGTTCGTCTCACCCTGACCCGCCGAAACGCCAGCACCGCAGCGAGGAGCAGCGTCCCAATGACCATGCCCACGATGATCAGCGTCGCCATGGCCACTCCGCCCGGTCGATCACCGAAGGCCCTCGGCACCACGAGCCACACTCCCACGGTGAGAAGTGCCGCCGCGACGACCGTGAGCACCGAGGCGGCGTTGCCGGAGGTGTCGAGCATGTGTGATCGCTTCACCGCGTCCACGACGTTCTCCTGGAATGCGTCATAGGTCGTGGCGTTGGCCGATGCCTCATCACGGATTCGGTCCCGGAACTCGGTGAGGGGTTGGGGACCCTCGTCGAGAACCCGCTTGACCACGGTCATGACGGACTGCTCGAAGTCCCTGAGGCCGGTGCGTGTCGCACCGAGGCTCAGCTCGAGGTCGCTGATCGTCTCCCTGCGAAGACCTCCCCACGTGCGGCGCTCGACCTGGGTCGGGGCCGCGTCGATCGCTCCCTGGCGGATGAGGTCGAACAGGGTGGCAGTGAACTCCCGTTCCGTGACCTTCCCCTGCGAGAGGAGCGCACCGACCTCCGCAGGCGTGAGATCCGTGGGAGGCTCCTGCTCGTACTCCCTGTCGTACTCGACCCTCGGTTCCCTGCCGTAGCGCAGGTACGTCGCGGTGCCGAGGCCGACCCCGATCGCCAGGAGGGCGACGGCACCGATGATGAGCCCAGTGCGTCCCGCAGCTGCCGCCGCATCGAGCTCCTCGGCGAATGCGATCTCCTCCGCCCGAATCGCCTCGAGGCCGTCACCGGCCGCACGGCGCGTACCGCCCGTGGCGCCAAGCAGCGCCGTCGGGAAGGTCGTCCGAAGCTCGACCCACGTCTCGGAGGGGATGTCAGATGCCTCGAGGGACGGGGAGATGCCATCGTTCCCCAACGATGTCGACCCATCCACCGAGTAGGGATGTCCCCAGACCTGGACGTCGCCATCCCGTGCCCCTGCGGGAACGTGGATTCGGGCCGTCAGCCGGTCGACGCCGACGGGCCATTGATCTCCCCATACCTGGAGGTTGACGTCGACCACGTCGTCGTACGCGGTGGCGACACCGACCATCGTGTAGGCGATGGAGAAGGTGCGGAGGGCATCGGTGGCGTCGTAGTGCCACACGACGCGGACGATCCCGGAGCGCTCCTCGACCCCATACGTTCCCGCCGGTGATGAGCAACCCAGTTCGGTGCAGCCGCCGAGCCGATACGCGCCCGATTCGTCGCTCACACGGACGTCCGCGATCGACTCCCCCTGCCTCAGCCGGATGTCGCGGTAAGCGCCTGAGAAGGACCCATCGAACGCGTAGGTGATCGCCTCGGTGACGGCGAGGGCACCATCGTTGTCGACGATGACGTCGACGTCCGCCGCGGCGATCCAATACGACTTCGCGATCGCCGCCGATGGGAACGCGACCGCGGCGACGACCACGATCAGGAGGGCGAGCCGGACGGCGAGGCGAACCCTGGGCGACACCCTAGAAGGAGACGTCCGGGGCGGTGTCGGCGAGATCGGGGGCATCGTACGTCTCGCGAGCGGTGAAGCCGGTCATCGATGCCACGATGTTCGTCGGCACCTGCTGCACCGTCGTGTTGTAGGTCAGGACGGTGTCGTTGTAGATCTGGCGCGCCACCGCGATCTTGTTCTCCGTGTCCGTGAGGTCGCCCTGGAGCCCCGTGAAGTTCTCCGATGCCCTCAGTTCCGGGTATGCCTCGGCGACGGCGAAGAGCTGACGAAGGGCCGCGGTGAGGAACGTATCCGCCTCTGCCTGTTCAGCCGGTCCCCTCGCCTGTCCCGACATCGAGCGTGCCTCCGCGACCTGGGCGAAGGTCGTGCTCTCATGCGACGCATAGCCCTTGACGGTCTCGACCAGGTTCGGGACGAGGTCGTAGCGGCGCTGGAGCTGCACCTCCACCTGGCCCCATGCGTTGTCCACTCGGTTGCGCTGCTTCACGAGGCGGTTGTAGATCGCCGCGACCACGATGGCGAGCACGACCACGAGGACGATGATTCCGATGATCCACGGCATCGCGCCATCGTAGCGACGGTGGCGTGCGCGTGCCGATCGACCCGCAGGACGGGACGGGACCACCGGGCCGTGCGTCGGGCGACCCGTCCTCACGGTCGCCGGGCTCGCTGCAGGTAGCATGCGGTGGGCCGACCAGAAGGGAGCCCTGATGAGCCACGACATCATCGTCGTCGCGTCCGATCTCTCCGCCGCATCGGACCGAGTCGTCCGCACTGCGGGAGAGCTGGCGTCGGCGCTGGAGGCGAGGATCGTCGCCGTCCATGTGTTGACGGATGCCCGGCTGAAGGAACTCCAGGAGACCCTTCCCCACGAGAGCATGTCCGTCGACGCTGTCCTCGACCGCCTCCGGTTGGACCTCGATGAGCAGCTTCTCCGCGAAACACACGGCATCGAGACCTCGACCGAGATCGTCATCGGGCACGAAGCCCCGAACGTCCTCGCGATCGCCAGCGACCGGAATGCAGATCTCCTCGTCATCGGCATCCGCAATCGGTCGCGCATCGGCAAGCTGATCACCGGGAGTGTCACCCAGGAGCTTCTGCTGGACTCGACTTGCCCGGTGGTCGCGGTGCCCACCTGAGCCGTGCCGACGCAGCGATCACCAATGTGAGAGATCCAGCGGATGGCGCACCGCGGGGGCCGCGGTCCACCTGCGAATCGCAGACCGGCATGATTTCCCGCGTCACCGGTCGTCCGGGCTGAAGTCCCGACTCGCGCGCACAGAGCAGCAAGCCCTCGGGATGCCTGCGAGTCGCAGACGTCCACCACCATGTGCGGAACCATTTCCGGCGGAACACGTCGCCGTCGACAACTGTGGATCTCGTCGAGTCTGCCCATCAACCCGACGGGCGGGAAGGTGCGGAGCTAGGTTGACTGGACATGAGCGCGCCGATCCGCTCACATACCTGTCTACGCCGACAAGAGGAGAGTCATCGTGGCCAACGTCGTGAGAGCCGCCATCGTCCAGACCGAGTGGACGGGTGACAAGGAGTCGATGATCGAGCGGAACGAGGCATATGCCCGCAGCGCAGCGGAACAGGGAGCGCAAGTCATGTGCTTCCAGGAGCTCTTCTACGGACCGTACTTCTGCCAGGTGCAGGAGAACGAGCACTTCGAGTATGCCGAGCCGATCCCCGACGGTCCGACGACGACGAGGATGCAGGCCCTCGCCCGCGAGACAGGAATGGTCCTCGTCGTTCCGATCTTCGAGAAGGAGGACGACGGCGTCTTCTACAACACGGCAGCCGTCATCGATGCTGACGGGTCGTACCTCGGCAAGTACCGCAAGCAGCACATCCCGCACGTCAAGGGCTTCTGGGAGAAGTTCTACTTCCGGCCCGGGAACGGCGGCTATCCGGTGTTCGACACCGCCGTCGGACGGATCGGCGTGTACATCTGCTACGACCGCCACTTCCCGGAGGGCTGGAGGGCCTTGGGCCTCAACGGCGCCAAGATCGTCTTCAACCCATCGGCCACGAGCAGGGGGCTGTCGATGTATCTGTGGAACCTCGAGCAACCCGCCGCCGCGGTCGCCAACGAGTACTACATCGGCGCCATCAACAGGGTCGGCACCGAGCCCTACGGTGACAACGACTTCTACGGGTCGTCCTACTTCGTCGATCCCAGGGGCCAGTTCGTGGGGGACCAGGCCTCCGACACCGACGAGGAGCTCGTGATCAGGGACCTCGACCTCGACCTGATCGACGAGGTGCGAAAGCAGTGGGCGTTCTACCGAGACCGCAGACCCGACGCGTACGACGACCTCGTCGCTCCCTGACATGGGACACCACGAAGAGCTCCTGAGGCGGCACCGGGCGGTCCTCCCGTCGTGGATCGCGTTGTACTACGACGAACCGATCTCGATCGTCGAGGGCGAGGGACGCCACGTCGTCGACGCCGAGGGCAACCGATACCTCGACATGTTCGGTGGCATCCTGACGACGATGACCGGGTACAGGGTCCCGGAGGTTGTGGAGGCGATCCGCGAGCAGGCGGGCAGGATGCTGCACACCTCGACGCTGTACCTGATCGAGTCCCAGATCGAGCTGGCGGAACGCATCGCGGCCCTGTCGGGAATTCCCGACGCGAAGGTGTTCTTCACGAACTCCGGCACAGAGGCGAACGATGCCGCCCTGATGATGTCGACCCAGTACCGGAAGTCGAACCAGGTCCTCGCGATGCGCAACAGCTACCACGGCAAGTCGCACTCGGCGGTCGCCGTCACGGGGAACAGGGCGTGGAGCGCGACGCAGCTCACGCCGTTCCACACGGTGTACGTGCAGTCCGGGTACCGGTATCGGAGTCCGTTCAAGGACCTCGACGATGCGTCATACATCGAGGCGTGCAAGGACGACCTTCGGGATCTGCTGCGGGTCGCGGTGTCAGGGCAGGTTGCGTGCCTGATCGCGGAGCCGATCCAGGGCGTCGGTGGTTTCGCCACGCCACCGGACGGGTTCTACGGCGGCCTCGAGGAGGTGCTCGACGAACAGGGGATCCTCTTCATCTCCGATGAGGTCCAGACGGGGTGGGGGCGCACCGGTGAGCACTTCTGGGGATACCAGGCGCACGGCGTCACACCGGACCTGATCACGTTCGCGAAGGGGCTCGGGAACGGTGTCGCGATCGCCGGTGTCGTAGGTAGGGCCGACATCATCGACGCGATCCCCGCGAACTCGATCTCGACGTTCGGCGGGAACCCGCTCGCCACCACGGCCGCGCTCGCGAACCTCGACTACCTGATCAGGAACGATCTGCAGACGAACGCCCGCAAGGTGGGTGGTCAGCTGCGCATTGATCTGGATCGTCTCGCCGAGGAGGTTCCCAACATCGGTGACGTCAGGGGCAAGGGCCTCATGCTCGGCGTCGAGTTCGTCGTCCCCCGCACGACCGATGCCGACGTTGCGACCACGAAACAGGTGATGGAGGCAGCCAGGCGGCGGGGTCTCCTGATCGGGTCGGGAGGACTCCACGGCAACGTGCTGCGAATCGCGCCACCCCTGTCGATCACGTCCGAGGAGGCGGCGGATGGCTTTCGGATGCTCTCGGACGCAGTCCACGAGGTGGTCGATTGACCAACGGCTCAAACCCGACCCGCAGGCCCAGGAGGTAAGGCGCACATGTCAAGGATGCTCATCGAAGGCGGCACCGTGGTCACGGCGACCGAGATCATGGAGGCTGACGTCCTGATCGACGCGGGCAAGGTCGTCGCCCTCTACGCCAGGGGCGGGGAGGGACTCGCTGCGGCGCTCGCACGCGCCGCCCTCGAGGTCAGCGCCGAGATGGTCATCGACGCCACGGGCAAATACGTGATGCCCGGTGGCGTCGACGTGCACACGCACATGGAGCTCCCATTCGGCGGAACGTATGCGTCGGACAACTTCGAGTCGGGGACAAGGGCCGCCGCGTGGGGCGGTACGACGACGATCATCGACTTCGCCGTCCAGACGATCGGTGAGTCCATGGTGTCGGGGTACGACCAGTGGATGGCGAAGGTCGAGGGCAACGCCGCGATCGACTACGGATTCCACATGATCGTGTCCGATGTCAACGAGCAGACGCTCGCCGAGATGGACACGCTCATGGGTGATGGGGTGACGAGCTTCAAGCTCTTCATGGCGTATCCCGGGGTGCTGTATTCGAACGATGGCCAGATCTTCATGGCGATGCAGAAGGCGTCCGAGAACGGCGCGATGATCATGATGCATGCCGAGAACGGCATCGTCATCGACGTCCTCAGGGCCCAGGCCCTCGCGAGGGGTGAGACGGACCCGATCCACCATTCCGTCACCAGACCCCCCGTCACCGAGGCCGAGGCGACGCACCGTGCCATCGCCTACGCAGAGCTCGCCGGTGCGCCGCTGTACGTCGTGCACATGTCGGCGAAGGAGGCCGTCGCGGAGGTCGCTGCGGCCCGCGACCGCGGCCTCAACGTGTTCGGTGAGACGTGCCCGCAGTACCTGTACCTCGGATGGAACAACCTGAGGGAACCGGGATTCGAAGGGGCCAAGTACGTCTGCTCGACCCCGGTCCGCAACTGGGAGGAGGGGCACCAGGCGGCCATGTGGCAAGGACTCGCGACGAACGACCTCCAGGTCGTCTCGACGGACCACTGCCCGTTCTGCATGAACGACCACCCGACCCTTGGAACCCAGAAACGCCTCGGTGAGGGCGACTTCACGAAGATCCCCAACGGCCTTCCGGGTGTCGAGGAGAGGATGCAGCTGCTCTACGACGGGGCTGTGGCCGAGGGGTACCTCAACCTGAACCGGTTCGTCGAGGTCACCGCGACGACACCTGCGAAGATGTTCGGGCTCTACCCGAGGAAGGGAACGATCGCCATCGGATCAGACGCGGACATCATCATCCTCGACCCGCTCGCCACACGGACGATGTCGGTCGAACACAACCACATGGACGTCGACTACAGCTGCTACGAGGGCAAGGAGATCTCAGGCTCGATCGATGTCGTGATCTCGCGTGGAAGGGTACTCATCTCAGATGGCGAGTACCGCGGGTCTCCCGGTGATGGGGAGTACCTGTCCCGGTCGACGAGTCAGTACCTGATCTGATGGATTTCGGCATCGTTCTGCAGACGGATCCACCTTCACAGAAAGTGATCGAGCTCGCTGTGGCGGCCGAGGGCCACGGCTTCACGTACACGTGGGCCTTCGACTCACACGTGCTGTGGCAGGAGCCCTTCGTCATCTTCAGCCAGATCCTCGCGAACACCGAGCGCATGGTCGTTGGCCCGATGGTGACGAATCCGGGAACCCGGGACGCCACCGTCCTCGCGTCCCTCTTCGCCACGCTCAACGAGATGTTCGGTGATCGGACGATCTGCGGCATGGGGCGAGGGGACTCAGCGCTCAGGTACATCGGTCTCGAGCCGAGAACCCTCTCGAACATGGTCGAGTCGATGGCGATCATCAAGAGTCTCGTTGCCGGCGAGTCCGTGGTCTACAACGGGCTCGAGATCAAGATCCCGTGGATCGATGAGGGCTGGGACCTGCCGATGTGGGGAGCTGGCTATGGTCCACGAGCGCTGGCAACCGTGGGCCGGTACGCCGACGGCTTCATCCTGCAGCTCGCGGATCCCCAAATCCTCGAATGGACCATGAAGGCGGTCCACGATGCGGCGGTGGAGGCGGGCAGGCAGCCTGATGACATCAAGATCTGCGTCGTCGCTCCGGCGTACGTCGGGGCTGACCTCGCGCACCAGCGCGAACAGCTCAGGTGGTTCGGTGGCATGGTGGGCAACCACGTCGTGGATCTGGTGAACCGGTACGGAAGCGACGAAGCCATGGTGCCGGTCGCGCTCTCGGACTACATCGCAGAGCGCGAGGCGTACGACTACGCACACCACGGGAGAGCAGGGAATCCGAGTGCCGACTTCGTCCCAGACGACATCGTTGACCGCTTCTGCGTGATCGGTCCCGTCGAGGACCACATCGAGAAGCTGTCGTTGCTCAAGGACATGGGCGTCGATCAGTTCGGCATCTACCTCATGCACGACCAGCGCGAAGAGACCCTCGAGGCCTACGGGCACCACGTGATCCCAGCGATCAACGGATAGCCCCACAGACGCCGACGCCGACCGAATCGGGAGGATTGGCCCTTCGCCGGAGGGTGCACACGGGCGTTCCACACCGTCACCGTGCCGGGACAGGGTCACCGGTGAGCATTTCGTAGCCTGATGCGGGGCCTCGAGGGCCGGCTAGCGGGGGGGTATGCAGTGGGTCTTGACATTGGGCTGACGAACGACCGCACGGCGGCAGGCGGTGCGCGATCAGGACGGGGACACAAACGTCCTCGATGCCGTGGTGACGTCGGCAACACTGTCGTGGTCGGGTGTTGTTGCTGGGTTGTCTGCTGTGCAGGCGCTGACCAGCAGTGCAAGTGTCACAGGGAGTAGTTCGAGTCGGAGAGCCGCAGAAAGGGCGGCCCATCGCAACACCTCCAAGGGACATCACCATCGGGACTACCTCCTCGACGCCCGACCACGTCGACACATATGGGTGGGCTGTTCTGTCTCGCTGGCGAGTCCGGATTGAGGCGCTCAGGGGTTTGTCATGGGTTGGTCGGTACGTGGCCACGTCCAGGCCCGCACGATGATCAGCAGGATGAATACGACGTAGAACACTCCGAGGTAGTACTCCCACGCCTCGGTGGCGTCAACGAAGAAGCCGATATTGAACAGGAGATACACCGGAGCCACGATCAAGTTGACCAACCGCACTCGGCTCGGAGGACCGATCAGGGTGAAGGCAACGACCAACGTCAACACGATGGCCGTCGATGGTGCCACGACCTGAATCCACATGTCGGTGACCGGCTCGGACATGTCTTGCAGCAAGCTGAACATGTCCCCGAAGATCCACAGGATGAAATGGCAGATCCACAACACGACAAGCTGGTTGCGGACGCTGACCCGCGAATCAACCAACGTCGAGCGGGCTTGGTCCTCGTCATCCATACCCATTCTCCGTTCACCTCGTTCGTCGGATTATCCCACAGCGGACCTGGTCAGAGTCGCTCGGATGTCGGCTGCCTCGCCGCACACATCGGACTTATGTGCTCCCATCGGGGCGTGCAACACCAGCCACATCATCCCTCCCAGCCGGTTGTGTGGCGGCGGAACGCCCTGCGGTCGCCCTGTTGCAGGGATCGATCCACGCGTCGGTAGACAGATCCGCCACCGACCGGCTCAGGGTCTGGTGTGCTTCGCGAGGTGCATGTCTACCGCGGAGGCGATGTCGGGATGAATGTGACCGGGTCCGAGAGCTTCGATCACACCATCTCGTTCCATCACCGCGATGATCTCCGGTTTCACGCGAGCGAGGTGAACGTCGACGTTCTTTGCTACGCCGGCTAGGGCAATCTTCCTGAGGAGATCGGCGCCTTCTGTGTCGATGAAGTTGACACCTTCCATGCTGATGATCACGCCAGTGAGTTCCTGGTCCGATTCGATGCGAGCTTCACGGATTCGGTCGCCGAGCGACCCCGCACTGACGAAGAAGAGTCCGCCATCGAATCTGAGGATGAGCAGGCCAGGGTAGGTCTCACCGTCGGGATGGTTGGCAACGTCGTAGAAGGCTTGCGTGCCTGGTTTGCGACCGAGTTCCGGGATCTGCGGATTGGAGGAAATGGCAACGAGCCAGATAATCGAGAGGATGGCTCCGATGAGCACCCCCCACAGCGTTCCGAATGTCATCACGCCCAACAGCGCAGCGATCGCCGTCCAGAACTCCACCGGCTTGACGCGCAGGAGTCGCCGCATCTCGGGGACATCCATCATCCCCATCACGACGGCTTCGATGACGACTGCACCCAGCACAGCATCAGGGAGGGATGAGAACAGCGGGGCCAGGAACAGCAACGTCAGGATGACCAGTGCCGATTGGATGAGGTTGTAGAGCTGGGTCTGGGCTCCGTTCTCGTCGGCGACGGGACTCCTCGACAGGCTGCCATTGCCGAAGATGCCTTGGAAGAAGCTCGACGCGACGTTGGATACGCCGAGGGCGAAGAGTTCCTGATCGATACTGATCCGGTAGTCGTGCTTGGCGGCAAAGTTCCGGACGGCTGCTGTCGACACCGAGAATCCAACGAGGACGAGGCCGATGGCTGTTCCGATGATCGTCGTCCAGTTGTCGAAGACGAACTGGATGCTCGGCAGGGTGATGCTCGGCATTCCCCTTGGGACGTCGCCGATCAGTTCGACGCCGCGATCAGCGAGGTCGAAGACCTTCGTGGCCGCGATGCCGAAGGCGACCGCGATCAGTGCCGCAGGCACTCTCGGAGCGACGAACCTGAGACCGAACGTGATCGCCAGAGCGATGCCGCCAACGACGACCGTTGCGGTATTGGCGTCCGGGATGCTCTGGATCCACTCCCAGAGCTTCTGCCACGTGTTGTCCCCAGCCTTCTCGGTGCCTGTGATCTTGAAGACCTGGCCTGCAGCGACGTTGAAGGCGACGCCGAAGGTGAACCCGGTGAGCACGGCAGCGGAGAGGAAGTCCGATATCCAGCCCATTCTGAACAGGTACATGATGAGGAAGAGGAGGCCCGCAACAAGCACGATGGACGCCGCTAGGACGACGGCTTCGTCCGATCCCGAAGCGGCGACCGCAAGGACTCCTGCACCCAACACGGCGGACGTCGACGAGCCGGGCCCAGCAGTCACATGTCGGGAGGTCGTGAAGATGGCGTATCCGGCGAGTCCGATCGCAGAGGCGTAGAGCCCGTACTGCACGGGAACTCCGCTGATGGATGCGTATCCAAGCGCAGTCGGAACCGCCAAAGCCCACACCGATATTCCCGCAAGGAGGTCACCGCGTAGCCAAGAGCGGTCATATGCCGGGAGCCAGTCGACGATCGGCATGAACCTGCCCAGCCGACTTGGGTCCTTGGCTCTCGACCCCTGGCTCATCGAGGACCCACTTCGTCGTCTGCCAGACCACGGCCGAGACTGATGCGTTCTGTGGACAATCGCATACACAGGGGCCAATGACGTTCCGAAGGCGTCTTCATCACTGCCTCACGGCTTCGGACTTGGGGGGCGATTGCTGTGACCACTCGACTGACTCACGCTCCGATGCCTGCCGCAAGCAGGGTGGCCGCGACCAACGGAGGGAACGGCTCCTCGACCGAGACGAACGCACCGACGATGGTGGAGTCGCCGTCGCGGTGGGCCACGACGTCGAGGTGGAGGTCGACGGTGCGTGACCGGACCGTGGCGGTCCAGACCACGCGCGCACCGAAGTTCGCACCGGGAATCGACACATCCTCGGTACGGAGTTGCAGCGAGGCGTCAATGGGAAGCAGCTCGATGAGCCACGACAGGTACGTGCTGGCGAGGCAGACACGTCCGTCCGCCCTTCGGATCATCACCTCGATGGCCGCGAAGGCCGTCGCTGCGTCATCCTCCGACTCGAACACTCGGGTCTCGAAGAACGCCTTCGGGGGGAGCAGCGGATCGAACAAGGTCGGCGGAGCCTCCACGAGGGTCGAGTAGGCAGCGACGCTGATGTCGTCCAACGTTGACCCCTCCAGCAGTCCCGCGGTACACGCCGACACCAGGATCCCGGCGAGCCCCTCGTTGGTCGGTCCGCCGAGGGTGTCGGACTGGGTCACGGTCCAACCCTCGGGCGCGGCCGCCGCGATGGCATCCGACGAGGCGAGCGCCTGCGATGCCTCGTCGGTCTCGGTCGTCGTCGTGCCTGATGGAGCGCTTGTCGTGGTCGTCTCAGACGGGACGGTGGTAGTCACCTCGTCCACGGTGGTAGTGGTTTCGAGCCCCGGATCTGTCGTCGAAGTGTCGTCGACCGTGGTGGTCGTGGCACCGTCGACAGTCGTCGACGGGAAAGCAGGGAGCGTGTCGGGCAGGTTGCTGCCGTCACCGTCGCAGGCGGCCATGACGACAGCCAAAGCCACCACGAGGGGAAACAGCTTCTTCATACGCTGCACGGTAGCCTCGACGTGCAACCCTCCCAGTTGACGGTGCAACGACTCCCACAGGTTGCACGGATGCCAGGGCATCGATCACGATTCAGCCAGTGCTCAAAGGCTGGCCGCCTCCTCAGGCCACGACCTGCCGGTATCGCCGGCGGGGGCTTGGGAACGTGGTCGATCCCATCCATTCGATCGTACGCCCCACGGGCATGACCTGGAATCGTCCCGATGGGGTGAAGCTTCAAGCGACTCATAGGACCTGCGTGTCGGATCCGTCGGGGGTCGGTCCGCGTGCCCCGGCGATGGCCCACAGGTACAGGGAGAGGCCACCGGAGATCACCATGACCGATGCCAGGTCGATGCCCCACAGGAACAGGGTGACCACGGCGACCAGGATCCCGACGATGACCAGAAGGTCGTGATGCGCGGAGATCCAGCGCTCGAGGTCGCTCCCGTCTGGCGAGGCTGCTGTGGTCTGCCGCCAACGCTCGGCCAGGTTGCCGAGCCATGTGGGGCGACCCAAGAGGTAGGCGATCAGGGCGACGACGACACCGCCGACCACGACCAACAGAGCCACGGTCCTCAGGCTCCCCACGACCTCCGTGAGCACGTTCCGAGCAGCCGCGAGGCCGTTCGCGCTCGTGATCTGCTCGAGGATCAACGATTCGAGCCTTCGGACAGCCACGACACCGATCACCATTCCCCCAGCGACGGCGAGTGCGAGCTGGATCGTCGTGCGTCGACGGGTTGCGGAGAAGGCGATCGTGGTGACGGCAAGGACGACCGTGAGGGCCACGAGCCCCCAGACGAGGCGGTCGAGCCGGCGCGCGACATCCTGGATGTCGGCGAGCTTCTGTTCGCTGAACAGGGTCACCTGACCGAAGTCCTCGGGTAGCTCGGCCCTCACCGCCGCTGCGAGCTGCTGTCTGCCCTCGTCGGCCCTATCCGAGATCACGTCGGGGACCGCGATGTCGGGCAGGAACTCTCTGATCTCGGTTGCGACACGGCGGATGGCTTCCGCGATGATCGGTGTCAGGTTGAGCCGCACGTTCCCCTCAGCGATGTAGACGTTCGGCAGCTCCGCGAGGTCGTTCCTCACAAGTGCCACGACCGCAGTGTGTGCCTGCCTCACGAGGTCAGGGAAACGCGCCTTGAACTCCTCGGAGGTGAAGAGGGCGTCGACGATCATCGCGATGCGGGCGTTGATCTGGTCTGCAATCGGCCCCGCGAGAACTGCCAGCGACGGCCGCTCGAATCGATCGAGAACCGCTTGGCCGCGCTCGCTGATGTCGATCGCATCGAGGAGTGCTTGCGACAGGTACTCGTCGACGGCGGTGAGCGTCACAGAGACCCGGGCCTCCACGTCGAGCGCCGTGATGGCCTCATCCGTGACCCGTTCGCTGAACGCTTCGTAGAGGGCAGGGTCATCGAGCGCGGGCTGCACCGTCTCCATGAACAGGTCGGTGTCGAAAACGGTCTCGTGCGCCCACACCGCCACCGTGGTCCCGACGACCGAGACGGTGGTGAGGATCACCAGGACGACAGTCAGCCAGCGGCGCCACCGCGAGCGGGTGTCGAGTCGGGAGCGCAGGGCGTTGTTCTCGTCGCGCAGGCGATCCAGCTCGGATTCCGGATCGGCTGTGGCTTGATCGTCTGTGCCATCGGGGGTGACCACGTGAGTGCTCCTTCGCATGCGGTCGGGCATGTCGCCCGACCCATCGTGACACCGACCGGGGTGCGCCGGAATCACCCCTCCGGGGTGATTCCCCGGCGGAGGGCATCGTGAAGGCGCTCTCTCATCCGATTGGGGCGATGCGAACTCGCCAGCCAGGTGTTGGATGGGCATATGACGGCGTGAGTGGCGCCGTCGCGGAGAGAGGACGAGGGTATGTCGACGCAGCAAGGGCAGGCCAGCGGTTGGGCGATCGGTTGGACAGCATTCGCCGCCATCATGATGATGCTGATCGGGTTCTTCCATGCCATCGCAGGACTGACGGCAATCGTCAACGATCAGTTCTATGTCTTGACCGGGGAATACGTCTTCAAGTTCGACGTGACGAGCTGGGGATGGATCCACCTCGCGCTGGGCGTCGTGGTGATCATCGCCGGCTTCAGCCTGTTCTCCGGGGCGGTGTGGGCCCGAACCGTCGGCGTGATCATCGCCGGACTGAGCATCGTCCTGAACTTCGCATGGTTGCCGTGGTACCCCGTGTGGTCGATCGTCATGATCACCGCCAATGTCTTCGTGATCTGGGCCCTCACCGTGCACGGCAGGGACATCGTCGCCGACTCGTGAGTCCAACGCGAAGGAACCGAATCAGGCTGTGCCCAGGGCCGACGCCGAGCTCTCGGCCCTGGGCACGATCGAGGAGCGCGTGCCACTGGGGCCACAGATCCACTGGTGCAGACGTCCCTGGCGTCTAGTCGAGGTCTTCGAAGTCGGCGTCGATGTCGTATCCAAGGGCAGGTGCGATGCGCGGTGCCGCGGCGACGACGCGTGGTGTGCCGACGATCGGAGCGATCGCGATCAGCGTGCCGATGATCTCCTCGTGTGTGGCTCCGGCTTCGATCGCACGGCTCGTCACGGTCCGAAGTGTGCCCTGGGGCAAATCGAGTGCGATCGCGCCCGCGATCATGGCGAGACACGTGATCTGCCGGTCGGCCCCTTCGCCATGACGTGCGAGCACGGCGCGATTGCCATTCTGACCTCTCGAAACCGGACCGTCCTCGCCTGTCATCGATCCCTCCTGTCGGTTCGTCGGCATCGTCCCCCCCGATGGACCGCGAAGCATCGCACGCGATGGGTGAAATCCTACGATCCGAGGAGCCCGATCTCTCCTGCGCGCTCGACTGCCTGGCTACGGGATGACACCTCGAGCTTGCGATAGACGGACATCGCCTGGGTCTTGACGGTGTGTCGTGAGACGTACAGGCGCTCGGCGATCTCCGGGAAGCTGAGATGCGTGGCGAGAAGGGGCAACAGCCGCAACTCCGCATTGGTGAGCGACGTGGCGCCAACGTCTCCCGCTGGCAGCGATGCGAGGTGATCCTTCAGTTCACGGTGGAGGTCACCCAGAGTTCCGAGGCGCGGTTGCTCCCCGTGGATGTCGGAGGCTTCCCGCATGACGAACCTGGCACCTGCGAAGTCCGCGACTGCGATCGATGCCCTCACCGTCTCCAGCAGGGAGTGCATCGACATTCCCGGTGTCGCTTGGGACAGCAGAGGTCGAATGGCCGATGCTTCGGCGAGGAGGCGTTTGGCTTCTGCCGCGTCACCCGTGCCTGCCGCGATCCTCGCCCGCACGACGAGTGGCAGGCAGCTGGTGGCTGTTCTCGCGAGCCCGTGGCGGCGGACGAGAGTCACCCCCTGCGTTGCGAGCTCCATCGCCTCCGCATGGTGACCGCGATCCTCCGCGATGCCTGCACGCAGCGCGTACGAGAAGCTCGCCGTCGGATAGGACCTGCTGTCCCTTGCATCGATGGTCGCTTCCGTGAGGAGCTGATCGGCTTGATCGATCTCACCGGACCACAGCAGGGCCATTGCGCGGACAAGGAGGGACGCGGGGTACCACTCGGAATCGCGCCACTCCAATGTGCCCAGCGTCTCGGCATCGACGCGCAGCCCTTCGATTCCCTCGGGCATCACGAGACACCGAAGGAGCAGTCCCGCCGGACTGTCGTCCCCGGTCCCGTCCCGCTCGTACTCGTCGAGGGCCATCGACACCCATCGCTTCGCAGCGGCGCCGGTCAGCACACCAGCAAACGCCCGGAGGAGAACGAGCTCCGTCTGGTGAGAAAGCCGACCCGATGCATCGAGCCAGGAGAACCATGACATCACGGTATCGATCGAGCCCGAGCCGAACGTCGCCCGCGCGTTGTGCCCCACCAACGTTGCGACAAGGTCGACATCGTCTGCGAGCTGTGCATGCCGCACTGCCGGGATGATCATCGAGTGCGATGCGTACCATCGCGCCGCCCTTGAATGGAGCTCCGCCGCGAGACGCGGATCCTTCCTGTTCAACTCGGCCTCGAGGTGGTCCCGGAGCAAGTAGTGGTAGCGATACCAGGTACGGGTGCGGTCGAGGGGCACGATCAGCATGTTCCTGCGCTCGAGCATCTCGAGGATCTCAGCAGAGCCCTCCATCGCCATCACCTCATCGCACAGTGCACCGCACATGGTGTCGAGGATCGAGGTCCTCATCAGGAATTCGACCCGAGCAGGTGTCAACCTCCTCACCACCTCGAGTCTCAGGTAGTCGACGACAATCCTGTCATCGCCTCCCGTGCGGACCGCCTGGTCGGGAGGCACGCCAGCTTTGATCGAGAGCGCTACGAGGTAGAGGCCGGCTGGCCATCCCTCGGTTCGTGCCATCACATCGGCGAAGTTCGACCCGACATCGACCTCGGCAGCGTCGAGGAGGGCGCGGGCTTCTCCGTCGAGCATCGCGAGGTCGTCCGTCCCCACCTCGAGCAGCCTGCCCCTGAGTCGAAGCGCAGCCACCTTCACGGGTGGTTCCATCCGCGAACCGATGATGAGGGTGAGGCTGGGCGGGATACGGAACGCCAGTTCGGAGACGATGTCCCTCGAGGCCCTTGACGTCAGACTCTCCGCGTCGTCGAGTATGAGCAACCCATCCCAGCGCGACGCCGCGATATCGGCGATCAAGCGCGATACCCCGAGCGTCAGGGCATCCTCCGAACGCACCCTGTGGTGTGAGCGCCCATCGCCCGCAATGTGCCCGGCTTCTGTGAGTCCGGCGACGATGCTCCGAACGAGGACCGAGGGATCGTTGTCCGCGTGGTCGAGGGTGACCCAGGCCGTCGGTCGTTCAGCCTGTTTCGCCCACTGTGCCATGAGTGTCGTCTTGCCATAGCCCGGCGGAGCCACCACCGTGACCACGCTCGCCTGCGCGTGGTTGAGCCGTCGAAGGAGTTCGGTGCGATGCACCTCCCCGGGACGAGGTTGTGGGGCGTTGAACCTGTACGCAGAGGTTCCCCGTCGAGGGGGAGCATTCGGTGCTTGGCTCCCGTCGGCTTCGTGTCTCCTCACCGATGGCACCACACGGAGGATACCCGATCAGGTGGCCTCGGCCCTTCCGGGGTCGGCGTCGCGTTCCGTTGTGCCGTGCGCCATCGAGGCCACCATCGAGATGGTGGCCTCGATCGTCCGGTCGGTGACGCCAGCCGCTCGGGCGACATCAATCGCCGCTGCGAGGGATGCGCCCTGCGACGAGACGCCTGCGGATGCGGCGACGCGAACGAGGCCTCTGGCCCTGATGTCGATCAGTTCCGCATGGGGCGACGATCCGGCGACGACCGATCGAAGCGTCGCCTCGTCACCCAGTGCCAGCTTCCTCAGCAACTCGAGATGTTCAGGCCCCATTGAATCGCTCACATTCCGGAGGCGTCAGGACATCGTCTGCTCTTTGGGATTCGGCGCATCGCCCATCCGGGATGAAGCGTCCCATCTCCAGGCAGGAACGAACCCGTCGGAACCTGCTGGACCAGCGGAAGCACGCGGTCTATGTGGAAGTCTGGGACAGCGCTGTCGCCAGCGGTTGGATATCCATCGCGATGCGGGTGTGCCAGCAGTGTGGCGTCTCGCACGCGCCTTGTTCGCTTGAAGTCGGTTCGGTCTGGAGTGGTGGGTGAATCGGGAACGTCGAAACCCCGCACGCCATCTGGGTCTGGGTTGCCGCTCTTCTGGAGGATTACACGCAGTCACCGGATTCTTGCACGGCTCGTTCTTTCAGAACCTGCGTGCGGCCGCAAGGCGCCGTTCATATTGCCCTGAACCTTGCATGTTCCCCGTTGTGGGTGGGTCCAACCAGGCGCGGCGATCCACCAGTTGTGCTGGTACCACCGTCCCAGCGCGATGATGCCGTCTCCGATGCCGGTCTCTGACCAACGGAGTATCTGGTGACCTCTTGTCCGCGAGCTGTCCACATTCGTGCCATGTCTCGGGAGGGTTTGCCGGGTCTGGCCAGCATTGAGGGTCCGAGACCGAAACGAGAAGGAGCCCTTGATACCACTGTGTTTTGCGGCGATATCAAGGGCTCTTTCGTTGTGGGCGCTACTGGATTTGAACCAGTGACCCCTGCCGTGTCGAGGCAGTGCTCTGCCGCTGAGCTAAGCGCCCGGGTCGGGTGCGGAAGATAGTGGCCGGTCACCGGGTACCGCAACGATGGAGGCGACGCCGGGAATCGAACCCGGGTACAGGGTTTTGCAGACCCTTGCCTAACCACTCGGCCACGTCGCCAATGCGAAGGGCGGCCACCGGGACCGCCCTCGTTCGAGCGGACGACCGGGTTCGAACCGGCGACCTCAACCTTGGCAAGGTTGCGCTCTACCAGCTGAGCTACGTCCGCGCTGTGGCGATGGTACCACCCTGTCCGGTGTTTCTACCTCCGGGCTCCCGCCTCCTCGATGCCGACCACGTGGACCGAGTCCTCGCCATGGCCGTCGTCCCGAGCCAATCGGGGCGCTCCCGCCACGGCGGACACCACGTCCGCGACGGCTCGATCCAGCCACGTCAGGCGAGGCGTGTCGTAGGCGTAGTCCCAGCCATCCGAGATCAACAGCATCGTCAGTTCGACGATCTCCCTCAGCGTCACCAACACGATGGCGAGGCCGAGCACGAACCATCCGATACGAGGCGTCGCGGCCTCCGGCACCAACAGCACGTAGGCGGGGACCACAACGATGATGCCCGCGGCCGCGAGGACGGCGTGTCGGATCATCTTCGTCCTGCGGATCACGCGGAGACGATGGTGGATGGCGGCGGACTTGGCGGCCTTGAGGCTCGAGAATCGGACATCGTCGATGCTGGCGAGAACGGGATGGGCGGCATCGGTGGCGTGCAGGATCCACCCGGGCCCATCATCGGGCGCAGGTTCGATCGTGTAGCCATCGTGGCGGTGCGCCCGGCCCTCGACGGACCATCCGGGAAGTGTCATGGCAGACCTCCACAGGGAATCCCACGTCCACCGTACCGCAGTACGACAGGCGGCGGAACCCCTATGGGGCCGTCTCGTCGCCGCTCTGGATGCCCGTCGATCCGAATCCACCGTCACCACGCGAGGTGGCGTCGAGGTCGTCGACTGCGACGTACTCGACCTGCTCGACCGGCATGATCACCAGCTGGGCGACCCGGTCGCCGCGCTCGATCGAGAACGGTTCGTCGGAGTGGTTGATGAGCGCGACCTTCACCTCGCCGCGGTAGCCGGCGTCGATGAGGCCGGGGGCGTTGAGCACTGTGACCCCCGAGCGGATCGCAAGACCACTGCGCGGCATCACGAACCCGGCATGGCCCTCGGGGATGGCGACGGCGATGCCCGTCGCAACGAGTGCACGACCTCCAGGCGGGATGACGACCGCCTCCGCTGCCGTGAGGTCTGCCCCGGCATCGCCCGGATGCGCGAACGAGGGCAGCCGAGAGGTGGCATCTGTCGCCTGCACCTGTATCTTCATGCCAGGATTCTCCCACGGAGCGGGTTCCTGCATGTCCAAGCACACCTCGAATGGATCCGACGGCAGCGACGGTTCTTGGTTCCTCGAAGCCGTCGGCGCCAAGGAGAGGCCTCCCTCGCCGAGTGAGGCCGTCGCGGACCTCACCGCAGAGAACGCCCTCGTCGACCTCCGCGGTTCCGTCGCTGCCGAAGGCGACGACGCCTTCGCCCACGCACAAAGGCCGCCCGCACCGATTCCGGACCCATCGGTCCACATGGCCTTCGATGGGGACCCCGGCACCTCGACGTCCTCGTTCCACCCCGTGCCGGCCGCACCGCCCCCTCCCGAGGGGATCGCACCACAGCGACACGACCCGGTCGCCGGCGAAGCACCCCCGGCCTCGGAGCCGCCACCGGACCCCGGCGAGGCGATCGACGACACGCAACTGTCGCCTGCGCTCCGGACACGACGCAACTTCCGGTGGCCCGTCGTCATCGCCCTCGTCGCCCTGATCGCCATCGTCGGCGTGGCGGCGTGGTGGCTGCCGAAGGCAGCCGCGGACGACGCACTGGCGGTCCGCCAGTCGTACTACGACGCCGCGGTCGGGGTGCGCAACCACCTCCCCGAGGCACAGCAGGCCCTCGACGCCGTCACGAACCCTGCCTCGGACCCCGAAGCCATCGCGTCGTCCGTCCCGATCATCGCCGAGCTCGAGAGCAGGGCATTCGCGCTCGCCTCGGTGACCTCCGAGCCGCTCCCGACGACCCTCCCCCTCGTACCGACCGATGAGATCGACGCGCTCGTGCCCCTTCGCGACACCGGCGCGATCCTGGGAGGCTCGAGTTCGGACCTCGCTCGGCGAATGGCCAACGCGTACGTCTTCCGTACGTCGATCCCCACCCTCCTCGACACGGGACCGCTGCCCGTGTCGGCGACGACCCAGGAGGTCAATGAGATCAGCGTCAGGCTCGCCAGCTCCCTCGCAGAGGATGCGGGCATCGTCGCGGACCTCCCCTCCGACCCGACGTTCGATGCCGTCGGGGCGGCCGCCCTCTCGGCCGTCGAACGATACGCGCCCTGGCAGGATGCCTACCTCGAGGCGTTGACCGGTGAGGACGTCGACGCCGCGACGACGCTCGTCGCTGAGATGGACACCATGCGCGCCGACCTGTACGCCGTCAACGACGACGCCATCCTCGCCTTCCGGTCGGAGGCCGACGTCTGGATCGTCGACCTCGCTGGTGACCTCGAGGCCTACATGAACGACCTCATCCGGGGCTAGACGGCTCCACGTCGAGGTTGGCGGCTTCCTTCTCGAAGTCCGAGGCGGTCTGGAACTCCTTGTAGACCGAGGCGAAGCGCAGGTAACCCACCTCGTCGAGGTCTCGCAGCTCGTCGAGCACGATCCGTCCGATCTCATCCGCGTGGATCGAACCCTGGGAGGTGTAGGCCGCGCGCTCGACGGTGGCGACCAGGTCATCAACGGCGTCCTGCGGCACGGGACGGTCCGCGAGGGTGATCTCGACGCCGAGACGTACCTTGGATGCGTCGAAGGGCTGCCGCCTGCCGTCGCGTTTGATCACCACGACGACGGAGGCCCGCTCGAACGTGGTGAACCGGTGGCCGCAGCGGGGGCAGGCCCGGCGTCGTCGGATCGCCCGTCCCTCCTCCGCGGGGCGACTGTCGACGACGCGGGTGTCATCCGTCATGCACAGGGGGCAACGCATGGCGGGAGCGTACCGCCGAACCTACTTCTGCGTCGTACACGTGACCTCAGCGGGGGCGGAGTCGTGCGGTCACTCACTCGCCCACAACGGGGATCTCGAGGACCTCGCCCGCCTGGAGCACCCCTCCGCCGAGGTCGTTGATGCGCTCGATCGTCGCGATCACCGCCCGGCGATCCTGCCCCTCGGGACCGAACTCGCCCGCAATGCTCCACAGGGTGTCGCCGGGGCGCACCCGGTAGTCGAACGTCTCGGTGACCTGCCCGGTGGCGTAGGAGGCCGAGGCGAGGAGCAGGAGCACGACCACCACCGTGATGGAGATGATGGAGAGCGCCCGAAGTCGTGCGCTGTTCGTGATGGTCATGGTCCCTACTCCTCGTTCCTCGGCTACCCAGTTGCCGGAGCTCCTTCGGTGCGCTGTCGGAGATCGTCCGAGCGCCGTCCGGTGCCCCTGAGTCCGAAGCTATCGGGTGGGTGTGACACGTTTCCTGACGGTCGTCTCGTCCCGGCCCGGACCTCGCACCGAACACCTGTTCGATGTCCAGACCGAAATCTATCGAACATGTGTTCTGGTGTCAAGTCGAACATATGTTTGGTCGGAACGCGAAAACCCGTTAGCCTCGGTTGGACGACGAGGAGGAACCGTGCCCGATCGCACCGAACTGACCGACCGACAGCTCCAGATCCTCGACCTCATCCGGTCGACCGTCGCCCAGCGGGGTTACCCGCCGTCGGTGCGGGAGATCGGCGATGCGGTGGGCCTGAGCTCCCCCTCGACCGTGCACAGCCACCTGTCGTCACTCGCCGAAGCCGGCTTCATCAGGCGCGATCCGTCGAAGCCGCGCGCCATCGAGGTCGTCCTGGACGATGACGGGGCCGTCCCGATCTCCCGGGCCGCCGTGCGCGACGTCCCCCTGGTGGGGCACATCGCCGCAGGTAGCCCGATCCTCGCCGAGGAGGACATCGAAGAGGTGTATCCGCTGCCGACCGAGCTGGTCGGCCACGACCCCGTCTTCATGCTGCGGATCCGGGGCGACTCCATGATGAATGTCGGGATCTACGACAAGGACTACGTCGTCGTGCAGAAGCAGAACACGGCGAGGAACGGCCAGATCGTGGCCGCCCTCGTCGGAGGCGAGGAAGCCACGGTGAAGACCTTCCTCCGTGAGGGGTCGAAGGTGACGTTGCAGCCCGAGAACGAGGCCTATGAGCCGATGGTGTTCGAGGGTGGGGTCGACATCCTCGGCGTCGTGGTCGCCGTGCTGCGGCGTCTGGGCTGACTGCGCCGGTCAGTCGACCGAACCGCTGAACACGATCTCGGCGGGACCGTCCATCCACGCCCCCTCGTCATCGAACGTGATGGTGAGCGTTCCCCCCGGGAGGTGGACGTGCATCGGGATCGGCACGCCGGCGACGGTGTGGGCGATGTAGGCCGATGCGGTGGCTCCCGTCCCCGACGCGGGCGTTTCGCCCACACCTCGTTCCCAGATCCTCGCCCTGATCCCCTCACCCTCGCCGAGGACCTGCACGAACTCGACGTTGGTCCGGTTCGGGAACATGTGGTTCGCCTCGATTGCGGGGCCCGCCGTGGCGACGGGTGCGGCATCGATGTCGTCCACGAACATCACGGCGTGGGGATTTCCGATCGCAAAGGGGTGCACCTCATGGCCTGCAACCCTCAGGGTCCCGGTCCGGAACGTGGCGGGCTGCCCTACGTAGGCGACCACGGAGTCCGGCTTCACGATCACGGGATGGTCCCCCGCGGCGGTCTCCACGACGAAGGACTCCGACGCCACCCAGCCACGGTCGACCGCGAGCCGTGCGACACACCGGAGCCCGTTGCCGCACATCTCGGCCTCACCGCCGTCGGCGTTCCAGTACCGCATGCGCATCCTGCCGTCATCGATCGGAGCGATGACGAGGACCCCGTCGGCGCCGATGCCCCGACGGCGGTCGCACCACCGCACCACGTCGGTTGGCTCGGGAACGAACGGACCATCGATCACGATGAAGTCGTTGCCGAGTCCCTGCACCTTCACGAAGTCCACGATGCGCGCTCCCCTATCGTCTCGACGGCATCCGCGACGCGCCGCCCATCATCATCCTGCCACGGCAGCCATGCAATCCTCGGATCGCGCCGGAAGAACGTCCGTTGGCGCTTCACGAGGGCCCTGGTCGTCCGAATGGCCTCATCGACCGCCTCGTCGAGATCGGCCTCGCCCCTGACCACCGGGAGCAGCTCCTTGTAGCCCACCGCCTGTGAGGCCGTGAGCCCGAGTCGCCCTTCGAGGCCTGCGACCTCGTCCACGAGGCCACGGCGGAGCATCGAGCGGAATCGAGCCTCGATTCGGTGGGTGACGTCCGAGCCAGGGTCGATTCCGAACCCCACGAACGGCATCACCGCCTCATACCGTTCGATGGCCCCGGACTCGGGGCTCGTGGCCCGCACCGAAGGCGTGGCGCCGGTGAGCTCGAGGATCTCGAGCGCCCGGACGACACGTCGGGGATTGGACATATCGAGGAGGTCCGCAGCGGATGGGTCTGCGTCGACGAGCCTCCGACGTAGGCCGGCGGGATCCTCCTCCTCGAGGCGCCTCCTGACGGTGGGATCCGTGGGCGCGAAGGTCATCGGGTCCACGATCGCACGGAAGTGCAGACCCGACCCCCCTGCGACCACGACCCTCCGGCCCCTCCCGCGGGCATCCTCGATCGCTTCCCTCCCGAGCTCCTGGAACACCTGCACGTTGACCTCTTCCGAGGGATCGGCGATGTCGATCAGGTGGTGGCGGATCCTTCGCCTCGTCTCCGGGGAAGGCTTGGCCGTGCCGATATCCATCCCGCGGTAGGCCTGCATGGAGTCGACGGACACGATCTCGGCCCCGTAGCGCTCGGCGACCGCCTCCGCGATCTCGGACTTGCCGGACGCCGTGGGGCCGAGGATCGCGACGACGCTCAGGAGAGGGGCTCCCCTTCGAGATAGTGCGGGGCCGCCCTCGTGATCGCGACGTCGAGGATCGCTCCGGGCGCCCAGGAGCCCTCGACGTGGACGATTCGGTTGCCCCTGCTCCTCGTCGTCGCCACTGCGCCATCCCGCTTGGAAGGACCCTCCGCCATGACGTTCTCCACGCGGCCGACCCGCGACTGGTTGCGTGCGAAGGTGATGTCGTTCTGGAGGGCCACCAGACGGTCGAATCGCGCCTGCACGACGTCCCGTGGGAGCTGTCCCCTCATGTCGGCGGCGGGTGTCCCGGGGCGAGGCGAAAACTGGAACATGAAGGCCGAGTCGAACGATGCGGCGGACATCACCTCGAGTGTCGCATCGAAGTCGTCCTCCGTCTCGCCGGGGAAGCCGACGATGACGTCGGTGGAGGCCGCGAGGTCGGGCACGATGGCGCGCATCATCTCGAGCTTCGCGAGGAACCGTTCCGCCGTGTAGCCGCGGTGCATCGCCGAGAGGATGCGGTCGGATCCCGACTGGAGCGGGAAGTGGATCTGCTCGCACACAGCGGGCGTCTCCGCCATCGCGATGGCGACGTCCTCTCGGAAGTCCTTCGGGTGTGGGCTCGTGTACCTGATCCGTTCGATCCCGTCCACCTCGCCGACCCTCCTCAGGAGATCGGCGAACAGGGGCTTGCGGCCGTTGAGGTCGAGATCCCTGCCGTAGGAGTTGACGTTCTGGCCGAGGAGGGTGATCTCCTTCACTCCTCCCGCTGCGAGCCCCTCGATCTCCCTGATCACGTCACCCGGGCGTCGGGAGATCTCGGGACCTCGCACGATGGGCACGATGCAGAAGGTGCACGAGTTGTTGCAGCCGATCGTGATCGTCACCCAGGCGGAGTGGTCCGATTCGCGGTGAACGGGGAGGCCGCTCGGGATGTCATCGATCGACTTCGTCTCATCCCAGATCTCTGTGACCGGGCCCCACTCCTCCGCGTGGTCCAGGAGGTCCACGACGCGATGCACGTTGTGGGTGCCGAAGACGACATCAACCCAGCCGGCGCGCTGCTGGATCAGGTCGCGCTCCTTCTGCGCCGAGCATCCACCCACGGCGATCCGCAGATCGGGGTTCGCCATCTTCGCCCGCTTGAGGGAACCGAGGTAGCCATAGAGGCGGGTGTCGGCGTTCTCCCGGATGGTGCAGGTGTTCAGGACGATGAGGTCCGCATCGTCAGCGCCCTCTGCGAGGACCATGCCATCGGCCTCGAGGAGGCCGGCGATCCTCTCGGAGTCGTGCTCGTTCATCTGGCAACCGAACGTCCTGATGAAGTACGACCGGCCCGTTCGCGTGGGCGTGCGGGTGTGCTTGATGCCCGGGATGCCGAGCATGGTGGGGTTCGCCATGATGCTCCGAGGACCTAGCGGGCGTAGTCCTTCGCCCGGTACTCACGGATGACCGTGATCTCGATCTGACCGGGATACTGTAGGTCGTCCTCCAGCTTCTTGGCGATGCGCCGTGCAAGGTCCTTCGAGCCCATGTCGTCCAGGGCCCCCGGGTCGACGACCACCCTGACCTCTCGGCCGGCCTGGAGTGCGAACACCTTCTCCACGCCGTCGAAGCCCTGGGCGATCTCCTCGAGCCGTTCGAGCCTGCGGACGTAGGCCTCCAGCGCCTCGCGGCGCGCTCCGGGCCGTGCGGCCGAGACGGCGTCCGCGGCCTGGACCAGGACGGCGGTCAGTGTGCGCGGTTCGACCTCGTTGTGGTGGGCCTCGATGGCGTGGACGATCGCCGCGTCCTCACCGAAACGCCTGGCGATCTCCGCGCCGATCAGGGCATGTGAGCCGCCGACCTCATGGCTGACGGCCTTGCCGACGTCGTGGAGGAACGCCGCCCGTCTCGCCTCGGTGCCATCCACCCCGAGCTCCGCGGCCAACATCCCCGCGATGTGCGCGGATTCGACGAGGTGGTCGAGGACGTTCTGGCCGTAGCTCGTCCGATAGCGGAGGCGTCCAATGAGGGTGGTCAGCTCCGGGTGGAGGCGGGAAATGCCGACCTCGAGCATCGCCCACTCCCCCGCGTCGCGGATCGACTGCTCGACCTGGTCCCTGGCCTTTTCGTAGGCCTCCTCGATCGACGTCGGGTGGATCCGGCCGTCCTCGACCAGGCGCTCCAGCGCGATCCTGGCAATCTCTCGACGAACCGGATCGAAGGTGGAGACCGCCACTGACTCGGGCGTGTCGTCGACGATCAGGTCGACACCCGTCACCGCCTCGAAGGTGCGGATGTTGCGACCATCCCTGCCGATGATCCTGCCCTTCATGTCGTCCGAGGGGAGGGCCACCGACGACACCGTGGTTTCGGAGACGACATCGGACGCCATTCGCTGGATCACCGTGGCGAGGATCCGTCGGGAGCGGCGCTCGGCTTCCTCGCGCGCCTTCATCTCCATGTCCCTCACGAGGACCATCGCATCCCTACGCGCCTCGTCCTCGACCTTCTGGAGGAGTTCCTCCTTGGCCGCCCGTGAGTCGAAACCGGCAAGTGCCTCGAGCTCGAGGCGGGCCTCCTCTTGGGCGCGTGCGGCTTCTGCGATCGCCTCCGTCACGCCCTTCTCCCGCTCGACCACGAGCTCCTCGCGCTGGGCGAGGTTCGCGGCGCGCTGTTCGAGGGTGGCGGCGCGTTGTTCGATGCGACCCTCCATCGAACCCATCTCCACGCGGCGATGCTCGAGCGTGGCCTCCTCACGGTCCCGGTAGGTCTCCGCAAGCGCCCTCGCCTCCTCCTCCGCCCGCGCCAGGATGCGCTGTGCCTCGATCCGCGCGTCCGCGAGGACCTCTTCGGGAGCAGGGGGCTGCTTCACGATGCGCCGTCCGACCAGCAGTCCTGCGATGAACATGCCGGCGACGATGAGGCCTGGTATCAGAAGGTTCAGGGCCTGATCCATGTGATCCTCGTTCCCCCCGGACCGTCAACGAACGTGCCGAGCCACGCGGGCTCGGCACTCACACACGAAGCGGCAGCGACAAAGGGGACGTCCCCTCGTTCAGCTCACGTCATCGTCGTCGTTCGTCACGTTTCGGGTTTCGGTTTCAGTGGTGGTGTGTGAATGTGCTCCGATGGTACCGCACGACACCCGTTGCGGATGGGAAAGATCCGATGCTCACGCCTCGTCGACGGCTTCCTCGGCCGCGGCGACCTCGCCCATCTCGTCCGCATCCTCATCGGCATCCTCGTCCGAGATGACGCCCACCTGGCGGAGGACCTGGTCCTGGAGTTGCATCGCAAGTTCCGGGTTCTGCCTGAGGAAGTCCTTCGCCTTCTCACGGCCCTGACCCAGCTGCTCGTTCTCGTAGGTGAACCATGCACCGGCCTTGCGGACGATGCCCTCCTCGACGGCGACGTCGAGGAGGCTTCCCTCCCTGGAGATGCCCTCTCCGAACATGATGTCGAACTCGGCGACGCGGAACGGCGGTGCCACCTTGTTCTTGACGATCTTCGTCCTGACCCTGTTGCCGATGTTCTCGGTTCCGACCTTGATCGACTCGATTCGGCGGATGTCGATCCGTACGCTCGAGTAGAACTTCAGGGCGCGTCCTCCAGGCGTCGTCTCGGGTGACCCGAACATCACGCCGATCTTCTCCCTCAGCTGGTTGATGAAGATCGCCGTCGTGTGCGAGCGGTTGATCGTTCCGGCGAGTTTGCGCAGGGCCTGGGACATGAGCCGGGCCTGCAGCCCGACATGGGTGTCACCCATGTCACCTTCGAGCTCGGCGCGTGGCACGAGGGCGGCAACCGAGTCGATGACGACGACGTCCAGGGCACCCGATCGAATCAGCATGTCGGTGATCTCGAGCGCCTGTTCGCCGGTATCGGGTTGGGAGATCAGCAGGTCGTCGATGTTGACGCCGATCGCTCGCGCGTACTGCGGATCGAGGGCGTGCTCCGCGTCGATGAAGGCAGCGGTCCCGCCGTTGCGTTGCGCCTCGGCGACCACATGGAGGGCGAGGGAGGTCTTCCCCGACGACTCGGGGCCGTAGATCTCGACGATCCTGCCCCTCGGGAGACCGCCGATGCCGAGCGCGAGGTCGAGTGACAGGGCGCCCGTGGGGATGGCCTTGATCTTGCGGATCTGATCGGTGCCGAGGCGCATGATCGCGCCCTTGCCGAACTGCCGCTCGATCTGCGACATCGCCATCTCGAGGTTCTTCTGCTTGTCGTCGTTCTCAGCCATCCGGCGTGCCCTTTCGATGTCGGTGGTCGATGTCAGTGTCGTCACGGTATCGGGCCCCTGTGACACGTTTGCGTCATGTGCGCCTCAGGCGGTCGGCCGGCCCGTGTGGCGACATCGTAACCGAACACCTGTTCGATATACGGTATTTGCCACCCCGATACGTGTGCACACCCGACGGCGCAGCCGGCACGCCCATCGCCGTGGATCAGAGGTCCTTGACGGCTTCCACCTCGCCACCGTCCACACGCCCGGTATCGACGTAGCCGAGGCCCTTGTAGAAGGACTCGGGCCCCCCATCGGCCGGCACGTAGCTGAGAGAGAGGCGATCGCCGCCGGGGCGGCTCCTCACGTAGTCGTGGATGAGGTCCATCGCCCTTCTCCCGATCCCCCTACGTTGGTGACGGGCGTCGACCATGAAGCGCCACAGGTAGTACCTCGGTGTCTCATCGTCGTCCGAGAGCATCGCGAACCCGACGGGCGTCTCGTCCTCATAGATCGCACGAACCCACACCTTGGTCGTGGCGAACGCCTCTGCGAGGGACACCGCATTCGGTGCAACGAACGACTCCTGATCCGGGCCAACCGAGAGATCGATGATGGCGCGAACGTTGCGGTCGTCGATTTCCTCGAGGTGCACGGCGCCCGCGTCATCGCCCATGGCGTGATCGTACGTGTCCAAGGGTCCCGGGTCGAGGCCCGCGGCCCCGGTCACGACAGTGGGAACCGCTCGAGGGTCTCGTATCGCAATCGGCCCCTCGAGGTGTCGGAGCGCATCAGGGCGACCTCGCGCACGTCGACGGGAACCGAGAAGTCGTCGAATGACTCGAGGAGACGTCGCACGTCGACGGGAGGACGCACCCGGGAGAGGGTCAGGTGGGGGACGAAGGGCCGCCCCTCCGGTTCGAGACCGACGTCGACCGCGGCGGCGTCACATTGGGCGGCCAGGGTCGCGAGTAGACCGGCGTGATCGACCACGGCGCAGTACACGACCGCGGCCCTCGACGGCCTGGGGAAGGCCCCGAGCCTTGCACACACGACCTTCCCCTCCTGCGCATCGAGCGCACCCTCGACGTCGTGCGCGACGCGTTCGAGCGCAACCGAATCGAGCTCACCGAGGAAGCGCAGGGTGATGTGCCAATTCTCCGGCTGCTGCCTCCTTCCCGGTATCGGGGTACCGGGGCTCGCCGCAGCGAGTGCAGCGGAGAGGGCGTGCCGTTCACCGTCGGTGAGGTCGATGGCGAGGAACGCGTTCGCGGTCACGACTCATCGAGTGCGATGCGGACCTGGTGCAGCGCGGCCGTGGCCGTGTACGTCCGGACACGTTCTCGGTCCCCCGGCATGCGGAAGGTGCGCACGCGCTCCGTGAAGGGCGTCACCACGGCCACGCACATGGTCCCGACGTCGGCGTCGAGCGGATCGGGACCCGCCGCCCCGGTCACCGCGACGGCGACGTCACACCCCAGCGCCACCGTCGCACCCCTCGCCATGGCGAGGGCGGTCTCCTCCGAGACGACCCCGTGTGTGTCGATCGAGGCGCTCGGGACGCGGAGAAG
Source organism: uncultured Acidimicrobiia bacterium (assembly GCA_963792405.1). Taxonomy (GTDB): domain Bacteria; phylum Actinomycetota; class Acidimicrobiia; order Spongiisociales; family UBA5794; genus SZUA-442. Next base: position 961,425 of record CAWBVU010000006.1, read on the forward strand.
GGACGACTTGAGGTCTGCGGCGTAGGCAACGATCGCGCCCCTGAAGCACTCGCTCGATCCCGGGAGTGACGTCAACCGGGTAGCGACGAGGCCTCCGGTGGCGGATTCGGCGGTACCGACGGTCCAACCGAGCGTGGTGAGGCGGTCGTGGATGATCCGCTCGACCGTGTCATCGTCGGCGCCGAAGATGTAGCTCCCGAGCCGCGCACGCACCTCTGCCTCCACCGGGGCGATCAACGCCTCGGCCTCGGCCCTCGTCCCCGCCCGCGCCGTGAGGCGCACCTTGATGACACCTGACGACGCGAGGAACGCGACCGTCGGATTCGTCGATCCGACGAAGAGGTCGTCGAGCCGCTCCGCCAGGGCCGCCTCCGAGAGACCCCAGCTGCGAAGCACCCTGCTCACGACCGTGCCTGCACCGGTCCCCGAGGCCTCGACGAGGAACGGCACGACCGAGGTGTCGAGCATGTCGAGCATCTCCTGGGGCACTCCCGGGAGGGCGATGACCCAGCACGACCCGATGAGGACGCGGAAGCCGGGGGCGGTCCCCTTGTCGTTCGGGATGATCACGGCGCCCTCGGGGTGGTGCGCCTGGCGGAGGTTCGATGACGGGAAGTCCCTCCCGAGCGCCTCCCACCGCCGGCGCATGGCCTCTGCATAGGCCTCGTCGAAGACCAGGGGAACCCCTGCGACACCGGCCACGACCTCTCGGGTGACATCGTCCTGGGTGGGCCCGATCCCACCGGTGATGATGAGGGCGTCGCACCTCGCCGCCGCATCGCGGATTGCGGAAGCCATACGCTCGGCGTTGTCCCCCACGACCACCTGCTGGTGGTGGGCGAGGCCGTGATCGGCGAGGCGCGTGGCGATCTCTGCCGCGTTGGTGTTCACGATCTGGCCGAGCAGCATCTCCGTCCCCACGGCGAGGATCTCCACCCTCACGACGCGCGCTCCGAGCCCCGAGGCGTCACGGTGCACCGACCACGGTGGCCGTGGTGTCGGTCCCGTACCCGCCATCGATCGTGGCCGTGACCCACTGTCCGGCGTCGCCTCGGTCGAGCAGGACGACCCCGTCGATCTCGGGGGCCTCCCTGAAGGACCTGCCCACCGGTTGCCCGTCCTCGACCTGATCGACGAGGATCCTCACGGTCGTACCGACTGCTGCGGCGTTCTTCTCCGCCGTGATGTCGTCCTGGATCTCGTGCACGTAACGGAGCCGCTCGATGATCGCCTCACTGGCGACCTGATCGGACATGGTGGCGGCGTCCGTCCCCTGCTCTGCCGAGTACGGGAAGAAGCCCGCCCAGTCGAGGCGCGCGGACTGCAGGAAGCCGGCGAGCTCCTCGACGTCGTCCTCCGTCTCCCCCGGGTAGCCCACGATGAAGCTCGAGCGCAGCGCGGCGTCGGCCGCGGCCGTGCGGATCCTGGCGATGAGATCGAGATGTCTGTCCCCGCTGCCGGGCCTTCGCATGGACCTGAGGAGGCGGGCCGAGGCGTGCTGGAGCGAGAGGTCGAAGTAGTTCGCGATGACCGGGTGCCCCGCCATGAGGTCGATGAGCCCCTGGCGGATCTCCCTGGGGTACAGGTAGTACAGGCGGAGCCGTCCGAGCCCCTCGACGGATGCCGCTCGCTGGACCAACGCCTCGACGGATCCCGAGCCGTTGTCACGTCCGTAGGCAGCGAGGTCCTGTGCCACGAGGACGACCTCCTGCACGCCATGTGCCACGAGCCCCTCGATCTCTGCGATCACGCCGTCGCCGGGCCGCGAGCGCTGGCGTCCCCTGATGAGCGGGATGGCGCAGAATGCACAGGTCTTGTCGCAGCCCTCTGCGACCTTGACATAGGCATAGGGCGCCGAGGGCGCCGGCCGGTTCACGACCTCGAGGATGTCCATGCGCGAGCTCCGGACCCCGGAGATCGTGATCGGCTCCCAGTGGGTCAACCGATCGAGTTCCGACACGAGCTCCGGATACCGATCGAGACCCACCACGGCGTCGGCCTCCGGGAGGGCATCGATCAACTCCTGCTCGTACCGCTGCGCCATGCATCCCATGACGACGAGCTTTGCACCGTCCCTGCGGGCCTCGGAGAGCTCGAGGATCGTCTCGATCGACTCCTGCCTCGCCGCCTCGATGAATCCGCAGGTGTTGACCATGACGACGTCCGCGTGCCCCGGGTCGTCGGCCGCGACGTACCCGGCGTCTCCGAGGACGGATGAGATCTTGTCGCTGTCGACCTGGTTCTTCGAGCAGCCGAGCGTGGTCAGCCAGATGGTGGGGGCGGGCATGGGCGGTCAGGCTACCGCGAGCAGCGGTGTCCCATCGTCGCCGGAGCGACGCCCACCTCGCCCGGGCGAGTCGCGGGTGCTCGCGCGTTCCGACGTGGGAGGGTTCGGAAGCCCCCGGCTCGCCCCTCAAGCCCTCGTCCCGAACCACCGATAGCACACGCGTGAGCGCACCTCTGACGGACATCGTCGGCATCGGCCCTGCGACATCGAGCCTGCTGGTCGCCGCGGGTTTCATGACGATCGGCTCCATCGCCGACGCCGACCCCGCGGCGCTCGCACAGGTCAGTGGCATCGGGATGCGCCGTGCCGAATTGCTCTCCATCGCCGCCAGGAAGGTGCCCGCGGAGGCGCCGGGGCGTTCGGACGACGACCCGGGAGTGGGCGCCACCGAGGCCACGCCGAACGCCGAACCCACGCCCGAGAAGACGAAGAAGCCCAAGGCCAAGGACAAGGGCCAGACCAAGCCCAAGACCAAGGCCAAGGCGAAGCCCAAGGCGAAGCACAAGGCCAAGGCCAAGCCCAAGACCAAGGCCAAGGCCAAGGCCAAGCCCAAGACCAAAGGCCAAGGCCAAGGGCCAAGCCCAAGACCAAGGGCAAGGGCAAGGGCAAGGGCCAGACCAAGGGCAAGGGCAAGGCCGGCGCCAGGAGATGATCGGTGGGTGCCTCGTGCACGACGCGGTGAGCCGTCACGACATGGCCGACCCGGCGCCCGATACGCCACGACGACCCACGCATCCACGGGGACATCCCCATCCGCTCCCCACGTGACCCGCGGTCCCTTCATCGTCGTCAGCGGACTGCCAGCGAGCGGGACGTCCACGCTCGCTCGAGGGATCGCTGCGATGCTCGGGTACGACGTCATCGACAAGGACGACGTGCTGGAGGCGTCCTTCGCGACGGCTGGCACGATCTCGCCGGAGGTGAGGGCGGACCTCAGCCGGAAGGCCGACACCCTCATGCGCAAACGTGTCGAGCTCCGCGACCGTGCCGTACTCGTGTCCTTCTGGCGCCGTTCGGAGCTGTCGGCGACCTCCGGTACACCGACCGACTGGTTGTTCGGGCTGCCCGACGTGATCGAGGTCCACTGCTCGTGTCGGCCCGAGACCGCAGCACACCGATTCATCGAGCGGTCCCGCCACGCCGCACACGGCGATGACGCCGCCGATCCCACCGAGATCCTCGCCCAATTCCGTGCCCTGCACGCCCTGGGGCCACTCGGGGTGGGAAGGCTCGTCGAGGTGGACACCGAGCTGTCGCCGAACCTCGCTGCTGTGCTGCGAAGGATCGTCGGCCCGGCGGACGATCCTTCGCCGGACGGCTGATCAGTCCAACGGCTCCATCCTGCCGACCCGCTTGTCGAACGCGATGCGCTCGGTGTAGCCGATGTCCTTCGCCAGGGCGATCGCGGCGTCCCTGTCCCTCCCGCAGTGTGCGGGAACGTGGGCATCGGACGCAAGCGTGATGGGAACGCCGTGGTTGAAGAAGCGTTCGAGGAGGGGACGCGCCGGATACATCTCAGCCACCGGTTGGTGGAGGCCGGCGGTGGACACCTCGACGGCGGTGCCGCCCCGTGCGGCCGCCACGGCGAGATCCTCGTAGAGGTCGTGGGGTGTCCCGTCGAGCACGACGCCCTGCTTCTTCACCACGTCGGCGTGGGCGAGCACGTCGAAGAGCCCGGAGGCGGCGAGCCGGATCTCGATCGCGAAGTAGTCCTCGTACGCCTGGCGAGGGCCGCGAACGTCGAACTCGAAGGCCTGATCCGCCAGATCCACGCCCCAGGCTCCGATCCAGTGGGTCGAGGCGATCAGGACATCGAACGGATACGGTGCGAGGAGTTCGCTCACCGCCTCGGCGGTCTCCGGGAAGTAGTCGACCTCGAGGCCCAGCAGGACCGGGAGTCCCCGATCCTTGGCATCGACCACCGCCTGGACGTACCGCTCCAGCGAGAGGACGCGCTCGGATCGCACGTACGACGCGGTGTACTCGGCGAGGTCCTTCCGGGGGTCGAGCGTCCACCAGGTACCCAGCACATCCGCCGACTCCACGCACCGATAGAGGTGCTCGGTGAAGGCGATCTCGTCGGCGCCGTTCGCGAGCGCGTACTCGACATAGGCCTCGATGTGGTCGACGGGATAGTGCCCCGGCGGGGGGCCCTCCCCGTTCCAGGGGCCGTGGGGATGCAGGTGGACGTGGTAATCACCCATCGCGGCGAGCGTAGTGCGCCACCGGCAGCGTCGACTTCGACGACATCGCGGCGGGTCAGGGCGTCGGCGGGATCTCCACGCCCCTGTCGATGAGGATGCCCTTGACGACCCCGAGGCGCTGCTGGATGGGACCGAGCCCCAGGGCGTCGTCGATGCCTTTGTTGATCTTGACACCGCCCAGGTTGCCCATCTCCCCCGTGCCCGGGCCGCCGCTGCCTGCCTGCATCACGAGATCGATGCGTTGCTTCTCGATGTCGCGCACGCGGGCTCGCAGGGACCTGAGTTCATCGAGGAGCTCTGCGTCGGAGCGTCCCTGATCGAGCGCATGGGGCGCCGATCGTGCGATCGCTCGGAGCTCGTCCTCCCGCCTGTGCAGAAGGTAGCGCTGCTCGAACGCGTCGTCCGGGAGCTCAGCGATCTGGCGCTGCACCTCGGCCAGCTCCCTCGTCGCCTCGAAGGGGTCCATGGTCGTCACGATATCGCCGTCAGGGGTCGTGCGCAGCCGGCTGGTGGCGTCTCGCACTCACGGCGCGGGCGTCGGGACGTTCACGACGACGGCGGGTCGCCATCCCCGCACGGAGTTGACGACGGCGACCGCCTCGGCTGCGAGGAGATCGGGGATCGAGATGGAACGCTCAACGACGCCGCCCTGCGCGATCAGCGAGGCACGCATGATGCCGGGCAGGAGACCGTCGGCCACGGGCGGGGTGACCCATGCACCGTCGATCAGGCAGACGAGGTTGCCGATCGTGGTCTCGGTGACGTGCCCCTTCTTGTTGGTCAGGACCACGTCGTCGGCACGTGGGTGGCGCCGCTTCCTGACGTCGTAGACGGATCGGTCCGTGGTCTTGTGGAAGAGCCGTACGTCTCGATCGTCGACAGGGTCGAAGTCGACCTCGAGGGTGACCGTTTCAGCATCGGGGCCGGGGCGATCCGCGAACCGAGACGGAGCCGGTGCCGTGGCGACCGACACCGCTGGTGCCCCCGGCGACGGGTCACCGACGACGACGCTCACGCGCGTCGGCCCCGCGCCGTCCATCTCGAGGATCCGGTCGAGCTCGACGAGACCGGACCTGATGTCGGCGATCGGCACGTCGACGCCGAGGAACATGGCCGATCCCTCCATGCGGGCCAGGTGCTCGTCGAGCCACACCCAGCCCCCGTCCCATCGAAGGGTCTCGATGAGCCCTACCGGTTGTGCACGGGTCGTGAGGACGAGGGCCTTTGCGAGCGCCTCGTCGTACTCGCCACCCTGATCCGAGTCCCACGTGACCCCTCCACCGACCCCGTAGTGCACCACCCCCTCATCGACCTGCACGACCGCCGTGCGGATCGCGACGCTGAAGGACGCACCGTCGATGCCGTCCCCCGGCGGGATGAAGCCGATCGCACCGCAGTACAGGCCGCGTGGATACGGCTCCACCGACTCGATGATCTCCATGGTCCTCGGCTTGGGGGCTCCGGTCACCGACCCGCAGGGGAACAGCGACGCGAAGACGTCCCACAGTGACACGCCCTCTGCGAGCTCCGCGGAGACCTGCGACGCCATCTGCCACACCGTCCGGTATGGCTCGATCGCGAACAGCTCGTCCACTTCCACGGACCCGACACGCGCGACCCGTCCGAGGTCGTTGCGGATCAGGTCCACGATCATCAGGTTCTCCGCCCTGTCCTTCGCCGATGTCTCGAGCTCGGTGCGAAGGACGAGATCCTCGATGCCCCACCGTCCCCTCGGGCGGGTCCCCTTCATCGGCCGTGTCGTGACGTGGGAGCCGGAGATCGCGAAGAACCGCTCCGGCGAGACGCTGACCACCTCGATGCCCCCATGTCGCAGGTGGCAGGCGTAGCTGGCCTCCTGGGCGAGCACCAGGTCGCGGTAGAAGGCCCCGGAGTCGCCGGAGAAGGCGGCGCGCAGGGGGAAGGTCAGGTTCACCTGGTAGGTGTCGCCCACCGCGATGTGGGCCTTGACCGTGTCGAAGGCGCGGTCGTACTCCCCACGCTCGATGAGGGGTTGCCAACGCGATACGGAGTACGCACCGCGTTCGTCGGTCGGTGTCGGGGGCGGCACCTCGACATGTCCATCGAAGGCCCCGAACCATGCGTACGGCATCGACGGATCATGCGAGGCCTCGAGCGCCCGATCGAACGCAGGGGCGGCGCCGTACCCCAGGTACCCCGCGACCCATGCGCCGTTGCGTGCGGCGTCGACTGCGGCGTCGACCACCGCGTGCACCTCGTCGAGCGACCGAGCCTCGAACGAGGCGATGGGATCCGTGAGCACGAAGGACGACCCTTCTGCGACGTCGTCGAACCGCGCTGCGAACATGCCTCCGAGGCTACGCGCTCCGATCGCCTGCGTCCGCGATCTCCGCGTATGCTGGCGTCTCGCCCACGGAGGATCCCCCGAATGCACATGCAGGACGACTTCCCGCTGCTCCTCAGCACCCTCTACGACCATGCCGTCTGGCAGTACCCGGACCAGCAGATCGTCTCCGTCGAGTCGGACCTGTCGCTGAGGCGGTCGACGTACGCACAGACCGACGACCGCGTCCGCCGCCTCGCCACGGCACTCGGTGAGCGGCTCGGCACGGGCGTCGGTGACGCCATCGGCACGTTCGCATGGAACAACCTGCGCCATCACGAGCTCTACTGGGCGACGGCCAACACCGGCAGGATCTGCCACACGATCAACATCCGACTGTTCCCCGACCAGATCGTCTACATCGTCAACCATGGAGCGGACAAGGTCCTCTTCGTCGACCCGAACCTCGCGCCTGTCGTCGCACCCCTGATGGATCGGTTCGAGACGGTCGAGCACGTCGTCGTCATGGGGCCGACGGCGGAGGGCTCGGGGATCGAAGGTGCGCTCGCCTATGACGACCTGATCGAGGGCGTCGAACCCCACGGCCCGTGGCCGATCCTGGACGAGCGGAGCCCGATGATGTTCTGCTACACGTCCGGCACCACGGGCAATCCGAAGGGTGTCGCCTACACCCAACGATCGACGTACCTCCACACCATCTCGAACCTCGCCACGAATCCCATCGGCGCGGACGACAACGTCCTCCCTGTGGTGCCGATGTTCCACGCAGCCGCCTGGGGCTATCCCTTCATGGCCGTCACGGCGGGTGCCAAGCTGACGTACCCGGGCCCGGATCTCTCCGGCGCTGCGATCACCCGCCTGTTCGTGGACGAGCACGTGACCTTCTCCGCAGGCGTACCGACCGTCTGGCTCGGGATCCAGCATCATCTCGAGGCGAACCCCGACATCGACCTCACCCACATCCGGGCGCTGTTCTGTGGGGGCTCGGCGGTGCCCAGGGCGATGATCGACTGGTTCAGGACCAACGCAGGTGTGCAGGTGATCCAGGGTTGGGGGATGACCGAGACGAACCCCATCGCCGCGGCCGCCACCCTCAAGCCATCGATGGAGGGGGCGCCGTGGAGCGAGCAGCTCGACGTCCTCGAGACGGCGGGCAGGCCCATCCCCGGGCTCCAGGTCAAGATCGTCGACGAGATGGGCGAGCCACTCCCCCATGACGGCGAGGCCTTCGGGGAGCTGCTGATCCGCGGCCCGTGGATCGCCGCCGAGTACTACCGCGACCCCCGCTCTTCAGAGTCGTTCGTCGACGGGTGGCTCCGCACGGGCGACGTGTGCAAGATCACCCCCGACGGCTACATCCGCATCACCGATCGGGCGAAGGACGTCATCAAGTCCGGCGGCGAGTGGATCTCGTCACTCGACGTCGAGAACTCGATCATGGCCCACCCCTCGGTCATGGAGGCGACGGTCGTGGGGCTCAAGCACCCGAAGTGGCAGGAGCGGCCTGCCGCGTTCATCGTGACCAAGCCCGGCGCGGAGCTGACCGTTGATGAGCTCAGGGAGTTCCTCGCGCCCCGCATCGCATCGTGGTGGATGCCGGATGAGATCCTCTTCATCGATGCGATCCCGAAGACCGGCACCGGCAAGTTCGACAAGAAGGTCGTCCGCGACCAGTACGCAGAGCTCCTGATGGACGAGGGGCGGGATCCCTCTCGACAATGACGAAGAGCGCCGTCGGTGACGACGCTCCTCTCGGGCCGGGATTGGCGGTCCCTAGCCCAGAACCTGTTCCAGTTCGTCCTCGGTGACCAGCACCGCCCTCGCCTTCGAGCCCTCGGAGGGCCCGACGACCCCGCGCTGCTCGAGGATGTCCATCACCCTTCCCGCACGCGCGAAGCCGATGCGGAGCTTGCGCTGGAGCATCGATGTCGACCCGAGCTGGCTTCGGACGACGAGTTCGATCGCCTGGCGCATGACCTCGGGATCCTCCCCGTCGTACTCCTCGGCATCCGCCGTCTGCTGGGCGGCCTGCTCGAACACCTCCGTGTCGCGGTAGCGGGCCTCACGCTGCTCGCGTACCCAGTCGACCACGGCGTGGATCTCGGGCTCGGACACGAACGACCCCTGGATGCGTTCCGGCTTCGGGTCTCGTGCGGTCACGACGAGCATGTCGCCGAGCCCCACGAGCTTGTCGGCGCCGCCCTGGTCGATGATGACCCTCGAATCGGTCTGCGAGGCCACGGAGAAGGCCAGCCGTGACGGCACGTTCGCCTTGATGACGCCCGTGATCACGTTCACCGAGGGCCTCTGCGTGGCGATGACGAGGTGGATCCCCACCGCTCGTGACATCTGCGCGATCCGAACGATCGAGTCCTCGACCACGCGCCCCGCCACCATCATCAGGTCGTTGAGCTCGTCGACGACGACCACGATGTACGGGAACCGATCGAACATCTCCTCGTCGAGGGCACCGGCGTCGTACGACTCGCGATACGAGTCGATGTCGCGCACCCCCGCATCCGCGAGCAGGTCGTACCGGCGATCCATCTCCGCCACCGCCCACTGCAGGGCGTCGGCGGCCTTCTTCGGATTCGTGATGACCCTCGTGAGCAGGTGCGGCGCGTCGTTGTACTGCCCGAGCTCGACCCGCTTCGGGTCGACGAGGATGAGCCGCACCTCCTCCGGTGTGGCCCGCATCAGGATCGACGTCAGCAACGAGTTGATGCACGAGGACTTCCCCGCCCCCGTGGCCCCTGCGATCAGCACGTGGGGCAGCTCGGTGAGTCGCAGCATCCTCGGCGAGCCCGACACGTCCATGCCGAGGCTGACGAGCATCGGGTCGTGGTCGTTCCTCGCGAGATCGGAGGTGAGGACGTCGCCGATCGTGACGAGGTGGCGCTTGCGGTTCGGCACCTCCACCCCGATGGCCGACTTGCCGGGGATCGGTGCGAGGATCCGCACGTCCGCCGCGGCGAGGGCGTAGGCGATGTCGTGACTGAGCGTCGTCACCTTGTTGACCTTGACCCCCGGTGCGAGCTCGATCTCGTAGCGCGTGACCGTGGGGCCCGGAACGATCCGCACGAGCTTGGCGTCGACACCGTGTTGGCGCAGCGTTTCCTCGAGCGCCTCGCCCGTCTCCTTGAGATCCCTTCCGTCGTGGCCCTTCGCGCCCGACAGCTTGAGGAGCTCGAGCGGCGGGAGCTGGTAGCCCTCTGCAGTCGCGGACGACGACGCCGTGCGACGTTGCCGTGTGGGGGCCTTCGGTGCGGACGCAGGCTCCTCGGCGAACTCCTGGGTGACCGGTGCGTGGTCAGGCACCGGAACGTCCTCAGGTCGGTCCCTGAGATCGACGATGACCTGGGGCTCGGAGCCGTCGACGTCGCTTCGGTCCCTTCCGACGAGACCACCCGCCGTCGCGTGGGCCGATCGGAACGCTGACCCGATGCTGCGCATCACATCGCCGAGCGATGCGCCGGTGATCAGGAGCGCACCGATGCCGATCACGGCGGAGAGGATCACGAACGCCCCCCAGAACCCGCTCAGCCGCTCGAGCGGATACGCGACCAGCGAACCGACCGCACCGCCGTTCTGTTCGAGGCCGCCGTCGCCTCCCGCAATGGGGGCATTGCCGGTCATGAGGTGGAACAACGACACCGAGCCGACGAAGAGCAGGACGAAGCCGCTGATCGTTCTGGCGTGGTGGTCCTTGCTGATGACGCCGATCATCACCAGGCCGAGGAACATGAGGGCGAGCGGGACGACGAACGCCCACATGCCGACGAGGAATCTGATCACGGTGCTCGCGGACGCGCCGATCGGTCCCGACAACTCGAAGAACGACAGGAACACGAGCGCCCCGACGACGATGAGGCCGATGCCCCACACGTCGGCGCGGTGGTCGCCGAGGTGGTCCCCGATCCTCGACGGCACGACCCGCAGCGCTTGGGTCGTCCGTCTGATCAGCGACGGTTTCTTCTGTGTGCGCTTCGCAGCACTCCGCCCCGTGGCCCGACCGCTCGAGGTCTTCATCGCCATGGGACACGAACTGTACCCCGGATGCCCGTGACAACCAACCACCCTTCGCGCGATCCGTCGCGCGAAGAGTTACACGTTTGTGATTTGCCTCCCCCGTGGCACCCCCGACGTCGCCGCGAGATGTCCCTTCCCCCTCCCCCGACGGTGTGATACCAATGGGGGGAGGATCTGCACGCCAGCCCGCGACTGCGGGAAGGAGGTCAGCCCGTGGCACACGATTCCGGCTTCCGGCAGGGCGCCCACGACGTCACCCACCGCGACCCGAGACCCCCACGTGGGACCAAGGCGTCCCGGAAGTTCGACGATCGCTTGGCGAGGCGCTTCCACGAACACGAGAAGGCCCAGGAATCGAGGACGGGAGACGAGGGCCGCAACGACTGAAGGCGCCGGTCCCGCGCACGGGGGTTGCGCGGGTGCGGCCCCCACCTCACCGGCCGGGCCGATCCCGACCCGCCACGGCGATCCGCCTTCCGCCGCCATCGAAGACCAGGTAACGCCTCGGCCAGATCTCGACCTCGCTCGCAGGTGGCGGGATGTCGCGGTCCATGCGCATCATGACCGCATCACCCGCCAGGTCGATCACCACGAACGCATGGTCGCCATGGTGCTCGACCGAACGCACGACCCCGCGGAGGCCTGCGGCGGAGACGTGCTCCCAGTCCTCGGGGCGGACACCGATCGTCACCGGTCCCGACGCCACGGCATGGGGCAGAGGCAGGGCGCCCGCCGCGATCCGGACCTCGAGGGCATCGACGGTCCCCGGGAGGAACGACATCGGCGGTGACCCGAAGAAGCCGGCGACGAACGAGTCGACCGGCATGCCGTACACCTCCAACGGTGCGCCGACCTGGCGGACTCGCCCCTCGTCGAGCACCACGACCCTGTCGGCGAGGACCATCGCATCGTGCGGATCGTTCGTGGCATACAGCGTCGTCACCGCATAGCCCTGCTGGAGGAGGCGGATCTCGGTGCGCATCTCCTGGCGTGCGACGGCATCGACGAGGGCGAGGGGCTCATCGAGGAGGAAGACCGAGGGCCTGCGGACGAGCGCACGGGCGGCCTGCACGAGCTGCTGGTGCCCCGCCGACAGGTGCGAGGGATACCGCTCGAGGAGGTTCGCGATCGCCATCACCCGAGCTTCTGCGACGACGCGCCGATCGATCTCGTCCTGTGGCACCTTGTGGACCTCGAGCGGGAACGCGACGTTCCGACGCACCGACCTGAACGGCAGGAGGGCATTGGACTGGAAGACCATCGCGACGTCCCGCAGGTACGGCGGACGGTCGGTGACCGCCTCTCCGTCGAAGAGCACCTCTCCCCCGCTCGGCGTGTCGAGCCCCGCCACCGTGCGCAGCAGCGTGGTCTTGCCGCTCCCGGACGGGCCCACCACGACGAGGAATTCCCCATCGGCGATGGAGAGCGAGAGTCGGTGGAGGATCTCGACGCCGGAGATCTCGACGGTCACGGCGTCGAGCAGGATGCTCGCCATGGACGGAGGCTACCGACCGAAGCCGGGGGCGTCAGATCTCGATGACCACGGGGAGCACGACCGGCCGCCGCTTGGCGGCCGTGCGCACCGCCTTGGTCGCCGAGTTTCGCACCCGACGGCGAAGCGTGTCGGGATCGATCGGGTGTTCGAGGTCCGAGATCGATGCCCGGACGCGCTCGGCGACGACGGCGTGGAGGTCGTCCTCGTCGGTCGTGACACCGTGGGAGTCGACGTCGGGGCCGATCAGGATCTCCCCCGTCGAGAAGTTGACGCCGATCGTCACGATGAGGACGCCGTCGTCAGCGAGGTGCCTGCGATCGCGGATGATGGCGTCGGCCTCGCCGATCTCGCCGCCGTCCACATACACGTAGCCGCCGGGGATCGCCCCACGTTCGACAGTGAGGTCTCCACCATCGAGCGTGACCACGTCACCGTCCTCGCAGATGACAACCTCGGGAATCCGCATCGCGACGCCGAGGGCGGCGTTGGCGACGAGGTGGCGATACTCACCGTGCACCGGGATCAGGGCCTCGGGGCGCACCGTGTTGTAGAAGGTCTTGAGCTCCTCTGCCGCAGCGTGGCCGCTGACGTGCACGTGGGTGTTGCGTCCGTGGTAGACCCTGACACCCGCTCGATACAGGTTGTTGATGACCCGAGACACCCGTGTCTCGTTCCCGGGGATCGGGGTGGCCGAGATGATCACCGTGTCGTCCTCCGACAGCTTCACCGAGTGGTGCTCACCCGCTGCCATGAGCGACAGCGCCGCGAACGGTTCACCCTGGCTCCCCGTCGAGATGATCGCCGTCTCGTCGGCATCCATGCCGACCAGATCGCTGAGCTCGACGAGGGACCCGTCGGGAATGTCGAGGACGCCGAGGTTGACCGCGATGTCCGAGTTGCGCAGCATCGAACGCCCGATGAAGGCGAACTTCCTCCCGTCCCTCACGACGGCGTCGATGGCCTGCTGCACGCGATGGACGTGCGACGCGAAGCAGGCGAGGATGACCCGCCCGTCCGCGTGGGAGACGATCTCGTCGAGTCGCTCCCCCACGGTCACCTCGGAGGGCACGAAGCCGGGACGCTCGGCGTTGGTCGAGTCCGCGAGCAGGAGCCTCACGCCCCGCTGGCCGATGGTGCCGAACGAGCGCAGATCGGTCGGGACACCGTCGATGGGCGTGGGATCGAGCTTGAAGTCGCCGGTGTGCAGGACGATGCCCTCCGGAGTGTCGAAGGCGACGCCGGCGGCATCCGGGATCGAGTGCGACACGGGGATGAACGTGAACCGGAACGGGCCGTGGTCGACCCACTCGTACGGTTCGACGGCACGCAGATCCGGTGTGATCCCGCGCTCCTCGATCCGTGCACGGGCGAACTCGATCGTGAGGGGCGTCCCGTAGACGGGGACGTTCACCTCCTCGAGGAGGTAGCCAAGGGCGCCGATGTGATCCTCGTGGCCGTGGGTGAGGATCACGCACGTCAGGTCGCGAGCGCGATCGAGGATCGACGTGAAGTCGGGGAGGACGAGGTCCACGCCGAGCATGTCCTCCTCCGGGAACATCAGGCCGCAATCGAGGAGGGCCAGCTGGCCGTCGATGTCGATCGATGCGCAGTTCCTCCCGACCTCGCCCAGGCCCCCGAGGAAGCCGACCTTGACGGTCATCGGGTGCGGTACGCGGTGACGGCCTCGAGCGCGGCGCCCACGGCCTCGATGGTCTCGTGCCGTGCGGGGACGAGGGGAAGCCTGGGCTCGCCAACGGCGTCCCAGTACGCCGTGAGCGCCCCCTTGAGGGGCATCGGGCTCGGCTCGGAGAAGAGCGCCTTCGTCAGCGGCACCAGGAGGTCGTGGAGCTCGGTGGCGGTCTCCCAGTCCTCCTTCACGACCGCATCGACCATCGCCGCGACCTCCCTGCCGGCGAGGTGCGCGATGACCGAGACCACGCCGACGCCGCCGGCGGCGACCAGGTCCTTGGTGTCACCGTCGTTGCCGGAGTACACCGCGAAACCCTCGGGAAGGGCCTGGATGGCCCGCCGCGACCAGTCGAGGTCACCGACGGCGTCCTTGACCGCGACGATTCTCGGATGGTCGGCGAGCTCGACGAGGGTGTCGATCTCGATGAGGGTCGCCGTCCGGCCCGGGATGTTGTAGATCATGAGGGGCAGATCGGTCGCATCCGCGATGGCTCGCATGTGGGCGACGATGCCGCGCTGGGGCGGCTTGGAGTAGTACGGGGTGACCGCCATGACGCCGGAGGCGCCCGACGCCGCAGCCGCTTCTGCGAGCTCGATCGACTCGCGGGTGTCGTAGGTGCCTGCACCGGCGACCACGGACATGGCGCCCTTGGCGGCATCGACGGCGGCCTTGTAGAGGGCGATCTTCTCCGGTTTGGACAGCGTGGGCGACTCACCTGTGGTGCCGGTGACGACGATGCCATCGGATCCGTTGTCCCTGAGATGGCGGACGAGTCGCCAGAACGCCGCGTAGTCGACCGACCCGTCGGCCGCAAAGGGGGTGACGATCGCCGTCAGCACGCGTCCGAAGGGTGCGTCTGGTCGGTGCTCCATACGCGCGAAGTTACCACGGAGGCGGGAAGTAACCTTGTCTCCATGGAAGAGACGAGTCCGCACATCAAGGACGTGACGCTCGCGGACTTCCAGGAGGACGTCCTCCTCCGCTCCCGAGAGGTCCCGGTGCTGGTGGACTTCTGGGCGACATGGTGCGCCCCCTGTCGGACGCTGTCCCCCCTCCTCGAACGGATGACAGCCGAGGCGGGCGGCGCATTCGAGCTCGCCAAGGTCGATGTCGACGCCAACCAGGAACTCGCCGCCCAGTTCGGTGTGCAATCGATCCCCACGGTGGTCGCGGTCCGAAACGGCAGGGAGGTCGAGCGGTTCACGGGCGCGCTGCCCGAGGCGTCGATCGCGGCCTTCCTCGCGAGGGTGCTGCCGGACGAGCTCGACATGATGGTGGAGGAGGCACGGACGGCCCTCGTCATGGGTGACGACCTCGGCGCCGAGCACATCCTGCGCCAGGTGCTCGACCGCAGGCCGGACCACCAGGAGGCGGGCACCAGCCTCGCCGCGCTCCTCATCGACCAGGGCAACATCGACGACGCGTTGGTCGTCCTCGGCAGGCTCGTCCCCGATGGGGAGGTCGAGCGGCTCCAATCCGCCGCACGTCTGCGCCGCAATGCAGGCGATGACATCGCGAACCTGGAAGCGGCGGCGAGCGAGCACCCGGACGACGACTCGGCCCAGCTCGCCCTCGCGCAGGCCCTCGCCGCGCACGCCGAGTTCGAGCCCGCACTCGACCGGCTGCTCGACGTCGTCCGACGCAAGGGCGAGGGCAAGGACGAGGCGCGCCAGGCGATGGTCGACATCTTCGGCGTCCTGGGCAACGACCACCCGCTGACGTCGACGTACCGCAGGCAGCTGGCGACCGCCCTGTACTGACCAGTCGCGCGGATCGTGGGAGGCGGCTCCCGCCCACCGGGGTTCGTTCGGTCGGGGCGCTACAGGCCCAGGAGCGGTTCGAGTCCCACGGCGAGCGGCTCCTGCTGGGACGACACGGACCGAACCGCCAACAGCACCCCCGGCATGAAGGACGTGCGATCCGTCGTGTCGTGGCTGATCGTCAGGATCTCACCGGACCCCCCGAACAGCACCCGCTGGTGGGCGAGCAGCCCGGGGAGCCGCACGGAGTGCACCCGGACACCGTCGACGGTGCCGCCGAGGCTGTGCTCGACCATCTCGGTGGAGTCGACTCTGCGGCGCTGGTCAGGGGCCTCGGCGGCGATGCGGCGAGCGGTCGCGATGGCGGTCCCCGACGGCGCATCGGCCTTCCGGTCGTGATGCATCTCGACGATCTCGGCAACGGGGAAGTACCGGGCGGCGATCTCGGACATCTTCATCATCATCACGGCACCGATCGAGAAGTTGGGGACCACGAGGCAGTTGCCGGGTCCATTCCCCCACAACCGTTCGAGCTCGTCGAGGCGCTCGGCGTCGAACCCGGACGTGCCGACGACGACGTTCGCACCGAACTGGCGCCACTGCTCGAGGTTCTCCATGACGACGTCGGGCCTGGAGAACTCCACGATGACGTCGCACCCGTCGAGGGAGTCGCGGTCACGCGAGATCGAGAGGCCACCGATGTTCCCCGACGTGTGGTCGTCGAACAGCGCGATCAGGTGCATGTCGTCCTGGTCGAGGATCGTGGTAGCCGTCAGGCCGCCCATCTGCCCCGAAGCCCCCGACACGCCGACCTTCATGCGACGAACTCCTGGAGGTCATCCGCCGTGAACGGACCGACCGCACCGATCATGTAGGGGCCGACGAGGGACGCGGCCGCCACCTCGATGATGTCGTCGTGGGTGACTGCGGCCAGCCGTTCGACGGTCTCGTCGACCGTGAGGTGCTCGAGGCCGGTCAACTCAGTTCGTCCGAGACGGTTCATCCTGCTGTTGGCGTCTTCGAGGCCGATCGCGAGCGAGCCCTTGACGTGCCCCTTGGCCCGATCGAGCTCATCCGAGGTCAGTCCGTCGGTCACGATCATCGCGAGCTGCTCCCGGATGATCTTGAGGACCTCCTCGGTCTGGGACGGCGTCGTGCCGACGTAGATCGCCGAGGCCCCCGCGTCCGCGAAGGGCAACCGGAAGGAGTGGACGGCGTAGGCGAGTCCCCGTGTCTCGCGGATCTCGTTGAAGAGCCGCGACGACATCCCCCCACCCAGGACGTGGTCGAGGAGGGAGACCGCGAACCTTCGGTCGTCGTCCCTCGTGATCGACGGTGCGCCGAACACGATGTGTGCCTGCTCGGTGTCCTTCGTGCGAACCCGCACCGTGGGCTCGGGTGACGGCGTGGTCAGCTCGCGGCCCGTCCGTCCCCCGGTCCAACTCCCGAAGTGCTCCTCGACGAGCGCGGCGAGCGATGGATCGAAATTGCCCGCCACTGCGACGACGGTCGACTCGGGCGTGTACCTGCGATGCCAGTAGTCGCGGATCGTGTCCCGCGCCATGCCCGTGATCGATTCGGTCGTGCCGAGGATCGGCGGTGCGAGGGTGTGGCCCCCCCAGATGGCATCGATGAACAGCTCATGGGCGACGTCCGTGGGGTCGTCCTCGTTCATGTTGATCTCCTCGAGCACGACATTGCGCTCCGAGTCGATCTCGTCCTGGCGGAAGGCAGGTCGTTGGAGCATCTCGCCGAGGATCTCGACGCCGAGTGGAAGGTCCTCGTCGCGCATCCGCGCCCAGAAGCACGTGTACTCCTTCGACGTGAAAGCATTGTGGCGGGCGCCGATGGCGTCGAACGCCTCGGAGATCGCGCGTGACGACCAGGCGTCGGAGCCCTTGAAGAGGAGATGCTCGAGGAAATGGGAGGCTCCTGCCTCCTCGTCGGATTCGTCCCTGCTCCCCGTGTCCACCCAGCACCCGATGGCGACGGACCGCACGTTCGGCATCTCGTGGGTGATGAGGCGCAGGCCGTTGTCGAGTGTGGTGAGTTCGTGCTCCATCGCGGCTCGATGATAGGAACCGTTGGCACCACCGCGGCTGCGACCGCCCGTCCGCAGCGGGAGCACTCAGTCCCAGTCGGTCGGCCGTCTGCGCTGGGACTTGCGGACGGCGCGTTGGCGCTTCGTCGTGAGCCTCCGTTCGCGGGCGGCGATCGAGGGCCTGGTTCGCCTCCTTCGGGGAGTACGCGGGGCAAGGGCATCCCGAAGCTCGGCGTCCAGTCGCTCCAGCGCACGCTGACGGTTGAGCGCCTGGGACCGCGACCCCGCCTCGACGATGCGCACCTCCGTACCGAGGCTCGACACCAGCTTCTGCCGTGTCGGTTCGTCGAACGCCCGGGAGGCGGTGATGTCGAAGCGCAGCTCGACGCGGGTGTTCGATCGATTGGCGTGCTGACCGCCGGGACCGCCGGACGTGTCGAAGCGCCATTGGATCTCGGACTCGGGGATGTCGAAGGGCACGGCGCACCGACCTGCTGGTTTGACGCCCATCGTACAATCGGGAGTTATGCGCGCCCGCGACGAGTCCGTCCTCCATGAGATCCTGCCGCCCGAGGAGCGGGCCATCGAGGCCGTGGTCGCCCGCTACCAGCGTGTCGCACCCGCGGTGACGAGGTTCGCCCGCACGCTGTCGGGCAACGACGAGCTTCAGGTTCGGCTCGGCACGCAGGCCACCGCGACGCCGGACACCATCGTCATCGATCCCGGCGTGTTCCAGACGGCGTACGCCCGATCCGCTCCGGTCACCCCGTCGGAGGTCGCGCTCACGTCTGCGCTCCACGAGGTGATCCATCTGATCGCCACCGATCTCGACGAGGAGCGCCCGATCCCCGCCGAGTGGCGGGCCTTCCAGCCCAAGGCGGAGGAGAAGGACGAGGAGGGCGACAAGCCGATGGTTCCCCTCGGGCTGTTCCAGTACGGCGAGATGGACGAGGACGTCGTCCGACCCGACGTCCACCCCGATGACGCCGAGATCGACGACGGCCCCGCTCCCTTGCCGGACGCCGTGCCGCTGCTGACTGCGCTCAACGCCGTCGGCGGCCCCGCAGCCGAGGCGCTGTTCCTGTCGATCGAGGACGCCAGGCAGGAGCGGATCCACTTCGACGCCTATCCCGGCGCAGGCTCCGTGCTCAGGGACCTCTACCGGACGTCCGTCGGCCATGCGATGGGCACGGCCCGCCCGCTCGGTCAGTTCGCCCTCGGCTGCTTCCTCATCGTCGGCGGACATGAGGAACGCGATCAGGTCCAGCGGAGGGTGGAACCGCACGTCGCCCTGGCCCTCGACGACGCCATGGCCTTCATCGAGCCTGTCTACGACGTCGACGATCCTTGGTCCGTGGGCACGATCGCCCTCCAACTCCTCTCGGTCGCCCGGATGCACGACCTCCTTCAGGAGGGTGCCGCATCGACGAGCCCCCAGGGACGCAAGGCGGAGATGGACGCGGACAGGTCGTCGATCGCCCAGACGGTGGACGCGGTGCGCATGGTGACCCCGTCGCTCAACGACCGGGACTCGTACGAGCAGACCCGTGCCGCCGCCCAGTCGGTCTCGGCACAGGACGGACGCAAGGGCGAGGCCGACTCCGCGGGCGATCCCGCCACGGACCAGCTCATGAAGGTGTCGACGGCCCCGACCGTCTACCTGCCGACGGGACAGGGAGGCAAGCTGGTCGTGACGGACCTCCCCTCGCGCTTCGCGACCTTCGCCCCGGAGGGACGCCAGATGCTCCAGCGGGCCTCGCTGGACTGGGGCGTCGCCCAGCACCGCGTGTCGGGGGAGCTCTACCCGCTGTTCCTCGCCAACCAGCGACGGGGACTCAGGAGCGGCTACGACGCCGGGGACCTGTCCCCCTA
This sequence comes from uncultured Acidimicrobiia bacterium, assembly GCA_963792405.1. Classification (GTDB taxonomy): domain Bacteria; phylum Actinomycetota; class Acidimicrobiia; order Spongiisociales; family UBA5794; genus SZUA-442. The sequence continues at coordinate 981,126 of CAWBVU010000006.1, forward strand.
CACGCCGCTGCTCCTCGGTGCGGGGATCTACGACCGCATGTTCGAGCGAAGGGACCTCCCGTCGCGCCGCAGCTACGCCGTGAGCCTCCTCGTGGATGGCTCTGCGTCGATGCTCCAACCCCGCGACAGCGGGGGACGGAAGGCGCCATGGGCGATGGCCGCCGCGCTGTTGGGCGCGTGGACCCTCGCACGGCTCGCGGACGAGCTCCAGATCGACTTCGAGCTCTCCATCTTCAACAGGTCCTTCTCCACCTCGGTGGACGACACCGAGTTCTCCTATCGCGAGCGCCGTTCGCGGGCGACCGCGGGATTGCGCCAGGCCCAGGGGGGGAACGCCGAGCGGCTCACCCGGACGGTGAACCACTACCTCGTCAAGTCGTTCCCTTCGCGGTGGCGCTCGGCGGAGGACGTCCTCGCCGGCCTGTTCTTCACTGCCGCGTCGCCACAGGAGGCGGCGCGCGCGGCGAGGCGGAACCCGCAGGAGAGCCCGCCCGTGTCGATGTTCGACAAGGCGGCCAACGTCGATGAGTTCAACCTCGCCCACGCCGCCGAGCGCCTCGCCGCCCAACACGCGAGCCACAGGATGATCGTCGTCCTCGCGGACGGCATGACCAGGGGATCGGTCCAGGCACTGGCCGACACCGCGGACAGCATCGAGCATTCCGGGACCACCGTCCTCGGCATCGGCATCGGCGACGACACCGTGCGCGCCGCCTACTCGCGTGCCCAGGTCGTCGAGCAGCCCCTGCAGCTCGCCGCGGCGATGGTCGACGGCGTCCGATCCACCCTCTACAAGTCCATCGCAGCCTCCGGCACCGACGCCTGGTGGGTGCACGAAGGCGAGCGCGCGCTCGATCTGATCAGCTAGGAGACCCATCACCATGACCACCGACATCGCCACGACCGTCACGTTCACCGATCCGACCGGTGCGGGCCCCGACGTGGAGCTGCCCGTTCCCCGGATCGATCCGGACCTGCCCGACCATGCGAACCGCATGGATCACATCCCCGAGGTGGACCCGTACTACGTCGACCTCGGCATGCAGTACCGACTCGCGAGGCTCGAGGAGATCCGTCGGGCCTGGTTCACCGACGCCCCGCTCCACCTCGCCCTCCGCGGCCACATGGGCACGGGGAAGGACCACGACCTCGAGCAGTTCGCGGCAAGGCTCCGCACGCCCTACTACCGCATCCCCCTGACGGGAGAGGTGCGCGACATCACGCTCATCGGGTCGGTGAAGCTCCACGGAGACGGCAAGGGGGGCACGGAGAGCCGTTGGCAGGACGGCGACATCACCCGTGCGCTACGCGGACCCGCGATCGTGAACCTGTCGGAGCTCAATGCGGCGGGGGCCGAGACCCTGTTCGCCCTCCACGGCCTCCTCGATCGGCACCAGGCCCTCGAACTCCCCACGGGGGAGATGGTGCGCCTGCGAGACGACGTGCGCATCTTCGGCACGCTCAACCCCACCGACCTGCGGGACTATGCGGGCACGCAGACGCTGAACAAGGCGTTCGCCGACCGCTGGATCATCTGGGAGAAGCTCTTCCCCGGCGAGGAGGACCTCGCCACGATGCTCGAGCGGCGCCACCCCGACCTCGACCCGACGGTGAGGACCCTGCTCACCAAGCTCGCCGTCGAGATCAACACGTCCTTCACCGCAGGCGACTCGCGCACGCGCGTCGAGACACCGATGTCGCTGCGCACCGTGCTCGACCGCTACCCGGCTGGGCTGCGGATGTACGCCACGGCCGAGGACCCGATGCGCTCGGCATGGGAGGAATTCGTGCTCCCCCACATCGACCCGTACGACAGGGACCACTACGAGACCGTGTGGTCCGCCGTCGTGCGCAAGGGTCCGGCCGGGCCACCGTTCTCGACGAACTAGGGTCCTGGCATGCCGTCATTCGACATCGTCTCCCAGGTGGACATGCAGGAAGTGCGCAATGCCGTCGACCAGGCATCGCGCGAGATCGTGAACCGCTACGACTTCAAGGGCACCGACACGTCCGCGAAGCTCACCGACGACGGGATCGTCGTCGAGTCGAGCTCGGAAGGACGCCTCGATGCGGCCGTGGACGTGCTCAAGACCAAGCTCGTCAAACGTGAGGTGAGCCTCAAGTCGATCGGCGGTGGAGTGCCCAAGCAGATCGGCGGAGGTCGCTTCCAGGCGACCTTCACGCTCAACCAGGGCATCGCCCAGGATGCGGCGAAGGAGCTGTCCAAGGAGATCCGCGACATGAAGCTGAAGGTCACGGTCCAGATCCAGGGCGACCAGCTCCGCGTGCAGGGCAAGAACCGTGACGATCTCCAGGAGGTCATCGCCGCGGTCAGGGCCCTCGACTTCCGCCTACCGCTCCAGTACGTCAACTTCAGGGACTGAGCGACCCGAAGGGCAGGGTCCCTCGGCGTCCCACTCGTCGTCTCCTACCGGTCGGACGGTTCGAGCAGGAATCGGTAGACGAACCCAGCGACGATGGCTCCCACGATGGGGATCACGATGAACAGCCAGAGCTGCTCGAGCGCCCAGCCGCCAACGAAGAGCGCTGGTCCGATACTGCGAGCGGGGTTCACCGACATGTTGGTCACGGGGATGCCGACCAGGTGGACACCGGTCAGGGCGAGGCCGATGGCGATCGGGGCGAACCCCGCAGGTGCCCTCGTGTCGGTGGCCCCGAGGATCACGAAGACGAAGATGAACGTGAGGACGAGCTCCGCCACGAGCGCCGCAAGGAGGCCGTACCCACCCGGCGAATGATCGCCGTATCCGTTGGCGGCGAATCCGTCCGCGGTCGAGAAGCCATCGGCACCGCTCGCGATGACGTACAGCACCGCCGCTGCGGCGATGGCCGCCACGACCTGGACCACGACGTAGGGAAGGAGGTCCTTCGCCTCGAAGCGCTTCCCCGCCCACAGGCCCACCGACACCGCCGGGTTGAAGTGGCCCCCCGAGATGTGCCCGACCGCAAAGGCCATCACGAGCACGGTCAGGCCGAATGCGAACGCCACCCCGAGCCATCCGATGCCGACGTCGGTGACGCCTGCCGCCAGGACCGCGCTGCCACATCCCCCGAGTACGAGCCAGAAGGTCCCGAAGAACTCCGCTCCCAGCTTGCGAACCATGGTGCCCTCCTCGTGCCGATCGTCGCCGGGCTGCGACGTTGGGCGAGACCCTACCAACCCGTCACCGCGGGTGCCCCGATCGAGGTCGCACCGGCGTCGTGTGGTCACCGCACGGATCGGAGGGGCCCACACACCGCACACCGGCAGTGGAGATCAGGTCCGCAACGCGGACTAGCGCGATCACACACCCGAGAACGATCATCGAGGATCGCGCCAGCGATGCCGATGCGACGGTATGGACCACCAACGGAGCGCCGAGCCCGAGCCGACACCCCGATGCATCGTGTGCGGCAGGGACGCCGTCACGATCGATCGCAGTGAAGCACCGATGTGCGGGCGGCACGCCGCGATCTTCGTGACCATGGAGCACCGAAGGAACGTCGCCACCAAGGCGCGCATCGTGCGCTGAGGCGCCGACGGCCGGCTCGAGCGAGAGGTGGTCCGAGCCCGTCGCGGCGTGCTTCCCCGGAACAGGGGCCTAGGTTTGTGTCCTATGAAGTACCGCATGAACGACGAGCACCTCGACGCGATGATCGAGGCGCTCGTGGCAGAGGCCGCGGGACCCGAGCCGTCACGTGGCGAGAAGGACCTGGTCACGGAGATCATCGTCACCGCCCTCAAGCTGCTCCGCGACGACACCGAGCGGGCAGACGTGAAGATGATGAACACGGCGCTCAAGGAGCTGCGGTACTCGTCGCTGGTCTTCGACGCCCACAAGGGCATCCGCAAGGTCGCGGTCTATGGGTCCGCGAGGACCTCGCCCGACACGCCGGACTATGCGCTGGCCGAGGAGTTCGGTCGACGCATGGCAGACGAACAGCGATGGATGGTCATCACCGGCGCGGGTCCGGGGATCATGGAGGCGGCGAACAAGGGGGCGGGCACCGACGCCTCGTTCGGCGTCAAGATCCGCCTCCCGTTCGAGAACGATGCAAACGAGTACCTGTCGCCGGGCAAAGTCATCAACTTCAAGTATTTCTTCACGAGGAAGGTCCAGTTCGTCAAGGAGGGGGACGCGTTCGCCCTGTTCCCCGGTGGGTGGGGGACGATGGACGAGGCATTCGAGCTGCTCACCCTCATCCAGACGGGCAAATCCGACATCCATCCGATCGTGATGCTCGAGGCGGAGGGGTCCGGGTACTGGGAGCCGTGGCTGGCGCTGTGCGACTCCCTCGTCGAGAAGGGCATGATCGCTCCCGCCGACAGGAACCTGTACCGCGTCGTCGACACCATCGATGACGCCGTCGAGGAGATCACGGGCTTCTTCCGCGTCTACCACTCTCAGAGGTTCGTCGATGACCTGCTCGTCCTGAGGCTCACCAGGGAGGTTCCCGAGCCGGTGTTGCCGTCACTCAGCGCCGAGTTCGCCGACATCATCGTGAAGGGCGGGATCTTCTCGACCGCACCGATGGATGCGGAAGTGGCGACGAACGACCACCTCGAGCTCCCGAGGATCGCCTTCGCATTCGACCGCCGCCGATACGGTCGGCTCAGGGCGCTGATCGACAGGCTCAACACACTGGACTGACAGCGATCAGCGGAGCGCGCGCTCCCGAACCCAGCATGGGCACTGATCGTGGAGCAGCGTGGGGTGCAGTAGAATCCCACGGATGCGGGAGATTCTTTCGGACCTGGTCGCCGAGCAGCAACAGCTCGACCAGTTCCTCCAGACGTTGCGCGATCGTCAGTGGGCCACGAAGACACCTGCGGAGGGGTGGACGATCCAGGACACGGTGAGCCACCTCGCCTACACCGAGGGTTTCGCCGCAGAGGTGCTCGCACAGGGTCAGGCGAGGATCGACGCAGAGGCCATCACCGACATGGACGCCTGGACCGCGATCGGCGTCCAGAAGGGCAGGGGACGCCGTCACCAGGAGATCATCGAGTGGTGGCGATTCGGCAGGGCCGACGTCGTCGACGCACTGTCACGCATGCAGGCGACCGACCGTGTCCCTTGGATCTACGGGGAGATGAGCGCACGCACCTTCGCCACCATCCGGCTGATGGAGACATGGGCGCACGGCCTCGACATCAAGGCCGCGATCCTCGGACGCATCACGCCCCTCGAGGAGGCGCCCGGCGAGGACGAGGCCGCAGACCCCCTCGCCGATACCGCACGCCTGCGCCACATCGCCTCCCTGGGGCAGAAGACACTCCCGTTCGCCTTCGCCCAGGCAGGGGAGGAATTCCCCGCCCAGGGCATCAGGGTCGAGGTGATGGGACCGCTCTATGCGGCGTGGCGCTTCGGCCCCGAGGACACGGACCAGGTGATCAAGGGGATGGCAGGAGACTGGTGCCGCCTCGTGTGCCAGCGTGTCCCGGCACGGGACACGGGCCTCAAGGCGGTCGGCGAGTACGCCGAGAAGGCGCTCACGATCGCAAGGGTCTACTAGATGCGGGAGCGGCTCGGCCTCATCGAGGTTCGGTTCGGCGCCCCCCACGATTCCAGGGCCGGCTAGGTGGCACTCCCGCGCCTCATCGCCATGGTCCATCTCGGGCCGCTGCCGGGCTCACCCGGCTTCGATGGGGACCTCGACGCCGTCATCGCCGCTGCCGTAGCCGATGCCGAGGTGATCGCCGAGGCGGGGTTCGACGGCGTGATGGTCGAGAACTTCGGTGACGCACCCTTCTTCGCCGACGATGCACCGAAGGTGACCATCGCGGCGATGACCTCCGCCGTGAACGCGGTCTACGAGGCGACCCGCCTCCCGACGGGCGTGAACGTCCTCCGCAACGACGGGCTCGGCGCCCTCGCCGTCGCCTCGGCGACGGCCGCGACGTTCATCCGCGTGAACGTCCTGTCGGGCATCATGTACACGGATCAGGGCCCCATCGTGGGCAACGCCGCGGAGATCGCCCGGATGCGCTCGGCGATGTGCCCCGACGTCGCCATCATGGCGGACGTGTTCGTGAAGCATGCCACACCCCCTGCGGGCCTTTCCCTCACGGACGCCACGCACGATCTGGTCGAACGGGCGGGCGCCGATGCCGTCGTCGTATCCGGCGTCGGCACGGGGGCGCCTGCGGACGCCGACGACCTCGCCACGGTCGTCGCCGCGAGCTCCCTCCCCGTGTACCTCGGATCGGGTGTGACGATCGACAACGTGCGATCGATGCTGTCGACGGCCGACGGCGTGATCGTCGGCACCTCGATCAAGCAGGGTCGGAAGGCCACGAACCCGGTCGATCCCGACGCCGCAGCGGCCTTCATCGCGACCGCCCCTTAGCGACCACTCCGCACGCTTCCCGGTTCCTCCGGCGGTCGCGCCGTGTCCATCGTCTTACCCACAGAGCCGTGGGTAAGTCGATTTTGTCATTCGCGGTCGCCTGCACCACGGGTCGAGGGATCGCCCCCAAGGCCTTGGGATTACGGCCTGCGCAGAACCCTCAACCCATGGTTGAGGGTTCTGGGTTGCGTCATCCCCTGATGCGTGTCATGGCCCGTGGGTAGCCTGTCGCCATGTCCGCCCTCGACCGATTCTCACCGTCCACATCGGCGTGGTTCGATGCGGTCTTCGAGGCACCCACCCCCGCCCAGGCGCTCGGATGGGAGGCCATCTCGGCGGGACAGCACACGTTGATCCACGCACCGACGGGTTCCGGGAAGACCCTGGCGGCATTCCTTTGGGCACTGGATCGGCTCGCGACCGCTCCGCTCCCCGATCAGGTCGACCGATGCAGGGTCCTGTACGTCTCCCCCCTGAAGGCGCTCGCCTACGACGTCGATCGCAACCTTCGAGCGCCACTGACGGGCATCGCCTCCGAAGCGCGCAGGGCCGGCCTCGACGTCGCCCTCCCCTCTGTCGGCATGCGCACCGGCGACACGCCGGCAAGTGAGCGCCAGGCGATGATCCGGCGCCCACCCGACCTCCTCATCACGACACCCGAGAGCCTCTATCTGATGCTCACCTCGCGGGCGCACACCGTCCTCGGATCCGTCGAGACGGTGATCATCGACGAGATCCACTCGTTGGCGGGCACCAAGCGCGGCTCGCACCTGGCACTGAGCCTCGAGCGATTGGAAACGATCGCACGGGGCCCGATCCAGCGCATCGGGTTGTCGGCGACCCAGCGCCCCCTCGAGGACATCGCCGCATTCCTCGGCGGGGGCACCGTGGAGCGAGAGGCGTGGCGGCAGCGACCCGTGACCATCGTCGACGCGCACAGCGATGCGAGCCTCGACGTCGAGATCGTGGTTCCTGTCGCCGACATGACGAGACCCGAGGCCAGCGAAGGTGACGACCGCGCCGGCGATGACCTCGGCGACGATGCCGTCGATCCGGGCGCCTTCGACCCGAAGCGCCGGTCCATCTGGCCCGCGATGTACCCGAGGCTCCTCGAGCTCGTGCGATCCCATCGCAGCACGATCCTGTTCGTCAACAGCCGGGGCCTCGCCGAGCGCCTGGCAGCGGAGCTCAACCGACTCGCCGACGACGAGATCGTCCAGGCCCACCACGGGTCGGTCTCGCGTGAGCAGCGCATCGACATCGAGGATCGCCTCAAACGCGGGGAGCTGAGGGGCGTGGTGGCGACGTCCACCCTCGAGCTCGGTATCGACATGGCCGCCGTCGACCTCGTGGTGCTCGTCGAGTCCCCGACGTCCGTTGCGAGGGGGCTTCAGCGGGTCGGAAGGGCCGGCCACCACGTGGGTGTCGCCTCGAAGGCCAAGGTGTTCCCCAAGCACCGGGGCGACCTGCTCGAGACCGCCGTCGTCGTCGAGCGCATGTATCGGGGCGACATCGAGTCGACGTCGATCCCCCAGAACCCGATCGACGTCCTCGCCCAGCAGGTGGTCGCCATGACCGCGATGGGGGACGTCGATGTGGATGAGGCCTTCGACCTCGTGCGCCGTGCCATGCCATTCCGGACGCTGACACGGGCGACGTTCGAGTCCGTCCTCGACATGCTGGCCGGCAGGTACCCCAGTGACGACTTCGCAGAACTCAGGCCGAGGATCGTCTGGGATCGCTCGGCGGGTGTGGTGAGCGCCAGGTCCAATGCGAGGATGCTCGCCGTCACCAACCCGGGGACGATCCCGGACAGGGGCCTGTACACGGTCAATCTGCCGGACGGGGGCCGCGTCGGGGAACTCGACGAGGAGATGGTCTACGAGTCGCGCCCGGGTGACACATTCGTGCTCGGTTCGACGACGTGGAGGATCGACGACATCAGCCACGACCGGGTCACGGTGACGCCTGCGCCGGGGGTTCCCGCAGCTCGGATGCCGTTCTGGCACGGTGACGCACCGGGGCGTCCCGTCGAGCTCGGCAGGGCCGTCGGGGCGTTCACACGTGTGATCGCCGGCCTCGATCGTGCCGAGGCGCTCACCACGTTGTCGCATGACTACCGGCTGGACCACCATGCCGCGGAGAACCTCGTGGCCTTCATGGAGGAGGAGCGTGAGGCGACGGGCGTGCTCCCCACCGACCGCACGATCGTGGTCGAGCGGTTCCGTGACGAGATCGGCGATTGGCGCATCGTGGTCCTGTCACCATTCGGTGGGCGGGTCCACGCGCCATGGGCGCTTGCGATCCGCAACCGGTTCCGGGCAGAGACAGGAGGTTCCGTCGACGTCATCTGGTCCGACGACGGCATCGTGCTGCGATTCCCCGACGTCGACACACCACCCGACACCGGCATCGTGTCGATCGATGCCTCGACCGTCGAGGAGTCCGTGATCGACGAGGTCGGGGACACGGCGCTCTTCACGTCCCGCTTCCGTGAGTCCGCCGCCCGTGCCTTGCTGCTGCCACGGCGTCGCCCCGGGACGCGGACGCCGCTGTGGCTCCAACGCCGCAAAGCGGCGAACCTCCTCGAGGTGACGAAGGGCTACGGCTCCTTCCCCATCATGCTCGAGACCTATCGGGAGGTCCTCAAGGACCACTTCGACGTGCCAGCACTCGTGACGCTCCTCGGCGACATCGATGCCCGTCGCACCAGGATCGTCGAGGTCGACACCCACGGTCCCTCCCCCTTCGCCTCGTCGCTCATGTTCGACTTCATCGCATCGTTCATGTACGAGTACGACGCACCGATCGCCGAGCGCAGGGCGGCCGCCCTGACCCTCGATCGAACCCTGCTCGCAGAGCTCCTCGGCGAACCCGAGTTCCGCGACCTCCTCGATCCCCAGGTCGTCGCCGACGTCGAGGCCGAGCTCCAGCATCTGTCGGAGGAGCGCCGCGTGTACTCCATCGACGGCCTCCACGACCTCCTCAGGGACCTCGGGCCGCTCACGGTCGACGATGTGCGCCTGCGCATGAGGGACCCGGCGATGGCCGCAGGGTGGCTCGGAGAGCTCGCGGCCACCGGACGGGCGTACCGGCACGCGCTCGACGAGGAGGTGTTCGTCGCCGCGGAGGACGTGGCGAGGATGCGGGATGCGATCGGGCTCCAGCCCGCCCCGGGCGTTCCCTCCGAGCTCCTCGAACCCGTCCCCGACCCCCTCGGCGATGTCGTCGCGAGATACGCACGCACCCATGGTCCCTTCACGACGAGGGAGGCGTCCGCGGCCACACGCCTCCCTGTCGTCACCGTCACGGAGGTGCTCGGGAGGCTCGAGCGGGAAGGAAAGGTGCGGCCCGGCGCCTTCCGCCCGGGTGGTTCGGACCAGGAGTGGGTGTCCATCGATGTCCTGCGCAGGCTGCGCAGGCGTTCGCTCGCGGCATTGCGCCATCAGGTCGAGGCCGTGGACGCCGCACAGTTCGCCCGCTTCCTGCCCGGATGGCACGGCATCACAGGCGACGAGGCGAGGAGGGCGCAGACGCCGATCGCGGAGATCGTCGCACACCTCGCCGGTGCACCGGTCCCTGCCAGCGTGCTCGACTCGGCCATCCTCGCGGCGAGGTCGACAACGGCGAGCACCGACCTCGATGCCGCCCTCGCCGCAGGCACGGTCGTGTGGGTGGGTGCGGGATCGATCGGTACCAAGGACGGACGCATCATCCTGGCGACGAGGGATCGCATTGGTTCCCTCCTTCGACCCCGTGCCGGCGATGCCCCCGACACCGTGCTGCACAAGCACCTGATCGATCACCTCGAGCGCGACGGCGCGAGCTTCTTCACCGAGCTGTACACCTCCTCGGGGGGTGGCGACCCGTCCGACGTCGCCGATGCCATCTGGGACCTCGTGTGGGCGGGAATCGTGACGAACGACTCGCTCGCCCCTGTCCGCGCGTACATCGCGCGCCGGCCGAGGGCACCGAGCGGCCGCAGGGGCCCGATCGCCACTCCCCCACACGCCGCCGGTCGCTGGTATCTGGTCGATCGCCTCAGAGGTGCGGCGACTGCGGAGGAGCGGGCCCTCGACGTCGTGCGGACCCTCGCGGAACGCTACGGCGTCGTGACCAGGGATGTCGTGCTCGCCGAGGGCATCCCGGGCGGGTTCGCAGGCCTGTATCCGGCCTTCGGATCCCTCGAGGACGTCGGCGTCCTCCGCAGGGGCTACTTCATCGAGGGCATGGGGGGAGCCCAGTTCGGGTTGCCCGGCGCGATCGAACGCCTGCGTTCGGCGTCGGGCGGCACCGTGACGCTCGCGGCCGTCGATCCGGCGAACCCGTTCGGCGCATCGATCCCCTGGCCGGAGACCCCCGGCCGTCCCGAGCGGCGGGCGGGCTCGGCCGTCGTGCTCACCGACGGCGTGCCGATCGCATGGATGGACCATCGCGGGCGCAGGATCGCCACCTTCGGCGCGGACGACGACGTCACGACGTCGGCCATCCGCAGCCTCGCGATGGATCACGGGCGTGCGTCGATCGCGTCGATCGACGACGTCGATGCGCGCGACCATCGCCTCGCCCCACTCCTCGTCGCGGCGGGATTCACGTCCGGCTACAAGGGCCTGACCATTCGCCCCGCCACGACGACGCGTCGCCCTCGCCTCGACCACCTCGAGAACTCGGGCGCATAGATCGACGTGCCTGACCATTCGCCCCGCCACAACGACGCGTCACCCTCGCCTCGACCACCTCGAGAACTCGGACGCATAGATCGACGTGCCTGACCATTCGTCCCTCGCCACAACAACGCGTCGACCCTCGCCTCGACCTCGAGCACGTCGAGAACTCGGACGCATAGATCGACGTGCCTGACCATTCGTCTCTCGACCACGATGCGTCGGCCCAGCCTCGACCACCTCGAGAACTCGGACGCATAGATCGACGTGCCTGACCATTCGTCTCTCGACCACGATGCGTCGGCCCAGCCTCGACCACCTCGAGAACTCGGACGCATAGATCGACGTGCCTGACCATTCGTCTCTCGACCGCGATGCGTGGGCCCAGCCTCGAGACCACTTCGGGACCGTCGAGAGAACGACCCCGAGGGCAGAAGGGGGTCGACGCATGCTCTAGAGTCGTGCGTCCACGGTCCGCAGCCCGGGTCACAGACGCGACCGGGGACGGCGGGTGGACCCGACCGGGATGAGGGATGGGAACGTGCCCCAGAAGATCGACGAGCTCCTCAATGAGATCCGCGACCTGTCGCGTCGGCTCGACGACACCTCCCTCGACAGGGCCGAGCGCGAACGCATCGAGGGTCGAAGGGACCAGCTGCGCAGTGCCGCACGCACACTCGAGGACGAGGGCAGGCACCCGGCGTCGGTCGCCGCGGAGATCGCGCTGCTCGAGGACCGACTCGCGCAGATCGAGGACGCGCGGATCGATGCAGGGTGGTCGGAGAAGCACATGCACAGGACGATCCAGGACCCGGGGGCGTACCGGCACACCATCAACAGGGCGATCGACGAGGAGCACCGCGACGAGGTAGCGGCGATCAACGAACGCCTTGCACGGCTCAGGGCGATCCCTTTCCCGGATTCACCATGACACGCACTCCCTTCCTCCCCACGAACCATGCGCAGTCGGGCGACCCGGACCCCACAGAGCCCGACCCGTCGATCCCGGTCTCTGACCGGGACAACTCTGACTGGCACACACCATGAAGCGCACCCCCTACATCCACACGCGGTCGGGTGACCCGGACTTCATCGACCTCGACTGGTCGATCCCCATCTCCGACTGGGAGACCCCCCGGCTCGTCGACATGCCCGAGGGCATCCACCGACACCCGGTGGTGTTCGTGGCCTATCGCGAGGGCATCTATGCGGTCAAGGAGCTGCCGTTGGATCTCGCCAAGCACGAGTTCGACACCCTGCGGGCGATGGAGGACATCACCCGGCACACGGCGAGGGCCGTGGGGTACGTGGAGCGACCGTGGGTCCCTCGGGACGAGGAAGGAGCAGGCACCATCATCACGCGGTACGTGTCACACGCCTTCCCGTACAGGGATCTCCTGTCCGGCATCGGGTTCGGTGGGCGGCGCGACGCCCTCCTCGACGCGTTCGCAGGTCTTCTCGTCGAGCTCCACCTCGCGGGGCTGTACTGGGGTGACTGCTCGCTGTCGAACATCCTCTATCGATGGGATGCATCCTCGATCGAGGCCGTCATGATCGATGCGGAGACGTCGCGCATCCACGATGAGCTGTCCCGGGGCCAGCGCATGGAGGATCTCGCCATCATGGAGGTGAACGTCGCCGGGGAGATGGCCGACATCGCGGCCGAGCGCGGCGTCGATATCGAGGAGGCCGACCTGTTCCTCGGCGAGGACATCTCTGCGCGCTACCACGCCCTGTGGACCGAGCTGACGACCTCGCTCATCGTGACGGCGGGCGACCACTTCCGCATCCGACAGCGCATCGAGAGGCTCAACAACCTCGGCTTCGCCGTCGAGGACATCGATCTCATCCCCGTTGACAACGGCACCAACGTGAAGATGCGGGTGAAGGTCGGCGGTCGCCAGTTCCACTCCGAGCGCCTCCGCCAGATCACCGGCGTCGACATCTCGGAGAACCAGGCGAGGGTGATCCTGAGCGACCTCGCCTACCACGAGGCGAAGTACGGCAGGCCGTCGCCCACCGGCAAGGCCGTCGCCGCGATGAAGTGGAGGGCATCGGTGTTCGAGCCCCTTCTGCTCAAGATCGCCGAGATCCTGCCCGCGCACGATCCGTACCAGGCGTACTGCGACTACCTCGAGTTCCGCCTCGAGATGGCGACCGAGCGGAACGAAGACGTCGCCAACGAGGAGGCCTTCCCGGCGTGGGAGACGGCGGGATTCCCGTTCCTCAAGTCCGTGGCAGACGAGTCGGAGCACACGACGGCCCCTGCTGCCGTGCTCGAGGCCGAGGAGGCCTGAGCCGGAGTCGGCTGCACCCCGCCCGGCATGCGCCATCCGGATACGGCTCCTATGCTGACCGCGATGCACGTCCTCGTGGCCACCGCTGGTGCACTGAATCCCGATCCCGTGGTCGAGTTCGCCCGCCACCTGATCGGAGGTACGGGGAGCGTCACGATCGTCACGGTGATCGAGGTACCCCACTCCTTCCTCGAGGAGCTCACGACGGACGACTGGCACCCCCTCCACGACCAGCAGGTGGATGAGGATCAGCTGGCCGCCCAGTACCTCTCCGAGAGAGGCAAACGCCTGACCGATCCCGTCCGCGACGCTCTCGAGTCGGCTCGCATCCCGTGCGTCGTCGAGGTCCTGGAAGGTGCCGATGCGGCCGCGGCGATCTCCGATGCGGCCGACAGGCTCGGCGCCGACGTCGTGTTGTTGGGCGCCACCAAGCAGATCTTCGCAAAGGACGCCTGGGAGAGTGTGTCGGCGAGGGTCATGCTGGAGTCCGGGCGGCCCGTCCTGGTCGTGCCGGAGGCCCGCAAGATGGTGGCCGACCTCGACGAGCTCGACGCTGTTCAGCGCCCCGCCGAGCCCACGACGACGCGTGAGCCGGCGAACGCGCCGACCCGGCGACACCTCGCTCAGTGACCGAGCGAGTCCCACCGGGCGAGATAGGCCGTGAGCGCAGCGAACGTCGATGGGACGAAGGCGCCCCTGTCACGGTCCATGGTCCGGCGGAGGTCCTCGATGTGCCACCACCGCACATCGGCGCTCTCGCCCGGGAGGCTCCTCGGCTCGCCTGAGACGTCGGCGACGAGCACGACGTGGAGGGCGGGAAACGCACCGTCCACGCCCGCGACCACCACGAGCGGTGACACCGATGCGATCGCACGGCGCTCATCGATGCGGTCGACGTCGATGCCTTCGACGCGTTCGAGGACCAGCCCCGTCTCCTCACCCAGCTCCCTGCCGATCGCATCGATGGGGTCCTCACCCGCCCTCCAGCGTCCACCGGGGATCTCGTAGGCACCACGGACCGACTCGCTCGGGTCGTCCCTGCGCTGGAGGATCACGAGCTCGAGGTCCCGGACGGAACGGGCGATGGCACGGATGACGGGCACCATGACGTTCTCGCCCCCGCTGCGCGGAACCTTCACGGTCACCTCCTCACCCTGGTCCCACATGTCGTAGCGTCCCGTCATCGGTCACCTGCCGGGCGTTCGCACCGAAGGTCGACGCCACGGCCCTCATCGCGCACGGCCTGCTCGAGGGCGGTACATGTCGAGGTCCAGCGCAGCTGGCCGTCGGCGAAGCCGGACGACGTGAGGGCGAGCCTGATGCCGTCCAGATCGGGTGCTGCCTCGGCCGCGTCGCGCGCAGAGGGGATCGCCCGGTACACGCCGTCGACGGCGGCGACGTAGGCATCGTGGGCGGAGGCGACCTCCGAAGGCGGTTCGAGGGCCTCGAGCCCCTCGAGGTAGCGCCCCGTCACATCCGTGAGGAGAGCGAGGTAGGCGACGGTCTCGCTGCGCACCAGGCCAACCGCCGCCTCGAGCGTGTCGTCCCCGCCAGCTTCGGCCAGCGCGGCGACACCGTCCTCGACGGATCGCTGGTAGTCGTAGGAGAGATCCTGGGACTCCACCACGTAGGCATCGGCCTCCTCGCCGAGTGCCTCGGCATACGCGTCGATCGTCATCGACGAGGAGCATCCTCCCGCGGCGACGAGGCACAGGATGGCGGGGATGAGGGCCGCCGGCCTCACGGGCCCACCGGGCGCGACACGGAACTGGGTCTCGAACAGGTGGGCGTACAGGCCTGCGGCGTCGAGGAGCTCGTCGTGGGTGCCCTTCTCCACGACCCGACCCTGGTCGACGACCACGATCTGGTCCGCCGTGAGCACGGTGGAGAGCCGGTGGGCGATGACGAGCGAGGTGCGTCCCGCCATGATTCCCTCCAGGGCGTCCTGGACGAGTCGCTCGGACCTGGCGTCGAGGTGCGAGGTGGCCTCGTCCAGGATCAGGATGGCAGGGTTCTTGAGGATGACACGGGCGATGGCGATCCGTTGCTTCTCACCACCCGACAGGCGATAGCCGCGCTCCCCGACCCTCGTCTGCATCCCCTCCGGCAGCGACTCGATGAAGTCGAGGATGTTGGCCGCCCTCGCCGCGGCGACCAGCTCGTCCGCCGTCGCCGACGGATTCGCATATCGCAGGTTGGCCTCGATCGTGTCGTGGAACAGGTAGGTCTCCTGGGTGACGACCCCCACGGCATGGGCGATCGTGTCGGGGTCGAGATCGCGCACGTCGACGCCATCGATGCGCACCGCTCCCCTCGTCACGTCGTAGAGCCTCGGAACGAGGTAGGTGAGCGTGGTCTTGCCCGCACCGGACGGACCGACGAGGGCCACGGTGCTGCCGGGCTCCATCGCGAAGGCCACCTCCCGCAGGACCCAGCCAGACGGCGCACGCCTGACGGCCTCCTCGGCGCGGCCGGAATCCCCCCAGCCGAACCGCCGTACCGACTCGAGCCCCGAGTCGATGGTGTCGTCGTAGGAGAACCAGACGTCGTCGAAGGCCACGGAGCCCACGATGGGGTCGAGCTCCACCGGATCGGCGGGAGGCGGGACGTCGACGGGCATGTCGAGGACCTCGAAGACCCGCTCGAACGACACCAGCGAGGTCGTGAATTCGACACGAGCGTTTGCGAGCGCGGACATCGGCCCGTAGAGCGCCGCGAGATACGCACCGAGGGCGACGACCGTGCCGATCGTGATCGTGTCGTTGATCACCATCACTGCTCCGAGCCAGAAGGTGACGGCGGTCCCGAGCGCAGAGACCAGTCCGAGCGCCATGAAGAACCATCGTCCGATCACCGCCTGCGTCACTCCCAGATCGCGAACGGATGCTGCACGGGTCCCGAACTGGCCCGACTCGTAGGACGTCCTGCCGAAGAGCTTCACGAGGAGGGCTCCCGACACGGAGAGGGTCTCCTGCATCATCCCCGTCATGTCGGCGTTGGCCTCCATCTGTCTGCGCCGCACGGACCGCAGGCGCTTGCCGACCTGGCGAGAGGCGACGATGAAGAGCGGCAGGATCGAGACCGCGATGAGGGTGAGGCGCCACTCGAGGCTGATCATGACGACCAGCGTCGCCACCACCGAGAACACGTTCGACACCAGGGTCACGAAGGTGCTGCTCACCGCCTGCTGTGCGCCGACAACATCGGAGTTGAGCCTGGACATCAGCTCACCGGTCTTCGTGTTCGTGTAGAAGCCGAGCGACATCGCCTGGAGGTGGTCGAAGAGCTGACGCCGCAGGTCGTAGATGATGCCCTCACCCATCTCCGCGGTCGCCCTCCGCTGGAGCACCCCGACGACGCCGTTGATGAGGGGGATCGCCACCATCCCGAGGCCCAGCCACGTGACGAGGGCGAGGTCCTCCTCCGGAATCGCCGTGTCGATCAGCGTGCGCATGAGGAGCGGAGGCACGATCGAGAGGCCGGTGATCACGGCGATGGTGACGAGGATCACGACGAGGAGGCCGCGATACGGCTTCGCGTACGACATGACGCGCGACAGGAGGACCCTGTCGATCTCGGGGGCCTGCGTCTCGTCGTGGCGCATGAACGCGCCGAATCCACCGTGCATCAGCGGTCAACGATAGGGAGGAGAACCCCCATCACTGACATGCATCGCGTCAGGCAACCAGCCACACCCACAGAACCGACGACACAGAACCGACGACACAGAACCGACTGACACGGACGTGCATCCCGTCAAGAACCAGCCGACACACACACACAGAACCGACGACACAGAACCGACGACACGGAGCCGTCACGGGCATTCGTGTCCTCAGGGAGCCAGGCCCGCGAGCGGAACCGACGACGCCGCGACCTCGACGCAGAGCTCCTCAGAGACCTCGGACCGGCAGAACAGCTCGTAGCGATGGCCTGACTCCGTCCAACCGAGGCTCACGCCATCGGGCACAGCGGTGACCGAGATCTCCGAGCGTGCAGACGGGACATCGGGTTGCGCCCTCCCGACGCGGAGCACGCCGATTCGCGACGTGTCCACCTGATAGGGCTCGGATGTCCAGAGGCCGAACGCCGCAGACGTGTCAGGGTCGAGGGTCCCGCTCGTCTCGTTGTAGACGAGCTGGCTCGTGATCCACCGGACCTGCTGTGGCACGAGCGAGGGGAACGAGAGGGCGGGCATCGCCGCTGCGATCTCCCGCCGGGAGGCCTGCACGAACCGACCGGGGAGCCGTCGCGCCCACACGGCTGCGATCACGTCGTCGCTCTCACCTGCGAACTGGGGTTCGATCTCATCGTTGAACCACAACAGGTCGGTGGCTTCCACGAGGCCCTCGTCCGGTTGGCCCGCAGCGACCGCGACGACGACCGTCGTGGTCGTCGTGTCGCCGCGGACCACGTCCCGTGTGAGGTCGCCCACCCCGTCGAGCGGCCCGGCGTCACCGCACGCCGCAACCGACGCAGCGACAGCGACGATCACGGCGAGGGCGAAGGCACGGTTCATGGGGGAAGCTTGGCAGGGACTCCCGGTAACCGACATCACCTAGCCTCCGACCATGACCAGCGACACCAGGTCGTCGTCCCTCACGGTGATCGATGGCCAGCTCACCGGCGATGCGCCCCTCGACACCGCCGTGTCCAGGGCGACACTCCTCGGGGTCACGGAGGGCTCGCTTCCCGAGACCCTCCAGGTCGGCACCCCTCACAGGGTCGTTGCCTTCGGCAAGCACGACACGCTCACGAACGGCTTCGATGCGGCGGTGCGCATCGCCCGTGCACATGGGTACGACACGACGGTGCGCATCGCGGGAGGGAGAGCCGTTGTGTTCTCACCGACCATCATCCGCTTCGCATGGACCCTGCCGGCGGAGGATCCTGCGAGCACGATGCATGAGAGGTTCTCCACGCTCGCTGAGGCCGTCGTGGCGGCGCTGGCGACCCTCGGGGTGGAGGGGACGGTCGGCGAGATCCCCAACGAGTACTGTGCCGGGAGCTACAGCGTCCACGTGCTCGGGCGGCGCAAGGTCATGGGTGTCGGACAGCGCCTCACCCGTTCCGCAGCACAGGTGGGGGGCATGATCGTCGTCGCCGATCCGGAGTCGGTGAACGAGGTCCTCGTCCCCGTGTACGAGGCGCTGGGAATCCCGATGGATCCCTCGGCCACCGGGAGCGTCGCGGACGCCGCTGCCGTGACGACGGATGCGGTGTCGAGGGCCTTCGTCGACCAGGTCGCCGCAGGCAGGCCGATCGTCACGGGCATCGTCGATCCGTCGACACTCGAGCGGGCCGCGTCGCTGCGCACTGATCACGAGCCCCGGCTTGCGTGACCGGCTCGGACCGTGGAGACTCGGCCCATGCGATTCCTGATCGTCAACGGACCGAATCTGAACATGCTGGGCAAGCGCGAGCCCGAGATCTACGGTGATGAGACGCTTCCGGAACTCGAGGCCCGTTGGAGGCGCCACGCAAATCGCCTCGCAGCGAGCGTTGCGACGTTCCAGTCGAATCACGAGGGGGCCATCATCGACGTGATCCAGGATGAGGGGCCGAGGAGCGACGGCATCATCATCAATGCCGGCGCCCTGAGCCACTACTCCTACGCGATCCACGATGCCCTCGTCGCCGTGGCGCGGCCCACCGTCGAGGTCCACATCTCGAACATCCACGTGCGCGACAGCTGGAGGCGAACCTCGGTGACGGCGCCGGCAGCCGATCGTGTGATCGTGGGGCGGGGCACCGTCGGCTACATCAATGCCATCGACCACCTGTGGGCGGAGCTCGTCGCTCCGCCGAGCACGGTGGCGTACGGACCGGACGCCGACCAGGTCCTCGATGTACGCGTGCCCGAACCTTCGAGGGGCATCGTCGTCCTGCTCCACGGCGGGTTCTGGAGGCCGGTCTGGGCGCGGGACCTCATGGACCCGCTCGCCGCCCACCTCGCGATGGGTGGATGGACGACGGTGAACGTGGAGTACCGGCGAGGACCCGGCGCCGTCGCCGACACCCTCGCGGACGTCGCCACCGCGCTGGGCTGGGTCCGTGACCACGCCGGCGAGATCGGCGGTCCCACCCCCGTCATCGCCGTGGGACACTCGGCTGGCGGGTACCTCGCCGTCAGGGGGGCCGAGGATGCACCACTCACCGCGGCGGTCGCCCTCGCGCCGGTTCTCGACATCGATGGCATCTCGTCGCTCGGGGCCGGGGACGACGACCCGATCACCGCATGGCTCGGGGGCACCGTTGGCGAGCTTCCGGAGCTCTGGGTCCTGGCTCGGCTCCCCTCGTCACCGCCGCATCCCGTCCACGTCATCCACGGCTCCGTGGACGAGACGGTCCCCGTCGAGCACTCTCGCGGGTATGTCGACGCTGCAGGGGACTCGGCCGTCCTGACGGAGCTGGCGGGTACGGATCACATGTCGGTGATCGACCCGTTCGACGACGCCGTCAAGGCCCTCTACGCCGCACTCGACCGCTTCGCCCCCGGTGGGGACGCGGACGGCGGCGCTGCCGCGGACTAGCTGGAGGACACGAGCGCCGCGATCCTCGCGAGCCCTTCGACGAGGTCGTCGTCGGACAGGGCGAACGACAGCCGCGCATAGCCGGGCGCCCCGAATGCCTCACCCGGCACGATCGCGACGTTGACCTCGTCGAGGAGCAGCGCCGCCAGGTCCATCGTGGTGTCGGCGGTGCGTCCGCCGAGCGGACGCCCGAGGAGGCCCGTGAAGTTGGGGAATGCGTAGAAGGCGCCCTGTGGGTCCTGGCAGGTGACCCCTTCGATGTCCCTCAGCATCGAGACCATGGTGCGGCGGCGGCGATCGAACGCCTCCCTCATCATGGCCACCGCATCGAGGGACCCGGTGACGGCTTCCAGGGCCGCGGCCTGGGCGACGTTGTTGACGTTCGACGACAGGTGTGACTGGATCCTCGTGGCGCCCTTGGCGACCTCGGTCGGGCCGATGAGCCAGCCGACTCGCCACCCCGTCATGGCGTAGGTCTTGGCGACACCGTTGACGACGACGCATCGCTCCGCCATCTCGGGCACGAGGGCGGGCATCGAGTGGAAGGTGGCGCCGCCGTACACGAGATGCTCGTAGATCTCGTCCGTCATGACCCAGATCCCGCGTTCCGCGGCCCACTCACCGACCTCTCGCACCTGGGCCTCGGAGTAGACGGCACCCGTGGGATTGGAGGGGCTGACGAAGATCAGCATCTTCGTGCGGTCGGTCACTGCGGCCTCGAGTTGGTCGACGGTGACGGTGAAATTCGTCGACTCATCTGTCGGAATCGTCACCGTCACACCACCGGCCAGGGCGATCGCCTCCGGATAGGTCACCCAGTACGGCGAGGGGAGCAGCACCTCGTCACCCGGGTCGAGGAGGACCTGGCAGGTCAGGTAGACCGCCTGCTTGCCACCGTTGGTGATGACGACCTGCTCGCTGGCGACCTCGTAGGCCGAGTCGCGGAGCGTCTTGACGGCGACCGCCTCTCGCAGCGCCGGCTGCCCTGCCGCAGGCGAGTACCGGTGTGACTTCGGATCCTCGGCGGCGGCCACTGCTGCGGCGACGATCGGTGCGGGCGTAGGAAAGTCCGGCTCCCCTGCCCCGTAGCCGATCACCGGCTTGCCCTCTGCTCGCAGCTGCGTGGCCTTGTTCGTGATCGATAGCGTCGCGGAAGGCTCAACCGCGATGGCACGCTGTGAGATTGATGTGCGGTCTGTCACGAGGGCTACTCTCCCCTGTCCCATCGACTGAGGGCGAACGATACGCATGCGCGACGGCTCTTCGATCACGATACCCCCCGGCCTCCTCCCCTCAGATGGGCGCTTCGGCTCAGGCCCGAGCAGGGTCCCCGTCGATACCCTCGTCGACCTCGCCGCGACGGGCACCGGCTACATGGGCACCAGCCATCGCAAGGCCACCATCAAGGACGTCGTCGCGGACATCCGATCCGGCCTCGCCGAGCTCTACGACCTTCCCGATGGGTACGAGGTGGTCCTCGGCGTGGGAGGCGCGACGGCGTTCTGGGACGCCGCCGCATTCGCGCTGATCGACGAACGCTCCGCGCACTTCACCTGCGGTGAGTTCTCCGGCAAGTTCGCCTCCGTCACGCGGGGCGCACCCCATCTGGAGGATCCCGTCGTGATCGAGGTGGAGCCCGGTTCGGCGCCGGATCCGGAGCCCGTGGACGGTGTCGATACGGCGGCGTTCGTCCACAACGAGACCTCGACGGGTGTGCGTGCGGCCTACCGGCGCTTCGGAGACGAGCTGGTCCTCGTCGACGCCACCTCCGCTGCAGGGGCGGTCACCATCGACGCTGCGGAGTCCGACGCCTACTACTTCTCCCCGCAGAAGGCCCTCGCCTCGGAGGGAGGACTCTGGGTGGCGCTGATGAGCCCGAAGGCGATCGAGCGGGCGAGCCGGATCGAGGCGTCCGGGCGCTGGGTGCCGCCATTCCTGTCGCTCGTCGCCGCCATCGACAACAGCCTCAAGGACCAGACCTCCAACACCCCCGCACTCGCGACGCTCTTCCTGCTCCGTGCGCGGATCAGGAGCCTGGCCGAGGGGGGCGGGATCGCCGCCGCAGAGGCGATCGCCACCGCCTCGTCCGACCACCTCTATGGGTGGGCCGAGGCGTCGTCGTACGCACGGCCCTTCGTCGCCGAGCCCCGATTCAGGTCCACCACCGTCGTCACCATCGATCTCGACGATGACGTGCCGGCCGATGAGGTCAACCTCCACCTTCGCGGCAACGGGATCGTGGACACCGATTCGTATCGGAAGCTCGGGAGGAACCAGCTGAGGATCGCGACCTTCCCGACGATCCCGACGGCGGACGTCATGGCCCTCACGGCCTGCATCGACCACGTCGTGTCGGCGATGTGACCGCGACTGTCCCTGCCATCGTGGAGACTGCCCTTGTCGCCACAGCGAATCGGCATCGAACACTCGCCAAGCGCCGGCTCACCGCGACGCCCACATCCACGAGATCT
Organism: uncultured Acidimicrobiia bacterium; assembly: GCA_963792405.1. Lineage (GTDB taxonomy): Bacteria > Actinomycetota > Acidimicrobiia > Spongiisociales > UBA5794 > SZUA-442. The sequence goes on from CAWBVU010000006.1 coordinate 1,003,442, forward strand.
CGCGGGATTCCACGGGCATCCACGAGAATGGTGACGTGACCTCAAGCCTCACTGCCCTCGTCGCCGCCATCGTCGTCCTCGCGATCGCCTCCGCAGCCACCTCCGATCGGTCCTCCATGGCGAGCCGCCTCGCGAAGATGGCGGCGTCCACCGGGGTGATCCTGCTCCTCGTCGTCGTCGTCGACGACTGGACCACCTATGCCGTGCTGGTCGCCGTGGCACTCGTGGCCTCGTGGGCGGGCGACCTCTCTCTGTCGTTCGAGGGCCGTGCGGCGTTCGTGACCGGCCTCGTGGCCTTCGCCTGCGCCCATGTCGCCTACATCGCCGCGTTCACCTCGCGAGGCGGTCTCGACCCCCGATGGATCGCGGCCGCGGCAGCGGGCATGGTCGTCGTCGGGATCGCGGTCCTCCGGTGGCTCGCGCCGCACCGCCCCGCAGAACTCGCGGTGCCCCTCACCGCCTACGTGATCATCATCGGGGTGATGGTGGCCATGGCGTTCGGCACCCTCGGCACCGACCCCGATCCACGCATCCCCCTCGGCGCGAGCCTCTTCGCAGCGAGCGACATCCTGGTCGCCCGCCAGCAGTTCGTCAGCCGTGCCCTCGCCAATCGGCTCGTCGGCCTCCCCGCGTACTTCGCGGCGCAGATCCTGCTGGCGCTGTCGGCATAGCGACGCCGGGGACGTCCCACACGACGTCGAGCAACCCGGGGGAAGCCACTGCGGGTACCATCCCCGCCATGGAATTGATGCTCCTGAGACACGCGAAGTCCGACTGGGACGCTGGCGCGATGGATGACCACAGCAGGCCGTTGAACGCTCGCGGCGTGCGGTCCGCCGAGCGCATGGGTGAGGTGCTGCGCGATCTCGGTCTCGTCCCCGAACTCGTCGTGTCGTCGACGGCCACCAGGGCGCGCTCGACGGCGGAGCTGGCAAGGATCAGCGGCGGGTGGAGCTCACGCCTCGTCCTCGAGGACGCCCTCTACGGTGCCTCGGTGTCCGAAACCCTCGGCGTCGCCGCTCGCCATGGGAACGGGCACGGTCGCCTGATGCTCGTCGGCCATGAGCCGACGTGGTCGATGACGGTCCAGTCGCTCACCGGCGCCCACGCCGCGATGCGCACGGCCGCCTGCGCAGTGATCGAACTCAACACTGGCCAGTGGGGTGACATCGCCAGTCGGGGCGGAATCCTCATCACCCTGCTCCAGCCGAAGCACTTCATGTGATGATCGACCTCCGCAGCGACACCGTCACCACGCCGACCGACGCCATGCGAAGGGCGATGATCGAGGCCGTCGTCGGCGATGACGTCTACCACGACGACCCGACCGTGAACGAGCTCGAGGCCCGAGTCGCGAACCTCCTCGGCAAGGAAGCGGCGATGTACGTGCCGACAGGGACGATGTCGAACCAGGTCGCCGTCCGGTGCCACACCGAGCCCGGCGACGTGGTCGTCCTCGAGGCGTCTGCGCACATCGGTTCACATGAGATGGGTGGTCCCGCCCATCACTCGGGGGTCACTCTCAAGCGACTCCCGGGGGTCCACGGGGCCTTCACCGCCGACCAGCTCGAGTCCGCCGTCCCCGTGCCCCATCCCTCGCTCCCCTCCCACCTCTACGAGCCGCACACGCTCGTGTGTCTGGAGAACACGCACAACGAGGCCGGGGGCACGATCTGGGACCTGGATCAGATGCAGGAGGTCACCTCGGTGGCGAGGTCGCTCGGCATGGCGTCGCATCTCGACGGCGCGAGGCTGTGGAACGCCTCCGCGGCCACGGGCGTCGACGTCGCCGACTATGCCGCCGGATTCGACACGGTCAGCGTGTGCTTCTCGAAAGGCCTCGGCGCCCCGATCGGCTCGGCGCTCGCGGGCGACGAGGCCTTCATCTCGAGGGCGCGGCGCTTCAAGCAGATGTTCGGAGGAGGCTTCCGTCAGGCGGGCTTCATTGCCGCCGGTGCGCTCCATGCCCTCGATCATCACCGGGAACGCCTCGTCGAAGACCACGCGAATGCGCGGGCCTTTGCCGAGACGATCGAGGGGACACGCAATGCAGGGATCGACGTGGGTGCGGTGCACACGAACATCGTCTACTTCGACGTCCCGGACCCCGCGCGTGTCGTCGACGAGGCGCTCGGCGAGGGTGTGGCCATGCTCGTCCTCGGCCCGACGAGGATCCGAGCGGTGTTCCACCTCGGCGTGACTCCCGAGGATGCGACCAAGGCCGCCGCCATCGTCGCATCGATCATCGACCGTTGACCGGCCTCCCGGCCCTCCGGTGCACGTCGTGAACACCGGTCCCCCGACCCGCGGCTCCTCCCACCCACGGCTCCCCCCGACGCTGACACCGTCAGCGCATCCCCGGGCCCGGGGTACCGTTCGTCAATGGACGAGACACCCACCGCGGACGAGCTCAGGGCTCGGCTGACGCCGCAGCAGTACCACGTGACCCAGGAGGCCGGCACCGAGCGGGCCTTCACCGGCGAGTACTGGAACGAGAAGCGTTCCGGCACGTATGCGTGCGTCGTGTGCGGCGAGCCGCTCTTCAGCTCTGCGACGAAGTACGACTCCGGATCCGGTTGGCCGAGCTTCACGGCGCCGATCGACCTGTCATCCGTGACCGAGGAGCACGACGCCTCATTGGGCATGGTCCGGACCGAGACACGCTGTGCCAACTGCAACGCGCACCTCGGCCACGTGTTCCCCGACGGACCCGGGCCCACGGGCCTGCGTTACTGCATCAACTCCGCGTCCCTCACGCTCGAGCCCGACGAGGGCTGATCACGCCCCGACGGGCTGGGCGGCTCGGCCGTACCGACCCGTGATGTCGGCGAACGCGCAACGGCCCGGGTCCCCATACCCGGGCCGCACGATCACGGGACTTCGATCAGAGCATCAAGGTCATGCTGAGGAGACCCACCATGAGGGCTCCGGCGATGACCAGGATCATCGCGAGCATGGGCTTCGAGAGGATGTCATCCTCGTCGTCGATGCTCTTGAGCGGCTTCACCTTCGCCACGAGCTCGTCGATAGCGGCGTCGTAGTCGTACTTCGGTGCGGGCGGCTCCTCGATCACCGCGACGTTCGTTGCCGGCGTCGGATTCGTCGAAGGCTTGATCGACTCCGGCTGGAGCGGGAGTTGCATCGCCTCGGCGAACGACGATGGCGACGACGGCGTGAAGATGAGCTCCTCGCCACCGAGGGCGAGGCGGAACGAGCCCTTGCCAGACGGGACGATGTCGCACTCGTGAGGATTCCACGTCCCCAGCTCGTCGACACCGGCGACCAGCTTCACGTGCTCGTCATCCATCTGAAAGGACGCCTCGAGCCCAGGGCCCGATTCTCCGGGAAGTAGGACCGAACCCACGAAGACCTTGCTCATGTCTCCTCCAATGACACCTGACAGGTGGGCTGCACCCACCAGAGCGAGTATCGGACGCAGCGCCCTGCTCCTTGACGGCGGGAGGGAAGAATGAGTCGTCCGACCCACGTTCGCCAAACAGTCCCCAAACAGTTCCCAAACAGTCCGCCAACAGTCATCACACAGTCGCTGGCGGTCCCCAAACAGTCCCCAAACAGTTCCCAAACAGTCCGCCAACAGTCATCACACAGTCACCAACGGTCGCCAAACAGTCATCACACAGTCGCTGGCAGTCCCCACACAATCACAAGACAGTCGCTGGCAGTCGCCAAACAGCCATCACACAGTCGCTGGCAGTCCCCACACAGTCACCAGACAGTCGCTGGCAGTCGCCAAACAGTCATCAGGCAGTCGCTGACGGTCATCAACAGTCATCGAACCGTCGCCAGACAGCCATCAATGAGTCGCCAGAAAGGCGCGGGACAGCCAGGAGGCCACCGTGAAGCCACCGTGAGGTCACCGGGAGGTCTCTGCTCGGGCCGACCGCAGGGTTCTCGCCTCCACCCCGCCCTGAGACGCCCGGAGGCGCTCGAGGCAGACCGATGGGAGGATCCGTGGCACCACGGTGGCGGTGGCGATCAGGGAGGCGAGCCCCTCGTCTCGTAGCGGTGTCCGAGACGGCTGATCCACGAGGTCCCTCCGTCGGCGAGGGAGGCCTTCTTCCAATCAGCCTTGTGCTTGATGACGTGATCACGACGACACAGCGGACCGAGGTTTGCGTCGGTGGTCGGTCCTCCGTCGGCAAAGGCGACGTCGTGATCGAGGTCGGAGCGTGTGGCAGGCATGCGACATCCAGGGAAGGCACAGGTGACCGACCGGGACTGGATGCGGCGCCGCTGAGCGGCCGTGGGCCTCCGCCCGGTGGTACCCGTGATCGTGCGGCCTGACGCGCGGTCCGTGACCGTGAATCGCCACTCGGCGTCAGGCTGATCCGTCACGACCCGGCGGGCGACGTCGGCGATGACTGGGCCGAACCCATCGATGTCGCCAGCACGGTCGGCCAGGCCCACGAGCGTCTCGAGATCGACCCTGATGTCGACGACTCCCCTCGGCCGGGATTTCCCGGTGATGGATGCTCCGGTCAGCAGATCCATGACCACATCGGCTCGTAGCTGGTCCATGCTGCGGTCCTCATGGGTCCCACGGAGGCTCCGGGCGATCTCGTCGATGTGTCGTGACGCCGCAGCGACACGATCCGCGGGCAGGTCGAGCCCCATGAGGTTCGCCGTGCCCGCCTCGGTGGCCTCGACGACCACGCGACGCTGATCAACGGCTGACTCGTACCGGGCCTTCGCCTCATCGGGGTCTGCCTCCATGCAGAGGCGACGAAGCCTCGCTCTCAGCTGCCCGGTCGTCATCAGTGGCGCATCATCGATCACCCGGGCGACCACAGCGTCGGCGGCTGCCGCATCGAGGTGACTCGTGGCCATCTCGATGGTTCGGACCCGCCGAGGATCGATCGCTCCGACGGCCAGCAGGGCGAACACCTGCGGGAGGCGGTTGCGCAACTCGAGGGCGAGGGCCATCTCGCCATCGGCAGCCTGCCGTGTCAGCCGGAGGGCGGCTCGCACCTCCGCGGCCGCGGCCTCGGCCACGAACTCGGGCTCGAGGTCGTCGAACTCCGACATGGCATCGACAACGGACGCCATGTCGCCATAGACGCGGGCGGCATAGTGCGACGCCATCCGCTGGTCAGCGCGCAGCACGATGATCCTGTCGTGACCCGAGAGCCGCGAGCGGTCGATCGACGAGAGCCAACCTGCGAGCACGGGACCCGGAGGCATCTCATCGAGACCGGCAGGGATCATCTCCCGATCCGGCGCGTCGTCCCACATCGTGTCGAACATGACGTCGACGCCTACGGTGCCGCCGCTCACACCCTCAGATCGCGTGGCACGTCGGGCCCCACTTCGGGTGATGCCGGCGGGCTCGTGCCTGCTGGCGGACTCGTGGACTCCGGCGACCATGATGACACCGTATCGCCCGACTGTGACACGATCGCGGGCACCCTCCTTGCGTGGACACTGGATCGGCTGCCCGCCAGGGTGTTGAATGGTCACCCCGTTGAATGGTCACGCGATGAAGGCACGCTCCCTCGATCAACTCCTCGCCGAGGCTCGGGGCCGTCTCGATCGCGTCCCACCCCAGCGCCTCGACGCGGAGGTCGAGAATGGCGCACTCGTCGTCGACATCCGCGATTCGGCGCTGCGCACCACGCAGGGAGACCTTCCCGGTGCCGTGGTGATCGACCTCACGGTGCTCGAGTGGCGTCTCGCCCCGTCGAGCGCACACCGCTCGTTCGACATCGGGCCGGGCCAGAAGGTGATCCTGGTGTGCAGTGAGGGATACAGCTCATCGCTCGCGGCCGCACGGCTCCAGGACCTCGGCGTCGACGGAGCGACCGATCTCGAAGGCGGATTCACGGCATGGAACGCGCAGCACTCACACCCCGGGACCCCGTTCGGCGACGTCTCCGATCCCTCGCGTTGAGCCGACCGCGCCCGTGGACGTGGACCCCGGTGCCGCTCACCCGGGAAGGCATCTGGTGTCGCGGGATCATGGGCGTCCCGTGTCCAACACCTCGACCGGTATCCAGCCCTCGTCTCCTGAGGCAGCCCGGCACCACCACCAGCCGCTCTCGTCGTCCCTCTCGAGCACCTCCACCTCGTCGCCGGGTTCGACGGCGATCTCCGTCGTGTCGTAGCGCACGTCCACGACCGCCTCCGGCCTGTCCGCGGTCAGGTGTCGCTCCGGCACCCACCCGCTCCCTTGCGCGGTGGTCACGAAGACGAACGCAGGCCACTCGATGCTTCGCTCCCTGACCGTCACGACATCGCCGACCTCGACGACCAGCGGGGGACGATCCGGGATCCGATGGGGACGATCCACGCGGGCTCTCACATCCCCACGCTACCGATCGCTGCGTCGCGCCTCACCGGAATTCGTGGAAGGCGAGCTGGGCATGGCCATCGAGCGTCGACCATCGCCTCATCGGAAGTCACGGGACGGGATGACCGGCGCGGGCCACTCCTCCATCCTGTTGGCCACGAGGTTGGTGACGCCATCCCGATACTCGAGCACGCCCTTGACGACCATGCCGATCGCCTTCCTGGCGATCTCGTAGTTGGCCTCCCACACCGGTGGCATGACGACCACGTTCACGATCCCCGTCTCGTCCTCGAGGTTGAGGAAGCGGACGCCGTTGGCGGTCTCGGGACGCTGGCGATGGGTCACGACACCCGCCACCTGCACCTGCGCATGGTGTTTCCTCAGGCGGAGCGCATCGGCCGCCCGCAGGACCCCCCGCTCGTCGAGCTGCTCCCTGATGAAGGTCACGGGGTGGATGAGCGAGATGCCGGTGGACCACAGGTCCGCCTGCATCCTCTCCGGACCATCCATCGCGGGGAGGGTCGGCGTGCGGGCTGCGTCCTCCAGCCGGAGCCGATCGGGGCCGAGCTGGGCGAGCGCCCCCGCCTGCCACATCCCCTCCCTCTTGCCATACCCCAACGAGGCGAAGGCATCCGCGGCCGCCAACCCCTCGTGGGCGTCCACCGACACACCCGTCCGCTGGGCGAAATCCTCCAGCGAGGCGAATGACCCGCCGGTGAACCTCGCCGCCTCGATACGGGTGATCTCCGCCTCACCGAGGTTCCTGACATATCGGAGCCCCAGGCGGAGGGCGACGGCACTGCGCATCGGATCATCGGCGGCACCCCTCCCCCGCCTCCACGCCATCCCGAGGTACTCCGCGAGGTCATCGGAATCGGCGTCATGGGGCTCGATCGTGCAGTCATGGGCGGAGGCGTTCACGTCGGGCTGCAGCACGATCACCCCGTGGTGCTGGGCATCGGCCACGAGCGTGTTGGGCGAATAGAACCCCATCGGCTGGGCGTTGAGCAGGCCGGCGAAGAACTCCGCCGGCCAGTGGTACTTCAACCACGACGCCGCGTACACGATGTAGGCGAACGACACGGAGTGCGATTCGGGGAAGCCGAACGAGGCGAACCCCTGCAGCTTCTCCCAGAGCTCGTCCGCCGCCGTACCGGTGATGCCCTTCCCCGCCATGCCCTCGTAGACCTCGTCGCGGAGCTTTGCCATCTCCTCGTCCGAGCGCTTGTGGGTCATCGCCTGGCGCAGCCTGTCGGATTGGCCCGGGGTGAACCCCGCGCACACCCTGGCGAGCTCCATGAGCTGTTCCTGGAAGATCGGGACACCGAGGGTCTTGCGCAGGATGGGTTCCGCAGCCGGATGCAGGTAGTGGACCGGCTCCTCACCGTTGCGCCTGCGCAGGTACGGGTGCACCGATTGCCCCTGGATCGGCCCCGGACGGATGAGGGCGACCTCGACGGCGAGGTCGTAGAAGGTCCGGGGCTTCATGCGCGGAAGGGTCGCCATCTGGGCACGTGACTCCACCTGGAACACCCCCACCGTGTCGGCGCGTGTCAGCATCTCGTAGATCACCGGCTCCTGGGGGATGGTCGCGAGGTCGACATCGATGCCGTGCGCCTCGGCGATGGCATCGACGGACAGATGGAGCGCGTTCAGCGCCCCGAGCGCCAGGAGGTCGAACTTGACGACACCCATCGCCGCCGTGTCGTTCTTGTCCCACTGGAGGACGGAACGGTCCTCCATCCTCCCCCACTCCATGGGGACGATCTCCCACAGGGGTCGCTTCGTCACGACCATGCCGCCCGAGTGGATGCCGAGGTGCCGGGGGAATCCGTCGAGGCGGTAGCACACGTCGTAGATGTGGTCGGCGGTGAGCCCTGCGGGGAGTTCGACGACCTCGCGTAGCACCTTGGGTGATCGATGGTCGAGGTACTTGGTGAGGGCGTTGACCTGCGCCTGGGTCAGCCCGAAGGCCTTGCCGACGTCCTGGAGGACGGACCGCGCCCGATACGTGATGACATTGGCCACCATCGCTGCACGCTCCCTCCCATACCTCCGATAGCAGTACTGGATGACCTCCTCGCGGCGCTCGGCCTCGAAGTCGATGTCGATGTCGGGTGGCCTGCCCCGCTCGTGGGAGAGGAACCGTTCGAAGGGCAGCCCGAGGCGAATGGGGTCGACCCTCGTGAGGTCGATGCACCGGCACACGGCGGAGTCGGCTCCCGAGCCGCGTATCTGGCAGTAGATGTCCCGCGAGCGGGCGAAATGCACGATGTCCCACGCCACGAGGAAGAACCCAGCGAACCCCAATTCCCTGATGACCCCGAGCTCGTGCTCGAGCCTCCTCCGTGCCCTGGGATCGATCCCCTCCTCGCTTCCCGGGTACACCTTCCTCGCGCCCTCGTAGACGAGATGGGCGAGGTACTCGTCCTCAGTGGTGAACGAGCCCGGCATCGGGAAGTCGGGGAGCTGTGGTGCGAGGAGGTCGAGGTCGAAGGCGAGGGCCCTGCCGAGCTCCGCCGCACGCTCCACCGCCCCCGGGTAGCGGCGGAACCGGTCGGCCATCTCGTCCGGGGTGCGCAGATGTCGCAGGTCGGTCGCCGGACGGAAGCCATCCTGCTCGTCGAGCGACCGTCTCCCGCCGATCGCCGCGAGCACCTCGGCGAGGTCGGCGTCGTGGCGGTGGGCGTAGTGCACGTTGTTCGTGGCCACGGTGGGGATGTGCAGCCGCATGCCCACCTCGGCCAGGACGTCGTTGCGCAGGTCGTCCTCCGGCATCCCGTGGTGCGTCAGCTCGATGTGGAACCGGTCCCCGAAGACGTCCCTCATCCTCGCCGCCCCACGAAGGGCCCCGGCGAGGTCCCCGTCGGTCGCCGCCCTCGGCACGGCACCCTGCCAGCATCCCGACAGCGCCACCAGGTTCCCGTCCCTCGCCGCCTCGTCGAGGTCGCGGTAGCTGTACTGCGGCTCGTCCTTCCTGCCCCGATACTGGCCCCTCGTGACGAACCTGCTGATGGCCGCATACCCGGAGGGATCGGGAGCCAGCAGGACGAGGTGGTCGGTCGGTGCGACCTCGACGGGCTTGGTGCCGTGCATCCTCCTGATGCGCCCACGCCTCGTGACGTCCCCCTGCCCCGTCGTCGCCACCCCGTCGGACGACGGCTCCATGACGTCCGACACGGCTCGATCGGCATCGGCGGGGGCATCCCTCGGCATCCCCACTTCGGTGCCGTAGACCACGGGAAGCCCGATACGGCCGGCATGGGCATGGACCTGGACGGCGCCTCGAAAACCATCGTGATCGGTCACGGCGAGGGCGTCGTACCCCAACTCTGCCGCCCGCTCGACGATCTCCCCCGCCCACGAAGCCCCGTCGAGAAACGAGTAGTTCGTGTGGCGTGCAGCTCGGCGTACCGTGACATCCGACCATCCTAATCGAACACATGTTCGATCGGAGTGAGGTGGTGGGGCGGCAGACGCAGCGTCTTCCATCGGACCATCCGGCGGGCTCCGATGCGAGACACGCCGGGTTTGCAGCCACCCACCGGTCACCGTATCGTCCTTTGTCACTATGGAACACGCAGCTGGGCAACCGCGTGGAGGAACGGCCGTCCTGGTCACGCGCGAGGTGCGATGGTTCCAGGAAGGGCCGCTCCCCGACGCGGTGCTCGAGTGGTTCCTCACCCCCGAGTGTGAGGACGAGCAGCGTGTCGACCACTACGACCTCGATGCCGCGCTCCGCGGCTCAGGGGTCAAGTACCGCAACGAGACGTCGCTCGACGCCAAGTTCAAGCTCGCTCACGTGGGACTGATCGAGCTGTCCGCAGAGGTCGTCGGGAACGTCGACGACTGGGTGAAGGTGAGCACCCTGCTCGATCGGCAGCACTCGCCCACCGGACCCCAATACGCCCCCGTCAGGAAGTCCCTCCACACGAGGCGCTACGTCATCCCTGGCACCACGGGCGCCACGACGAGCGGATGCGACGTCGAACTCGTGGGCGTGGACTACGGTTCGGCCTCTGCCTGGTCCCTGTGCCTCGAGACCTTCGGGCCTCCCGAACGAAGAGCCGATGCCCTCGACGCCGGCGTGAAGGGCCTCATCAACGAGACTCCGCTCCCCCGTGGCCTCTCGCTGGGACGGCGTGACAGTTACGGCTACGTCACATGGCTCACTCGCCTCGCGACCGCTGCGTGAAGATCCGAGCGCGCCGGGTTCGATGTCTCGCCACTCGGGCGTTCCGGTACTACGGTTGACACAGCAGCCACAGGACGATCGATGAGCGACAACGACAACGTACGGCCCACCGAGGAGATCTACCTCGAACTCGAGGATCTGCAGGAAGCCGCGCAGGAACTGGGTGACGCGACCGGGGATGAACCCGCTCCGGTGACCAGCGAGGACGACCCGACCGGGATCAAGGCCCGCATCGCGAAACTCCGGGCGATGCTCGCGGACCGCGGCGCACCGCTCGACGAATGACAACCGGCGCCCCCTCCGCCCTCGTCACGCCTCGCCATCGCTCGACAGTGCACGGCGCGGTCGATCCGCAACGCGTAGGATTCGTTCTATGACAGAGTTCTCCGTGACGCTCGCCAACCGGCCAGGTCAGCTCGCACACCTCGCACGGATCCTCGCCGATGCCTCCGTCGAATTGGAGGCATTCGCCGCGGTCGCCGACGACGGGCAGAGCCACGTCCGCTTCGTCGTGCTCTCGGCGCCCACGGCAAGGAGGGCGCTGTCCGCCGCGGGCATGGACTTCCATGAGCGGGACGTCCTCGACACGTTCCTCCCCCGGGGACTCGAAGCCCTCTCGCATACGGCGGAGGCCCTCGCGAACGCCGGCGTGAACATCGACTCGATGTACCTGCTGCACACCCGCTCCGAGGGCTTCCACTTCGCGGTCACCGTGGACGACACCGACAACGCCTCAGGCGCACTCGCAGGCTGAGGCGGCCGAGAACTCCCTCCGCCCCGTCATCGGGCCTCCGCGATCGGGATCCCCGCGATCACGCCACGGGCGCGGATCGCGAGACATCCTCGGCGTCGGCTCGCACACCCATGGCCGCACGCGTCGACGCCGCGATCCCCGGCCCATCGAGGCCGAGCCGTGAGAGGATCACGTCGGGATCGGCATGGGGGATGTACTCGATCGGGACACCGAGGACCGCCACCTTCGCCTCGGTGCCCAAGGCCTTGAGCTCCATCTCGATACTCGTGCCCGCGCCCCCTTCACGGAAGCCGTCCTCCACCGTGACCACGACGCTGTGCGAGGCCGCGTCCGCGAGCATGACCGGATCGAGGGGTTTCACCACACGGGGATCCCACACCGTCACGTCGATGCCGTCCGTGGAGAGCAGCTCCGCCGCCTCGAGGCATGCCTCGAGCATCTTGCCGACGCCGATGAGGCAGACCGACCCGTCGCCTTGACGCGCCTTCCTGCCTGACAGGCCCTCACCCACCTGATCGTCGTCCACCATCACGGCGTGCGTCTTCGGCCACCTGATGGCGACCGGCCCATCACACAGCTCGACGGCATCGATCATCATCGTCTGGAGTTCCTGGTACGACGAGGGGGCGAACACCGTCATGTTCGGGACCTTCATGCACAGGACCATGTCGAGGACGCCGTGATGTGACGGCCCGTCGTCGCCTGTCACCCCTGCCCGATCCAGACCGAGGACGATGTGCTGGCCGTGGAGGCCCGCGTCGAGGTTGAGCTGGTCGAAGGCCCTCGTGAGAAACGTCGAGTAGACCGCGAACACGGGCACCATGCCAGCCATGGCCATGCCGGTGGCCATCGTGACGGCGTGTTGCTCGGCGATGCCGACGTCGAAGCACCGGTCCGGGAATCGCTCGCCGAACGCCAGGACGCCGGTGGAATCCGGCATGGCCGCCGTGACGGCGACCACCTCGGGATGGGTCTCCCCCAGCTTGCAGAGCGAGTCCATGAAGGCGGCCGTGTAGCTGCCGGGCTTGATCGAGCCCGTGTCGTGCATGAGCTTGATCGAGTCGTTCTCTGCGGGTGCGTACCCCCTCCCCTTCTGGGTGAGCACATGCACCACCTTGGGTCCGTCGAACTGCGCCGCGTTGCGCAGGGCGTTCTCCACCGCCTCGACGTCGTGACCATCGAACGGTCCCAGATACCGGATGCCGAGATCCTCGAAGAACGCGGGCGGCTCCCACATCTCACGAACGGCGGCCTTCGTGGCGCCGATTCCCCGCTCGGCCAGGCCACCGACGAGGGGAAGGCTCCGCGCGAACCGCTCCATCCGGCGCTGCCGCTGCATGTACACGGGGTTGGCCCTGATCTTGGCGAGGCTGTCGGAGAGCTTCGACACGGTCGGTGCGTACGACCGTCCGTTGTCGTTGAGGATGATCGTGACCGCGCTGCCGCTGTGGCCGAGGTTGTTGAGTCCCTCGTACGCCATGCCCCCGGTCATCGACCCGTCCCCGATGACCGCAACGACGTGGCCCGCCTCGTCCCCGTCCCGCAGGTTGCGACCCGTCGCGATGCCGTGGGCGTAGGACAGCACGGTGCTGGCGTGGCTGTTCTCGATCACATCGTGGGGCGACTCCGCTCGATTCGGGTAGCCGCTGAGCCCACCCTCCTTGCGGAGTCGGTCGAAGCCATCCTTCCGGCCCGTGACGATCTTGTGCACGTAGGCCTGATGCCCGGTGTCCCACAGGATGATGTCCTTGGGTGAGTCGAAGACGCGGTGGAGGGCCAGCGTGAGCTCGACGGCCCCGAGATTCGAGCCGAGGTGGCCTCCGTTCTCGTTCACGGCGTCGACGATGAAGGACCGGATCTCGTCGGCGAGGACGTCGAGCTCTTCATAGCTGAGATCCCTGAGGTCGGCAGGGCTCTCGATCCGTTCGAGGTACATGCGGCGGTGTCCGTGGTCCAGTGTCGTCGCCGCACCACGCGGCGTGCTCGTAGGGTAGCCCCCTGCCCCCCGGAACTCCCGCGAGTGCAGCGACGGGAAGCTGCCGCCCGGACCGAGCAGCGAACTGCGGGTCGTATCCCATGGAGGGACAGCGCGCACGAGGATCGGTAGCCTCTCACGCGACCCTCGGAGGTGACACGGCATGGCCCTTGGCTTCGGATTGCTGTCTGCGCAGCGCACGGCGGATGACCCGCGGACGTGGGAGGACAGGTACGACGAATCACTCGAACTGTCCGCCCATCTCGAGGAGGTCGGCTACGGATCGGTCTGGACGACAGAGCACCATTTCGTCGACGACGGATACATGCCGTCGCTCCTCGTGACATCCGCCGCCATCGCCGCCCGCACCTCCACGATCGACATCGGCACCGGTGTCGTCCTCGCCCCCCTCCACGACCCGCTCCGGCTCGCCGAGGACGCCGCGACCGTGCAGGCGATCGCCAAGGGGCGCCTCATCCTCGGCCTCGGACTCGGGTGGTCCACGACGGAGTTCGCCGCGCTGGGGGTCGACATCTCCGACCGAGGGCGGTCGATGACCGAGATCCTCCAGATCCTCCCGAAGGCATGGACGGGCGAGCCGTTCAGGTGGGAGGGCGACCTGTACCGGTACCCGGAGCTCGCCGTGCGCCCGGCTGCGGAGCGGCCCATCCCGATCGTGATCGGGGGAGGCGTCGACGCCGCGGTACGGAGGGCGGCACGGCTCGCAGACGGCTTCTTCTCCAACGCATCGCCGTCGCGGTTCGCCGAACAGGTGCGCGTCGCCAACCAGGAGATGGAGCGGATCGGGCGCGACCCGAACACCTTCCGGTGGATCTACTACGCCGTGATGTACCCGGGACCGGTCGACGACATCATCGGCGCCGCGTGGCACCAGATGTGGAAGTACGCCGACATGGAGGCGTCGACGGCGCGGACCGGACTCGCTCCCACGCCACCGCTCACAGGCGACATGCATCCGAAGATCGCCAACCGCATCATCGGCGGGTCACCCGAGGCGATCCTCGACACCCTGTCGCAGATCCGCGACCAGGTCGACGTGCCCGTCGAGTGGGTGGCCAGGAGCTACTTCCCCGAATTGGCCTACGACCGGCAGGTCGAGATCGTCGACGAACTCGCCTCGAAGGTCCTGCCCTTCACGCCGACCGGCTGAGAATTGCGCCGGGAGCCCCAACACGGCCGACCCGGAGCGTCTACGCGTCAGCACGAGTCCGAAAGGGTGTCGCCTCGACCGGAAGGGACGGCCTACAACGCGTCAACGGCGCTGAGCACCCATGCGACACCGTCGACGGGGTCCTCGATCCCGATGTGGAGGTTCCAGCCGCCGACGCGATCGCCGGGGTCCCAGAGGACCCATCGCAGCTCGTTCGCCTCCTCACCGAGGATCGACGGGTCCTCGGGGACGTCGTCGTACCCGAGCGCCTCGAGCACGACCCACCACGCGCCGGCACGCCCGGCAGGCGTTCCCCGGCGACGTCCGTGTCCGCCTCCACTCGCGCCTGCCCATGACATCGCCTCGAGCGCGGTCGCGGCGTCGACCTCCGCCATACGCACCCTGTGCGGACCGAGGGACCTGATGGCCTCCTCGATCGTCCCGTCGACCGTGACGACCTCGGCCTTGCCGAGGCTGTCCTCCCACCACGGAAGCACGAGCCTCAGCAGCGCATCGCAGACGCCATCCTCGGCTTGTCGCTCTGCGGGATCCGGCAGGTCGGTCCACGCCATCTCGAGATCGAAGATGTCGTCGGGGAACACGGCGCGGTCCGATCGGTAGTCGGCGAGGGGGTAGGACGGCTCCCACGGCTGGAGGGTGACCGGGATCTGGAGGACGGCGGGGTCGATCTGGTCGTCGGTGACGGTGTCACCACGGATCGAACGCTCGTGGGCGACCATCGCCCGGATCGTCGGGATGTCCAGGTGAGGCGAGAGGTCCTCCCAGGTGTGGGTCGACGCTGCGACCTCCCACAGCGGCCCCAGTGCGAAGCGGCCTCGCCCGTCCGCCATCACCGTGGCGGCATACGACGCGGGTCCCTCGAGCGCGAGCCGGTACTCGGCGAACTGGGCGACCGCCCACACCTGCTTGCCCCTCGTCACGGCTTCCTCACAGCGATCCCTCAGGTCCACGAGGGCCTCCCAGTCGCGCTGCGCGCAGAGGCCATCGATCGCCCTCACCAGGGCGGCGAGATCGGAGGACTCGATCAGGGGGGCGAGAGTGTCGTCTGCCACGTCGCGACCCTACCGGGATCCTGCTTCGGCGTGTGCCCGCCCGATCGGCACCGCGATGTGCCCCCCTGCTGCGTCACCGAACAGCCTGATACGGTCCGTGCCATGGCGAACCCATGACAGTGCGACCCATGCGCACATCCGTGCGTCGAGGCGGTCCTCGACCGCTTTGAGCTCCCGCCCCGTCAGCTCATCGCCGATGGCGACCCTCGCCCCCACCAACGGTGGGTCCTCCGCCTCGAGATGTGGCGATGAGCGCCTCGAGCGTGCGCAGGCCCGCCCGACGCTGAGCGACCCTCCCCCGCTTGTACGGAAGCCGTTCCGGGAGCCCGAAGGCCTCGACGATCGCCGGATGGGGGAACACCTCGAGGGCGGTCCTGTCGCGTCCGTCCCATGGCCCCCCGAAGCCGTACCGTTCGAGCGCCGTGGCGATGTCCTCACCCCTGATGGCACCGTAGGTCCGCAGATGGAGCGCCCGGTTGGACGGATGCGGCCCCGCGTATCTGCTGCCGTACTCGGATGCGACCTGGCGCTCGCACTCCCGTCTCCCGGCCTCGTTCGGCACCAGGATCGGCGCGTCGATGGCAACGGCACACTCAGCCGCGGCATGTGCCGCGACCCATGCGACGATCTCGTCATCCGACCCGAGCAGCCGCTCGTCGACGATCGTGCCGTCGCTCGCGACCGCGCAGGCACCTGTCGCCCTCCCACGCGACCATGCGAGGTCGACTCCGATCGCCGCTGCATCACCCACCATCGTCGGAGCGTACGTCCGGTCGGCGCCGACCGGATCACCCCACCGCGGCGTGAGCGCACGATCGCACCTCGACGGCGACGTCCCTGAGCCCGACCGCGACCAGCATGGCGGTGCGATGCGTCGTTGCGACCGCCACGCACACCTGGTCACGGATGACGTCGACCGCCACGACGCTCAGATCGAGGTCCGAGAGCCGGATCGCCCAACGGACCGCGGCCTCCGCATCGTCAGGCGAGACCGATACCTGCGCCTCGTACACGGCGAGGGGATCGAGCATGGCCGCTCCCGCCTCCGCCGCGGCATCGGCCGCGAGGGCGGTCCGGCGGTACGTGCCGTGGAGGAGCGCAACGTCGGTCACCAGGCCCAGTACGACGAGGGCGACGAAGGCGAGGCCACCCACGAGGGGCAACACGGTGCCTTCTTCCTGCCTCATCGGCGGGACCGATAGGGGCTGACGACCGCTGTGGCACGGGCCGCCAGGGTCACGTCCGGGCCGCTCCGTCCGATCAACCGCACCGTGGTCGAGGCGACGACCTGGACGACGTCGCCCTGGACCTGCACCTCGATGTCGATGCCGTCGTCGATGCCGGCGGGGAGCTCTCCATGCCTGGCGAACCATGCCGCGGCATCTGCGGCCGTGACATCGACGACGCCGCGTGCTTCCGCAAGCGTGCCGACCGCCGAGAACACGGGCAGGACGAGCGCAACGATGGCGAACCCGAGGACGATGATCTCGAGCATCGCGGTTCCTCTCTGGTCGTCGCGCGCCGTCACGGTGGCACCATCGCAAGGCGCTCGCTCGTGGCTCGCATCCTGATCGGGATGAGATCCGGGCCCGGCGGCGTCCAACGGATGTCGGCCGTCGCCACGACTCGATCGCCGTCCCGCACCACGGAGACGGACTCGATGCTCGCTCCGGGAATCGTGGCCTCGAGATCGACCCTCAGACCATCCTCGATCGACATGACCGCATCGGGGTCGGCGGCCCCCTGCCGAGCCGCTGCCTCGACGGAGGCGCTCAGGGTGCTGCGCGTGAGGAGGAGGAACCCGATCTGGGCGATCAGCACCATCAGGAGGAAGAACACCGCCATTGCCACGAGGCCCTCGATCGTCGCCGATCCCGCCTCCGAGCCCCCACGCCCGCGACGTCCCGCGGATGCGTGCCCGGCACCCAGCCGAAGAAGCCCCGGAACCGACCGGCCATGTCGCCGCACACCCCGCAGGGATGGCAGCCTCCCACGCAGCCGAACAACCCCTGGAGCTGACCGGCCATGTCGTCCAGCAGGTCCGATGGGTCCCTGCACGACCCTCAGCCGAAGAACCCCCGGAACCGATCGGCCATGTCGCCCCACACCCCGCAGGGATGGCTGCCTCCCACTCAGCCGAAGAACCCCTGGAACTGACCGGACACGTTGCTCCAGATGTCGCCCGCCGTCGCCCGTACCTGGGGAAGCAGGAGGGCGATGACGAGGATCGCGATCGTCGCCAGTCCCAGCCACTCGACGGTGGTCGCTCCCCGCTCGTCGACGAGCAGCCTTCTCATGAACACCATGGGCGCCTTCCTCTCTCTCGCTGGTCACCTCATCCCCCCCGGGTCCGACGTCACGGGCCGCCCGAAAGCGTCCGAAGGCCCAGCACGGTCGGATACAGGAGGAACAGCAACGCCGTGGGGACCATGAGTGCCAGCACGGGCCCGTAGGTCGCGAGGGCCCGCCGACCACCCTCGGTGGTGAGATCACGCTCGAGACCGGCCCTCACGTCGGTGGACAGCTCGGCGAGGGACTCGACGAGTCGCCCCCCAACGGTGTGGGCGTGTGCAAGGGTCTCGTACAGCCGGCGCCCGTCATCGTGCGTGGACGATCTCGCGCCGGTCATCAGTGCGTGCTCGAGTCCCACCGCGTCGGCATCTTCGAGGATGCGCTCCATCTCCTCGGACGCAGCGCCCTCGGTGGTCCGCACGACGTTGCGCATCGCGCTCACCACCGACTCCCCTGACACGATCTGCAGCGACAGCGCATCGATGACGACCGGGAGCTCGTTGCGGAGGCGATCGACACGCCGCTGCCGACGGTTCGTCTCGTTGGCGGAGTACACGAACCATCCGCCCGCCGCACCCAGGATCGTGAGCGCCATGGTGGGCCTGCCAGGACCTCCGAGGAAGAGGTCACCCTGCCCGACGAGTGCCCCGACGAGTGCCCCCGCCACGACCCATGGGGCCGAGCGCACCACGCGATCCGGCAGGCGTCGTGACGTCCGATGCTCAGCCTCCCGCCCGGGCGTGAGGTACACCGCCACGCGATCACCGAGCGGGAAGGCTCTGACCGCACGGGCGAGAAGGAGGGGCGCCGTGCCTGCGAGGCCAACCGCCAGCCACCTCATCTGAACACCTTCTGCGGACGACGGAGTCGAGACGTCCGGACCGCCAGCAGCCAGCCCGACACCGTGGCGAAGGCGCCGACCGCGATCACGATCGCACCCTGGGTCGTGGAGAAGGCGTCGGCTGCCTGGGGATTGGTCACGATCGACAACACGAGCAGCACCCATGGGGCGAACAACGCGACGTTGATCGTGAGGCGTTGCTCGGTCATCGCCGCCTCATGGGCCTTTCTCAGCCGGATCTCGTCACTGACGGATCTGGCCAGGTGGGCGATCGTGGTCCCGACGCGCCCGCCCCCTGCACCGCCCGCGGCGGCCAGCGTCACAAGGATGCGATCCGTTGTGGGGTCGTCCTCGACCACGCGAGCCTTGGCGAGGGCGGACTGGAACCCGCCACCGAACGCGACCTCGACCCGGATCCGCTCCGAGAGGTCGGCGAAGTCGCCACCGGCCCTGGCCAACGCGGCGATGAGCGCGTCGCCGAGCGTCGATCCTGCGGCCACGGAGCTCCGCACCTGGAAGAGGACGTCGGGCCAGGCGTCGCGGCGCCGGGCAGCCGCGCGCTCGCGCGACCTCGTCGAGATGACCAGGGGAATCGCACCGCCGAGCACCGCGAGGGCCGCGGCCGCGGCAGGCACACCCAGGAGAACGACCGCGACGACGAACACGGTCACGGCGATCGCCAGTCCGACGGCCACAGACTTCCACGACACCGAGGGCCGACGAGCCGTGACCGTCGGGACCGCTCCCGTCGCAAGGACCCACGCCGCGAACGCGGCACCCAACACGGCGATGCCCCTCACACCGCCCCCCTCGACCGAGCTCCTGTACCGACGCGTTCGAGGTGTCGACCGGTCCACTGGAACACCGGCTCCGTGGTGAACACGTCTCCGTCGTGTTGGGCGGGCACGGCGAGGATCTCCTGCACGTGTCGAAGCGATCCCGCCCTCGACAGGAAGACGACCACGTCGACGACCGAACCGATCGTGCGGCGCAGATACGGGATCGATACGTTCTCCGCTGCGAGCATGCCGTACGACACGAGCTTCTCGAGCGCGTCGCGACCCGAATTGGCGTGGATCGTTGCGATGCCGCTGCATCCGGCATTGAGCGCCATGAGCATGTCGAGCGCTTCAGGCCCCCTCACCTCGCCAACCACGATTCGGTCGGGTCGCTGCCGAAGCGCCTCTCGTACGAGATCCCTCAGGGTGATCTCCGCGCCTCCGTCGAGGCCTCGATCGCGCGTCTGCATCTGGGTGAGGTCAGGCAGGTCGACGTCGATCTCGAAGACCTCTTCGCAGGTCACGACCCGAAGCGACGGATGCACCTCGCGAAGCAGGCAGTTGACCAGCGTCGTCTTCCCTGCGCCCGGAGCGCCAGCGACCAGGATGGTGCGATCGGCTGCGACGGCAGATCCGAGGTAGTCGGCTGCCTCCCGTGACATCCCCCCTCGTTCCACCAGGTCGTCGAGACCTCCCGCACGGAGGACGAACTTGCGGACCTGGATGTTCATCCGGTCGGGGTGCGTGACCGGAGGACCGGTGATGTGGACGCGTGACCCGTTGGGCAGCTGCGCGGACACGATCGGATCGGCGAGGTCGATGCGTCGTCCGGTTCCCGCGAGGAGCTGATCCGCGATGCGTCGGACGTCCTCGGGCGACACGACGATGCTCAGCAGCTCCTTCTCCCCGTCGCGCACGACGAATGTCCGATGCCCGCCGATCACGATGATCTCCTCGACGGCGTCGTCGTCGAGGAGATCGGCGAGATGCCCGTACCTGATCGCCCCGGCCGTGGTCATCGTGCGATCTCCAGGGTTGCCACCTGCCTGGCGAATCTCCGCTCCGGCAGGTGGGCGGAGATGGCCGACCGTCGCACGGCGGGGCGATCGGGCAGCACGAGAACCGGATCCAGGCCTGTCCATCGACGGACCGCCTCGACGACCTGGCGACGACCCTGCGAAGGGGCGCGATTGACGACGACTGCGGGCGCGGGGCCGAGCCAGCGTTCGGTCAGCCCTGCGGCGCGGACGATGCCGACGGGCGAGCCGTCAACCACCAGGATCACTTCGTCGACCCCATCGGGATCGGTGTCCGCCGAACTCGACGTACCGGTATCGACGATGACGTCGCTCCACCGCATCGACGCGGCGCGAAAGATCCCATGGCGCATCTCACGGGTGATCTCCGGCATCCCGGGACGGTGCACGCCGGTGATCACCGCGAGGCCGTGGAATCTGTGGATGAGATCCTCATCGATATCGCCGTCCAAGCGCAGCGCATCTGCCACATCGATCACGTCGGGCCGTGGTGGGAGCCCCAGTCGCACGGCGATCGAGGGGTTCGCGACGTCGAGGTCGATCAGCACCGTCTCCGAACGGCGTGTCCGACCGAGGGCATACGCGGTCGCCATCTCCGTGACCCCTGGGGCACCGGGCGGTCCGGTCACGACCACGACACGACCCATGGCGGGAGCCTCGGGCCGGGGCCCGGACGGAGCGATGAAGCGGATGGCCTGGACGAGCGCCGTGACCTCGATGGTGTCCGGCACGACCTCGTCGACGCCTCCCATGTCCATGAGGCGGGCCGCGGGTGCGTCACCCTCCGGAACCACACCGAGGACCCCGACGCCCAGGCTCCGCCACGTGCTGGTCAGCGACGGCGTCACCCAGCTCGTCTCTCCGCCGACGACCACCACGTCGATCGCGTCGAGGTTCCGCTCGATGTCGGATGGCTGGTAGGCGCGGACGACGACCTTGACCGCGGCGCTCTCCCGTGCATGTGCGACCAAGGCGGGCTCCCAGTCCCTCGCGCTGAGGACGGTCGCCACCCGTACCGTCACGGTGCGACCTTCACGAGATCGATCGTGCCCGACCGCGCCGCAGCGGTGAGCAGGGCTGCGAGGTCGTCGTCGACGGCGAGCAGCAGCAGGACGTCACCTCGGTCCGCCGGATCGTCGCTCACCCTTGCGTCGACGACGAAGACCCCTTCGGCGATCCGCTCCGCCGTCATCGGGACTCCGTGGCCCGCGTCGGTCGTCCTGTACACATCCACGAGGTCCCCCTTGGAGAGTTGGCCCAGCACGGCGTGGCTGGGATCCAGCGACATCGCGAGCACATCGGGCGTCGGCCCCATCTGGGGAGGCACGAGCATCGATGGAACGATCGGCTCTCCATTCTCGATCGGGCGCGCCAGGGACCAATCCGCGAGGTCACCTGCGTCGTTGCCCACGACGTGACCCGAGCCGTCCTCGACGTACCGCACGGCGAGATCGAGGCCAGCCAGGGGCGCTCCCGCCGGCAGGTCATTGGCTGCGACGAGCACGGGGACACGCTCCGGGGGCTGGGTCAGCACGAGAACCAGCGCAGCGGCGATGGCTGCCGCGATCCCGCCGATCAGGTAGCGCCGATCGACATCGGGCCAGCCGAAGGCCAGGGCTCGTGCCCGCACCGCCATCAGCGCCGCTCCAGTGCGATCACATGGGCCAGCGCCACACACCGCTCAGCAGAGCCATCAGCGATGACCGCATGGTCGATCCCGACGCCCATGACGATGCCACGTGCCACGTGGCCATCGACCGTGGTCACGAAGACGTCCTCGCCGCGGTCCTCGGCCTCGATGAAGCGATCCCGCAGCGATCTCCGTCGGAGTGCAGCAGCACGGGCAGCGGCCTGCTCCGCGTCGAGGGTCTCGTCGAGGCGCAACCTGAGGGACCGCGCGAGGTGTTCGAGGTCGGGGTGGCCGAACGGGTCCATCGCGATCACTCCTCGCTCTGGCCCTCCGGTGGTGACTACCTGACGTAGAGCGAACCCGATGGAGTCGCCCCGTGCAAGAGGGGTGGAGCCCGTTGTTTCGCGACTCACCGCGCCTTTCCGCGCGATTGGCACCACTTCTCGCGACTCACTGTGGGTTCTCGCGCGTTGGCGGCCACCCTCCGGAGTCAGTCGTCCCCGGTGAGGTTCGCCCCGAGGTCCTCGGCGATGCGTTCCGGCTCGGCTCCGAACGGCCAGACGATGCGGATCCTCCCCTGGTCATCGACGGCATAGAGATAGGCCGTGTGGGAGACCTCGACCTGCCCCCCAGCCGTCGTGATGACGTCGAAGGTGGCGCCGAAGGCGTCGGCGGCGGCATCGAGAAGGGCGCCATCGTCGGTGCGGAGGGCATGTCCATCGTCGATGAACGACGTCAGGTAGGCGGCCATGACCGCGTCGGAGTCCCTTCCGGGATCGATGGTCACCATCGCCACGGCGACCCGGTCAGCGTCATCGCCGAGCAGCTGGAGTGCGGAGCGGAGATCGGAGAGCGTCGTCGGGCAGATGTCAGGGCAGGACGCGAAGCCGAAGTACACCACGAGCAGCTCACCCGGTGCGGCGGTGAGGGTGAAGGGCACGCCCCCGTCCGTGACGTCGGGGAGGGCGATCGAACCCACAGAGGCGCCGAGCACGTCAGCGCCGCCGAGGGCGCTCCCTGCGGCCTGATCGACCCCCTCGGTGATGACCGTGGTGGCCGGCTCATCGGCTGCGCAGGCGGCAACCGCGACCAGCAGCAGGGTGACGAGGACACGGCGGGCCATGGGCTTCACGGTACCGGCAGGCCCCGCCTATGGATCGCCGCGGCGCAGTCAGCACCCCATCGTGTGCATCGCGGTGCCGAGCGAGACCCACGAAATGGACACGAGCCACCCCACCGTCAGCGCGACGGTCACGACGCCCGTCAGCCAACGCTCGATGCGGTCGCGAGTCTTGACCGCGACCACGGCCACGCAGGCGATGGACACCGCAGGGGCGAAGAACCAGCCGATCGACACCACGAAGCTGGTGACCATCCCCTCGCAGCGGTCCACATCACCGCTGACGAGGATGAGCCCTGCCGCCAGGACGAGACCGCACACCGCTCCCCACCGCCACGCCCCGACGTCATCAGGGTGTGTCACGGGGCGCTTCAACGGATCCGGGGCGTGGATCACTCGTCGGTGCCCTCGTCCTTGGCCTTGCCGTCCTTGGCCGCGTTCTCGTTCTTGGCCTCGTCGTCCTTGGCCGCGTTCTCGTTCTTGGCCTCGTCGTCCTTGGCCGCGTTCTCGTTCTGCGCCTTCCCGGTCCCGTCCTCACACGCACCCGTGGACGACGTGGGGGCACCGTTCGCAGGCTCGGGCTTCCCGATGTCAGAGCGAGCGACACCGGTCACTGCACATCCCTTGCCGACACCGGTCACGTCATGGGCCTGGCGACTCACGAAGAAGCCGTGGTTCTGCGCCCTCTCCCACAGGACGATCTCGTCTGCCGCGACTGCATCTGGCACCTCCGGCACGTCTCCGGCGTCCGTCGGGGCGAGCGCGGAGATCGTGGATGAGGAGCTCGCAGGTGATGGCGGCGTGCCAGACGGGTCCGAGACGCCCGTCGAGGTGGTGATCCCCTGGTCCGCAGACTGTGCAGCCAGGGCCATCCGGGCAGGTGTCGACCACGGCTCGGCGGATGCGACGCCAGCCGCGACGAAGGCGATGCTGATGACCAGCACCGTCATCCACGTACCCCGCAGGGGGCCACCGATGTCCACGGCGGCTCACTTTCTCTTCATTCGACCGTCGACACCCGCACGCGGGCGCGACCTTGCTGTCATTATCGGCAGGGGCACGGACAGACACGAGGTACATTGCGTCGTGCCCCAAAGGGTCTAGTCCATGCGCATCGGTCGCCGGTTCCTGCATGGACCCCCTCGTCCCTTGCGCGAGTCCCGCCGTATCATCCCGCCGTCCGTGCGGGCGCAGTGCGGGCCCACCGCTGACACCTGCGACGACAACGGAGCCTCCACCATGGGAATCACCTGCGGCATCGTCGGTCTCCCCAACGTCGGGAAGTCGACTCTGTTCAACGCCCTGACCGGCGGCGAGATCCCCGCAGAGAACTATCCGTTCACGACGATCGACCCCAATGCCGGCATCGCACGCGTGCCGGACCCACGGCTCGACGCCCTTGCGGCGATCGTCCATCCCAAACAGATCATCCCGACGATCGTCGAATTCGTCGACATCGCCGGACTCGTGTCGGGCGCCTCCCAGGGCGAGGGACTGGGCAACCAGTTCCTCAGCCACATCCGGGAGACCGACGCCATCGCCCAC
The DNA here is from genome assembly GCA_963792405.1 of uncultured Acidimicrobiia bacterium. Classification (GTDB taxonomy): domain Bacteria; phylum Actinomycetota; class Acidimicrobiia; order Spongiisociales; family UBA5794; genus SZUA-442. The sequence continues at coordinate 1,028,161 of CAWBVU010000006.1, forward strand.
GTGGTGCGCTGTTTCGAAGACGACAACGTGGTGCACGTCGAGGGCAGGGTGGAACCCCTCGACGACATCGCCACGATCAACACCGAGCTGGCCCTCGCAGACCTCGACACCGTGGCCCGATCCCTCGACAAGCAGGGGCGCAAGGCGAGGTCCGGCGACAAGGATGCGAAGGCAGCCGTCGCCGTCCTCGAGCGCCTGCAGGCGCATCTCTCGGACGGACATCCCGTCCGGACGCTCCCGCTCACCTCGCTCGAGCGGCCCATCGTGCGTGATCTGTTCCTCCTGACGGCAAAACCCACGATGTACATCGCCAACGTGTCCGAGGACGGCCTCACCGACAACCCTCTCGTGGACGAGGTCCGCGCCGTCGCCGAGAAGGAGGGAGCGAGCGTCGTGGTCATCAGCGGCGCCCTCGAGGCGGAGATCGCAGGCGTCGACCCCTCAGATCGCGACGACCTCCTCGCCGAGTACGGACTCGCCGAACCGGGGCTCCACAAGGTGATCCGCGCCGCGTACGAGCTGCTCGGCCTCCAGACCTTCTTCACCGCAGGCGAGAAGGAGGTCAGGGCGTGGACGGTCAGGCGTGGCGCCACGGCTCCCCAGGCCGCGGGCGTGATCCACACCGACTTCGAGAAGGGCTTCATCAAGGCGGAGGTCATCTCCTACGACGACTACGTCGGCAACCACGGTGAGGCAGGCGCCAAAGAGGCGGGCAAGTGGCGCATCGAGGGCAAGGACTACGTCGTCGTCGAAGGCGACGTGATGCACTTCCGATTCAACGTCTAGAGCAGTGCCGTCTCAGGTTCGAGCCGTGACTGGGCTCCAGTGCGCACGCAGGAGCCTCTATGTCACCTAGTCGCCCGATGGGTAGCAGGTGACCTCCGCAGGGTTGACCGGGACGATTCCCTTCGATCCGCTCAACGACCACGCCCACAGGGGTGGTTGCCGCCCGTCTGTGCTCACGAGGCCGATCACCGCTTCGTGCGACTCCAGTCCCTCTGCATAGCACTCGTAGACGGGGACGACCAGCGGAGGTACCTCGACGGACTCAGCTGCGACCACGTCCCGCTGTGGTACCACCTCACCGACGTCCGCCACCGAGGTGGTGAGCCAGATCATCAGTGGATATCCCTCATCCAAAGCCTCGACTCCAAGTGGAACCACCACCTGGTACTCAGCGGCACACGCCTCGCCGACACATCCGCCGCCCCAGCTGGCCAGATCGGTGGCCACGCCATCGGCATAGACCGTCCGGTAGTCCGGCGGCCTGACCTCGACCACTGCGCCCACCCAGAGGCCGGGGTCGAAACGGGGGTCCTCGGCGTGCGGCGCCGTGCCCCATGAGCCGTCATCCGGATCGGTCCCCGTGGGTGCCAGCGTTGTGGAGGTGGCGGCTGGTCGCACGGTGGTCGGGGACACACTCGAGGACGTCGTCGACCCATCACGGCCCGCATCGCCGGGCAATGATCCACCACCAGCCGAAGCGCAGCCTGCAAGCACGATCAGGCCCACCAGCACCGTCACCATGCGCATCGTGCGCCTCCAGGCCGGGCGTATGGATCCCTCACCACGGTATCACGAGACGAAAGGGACTGATGATCGGACCCGCCGCGGTGACCTGGGCCCGTCGTCGGGCATCACCACGGTGATGGATATGGTCCAAGCCCTCCACGTCGCACGCACCGCGTCCCTGGGCACTGTGGATCGCAGGCATCGCAAGCCCAGGTGGCCGGACCGTCGACGAGATACCACACCGACTCGACCGCGGACGCGGCACACTGATCAGGCCCCGTGGCTGGCGTCGACCACGCAGAAGCGGTTGCCCTCGGTGTCCTCGAGGACGACGAAGTCGGGATCCGCCGGGTAGCTGTCCCACGCCACTCGGGAAGCGCCCAGAGCGACGAGCCGTTCGATCTCCGACGCCTGCTCCTTCGCATCGTCGACGACGAGGTCCACGTGCACACGCGGATGCTCCTGGACGGGTGTCGCCGACTTCTGGAGGGCAACCCGCGTCCCGACCCCGGAAGCCGGAACGAGGATCGTGAAGCCGTTCTCGCTGTCGGGGAATGTCACCGGGTCGTAGCCCAGTGCCACCGACCAGAACGCCACCGCCCGCGGCACATCCTGCGCGCCCATCACCACCGTCCCGAGCCGAATCATCCAGCGAGTATGCCACCGGCGTCGGCACTGGCGGGACCTTCGCGGTCCTCCAGGTGGACGAATGCCTCGGCGCACCATATAGTTCACCATATGGTGAAGTGTGGATAGTCAGAGAACAGACGGTCTCAGCCCCATCTTCGACGCCATGGCGAACGAGCACAGGCGAGAGATGATCCGCCAGCTCGCCCTCCGGCCCCGATCGATCGGCGAACTGGCGACCCTGCGAGGCCTCTCGCTGCCGGCGATCCACAAGCACGTGCGCGTGCTCGAGGATGCGGGGATGGTCCGACGACGCAAGATCGGTCGGACCAACTTCCTGTCCATCGAACGAGACCCACTGAGGCGCCTCCAGGCATGGGTGGATCAGTTCCACCCGTGGTGGGGCACCGACGGGGAGTCGCTGGAGAACTATGCCGAACACCTGGACCCGGAACCCACGACACGCAAGGAGCGATCATGAAGAAGTTCGTGCTGCTGGCACACGGCGAGATGGACCGGACCCCCGAGTTCCGAGATGCCCACATGGCGTGGTGGTCGTCCATCCGGGATCACGTCGTGGACTCGGGGAATCCGTTGTTCAACGGCAGGGACGTCACCAAGGCGGGCGCGGTCACCGACATCACCCCGGACATGGAGCCGACGCTCGGCTACTCGATCGTCGAGGCCGACTCGATCGACGACGCGGTCGCACTGCTCGCCGGCTGTCCGATGGACATGTGGGTGTACGAAGCGATGCCGATGTAGCCCTCGTCACCCGCACCGCCACGGGGTAGGGTCGACGGCATGGCCGTGTCACGGGATCCGGGACGCGACGCCATCACGCCATGAGGCAAGGAGCACCGACGATGACCACGAACGACCGGTCCTTCGACGAGATCGCCGACGCCGTGCACGATGCGGAGCGGCGGGCGTTCCACCTCGACGACCCGGAGTACCTCGAGCACGAGAAGGAGGTCTTCGACACGCTCGCGGACGGCGTGGTCGGGTACGAGAGAGATCAGGCCGACGACGACTGAGGCCGAAGCCACCTCGGCCCGCTGCTAGCCCATGGGGTAGACGACGGGAACGTCGAGCACCCAGATCGACGCGCCACACCGCGGACACAGGTGTTCGGTTTCCGAGGCCGTCCAACGCGTCCACGGCGCATCGACAGGGATGGGGCGGACCGCGCCGGTCCGCTCACAGCGACGCTGCTTGGACACCGCCCCGCACGCATCGCACTCGAGCGTCGGGCTGAGGAAGTCTGCGACCGACTCGAAGAATCGGCGGACCGGCCCTCTCTGCGGAGACGGCCCGACCGATGGGCGGTCTACGGTTCGGACCTGCATGATGCACCTCCTGATCACATCGTCTCGCACCTCCGCCGGGGGTTCAAGTGTCGCGGGCCAACCTGCGCCCAATCGAGGCCCGACGGTGACTAGTCACCCGTCGCCGCGCCGAACCACTCTCACCGGATCGCGCGAACCTGCCGATAGGGATGTCATGGAGCGCACGACGACCGCAGAGAAGCCGACAAGGACCGTTGCCGCGCCGACACGGGAGCAGCCACCACGCGGATCATTCGTTCGTCGCTCCGCGATCGCGGGTGGGGTGTCGTTCACCGTCCTCGTCGTGGCCGTGCTCGTGCTCACGCCCGCACGAGCGGCGCTCCCCACCACGTTGGCATCCTGGGGGCTGGTGATCGCCGGGGCGGCCATCACGTATCTCGCGGGGAGGAGCATCCAGCGCTCTTCGCCGATGGAGCGCCTCCGGGCCTCGCGAAGGACACAGCGCTGGCTCGACAAGCAGCGAGGCTGACCCCCCGGAAGGAACACCGACGACCGCAGGCGCCCTCGGATGTGCCAAGGTGGGGTCGATGCGGAACATCGATTCGGGGGTATGGCGTGGACACCGACAAGGACGAGGCGGAACAGTACGAGCGTGAGCGCAAGGAATCGCACGAGCGGGCCGAGCGCGAACGGATGGAATCCCGCAAGCGCGCCGACGAGGAACGGCGTGAATCCAGTGAACGCCACGAGGCCGAGCGGCGCGACGATCCGTCCTGAGGCCGACACGACACTCACGGCTGGTCAGGCCCCGACACCTGAGACGCCCGGGCGAAGCCCCACGTCATCGAACCAGGGGACGGTCGGCACGATGGGCCGATAGCGAGACTCGGCGGCACCAAGGCACGCGACGCGGTTCAGCCGTCTCGACGCTCACCGACCTCGACCACGAGGCGTTCCGCGATGACCTCCAGCACGGCGCCCGGGTATTCCGACGCTCCCGTTCCGGTCTCCGCCACGGCGATCGCGTGGGCGATCTCGTCCCGCTGCGCCGCCACGAACGATGCGTCGACGACGGCGCCATGACCTGGAACCACCACCGGTGGGAGCGACGGTATGAGGGCATCCAAAGTCGCCACCCATGCCCTCGGGAATGCGTCACCGAAGGAGGGAGGGGCGCCCTGCTCGACCAGGTCACCGGCGATGAGCACCCCGCCAACCGACAGGACGATGTCGGAATCGGTGTGACCGCGTCCCGGATGCCACATGCGAACGACTCGATCACCGAGGTGGACGTCCACGGCGGTCTCGAACGTGACCATCGGGGGCGTGATGTCGACGGCGAGGAACTGCCATCGCACGTCGGGTGGGATCCAGTCTGCGTTCGACAACTCCCTCTTCGTTGCCTCACCGTCCGACCGCATGACCTCCCGGCACCGCGTGTGCCCGATGATGTCGGCTTCGGCAAACCGGGCATTTCCAAAGGTGTGGTCCCAATGGAAGTGGGTATTGACGAGATGGCGGACCGGAAGGGGCGAGATCGCAGCGATGTCGTCTCGCAGCTCATCCGCATCGGCGTGCGTGGACCGGCTGTCGACCACGAGGAGCCCGTCCGAACCAACGACCACGGGTATGTTCTGGTCGAGCCGCTCGTAGTGGCCCACCATGACACCGTCTGCGACCTCGGTCCACGATCCGTGCACATGTCGAGTCTATCCGGACGGTCCCGACCCGCAGGGTCGAGGTGGGATCCGTCGGCGGCGACACCGGCTCAGTAGAGGAACATGCCGCCGATCACCGATGCCGCAAGGAACGCCATGACCACCCACACCGTGATCGTGATCCACGTGGGCCGACGGCGCGAGGCTTCGAGTTCACGTTCCATCGATGCGATCGTACCCGCGGATCACACGCACAGGCCCGTTGCGTCCACTGCCCTCCAGCAGATCGGCGTCATCTCGGCGGCGTAGAGCGAGTAGTCGCCGCCGGCGGTCATGCGCTGCCCGAACACCACGAGCCTCTCCCCCCGGATCGCGTCGTCTCCGTCCATGAACACGTCGACGGTGATCTCGCCGATATCGCCGGAGTCGTCCGCCGCAGCGATTGTCACGACACGGACATCGTCAGCGCCCTCGGCGCGCGTCTCGGAGACGATCTCTGCCAGCCCCGCCATCGAAGGTGCCGTGGGAATGCCTCCCAGACGATCGTTCACCCAGGATGCGACATCGTCGGTGTCGCCGAGTGCCCCGAGGTACCACGAGTTGACCCACCCCTCGACCATGCCGGCGGTGATGGCCCACCACACACCGTCCCCGACGAGCAGCGCATCCCCGGTTGCGGTGACATCCGACATCGTCGGCTCGAACGACGCCACGATCGAGCCCCCGACTCCGGCAGTCGACCGGACGTTCAGGCGATCGTCGTACGTCACGCCGACCACCGCCCACTTCGAGCCAGGGACGGGTCCCGCCACGACCTCCGAGGGAATGGTCGAGGTCGACGTCGATGGTGTCCCGCCTTCGGGATCGATCGTCGTCGATGGCCCCAGCGTGGTCGACGTCGTCGATGGCGACGAGGTCGTGCTCGTGACGACTGGATCGGTCGAGGTCGACGAGACCGGTCCATCCGTGGTCTCCGGTGACGTACCCGACGACGACGAGCACGCCGTGACCAGCAGCACGGCCGTGACCACCGCCATCCACCACCTGGCGCGACCCATCATCTCGGCCTCCGCATCCATGCTCTCACGAGAGCTCGATACGGTCCAGTCGCTTCACACGGCGGGAGCAGGCGCAGGACTCGCGAGAATGGGACCATGCAGACCTGGAAGATCCTCCGCCCCCCACTCGCCGTCGCGGGGCTCCTTGGCAGCCAGCTCGTGCACGCCGCGTTCCGCGACGACCTCCCCACGCTCGAGAACCAGGACCCATCGGGCGTGTTCGGCCATCCGGACGCACCCCCGCTGCGCATCGTGTTCCTCGGGGACAGCTCGGTCACGGCACCCGGCGTTGAGCCCCTCGATCACGCGTGGGCCCGCCAGATCGCCATCCACCTCTCGGACCGCTATCACGTGGACGCCAGGTCGGTCGCCGTGGGCGGTTCGAAGGCGAAGGACGTGATCGACGAGCAGCTCGACGTCGCGCTCGCGCTCGAACCGGACATCGCGTACGTGTCGGTGGGGTCGAACGACGCGCTGCGATCGACACCTATCCAGAGGTTCGAGAGGGACTACGACACGTTGGTTTCACGCCTCCATGCCGAGGTGCCGGCCGTGGGGCTCTCCGGCATCGGTGACCTCGGAACGATTCCCCGCCTCCCCGAGCTCGCACGCGGGATCGCGAGGATCAGGGCGCGTGCCGTCAACAACGCCGTGGCGAGGGTCGCGTCGCACTACCCGCGAGCCGTCAAGTCCAACGCCTGGGACGTGATGGTCGACGTCTTCGACCGCCGACCCGAGATGTTCGGTGCGGACCTCTTCCATGCATCGGCCGATGGCCACCTCGTGTTCGCCGAGGTCGCACGTCCCGTCGCCGATCGACTCGTGGAGATCTGGCTCGCCAATCCGAGGGAACCGGGCAGCGACTGAACTCAGGCCTTCTGGTCGAGGAAGTGCCTGATCATGGACGACACCGTGCCGATCGCCCCCGTGTTGTAGCCCTCGGGGATGATGAGATCGGCATACCGCTTCGAGGGCTCCACGAACTGGTAGTGCATGGGGCGCACGCTCCTGAGGTACTGGTCGATCACCGACTCGGTCGTCCTCCCGCGTTCGATGATGTCGCGCTGGAGGCGCCTGAGCAGGCGGATGTCCGGCTCCGTGTCGATGTACACGCGCACGTCGAAGCGATCCCGCAGGCGCTCGTCTGCGAGCACGAGGATGCCCTCGACGATGACCACGGGCTCGGGCTCGATCCTGTAGGTCTCGGCGGTCCTCACGTGTGTGGAGAAGTCGTAGACGGGGCGGTCGATGGCCTCACCCCTGCGCAAGGCGTCGAGATGCTCGACGAGGAGCTCGAGCTCGATGGAGTCCGGATGGTCGTAGTTGATCCTTGCGCGCTCCCCGAGCGTGAGGTCGCCCCTGTCCCGGTAATAGGCGTCCAGCTGCAGGTACACGACGGCGTCCCTGCCGGCGATGTCCACGACACTCTCCGCGATCGTCGTCTTGCCAGAGCCCGACCCACCGGCGATCGCGATGAACAGCGGGCGGTCCTCGCCCGCGCGCGGGCCGAACTCGTGCGTGGCGAGGAGATCGGCGACATCGATGGTCATCACCGCCACGCTACCAACATCCGGTCGCGCAGCCCCACCCGAGCCGCGGCAGGGTGAGGCCGGGCCGGCTACTTCGCCGTGCGGAGGGTGACGTCGCCGGAGAACGACGTGATCGACAGGTTCATCGAACCGACCCGCTCCCCTGCAGAGGGCTTGATGCGGTTCCGAAAGTCCCCCGACATCGTCTTGACCGCGGCGTTCACCACCATCCCCGAAACCAGCCCGACGGTGACGTCGCCCGACATCGTCTGGATCTCGAGGTCACTCCCGGAGAACGACCCGATGCGGATGTCGCCCGTCGCAGACTTGACGTGGGCCGCATCGGACACGTCTCCGAGGTAGAGGTCACCCGCCGCGGTCGACACGTTCACTTCGGACACCCGGTCGACGCGGATGTCACCCCTTGCCGAACTCACCCTGGCGTTGCCGGTCAGCCGGCCGGCTCGCACGTCGCCCGATCCGACCTTGATCTCCGTCGTGCCGTCGACATCGTCGATCCTCAGGTCGCCGGAGGCGAGGCTGACCTCGAGATCGCGCACGACGAGCCCCACGACCACATCACCCGCACCGAGGCCCACCGTGAGGTCGGACCGCGATGGCAGGGTGACAACGGTGTCGACGGAGCCGCTGACGAAGCCCCAACGCCGCCTCGTGCCCGAGGACCGCACCGACACCGCATCCCCCGCCACGTCGACCGTGATCGCGTCCAGGGCGTCGTTCGATCCGCTGAATTGCAGGATGACCCTCCCATCCTCGCCCTCACGGAACCTCACGTCCCCTGCCTTGAGTTCGAGGGTCACGTGGGGCGTGCCGGTGACCTCGTATGTCTCCGTTCTGTCCGTCATGTCTCGATCGTCCCCTTGAACGTCGCCCTCGACGCACGCTTGCTCGCCTTCGTCGTGCTGGCCAGGGCTCGCACGACGAACGTGTTGATCGAGTCGCCCATGTCCTGTGCTGCCGCCTCGATGTCGTCCTTGAGGTCCTCGGGGAGCCGAACGGTCATCCGCGCATCGAGATCCTCCGTGCTGATGGTCGGTGCGGCATCCTCGGTCGCGGCGGACCAGCAGCGTGGGCTGGCCTGCCGAGAGGACGACGTCGACCCTGCCGTCGGGGAGCTGAGCGCCGATCTCCGCTGCCGCCTGTTCGGCGAGGGCGAGTCCCGCCTGTCGCAGCGCGGGCTCGATGGAGGCCAGGATCGCCTCCCCCGCCGCCTCGACCGCAGGGTCGTCCCCTGCGAGGCGCAACTGGCCGTAGATCACGGCGCTGACGCTCCCGATCACACTGTCGATGTCCATGTCTGTCCTCTCACCCGTCCCCTGCCACGATGTCGCAATGACATCACACTCGCTCTGCGCTGCCCGTGCCACGCACCAGCCGCATCAGCCGCGAGCCGGAATCGGTCGTCTCGTGGTGGGATTCCCTGATGGCTTCGATCGTCTCTGGGCTGTTGTACCACAACATCAGCTTCCTCCGCTCTGTGCTGTCGTGCTGATGTCATTATGATGTCATACTGCAACCACGTTGTCAAGCCCCCATGACCCGGGGCGCATCACGGTCCCTGCGCGATAGGATGGGACCTGTCAACCACACCGGGGAGCTCGGGACACCGGGCTGAGAGGGTGGCACCCGCCACCGACCCGTCGAACCTGTCTGGGTAATGCCAGCGGAGGAAGCAGTGGGAAATCCCCCCACCCCCCACCAGGTTGCGGTGGTCCTCGCGGGAGGATCGATCCGCACCTCACCGAGCCTTCCTCCCGACGCGCTCGTCGTCGCCGCCGACTCCGGCTACGACCACCGCTCGGTGCTCGGCCTGGACGTCGACGTGCTCGTCGGCGACATGGACTCGATCTCACCGGAGGGGCTCGATCATGCGATGCGATCCGGCGTCGCCATCGAGCGATCCAACCCGGACAAGGACGCCACCGATCTCGAGCTGGCGATCACCGCAGCGACGGCCCGCGGCGCCACCACGCTCATCATCCTCGGAGGTGAGGGGGGAAGGATCGCCCAGCTCCTCGGCAACGCCTTCGGGCTTGCACGCAGCGAGCTCGACGGCCTCGACATCACCTGGCGCACACGCACGGGGACCATCCGGATCGCCACCGGTCAGCGCCACGTCGTCCTCACCGACCCACCGGGGACGACCGTCTCGGTCCTGCCGATCGGCGACGCCGTGGGGGTCACGACCGATGGCCTCCGATGGGCACTCGACGATGACGACCTCGGGTCGGGAACGTCACGTGGGATCAGCAACGAGGTCATCGACTCCCCCGCGCGTGTCTCGGTGCGGTCCGGCCGCGTGCTCGTGATCTCCGAGGACGGGCCCTCATGAGGGGCCGCACACGGACCATCGCGGTCACCGTCCCGATCGTTCTGGCCATCGCCACGCTCGTCGCCGCATGCGGCTCGGATCCATCCTCGGGGGAACCACCGGACGAGATCGTGCTCCTGACCCACGAGTCCTTCGCCCTGAGCGAGGGGACGCTCGATGCCTTCACCGAGGCCACGGGCGTCGCCGTGGTGGTCCAGACCGCTGGCGATGCGGGATCCATGGTGAACGAGGCCATCCTCACGAAGGACAACCCCATCGCCGACGTCGTGTACGGGATCGACAACACCTTCCTGTCGCGGGCGATCGACGAGGGTCTCTTCGTGCCGCACACGGCGGAGGGCATCCAGTCCGTGCCCGATGGGCTCCGGGTTCCCAACGATCTCGCGACGCCCATCGACTACGGCGACGTCTGCGTGAACTACGACCTCGACGCCCTTGCGACGCTCGATCTCGCCCCACCGACCACCCTCGACGACCTGACGGCTCCCGCTTTCCGCGACCTCCTCGCCGTCCAGGACCCCGCGACGTCCTCCCCCGGGTTGGCGTTCCTCATCGCCACCATCGCCACCTATCCCGAAGGCTCCGCCTACGACTGGACGGACTACTGGCGTGACCTGTTCGCGAACGGCGTCGAGGTGAGCGCAGACTGGTCGTCCGCGTACTACGGGGAGTTCACGCGGGCCGGTGGGAGCAGACCCCTCGTGGTCTCCTATGCCTCGTCACCTCCCGCCGAGGTGTTCTTCGGGGACCTGAGCTCCGCTCCGACCGGCGCGATGTCAACTGGCTGCTTCCGGCAGGTCGAGTATGCGGCCGTTCTGACGGGGACCGAGCACCCCGAGACGGCGGGCGGACTCGTCGACTTCCTGCTGTCCCTTCCCGTCCAGGAGGACATCCCCCTCAACATGTTCGTCTACCCGGCGAATCGCACCGCGATCCTTCCCGACGTGTTCATCGAGTACACGGCGTTCCCCGACGAACCCGTCGTCGTGGACCCACACACCATCGACGCCAACCGTGAACGGTGGATACAGGAGTGGACATCGATCGCCCGCTCATGAGCAGGAGCCCGGCCGGGAAACTCGGCACGGCGGCCATCATGGCCGTGCCGCTCGCCTTCCTCGGCTACTTCTTCGCCTATCCGCTCATCTCGATCGTGGTGCGCGGATTCACACCGAGCGGAACGATCGACCTCTCCGTCCTCGGCGACGTGCTCTCCGATGCGACGTTCGCACAGGTCGCGGGCTTCACGCTCCTCCAAGCCGTGCTCTCCACGCTGCTGACGGTGGTCGTCGGCCTCCCCACCGCCTGGGTCTTCGCTCGGTTCGCCTTCCCCGGCAAGCGAATCCTGTCGGCGATGACCCTGGTCCCGTTCGTGCTGCCGACGCTGGTCGTCGGCACCGCGTTCCTGAACCTGATGGGCCCGCGCGGCGTCATCGGCGTCGACCTCACCGGCACCATATGGATCATCCTCATCGCCCACGTCTTCTACAACTTCGCAGTGGTCGTGCGCGGCGTAGGGACGTTCTGGGCCTCCATCGATCCCGACGTCGAGGACGCCGCCCGCACGCTCGGCGCCTCACGTTGGGTCGCTTTCCGCACCGTCACGCTGCCCCTGCTCGCCCCGGCGATCGCCTCCACCGCGGCCCTCGTGTTCCTCTTCTCGTTCACGTCCTTCGGTGTCGTGCTGCTGCTCGGCGACCTCACCCACTCGACGATCGAGGTCGAGATCTGGCGACAGGCCACGGCCTACCTCCGCCTCGATGTGGCCTCCACGCTCGCCATCCTCCAGATCGTGGGGATCGGGGCGATCCTCGTCGTGCACGGCATGTTCGAACGACGCGTGCGGACGCAGTTCCGGCGCACGGCGACGCCACCTCGGGCACCCTCGACGCGAGGGCAACGCGTGGCCGTGTCCTCCATCCTGATCGTGGCCATCGCTTTCCTCGGCGCGCCCCTGGCGATGCTCCTCGGACGGTCGCTCGTCCAACCATCGGGCGGCATCGGCGTCGAGAACTACCGGAACCTCGTCGACCTCCCGAGCCTCGCCGCGACGTTCGTCGCCCCATCGGAGGCGATCGGCAACTCATTCCGGTTCGCCATCGCCGCCACGGTCATCGCACTCGGGATCGGCCTGCTCGCTGCGATCGCAACGGCTTCGGTCCGGCCCTTCGTCGGCCGAGCCTTCGACGTGTTCGTGATGCTCCCGCTCGGGACCTCCGCGGTCACGATCGGGTTCGGATTCCTGATCGCCCTGGACTGGCCCGTCGATCTCCGTACCTCGATCCTCCTCATCCCCATCGCCCACGCCCTCGTGGGCATTCCGTTCGTCGTGCGCGCCGTGAGTCCCGCGCTCGGCAGCATCCAGCACCAGCTGAGGGAGGCCGCAGCGGTCCTCGGCGCCGATCCGGTCCGCAGGTTCCTCACGGTCGACCTTCGCCTCGTGGCGAGTTCTGTGGCCGTCGGCGCCGCGTTCGCCTTCGCGATCTCGATGGGCGAGTTCGGGGCCACCACCTTCATCGCCCGCCCGAGCTCTGCCACCATCCCGATCGCGATCTTCAGGTACCTCGGCCGACCCGGGTCGGCGCCGTTCGGCGCAGCGATCGCCATGAGCGTGATCCTCATGCTCGTGACCGCAACCGCCATCGCTGCGATCGACGGCCTCGCACGCAGAACGGGCGAGTCGAGATGAGCACCCAGATCCAGGGGTTGTCGGTCCGCCTCGGGCGCGAGCTCGTGATCGACGACGTCTCCATCGAGATCCCCGGTCGCCAGCGACTCGCGATCATGGGGCCCTCAGGTGCGGGGAAGACGACGCTCCTGAGGGCGATTGCGGGTCTCGAGCCCCCCTCGGCGGGCAAGATCGTGATCGACGGAAGGGACATCACGCGCGAGCCACCGCATCGCAGGCCCGTCGGCCTGATGTTCCAGGAGTTCGCCCTCTTCCCCCACCTGTCCGTCGCGGGCAACGTCGACTACGGCCTGCGCATGGCGGGAATGCCCAAGGTCGAACGCCGCACCACCGTCGATGCGATGCTCGAGCTCGTCGGGCTCTCCGGCTATGGGAGGCGGTCGACCAGCGAGCTCTCCGGCGGGGAACGCCAGCGCGTGGCCCTCGCCAGGACCCTCGCCCCCGGGCCCGCGCTCGTGCTCCTCGACGAACCACTGGGTTCGGTCGACCTCATGCTGAAGGATGGGCTCCTCGACGATCTGCGCTCCATCCTCGATCGTGTGGCCGCCACATCGGTCTACGTGACCCATGACCGTACCGAGGCCGAGGCCTTCGCGGACCGTGTGGCGATCATGAAGGACGGACGGCTCGTGCGATCGGGAACCCCTTCCGGCGTCTGGGACGACCCCGGCACCGAGTTCGTCGCGAGGTTCCTCGGACATGGGGGAATCGTGGATGGGCCCGCCCTCTCCCTCGGTGCAGGCCAGCACCTGATCCATGCACATGCCGTGACGATCGGTACAGGCCCCCATCGGGGCTCGATCACGTCGTGTACGTTCAGGGACGGCAGGTACCGGATCGCCATCGACGTCAAGGGCTCCATCGTCGAGGCACTCACCGACCGTCCCATCGCCGAGGGTGACCGGGTGTCGTTCGACTTCCCGTCCAGCGCCGTGCGCGCGCTCGGCGAGGGGTCCGGAGAATCGCCCTAGCCCGCGACCAGGTCCGTGGTCCTGACGACGCGTCCGAAATCGGCGGCGAGGTTGAGCGCGGTGTACCTGGCGATCTCCCTTGCCCGATAGACCTTCTTCGTCGGCGTGACGATGTCGAACGTATGGGTCGCATCCTCGACGAAGATCAGGTCGTACCCGAGGTCGGAGGCGTCGCGCGCGGTTGTCTCACAGCACATGTTCGTCTGGATCCCACACACGGCCACGCCTGCGATCCCGTTCCCACGGAGCCAGGCATGGAGGTCGGGCTCACCCAGGAACGCCGAGTGCACGTTCTTCGTCACGAGCAGGTCGGGCGTGCCGGTGATCACGTCCTTGAAGGCGTTCCCCTTGCTGCCCGCGGCAAGCGGCGATGATGGCTTCGTCGAGTCGTGCCTGACGAACACCACGGGCCACCCCTGATCGCGCCACGCGGCGATGAGTCGTGCGACGTTCATCTCGCAGTCGGGGTTGTTGCGGGGACCCCAATACGCGACGTCGTCAAAACCCTTCTGGACGTCGACCACGACGAGCGCCGTGCTCCCCTCCCAATCGCTCACATCGACCCCCGATCGGACACGTCGGCCCATCGCGCTCCACTGGCGGCGATGAGGCGTTCCAGCGAGACCGGATACACCGTATCCGGTGTTCCCCCCGCCGACCAGACCCAACGGTAGCGGGCCAGGGTGGCGTCTGCGAGCACGGCGATCGGGGATGCGTGCCCCACTGCGGGCGTGCCGCCCGCCACGTAGCCGGTGACCTGACGCACCGTCTCGAGGGGAGCCGGCCGAGCGGAGTGTCCTCCCATGGCGTGGGCGAGCCGCCGTTCATCGACGCGATGGTCACCCGAGCAGATGACCATCACCGGACGATCGTCCACGAGGAACACGAGGCTCTTCGCGATCTCGCCGAGATCCGCGCCCACGGCCGCTGCGGCGTCGCGAGACGTCTTCGTGCCCTCGGGGAATCGCACCATCGACGCCGCGATCCCACGGGCGACGGCCGCGTCGACCACGGCGAGCGCGCTGACCGGGAGATCGTCCCCGACGCGGCGCACCCCTGTCTCGGTGGCGATCCACTGCACGCGTTCATCGTGGGGCTGCGCCGGCACCAGGTCGACCACGGCGTCGTCGACCGCCACTCCGACACGCACCACCCCCCGCGGAAGGGTTGCGAGCAGCCTGTCGTACATCCCACGCCCCCATCCGATCCGCCCACCGAGGCGGTCGAACACGAGGCCGGGCACGAGAACGACATCGATGGCGTCCATCGGGAACGGCTCGCCGTCGCGGGATGGCTCCAGAAAGCCGAACGGATGGCGCTCGAGGACGGCGGATGAGAGGTCGTGCAGCGTGAGGGCGTCACCCTGCTCGGTCCGCGGCACGAGGACTCGACACCGAGCAAGGCCGGTGAGCTCGGACAGGTCGAGTTCGCCCCCCATCGCGAGGTACGACGCCACGATGCCGCGCATCGGAGGCCACGCGACGAGGGCGTCGACGACCGCATCGGACTTCGAGGCTCTCTCGATCGACCGTGCCCACGTGCGCCACTGTGCCTTCGATGCATCCGGGTGCGGTATCGGCGACGACATCGGCGCACCATAGACGCGCCCCGCGTTCGGATCGGACAGGTCGATCGACGTTGAGGCGCGGACCAAGGCAGCGCCGTGGCGTACCATCCGGTGATGGAACGATGGGATGAGCACGAACGCGTCCGGCCGATCCCGATCGATGATCCCGCTGGACTGCAGCAGGACGCGGATCGGGGGGACGTCGGTGGGGACGACCACACGGCCGGCGTCCCCTCACGCCCATGGCTCCCACTCCTCATCGCGGCACTCGCCGTCGCGATCGTGGCGGGGACGCTCAGCGTCTACGGAGCGCTTCGGTTCGACGAACCTGAGCCCGACGACCCTGCCGCCTTCAGGCCCGTCGACACGGACGCCGAGGGATCGACGACCACCGCCGCTCCCCTCGCACCCACCCTCGGTGAACTGCTCCCGGGTCTGACGGAGCGGCTCACGCTCGTCGCCGTACAGGACGACGCGGTGTGGTCGCTGCTGTGGGATCCCGACTTCCGGGAACCGAAGGCCGTCCCTCTCGAGCTCGAGTCGACCCCCGCTCGTCGCGTCACGAGGGCGTCCTTCGACAGGGGCACCCGCCACCTCGCCGTCGAATCGTGCTCCAGCGAGGGCTGCGACGTGTGGATCGGTTCGTCGACGGACCTCGGGACCGCTCCCGACATCGAGGCGTCGGTGTCCTCGATCTGGCATTCGCGCGAAGTGGGCCGCATTGCGTGGGTCACCCCGGCTGTGGACTGGAAGGCCGACGTGGACGGGCCCTATGCCGTGTTCACGGGAACGGTGAACCCGATCTCCCAGGCGATCGACGACGCGACCCAGGAGTTCGCCATGCCGCAGCCCGTTCGCCTCGTGCAGTGGGACTCCCGGGGCTTCGTCGTGGGGATCGACGGGAGCACGCACGAGACCGTCGCCTTGTCGGCGGACGGCGAGCCGCTGTGGGCGGCCGCAGGGTTCGCGTCGAGCGGGACCGACTCGGTCGTGGCCATCCTCGACGACGCGGGAGGCTGGACCCTCGTCGACCGCATGACCGGCGCCACGGTCGATGCCGCGTCGTCCGCCGTTCAGCTCGTGTTCGTGACCACGTCCGACAGCGCAGACCTGGTTGCCCGCCTCACCGAGAGGGACCAGGGGTACTACTCGTTGACCGTCACCGGCGGAGGGCTGTCCGCCCCTCGAATCGTCACGATCGAGCAACGCTACGCGCCGATCGGCTTCACGGACGATGGGGCGTACTTCCTCTTCCGCGATGACGACGAGACGACCATCTTCGTCAACTGGAACCAGGGCTTCGCCCGCGAGGTCGCGGCTCCGGACGGCTACCGGATCATCGGCCTGGACATCGGCTGAGCAGCCTCTACGACGGGGAGTCGAGGCGTCCGGAGCCGGTGGCCTCGATCACAGCCTCACTCGCAGATCCCCCGCGAGGTCGCCGCGATCATCCACCACCACGCCGGAGAGCCCCTGCCACGCCGCAAACCGCTCGAGCTCGGCCGCAAGCGCATCGGCCACCCTCGCTCGATCCGCATCGTCCTCGATGAAGGCCGACCTGACAAGGAGGTCGGAACGCTTCCGGTCCGCCTTCAGATCGACCCTCGCGACGAGTTCGCCGTCGAGCATGAAGGGCATGACGTAGTAGCCGTGCACCCGTTCGTGCTCCGGCACGTAGATCTCGATCCGGTATCGGAAGTCGAACAACCGCTCTGCCCGCTCCCGGTACCACACGATCGGATCGAAGGGACTCAGCAAGGCCGCGCCGGAGATCGCCCTCGGCCGTGACGCTGATCGGTCCATGTACACCGGTCCCCGCCAGCCCGGTACCTCGACTGCCTCGATCTCGCCTTCGTCAGCCATGCGGGAGAGGATCGGCCGTGCCGTTGGGATGTGGAGGCGGAAGTAGTCGGCGACGTCGTGTGCCGTGCCGATGCCGTGGTGGCGCACCGCATCGGCGAGGAGCCGCCGATAGGCATCCCCCATTCCGACGGCAGGTTCCTCCCTGTACTCGGAAGGGATCATGCGCTCGGGGATGTCGTAGAGCCGCACGAAGTTCGCCGTCCGCGTCGCCGCGAGGCGACCCTCGGCGAAGAGCACCTCGAGCATCACCTTGCCGGGGCCGTACCCCCACCATGGCTCGTTGCGATGGTTCGGCGCATCGAGGTCCCGCACGGTGAGCGGGCCGCGATCGCGCACCTGGGCGAAGACGTCCTCCATCAGCTCGGGGTGGGCATCGATGAGGGCCTGCGCCCTCCTCCACGGCGCCATACGCGCCATCTTCCACCGCCACAGCGGATACCGGTCGACGGGAAGCACGGACGCCTCGTGTGCCCAGTACTCGAAGTGTCGGGAACCGTCGTTCAGCCATCGGTCGAGATGGTCCATGTCGTAGGCCCCGAGGCGGGAGTAGAACGGCATGTAGTGGGTGCGCACGCACACGTTGACGGAATCGAGTTGGACGAGGCCGACGTGGGCCATGACGCGCCGGAAGTGTCGCACATCGACCCGCCCGGCCGGGCGCCCTACATTGAAGCCCTGCGCGCCGAGCGCGATGCGCCGTGCGGTATCCCTCGAGACGATCCTCATGCGAGCAGCCATGTGCGGGCGTCTACGCTACCGGCATGGCCGGCACCCCCGTCGCAGCAGCGCGCACCTTCATCCTGATGCCGCTGTTGTTCGTCTACACGATGCTGCTCGCGGCCGCCGTGCTCGCGGCTGCGGCATTCGATCCGAAGTCGCCGTGGATCGACCGGATCGTCCGCCACTGGTCGCGCCTGTACCTCGGAGTGCCACCGGTTCGCCTGATCGTCGAGGGCATCGAACACGTCGATCCCTCGACCCGGTACGTGGTCGCATCGAACCACCTGTCCATGTTCGACATCCCCGCCCTGTTCACGGTGCTGCCCCTCGACGGCCGGTTCCTCGCGAAGAAGGAGCTGTTCCGGTTGCCCGTGATCGGCAGGGCCATGCGCAGGATCGGCATCGTCGAGGTCGATCGGCAGTCCGTGGGAGGCTCGACGCGTGCCGCGATCAACGAGGGTGTGGCCATCGCCGCGGAGCGCGGGTATTCCATCATCGTGTTCCCCGAAGGGACGAGGAGCAGGGATGGCGACCTCCTGCCGTTCAAGAAGGGGGCGTTCCGCATCGCGATCGACAGCGGGCTGCCGCTCCTCCCCGTGGTGATCGAGGGAACTGAGCGGATCTCGCGGGCGGGTACGAAGGTCTGGTACCCGGGGACCGCCCGTATCCGGATCCTCCCGCCTGTCGAGACGGCAGGCCTGACGAACAAGGACGACCTGAACCCGTTGATGGCGGGGATCGAGCGTGCCATCAACGAGAACTACGCCGAGATGCGATCCGCCGCCCTGGCATGATCCCGTCAGCCCGGCGCGTGGATACCACGCGGGCATCAGTCGTACACCCCCAGGAGGTAGGTGGATCCCCCACGGACCTCGCAGAGGTAGGCGCCCGCGGAGGTGACGATCTGGTAGCGATCCGCTGAGCCCTCACCATCCCACCAGCGTCCCACGTGGCGCCACGGACCCGCCCACGACAGCACCGGTTCCCATCGGCTTCGCAACCTGACCTGCTCGGGTATGCCCCCCACGAAGACCACCTCGAAGGGGATCGCCTCGGGTGGCACGAGGGCGGGTGCGGGGCCGGGGATACGCCCTGGCCAGGGCGCGGAGGCCGCCCTCTCGGCCACAGGGTGGTCCTCACCCCATCTCCCCCACAGGATCTGCTGTCCCGGATCCCTCCCCCCCTGGCCCGTCGCAACGAGGAGCTGATCGACCCCTGCAATGGCCTGCACCTCCATCATGGCGCGTTGGGTCTCCTCGACGCTCTTTGCATCCTCCGCAAGGGCCATCTGCCTGCCGGCCCCCGACAGATCGGCGGGTTCGAGGACGAGGGAGACGAGGCCACCTCGGATGCCCGCGGACACTCCGTCGATCCACGCCTTCAGCTGCCACCGCACACGGTCGGCGAGGGTGCGATCGTCGAAGGGATCGGCGCTTCGCCATGTCCTCACCCTCACGGTGCCATCCGCCGCCTCGGCGGTGACGATCACCCGATGGGGAGCAACCCCCTCCGCAGCGAGGTTTGCGATGAGCCGTTGGGAGAGGTTCCGCGCGATGAAGGAAGCCTGTTCGAGGTCGTCGATGGGAGGATCGAAGGTGGCCACCACCCTGGGATCGCCCGGGATCCCCCGTGGGTCGATGGGGCGATCATCCCCCGATGCGAGCCGGTGCGCCTCTATGCCATGGCGCCCGAAACGTGAGACGAGGGCATCACGGGGAAGGGAGGCGAGCGCACCGAGGGTGGTGATCCCGAGCCAACGAAAGGTGGCGGCGAGGTCCTCACTCCCGATGGCCGAGATGTCCATCTCGGCCAGGAACCCGACGTCGTCATCGACCACGTGGATCGGATGGTCGTGGGAGGTCATGGCGGCCGCCTGCCGCGCGGCGAAGGGTCCACGTGCGAGACCGATGCGATGGCCACCCCCCACCACGAGGAGCTCCTTGTCGATGCGCTCCACGAGTGGGATCTCCCCTCCGTAGTAGCCGACCGCGCCGGATGTGGGGACGAGCATCATGCCGGGTTGGACGATCTCGACCCTGGGAACGAGGGCCTCCACGAGCTCGACGACGGGTTCGAAACGCGCCATGTCAGCCGCCTGGTCCATGCGGATCGTCTGCACCGAGGGGCAGACCGCTTCGGCTGAGCGGCGGAGCATCCCGATCTCCACGCCCGACTCGGCTGCGAGGCGGTTCCTCGCCACCACCCTTCCGTCGTCATCCACGGCCTGGGTGGGCCCTTCATGCGGGACGTCGGGACGACGCAACGCCCACGTGGGATACCACACGCAGATCGTCCGTTCCATGACCCTCCATCTCGATCGTGTGCCGCATGCCCTGCACCGACTTCCCCGATACCTCCACCACCATGCGCCTCGTCATCAGCCGGCCATGTCCCGCATCCGTCCCCTCCCATTCCACGGCCCTCGCCTCGATGCGCAACGTGGCGATCCCCGAGGGGACGACGCCATCGATCGGACGAAGGACGATGGGGGTTCGTTGGGTGCGCGCCTTCGCCGCGAGCTTCCGCAGGACCTCGTCCCTCACTCCCTTCGGGACCTCTGCATAGACCCCCCTGGTGCCGGAGAGGAGCGCTGCAACCACACGACCCCAGGTGACGACATCCCCGTTGCGGACCACCACGATGCGCTCGGGAGGGATACCGATCTCCCATGCTGCGGCAGGGTTCGCCCATCCCCGCACATCGACATAGGCGATGGGCCCTCCCACGGCATGGGGGGCGAGCAGGGCGAGACCGGTCGTGGTGAGCCCCGAACCCGGGAGACCGGACAGGCCCGCCACCTGCCCTGCACCCAGGGTGAGCGAGATGGCCTCGGGGGAACCGACGAGTGGCGTGTGCCCCCCGTCGATGGGGAGAGCGACGGGAGGGATATGCGCTCGTTGCAGGTTGACGACCACGGAACCGGTGTCCTTCTCGTTCCTCACCGACGTGGTGCTCCCCGCCGGGCCATCATCCTAATCGAACATATGTTCGATCAGCAAGGGGAGACGTTCCCCCACCTCGAGCGGCGCCGAGACCCGATGGCGAGGTCACACCTCCCTCCGATGGCACCGGTCACGCCAACGCACGGGCACCGTCAGAGGTAGGCTCGAAGGGACGTCGCAAGCAAAGGAGCGTCAGACGTGTCAGTTGCCAAGGTGATCGAGATCACATCCACCTCACCAGGGTCCTTCGAGGACGCGATCCGCAAGGGCATCGCCAAGGCCCAGCAAACCATCGAAGGTATCCGGGGAGCCTGGATCTCCGAGCACAAGGTCGAGCTGGCCGAGGACGGCACGATCAAGCATTTCCGCGTCGACATGAAGCTCACCTTCGTCCTCGAGTAGCAACCCGAACGCCACCGTTTGGACGCATCAGGGCCCCCGAATGGGGGCCCTGAGACTGCACCCTCCGAAGAAGGTCCCGTGACCGACTGACTGCCTCGGCGCCTCCGTCAGCTCCTCGACGACCGACAGATCACCTCGCGAACCAGAGGACGTCCGTGAACAGCATCGTCCCGTCGATGTCGACGATGCGTGCCACGAGGAGCCCATCATCAGCGCCCACACGGCTCGGCAGGGCGGTGACGAGCACGTCGCCCTCCCCATAGGTCACAGCCGGCCCGAACACCTCCGTGGCCATCGGACCCAATGCGGCGTACATCCGACCGATCGCGACGCTGCCGTACGTCGTCTCGCCCAGCGCCGACGTGTTCGATGCGCCCACCGTGAACAGGGCCGCCACGGCGTCGGCATCGGCGCTCGCGAGCGCCTCACGGAAGTCCGCGACCAAGGCGTCCACCCCGGCCTGCGACGGATGTGCGCCAGCCGCCCTCGCGATGGTCAGATCACCCCTGAGGGATGCGCTCTCCGCCTGCTCGGCGCGAAGGTCGGCCTCGAGATCCGAGGACGCGTTCATCTCGATCACGAGCCACGTGGCCAACCCGATGGTGATGGCCGCGAGGGCGAACACGACGGCCACCGTCCACCCGCTCATCCGTTCCTCACCCGCCCCCATCGGCCGTTCGACCGCTGTGGGCTCCATGGTCTTCATCGTCGACCTCCTCGAGCTGTGCGCGAACCCCCGCCACCCTTCCCCCACCAGCGTCTCATGCCGAGGGTGTCCCATGGTGGTGTGCCGGTGGTGCGACGATCATCCCGTACCCATCTGCAGGCCCCACCTGGCCGAACGGCCACCACACGAGGGGCCCGGGGCAGCGCACGGGTACGATGGGAACATGGAAGTCCGCGTCCTCGGCACGGTGGAGGTGGCGACGGGTGGCACGTGGATCCCGATCGACGTGCCGAAGGAGCGCGCGCTCGTCGCGACCCTTGCACTGGACGCCGGACGCGTGGTAGCCCACGCACGCCTCGTCGAGGCGCTCTGGGGCGCGGTCCCGCCCGACACGGCGGACAAGATGCTCCAGTGGCACGTCTCGCACGTGCGCAAGGCCGTCGGCCACGATGCGGTCGAAACGATCGCACCCGGGTATGCCCTCGCCGTCGATCCACCCGATGTCGACGCCCTCCGGTTCGCGATGCTGGTCGACGAGGGGTCGAACCTCGTGAGGGGCCGGCACTACCAGGCCGCCATCGATCGCCTCTCCGCCGCACTCGACCTGTGGCGGGGACCGCCGCTCCAGGATCTCGCGGACAGTGAGTTCCGCACCGGACAGCAGCGGCGCTTCGAGGAACTCCACGAGCTCGCCCGCGAACGGTGGATCGACAGCCACCTCGGGCTCGGCCATGCCGATGTGATGGTCGCGGAGCTCGAGTCCGTCGTCGCAGAGCATCCCTATCGCGAAGGACCCTGGAGCGCGCTGATGCTGGCGCTGTACCGATGCGGACGGCAGGCCGATGCCTTGCGCGCCTACCAACGGTTCAGGCGCCGCCTCGCCGAGGACCTCGGCATCGAGCCAACGGATGCCATGCGCCGCCTCGAGGAGAGAATCCTCCGCCAGGACCCCCTGCTCGACACCAACGGCCGTGCGAGCGGCGCCGACAAGGGCAATGGCGTCGCCGGTGGGATGATCCGAGCGTCGACGCGGCAGGCGCCACCTGCGACCACAGGTCCGGGATCCGATCGATGACCCTTCATGCGCCCATTCATCTCGTGCCGATCACCTTCGAGCCTGCGGTCGCCTCGAAATCGCCCCTCGACGTCCGTATCGGCAACGACGAGGCGCTGGCCGACGCACTCCGCCGCATCACCCTCTCACACTTCGACCTGATGATCCGGGAACTCTCGCATCCGGACGACGCCGATGAAGGGGTCCACGAGGCACGGAAGGCGATGAAGCGCGTGAGGGCCATCCTGCGCCTCGTGCGCGACGAGATCGGCTACGACGCGTATCGGAACGAGAACGTGGTGCTGCGCGACGTCGCGCGCAGGCTCGCCCCCGTACGGGACAGCGCCATCCTGGTCGAGTCGCTCGACGACCTGATCGCCGGATACGACGACCTCGTGGCGTCCTCGGTCTTTGGCCAGACGCGTGCGTTCCTGATCCTCAACCACAGGCGCCTCCAGACCGAGATCATCGACGACCGCCAGCTCATGGCTGACATCCTCGTGACCCTGAAGGCCGCGCGGTCGCGGTTCGAAGGACATGGCGCGTTGGACCCGACACGGGGCAGCGCGCCCATCAGGAACTCGTTCGTCGCCATCGAGGGCGGCCTGGCGAGGGTCCACGGGCGCGGCCGAACGGGGATGCGCCGGGCACGGACGCTCGGCACCGTCGAGGCGTTCCACGAGTGGCGCAAGAGGGTCAAGTACCTCAGGTACCAGATCGAGAGCCTCACACCGCTGTGGCCCGACATGCTCGATGCCTACGCCGCACGGCTCGACGAACTCGGTGAGATCCTCGGAGACGACCACGACCTCGCCGTGCTTCGCTCCACGATCTCGGAGCACACGGACGCGTGCACGGACCCAAGGGTGCGAACGCTCCTGGTCTCCCTCATCGACGACGCTCGCGCCGACCTGCAAACCCGAGCCCTTCGGCTCGGAGCGACCATCTTCGACGAGCACACCGATCGGTTCACCGACCGCATCGCGTCCTCCTGGACGTGTGCTCGGAACTGATCACCGCACCGGCACCGCAGGACGCGCGAGGGCCCCGGGACATGCGCCCCGGGGCCCTCCGCGACTCGTACCGCCTAGAGGCCCGCTTCGAACTCGTCCTCGAACGAGACGACCTTGCGACCGGGCTTGTCGGTCGCCGCCGCGGTCTCCCTGGGGCGGTCGCCGCCACGGTCACGATCACGCCCACGGTCACGGTCGCCGCCACGGTCACGATCACGCCCACGGTCGCGATCGCGGCCTCCGCCGTCCTCTCGTCGACCGCCGTTGTCGCTCCGGTCACCCCTCTGCGCCTGTGGGGCATCCTCGCGACCGCCTGCGTCGTCGCCGGACGACGGTGCGTCCGCCATGTCGAGGCTGACCTTGCCACGATCGTCGATCTCGCGGACCACGACCTTCACCTTGTCACCGAGTGCGAGCACGTCCTCGACCCTGTCGATGCGCTTGCCCCCTCCGATCTTGGAGATGTGGAGGAGTCCATCCCTTCCCGGGAGGATGTTGACGAAGGCGCCGAACTTGGTGATGTTCACGACCTCACCGTCGTAGGTCTCGCCGACCTTCGCCTCCGGCGGGAAGCCGATGGCCAGGATCCTCTCCTTGGCGAGGTTCATGGACGTCGTGTCGGGTGCGCCGACACGGACCGTGCCGTCGTCGTCGATCTCGATGGTCGCACCCGTCTCCTCTTCGAGCTCGCGGATGGTCTTGCCCTTCGGGCCGATGACCTCGCCGATCTTGTCCTTGGGCACCATGATCGCCTCGATCTTCGGCGCCGTCGCGGCGAGCTCGGGACGCGGCTCCGCGATGACCGCGGCCATCGCATCGAGGATGAACACACGAGCGTCGTGTGCCTGGTTCATCGCAGCGATCAGCACGTCGGCGGGAAGCCCCTCGATCTTCGTGTCGAGCTGGAGGGCCGTGATCATGTCCCTCGTGCCCGCGACCTTGAAGTCCATGTCGCCGAGATGGTCCTCGACGCCGAGGATGTCGGTGAGGGTGACGAACTTGTCGTCCTGGTGGATGAGCCCCATCGCGATACCGGCCACGGGGGCGTGGATCGGGACTCCCGCGTCCATCAGCGACAGCGACGATCCGCAGACCGATGCCATCGACGACGACCCATTCGACATCAACACCTCGGACACGAGGCGATAGGCGTACGGGAAGTCCTCTGCGGGCGGGATCACGGGGAGCAGCGCCTTCTCGGCGAGGGCGCCATGGCCGATCTCGCGACGCTTCGGCCCACGCATGAACCCTGCCTCGCCCGTGGCATAGGGAGGCATGTTGTAGTGGTGCATGTAGCGCTTCGAGTCCTCGGGCGAGATGGTGTCGAGCATCTGCTCCATCTTGAGCATGCCGAGCGTCGCCACGTTGAGGACCTGGGTCTCCCCGCGCTGGAAGAGCCCCGAGCCGTGAGCACCGGGCACGAGACCCACCTCGACGGTGAGTGGCCTGATGTCGGTGAGGCCACGACCGTCGATGCGCACCCCATCGTTGACGACGCGGCTGCGCATCACGTTCTTCTGCACCTTCGAGTACGCCGCCTTGGCCTGACGGTACGTGTCGGGCTCGTCCTCGGTGAACCCGAGCGAGGCGAACACGTCGTCCCTCACGGACTTCTCCGCATCCTGGCGCTCGTGCTTCGGGATGATCGTCCCGAGGGCCTCGAGCTTCGCCTTCGCCGCATCCTCGACCTGCCGGTAGATCTCCGGCGTGTAGTCCGACATGAAGGTCCACTCGACGGGCTCGGGGGCGCCGTGCTCCTCACGGAGCTGGATCTGGAGGTCGATGAGCTGGGCGATGTACTGCTTGGACTGTTCGAGGCCCTCGGCCACGGTCGCTTCGTCGGATGCCTTGGCACCCGCTTCGACCAGCCGGAACCCGTCCTCGGACGCGCCCGCCTCGACCATGGCGATATCGATGCCGCCGGTCGCGTTGCGCTTCCCTGCGACGACGAGCTCGAACACGGCGTCCTCACCCTGCTCGTAGGTGGGGAACGGGATCCACTCGCCGTCGATGAGCGCAAGACGAACGGCCCCGATGGGTCCCTCGAATGGGATCGCGCTCATGGTCAGGGCAGCAGACGCACCGTTGAGGGCGATGACGTCGTGCGGATTCTCGAGATCGGCGGCGAGGACGGTCGCCACGACGTGGGTGTCGTGACGGTATCCCTCGGCGAAGTTGGGACGAAGCGGTCGGTCGATGAGACGAGCCGTCAGGGTCGCCTTCTCCGTCGCGCGACCCTCCCTGCGGAAGAACGAGCCGGGGATGCGACCCACGGCGTAGGTGCGCTCCTCGACGTCGACCGTGAGGGGGAAGAAGTCGACGCCCTCCCTCAGGGACTGGCTTGCGGTTGCGGTCACGAGGACCTGGGTGTCGCCGATGCGGGCCGCCACGGCCCCATCGGACAATTGTGCGAACTTACCTGTGCTGAGCGAGATTTCTACCTCGCCGACACGTCCGCGAACGGTGGTCTCTGCCACTCGTTTCTCCTTCGTTCAGGGAGGAGGCCCAATTGGCAGTGGTCAGGGTTCGCCGAGGCGGAGTGCAAACCATGACCACTGACAACTGGACGTTGATCCTCCGTGGTCTTCTGGGCCCGGATATGGTCGGAGGCGGCCAATGCCGCCCCCAGATCCGGTGCTATCGACGCAGTCCCAGCTTTGCGATGAGTGCTCGGTAGCGCTCCATGTCTTGTTCCTGGAGATACCGGAGCAGGCGCCGACGCTTGCCGACCATCATGAGCAAACCTCGCCGGCTGTGATGGTCCTTCTTGTTGACCTTCAAGTGCTCGGTGAGGTGGTTGATACGCTCGGTGAGCAACGCGACCTGGACCTCCGGGGATCCGGTGTCCGTCGCGTGCGTGCCGTATTCGTCTACAACTGTCTGCGTGTCCTTCACGAGGTACTTCCTACGCGACTGAGTGATCGGGCGAACGCCCGTCGGGCAGGATAGCAGGACGTGCGGCTACTACCGCACCGTGCGGGTGACGATCGCATCGACTTCGATCTCGACCCTCCACGCGGGGTCGAGGAGCCCGGCGACCACGACCATCGTCGCCGCCGGCGCCACTCCGCCGAAGACCTCTGCATGGGCGCGTCCCACCTCGTCGGCATCGGCTGCGTCCACGATGAACATCCGGGTGCGCACCACATCGGCGAGGCTGCCACCCAACGCCTCGATCGCCTCGGCGGCGATCTGCGCGCACCGCATCATCTGGGCATGTGCGCCGGGGGTGAGCTCGGACCCTGGTTCGGGAACCGGGGCAGTGCCGGAGACATGGATCACCTCGCCCAGGCGCACGGCTCGGGAGAATCCATATCGTGCCTCGTACGGGGACACGCCCGCGTGGTGTCGTCGATCCATGGCGCCACGCTAGCCCTGATGGCGGGCGGGGTTCCCCGCCACCGTGGTCGCGATCAACCATTCGCCGTCGAGTCAGCGGAGGAGCGTCCTGCCGTTGCCCCGACCCCACGGCGCCCAGGTCCGCATCCGGTCCCCCGTCCATGCACAGGCCCCGACGGCAGATGTCTCCGCCGACAGGCAGGACGCCACTGCAGGATGGCGCAGCACGCTGCCGTGCGCCTCGAAGATGCGCCGCAGGGCGGCAATCGGGTTCCACCACGATGCGAGCGCGGAGGGCTCGCCGTCGTCGACCAGGTCGTAGACCCGCATCTCCTCGGGGAGATCGGTGAAGTTCGTGACCACGGCGTCGGGATTCCGGATGGCGACGACCTCCACGCCCGAGGGATCCCCGAGGTGGTCGCGGATGTCCCTGCACCCGAGGTGATCACACCGCCATGGATCGAATCCACCGTTGTCGGGGATCCGGTCGAAGGCACCTCCCATCCGCTGGAGCCAGCCGAGCCCTCCGGATCCGATCGCCGGGTCCAGGAGGGCGGCACCGACATATCCGGGAATCGGCGGGCGAACGCCCGCGTCGAGGTCGGCGATCATCTCGACGCCCACTGCTCCACCCTTGGAGTGGTGGATCGAGTAGACGGTCCCGTGCTCGGCGGCGACCGACCTGATCAGTGCATCCAGACCCTCGGCCGCCGTGTCGGCGTCGGCATGCCGGGAGGCCGAGGTCGACGTGGCTCCATCCGACACCAACCGGTAGTCGAACTCGACGACGCGGTGCGGTGCGACACCCATCTGGGCGAGCAGGGGGTCGAAGTCCCTTGCGGAACCGCCGTCGCCGTGGACGAGGACGATGACGGGATCCTCGTCGCGGCGCCTCGCCCCGGCCGCAAGCGCCACAGCCGCCACGGTGAGGCCTCCGACCGCTGCGACGGCGCGAGGCCGTGCACCACCGGTGGCCGGTCGATCGGTGGCGCCCGAGGCAGGCACCGGTGCCGGAAGGCGGACCTCCGACACCGTGACCGGTGCAGGATCGAGGCCCAATCCGTCACCCGGCGCAAGGGCACCGGGGTCCGGCGTCAGGAATCCCGACCACAGCATCAGGGCCAGGAGGAACGTCTCCACGGGCATCCCCTGTCCGGGAAGTGCGGAACGTGGTCACCGTCGCACACACGGGGCAGCCATACAAGGGGTGCAACGACGGCACATCGGACCTCTCGCGACGTCAGTCGGTCACGATGGCGGCGAGGATCATCGCGATGCCCGCGACGGTCATGAGCATGCCGATCGACGCCGTGAGGAAGGTGGTGGAGCCGAGGCGATCGATATCGCCCCTCGTCATGGTCCATTGGGGAAGCAGACGGGCGAGGTGGCGGGTGATGGGAAGGGCGCTCACCACGAACCCGATCCCCGCGACGACGAACACGACGCCCAAGACGGCCGAAACCTCCATGGTGACCTCGATTCGCGGCTCTCACCCCATCTTCTCTCCGTGGGACGGCGACGGCAATGGCGACGTCGCCGTGGCGGCAGCGCGACGGACCCGTCGGCTCGATGCCCCACGATCCCCTGCCAGCCGGGCTCCCACTCGGTGCCGAGCGTTCAGCCGGTGAGGACGAGCCTCGCTCGTTCGATGTCGTGGTTGATCTGTGCGACGAGGGCCTCCACGGAGGGGAAGGGCTGCTCATCGCGGATGCGATCGACGAACTCGACCCGCACGGCTCGCCCGTACAGGTCGATGTCGACGTCGAGGAGGTGGACCTCGATGATCTCCGGCCCTCCGCCGAAGGTCGGCCGCGTGCCCACGTTGCAGACACCGTCGTAGGTGGCGCCATCGACCGTCGCCCGCACGGCATAGACGCCACCCGCCGGCCGGACGAACCCCTCGGGCATGGCCACGTTCGCCGTCGGGACGCCGATCGTGCGCCCACGGTGGTCGCCCGGCCGCACGTCACCCTCGATCTCGAACGGACGGCCGAGCATCCGGGCCGCGAGGGCCACACCTCCCGACGACACGGCGGCTCGGATGGTGGAGGACCGCACCTCGGTCCCGTGCACCTCGACGATGGGCGTGGCGACGATCGTGAACCCGTACCTCTGGCCGAGGAGGCGAAGCGTGTCGACCGTTCCCGCAGCCTCGTGTCCGAAACGGAATCCATGACCCACGGCAACGGCGGTGGCGTCGAGCCCGTCGACGAGGTATCGCTCGACGAAGGCCTCGGGAGTGAGCCGCATCGTGTCGGGAGTGAAGTCGATGATCGCGACGGTCTCGATACCCGCCTCCTCGAACAGCTCGAGCCTGCGATCCATCGTCGTGAGGGCGGGTGGAGCGGACCGGCCGGGCACGACCGCGTCCGGATGGGTCGAGAAGGTCAGCGCTGCGAGCGGCCTCCCCTCGGAGGCGTCCTCGAGTGCGCGAAAGACCGCGAGATGACCCCGATGCACGCCGTCGAAGACGCCGATCGCCACACCATGCTCGGTGGTCGCAGCCGACCACGATGCGGGATCGCCAGAGAGCACCTTCACGACAGCACCACCTCCGGGACGAGCATGTCGCCATCGGGACGGTACACGGCGAGCAGTTCGTCATGGCGGTTCCCGATGCGCACGAACGGGGTCTCGATCCCTCCCTGATCGGGGAGCCGTCGCCCGTTGCGGACGCGGAACTCGCCCGAGTCGTCGACGCGAACGGCATCGAAGGCGGCGAGGACATCCCACGGTGATCGGAGGAGGTCGGCGAGGGATCCAGCGTCGGCAGCTGCGACCACCTCGTCGACGGTCTGGGCATCGTCGACATGAAGCGTCCCGTTGCGCACGCGACGCAGGGCGGTGAGATGTGCCCTTCCCCCGAGAGCTGCGGCGATGTCGTCCGCCAGGGCCCGCACGTACGTCCCCGTCGAGCAGACCGTCCGAAAGGTCACTTCCGGGTAGTCGCTGGGTGCGAGGTCGATGAGTTCGAGGCGATGGATGGTGATCGGCCTTGCCTCCCGCTCGACGACCTCGCCCTGGCGGGCGAGCTCGTACAGGCGTGTCCCACCGACTTTGCGGGCCGACACCATGGGTGGAACCTGCACGATGTCACCGCGGAATCGCTCCATCGCCGCCTCGACCTGGTCGGTGTCGACGGGAAGTGGCTCCCTGGCCAGGACCGCGCCGTCGGCGTCGAGGGAGTCCGTGAGCACTCCGAACTGTGCGGTGGCGAGGTACTCCTTGTCGGCCCCCTGGACGAATCGCAGGAGCTTCGTCGCGCGCCCGAGGGCGAGCACCAGGAGCCCGGTGGCCATCGGATCGAGTGTGCCCGCGTGGCCGACCTTGCCACCGACACGGTTGCGCACCTTTGCGACGACGTCGTGGGACGTCCAGCCCTGTGGCTTGTCGATGAGGAGGAACCCCGGCTCGGTCACGTCGCTCACGGGAGTTGCGCGACGACCTGTTCGATGATCACATCGATCGGCTCGTGCGAGGTGAAGCCGGACGCGTTGTGGTGGCCACCGCCTCCGAAGCTCCGGGCGATCGCTGCCACGTCGATCCGGCCACGTGATCGCAGGGATCCCTTGATGACGCCCTGTTCCTTCACCTTGAGGAGGCACGCCACCTGGGCGTCCCTGGCGAGACGCACGAGGTCGATGAGGGCATCGGTCTGGTGGTACCCGAGGCCTGACGCCTCGAGATCCTCCTGGGTCATCACCGACCAGACGAACTCGTGGTCAGCGTCGAGGAGCGCCCTCCCGAGGACGCGCGAGGCGACCTCGTAGTAGCCGAAGGGTGCCTCCTCGTACAGTCGCTGGCCGATCAGGTCCGGTTGCACCCCCCTGGCCAGGAGATCTGCGGCGATCTGATGCGTGCGGGGCGACGTCGACGAGTACTGGAAGCGACCCGTGTCGGTGACGATGCCGACGTAGAGGGCCGCCGCCGCGTCGGGAGTGATCGGCCACCCGAGCCGATTGATGAGGTCGTAGATCAGCTCCGTCGTCGCCGCGGCGCTCGTGTCGATCAGCACGACATCGCCCCAAGGGCCGTCCGAGATGTGATGATCGACGACCAGCAGCGTCCCCGCACTCGCCATCGGTCGAGCCAACTCGCCGACACGGTGCTCCACCGAGGTGTCGACGGCGACGGCGATGTCGAGGTCCGGAGGGAAGGCAGCCGGCGGTACGAGTACGGACTGGTCGAGAAAGGACAGTTCATCCGGCACGACGAACGGCTCTGCGAACGAGG
The DNA here is from genome assembly GCA_963792405.1 of uncultured Acidimicrobiia bacterium. GTDB lineage: Bacteria > Actinomycetota > Acidimicrobiia > Spongiisociales > UBA5794 > SZUA-442. The sequence continues at coordinate 1,059,647 of CAWBVU010000006.1, forward strand.
CGACCGCGTGCCGTCCCGATGCCCTTGCGGCGAGGGCGAGACCGATCATCGAACCGAGGGCATCGCCGTCGGGACCGACATGACCGACGACTCCGATGGTGTTGGCTGCGGCAAGTGCGTCGACGGCGGCGTCGACCACCGATGCCCTGTCCGGTGCCGTGCTATCCATCCGACGGGTCCTCCTCGTCGGCACCGTTGGCATCCCCACCGTCGGCCGGCGCATCGGGACCCGCAGACGACTCGCGATCGAAGGAGTCCGCCTCCTCCCCATCGGAGAGCTCGCGCAGCACCTCGGAGATGCGGATGCCGTGATCGATCGAGGCATCGACGCGGAACTCGAGCTTCGGCGTGTAGCGGAGGCGGGTCTGGCGACCGACCTCGGCCTGGATCCTGGCCGTGGCGCTCCTGAGGGCCTCGGCGGTCGCCGCCTTCTCCTCGTCCGTCCCGAGCACGGAGTAATACACGATCGCGTGGCGGAGGTCTGGACTCGTCCTGGCGCCCGTGATCGTGAGGAACCCGATCCTGGGATCCTTCAGATCCTGCACGGAGTCGGCGACGACCTCGCGTATGAGCTCGTCGACCTTGCGCATGCGGGGACTCGGCTGGCGTGCCATTTCGCCTCCGTTCGCGGCCCGATCAGGTCCGGGCCACCTCGCGAACCTCGTACGACTCGATCGTGTCCCCTTCCTTGATATCACGGAAGTTCGCGAGGCCGATACCGCACTCATACCCGGTCGCGACCGAGGGCACGTCGTCCTTGAACCGGCGGAGCGACACGATCGTCCCGTCGTAGACCACGACACCGTCACGGACGAGCCTCGCCCGTGCGTTGCGATTGATGGACCCTTCCGTGACATACGAGCCGGCGACCGCGCCGAGGCGGGGCGCTCGGAAGACCTGGCGAACCTCTGCCACTCCGAGGAAGCGCTCGATCTCCTCGGGGGAGAGTTCGCCCACGAGGAGCGCCTCGACATCGTCGAGCAGCTCGTAGATGATCGAGAACGTGCGGATGTCGATGGCCGCTTCCTTGGCCGCCGCCCGAGCCGATGCGTCCGGGCGCGAGTTGAAGCCGTAGATGATCGCTCCCGAGGCCTCGGCAAGCGCGATGTCGTTCGCCGTGATGCCGCCGACTCCGGAGTGCACGATGCTGACGTACCCGTCCTCGCGGCTGATCTTGCCGACGGAGTCCTTGATCGCCTCGAGTGAGCCATGGGTGTCGGTCTTGACGATCACGCGGAGCTCGGAGTGATCCTGGGTCCGGAGCTGCTCGATGAGCATGCCCAGCCTGTCGGTCGCGCTCGGAACCGTGAGCTCGTCCGCCCGGATCTGATCCACCTTCGCCTGCGCCATCTTGCGGGCGACCCGCTCGGACGCGACGACCTCGAACATGTCACCGGCGGTCGGCACGTCGTCCCATCCCATCACGACGAGGGGCGTCGACGGACCCGCCGACCTCAACTCCTCACCCTTGTCGTCGAACATCGCACGCACCCGGCCCGCAACGGGGCCGGCCACGATGGCGTCGCCCTTCTTGAGGGTGCCGCGCTGGACGATCACCGTGGCGATGGGACCGCGACCGACCTCGAGCTGTGCCTCGATGACCGTGCCGATGGCCGGGGCCTTCGGGTTGGCGCTGAACTCCTCGACCTCCGCCACGAGCGAGATCATCTCGAGCAGATCGTCGATGTTGGTGCCCTTGAGCGCCGAGATCTCGATGGCAGGTACGTCGCCGCCGAGGTCCTCGACGACGATTCCGTGCTGGGTCAACGCCGCCCTCACGGCGTAGGGATCGGCACTCTCGAGGTCCATCTTGTTGATCGCGACGATGATCGGCACGTCAGCAGCCTTGGCGTGGTTGATCGCCTCGACGGTCTGTGGCATCACGGAGTCGTCCGCGGCGACGACGATGATCGCGATGTCGGTGACTTCGGCTCCCCTGGCCCTGAGCGCGGTGAACGCCTCGTGGCCCGGTGTGTCGATGAACGTGATCTTTGCACCCCCATGGTCCGCCTGGTAGGCGCCGATGTGCTGGGTGATGCGTCCCGCCTCGTCCTCGATGACGTTGGCGTGGCGGATCGTGTCGAGCAGCTGCGTCTTGCCGTGGTCGACATGGCCCATGACGGTCACCACGGGCGGTCGTGGCGCGAGCGTCGAGGGATCGTCCTCGTACTCGATGAGGTGACGCTGGCGACCCTCGTCCTCCTCCTCTTCGTCGGACTCGGCGACGAGGATCTCCCAACCGAGCTCACGTCCGAGCGGTTCGATGGCGTTGACGGGGATCTCCCCACCACCCGGCACCATCTCCCCCATGACCATCAGCGTCTGGACGATCTCGGCGGTGCGGATCTTCACCATGCGGGCAAGCTCGTGCACGGTGATACCGGGCTCGACGAGGAGCACCCTCTCTTCCTCCGCCTCCGCTGGCGCAGGGACAGGTGCCTCAGGGGCAGCCGGGGCAGGGGTCTCCTCGACCGCCGCCGCCTCGACGGTCACCTCGGGCTCGGGGGCAGCCGGAGCAGGGGTCTCGGGGACCTCGACCGCGGCGGCTTCCGCCTCGGGTTCGGTGGTCGTCTTCGTTGCGGCCTCGTAGGACGACCGGACGACCGCAACGGCGTCGTCGTCCAGACCGGACGAGGCGGTCTTGACATCGAGCCCGAGATCCTGGGCGCGCTCGAGCACATCCTTGGACTCGAGACCGAGGTCCCTCGCCAGTTCATATATGCGTACTTTCGCCACGCTCACCTCCGCGCCTCGGCGGCCCCGCTCACCCCTCGGTGTCGGGTGCCTCATCATCGCTCGGTCCCGCTGCGTCGACCGCCTGGTCCTCCGCCGTCGCCTCGGGCTTCACTTCGTCTTCTGCATCGTCGTCGGTGGCGGGCACGTCGACCTCCACGCCGGCGGCGACGGCCTCTTCGATCAGCGGCGCCTCGGTCAGCTCGTCACCCGCCGCCTCGGGGGCGACGGGGGCACCGTCACCCTCCTCGATGGTCGCGAACTCCACGTCCTCCTCGTCGTCATCCACGTCCAAGCCGAGTGCCTGGGATTCGCTGCGGATGTCGATCCGGTATCCGGACAATCTGGCGGCGAGCCGCGCGTTCTGACCCTCCTTGCCGATCGCGAGGGACAGCTGGTGGTCGGGGACGATCACGACGGCCGTCCGCTCCTCATCGTCGAGTTGGACGTCCTGGACCCGGGCCGGGCTCAGCGCCTCGGCGATGAAGGCCTTCGGGTTGTCGTTCCACTCGACGATGTCGACCTTCTCGCCCTTGAGTTCGTTGACGACCTGGCGGACCCTGGACCCTCGGGCACCCACGCACGCCCCCACGGGGTCGACGTTGGGGTCGTGGGAGACCACGGCGATCTTGGTGCGATGGCCCGCCTCCCTCGCGATCGCCTTGATCTCGATGTCGCCATCGACGAGTTCGGGGACCTCGAGTTCGAACAATGCCCGGATGAACTCCGGGTGGCTGCGGGACACGACGATCTGGGGGCCCTTGCCCTCTCCCCGTACCTCGAGGATCCATGCCTTGACGCGGTTGCCTCGCTCCAGCCGCTCATACGGGATCTTCTCGGAGCCCGGCAGGATGGCCTCGGCGTCGCCGAGGTCGACGATCGAGTAGCGATGGTCCGACTGTTGGATGATGCCGGTGATGAGGTCGCCCTCACGACCCTCGTACAGGTCGAACACCTGCTCGCGCTTGGCGTCGCGGAGGCGTTGGAGGATGACCTGCTTGGCCGTCTGTGCGGCGATGCGGCCGAAGTCGTCCGGCGTGTCCTCCCACTCGTCCGTGACGTTGCCGTCCTCGTCGAGTTCCTGGCCGTAGACGCGGATCTCGCCCGTGTCGGCATCGATCGTGACCCGCGCCTCCTCGGCGGCGCCGGAGGTGCGCTTGTAGGCGGAGACGAGGGCATTGGCGAGGGCCTCGAGGATGGTGTCGCGAGGCACGCCCTTCTCGCGTTCGAGCATCTCGAGCGCATCCATCAGGTTGTAGTCCATGTCGTCTCCCTACGAGTTCTTCTTGCCGGGCTTGGCGCCGGCGTTCCAGACGAAGATCGTCCGCGCAGAGGCCACATCACGGTACGAGAACACCCGTGGTGCGCCGTCGACGTCGATCGTGAAACCGTCACCGTCCGCCGACAGGAGTACGCCGCGATGGCTCGTCGCTCCGTCCACGGGCGCGTGGGTCTTGACCTTGAGCTCCCTGCCGATCGACTTCTCGAAGTGTCGCGGCCGCGTGAGCTTCCGCTCGAGACCCGGTGACGACACTTCGAGGGTGTAGGAACCCGGGAATGGATCGTCGTCATCGATCAGACGCGAGATCCCCCTCGAGAGCTCTGCGATCGTGTCGACCGATGGCGAGGGGGACGCGTCGACGATGACGCGCACGACCTGACCGCCCCCGAGCACCTCGACATCATCGAGTTCAATGCCCTCGGCGGCGACGTACGGGTCGATCCTGTCCCACAGGCGCTCGGCGACGCTGCTCACGGTTCTCCTCACACAGCGAACGAGAACCCTGCTCAAACAAAGAGGCGGGCCACGGCCCACCTCGGCAGAGATCTCGGTTCGCGATCTCGGTTCGCGACCCGAGTATACCAGCTCACCGCGATGGCAGCCCTCCCCGGCCCGGGCGCCTCCGCTGGCGGCGGGGCCCATCCGGTCACCAGCACCGAGCGACTCAGGTCACCAACGTCAGGATCTCGCCTGTCGCCGCATCGAGGGGGATCTCCCTCGAGTCGCCTGATCGCCGTTCGACGAGCTCCACCACGCCCTCGGCAACGCCCCTCGGACCTACCGTGACCCTGTAGGGGATGCCGATCAGTTCTGCATCCGTGAACTTCACACCGGGTCGCTCGTCGCGATCGTCGAGGAGCACGTCCACACCGGCATCGACGAGCGCGCCGTACAGCTGCTCGGCTGCCGACATCGGCACCTCGTCGTCGGGCCTCAGCACCGTGATGACCACGGCGTACGGCGCGATCTCGAGCGGCCACACGATGCCCCTGTCGTCGTGGTTGGCCTCGACCGACGCAGCCATGTTGCGCTCCACGCCAATGCCGTACGACCCCATCACCACGGGGATCATTGCGCCGTCCGCATCGAGCACCTTCACACCGAGGGGCTCCGCGTAGAAGGTGCCGAGCTTGAAGATGTGACCGACCTCGATCGCCTTGAAGACCGCCAGCGGGCTTCCGCACTGGGGGCACGCATCGCCGTCGACCACCGTGCGCACGTCGAGCCACTCCGTGACGTCGATGTCCCGCTCGACATCGACGCCCCTGACGTGTACATCGTCGGCGTTCGCTCCCGTCGTCATGGCCTTTCGGCCCCTCAGCGCGACGTCGGCGAGGATGGGCACGCCCGTGACGCCGACAGCGCCGAGGCTTCCCGCATCCGCACCGAGGAGCTCCCGGATCTCGGCGGGATGGGCGGGTCGTGCCTCGACGGCTCCCGTCTGGTCGAGCAGCTTCTGGTCCTGGAGGGTGTGGTCCCCCCTCAGGAGGATCAGCGCGGGGTCCCCGTCGAGGATGTACACCAGGGTCTTGATCTGCCGGTCGGCGGGTGCTCCTCCCTCGAAGAACTCGAGATCGACGATCGTGCGGACCCCGGGTGTGTCGAAGCGCTCCACCTCGAAGGACCCGTCGGGGTCCTCGACGGGCGGCAGGGTCGACGTCGCGGACTCGACATTGGCGGCGTACCCGCACGTCGGGCAGCTCGCGACGAGGTCCTCCCCCACCTCGCTCGCCACCATGAACTCGACGGACTCCTTCCCGCCCATGGCGCCGGAGGACGCCCGCACGGCGACGGCGTCCATGCCGAGCCGATCGAAGATCCGCAGGTACGCGTCGTAGTGGCGTCGGAACTGGAGATCGAGGCCGGCCTCGTCGACATCGAACGAGTACGAGTCCTTCATGGTGAACTCACGGACCCTCAGCAGCCCGGACTTCGGGCGGGGCTCGTCCCTGAACTTCGTCTGGATGTGGTACCACAACTGGGGCAACTGCCGGTAGGAGGTCAGGGCGTTCGACACCGTGGCGAAGATCTCCTCGTGGGTGGGACCGAGCACGACCATGGCGCCCTTGTGGTCCTCGAACTCCATGATGATGTCCGACATCGTGTCGATCCTGCCGGTTCGCTCCCAGATCTCGCGGGGATGGAGCTGCGGCAGCAGGAACTCCTGGCCACCGATCGCGTCGATCTCCTCCCTGATGATCCCCATGACCTTCTCGCGGACCTTCTGGCCGAGGGGGAGCATCGAGTACACACCTGCCATGAGCTGTCGCACGTAGCCGGCGCGCACGAGCAGTCGATGGCTCGCCGCCTCCGCGTCAGCGGGGTCTTCTCGGAGGGTCGGGATGAATGCCTGCGACCAGCGCACGTTCGCTCCGTTCTCGTGCCGTTCGGTCACGGCCGGGGGTGGACGGCGAGGATAGCGGCGGGTCAGTCGGAGCCGGAGGCGACGTCGGCGACGGCCGCCCTGCGCTCAGCCGAGCGGTTGGCGTCACCCTGCAACGTGAGGAGTTCGATCCGGGCCTCCTCCGCCAGATCCGCGGCCGTCACGTCTGCTGCGGCGAGCCGTGCGTCGACGCCCTGCTCGGCGAGGAGCGTCGCCTCCTCGATCAGCGCATCCACCATCTCGGCCTCCGGCACGACGCGGACGACCTCACCCTTGATGAACAGGTGGCCCTTGCCCTTGCCGGCCGCGAGCCCCAGATCGGCCTCGCGCGCCTCGCCCGGGCCGTTCACGACGCATCCCATGATGGCCACCTGGATCGGGAGGTTGAGCGCGCTCAGCCTTTCGTTCGCCTCGGAGGCGACCTTGATGACGTCGACGTCGGCCCTGCCGCACGACGGGCATGCGATCAGGTCGAGGCCCGTGCGTTCCCTCAGGCCGAGGTACTCGAGGAGCGCCTTCCCCGCTCTCGCCTCCTCGACCGGGTCCGCGGTCAGCGAGAACCTGATCGTGTCGCCGATGCCCTCGTTGAGGAGGGTCGCGATGCCCGCCACCGACTTGATGAGACCCCCCGGTGGGGGCCCCGCCTCGGTGACACCGAGGTGCAGCGGGTAGTCGGTGGTCTCGGCCAGCAGGCGATAGCTCTCGACCATCGAAGGGACATTGGAGTGCTTCACGGAGATCTTGACGTCGTGGAAGTCGACATCGTCGAAGTACCTGACCTCGGTCATCGCCGACTCCACGAGCGCCGCGGGAACCGGCCCGCCGTACGCGTCGAGCAGGTCCTTGTCCAGGGATCCGGCGTTCACGCCGATCCTGATGGGGATGCCCGCGTCCTTGGCCGCGGTGGCGACAGTCTTGATGTGTGACTCGTTCCGGATGTTGCCGGGGTTGAGCCTCAGCGCGGAGACACCTGCCTCGATGGCGGCGAGGGCGAGGCGGTACTGGAAGTGGATATCGGCGACGATCGGCACGGGCGAGCGCGGCATGATCTCGGCGAGGCCCTGGGCGGCTTCGGAGGTGTTGCAGGTGACCCGGACGATGTCCGCCCCCGCCCCGGCGAGCGCATAGATCTGGGCCAGGGTGGCGTCGACGTCGTCGGTCTTGGTCGTGGTCATCGACTGGACCGAGATGGGAGCGCCTCCACCGACGGGTACGTTGCCGACCATCAGCTGGCGGGTCATCCGCCGTTCGAAGCTCATGGCGTGAGGGTACTTGCCGCACGGCGCTTCGGCCGCGGTCCCGGCACCTACAGCGGCTTGAAGATGTCGAGGTAGACGCCGACGAGGCCGAGGCTGACGAGGAACAGGAACACGACGGCAGCCACCGGGACGAGCTTCTGCACGTTCGGCTCCCGTCCCGTCACCTTCTCGTAGGTCGCGACGGCGAAGTGCCCGCCGTCGAGCGGGTACAGCGGCACGAAGTTGAGGATGCCGACAAAGATGTTGACGAGGGCGAGGAGGGTCAGCGTGGACTCGAGTGGCCCTGCGATCTGGACGAGCCCGATGGGGCTGATCGGTCGCACCGTCTCGAGGATCTCGTCGTTGCCCCCGAACAAGGAGGCGATCAGCTTCGGGAAGCCCAGGACCATCTCCCAGAGGCCCCGAACGCTCTGGACCGCAGCCTCACCGAACTGGGACAGCGCGGTGGGGATCATCGCGAAGATCCCCTTGTCGTCTCGCAGCGCCTCGGGCGTCACGCCGAAGAATCCCGCTGTCTCGGTCACCGGCTCGCCATCGGACTGCGTGACGACCTCTCCCTGGTCGTCGAACACGGGCCGCTCGATGGTTGCGAGGGTGGCCTCGAGGTCGACACGTGTGCCGTCGCGATCGACGCCGATGACAACGGCCTGGCCCGGATGGTCGGCTGCGAAGTCGGAGAAGTCGTCCCACGTGTCGACGGGTACGCCGTTCGTCGAGACGATGACGTCCCCGGCGCGCACGCCGGAGGCCGCCGCGGGGGACACGTTGTCGGTACCGGTGACGACCTCGGAGACCGCAGCGACGGTGGTGGTGCGGATGACGTTGCCCTCGTCATCGAGCGCGATGGTTCCCCAGACGACGCCGACGAGCCACAGCAGTGCGAGCGCGACGATGAAATGGCTCCCGATGCCCGCGAGCACCACGACGGTCTTCTTCCAGTACGGGGCCGTGCGGTACGTTCGGCTCTCCTCCTCGGGCGGGACCTCCTCGAAGGGATTCATGCCGATGATCCGGACGTAGCCGCCGAACGGGATGGCCTTGACGCCGTACTCCGTCTCGCCCCTCGTGAAGGAGAAGATCCGTGGACCGAAGCCGAAGAACGCCTCGGTCGCCTTCATACCGAAGCCCTTGGCCGCGACGAAGTGGCCGCCCTCGTGGATGATGATCATGAGGACGACGCCGAGGATCATGACGAATGCGCCCATCGGCTCACCTCGTGCTCGCTAGGACGAACGGTACTGCGCGGCCAGATAATCGACGCCGTTGCCGTGTCGACCTGTGGCGAGTGGTGAACGTGGCTTGCGCCCGATCGGGTTCAGCGCCGGTACTGGTCCACGGCAGCCACCGCGTGCGCACGAGCGACCGCGTCGGCGTGCTCGACATCGGCCACGGACGTCGGCTCGACCGACTCGTGCACGGTCAGGACGTCCTCGACGACCTCCGCGATCGCCGTGAAGGGGATCCTCCCCTCGAGGAACGCGCTGACGGCCACCTCATCGGCGGCGTTGAGGGCCGCCGGTGCGGTGCCGCCCCGGCGTCCTGCCGAGTAGCCGAGGTCGAGGCACCGGAACAGGTCGCGGTCTGGTGGTTCGAAGGTGAGGGCGCCGGTCGGGTAGAACGGCTGGTGCGGCGTGGCCAGCCTGGTCGGCTCCGTGATGGCGTACTGGATCGGTTTGCGCATGTCGGGGAACCCGAGCTCTGCCTTGACGACCCCATCGCGGAACTCGACGAACGAGTGCACGATGCTCTGGGGATGGACGACCACGTCGATGTCGTCGTACGGAAGGCCGAAGAGGTGGTGGGCCTCGATCACCTCGAACGCCTTGTTCATGAGCGTTGCGGAGTCGATGGTGATCCTCGGTCCCATCGACCACGTCGGGTGGGCCAGGGCCTGGTCGACCGTCACCTGCTCGAGCTCGCCGCGCGACAACCCGCGGAACGGACCGCCCGATGCGGTCAGGACGATCCTTCCCAGCGCACCGGGCTCCTCGCCGAGGATCGACTGCCAGATCGCCGAATGCTCGGAGTCGATGGGGATGATCTCGCCGCCGCCCGCGGCGACGGCCGCGCGCATGAGCGTGCCGGCGGCCACGAGGCTCTCCTTGTTGGCGAGCGCGAGCCGGTTGCCTGCGTACAGGGCCGAGAGCGAGGGCGCGAGACCTGCGGCGCCGACGATGCCATTCACCACGGTCACTCCCGGGGTGGCCGCGACCTCGGTGATGGAGCCTGCGCCGTAGTGCAGTCGCGGGCCGACGGCCTCCTCGAAGTCGCGCCTCCGCTCGCTGCCGTCCACGACGCACACGTCGGCCTCGGGCAGACGGGCGGCGATGTCGAGCATCGCCCGCGATGCCCTCCTCGCGGCGATGGCCCGGATCGGCACCCCGATCCGCTCCGCGACGTCGATCGTCTGGCGTCCGATCGAACCGGTGGCGCCGAGGACGACGAGGGGCCTCAGAGCACACCCGCCCACAGGAAGATGGCCCAGGCGGCGGGAATCACGAACAAGAGCCCGTCGATCCGGTCGAGGAATCCGCCGTGGCCTGGCAGGATCGAACCCATGTCCTTGATCCCGAGGGCACGCTTCGCCGCCGACATGGCGAGGTCGCCGAGCGGGGCCAGGAGTGCGACGGCCGCGCCGATTGCGAGACCCGAGGTGAGCTCGAACGGTGGGAAGAAGTGCAACAGCGCGCCGATGCCGAGGGCCACGATGACTCCACCCACGAGGCCTTCGACGGTCTTCTTCGGCGACACCCACGGGGACAGCTGGTGGCGACCCAGACCTCGACCCACGAAATACTGGGCGATGTCCATGGCGGCGACGGCCACCACGACTCCGATGATCAGGGGCCGATAGTCATCGGATACGGCGATCGGCATCGCATAGGCCCCGAGGCCCACCCAGACCATGACCGTGACCGTCAGTGCGAGGTTCGCCATGGGATCCGCGCGGCCCGGGACCACGGCGTAGAACAGCAACAGCACCGTGGCGACCAGGAAGAAGGCCGTCGGGATGGCGATGGGGCCCCATGCGAATGCGCCGAGCGTGGCGCCGAGGATGCCGACGAATCCGAACAACGCGATCGGGTGCCTCCCCGATCGCGTCAGCGCCGTGTAGAACTCGCCGGCTCCGATGACGAACACCGCCGTGGCGAGGGCCACGAGTGCCGGCTTCCAGACGAGCGAGGCCGCGAGGGCTCCGATCAACACGATGGCCGTGATGACCCTGGCGAGGAGATCGCCCGACGCCCGAGCCTTCACCCTGCCGTGGCCCTCGGCCTGCACGACGTCGTCGAAGCCGACGACGGTCGATTCCAGACCTGCGATGGGCGCGGCGAGGGCGACCTGCTCGGTGTCCCCGGCGTCGGCTTCGGCGATCGCGGCCGCGAGGTCGGCATGATCGCGGGTGGCACCCGCGAGGTAGTTCTCCTGCGTCAGATCGAAGAGCTCGGGTCGGCTCGTTCCGACGGCCTCATCGGGACCGGGAGGCGGCCCCGCGGCGTCCATCGAGAAGGCGCCCAGCGCTGCGTCGTCACCGACGGCGTCCGCATCGAAGGTCGCCGCTGCGATCGCATCGTCACCGTCGTCGTCGACCGCCTCGAGCTCTCCGGTGTCGTCGTCGAGGGCCGACGCGGCAGAGGCGACGACCCCGTGCGCGGCATCACCCTCTGGCACGTCGGAAGCGGCGCCGTCGAGCTCGCCCGTGTCGTCCCTTGTCCCCTTCGTGCGATCGTTGAGGTTGACGACGGTGGCGGCGACGACGTCCGCTCCTGCAACGATCGGGACCTCGTCCGTGTCGGCACGGGCGCCGCCATCGAATTCATCGAGGTCGACGGTCGTCGCCGGCTGTCCGGCCGCCGGGCGGATGATCGGGATACGGGCGGCCCTGTCGAGGGGGTCGACCTCGTCGCCGTCGAGCATCGTGACGTCGATCTCCTCGGTGTCCTGGTGCTCGATCGGCGTTGCGACGTCGGCCGACGTCGCAACGTCCTCCGTCGCGACGTCCTCCGTCACCAGGGCGTCGGGCGTGTGGGCCTCGTCCGGGGTGTTCGTCGACACGGGCAGCTCGATCTCGGCGGTCACCTCGGTCTCGATCGCCGCGTCGATCGGCGCATCGTGCGGCGCGGGCTCAGCCTCCTCGGATCGTGCCGCGGCAGATTGGGCGTCATCCGAGGACGCTGCACCGGGATCGTCATCATCATCGGCATCGTCATCGCCGTCGATCTCGCCCTGCGTGAAGGCCATCCACTCGGCGATCTCGCTCTCGGCGTCGTCGTCGGTGGACAGCGCCGCGTAGGGATCGGTGTCGGGACCCGGCTCCTCGTCGAGCCAATCGTCGAAGCCCCCGGACCCGCCTGAACGGTCGTCGTCAGCCATGATCAGACCACGCTACCTGAAACTCGGTTCGCACCTCGGTCACGAGCACCTCAGACTTCGAGGAGCTCTTCTTCCTTGCGGGCGAGCGCCTCGTCGATCGCTGCGGTGTGCCGGTCGGTCAGCTCCTGGAGCTCCTTCTCGGCACGATGGATGTCGTCCTCGGACACGTCCTCTGCCTCGATCGCGTCCTTGGCATGGCGGCGGATGTTCCGGATCGCCACCTTGCCGTCCTCGGCGAGGCGATGGACGAGCCTGATGAGCTCCTTGCGGCGCTCCTCGGTGAGCGTGGGGAACACGAGCCGGATGACAGTTCCGTCGTTCGAAGGATTGAGCCCGAGGTCCGCCTCCTGGATGCCACGCTCGATCGCGGTGATCGAGGAGCGGTCGTAGGGTTGCACGAGCAGCATGCGCGCCTCGGGTACGGAGAAATTGGCGAGCTGCTGGAGCGGCGTCGACGTGCCGTAGTAGTCCACCATCACCCTGCTGAGCAGCCCGGGATTCGCCCGGCCGGTGCGGATGTTCCCGAACTCGTGGACCGTGTGGCTCACCGCCTGGTCCATCTTGGCGTCGGCTTCGTCGAGCTGCTCCCTGATCACACGTTCCTCCCGGCATCCACCACCGTCCCCACGGGCTCTCCTCGTACCGCACGGGCGATGTTGCCGGGAACGGTCATGTTGAACACGCGGATCGGCAGGTCGTTCTCCATGCACATCGTAATCGCCGTGGTGTCCATCACCCCGAGCTGTTCCGCGATGGCGTGCATGTAGTCGAGTTCGGACAGCAGTTCGGCATCCGGGGAGGTCATCGGATCCGCCGTGTAGATGCCATCCACCTTCGTGGCCTTGAGCACCGCATCGGCTCCGATCTCCGCCGCACGCAGCGCCGCGGTCGTGTCGGTCGTGAAGAACGGGTTTCCGGTGCCCGCCGCGAAGATCACGACCCTGCCCTTCTCGAGATGGCGGATCGCACGCAGCCTGATGTAGGGCTCGGCGACCTCCTGGATGGTGAGGGCCGTCTGGACCCTCGTCTCCGCGCCCGCCCGTTCGAGGGCGTCGCGCAGTGCCAGGGCGTTGATCACGGTGGCGAGCATGCCCATGTAGTCGGCACTCGCCCTGTCCATGCCAGAGGCCGCCTCACTGAGGCCACGGAAGATGTTGCCCCCACCGACGACCACGGCGACCTCGTAGCCCTCTGCCGAGACCTCGGCGATCTCACGGGCAGTCTGTTCGATCGTGTACGGGTCGATCCCATAGCCGATCCCCGGGTCGGCGAAGGCCTCCCCGGAGAGCTTCAGGACGACGCGACGGGGCACTCGCTCAGCTCCCGCCGACTTCGACGCGAGCCATGGATGTGACGGAGATGTTCTCCCCCATCCTGACGGCGAGCTGCTGGACCATCTCCCCGACCGTCCCCTCGAACTTGTCCGTCCTCACGAACGGCTGCTCGAGCAGCACGTTCTCCTTGTAGAACGAACCGATCCTACCTTCGACGATCTTGCCGACGATCTCGTCCGGCTTCCCCTCGTTCCTGGCCTGGGCGGCGATGAGGTCCTTCTCCTTGGCCACGATCTCCTCGGGAACGTCCTCGACCCTGATCCACAGCGGGCGAGCCGCCGCGGCGTGCATGGCGATGTCGTTCGCCGCGGTGATGAACTCGTCACTCTTGGCCACGAAGTCGGTCTCGGAACCGAGGCCGATGAGGACGCCGATGACCGGGCGACCACTCTGGTTGTGCATGTAGGCGCCGACGACGCCCTCGGTCTGGGCTCGATCGGCCCGCTTGGCGGCCGCGGCGATGCCCTTCTCCCTGAGGTAGTCCTTTGCCTTGTCCATGTCACCGCTGGTCTCGGTGAGGGCCTTCTTCGCATCCATCATGCCTGCGCCGGTCGCCTGACGCAGCGCCTGCACGTCCTGTGCCGTGAAATCCGCCACGGTCCTACTCCTTGTCCACGACGACGTCGACGACCTCGTCCTCGGCAACAACGTCCTTGCGCTTCGCCCGGGCGATCTCCTTGCCTGCGAGGCATCCATCGGCGACGACGTTCGCGATGAGCTGGGCCGCCCTGATCGCGTCGTCGTTCCCCGGGATCACGAAATCGACGACATCGGGGTCACAGTTCGTGTCGACGAGTGCGACGACCGGGATGTTCAGCCGGTTCGCCTCCGTCACGGCGATGTGCTCCGCGTTGACGTCGATGACGAAGACGGCATCAGGCGGCCGGCGGAGGTCTCGCACCCCGCCAAGGACCGCCTGGAGCTTCCCCAGCTCCTTGCGCAGGCGGAGGCGCTCCTTCTTCGGGAGCGAGTTCATCTCACCGCTCGACTCCATGCCCTCGAGTTCGAGCATGTAGAGGATCCGCTTGTGGATCGTCTGGAAGTTCGTCAGCATGCCGCCGAGCCACCGCTCGTTGACGAACGGCATGCCTGCGCGCAGTGCGGCCTCCTCGATCGCCCCCTGCGCCTGCTTCTTGGTACCGACGAACAGCACCGTCCCACCGCTGGCGGCGATGTCCCTCGCCATCGTGTACGCGGCTTCGGACGCCTCGAGCGTCTGACGGAGGTCGAGGATGTGGATCCCGTTGCGCTCCGAGAAGATGAACGGCCGCATCTTCGGGTTCCACCGGGCGGTTTGGTGACCGAAGTGCACGCCTGCTTCGAGCAACTGGCGCATGGTGACGGCAGCCATGGATGTGTCTCCTTGTTCGGGTTGAGCTTCCGCATGCCCTTCGAGCCCCCGAACGCCCCGAAGGGCGCACCACGCGGGGATTGCGACATGCGTGAGTGATTGGGCGCAAGTGTAGGACCGAGGTGTCCGAAACGCCCACCGCCGGGTTTACCCGACCCGCTGAGGCGACTCGTGGTGGGTTGGGCCCCCCCACTGCGCTCAGCGGTAGGCAGGCTCCATGAAGCGGTTGCGCAGGCTCATCACGGCCTTCGTGTGGATCTGGCACACACGGGATTCCGTGACGTTGAGCACGCCGCCGATCTCGGCGAGGGTGAGGCCCTCGTAGTAGTACAACGTCAGAACCAGCCGCTCACGATCGGGAAGGCGATTGATCGAGTCGGCGAGGAGGTAGCGGGTCTCCTCCTTCTCGTAGCTGCCGGACGGGTCGAGGGCCTTCGGGTCGGCGATCATCTCGCTCATCGATCCGGATTCCCGTTCGGACGGGTTGAGGAGCTCGTCGAGTGCGACGAAGCCGAGGTTCGCGATCTCTCCCAGGTGGTCCCGCAACGTGTCGAGGGGCACGTCCATGGCATCCGCAACCTCTTCCTCGGTGGGCGAGCGTTGGAGGCGGTGCTCGAGCTCGGCGAGGGTTCTCTGGATCTCACGTGCGCGTGACCGCACGGATCGCGGGACCCAGTCGAGTGCGCGGAGCTCGTCGAGGATGGCTCCCTTGATGCGGTTCACGGCGTAGGTCTCGAACTTGAAGCCGCGCTCGGGCTCGAACTTGTCGACCGCGTCGATCAGCCCGAAGGTGCCGAAGGACACGAGGTCGGACTGGTCGACGTTCTTCGGGAGGCCCGCTCCGACGCGGCCTGCGACGAACTTGACCAACGGTGAGTAGTGGAGGATGAGGCCCTCGCGGGCGCCCTCGTTCCCGTCGCGCTTGAACGCCTCCCAGAGGGCGTCGATCTGGCTGTCGGCGGGCTCAGGCACGCGGATGGCTTCTTTCGTAGGTCTCGGTCATGTGCGTACGGGTCACGGCAGTGTATATCTGCGTCGTGGCGAGTTCGGAGTGTCCGAGGAGATCCTGGACCGAGCGCAGATCGGCGCCGTTCTCAAGGAGGTGGGTCGCAAAGGAATGGCGCAGGGCATGGGGGAACGTGCCGAGTCGCGTCCGAACCACCCTTCTGATCCCACGGACGTCGAGGGGGGCTCCCCTCACGCCGATCCAGAGCGCGGGGCCGGCGTCGGAGGTGGCGAGACCGGGTCGACCGTTGCGGACGTAGCGCTCGATCGCCCGGATGGCCGATCCGGTCAGCGGGACGGATCTGTCCTTGGCCCCTTTGCCCCTGACCCGCAGGAAGCGCGGGTCCGCCACGTCCTGCACGGTGAGGGCCGCCAGCTCGGAGACGCGGAGCCCGCCGCCGTAGAGCGTCTCGAGGATGGCTCGGTCCCTCAGGTCGACGGGTGTGTCGCCATCGATGAGGTCCATGGCCACCGAGAGGCTTCGGGCGGGGACGGATCGCGGCAGCGACCGTGGACGTTTCGGCACCGGGACACCGGCCGCTGCGTTGGCGTCGGTCAGGCCCCTTCGTGCGGCGTCGTCGAGGAACGACCGGACGGACGAGGCCTTCCTCGCGATGGTGCGCGGCGCATAGCCGCGGGAGCTCAGGTTCGCCAGATGCTTGCGCACGAGCCGCCGATCCACCCCCCCGAGGTCCTCGACGCCGTACCTCCGGGAGAACTCGACGAAGCCATCGAGGTCCCTGCGATAGGCCGAAAGGGTGTTGTCAGAGAGGCCGCGCTCGATACGGCAACGGTCGAGGTACATATCGACGGCGCGCGAGATCGGCTGTGGCTCCATCAGGCCATGGTGGCGTCACGGCGCTCATGCGTCAACGATGCGATCGCACCATTGCCACACGGTTCCCGCTGACGTGGTCACGCACACCGCTCCACCAGCGGGATGATGAGTCGTAGCGTGGCACCGAAGTCCTCGGCATCGAACACGGGGAACGCGCCATCCCGGATCAGCAGATTCGTCCCCGCCGACGCCGGTCGATCGATGTCACCCGGCACGGCGAACACGGGGATGCCATAGTCGACGGCGATCCTCGCCGTGATGAGGGCCCCTCCCGTCGTGCCGGCCTCCACGACCACGGTCACATCCGACAACCCCGCGATGATGCGATTGCGGGTGGGGAAACGCCACCCATCAGGACGCGTTCCGGGCGGGTACTCGGAGACGACTGCCCCTCGCCTCGCGAGGATGTCGTCATGGAGGCGCCGGTGTCGACGCGGATAGACGACATCGATACCCGAGCCGAGGACGGCCACGCACGGCCCGTCGCCAGCCAGGGCACCCACATGGGCAGCGTGGTCGATCCCCCGTGCGAGCCCGCTGACGACCGCCCAGCCCACCTCCGCCGCCGCCTCGCCGTATCGGGACGCGAGGTCCGAACCGTAGGTGGTGCACGCCCTCGTTCCGACGATGGCGACGGACGGCTGAACCTCGATCTCGCCCCTGACGAACAGCCACCGGGGACCGTCCGCGAACCTCGACAGGTGCGCCGGATACGCCGAGGCTCCTCGGGGGATGAACACCACGCCCAGGTCGTCGAGTTGCCTGCGCCGTTCGTCGGCATCCACTGCAACGGCATCCACGATCGACGGAGCGAGGTCCGTGCAACCATCGGCGATGGCTCCCACCGCGGCGCGCAGGCCCCCGTACCGATCGCACAGCGCGTCGACACGCCGCGGCGCCAGACCCGCGAACGCCATCCGCAGTGCCGCATCATCATGCATGGCGTGCCCCCCGCAGGGCGATCGCCTCGGTCACGTGGTCGATGCCGACGAGCTCGTCCTCGCAGAGGTCGGCGATCGTCCTGGCGACCCTGCGCATGCGATCCCAGCCCCTCGCCGTCGCGCCCGAGGCCTCCATGGCCTCCTGCAGGGCGTTGCGAGCATCGGGTGCCATCGCGATCGCATCGAGTTGCGGACCCGACAGTCGGGAGTTGAGGACCCCACGGTCGCCCTGGATGGCCCTGGCACGGGCGACCCGCATCCGCACCGCGGCCGAGGGCTCCCCCGCCGGGCCCGCGAGGTCCCCGACGCGGAGGCGGTCCACCCGTATCCGGAGATCGAGGCGGTCGAGGAGCGGGCCCGAGAGCCGCTGGCGGTACCGCTCCTTGCGGGTATCGGTGCAGGTGCACGGGTCGTGGCGATCGCCGTCGTACCCGCACGGGCACGGGTTCGTCGCCGCGAGCAACTGCACGTCTGCCGGAAACACCACGGTCTCGGCCGAGCGCGCAACGGTGACGACCCGATCCTCGAGTGGCTGCCTGAGCGCGTCGAGAGTCGAAGGGGCGAACTCCCCGAGCTCATCGAGGAAGAGGACGCCGCGATGGGCACGCGACACCTCACCCGGGCGCGGGATGCCGACGCCGCCGCCCACGATGGACGGAAGCGACGACGAATGATGCGGAGCCCTGAACGGCGGACACAGGGAGAAGGGGCGCTCGATCCCACTGGACGCCCAGATGAGCGCGACCTCGCGCTCCGTGTCCTCGTCGAGATCGGGGAGGATCGTCGGCATGCAACGGGCGAGAAGGGTCTTGCCCGCCCCTGGCGGCCCGATCAGCAGCATGTGGTGTCCCCCTGCCGCGGCGATCTCGAGCGCCCTCCTCGCGGCGTGCTGGCCCCGGACGGCGGACAGGTCGATCGAGGGACCCGGCATGACCACCGCAGGTGGGAGCGGTCGAGGTGTGGCGCGCCCCCTGACGATCGCAACGGCGTCGGCGAGGGATCCGATGCCCGCGGCGGCGGCGTGATCTCCGGGCCTGAGCGCGGAGTGCTCCGACACGAGGCACGTCTTGCCCTGCTTGCGGGCGACGTCGACGGCGGCGATCGAGGTGCGCACCGGATGCACCGCACCGCGGAGCGACAGCTCACCCACCGCGACGTAGGCATCGAAGTCGAGGGGTTCGTCGAAGGCCGCGGCGAGGATGGACAGCGCAATCGGGAGGTCGTAGGTGGACCCGACCTTGGGGATGTCGGCAGGTGACAGGTTGACGACCACCCTGCCGTTGGGGAACCGGAATCCCTGGTGTTTCATCGCCGCCCTCACTCGCTCCCTCGACTCGCGCACGGCCGTGTCGGGAAGGCCGACGATGACGAACCCCTGCCGGCCACCGCTGATCGTGGTCTCGATGTGGACGGGCGTGGGCTCGACACCCACCATGGCGCATGACGTGACGGACGAGTACATGCCGACACCGTATGGCGCGGGTGTGACAGGTCGGGAGGGGGATCCAGGTGATACGTTGTCGGGATGGAGTATCTGATCGTGGGACTCGTCGGGGCCGCGACACTCGTGGCGATCGGTCTCGCCGTGCACTGCGCCCTCACGAGCGCCGACCGTCGCGGGTGGGTGTACTACCGCAATCCACAGCGTCCCCCGCCACGATCGCTCGGTCTCCTCGAGGAGATCTACCAGCCGTCGGTCACCCACGTCGTCGAGCACGAGACCTCGGAGCAGACGAAGGCCGATCAGGCGGAGTCGGGTGATCCGGACACGGCGGGGAGCGCCGGGTGAGGCGCGCGCCCACCGGAGCTGACCTCAGCGCCCCCTGAAGGTCGGGGGGCGTTTCTCGACGAAGGCCGCGGCACCCTCGGCGAGGTCCTCCGAGGCGAGCAGCAGGGCCTGGGCGTATTCCTCGAAGACGAGCGCCTGCTCGAACGACATCGAGGATGAACGGTCGAGCGCCCGTTTGATGAACGCCTGCGCCAGCGGTGCTCCCTCGGCGAGGCGCTGCGCCACCTCCGCCACGCGCGTCGCGAGCTCGCCCGCCGCCACCACCTCGGTCACGAGACCGAGCTCGAGGGCCTCGTCGGCCCCGACGATGCGTCCTGTGAGGGCGAGCTCCCTCGCCCTCGCGAGGCCCACCAGCCGTGGGAGCAGCCAGGTGCCTCCGAAGTCCATCGTCAGGCCGCGCCTGACGAAGATCTCGGAGAACCGGGCGCGCGTGGTGGCGATGACGAGGTCGCAGCCGATCGCGAGGTTCATGCCCGCTCCGACGGCGACGCCGTCGACCGCGGCGATGGTCGGCTTCGTGATGCGGTGGAGGGCGAGCGCGGCCCTGTTCGCCCCGGTGCGCATCCTCTCCGCGTTGTCCGCCGCGCTCGGTGCGTCGGTGGTGGGCCGGTTCATGTCGGCCCCTGCGCAGAACTCACCCCCGGCGCCCGTGACCACGAGCACCCGCAGGCCCGATGCCTCGAACGCCGCGAAGGCCTCGGCGAGCTCCGCCCAGCCAGCGGGCGGGACCGCGTTCATCCGGCCGGGGTTCGCGAGGGTCAGTGTCCTGACGGCGTCGCGGTCGTCGGTCGTGACGAACGGGCTCATGTGACCTCGTGGTGGCTCATGGGCGGCCAGCGTACCCGGAACACCGTGAGGAGACGTGGGAAACGGGCACTGCGGACCTAACCTCCCGGTCCGTGACCTCGCACCCGATGTCCCCTGACCAGATGCCCATGTCCTCCGGGCAGACGAACGACGCGTCGACCCTCCCTGGGGTTTCGGCGCCCGTCGATGCGCGCCTCGCAGGACTCGACGGCGAGGTCGTCCAGCCGATCCAGCCCTATCAGGCACGCAAGGCGTATGCCTGCCCGGGATGCGAGACCGAGATCGAGGCCGGTGTCGGACACGTCGTCGTGGTCCCCGAGGATGCACCCGACCTCCGTCGCCACTGGCACCGGGGGTGCTGGCACAAGGAGCGCAGGCGAAGGGGCGACCACCGGTCACCAGACTCCTCGTAGCCACCGCAGCTCGACGAGCTCAGGAGTGGTGCGCACAGCCACGAGGTCGATGCGATCGATCCGATCGTGATGGCCCACGACTGCCCGCACCAGCCGACCGAACTTGGCATCGTCCACCGCCTCCAAGGGGTCGCCACCGGAGGTGGAGCACTTCACCTCCACGGCCACGAGGGAGCGACCCTCCCGGACGATGAGATCGATCTCGTCGGCATCGACGTGCACGTTGCGGTCGACCACACGACACCCCCGTGCGGTGAGGTACACCTCGGCGATTCGTTCACCGACGTCGCCGATGGACCTGCTGCGGCTCGCAGCCCTGCTCGTTCCGGTCCGTGCGGACACCATCGGGCAACCGTATCCCACAGGTGCGACACGCCGCCACGGGCGGCGAGTCCGTCGTCCCGCGATGCCCCTGCCGATGCACACGCCGCTCGCGAGGGCGAGACGTGGGCGCCCTCAGAGCCCTCCCCAGTTCCCCGGAGGCCAGATGATGACGAACGCGTTCCCCACGACGTCCTCCTCGGGGATGGGACCGAAGTAGCGCGAGTCCTGACTCGCGGCGCGATTGTCCCCCATCACGAAGAGCTGGCCCTCCGGGACGACGACAGGCCCGAACGGCGCGATCGGTGCATCGGGCTCCTTGAGGTACGGCTCGACGAGGCGCTGGCCATTGACCCATACCGCCCCTTCCCTCCCCTCGACCGTGTCGCCGGGGAGGCCGATGACGCGTTTGATGAACTCCGAGCGCGGCGTCGCGAGGCCGACCGACTCGAGGACGTTGCGTATGGCGCTCCCCACGAAGGACTCGTCGGGCTCCTCGAATCCACCCCTCGGATCGTCGAAGACGATGACGTCGCCGCGGGCGATGTCGCCGAACCGATACGAGAGCTTGTTCACGAGCACCCGATCGTTGATGTTGAGGGTGTCCTCCATCGACGACGATGGGATGTAGAACGCCTGGAACAGGAATGTCTTGATGAGGATCGCCACGGTGAGCGCCACGACGATGAGCAGCGGGAATTCGACCCAGAAGGGGATCGTCGGACGGTGGCGCTCCTCGACGACCTCCGGCTCGGAGGGTTGGGCGAGATCGTCGGAGTCCGGATCAACGTCGGAGGTCACGGCCGAACCCTACTGGCGGGATGGACGAACCCATTGCGCGGTCCGCACCGCTCAGATGAACCCTGCCCGAGGGTCCTCGCGGTACGCGCGGCCTCCCAGATAGTCGTGCCAGAGCATGCGGGCGGCAACCGACCGGTAGGGTGACCAGCCATCCGCCATCGCATCCGCTCGCTCACGCGCCGGCACGTCCTCGAGACCGAGGTTGCGTGCGATCGACACGTAGAGCGCACGGTCGCCCGTCGGCCAGGCGTCGACCGCTCCCATGGCGAACATCAGGAAGCACGATGCGGTCCATGGCCCGATACCCCTGACCGAGAGCAGCACCTCACGGGCCTTCGCCGGGTCGCGTGGAAGGGAGCCGGGATCGAACTCCCCTTCCAGGATGCGCTGTGCGATCCCGACCACATAGCCGGTCTTCTGGCGCGAGAACCCATCCCCCCGCAACTCCTCGGGGGTCGACGACAGAACCGCGTCGGGCGTGACCTCCCCGACCCGCTCCGTGAGCCTCGTGAAGGCTGCGGTCGCCGAGGCGAGCGATACCTGCTGTTCGAGGATGAGGCGCACGATCGTCGCAAACGTCGGTTCGCGGCGCCACGCCGGGGGGGCGCCGTTGCGCTCCCGCAATGCGCCGAACAGCGGATCGATCGCAACGAGCTGCGCGACCTGGCGTGCGGCGTCCCCACCATCGGGAACGACCACGGCCGACCCCGTCGCCGAGGCCGGCCGTCGACTCGTTCCGTGGGCAGTCATTCGCGCCTAGCTGCGCTTCTCCTTGATACGCGTCGCCTTGCCGACACGTCCGCGCAGGTAGTAGAGCTTCGCGCGGCGGACATCGCCGCGACGCAGGACCTCGATCTGCTGGATGATCGGGGTGTGGAGGGGGAAGATGCGCTCGACACCGACGCCGAAGCTGAGCTTGCGGACCGTGAAGGTCGCCCGGGCCCCACTCCCGCCGTTTCGGGCGATGACGACGCCTTCGAAGACCTGGACACGCTCGCGCCCGCCCTCGATGACTCGGACGTGCACGCGCACGGTGTCACCGGGACCGAAGTCCGGGATGTCATCGCGCAGCTGCGCAGCCTCGATCTGCTCGATCGTGTTCACGGGATCCTCCGAAACAGGGTGAGGTGGATGCGGCCGTGAATTCTAGGCAAGGACGTTTGCTAACCGTCGAGCGCATCGTCGTCTGCGAGGAGGTCCGGCCTTCGTTCGGCGGTGCGGATCCTCCGCTGGTCGGCCCTCCACCGCTCGATCCGCCCGTGATCCCCTGACAGCAGCACGTCGGGGACCTCCCATCCGCGGTACGAGGCGGGCCTCGTGTACTGGGGTTCCTCGAGGAGGCCCGCACGGAAGCTCTCGTGCTCGATCGAGGCCGGGTTGCCCACGACACCCGGCAGGAGACGCGTCACCCCCTCGATCACGGCAACGGCGGCCACCTCTCCACCGAGGACGACGAAGTCCCCGAGGGAGATCTCCTCGTCGATGAAGTGCTCCACCACGCGTTCGTCGACGCCCTCGTAACGCCCGCACACGAGGGTGAGGTCCTCGTGGCCCGCCAGCCGGTCGAGGATCGCCTGGGTGAGGGGGGCGCCGGCCGGGGTCAGGAGCACCCGGTGGGTGCCCGAGAGCGGCTCCAGTGTCCTCGCGAGGGGGTCGACCATCATCACCATCCCCGCCCCTCCCCCGTAGGGGGCGTCGTCGACCTGCCGGTGCACACCCGTCCCGTGGTCCCGCGGATCGTGGAGTCGCACCTCGAGCGCACCATCGGCGATGGCCTTGCCGACCAGGGATACGGCGAGCGGTCCGTCGAAGAACTCGGGAAAGATCGAAACCACGTTGATGCGCACGCGAAGCCGCCTACTCCCCCGGGCGAAGCGCGGCGACCAGCATCGTGGCGGTCGCCTTCGCAATGGCCGACACCTCCTGCACAGGGTCGTCGGAATCCATCACCACTTTGCCACCCGTCATGATGATCTGCTCCATCATGCGCCCCGCGAGTACCGGCGGATACGACCTGAAGAGGCCTGCGGCGACGCCGTCGCGGTAGATGGCGGAGAACTCGTTGGCGATGCCACGGTGCGCCTCGGCGATCGCCCTCTGGGCCTCCGGCGAAAGGCGTGGCACCTCCGTGTGGAGGATCAACCCGATGTGGTCGGTCCCGACGAACCTCACCATGCGGAAGCCGAGTTCGTGCAGGCGCTCGTCCGGTGCGAGCCCATCATCGACGGACTCGAGGATCTCGACGGTCAACGGCGGGAGGTCGCGGGCGACGAGCGCGACCAGGAGGTCCTCCTTGGACGCGAAGTGCTCGTAGAAGGTGGTCCTGCCCATGCCCACCGCGGCCGTGATGTCGGCGTGGGAGAGGTTCACGTAGCCGATCTCGGAGATCAGGGCCTTCGCCGCATCGAGCATCGCGTTGCGGGTCTCCGTCGAGGGGGTCCGTGTCGCCATGGCGACAGGGTAAACACCTGCGTGCGGGATCCGACGGCGTGTCGGCATCGGCTCCTCGTAGCGTTCGATGCCGAACCGATGTCGTCGATCCGACCAAGGAGTCCTCGATGCAGCCCGTGAGACGGACGGCCCTCCTGGCCCTCGCGTCGGCCCTGCTCCTCGCCGCCTGCGGGTCCGATGCGGGAGACCCCTCCACGTCGTCCACCGTGGGCGCCGAACCGGTCGTCGAGGGCACCTTCGAAGGTGTCGACGGCGTGGCCTCGTCGATCGAGGACACGTCGCGGATCGTCTCGCTCAACGGGGACCTCACCGAGACGATCTTCGCCCTCGGTGCGGGCGACAGGGTCGTCGGCATCGACCTCACCACGACGTACCCGGAGGAGGCGAGGACGCTCCCGGACGTCGGGCTCGGGCGCGACCTCGACGCCGAAGCCGTGATCGCCCTCTCCCCCACCCTCGTGATCGGTGACACGCAGATCGAGCCCGCGGCCGCCATCGACCAGATACGTCGCGCCGGCATCCCGGTGGTGATCCTTCAGGCGGAGGTCACCCTCGAGGGTGTCATCCGCAAGATCGCCAACGTCGGCGAGATCCTCGGGCTCGAGGCCGAGGCCACCGCCCTCGCGGCGCAGGTCCAGGGCGAGATCGACGACGCCGTTGCCCTCGCGGCCACGGCGACGACCACGCCAAGGGTGGCCTACATCTACGTGCGCGGACCCGAGACGCTCCTGTTGTTCGGCAACGGCATGCCGACCCACTTCCTGATCGAGGCTGCGGGTGCGGTGGATGCTGCGGGTGAGATCGGCGTTGTCTTCGCAGAGAATCTGTCCGCGGAGCGGTTGGTGGGCGCCGCACCCGAGATCCTCCTCACTCCGGAGGAGGGCTTCGGGATCATCGGAGGGCTCGACGCGTTCCTCGCCCTCCCCGGCGTCGCCGATACGCCCGCTGGGGCGGCGGGAGCCGTGATCCCCTACGACGAGGCGCTCCTCCTCGGCATGGGTCCGAGGACCGGCCAGGCGCTCCGGCAACTCGTCGTCGACCTCCATCCCGAGATCGAGGGATAGATGCTGCGCGGTCGACCGACATGGGCGATCGTGCTCGTGGGTGTGGCCGCGTCGGCCATCACCGCGCTCCTTGCGGTGAGCGTCGGAACCGTGACGATCGCTCCCGGCGACACGCTCCGCGTCCTCGCCGACAGGTTGCTGCCGGGTGAGGTCGCCACGTCGGCCATCGCGGATCCGATCATCTGGAACATCCGGCTGCCGAGGGTCCTCGCGGCGTTCGGTGCAGGTGCCGCACTCGGCCTGGCCGGCGCGACCCTCCAGGGGCTGTTCCGGAATCCCGTGGCGGATCCCCAGCTCGTCGGCGTGTCCTCCCTCGGTTCGATCGGCGTCCTCGTCGGCCTGTGGGTGGGCTGGGGTGCGGGGGGACCGCTCGCGGGCGTGGTCGGGGGGGCACTGGCCGGCGTGCTGGGGTCGTGGATCATCAGGGTCCTGGCCCGTGCCTCGGAAGGCGATCCATCCCGCTTCATCCTGACCGGCATCGGGTTCGGCGTCGCCATCAGCGCCATCGTGGCCGGCGCGGCGATCGCACTCCACGATCCCAGGATTCCCGACACACCCTTCTGGTTCGTCGGTGGCCTGTCGGCCTCGACGTGGGCGACGGCCACGTGGACGACGGCGACCGCCATCGTCGCCCTGGTGGTCACCACCCGGTTCGCCGACCGAATCGACGTGCTGTCGCTCGGCATGCCGGCCGCACGCCACCTCGGCGTCGACGTCGCCCGCGTCACGCTCGTCTGCCTCCTCGCCGCGGGTGCGGCCGTCGGCGCATCGGTCGGCGCCGCCGGTGTCGTAGCGTTCGTCGGCCTCATCGGCGGCCACATCGCGACCACGATCGTCGGCGAGCACCACCGCAGGCTGCTGCCCGCGTCGCTGTTCGTCGGCGGCATGTTCCTCATGGTCGCCGATGCCGTGGGCCGTCTCGTCGGCGGGCGCTTCGAGGTGCCCGTCGGCCTCGTGACGGCCGCGGTCGGTGGACCGTACCTCGTGTGGCTCATCACCCGCCGGAAGGTGACGTCGTGAGCATCGTCGAGGCCGCTCGGGTCACCTACGACGTGGACGGCGCGACGATCGTCGAGGAGATCTCCCTGACCGTGGGTGGCGGCCAATTCACCTGCATCGTGGGGCCGAACGGTGCGGGCAAGACCACGCTCATGCGCCTCCTCGCCGGTGAGCTCGTCCCCTCGGCGGGCCGCACGACCATCGACGGGCGCGATCCCTCCCTGTCCACGGTCCCTCACAGGGCACGGATGCGGGCCTTCCTCGCACAATCGGAGCGATCCGATGTCCCATTCCCCGTCAGGACGGTGGTGGGATTCGGGACCCACCTCTCGTCCCTCGATCGCGAGGGGCAGGACGCCCTGGTCGCCGAAGCGATGCTCTCGCTCGGCATCGACCATCTCTCGGGGCGCGTCATGTCATCCCTCTCCGGCGGGGAGCAGCGACGGGTCGCCGTCGCACGAACGTTCGCCCAGGATGCGCCGGTGGTCCTCCTCGACGAGCCGACCGACAGCCTCGACCTCGCCCATGCCGACTCCGTCATGGCGCGGGCAGGCGGATACGCGGCCGAGGGGCGTACGGTGATCGTGACCAGCCATGACCTCAACCTCGCTGCCCGCCATGCCGACCGCGTCGTGGTCCTCGACGCCGGACGAGTCGCCGCCGATGGGCCCCCGTCGGATGTCCTCGATGCCACCCTGCTCTCAGGGGTCTACGGCTGCGAGGTCAGGGTCATGGCCCATCCCGTGGATGGGAGACCCGTCGTCTTCCTCTGAGCGGCACCTGGCACGCGGGCGATGACGACGTCCGGCTCGCACACGCTTGATGCACCCGTTCACGACCACCCACGCACAGGCGGTTCACCGCGTGCTGGACGCCTGTCGTCCCCGGTGAGACGATGGGGAAGGTTCGAGGCGATGGTTGGAGGGACGTCGTGGAACTCCTGCCCGACCTCTCGATCGGGTTCTGGAATGCCTGGATCCTCATGGTGGTGGCTCTCGCCGCCACGTTCCTTCCCTTCCTGTTCGGCGGTCGAACCGCAGAACAGCGGATGGCAGACGAGCCGGACTTCGGCGAGTACCCGATCAGGTGCAAGGCGGGTGTCATCGTCACGCACGCGGTGCTGATGCCGTTCACCCTGATCTACAGCATCTTCGTACCGCTTGCGCTCGGAACCCCGTGGCTGTACGCGGGCCTTGCGGTGTACGGGATCGCGACATCGACGTACCTTGCGACATCGGTGGCGTTCATCACCGCCCCCCTCGACGAGCCCATGACGACAGGGGTGTACGCCATCTCTCGTCACCCGATGTACGTGTCGGGAATCCTCGTCTATGCAGGCATCGGCCTTGCGGGGACGTCCTGGGTGTTCGTTGCCTGCGCCGCCGTCGCGGCGCTCGGATATGCCGGGGTTGCGCCCGCCGAGGAAGACGTCATGCTCGAGAAGTACGGCGCCGCCTACCGCGACTACATGCACACGACACCGCGCTGGCTGGGCCTCCCCGGCCACACGTCGCACGCACGAACTGCCTGAGCAACGCAGACACCACGAGGTCGCTGCGAGCGGCCGCCTCGGTCTCCACGCCTGAGTCCTCCATCCACCAACGTGCCGACTGTGGGTGTTGACTTCGTGGTGGAGGTGAGTTCCATGACCTCAGCCACTTCACTCAGCGACAGGGCCTTTGCGTGGGTCCTCCGGGCGGGTGCCCTCGCGATCAGCGCCTACTGGGTCGACTTCTTCACCCGGGGCGATGTCAGGACATCGGACGAAGCGGCCTACGTCGATGTCGAGAGGGCATTCCTCCTCGCGGATGCCTTCCTGGTGACGGCAGGTCTCGGGGCGGCGCACTACCTGTCGCGCGGGCGGCCCGAGGCAGTCCCGCTGGGCATCGCGACCGGAAGCGCGCTGACGTTCCTCGGTCTGATGGATCTCGCCTATGACCTGCAACAGGGCAAGTTCTCGGACCGGACACCGGGGATGGCCACCGAGGCAGCCATCGTCGCCACCTCCTTGACGTTGGGTCCCTACACGATGATTCGCACTTGGAGGGCACGCAGCAGACTCGGGCTCGCATGACCGGAAGGCACCGACCCACGTGCACGTCGCACACGGTCGCGCGTGCCATCGCACGTGGCCAAACCCGGGCCTGCCTTCCGGCTGTGGAATCAGCCTGCGAGTCCGTGCACCCGGTCGTGGTGTCACGGTCTAGGCGGTGGTCGCCTCGTGGTAGCGGCTGGGCGCGGATGCCGATGCGGTCACATCCGATTTCGCGTGTCGAAGGCCAGCGAAACCGAGGCCGGCGATCATGAAGGCGCCAACGTCGGCAACCCCAACCATCAGGACGTGCACGTTGACGTCCCCAGCGAGGAGGTGGCTGACCACCGCGAAGATGCCGAAGAGGCCGAATGCAAGCCCGGCGACCAGGTTCACGGGTCGATTCACCCGGTCGCTGACCAGCAGCGCCACTCCCGCCATCACCAGCGGGATGATCGCCAGCGTCGCGAGGAAGAGGCCCATGCCCTCCGTCAGGGGCTCTCCTTCCATCTCGCCCGCCGCCAGCTCCTCCACGGCTCCCGGAAGGAACAGGTGAAGAAGGAGCGAACCGGACAGGGCGATCGCCACCGCCAGCCAGAGCGCGGCGGTCCGGATTCTGAACAGCAAGGCGTCCATGACGTCTCCTCTCCTGGGATGCCGTTCCAGCGTTGCCGCTCTTCTCATGGTCTCTCAGCTGTCGAGACGTGTCCAGCGAACCGAGCAGAACCGCGCGACGGGAGCGCGGAGTGCGCCATGCACGCTCCCATGCGGCTGCCGTCCACCCGCAGGATGAGAAGTACGCTCCACGGCATGGCGTCCCGTATCGGCGAGATCAGCATCGACTGCGCAGACCCCGAGGCCGCTGCCGCCTTCTGGTGCGCGGCGCTCGACTATCGCATCACCGATCGGGACGACGTCGGCGTCGCCATCGCAGGCCACTCGAGCGCACCGACCATCATCTTCGCCGCCTCCACGGACGTGAAGCTGCACAAGAACAGGCTGCACTTCGACATCTGCCCCGTGGGCACCTCCCAGCACGACGAGGTTGCGCGGCTCGAGGCGCTGGGCGCGAGGCGGGTCGACATCGGCCAGCGGGACGAATCGTGGGTGGTGATGGAGGATCCGGTCGGCAACGAGTTCTGCGTGATGCGCACCGTCCTCCCTCCCGAGCCGCAGCCGTTCCACCATCTGGATGCGAGCCCCTGACGGCACGTGCCGCGGCGAGCGGCGGGCGCCCACGTCCGGGGGGCGTCAGTCGATGGTGAGGCCCGTCTCGATCGGCTCGTAGACGGTGGACCGCCGCACCGGGTTGCGGTCGAGGTCGAGGATGAGGTCACGGAAGTCCGCTGCGGATACCTCCGTGCCGTGGCTCGCGCCTGCGGCCCGCGAGATGGACTCGTCCATCAGCGTGCCGCCGACGTCATTGCAGCCCGAGCGGAGGAGGGCCTCCGCCCCGTCGAGCCCGAGCTTCACCCACGATGCCTGGATGTTGTCGATGAGGCCGATGAACGCGATCCTCGCGACGGCGTGGATCAGGACGACCTCGTCCCATGTGGGACCCGGCCGCGCCTGGCCCCGCAGCCATATGGGGGCGCCCATGTGGACGAACGGCAGCGGGACGAACTCGGTGAACCCCCCGGTACGCCGCTGGATATCGCGCAGCACCTCGATGTGGTTCGCCCACGACCGCGGACCGTCGACGTGGCCGAACATCATCGTGCTGGTCGTGCGCAGCCCGATGTCGTGGGCGGTGAGCATCACCTCGGCCCATTGGCTCGTTCGGATCTTGTCGGGGCACAGGGTCATGCGCACGTCGTCGTCGAGGATCTCGGCAGCGGTTCCGGGGAGCGTCCCGAGACCGGCCTCCTTCAGTTCCGTCAGGAGCTCCCTGATGGTCACGCCGGACGTCTCCGCACCCTGCCAGATCTCGAGCGGGGTGAACCCGTGGATGTGCATGCCCGGCACCCTGGCCTTGATCGCCTCGACGACCTGGACGTAGAAGCGACCGGTGAATTCGGGGTGGATGCCCCCCTGGAGGCAGACCTCGGTCGCACCGCGCAGCCACGCCTCCTCCGAGCGATCGACCACTTCGTCGATCGACATCAGGTAGGGGGTCTCCTTGAGGTCCAGGGACCGTGGGCCCTTCGAGAACGCGCAGAACCCGCACTTGAAGTAGCACTGATTGGTGTAGTTGATGTTCCGGTTCACGACGAAGGTGACGTCGTCGCCGACGATGCGACGTCGGAGACGGTCTGCGGCGTCGGCGATCGCCTCGACGTCCGTGCCGTGGGCCCGGAACAGCAGCTCCACCTCGTCCCGCTCGGGCGGCGTCCCCGCGAGGGCGGCATCGAGGATCCGCCGTACCGACGTCGAGGCGTCCTCGACGGTGGCCCGCCCACCGAAGGTCCACGCGTCATCTCCCCACGCCGTCGAGACCCGGGTATCGGGCTTCGGGATGTGGAGGTCCATGCCGGGGGCCCAGACGACCCGAGGGCGTGCCCTCCCCGACCCGTCGATCTGGTTCAGGAACGCGGAGAAGGCTCCTGGCGCGAGGCTGCCTGCCGCCTCGTCGTAGTCGACACCGGGCTGGAACGCGGTCCGCTCGACGAGCTCGATCGGCCGAAGGGCGTCCCTGAGCTGCCCGATCCTCTCGGTGTCCCAGTCACGGAGGACGAGGTCACGCGCGCCTTCCGCGACGGCGACGCAGGCGTCCTCCACGGTGTCGACGAAGGTCGAGACCGCGGCGTGCACCCCGGGGAGCGACACCAGCTCGGCGGCGGCCGCCACGGTGCTGCGAGCCGTGCGCAGGAACGAGGCCCTCGTGAAGGCGAGTGCGTCGAGCACGGACATCGCCGAGCCTTCGTCGATGACGGTGATCCTCCATCCCGGAACGGCTCCCTTGCGAAGGGATGCCGTGCGCGACGGTGGTACGGCATAGGCGGGCGCGTCGACGTCCGATCGTCCCGCGACGAGCACGAGACCACCGCGTTGGGCCTGTTCGACGTCCTCCGGCGTGGGCGAGGCGACCTCGACCGCCAGCGTGCCCTCCTTGCGCCGCGTCGCCGCCCAGATCTCATTGACCGACTCTGCCGGTCGGAGCTGGAGGAAGGTCACGGTCGTCATGGGCGTCCCGTCCTCATGTGGGAGGTCACGTGTCGGGGTCATCGCGGTGCAGGCGACGACAGTACCGCATGGCCGTGCGCGTCGCTGCGTTCGAGGGCCGCGGGGAGCAGTCCGGGGTCGACCCAACGCTCGGTGAGGTACTCGGGATAGACCGGGAGCCTCGGTGCGAGTGTGAAGCCGCGATCTCCGGTGACCGCCCTCAGGGCGTCGAGGTGGGGCCAAGGGGCCTCGGGATTCACCCAATCGATGGTCAGGGGGCTGACGCCCCCCCAGTCGTTGATCCCCGCGTCGAGGTGGACGCCGAAGTCGTCGGTGAGGTTCGGGGGGACCTGGACGTTCGCCTCTGCGCCGAGGACCCACCTGGCGACGGCGACCACCCTGACGAAGTACGGGATGGAAGGCTCGGGTGCGAAGCGCATCCTCGTATTGGCCTTCGCTCGGAAGTTCTGGATGATGAACTCCTGGAGGTGACCGTGCTCGGTGGCGAGTTCCGCAAGGGCGAAGAGGCTGTCGACGACCTCGTCGGGTGTCTCGCCGATGCCTACGAGGATCCCGGTGGTGAACGGGACGCGCTGGCGTCCCGCCTCCCGGATCGTCTCCACCCGGACGGCGGGGGCCTTGTCGGGGCAGTTGTGGTGCGGCATCCCCGGCTCGGTCAGCCGGTCGGAGATGTTCTCCAACATCAGGCCCATCGACACGTTCGTGGGCCGCAGGGCGGAGATGTCGCGCTCCGTCATGATCCCCGGGTTCGCGTGGGGGAACAGCCTCGTCTCGGATCGGATCAGCTCGGACATCTTCACGACGTACTCGATCGTGGTGGCACACCCGTGTTGCGCCAGGAATTCCGTGGCCTGATGCCACTTGTCCTCTGGCTTGTCGCCAAGGGTGAGGAGCGCCTCGGTGCAGTCGAGCTCGTCCCCGGCCCTGACGATCGCGAGGACGTCGTCAGGCGTCAGGAACTCCCCACCGGCGCCCGGGGGCTTGACGAACGTGCAGTAGGTGCACGTGTCCCGACACAGCGTCGTGATCGGCACGAAGACCTTGCGGGAATAGGTGATGGTGCGCCCGTGGCCCTCGTCCCGCAGCCGGGCGGCCTCAGCGATCAGGGGCCCTGCATCGACCGCCCCCGCCAGGTAGGCGAGGGCGAGGTCGCGGTCAGGTGAGGGATGGGACATCCGTGCAAGCTATCACGGCGTCGCCTCGTCGGGGACGACGCCGATGTCGCCCACCGGGAACGGCTGCTCTTCGGAAGGGGTCGGTGCTGCGGCCCCCTCGGCCTCGGAAGGGAGCCCCTCGACGTCGGGGACGTCGCGCTCGAGGTGGCGGACCGGACCGTACGCCCATGCGATGGCAGCGACTCCGAGGCAACCGATCCCGAGCGTGACGAAGAACGCGGCATACGGCGCGCCGGGCCCCGTCCCGACGATCGATTCGAACACGCCGCCGAGCACGCTGTCGCCGCCCATCATCGGGACGAAGACGCCGTCGACGATCGGCCCGGCGAGGGCAAGGGCGAGGGGGTGGGTGACCTGGGCGATCATGGAACGGACCGCGAAGACGCGCCCCTGCACGTCGGGCTCGACCTTGGACATCCAGATCGATTGGCTCATCGCCGTGGCGAACGGCACGACGAACATGCCGACCCACAGCGATGCCAGGATCACGATCACCGCGCGTGACATGCCGACGGTGATCAGCATCACGCCGAGGACACCGGTTGCAGCGAGGATTCGGGCCACCCGCCTGTCCGTCACGCGCCGTGCCGACGCAAGGATCGACCCGGCAAGCATCCCCGTCGCCCCGAGGGACATGATCGTCCCCATCGTCGCCTCCGATGCGAACGAGAGGACGTAGGCGATGAACACGGGACCGACGAACCCGAGGACGAAGTTGATGGCCGCGAACACGAGGAGGAGCGCGAAGAGCGCGTGCTTGCGCCAGACGTAGCGGAATCCGAATGCGGACTCCTTCCAGATCGATCCCTTCGCCTCCGCGCCGGCGGCTGAGACCGCAGGTCGGGGGATGCGGACGACGAGCAGCGTGGCGATCGCAAGTGCGAACGTGGTCGCATCGATGGCGATCAAGGCAGCGACGCCCCCGAAGGCCACGATCGCCGCACCCAGGACCGGGGCGAGGAGCTGACCCGCCGCCTCGGCCATCTGGATCATCCCCGACGCCTGCGAGTACCGCTCCTTGGGGACGAGCATCGTCGTGGCCGCCTGGTACGCGGGCCAGTGGACGGCCTCGAACGCCGAGGAGATGGCGGCGACGACGACGAGGAGCCCGATCGACTCGGTCCCCGTCATGAAGGCGAGCGCGATGACCACCGTCCCGAGCCCCGATGCCCCATCGGAGAGGATCATCGCCCATCGGCGGTCCCATCGATCGACGAGGGCGCCGGCGACCGGCGCCAGTGCGATCCTCGGGAGGGACCCTGCGAGCATCAT
Organism: uncultured Acidimicrobiia bacterium; assembly: GCA_963792405.1. Lineage (GTDB taxonomy): Bacteria > Actinomycetota > Acidimicrobiia > Spongiisociales > UBA5794 > SZUA-442. Next base: position 1,093,394 of record CAWBVU010000006.1, read on the forward strand.
CAGGGCGAGCTGCGTGACCGAGCCCGTCTCGAGGTACACCCAGACGCTCAGCCCGAACCACGTGAGGCTCGTCCCGATGATCGAGACGAGCTGCCCCGACCAGACGACGAGGAAGGTCCTGAACCCCGTCCGCGCCTCGACCGATGTGTCTTCGGCGGTCACCTCTCACCTCCTCGGGCGTATTGTCGGGATTTGCCGACCATTTGTCAAGTAGCTGTCACGTCGTCTGCCGGTATCGTGTGGACATGCGTCGCTGGGCCACCCTCGCCCTCGTCGCGATGCTGGTCGCGGCATGCACACCGGGGGGATCGGAAGCACCGGTGACCACGTCGCCCACGGCCACGACATCGTCGACGACCTCCACCACCGCGCCACCTGCGGATGGCGCGGAGCCGTGCGCGTCGGGCGATCTGCCCTTCGTCGAGGACGGTCTCGTCGCTGCCCTCGGGACGGCCTCCGCCAATGCCGCACAGGTCTCCGGGATCCGTTGGGAGCCCGGCGCGACCTGCGAGCGTCTCACCCTGAGCTTCACCACCGAGTCCGGCGCCCCTGCGACCTCCCTCGGGCCCATCGGCGTGTCCCTCTACGGCTTCGCAGGCAGGATCCGCGTGACCCTCCCGGGGGAGTTCACGACGACGGTCGTCGCCGACTCCCTGTTCGACGGGCAGCTGCTCGATCGCTCCTTCGTCGCCAGGTCCGAGTCCGGAGACATGTTCATCGACGTGCTCGGTGTGCCCGACACGGCCATCGCCGCACGGGCCTTCGCCACCTCCTCCCCCGCCACCCTCGTCATCGACGTCTCGTCCGCTGCGGACGTCCCGTCGCCCACGGGATTGGCCGTGTCGGATGCAGCAGTGATCGTCTCGCCGACCCCGGGACCCAGCCTCTACCCATTCCTCATCGAGGCCTATGCCCCACCCGGCGTGCGCGCCGTGCGGGTGCAGCTGTCGAGCAACGACGAGGTCGCCATCGACCGCTCCATCACCCTCGAGGGTGGCACCGATGCGTGGCAGGCCTTCACGACCCGTGTCGAGAACGGGCCGCCCGGCTCGATCATCGTGTTCGTCGGCGAGGTCGACGGCAACGGTCGCCCACTCGAAGGGGCGACGGTGGCGGTGGACCTGCCGTGACGCGACGCGCCCGACCTGCTGCGGGCTACATGTTGCGCCGGTACCGGCCGCCGACCTCGAAGAGCGCCTTCGAGAGCTGGCCGAGCGAGCAGGAGCGGGCTGCATCCATGAGCGCGGCGAAGACGTTCCCCCCGTCGAGGGCTACCTGCTGGAGGTGGTGGAGTGCGACCTCGGCTCGCTTGGCCTCGCGCTCGTGGAGGGCATGGACGTCGGCGATGAGCACGTCCTTGTCGGCGTCGGACGATCGGATGACCTCGGCCGGACGCATGAACGGCGAGCCGTCGGCGGACAGGAACGTGTTGACGCCGATGATCGGGAGGTCACCGCTGTCCTTGAGGGTCTCGTAGCGGAGGGACTCCTCCTGGATCTTCGATCGCTGGTACATGGTCTCCATCGCGCCGAGGACACCGCCGCGATCGGTCAGGCGGTCGAACTCCGCCATCACGGCCTCCTCGACGAGGTCCGTCAGCTCCGAGATGATGAAGGACCCCTGGAGCGTGTTCTCGTTCTTGTTGAGGCCGAGCTCCCTGTTGATGATGAGCTGGATCGCGAGTGCCCTGCGCACCGACTCCTCGGTCGGGGTCGTGATGGCCTCGTCGTACGCGTTCGTGTGGAGGCTGTTGCAGTTGTCGTAGATCGCGTAGAGCGCCTGCAGCGTGGTGCGGATGTCGTTGAACTCGATCTCCTGGGCGTGTAGGGAACGTCCCGACGTCTGGATGTGGTACTTCAGCTTCTGTGACCGCTCCCCCGCGCCGTAGACCTCGCGCATCGCCTTCGCCCAGATCCTCCGCGCCACCCTCCCGATCACCGCGTACTCGGGATCGAGGCCGTTCGAGAAGAAGAAGCTGAGATTGGGGGCGAAGTCGTCGACGTCCATGCCGCGGGCACGGAAGTACTCGACGAAGGTGAACCCGTTGGCGAGCGTGAAGGCGAGCTGGGTGATGGGGTTCGCGCCGGCCTCCGCCATGTGGTAGCCGGAGATCGACACGGAGTAGAAGTTCGTGACGCCGTGGTCGATGAAATACTGCTGGATGTCGCCCTGCATCGACAGGGCGAACTCGGTCGAGAAGATGCAGGTGTTCTGCGCCTGGTCCTCTTTGAGGATGTCGGCCTGGATCGTGCCGCGCACGGTGGCCAGGGTCTCGGCGCTGATCCGTTCGTAGACATCGGGCGGCAGCACGTCCGCGCCACTCACTCCGAGCAGCATGAGCCCGGTGCCGTCGTGCCCCTCCGGCAGGTCCCCGTGGTAGGCGGGCCTCGGTGCGGGCGATTCCGCGAAGATCGCTTCGATCGCCTCCGACACCTCCTCGATCAGGCCGTGGCTGCGGATGTACCGCTCACAGGCCTGGTCGATGGCGGTGTTCAGGAAGAACGCGAGCATCATCGGAGCGGGTCCGTTGATCGTCATCGACACCGACGTCGACGGATCGAGCAGGTCGAAGCCCGAGTAGAGCTTCTTCGCGTCGTCGAGCGTCGGGATCGACACGCCGGAGTTGCCGACCTTGCCGTAGATGTCGGGGCGGACGTCCGGGTCGTTGCCGTACAGGGTCACCGAGTCGAAGGCCGTCGACAGGCGCACGGCAGGCATGTCCTTCGCCAGGTAGTGGAACCGGCGGTTCGTCTGCTCAGGCCCTCCCTCGCCCGCGAACATCCGTGTCGGGTCCTCGGCGCTGCGCTTGAACGGGAAGACACCGGCGGTGAACGGGAAGTGGCCGGGGAGGTTCTCCTGGCGCAGCCACCGCACCCGGTCGCCCCACCCGTCGAACTTGGGGTGGATCACCCTGGGGAACGCCGTGCCCGAGAGCGACACGATCGTGTTGTCGACGCGGATCTCCCTGTCGCGCACCGCATACGACACCTCGCCGTCGCGGTAGCGCGCTGCCTGCTCACCCCAGCCGGCGATGCCTTCGGCCACGTCGTCGGGGATGCGTCCGCGGACTCGCTCGAGCACCTCAACGGGGGTAGGCGAGTGGGTGAGCGCTGACGCCCTCTCGAGCGCCTGGAGGTCCGTCGCAGCCTCCGCCGCAGCCTCGGTCTCCTCGTTGTAGGCCCTCACCGCCGTGGCGATCTCGGAGAGGTACCGGACACGGGACCTCGGGACGAGTGACTCCCTCGTGGAGCGGCCCGATCGGGACGGGACCGCTCCGAAGGCGTCGTCGAATCGGTCCGCGACGGCGGACATGATCATCTCGTAGAGCTTCTGGGTGCCGTGGTCGTTGAACTGCGATGCGATGGTCGCCGCGATCGGGAGCTCATCGTCCGGCGCGTCGAACAGCAGATGGTTCCGGCGGTACTGCTTGCGCACGTCACGGAGCGCATCCTCGGCACCCTGGCGATCCGACTTGTTGATCGCGATGACGTCGGCGAAGTCGAGCATGTCGATCTTCTCGAGCTGGGTCGCCGCCCCGAACTCGGGGGTCATGACGTAGACGGCCACGTCCGACTGGTCGACGATCTCGGTGTCGGACTGGCCGATCCCCGAGGTCTCGAGGAACACGAGGTCGAATCCGGCGGCCTTCACGATGGAGACCGCATCGGCCACGTGGGGCGACAGCGCGAGGTTCGCCTGGCGGGTGGCGAGGGACCGCATGTAGGTGGCGTCCCCTGACACGGCGTTCATGCGAATCCGGTCCCCGAGCAGCGCACCGCCGGTGCGACGGCGGGACGGATCCACCGACAACACGGCGATCGTCTTGTCGGGGACGTCGCGCCGGTATCGCAGCACGAGCTCGTCGAGCAGTGAGGACTTCCCGGAACCTCCGGTGCCCGTGAACCCGATGACGGGGGCCCGAGACGCCGATGCCATCTCCCGGATCCGGGAGAGGAGCTCTGCCTGTTCCTCGGACTCGTTCTCTGCGAGGGTGATGGCCCTCGCGACCGCTGCGATGTGCCCCCGCTCGATGCCTCCGAGGAGGTCCGGTGACGCCGGTTGGGCATGGGCTGCGCGATCGAGCAGGTCGTCGATCATCCCGGTCAGACCGAGGCGCCGTCCGTCATCCGGCGAGTAGATGCGCGCCACGCCCTCGTCGAGCAGCGTCTCCCCCTCCTCGGGGAGGATGGTCCCCCCTCCGCCACCGAACACCTCGATGGCGCTGCCGCCCATCTCGTCGAGGAGGGTCCTGAGATAGCGGAAGAACTCGAGATGGCCCCCTTGGTACGACGTCACCGCGACGGCATGGGCGTCCTCCTCGACGGCGGCCTCGGCGATCTCGTATGCGGAGCGGTCGTGGCCCAGGTGGATGACCTCGGCGCCACGGGATTGGAGGATCCGCCGCATGATGTTGATCGAGGCGTCATGGCCGTCGAAGAGCGACGTTGCCGTGACGATGCGGATCCTGGTGTCCCGGGACATGGCGCAAGGATAGGGACCGCTCCCCCGCTGGGCCGGTCAGCATCATCTGCGTGACCTGTCGGTCCGTTGCCCAGGCCGGGGAACTCGACGTGGGCGTCTTCCACAGCGTTGGGCGCGGAGGTAGCTCCCCGAGAGGCGTCTGGCCGTCGCGCCATCGATGGCCATCCATCACCGACCATGCCGCCAACACGGACGGCCGCACGGCGGCCGGAGTGCCGATCCGGTACGTAGCCTTCGTGCATGGCATCCGTCGCCGATCTCCCCGATCCCGCCTCGCCAAACGGCAAGGACGTCCATACCCCCTCCAGCAGGGACTCGTGGCGCCGATGGCTCTCCGCCCATCACGACCGGGACGAAGGCCTCTGGGTTGTGTACCGGAAGAAGTCGAGCGGGCTCGACGGCCCGACCTATGACGATCTGGTCGAGGAGGCGCTGTGCTTCGGATGGATCGACAGCCAGGTCCGGCGCGTGGACGACGACCGGAGGATGCAGTGGTTCTCACCCCGACGGCGAGGTGGGCTGTGGTCCGCATCCAACAAGGCGCGGATCGAGCGGCTCGTCCGGGACGGCCTCATGACCGAGGCCGGCCAGGGAGTGATCGACACCGCGAAGGTCGATGGTTCGTGGTCGCAGACGGACGAGGTCGATGCCCTCATCATCCCGCCCGACCTCGAGCGGGCGTTCGACGCCAACCCGGCCGCAGCGGTCGCCTTCGCCTCACTCCCCGACTCGCTCAAGAGGCGCTACCTGTGGTGGATCCACGAGGCGAAGCGCACCGACACGAGGGACAGGCGAGTCGCGGAGACGGTGCGACGGGTTGTCGAGGAAGGGCCTGCAGGGACTCCGTGAGGGCACGACTCACACCCGCGAGATGCTCCTGCCGGTGTACCAGCCCCCCACCACGATCACGGCATCGATGTCCACCACGTCACCCGTGGCGAGACGACTGACCCGCTCGGCGAGCCCGGGGTCCGCCGATCCACCTTTGGCGGTGAAGACCACCGCGACCTCGTCGTCGCCCCCTGCGGGGATGCCGCGCACGATGACCTGATCCCCTTCATCGATCACCGACGCGACCGTGACCCTCGTCAACGCCATGGACCCACGATAGGAGCTGAGCATGATGGCGGCTTTCGGATGGTTCGTCCCCGGCACGCTGACCACCGGCCTGACGGCGGCGCTCACTGCAGGACCCGTCAGTGGGCCGTGGCAAAGATCGGGAACTCGACACGGGTGAGGAGGTCCTCGGGCGGAACGGCCTGCGGATCGTTGAGGTAGACCTCCCTCGGGGGGCCTGCGACTGCGTGGCCCTGCTCGGTGATCCAGTCGATGACCGCCTGGTAGGCGGGACCGATCTGGTCATACGGCCCCTGATGGAGGGTGGCTGCCATCGATCCACCGGCGAGTTCGCGGGTCGAGACCTCGGCGTCACTCGATAGGGTGCCGGCGACGGGCACACACACCTCGATGTCGCCCTCGGTGTGCTCGTCGATGACGTCGAGGTACACGGTCAGCGGCGGTCCGGACGCCGTCACGGCCTGACCCGCCATCGCCGCCATGAGGGCACTGAAGCCCCGTCCGATGTCCTCCCCGATGTGTGCCAGGTCGGTGTGGATCCTGACCGAGGCGACTTTCACCGGTGCCTGGTCGATGATGCCGACGTCGTAGCCCATCGTGTCCCTCCCGAAATCCGGAGAACGGGTCCGTCTGGTGTACCGCCCGCAGCCCGACGGCCGGCCCCATACACCGTGACATCATCTTCCCGACCATGCCGTGGGGTCAAGCGACGGCGGATCCGGGAGAGACGCTATCCCATGGCAGACGCGAAGGTCATGGCGCGGTCAGTCCGGCCGCAACCCGCAGCGCATGATCGTCGGTGGCTCCCGACGCCATCGCCGCAGCCTGTTGTTCGATGGTGAGCATCTCGACGATGCAGAACTCGTTGCCGAACGGGTCCTGCATCACGGCCCAGTCGATCGCCGGTGGCTCGTCCCCATAGGCACCCGGGCGCGGATACAGGCTCGGTGGCTTCTTGAGCGTGCCCCCGATCGCAAGTATGTCGCGGATGGCATTGTCCATGCCGTTGTTGGGCCAGATGTCGATGTGGACGCGATTGGCTTCATCGCGGCTCGGCGGGGTGAGCGCGACCGGGGCCCGCGTGGTGTCGTTGAGGATCATGTAGTTCTCCGATCCCGGATCGGTGAGGTATCCGAGCCAGCCGTGCCAGTCCTCCCGAGTGGTGGTCCAACCCAGGACCTCGGACCAGAAGTCGAAGCCCTTGTCGAGGTCGGTCACGTTGATGCACACGGATTTCCATCGCCCTATCGCCACGCGGCTCTCCTTCGGTCGCATTGGGGGACCGTCGGCGCAGGACGGTGCCAACTACTCACATTGCGAGTATTCTGCCACGATGGCATCTGCAACACCAACCACGTATGGGCTTCTCGGCATGTTGGCCGTGCGATCGTGGACCGGATACGAGCTCACACAGCAACTCCGGCGTTCGCTCCGCTTCGTCTGGCCATCATCGGAAGGACATCTGTATCGGGAGCAGAGGCGACTCGTCGACCTCGGATGGGCCACCGTGGAGCGGGAACAGGTCGCGGGCCGCACGAGAAATCGATATCGCATCACCCCGCAGGGCAGGACGGCGCTGCGCACCTGGATGAGGACGGAACCCGAGGAACCACACTTCGAGATCGAGGGACTCCTCCGATTGTTCTATGCCGATCTGGATACGCCCGGCGTGCTTGCAGGGGCGTTGCGCTCGACCGAGGCGTCGGCTCGCTCCATGCTCGACGACCTCGCAGGCTTCGCACGGGAATACCTCGAGGACGGAGGACCCCTGTGGATGCTCGATAACGGCGTCGGCGGTCCCGACGATCGGCGCGAGTTCCGAGGGCGCGTCATGTTCCCGGAGCGCATCCATGCCGTGGCACTGGTCCTCGAGGCGACCACCGCACTGCTGATGGACCTCCGAGACTTCGCAGCCAACACGATCACCGAGGTCGAATCGTGGGACTCGACCACCGACCCCGCCCTGGCCGCCGAGACACGCCAACGGTTGGAGCGGATCGTCGCCGGCATGGCATCGTGACCGAAAGGCTGCGCACTCGATCCGGGATCCGCGGTTCCGGACCTCCGCTCACCTCTTCCCGTGTCAAGGCCCTCTCAACGCTCGACCATGACGGCGAAGAGGACCTGCTACGTCGAGGCCAACGCCTTCGCTCGCTGCTCGATCTCGTCCTTCCACTTCGGCAGGCCCATCCGCCAGAACAGCATCAGCCCGCGCCGGGCGATTGGATTGACCACGGGGATGCGGTCCCTGAACTCGGGTTCAATCGTCATATCGGTGCCACCGTCGGCAGGCTCGAAGGTGATCGTCGATGTCACCGGGCCGCCAAGGAGCAGCGTCTCGGGTCCACCTGAGAACTCCCATGTGAACCGCTTGCCGGGAACGTAGTCGGAATACGTGTACGACCCCCCCGGAAGGCGCATCCCCAACAGCCGGTAGAAGTAGCGAAGCTCGGTCCCCACGCCCTCGGGGGTCTCTTTCACCACTTCGACCTTCATGAACCGACCTTGCTGGGCCTCGGGATCGACCGCCACGGCGAACGCCGTCTCCGGAGGGACATCGAGGTGCAGCGTCTGGGTGTACGTCATGGGCACACCTCCTCCTCTACGCCAATCGTACGTCCTGCCTTGCCTGCCGGGTAGTGGCCAGATGGTGGGATCACACACCTGATCAAGGGGAGGACGCACGCAGGAGTATCTGGATAGTGGAGAGGCGTCGGCAGCGTCCCGGGGCCTCTCGCATCATCCCGCGCGTGCAGCGCTCGCGATCGGACCAGGGGCCTCGAAGCTGGCGCCGACAAGCGCACCATCAACAGCCGGCTAGGCACGTCATGAGGAACAGCGACGACAGGCGAGCATCGGGCGGGACACCCTGGAGGGCCGAGAACGCGGCCAGCGATGCAGCGCTGGTGGTCGTGATCACCATCAGCTTCGTGCTCGCCGTCAAGCCCCCCACGATCGGCCCAGCGAAGCTGGCGTGGAGTCCGTCGATCGGATCCACGCCCACGATGGCGGCTGCGGCCATCCCATCCGGGATTGCCGCAGCAGTGCGTGGCGCGGCTGCGATCGCGGAACGCCTCAGGGTTCCCCGCCGGGGCCTGATCCCCGTCCACCACCTGCGGAATCTGGACACGACCTGGCTCGCTCCGAGCCTGTTGGGCAGCGTCGTACGAAGTCTCGCCGGTGAATTACTGTCTCCCTGAGATTCCCACATTGCCATAGGAGCAGCATGTCGGAGTACGCCCATTTCCAGCCAAACGGTGGGGAGCCGTCCGCGTTCACCCGCGCATTTCAGGAGGAGCAACGTCGCAGCCTGCCTTTCGCCGACGACCGCGATTTCGAGGAGGCTCGGCGGGGATTCATCGCGAGACCCGACTACGACAAGATCATGGCCGACGCTGGCAATGTGGCGTGGGACATGGGCCGCTACGAGTTCCTGCTCGAGGGTCAGGACTTCGACTCGATCCATCCCTCACTGCAACGACAAGCGATCCTCAATATGGCCTATGGCGTCTATGAGGTGATCGATGGCATCTACCAGGTCCGCGGCTTCGACCTCGCCAACCTCACGTTTGTGCGGGGAGCGGCGGGATGGATCGTATTCGACACCGGCACGACCGTCGAGACGGCACGAGCTGCTCACGCCCTTGTCAGGCAGCACGTGGAGGATCTGCCGGTCAGCGCCGTGATCCACTCTCACTCGCACATCGACCACTTCGGCGGCGTGCGCGGGCTCATCGACGAGGCCGACGTCCGGACCGGGACAGTACCCGTCATCGTCCCGGAGGGATTCATGGAACATGCGGTCTCCGAGAACGTGTACGCCGGCAATGCGATGCTGCGGCGTGCCTTCTTCCAGTACGGCGGGCTCCTGCCCGCAAGCCCTTACGGCCACGTCGACCAGGCGATCGGCAAGAACACCGCCGCAGGGCGACCGAGCCTGATCCAACCCTCGCTCGTGATCACCGAGGATGTCGAGCACCACACGGTCGACGGCATCCCAATGGTCTTCCACAACACGCCGGGCACCGAGGCGCCCGCCGAGATGAACACCTACCTACCAGACAAGAAGGCGTTCTGGGCGGCGGAGAATATCGTCGGCACCATCCACAACATCTACACGTTGCGTGGAGCGCTCGTGCGCGATGCGCTCGTGTGGTCGAAGAAGATCGGTGAGGCACTCCATCTCTTCGGAAGGGACGCAGATGTGATGTTTGCCTCCCACAGTTGGCCCCGGTGGGGGAACGACCGGATCCAGGAGGTGATGCGCACCCAGCGCGATGCCTACGCGCATCTCAACAACCACGTGCTGCACCTCGCCAACCAGGGCGTGACGATCAACGAGATCCACAACGTGTACCGCCAGCCGGAATCACTGACGAAGCACTGGGCGGCGCATTCCTATCACGGCTCAGAGGAACACAACTCGCGCGCCGTGATCAACCGGTACCTCGGATATTGGGATGCCAATCCCACGACCCTGATCCCACTGTCGCCGAAGGATTCGGCCCCGCTCTACGTCGAGATGATGGGTGGTTCCGAACCGATCCTGACGAAGGGTCGGGCGCTCCACGACGAGGGCCGGTACCGGGAAGCGCAAGAGATTCTCAACAAGCTCGTGTATGCCGAGCCCCACAACGTCGATGCCAAGCAGCTGCTCGCCGACGTCTTCGAACAGCTCGGCTACCAGCAGGAAAGCCCCAGCGTGCGCAATAGCTTCCTCGCTGCCGCGCTCGAACTGCGCACCGGCATCCCCGAAGGAACCGTGCCAGCCGTGTCGTCCCCCGATGTACTGCGTGCGCTCACCACCGAGATGTTCTTCGATTATCTCGCCATCCGGATGGACGGCTCCAAGGTCGAGGATGTCGCTTTCGTCGCCAACATCCGTCATCCCGACACCGGGGAGGAACTCGTGGTTGAGCTTTCCAATGCGACGCTGACCACCCAGATGGGGTTCCAATCGGATGACGCCACGGTCACGATCGTCGTCGATCGTGCCGACTTCGAACAGGTGATGCTCGGCCAGCGCTCATTCGAGGAGCTGATCGAATCAGGCGCCAGCGACGTGGATGGTGATCTCGGCGGCCTCCACAGGATGCTGGCATCGCTGGTGGAGTTCGACCTGCTGTTCGAACTGCTCCCCGGGACCGCAGCGACGTGACGTTCCACCGAGAGGTCGGGCCGACCGGTGGACGGATGAGGTAGCAAGGAACATGGCAGGCGAGTTGAGCATCGACCCAGCACGATTGCGTACACCCCGAGCGGCGGCCGTCGCCGGGATTGTGTTTGCCCTCCTGCTTGGGACATCGTTCGTGATGCTCCGGCTCGCTATTCCTTCCGCTCCGACCGACAATGGGGAGTGGATCGAGGAGAACGCTGCCACCGTCGCCGGGGCCCTTGGTCTCATCTCTTTCGCAGGTATCGCGTTCCTGTGGTTCATGGGCGTGGTTCGCGACCGAATCGGGAGGAGTGAGGACCAGTTCTTCTCGACCGTGTTCTTTGGGAGCGGACTGTTGTTCGTGGCCCTCATGTTCGTCTCGGCGGCCATCGGGTCGGCGATGCTGGCGTCATACGGGACTCGTCCCGACGAGATCGGCGACAGCAACGTCTACCGTTTCGCTCGTGACCTGATGTATCGGTCGACCAACACGTACGGGATGCGCATGGCGTCGGTATTCATGATCTCTCTCGGCACCATCTGGGTCCGGACGCGAACGATGCCGCGGTGGCTGGCCATCGTGACGTACGCCGCGGCAACCGTACTGCTTGTCACACTCTCGTTGAGCCTGTGGGTGGCGCTCGTCTTCCCCGGCTGGGTCCTCCTCATCTCCTTATACATCCTTGTCACCGGCATGCGCCCGCTCGATGCGGCGATGCCAGAGGAAGCAGGATGACCAGGTCAGCGGACCTACAGGTCATGTCAGGGCGATGCGGAGGCGGATCTCGATCGGCCACGGCCTCGTGACCGTGGAGAACGCGTTCGAGCTCTTGTGGCTGTTCGCGATCTGGAGTTGCCCCGTTTCGGTGGACTCGAGTCTCTTCGACCGATGGTCGCCAGCTGAGGTTCAGGAGTTCGTCGGCACCACGATCCGCGGGTCACGCCCGCCGTCTACACGCTCGAGGGCGGTGCTCTACGGACCCCGTCGGCGCCTATCCGGTGGGGTGGACAGGAAACGGGAGACGCCACCTCTCGAGGTGACGTTGCTCAGTGGGCTCCGCAGATGCTGTCGACGCTTCCGGATCGTGGGCGTTGCAGGGCTCGAACCTGCGACCTCTGCCTTGTAAGGGCAGCGCTCTGGCCATCTGAGCTAAACGCCCGGGATCGGGGATGGTAGGTGGCGGGGATCCGAAAGGACAGGCTCAGCGGATCGCCAACGTCGTGCCGGCCTTGGTGGTGCGGAGCTGGCCGCTGCGCTGGACGAAGCTCACGCCCTCGACGATCGAGTTGGTGTTGGTGCATCCACCTGCGGCGTGCGGTTGGTAGTCGGCTCGCATCCGTGACACCGCTCGCACCTCGCCCGCGTCGTTCACGACCGTGGCGTTCGACCACTTCGCCTCGAACCGGGGGGCGTCACATGGAGCAAACGACTCCACCCACACGACCGGTGCGCGAAGGAACGCTCCCTCGGTGTAGAGATCGCGCACGGTGACGTACTCCCCGGTCACCAGGTCCGCGACGGTGCCGCGCCACGGGAACCGGGCGCCGTCGAACGGCTCATTCCCGATCCGTTCCACCGTCAGCTGGTACGGGCGACCTCCCACCCATGGGAAGTCCCTGGTGTTCGGGTCGTCCTGGGCCGACGGGAGCGCGGAATTGCTGCCCTCGAGGATCGTCCCCGCAGCGTCGTATCCGCCCCAATTCACTGCAGACTGCCTGGGGAAGCCGGGGTGGTGCTGGAGGCCGAGGTGGGCCCCACCCGCGTTCGGCTTGATGAAGGCGACCTGGAGGGCGAAGAACACGAGACGGTCGAGGTCGGGGCGGCGACTGACGTCGAGGGTGACACTGGCCGCGGTCAGGCGCTCGCCGAACGGCAGGTCCCACCAAAGATGGAAGGACGACGCACCGGTCGCACTCGCAGGCGCGCCACTGACGCGCTCGCGCACACCGGGCGACATGAGATTCCTGACCCAGTCGCGCATGGATCAACCCTACTTCCGACACCCTGTCGGTGGAAGCACTCCGTAATGTCCATGTATGGCCGTCGTGAAGAGTCGCGTGCTGCGGATCATCCTGGGTGCCCTCGGGTGGCTCTTCGTGGGCATCGCGTTCGTCGGCGTGTTCATCCCCGTCCTCCCGACCACCGGACCGGTCATCCTCGCGGCCTTCCTCTTCTCGAAGTCCTCCGAACGGTTCGACCATTGGCTCGTCACCAACCGCTTCTTCGGGGCGATCGTCAGGGATTGGAGGGCAGGGAACGGATTCACCGTTCGCGCGAAGGTCATCGCCGTGACGGCCGTGATCGCCTCCTTCGCGATCACCACCATCTGGGTGATCCAGGGCACCTGGTGGCGTGTCGCCTTCTGGATCCTCGCCGCGGGCATCTCGGCCTACATCGTGACGCGTCCGACGAAGCCGTCGATCTCGAAGTCGGAGGTCTCCACCGAGCGAGCCTCCGCCTAGCGGTGCATCTGCTCCTCCCCCATCGTGGGGAGCTCGGTGGGCATCAGGGGATTCGGTCGATGGGCGTGGTACCGGGCAAGGGCCTCCGCATCGCATGACGAGCACAGCACGACGGGACGGGTCCCGACGATCGAGAGCTGCGTGCCACGGCTGCGCTCGACGATGGCCAAGGGCACCGTCTGGAGGTCGTCACCGCCGCAGCGGTCGCACGACCCTCCCGAACCGCGGTCCCATTCGGCTCCGCATCGCCCGCAGGTCAGGCGCACTCCCATGTCGGACGTCTCCCCCGAAAGGTCGCTGCCCTCACCGCAGTCCGGACAGGTGATGTCGAGGACCATCAGGGACTGCGCAGCGCCTGGGCGAACGCTCGTGCGACAGCCCATGGCCGTCCGAACTCGACGTAGGCGGCTCCCGCCGAACGCCTGCCGCCAGGGTGCGTGACCGACACGACGACCATCTCGTCCCCGTCCGTTGGGTCGAGGTCGATGACCTTCACGTCCGCGACGTCGTCCGTGGGCATGTCCGGTTCGAGCAACGCGTGGACCGCCCGGATGACGGCGGCGTCGATGGACCCGTCCTGGTCCACGACCGACTCCACGCGGGTCCCGAGCCCGTCTTCGACCTCCACGAGCACGCCCATGTCCGTCTCCACGACACCGACCCGCGTGAGGGCGGCGACCGACGACGGATGCACGGCGATGAAGGTCGAGCTCCCGTTGAGGTGCGGGAGCTCACTCGGGCCGTGGTCCTCGGCGATCAGCTCCGTGAGCCCCTTGCCGAGGCCGCTGCGCCGCACCCGACGATCGAGCGGCGAGCCCACCGGCAGATGTGAGCCCAGGAGGGCACTCACGAGGGCGCGAACCTCCTCGGGGTCCCTCGTCCCGTCGAGCCAGACCCGCGCCACGGGAGCTTGGCCCTCGACGAAGGTCACCTGTGCCGACGCCACGCCGGGGATCGCTTCGAGCTCGTCGGAGATCTCGTCGTTGGTCTCGTCCGTTGCCACGCCGGCCCCTTCGTTCGGACCCTTCCACCACCACCCACACCCTACCGTCGCGGGAGCGGCTCGCCGTCAGGCCTTCGCTCGGGCAACGACCATGATGCAGGCGTCGATCAGGGCGGGGATCCCGAGCTCGTCGACTCGGTCGCGCACCGCCCGGTCGGCTGCGCCGGGTTGGATCCACACGACGGGGTCGTGCAACGCCGCCACCTCGTCGAGCACAGCCAGGGTGCGGGACGGCGGCACGACGACGTTCACGATGTCGGGTTCCTCCTCGAGCATCGCAAGCGACCGATACGCAGGGTCGCCGTCGACGGTGTCACGTGACGGGTGGATGCCGACGACACGGTATCCCTTCCGCTTGAGGTCGCGATAGATGATCCCTCCGTACTTGCCCGGGGCATCGGTGGCGCCGACGACGGCGACGAGGGGGTCAGGTCGGTTGAGTCGCTCGGACACGGGATCGTTCATGGGGGAGGCAACCCCGACAGGGCCGTTCGCTATTCCGGGCGTGAGCGCGGTGCGGTTCCGCTACTCCGAGTCGGGATCGCCGGGACTCGAGAAGATCGTGCCCACGGTACGGACCAGGATCTCCAGATCGAGGCGGGTCGAGCGCTCCGCGACGTAGCGCTCGTCCCACGCGGTCCGCTCCGTGATTCCGATCGAGTCACGCCCGTGGACCTGGGCCATCCCCGTCACGCCGGGTTTGACGGTGAATCGAGGGTTGTCGAGGCCGATCAGCTCCGCCTCGGCGGGTACGAGTGGCCTCGGGCCGACGAGGGACATCGACCCCTTGAGCACGTTCCAGAAGTTGGGGAGCTCGTCGATCGACCATCGCCGCAGCCGAGCCCCCACCCTGGTGATCCGAGGGTCCTCATCGATGCGGATGGTGTAGTCGGCGTCCTCCTCCTCGCCGTTGGTGCGGAGGCGCTGGAGGTGTTCGTGGAAGACCTCCTCGTCGTGGTCGATCACCATCGTGCGGAGCTTGACCATCCAGAAGTCCTTGCCCTCCCTGCCGACACGCACCTGGCGGAAGAACGCCGGTCCCGGCGAGTCGAGCCGCACGGCGACGGCGCTCACGATCAGAACGGGGGTGAGGATCACCAGTGCCACCATCGCTCCCGCGATGTCGATCGACCGCTTCACGACGACGTACCCGTGGGACGTCGCCGTCTCGTCCGAGTCGTGGAGCACCGCAGCGATGAGGAGACCGACCATCGCTGCGACCTCACCCACGAGGAACGCGATCACGACGTGGTAGACGGGATCCTCGGCGATCGGGAGACCCACCATGATGACCGCCACCGACACGGCGAAGGCCCATGCGAGGAACAGACGCAGCGAGAGGCCCCTCGCCACGAGGATCTGGCCGATGAACAAGCCGGCCGCGGCGAACACCACGCCCGCACCCGCGATCGCAGCAACCATGGGCGTGGGCGCGAAACCCTGGCCGAACGCGACCGATACGAGGACCGGCCCCACCAGGACGCCGAGCAGCGCACCGAAGCCGGCCAGGGGCACCGAGGCGATCGCGATGCCGCGTGCCCACGCCCTGAGCTCGCGGCGCTCGCCCCGCACAGCCATCTCGGTGAAGGGCGGGAGGATCCGAGCGATGAGGTTGTACCCGAGCGTGAGCGGTGCCCGTGCGAGGAGCAGGGTGGCGTAGGTGACGGAGAACTCCGCTGCGGTCGCCCCGAGGCGACTCGCAACGAGTGGGCCTGCGAGGAGGAGGGCCTGGGACGCCGCTGCCGACAGCACGAGACCGGCCAGGAGACCCCGGTCGGAGCTCGAAGCCGCCTGCTCGTCGGTGATCCGGGCGGCACGCCTCGTCGGCGGCTTCCATGGGCGCCAGAAGACGATCACGAGCGGTCCGAGGACGTGCGCCCATGCGAAGCCCGACACCGTGGGGACGATCACCGCCACGCCGATCGCGATGGCAAGCCTGACGAGCGAGGCGGCCGCCGACACGTATCCGTAGGCTCGGAACCGCCTGAAGCCGGCGAGGTAGCCGCGACCGACGGCGAAGAGGAAGTACACGCCCACGCTGAGCACCATGAACATGATGAACTCCCGGCGGGACGTGAAGTAGTCGTCGCCTGACACCGCCACGATGAACACTCCTGCGGCGGCCGCAGCGACCGTGAGGGCGATCGCCCGCATCGGCACGACCCAGCCCCTGGCGCTCATGGTGAGCCTTCGGATCACGAACTGCTCGATGGGCATCAGCACGATGACGAACGCGAGGAAGTGGGCGGTGAGGAGGACGCCGATCGGCGCGAACCCCTCCTCGCCGAGCGCCCTCCCACCGACGAACTGGTAGGCGTACCCCGCGACACCGGCAACGAGGCTGCCGAGGACGATGTCCAGGGTTCCGTCGCTTCGCATGTAGGCGTAGCGGCGGCCGCCGCTGGCCTGTGCGGGCTCCTCGGAAGCCATGGGGGGCTCGTCGGAAGGTGTGGGGTGCGGGTCGGTCACGACGTCATCTCCAGCTCCGATGGAGGTTACCGGCGCGCCCGCCGCATCCCTGGTCATGCAGCGCTTCGATGCTCCAACTATTCAGGGTCCGCCGATACCATCGCCCCGATGTCCTCCCCCGACAGGCGCCCTCCCTCGACCTCGCCCGCAAAGCCGTGGCTCGCCGCGCTCGCGTCGGCGATCATCCCGGGCGTCGGTCAGTTCATGGGGGGCAACGGACGACGCGGCAGGATCCTCCTCCTCATCGACGTGGCGATCCTGGTGGTCATCGGCTTCTTCTTCCGCAACGAGGTGTCGATCCTCACCGCATGGCTGCAGCCGTCGTCACTCGCCCTGATGATGGTCGGCAATATCGCCCTCCTCGGCTATCGCATCTGGGCAGCCGACGACGCCTACCGGACCGTCAAGGGACACCAACCCGCTCGACTCGGCTCATCCTCCGGTGCGGTCCTCGCAGGGGCGCTGGGCATCAGCCTCGTCCTACTCGTCCCGCACGTCGTGTTCGGGTACTACGACCTCGTCCAATACGACCTCATCACCTCCGTGTTCAGCTCATCGTCCGACACGACGGCCACCACGAGCGCACCGGGTGACACCTCACCGCCTTCCACCGACGCCACGGGCGCCACCGTGACCACGGCACCCGGCGACACGACCACGACCGCGGCCGAGGCCTCGGGATCGGCGATCTGGGATGGCCTCGAACGGCTCAACATCCTGCTGATCGGTGGTGACTTCGGAACAGGCCGGACGGGCATCCGCACCGACACGATGATCACGGTGTCGATCGATCCCGCGACCGGAGAAGCCGCGATGTTCTCCGTGCCGAGGAACTGGACGCAGGTCCCACTCCCCGAGGGCATGGGGATCTGGGACGAGTGCGGCTACACCTGCTATCCGGAGCTCATCAACGAGCTTTGGATCGCGGGCGAGCGCTATCCGGAGGCGTTCCCCGGTCCGGGCACACCTCCGGAGAATGCCGTGAAGGGCGTGATCTCCGAGTTCCTCGGGATCCCGATCCACTACTACGCCATGGTGAACCTCGACGGATTCGTCAGGATCATCGACGCGCTGGGCGGCGTGGAGATCTACGTCCCATCGAAGGTGGTCGACGAGGCCTATCCCAACGAGGACGGCACCACGACCGAGCGCATCGAGATCGATGCCGGATGGCAGGAGCTGGACGGCCACCTCGCGCTCGCCTACAGCCGCACCAGGAACCAGGACAGCGACTACTTCCGCATGAACCGGCAGCGATGCGTGATCGAGGCGATGGTGCAGCAGGCGGACCCGGTCTCGGTGATGCGCAACTTCGGGACCCTCGCCGATGTCGTGAAGGACACGATGACGACGGACATCCCCATCGACGCACTCCCCCAGCTCGTCCAGCTGCTCCCCGACATGGACCTCGAGAACATCGTGTCGGTGCGGTTCATCCCTCCCGAGTACCACCTCAAGTACCGCGACGATGGCAAGGCCGGGCGCGTCCCGAACATCGACCTCGTCCACGAACACGTCGACCTCGTGATCGCCGATCCCCAACGCGCCATCCAGGAGCTGGGCCTGGAGAAGCTCGAGGACGTCTGCGGTGAGGAGCAGGCCGCCTCCGGCTAGAGCTCGACCTCGACGAAGCTCGCCTCGTCGCGACGGCGGTACGCCCTTCCGTCGATGGATCGGACGACGGTCCACTCCTTGCGGATCTCGACGTTCCGGACGACCGGCTGGATCTCACCGTCGACGCCCGGGGGGACATGTGCGGACGTTCCCCGCTGATCCCACTTCGAGCCGACCTCGACTGCATCCGTGGTGACGACCGTGATGTCGTCGACGGTGACCTCGGTCGACCCCGGAGCGCCCGACGCCGGGGCACCGCGATACCCGTCAACCGTCTCCGGTCCGCCGTGCTTCGTCCATCCGTGCCCGCGCGATGCCGACACCGGCGCGTCGAGCCGGGATCCCGGATTGATCGGCTTGTCGGACCGCGGCATGGACACCTCCCCGTCCCAACCTATCGCACCACCACGCGAACCCAAAGGGCCAGATCCAGCGCACTACTACTGTCTAGCCCGTGAGATTCCTCATTCGCATGGCATTGATGGTCGGAGCCACATGGCTCACGTTCTTCATCCTCCCCGGGCTCGATGACGACGGCAGCTGGGTCACCATCGCGATCGTTGGGCTCCTCATCGCTGCGGCCAATGCCGTCGTCATCCCACTGCTCAAGGCGATCGCCCTCCCCCTGCGCATCGTGACGCTCGGGCTCGCGACGCTTGCGATCAACGTGGCGGTCATCACCGGCGTCATCGTCGTCGCACAGAACGTCGAACTCGGCATCTCCAGTGACGGGCTCGGAACGACGATCCTCGCCGGCCTCATGCTCACGGTGCTGTCGTCGGTCATCTCCTGGGTCGTGAGGGACTGAGCGTGGCGAAGCGGGTTCCATCGGCCATCACCGGGCTCGTGACGGGCGTGCGGTTCGCCGCAAAGTCGCTCGAGCCGAGCCTGATGCCGCGGTCGGCGATCGACCAGGGACTGATCATGGGCGGCAGCTTCCTCACCGGCTTCCTGACCGGCACGGCGGCCGGCACGGTCGTGAACCTCGTGCCTTTGCCCCGGTCGGGCCCAACGGCGAAGGCCCTCAACGTGATGGTGGCCTCAGCAGGCTCGGCACGCGCGCTCAACGCGATCGATCCCTCCGCGCCGCCACCCGTCGATCCCCGGGAGGCATGGGCAGAGATGGGAGGCGAGATCGCCTCCGCTCTGGCCCTGACGGGGCTCGGGCGCCGCGGCACGAAGGCCTCGCTCGCCTCCGCAGGAACCCTCGCAGCGGCCACGGCAATGGAGGCGAAGGCGGCCATCGACAGGCGCACGGACGCGCCGGACGCCCGGTACCTCCTCACCGCCGCCGGCGTGGCGGCGGGACTCAACCTGGCGGTTGCGGGTGCCGTCGGTGTCATCGTCCTCGGGGCGAGGCTGGCAGCGAACGGAGCCAAAGGACGCCCGATCCTCCGCGGCGCCGCCGCAGCGGGCGGCGCGGTTGCGACGGTCGCCGCCATGGCCGTGGGTGCTCGCGCTGGCGTGGGTACGGTCCTGGCGAAGATGGCCAGGGGCAACCGTGCGTTCGAGATCGCGTACGCCGAGCGACCCGAGGCCGTCACGATGTCCGGCAATCGGTACAGCCTGACCGACTGGGCCACGCTCGGCGTGCAGGGGCGCCGGCTCGTGTCGGAATACACGCCGATCGATGACATCGAGTCGGTCATGGGCGAACCCGCGCGATGCGCACCGGTTCGTGTCTATGTCGGACTGGGAACCGCGGACACCGAGGACGAACGTATCGAGCTCGCGATCCACGAGCTGAGGAGGGCGGGCGGTTTCGACCGCTCCCTGATCATCACCGCGTCGCCTGCGGGAACCGGATATGTGAACTACATCGCGATCGAAGCGGCCGAGCTGATGGCAAGGGGCGACGTCGCTACGGTGGCGGTCCAGTACGGTGAGGTGCCGTCGATGCTGTCGATCGACAAGGTCGGGACGGCGGCACGGGTGTACGGGAAGCTCGTGACCCGACTCCGCGAGGAGATCGACGCGGTTGGCAGGGACATCCACCTCGCGGCCTACGGCGAGAGCCTCGGTGCCATCACCGGACAGATCGGCGTCCGGAGGGCATCCGAGCGGCTTGGAGCCATGGTCGTCGACGACTCGCTGTGGGTCGGCACCCCGCAGGGCTCACCGCTGTTCAGGGATCTCACCGCGCAGGGTGTCCCAGTGTTCGACCACTTCGACGACGTGCGTGCCTACCTGCGGGCGGGCAACGATGCACCTGCCGTGGTCTTCCTGAACCACGACAACGATCCCGTGACGCTCTTCACCCCCGCGGTCGCCTACCGGATGCCGGAGTGGCTGAAGACCACCGTGAGGGGGCGCAACATGGAGCCTCACCAGCGGTGGCTCCCCGGGATCTCCTTCTGGCAGGGCCTGATCGACACGAAGAACGCCGCCACCGTCGTGCCCGGCGAGTTCTTCTCGACCGGCCACGACTACAGGGCCGACCTCGCCGAGTTCGTCAGGTTCGCCTACGGTTTCGCAGACGTCACCGACGGCCAGATGGAACGGATCGAGGCACGCCTCCGTCAGTCCGAGATCACTCGAGCGGACAACATCACCCTCGGCAAGGTCGAGGCGCCGCTTCGCTGATCATCCTCGGGCCTGCGAGCGCTCCAGCCGCTCGTCCGCCCAATGCTCCGCCCCGTTGATGAGGATCCGCATCACCGCACCCGCCAGGAGCGAGACCACGGCGACAACGAGCCACGCCTGCCATTGGGGTACCGACAGGGCGAAGAGGGTCCGAAGGGGCTCGAGCGCGATCACGAGGACGTAGATACCGAACAGCCCTGCGATCATCATCAGGTGGTGGGCATCCGGAGGCTCGATCAGCTCGTAGAGGACGACGAGGCCGAGCACGATCATCATCGTGGTCGCCGCCGTGCGGGACTGCTGGAGTGAGAGGTCGAACACGGGCGCCCGAGAGACGCTGTAGACGGCGAACGTGGCGAGGCCGGACACGACGCCTGCGGGCACGGCGAAGGCCATCACACGGGGCAGGAATCCCTCCCTGACCGGCTGCTCCCTCGGCTCGAATGACAGGAAGAACGCGGGGATGCCGATGGTCAGCGACCCGATCAACGTCATCTGCCTCGGCAGGAAGGGGAAGGCGAGCCCGATGAAGCCGATCATGATGGCCAGCACGGTGGCGTAGACCGTCTTGGTCAGGAACAGCGAAGCGACGCGCTCCATGTTGGCGATGACCCGACGGCCTTCGGCGACAACCTGGGGAAGGGAGGCGAACGCGTCGTCGAGCAGGACCAGTTGGCTGACCGCCCGTGTCGCGCCGGAGCCCGACCCCATGGCGATGCCGAGATCGGCCTGCTTCACCGACAGGACGTCGTTCACGCCGTCACCGGTCATCGCCACCGTTCGACCTGCGCCATGGAGCGCCACCACGATGTCGCGCTTCTGCTCTGGCGTCACCCTCCCGTAGACGGCTGTCGTCGTCACCACCCGTGCGAGATCCGCCGGATCCGATGGCAGGGACGATGCATCGATCGCCTCGCCTGCGGGCACCCCTGCGGCACGGGCCACCGCGGCCACGGTCGCCGGAGCGTCTCCGGAGATCACCTTCAACTCCACGCCCTGCGCGGTGAAATAGGCCACCGTCTCGGCAGCGTCCGGCCGGACGCGTTCGGCGAACTCGAGTAGGAACACCGCCTCGATGGCCCTCGGACGCCCGGCGATGATCGATTCGGGATCCGCCGTCGCCACGATGATGCTCCGCCTCGCCCGTGCGCCGGAGTCATGGATCCGCTGGGCGAGCGCCGGTGACATCGCATCACCGAGGACGTACTCGGGAGCCCCGAGCATCCACGCTGAACCATCCGCGAACGCAACGGCCGAGATCTTGCGCTCGGACGAGAAAGGGACCCTCGCAACCACGGCGGGGGCGGCACCGTTCGGATACGCCTCGCCGATCGCCCGCATCGTCGGATTCGGATCCCGATCGGAGGCCGCCAGGGCCCCCAGCACCTCGTCCGCGACGCGGCCACCGTCGAGGGAGACGGTCTCGTCGAGCACGATCGTCCCATCCGTGAGCGTCCCCGTCTTGTCGACGCACAGGGTGTCGACCCTCGCGAGCGTCTCGACGGCGGGGAGCTCCTGGACCAGGACGTTGCGCTTTCCGAGCCTGATCACCGCGACGGCAAAGGCCATCGACACCAACAGCACGAGGCCCTGGGGAACCATGGCAACGACGCCGGACACGGTCGCCACGGCCGCAGTGGCGAGCGAACGTCCCGCGTTGAGTTGGCTCCACAGGAGCAACAGCGAGGTCGGGATCAGGAGCCACGTCACCAACCTGAGGATCTGGTTGATGGCTTCTGCCAGCTGCGACTTCGCAAGGGTGAACTTCTTGGCCTCGAGGGCGAGCTTGTTCGCGTAGGCGTCTGCACCGACGGCCGTGACGACGCAGGTACCGCTGCCGGCGACCACGAAGCTCCCGCTGAGGACTGCCTCGCCCGGGTCCTTGGAGATTGCGTCGACCTCACCCGTGAGCAACGCTTCGGAGACCTCGAGTGACTGGCTCGAGATCACCTCGGCATCGACGGGCACCGCTTGACCTCGTCCCAGGACGAGCAGGTCATCCATCACGATGCCGTCGACGGGGATCTCCAGACGCCCCTCCGCCCTCTCGACCACCGCCTTGGGAGCCGACAGCAGGGTGAGCCGGTCGAGGGTGCGTTTGGCACGCAGCTCCTGGACGATGCCGATGAGGGCGTTGACCACCATCACGATCCCGAACATCGCATCGATGGGATGCCCGAAGGTGAGGATGACCACGAGCATCACGGTGATGATGGCGTTGAACCTCGTGAAGATGTTCGAGGCGAGGATGCTGACGACCGAACGCGACTCCTGGGTCACCTTCACGTTGGCGCGTCCGTCCTTGACGCGCTGGGCAACCTCCGAGGCGGTCAGCGGGTGGGGGGTGGAGGCGACGGTGGGGTCAGCGTGGGTCGCCACCGAAGGTGTCCATGTAGTCGTCCATGGCTGCGGCGATCACCTTCCGCGCGTGATCCGCCGGATAGATCCACGGGATGCGCACCTTCGAGTCGTCACCCGGCAGCGTCTTGTAGGACAGGAAGTAGTGCTCGATGCGGGCGAGTGTCGACTTGGGGAGGTCGAAGACGTCGACGACGCCATCCCACACGGGGTCGACATCGAGCACGGCGATGATCTTGTCGTCGGCCTCGTCGCCGTCGATCATCTGAAGGCCGCCGAGCACGCGGGCGCGCATGATGATCTCACTGCGATCGATGGGACGTTCCGACAGCACGCAGATGTCGAGCGGATCACCGTCGGACCTGTCCACCTCGTCGCAGAGGGCTGCGACACGGACCCCGCAGTAGGTCCTCGGGATGAACCCGTACAGGGAGGGAGGTGAGCTCGAGCCCGCCTGGGGTCGGTCCACCATCAGGTACCCCGTCTCCTTGTCCACCTCGTACTTGATCACGTCGAGCGGCGTCATCTCGATGAACGCCGTCACCACGTGGGGGGCGTCGTCGCCCGCCGTGAGGCCGTGCCACGGATGGGGTCTCCAGCGGAAGAAGGGGGCGGGAAAGGACATGACATTGTCTACCACATCGGTGCCCACTGCGCGGCATCAGGCTCCGAGCGCATCGACCGTCGCAGCGTGGACAGCGCGGGCGAGGGCGACGATCTCCTCGATGGCGAGCGCCTCACCGGGAAGGACATCGAGTTTCGCTCCCTGCCATCCATCGAGATGCCACCACGCCGCTCCCGGCAGGTCGATCGCCGAGAACGCGT
This sequence comes from uncultured Acidimicrobiia bacterium, assembly GCA_963792405.1. Lineage (GTDB taxonomy): Bacteria > Actinomycetota > Acidimicrobiia > Spongiisociales > UBA5794 > SZUA-442. The sequence continues at coordinate 1,117,423 of CAWBVU010000006.1, forward strand.
CGTCGAAGGGCCACGGGTTGACATACACATACGACTCGACACTCGGATACCAGCCGGTGGTGATCTGCGCATTCCCCTCGTGGCCATCGGCAGCGACCACCCGATCGGAGTACCACTCCGTGGCGATGTCGAATCCGTGCGGCCACAGGTGCGGTCCCGCCACCTCGCCGGCGAGACCTGCGTTGAGGACGTCGAACGCCTCGATCGCGGCACGGGCCTCGTCGAAGAAGGCCTCCCCGTGGGAAGGGTCGTAGTCCTGGCGAGCCGACGAGGCGAAGCGACCAGGGTCCACGGGGATGCGGGCGCCGTGATCGGTCACGAGGCGGTTGATCGCCGTCCCGATCACCGAGGGTGATGGCCCCTCACGGAGATCGAATCCGAGGCGGTCGGTACCCGCGGTCACCTCGATGTGATGGGTACGCAGGTCGATGGAGGACGTGAGGACCGCACCGTCACCCAGCGGCGTGGGTGCGGCTGCGAAGCCGGTCGGGGTGGGGGACATCGCCACATGGCTCCAGCGCACGTCCGCGGGTGCTCCTGCCCTCGGGAAGGCCGTGAGGGCGTCTGCATACCTCTGGAGGCTGTCCCGTGTGGGCATCCACCCCGAAGGGAGGTCTCGGACCCCGTGCACTTCTCACTCCGATCGTCGGTCGTTCGAACAACGCACTGGCGGCCGGGCGATTCCCTAGACGTCATCCCTGGCGGACTTGTCCATCGTGGAACCGTGCACGGCGCCCGCGACCCACACGTCCTCGTGATCCTCGAGGCCGCGCATGACGTTGAGCCCGATGATGACCACGATGCCGACGGCGAGCCCGAACCCGAAGGTGGGGATGGCCACGAGCGCGAAGTCGTAGTCACGTGGCTGGATGTCGAGTGTGATGGCTCCCGAGGGATGCAGGGTGCACACGAAGAAGCCGCCGTAGGCGGGCTGGAGCTCGAATGCCTGGATCGTGTTCGGTGGCACGACCCAGTTGCCGAGGGTGTGGGGGACGTCGTCCCTGTTGTCCAGCACGAGGGTGTCGTCGGCGTAGAACGTCCACGTGGGCGGGATGTCGAGGGGGTTCTGCCCCTGTTCGATCAGCGCGTACGATCCCTCGGGGATGACGATCGTGTGCGTGGTCGGCTCCCTCGAACCCTCGGTGTAGATGAGGAGCGCGATCGACGAGAGGATGAACACGACGAGGGTCGACGTGACGAGGATGGCGACCGATTCGATGATCCTTCGGCGCTTCGAGTACGTCTTCTTCCCGAGCGCCTGCTCGATGGTTCCCGCCATGGTGGTGAGGGTACCGCGCCCCTAGAAGAGGTAGAGCGTGGGGTAGATGATCACCCAGGCGAGGTCGACGAAGTGCCAGTACTTCACGACGCCCTCGGCTCCCCAGTAGTTCGTGGATCCGAAGTGGCCACGCATGCCGAGGAACAGGATGATGACCAGCCCGATCATGCCGGAGACCACGTGGAATGCGTGGAGCCCGATCAGCATGAAGTACGACGAGCCATACGGCGTCCCCGGCGGGTAGTGGAGCGTCGCCTCGTACAGCTCCACGACGACGCCACCGAGGAAGATGAGCGCCATGAGGATCGTGAGGCTGATGAAGATGATGAAGTTCCGCCTGGCGTTGAACCTGATCGAGGTCTCACCGAGGTAGGCGAACACCGATGAGAGGAGCAGGACGATGGTGATCGCGAGGGCCAGCGTCTGATTGAGCTCCTCGGGCTTCGACGTCCCCGTCGTGAACCACCGGGCGGACAGGAAGGCGGCGAAGAGGAAGCACTCCGAGAAGATGAACATCCACAGGCCGAGGCGGTTCGCCCTGGGTTGGAACGACGTGTCCGGGTGCCACTCGTGGTGGGCGGCGGTCTCTGTGGCCTCGGTGGTCATCAGTGGTCACTCCCCCACAACGCTCCGATGTGCATGAAGGCGTCGAGGATGATCCACCCCTTTGCGATCACGAAGGGCAGCAGCATCCAGGTGAGGTAGTCGGAGCTCTCGAAGAAGTGGAAGACGGCGAACTCGGCGAAGGTGAGGATGGCGATCCACACGGCCGCCGCGATGCCGTGGCGCACCGCCTTGCGGTAGGCGGGCACATCGATGGCGACCTTCTCCGTCGTCATACCAGCGCCTCCTGCTCATCCGAGGATCCGTCGTCCACCTGGGAGCCCTCGTCGTGTGCCGCGTCGGTGTCCGGGAAGACCACATACGGGGCGCTGCCGAAATCGTACGGATGGCCGACGACGACGGGCTGGCTCGTGAAGTTGTGGGTCGGCGGGGGCGCGGACGTCAACCACTCAAGGGTGCGGGCGTTCCAGGGGTTCGGACCTGCCTTGGGACCGCGGATGGCCGAGTACACGACGTTGCCGACGAAGAGCAAGAAGCTGGCGCCGAGGATGAGGGCCGCGACGGAGGCGAACTTGTTCGCACCCTCATACGCGGGCGGATAGTCGCCGATCCGTCGGTTCATGCCGTTCATGCCCGCCCAGAACAGCGGGATGAAGGTGAGGTTGAACGCCACCGTCACCCAGATGGCGAAGACCTTGCCGAGCGTGTCGTTGTACATCCGGCCCGTGATCTTCGGGAACCAGTAGAACACGGCTGCGAGCAAGGCGAAGATCGCACCGCCGACGATCGTGTAGTGGAAGTGGGCGACGACGAAGTAGGTGTCGTGGAGGTGGATGTCGGTCGCGACGTCGGCGAGGAAGATGCCGGTGATCCCGCCGATCAGGAAGTTGAACAGCCAGCCGAAGGCGATCACGAGCGGGGTCCGGAACCAGAGCCTCCCCTGCCAGAGGGTGCCGATGATGCTGAGGAAGATGATGCCCGTCGGGATGGAGATCGCCTCGGTCAGGATCATGAAGGGTCCGTGGAGGTAGTTCGCCATGCCCGAGGTGAACATGTGGTGCGCCCACACCACGACGGAGAGTCCGACGATGGCGAGCATCGCAGCAACGACCGCCTTGTAGGCGAACAGGGGCTTCCGCGAGAAGGTCGTGACGAGCTCGAGGATCACGCCGAAGCCGGGGATCACCATGATGTAGACGGCAGGGTGCGAGTAGAACCAGAAGATGTGCTCGTAGAGCAGGCCTGTGCCCACCTCCGGGCTGAAGAACGCCGTCCCGACGACCCGGTCCATCGTGACGAGCACGAGGGCGCCTGCGAAGAACTGGGTGACGGTGAACGCCAGCAGCGAGGTGGCGAACGCCGCCCACGTGAAGATGGGGAGGCGGCCCCACGTCAACCCGGGTGCGCGCATCGTGATCACGGTCGCGAGGATGTTGATCGCACCGAGGATCGACACGAGGCCGAACGTGATGATGGCCAGGTTGAACATGATCTGGCCGGACTCGTTCGTGACGCTGAGCGGTGCATATGCGGTCCACCCGGCGTTGAAGGATCCGAGCAGCGGAGCGGCCAGGAGGGCGACGGCCACGGGCGGCAGGAGCCAGTAGGCGAGGGCGTTGAGGCGGGGGAACGCCATGTCGGCCGCGCCCACCTGGATCGGGACGATGTAGTTCCCGAACGCGCCGATGACGCCGGCCACCGCGACCGCCACCATCAGGATGCCGTGCATGGACACGATCTTGTTGAAGTCGTCGAGGTCGACGATCCCCTGGCCGGGCGATGCGAGCTCGATGCGCATGATCATCGCCGAGATGCCGCCGATGAGGAGGACGGCGATGAGGGTGACGCCGTACTGGATGCCGATGACCTTGTGGTCGACGCAGAAGCCGAAGTATCGACCCCAGGACTTGTCCTCGTCGACCTCTGGCGCCTTGCCGATCCACTGACGCCCGAAGGCCTCGATGCCGCCGATGCCTGCCAGCCAGCCGATGAGGGCGAAGACGTAGCCGAAGATGAGCGCGACCTCGTCGTTGGGGCTCCCGCCCCTGATCGCCACCGTGAGGAATGCTCCCGCGAGATAGCCGACGACGGCGAGCAGGATGCCCCTGATCACCCATCGGAATGGGCGATGCGCCCTCGGACGCACCTTTGTGGGAGCGCCGTCGGGCGACGCCGCACCACTCCCCCTGCCCGAGCCGGCGGGCCGTCCCTCGGTCATCGTCATGTCATCACCCGCTCTCCAGCAGCGCTTCGATGTACTCGTTGAACTCGGCGTCGCTGACGACCCGCACCGGCATCGCCATCTGGGCATGCCCGGCGCCGCACAGCTCAGCGCATTGGATCCTCAGGTTGATGTCGTCGTCGATGTCGCCCTCGCCCTCGGCGGTTGCGTACGCCTGCGTGGTGAGGCCTGCGACGGCGTCGATCTTGATGCGGAAGGCTGGGATCCAGAACGAGTGGTTGACGTCCTTGCTCTGGACGTCGTAGCGCACGCGCTTGCCCTCGGGGACGACCAGTTCGTCGAGACTGACCGCACCGTTGGGGTAGGTCACGGTCCACAGGAACTGCTGGGCCTCGACGGTGATGGCGTAGTCCGCACGCGGCTCGCCACGGATCTCCGCGAGCCCGACGAAACCGGGGTTGATGACCACGAAGACCGCAAGGGCCGAGGTCACGATCAGCCACGTGGTGAGGACGACCCGGTTGTCCCGCTGGGGCGGACCGTCCGGTCGTTGGGCTCCCGATGACCGCCAGCCGATCACCGACCAGGTCATCACAGCGAGGACGAGGGCCATCACGGGTGCGCCGAGGTATTGGAGCAGGACCATGGCCTCGTCGACGACCTCGGCCTCCCTCGCCCACTGGGCGGGCAGCCAGCTGAATTGTGAGACCGCCCAGACGATGAGGACGGTGTATGCCAGCCAGAGGATCCCGACTGGTACCCACGATCTGCGCACGAAGCCTCCCGGCGACGGTCTCGACGACTGCTGCTGATGGTATCTCCCCGACAGGGAACGGCGACGACCACATCGTCCGACCCTGAGGGTGACCGGGAGCGTAGCGGCAGTCGCGCGGAATGCCGAATACGTCGTGTCGGATCACCGGGCTGGCCGTCGATGGCGGTGCGCGGGCTGGCGGTCAACGCTCAGAGGTGCGCGTCCGCCGGTGCCCTCCGGTGGCCGCCACGCCCGAGCCCGCTCCTCAGGTGGCGTCGCCCGGTGCGAGCCGGTCGAGCATGCGCTCCACCTCACCCAGGTAGAAGGTCCCGGGATCGGGGTACAGCCAATCGAGTTGATGGAGGATCTCGAGCGTCACGATGCCGTGGAAGTGCGCCCACACGCTCAGGAGCGCACTCACCATGTCGGGCGGGAAGTCCGCGGCGAGACCTGATGCGAGTGCGACCTCTGCGGGCTCGACGGACCGTGCGAGTGGCAGATCGACGAACTCCCCTGCCTCCCAGGCCTCGGCTGCGAGTGCGAAGAACGCCTCTCCCACCCTGCGCATCCCCTCGACCGTCGGCCCACCTTCGGGTGCGGCGTAGCCGGGGATCGGCGTGCCGAAGATGAGGAGGAACCGGTTCGGATGGAGGACGCACCACTCCCTGTACCCGAGCATCCCTGCGCCCATCCGGTCCCTCGTCGAGCCGGTGCCCGACGTCGCCGCCCACACGGCATCGGCGAGATCCTCGTAGGCGTCGGCGATGAGGTCGGTGAGCAGCTCGTCGAGGCCCTCGTAGTAGCGGTAGAGCCCTGCGGGGCTCATGCCGATCCGTCGCGCGATGCCGCGCATCGACAAGCCGCTCGCCCCGGAGGAGGCGATCTGGTCGAGGGCCGCACTCTTGATCTCCACGATCGTCGAGGCCCGCAATCGGTCGCGTCGTGTCGTCGTCATGCCACCACTATGGACGAGGAGCATCACGAATGCAAACACTATTGACACTGTGAACGCTGTTCACCTATAGTGCGAACAGTGTTCACATCACGCGAGCGATGACGGGCCGAGAGGGCTCGGAGACAAGGAGACATCATGACCACGACCGATCTGCACGTCGTCCTGGGTGCAAGTGGGGGCGCGGGCAACGCCATCGCCAGGGCGCTCGCCGATGCGGACATCCCCGTGCGTGCCGTCAACCGCTCGGGGGCCGCGGACCTCCCGTCGAGCATCACGGTCACGGCGGCGGACGTCACGACGCCCGATGGCATCGCCAGGGCCGTCGACGGCGCCGCCGTCGTCTACATGGCCACACAGCCCCCCTACCACCGCTGGCCCCAGGAATTCCCCGCCATGCTCGAGACGGTGATCGACGGGGTCGCCGCCGAAGGGGCGAAGCTCGTGATGGTGGACAACCTCTACGGGTATGGGCCGGGCGCCGGCGTCATGACCGAGGACACCCCCGAGCGGGCGACGGACACGAAGGGCACGGTGCGCCGGGCCATGACCGAGACCCTCCTCGAAGCGCACCGGTCCGGCCGGCTCAGGGTGACGATCGGACGGGCGTCGGATTACTTCGGCCCTCGATCGGAGAACTCTGGCATCACAGCGCTGGCGATCGCGCCCTCGTCGGAGGGCAGGTCGATCCGGTGGATGGGCAGCCTCGATGCTCCGCACTCGGCCGCATACCTCCCCGACATCGCTCGCGCCTACGTCGTCCTCGGCACCGACGAGCGAGCCGACGGTTCCGTCTGGATCCTCCCGCACGCCCCTGCCGTCACCGGCCGTCAATTCCTCGGACTCGTCAACGACGCCCTCCCGCAGCCGCTCAAGACGGGCGTGGTCTCCACGACGATGCTGCGGCTCGCCTCGCCGTTCCACAAGATCTCGAAGGAGAGTCTCGGCGTCGTCTACCAGTGGACCGACCCGTTCGTCGTGGACGACTCGAGGTTCACGGAGACGTTCGGCCCGTTCGACGTGACCCCCCTCGACGAGGCGGTCGGGACCTCGGTCGAGTGGTACTCGGCCAACGCGGGCTCGGACCGATGACTCGGGTTGGTCGCGTCACGATCACGGCTGCAGGTATGTGATCCGTACACTCCCGGCATCGGGCCCGTAGCTCAGTTGGTCAGAGCAGGCGACTCATAATCGCTTGGTCGCAGGTTCAAGTCCTGCCGGGCCCACAACTGCGTGATCACCAGTCGGCCGTGCCCCGGAACAACGCGGTCCACCTGTTCACCGTGATCACGATGGACGCTGCTCGCCCAGTCGCACCGGATGGTTCCACGCGCCGTTGCCACAGGGCTTCTGGTTCACGTCCTGCCGGGCCCACAACCGCGTGATCACCAGTCGGCCGTGCCCCGGAACAACGCGGTCCACCTGTTCACCGTGATCACGATGGACGCTGCTCGCCCAGTCGCACCGGATGGTTCCACGCGCCGTTGCCACAGGGCTTCTGGTTCACGTCCTGCCGGGCCCACAACTGCGTGATCACCAGTCGGCCGTGCCCCGGAACAACGCGGTCCACCTGTTCACCGTGATCACGATGGACGCTGCTCGCCCAGTCGCACCGGATGGTTCCACGCGCCGTTGCCACACAGTTGGACGGAGTTCGGCGGAGGTCAGTGCCCGACCAGGAAGTTCTTGACTCCCGCAATGGCGAGTCCGAGCACCAGCACCACGCCACCGAGAATCATGGATTGGACCCTGGTTCGTCCGCCTGCGCGCGCCACGGCGAAGCCCGCCCCGCCGATGATGAGGGCAGGCACGAAGCTCGTGGCCGCGACATCGCCGGCATCAGAGACCATCAGCACCGGGATGGTGCAGAGGGCAGCCACAATGACCGCACCGGCCATCTGGGCGATCCCGATGCGGACGTCCTGCCTCGATGCTTGGCCCCCACCGTAGACACGGACGGAGATGCGGAAGGCAAACCAGTGCGCAAGGGCCAATCCGAGCGTCGTTCCCCAGATCAGACCAATGAGGGCAACGCCATGGACACCGCCCTCGACATGCCCATCGCCGCCCTCCTCCCCCGAAGGGAGCGCGGTGAACGCCGCAAGGAGCACGATCGACACGTAGAGCGCCATGATCGTGGCCTCACGCAGAAGCTCGATCCGCTCTTCGTCGGCTCCGCGCGATCGGCCAGGGTCGGGCATCGGAGCATGATCGTCTCGCCCGGGCTCGTGCACGCACCCTCCACCATCACCACATTCGGTCTTGCCTACCGGGGGGCGGCATTGTAGACCCACGCATATCGGCACACGGGCGCTGTGGCATTTCGCTGGTTGTGGGCGGCTCCACGCCGGACCCGTCGTTGCAGGGGTGATCGGCAGACGCAAGTTCAGCTACGACATCTGGGGCGACACCGTCAACACTGCTGCCCGCATGGAATCGACCGGAATCCCGGGTGAGGTCCACGTGACTGCGTCGGTGCGGAAGCGCCTCACGGGAGACTTCGAGTTCGAATCACGAGGTGTGATCCCTGTCAAAGGCAAGGGACAAATGGAGACGTTCCTCCTCAGACCGCGCACGCGGCACAGCCGCCCATAGCAGCACACATGGTCAGGGCTAGGATCGACGGATGCTCAAGGTTGGATCGATCGTGATCCGAGCGGACGACGTGCAGCGACAGGCCGAGTTCTGGGCGAACGCACTCCACTACCGCCGCAGCATCGATCGGCACGACTTCATACTCCTCTCGCCGACGAACGGGGATGGCCCAAGTATCTCCATCGATGCGATGCGGTCGCAGTCACAGGTCCCGCCACGTATCCATCTCGACCTCTATGCCGACGACCAGGCCGCCGAGGTGCAACGTCTCGTGGACCTCGGGGCATCAGAGGTGCACTGGGACAAACGACCCGCCGACGCCGACTACGTGATCCTCGCCGATCCCGAGGGCAACCGCTTCTGCGTCATCGACGCAGGCACATAGGCGAACAGATCCAAGCCCCGGTGCGTCAGGAGACTGCGACGCGTGCGGGTCAAGGCGTCATGTCGAACCACTGCAGCAGGGTCGCCGCCCATTCGTCCTCCGGTACTGGCTGCTCCGTCCACTCTCCCGATCGGCGGAACTTGATGCGGTCCCGGAGGAGGGTGACACGGTCGGGTCCACCATCGAGGAGGCGGGTGGCAAAGGGGCTCTGTGTCCACCGAAGTCCCGGTTCGGTCTGGAGCCGATGGGACGCGGGTTCGAACTGGTCGGAGGTGAACGAACGTCGACCGAATCGGTACTGCGGTTCAACGCCGTCGGGTCCATCGAAGCGAAGCGTCGTCATGCCCTCGCCGAAGGCGAATGAGTACATGCCGGTCCCGCCGTCGTGAGGACCTTCGCCATCGAGCGGGAGAGGACGGATGAACGAGTCGCCGAACCCGACATCGACGAGATACGGGCGATCCAGTGTCACCTCGATGGTCAGATGGTCCGGAACCGGCGACACCTCTCCATCGAGCAGCACTGTGGCCCCGAGCTGTCGCACCTCGAATCCGAGGTTGGCGAGCAACCAGGCGAACGCGCCATTGAGTTCGTAGCACCAACCACCGCGACCCCGAACGACGACCTTGTCGAGCGACCAGTCCGTGTCGGTGCGCACGCCCCGCCGGTGGAACACGTCGAGGTTCTCGAACGGGATGTGGGTGAGATGCGCACGTTGGAGATCCTCGAGGGCCTCGATCGAGACATCCACGAGGCCCTCGACCCCGAGTCGTGCGAGATACGCCTCGGCATTCATCCGGGCGATTCTGACAGATGGCCGCGCATCGGCCGGTCACAGGTGCCGACGTGGGCTTGTAGGGTCGCAGCATGACATTCACGGTCAAGCAGCTCGATCCATCGACGTGGGATGCGTTCGCTGCTCTGGTCGAGGCGAACAACGGGATCTTCGGTGGCTGTTGGTGTATGGGATTCCATCCCGAGGACGACAGTCACGCCGATGCCGACGAACCCAAACGTCTTCGCAAGCTCGATCGTGTCCGAAGTGGAACTGCTCACGCCGCGCTCGTCTTCGAAGGCGAGCATTGCGTCGGCTGGTGCCAGTTCGGCAGTCCCGAGGAAGTCCCTCGCATCAAGAACCGCAGGGAGTACGAGAAGGGGCTGGGCGAGTTGCCGACCTGGCGGATTGCCTGCTGCTACGTCGGCAAGGGTCACCGCAGAAAGGGTGTCGCCGCAGCCGCGCTGGCGGGGGCGCTCGACCTCATCGCCGGAATGGGTGGAGGCCGCGTCGAGGGATATCCGGAACCCGCCGATGCGGTGCCCGCAGGATTCCTCTACAACGGAGCACTCTCGACCTTCGAAGACGCAGGATTCGCCAAGGACCGCAAGATCGGAAAGCACCGCTGGGTCGTCGTCAAGGACGTCGAGCCCACGAGCAGCTAGACCGTCCGGTACCCCAGGCGTGCCGACCACGTGCCCCCACGCTCCGTCACTCGGTACCCAGGGTTCCTGTACGCGCTTTTGGTGGACAGCAACCCTGGGTACGGGCGAGTTGCACCTACTCGGGGTCGCGCAGGCCCTTGCCGTCGAGGATCTTCCTGGCGTACCTGTCGATCCGGGATGCGCGGGTGGTTGCCTGCTTGGCGCTCGAGAAGTACAGGTTGTACTCGCGGCGTCGACCAGGAGTCAACGATTCGAACGCCGCCCTGAACTCAGGGTCGTCGGCGAGGCGGTCCAGAAGCTCGTCCACGAGGACAGGCTCGGGCGCGGGCCCCACCTCGAGACCGGACTCCTCCACGTCGATGGCCTCGTCCAGGTAGGCCTCGACGGTCTCGGCCAAACGCTCCACGTCGTCGACCGACCCGAACTCGATGCGGCGAGCAGAGCGTGAATTCGGCCCCTGCTCGACGAGCACGTCCTCTGGGTCCTTCAGGAGGGCGCCCTTGAAGAACATGAGCGACAGGAAGTCGTTCATCTCCTGGATGATCACGATGTTGCTACCGCCATGGCTGTAGCAAGGCTTCCCCCACTTGACCTCCTCGGTGAGCCCCGCCGAGAGGAGGATCGGTCGCAACCGGGCCATCTCCTCGGGCCACTTCGTAGAGCGATTGATGTAGGCATCGACCTTCGGGTTCATCCTCACTCCGATCGCATGTAGTGCCGGTGCGTCACCGGGGGACGAGCCGACCACGATACCTCCGTCGTCTCCTCGATTCGGGCGTGCCGGATCCGTTTGCCTGCGTACCCAGGGTTGCAGTGCACCGTTTCGGTGGGCTGCAACCCTGGGTACGGGAGAGGACACGCGTTCAATGTTGAACGCGCAGGTGCCGATGGATCCCTCGCGACCCCCGAAGGGCGACTCCCGAAGAGCGATTCCCGAAAGGCGGATCCTGTGCGATCGACGACGTCCCTCCCCATCAGGCTCGTGGTGTCGGTCCTGTGCGCCGTCGCCGTCGTCTCCGCGGCTCTTGTCCTCTCCCCGCTCCCGCACTCAGCCGAGGCCAACGCCGCACCTGCATCCGATTCGCTCGGACTCGTCGATCCCACGACAGGCGTGTGGCACCTCTTCGATGGTGCGGGAGGCGTGTCCTCCTTCTACTACGGCGACCCCGGCGACGTCCCGATGATGGGTGACTGGGACTGCGACGGCATCGACACGCCGGGCCTCTATCGCCAGTCGGATGGGTTCGTCTACCTCCGGAACGCCAACTCGCAGGGCATCGCCGACATCCGCTTCTTCTTCGGGAATCCCGGCGACGTACCCCTCGCAGGAGATTTCGACGGCGACGGGTGCGACACCGTCTCGATCTATCGACCATCCGAGGCCCGCATCTACGTCATCGACGCCCTCGGGTCCAACGATGGAGGCCTCGGTGCGGCAACCTCCTCCTACCTGTTCGGCGATGCCGGCGACACCCCCTTCGTCGGCGACTTCGACGGCGACGGCGTGGACACGGTGGGTCTGTACCGGGAATCGACCGGATTCATGTACGTTCGCAACTCGACCACGACCGGAGCCGCCGACCATCGGTTCTACTTCGGTGATCCCGGCGACCGACCGTTTGCCGGCGACTGGATCGGGACCGGCGAGGACCACCCGGCCGTGTACCGGCCGTCGACCAGCACCGCATACTTCCGCCACTCAAACTCCCAGGGTGGCGCGGACGAGACCTTCGCCTGGGGACAGCCGTCGCTCCTTCCCGTTTCGGGGCGATTCGGGCCCATCGTGACGAAGCCGATCGCGTGCGACACCTTTCCAGCCGACAACGTCTGGAACCGCAGGGTCGACGACCTGCCCATCCATCCTCGCTCCGACCAGTACGTCGCTGCGATCGGGGTGGGAGCGACGCTGCACGCCGACTTCGGCTCGGGGGTGTGGCCCCCTGGATCGAACAGCCCGATCGGGATCCCTTTCATCGAGGTCACGAAGGGCCAGGCACCCGTCGACATCATCTACACGGACTACGGCGCCGAATCCGACAAAGGGCCCTTCCCCGTGCCCCGAAACGCCCCCATCGAAGGTGGTCCCGACGCCACCGGTGACCGCCACGTGATCGTGGTCGATCGGGATGCCTGCATGCTGTATGAGCTCTACCGAGCGTTCCCGAACGGCGACGGTTCCTGGTCGGCGGGTTCCGGAGCTGCCTACGACCTGTCGTCGAATGCGCTGCGCCCCGATGGATGGACGTCCGCAGACGCCGCGGGCCTCCCGATCTACCCGGGCCTCGTCACGTACGACGAGGTCGCCTCGGGGATCATCACCCATGCCATCAGGTTCACCGCACCTGCGACGCAGAAGGCCCATGTCTGGCCTGCGCGCCATGACGCCTCATCCCTCACCGGAGCCGGATACCCCCCGATGGGACAGCGGTTCCGACTCAAGGCCGACTACGACATCTCCGGATACTCGCCGCCGGTGCGGGTGATCCTGCAGGCCTTCAAGGACTACGGGATCATCCTGGCCGACAACGGTGCACCCTGGTTCATCTCGGGTGCGCCCGACGACCGATGGGACAACGACATGCTCCACGAATGGGACGACATCCCGGGATCCGCATTCGAGGCTGTCGACGTGACGTCCCTTGTTGTCGATCCGAACTCCGGGCAGACCACTGACTGACCCCGCATCGGGGTGAGTCGCCTGCTCCCCCACCCCCGTACCCAGGGTTGCTGTCCACCGAAACGGTGGACAGCAACCCTGGGTACGCCGCGACACGTCAGGAGGTCGGGGGTTCGAGGTACGTGTAGGCGTAGCGGGTCGTGTAGCCGAGGGAGTGATAGAGCGCCTGTGCGGCCACGTTGGCGCCGGTGACCTGGAGGGCGATCGTCGTCGCACCGCGGGACCCTGCCCACCCCTCGGCCGCACGCATCACGTCCGTCGCGATCCCCCTCCGTCGCGAGTCGGGATGGACCGCGACCGAGAACGCATACGCCGTCGGACCGTTCACCGCGGCAAGCGCCACGGCCACGCCCGGCCGCCAAAGACCGACGCCATCCCCGCCCAAGCGTTCGACGATCCCCTCCCATTGCGACCGGAACCTCGGATCGCGGTCGTTGAGGGCGAAGACCTCGGTGACGAACGAGGGATCCGATGGGTCGACCTCGGCGACCGAACCGCGTCCTCCCTCGCTGCCGGTGATGTCCTTCGCCAGCACGTAGGTGTCGGCTTCCGGCGCCAGCCCCCACGTTTCAGCAACGCCTGCACGTGTGAAGGGATCCACGAGCGGCGTCATCCGCACGGTCATCTGCGTGCCACGATCGGCGAGCCACCCACGAACCAGCTCCCGGGTCCGTTCGGAGACGTCGGCGCGGCCGATCGTGGTGGCCGAGTTCAGCCGTCGGGTGAACCCGCCGTTGGCTCGCAGGATCCAGCCGTCGATCTCCGTCGTGTCGGATGCCGTCCAGGTGGCGTAGCACGCACGCTCGAGCTCGGCGACCTCGACGGTGCCTGCGACTCCCGGGGCCGAAGGGTCGTCCGTCACCCGGGCCCGAAGCGTTCGAGCCCCTCCCGCAACGCCTCCGGGAAGCGCTGCGGCCTGCCGTCGAGCGACACGCACGCCGCGGCGAGCGTCTGCGTGGCGAGCACCTCGTCCCCGCGCACGATCCGTTGGCCGAAGACGGCGGACACCCGCTTGAGATCCTCGATCCACGTCTCGACGACGAGCTGGTCCTCATCCACCCCCGGGGCGAGGAAGCGCGTCGTGATCTCGCTGACCACGATCTGGGTGCCGAGGTCGGCCATCTGCGTCAGTGACCATCCGATCGCCTTGAGCATGTCGATCCTGCCCACCTCGAAGTACTGGATGTACACAGAGTGGTTGAGGTGGCGGTATGGGTCGAGCTCGTAGAACCTCACTGCGATCGGCGTCCGATGGATCATGGCCCGCCGACCCTACCGAGGTCGCCTGAAGTCGCGAAGCCATGTTGCCGCCATGCCTCGTAGACGGCGATCGCCGCGGCGTTCGCCAGGTTGAGGGACCGCCCTCCCGGTGCGATCGGGATCCGCACCCTCGCATCGATCGACGGGTCGGTGAGCACCTCATCGGGGAGGCCATCGGACTCACGCCCGAAGAGGAGGGTGTCGCCCGGCTCGTAGGCGACCTCCGTGTACAGCCGGTCCCCGTACTGGGTGAACGCGAAGACCCTCGACGGCGCGACGTCACCGACGAACGCACCGAACGAGGGATGGACCGTCACCTCGGCGAACTCCCGGTAATCGAGCCCTGCACGCCGCATCCGTGCATCGTCGAGGCTGAACCCGAGCGGCTCGATGAGGTGCAGGGAACACCCCGTGTTGACGGTCAGCCGCATCAGGTTGCCCGTGTTCGGTGGGATCTCGGGCTGCCACAGCACCACCCTGAACATCATCAGGCCTCGCCCCGCTTTGCCTTCTCGAACAGGATCAGGAATCCGAGCGCAGGATCCTTCGACTGGATGGTCTTGATCTGGTCCCAATGCTCGTGCACCTGCCGCTGGAGCCAGCCGGCGATCTCCCCGAGGCTCATCCATCGGTACTGGATGTCGCGACGTGACGGGGGCTTGGTCGCGAACACCATGAGCCGGATGCGGATACCGGCGGGATGCATGCCCGTTCCCGTCGCGATCAGCTCGGCGACGATCCCGTCTGCCACCTCGGGCCGCATGTGCCCGAACCGGCGCAGCACGGCGGCGAGCACCTTCGGGTCACGGGCTGCCCGGTTGAGGACCGCTGCCCCCTCCTTGACCTCCCCGATGATCACCTCGATGTGGGCATCGGTGAGCCCGAGGGCAGGATCCGGGGGGATGGTCGGTCCGCTCGTGCTGGATTCGGCGGCAGCGTCGTCATTCCCGGATCCACCCGCGCCGGGGAACCTCAAGGCGAGGACGTCGACGTCGGTCACCGTCCGAGTCTCACCGTTGGCGATCACCTCGAGGATCGGGTACTCGGTGACCGTGAAGAACCCGTTCGCCTGGAGGTAGCTGCGCACGAGGGCAACCGCGGTGTCCATCCGCCGAGGTTACGTCACACGGGGCCGGTGAGCCGCGAGGTTCAGGTGGAGGAGCACGCGACGCGCTGCCGTCACCTTCGCCACACCCATGATGACCAGCCTCCAGCCGACCATCCCCGCGATGAGGAACGCCGTGGTGACCACGATGAACGTCCCCGCAGTTCCGTCGCTCCACACCACGCGGCGCAGCACCATGCCGACCGCGACGGTGCCGACGGCGAGCACTGCGCCCGTGCGCCAGTCGAGGGGCCATCGCCACGCCCTCAGCGCCACGACGCTGATGCCCAGACCGACCAGGAACGGCGCCGACACCCGAACGTAGTCAGAGACGCTGCTGGAGAACCCGTGGTCCTCTCTCCCGATGATCACGAACAGCACCACGACGAGCGCGTCGGGTATCCAGAACCAGCGCTTGGCGGAGCTCATGGCGCGGAGCGTAGGGATCACGCCGTCCAACCACAGCGGGGTCGTGGCTCCTATCCTCGGGCCCAGATGGACTTCAGCTTCACCGACGAACATCGCGCCCTCCGTGCCATGGTGCGGGACTTCGCAGACGCACGCATCGCCCCCAACGCCGAGGAGTGGGACCAGTTCCACCACTTCCCCATCGACGTCGTCCACGAGATGGGCGACCTCGGGCTGTTCGGCATCACAGCGGACGAGCGGTGGGGCGGTGCCGGAGGTGACTTCACCAGCCTCTGCATCGCCATCGAGGAGATCGCACGCGTCGACCAGTCCATGGCGATCACCCTCGAAGCGGGTGTCGGCCTCGGCATCAACCCGATCCACGAGTTCGGGACACCCGAGCAGAAGGAACGATGGCTCCCCGACCTCGTGGCCGGCAGGGCGCTTGCGGGCTTCGGCCTCACCGAACCGGAGGCCGGCTCGGACGCGGGGGCCACGGCGACCAAGGCGGAGCTCGACGGTGACGAGTGGGTCATCAACGGATCGAAGGCCTTCATCACGAATTCGGGTTCGGCCATCACGAGCCTCGTGACGATCACGGCTCGCACAGGTCCCGATGAGATCTCCACCATCGTCGTGCCGTCCGGCACACCCGGATTCATCGTGGAGCCGCCGTATCGCAAGATGGGTTGGCACGCATCCGACACCCACGGCCTCGTCTTCACGGACTGCAGGGTCCCCGCGGAGAACCTCCTCGGTGAGCGCGGCAAGGGATTCCACCAGTTCCTTTCGACCCTCGACGACGGTCGCATCGCGATCGCCGCGATGGCCGTCGGGGTCCTGCAGGCGTGCCTCGACGAGTCGCTCGCCCATGCGCAGGAACGTCAGAGTTTCGGCAGGCCGATCGGCTCGTACCAGGCGGTCGCGTTCAAGATCGCCGACCTCCAGGTGATGACCGATGCTGCTCGCCTCCTGACCTATCGGGCGGCATGGCTGAAGGACACGGGACAACCCTTCAAGCAGGAGGCGGCCATCGCGAAGCTGTACGCCACCGAAGCTGCGGTGACGGCCACCCGCGACGCCACGCAGATCTTCGGTGGGTACGGCTTCATCGACGACGCCCTCGTCGCCCGGCATTACCGGGACGCCAAGATCCTCGAGATCGGTGAGGGCACCTCCGAGATCCAACGCCTCGTGATCAGCAGGACCCTCGGCCTCCCGATCGCGTAGGGAGGCCCTCCCACGAGGCGGCGACGGCTGACCTCACCCACCGAAGGGCAGCACCACCTCGACGATCTCACCCGCGACGAACGCGTCGAACCTGTCGGGATCCGGCGTCAGCCCGATGCCCGGTGCATGCGGAACGTGCACCGTGCCGTCCTCCCAGCGCTCGTCGACCAGGTCGGTGGCGAAGAAACGCGATGCGGGTGCGACGTCCGACACGAAGGCACCCTCGGACGCCGCGAGCAGGTTCGTGTAGGAGCGACCGACTCCCGACTCGAGCAGTCCCGACGCCCTCCAGAGCTTCCCAGCATCCGAGGCCGCCCGCTTCACCGCGAGGGCACCACTCCAACCGAGCCTGCCGGGCTTGATCGTCACTCCCCCCACGGACGGCAGCGCGAGCATCCTCCGTGCGTCAGCCATGGAACGAACCGACTCGTCGACGAACAGCGGAATGCCCGTGATGTCGGCAAACGCCTCGGCTCCGCCGGTGAACCAATCGGAGAACAGCTCCTCGGCGAAGGCAAGGCCGAGGTCCATGAACATCCCCGTGTCGATGCGGTTGAGGTCCCCGAACGACGCGTTCCCGTCGACACCGATCGTCAGATCCGGGTGGGCGGCCCGCACATCGGCGACGTGACCGACGGCGTCCGGTGCCACCTTCATCTTCACCGCCGTCACACCCTGATCGACGATCTCCGCCACGCGTTCGACGGCGCCGTCGATGCCCACGGCGAGGCACATCGGAACGGTGGGGGCCGCACTGGGCAGGAGCGGCACGCCGTGGACGCGTGCATCGTGGTCATTGACCGCCTCATCGAGCGCGGCAGCGAGTATCGCGGACGCCGTTCCCGCCACGGCCGCCGCGATCAGGGCGTCGACCGACTCGTCCTGCACGGGGAATGGCGCGGCCTCGCCCCACCCCGCGGTCGCGCCGTCCCCGACGCGAACCAGCACGACCCGCCGCCGGTCGATGGTCGTCGCTGCCGTCGAGAACGGGATGCGCAGGGGGATGTCGAGTGGCACGAGGGTGGCGCGGACGAGGCTGGTCGACATCGGGCGACGATACCGCCCACGAGGTTCGGGGCAACGATCGTTCGACGGACCTCGGCGCACCCGTGAGCCCTGAGCGTCGTAGGGGTCGGTTCAGGGACATCCCCAATGGTCGCGGAAGGGAGGATGTTGGACGATGTGGCCATGACATCCCGGAAAGGACGCACCATGACCACCATGCCAACACCCGACGTCGTCGACGTGATCCCCGCCGACTCACGGAACTGGGGGGTGATCGGCCACTTGTCGGCCTTCGTCCAGTTCATCGGCATCCCCGCCTTCGTGGGGCCACTCGTCGTGTGGCTGCTGAAGAAGGACGACATGTTTGCGGAGGATCAAGCGAAGGAAGCCCTGAACTTCAACATCTCGGTGGCGCTGTACCTCCTCCTGTCGGCGCTCGCGATCATCCTCCTCGTGGGGCTCGTCCTGCTCCCCGTCGTCCTGGTCTCGTGGTTCGTCCTCGTGATCGTGGCATCGGTGAAGGCCTCGAACGGCGAGTACTACCGGTACCCGATGACCATCCGGTTCATCTCCTGATGCGGAGTGCGGCTCGCTGAGCCCGAAGGTGCCCCGGCCCGTGCGGTCGGGGCACCTTCGCGTCCGCGGCCTCCCCCATCCGCGCACGGGACCAGCTCCGTATGCATTGAGCAGGAAGATTCCTGCTGGAGCGAAAGGACGCACACATGAGGAGAACCCTCCTAGTACTCGCTGCGCTCTTCGTCATGTTCGGCGTGCTCACGCCGGCGGCGAACGCAGCAGGGCCTGCCGAGAACGGCGACCAGGTCGTCGCGGTCGATCAGAGCCAGGGCAAGTGGTACCTGCGCAATGCAGATGGATCCGCCACGTCGTTCTACTACGGCAACCCCGGTGACCTCCCGATGTTCGGTGACTGGGACGGCGACACCGTCGTGACGCCTGGCCTCTACCGCCAGTCGGATGGCTACGTCTACCTGCGCAATTCGAACACGCAGGGCGTCGCGGACATCCGATTCTTCTTCGGCAACCCGGGTGACGTGCCCATCGCAGGTGACTGGGATGGTGACGGCAAGGACACCGTTTCCGTGTTCCGCCCCTCGACCAACGAGATCTTCATCATCAACGAACTCGGAGCGAACGACGGCGGTCTCGGTGCTGCCGACTACAGCTTCACGTTCGGCGACGCCGGCGACCTCCCGCTCGCAGGTGACTGGGACGGTGACGGCATCGACGGCATCGCCATGTACCGACCCTCGACCGGCCAGTTCTTCTGGCGCAATGCCCTGTCGACCGGTCCTGCGGATGGTGCGAAGTTCTTCGGCGACGTCGGTGACAGCCCCATCGCGGGTGACTGGGATGGCAACGGCGCCGACGAGTTCGGTGTCCAGCGCGGTGCCATGTGGTACCTCGAAGGTGTTGCCGGCTCGTTCGAGTTCGGTGAGGCCGGCTGGTTCCCCGCTGCAGGGTTCTTCCTGCCGCAGATCAACACGGGACGTCTGAACATCTATGAGACCGCCCAAGCTGCTGGTACGTTCACCACGCTGCTCGCAGCGGTCGATGCCGCAGGCCTCGATGGCGCCCTTCGTGGACCCGGTCCGCTGACCGTGTTCGCTCCGACGGACGACGCGTTCGCCGCACTGCCCGCAGGCACGGTCGAGGCGCTGCTCGCCGACATCCCTGCGCTGACCAGGATCCTCCAGTACCACGTGGTCGCTGGTGAGGTCCCGGCCTCGGAGGTCGTCAAGCTCGACGGTTCGTACGCTGAGACGATCGGTGGCGAGCTCGTGTGGGTCACGCTCTCGGGCGGAAAGGTGTTCCTGAACGAGACCACCGAGGTCATCGTGACGGACATCAAGGCATCGAACGGCATCATCCATGTGATCGACGCCGTGCTCATCCCGTCCGACATCATCGAGACGGCGGGGAGCATCAATAGCTCGACAGGCGAGTTCGACACCCTGATCGCCGCGGTCACCGCAGCCGGTCTCGGGGACGCCCTGTCGGCGCCGAACGGCCCGTACACGGTGTTCGCGCCCACGGACGCGGCATTCGATGCACTGCCCGCCGGTGTCCTGAGCGGACTCCTGGCTGACATCCCCGCCCTCCAGCGTGTGCTCAAGTACCACGTGGCGAGCGGGGTCGTTCCCGCCGCCGACGTCGTTGCCCTCGAGGGCTCCTACGCCACCACGATCGGGAACGAGCTCGTCTGGATCGACGATGTGGCAGGCGAGACCCGCCTCAACAACACGTCGTTCGACAAGAGCGACGCAGGCCTCGTCATGACGGACGTGAAGACCTCCAACGGCATCATCCACGTGATCGACGCCGTGTTGGTCCCGTCCGACACCGTCGAGACGGCGACGGCCGTGAACGACGCCAGCGGCGACTTCGACACCTTGCTCGGGGCACTCACCTCGGCAAGCCTGGTCGATGCCCTCTCGGCACCGAACGGCCCGTACACAGTGTTCGCACCGACCGATGACGCGTTCGCCGCGGTCGACACAGAGGTCCTGGCCAGCATCGTCGGGAACCCGACGGCGCTCACCACGGTGCTGACCTATCACGTGATCGGAAGCGTCGTGCTGGCTGAGGACGTGATCGCACTCGCACCGGGCGTCACGCCTGCGACACTCCAGGGTGAGACCATCAGCGTCAGCGGCACACTCGTGCTCAACGACCCGAAGCTGAGCATCGGCGTCAACGGCTCGGTTCTCGGACCGATCGACATCAAGACGTCGAACGGCGTCATCCATGTGATCGACTCGGTGCTTGCACCGCAGGCGATCCTCAGTCCCTCCTGAGAGAACTGACGACGATCAGACGAAGGGCGCTGGCTCCGGCCGGCGCCCTTCTCGCGTCGAGTGCCGAACACGCCCCTTCGGCGACCACTCGTCGATCTCCCGTCGGCGAAACATCCCGTTCACAACCGTGTGACAGGAAAGAAACGCTGCGGCTACATCGCTGACATCTGGATGCCGTACGTTGCCTGCCGTTCGGAGCGAACGCGCCGCGCGAGCGGCGCCGAATCAGGCAAGGGAGAAGGCAACCATGAGGGAGATTGCCCGATGAGGCGGAAACTACTGATCGTCGTCGCCGGCGCGACCCTGGCGACGGTGGCGCTTGCCGCGCCCGCGTCAGCCCAGGACGCCGTCACGGCCGAATCGGTCCAGGTGACGCTGGACAACATCTGGATCCTGCTGGCGGCCGTGCTCGTGATCTTCATGCAGGCAGGCTTCGCACTCGTCGAAGCCGGCCTGACGAGGGCAAAGAGCGTGGCGAACATCATGATGAAGAACCTGATGGACTTCTCGGCGGGCGTGCTCGCCTTCGGGGCGTTCGGGTTCGCCATCGCGTTCGGTCCGGGGAACGACCTGTTCGGTACGGAGGGATGGTTCCTCAACACGAACGTGTTCTCCGAGGGGTACTTCGGAACGCTGTCGCTGCCCACGTTCTTCATCTTCCAGGTCGCCTTCGCGGCGACGGCGGCGACGATCGTGTCGGGGGCGATGGCCGAGCGCACGAAGTTCAAGAGCTACTTCGTCTACAGCTTCGTCATCACGGCGCTCATCTACCCGATCGTCGTGCACTGGCTGTGGGGCGGCGGTTGGCTTGCGAACCTGTCGACGCCGATGATCGACTTCGCAGGCTCGACGATCGTCCACAGCGTCGGTGGCTGGGCCGCGCTCATGGGTGCGATCATCCTCGGCCCCCGGATCGGCAAGTATCGCGACGGCAAGCCGACGGCCATCCCCGGCCACTCGATCCCGTTCGCGATCATCGGTGTGTTCATCCTGTTCATCGGATGGTTCGGGTTCAACCCCGGATCCGAGCTCGCCGCGGACAGCGCGGTCGCTGGGATCGCCCTGACGACGCTCCTCGCGGGTGCAGCCGGCGGTGTGATGGCGACGCTCGCGGTGTGGCTGAA
The DNA here is from genome assembly GCA_963792405.1 of uncultured Acidimicrobiia bacterium. GTDB lineage: Bacteria > Actinomycetota > Acidimicrobiia > Spongiisociales > UBA5794 > SZUA-442. The sequence continues at coordinate 1,139,199 of CAWBVU010000006.1, forward strand.
GACCGGGTTCCCGGACGTGGCCATGGCGGGCAACGGCGTCCTTGCCGGCCTGGTCGGCATCACGGCCGGCACGGCAGCGGTGTCGCCATGGGGTGCGGTGGTCATCGGCGCCCTCGCGGGTGTCCTCGTCGTGTTCGCAGTGTTCTTCTTCGACAGGATCGGCGTCGACGATCCCGTGGGGGCGATCTCCGTCCACGGCGTGTGCGGTGCGTTCGGCACCCTGATGGTCGGCCTCCTCGCCACCGAGGGCGGCCTGTTCTACGGTGACGGCTTCGATCAGCTGATCAGCCAGGCGATCGGCGTCGTCGCCGTCTTCGCCTTCGTGGTCGTCACGGCGGGTGCGCTGTTCCTGGCGCTCAAGGCCACGATCGGCCTTCGGGTTCCCGCCCAGGAGGAGATCGAGGGCCTGGACGTGGTCGAACACGGTGCACCGGGGTACGGTCCTGACGTCGCCGCCACGGCGCCGATCACGGGCTGAGAGGAGTCGAGAACATGAAACTCATTACGGCCATCATCAAGCCCCACAAGGTCGACGACGTCAAGAGCGCCGTCCGAGCCATCGGGATCGCCGGCATCACGGTGACGGAGGTCAAGGGCTTCGGACGCCAGGGCGGCCACACGGAGCGGTACCGCGGGGCCGAGTACACGATCGAGTTCACGCCCAAGGCAAAGCTCGAGATCGTGGTCGGTGACGACCAGGTCGAGGCCGTCACGGACGCGATCCAGACCGCGGCGAACGCAGGCCAGATCGGGGACGGCAAGATCTGGGTGACGCCCGTGGAGGCCATCATCCGGATCAGGACCGGCGAGCAGGGGGCGGACGCCATCTAGCGTCGCAGACGGTGCAGCTCAGGGGGTCGGGTGCCACTCACCCGGCCCCCTGCCCGCGTTCAGTCACGGAGCCGGTCGGTGAGACGCTTGCCGAGCGCCTCGAGCTCGGGTGCCGACCGTATCGCCCCTCCCCCGACACGACGCACGAAGAAGACGTCGCGTGTCTCGCCCGCCAGCGTGTCGATCCTCGCGACATGGATGGCAAGGCCCTCACCGTGGAGCGCCTCGACGATCGTGCTGAACACTCCCACACCGTCAGCCATGCGCACCTCGATCGCCGCGAATCGCCCGGCGACCGACGGACGGACGTCGACATGGGCCACTCGGTCCGAGCGTCGATAGGACGACACCCTCGCCCGCACCGCAGGTCGAAGATCGCGCCTCCCCGACAGCGCATCCAGGAGGTCGCGCTCGACCCTGCGCCACCGCTCGTCGTCGATCGGATCGCCGGTGCGGTCGTCGGCGACGTGGAAGGTGTCGATGGCGACACCGTCCGAGCGGGTCCGGAGCCGTGCGTCGCGCACGGAGACGCCGTTGGCCGCGAAGGCGCGACTCACCGCCAGGAGGAAGCCGGTCCGGTCCGCCCCGACGACCAGGACCCGACCCGGGTGGTCGGCGTCCTGCAGGACGCTCGCATCCGTGGCGAGCGCACGGGCCGAGGTCAGGTGCCACAGGACGTCGGCCGGTGAGGTCGTGTCGAGGTAGTCATCGGGCATCGCTGCCACGTGCTCCTCGATGGTCCTTCGATCGAGGGCTCCGCCCGCCTCCTCGACGACGACGGCGACGTCGGGGGTCGCGGGGACCGCACCTCCCGACTCGATCGCCTCCATCACGTCGGCATAGAGCCTCCGCAGCAGCGATGCCCTCCACGAGTTCCACAGCGTGGTGCCCGTGGCTCGTAGGTCGGCGACGGCAAGCAGGTAGAGGATCTGGAGCAGGCGTCGCGTCCCGATCTCTGCCGCCACGTCGTCGATCACGGCGGGGTCCGCGATGTCGCGCCTGGTCGCCGTCTCGGGCAGCAGCAGGTGCAGCCTGACCGCGTCGGCCACGGTGGCCGACGTCGCGGGACCGAACCCCACCCTGCGGAGGAATCCCGCCGCGATGTCTGCCCCGACCTCGGCGTGGTCGCCACCTCGCGCTTTGCCGATGTCGTGGAGGAACGCGGCCAGCACGAGCTCCTCGGATGAGCCGACCTCCTCTGCGATGGCCCCAAACTCCCCACGATCGTCGATCAGGGCGAGCATTTCAGCCACCGTCCGGTGGAGGTGGGCACCCACCGGATGGTCGTGGAACGGGGCGATCTGGGGAGCGGTCGCAACGGCCCTCCACTCGGGGAACTCACGGTCGATCCATCCGAGCTCGTCGAGGCGTCCGAAGATGGTGCGACCCCGTGCCCCAGCCGAGAGGAGCAATTCGAACGCGCGTCGGTCCGCTCCCGTCCACGGGGTTGGAGGCGCCGTGCGGATGGCCTCCTCCTCGTCCGATGTGAGTCGTGCGCCATCGGACCGTCCCGCTGCGGCCACGGCACGCGCGAGGACGCCGCCGTGGTCGACGGACTCGGGTTCCTGCGAGAAACGGCTGCGAACGGCGCCGAAGATCCGCCGACCGAACTTGACCATCGGGTCCGTCTCCACGTGGATGTCCGGCCATCTCCGATCAGCGATCTTGTCGCCTGTATCGAGGGCCTTCGTGATGGAGGCCGCGAGGTCGACCGGGTCCATATCGAGCCAAGCGGCGGCCGGCTCCCTGAGCCCGACCGCGAATCGGTCACTCGCCCTGCCAGCGGCGGCGTGGAGGGCGTTGCGAGCCCGGATGAGCGCCTCCCGAGCGGAACGCTCGTCGCCATCGGGCACGTCGACAGGGAGGCCGAGCAGGGCGGCCCTCCTGCGCTCCCACCACAGGCCCTGATGCGTGCGCAGCGCTCCCCTGCCCTCCTTCAGGTCGGCCGTCATCACCTGGTAGGGCGTCGCGGCCCTCCGCTCACGTTCGAGCGCGGCGAGCCTCGACGAGAGCGGCCGTCCCCTGACGAGGTCGGTGATGACGCCGACCAGCTCGCCGAACAGGTCGTCGTCCCCACCCACCCGTCGGGCCGACAGGAGCGCCGTGAGCGTCTCGAAGTCGTCGCGGCCCGCCTGCGAGGCGTCGCGAAGCGTCCGCACGGCATGGCCCACCTTGAGGTTGGCGTCCCAGAGCGGGTACAGCACGGACCGCACGGCGGCCTCCGGGTCCGCACCCCGATGGAGTACGAGCACATCGACATCGGAGTACAGGCACTGTTCCCTGCGTCCGTATCCCCCGACGGCGATGATGGCGATCCCGGAGGGAAGACCATCGGACAGCTCGCCGATGCCACGATCAAGCGCATCCGTGAGCGCCGCGCTCACGTCGACGCCTCCGTCACCGAGCCGCTCGGAGGCGAGCTGATCCCTGAGCGTCACGTAGGGCGCAAGCGGTGACGCGGTCAGGAGAGGCTCCCGTCGAGGTCCGTGCTCGTTCGTGCACTCCGTGGCATCGCCATACGGTAGGGCGGGCCCGACCCATCGACGGCAGGCGCCGAACCACGGGACAGGGGATCACGACGGACCCACGCCGCTGCCTCAGCCTCCCTGCCGAGCGACGCGAATGCCCGCGTTCCACCCGGGCGCATGGCCACCGGCGGGCGGACGCATCCGATCCGGCGCGAGGTCACCCTGATCGAGCAGCCAGGAGATCACCGAGTTCGAGTTCCACATCTCGCCGGTGCCTGCATGGTCCCGGCCCCACACCATCACGGGAACCGATGGAACGGCGTCGAGGAGCGCCTGCGCCCGGGCAGGGTCCCCACTCACTCGCTGCGGGCCGCCAACCGCCTCGGCGGCGTCCGGAATGACCCCATTCGGCCATCTGCGAACCTCGTAGCGGAAGGTTCGGAACCGCGCGAGGCGATGGCTGAACACCGGTCCCTCTGCGACGACACCGCGCCCGATGGTCTCACCATCGGGACTCGGCCAGGCGTTCTCGATCGTATAGCGCCCCTCGGGTACGCGTATCTCGAGGGCGGTGTGGTAGAGGCGCAGCGGCTGTCGGCGCTCCGTACGAGCCTTGAACGCCTCGTACAGGCGTCCGTTCATCCGCACGAACCCGACACCGCCGGCACCGAGGGGAATCCAGAACAGATCGATGCCCGGGCCCGGCGACGCATCGGCATACTCCGGTCGGGTCGTCATGGCCGAAGTCTACGAGGCGCTACCCACCCAGATACTCTGCCCGACCAGCCCGCGTGCATACGGCACGCGTGTGCTGCGATGAACCTCGCGAGCGATGGACTCGTCCGGCTGCAGTGAATGCGGGGTCCGCACGCGGGACACCATCGGTGAGTCCGCTGGAGACCAAGGGTTCCTCGAGGCTCCGGGGGTGGGACTTGAACCCACAACCTACGGATTAACAGTCCGCCGCTCTGCCAATTGAGCTACCCCGGAAGGGGGTTCACACGACGGTGAACCGGGTGCAGGATACCAACGGGCGTTCCCAATTCCCGTTGTGGGACCGGACTCGCCGTTGGCCCCGTGCATGTGACAGAATCGACGCCATGCGATTCAAGACAGGCCTGCTGGTCGGCTTCCTGATCGGGTTCGCCGTGGGTGCCAGGGCGGGCAAGGAGCGCTACGACCGCCTGGTGGCCACGCTCAAGCGGGCGATCCAGAACGACCGCATCCAGCAAGCCGCCGAGATGGGCGAACGATCCACCCGCAAGGCGCGGGCCGCGGCCGGAAGCGGGCTCGTCTCGGTGGCGGGGACCGTCAGGGAGAAGGCGGCGAACTGATCAGCCGCTCTCGAGGTAGCCATCGAGCTGCTTCGCCCGTGCCGGCTGGCGCAGCTTGGCGAGCGCCTTGTTCTCGATCTGGCGCACGCGCTCCCTCGTCACCTCGAAATGGTCCCCCACCTGCTCGAGTGTGCGCACCGTGCCGTCATCGAGGCCGAACCGCATGATGAGGACCTGACGCTCCCGCTCGTTGAGTGCCTCGAGTGCGAGTGACAGGTATTCCTGCAACAGGCGGAACGCAGCCTCCTCGACGGGCACGTCTGCGCCCAGGTCGGGCACGACGTCACCGATGGTGGCATCGTCCTCCTCACCGATCGGCGTTTCGAGCGATACAGGATCCTGGGCGATGCGGCGAAGCTCGGTGACCTTGCCCGACTCCATGTCCATCTCGGCCGCGATCTCCGCGATCGTCGGCTCACGCCCGAGGTCCTGGTGCAGCGACCGCTGCACCATGGCGAGCTTGTTGATGGTCTCGACCATGTGGACGGGGACGCGGATCGTGCGGGCCTGGTCGGCGAGCGCCCGTGTGACGGACTGCCGGATCCACCACGTCGCGTACGTCGAGAACTTGAAGCCCTTGCGGTAGTCGAACTTCTCGACGGCGCGGATCAGGCCGAGGTTGCCCTCCTGGATGAGGTCGAGGAGCCCGAGCCCCCGGCCCACGTACTTCTTGGCGATCGACACCACGAGGCGGAGGTTCGACACCACCAACCGCTGGCTCGCCCGCTCGCCCTTGCGCACCTGGCGCTCGAGGATGATGCGCTCGGCAGTGGTCATCTCCTCGATCTCGCTGAGGCGTTTGGCTGCTCGCTCGCCGGTTTCCACCTGCATCGCGAGCTCCACCTCCTGCTGGGTGGTGAGCAGCGGATACCTGCCGATCTCCTGGAGGTACATGCGCACCGGGTCCGACACGTGGACCAACTCGTCGCCCGAGATCTCGGTGTCGGCGAGGGCGGACTCGGAGTCCTCACGCAGGTCGACCCCCGAGGCGCGCAGCTCGCTGCAGACGAGGTCGAACGAGTCAGGTGGCGCCTTCGCGTCCTCGAGCTCCTGCTGGATCTCGCCCACCATGAGGAAGCCCCGCTGGCGGCCACGCACGGCAAGGGACTTGACGACGTTCTCGATCTCGACGGTCATCTCTCTCCCCTGCGATCGCGCTTGTGCTGCTCCAACGCTATCAAGCGCTGCCACAGTTCCGAATACGTCTGTTCATCGGAGTTCCGATCGACCTGCTGGAGCGCTTGCTTCGCGCCGTCGATCTGGCGGTCGATCCTGGCCACGTCGAGCATGGCCACGAGGTCCTCCGGATCCGCGAGGGGACGGTCGTCCATGGCGAGCGTACGCAGCAGCTCGGCCATCGCGGAGTCCTCCGATCCGATCGCAGCACCAAGGTCGGGGGGCTCACCGGGCGGCAGTCCCCCGATGAGCGCCGCGACCCTGGCGTGGGCGACGCGCATGTCCTCGTCGGTGAACAACTCTGGATCCACCTCGACATCGGCGAGACGCGGATCGTTGGCGAGGTACAAGCGCAGCAGCTCGGCCTCGGTGCGATACGTGACCGAGCGCCTACCCGATGTCCCTGCCATCGGCTCATGAGGGGTCGCCCCCGGGCCCGGCTGGTCACTCCCACGCCGCCGCATCGCCGCCTCGACGTACCGCAGTTCGACCCCCGTGTCACGCGACACCATCACGGCGTACTCGTGCCTGGTGACGGGATCAGGATGGAGGGCGATGATCTCGGCGGCCGACCGGATCGCCTTGGCCCTGGCCTCGGGCTCGGTGAGGTCGTACTTCCCCAGCTCCGACTCGATCCGCACCTTCAGGAGCGGCTGGGACTGCTCCACGGCCAGACGAAGGCGCTCGACCTCCCCCGCGGCGACGACGTCGGCGGGGTCCTTGCCGTCGGGCAGCATGGCCACACGCAGGTCGAGGTCGCCGGGAACGGACCGGTCGAACCCCCTGAGCGCAGCTCCCACGCCTGCCTCGTCGGCGTCGAAGGCGAACACGACGCGCTCGGAGAACCGGCGCAGCAGGTCGAGGTGGTCCTCACCGAGCGCGGTTCCACATGTCGCCACGGCGATTGGCATACCTGCGAGGTGCATCGCGATCACGTCCGTGTAGCCCTCGACGACCACGGCGGTGTCGGCCCTGACGATGTCGGACTTTGCCCAGTTGAGGCCGTACAGCAGGCGTGACTTGTGGTAGATCGGCGACTCGGACGAATTGAGGTACTTCGGCCCGTCGCCGTCGAGCACCCTGGCACCGAAGCCGACCGCATCTCCTCGCACGTCGAAGATCGGGAACATCACCCGGCCGCGGAAGCGATCGATCAGACCTCCCTTGGACGATCTCGACGCGAGACCCGTGGTGATCATCGTGTCGTCGCGCACGCCGCCCTCACGAAGATGACGTACCAACTCGTCCCAGTGGGTCGGCGAGTACCCGAGGGAGAACCGGTCGACGACGTCCGAGTCGTAGCCGCGGCCCCTCAGGTAGCTCCTCGCAGGTCCGGCGTCGGGTGCGGCCTTCAGCCTCCGGGTGTAGAAGGCGACCGCCGCCTCCATCGCCTCGACGAGGCGCTCCCTGTTGGTGCGCCGCTTGGCGGCCTCGGGATCGACCTTCAGCGTCACCCCGGCGCGCCTCGCGAGGAACTCGACGGCTTCCGCGAACTCGAGGCCCTGGGTCTCCTGGACCCATCGGTAGACGTCGCCGCTCTTGCCGCATCCGAAACAGTGATAGAGCCCACGGGCGCCGTCGATCGACAGGGACGGCGTCTTCTCCGAGTGGAAGGGGCACACGGCCATCGTGGAGCGCCCGGAACGGCGAACCTTCGTGATCTCGGAGGCGAGCTCGACGAGATCGGTCTTGTCCCGAACGGCGTCGATGTCGTCGCGTGCGTAGGCCATGGAACGACGATACCGGTACCTGCAGGATCGTGAGCGGGGTCGGTCGCAGGAGGCCCTGAAACGTGCCAGGGGCACCGCATGTGCGGTGCCCCTGAGCGCTGTGGAGGACCTTGTGGGGTTACTTCCTGGCCTTGATCGCCTGAAGTGCCGCGGCAGCTTCGAGGCGAGACTGGGCCATCTTGAATGCCGCATCGGGATGCATCGTGGTTCGTCCTTAGGTCGTTCTTGGTGACATCAGCGTCAACACGCAAGATCTTACACGTATTCCTATGTATTCGTGTAGATTGCCCATCATGGATGACCTCGATCGGAAGATTCTTGCATCGCTCACCTTCGACGGCCGTACACCGTATGCGAAGATCGCCGAGGAGCACGGCGTTGCGACGACGACGGTCCACCAGCGGGTCCGCAGGCTCATCGAGCGGGGGATCCTCAAGGGCACCAGGGTGATGGTGGATTGGGAGGCCGTCGGGCTTCCGGTGACAGCGCTCGTGTCGGTCGAGGCCCCCGGTGAACAGCCGCTGTCGGACCTCGCGGAGGACCTCTCCCGCATCGCGCTCGTCCAGAGCTGCTACGCGGTGACCGGCGAGTTCGACCTCCTGCTCACGGTGCGCGCCCGCTCCTCGCAACACCTCGGCGAGGTCCTCGAGGAGATCCGCCGCACGACTCCCGGTCGCAGCCGCACGATCGTCGTCCTCGCGACATACTTCGAGGGCCGGATGCCCCCATTGGGCTGAGGCACGGCTCGGCCCGAGGCTCGCGGATCGATGCCCGGCTGGGTCGAGGATCTGCCGACCATGAGGGGAGCGGTTGCGCTCAGGAGGGAAGACGGCCCTCGAGGTAGGCGACCAACCCGCTGATCGGGATGCGGTCCTGGGCCATCGTGTCCCTGTCCCTGACCGTCACCTGATCGTCATCGAGGGTGTCGAAGTCCACGGTCACGCACAGCGGTGTCCCGATCTCGTCCTGACGCCGATAGCGGCGGCCGATCGACTGCGTCACGTCCACCTCGATCTGCCAGCGATCCCGCAGCAGCGAGGCCACCTTGTCGGTCACTTCCACGAGCTCGGGCTTCTTGGACAGGGGCAGCACGGCGACCTTGATGGGGGCGAGCCTCGGATCGAGCCGGAGCACCGTCCTCGTCTCGCCGTTGACCTCCTCCTCCGCATACGCGTCGATGAGGAAGGCGAAGGTCGTGCGTGTCGCACCCGCCGCAGGTTCGATCACGTAGGGGACGAACCGCTCGTCGCTCTCCTGGTCGAAGTAGGTGAGATCCTCCCCCGAGCGCTCCATGTGTGCCTTGAGATCGAAGTCGGTGCGGTTGGCGATGCCCTCGAGCTCGTCCCAACCCCACGGGAACAGGTACTCCACGTCGTACGTGCCCGCGGCGTAGTGGGCGAGCTCGTCCGGTTCATGGGCCCTGAGCCGCAAGTGCTCGGGGCGCATCCCGAGATCGACGTACCACTCGTACCTCGCCTCCACCCAGTGCTGGAACAGGTCCGCGGCATCGTCGGGATGGCAGAAGTACTCCATCTCCATCTGCTCGAACTCGCGGGTACGGAAGACGAACTGGCCCGGTGTGATCTCGTTCCGGAACGACTTGCCGATCTGCGCGATACCGAACGGGAGGCGCATCCTCGCCGTCCTCCGGACGTTCTCGAAGTTGATGAAGATGCCCTGGGCGGTCTCCGGCCGCAGGTAGACGAGGTTGTCCTCGGTCTCGACCGGCCCCATGTGCGTCTTGAACATGAGGTTGAATTCCTTCGGCTCCGTGAACGTGTCCGCGTTCCCGCAGTTCGGGCACCGATTCGGGTCGTCGAGCTTGTCGAGGCGATAGCGGGAGTTGCACTCCCGGCACTCGACGAGCGGATCGGAGAACGACGTGACATGGCCTGATGCCACCCACACGTCGGGGGCCTGCAGGATGGCGGAGTCGATACCGACGACGTCGTCACGCATCCTCACCATCGAACGCCACCACTGCTCCTTGACGTTGCGCAGCAGCTCCACGCCGAGGGGTCCATAGTCGTATGCGGACCGCAGCCCCCCATAGATCTCGGACGACTGGAACACGAAGCCCCGTCGCTTGGAGAGGTTGACGATGGTGTCGAAGTCGGCTGGCATCTCGATCCCGCTCGGCGAAGGCAGGATGCTACAGGTCCGTCCCCGGCAAGGACCCATCGGTCGCGGCGTCGACCGCACCGCCGAAGCGGCGATCCCTCTCCCGGTACTCGTCGACGCAGCGGGCGAGTTCGACACGGTCGAAGTCCGGCCACAGCACCGGTGTGAAGACGTACTCGCTGTACGCGGCCTCCCACAGGAGGAAGTTCGACGTCCGCTGCTCACCGCTCGTGCGGATGACCAGGTCAGGGTCCGGCATGTCGGGCAGGTAGAGGTGGTGGCCGATCGTGTCGGTGTCGATGTCGTCCGGATCCAACGCACCTGCATCCACCTCGCGTGCGATGGCGCGAACCGCCTCGACGATCTCGACCCTCCCGCCGTAGTTGAAGGCGAACACCATCGTCATCCGGGTGTTGTCCGTCGTGAGCTCTTCCGCCGCCGCGATGCGGTCGAGGAGCACAGGGGGGATCCTCGGATCGTCGAGGTCGCCTGCGAACTTCACGCGCACGCCGAGGTCGTTCAGCTCGTCCCTGCGTCGCTCGAGGAGGTCGACGTTGAACTCCATGAGGAACGTCACCTCGTATTCGTCCCTGCTCCAATTCTCCGTCGAGAAGGTGTAGACCGTGAGCCACTCGATGCCAAGGTCCAGGGCGCCATGGACCACATCGAACAGCGCAGGCTCACCCATGGCGTGACCTTGCGTGCGGTGGAGTCCTCGTGCGTTCGCCCACCGACCGTTGCCATCCATGATGATGGCAACGTGCCGTGGCACGTCTTTCCGGGTCAGCGCCTCATCCATCGAGCATCACCAGGCTCTCGAGTTCCCGCTCGAGGTGGAACTCGACGAACCGCTTCGTCACGCCGAGCGCCTCACGCGTGAACGCGCCGTCCGCTTCGGGTAACGCGGTGAGGTCGGCCCTCGACACCGTCGACAGGTACGGCACGAGACCCGCCCTGAGGGCATACGCCCCTGGTGTCCGACACGCCTCACACAAGGAACCACCGGCCGAGAAGCTGAAGCGGGTGAGCCCATCCGGTCGGCCGCAGCCCGCACAGGCGTCGAGGGCGGGGGCGATGCCGATGATGTCCGCGGCCTTGAGCAGGAACGATGTCACGAGATCGGGATGACGCGGACCGGAGTCGAGCACGGCAAGGCCCCGGTGGAGGAGCAGGAACAGGCGCTGGCTCGGCTCGTCCTCCTGGGCGACCGCATCGACGACCTCGATCATCGTGCTCGCGGCGAGGACGCGGTCGAGATCGTTGCGGAGGTGGGGGAAGGCGTTGATGATCGACACCTGGGTGATCGTGTCGAGGTTGGTCCCCTCGTAGAGCACGACATCGACGTGGGTGAACGGTTCGAGCCTCCCACCGAAGCGGCTCCTCGTCTTCCTCACGCCCTTTGCGACGGTGCGCACCTTGCCGTGGTTGGGGCTCAGGATCACGACGACACGGTGGGACTCCCCGAAGGGATACCCACGCAACACGATCCCCTGATCACTCCGCAGCGCCACGATGACTGCTCCCGTCGACGGATCGTCAGGCTACCGACCGCGGGTGACACTCCACGGCACCCTGTGCTGCGCCTCGGTCAGCCCGGCCCGTTCCCTTCCTCGCTCCTGTCGACTCGTCCCACCGCGATCCTGATCGTCACGGCGATCCCCACGAGCGCCATCGCACCCGCCGCGATCAGGAAGAGGGGCAGGGGAACATCGGCCAGCCAATCGAAGAGCGATCCGAACACGTCCCAGGGCGCTCGCACGAGGGCCAACAGCCCGACCGACGAGGCGATGGCGATGGCGCTGCCGCGGTGATAGCCACGGAACGGTGAGGGCAGGGAGCGACGCGAGAACCATGCCGATGCGGCGGCGACGGCGCCGAGGACCACGACGTCGACCGTGTGCAGGTCGCTCGGCGTGGAGGCCATCGTCGTGACGATGGCCGTGACCGCAGCGCCCGCGAGGAACACCACCGCAGGGGGGATCCATCGCAGGTGGGCAGTCCGCGTGGCGATCGGATATGCGAGGCACACGGCGACCAAGGTGCCGAGCTGTGCACTGGCGAGCCGATCGGGACCGTCGTACAGGACCTCGGCGAGGACGATTCCGGACGCTGCGCACGTCGTCACCCAGGCGCCGACGGCGATCGCATACGTGAATGGGGAGGGATTCCTCGCGAACGAGAGCACCGCCGCCACGGTGACGACCGCGGCCGTCAGGGAGATCCGCCCCGAATCGGTGACGTCGCCCGTGTCCAGGGTGGCCACCCAGGGCACGGCGCCTGTCACACCGACGGCGGCGGCCCTCGTGACGGCGGCCAGGCGCTGCGCCTCGCGATAGGGCACCGATGTGGCTCGGAGCGTGCTCAGCCAAAGCGCCGCCGCGACGACCACCATCCCGATGAGCACGGCCACGCCGGGCAGGTCACCGACGAGGTCACCGAGGAGGAACCAGAGCCCTGCACCCACGGCGAGCGCCGCTCCATAACTGAGCACCTCTGCGTAGCGAACCACCCATGCGATCCATCCGCCCCCGATGCGCGTGGCGTACGTCCTGGCGAGGGACGGGTAGTCGGCGAAGCGCGAGCGCGACGCCCTGCGGAAGCCCCCGCCCGGGTTGCGGAGATAGAGGTAGAAGAACTGGAAGTCCGGCCGCGGGGTCGACTGCGCCAGGGGTGCAGCGATCCGCCAGAGGTCACCGTCGGCGTCCGGCACGGTCAACTCCGCGGCCTCCGACCGCAGCTCGGACAGCGTCACCGGAGCGGTCGGCCGCGATGGCTTCGGCGATGCGCCCCTGGAGTGCGATGTATGCCGTATCGAGGTCGTCGATGCGGCGATTCGGGCGGTCGTCGACCTCCATGTCCCTCCCGGTTCGTGAACCATTCAAGCCGACGGAAGGAGGATGCAGGTGACACTCACCGCGACGTCGCGCCTGCCGCCCCGGGACGCTAGGTTGGCGACATGGCGGACCGACTGGCACCCGACGAGATCAGCGGCTTTCTCGAGTCGCACCAGGAGTGGTCGAGTGATGGAGAGGCCCTCCGGCGCACCTTCACCTTCGGCGACTTCAACGAGTCCATGGGCTTCGTCGTACGCGTGGCGATGGCGTCCGAGGTCGCGGACCACCACCCCGACATCGATGTCCGGTGGAACAAGGTGACCATCACCCTGTCCACGCACTCGGAAGGTGGGCTCACCGCCAAGGACGTCGACCTCGCCGTCCACTTCGACGCGATGGTCTAGACGACAACTCCTGCCCCGTCTCTCCCCGCGGGAGAGACGCGGAGCGAAGCGACGCAGAGAGGGCCGCAGTACCGAACACCGTCTCCCGCGCCGCGGCTCCCCCCTCTGCCCTTCGGGCATCTCCCCCAAAGGGGAGAAGGAAGCATGGCTTCAGGCCTCTTCCCGCAAAGAGGAGAAGGCAGGGCGTTCGCGCATCTCGCCCCGAGGAAGGATGAGCGAGCGAAAGCGAGCACCTTTGCCGTCTCTCCCCGCGGGAGAGACGCGGAGCGAAGCGACGCAGAGAGGGCCGCAGTACCGAACACCGTCTCCCGCACCGCGGCTCCCCCCTCTGCCCTTCGGGCATCTCCCCCAACGGGGGAGAAGGAAGCATGGCTGGGGCATCTCCCCCAAAGGGGGAGAAGGACGCGTGGCTAGAAGCCGAGGCGGTCGAGGGTGTCGTCCCTGCGCTGCCAGTCCTTCTCGACCCTGACGCGGAGGTCGAGGTAGATCCTCGTGCCGAAGATGCGCTCGAGTTCGACCCTCGCCTCCGAGCCCACCTCCTTGAGGAGGGATCCCCCCTTGCCGATGACCATGCCCTTCTGCGAGTCGCGCTCGACGTACACCGTGGCCCGGATGTCGAGGAGGCCATCGTCACGCATCTCCATCTCGTCGACCACGACGGCGAGCGAGTGCGGGAGCTCCTCCCTCAGCCGCCTCAGGTACTTCTCCCTGACGATCTCGGCGGCGAGCAGCTGCTCCGGCTGATCGGAGCGCGCATCGGGCGGGAAGAAGAACGGGCCGGGCTGGAGGAGCGGGACCAGTTCTCCGATCAGCCGGTCGAGGCCGTCACCGGTCTTCGCCGAGATCGGGACGTAGGCGTGGAAGTCCCACTCTCCCGCCTCGGCGAGCTGGATCAGCACGTCATCTTTCGACGTGCCATCGACCTTGTTGACCGCGACGATGACGGGAGTGCCGGTCCGGCCAACCCTCTCCGCGATGAGCCGGTCACCCGGGCCGATCTGTTGTCGGGCGTCGAGCACGAGAACGATGGCGTCGGCCTCCTCCAGGGAGCCGTAGACGAGGGTGTTCAACCTCTCCCCCAAGGTGGTCCTCGGCTTGTGGAGTCCCGGCGTGTCGACCAGCACCATCTGCACGGCCTGGTCCTCGAGGGTGACGACGCCGCGAATCGTGTTGCGCGTCGTCTGCGGTCGAGGCGACGTGATCGCGACCTTCTCCCCCACCAGGGCGTTGACGAGCGTCGACTTCCCGACGTTCGGACGACCGACGATCGCGATGAATCCTGATCGGGTCACGGCCTCGGTCACAGCTTTGCGACCCGAACCTTCGAGACCCTCCGACCCTGGACCGAGGTCGCGGTGAGGGCAAGGCCGTCGTGCTCGAAGCGCTCACCCTCCTCCGGTACGCGACCCGCGAGATCGAGCAACAGGCCTCCGACCGTGTCCCACTCCTCAGCCGGGAGCTCGATCTCGGTGAGTTCGGCCAACTCGTCGACGTCGAGCCTGGCATCGACGATCCAGCCGCCATCGACTTCCACGACCATCGGTTCCTCCTCGTCGTACTCGTCGACGATCTCACCGACGATCTCCTCGACGAGGTCCTCCATCGTCACGATGCCGGCCGTGCCGCCGAACTCGTCGACGACGATCGCGAGGTGCAACTGGTTCTTCTGCATCTCGCGCAGGAGCTCCGCGACCGCCTTGGTCTCCGGGACGAAATACGCCTCACGGGCGATGCCCCGCACCGATCGCGCGGGCGACTCGCTGTCGAACAGCTCCAGCAGGTCCCTGGCATAGATCACCCCGACGATGTGGTCGATCGAATCACCCGTCACCGGTATGCGCGACCGCCCACTCGACAGCACGAGGTCCACGGCGTCATCGGTCGAGTCGTCGGCACCGATGGTGATCATGTCGGTGCGGGGCACCATCACCTCCCTGACGATCGTGTCGGTGAACTCGAGGACCGAGCGGATGAGCTGGCGCTCGTCCTCGTCGGAGAGGTCGGCGTTGTCGTCGAGCACGAGCTCGTCGGAATCGACGATCAGGTCGCTGGCGATCGCACCCGCGCCGTAGGCGAATCGCAGGACGGTGCCCAGCCGGTAGGCGAGGCCGCCGGACCGGGTACGCCCGATCCACCGCGGGATGACATCGACCAGCACGACCAGCGCGATCGCCATCATGGTCAGGGCCAAGGCGAGGGCGACGCCGGAGAGGGAATCGGTGAGCGCCCAGGTGAGGGGGATGACGGCGAGCACGATGAGCAGCGTGACAGACGTCCCCAGGGATGCCTGCAGGGTCGTGCGGTCCTCGAGAAGGCGGGCGACGACCTCGGCTCCGGGAACCCCTTCGGCCGCCGCTCGCAGTGCGTCCGCCCTCGGCGTGCGGACGAGGCTCGCCGTCCCAGCCCGGATCACCGCGGCGAGGACGAGTATCAGCACGGCAACGACCGCCGCCACGACGATCATCGCCGCGACCTCCCGATCGTCCCCAGGTGTTCAGCTTCTCGTGCTTCCATCGCTTCCGCTTCCAGCTCAGTTTGGTGATCCCACCCGAGGATGTGCAACACACCGTGGCAGACCATCAGGAAGAGCTCGTCGTCGAACGAGACACCGTACTCGTCGGCGTGCTCCGCCACCACGTCGACCGAGATGACGATGTCGCCGAGGTCGAGCGGAGGTCCCTCGGGTTGGCGGGTCGGCGGGATGCCGGGTGCGGCATCCTCGATGGGGAAGGACAGGACGTCCGTGGGGCCCGACGTGCCCATGAACCGCTGATTGAGATCGGCCATGGTGTCGACGTCGACGAAGCTCACCGTCAGGTGCGCCTCGGCATCGACGCCTTCGCGGCGAAGGGTCGCCTCGGCGAAGGATGCCACCGCGCGGGGATCGACTCCTCCCGGAGCAGGTTCGGACACGTCGACGGTCATCTGACCTCAGCCGTCTCCGACGTCGGGAAGTCCGGGTAGTCCACCCGTGCGTGATAGTAGGCGGAGAGCCCGGAGACGATCTCTCGCTTGATGGCGGTCAGCTCGCCGAACGTCAGGGACGACTCGTCGAACTGCCCGTCGTCGAGCTTCTCCGCCACGATGTCGTCGACGAGCTTCCGGAGGCCCTCCTCCGTGGGCTGATCCTGCTGGGCGTATGCGCGTGCGGCCGCTTCGGTCGCGTCGGAGATCATCACGATGGCCATCTCGCGCTTCTGCGGCTTCACCCCGTGATGGCGGAAGTCCTCCGGATCGACCTCCGGATCCTCGCTCAGGGCCTTGTGGTAGAAGTACCGCATCAGGCTGGTGCCATGGTGCATGCGGATACCGTTGGCGACCTCCTCGGGGATCTTGAATTGCCGTGCGAGCTCGAGGCCATCGGTCACGTGCGCCCTGATGATCTCTGCGCTCTCCTCCGGTGTGAGCTCGTCGTGCGGGTTGTAGCCGAGCTGGTTCTCCACGAAGTACTGCGGGTTCTCGGTCTTGCCGAGATCGTGGTACCAGGCGGCCGCTTGGGACAGCAGCGGGTCTGCACCGATGGAACGGGCCGCCCTCCCTGCCAGCGATCCGACGAGCATCGAGTGGTTGAAGGTGCCCGGTGCCTTCTCCTCGAGCTCCTGGAGTGCTGGGTGGTTCCGATCGAGGAGGTCCAGAAGCGAGAGGGTTGTCGTGACGCCGAATGCCGACTCCAGGAAGGCGACCAGACCCTGTGCGAGGAAGCCTGCCACGATGGCACCGAGGAACGCCCACACGATCGCCAACCACGGCGACGAACCCTCGATGCCGTACTGGAACAGGAACTCGAGGCCACCTGCCACGGGTGCGACCACGAGCGCCGTACCTACCACGCTGAGGCGGAGCTGGCTGCGCGTCGACACGGAGGACACGAACGCGACGGGCACGACGACCGCGACGGCGGCGTACACCGTGAACGAGACATCGGTGCTCGAGATCGCTGTGAAGCCTGCCATCGGGATGGACATCAGCAGCGCCGTGCGCGGATCGAAGAGGATCGCGGCCATGAACCCGATCGCCACCGCAGGGACGAGGTAGCCGATGGAGTGGTTGTCGGTCGACGTCACCCAGCCGGGCACCCTGGAGATGACCACCGCCAGGGCGATGATGATCGCCAGCAGCACCACGTCGCGTGTACGGCGGAGATGGCGATCGTTGACGCGATACATGAGGAAGGCGAACAGCAGGATGGAGATGGCACCGAAGAGGGCAAGCGCCCAGCCGGGGGCGACCAGCACCACGTCGGGCTCGTACAGCCCGAGCTCAGTGATGGCCGCGACCTGCACCGACGTCAGGATCTGACCCTCGGTGGCGATCGGGTCACCGAACGAGTACGACGTCGTCTGTTCCGGAACGGCATTGCGGGCCGCCTCCCGGTCGAGCTCCCACTGGGCGGTGTCCACCCGCTCGTTGGACTGCAGCCTCTGTGCGACGAGCGTGGCGAGCGCGGTGTGCGTCGTGTCGATGTCGGCCTCGGGAAGGCCCACGATGAACATCGGAGGTCGCGTGTCCGGGAGCAGGTACTTCTGCTTCACCGCGTTGAGATCGGTGTCCCTGATGCCATTGGTGAGCTCGGTCTGCGCCCAGCCGATGGCAGTCGTCTGCATCTCGGGGAACACGCTCTCGGCCCCGTCGGTGATTCGGTCGAGGTCGCGGTCGTGGAGCACGACGAAGTCCGTGAGCACCTCCTCGCCGAGCACCGCATGATTCTGTGCGAGCAGCGAGACCTGCTCCTCCACCGACCGGCGCTCCCGCTCCTCCTCATCAGGGATGGTGGTCGTCGTCGATGGCGGCGTCGTCGTACTCGATGCGCCGAAGCGGAACACGAAGATGTTGACGGAGGTCCCGACCTCCACGGTCTGGCCCGTGATCGGGTTCTGGGCGGCGACGATGCCATCCATCTCCTCGTCGGAGGTCTGGACGGCGCCACCAACCACGACGACGAGGCCGGCGTCGGCAGCGGCCGCCTCGGCATCCTCGACCAGGATCCCGATGAGGTTCGGCACCGCCGTGGTCTCTGGCGGGGGCAGGGGTTCGAAGGCATTGGCGTCGAGGTCGGCGAAGAGGGCGTTGATCGTGTTGATGACGCTCTGGGACGTCGTGTTGTCGATCACGTACGGAGCCTGGACGTTGTTCTCCGCGAGCGTCCGGGCCTCCTCGGTCTTCTGCGGATCGGGGATCTCGGACGTCGACCGGTTCGCAACGAATGTTTCAGGAGACGGGCTGCCCACCGCAAGGCGGGGCGGGACTTCACCCTGGCCGTCGTAGCCGATCAGCAGGACGACCGATGCGAACACGATCGTGACCGCCAGGATGCCGGCATGCACGGCGACGCGGTTCTTGTCCATCCACTCGCTCATGCGCGGGCCTTCTGATCAGCCTCGTACCGTGCGTAGGCGTCCACGATCGCGGCGACGATCCGGTGCCTGACCACATCGTCGCCGGTCAGCTCGATGAAATCGATGCCGTCGACGTGACCGAGGACACTCCGCACGACGGCGAGGCCGGAGGGGCGCCCCGTCCCCAGGTCCATCTGGGTGACGTCGCCGGTGATGACCATCTTCGAGTTGAAGCCGAGGCGGGTGAGGAACATCTTCATCTGCTCCGGCGACGTGTTCTGGGCCTCATCGAGGACCACGAAGGCATCGTTGAGCGTCCTGCCGCGCATGTAGGCGAGGGGGGCGATCTCGATCGTCCCCTGCTCCATCAGGCGGTTCGTCTCCTCCGGGCCGAGCATCTCGTAGAGGGCGTCGTAGAGGGGTCGCAGGTAGGGATCGACCTTCGCCGCGAGGTCGCCGGGGAGAAAGCCGAGGTGCTCCCCCGCCTCGACGGCTGGGCGCGAGAGGATGATGCGCCGGACGGCCCCGGTCACCAGCGCCTCGACCGCGCACGCCATCGCGAGGTACGTCTTGCCGGTACCCGCGGGCCCGATGCCGAACACGAGGGTGTTCTCGCGGATCGCGTCGACGTACCCCTTCTGGCCGTGCGTCTTGGCGCGCACGACCTTGCCACGGCCCACGGTGATGTGGTCCGTGAACACGCCGGATGGCTTCGGGATGTCCGCCTTGACCATGGCGATGACCCTGTCGACCCGGTCGGCGT
This sequence comes from uncultured Acidimicrobiia bacterium, assembly GCA_963792405.1. GTDB lineage: Bacteria > Actinomycetota > Acidimicrobiia > Spongiisociales > UBA5794 > SZUA-442. The sequence continues at coordinate 1,158,196 of CAWBVU010000006.1, forward strand.
CGAGGGATTGACCCTCCTGGACGAGCACGAGGAGCTCCTCGAGCACCGTGTGTGCGAGGGAGACCTGGCGTTCGTCACCCGCGATGTCGATCTCGTTGCCACGGGCGATCAGGCGCGCGCCGGGGAACGCGTCCTCGACGCGTTTGAGGTGCACATCCCGATTTCCCAAGAGTTCCACCATCAGGTGATTGGAGGGGACGCGCACCCTGGAGTCGGTGTCCGGCGGGTAGGTCAAGACCTAGCTCCTCGGTAGTCCTGGCAACAGTGCTGAGGGGTGACGCAGCAAGAGTAGGGGCAGTATAGGGAGGGACCCCTCGTACGAAAGGGAAACCGGGTCGTGCCGGACCGCTGCGGACCGGACGCGACGACGGGCGTGGCTCAGCCGGCCGCGGTGTCCTCGGTGAGCTCGCCGATGAGCTCGTCGTCGGTGATGTCGAGCAGCATCGCGAGCATCGCGACGTCACTTCCGCGGATCGTCAGCACCCTCCCGTTGAAATCCTGCCGCTCGACCTGGATCCGTTGGAGGAATCGATCGAGCAGGGCGGCAACGCCCTCGCTCAGCGTGTCGACCTTCGTGAGATCGATGGTCACGCCTCCCTGGAGGCGTGACGACACCTCGTAGGTGTCCTCCTCCGGCAGCAGCTGGTTCATCGGGACGCCGTAGCACGCAGCGAGCCTGCGGAGCCGCGGCACCGACAGGGAGCGCTCGCCCCGCTCGTAGGCGCCGAGCACCGCCGCCTTGAACTCCCCGTCGGTCGCCCTATGGACGTCCTGCAGCGACATTCCACGCTGCATACGGATCACACGAAGGCGCTCCCCAACCCTCTCGTTGTAGTCCACGTTGCCCCGTCTCCTCAACACCAAGAGTGAAAGCCTAAACACTCTCCGTGCACATCACTGTACTCGCATCCGCAGGCCGATGCCTGCCGGTCAGGCTAGCGAGAATCGTGCGCGCGTACCAGTATCCCCGCAGCGACTGCCGCGGTCTCCGTGCGCAGGACCGTACGGCCGAGGGCGAGCGAGGACGGAAACGGCTCGATCTCGGACTCGGTGAAACCCCCCTCGGGCCCGATGGCGATGGTCATGCGCCCCTCGATCGTGGTCAGACCGGACACGAGGTCACCATCGGGGCGTGCCACGATCGGACTCTCGAGGTCCGAGAGTGTGCCGACGGCGGACCGCATGAGCCAGGTCCCCCTGCTCTGCTCGAGCGCACCGACCGCCCACGCAGCCGAGCGCTCGGCGGAGGGAGGACGGCCCTCGGTGCGTTGGGTCGTCAGCCACACGACGGCATCGACCTCGAGCTCCTGCAACTTCTCCACGATGAACCGCTGGCGTTCCCTCGCCTTCGGGGGCGCCACGGCGATCGTGAGGTGCGGCCCGGGGGGTGCCACGCGATGCTCCGGCCCGCGTCGCACCGTCCCACCCATCCACGTCCCCTCGCCGAAGGTGCCGACACCGTCGGTGTACGTCACCAGCTCACCCGCGCCGTAGCGGAGCACCCTCGTGAGGTGCTGGTGGGCCACGTCCGGGACCTCCAGCTCCTCGGCGTCCCAGGCCTGGGGCAGGAACAGATGGGGAATGTGCCTCATCGGCGGAACAGGCCGCGCTTCCTCGGCGTGGGTTGCTCTCCCCTCAACTCGGCATAGGTACGCAGCGCCTCCTCCTCGTCGTCGGTGAGGTCCATCGGGACCTCGACCTCGATGTGGACGAGGAGGTCTCCCCTGCCCCTGCGTTGGAGATGCGGCACGCCCTTCTTGCCGAGCCGATAGACGGTCTCGGGCTGGGTGCCCTTCGGGATCTCGAGGGTCTCGGTCCCTTCGTCGAGGAGGGGGATCTCGACCTCGGTGCCGAACGTTGCCTCGGAGAATCCTATGCGAACCCTGTGGTGGAGGTCGTCCCCGACCCGCTGGAATCGCTGATCCTCGGCGACCCTGATCTCGACGTACACGTCGCCGGCCGGCGCGTTCCGCTGGCCAGCGCCTCCCCTACCCGACAGGCGCAGACGCGTGCCCGTGTCGACACCCTGTGGGACCTCGACGGTGAGTGTCCTCGTCCCGGTGTGCCGCCCCTCGCCCCGGCAGCGGTCGCACGGATGGTCGATCTGCTTGCCGGTCCCCGAGCACGTCGGGCAGTCGCTGACCGTCATCATGGTCCCGAGGAGGGTCTGGCGGGCCGCCTGGACCCTCCCCTGCCCGTGACACGTCGAACAGGTGACCGGGTCGTGACCGGGTTCGGACCCCGATCCGTCGCAGGTGTCGCAGCGAACTGCGGCGGAGAAGGACACCTCGCGCTCGAGCCCGAAGGCCGCCTCCCGGAGGTCGAGGTCGACCCGAACGGCGACGTCGCGCCCCCGCTCGGGCCCGCGACGCGAACCCCGAATCCTCCGAATCCTCCGAACCCTCCGAACCCTCCGCCGCCGAAGAACTGGTTGAGGATGTCCTCGAGGCCCCCGAACTGGCTGAAGAGGTCCTGGCCACCGAAGGTCTCACCCCTGTCGTAGCGAGCGCGCTTCTGCGGATCCGACAGCACCTCATAGGCCTCGGCGACGTCGCGGAACCGGTGTTCGGCCTCCGGATCACCCGGGTTCGCATCCGGGTGCGTCTCGCGGGCGAGGCGCCTGAAGGCCTTCTTGATGTCGTCCTGGCCTGCGTCCTTCGGGACACCGAGGATGTCGTAGTAGTCCTTCACGACTCGGCCCCGAGCTGGTCCCCGAGCCCCTCGGACACCTCTTCGACGACCTGGATCGTGCGCCGGTAGTTCATGCGCATGGGACCGATCACACCGACCCTTCCCTTGTCACCCGAAGCGGTCTCATAGGTGGTCGTGACGATCGCGAGGTCCCTGCCCGCCCCGACATCGGATCCGAACCGCACGTGGGTCTCCTCGACGTCGTCGGTCATGAGGTCGATCAGGGAGGCCTCCTCCTCGAGCAGGCCGAGGAGGTTGCGCACCATCGTCAGGTCGTTCCACAGCAACGCCATCTGCTTGGTCCCGGACACATGGACCTCCCGATCGGGTCGGGCGGTCGCGAGCTGTTCCCGCACTGGCTTGATCACCCTGCGTACGGCGGCCGGGAGATCGGGTCGGGTGAGGTCGTCGGCCTCGGGAGTATCGAGCGTACGCCCGGAGAAGGCCGCCACGATCAGCCGCTCGGCGTCGTCGAGGATGTCACGGTCGACGGGCGTGCCGACATCGACGAACTCCTGGTGGACCCGTCCGCGGTCGGTCACTGCGACGACGAGGATGATGGACCCGCCGAGGGGGACGAGCCGGATGTCCCTGACCAGGTCGGACGCCCCCGCAGGGCCGACGACGATCGCCGGGTACGCCGTGAGCTCGTTCACGAACTGCGACGTGTCCTTCAGCATGTCCGAGATCTGCTTGTGCACCTCCCTGAAGAAGGCGTCGATGCGTCCCCTCGTCGCCTCCCTCAGGCGAGCGGGCGCGAGGTGGTCGACGTAGAAGCGATACCCCTGGTCGGTCGGGACCCTTCCCGCAGAGGTGTGCGGTTGGATCACGAATCCGTAGGACTCGAGCCTGGCAAGGTCGTTGCGCACGGTCGCCGAGGACACGTCGAGGCCGCTGCGTGCGAGGACCGACTGCGAGCTCACCGGCTCACCCGTGCGGATGTACTCCTCCACGAGTGCCTTGAGGATCCTCGATTTGCGGTCGTCGAGCATGCTCGGAAGTTAGCAATCGCCAGGCGAGACTGATAAGACCGCCCTCGCGACCGCGTCCGCGAGGTATGGCCTCGTGACCACGACGCGACCATCGACCACGTCTACGACACCTGCGTCGACGAACCGGCCACCCGACTCGGAGCGCAGGAACGCACGGGCGACCGAGGAGTCCGGGGCGCCTGCGGCGAGGCGCAGCCCGAGCATCAGCCGGTCCCGCTCCTGCGAGAAACCATCGAGTTCCTCTGTCCCGATCCTGGGGCGTTCACGCGCCTCCACCGCCCCCAGGTACCTGTCGATGCGGCGATGGTTCCGCGATCTCCTCCCCCAGCGATGATCGTGCGCCCCGAGGCCGAAGCCGAGGTACTCGCCGTGTGCCCAGGTCGACAGGTTGTACCTGCATGCGTGGCCCACCGAGGCGTGGTTCGACACCTCGTATCGGTGGATGCCCGCCGATTGGGCAACGGCGGTGAAGGCGTCGTATCGGTCGGCCTGCACGTCGTCGTCGGGTGCCGGCGCACCGCCGGCCACCTCCCTCGCAAGCTGCGTGCCCGGCTCGACGGTGAGCGCGTACGTGCTGACGTGGTCGATCGAGGCGTCGAGCACCATGGCGACCGTCTCGCGCCACGATGCGTCCGTCTCCGACGGATGGCCGACGATGAGGTCGACTCCCACCGATCGGAATCCCGCCTCCCGCGCACCCTCGATCGTCGCGACCACCTGATCGGGCAGGTGGACCCTCCCGAGCGCGCCGAGGACGGTCCCATCGAGTGACTGTGCGCCGATCGACACACGTGTGAACCCGGCATCGACGAGGCCTTCACCGAGGGAGGGTGACCAATCCTCCGGATTCACCTCGAGGCTGACCTCGGCATCGTCCACGAGGCCGAACCGATCGTCCAGGGCCCGAACGATTCCGCCGAGGTCCTCCGCACGCAACGTCGACGGCGTCCCGCCGCCGAAGTTGACCGCGTCGAGCGGGGCGAAGTCGTCCTCCATCCCGATCTCCGCGTGGAGGGCTGCGACGTACCTGGCGTGCGAGATGGCGGCAACCGACTCGTCGACGATCGCGAAGTCGCAGTACGGGCAGCGTCGCCGACAGAACGGGATGTGCACGTAGGCAGACTTCCAGCCGTGGGCGGCGTCGGCGAGCACGGGATCGTCGGGGGCGAGCGTGCTGGCCAGAACGGTGGACGGCGGGGAGGAGATGGAAGGCGTCGGCGCGGGGGCGTCAGTCATCGGAGATCTTGAGGGCCGCCACGAACGCCTCCTGGGGTACCTCGACCGACCCGACCATCTTCATGCGCTTCTTGCCCTCCTTCTGGCGCTCGAGGAGCTTGCGCTTGCGAGTGATGTCGCCCCCGTAGCACTTGGCGGTGACGTCCTTGCGCTTCGCCTTCACCGTCTCCCTGGAGATGATCCTGGACCCGATCGCCGCCTGGATCGGCACGTCGAACAGCTGGCGGGGGATCAGCTCGCGCAGCTTGCTCACCATCGCCCGCCCATAGGTGTAGGCCTTGTCCTTGTGGACGATCGTGGAGAACGCGTCCACCGCCTGCCCGTTCAAGAGGATGTCCACCCGCACGAGGTCGGACCGTCGATAGTCGGCGGGTTCGTAGTCGAGCGAGGCGTAGCCCCTGGTCCGGGACTTGAGCTGATCGAAGAAGTCGAACACGATCTCGGCGAGGGGCATCATGTAGTGGAGCTCCACGCGCTCGGGTGACAGGTAGGTCATGTCCCCCATCTCTCCGCGCTTGGATCGCACGAGCTCCATGATCGTCCCGATGTAGTCGGATGGGCTGATGATCATGACCTTCACGTAGGGCTCCTCGATGGCCACGAGGAAGCCGGGATCAGGGAGGTCCTGCGGGCTCTGCACCACCCGCTCGCTGCCATCGGTGAGATTCGCCCGGTACTCGACGGACGGCGCCGTCGACACGAGATCGAGGTCGTATTCGCGCTCGAGTCGCTCGCGCACGATCTCCATGTGGAGGAGGCCGAGGAATCCGACGCGGAACCCGAAGCCGAGGGCACGGCTCGTCTCGGCCTGGTACACGAGTGATGAGTCGTTGAGCCGGAGCTTGTCGAGTGCCTCGCGCAGGCGCTCGAAATCGTCACCATCGGTCGGGAACAGGCCCGCGAACACCATCGGCTTGGGCTCCTTGTATCCGGCGAGCGGTCTCGCCGCCGGGGACGCGGCACGCGTCACCGTGTCACCGACCCGGATGAGGTCGATGTCCTTCACCCCGGTGATGAGATAGCCGACCTCGCCGGACCCGAGCCTGCCGATCGGCTCGATCGACGGTCGCCGCACCCCGATCTCATCGGCGTCGAGGTCGACGCCGCTGGCCATGAGCCTGATCCTGTCCCCGGTCGCGATCGCACCGTCCACCACCCTGATGAGCGCGACCACACCCCGATAGGTGTCGTAGTAGGAGTCGAACACGAGCGCCCGCAGTGGGGCATCCTCGTCACCCACAGGTGCAGGGAGCCGATCGACGATGGCAGTCAGGAGCTCGTCCACGCCCAACCCGGACTTCGCGGACACCCTCAGCACCTCGCCGGGCGTGCCCCCGATCACCCCTGCGACCTCGTCCGCGACGCGGTCGGGATCAGCTGCGGGGAGGTCGATCTTGTTCACGACGGGGATGATCTCGAGGCCGCTCTCGATCGCCATGTAGGCGTTGGCGAGCGTCTGCGCCTCGATGCCCTGGGATGCGTCGACCAGCAACAGCGCACCCTCGCACGCCTCCAGGCTGCGGGACACCTCATACGAGAAGTCGACATGGCCCGGGGTGTCGATGAGGTTCAACTCGTACGACTGGCCGTCGGGGGCCGTGTAGTCGATCCTGACGGCGTTGGCCTTGATCGTGATGCCGCGCTCACGTTCGATGTCCATCTCGTCGAGCAGCTGGGACCGCATGTCGCGCTCGGAGATCGCCCCTGTGCGCTCGAGGAGTCGATCGGCCAGGGTCGACTTCCCGTGATCGATGTGGGCGATGATGCTGAAGTTCCGGATGCGCGACTGATCCATTCCAGCTCCGAGGGGGACGATGGGGGAGGACGGCGGAGTGTACCGTTGCGTCGCAGTGGTGCTATCCTGCGGACGTTCCCACCACCTCGTGAGGTCCTTTTCGTATGGCCAACATCAAGTCACAGATGAAGCGCAACCGGCAGAACGAGCGTCGCCACGCTCGCAACAAGTCGGTGCGGTCGGAGCTGAAGACGCGTTCGAAGCATGCCGTCGAGGCCGCCCAGGCAGGCGAGGCCGCGAAGGCTGAGGAGCTGCTCACCGTTGCGCAGAAGCGCTACGACATGGCGGTCACCAAGGGCATCCTCCACAAGAACACGGCTGCTCGCCGCAAGGCTCGCCTGACGGCTCAGGTTCGCAGCTACCTCTCGTAGCGGCTGATGACGTCCTCCGACGGTACCTGGCTCACCCGGGCCGCGCTCCGAAAGCTCCAGGACGAGCTCGATCAGCTCACGAGCACGGGCCGTGACGAGATCGTCCAACGCATCGCCGAGGCACGTGCCCACGGCGACCTCAGCGAGAACGCCGAATACGACACGGCGAAGAACGACCAGGGGCTGATGGAGGCGAGGATTCGCCAACTCCAGCACTTGATCGAAACGGCGAGGATCATCGAGGCCGGCGACTCGGGAACCATCACAGTGGGAACCGTGGCCACCGTCGTGGACGAGGACGGTGACGAATTGGAGTTCTTCGTCGCACCGGCCGAGAACAAGCTTCCAGGCCTCCTCCTCGCCTCCCCCGACAGCCCGCTCGGGACCGCCCTCCTCGGGGCGGCCGTGGGCGACGAGGTGACCTACGAGGCACCGGGCGGCATCTTCACGTACACCGTCAAGGACATCCGCTCCCACGAGTGAATCCACCCTCGGACACCCACGACCGGTGCTCCCCTTTCGGCGATCCTCACACTCCGAGGTCGCGTTCGAGTTCCCACACCTCGACCGCGACGTCATCCACCTGTTCGACGGCCGTCGCCGTGACGCGGAACCCGCACCGCTCGTAGAACGCACGGGCACCGTCATTGGTGGTCTCCGTGCGGACGAGCATCCTGCCGTACGAGCCCGCAGAGCGGGCGATCGCCATGTCGACGAGGGCGGAACCGAGCCCCCTCCCCGCGTGGGAACGCAGCACCACGATGCCTGCGAGTTCAACCGTCGCCGTGTCGACCTCTCGCGTCGCTGCGAACCCCACGACCTCGGGTCCACGGGCACCGTCGACCACCGCGACATACATGTGGTGGCCGTCACCGAGGATCCGCTCCGTCAACACGTCGTCGGAGACGAGTTCATCGATGATCTCATCCGTGGCACCTGCAAACCCCGGTGCGTCGGGACCCGCTTCACGCCACGCCGAGCGGAAGAAGCCCGCAACCGCATCGATGTCCCCAGCTCCCGCTTCCCTCACCACGGCGTCGCGGGTCCCATCGTCACCCATCCACTCGATCTCCTCCCGGTCCTCGATGCCCTCCGGGCCGTGGACCCGGGGGTGGACCGTCGCGACCCACCGCATGACGGAATGAGGTCACCATGCCGTTGCCGATTCGGGACAGTCGCTCGCGGCCAGCAGGACTGACGGCCGTGATGCGCGCGCCATCGACGCTGCGGCCGAGAGGCGTCGAGGTGGCTCCGGTCCCCCGAGGGCCCTCGTGCCAGAACCGGGTCGTCCCGAGCCCGACAGGGGTTCTGACCTGGATCGCGATGACGACGCTCGTCACCGCCGCCCAGATGCACCACAGCGAGATCACCCCCTGGTGGAGGAGGAGGGACAGCAGCACGAACGCGGGGAGGTTGAGCCATCCGAGGAGCCGGATCCTCCGATGGGATGACACGACGAGCGGGACGCAGACGGCGGTCGCGTAGCAGACGGCGAGGATGCCGCCTGCCGGTACGGTCACGTCGTAGGCGATGAACCGACCACCGATCGCGGCGCCGGAAGGGCCACCCGCAAGGCTGGCGACGAGCACGAAGCCGACGCAGAACCCGAGCGCGACGAACGGCTCCATGGCCCTCCGCCTTCGGGGACTCGGCTCGCATCGCATCGCCGCGTACGGGACGAGGATCGGGACGATCCCGAGTGCGATCAGCAGGTACATCGAGGTGGCGAAGTCGCGTGCATCGGCGGACACGTCGCCACGGAGGCCCCACCATGCGACCGCCTCGATGAACTGGTGGGCCGCGAGGACGAGCGGGACGGCGGCAAGGGCGAGGTACCGACGATCATCCACGTGCCGGATGGCGTCGACGCCCACGACACCCACGACCAGCCCTGCGATGACATCGGCCTCAGGTGAGTAGCACATGCCTCCACCGGCCTCCTGCGCCTCCATTGTCCCACGCCCCGGGGGACATCGCCATGGGCTGTCGGCATGTCTGGAGGCACCGGAACACGCCCGACGTCGTCGGCGTTGCATCGGACGTGATCGAACTGCACGTGAACGACCGACGAACCGCCCTCGACACCGAGATCGAGGCGACCCTGCGCGACCTCGTGCTGGCCCACACGGTGCTGGTGACGACCGGGACCACGGTCCCCGTACCCCTGCCCGCCGTGCGCGAGGGAGAGCGGTGGATCGGGGCACCGGAACTGCCCGCCTACATCGAGGACCTCCGTCGCCTCACACGGGACTGGAGGAGGTTCCAGTCGGACGCGTGCGAGGTCGACGACGACGGCAGGATCTGCTGACGCCACCGGTGGGCGTCAGCGGCTCATCCAACGGCACATGGCCACGGTGAGCCGCTCGAGGGTCACGCGGTGGGTCGGCTCCGGCTGGGTCTTCATCGCGAGGTCCGCTTTCGCGATCGCCCGCACGCAGTTGGCGAGCGCATCGCCGTTCGCCCGTGTCCGCGCCTGCCACACCTTCTTGGTCGCGTAGCTCCCGGGGTTCGCCCCCGCCCATGCCGTGAACGTCTCGTAGTCGGGAGCGACGGCGGCGAGCGAACGGCGACGGATCTCACCCTCGAGGTACGACAGGAGCATCAGCGGATGCTGATGGTGGAGGAAGTCGGCAAGGCGCCGAAGGGCTTCTGCCTGATCGCCTGCCATGATCGCGTCACCGAGGAACCACATGGGTTCATCTGGCCTGTTCGTGAAACGGTCATGGACGTCCGCCGCCGTGATGACGGATCCCGCAACGGCGAGTTGGTCGAGGGCTCGCTGCATCGCAGACGTGTCCGAGCCGAAGCGGTGGAGGATCTCGGTGCGGGCATCCTGGTCGATCCGTAGGCCCCTCGCCTTCGTCTCGTCGGTCAGCCACGCGGCGGCGTCCCGCTCGGTGATGGCCTTCACCGACACCTGTTCGCCGCTGAGGAGTTTCTTGATGGCTGCGGGCACGGCCCCCGATGCAACGAACACGACGCTCGCCGCCGAAGGGTCGGACGACGCGATCAACTCGGCGATGGTGTCGACCTCCGCCTTCAGCAGGGACTGGGCATCCGCCACGATCACGCCGGTGGCACCTCCGAACAGCGAGCCCGACTGGAGGGCGGGCACGATGGCCGCGACGGGATCGCGCAGGGCACCTCCCTCCTCTGCCCCCGTCCCCTTCGCGGGGACGTCGATGCGGAGGGGGTCGTCGACGCCGTCAGCGACGAGGAGCCGACGCGCCTGGTCGATCATCTGCTCTCGTTCCGAGGGACCCGCCTCACGGGGCCCGACGACGGCATGCCATCCCATGGGGGCAATGTAGCGAGGGCTGGCGACATGGCTTCCCCGCACGGGTGGCTCATCCGAGCGGGATCGTGACGTCACCCTCGCGCATCGTGTGGTGCACCATCACCCGCGCCTCGTCGAGGGCCGCAAGCACGTCGGGATGGGGATGCCCATAGGTGTTCTCGCCGTACGACAGGACGGCGACCTGCCCGACGGTTCGTTCGAGCCAGTCGAGGTCGGTCGTCGACGAGCCGTGATGGGGCACGACCATCACGTCGGGGCGCAACGCAGGCAGCTCGCGTTGTGCGATGGCCTCGACGTCGGCGGGCAGCAGGATCGAGCGTCGCCATGAGGCGAGGAGGACGATCGAGCCGTCGTTGTCGGCCAGGTACCGACGTGCCGGCCCCACCACGTCGACCGTCATGGCGCCCAGCCGGACCGACGTTCCACGTCCGACCTCCCGGACGGGAACCCCCGCGCGGGTCGCATCGGCGAGCACGTCGTCGAGTGCCTCCGACCGTGTGGCGAACCTCGCGATCCACACCTCGTCGACGTCGACCTTTGCGAGGAGGTCGACGAGGCCACCGACGTGGTCGAGATCGCCATGGGTCACCGCGAGGATGTCGAGTCTCGACACTCGATGGCGCCTGAGCGCCCGGTCCAGCGACCGCGGATCCCGTCCCCCGTCGACGAGCATGGCATGACCCGATGGGTCCTTGAGGAGGATCGCATCACCCTGGCCGATGTCCAAGACGACCACGGTGGGCGTGGACGGCCACGGGACCCCGTCGACGGGCATCACGAGCACCGTCGCGCACACGAGCGCCATGCCCAGCGGCCTCGACCGGGGCATCGCCGTGACGACTGTCAACGCCGCCACGGCGAGGAACGGGAGCCACCCGAGCTGAGGCCCCCCTGCCCCCCTCTCTGCGATCGCGAGCAGCGCGGCCGCGCCGATTCGAGCGCCAGAGGCCAGCACCGGCAGCGGCAGCATGACGGACGCGAGGCCGAAGACCGTCGTCAGTGACACGACCGGCGCCGCGACCAAGTTGGTGATCGGCGCGACGAGCGGGATCGAGCCGAAGACGGCAAGCAGCAACGGAGCGACGGCGGCCTGTGCACCGACGGTGGCGCCGAGCGGTACCCACAGCCATCCCGGTGCTCGCCCCCGCACGGCGCGTACACCCACGAGCACACCCGCCGTTGCCAGGACCGAGAGGAGGAAGCCGATCGAAGTCGCGAGGTCCGCCGACACCAGCAGCAACGCTCCCGTCGCCACCCCCAGGGCCATCCATGCATCGACGGGCACCCCGACGAGCCCGCCGAGCAGGGGCACGAGCGCCATCGCCGAGGCGCGCACCACCGACGGCTCCCAGCGTGTCGCAACGACGAACACCGCGAGGCCCACCAGGCCTGTGGCGACGCGGAGTCGTGGGTGGATGGCGACGGGCATCGTGACGATCCACCACGCGCCGAGGAACAGGGCGACGTTCGATCCCGACACGGCCACGAAGTGCGCAAGGCCCGCACGTCGGAGGTCCTCCTCATGCCCCGCGGGGAGATGCGTCGTATCGCCGATGACGAGGCCCGCGATCAGCGCATCGACGGGATCGCCGCGTGGGAACGCCTCCCGGACACGTGACCGCACGGCATTGCCCATCACGAAGACCGGCGACCGGTTCGATCGCAGGGCCACCACCTCATCGACCTCGACGGTGCCGACGACCTCGTGGCGTCCGAGGCGACGCGGGCCGGGACGTACCGTTGCCTCGACGACGACCGTGTCCCCCGCTGTCGCCTCGTCCAGTCCGGGCCCGACCGCGACCGCAGGCCCGTTCCAGCGCACCCCGTCGATGGCGGCGATCGCTCCCACGGCGAGACCGTCCCAGCGCGGTGATGGATCCTCCCGCAATCGGACGTCGAAGCGCCCCGTGTGCGCGGCGACGGACGTGGGCAGGTCCGCTGCGGCGCGACGATCCGCAACGGCACCCGACACTCCCCCTGCCATCACGAGGACCGCCAGCACCGCAGCTCCCGACGGAAGGAAGCGCCGCACCGCCAGCCAGCAGATCACCGCCGCCGCGACGGCGCCCGGAAGCGACGGAGCAACGACACCGAGGGACACCGCGCCGGCGCCGGCGAGGCACCAGCGTCCCGTGACCGTCACGGTGCCGCGATCGCTTCTCGCATCTGGGTCAGCTTCGCCTCGCCGATCCCCGGAACGTCGAGCAGGTCCTCGACGGTGGCGAAGGGTCCGTGCTGGGTGCGGAAGGCCACGATCCGCTCAGCCAGTACAGGCCCCACGCCGGGGAGCGCCTCGAGCTCGCCCGCTGAGGCGGTGTTGAGATCGATGCCGTCGGGTTCGGTGCGCACGTTCGGATCGTCCCGGTCCGACGCCACCACGACATGCTCCCCATCTCGTACCGGCGCGGCGAGGTTGGTGCGAGCGAGATCGGCGTCGGCGGTCGCGCCACCCGCAGCGGCGACGGCATCGGCGACGCGGGCCCCGCCGGGGACCATGACGAGTCCCGGCCGGACGACCGCGCCGGACACGTGCACGGCGACCATCTCGGAGTCGACGATCGTGGGGCCGGCATCGACGACCGGGGGTGGGGCCACATCGCCGATCCCGAACCATGCGACACCCGCGATCACCAGGACGGCGGCGAGCCCGATGACGGTGACCTGGAGGTTGGCGCGTGCGCTTCCCATGACACCTCGCACCACCGCCATCGACACGTTTAGCGGATGCGGCGCACTGCCACAAGACCCCTGACCGCGACCCCCGCATGCCCAGCGACGTCCGGGCCACGTCCCGGTAGATGCCTCAGAACGGGAGCACGCGGACGATGCCCTCGATCTGTCGGAGCTGGTCCTCGGACCACTGGATGAGCTCGTCACCCCACAGCAGGGAGATCGCCGCCAGCAGGTTGATCCCGCTATGGAGGGGAATCGCGAGGGAGAGGTCGCCTCGTCTCAGGGCGGTCCATCCGAGCACGAGGCCCAGGAGGAACAGACCCGGGACCGCGGCCGCCGCATTCGGATCGACGAGGTGGATCGCCGCGAAGACCACGGCCGACATCGCGACCGCCGCCCATGCCGGAAGACGGCGGCGCAGCGTCGACAGCAGCACGCCGCGGAAGAGCATCTCCTCGATGATCGGCGCCCCGACGGCCACGGCGACGATCACCAGGACCTGGTCGAGCAGCGTCTGTGACGTCGTCGCGATCTCCGCGACGGCCTGCTCGGGGGGGCCATCGGGATACAGCCAGAAGATGAGGGGCGCGGTCATCAGGGCGATGGCGATCTGGAGGCCCATACCGGCAGGGACCCCCCACCAGTCCCCCGGCTTGACGACGAGACCGACGTCGGTGGCGAGCGACCCGGTGCCCCTCGACCGCGAAAGCCACATGATCGCCGCAAACGTACCTGCGAACTGGCCGACGTAGATCAGCGCGAACGGCGTCGGGGCGAGGGGATCCGCCCCCACCGTTGCGACCACCACCGATACGAGGAGGGAGCTCGCGAGCCCTGCGAGGAAGGCGAAGAAGAAGTCCCTGAACCGCCAGCGGGTCTCGATCAGGTAGCCGTCGGGGCGCTGCGGCGGTGCTGAGGACTCCATCATGGGCGCCGTACGATATCCCTCGACCCCGAGTAGGCCTCCCACTCGGCGCGGATGTGCCGATACGCGGGGTGGTGGGACAGCCCGAGCAGCCTCAGCCGCGCGTAGTCACCGAGGTATCGCGAGAGGAAGCCACACGCACCGAGGCGTGCCCACTGCTCGACGTGGATCAGCTCGTGCGCGAGCAGCTCGGGGGCCCTCCCACCTGCGACGTCATCGAATCGATCGGGCTGTATGAAGATGCGGTGGCCGATGGTGATCGCCGTGGCCCTGTTCCCCACGGCCCAACGGAGCGTGCCCGGCATCGGTGCGATCATCGCAGCCCGGTACGGGAGTCCCGAATCGGCCAATCCTGCAGCGATCGCGGCGGAGGTGGCAGGGATCACACGACCAGGCTGACGACGCCCGGGAGTCGCGCGATCACCTTTCGCGGCTCCTCACCGTGCATGTGGGCCTGGACCCGCTCCGACGCCAGCGCGAGTGCCACCGCCTCATCCTCCGTGATCGCGATGGGGACCTCGATACGGTCGCGAACCTTGCCGTTGACCTGAACCACCATCGTGGCAGTCTCCACGGCGATCAGATCGGGCTGGTACCGAGGCCACGGAGCCGCCACGACCCAGCCCTCCTTGCCCATGCGATGCCACAGCTCCTCGGTGATGTGAGGTGCAAGCGGTGCGAGCAGGCGAGGGAGCACGGACGCCACGTCTGCGGGGACGAGGTCCTCGCCGACGAGGGCGTTGTTGAGCTCGAACAGCCGTGCGACGGCGGTGTTGAACTGGAGGTTCTCCATGTCGTGGGTCACCGCCTCGATGGTGCGATGCAGCAGCACTTGGAGCTCACCGGTCGACGCGTCGTCGGATACGAGGAGGTCCCCCGTGTCCTCGTCGACGAAGTTCCGCCACAGTCGCTGGAGGAAACGGTGGACCCCCACGATGTCGCGGGTCGACCACGGCCTCGAGGTGTCCAGTGGGCCCATGAACATCTCGTACAGCCGCAGGGTGTCGACGCCGTACTCGTCGAAGATCTCGTCGGGGTTGACGGAGTTCTTCAAGGACTTCCCCATCTTCCCGTAGACCCTCGTGACGGGTTCCCCCTCGAACAGGTAGACGCCATCGGACTCGACCACCTCGTCCGCGGGCACGTAGACGCCGCGGGCGTCCTGGAAGGCATCGGCGAGGATGTAGCCCTGGTTGAAGAGCCTGCCGAAGGGCTCGGGGGTATGGACGTGGCCGAGGTCGTGGAGGACCTTGTGCCAGAACCTCGCATAGAGCAGGTGGAGGACGGCATGTTCGACGCCGCCGACGTAGAGGTCGACGCCGTGCTCCCCCATCCAGTAGCGCTCTGCTTCGGGGGCGACCAGAACGGCGTCGTTGGTCGGGTCGATGTACCGCAGGTAGTACCAGCACGAGCCCGCCCACTGGGGCATCGTGTTGAGCTCGCGGGTGTATCGCACGCCATCGATCTCTACGTACTTCCAGTCGTCGGCCGCCTTCGCCAGCGCCGGGGTCGGCTCGGCGTGCTCGTCGTCGGAGGCATGGGGCCGGAAATCGGCGACCTCGGGGAGGACGAGCGGGAGCTCCGCCTCTGGCACCGCCCGCAGCTCGCCGTCGGGACCGTGCAGGATGGGGATCGGCTCACCCCAATATCGCTGCCTGGAGAAGAGCCAGTCCCTGAGCTTGTAGGTGGTCGTCCCCTCGCCGTGCCCGTTGACCTCCAGCCACTGGATGATGCGGTGCTTCGCTGCGGGAACGTCGAGTCCGTCGAGGAAACCGGAATTGATCGCAGGTCCGTCACCGAGGTAGGCATCGCCATCGAAGTCCTTCGGCGGCTGCACGGTGCGGATGATGGGGAGGTCGAATGCCTCGGCGAACTCCCAGTCCCTCTCGTCCTGGCCGGGAACCGCCATGATGGCGCCCGTTCCGTACCCCATCAGCACGTAGTCCGCGATGAAGATCGGGATCTGCCCACCCGTGAGCGGATTGAGGGCGAAGGTGCCAGTGAACACACCCGTCTTCGTCCTGTCGTCTGCCTGGCGATCGAGCTCGGAGCGCTGGGAGGTCGCGCGTCGGTAGGCGGCGACCGCGTCGCGGGGCGTGTCGATCCCGAGGGTCCAGGCGGGCCTGGTCCCGTCGGGCCATGCATCGGCCGTGATCTCATCGACCATCGGGTGTTCGGGTGCCAGCACCATGTAGGTCGCACCGAACACGGTGTCGGGACGGGTGGTGAACACCCGAAGCGGCTCGACGTGGCCCTCGACCTCGAACACGATGTGGGCACCCTCGGACCTGCCGATCCAGTTGCGCTGCATCGTGCGCACCGAATCGGGCCAATCGACGAGATCGAGGTCGTCGATGAGGCGGTCGGCGTAGGCGGTGATCCTCAGCATCCACTGCCGGAGGGGACGCAGATAGACCGGGTGGTCTCCGCGTTCGGACCTGCCCTCCGCCGTGACCTCCTCGTTGGCGAGCACCGTGCCGAGGGCAGGGCACCAGTTCACCGGGACCTCGTCGATGTAGGCGAGGCGCTGGCTGTCGAGGTAGGCCCTCCGGTCGGCCTCCTCGAGGTTCTGCCACATCACCCCGTCTGCGGAGCGATGGCCGGACTCGAGTTCGGCGACCAGTTCGGAGATCGGCCTGGCCTTGTGCTGCTGATCATCGAACCAGGAGCCGAACAGCTGGAGGAAGATCCATTGCGTCCATCGGAAGTAGTCGGGATCGGTCGTCGCGATGCTGCGATCCCAGTCGTACGAGAAACCGAACGCCTTGAGCTGGCGCGTGTAGTTCTTGACGTTCTCCTCCGTGAACACCGCGGGGTGCACACCCGTCTCGACGGCATACTGCTCGGCCGGCAGGCCGAAGGCATCGAATCCCATCGGGTGGAGGACGTTGTCGCCCCGCATGCGGAGGTAGCGGCTGAAGATGTCGGTGCCGATGTAGCCGAGCGGATGCCCCACGTGCAGGCCCGCTCCCGACGGGTAGGGGAACATGTCGAGGACGTACTTCTTGGGCTTCGTGTCGTCGAAGCCCGGATCGCCGGGGTTCGGGACGCGGTAGACCCCCTCCTCGTCCCAGGCACGCTGCCAGCGGGCCTCGATGTCCTTGAAGTCGTAGGGGGGCATGGGTCTCCTCGCGAATGCGGAATCGTAGTCCGTGATCGACCCGACACCGATTCCCCCTCCGCCGTGCGCCGGAGTGGTCGAGGTATCAGCGTCCGAGGTCGGGATCGCTCTGGATGGCCCGCATCCGCACCGAATAGGCGGAATCGCCCGAGAGGATGCCGCTGCGACCGAACAGCCTCCCGTGCTCCCAGTTGGACAGACCCAGCTCCGGCTTGTCGAGCGCATACTGCCCGTCGACCCATCTCGTGAAGCCGTTGCCGACGAAGGGTGCGTCGATCGCCGCGAAGAACCGTTCGTGTGCCTCGGCGTCGTCCGAGATCAGCGAGGCCACGAACTTCGGCGCCTGGGCGTTGAAGAGCTGCACCGCCTCGTCGGCCGACGCGACGACGCAGAGCGTCACCTCGGGGCTGTCCTCCCACTCCCATTCCCTGCCGAGGTCGTCCGATCCGATCGGCTCCGCAAGGGGCTCGATCACGCCGCCTCCGGCCCGCGAGATCGGGACCTCGCGGGTGAACCAGTCGGCTGGCACGTGGTCGACGGGCCGATCCCTCGACGTGGAGCTTCGGGTTCGTTCCCCTTCGCTGTGCGGCACGTTCGAGGGCCTCGAGGAAGGCAGGGACGAGCTCGTCGGCCCTCGCCTCGACGACGCAGACCGTGTTGAGCGTGTTGCAGACCTTGCGATCCAGCGAGTGATACACGGCCGCGGCGAAGTGCCCTGCGTCGGCATCGGCACCGGTGACGATCCATGCACCGCCCGTACCGTGGAGGCTCACGGCGTTGCCTGCCTGCCGTGCGACGGCACCGAGCTGTGCGGTGGCACGGCCCGACCCGCGGGCGACGGCGAGCGACAGCCTGGGATCCCCCATCATCGCCCATCCCGAGGCTCGGTCCGCACTGGCGACCAGCGACGCCGCCCCCGGCGGGAGCCCGCTCGCCTCCAAAGCGGGCATCAACGCGTGCGTGACGATCGCCTCCGCCGTGCCGAGCGCGTCCGATCCGATGCGGAACACGACCGTATTGCCGCCTCGGATCACCCCGGTCGCGTCAGCGAACACGTTCGGCCTGCCCTCGAAGACGAATCCGATCACGCCGAGGCCGTCGATGACCTGCTCGAGCCGCCAGCCGTCGTGGTCGATGACGTCCATGACGGCGCCCCGACCTGAGGGAGCACTCGCCCAGCCCTCGAGGCCTGCGATCATCCCCTTTCGCATCGTGATGTCCAGGATCAGCCTGGTGACCGATCGACCGCGCGCCCTGGCGCGCTCGACGTCGGCGTCGTTCGCCGCGGCGATCGGTGCGAATTGCTCGTCGTCCCTGAGCGCATCCGCGAAGGCGAGGTAGAAGGCGGTGATCTGGTCGTCCGACACTTCGCCCATCGAGGCAAACGCCGCCACGGCGGCACCGACGGCCTCGCGCGCGATCCGGGCGGACTCCGCGGGGACATGGAGCAGCTCCCCGCTGTCCTGCATGACGATGAGCTCATCCCCGGGGGCGAAGGCGGATGCAAGCGCCTCGTCGACGTGAGTGACATGGCTGCCGCCCCAGACGATCGGCATGCCTGCCTCGAGTTTCGTCAGCCGCGTGGGTTCCATCGGGTCATCGTACCCGCCATCGATGGGAGCAGACCCGACGGCCGGTCCTGTGTGGCGGGCTCAGTAGGTGAGGACGGCGTGGAGTGGGAGGTCGAAGCGGCTCCTGCCCTCGAGGAAGGAGAGTTCCATGAGCATCGTGGCGCCCACGACCCGCCCACCGGCCTTCTCGACGAGTTCCCGCGTGGCTGCCAGCGTTCCCCCCGTGGCGAGTACGTCGTCGACGATGAGGACGTTCGCCCCGGCATCGAAGGCGTCGGCGTGGATCTCGAGGGAATCGGTGCCGTACTCGAGGTCGTAGGTCACCCTCACCGTCTTCCTCGGGAGCTTCCCCGGCTTGCGGACGAGCCCGACGCCTGACCCGATCCGTTCGGCGATCGACCCTGCGAGGAGGAACCCCCTGGACTCGATGCCGACGACGATGTCGACGCCCTTGTCGAGGAACGGGCCGGCCATCTCGTCGACGGCCTGCAGGAATGCCTGCGGGTGGGCGAGGAGCGGCGTGATGTCCTTGAAGATGATGCCGGGCTCCGGGAAGTCTGGCACGTCGGCGATGTAGGCACTCAGGTCGACCATCGCTGCGAGGCTAGCGGTGTTGATCCGCGACATCGGTGACCGCTCAGTCACGAGGTCACGGCGCTGGCACGGTCGCCAACCGGCGTCTCGCGGCGCCGCCTGGACGCCGTGGCGATCCGGTCCCGGTACCGTGGGTGCAGGATGCGACGTCGATGACCGCCGTGAAAGGCAGCCGGGAGCCTTCCCAGGAGGACGTCTCGGTCCGCGCCCTGGCGTGGGTGCGCGCGAATCGGGCGATCCTGGTCATCCTGGGGGTCGGCTTCGCTCTGAGACTGGCGTGGCTCCTGTATGCCCAACCGACACCGGTGTCGGACTGGCATGCATACCGGCAACTCGCCGCCGACCTGATCGACCATCGCCAGTTCGGCTATCCCGAACCGACGTCCTTCTACATGCCGATGCACCCGTTCCATCTCGCCCTGTGGTCGCTTGTGTCGCGCTCTGCGACGTGGCTGGGCTTCAGCTCGGTCGTGCTGTCGACCGCGACGATCGGGCTCGTGTACGCGGTCGGTCTCCGCCTGTTCCCGGACAGGCGGACGGCCATCATCTCAGCGGGGCTCTTCGCGCTCCTCCCTCTCTTCGTGCTGTTCAGCCCTGTGCTCGCCACCGAGCACCTGTTCATCGTGTTGATGCTCCTGTCGATGCTGTTCCTGCTCCGTGTGACCGATCGGTCCTACCTGCTCGCTGCAGTTGCGGGTGTGTGCGCCGGCATGGCCATGCTCACGCGGGGCGAGGGGGTGTTCTACGTGCCCGCGCTCGTCCTGTTCCTCTGGATGGGATCGTCCATCACCTCACGGCGGGACAGGCTGAGGCTGACCGTCGTGCTGGGCGTGGGTATCGCCCTGGTCGTGATGCCCTGGTACGTGCGGAACTCCCTCATCGCGAGCCCCGAGACTGGGCTGTCGGACGGTGCAGGCATCAACTTCTACTTCGCCCACAACGACTCGGGTACCTACGGCTGGTACCCCGAGGGGAGCCCGCTGGAAGGCCTCGGCACGGAGGAGGCGAATCGCCTCGGATGGGAGCTCGGCTTCGCCTACCTCAGGGAGAATCCCGTGCGCCTCGTGGCCGACGTGGCGTACGGGACGACGGAACTCCTCCGGACGCCCGACTACGCGTTCTACTGGAGCACGAGGGGCCTCGTACCGGGGGGCGATCCACTCGATCCGGTGTCGTTCGTCGAGAACCCGATCCGATTCGACTGGGCGTACGACTTCGCGCTGGCGATTCCCGTGCTGCTCGTCCTGAGCGTGGCCGGCCTGCTCGCCTACCGGACGTGGTCGAGGCAGATCGTCTGGCTCATCGTGCCACTGATCCTGTCGAGCTGGGTCCTGCGCACCGTCCTGTACTGGGCGAAGCCCCGATACGGCTACTTCATCCACGTGATGCTGATCTTCACGGCGGCGCTTGCGCTCGCGGCCATCGTCGACACGAACCGCCGCACCGGTAACGGGCGCACAACCGCCGGGTGACGCCCGCCTCGAATGGCGGCATGGCCGACCAGCCGGGCGCTCGCTCCGTACACTCGTCCGTGTACTCGCCACCGTCGCCCTGCCACCACATGCACCACCATCGCGCCACCTCGTCGGAGGTCCCGTCGCCTGAGCCGAGTCGGATCCGACCATGACGGAGAAGGTCACCGACCCGCGGCCGATCCCCACGGCGAGCGTGTCGGCACTCGTGCTCGCGGTCGCCGTGCCCCTCATCTACCTGCTGTGGGTCCTGGTGTTGATCCCGATCGCCAAGAGCGGCCAGGAGGACGTCGCCACGGAAGCCGTGTCCCTCGATGTCCTCCAGGCGATCACGCAGGCAGCCGCTCCCCTCGCGGTGATCCTGGGCGTCTTCGGGGTGGTCACGGTGCGGCGTGACCCGCACCTGTATCGATGGCAGTGGGTGGGCGTGACGGCGATCGTCATCGGCACGGTCGAGATCCTCGCCTACGCGGGAGGATGGGTCGGCCTTTGGCCGAGTTGGTGACGACGCGATCCAGGCGCACCCGGTCGCGTCCCGCTCATGACGCCCGTACGATGCCCCGGTGACCGAATCCATTCCCGTCGCGGGCGCCGTCATCCCGCTCCACACGCTCGCCGACCCGCTCGTCGTCGAGGCCGACCCGGCGTCCGAGGCGACCCGATGCTTCAAGAACATCGCGAGGTTCGTCTTCCGCCTCGTCCAGGAGATCCATTGGTCAGGTCGTGACGACACGGTGAGCGTGCGGGTGGTCGGCGACGCGCCGTGGTGCCATGTGATCGCGATGAACGTGGGCGCACTGCTCTCCTCGTTGCTCGATGTGGCAGTGGAGTCGAGTCCGCTCGCACGCACCGGATTCGACGTCGGCGTGGGGGATCCGGACGACGATCTCAGCCCTCGGGACCGCCTCTGGCTCGTCGCATCCGACCGACTGTCCTCGGAAGCGACCATGCGCCGCTACGACCTGTCGATCGGCACGGTCGATCCGTCCGCGGCCGCGGATCGGGACGATGAACCGGTCGACCTCGGCCTCGTGACGGTGCCTCATGGACGGAACCCCGAACTCCCGCCCGACGCGAGCCGGTACGCCGATCTCGCCGCCGTGATCATCGACGCACCCACGCCCGACCACCCGGAAGCCCTGCGCCTCGATCGGTGACGCAGCGATCGGCGCCTACCGCATCTCGGGTGGCAGCTCGGCGATGAACGGCAGCGTGCGGTACCGCTCGGCGTAGTCGAGGCCATAGCCGACGACCCAGACGTCAGGGATGGAGAACCCGAGGTAGTCGATCTCCACGTGCTCCTCGGTGCGGTCGGGCTTGTGCAGGAGCGTGCAGAGCCGTAGCGATGCAGGCCTTCGAGCCTCGAGCATCCGGCGCAGGTAGGCGATCGTGTGGCCGGTGTCCACGATGTCCTCGACGAGCAAGACGTCCTGGCCGCTGATGTCGTGGCGGACATCCATGAGCAGTCTGAGCGACTCGGCATGGTCGCTCTCGCGATCGCCGTAGCTCGACACCGCGATGAACTCGATGCGATGCGGCACGGACAGCCGCCGTGCGAGGTCGGAGAGGAAGATGAACGAGCCCTTGAGCACGCCGATCAGGACGACCACGTCGGAGTCCCGGTACGCCTCGTCGAGCTCAGCGGCGAGCTCGGCGACGCGCCCGCTGATGACCTCCTCTGCGAGCAACGGCTTCAACTCGGACATGCGCCGACGCTACCACTGGGATCGCCGCATCCCTTCTCGGAGTGACACGAGGGAAGCGCCGCCCGCGCCCGCGAGCGCCCGGGGTGATCGTTCATCGGCCGCGCGGAAGGTGTCAGGGACGCGCCGGTGCCGGAGATGTACGATGTGAGAGCGGGTTTCGAGCCCGCGTGAGCCCAGGAGTGGCCTCATGGCCTCGGCGACCGACCGGCGGTTCAGGGCGATCTACGACGAGCACTTCCGTGCCGTCCTCGCCTACTGCCTGCGGCGGATCCCCGCCGATGACGCCTACGACGCCGCCAACGAGGTGTTCGCCACCGCGTGGCGGCGCATCGGTGACGTCCCAACGGGGGACGCGACGCTGCCGTGGCTCTACGTCGTGGCACGGCGAGTCGTCTACCGGAGGAGGCGGAGCCTGCGACGGTTCCGCAACCTGACGGAGCGGATCGCTACGTCCCGGCAGGAGGGTCCTGCGCAACCGGAGACGATCGTGGTGCGTCGCTTCGAGTACGACGCCGTACTCGAGGCCGCCGCCCGGCTGAGCCGTGCCGACCGCGAGGTCCTGGCGCTTGCTGCGTGGGAGGGGCTCTCCCACAAGGAGATCGCTGACGTGCTCGGATGCTCGGTCCCCGCGGTCGACCAGCGGCTGGCGAGGGCGAAGCGGCGGCTCGCACGGCAGTGCCGAGCGCTCCACGGGATCACACGGGTCGCCGAGGTCACAGGAGGTGGAGCATCGTGAGCGACACGGATCGGGTGTTCGCCCTGTTCATGCAGGCCAATCCGGTGCCGGATCCGAGCCTCCTGCCCTTGACGAGGGACGAAGCCGCCCTCCCGACGTTCGAAGGGAGCACGATCATGGATACGACAGAGACGACCCAGGCACGACCCACCGACGAGCGAGTACGGGGCTGGAAGCCGGTGGCCGCGGTCGCCGCAGCCTTCATCGTCGTCCTCCTCGTCGTCGGCGGTGCCATTCTCCTCATGGGTGGGGAGGGTGAGCCGGTGGCCGCGGCGGACGCGCAGCCCGTCGTCACCTGCGACGGCGAGACCTGCACCTGGGATGGCGCGACCGCCCTCACGCCGGGTGACCTCCAAATCGAGGTCGTCAATGACAGCACGCGAATGATCACGTTCGCCGTGTGGATGATGAGCGGCCCGGCGCTCGACGATCAGCTGGCGGACAGGCCGGCAGGTACCGACATCGCGTTGCCGCCGGGCGATGAGGTCCCGGACGGTGAGCTCGCGTACTACGCCGACGTGCCGCCGGGGGGCACGCAGAGCTGGTCCGTGCCGGTGACGGCAGGGAACACCTACCTGATCGACTGCCTCACCACCGCCACGAGCGACGGGGACAACTACTACGACCACCTGTGGCGACCCGCGGCGATCGAGGTGGTCGAGCCCTGAACACGAAGGAGGAGCCCGCCCCCGAGGGTGAGCGACAGCGCACGGAGCCCCCGCTGATCGGGGGCTTCGTGCGCGTGGTCGCGACGTGATCCCCGGTGGTCCCCGGTGCAGCGACTCAGGGACCCGTAGGCTGGTCACCATGTCAGGTGAGCGTGTACGCGGATTGGACCTCTCGAAGTGGGAGCAACCCGTCCCCACGACCGATACCCGCCGCAACCTCCAGGATTGGCTCGCCTACCAGCGCCACGAGTTCCTCCGCAAGTTGCGGGACTTGACGCCGGAGGACCTCGTCGCGTGGTCGATACCCCCCGTCGAGCTCTCCGTCCTCGGTCTCGTGCGCCACATGACCCAGATGGAACACGTGTACCTCACCTGGGGCCTCGGTGGGGGTGACCGGGTCATGGTGTACGGGGAGGACGACTATGCGGGCGGATCGGTCGAGACGCTCGACGAGGACCTCGACCGCTACGTCGCGGAGGTGGCGAAGGCGGACTTCGCGGTTGCCGCGATGCCTTCGCTCGACGCCGCGGGGCAGGGCACGGGATGCCCCTCGGGGCCACGCTCATCAAGATGATCGACGAGTACGCACTCCACGCCGGCCAGGCGCACATGCTGCGCTTCGCGGCCCTCGGCGAGCTGATCCGTTGAGCCGTGCCGTGCGCCGCGGAATCGTCCGAGCCCGGATCCCGGTCGACACGACGGGAGGACCGTGATGTCGGAAGCGGATGACGACGGGCCGAAACTGCTGGCGGGAGGGAATCCCCAGATCTGCCAAGGGTGACGGGGACGGCCCGGTGCAGGACTACCTCGACGCCATGCCGGGATGGAAGGGCGACGTCGGGCGAAGGCTCGACGCGCTCGTGGAACGGAGCGTGCCCGACGTCCGCAAGGCGGTGCGGTGGAACTCGCCGTTCTACGGCACGGAGGACCTCGGATGGTTCCTCAGCTTCCACTGCTTCACGAGGTATGTGAAGGTGACGTTCCTGAACGGGGCGTCGCTCGATCCGCGTCCCCCTGTCGCGTCCAAGGACGAGGCGACGCACTACCTCCACATCCACGAGGACGACGAGATCGACGAGCAGCTCTTCACGAGTTGGCTACGGCACGAGGAGAATACGACGGTGACCTCCGAGGGGTCATCGTCGTTCATGGGCCGATTGAGGCGCACCAGCGCCTCTCCGGTCGTGCCCTCGGCGATGTCGAACGAGTTCGCCGCGAAGCCGACGGCGAGTTCGGGGACCTCTGCCACTCCGTACAGGGAGATGTCGTCGAGGTAGTTGGTGAACGCCTGTCCCGCGTTGAAGACGCCGAACGCCCAGCCGTGGACCTCGGTGAGGGTCAGCCCGTCGTTGGGCGCACCGTTGCCCACCTCCTTGCGGCTCAGGTCGCTGAACGGGATCTGGAGGAACCGCCAGCCGGTGAAGTCGTCGACGATGTCGGTGGAGAACCGCTCTGCCGTGTCGCCGGTCGTGCCCGGGGCGCGGTTGTCGAGGACGTCCACGAACAGCGTCTTGCCCGTGCTGTTGCCGTAGAGCCACAACGAGAATCCGGTGAAGCCACTCCAGTCCTGGGGGGACCAGGTGTCGACGGCCTCGTTCTCGAAGGCGTGGATGACGCCCGCGAAGCCGAAGCTGTCGTTGACGTTCGTCTCGACTGCCAGGACCCGGTTCCCGGGCGACGCTCCGGGAACCGCCGCCGGTGGTGTGTCCGTGGTCGCGATGGCCACCGTGCTGCCGGCATCGTTGAAGGTGGTGAAGCCGATGGCATTGCCATCGCCGTCGGTGCCTGCCGCGAGGCCGCCCTCGAAGTCGTCCACGATGGTGGCGGTGAAGGCCCACTGGTCGGTGCGGAAGGTGGCATCGGACC
Organism: uncultured Acidimicrobiia bacterium; assembly: GCA_963792405.1. Classification (GTDB taxonomy): domain Bacteria; phylum Actinomycetota; class Acidimicrobiia; order Spongiisociales; family UBA5794; genus SZUA-442. The sequence continues at coordinate 1,183,911 of CAWBVU010000006.1, forward strand.
CGCTGTTGCCGATGACGGCGATGACGACGTTGATGAGCTGGCCGTTGCCGCCGTCGGAGACGGGGACCGCATCGAGGGTGCCGTTGCCGCCGGTCAGGAAGCTGTTGTCGTCGAAGAAGTCGGTGAGCGGGATCGACACGTGCTGCCAGCCCCCGCCTGCAATGGCGCACGGACCCGTCGGCGAGACGACGCAGTTGAACTGGAACTCGTCGTCGTCCTGGGCAGGCACCGCGGTGCCGTCGCCGGTGTCGTCATCCTGGAGGTTGATCTCGAGCGTGTAGTCCTGGCCGGCGTCGGGGTTGATCCAGAAGTCGAAGACCTGCGTGCCCTCGAGGCTGACGGGATTGGTTCTCCCGAAGCCGCCGAAGAAGCCCGGGATTCCGCCTGACCCCCACCCGGTCTCGAGCGAGAATGTCCCTCCGTCGACGGGCGGCAGGTCGGACGAGTTCGGCCCTATGCCGCCGCCACCGACGGATCCATTGAACGCAAACCACCCGTTGCCGACGGGTCGCCGTGTTCCATGTCGTCGAAGACGACCGCCGTCGACTCCGTGGGCACCGCCCGAGCGGGTGCGAACGTGGCGAGCATGCTTGCACCGAGGATGACGGCGAGGAGCAGGGCACCCCACCTGTGGTTGCGTGACCCGACCGCTGTCATCGTGCATCCTCCTTGCTCTGTGCACCCAAACGACCACTCGACGTCATGAGAGCGCTCCCATGGCCTCGGTCACAGAATCTACCGGATCGCGGGGTCCCGGCAAACCCGAGCCGAGGCGACGTCGGCTTCGCTCGTGGCGGCGCCGGCGCGCTGGGCGCTCGTTCCCACCGACGGCACCGGGTGCGGGCCTCGTGTCAGCCCTTGACGACGCCGAGGGGCCGCAAGCGTGCGACCTTGCGCGCCAGCCCCGCGAGGTCGCAGACGTCGGCGACCGCGTCCACGTCCTTGTAGGCATAGGGGGCCTCCTCGGAGAGGAGCGCCACCGAGCCCGGGCGGACCGCGATCCCCCCTCGTTCGAGCTCGAGGCGGACCTCGGACCCTCGTGCACGGCGCTTGGCCTGCTTCCTGCTCATGACGCGGCCTGCGCCGTGCGCAGCCGAGGCGAACGCAGGGTTGCCCTCGGCGCCGCGCAGGACCCACGAGGCGGTGCCCATGCTGCCGGGAACGAGTACGGGCTGGCCGACACCGCGAAGGTCGTCGTCGAGCTCCGGATGACCAGGCCCGAAGGCACGGGTCGCGCCCTTCCTGTGCACACAGAGGGCGATGGGGCGACCGTCGACCTCGTGGGTCTCGATCTTGGCGAGGTTGTGGGCGACGTCGAACACCAGGTCCATGCCGAGGTCGTCGATCGGCGTGCCGAGTGCCGACGCGAACGCAGCCCGCGCCTCGTGGCCGAGGATGTGTCGGTTGGCCCACGCGAAGTTGGCTGCAGCCGCCATCGCACCCAGGTACCGCTCCCCTTCGGGCGACGACACCGGAACGCTCGCCAGCTGCCGATCCGGGACGTCGATGCCGTACCGGTGCATGGCGGCCCCCATGAGGCGCAGCTGGTCCGTGCACGTCTGGTGCCCGAGGCCGCGGGAACCGCAATGGATCATCACCACGACCATGCCCTCGGCGAGACCGAACGCCCGAGCGGCCACCGGGTCGACGACGGTGTCGACGACCTGGACCTCCAGGAAGTGATTGCCAGAACCGAGCGAGCCGAGCTGGTGCTTCCCGCGCTCGATGGCCTTGTCCGTGACGGCTGACGGATCCGCGCCCGGCGAGGTGCCTCGCTCCTCGCATCGCGCAAGGTCGCGTTCAACGCCGTACCCGTGTCGAAGGGCCGCTGCCGCACCGCCGGTGAGGACGTCGCCGACCAGGCGATGGGGCGCGATGCCGCCCTTCCCCATCCCGCGGGGAATGCGGGCGTCGAGTTCGGACATGATCGCGTCGCGATGGGAGGTGAAGTCCTCCTCCCCCAGCCGCGACCCGATCAGCCGCACGCCACAGCAGATGTCGAAGCCGACGCCACCCGGCGACACGACACCGTCATCGGCGGATGTGGCCGCAACACCTCCGATGGCGAAGCCGTACCCCCAGTGGATGTCGGGCATCGCATACGATGCACCCACGATGCCGGGGAGGTGGGCGACGTTCGCCACCTGTTCGACCGCACGGTCTGCGATGACCGCCCGGATGAGGGCATCGGACGAGAAGATCATCCCGGGCACCCGCATGCCGCCCGAGCGGTCGATCGTCCAGAGGCTGTCGGAGACCTTCCTGACCTCCATACGTCCAGTGTGCCACCTGGCGGGCCGCCTGCCGAGGCGCGTCCGGGCGGCGGCGATCACACGTCGAAGTAGACCGTCGCCTCCCACGATCCGTCGGGGGCCCGTGAGACGGCCAGACGGTGGTAGGTCACCGCCTTGATCGGCGGTCCAACGGGCTCGGCGTCAGCCAGGTCGACGCCGCGTGCCACGACATGCACGTGGCGGGGTCCGGCCATCTCGACATCGAAGTCGGCGAAGACCACGTCATCGACCTCGCACCGATAGAGGAGCTCGGCGAGGACGTCCACGACCAGCTCCTCGTCGGAGTCCGCGACCAGGTCGATCTCGATGCATCGCTCCCGCTCGGGGCCTGTCGGCTTCGCCATGAGTGAGAACATCCCGGCTGCAAGTTCCCCGACCAGTCCCGGCAGGCTCTCCGCCGTGGCCGCGACGCCGGTATCGGCCGTGTGCGAGAGGATCGAGTACGGCACCTCGGCATCGTACGCCACGAGATGCGGTCAGGGTCGGGTCGTGCCACGCACGTCGTTCGATCGGGAGCGCACGCCCCGACGCCTGACAGTCCGGGCGCGTCGTCGACTCGGTTAGCGTGGCCGACGTCTCACGGGAGCGCTCTGCCATGTACGACGTCTATGCCTACGGGGTGATCTCCGCGAGCACGCTCGTGGAACTCGAAGGTGCCTTCCCCGAGGAGGCCGGGTACGCGGAGATCGTCCGTCTGGAACGGTCGCTCGGCGGTGAAGCCGCGGGGAGCGCCTTCGTCCTCGGAAGACTGGGCATGACGGCCAAGCTGGCAGGGAGCGAACTCGGTACCGACGATGCCTCCGGATGGGTGGTCGAGCGGCTGTCCGACGCAGGGGTCGACTGCAGCCGAGTCGCCATGATCCCCGGGGGCGGTGTCACCGAGATCGTGGTCACCTCGGGGCGCGATCGGACCATCCTGGCGACGTACGGCCGCATGCTTCGGGAACGTGCGTGGAGCGCACCACGACGAGAGGACGTGCGCTCGAGCCGAGTGGTGTGCCTCGACCCGTTCTTCGACGACGAGTCCGAGCTGGTGGCCGAATGGTGCTCGGAGGACGACATCCCGTATGTGACCATCGACGTGCACCCCGAGTCACCCATTGCGGCAGCCGCCGCGATCCTGATCGTCTCAGCGGAGTACTCACGCCGAACGTTCGGTGACGTCGAACCGGAATCCCTCCTCGGTGCGTATGCGGAGGCGTGCTCCGGACTGGTCGTCCACACGACCGGGGATGGCCCCGTGTGGTATCGACGAAGCGACACCGAGCTGCGAGCTCTCCCCGCGTTCGACGTCGACGCACGCGACACGGCAGGTGCTGGCGACGCCTTCCGGGCGGGCGCCACCCTCGCACTGCTCCAGGGCGGGGACGACGCCCAGATCGTCAGAACGGCGAGCGCCGTGGCGGCAATGGTGTGCCAGACCTCTCCCGGCGTCCTCCACAGCCCCACCGCAGCCGAACTGGAGGCATTCTTCGCGGCTCACTGATGCAGCCCCTCATCCGCGAGGGTGGACACGACCGTCGGGGTCATGTCGACCGGGGAACGGTGTGCGCGACGGTTCGTGAAGGGGCGCAGCAGCCAGTCGCCCACACACATCGTTGCGACTTGGGCAGATCGTTGGGTGGAGACCCGGGTGTCACCCGGGCACCGCGACCTCCCCACCCGGAGCCCTGCACGGATACCACCCCCGCCACACGACGACGAGGTGGTGTGAGACACTGGCGGGAGGCAGCCACTTCGGTTGCCGGCAAGGAGTTTCAGATGGCGAACAAGGACAAGGGCGGCAAGCAGTCGAAGAAGGTGGCCGAGAAATCCCTGAAGGAGAAACGCGCGGCCAAGCGAGCCGACAAGACGCGGAACTCCCACCAGTCCCTCGACAAGACCTTCGGCCACTGACGGGTCGTGGTGCTGGCGTGCGGGCGGGCATCGCGATTCGCCCATCAGCGGAGGGGCCACCCGGCTTCTCGGACAGCTTCTCGGACTGACGATGCCGTCGAGGTGTAGGGTCGGTGGTAGCGGTTACCGCCGGTAAGGGAAGCGAGCCGCGAGTGAGTCCCGAAAGGCGGACAGGAATACTCCTTCCGTCGGTCGGGGCTCACGCCGTTCACCGGCTCGGTCAGGGCAAACCCGGTGGCGAGCGGGAGAACCGCGTCGCTGGGGAATCATTGCCGACCCTCCCGCAAGCTCGTCGTCTTCCTTCTGCAAGGGCTCTGTTCAGCGACCCTGCGCGGCGCGATGCTGCGCGTAGGGAAGGATGTGCCGGCGTTGTCGCTGAAGAGGAACGGAGGAGTCGTGGTGACGTCAACAGGCGGGAGCGTCGCATCGCACCGCGAGCAGAGTCGATGGTCCCGGTGGGCATGGGTGGCGGTGGCGTTGACCCCCGTGGGGGTTCTTCTGGCCCTCGTGGTGTCGTTCGTGGTTGCTGGTCTCCTCGATGTGGATCTGTTCGAGAGCAGTTCCTTGACCTTCGGGGAGAACACCCTCGCGTACGGGCCCGCGAGCCTCGTCAGCCTGATCGCCCCTGTCGCGGGACTCGTGTTCGGCATTCGCGCTGCTCGGGAGGGCAGTCGCTCAGGCCTGGTCGCCGCGGTCGTCGCGGGACTGGCGCTCGTGGCGGTGATCGCCATGTCGGTGAGCAACCTCACGTGTTGCTGGTCCTGAGTCCTTGCACGGTTCCGACCGCGGACTGCAAGACAGCGGTGTCGGGTGATCTCATGCGCGGCAACGGGTCTCCCCCGGCCATCCGGCCATGCTCTGCATCCACCGTGCCGTGGGGGGTTGGATCCCTTCTCGAACCGGGCTTCGTCCGGATGTCCCGCGGACTTCTCGCGGACTCTGACCGGAACGAACGGAGTCGTCGCAACACGCGGCGAACGACAAAACGGCTGAAACCCTGCAACGCAAGGGTTTCAGCCGTTTCTCTCTCCGTGGAGCTGAGGGGATTCGAACCCCTGACCCCTTGACTGCCAGTCATCTCGACGGTGCCCAGAGCCCGCCGACCCCAAGGGATCCAGCTGGCTGAATGTGTTACACACCAAGGGTCTTAGCGAGTTACAGCCGAAATTGCGAGAGTGCGCCTGGACTTGCGCAGACCCGGAACCGGTACCTGCGCCAAGAAACAGCCAAGAACACACAGCACTCCAGAGGGGCTCGCCACGCCGAACATATTGCCGGATATGGGCGGCCTGTCACGGCCTCCAGATTTGCTCAAGCTGCTGGATCTCGCTGTCCCTGAGGTAGATCACGAAGTACTCGGCACCGCGTTCGGCGTCAGGCTCAGCGAAGAAGTCTGAATCCGAGCCGTAGAAGCAACGGTCACAGTCGCCAGCGTGTGCACGTGCCACGAGGTCAGCGAACTCCTCGAACCCGAGGGTGGACGACGGAGGTTGTCCGCCGCTGTCAACATCCAACAGGATGAACGTCGCATCGTCTCGAACCGGGTACGCAACGACAGACGTGACGGGTCCGGTATCTGCCCCATCTTCTTCGGCCGATTCATACATCGAAGCAGCGAAGGTGATCGATCCTTTGTCGGGATCAAGGTCGACCATCCACCCGGTGAAACCTTCCAGAGACGGGTCGTAGTGGAAAGTGCGTGCCTCCTCAACCACAACACCGCCATCAAAGGTGGCTGTGAACACCACCGAATGGGTCCCTGGCTCAAAGCCGAACGGGTCACCTGACCCTGCTTCCGCCCGCCATTGCCACAGCTGGCCTCGTTGATACATGCAGTTGCGACACGTCTCGGAGTCGGTCGGATAGCCATTGACCGTGACATCCGCCTCCTGTCGAGTCCAGCCCGATGATCCACGCACCGGTTGAGGCGGAGGACCGGTATCGGGAGGCTCAACGGAATACACCCACGGGATCGGCAACTCATTGAACCACTGCCCATCAGCGGGAGCGGCCCACACACCAAGCTCATAGGACAACGCCGTGGTGGTCGTCTCAGGAACCAATGTCGTGGAAGAGAAGGCAACCGTCGTGGACGACGATGCAACAGACGTTGTCGTCGAGACCACGGTGGTGGTGATGGTTGCCGTGGTAGTCGTATCGGATTGGCCACTGTCGGTTCCGCACGACACGAGCATCACCGCAACACCAACCCCGACCACAAGGTTGCGGACCACAGATCAACCTCCACCCACCATCCTCTCACCCACACCAACACAAGTACACCCGCCCATATCGGCACATATGCGCTCCCTGAAGATCCGCGCATATTGCCGGATGCGATTGGCCGGTGCAGGCGAGCCCTCCAGCATGTAGTGTGACGGCATCGGTAGCCGAATTGGAGGAAGCGTGCCGAAGTATCTGTTCAAATCGCATCTCAACGTCGAGGGTGTCAAGGGCACAATGAAAGACGGCGGTACGGGCCGCAGGGCAGCGGTAGAAGCGGCCCTTGCCTCGGTTGGAGGCAGCCTTGAGACGATGTATTACGCGTTTGGTGGCACCGACGTCTACGCCATTGTCGATCTGCCATCTGATGCCCACGCCGTGAGTGCTGCTGCCATGGTCGCGGCTTCAGGAACCGGCAGCGTCGAGACTGTGGTGCTCATTGATCCCGAGACTGTTGATGAAGCGGCAGCGATCCAGGCCGACTATCGGCCACCAGGTGGTTGAGCGGCGCGCACTTACGGTGCGGGCGCTGGCAGCAGGCAACGCGTTGCCCTTCCAGTATGTGGTTGGGCAACACGCTTGTCTGTGGAGGCTTCGGAGCCCATGCGGCAACGAAGGCGTCTCCGGCTTCTGAAGGCCGCCCATATCGGCACATATGCGAGCATCGCCCGGTTGGGGTTTCCTAGTGTGGGCGGATGCAGCCACTGCGCACGGATACCTCAAGGCAAGCTCTGCGATCTACAGGTATGTGGTTCGTGGGGGGAGGGATTCTCGTCGTCGCCCGCGCCATCATGGAGATGGCAGATCCGGTCTATTGGAACCCATCGTCCCTGCTCGACTACTCAGCAGCGGTGTTGACCACAGTCGGCTGGGTTGTGACCGGTGTGGCCCTCGTTCTGTGGTGGCGGACGACACCGATTCGGCGTGGTTCATTGTTCCTTCTGGTCGCTGGGGTCGCGACGGCAGTGTCGGGGATTGGGAACCTTCTTGAGGACGTTCTCGACATTGAGTTCGGAGAAGTGTTGTTCACGTACGGCGGCATGATCGGGGCCGTCGCCATTCTCCTCGCAGCAGTGTCGATGCTGACGGTTCGACACCGGTTGCGCTGGACGGCTCTGTTCTTGGTGACCTTTGTCGGCGGTGGCATCTTTCCCGACAGCGGCGGCCAATTCGTTTCCGGAGCCAGCCTCATAGCCTTGGGTGTTTGGCTTGTGCGATATCGACCAACGAACCCCGAATCGCCGCAGCACGCATAACGGCACATATGAGTGCACGCGTTTTGCCAGACATGAGCGTATGACGCCAGGCTGGTGCGCCGAGTGAAGGTCCTCCTGGTCATGGCGCCAAGACGCTGAGGCGATGGCCCGCATCCGTCGGCTGGCTAGGGTGCCGGTCGACTGAAGAAGGAGATCCATGCCCGAGATTCCCGAGACCCACCACGACCTCTTGGATGCTCCGTACGCCACATTGGCCACGGTCGGCGCCAGCGGTCGACCGCAGTTGTCGACGGTGTGGTTCCTCGCGTCTGCCGACGGCACTGTGCAGTTGTCGGTCAACGCCACACGGCAGAAGGCGAAGAACATGGTCGCCAACCCGAAGGTCGCGATGCAGATTCAGGATCCATTGGATTGGGCGCGCTATCTCGAGTTGCGTGGTGATGCCACGGTGGAACCAGACGACGACTACGTCTTTGCAGATCAACTTGGTGCCAAGTACGGCAACGACTTGCGCGACAGGGACCGTCCGGGTGAACGCCGCACCGTCGTGACGGTCAACCTGACCCGAGTGCGGGCGGTCAACATGCGCCAGTCCGGTGCAGTGGGGTCAAGGGTGAAGCACTAGTAGGAGCTCCCAACCCGCCGACCCCGCTTAGAAATTGGCAAGATCTACGGAGTGGTTGTTCTGCGTTCGTCAGCCGCTGCCATGACTCTGACCAGCTTCTGGTAGGCGTCCTCCGAGAGGTGCGCCTCCTTCACCGTCCACACGATGTTGGCGAACGCAAGGGCGTCCTTCTCTTCCCACTCGGCGGGCAGCACACAGATGACGCCGGGGTACTCGTGGAACAGAGCGGTCGCCCCCTCAGGGCCGGACCCTTGCCTCGACCACCAATGGTCCATGAGCAACACGATCTCCATGAGGTCGTCCTGTGTCGGGTTCTCTGGGAACATCTGGAGGACATCGTTGTAGGCGATCCAGAACCGCATCATGCTGGACCTCCCACCTGCACGAAGGCCTCAGAAGCAGAGAGCAGACACCTTAAGGGCGCGAGACTGTAGGTCGGGTGGTCCACATAGACACCCGGCGGGGTGGACGCAGGAGGTCGTTCGGAGTGAGGCAGCAGCGCTAAGAGCTGCATGGGCATCGCATCCAAGCCGTGCTCAAGGACCCGGTGGGCTCAGCGGCTCTCACCGTGACCAAAGAGCGCCTCTTTCATCTTCTGCTTCGTGGTCGGGTCCATCGGGTCACCGATTGCTCCGACACCGGGGTTGCGCCGAGCCACAGCGGACGTGGGCTTTGGGCGCGGGTCGATGTTGTCCCAGCTCTCAGGGTCGATGTCCGTCGACTCGTCACCTCTGGGATCCCAAGGGTCAAGCGTCTTGTCTTCGGTCATTTCAGCTCCCGCACGGCTTCTGGCCACAATACAGACCGAGTCCCTGAGGGGTGCATCTTCCGTGGATTCAGAACAGGCGCCCTTCGAGCCAGCGTCGCTTGGACTTGCGGTCGGCGTTGCGGACACATCGCCGCGGACGGCGGCCGTGTTGCGTAGCGTGGCCGCAACCTACGAAGCCGAGGCTCGCTATCACGACGAGCAAGTCGAACGAATCAACGAAGGCCTGCGGCCCTAGCCAGTGATGCTCTCACCGACCCGAATGCACCGTCGGCTAGCCCGTCGCATTGCTGACACCGAAAGCTCCGCTCCTAGGTCGCTAGTGCCGAGTCGATGGTGCGCGCTGCAGACCGGTCGCTGTCACAAGATCCGTGAAGGTAGATCCGGGTGGTGATCCCAACATCGGCATGCCCGAGTCGCTGAGACACAGTTGCGACATCGACACCGCTCTGCAGAGCAAGCGATGCCATCGTATGCCGGAGTCCGTGGAGTCGAATCCACGGGAGACCTTCTCGTTCGACAATGCGCTTGAAGGCGCGGAACGCAGAACCGGCCGAATCGGTCGCCCCTGGTCATCGGTGAAGGCGTTGTGAGGTCGTCGAACACGTCGGCGTGTTCCACGCCCGCCGGTTGGACCAAGAAATCAACCAAGAAAGCCCACACCTGCCGGTGCTCGCTCAGCCCCACATCGACGCCACAACGACAGAATCCCCAGCAATAGCTGAGGACTCGTGTCGTCGCGCTCTGTGGAGCTGAGGGGATTCGAACCCCTGACCCCTTGACTGCCAGTCAAGTGCTCTGCCAGGCTGAGCTACAGCCCCTGGAAGAACGGGAAGTGTACTAGCCCTCGACGGTTGACGGGCTCGGCTGGAACTCGATCCTCGGGGCGTCCGCCCACAGCCGCTCGAGCTCGTAGTAGGCCCTCGTCTCACGGTCGAACACGTGGATGACGACGTCGCCGTAGTCGAGCAGCACCCATTCCCCGTAGTCGACGCCCTCCCTGCGGATGGGACGCCTGCCGAGGGGCCGCAACGCCTCCTCCGCATCCTCGACGAGGGACTTCACGTGCCGGGTGGAGGTGCCTGACGCCACGACGAAGACGTCGGTGACGACGAGGAGGCCGGAGAGGTCGAGGAGGAGGATGTCCTCGCCCTTCTTGTCGCTGATGGCGGCCGCTGCGACCCGGGCAGCTTCGATGGCGTCAGGTGTCGCCCGTGACGTGGAACTCCTCATCTGGGGGCGATGATAGACCGGAGTGGGGCCGCGAATCGACGGCTACCGGTACAACCGATTCGTGACGATGTAGTCGGCGACCGGATCGGGCACGAGGAACCTCGGTGAGAACCCCGCCTTCACGTGCTGGCGGATCTGCGTTCCCGACACGTCCATCATCGGCATCGACAGGGCGTGGACCTGCCACCCGAGTGTCCGCTCCACCGTGGCGACGTCGATGCCGGGGCGTTCGACGACGGCGATGTCGGCGGCGTCGAGGAGGTCCTCGTAGCGGTGCCACGTCGGCAAGCCGAGGGCGGCGTCCGCACCGAGGATGAGGATGCACCCGGGACCGAGCGCCTCGACGGTGTCGATCGAGTAGGTGGGGCCCTCCCTGCGGATCTCGATGTCGTCGACGACGAACCGTTCGTCCTCCGCCGCGGCGAGTCTGGTCATCGCAAGCCGGTGTCGGGCATCGGACACCTCGATGCCGTGCTTCTGCCAGGGATCACCCGCGGGTACGAACCGGACCTCGGTGACGTCGAGTTGCTCGACGGCGGCGTTCGCCAGCGCCAGGTGGCCGAAGTGCGGGGGGTCGAACGTGCCGCCGAGGATCGCGTACATCGACACGAGGATAGGGCCCGGATGCCTCCAGGTAGAGGGCCGCCCACGGCGACGGGCGGCACCGACGCAGCACCATCGGATCCAGGTATGCAGCCCCTCGCCGGAGCGACAGGTGGAAGGCCTCCCGCCCGTCGTGGATGCCCGATACCCCGACGCGCTGCCCTTGGCGGATCCGCTCGCCACGTCGCACCGACACCGAGGCGAGGGACGAGTAGCTCGTCCGGACGCCACCTCCGTGGTCGATGGTCACGGCGACGGTGTCCACGACGCGACCACTGAAGGCCGCGACACCGGCGCCGATGGCCGCCACTCCGGACCCCTCGGGTGTGGCCACGTCGATTCCCCAGTGCCCGGCCCATCGCCCGACGGGGGCGAAGCGGCGGATCACCTGCGCCGGGTCGGGTGCGGCGAGCCCGTGGCACGCGACGGTTCCGTCGTAGGGACGCACGATCGGAACCATGTGAGGCACGGCGACGGGGACGAGCACAAGTGTCGGCGTGAGGAGGCGGACGAGGAGGGCGGCGATGATCGACATGCGTCACGTCCCACCGCTGGGCGATCACCGTATCACGGCAGCGCCGTCCCTCCCATCCCCCCGCTGGCCGGAACGCGGCAGGGGCTTCGGCCCGTCAGGCGAGTTGGCGCGTCCGGTGCATCGGGAGCGCGGCCAGCTCGACGAAGCGCTCGAGCTGCCGCAGTGTGCGGACCTGCTCCACCGAATCGCAGAACGGCGCATACACCGACATCACCGAGTCTCCGGTGTCCCAGTACCGCTCTGGCTCGGGATTCAACCAGAACGTGGCTCTCGCCCTGCGGGTGAGGGCGGCGAAATGGTCGGCTCCCGGTGGCCGGTAGTTCGTCCGCGCATCGCCCGTGATGATGAGGGTCGTCCGCGGGGTCACCACCTCGCCCCATCCCATGAGCATCTCCTCGAACGACTGCCCGTAGTCGGAGTGGCCGTCGCGGCGTACGAGCGACGCCGACCGGCTCATCTCGAGGAGGGCGTCGGCGAAGTCCGCGTCGTGGCCGAAGTACGACGTGACCTCATCGAGCCCGTCGATGAAGGCGAAGGCCCTCACCTTCGACAACTCCGAGGAGATGGCATAGGTGAGCTGGAGGGTGAAGCGGGCGAAGGTCGACATGGAGCCCGAAACGTCGCACAGGACCACGATCTCGGGTTTGGCGACCCGGGGCGGTTTGAACATCGGCTCGAGCAGCACCCCACCGTGCCCGAGGGACTTCCGGATCGTCCGACGCACGTCGAGGCGCCCGGTCCTCCCATGGCGACGCCGCTGGCTGAGGCGGGTCGCGAGCTTCTTCGCGAGAGGGGCGACAACGCGCTCGATCGCATCGATCTCCATCCGCGTCGCGTGCATCAGGTCGACGTCCTCGAGGAGCGGCACGCGGCGGCTCGAGGCGACCGCCTCTGCGCCCCGTTCGTCGACGAGGCGCGCGGTGACCTCACGATCGACCTCGTCGCGCAGCCGATCGACCATGGCCTCGATCTCGTCCCTCCGAATGCGGTCGTCGAGTCCGGACCCGGTCTCCAATGTCGCGATCGCGGCGAGGAGTCGCACCAGCAGGTCGTCGGCATCGAGGCGACGCATCACCCTGTACGAGTAGTACCGCCCACCGACGGGTCGTCCGGGCTGCATCCCCGAGAAGCGGTCGACCGCCCTTGCGACGAGCCTCCGGAGCATCTCGCGATCGTCCGCGAGCAACGCATCCAGCACGGCATCCCTGAGCCCGTCGGCGTCGGATGCGCCCTCCGCGGAGGTCCCGTCGTCGGTCTCGTCGCCGAACGCCGGCGTCGGCGCGCCCCCGAAGAACACGTCGAACGCGGCATCGAACGCCTGGTAGTGGTGGGGGTTCTTGACCAGCGTGGCCCCAAGCGTCGCCCTGAGGCTCTCGCGCTCGGCCAGGTCGGTGTGCGGGATCGCCGCCGCGGCATCGAGCGTCTCGACCATCGACACCGGGATGCCGATCGCTCGGAGCTCCTCGACGAACGAGGTCAGGGTGCGGTTCACGTCGCGGCGGTCCCGCTCCCGCTGCCGGAGCCCGGAACGGGGAGCGACAGCTCCTTGGCGACCTTGTCGATGTCGGACTGGTACTTCAGCAGCACGTGCAGCGTGTCACCAGTCGCCTCGTCGTCGAGCTCCGCGATGCCGAGGGCGAGCAGGGTGCGGGCCCAGTCGATCGACTCGGACACCGAAGGGGGCTTCCTCGCTGCCATCGAGCGGATCGTGGCGACCGTCCGTGCGATCCGCTCGCCCAACTCCCGGGACAGGCCGGGGACACGGGATCCCAGGATGGCCCGCTCACGTTCGATCGTCGGATACGGAACGTGGAGGTACAGACAGCGCCGCTTGAGCGCCTCGGACAGCTCTCGCGTGTTGTTCGAGGTCAGCACAACGATCGGTTTCGTCGTCGCCGTGATCGTGCCGAGCTCGGGGATCGTCACTTGGAACGAGTCCAGCACTTCGAGCAGGAGCGCCTCGGTCTCGAGCTCGACCCTGTCGACCTCGTCGATCAGGAGGACGACGGGCTCCGGCGACCGGATCGCCTCGAGGAGCGGTCGCGTCAGGAGGAACGGCTCCGAGAAGATGTCACCCTCGAGGTCGTCCCAGCGTGCCCCCTCATCGGACTGGAGGCGCAGCAGCTGCTTGTGGTAGTCCCACTCGTAGAGCGCCTTCGCCTCGTCGAGGCCCTCGTAGCACTGGAGCCGCACGAGGCGCCTGCCGGTGGCCTCGGCGATGGCCAGCGCGAGCGCCGTCTTGCCGACACCCGCCGGCCCCTCAGCGAGGATCGGCTTGTCGAGGACGGACGCCAGGTACACGACCTGGGCGATCCTCGGATCAGCGAGGTACCCGACCTCCTCGAGGGCGGTGCGGACGGCGTGCGGGTCGTTCCATGTCGGATCCATCCCGCCAGCGTACCGCCTCACGGTGGGACGGAGCAGCGGGCTGCCTCCCGTGCGGGTCAGCCCAGGACGACCAGGTCGTCCCTGTGGATGACCTCACCACCCGTGATCGAACTGTGGTGCCCGACGACGTCGCGCAACTCCGCCGAGCCGATGCGCACGATGCCCTTGGCCACCAGCCTTCCGGACGCATCGTGGACCTCGACGGCGTCGGCTCGGTCGAAATCACCCTTCACGGAGGTGACACCCACGGCGAGGAGGGAACTGCCCCCGGAGGCGAGGGCACGTGCGGCGCCATCGTCGATCGACACGACGCCGTCCGCAGGGAGCCCGAACGCGATCCACAGTTTGCGGGCGGGGAGGGCCGTCGGCCGAGGATCGACCCAGGTGCCGATCTCCTCCCCCCTGCTGATGCGCGCCACCACGTCGGGTTCCCTCGACGGCGCCACGACCGTCGGCACACCGGAGAAGGCGGCCATTCTCGCCGCCGCGACCTTCGTCGCCACGCCGCCGCTGCCGAGCGCCCCTTTGCCCGAGGCGGCACGGATGCGGTCGAGGACCTCGTCGGTGTGCTTGACGGCGCTGAGCAGCTGGGCGCCGGCGTCGAGGCGGGGATCGTCGGTGAACAGGCCGGGGGTGTCGGTCAGGATGACCAGCATGTCCGCGCCGACGAGGTGGGAGGTGATCGCCGCGAGTTGGTCGTTGTCGCCCACCCTGACCTCGTCGACGACCACGGTGTCGTTCTCGTTGACGATCGGCACGACGCCGAGCGACAGCATGCGTGCGAGGGCGGCCCTGGCGTTGAGATACTGCGAACGGTTCCCGAGCACGTCCTTCGTGAGGAGCACCTGGCCGATGGTGAGGCCGTGGGATGCGAATCCCCGGGCGTAGCGCTCCATCAGCCGCGTCTGTCCGACTGCGGCCGCCACCTGGAGGTCGGCGATGTCGGTGGGCCGCGCCGTGAACCCGACGGCTGGAAAGCCCGCCGCGATCGCACCTGACGTCACGAGCACGGAGGGGTTGCCTCGGGCGACGAGACCGGCGACATGGTCGATCACGGTGGTCACGGCGTTGTCGTCGAGGCCGGACTCCGTCGAGAGGCTCGACGAGCCCACCTTCACGACGACGGGACCCCCTGATGCGATCGGTCGCCTCACGTGGACATCTCCTCCACCTCGTCGGGATCGGGGTCGAACGTGAACACGATCGACCCGATCCGCACGTCGTCGCCGGCATGTGCACCCGCGTCGATCAGCCCGTCGACGATGCCCGAGCGGACGAGGCGGGTCGCCACGAAGGCGGCGGCGTCCGGATCGGTCAGGTCGGCCAGGTTCACCGCCCGAGTGGCGGCGATGCCCTCGACGACCCATTCCCCGCCGTCCCTGCGAATGGTGAACTCCTCCCGGAGGGGCCGGTGGAGGACGAATCCCTCCCGTTCTGGGGTCTCCCGCTCGATCTCGGCCACGGTGTCCGCGACGACGTGGAGCAGGTCGTCGAGCCCCTCCCCCGTCATCGCCGAGATGAACTTCGTGCCGTCAGGGACGTCGAGGCCGTCGCGCTCGTCGTCGGGCAGGAGCTCCGCCTTGGAGACCACGACGATCTTCGGACGGGAGGCGAGGATGGGGTTGTGTGACTCGAGTTCGTTGATGAGCACCTGCAGCTGCCGTCCCGGCGAGTCGACCTGGAGGGGCGACGGATCGAGGAGGACGACGAGGGCCCGTGCCCGCTCGGTGTGACGCAGGAACTCGTGTCCGAGTCCCTTGCCCTCCGCCGCGCCCTCGATGAGGCCGGGGATGTCGGCGATCACCATCTCACGATCGCCGACCGTGGCGACCCCGAGGTTCGGAGCGAGGGTGGTGAAGGGGTAGTCGGCGATCTTCGGCGTCGCCGCGGACACCCTCGAGATCAGCGTGGACTTCCCTGCGTTCGGGTACCCGATCAATGCGGCATCGGCAAGCAGGCGCAACTCGAGGCGCACCTCGACCTCCT
Organism: uncultured Acidimicrobiia bacterium; assembly: GCA_963792405.1. GTDB lineage: Bacteria > Actinomycetota > Acidimicrobiia > Spongiisociales > UBA5794 > SZUA-442. The sequence goes on from CAWBVU010000006.1 coordinate 1,199,677, forward strand.
CGCCGTATTCCCCCTGCTCGGCGAACGACGGGGCCCTGCGCTGCGGCGACACGAACGACGCGTTGCCCTTGCCCCCCTTGCCTCCCCTGGCGACGGTCACCCGTTGCCCCGGTTCGACGAGGTCGGCGACGAGGATGCCGTTCATGTCCCTGATCGTCGTACCGACCGGCACCGGGAGCTCGAGGTCGTCACCGACGCGGCCGTGGCGGAAGTCACCCTCGCCGTGGGTGCCGTTGGAGGCCTTCCACACAGGGTGGCGCTCGTAGCGCAGCAGCGTGGGGACGTTCGGGTCCGCGATGAGGACCACCTCACCGCCACGCCCGCCGGACCCACCGTTCGGCTTCCCCTTGGGAAGGCCCTTGCGGCGCAGGAAGGACGAGACCCCGGCACCGCCGTTGCCCCCGCTCACCCTGATCGTGACGCTGTCGACGAACATGACCACTCCTCCGGAGGGAACCTAGACCCGGAAACGACGGAAGGGCAGACCTCGTCCGCCCTTCCGATCGATCTCGTGTCGGTTGGTGTCGGGCTACGCCTCGACGATCACCGAGACCTGCCGGCGCCCCTTGCGCGATCCGTACTTCACGATGCCCTCCGCGAGCGCGTAGAGCGTGTCGTCGCCTCCACGGCCCACGTTGTCGCCGGGATGGATGCGCGTGCCGCGCTGGCGCACGATGATGGCGCCCGCGTTCACGGTCTGACCATCGAACACCTTCGGTCCAAGTCGCTTTGCTGCTGAATCGCGGCCGTTCCTGGTCGAGCCGCTCGCCTTGGTCTTCGACATGGGCTATTCCTCCGCGGTCGTGTCGTTCGCCTGCTTCGCAGCCTTCGGCGTGGAAGCCTTCTTCGCGGCCGGCTTCTCGGCGGCCGCCTTCTTCGGGGTTGCCTTGGCGTCCTCGGCCTTGACCTCGTCGGGCGCCGCGGTGGCCTTCGCTGTTGGCGGCTTGGCGGGCTTGGACGCTTTGGCGGTCGTGGCCTTCGCCTCGGTCGTGTCGGCCGATGCCTTCGCCGCCTTGGCGGGCTTGGACGCTTTGGCGGTCGTGGCCTTCGCCTCGGTCGTGTCGGCCGATGCCTTCGCCGCCTTGGCGGGCTTGGACGCCGTGCCGGCCGCGTCGATCTTCGTCACCTTGATCGTCGTGTACTTCTGACGGTGGCCCTGGCGACGGCGGTAGCCGGTCTTGGCCTTGTACTTGAAGATGTCGACCTTCGGGCCTGCCGACGGGCCGACGACCTCGGCCGTCACGGTCGCCTTGCCGAGCACATCCTTGTCGGAGATCACCGTGCCGTCGTCGCTGACGATGAGCAAAGGCGTGAACGACACCGTGTCGGTCTTCTTGATGCGCTCCACGTCGAGCACGTCGCCCTCGTGGACCTTGGCCTGCTTGCCGCCGGCGCGGATGATCGCGTACATGATGTTCAAGTGGTCCTGTTGCGTGTCGGGACTTCCTGCATCCCGACGCGGGAAAAGGCCCCTCTCGGGGCGGAGACGAAGCATAGCGATCGGCTGCCGCAACGGCACCGTCCACCACAGCGACATCGGGGCCCTCCGGCTCCGTCAGCTGTCGGCGCTCTCCTTCGCCCCGTGGTCGTGCGCGGGGATGCCCGTGGCAGCCACGTCCTCGTGGAGGAGCACACCGCGACCGTTGCACTGGGGGCAGATCTCGGAGAACGACTCGAGGAGCCCGGCCGAGACGTTCTTGCGCGTCATCTCGACCAGTCCGAGATGGGACACCTCGAAGACCTGGGTACGGGTCTTGTCCTTGGCGAGGTGCTCGCGCAGCCGCCGAAGGACGGCCTCCTGGTTCTTCGCGTCCTCCATGTCGATGAAGTCGATCACGATGATCCCGCCGATGTCACGCAGGCGAAGCTGCCGTGCGATCTCCTCTGCGGACTCGAGGTTGTTCTGCAGCACGGTCTCCTCGAGATTGGTCGACCCGACGAACCGGCCCGTGTTGACGTCGATCACGGTGAGGGCCTCGGTGCGATCGATGACGAGATGGCCCCCGGAAGGGAGCCACACCTTGCGGTCGAGCGCCTTCCGGAGCTGGTCCTCGACGTGGTAGCGCTCGAAGAGCGTCAACTCGTCCTCGTACAGCTTGACCTTCTCGACGAGGTCCGCCTCCGTGCCGGCGAGGTACTCGAGCACCTGCTGGTGCATCTCGGGGTCGTCGATGAGCAGACGGCGGAAGTCCTTCGTGAAGTGCTCCCGGATCACCCTGATGACGAGAGGAGGTTCCTGATAGAGGAGCGACGGTGCCTGGGCGCCCTTGCGTGCCTCGTCGATCTCCTCCCATGCGGCCTTGAGGCGTTCGATGTCGCCCGCGATGTCCTCGCGGGTGGCGCCTTCGGCCGCCGTCCTCACGATGATCCCTGTGCCCTCCGGGCGGAGCTCACCCACGACCTCGCGGAGGCGGCGGCGCTCGTCGTCCGGGAGGCGCCGCGAGATGCCACGGACGCTCTCATCGGGTGCGAGCACGAGGTAGCGACCCGCGAGGCTGACCTGGTTCGTCAGCCGTGCGCCCTTGTGCCCCATCGCATCCTTGACGACCTGGACGAGGACGGGATCGCCTGCCTTCAGGACGTTCTCGATGCGACGCTGCTTCCCGTTCACCTCGTACTCGGCGTAGTCGACGTCGCCCGCGTAGAGGACGCCGTTCTTGCCCTCGCCGAAGTCGATGAAGGCGGCCTCCATCCCGGGGAGGACGTTGCGCACCTTGCCCAGGTAGACGTTGCCGACGAGCGACTTGCGGTCGGATCGGGCGACGTAGTGCTCGACGAGGACCGGCCCCTCGAGGACGACGATCTGGGTCTGGTGGGGGCTCTTGCGCACGAGCATCTGCTTGCGCGCGGTCTCGGGCGGCTCGACGATCTCGACGGGTGGCCGCCGGCGCGTCGGGGCGGCGGACCGGCCACGGGATGCCTGGGCCTGTGATGGTCGCTTCTTCTGCGTGCGCTTCGTGGCGGTCGCCGTGGCGGTCGCCGGCTGCGGATCAGGCCGTACGGACCTGCGAACCTTGACCTCTTGGCCGTTCACCGTCCGCACTTCGAGCACCTCGTCCCCGCTTCCGGCGCGGATGACTTTGGGTGCCTTCTTCCTGAAGAGTCCCATGGATCAACTCCTTCGCGTGCCATCGTCGGCACGTCGATGTTCGATCCGACGTCGGGACCGCTCGCGCGAAACTGTGTTCGGTCGACGGCCGTGTTTGGGCCACGGCGAGCTGGGGCGTGCATCCTGGACGCTTCGAAGTCCGGTGCGACGCATGTGGGGCGCACCGGCGTCTGGGCTGCGGACGCAGCACCAGGGCAACGAGCAAGAGGACGACGTGCATACCCGTCCCGGGTCGGAAACCTACGTCACCGCACGAGGGGGTGCGGTGCTGGTCGGATGGTACCAAGGGTGAGCCGCAAGATCGTGACTCTTTGCAGTCAATCCGCTGCGGCGACGTCGAGCGTCTGCTGTGTCGCCTCCGTCGGGTCGTAGCACCTGCGACATCGTGCCTCATAGGCGTCGGTCGCGCCAAGGACCACGAGCTCGTCCGAGTTGACGACCCGTTGGGTGAACAGGCCCGGTCCCCCACAGCGATGGCAAACGGCGAGGGACTTGGTCACGTACTCGGCCCGCAGCATGAGGGAGGGCATCGGCTCGAACGGCCTGCCCAGGTAGTCGAGGTCGAGACCCGCGACGATGATGTTCTTCCCCGCACCTGCGAGGAGGGACGCGACCTCGACGAGGCCGTCGTCGAAGAACTGGCCTTCGTCGATCCCGACGACGACGGTGCGGTCCTCGACGGAGCGGAGGAGATCCTCCGAGTTCGCCACCGGGATCGCCTGGGTCGTGAGCCGGCTGTGGGACACGACCTCCCCCACCGCATATCGCGTGTCGAGGGACGGCTTGAAGGTCTGCGTCGGGATCCGGGCGAGGTGGTAGCGAGTGACCCGTCGGATGAGCTCCTCGCTCTTCCCCGAGAACATCGGACCCGTGATGACCTCGATCCAGCCCTGATCGGCGCGCCTGTGCATCGGGTTCACAGTAGTCGGTCCGCGGGACAGTCCCCCGTCCGGCACGATCAGTCCGACGGACGCTCCGCAAGGGTCATGTTGCGACGGATCCACGCCGAGTGGGCGAGGCCGAGGGCAGCGCTCAACGCGACGAAGACGGTGCCTCCCGATGACATGAGCGGCAGCGGGAGCCCCGTCACCGGCATCACCCTGACGGTCATGCCGATGTTGACGACCACGTGGAAGGCGATCATCGACGCGATCCCCGTGACGACGAGGAACGAGAAGCGGCTGCGGGCGCTTCGGGCGATCATCAGCAGGCGGAACAGAAGGGCAGCGAACAATCCGAGGATGATCACGCTCCCGACGAAGCCGAACTGCTCCCCCACCGTGGTGAAGATGAAGTCGCTCGACTGGACGGGCACGAACTGCAGGTTCGTCTGCGAACCCTCGAAGAGGCCCTTGCCGAAGAGGCCGCCCGAGCCGATGGCGATCTCGGATTGGACCTGGTTGTACACGGCATCGAGGGACGCCGTCTCGGGATCGATGAACGCGGTCAGCCGGGTGATCTGGTAGTCCTCGATCTGTCCGAGTTGGAACAGGCCGACGGTGCCGATGATCGTGGCGAGTGCGAGGAAGCCGAGCTGCCGAAGCGTGGAGCCTCCGACGAACAGCATCACGAGGAGCACGAAGGCGAACACGAGCATCGTCCCGAGATCCGGCTGTTCGAAGATGAGGACCGAGGGGATCCCGACGATCACGAGGGACCTCGCGATGGTCTGCCACGACAGCGGGGTCTCCACGGACGACAGCAGGGACGCCAACATCAGGATCACGGCGATCTTTGCGACCTCCGACGGCTGGAACTGGACGAAGCGCAGGTCGATCCAGCGCTGTGCGATGCCCTCGCTGTCCCCGAGGGGGGTCAGGACGAGGAGGAGCAGGCCGATCGAGATGAGGTAGATCGGACCCGTGAAGCCCTTGATCTCGGTGAGGTCGACGGACGACATGATGCCGAACACCACGAAGCCGATCACGACGAAGACCGCCTGGGCCTTGAGCTCAGCGGTCGGATCGAGGCCGCGGGACTCCAGTCCGGGCGCCGTCGCCGAGTACACCATGAGCAGGCCGATCGCCGAGATCGCGAGGTAGATCAGCACGAGGACGAGATCGGGGCGCAGGGGCCGATCGCGGTCGAGGAAGACGGGGGTGCGCTCGGTGGTGGCGTAGGCCATCAGTCCGCCTCCAGTCCGGGCGCGAGCTCGGTGACGCCCTCCGGGCCGTTGATGAGGTACTGGAGCACCTGGCGGGCGACCGGTGCGGCGACACGACCTCCCGATCCACCGCGCTCGATCACCACGGACACCACGTAGCGCGGGTCGTTGATCGGCGCCACACCGACGAAGAACGCATTGTCGACCTGTCGGAAGCGCTCCGATCGCGGCGCCTTGATGACCTCACCGGTCCCCGTCTTGCCACCGATGATCTCGACGTTCGGCCCGAAGTCCGCGAACGCCGCCTTCGCCGTCCCCCGCTCGTCGTTGTTGACCACCTGCTGGAGGTCGTTGCGGAACATGGCGACCGTGCGAGGACTCAGCTCGACCGTGCTCACGGCGCGCTTGGGGAATCGCTCGACGATCTCCCCCTCGGTGTCGACGACCTGCTGGACGACCCTCGGCTGCCACACCGTCCCCCCGTTGACCATCGCCGCGTAGCCGTTCGCCAGCTGGAGCGGGGTCGACAGCATCGCGCCCTGGCCAACCGCGAGGTCCATGAGGTCACCGCCTACCCAGGGGCCCTCAGGGCGGACCCGCCCCGTCTCGTTGCGCTGCTCGTCCTGGAACCAGACACGGTCGGGCACGAGGCCCTCCTGCTCGAACGGGAGGTCGATGCCCGTCGGGTTCCCGAACCCGAACGACCGGGCGTACGTCTGGAGGAGGTTCTCCTTGTCGATCCCCGAGTCGTCGCCTCGCTCGTTCCAGAGGCGGAGCGCAAGGTCCCAGAAGTAGAGGTCGCACGACGCCTGGAGGGCGCCGTGGAGGTCGAGGGGACCGTGACCCTGGGGCCACTTCCAGTCGCGTTTGGTCTGTACCGATCCGTCGTTGAGCGTGAACTTGAACTCACCGGAACAGCTGTAGGGATCCGTGTCGGAGGTCAACGGGAGTGCCTCGGGGATGGTGGTGGTGGGTGACGTGTCGTCAGTGACGGTGGTGGTCGTCGCCTCGCCGATGGACACGCCTCCCACACCTCGGTCGAGGGGGTAGTAGTCCTCCTCGAGGGCGAGGACGTAGGGCACCGCCTTGAAGGTGGAGGCGGGCGCATACCTTCCCTGCACGGCGAAGTTCTGGAACGCGTTGATCGTGCCGAGGGATGCCCACTGATCCACGCTGAGACCGTCGACGAAGTCGGTCGGGTCGAACGTCGGATACGACGACATCGCGAGCACCGATCCGTCGTTGGGATCGAGCACGACCCCGACGGACCGCACGGGGCACCACTTGTCCCTGTGATAGAGGACGACCTCGTCCTCGGTGATGTCGAGCACCTGGAGGGTGCCTGCGAAGGACTGGTTCTCCGTGACGGTATACCGTTCGAGCCCGATGCTGATCGTCGCAGTCGCCGACCCTGCGGGGTCGTCGATGGACTCGACCCGTGCAAACCTCGGCTCGATGCCGGACAGCGCACCGGACTCCCCCAGCATGATCTCGACACGCTCGACCGGCACGCAGACCCCTGCGTCGTCGATCGGCAGCCCCGGATAGAGCGACGCGAGGACCTCGGCCGGGTCGACGGTGACCTCGTCCGGCGTCGATGCGACGTCGTCGTTGTCGACGCCGATGCCCGCGGTGGTCGTGGTGGTGTCCTCCTCCTCCGATGCATCAGGTGGCACGAGCGCATCGGCCCTCGCCTCGACGAGGGCCTGACGGAGCCGGTCACCCCTCGACTGCTCTGCGATGGCCTCGGCCCGTTCCTCCATCTCGAGGCGACGGGCGAGGGCGAGGCCGTCCCTGAGGGAATCCTGGAGTTGCTTCTGGAGCTTCGAGTCGATCGTCAGGACGAGGCTGCCCCCGGCGGTGGGGGGTACCTCACCCTCGAGCGCGAGGACCTTGCGCCGTGCGTCGACCTGGTACTGGATGATTCCCTCGGTACCCCGCAGGGTCTCGTCATAGGACTTCTCCACGCCCGCCTTGCCGACCACGTCGGTTCCCTTGACGTCGGGACGCTCCAGATCCTGCTCGTTCGGCTTCCCGATGTATCCGATGACGTGGGCAGCGGTCTCTCCCTCGGGATACGTGCGGATCGGTTGGGGGATGATGCTGACACCGGGGAACTCCTCGCGGTGCTCCACCAGGAACGTCGCCTGCTCATCGGAGAGGTCCTCCGCGACGGTGAGGAGGCTGCCCTGCGCCTTGTTCTCCATGTCGTCGAGGATCTGCGTGGCTGACCCGTCCAGGAACGCTGCGAGCGACTGCGCGAGACGCTCCCTGTCGGCGCTGTCCACCAGTGCGAGATCGACCCTCGCCGCGAGCGCTGAGCGGGTTCCTGCCAGCTTGACGCCGTTGCGGTCGTAGATGTCGCCACGGGGCGCAGGGGTGTACACGACCCTCACCTGCTGGTTCAGGGCCCGCTCCTCGTAGGCATCCGCCTCCGTCACCTGCATCGTCCACAGCCGCAGGGTGAGCAGGGCCAGCAACGCGAAGAAGAGCGCACCGACCACACCGAGCCGAAGCGAGGTGTTCATGCTGCCCAACTCCTGTCACGCGGCTGGAAGACGACTCGGAAGACCCAGAACACCGGATAGGCGAGGATCGCGTTCCACACCGCCGGCAGGACGATCTTGGCGGCAAGACCGGGTTCCGTTGCAGTCTCCTGACCAAAGAGCGTACCGAGGAACACGAATACGAGCTGCCCCACGAGCGTGAGCCCGAACGCGACGACGAGCGCCAGGAGCACACGTTCGGCGTAGCGCGCCCGGAGCATGCTCGCCGCGAACGCGACCACGGTGAGGGTCATCGCCCACAGCCCGAGGGTGCCCGATCCGATGAGGTCAAGGAGGATGCCGGACGTGAAGCCGAGGAGCACGTTGTACTCGGGCTCCAGATAGGGCGCCGTGCCGATGACCACCAGCGTGACGAGGGCGGGCGCGACACCGAAAGGTTGGATCCTGCCTGCACCGAACACTGTCGTCTGGATGACGATCGCGGCGGCGACGGCGACAAGGGCGATCACAACCCGCGATCGCCGCATCAACCGTCACCCGTCGCGGGGACAGTCGTCGACGTGGTGGTCGGCACGGGCTGCGAGGTGTCGGAGCCGCTGTCGAGCCCGGCATCGATCGGCGAGAAGCCCACCACGACCTTGACGTAGTCGACCTCCGACAGCCGTGCCGCAGGCGTGACCTCGGACCGAAGCACGAACCCCACTTCGGCGTCCGCGGTGGTCGCCACGGTGCCCACCACGATGCCCGGTGGGAACCGCGAGCCATCAGTGACCACGAGGGACCCCTCGCGGACGGGCTTGGTCGCCCTGAACATCTCGAGGCGGAGGGGGCCGTCGCCCCGTCCGGTGACGATTCCGGTCTCGTTCGTGGACTGGACCCGCACACCCACCGACACGAGCGGATCGGTGATGAGCCGGATCCGTGCGTCGTTCGCGGACACGAGGTCGACACGGCCCACCAGGCCGTCCTCGTCGATGACGGCCTGGCCGACGACGACGCCGTCATTGGCTCCCTTGTCGACGTACCGGACGTTGTCGAATGGCGATGAGCCTCCGGTGTAGATCCTGGCGGTGACGGTCGAGTACTCGCCCACCACCTCGAGCCCGTTGATCAGCTCGAGTTGGAGCACCTGCTCCTCGAGCGCGTCCGTAGCCCTGACCTGCGCCTCGAGTTCCCTCACACGGGCGGCGAGGCGCTCGTTCTCATCGCGAAGCCCCGCCAGGTTGGCGACGCCGTCGACGAAGCCGACGACCGGTGTCGTCACCCAGTTCACCGCCTTCTGAAAGGGGGTGAAGACCGACTGGGTTCCCTCGCGCAGCACGTCTCCGACGCTGTCGGATTCCGATCTGACATCGAAGGTCGCGACGATGAACCCGATCGCGAGGAGCGATGCGAACAGGACCGTCACCCGATTCGGTCGTCGACCCGACTGGGGGAACATGGGGTGCCCTCGCAGGAGGCGCTAGGCGCGCCCCGACGACTGGAGGACGACGTGCAGCACGTCGAACTCCTCCAGACATGCTCCCGATCCGAGGACCACGCTGTGCAGGGGCCGGTCCGCCGTGACGATCGGCATGCCCGTCTCGTGGGCGAGCCGGACATCGAGGCCCTTGAGGTATGCACCGCCGCCCGTCAGGACGATGCCCCGCTCCATGATGTCGGCGGCGAGCTCTGGTGGCGTCTTGTCGAGCGTGTACTTGACCGCGTCCACGACAGCTTCGACCGGTTCCTCGATCGACTCTCGTATGGCGGCGCTCGACAACACGATCGTCTTCGGGAGCCCGGAGATGAGGTCCCGTCCCCTGACCTCGGCGGCCGGCTCGTCTGCGTACGGCCAGGCCGACCCGATCGCCATCTTGACCTGTTCGGCCGTGCGCTCGCCGAGCATCAGGCTGTGTTCCTTCTTGACCCAGTTGATGATCGACTCGTCGAGCTCGTCGCCTCCGATGCGGATCGACTTCGACACGACGATGCCACCGAGCGAGATGACGGCGACCTCGGTGGTCCCGCCTCCGATGTCGACGACCATCGACCCGGTGGGCTCGTGCACGGGGAGACCGACGCCGATGGCAGCGGCCATGGGCTCCTCGATGGTGTAGGCACGCCTCGCGCCCGCGTGGTAGGCGGCCTCCTCGACCGCGCGCCGCTCGACCGCGGTGATGCCGGACGGCACGCAGATCACGATGCGCGGCCTCGCGGCGAATCGCCCTGTGTGGACCTTGTCGATGAAGTACCGCAGCATCTTCTCGGTCACGTCGAAGTCGGCGATCACGCCGTCGCGCAGGGGCCTGATGGCCTGGATGTACGACGGCGTCCTGCCGATCATGCGCTTGGCCGCCATCCCGACCTCGAGGGGCCGGTTGTCGCGTGTGTTGATCGCCACGACGGATGGTTCGTTCAGGACGATGCCCTGCCCGCGAACGAAGACGAGGGTGTTCGCGGTGCCGAGGTCGACGGCCATGTCCCGGCCTGCGAAGGAGAGAAGACTGTTCATGGAGTGGGTCCCTGTAATGGGTTCGGGTAAGTGTACCCGGGCGGACCGCAATCGGCTTGGGGAAGCTCAGCCGAAGAAGATCGCGAGCTCCCTGTCCGCGCTCGCCACCGAGTCTGAGCCGTGGACGACGTTGTGGGTGATGATCAGCCCGTAGTCGCCACGAATCGTGCCCGGCAGGGCGTCGGCGGGGTTGGTGCCCCCCATGAGCGTCCGGGCGACGGCCACGGCGCCCTCACCCGACCACTCCATCGCGACGACGGGACCGGAGGTGATGAACTCCACGAGCTCACCGAAGAAGGGCTTGTCGGTGTGCTCTGCGTAGTGCCTGCCCGCCATCTCCTCATCGATCGTCAGCATGCGCAGCTTCTCGAGGGTCAGGCCCTTTCGCTCGAAACGGCCGATCACGTCGCCGACGAGTCCCCTGGCGACGCCATCGGGCTTGACCATGACGAAGGTGTGCTCAACTGCCATTTGTCGCTCCTCGGTGCGGTCACGGGACGTGGGGATCGCCACGCACGTCACGATGGGTCCGGGAGGTTATCCCCAACCGTCGCCCTGTTCATCGTCCTCATCGTCGCTGCCGGGCTCGAAGTGCTCGGGTGCCTCCTCCTCGTCATCGGGGCCCCTCGCCTCGAATCGGAGGTGGGCCGCCACGCCCCTCTCCTCGGGGAGGCGGAAGGCTGCCCTTGCCTCTCCTGCGACGTACAGCGATCCCGCCACGACGACACCGCCGTCGGGACCGGCAGCCTCTCGGGCGGCCGCCACCGCCGCACTGACGCCATCGACGACATGCGCCGTCACGCCGAGGGTGGTCGCGGCCGCATCGGCGACGGAGGCTGCGGGAAGCGACGCGGGATCGTCCGCCGCGGTGGCGAACACGGCTGCGATGTGGCCCTCGAGGGGGGCCACGAGGTCGGGCACGGACCGCTCCCCCCTCACCCCGAGGACGAGTTGCCACGGGAGTTGGGGGAACTCGGTGTCGAGGGTGGAGGCGAGCCCCTGGAAGCCCTGGCGGTTGTGTGCACCGTCGATCAGCACGACGGGGCGGCGCGCGACGACCTCCAGCCTGCCGGGGCTCGACATGGACGTGACGGCGAGCGTGAGGGACTCGTGGTCGAGTGCCCGTCCCAGGAACAGCTCGCACGCCGCGATCGAGGTCGCCAGATGGTCGACCTGGTGGTGTCCGTGGAGGGGGAGGAACAGGTCGTCGTACTCGTCGAACACGCCGTCGATCCAGCATTCCCACCCTCCCACGCCCGGCACGGCGTCCCGCACCGAGAAGTCCTCGCCTGTGCGCTTCCACACTGCGTCGGTCGCCGCGACGCGGTGCGCGACGGCGTCGAGGGCGTCCGGTGGGAGGGGACCGCTGACGACGACACCGTCGTGCTTGATGATGGCCGCCTTCTCGGAGGCGATCTCCGCGATCGTCGACCCGAGGTACTCGGTGTGGTCGATGTCGATGCCCGTGATCACCGAGACGGCGCCGTCGACGACGTTGGTGGCATCGAGCCTTCCCCCGAGCCCCACCTCGATGACGGCCACGTCGACCGCCTTGTCGGCGAAGAGGGCGAAAGCGAGCGCGGCCGTGACCTCGAAGTAGGTGACAGGGGTCCCCGCGGCCTGCTCGTAGCCCATGACGAACCACGAGATGTCGCGTACGGCGTTCGTGAAGGTCTCGGGATCGATGGGCGCACCGTGGATCGCGAAACGCTCCTCCACCCTGGCCAGGTGTGGTGATGTGAAGCCCCCGGTCGCGAGGCCGTGGGCGCCGAGGATCTGCTGGACCATGCGTGACACCGTGGTCTTCCCGTTGGTCCCTGCAACGTGGATCGACGGGTAGGTGTGGTGGGGGTCACCCATGAACTCCAACAGCCCGGTGATCCTCTCGAGGCCGGGTTTGATCCCGTGCCCGATGCGGGCGTCGAGGAAGGCCTCGGCCTGCTCGCGGTCGTCGATGATGGGGATCGGATCGCGCGCCACGCTCACCCGAGCTCTTCGAGGTGTCGTCGCTGTTCGTCGAGCTCTGCTTCGAGGTCGACGAGGCGCCGCTCCTCCTGGGCGACGACCTCGGCTGGGGCCCGGTCCCTGAAGCTCGCGTTGTCGAGCTTCGCACGGGACTTCCCGATCGACGCCAGGATCTCCCCGATCGCCTTCTCGAGCCGGGGACGTTCCGCGTCGACGTCGATCAGCCCCTCGAGCGGGACGAACGCCTCGACATCGTCGCCCGACAGACGTGTGTGCCCCTTCACCACCGCCGGCCGGTCACCGACGCCGGGACTGCACTCGCCGAGGGCAGCGAGCTGGTCGAGCCACCACTGCGGAACGGGATCGTCAGACACGACGATCATGGGCACCTCGGTCGCCCTCGGGATCTGGTGTTGGGTGCGGAATCGCCGCGCCTCCGTCACGAGGGACTGGAGGGAGTCGACGTGCACGGGGGCCTCGTAGGCCGGCAGGACCGGCCACGGCGCCGTGATCAGGAGGTCGGGCCCGTCTGCGAGGTTCGACCACAGCTCCTCGGTGATGAACGGGATGACGGGGTGGAACAGCTTGAGCAGGTCGCGGAGGACGACCCCGAGGGTCTGGCGCATCGTGTCGGCTCGTGCCTCGTCCTTGGCGATCGTCTTGGCCATCTCCACGTACCAGTCGAAGACCTCGGACCATGCGAATGCGTAGAGGAGGCCGTAGGCATCCGAGAGTCGGTACTCGTCGAGGAGGCGGTCCACCTCGGCGGTGACCTCCGAGAGCCGAGAGAGGATCCATGCGTCCTCGGGACCGGGATGCTCGGGATAGCCACCATCGACGGGGACGCGGGTCACCTCCATGAACTCGACCGCGAACCGGGTGGCGTTCCAGAGCTTGTTGCCGAACCGCCGCGCCGCGTCGATCCACTCCACGTCGAGCGGCACGTCGTGGCCGGGAGCGGCAGCCTGGATCAGCGCGAGCCTCACGCTGTCGGCGCCGTATTCGGCGATGAGCTCGAGGGGATCGAGGGCGTTCCCCGTGGATTTGGACATCTTCCGGCCTTCCGCGTCGCGGACCATGCCGTGGATGACGATGTCGCGGAACGGGACGTCATCGGTGAAGTGGAGTCCCATCTTCATCATCCTGGCGACCCAGAAGAAGATGATGTCGAAGCCGGTGACGAGGACGGACGTCGGGTAGAAGCGCTCCAGGTCATCGGTCCGATCCGGCCACCCAAGCGTCGAGAAGGGCCACAGTGCCGACGAGAACCAGGTGTCGAGGACATCGTCGTCCCGGCGGAGGTTCGACGAACCGCAGTGGGGACACTCCGTGGGGTCCTCCATGGCGACGATCGTCTCGCTGCAGTCGTCGCAGTACCACGCGGGGATCCGGTGACCCCACCAGAGCTGCCGGCTGATGCACCAGTCCTGGAGGTTCTCGAGCCAGTGGAAGTAGTTCTTCTCCCACCGCGTGGGGACGAAGCGCACCTCGCCCTCACGCACTGCGTCGATGGCGGGCCCGACCAGCGGGGCGACCCTGACGAACCACTGCAGCGACAGGAGCGGCTCGACGACGGTGTGGCACCTCGAGCAATGTCCCACGGAGTGGGGATGTTCCTCGATGCGCTCGATGGCCCCGATCTCCCTCAGGCGCGACCGCACGGCCTCACGGGCCTCGAAACGATCCATGCCCGCGAATTCACCGCCCTCGAGGGTGATCCTCGCCTCGGTGTCGATGACGACGATCGAGGCCAGCTCGTGCCGCTGGCCGATCTCGAAGTCGAGTGGGTCGTGGGCAGGTGTCACCTTGACGGCACCCGTGCCGAACTCCGACTCGACCGCGTCGTCTCCGATCACGGGGATCTCGCGATCCATGAGGGGGACCACGACCGTCCTCCCGATGTCGTCGGCATAGCGGGGATCGTCGGGATTGACCGCGATCGCGGTGTCGCCGAGCATCGTCTCGGGCCTCGTCGTGGCGACCGTGATGCCGCCGCGCCCATCGGTGAACGGATAGGTGATGTAGGTCAGCTCGCCGGGGTCGTCCTCGTGCTCGACCTCGATCTCCGACAGGGCGGTGTGGCAGCGAGGGCACCAGTTGATGATGCGATTCGCCCTGTAGATGAGGCCCTCGTCGTAGAGGGTGACGAACACCCGCCGCACCGCATTGCTGAGGCCCTCGTCGAAGGTGAAGCGCTCCCGTGTCCAGTCGGTCGAGTCGCCGAGGGCACGCATCTGTGCGGCGATCGTCCCCCCGGACTTCTCCTTCCACGCCCACACCTGCTCGACGAAGGCGTCGCGGCCGATGTCATGGCGGGTGAGGCCCTCGTTGCGGAGTTCGCGCTCGACGACGTTCTGGGTCGCAATGCCCGCGTGGTCCGTGCCGGGGAGCCACAGCGCCGCATACCCCTGCATGCGCTTGCGGCGGATGAGCACGTCCTGGATCGCGTGGTCGAGGGCATGCCCCATGTGGAGCACGCCGGTGACGTTCGGCGGGGGGATGACGATGGCGTACGGCTCACCGTCGGGGTTGATCTCAGGACGGAACGAGCCAGCGTCCTCCCAGACCGGATACCACCGTGATTCGACCTCGTCGGGTTGGTACGTCGGGTTCATCTCGGCCTTGTCCCATCGATGTCCTCCAGGACGGGCCATGGTAGTGCGTCAGGCATCACCGAGGTCACGACCACGACGAAGGTGATCACACACGGCCCGACGGTCCGCCGGACACAGAAAAGCCGCGGTCCCCTCACCGCGGCTTGACTGTTCCTTACCTCCCGTAGGAGGCATTCGCCTCCCCCACACTGTCCATGAGGGGGGTCGGAAGCCACCACTTCCGACCCCGTCCTCACAGATCCTCATCGCATCGGCTGGGTCACAGCGTCGGCGACTCGTTCTGTCGACAACCTAGGTCGTGCGGCCCACGCCCTCAAGGCACAAACCCGGCGCGCCGGACGGACTAGTCAGCCGACACAGCCGACCGGCATTCGGTATGTTCGTCCCAGATCTGACGAGGGAGCGCCATGACCGTACGCATCGATGCCGACCTGCTGATCCCCGGGCGCGGCGAACCCATCGCCGAGGGGACCGTCGTCCTCGACGGTCAGGCGATCACCTGGATCGGCGCCACCGTGGATGCCCCGGAGGCCACCGACGGCGCCCCGGTCCACGTGCCGGTGGCGATGCCAGGCCTCTGGGAGGCCCATGCCCACTTCGTCGGGATCGACATCCCCGACATCACTGCCCAGGTCACCGAGCCCGTGGCTCGCCAGGCCGCACGGACGGTAGGGGATCTGCATCGCACGCTGATGGGTGGCGTGACGTCTGCACGGGAGGTCGGTGGCTACGGTCTCGACATCCAGCCGGCCATCGCCGCAGGGCAGGTGCCGGGGCCCACCGTGTATGGAGCAGGTCGAGTCCTGTCCACCACAGGGGGCCATGGGGACCTCCACAGCATCCCCCTCGACGTCGTCACGAGGATCGACCATCTCGGCATCCTCTGTGATGGCGTGGCAGAGGTCACCCGGGCGGTGCGGGTGAACCTCCGCAAGAACGCCAAGGTCATCAAGGTCTGCGCTTCGGGCGGTGTGATGTCGGAGGTCGACCATCCCCACCACCAGCAGTTCTCCCACGAGGAACTCGTGGCGATCGTCGAGGAAGCGAGACGATCCGAACGGTATGTGGCCGCCCACTGCCACGGCAAGGCCGGGATCATGGCAGCGCTCAGGGCGGGGGTCCAGACCATCGAGCACGGATCCTTCCTCGACGAGGAGGCAGCCGACCTGATGGTCGAGCAGGGCGCGATCTACGTTCCCACCCGCTTCGTCGTCGACCAGCTGCTGCACCAGGCGGACCGACTCCCGCGGTATGCGTACGAGAAGGGCTTGATGGTTGCCGACGCACAGGCCAACGCGATGAAGCTCGCCATCGCCAAGGGCGTGAAGATGGCCATGGGCACGGACATCTTCGTCAGCGGCGACATGTACGGACGCAACGGGTACGAGATCAAGTTGCTCCAGGATGCGGGGATGACGGCGCTCGAGGCCATCGAGGCCGCCACGGCCAACGGCCCTGACACCCTCGGTCCGCAGGCGCCCCTGTCGGGTCAGCTCAGGGAGGGGTACGACGCCGACGTGATCGCCCTCGACTTCGATCCGCTCACCGACGCCGCCGGCTGGGGCGACCCCGACAGGGTGACACACGTGTGGAAGTCCGGCCGGCAGGTCAAGGGCCCGATCGCCTGAATCGGGCGCACATCCCGGGCGGCGCCGCCTCGCCCCGTGTGTGGGTACCGGCGGGCCGCGGCAGTGGCTGACGGCGGTCCCTCACTCCCCCACGAGACCGTCCACCGATTCGCGGATCAGGTCGGCATGGCCGTTGTGCCTCGCGTACTCCTCGATCATGTGCACGATGATCCACCGGAGGCTCGGCGCCTCCCCACTCGGCCACGTCCGCACGGCGGATTGCCCCAGTCCGCCCACGGCGAGGGCGCCATCGAGGTGATCGCGCGAACGCGCCACCGCCGACTCCCACAGCGCCATCAACTCGTCCGGCGTGTCATCGACCGCGGTGTTCCACTCCCAGTCCGGATCCGCTTTCCAATCCACGGAATCCCACGGCGGATGAGGCTCGTTTCCGTGCAGTGACCTCGAGAACCAGTGATCCTCGACGTAGGCCATGTGCTTGAGCAGGCCACCGAGGGTCATCGACGATGCACCGACCCGTGCCTGCAATCCCGCCGCATCCATGCCGGAGCACTTCCACGCCAGGGTGGCGCGTTGGTACTCCAGGAAGCCGACGAGCGTTGCAGGCTCGTCACCGTCGATCGGTGGCTCCGGGCGACCCTGTTCATCGATGTGCGTCATGGCAGCTGCCCCGCTTTCTTCGTCCATCCACATCGGCATCCGGGCCGACCCCGTCCACGATGTGGTGAACAATCATCGCACCCGCGGGGGCCGGAGGCGTACACTGCCCAACAAGAGGTGTGAGCATGACCGACCCGCACAAAGGCATCGTCCTCGACGTCACGCCGTTCGACGCGGCTCCCGACAAGGACTTCCTCGAGCGCCTGGACCACCCCGTACTCGTCTGCCATGGCCCTGATTGGGGTCACGCGTGTCCGCTCCTCAAGGACGGATGCGAGCAGTTCGAGTCGGCCCACGGTGTGATCTTCCAGCTGGACCTCGATCGCCCACAGCACAGGACGATCCTCACGCGGTACCAGCAGAACCTCGACCCCGGGGTTCCGATCGTCGCCGTGGTGAAGCCGGGCCAGGAGGCGACGTACGCCGAGCTCCTCGCCGGCGTCGAGGTGTGGACGGACCGCCCGACGATCGCCCAGCTCGATGGGTTCGCGGCCATGGTCGAGGCGGTCGACGACTCCGAGTGACGCGGAAGGGATCAGGACCCCTGCCCTACCGCAGGTGAGGGCGCGTCCGTACCATCGGCTTCGCCATGGACACCCACCGGACCTCCGATCGGCAGCGGATCGCCGATCTCTCGATCTCCTACCCGGAGGATCTGCCGATCGTCGAGTGGCGACCCGAGATCCTCGCCGCGATCGACGCGCACCAGGTCGTGATCGTCGCCGGTGAGACCGGCTCCGGCAAGAGCACCCAGCTGCCCAAGATGTGCCTCGAACTCGGACGGGGGGCAGTCGGGAGGATCGGTCACACCCAGCCGCGTCGGATCGCCGCCCGGTCCATCGCAGAGCGTGTCGCCGAGGAGCTCGGCACCGAGGTCGGGGGTCTCGTGGGCTACACCGTCCGCTTCACCGACGAGGTCGGTGCGGGGACGGCGGTCAAGGTCATGACCGACGGCATCCTCCTCAACGAGATCCAGCGGGATCCCATGCTGCGCCAGTACGACACGATCATCGTCGACGAGGCCCACGAGCGCTCGCTGAACGTCGACTTCCTCCTCGGGTACCTCACCCAGCTCCTCCCGAGACGACCGGACCTCCGTGTCGTGGTCACCTCGGCGACGATCGACACCGAGCGGTTCTCCGAGCTCTTCGACGACGCGCCCGTCATCGAAGTGGCAGGACGGACCTACCCCGTGGAGGTTCGCTACCGGCCCGTCCTCGACGGTGAGGGCGGAGAGCCGAGGGACCAGAGCCAGGCGATCTGCGACGCCGTGTCGGAGCTGGCACATGAGGGCACCGGTGACGTCCTCGTGTTCTGCTCTGGCGAGCGCGAGATCCGCGATGCCGTCGACGCCCTCGCGGAGCTCGATCTGCGCCACACGGAGATCCTTCCCCTCTTCGGTCGACTGTCGGCGAGCGAGCAGCATCGCGTGTTCGCCCCGCACACGGGTCGCCGGATCGTCGTCGCAACCAATGTCGCGGAGACGTCCCTCACCGTCCCCGGCATCCGATACGTGGTCGACACGGGGATGGCCCGCATCTCGCGCTACAGCAAGCGCACGAAGGTGCAGCAGCTCCCGATCGAGCCCATCTCGCAGGCTTCCGCCAGCCAACGGGCCGGACGCTGCGGCCGGCTCGGGCCGGGCATCTGCATCAGGCTGTACGACGAGGTGGACCTCGCCTCGCGCCCCGAGTACACCGATCCCGAGATCCTGCGCACCAGCCTCGCGTCGGTGCTGCTCCAGATGGCGGCGGCGGGCCTGGGGCCGATCGACCGCTTCCCCTTCATGGACCCTCCGGACACCCGCAGCATCAAGGACGGTATCGCGCTCCTCGAGGAGCTCGGTGCGGTCCGGCACGGCCACGAGGGCACCAGTCGATGGCTGACCGACATCGGGAGGGCGCTGGCACGGCTCCCCGTGGATCCGCGCCTCGGCCGCATGCTGCTCGCGGCCCACGAGCGGGCGTGCCTCGATGAGATCCTGACCATCGTGAGCGCCCTGTCCATCCAGGACCCGAGGGAGCGCCCCACTGGGAAGGAGCAGGCAGCGGACGAGGCCCACCGGCGGTTCGCCGATGAGCGGTCGGACTTCCTGGGATGGCTCCGCCTGTGGGACCACATCACCACCCAACGAAGGAATCTCACCTCGGGCGGCTTCCGAAAGCTGTGCAGGGATGAGTACCTGAACTGGCGACGCGTGCGCGAGTGGCAGGACCTCAGGGCCCAGCTCAGGCGCGTGACCCGCGACATGGGCATGCACCCCAACCGGGATCCGGCAAACCCCGAGCTGATCCACGAGTCGCTCCTCACGGGGCTGCTGTCCCACGTGGGTAGGAAGGACCCCGACGGCTGGGAGTACCGGGGGGCGCGAGGGGCCAGGTTCTCGATCCGACCGGGCTCGGCCCTGTTCAAGCGGGCACCGGAGTGGGTGATGGCGGCAGAGCTGACCGAGACGACCCGCACCTGGGCGACCGGCGTGGCACCCGTCGACGTCGCGACGATCGAACGGGTCGGCAACCATCTGGTGCGCAGATCCGTGTCGGATCCATGGTGGGACGCGCGACGGGGGGCCGCCGTCGCACGCGAGACCGCGACCTTGTTCGGCCTCACCCTCTCGAGCGACCGGATCGTCATGTTCGAACGCTTCGACCGCGGAGGCGCCCGGGACCTCTTCATCCGCCATGCCCTCGTCGCAGGTGAATGGGACACGCACCATGGCTTCGCCCTGCGCAACGCCGAGAGGATCGAGGAGGTCCTGGCGGCAGAGGAGCGGGAACGCAGGGAGGATCTCCTCGTCACCGACGATGCGCTCGCCGCGTTCTTCGACGAGCGCATCCCCGACGACGTCGCCTCGGTGCGGGGCTTCGACGCATGGTGGAAGACCGCTCGGGAGCGGACGCCGCACTTCCTCGACCTGGGCATCGATGACCTCATCGCCCCGGAGGCGGACGCGGTCGACGAGGACGCCTTCCCTCCGGTGTGGCGGTACGGGGACCTGGACCTCCACCTGGAGTACGTCTTCGACCCGACGAGCCCCGCGGACGGGGTGACCATCGAGATCCCGATCGGCGCGCTCGACCTGATCGACCCTGCGGACTTCGAATGGTCGATACCCGGATTGCGGACCGAGCTCGTGACGGCGCTCATGCGATCACTCCCGAAGCACCTCAGACGCGAGTTCTCACCGGTGGCCGACACGGGCGCCGAGCTGGCCGCGGCCATCGACCCCGGATCGGGCCGCCTCGTCGAATCGGTGGCGAGGGAGCTGACCCGCCGTGGCGGCTCGGTCGTCGATCCCGAAGCGTTCGACCTCGACAGGGTTCCGCATCACCTTCGCCCGCACTACCGGATCGTCGACGCTGACGGCGGTGTCGTGGCCGAAGGCGGCGACCTCGACGGGCTGCGGGCCGAGCTGCGGGAGAGGGCGAGGACGACACTCGAGGCATCCCATCACCCCCTCGAGCGCTCCGGCGTCACCCGCTGGGACTTCGGTCCGCTGCCCGCAGCGGTCGAGGTCGGTCCCCCGGGGCATACGATCACCGTCCATCCCGCGCTCGTCGACGAGGGATCCTCGGTGTCCGTGAGGTTGATGGCGACGGAAGACGAACGCGACGACGCCACGTGGCGCGGCCTGCGGCGCCTCGTGATCCTGTCGCTGCCATCCACCGGGCGCCTGATGCGCAACGCGCTCGACGCGCTCGACACCCCACCCGTCATCGCGGGGAGCCCGTACACGTCGAGGGAGGAGTGGATGGACGACTGTCTCGCGTGTGCCGTCGACGTCGAGATGGCGGGAGCGGGAGGGGCGTGGGACGAGGACTCGTTCGCGACCCTGCTCCGTCGCGTCCGCGACGGCCTCGCCGACACACTCGACCAGATCATCCGATCCTCCGCGGGCATCCTGACGGCACTCCACAGGGTCAATCGTGCCATCGACGACACACCCGACGTGTTCGCCGACGTCCTCGATGACGTCGACCGGCAGCTCGACCGCTTCGTGTTCCCCGGGTTCCTCTCCGCGGTGGGCCTCGAGCGCCTCGAGGATGTGCGCAGGTACCTCGATGCCATCGAGTACCGGCTGCGCAGGCTCCCCGAGAACCCGGAACGCGACCGCGAGCGGATGGCCACGGTCACCGCGCTCGAGGCCGAGCACGATCGGCTGTCCGACGTCCTGTCGTGGTCATCGAACCTCGTGGACCTCGCGTGGATGCTCCAGGAGCTGCGTGTCAGCCTCTTCGCCCAGTCCGTCGGGGCGAAGGGCACCGTCTCGGAGAAGCGGGTCAGGGACGCACTCGAGGACCTCCTCAGGTGAGCGGCGGCACGTGACGTCGGGGTGTGCGAGAGTCCTCCCATGACCTCGACCCCGATACCCCTGCTGCACACCCGCCGCCTCCTTCTCACACCGCTGGAGACGGACGATGCAGCGGGGATGGTCGATGTCCTCGCCGACCGCGCCCTCTACGAGTTCACCGGAGGAACTCCACCTGATCGCGCGGAACTCGAGGCGCGCTACGCGGTCCAGGTCTCTGGCTCGGGCATGGACGACGAGGTCTGGTACAACTGGGTGATCCGGCTCCGGGACTCCGGGGCACCGGTCGGCTTCGTCCAGGCCACGGTGCGGGAAGGAACTGCCGACGTCGCCTGGCTCGTGGGTACACCGTGGCAGCGCCGTGGCATCGCCACGGAAGCCGGAACGGAG
Source organism: uncultured Acidimicrobiia bacterium (assembly GCA_963792405.1). GTDB lineage: Bacteria > Actinomycetota > Acidimicrobiia > Spongiisociales > UBA5794 > SZUA-442. The sequence continues at coordinate 1,221,419 of CAWBVU010000006.1, forward strand.
ATGTGCCACTGGCTCGCAACCTGCGGCGTCGACCGGTTCACCGCCCACATCCATGCCGGCCACGTGGCGTCACAACGCGTCGCAACGGCACTCGGCCTATCGGCGTCGGAGGTCATCGACGACGACGGCGAGGTGGTATGGATCTCCGGGGAGCCGAACGAGGCAGGGTGACGCAATCACGGCATGAACGCCCCCAGAGCCATGGTGAGGGGAGACGATCGACCGAAGCCACTCGGCCGGGCGCGCCTCGGGACGGCGTTCCTGCGTCGCGGGTCGTTCACGGCTCCGGGCACACCGGCGGGCCGATCGGAGAGGTCTCGAGGGAGGTGCAGGACGCTGTTGCTGTCGCCGTCCCACCATCGGCATCGATCCGGTAGGAGACCATGGTGATCGCCTCGGGACCCTCGACGCGGATCAGCCAACCCTCCATTCCACCGGTGTGGTCGCGGCCCGTGAACGCCTGCTGGGAGGGGCTGCCCCGGTCGGCTGCGTCGAGGATGCAGGCGGCGGCATCGGGCGTGAAGATCGTGGTCGTCGGCCATCCGCTGGTCAGGACGACCGTCCCGCAGTCGACGTAGCCGTCCGGCATCGCCCGCATCGTCTCGTCGGCGGTGAGCGCGGCGTCCGACGGCGTGCCGTCTCCCGCCGTCGCTGCCGAGCCTTCGCCTGGCTCGGTCACCCCCGAGTCGTCGGACGTCGAGCATGCGCCCATCACGATGGCGACGATCATGACGACCGCCAAGGTCGATCGAACGGCGCGCATGGGGCTGGGTCCCTCCGTCGGCTCGACGTCCCTGGCCGAACGAATGATGGCATGGTGCGGTGCACACCGATCGGGCCGTCTCACCTGACCGATCCGAGTCCCTCGGCGCACCCGGGTTCGGCGAGGCGAGGATCAGATCTCGAGCTCGAGTTGGGGGGCATCGGGCTTCGGCTGCGCCACGGTTCGCACGCGGCGTCTCGGGACACCGTCCGCGTACAGCGGCTCCCCGACCAGGCCGGCGAGTCGCTCCGCAAGGGGCCACCAGTCGTAGCGGTCGTCGATGCTCGAGGCGTCCTCGACCACGAGGCGCCGATCTTCGACGAGATCGGGGAGCCGATCGTCGAGGATCGTCTCGATGTCGGTGCGGAAGACGTCGGACGTGGACCGAACGCCATCATCGCGCAGCTCGATGTCCGGGAGCAGGCGAACGACCATGTCGTACGTCGAGGACCACCTGCGCACGAGCGGTTCGACCGCGAACGGGTCCTCACCCCCGCACGCACGCAGGTAATACGCGAAGTTGTCCATGACGCCGCGGTCGAGCACCAGGACGTCTGCGTGCTTGGCGAGCTGGAGCTCCTGGCGGATCTGGGACACCAGCACCCACAGCTGGGCCTCACCCGTCGCGCCCTCGTTGATCCCGAGGGGGTTGTCCCGCACGACCTCCCTGCCGTGCTCGACCGACCGTCCCGCGCGCTGCATCACGTTGGCGAAGGCATGCACGGCGGTGGTCTTGCGGATGCCGTGGGAGCCGACGAAGGCCACCTTCGCCGTCGTCGTCCACGCTCGGCTCACCTCATCCTCCTCGGAGCTCCGCGGGACGCGTCAGGCGGAGCGTTCCTCGGGGAGCTCGGTGGTGGCGAGGTCCTGGATCGGTACGAGGGTCGGGTTGACGCGCTCTCGTACCACACTGCCGTCGATCACGACGCGGGCGACGTCGGTGCGCGACGGGAGCTCGTACATCGTGTCGAGGAGCACTTCCTCCATGATGGCCCTCAGCCCCCTGGCGCCCGTGCCCCGCTTCATCGCCTGCTCGGCGATCGCCTCGAGGGCGTCCTCGGTGATGATCAGCTCGACGCCGTCCATCTCGAAGAACTTCGCGTACTGCTTGACGATCGCGTTCTTCGGCTCGGTGAGCACCTTGACCAGGGACTCCTTGTCGAGATCCGCCACGGTGGTCATGACGGGGAGGCGGCCGATGAACTCGGGGATCAGCCCGTAGCCGATGAGGTCCTCCGGCATCACCTGGTCGATGATCTCCGAGATCCTGGCGGTCGACTTCGCCTTCACATCGGCACCGAACCCGACCGACTTGCCGCCGACGCGCTTGCCGATGACCTCCTCGAGGCCCGCGAACGCACCACCGCAGATGAACAGCATGTTGGTCGTGTCGACCTGGATGAGTTCCTGGTGGGGATGCTTCCGGCCACCCTGTGGCGGTACGGATGCGACGGAGCCCTCGAGGATCTTCAGGAGTGCCTGCTGGACACCCTCACCGGACACGTCCCTCGTGATCGAGGGGTTCTCGGACTTGCGGGCGATCTTGTCGATCTCGTCGATGTAGATGATGCCCTGTTCGGCCCGCTTGGTGTCGAAGTCGGCGGCCTGGATGATCTTGAGGAGGATGTTCTCCACGTCCTCGCCCACGTACCCCGCCTCCGTCAGCGCCGTGGCGTCGGCGATCGCGAAGGGCACGTTGAGCAGCCGCGCGAGGGTCTGGGCCATGAGGGTCTTCCCGGATCCGGTCGGGCCGATCATGAGGATGTTCGACTTCTGGAGCTCGACCTCTTCGCTGGTCGAACGGAGACCCGCTCGGACCCGCTTGTAGTGGTTGTAGACGGCGACCGAGAGCACCTTCTTCGCCTGGGACTGGCCAACGACGTACTCGTCGAGGAACCCGTAGATCTCATGCGGCTTGGGGAGCTCGGCGAAGCTGACCTCCTCGGTGCCCGAGAGCTCCTCCTCGATGATCTCGTTGCACAGCTCGATGCACTCGTCGCAGATGTACACGCCGGGCCCCGCGATCAGCTTCTTGACCTGCTTCTGGGACTTGCCACAGAAGCTGCATTTCAGGAGTTCGGACCCTTCGTACTTCGCCACGTGCGATCTCCTAGCTGGTCGAGACGGCCTCGAGGGCCCTGCCCGTGAGGATCGAGTCCACTACACCGTACTCGATGGCTTCCTCGGGACCGAGCCAGAAGTCTCGCTCGGTGTCCACCTGCACCACCTCGAGCGCCTTGCCGGTGTGGAGCGCGAGGATGTCGTTGATGTCCTCTCGGGTCTTCAGGATCTCGCGGGCGTGGATCTCGATGTCGGTGGCCTGGCCTCCGAGGCCCGACACATGCGGCTGATGGATCATGATCCTGCTGTGGGGAAGGGCGAACCGCTTCCCCTTCGCACCCGCGGCGAGGAGCACCGCGGCGGCGGACGCAGCGAGCCCCATGCAGTACGTGGCGACCGCAGGCTTGATGAACTGCATCGTGTCGTAGATGGCCATCAACGCATAGGTGGAGCCACCCGGTGAGTTGATGTAGAGGTTGATGTCCTTGTCGGGATCCTCACCCTCGAGATGGAGCAGTTGGGCCATGACGATGTTGGCCACCCCGTCGTCGATCGGCGTGCCGAGGAAGATGATGCGGTCCTTCAGCAGGCGGCTGTAGATGTCGAAGGCGCGCTCGCCCCTCGGTGTGTTCTCAACGACGGTGGGGACCAGGTAGCTCATGTTCACTCCTCCGATTCGTCATCGGTCACGTCGGCATCCGACTGGACCTCGGAATCTGCTGCGACCTCTTCGATCTCGGCTTGTTCCTCGATGTTCCCGCCGACCTCCACGGGAGTGAGGTCGACCACGTCCCCCTCTGCATCCACCGGGGTGGCTGCATCCACCAAACTGAGGAGGGCCCGCTCGCGGAGGATATCACCGGTGAGGGACTCAACCTGACCACTGACCTTCCATGCCTCCACGAGCTCGGCCGCGTCGACCTGTTGGCCCTGGAGGAGGCTCTCGACGTGGGAGACGAGATCCGCGTCGGTGACCTCCCAGTTCTCGATGGCGGCGATGGACTCGAGGAGGATGCGGGTCGACAGTGCATGGTCCGCCTGGTCGCGCATCGCGGCAACGAAGCCATCCTCGGTCTGGCCCGTGATGCGCAGGTAGTCCTGGATGCTGATGTCGTCCTGCTGGAGACGTCCGATCAGGTTCCTCACCCGCGCCTCGACCTCGGCTTCGACGAGGGCCTTCGGCACCTCGAAGTCGACCTCGTTGAGGGCGTACTGCACCGCCTTGTCCCGCATGATCGACCGCTGGGTGTGGACCTTGTAGGCGAGCATGTTGGTCCGGATCGCCTCGGTGAGTTCCTCGACCGTGGAGAACTCCGTCGCCTCCTCGACCATGTCGTCGGTCAACTCGGGCAGGACCTTCGTCCTGGCCTCCTTGACCACCACGGTGAGGACGACCTCCTCGCCGCCCTTGTCCGAGAACCCCTCGGGCAGCGTCACCGTGCCCTCGACCTCCGACCCGACAGCCGCGCCCGCAAGCATGGTGTCGAGACCGGGGATGAACGACTCGGTGCCGACCTCGTACATGAGGTCCTTCGCCGTGGCGGTCCCGATCACCTCGTCGCCCTGGCGCGCAGAGATGTCGATCAACGCGAAGTCGCCGTCGTCGAGGTCACCGTCGTGATCCGAGAGTTCGGCGAACTGGTTGCGGAGGGCGTCGAGCTGGTCGGCGATCTCGTCGTCGGTCACCTCGGGACGCTCGACTTCGATCTCGATCGTGCCCCAGTCGGGGAGCGACTCCAGGACCGGCCACAAGGTGACGAGCACGTCGATCTCGATCGTCCCGTCGTCGCTCTGGTCGCGAACCGCCGACACGCTCGGCACCGTCACGGGGTCGAGGCCTGCCTCGTCGATGGCCGCGGGGACGACCGACTGGATAGCCTCCTCGATGGCCTCGGACCGCACGTAGTCGGCGCCCGCCATACGCTCGACCACGGCCAGGGGCGCCTTGCCCGGTCGGAAGCCCTTGATCTTCATGCCCTTCGAGATCTTCTTCGCTGCCCGCTCCTTGGCCTCCGCGAGTTCGCTGTTGTCGATCCGAACGGTGAGTATCCGCTCGAACCGTCCCGATTCGTTGACCTCGGTCTGCACGATGTCTCCTCGATTCCTCTGTACTCGACGCGCATCCTCCACCCGGGACGGGTGGAGGACGGGCACGTTGGGGTGGCCGACGGGATTCGAACCCGCGACCTCCTGGACCACAACCAGGCGCTCTCACCGAGCTGAGCTACGGCCACCAAGGTCACCGGCGGACCGGTGGACCCGAGGCATCGGACCGGTCGCGACCGGTGGGCGCGTGCACCCACGGTGGCCACGTCGAGATCCCTCGGGAAGCCTGAAGCCTAGTGGAGCGATGGCCTCACTGATCGTGACGCGGCGGGGCTCCTCGGCCGTGAGAGCCCCGATCGCGGGTACGGTGGGGAGAGCACACCACAGGAGGCGCATCCATGGCCATGTCCGACCGCATCCACATCGCCGAAGCCCAGATCAGCGACCTCCAGCGGACACTCGGCATCGTCGAGTCCACCCTCGAGAAGGCGGACCAGGTCGTCGTCGCCAGTGAGAAGGCAGGCCGGGGCATCGCTCGGGTCCTGAAGGTCCTCCTGCTCGTCGGCATCGTCGTCGGCGTGGCGTTCGCCGTGAAGACGATCCTGTCGCGACGGACCGACAGTGTCACGTTCGTCGCTGCCGAAGAGGTCGATGCGAATGGTGACGTCGAGGCGGTCGTGGCCGTTGTCGACGATGCAGTTGCGGCGGCGGCGACGGCACTCGAAGCGGTCGCGGACGACACCTGAGGGCTGCGGCGTGTCGTCGTCGGAATGACTGGTGCGGCTGCGCATCGGACCTTCGTACCGAATGGCGGACCCGACGGCGCATCGATGACGCCCTCCCCGCGTCGGTGCACGATGTCATCGCGATCAGCGATCGGACGATCCCTCGAGAGGCCGTAGCAGCGCTCCTGGCGGCGTCACCTCCCTGCGCGGGCGGGCGGGTGCGACCGTCGTCGGCTGCAGGAGTGCACCCAACCATGACCGCCGTGCGCCCCCGCCCGACCGGCGGAGCGTCACGGAACCGACCGGCGACCACCCCTAGCGGAACCGCGTGCTGCCGAAGACACCCCAATTGCGGTCCTCGGTCCGCTTTGCCGCGGGTACCCGCGTCGCCCACCACATGACCAGGGCGAACCAGACCACTCCGATGCCGAGGGCGAGCCAGCCGACGGCGAGCCCCTCGACGCCGACGGCCACGAGCACTGCGCCGGCGATGCCGATCACAGGGATCAAGCTCACGAGTCCGATTCCCATCCGTACTGCCCGACTCACGATTGTCTCCCTTCGACCCTTCCCCGCACCCTACCCGCATCGAACGCGCCAGCGAACGATTCGCGTCCGGACCGGTTTCATGTGACCTGGGTCGAGGGCGGCGCACCAGCTCCGGACACAGCTGCGTTGGTGTGGCTGGTTCACGCCGACCACCCCCTCGCCTCTCCGGACAGCCCACGGGGCAGTCCGATCACCATCGGGGGCCGAGGAGGCGACGCGCACCGCAGGCCGATCAGAACCAGTCCCGACGTGGCCGTTCCCGGACGCCGGGTCTTGCCGTGGGACGTCGGATCGGCGGTCGCCCGCCAATCCCTCACTGCTCGGTATCCGTTGGCGCCCCCGGAAGGACTCGAACCCTCAACCTACGGATTAGAAGTCCGTCGCTCTATCCCGTTGAGCTACGGGGGCACGTCCGACGAGGCCTGGCCCGTCGGTCGAGCGGGTGAAGGGAATCGAACCCTCATGACCAGCTTGGAAGGCTGGGGCTCTGCCATTGAGCTACACCCGCAACGGTCCTGCAGGTTACCCGGCTCCGCCGTTCACTCGTGGTGTCGGTGGGCGGCTGTCCCATCGAGCGCCTGGTCGAGGACGGCAACCCAGGGGTGTGCGGCGTCGAGTCGTGCGAGCGCGTCACGCAGCCATGTCGTCTGGTCCCGCTCCATGCGGTGGAGACATCGTGTGAGGTCGACGTCGTCCTTGGGGCGTGCCCTCTTCGCCTTGTACAGCAGCTGCACCTCCGGGGTGCAGAACGGCACGCCTCCGTTCGTCGTCCGGATGAGGCGATCGCCCGGCATCGTGATGGAAGGGTCCCTGCGGAACCGCCACTCGTCGATGTCGCCGGCCGCAAGCAGCACCTCGACGGCCCATGGGGCGCCCATGTGGGGGCGGGCCCAGACGGCGAAGGCGTCGGAGTGGATCGGATCGCCCTCGATCCATGGTGTGAGGCCCCCGTCCCGCACGGTGTGGAGGTCCCAGCCGACGAAGACATCGAACAGGACGTCACGGTCGTCCCTGAACATCTCGAGGTCGATGTCGTCGTGGTGACGCGTCTGCCACCCGAGGAACAGGTCGATGGCGACGCCACCTGCGATCCACCAGGGGGCGTCGACGGAGGCGAAGCGTGCGACGATCTCGTCGATCGTGAGGGGATCCCACGGTTCGTGCCCCGTGAGCCTCTCGATGCGTCGCGTGTGCTCCATCGCAACGATTCTCCCACCTCCGAGGCTCGTACCATGGGCGCATGGACACCTCGATGTGGGATGAGCGATATGCGGCCTCGGATCTGGTGTGGTCCGCGGAACCCAACCTCTTCCTCCCGCCCCTGGTGGAAGGCGTGGAACCGGGAACGGCGCTGGACATCGCCTGCGGCGAGGGCCGCAACGCCATCTGGCTCGCCCGCCGCGGGTGGGAGGTGACCGCCGTCGACTTCTCGGCAGTCGGCATCGACAAGGCCCGGCGCCTCGGCCGGGACGTCGACGTGGACTGGGTCGTGGCCGACGTCACCGAGTACGACCCCGACCGGCACTTCGACCTCGTGCTGGTGTTCTACCTCCACCTCCCGGAGGCGCAGATGGCGGAGGTCTTCGACAGGGCCGTCGCCGCGATACGCCCGGGTGGCACATTCTTCGGTGTGGGCCATGCGCTCCGGAACCTCACCGACGGGTACGGTGGCCCGCCGGCGCCCGACCTGCTCTGGTCCGTGGACCGCATCGCAGCGCTGGTGGAGGGCCTGGAGGTGCTCGAGTTGGGCGAGCGGGACCGGTTCGTCGCCTCCGCCGACGCGACCGCCATCGACCTCGCGGTCCACGCCGTCAAACCCACCTGACCGACCCTTCGGTTTCGTACCCTGGGTTGCTGTCCACACTTCTGGTGGGCTGGGGCCCACAGAAGGCGGGGATCGGGGCCGGAAACGACGATGACCTCCGCCCGTCAGCGGAGGTCATCGGTCGTCGGGCTGGTCAGATTTGAACTGACGACCCCCTGCTCCCAAAGCAGGTGCGCTGCCAAACTGCGCTACAGCCCGTTCACTGGGGACGATACCCCTCCCCCACCCCGACCGACCACGCCGGGGCGACATCGACCGATCGCGTACCCTGGGTTGCTGTCCACCGAATCGTGCAGCTCAGCCCACAGAACGTGCAGGATCACTGCCAAGGAGCGCATCGACCGTCGTGACGATCACATCGGGGCGGTGCTCGACATCATCCCAGGTGAACCTCACCACACGCCATCCGTGCAGGATCGCCAGGCGGTCGCGACGCCGATCCTTGTCGAATGACTCCCGGGTCGCGTGCCACCGGTGTGAGTCCCACTCTATGGCGAGCCGATGCTCAGGAAAGGCGACGTCGAAGCGCCGACCCGGTTCCCATGGGATCGGAAACTCGGTCTCGAATCGTGGGAGCCCGGCCTGACGCAGGATCCGATTGGCACGGGCCTCGAGTACCGACACGCCTGCCGATGCGATACCCCTCTCATCGAGCACCTTGCGCAGGGACGTGACACCCGGCTTCCCTTTTCGGGCGACGTCGACGAAGACCGATCTGATCCCCTCATAGGAAGCCTTTCGCGATGCGAGGGCAGCATCGACGACGAAACCGAGCTGCGACACGCTGATCATCGCCGCGAGGTCAACGATGGTGCGTTCCGGCGTCGTGACGCGGAACCCGTGAACCTCCGAGGTGTGACGAACGAGGAGATCCCTGGACCGGACCACGACGACGCCGGGGAACGAGTGCGTCGTGCTCGCATGCACGGTGACGGTGGGAGTGGCCGTGTCGACGTGATCCAGGTGCGTCAACGCCGCTGCGGTGAAGTGCGACAAGGTCGCGTTCGGAAGGACCGAGGCGGCCGCTCGCGCCCGATCGATCGGATCGTCCATCGCGAAGATCCGATACCGACCTGAGGCGATCCGTGACCATCCCCCCCTTCGGAGGCGTGCGGCGATCTGGCGATCGGAAAAGCCGAGATCGATCGCTTGGGATCGACGGATCACGCCGCCTTGCTCCACGGCGATCCTCAGGAGGAGTGACTCGGAGTGCATGATCACAGCATGCGCGGTGGCTCTGACAGAACTCCGCGATCGCCGGCGGCACGCCTTCTGAGGGCTGCAGCCCACCGAAAGCGTGGACGGCAACCCTGGGTACGCGGGAGGAGGGGGCGGGCGCTAGGGGGGGAGGTGTGGGTAACATCGTTGGCGGGTCGCTAGCTCAATTTGGCAGAGCAACGGACTCTTAATCCGCAGGTTCAGGGTTCAAGTCCCTGGCGACCCACCAAGCCCCCGCATGCCGGGGGCTTCGTCCTCTCCGTGCCACAATCGGTGCGGCACCATGCGGGTGTGGCGGAATTGGCAGACGCGCCAGGTTTAGGTCCTGGTATCCGAGAGGATGTGGGGGTTCGAGTCCCTTCACCCGCACGTCGCCCACGCGAGCGTCATCCGTGATCCGGCTGCGGCGAAACCCGGACCACGACACGAGCCGCTGACGGCCGTCACCCGATGGTGGTGGCCGGGTGCCCATCGTGTGGGATCGCTCGACGTGATGTCACCGTCGGGCTCGAGTACGGCTGTGGCTCAGGATGTGGTCGGTGCCTGCGCCATCGCCTCGGCGAGCGCGCGGAGCGCCCTGGCCCGGTGGCTCATCGCGTTCTTCTCCTCCGGCGACATCTCCGCGAGGGTGCGAGACGCACCAGGGTCCTCGCCTGCGATCTGCCTCGGCGCCACCTCGAAGACGGGGTCGTAGCCGAATCCGCCATTGCCGCGACGCTCGGTCGTGATGACCCCCTCGAGCACACCCTCGACGACGAGCTCATCGCCCGAGGGGGTCACGAGGGCGACCGCGGTGCGAAAACGCGCACGACGATCGGCAACACCCTCCATCTCGGTGAGGAGCTTCGCGACGTTGTCGTCGTAGGTCGCGCCCTCACCCGCGTACCGGGCGGTCGTCACACCCGGGGCACCTCCAAGGGCCGCGACCTCGAGGCCGGTGTCGTCCGCGACCGCCGCGTGGCCGGTCGCCGCGACGACCGCCCGTGCCTTGAGGACGGCATTCCCCTCGAGGGTCAGCTCGGTCTCGTCGACGTCCGCCCAGGTGTGTCCCGGGATCACCACCACCGGAGGATCGAGCGAGGCGAGGACCGCCTCGATCTCGGCGATCTTGTCGGCGTTCTTCGACGCCACCACGACGCCGTGGGGCCGCCTCACGACCGGGATCCGTTCTGGAGGTCGACCAGCGTCGCGATCCCCGACGCGGCGAAGTCGAGCATCCCGTCGAGGAGCTGCCTGCTGAACGGCGCACCCTCGGCTGTGCCCTGGACCTCGACGAGCTCACCCTCGCCGGTCATGACCACGTTGGCGTCCACGTCCACCGCGACGTCCTCGGGATAGTCGAGGTCCAGCAGCGCCCTCCCATCGATGGCGCCCACCGACACCGCGGCCACGTTGCGGATGATCGGGCTGGCGGCCAACCTGCCGTCGGCCACCCAGGCGTCGAATGCGTCGGCGAGCGCGATCCATGCGCCGGTGATGGAGGCCGTCCTGGTGCCGCCGTCGGCCTGGAGGACATCGCAGTCGACGAGTGCGGTGAGCGGGCCCATCGCCTCCATGTCCACTGCCGCGCGCAGCGAGCGCCCGATCAGCCGCTGGATCTCCTTCGTGCGGCCGCCGCTGAGGGAACTGCGCCTGATGCGGTCCGGGCTCGACCCCGGCAGCATGGAGTACTCCGCAGTGACCCACCCCTTGCCCGAGCTCCTCATCCACGGTGGCACGTCGTCATCGAGCGACACGGTGCACAGCACCCGCGTGCGACCCATCTCGATCAGCACCGACCCGGGGGTCATCTCGGTGTATCCCCTGGTGATGCGCACGGGCCTGAGGGCATCGGCTGGTCGGTCGGTTCTCATCTGGTCACTCCGTTCGTGGGATCTCGAAGGTCGCTCCGGGGGATGCATACGAGATGCTGCCCGCGAACGCCGACGCTGCCTGGTCGATGCTCAGCTGGGGGTCGAGCCGAGCGGGTACGTGGGTCACGACGAGGTCGTACACCCCTGCGATGGCCGCGATCTCCCCCGCCTCCCTCGCGGTCAGGTGATACGGGTAGGTGTCCTCGTCCCTGAGCCCCTGGAGACCCGCCTCGCACATCAGCGTGCCCACCCCGGTCGCCAACTCGATGAGGTCACCACCGGGACCGGTGTCGCCGCTGTAGACGAGCGTCGAGCCGTGTGCAGCCACCCGCGTCACGACCGCGGGCACGGGGTGGACGGCACGGCCGAACCTCAACTGGAGGCCGCCGACGACCGCCTCGTCCCCGGGGGCCACCTCGTGGAAGTCGAGGACCTCGTGGAAGACGTGGTCGTCGCCAGCGCGGACGAACGTCGCCATGTGGTCACGTGTGCCCTCGGGTGCCCACACCGCGATGGGCCCCGGGCCGGATGGGCCGTAGGCCATGTAGGCGTAGAGCGCGAGGAGGTCCGAGCAGTGGTCGACATGCGTGTGGGAGATGACCACGCCGTCGAGGAGCCCTGGCTCGGTGAGGGCTGCGAGGGGCATGAAGGTCCCGGGACCTGCGTCCACCCACATCGTGGTCCCATCACCCTCGATGAGGTAGCCCGATCCGGGGTTGACGCGGGAAGGGCCGCCCGCGCTCGACCCGAGCACGGTGAGCCTCATCGCCCCGGACCCCAGTCGAGCAGCATGGCCCCGAGGCCGATCGTCACCATCCACGCACCCGACGCGACGACACCCACGAACGTCGGCATCATGAAGTTGGCGCGGTACCTGCGCCACGACCACAGGGACGCGACGACGGTGCCCACGAGGAGCGCGATCACGACGGGGAAGGGCGCGATCGGGAATGAGATCACGATCATGATCAGTGCGAAGACCTGCAACGCCGCACCCACGTACCCGAACAGGGCGCGGTAGGCCTCACGGTTGTGCTCGGAACGCGCCATCGCCGGCGAGTCTATGTATCCACCGCGACGATCACTTCGGCAATGTCGCCGCTCCCGATCCGGAACGCCCTCAACTGTGTCGAACCCCCGACCAGTGGTCCGACGATCACGTTGAGCCAGCGCGAGTCCACCCCGCCCTCCACGTCGGCGCCCGAGGGATACGCCTCGGACCTCGGATGGCTGTGGAACACGCCCCCGATGGTCCAGTCGCGGGACTCGGCGAAGCGGAGGACGCGGTGATGATCCGAAGGGGAGATCGTGAAACGGTGGGCGCTGGCGGCCTCATTGGTCAGACAGCATGCGAAGACAGGGCGATCATCGTCGAAGAGGAGCAGACCACACGCCTCCACGGGAGCGGTCGCACGGGCGTGCCTGAGGATCGCCTCGGCGAGCGGTCGAGGAAACCGGACCCGCTCGATCCCGAGACTGTCGAAGGCATCGAGCAGATCGGCTTCGCCGACCACGAGGCGCACGCCGTAGGTCGAGAAGAATCCGGGGTTCAGGCCCCCCTCGTCCTCGGCGAGGACCCAGGACCGGATGCCATCCGCCTCGAGACGCGCCCTGGCGATCTCGGCGTCCGACCTGTAGCCGAACACCTTCACCGTCGACTGGTTCATCGAAGCCCCCCGCTCACGTCGTGGCCGCGTGTCGGCGTGGTCCCTGTCACCCCGTCGCCTCGGCGGCGAGCGCCCTGACGTCATCGGCGAGGGATGCGTCGCCACTCACGGAACCCTGCGGCAGCGGCGCCCTCCCCCACAGCCACAGGTCGAGTGTCGACGGGTCCGTGGCGACGACCGCGTCCGGCTCACCACCCGGGTCGTGGATCAGCGTCGGCATGTCGTAGTGCGTGCCCGTCCGTGGAGACGTCCCGACGAAGGTCGCGGTGCGCAACAGCCATCGGCGATCACCGCACTCGAGCGCGATGACACGATCCCCTGGCGTCACCGTCCCCCACGCAGGTCCGCCGGTCATCATCTCGTCCAGGATCTCGTCGACACCGTCGATGGCGAGGTCGTCGTCGAGGACGGGGACGCCGCCGGAGGCGAGCACGGCATCGGCGGCGTGGATCGCGGTCTCATGGGCCATGCGCCGCACCCACCACTCCGAGGTGTGGTCGTGATCGCACCATGTCCACGTCGGTGCCGAGAGGTCTGCCGCCCCGAACACCGCGAGCATCTCCGCCGCGCCCTCCGCGAACCACTCGACGGGGTCGCCGTCGGGCTCGGGTGGTCGCGGCGGGCTCTCGTCCACCCACCCGTCCCTGACCGTCTCGGTCTTCTGGCGGTGCACCTGCCCCGTGTGGACGATCAGGTCGCGCACGGTCCAGCCTGGGCAGGAGGGCACGGGGGTGTCGAGGGGCAGCGACATCCCCGCAGCCAGCAGCACGGCGGCATCGCGTTCGATGGACCACAGGTGGTCGGCGGTGTTCATGCGGGCACGATAGGGATCGGCCATCGATCAGGGAAGCGCACCGTCGACGGGCGCGAGAGAACCCGGAGCGCTTTCGACGTCGCCGCCGCCGCACGGGACCTTCGTGCAGTGCTCCGGGTTCCGGTGGTCCGAGTTGGAGTCGCCACCTTCCTCGACCGAGGAAGCGCGACCTCATGACATGATCGTCGCGCTAGCGCTCGACCACCTCCGGGGTCCTCGAAGAACTTTCAGACATTGTCCGGACCACCTCCTTTCACCGGACCACGATCTTGCCACGAAAAACGCGATCTGTCACGCAGGTATGGTGCGAGGCGATCGAGGGAGGTCGGCGTGGCAACGAGCATCGGAGTGTTGACGGCGGGTGGTGATGCACCGGGGCTGAACGCGGCGATCCGAGCACTCGGCAAGTCCGCGATCCGCACCCATGGCTGGAACGTCATCGGCTTCAGGGACGGGTTCCGTGGCCTCATGCAGAATCGCACGATCCGGCTGGATTCCGACGCCCTCTCGGGCATCCTCACCCATGGAGGGACGATTCTCGGCACGGGCAGGGACAAGGTCGACAAGATGCAGGTCGGAGGCTCGGTCCTCGACATGCGCGAAGCGATGACGGCGACGTTCGAGGAGCACCACCTCTCCGCCCTCGTCTGCCTCGGCGGTGGTGGCACCATGAAGAATGCGTTGCGGCTCTTCGAGCACGGGATGCCCGTGATCACCCTCCCGAAGACGATCGACAACGACGTGTGGGGCACGGACCGCACCTTCGGCTTCGACACGGCGCTCGGCATCGCCTCGGAGGCCGTCGATCGCCTCCACAGCACCGCCCACAGCCATCACCGCATCATCGTCGTCGAGATCATGGGGCACAATGCCGGATGGCTCACTGCGGGTGCCGGCCTCGCCGGAGGCGCCGACGTGATCCTCATCCCGGAGATCGGGTACTCGCTCGACGACATCGCCCAGTCGATCGAGAACCGCCATGCCGCGGGCAGTCGGTTCTCGATCGTGGCCGTCGCAGAGGGATGCATGAGCGCGGAGCGAAAGGACCGCATCGCCGCGCTCAAGGCCGAGGCACGGGAGTTGAAGGAGCGGGACAAGGACAGGGCCTCGGCAGCGAAGGAGAAGGCGATCGAGCTGGAGACGGGCCGCCGCACCACGGTGGACATCGCCAGGGAGCTCGAGCTCCGCACCGGGCTCGAGGCACGGGTCACGATCCTCGGCCACGTCCAACGCGGCGGCTCGCCGTCGCCGATGGACCGCATCCTCGCGACACGCCTCGGGACCGCATGCACGGACCGCATCGCGAACGGCGAGTTCGGCGTGATGGTCGGGAGCGACGGGGACGAGGCGATCACGGTGCCCCTCGAGGATGTGGCCGGCAGGCGCAAGACGATCCCCCTCGACCATCCCTGGCTCGTAGCGGCGCGAGCGCTGGGTGTCAGCCTCGGGGACACGGCGTGACGGAGGACCTCCGGGACCGGGTCATCTCGGCGCTCGAGGAATCTGGCGCCACATTCTCGACGATGGAGTGCGACCCCGACCTGGCCGACACCGCCGCATTCTGCGCCCACTACGGCATCCCACCCGAGCGATCCGCCAATGCCATCGTCCTTGCGTCGAAGCGGCCGGAGGGCGTCCATGCGATGTTCCTGGTCCTCGCCACGACGCGTCTCGACGTGAATCGGATGGGGCGCGAGCTCATGGCGGTCAGGAAGGTGTCGTTCGCCCCACCGGAGCTCACGGCCGAGGTCACGGGCATGATCGTGGGCGGGGTCACTCCGTTCGGGAGGCCGGAGGGGATGCCGTTGTTCGTCGACGCGGCGGTGATGCACCCTCCGCGGGTCATCGTTGGTGGAGGGTCACGTGACATGAAGGTCGAGGTCGATCCGGAGGTGTTCGCCAGGATGCCGGACACCGTCGTGGTCGAGGGCCTCGCCACACCGATCGAACCATGACGTACGAATACGACGATGCCATCGCCGTCGAGGAGCCGGATGGGCGCGTGTCGTTCCCCGAACGATGGACGATGGGCCCCGGCTTCGCTCATGGCGGCTACCTGATGTCGGTTGCGCTCGCGGGTGTCGCTCCGCTCTCGCCGCATCCCGACCCCGTGACCATGTCGGCGCATTTCGTGCGACCGGGGAGGGTCGGCGACGCGATCCTGGATCGCCGCCTGGTCAAGGCGGGCCGATCGCTCGCCACGGTCGCCTGTGACGTCGTGCAGGGAGGCAACGTCGTCGTCACCACCCTGACCACGTTTGGTGACCTGTCCACGGCCGGTGACATCGCCTACCGTTCGGCGGCCTTCCCCGACATCGAGCCGCAGGATCGCTGCATCCCCGCCGACCGGTCCCAGAACCCGCTCGTGCCGCGGATGGTGGACAACCTCGACCTCCTGCTGACGCCGGCCTCCACACGATGGGCACGGGGTGAAACGCTCGACGAGGCGACGATGCAGGGCTGGGTCGCCTTCGGTGACGGCCGACCCATCGACATGCCGGCACTCCCGATGCTGGCGGACGCGCTGCCGCCCCCGGTGTTCAGTGTCGGGGCCTTCGCACCGTGGACCCCCACTGTGGAGCTGACGCTCCACGTGCGGAGACGACCAGCTGCGGGGATGCTGGCCGTGTCGTTCCGTACCGAGCTCATCGGCGGTTCGTTCTTCGAGTCGAGCGGAACCCTCTGGAACGAGGACGGGTCGCTCGTGGCGATGAGCCGCCAGCTCCAGCTCATCACACGCACCTGAGCCGCTTCACGGCCGTGTCGATCCGGCCTCCGTCTCGAGGCGCTTGACCATCCTCGTCTCCCAACGTGGTGGAGGCACGGTGATCGCCTGCCGGTCGAGCGTCGCCCGGTACCCGAGGGACTCGTAGAACCGACGCGCCCCGTCGTTGCCATCGACGACCCACAGCGAGGTCGTCGTGGCGCCGACGCCCAACGCCCATGCCTCGACCGATGCCATCAGGTCGCGGGCCACACCGCGACGACGCACGTCCGGCGACACGTAGACCGAAACCACCGCCACCACGCCAGGGGCGACGGAGGAACGGTCGAGGCCCACCGCGAGGCCCACTGTGTCTCGTCCGGCCACGGCGAGCATGGTCGCTTGCTCTGCGCTCTCCGCACCCTTGACAGCCCGTTCTCGCCACAGCGAGTCGGGAAAGCGCCTCGCCTCGTCAAGGGTCGTGATGAAGGCAAGCGGCGAGTCGGCGAGCGCCTGGAGCCGCACCTCCCTGAGGCGCCGCCACTCTGTCGGACGGATCCTTCGCACGTCGATCGTGTGGTCGAGCACCGGCACCTCACCGTCCGACGTCCGCTGCAGTCCCGTGACGGATCGTGTCCCGGGCGGTGTCAGGCTACCTCGCTCGGGTCTCGTTGCCGAACGAGGCGATTCACGCGAGAATCGCTTGCAGAATGGGTAACCGACGACGGCATCGATGGTCTGATCACGTGATTCGATGCGATGCGATGGAGACGGCCGTGGAGGGTGAGCAATGAACATCGGGGTGGTCACGGAGATCAAGCCGGACGAGCGACGAGTCGCCGTGCTCCCGGGCGCGGTGGCCGACCTCGTCCACCGGGGCCACTCGGTGTTCGTCCAGGAGGGTGCAGGAGCGGGCGCGGGCGCACCCGACCACGACTTCCTCGCCGCGGGGGCAACGATGCTCCCGACCGCCTCCGAGGTGTTCGATGCCTCGACGCTCATCGTGCACGTCAAGGAGCCGCAGGCCTCCGAGATCGCGATGCTCCGGCCCGACCACATCCTGTTCACCTACCTCCACCTCGCCGCCTACCCGGAGGTGGCCGACGGACTCGTCGCTTCCGGCGCGACGGCGATCGCCTACGAGACGGTGGAGATGAACGGCGGGCTCCCCCTGCTCGCCCCCATGAGCCACATCGCAGGGCGGCTCTCGACACAGGTCGGCGCCTTCTACTTGATGGCGCCCAACGGCGGCATGGGCCTGCTGCTCGGTGGCCATGCGGGCGTCCCCCCCGGCCAGGTCGTCGTGATCGGTGCGGGCGCAGCCGGCGTGAACGCGATCGACGTGGCCGTGGGCCTCGGCGCCCAGGTCACCGTGCTCGACGTCAGCATCGCCGCGCTCGAGCGCATCCAGAGCCAATGGGGGTCACGCGTGGTCACCGACTACTCGACCCGAGGGTCCGTCCAGGAGTGGACGCGGCGCGCCGACCTGGTGATCGGAGCCGTCCTCGTGGCAGGCGATCGCGCGCCGGTCGTGGTGGATCGCTCGATGCTCGCGGACATGCACGAAGGGGCGGTCATGGTCGACATCTCGATCGACCAGGGCGGATGCTTCGAGACGAGCAGGGAGACCACGCACAAGGAACCCACCTACGTCGTCGACGGCATCGTCCACTACGCGGTGGGCAACATTCCCGGCTCGGTGCCGTACACCTCCAGCAGGGCCTTGTCGAACGCCACACTCCCCTACGTCCATGCCCTCTCGAAGGGCATCGAGGCGGCTCTCGAGACCAGACCGGAGCTCACGGGAGGCGTCAACGTCGCATCGGGCGCGATCACCAACGAGGCCGTCGCACACGGCCTCGGCGTGTCGGCCACCGATCCCTTCGTGGCGCTCGGGATCTCCTGAGCGTCCGGGGCCCCCTCCCCGCCGTCCAAAGGGGTCCTGCGACCTATCCAGCCCGTATGTGGATCCCGCCGATAGTCACCCCATAGGGATCGACGCAGCGCGCCGAGCGCCACGCTGGACCGGGTGACCGATCACCCGGACGGGGCTCCGCCGCTGCGGTGAGAGAGGTGGAACACCCATGGGCGGACGATCGCATTCGACGGCGACAGGCAACGGCCTCACCCGTCGGGACCGGCGCATCACCACGGTCATCCTGGTCACCATCGTCATGCTCGCCGTGACGAGCGTCGCACCCGCGTTCGCGACGGGCGGCGATGACCTCGAGACGGTCCGCGCGACGGTCGCGGAGACCTTCACGTACAAGATCGGGCTCCTCGAGGGGCTCAAGGCGGGCACCGACAACGCCGAGCGCACGGCCATCTACCAGGGCGGCATCGCCGAGCTCGCCGGAGTGAGGGACACCTCGGTCGCGACCGCGAGCTCCGTTGATGAGCTGTGGGCGCTCAAGGATCGGGCGCATGCGATCTACCACGAGACCGTCGCCGCAGCCGAGGACGTCGGCATGACCCCCGCGGAGGAGCTGGCACGAGCACAGAAGGCGGCAAAGGACAAGATCAACACGAAGGTGCGCATGCTCGAGGAGTGGATCGCAGGATGCGACGATCCCGAGGCTCGCGCGATCGTCGCCAACGGCATCGCCCGGCTGCGGGCACTGCTCCCCGCCGTCGAATCCGCCACGACCCCGGAAGCGGCCTACGCCCTCAAGGACGAGGCGCACCGCATCTATACCGCGACGATGGATGCGGCCGAACGTGCCAAGGGCGACGACACGGCCAAGGACACCGAGGAGGAGAAGTCCGAGGCCGAGAAGGCCACCGAGGCGCTCGAAGCGGCACGCCGTGACACCTCGGGCGTCATCACCAGGAAGGCTGCCCTCCTGAGATCGGCCGCCGAAGCCGCCGCGATTCCCGCCGTCGTCTTCATCTACCGTGACGCCGCCACCGAGCTGGATGCCCTCGCCGCAACGGCGAAGGAGGCCGCGACCATCGCCGAGCTCAAGGAGATCAAGGCAGAGGCCGTCGCGATCTACGAGCGAGCCGAGCAGGAGGCATCGGGTGTCCGCGACGGAACGGACGAGCGCACGCCGGAGAACACCCTCAACGCCTACCTCGACCAACTGGTGCAGTACGTCACCATCACCACGGACACTGCCGCCCCCACCGCGGAGCGCGCCCCCGACACCTTCGAGGAGCTCGTCAGGGCGAAGAAGGCGGTGCTCGAGGCGATCGATGCGGTGCGCGAGGTCACCGACACCGGGTCACGCCTCGGGGCTCGCTGGGAGGCCCTCAACGAGTCGCTCCGCACGTACCGACGTGCCCTCGTCCGCCACTACATCGCCCTTGGTGAGCCATTGGTGGTGAGCGGACTCCAGATTCCTGGTTGATCGGTTCTCGCCAGTACCGATCGCAGGACTGCACGGGAGGCGCTCCACGGCGCCTCCCGTGCACATGCGTCGGGGCTCGCCTAGCTTCCGGTGATGGCCGAAGGCACCTCGAGGTTCGCCGTCTACGTCCTCGCCGTGCGCGACGGCAGGGTGCTCCTCGCTCGGATCGCCCCCGGCTTCCCCGGGGCCGGATGCTGGACGCTGCCGGGCGGAGGCGTCGAGTGGGGTGAGCATCCGGAGGACGCCCTGCGCAGGGAGGTACACGAGGAGACGGGGCTCACCCTGGGAGCGATCGAGTACCTCGGGGTGGACTCGCAGGTCTACGCACGCGACGACGGCTCCACACCGCTGCATGCCATCCGCTTGCTCTATGCAGCCGACCTCACGGGTGACCCACGCGTCGTGGAGGAGGACGGGTCCGTGGACGATGTCGCATGGGTGCCGATGCGGAGCCTGCCCGAGATCGCGACCGTGCGCCTCGTCGACATCGCGCTCAGACTGGCCGGCATCCCGATCGGATCGTGATGGCCCGCCATCCCGAAGGGGCCACCCCTGACCCACCCGCACGTCCGCTGCCGGGGGCACCCGTGGCACACTGTGTCCATGGCACGCCGCGATCCCGTCCCGATCACCGTCGTCTCGACCGCAATGCTCGCACCGAGAGCACGACGGGTCGTGTTCTCCGGTATGAACCTGCCCGTCAGCCCCCTTCCGGGCGCCTTCCTCTCCCTGTGGTTCTCCGATCCCTTCGCCAATGGGGGGACCGAGCGCCGGGGCAGGTCGAAGAAGCGCACGTTCACGGTGCGGTCCCACGATCCGGCGTCGGGCATGATGACGATCGACTTCGTGCTCCACGGCGAGGGGCCGGCGAGCACATGGGCCTCATCAGCCACGGCTGCCGACACCGTCTGGGCGGGTGAGGCGAAGGGGGGCTACGAGGTGCCCCCACCGGGATCCCACCTCGTGCTCGTGGGCGACGACACGGCCATCCCCGCGATGGGCGCCATCCTCGAAGCGGCCGATCCCTCGGTCCGCCCGACCGTCATCGTCGAGGTCGTCGACCGACGAGACGAACGCGCCCTCACGATCGCGCGGCCCATCGACCCGATCTGGCTCCACCGTGGCCACGACCCCGGCCAGACGGGGCTCCTCGCCCTGAACCTCCTGGAGTCGCTGGCGGTTCCCGACGATGCCTTCTGGTGGGTCGCGGGCGAACGAGCCGCGATCCTCGCGATCCGCGACCTCCTCGTCGACGACCGGGGCATCGATCGCGGCCACTACTCGATCAACGCCCACTGGCGCCTCGCCGCCGTCGATCCACGGGACCGCGACGGCTGACCGGGTGGCGTGACGATGCTCCTCACGAACGACGCCCTCGGGGCCATCGCCCATGGTGAGGTCGACCTCGTGTTCCGCAGGTGGACACGGCCCACGGTGAGGACCGGTGGAACGCTGCGCACGCGGATCGGCATGCTCGACATCGTGATGGTGGATCGGGTGTCGATGCGATCGATCACGGCCGACGATGCGCGACGGGCGGGATATCCCACGAGGACGGCCCTCGTCGACGACCTCCAACGGAGGCCCGATGGCGACGTCTACCGCATCGAAGTGGCCATCGGCGGTGAGGATCCGCTCGTCGCGCTTCGGTCGAACCCCGATCTCGACACCGAGGCGTTCACGCACCTGCACAGGCGCCTCGAGCGCCTGGACGCCTCGTCGCCGACGGGTCCGTGGACGCGTCGATACCTACGCCTCATCGAGGCCCACCCCCACGTGAGGGCGGAGGATCTCGCCACGTCGATCGGCCTCGACAAGCCCGCCTTCAAGTCGAGCGTGCGCAAGCTCAAGGCCCTCGGCCTCACGATCAGCCACTCACCCGGCTACGAGATCTCGCCCAGGGGCCGCGCATTTCTCGCACAGGATCGAACCTGATCCCACGGTGTTCAGATGCCCGTGGCGATGTCGATGACCAGCGGGGTCCACGCCACGAGCACACCCATGGCGACGACGCCTGTCGTGACCGCGGCCACCCCCTCCGACCGTCCGAGGAGCCACCACACGGCGGTGCCGAGACCGATGCCGGCCACGAGCGGGATCAGGGAGAGAAGACCCCACCACTCGATGGTCGGGTTGCCGAGGAAGGAGTGGCATCGTTCCCACGAGGGCACACCGCCCACGTCATCGCACCCGTAGGTCGACGCGGCCAGGGCGAGCGTGATCCCCGCGGCGAGGGAGAGCACGGCTCTGGCGACGTGGCCGAGGACCTTCATGCGGCGCCCCCCGAGTTCGGCCGTGGGGCGGGCCCTTCGAGGGTCCGCCCCACGGTGTGGTGGAGGTGGGGGGAATCGAACCCCCGTCCCGAGAGACATCAGCGTCGGCATCTCCGAGCGCAGCCAACAGCGAGCTTTCGGGACACGAGGACTCTGTCGGCAAGCACCCTCATGCCCTATCCGGGATCGTCTTACCCCGCCGGTCCCGGAACCCCGGCGGGGGCATCCCACATTGCAATGCCCTGGCCTGCCGAGGTGGGTGCCCAACAGGAGGACAGGAGCGTGTTATCTACGCTGCCAGTGCGTAACTTTCGTCGGCACTTATGTGTTGTTCCGGCTCTTTAACGAGGACTCCGGAGACCTCGGCTCGCTTCCGCCGCCTCAACTCTCACGGTCGAAACCATGTCACCCCCGCGTCTGCGGAGACGTGAGACTCACGTCCACACGGGAATCGTACCCCGAGTCGACCCGATCGCGCACGGGTTGGCCGTGCGCCCGATCGACACGGCGTGCCCGCCGGTAGCCTTGCCCGCATGGACCACGACGCCCCCGAACCCGACCGGGCCGCCACGGAGGACCCGCACGCGGACACCACACTGCCGGACACTCGGACCCCCGGAGCGTCGGACGGGTACCGCACGGTCGGCTCGGCGTCGACACCCCGACCACGTCGGAACCGCGGCACGATCGCCCTCATCGCCCTGGTGGTCGCCCTGGTCGCCAGCCAGGTCTACCTCGTGGCGTCGCTGACGGCGACGCGCAACGAACTCGCCGAGATCTCGACGGAGCTGGGCGCGGTCGCAAGCCAGGTGTCGGGTGTCGACGGGATCGTGTTCGGCATCAATGACAAGGTCGACGAGGTCAACGCCCGCATCGACGCCCTCGAGGCGGGATCGACGGCGAGCAGCGCCCCCCTCGCGCCGAACGCACAGGCCGGCTCCCTACCGACATTCGTCCAGGGCCAGCCGGATCCCGCCGTCGGCCTGGTGCTCGGCGCCGTCGAGGGACCCGATGCGTACTCCGGCGAGATCGTCACGATCGAGCCGTCGGACGGCACGAAGCGCCTGTGGATGATCTGGGCACACTGGTGTCCCTACTGCCAGGAGGAGCTGCCGACGCTGACCGCCATGTACGACGACCTCGTCGCCGATTTCCCCACGGTCGAGCTGACCACCATCACCACGTCGATCGACCCGAGTAGGGGCAACCCCCTCGACGCGTACCTCGATGCCGGGCAGTTCCCGTTCGGCGTGGTCGTCGACGACGATCTCACGCTCGCAGGCCAGCTCGGCGTCTCCGCCTTCCCCTTCTGGGTGGTCACGGACGGGGACGGCACCGTCCTCCTGCGTCTGACGGGCTACCTCGACGCCGACCGCGTGCTCGGCCTGATGACGAGCCTGTCGGAGTACGAGGCCTGACCACACCCGGGTCGCAGAGCCGCCGTGTCAGGCGAAGCGTCGTGAGAGCCGGGCCAGGTTCCCCTTCCAGATGGCGGTCACGATGGGCTTGGCGACGACCTCGCCGATCCGTCCACCCAGGCTCAGCGGCAGGGTGAGGTCCTCCTCCCACACGAATCGGGTGCCGGCACCCTCCGGGATCAATCGGAACTCGCCGACGCCCGACACGATCCCGACGTGGACGACGCCGATCGCCTCTCCCTCGTCCCACCGGGTGACGATGATCCAATCCTCCGTCACGAGGGGGCCGACACGCGTGGGCACGACGAGGATGGTCCCGACGCCACTCGTGGTGGACGACGCAAAGCTGATGCTCTCGGCGTCCGCCATCCATTCGGCGTGGCTCGCCATCTCGGACACGTCGCTCCAGACCTCGTCGGGCGGGGCGTCGATGTAGGTGGACACGACCACGTGCATGGTCATCTCCGGAAGCTCCTGGCGCGGTCCATCTCACGCTTCTGCTGGCGCTCGACGATGGCCTTGCGCTTGTCGTGGGTGCGTTTGCCCTTGGCGAGCCCGAGCTCCACCTTGGCCTTCCCGTCCGTGAAGTACATCTGGATCGGGACGAGTGTGAGGCCCTCCTCCTTGATCCTGCCGGTCAACCGATCGATCTCCCTGCGATGGAGGAGGAGCTTGCGCGGCCGTTCCGGATCGTGGCCTCCCTTGTCGGCGAACGAGTAGGGCGAGACATGCGCATTCTCGAGCCAGACCTCTCCCCCGCGGATCGTGGCATAGGAGTCCTTCAACTGGACGTGGCCGGCCCGCAGCGACTTGACCTCCGACCCCAGGAGGGCCATACCCGCCTCGTAGGTGTCGAGGATCTCGTAGTTGAATCGCGCTTGGCGATTGGTGGCGACCACCTTGCGTCCGGACATGACGACGAGGCTAGGAGCCGGGCCCCAGGTACTTCGCGGGGTTCACCGGCCCCCCGTTGATCCTGACCTCGAAGTGCAGGTGAGGACCCGTCGACTGTCCCGTGCTACCGACGTATCCGATCACCTGGCCGGCCTGGACCTTCTCACCATTGGACACCGCCATCGTCGACTGGTGCGCGTAGAGGGTCACCATGCCCCCACCATGGTCGATCATCACGGCATTGCCATAACCGCCCTTGACCCCCGCGAAGATGACCCTGCCTGCCCGTGCCGATCGGATCGGGTCACCGAGGGCGCCGTTCATGTCCACGCCGTTGTGCATCCGTCGATCACCCGAGATGGGGTGGATCCTCATCCCGAAGCCCGACGAGATCGCACCCGGAACAGGGCGGACGAACCCGCTGGAGGACGCGACCGTCTGGGTGGAGGAGGCAGCGGCGATCTGTGCCCGTATCGATGCCTCCTCCCTCGACAGCGCGGCGAGCTCACCCTCGAACTGCTGGATCTCGGCGTCGATGTCGTCGAGGAGCTGCCTCTGGGTGACATAGGCCGTCTCGAGCTCGGCCTTGCGTGCCTCGAGTGCGACGGTCAGCTCCTCGAGTCGATGCTCGAGCGTCTGGAGCTCCGCCACCTCCAGCAGGATCGTGTCCTCGACCCGTCGGATCTCTGCTTCCTGGGTCTCCTCAGACGCCACGAGCTCCCCGTAGCGATCGGCGATCCCCGCGCTGTGCCTTGTGAGGACCTCCAGGTAGGCGACCCCGACCGAGATGTCGCTCACGAACGATGCGTTGAAGGCGATGGACGGTTGTGCCGTTCCGCCACCCATGTAGGCGTTGAGCGCCCACTGCTCCGCTTCGGACTGGGCGCCATCCCTCAATGCACGCGTCTCGTCGAGTCGCTGGAGCTGGACCGCCAACTCGGCCCTCACCGTGTCGAGCGCGGCCCTGCGATCGTCGAGGGAGGCCGATACCTGGCCGAGCTCCACGGAGACCTTCGTCACCTCTCGCTCCGCCGCATCGAGTGCGTCTGCAGCCTCCAGCACGGCGGTGGCGAGGGTCGAACGATCGGCTTCGACGGTCGAGATCTGGGACCGCACCTCGGTGATCCGTTCACGGACGCGGCCGAGCTCAGTGGTCTGATCGGCACCTCCCGCAGGGGACGCGACGACCACGATGGAGATGCATGCGAGCGCGAGAGGGAGGAGTCGCCGGTTCACGAGCGCAAGGTACGGTGGACTGCAAGGCTCAGTGAGCTGCCGATGAGACCGGCGAGCACTCCGAACAGCAGGACCAGCGCACCCTGCCTGAGGAGGAAGTCGTTCTGGATCGCGAGGTTGATCCAGTCCGGGAGTTCCGAGAGTCGATCGACAGCCAGCTGCTGTGCCACGACGATGAATGTGACGGCGAGCGCACCGCCGATGAGCCCTTCCAGTGCCCCTTCGATCAGGAAAGGCGTGCGTACGAACCAGTTGCTGGCTCCGACGAGGCGCATGATCTCGATCTCCTCACGGCGAGCATAGATCGCCATGTGGATGGTGTTGGCGATCAAGGCGACGGCGGCGACA
Organism: uncultured Acidimicrobiia bacterium; assembly: GCA_963792405.1. Taxonomy (GTDB): domain Bacteria; phylum Actinomycetota; class Acidimicrobiia; order Spongiisociales; family UBA5794; genus SZUA-442. Next base: position 1,247,163 of record CAWBVU010000006.1, read on the forward strand.
CCGAGTGCCACCGCGAGCAACCAGAACATGATCTGGAGCCCATCGCGCAACGCGATCATCGCATCGATGGCGTCGCCCGCAGATTCGACCTTGACGACCCCCGGCGTCGACCCGAGCCTCGTCACGATGAGGTCGTAGTCCTCGGGGTCCACCGGCTGCACCCGGAGCGAGGCGGGCAGCAGATCCGGGTTCTCCTCGAGGACGCCGAGCATGGCCTCGTCGTTGGAGAACAGGACGAGCGCCTCGTCATAGGCATCGGCCTTCGACACGTAGAAGACGTCGCCGACCTGCGGCCATGAGGCGACCTCGACCTGGAGAGCGGTGGTGGCATCGGCGGTGACGTCGTCCTGGAGGAAGGCGATGACGCGCACGTCCTGTGCCCATTGGAGGGTGTTGACACGCACGACCTCGCCGAACACGACGGTGCCGAACGTCAAGGTGAGGGAGATGAACACGGCGAGGATGGCACCGAGCACGACGAGCGCATTGCGCCCGAGGTTGTTGAATGCTTCCTTGAAGACGTAGAGGAACTGGCTCATGCGGCGCCCTCGTCCTCGTGATCGTCGGTCGAGGCGATCCCGGAAGTGGGGGTGTTCGGCGCCGCATCGGAACCCTCGACGGCGATGTCGGCCTCGATCCCGTCGGCGGACCGGTCCATCTCCTCGGTGGGTTCGTCCGTTTCGAACACGACATCCGCACCAGCCGAGGTGGACGCGACGGTCGCTGCACCGGCGGCCTCGTCGGCCTCGGCCTCGGCGACCGCCTGCTCGATCGCAGCTGCCTCGATGACGTCCACCTGCGCCGCAGCCATCTGCTCGGGCGTCGCTGCAGGCGGGAACGCACGCGTCTCGTAGATGCCCCTCGCCTCGTCGCGGGAGACCCTGCCTCGGTCGAGCTGCACGACCCTCCGCTGCATCGCATCGACGATGGCGTGGTCGTGGGTCGCCATCACCACGGTCGTGCCGGTTCGGTTGATGCGGTCGAGGATCCGCATGATGCCCACGGACGTCGCGGGGTCGAGGTTGCCGGTTGGCTCGTCCGCGAGCAGGATCAAGGGACGGTTCACGAACGCGCGGGCGACGGCGACACGCTGCTGCTCACCGCCAGAGAGCTGCCGGGGAAGGCGGTCCGCCTTTGCGGACAGGCCGACGAGCTTGAGGACCTGCGGCACCTGGTTGCGGATGACCGACGTGTGCTTGCCCGTGACCTCCATGGCGAACGCGACGTTCTCGTAGACGGTCTTGGTCGGGAGGAGCTTGAAGTCCTGGAAGACGGTGCCAATCGACCGGCGCAGGTGCGGGATCTTCCACGCGGCGAGGTCCGAGGCGTGCTTGCCCGCCACCCAGATGTCACCGTTGGTCGGAGCTTCCTCACGCATCATCAGGCGAATGAGGGTCGACTTCCCCGACCCGGACGCGCCGACGAGGAAGACGAACTCACCTTTGCCGATCTCGAGGTCGATGTCCTTGACGGCGACAGTGCCGCCCGGATAGACCTTCGTGACGTTTTCGAGTTTGATCATGAAGAGGGTCTCACGAGGGGATGGCTGTACTGGTTGGCCCACTCCGCCAGCCGTCGGCGAGGTTACCCCCGCGTTTCGGAAACTCCGGGTAATCGCCTGCGCGATGCCACCGCTCCGGACGCTCCGATGTGAACCCGCGGCGGCCGGATCAGGTGTCGTCGCGCTCCGAGCGGCGCCAGTGGAGGTAGGCATCGATGAATCCGTCGATGTCGCCGTCGAGGACGCCCTGGATGTTGCCGACCTCGAAGTCGGTACGCAGGTCCTTGACCATCTGGTACGGCTGGAGCACATAGCTCCGGATCTGGCGACCCCACCCCGCCTCCGTCTGCTCGCCCCTGATCGACGCCACGGTCGCCGCCTGGTCCTGGCGGGCCTTCTCCGCGAGTCGGGCGGCGAGGAGGTGCATGGCCCGAGCCTTGTTCTGCATCTGGGAGCGTTCCGCCTGGCACGACACCACGATCCCCGTCGGGAGGTGGGTCAGCCTGACGGCGGAGTCCGTCTTGTTGACGTGCTGTCCTCCCGCACCGGAGGATCGATAGGTGTCGACCCGCAGGTCGTCGGGATCGATCTCGACGTCCTCCACGTCGACCTCGGGGATCACGTCGACACCGGCGAACGCGGTGTGCCGTCGTGCCTGCGAGTCGAACGGGCTGATGCGGACCAGCCGGTGCGTGCCGCGCTCGGACTCGAACGTGCCATAGGCGTTGTCGCCCTTGATGGTCAGGGTGGCCGACTTGATGCCCGCCTCCTCGCCTTCGAGGACCTCGTCCACCACGAAGGTGAAACCGGACCGTTCGAGGTACCGCACGTACATCCGCAGCAGCATCTCCGCCCAGTCCTGGGCATCGACGCCACCGGCGCCCGAGTAGATCGAGACGATGGCCGAGGAGTCGTCGTACTCGCCGAAGAACAGCGACTCGCGTTCGAGGAGCGCCATCTCCTTGGACACGCGATCGAGTTCGGTCTCCACCTCACGCAACGATGCCGCGTCGCCCTCCTCGATGCCGAGCTCGAGCAGCACCCCGATGTCCTCGATGCTCCCCTCGAGGTCGAGGACGTGCTTGATCATCTGCTCGTGACGGCTGAGCCTGCTCGTGACCTCCCTGGCACGGTCCTGGTCGTCCCACAGGTCCGGGGCGGAAGCCATCTCGCGCAGCTCGACCAGCTCGGCCTCCTTCCCTTCGATGTCGAGGAAGCCGCGGGCGTCCGACAGGCGGCTCGAAAGGTCGGCGACGGCAGCGCGGATTTCTGCTGGTTCCATGGTGGCGGAGCGTAGCGACGTGGTCAGGTGGGCAGCGGTTCGGCGCCCGGAGCGCCGTGGCACCGCTTGTACTTCTTGCCGGACCCGCACGGGCAGGCCTCGTTGCGGCCGATCTTGTCGCCTTCCCTCTGGATCTGGCGCCGTGTCGTCCCGTCGCCCTTGCCCGACGACGTGACCACGTTCGCGGCCTGCGGTTGCGGCGGGCGATGGGCGACCTCCACGTGGTACATGTAGCGGATGGAGTCCGCCTTGGTGGTGGCGACGAGCTCCTCGAAGAAGTTGAAGCCCTCACGCTGGTACTCCACGAGCGGATCCCTCTGCCCCATCGCGCGCAGGCCGATGCCGGATCGCAGGTAGTCCATCTCACCGAGGTGCTCTCGCCACTTGTTGTCGATCACGGACAACACCACGGTGCGCTCGAGGTTCCTCATCACCTCGGGCGTGAGCTCGCTCTCACGTGCGGCGTAGACCGCTGCCGCCTCCTCGAGATAGGCATCGACGACCTCGCCGGCCGTGAGGTCCCCGGGGTCATCGAACGAGTCCCTCGTCAGCTCGGTCGGGTAGATCGCGCTCATCCTGACGACCAGGTCGTCCCAATCCCAGTCCGAGGGATCCCTCCCGTCCGTCATCTCCCTGACGACGTCCTCGATGACCTCGTCGCGCCACTCACCCAGCAGGGCATCGGTGTTCTCCCCATGGAGGATCTGGTTGCGCCACTGGTAGATGATCCCGCGCTGGGTGTTCATCACCTCGTCGTACTTGAGCACGTTCTTGCGAATCTCGAAGTTCTGGCTCTCGACCTGCGTCTGGGCACGTTCGATCGACTTGGAGACCATCTTCGCCTCGATGGGCACATCGGGCGGGATCTTGAGGCGCTCCATGATCGACGCCACGCGGTCGTTGGCGAAACGGCGCATGAGGTCGTCCTGGAGCGACAAGTAGAAGCGGCTCTCGCCGGGATCGCCCTGACGACCGGACCGTCCACGCAGCTGGTTGTCGATGCGTCGGGACTCATGGCGCTCGGTGCCGAGCACGTAGAGGCCACCGGCGTCGATCACGACTGCCTTGTCGCGGTTCGTCTCGATGGCGAACTCGGCGACCGCCTTGTGGAGTTCCTCGTCGTATGACGGGTCGTTGGTCTCGATACCCCGCTTGCGCAGATCGGCCTTCGCCAACTCCTCCGGATTGCCGCCGAGCATGATGTCGACGCCGCGACCCGCCATGTTCGTCGCGACGGTGATCGCCCCGGGCTGGCCCGCCTGGGCGATGATGTGCGCCTCACGCTCGTGCTGCTTCGCGTTGAGGACCTCGAACGGGACGCCGCGGCGCTTCAGCGTGTTGGCGAGTCGCTCGGACTTCTCGATCGACACCGTGCCCACGAGCACGGGCTGCCCCGCACGGTGGCGCGCCTCGATGTCGTCGGCGACAGCGGCGAACTTGTGATCCTCGTCGATGTAGACGAGGTCACCCTGGTCCATCCTGGCGATGGGACGGTTGGTCGGGATGACCACGACCTCGAGACCGTAGATCTCGACGAACTCCCCCTCCTCGGTGATCGCCGTACCCGTCATGCCCGCGAGCTTGTCGTACATGCGGAAGTAGTTCTGGAGGGTGATGGTCGCGAGCGTCTGGTTCTCCTCCTTGATCGCAACGCCCTCCTTGGCCTCGATCGCCTGGTGCAGGCCCTCGGAGTATCGGCGCCCCTCGAGGACGCGGCCGGTGAACTCATCGACGATCATCACCTCTCCGTTGCGGATGAGGTAGTCGACGTCGCGCTGGTAGAGGGTCTTCGCCTTCAGCGCGACATCGAGGTGGTGGATGAAGTCGACGTTGGCGAAGTCGTACATGTTCTCGACGTTGAGCATCTGCTCGACCCTCGAGACACCCTCCTCCGTGGTGATGACCTGACGCTTCTTCTCGTCGACCTCGTAGTGGTCCCCCTCGCGGAGGCGGGAGGCGATGCGGGCGAACTCTGCGTACCACTTGCCGGTCTCGCCGACCCTGCCCGAGATGATGAGCGGTGTCCTCGCCTCGTCGATCAGGATCGAGTCCACCTCGTCGACGATGGCGTAGGCGTGGCCCCGCTGCACCATGTGCTCGGGGGTCATCGTCATGTTGTCGCGGAGGTAGTCGAAGCCGAACTCGTTGTTGGTCCCGTACGTGATGTCGGCGGCATAGGCGGGACGGCGCTCCTCGGGGGTCATCCACGCCTGGATGAGGCCGACGTCGAGGCCGAGGAATCGGTGGATCGCACCCATCCACTCGGCATCGCGGCTCGCCAGGTAGTCGTTCACGGTGACCAGGTGGACGCCCTTGCCCGTCAGGGCGTTGAGGTATGAGGGCATCGTCGACACGAGGGTCTTGCCCTCGCCGGTCTTCATCTCCGCGATCATGCCGCGGTGGAGGGTCCCGGCGCCGATGATCTGGACGTCGTAGTGGCGCTGGCCGAGCACGCGCCTTGCCGCCTCGCGCACCGTCGCGTAGGCCTCCGCCTCGATGTCATCGAGGGTCTCGCCTGCGGCCAGGCGCTCCTTGAACCACGCCGTTCGCGCCCGAAGGTCCTCGTCGGTGAGCACCTCGACCTCCCCTTCGAGGAGGTTCACTCGCTCGGCGAGGGCCTGGAGTTCCCTGAGGCGCTTCCCCTCGCCGACGCGCAGCACCCGTTGAAAGATCGACATCGTGGACTGATACTACGCCGGACGCATGCCTTCTCAACGGGCTCTCGAACGGCCTGTGGCGGATCGCAGGGGACCGCACCGTCCATGCACGCCTGCCCGCCTGCGCGGACCGCCCGCTCGCCGTGGCTCACGGCAGTCGGATGATGTTCTCCCTGATGGCGTACAGGACCGCCTCGTTGCGGCTGTGGAGGCCGAGCTTGTCGAGGATGTTGCGGATGTGGTTCTTCACCGTGTTCTCGGAGATGTACAGCTTGTCGCCGATGTCCCGGCTGGTCTTGCCGTCGGCGACGAGCTCGAGCACCTCGATCTCCCTACCCGTGAGGGTGGGCTTGCGGGCACCGACGAGCTCCTGGTGACGCAGCAGCTGGCGGGCGACATCGAACAGCTTCCCCGCCATGCCGGGCGAGATCGCCGCCCCACCCACCGCGATGTGGTCGATCGACGAGACGAGGTCGTCGAACGGCATGTCCTTGAGGATGTAACCCCTCGCCCCACCCTTGATCGCGGCGACGAGATCCTCCTCGGACTCGCTGCCGGTGAGGAGCACCACGGCTGAACGCGGCGACACGGCGTGGATCTTCTCGAGCACGTCGATGCCGGACATGCCAGGCATGAGGAGGTCGAGGAGCACGATGTCGGGCTGCTCCGTCTCGGCAACGGCCACCGCACCTTCGCCGTCGGCGGCTTCACCAACGACGCGGTACCCGGCCCCTTTCAGCGCTGCGGTCAACCCCGCCCTGAACAGGGGCGCATCGTCGACGACGAGCAGTCTTTCCATCTCCGCTCCGGTTCATTCCGGTTCGATCAGTCCTACGTTCCCGTCGCGCCGGTGATACACCACGCAGTGGGTGTCCGACTCTGCGTCGAGGAAGAAGAAGAAGTCGTGACCGAGCATCTCCATCTGTAGCACAGCTTCCTCGGCGGTCATCGGTTTCATCGCGAACCGCTTGGTCCGGACGATCCCTGCGCCACGGTCACTAGCTACATCGGAACCGCCTCCGGAGTGGTTGAGGTCTTTGTTCGCCGACCGATTGCGTTGGATCAATCGCTCCTTCAACCGCCGCAGTTGGCGCTCGTACCTGTCCGCTGCGATGTCGATCGCGGACCGCTCGTCGAGCGCGTCGGCCTCGATGCGGACGATGTGGCCCGCTACGTGCGTCGTGATCTCGACCGTGTACTTCTCGCCGATCCGCGGGTTCGTCGTCTCGGAGAACTCGACGTCGACGTTGCCGCCGTCGTCGAAGATCCGTCCGGCATGGACGAGCCGCTCCTGCGTGAAGGCTCTGATGTCCTCAGGCACCTGCATGTTCCTACCGTGGACGCGAACGGTCACCCGAACTCCTCTCGTGGATGGCGCATGGACGCGACGGGATGAGCCGGCGGCCATGGGGGTGCAGGGCGGGGTATCCGTCGCAGGGGCGCTCCGAAGTGCGATGCTCTGTCGCTGCTTCGCAACGCCACCTCCCGATCGACGGACCGAATCCGCTCCTGCCCTCATAGTACCGATTGGGCCCCCGGTTGGCACGGGTATCACCGACGGGGGCCGCGCGACCCATGCCGATCCCCCACCGCCGTCGCCGTCACGACCCCCACGGCGCGGGATTGGCACACGGCCAACGCGCTGGCGACCGTCGCCCCGGTGGTGAGGACGTCGTCCACGATCACCGCACCCTGCGGCACGGTCGCCCCGCGTGAGAAGGCGACCGGCCCCCTCGCCGCCCTGTCGGTGCCCGCTCGCCTCGGCCACCAGGGCGGACCGGCGATCCCGCGGATGACGGGCAGCCCCGTGTGGTCCGACATGAGCGATGCGAGCACGAACGCGGGGTCGATCCCGTACTTCACCGCACGCACCAACGCCCTGGGGACGGGAACCAGACAGCTCGCATCCGACGGCAGACACCCGAGCATGCCCAGGGTGAGGATCCGGGCTGCGGCCAGGTTCCTCCCATACTTGAGGTGGTGGACGAGTGCAGCCGCGGCGCCTTCGTGCGAGTACGGCGCCTCCGCGAGCACGCCGATCACGCGACGCGGCGGGACGGGCCGCAGGGATCCGGCGCATCGGGAGCACAGCCCCGCGGCCGGGCCGGCACACGCCACACACAACATGATGACACCGTATCGCCGAGGCGTGACACGGACCGACGGAGCCCGGTACGGACCGTGGTCAGCCCGTCAAGGGGACATCCGCGCCGAGCGGGCGCGAAGGATCACCCGAAGCCGATGGGGAGGGATGGCGGATGAGGAGGGATGGCGGACGAGGGCGATCGGCGTCAGGTGCCGTGCTCCCACGAGGACAGGTAGGCCTCCTGCTCGTCGGTGAGCTGCTCGAGCGTTCCGCCCATCGCCTCGAGCTTGAGCCTGGCGACCTCCCGATCGAGGTCTTCGGGAAGGCGATAGACCTTCGGCTCGAGCGTGCCGGCGTTCTGGATGATCCACTCCGCGGCGATCGCCTGGTCGGAGAACGACATGTCCATGACATCCGCGGGATGTCCCTCCGCGGCGCCGAGGTTGACGAGCCTTCCCTCGGCGACCACGAGGATGCGATGGCCGTTCGGGAGCACGAACTCCTCGAGGTTGTCCCTGATGACCCTCCGCGACTCGGCCATCTCCGACAGCGCATCGAGGTCGAGTTCGACGTCGAAGTGGCCCGCATTGGCGATGATCGCGTTGTCCTTCATACGCGCGAAGTGCTCGCCGCGGAACACGTGAATGTTGCCGGTCGCGGTGATGAACACGTCACCGACCTCGGCGGCCTCGTCGGACGACAGGACGCGATGACCCTCCATCTGCGCGGCGACGGCCCGGATCGGGTCGACCTCCACGACGATCACGTCCGCACCGAGCCCCTTGGCCCTCGTGGCGATCCCCCACCCACAGTCGCCATAGCCAGCGACGACGACCCTCCTGCCCGCGAAGAGCACGTTCGCCGCACGCAGGATGCCGTCGAGCGAGGACTGGCCCGTGCCGTGGCGGTTGTCGAACAGGTGCTTCGTGTCCGAGTCGTTCACCGCGACGACGGGGAACCGCAGGACTCCGTCGTCCGCCATCGCCTTGAGCCGAATCACCCCCGTGGTCGTCTCCTCCATGCCGGCGATCACGTCCTGGTCGACGCGCTCGCGGTGGAGCACGGTCGTCATGTCGGCACCGTCGTCGAAGATCAGGTGGGGCTCGGTGTCGAGGACCGCACCGATGTGGTCGTAGAAGGTGGCATCGTCCTCACCCCTTCGGGCGAACACGGGGATTCCTGCGTCGACGAGCGCGGCCGCGACGTCGTCCTGGGTCGACAGCGGATTCGATGCGCACAGGACGACGTCGGCTCCCCCTGCGACGAGGGTCAGCATGAGGTTCGCGGTCTCCGACGTGACGTGCATGCAGGCTCCGATGCGATAGCCCTCGAGGGGCTTCTCACGCTCGAACCGCTCCTTGATGGCGGCGAGCACGGGCATGCGCCTCGCAGCCCACTCGATGCGGAGGTGGCCCTGCTCGGAGAGCCCGATGTGCGCGATGTCGTACTGCATGCGATCCCTCGGTCCGTGGTGTGGGAGCGGATGGTAGGTGCCTCCGCACCGTCGAAGGCTGCCGGGACACGGATCGGGTCCTGCAGCAGCCGGAACCGGCCTAGCCTCCCCCACATGGCCAGGCGCATCGACAAGCCGTGGGGATACGAGCTCCTCTGGAGCCACACCGACCACTACGCGGGCAAGATCATCCACATCGACGCGGGAAAGCGCCTCAGCCTCCAGTACCACGACGAGAAACACGAATCCGTCCTGGTCGTCGACGGCACCCTGCTCCTGCACCTCGGTCGTGGTGATGACGCCACCCTCACGGTGTTGGGCGTCGGGGAGTCCGTCGACATCCCCGCGGGGACGGTCCACCGGTTCGAGGCACCCGCGGACGGTGCCACGGAGATCATCGAGGTGTCGACTCCACAACTCGACGACGTCGTCCGGCTCGAGGACGACTACCACCGGGCCTAGGGCACCCGCCGGATGGATCGGACCGGGTGGCATCCGTTCACGTGGAGGACTCCGCGTGGGCTCAATTCGATGGGCGAACCTGCCGATGGCATACGTGCGCACCACTGAGGGAGGAAATGTGACCAGGTCGTTCGGATCGATAGCGCTCGCGCTCGCCCTCTGCGTGTCGGCCTGCGCCGCGGGAGAGGTCGGAGGGAGCGAGCCTCCCGAGACCACCGCCGCGACCACGATCGCGACCGTGACCGACCCCGGGGACCCGAGTGACACCCCGTCGACGACGGTCACCGACACCACCACGTCCACGGTCGCGGAGGCGGAGGAGGAGGCCTCGTCCGAGTTCCGTGACCTCATGGCCGCAATGGCGACAGCGCCGGTCGTGTCCGCGCGCATCGAGGGAACGACGGAGATCTTCGGCCTCGACACGGGAGCCGGGATCACCGATGCGTCCATCACGTTCGCCACCGCCTTCGACGCCGACACGGGTGACGGTTCGATCCTGATCGACCTCTCCTCGTTCGCGACCGTCTTCGACACGGGCGCCGACCCCGACGACCCCTTCGCGGGATTCGCCGCGGACATGGCCGGACCCATGGAGGTCCGCAAGGTCGGTGACCGCGCGTACGCCAGGGTCCCGCTGTTCGGTGCGCTCTTCGGCGTCGACACCGAGTGGCTGTCGATGCCTGCGGACGACGGTCAGGACTTCAGCTCGGGCTTCGAGGTCGTGCCGACGGATCCGTCGGCCGTCCTCGAGACGTATGAGGGCGCCGACGCCACGGTCGTCGATCTCGGCACCGAGACCGTCAACGGGGTCGGAGCGACGCACTACCTCGTGACCTTCGACACGGCGGCGATGTTCGCACGCATGTCCGCGGAGGATCGAGCGCACCTCGAGGCATCGGGCATCCTCGCCCATGGCGTCGTCCCTCTCGACCTGTGGATCAGCGACGCAGGCCATCTCGTGCGCATGATCCTCGAGATCGACGGCTCCACGATCGAGAGCCCCGAGGGTGAGGGCTTCGAGGCGATGGTCGTGCGATACGACGCGTTCGACATCAACGGCGATGTGCGCATCGAGGCACCCCCCGCATCGGACGTGACGGACGTCGAGTCCCTCGAGCTCGGCGACATGGGCTTCGACATCGACGGCTGAGGGCCGCTGCCTACCCCGCGTTCGGGGGCGGGTCCGCCTCGTCGATGAGCATGACGGGGATGCCGTCGCGGACGGGATAGGCGCGGTGGCAGGAGGAGCAGACCAGGGCGGGTGGCTCCGGTCGCTCGCTGAGCTCGCCCGCACACGCGGGGCACTGCATGATGGCGAGCAGGTCCGGCGGCACGAGGCGCTGGTCGTGGGTCATTCCGACTCCTCCTTCAGGATCTCTGCGATCTGCTCGACGAGCTCCTCGACCGCCTCATCGTCGGGTCCCTCCACGTTGAGGCGCAGCACCGGCTCGGTATTCGATGGCCTCAGGTTGAACCATCGGTCCCCGAGGTCGACGGTGAGGCCGTCGAGGCGGTCGGTCCTCCTGTCCGCGAACGCGTTCGCCACGGCCGTGTCCGCGGCTACCACGTCACGGACGGTGAAGTTCACCTCGCCGGACTGCGCATACGGCTCGTAGCGCGACCGGAGCTCCGACAAGGGCACCCCGGCATCCGAGAGCACCCGCAGCAGGATCAGCATCGCCATGATGCCGCTGTCCGCCCGGAAGTTGTCCCGGAAGTAGTAGTGACCGGAGTGCTCGCCCCCGAAGACTGCACCGGTCTCCGCCATGACCTGTTTGATGTACGAGTGGCCCACCCGAGTGCGGACGGGGAGCCCACCTGCGGCCCGGATCGTTTCGGGGACCGCCCTCGAACAGATGAGGTTGTGGACGATCGCACTCCCGGGGTGCCGCTCGAGGTACCAGTCGGCGATGATGGCCGTCGTCGTGGAGCCCGGGAGCGGGACGCCGAGGTCGTCGATGAAGAAGGCGCGGTCCGCATCGCCGTCGAAGGCGACACCGAGGTCGGCGCCGTCCCCGAGGACGAGGGCGGTGAGGTCACGGAGGTTCTCCGGCCGCAGGGGATCCGCGGGATGGTTGGGGAACGTCCCGTCGGGCTCGAGATAGAGCCCGATCAGGTTTGCGTCGATCCGTGTGAACACGTCCGGTAGGACCACTCCCACCATCCCGTTGCCACCGTCTGCGGCAACCGTGAGCCCTGAGATCCCCTGGGCGCCCGTCACGGCGATCACATGCTCGACGTAGCCGGAGAGGACGTCCTCCTCGACGACGTCGCCACGCTCGTCCGCCTCCTCCACACCCGTCTCGGCCATTGTCTGCATGTCCCGCAGTCCGGTGTCACGTCCGATCGGTGCGGCGGCGGCGAGGCAGAACTTCAAGCCGTTGTACTGAGCGGGATTGTGGGACGCGGTGATGACCACTCCGGGGAGCGACAAGGCCCCCGACGCGTAATAGAGCACGTCCGTCGGGATCTGCCCGATGAGGCGGACGCCGACACCCTGCCCGGTGATCCCGTCGATGAGGGCCTCACGGAGGGCAGGTGACGAGAGACGGCAGTCATAGCCGACGATCACCTCGTCGGTGGGGACGAACTCGGCGAAGGCTGCGCCGAGGCGCCTGGCTGCTTCCTCGTCGAACTCATCGGGGAAGACGCCGCGCACGTCGTAGGCCTTGACGATGTGTGAGAGATCCATCGGTCGCGCAGTCTACGGCCACGCCGTGCTGCACGCCGGTTCCGGTCACGCGGCCCGCGAGATGGCGCACAGTCCCCACCGCATGACGGGTTCCTAGACTGCCTCGTCCATGAACGACCATCCGCACGTCGACGTCACGGTCGTCATCCCCGTCCACAACGAAGCCGCCTATCTTCCGCGCGCCCTGCCGATGCTCTTCGACGACCTCGAAGGCGTGCCTGCCGACGTGCGAGTGATCATCGCGGAGAACGGGTCGACGGACGGGACCGCCGAGCTCGCGAGAGAGGCGATGGCCGTGTACCCGACGCTCGACGTCCTCGAGCTCGAGACCCCGGACTACGGAGCCGCCATGCGCGCGGGCTTCCTCGCGGCGACGTCGGAATGGGTCGCGAACTTCGACATCGACTACTTCTCCGGCGACTTCCTGACGCACGCGCTCGCCATGGCCGATCGGGCCGACATCGTGCTCGCCTCGAAGAGGGTTGCCGGCGCAGATGACCGCAGGGGGCTCGTGCGACGCACGGCCACATGGACGTTCAACCAGATCCTCAGGTTCGTCCTCGGCTCGGGCGTGAGCGACACCCACGGGATGAAGCTCGTGCGACGATCCGTCGTTGACACCGTCGGACCCTCGGTGATCTCCACGACCGACCTCTTCGACACCGAACTCGTGGTGAGGGCCGAACGCGCCGGATACCGCATCGTCGAGCTCCCGGCGACTGTCGAGGAGCTCAGGGACACCAAATCGAGCCTCGTGTCGAGGGTCCCACGCACATTGCGAGGAGTGTGGTCGATACGCCGCTCACTCCGACAGCCTCCCGAGCGGTAGGGCGGATCGTCGCGGGACCGCAGGACGTCCCCACCGCCGGTGCCGTCAGGCTGCCTCGGAGGGCGCCGGTTCGACGGGGTCCACGCCGACCGACACGACGCTCCCTGCGCCGAGCGCCTTCGAGAACACGATGTCGCGGTACCCGGCGAGCTTGGGGAGGATCAGCATCCCCGCAGCCACCACCATCGCGGTGTTGTAGCCGAGCGTCGTGAGCGGTCCGAAGAGCGTCTCGGCGACCCACATGATCGCCACGGTCGCGACGTAGGCGACGACGTTCACAGCGAAGAACGACAACGTCTCCGCACCGGACACCCCGTTGTCCTTCAGGTCGAACGTCCAGCGGCGGTTGACGATGTAGGACATGAACGTGGTCAGCGCGAACGCCAGTGACACCGATGCGAACCAGGAAGCACCGAGGGCGAGGAACACATTGAAGAGGGAGAACGACACGACGGTGTTGGCCACCCCGACGATCCCCACCTTGATCGCCTGGAGCGCGGACGTGCGATTGGCGAAGCTCAGGAGGTAGCTCTTCACGTTCGTGCCTTGCTGCGCTTTCTGACCCGGATGACCCCGTAGACCGCCAGTCCGACCACGGAGGCGATCGTCAGGCCGATACCCACGATTTCGTCCCAGGTCCGGGAGAACTGAAGCGATACCTCGGTTGCGGTCGGTACCACCAGCATCAGCGAGGGTGCGACCCGATGGACACCCTCCCCACCGTCGACCGTCCAGTTCGGGAAGTAGGACACCTTCACGAGGTGCGGGACACCGACGGCCTCGGTCGTGAACGCGATCTCGTGATCGGCGAACGTCGTGACGGACACCTGCCCTGCCGGCTCGTACGGCCTCACGTCGACCAGGCGTTCGTCGACGGTCGTCACACGCCGCCACTCGGGCGGTCCGTCCTCCACGAGCCAGGTGTCGAGGTTGTCCACGTCGTCGTACCACTCGAGCGCGGCATCGACGAAGTCTCCCTCGCCCGCCCACACCACGGGCTCGGAGGTCGCCACGTCGATCAGGTCCGCCTCGGGAAGGGCGAAGATCGTCCACGGTGGCGCCTCCGCGAGCACCTCGAGTCCGTAGTCCTGCGCAGCGGTCCGCGCGGCCTCCGTGTACGAGACGTAGTAGGCAACGTCGTAGACCGCCAGGTGCTTGGTCGCCCTGTCGAAGTCCATCCCCCGGTACTGGAGGCCCCGCACCGGATTCGAGGGGCGCTCCGACACCTCTGAGGCGTTGAGGAAGTGGAATGGCGTGGTCAGGGAGCTCTCGAAGAACAGACCCTCCATCGAGGGGTGCCCCTCCGACCAGAACGGGAACAGCATGAGGGCCATGGGCGTGCCGTACTTGTTCATGTCGGAGTTCGCCTCCCACATGATGCGGCCCGGTGGCAGGGCGTCGACGGTCTCCATGAGGTTCTCGTACTCCGGCCAATCCGCCTTGCCCTCATACCCCTCGTAGTTCCACTTCACCCAGCCCGGGAGATCGTGCATCGACAGGGCGGCGGCGCTGACCATCACCAGCACGGCGGCCGACACGGCGATGAGTGAGGCGCGGTGCCGGTCCTGGAACCTCCTGGCGATCGCGGCGGCACCGAGCCCGATGGCGAGACCGGCGAACGTGAACACGCCGAAGTACCAGTACGGCAGGAGCCGTGCGTTGTAGAGCATGGTGAAATCGAGTTCGGCGATGAGGAAGTACCCGCCGAGGGGCCAGAGCGTCATCCAGAGCGCGATCCCGACGTGGTCGCGCCTCAGCAGCGTCCAGACGACGCCGATGAGCGCCACGGCCAGCACGGGGACGAGCTCCCCGGGGATCGGCGAGCCTGGGTTCTGGTAGTTCCCGAGGATCGTCCGTACCGGTGCCCACCCCATGTCCGAGGTCATCCCCTCGAAGACCCGCACGCCGAGCGCCAGCGACCAGAAGGCGCTCAGGGCGAAGCCGACCGCATACGACGAGACGAGCCCGATGGCTCCCCTGAGGGAGCGCTTCCCCCGTTGCCGGTCGATCGCGAGGTGGATCAGCGGGGCGAGCAGGAGGGGCGCCGTCGTCACCACGGCGACGATCGTGGTGATGATGTGGGCCATGGCGGTGAGCCCGAGGACCACGCCCGCCCACGGGTCGAAGGCCCGCCCACGGGCCACGTTGCGGACGGTCATCCCGATGAAGAGGATCGACAGGGCGAAGGACCACGAGAACGAGAACTCGCCTGCGAGGGTCGACTTGATGTTCGCCCCGAAGATGGAGTAGCTCTCCATGAAGACGAACAGGGAGCCTCCGACACCCGCCACGGCGGCGACGAGTCTGGTGAATCCGAGGAAGCGGACGAAGAAGTAGGCGGCCGTCGGGAGGGCGACCAGTCCGGCGATGGTGACGAGCTTGAAGGCCACGCCGTACGGAAGCAACAGATCCAGGGCCACCGTCGCCAGTGCGGGGAGGGGGAAGTAGAAGTACAGGACCGGGAAACCCGCGTACCAGTCCATGGACCAACCGAGGATCCTGCCGGTCGGGAGGACCTCCTCCATGAGCACCTTGGGGAGCAGGACATGGGCACCCATATCGCCGCCCGTCGGCGTGTTTGCGACGAGCAGGTAGGGCAGGCGCCACAGGGACTGGCCGTCCCTGAGGATGGGGCCGAGCGCTCCGGACATCGTCAGGAGGATCAGGAGCGTCGGCACGGCGATCATGGCGGCGACGAACCACTTCGAGACCGGGTCCCTGGGCGAGCGCACGGGCGGAGGCGGAGGGACGCGGGGGGCCTCTTCCGGGGCCTGGGGCGGGGCTGCGGCGGTCACGGATCGACAGGGTACCCGGCGGCACACCATGTGCTCCGCGCTCGTCCTCGCGGGATCACCGGCGTTGGGAGGGAGGTCAGTCGCTCACGAGGTCGATGATGCCATCGACCCGGACGACCTCGCCCTTCTTGTCCCACCACTTCGCCTCGCACACATGGCACGAGTTGAAGATGACCTCCGACCCGTCGGGCAGGGTCATCTCGATCTGGATGACCGACTCCTGTCCGCAGGTGGTGCAGACGAGTCCCTCTGGTGATGCCTTCCTCACGGTGTCCTCCTCGAAAGGCCATCTTGCCCGGATGACCACGTAGAGTATTGAATGCGGCGCGTTAAGTGTCTAGTTCGCCCTCGTCCTCGGGGACGTCGTCGTAGCGTCCGAGGTACTTCGACCTCTGGCGTCCGTCCTCCATCCAGTACGCGTAGACGTAGGGACCGTGGGGGCAGGTCGAACACGATGGCTTCCCACATCGCACCATCTGCTTTCGGATCCGCACATCGGGACCGAGCTCGGGAAACGAGTGCCCGCGACGTTCGAGCCGTGCCCTGGTGAGCATGAACAGGCGCCGCAACTCGGGCTCATCCATCTCACGTACTGCCTCGAGCACTTCCCGATCGATCGGCACCTCAACCCACCTCCGAGGAGCCGAACAGCGACAGGTCGCCGCGGCGACGGTCGACGAGCGCCCATCCCCTGGGTGGTGTGAAGCGTGCCGCGTGGGCCTCGCACAGCACCATCCCCTCGAACCGCTCCTCGTCCCCGCGCGCGTCGTCGAGGTAGGCCTCTGCGCCAGCATGGTCATAGGTCAACAGACTGGTCCCACGGTGGGTGCAGCGGATGCAGGAGACGGTCATGGTCGCCTCAAGCTAGACACCCCGTGGATCCCAACACGGCATTTCGCCATCGAGGACGTCACGCCCGCGCGATTCCCGCCTGCGCCACGGCGCGGGCCAGGGTGCGCGCGTTCGGGACGCCAGCGAGCACCTCGACCGCTCGGCCTCCGTCGTCGATGACGACGATCACGGGCACGGCCACCACGCCCCACGCGTCGAAGCGCTGCGGCTCGAGCTCACTCGTGACCTCCCTGAACGGTATGTGCAGCTGCTCGAGACGGGCGATGGCCTCCTTGCACGTCGGGCACGTCGTGGAGGTGAACACGACGACGCCCGGACGCGAACCCTCCTCCCCCACGTGGATCCGCGGGTGGGGAGGACGGCGGACACGTCCGATCACCCATGCAGCCGATGCAGCCACGACGACCACGACGACCACGACGAGCAGCCTGCCGACGACATCGGTCATCGACGCGCCGGTCCCGTGCAGCGACGCCGTCGAACGCTCACGACGCGGGGATCCCGGCGGCGATCGCAACGCCACGGGGACCGGAGATCGCCCAGGCGACGGAGACCGGGAGGTCGGAGGTGACGATGTACCCGTAGTACCCGATCCCCGGATCGACGGGAACACCCAGGATCGACTCGGCCGGTACGACGACCGCGACCCCCGTCCCGTAGTCGGCATCGCCGAGCGGGGCGTACGTCACGGACGCATCCTCCGTCCCCGTGTTCATGATCCACAGCGTGGTGGCGGAGTCGGGGAGTGTGTCGAGGGGGACGATCCATTCGGATGCGGGGCGCGGAGATCCCACGGTCCCCGCGAGTCCCTTCACGAAGACCTCCTCGGCGGGGGGCGCCGTCGAGTCGGTCGTGGCCTCGCTCGTCGTGGTCTCCTCGGTCGTGGGCGTCTCATCGTCGAACTCGCCAACGGCGCCCTCGGGTGCGACGACGGCGATCGCCGTCGCCGCGATCGGGGCGGTCGCTCGAACGCGGACGCCGAACGGCGCCGCGGCGAGGTCCGACAGCGGTATCAGCGCCGGTGCCGACGAGTCGATCGTGATCTCCCTGGCGTTCCTGATGGCGCCACCCTCGCCCACGATGTCGAGGGTGACGACGATCGCGTCGTCGCCCGCGGACATCACGGCGATGAAGGGCTCGAGTCCCTCGGACGTCACGATGGGGAAGTCCCAGGTCTCCGAGGGTCCGGTGCCGGGCCACATGCCCTCCCCCCGCTCGTCGGAGCGCACGAGGGCCGGGATCACCAGGCCCTTCGTCGCGGTGATGGAGAACGCGAGCTCGTCACGGAACGGGAGGAACGGCTCGAGATCGAGCGTCGTCCAGGAGCGACCTGCGACGTCGATCGCATCGAAGTCGGGCACGAGATCGAGCGCGAACTCCGACCAGGCGGTGATCGACACCTCGGCATCGTCCGCAAACGGGTTGAAGAGTCGGAGGCGGGTCGTCGTCCCCGTCTTGGTGGACCCACCGGTGAGGTACCAGATCTTGGGGACCGATGCGACGCACTGGTCCGCCGTGATGAACCCGTCCGAGTACAGCATCACCGACGCCGCTGCCGGACCGTTCGAGATCTCCACGGTGGCAGGTGACTCACCGACCCTCAGGATCGTGCCGGTCGACACCGCAGCGGCACCGGGACCAACGATGGAGACGTCCAGGGTGGAGGGCGCCTCGTTCGCCACCGGGTCCAGCAGCGTGAGCCCCACATCGACGTCGGGCTCCGTCACGACGATGACGTCGGTGTCGACGACATCGCCCGCCTCGACCCACGGGCAGTACCACACCGTCGGTGACGCGACCGCGCCGCTGCCGGGGTCCGCCCCACCGACTTCACCCCACTCTGGCGCAGCGGGAGGTTCCCCTGGCACCTGCATGAGGCCGACGACGCCGATGAGGCCCGCGAGCAGGAGCAAGACGGCACGTCTCACGGCGTCACCTCCTCGCCTCCGCCGCCGGATCTCCTGCCCCACACGGCGAGCCCGACGAGTACGACGATCGCGAGACCTGCGGCGATCGCCTGTGCCCTCTGGGCGCCATCAGCGGCGAACGTGACCTCACCGCCGACGGCGGACACCTCGTTGGCGAAGCCGACGGATCGCCATGGCTCCGGCCCGAACCGGGGGTCAGGGTTCTCCGCGACGAACACGCTCGACCCGGGCTCCGGCTCCCCCACATAGGCCCACCCCGAGCGGGCCCAGGAAGCGTCGAGCGTGAGGGCCCGGCCGACGGGCTCGACGTCGCTGACGAACACGGCGTTCGCGACGCCTGCGCTGAGGGGCAGCAGGTCGAGCTGGCCGGCGAAGACGTTGCGCCACGCGAGTGAGGCCGGATCGGCATCGGCGCCCTCACTGTCGCCGATGACGACGATCCAGCGGATGCCGAAGGGTGCGAGCTCACCGCCCGCCCTCCGCGTGTCGCCTGCGATGATCGACGCGAGGCGCTCCTCGAGGAAGATGTCGAGCTCACCCCTGGGCTCGAGCCTCGGCTCACCGAGATCCGGAACGGGAGCCGACACCACGCGATAGGCCCCGCCCTCGACGCTCCGGCTGTCTCCGGGCATGAGCTCCGCAGGGCCGACCAGGAGCACCCTGGAACGCTCTGCCTGCCCCTCGTTGGCCTCGGTGAAGGCCAACATGTCGGTGAAGCGGTCCCCGGGCAGGCCGATGCGCCCGCCGAGGAGGATGACCGACGACGCGACGACCAGCACCACGATGCCCACGGCCCCGATCCCCGCCACGAATCGGCGCCAACGAGCGAGCCCTTCGGACGACAGGGTCGATGCGACGACGCCGATCGTGATCGCCGTGCCGAGCCCTGCGAGGGCGAGCCCGGCGGACTCGACCTCCCGACCCCAGCCGAACGACCCCGAGCGCGAGAGGAGCACACCGAATCCGGCCATGGCGGCACCCCATCCTGCGACGAGGCCGAGCCTGCGCTCGGCCGCACCCACGGCGGCGACGGCCACCACAGCGGCGGCGACGGCGACGATGGATGAGACGTTCCAGAACGCATAACCCGCCCGTGCGATCCGTTCGATGCTGGTCTGCCAGATCCAGGGGCTCAGGAGGAGCCCGCCGCCCGCGGTGCCGGCGAGTGACAGGACCACCGCCCGCCACGCGAGGGGGTCGCGGAACCGCACCAGGGCGTAGAGCGCCAGGGATGGGAGCGGGATCAGCAGGAGCAGGGGCGACAGCGCACCGAGGAATCCGAACACGGCGATCGTGCCCGCGATCCGGCCGATGCCGTGCCGGATGCCGTCACGCAATGGTGCGAGGCAGAACCGGAACGCCCACGGGAGCAGGCCGAGCCCCAGGAGGGCCCCAAGGTCGGTGTTCCCCCCGATCCCCTGGGCCGTGGGGCCCGCGACATAGACGATGCCCGCGATGAGGGCGGGCGCCGCACCGATCGACCAGGTCCGGAGGAGGCGGGTGACACCCCAGATCCCGAGCACCATCGCACCGGCACCGAGCGCCCACTCGGGCAAGGACTGCGCATGCAGCGTCACGATCTTCGCGACACCAGCGATCGCAACCAGGGGACGCACCAGCTCGGGGCTTCCGAGGCCCGCGGGATTCCATCCACCTGCGTAGGCCTGCAGGGCATCCCAGCCGCTCGAGGGAAACGGCAGGGTGTACCCGACGGCAGGGAGGCCCTTGGACCAGAGCTCCCTCGCGGACAGGAGCACGAACACCACCGCGAGCACACCGATCACGAAGGCGGGCTGGCGGACGTCGTTGCCGATCGACTCCACGGACACGGTGTCCTCACCTGGGAGCCGCCGGCGCAGTCCCTCGGCGGATCGCTTGGCGAGGTTCGCCGCCTTGACGCTGCCCCTCCGCTGGAAACGGAACAACTCCGTGTCGGAGACGACACGGTTGCGCCTCGCCTCTCGACGCGCGCCGAAGGTGGACGGCGCCTTCGCCACGTTCCACGCCCACGACCGGACCCAGTCGAATCCGTACCAGCGGCCGAAGAAGATCGATACGAGGGTCTCGAAGAGCCCCGTCACGAAATCCACGGGCAGCACCCACAGGAGGGTGAGCGGTCCGTAGGCCTTCGTGACCGACCGTATCCGGCTCGCTTCCTCCCTCCACCGAACGGGTCCCGGCTCGGCTCCGACGAATCGGACCTCCGAGGCCGGGGAGACCATCACACGAGCGCCCTTGAGCCGCGCCCGCTGGGCGAGGTCGATGGCGCCAGCGAGCGGGGCCATCTCGGGATCGAGGCCCCCGAGTCCGACCAGGAGGTCACGCCGGATGAGTGTCGACACACCTGCCACGGCAGCGACGTCACGGACGACGTCGTACTGGCCCTGGTCACGCTCCGCGGAGTCGAGCCCGGTGTACGGGACGTCGAACACGTCGGTCACCAGCCCCACGGAGATGAGCGCGTCGTTCTCCCCGACGACCTTCGAGCCGATCATTCCCGCGTCTGCCCTCTCGGCATCCCTGACGAGCGCCTCGAGCGTGTCGGGAACCGGCAGTGCGCCCTCGCGCAGGAGCCACACGTATGCGGTGTCGGCTGGCACGAGGGCCATCGCCTCTCCGAACGTCGGCGCGCGAACCTGGCCGCCATCACCCGGAGCGGGCTGTGCCCCCGGGTGGACGACCACGGTGGTCGTGGGCTCGTACACTTGGCGCCCGACCGCGGCGAGGGTGTCGCCCAGGCCACCCGTGCCATCGGCGATGACGATGGTCGCGACCGTGGCGAGCCGGGTGGGTGTCATGGACATGAAGGGTTCATTCTGGAGTCGTATCGCCGCTACGGCAATCATCGGGTGACACTGCTGGCGGGCGGGGTCGGAGGAGCGAGAATGGCCCGCGCCCTGAGAGCGGTCCTCGATCCTGGCCATCTCACCGTCGTGGTGAACGTCGGTGACGACGCCGAACGATACGGCGTTCACGTCGCTGCCGACCCCGATACGGTCCTCTACACGCTCGCAGGGGTGGTGGGGCCACACGGCTGGGGACGGCGCGGAGACACGACGAAGGTCATGCACGCCCTCTCCGGCCTGGGCATCGACACGGCATTCACCCTCGGCGATGCCGACCTCGCGATGTGCCTCCTGCGCACGGAGCTGCTCTCCTCCGGGGTCCCGCTCAGCGTCGTCACCTCCGAGATGTCCGGGCGACTCGGGGTTGCGGACGTCGCCGTTGTGCCGGTGACGGACGACCCACTCCGGACGTGGGTGCAGATCCGCGACGGCAGCTGGCTGTCGTTCCAGGAGTACTTCGTCGATCGGGGCCATGCCGACGAGGTGACCGCCCTGGCGTACCACGGCGCGCCTGGCGCGATACCCGCCCCCGGCGTGATCGACGCGATCACCTCCGCCGACACGCTCGTCATCGCACCATCCAACCCGCCACTGTCGATCTGGCCGATCCTGTCGATCGACGACGTCAGGGGTGCGGTCGCCGACCATCCGGTGACGATCGCCATCAGCCCGCTCTTCGGAGGCAGGGCGCTGAAGGGACCTGCCGCCGAGGTGATGGCCGCGGTCGGCCTCTCGAATGGGACGCGCGGCGTCCTCGAGGCCTACGACGGGCTCATCGACACGCTCTATGTCGACGCAGGGGACGCTGGCGACGTGTCCCTGGGTGACGAGTTCGGGGTCAACGTGGTGGCTGCGGACACGCGGCTCGACCGGCCCGATTCGGGTGCAGGATTCGCATGGCGCGTCGTCGCTGGCGCGCCGCCCGGGGACGATCCGGGTCGTGGGAACGGGGCGTCACGTGGGTGAGATGAGGGTCTTCGGCGTGGACGGGATCGGCGAGATCGCGGCAGGCGACGACCTTGCGTTGGTGATCTGCGATGCGATCCGTGCAATGGGCGAGCGCCTCGCCGACGGCGACGTCGTCGTCGTCACCCACAAGGTCGTGTCGAAGCAGGAGGGACGGGTCGTCGAGATCGCCGACGAGGCCGCATACCGGCGCCTCGTGCTCGACGAGGCAACCTCCATCGTCAGGCGACGAGGTGACCTCGTCATCGCCCAGACGCGACACGGTTTCATCTGTGCGAACGCCGCCGTCGATCGTTCGAACGTCGCCCCCGGCCACGCCGTGCTCCTGCCGATCGACCCCGACCGGTCGGCGCACCGCATCCGCACGCTCATCGAGCGCCACACCGGCACGGACATCGGCGTGGTGATCACCGACACGTTCGGACGCCCATGGCGGCGCGGGCTCGTCGACGTCGCCATCGGTGTGAGCGGCCTCCCCGCGATCGTCGACCTCAGGGGAACGACCGACACGTGGGGCAACGAGCTCAACGTCACCGAGGTCGCCGTCGTCGATGAGATCGCCGCCGCGGCGGATCTCGTCATGGGCAAGGCCACGTCGATCCCCGTCGCCGTCGTGAGGGGACTCGGACTCGCAGGGGAGGGACGCGCCCGCGACCTCGTCAGGCCCCCGGAGGAGGACCTCTTCAGGTGACGCGCGATGCCTGAGCTCCCGGAGATCGAGGCGTACCTCCACGCCCTCGCGCCGAGGATCGTCGGAACCAGACTCGAGGCCGTCCGCATCGCGTCGTTCTCCCTCCTCCGGACCTTCGAGCCCCCCGTGGACGCGGCCGTGGGCCACACGGTCGTCGACCTCCACCGCATCGGCAAGCGCATCTCCATCGACCTCGACGGAGGCCTCCACCTGGTCATCCACCTGATGGTGGCGGGGCGGTTGGCCTGGAACGAGGTGCCCAAGCCCCTACCGAAGCGTGGCGGATTGGCCTCGCTCGACTTCGCGACGGGGTCACTCGTCCTCACCGAGGCGGGGACGAAGCGACGTGCGGGGATGTGGGCCGTCACCGACGAGGGCCTCGCCGACCTCGACCCCGGCGGCATCGAGGTCGCCTCCGCGTCCTTCGAGGAGTTCGCCGATGCCCTGCGCGCCGAGCGCCACACGCTCAAGCGATCCCTCACCGACGGGCGCAGGCTCGCGGGCATCGGAGGAGCGTTCGCAGACGAGATCCTCCATGCGGCAAGGCTGTCCCCGACCCAGATCAACCAGAACCTCTCCGAGGAGGAGCTGCGCCGGCTCCATGACGCCGCGAAGCAGGTCCTCACGGAGTGGACGGCGATCAGGATCGACGAGACCGGTGGAGGCTTTCCGACGAAGGTGACGGCGTTCCACCCGGACATGGCCGTCCACGGCAAGTTCGGCCAGGCCTGCCCGGTGTGCGACGCACCCATCCAGCGGATCGTGACGGGAGAGCGCGAGACGAACTACTGCCCCGGATGCCAGACCGGTGGGCGCATCCTCGCCGATCGCTCGCTCTCGCGCCTGCTCAAGGACGACTGGCCGAGGCACCTCGACGAGTTGTGACCGACGTCACCCCTCGGTGCTGCGCCACCACGCGACGGTCTGGTCGATCCCCTCGGGGAGAGGCGTCCACGGTTCCCACCCGAGGTGCGCACGCGCGGCAGCGGGATCGAGGCACGAGCGGAGCTGCTCACCACGACGCGCAGCCGCCATGATCGGCGCGATGTCGACGCCGGTCGCCTCCACGATGAGGTCGTACAGCTTCATCACCGACGTCTCGACGCCCGTACCGATGTTGAGGTAGCGGGATCCGCCGATGCGCGATGCCCTCACCATGGCGTCGGTGACGTCCTCGACGAACACGAAGTCCCTCGTCTGTCCGCCATCACCGAAGATCGTCGGCGTGCGGCCCGCCGCGAGGTCCCCGATGAAGATCGAGACGACGCCTGCTTCCCCGTGGGGGTCCTGACGGGGTCCGTAGACGTTCGCGAAGCCGAGTGACAGGTAGTCGAGGCCGTACGCATCGTGGAAGTAGCGGAAGTACTCCTCGACGACGTACTTGGCGACACCGTAGGGCGAGGCGGGACGTCGCGGCTGGGTCTCGGGCGTGGGGATGTTGAACGTGTCCCCGAAGGTGGCTCCGCCGGACGAGGCGAACACGAAGCGCTCGACATCCGCGTGGCGGGCGGCCTCGAGCATGTTGACCGTGCCCAACACGTTGACGCGTGTGTCGAAGACGGGGTCGGCGACCGACCGACGCACGTCGATCTGCGCGGCGAGGTGGAACACCGTATCGGGCCTGAAGTCCCTCACGATCCCCACGACGTCGTCGCTGGTGACGTCGATCTGATGGAACTTGATGTGCCCCCGCTCCCTGGCGGTCCTGAGATTCGCGAGCGAGCCTGACGACAGGTCATCGAGGACCATGACCTCGACGCCGTCGTCGACCAGCCTGTCGACGAGGTTCGAGCCGATGAAGCCCGCACCGCCGGTCACCACTGCACGTGTCATCGTCATCGCCTCGCTCTCGGGATCATCGCGTCGTCACACCCTGGGCGGCAGCCGTTCGGCGAGGAACCCCACCAGGCGGCGCACCGTGTCGTCGAATCGGTCCTGCCGGAAGCCGGGCGCGTCGTCGTTCCAGAAGCCGGTGTCGCCATCCCCGTAGACCACGAACGTCGTCTGCGGGAGTCGTTCGCGTGCGGCCAGGGATCCCTCGATGTCCGCCGCCTCGTCGCCCCTGCTGCCGATGAACAGCGTCGGCACGTCGGCCAGTTCCAGGTCGCCCGCCGACTCGTCGTCGATGGTCGAGCCGACGCAGGCCACGGCGACCACCAGGGCATCGGATGCCGTGAGCGCCGCCGCGTCACGGAGGCCGGACTCGAACGCGACCACGCCGTATCCGTACTCGGCATTCGACCAGTCGCCGGCGGGATTGGTGATGAAGCCCGCAATGGCGAGGCTCTCGTGGCGATTCCGCTCCGTGTCGGGTCCCAGTTCGGGAGCGAGGGCGGCGATCCCATGCCGGGCGAGGACCCGGCAGAGGTTCTTCACACTCGACGACGGGATCCGTCCCGGACCGTAGACGAGGACGGTCGGCCACTCACCGACGCCGTCGGGCCTCGCGAGATAGCCGCCGAAGGTCCGGGGACCGGCGGGGATGCTCGCCGTCCCATAGATGATGTCGGTCGTCCCCTCGCCGGTCTGTACCGCCACGCGATCTCCCTCACGTCGGTCCGTGGGCAGCCCCCTGCTGCACGATCGCAGGCTAGTGGCGTCGACATGCTCAGCCGCGGCGTCCGTGTGGGCCCTCGTCGCCTCCGGGACCGTCGAGCAGGTGGACGTCCCCGGAGACGAGCGCGACGGTGCCACCCGGGGCATCGACCACGAGCGACCCGTCCTCGGCGATGGTGACCGCCACGCCCCCTCCCCCATCCCACGCCACGTGGGACCCGACCGTGACGCATCCCTCCAGGAAGGCATCCCTCGGCCATCGATGTGCGCCCGATGCCATGATCGCGAGCAGCCCGTCCACCCATCCGCGTGCGATGCGTCGCGCGAGCTTCCGGGATGCCTCCGGGTCGATCCCTGCGGTGAGGAGCGCTCCCGCATACGGTGGTGGGGACGCCCATGCGAGGTTCACGCCACACCCCACGACCACCGTGCCACCTGAGCCCTCCACGAGGATCCCCCCGACCTTCCTCCCGCGAACCAGCAGGTCGTTCGGCCACTTGAGGTCCACCTGCACATCCGTCTCGGAGGCGATCGCCTCCCGCACGGCCACGGCGGTGCACAGCGGGATCAGGGGGAAGTCCTCCGGCGTCCACTCGGGGACGCTGGCGTAGGACGAGAACAAGGCGAGGTCGGGCGCGAGCCAGCTCCTCCCCGACCGGCCACGACCACCGTCCTGATGGTCCGCGACGACAAGCGTCGGGACGCCCGTCGCCGCGAAGGCCTCGGAGGCCGCGTCCTGGGTGGACGCCGCGCGATCGAGGTGGACGATGTCGTAGTGTGTATCCATCGACGCTCCGCGTGAGTCGAACGGACCGAACCCGGCGAGCCTAACCGGAGGACCGGTGAGCACAGAGCAGAAGATCGAGCGACTACGCGAGTTGCGGCAACAGTCGCTGCAGCCCGACAATCAGCGCGCCGTCGAGCGCCAGCACGATGCGGGGAAGCTCACGGCACGAGAACGCGTGGAGCTGCTCCTCGACAAGGGTTCCTTCCAGGAGATCGACCCCTTCATGCAGCACCATGCGGCCGGCTTCGGCATCGAGGACAAACGCCCGCTCGGGGACGCGGTCGTCACGGGGTGGGGAACGATCGATGGCCGCAACGTGTTCATCTTCGCCGAGGACTTCACGCGCTTCGGGGGGAGCCTCGGCGAGGTCGTCGCCGACAAGATCTGCAAGGTCATGGATCTCGCGCTCGACACGGGCACGCCGATCATCGGGCTCAAGGACAGCGGCGGGGCCCGGATCCAGGAAGGCGTCCTCGGCCTCAACGGGTACGGACGGATCTTCGAACGCAACGTCCGGGCGTCGGGGGTGATCCCCCAGATCTCGGTGATCATGGGACCGTGCGCGGGCGGGGCGGTCTACTCCCCCGCCCTCACCGACTTCGTGTACCAGGTCGAGGGCACGTCACATCTCTTCATCACGGGACCCGACGTCATCAAGGCGGTCACGGGCGAGGAGGTGTCGATGGATGACCTGGGCGGCGCCCATGCGCATGCATCGATCAGCGGCGTGACGCATTTCGTCGCCGCCGACGACAGGGAGGCCCTCGACGAGATCCGATACCTGCTGTCGTTCATCCCCTCCAACAACATGGAGGTCGCACCCTTCTTCACCCCGATGGATCGCCCGGACCGGATGGACGAGGACCTCACGACGGTCATCCCCGACTCTGCGAACCAGCCATACGACGTCCGCGCGGTCATCGAGGCCATCGTCGACGAGGGCGAGTTCTACGAGGTGCACGAGCACTATGCGGGCAACATCGTCGTCGGATTCGCCCGCCTCGACGGGTACACCGTCGGCATCGTCGCCAACCAGCCCGCCGTCCTCGCAGGGACGCTCGACATCGAGGCATCGGTGAAGGCTGCCAGGTTCGTGCGCTTCTGCGACTGCTTCAACATCCCCCTCGTGACGCTCGTCGATGTCCCGGGGTTCCTCCCCGGCGTCGATCAGGAACACGACGGCATCATCCGCCACGGGGCCAAGCTCCTCTACGCCTTCTCGGAGGCGACGGTCCCGAGGGTGACGGTGATCCTCAGGAAGGCCTACGGAGGTGCCTTCCTCGTCATGAACTCTCGTGCCGTGCGCGCCGACGTGGTCTTCGCATGGCCCTCCGCCGAGATCGCGGTGATGGGCGCCCAGGGTGCGGTCAACGTCATCCACCGTCGCGAGCTGGGGGCGGCCGAGGACCCGGAGGCGACACGGGCGGCTCTCGTCGCCGACTACGAGGACCGCTTCAACAACCCGTATGTCGCAGCGGAGTACGGCCTCGTGGACGATGTGATCGAACCGCGCGAGACGCGCCCGAGGCTGATCCGGGCGATGGAGATGCTGCGGAACAAGCGGGAGAGCCTGCCCCCGAAGAAGCACGGCAACATCCCCCTCTGATCGTCCCCGACCGACTCGACGCCCGATGGCGCTCCCACACCGGTTCGCACGCGGGCTCCACGCGAGAGGCGACGGGGGCGTCGCGTAACCACGCACAGGCGGCCGAGGTCGTATCTGCGAAGCGTCGCCCCTCGAACTCGAACCCATCAGCGTCGGCCCCCGGCAGGCGGCCACGTCGCCGCACCCGTCCCCATCTAGGATTGCCCCGTGGAATCAGTCCTCATCGCGAATCGCGGCGAGATCGCCGTCCGGATCATCCGAGCAGCCCGTGACCTCGGGCTGAGGACCATTGCCATCTACTCCGAGCTCGACAGGGATGCCGTCCACACGTCCATGGCGGACGAGGCCTGGAACGTCGGACCGGCGCCGGCGGCCGAGTCCTACCTGAACATCCCGAAGATCCTCGAGATCGCCAGGGAGTCGAAGGCCTCGGCGGTGCACCCCGGGTACGGGTTCCTCGCGGAGAACGCCGAGTTCGCGCAGGCGGTCGTCGACGCGGGGTTGACCTGGGTGGGTCCGCCGGCATCGGCGATCGCGATGATGGGGGACAAGATCGAGTCGAGGCTGGCTGCGGAGGCTGCGGGCGTCCACGGCGTGCCCGGAACCCTCGAACCGTTGACCTCTGCCGAGCAGGTGGAGGCCTTCGCAGCCGAGCACGGGTTCCCCGTCGCGATCAAGGCCGCGGCAGGAGGCGGCGGAAGGGGCATGAAGGTGGTGCACTCGGCTCGGACGGCCTCGCCGCGGCCTTCGAGTCCGCAGGCCGCGAGGCTGCGTCATGGTTCGGGAACCCGGCGGTGTACGTCGAGCGATACCTCGAGTCGGCTCGCCACATCGAGGCCCAGGTGCTCTTCGACACCCATGGCAATGGCGTCTTCTACGGGGAGAGGGATTGCTCGCTGCAGCGACGCCACCAGAAGCTCGTGGAGGAGTCACCCGCGCCGCACTTCACGCCGGAGCTCCGGGCAGAGCTCGGCAGGCTCGCCCTCGCCCTCGGCCATGCCGCCGGATACCAGTCCGCCGGCACGGTGGAGTTCCTGTTCTCCGATGGGGAGTTCTACTTCCTCGAGATGAACACCCGCATCCAGGTCGAACACACGGTGACCGAGCAGGTGTTCGGCGTCGACCTCGTCACCGAGCAGCTCAAGGTGGCGATGGGTGATCCTCTGACGGAGACCGGCATACCCACGCCGACCGGGCACACGATCGAGTTCCGGATCAACGCCGAGGATCCGTCCCGCGGGTTCATCCCGACGCCCGGGACGCTCGTGACCTACCGGGAACCGGCGGGGCCGGGCATCAGGGTCGACTCAGGCGTCGTCCAGGGCAGCACGATCAGCCAGTACTACGACAACCTCATCGCGAAGTTGATCGTCTCGGGCGCCGACAGGGACGAGGCGGTGCGACGCGCCAGGAGGGCACTGCGCGAGTACCAGATCGGCGGCGTCGACACGACGATCCCCGCCCACCTGTACATCCTCGACAATCCCGAGTTCCTCGCGGGCGACGTCACCACCCGGCTCGTCGAGGACACGATGGACTTCTCCGACCTCGCTCGCGCCACCGCGCCGACGCTCCCCGAGGACGAGGAGCTGTCCGAGCGCAAGCTCACCGTCGAGGTCGGCGGGCGCAGGTTCGAGGTCAAGTACTGGGCGGAGGTGCTCACCGCGCCCGGATCCGGAAAGCGGGTCGCACCGAGGCGCAAGGCGCCGAAGCTCGAACGCGGCTCGGCCGGCGGCGCACAGGCGGGCGAGGTGACGGCACCGATGCAGGGCACGATCGTCAAGATCCACCACAAGGCCGGCGACACCGTCCACGAGGGCGAGGCTGTCTGCGTGCTCGAGGCGATGAAGATGGAGAACGAGATCAAGGCGCCGACGTCGGGGGACATCGTGGACATCAAGGTCCATGTCGGCGACACGGTGACCTCGGGTCAGCTCATCATGGTGATCAGGTAACGCGGCCTACTCGGCAGCCTCCGAGATGCTCTCCGTGAGGCTGGGATGCACCATCAAGGTCTCGACCAGCGTGTCGACCCTGACCCTTCCCTGGGTCGCGAGGGCGATCGGGGCGATGAGCTCCGACGCATGGTGGCCGACGACCGTGCCGCCGAGAACGACCCTCGTCGCAGGGTCCGACACGACCTTCACGAACCCCTGGGTGTCGCCCTGGATGATGGCGCGCGGGTTCGAGGCCAGGGGCACCTTCGTGATCCGCACCTTCCGGCCCTCCGCCGCCGCGTCGACCTCCTCGAGGCCGACCGATGCGATCTCGGGCTCCGTGAAGACGGCCTGGCTCACCTTCCGGTAGTCGATCGGGACCACGGGGCGTCCCGTCATGTGCCTGGCGATCTTCCTCCCCTGCATCGTCGCCACGGACGACAGCGGCATCTGCCCCGTCACGTCACCCGCCGCGTAGATGTGGCGTGCGCTCGTCCTCTGGAACTCGTCGACGACGACGTGGCCGTGTTCCTGGTCCACACCGGCGTCGGTGAGCCCGAGTCCCTCGCTGTTGGGCACCGACCCGACGGCCAGGAGGACGTGGGATCCGACCACCACCCGCCCATCGTCGGTGCGCACGGTCACGGCGTCACCGTCGCGCTCGACCGCCTCTGCCCTCGCACCCTTCAGCAGCTTGACACCGCGGCGGACGAAGTCGTCCTCGAGCACGGCGGCGACCTCGGCATCCCTGTGGGGGAGGACGTGCTGGCGACTGACGAGGAGGGTGACCTCGGAGCCGAGCGACGAGAAGATGTGCACCATCTCGACACCCGTCACGCCGGATCCGATGATGATGATCCGTCCGGGGAGCTCGGAGAGGTGGTAGGCCTCTCGTGTGGTGATGATGCGCTCGCCGTCGACGGTGGCCCATCCGGGGACTCTCGGTCTCGAGCCCGTGGCGATCAGGGCGTGATCGAACGAGAAGTGGCGCTCCCCCTCCGGGGTGATGGCCACGGCCTTGTGGGCGCCGGTGAAGTGGGCCCGCCCGCGGACGATCTCGACCCCCTGGGAGTCGAGCATGGCCGTGATGCCATGCGCGATCGTGTCGGCGATGCCATAGACGTGTGAGGACAGGTTCTCCATGTCGAGCACCGCGGGCGGCGGTTCGACGATGCCGAGCCTCGCCGCATGGCGAATCGCCCTCAGGCGCATCGAGCTCGCAACCATCGCCTTGGACGGGATGCAGTCCCAGAGGTGGGCTGCGCCTCCGACGATGTGATCCTCGACGAGGGTGACGTGTGCGCCGTACGTGGCGGCATACGTCGCTGCCGAGTTGCCTGCAGGGCCTCCACCGACGACGAGGAATCGCAACGGTTCATGGTCGCCGTGCATCGTGCCTCCCGACATCTCCTCGGCCTCCCGCCTGCCGTCAGAACGACGGACGGTAGCGCCCGAACACGGGCAGGAGCGCCCGCGTGACCTCACCGACGGTCGCGCCGAGCGCAAGCGCGTCCTTCATCGGGTACAGCAGGTTTCCCTCGCCCCGTGCCGTGTCGGTGACGACGGCGAGTGCTCGCTCCAGGACGGCGCCATCGCGCGTCGCCCGCCACCGAGCGAGTGCCTCCACCTGGTCGCGCTCCACGCGTGGATCCACCACCATCAACTCCGGCTCGACGTCATCGTCGACGGCATGCCGGTTCAGCCCGACCACGGTGACCTGCCCATCGTCGATCGCCCGCGCATACGCATAGGCGGCGTCCTCGATCTCCCGTTGCGGGAACCCCGCCTCGATCGCGGCGACCGCACCGCCGATGTCGTCGATGCGCTGCAACAGGCCTACGGCCTCGCGTTCGATCCCATCCGTGAGCGACTCGACGTAGTAGCTGCCGGCGAGGGGATCCACCGTCTCCGCCGCTCCCGACTCGTAGGCGAGGATCTGCTGGGTGCGAAGGGCGATCGTCGCCGACTCCTCCGTGGGGAGGCCGAGCGCCTCGTCGAACGCGTTCGTGTGCAGTGACTGGGTTCCGCCGAGGACGGCGGCGAGCGCCTGGTACGCCGTGCGGATCACGTTGTTCATGGGCTGTTGCGCCGTCAGGCTCGACCCCGCCGTCTGGGTGTGGAACCGCATCTTCCACGATGACGGATCGCGTGCACCGACCTCATCCCGCATGAGGCGTGCCCACATCCTGCGCGCCGCCCTGAACTTCGCCGCCTCCACGAACAGGTCGTTGTGGGCGTTCCAGAAGAACGAGATCCTGGGAGCGACGGCATCGACGTCGAGACCCGCCCTCCTGGCCGCCTCGACATACGCGAGACCGTTGGCGATGGTGAACGCCACCTCCTGGGCCGCGGTCGACCCGGCCTCCCGTATGTGGTACCCGCTGACCGAGATCGTGTTCCAGTTCGGGATCTCTGCGGCGCAGTAGGCGAACGTGTCGGTGATCAATCGCATCGAAGGGACCGCGGGGAAGATGTACGTGCCCCTCGCGATGTACTCCTTCAGGATGTCGTTCTGGATGGTGCCCCTGATGTGGTCGCGGTCGACGCCCTGCTCCTCCGCCACGATCTGGTACATGAGCAGCAGGACCGCCGCCGTGGCGTTGATGGTCATCGACGTCGTGACCGCACCGAGCGGGATCCCATCGAAGAGCCTCCGCATATCGTCGACCGAGTCGATGGCGACGCCGACCTTGCCGACCTCTCCGAGGGCGAGCTCGTCGTCGGAATCGAGGCCCATCTGGGTCGGGAGGTCGAAGGCCACCGACAGCCCGGTCTGGCCCGCCGCGAGGAGGGCCTTGAACCGTGCGTTGGTGGCGGCCGCGGTCCCGAAGCCCGCGTACTG
The DNA here is from genome assembly GCA_963792405.1 of uncultured Acidimicrobiia bacterium. Lineage (GTDB taxonomy): Bacteria > Actinomycetota > Acidimicrobiia > Spongiisociales > UBA5794 > SZUA-442. The sequence goes on from CAWBVU010000006.1 coordinate 1,279,931, forward strand.
GCGCATCGTCCACAGGCGGCCCGCATACATCGAGGCGTAGGGGCCCCGGGTATAGGGGAACGCGCCTGGCTCGCCGAGCGCTTCGTCCGGATCCCAACCCTCGAGGTCCGAAGGGCCATAGACGTGCACAGGCGTGTCGGTCGGTTCGGTCACACCGCGCCCCTTTCGCCAGTCGGGTCCATCCCCGTGCGACGGTCGCCCCCGATGGTACCGGCAGCCCCGGCGCCGCACGAGGCGCGCCCGGGGGTCACCCCCGCTATCAGGGGTCGGTTCCTATGCTGATCATGCGTGTCGAGGGACCGGTAGGGCGGGGTCGACACGATCCGACGGTGTGAGGGACCATGGAGCCACCGATCCGCGAAGTCGAGCGACAGGAACGCTATCGCCGCCGCGCCCCTGCGCTCATCGGGCTCGCCGTCGTCGTCGTGGTGGGGGCGACCTGGGTCGGCCTCTTCGGCTTCCTCAGTGCCAACTCGGCCTACGGCACGGTGACGAGCGTCGAGCAGCGCCTGATCTGTGACACCTCCGAAGTGGACCTCGCCTTCCCGAACCTGTCCACCCTCTCGAACGTGGCCACGGTGGACGGGTATCGCCTCGGGCAGCTCACCGAGCGCAACTCGCTCCCGGTCGCCCTCGACCAGACCCCCGATCTCGTCAGGGCCGCGCTGTTGTCGGCAGAGGACAAGGGCTTCTACGAACACGAGGGCATCGACTTCACCGCGATCGGGCGGGCGGTGCTCGGACGGCTCACCGACAGCCCCGCCGGCGGTGGGTCGACGATCACCCAGCAGGTGGTGAAACAGAACTTCCTCAGCTCGGACCAGACCATCGAGCGCAAGATCTGCGAGGCGGTGCTCGCGGCCGAGGTGGAGCGGATCTACACCAAGGACCAGATCCTGGAGTTCTGGATGAACTCCGTCTTCTTCGGATCCAACGCCTACGGCATCAGGGCCGCGTCGCTCGAGTACTTCGGCAAGGAGCTCGAGGACCTCACGATCGCCGAGGCTGCGCTCCTGCCGGTGCCGATCCGCAACCCGACGTTCTACCACCCGAGGTTCCAGCCACAGAATGCCCTGACCGCGAGGAACCGCGTCATCGATCGCATGGTGGCGAACGGCTACATCCTGCCGGCAGAGGCCGCGGAGGCTCGGCAGGAACCGCTCGGCGTCATCGAGCAGGAACGCTTCGAGTCCACGGCACCCCAGGTGATGATCGCGGTCAGGCGCCAGCTCCTCGAGTCGGCGGAGTTCTCGATGCTCGGTGAGACCAAGGAGGAACGCAAGCGTGCGATCTTCGGGTGCCCCGCGGCGGTCACCGACTGCGACGGGGGCGGCGGACTCACCATCGACATCACCCTCGACAACGACCTCCAGGAGGAGGCGAATCGCATCCTTCGCGCATGGTTCCGCAGCGGGGTCGACGGCCCGACAGGGGCGATCGCAACAGTGGACAATCGAACCGGTGCGATCCGCGTCCTCGCCTCGGGGGTCGAGTACGGCACCGACATCGAGGCTGGTGAGCGTCCGTACGACCTGGCAGGGCAGGGGGCGCGCCAGCCCGGCTCCGCGTTCAAGCCGTTCACCCTCGCTGCCGCGCTCGAATCCGGCGACAGGGCGGGAAGCCCGATCACCCTGGGTTCGTACTGGGACGACTCGAGCCCTGCGATGATCGAATGCTCCACCCCATGCCCACCGGACGGCACGTTCTGGACCGTGAGCAACGCAGGGGGATCGTCCGGCAAGGGCCTCAGGACGCTGGATTCGGCGACCTACAACTCCACGAACACCGTGTACGCGCGCCTCGTCAATGCGATCGGGCCAGACGCCGTCGTCGAGATGGCCCACAGGCTCGGGATCCAGTCGGTGCTCCAACCGTACCTCTCGATCACCCTCGGCGCCCAGGGCGTGTCACCGCTCGAGATGGCCGGCGCCTACTCGACGCTTGCGAACTTCGGACAACGCGTCGACCCGTACCTGATCGAGCGCATCACCGATCGCAACGGCGAGGTGATCTACGAACACCGCCTCCAGCCCAGGGAGGTGCTCGCCCCGCAGGTCGCAGCCGCCGTGGTCGGTTCGATGGAGAAGGTCGTCGCGTCGGGGACGGCGCGCAGGGCCGACATCGGACGACCCCAGGCGGGCAAGACCGGCACGGCGACGGACTACCGAGACGTATGGTTCGTCGGCTTCGTCCCCCAGATGACGACCAGCGTGTGGGTCGGCTACACCCAGGGACAGATCCCCCTCGAGGACTTCACCGTGTGGAACGACCTCGAGGGCACCGAGCAGTACTACCGGAGGGCATTCGGCGGCACGCTCCCAGCACCGATCTGGAAGCAGTTCATGACGTATGCGACCCGCACGATGCCACCCATGGACTTCCCCGAGGATCCACCCGGCACCGACGTGTATCGGCAGACGCCCTTCTCCGAGGTGCCCGACCTCGCCGCGTCGACGAACGAGGAGATCGAAGCCGTCTACGCCGTGGGTCTGAGCGGCACCATCCAGGAGGTCGCGAGCACCCTCCCCGCAGGGACGCTCATCGGGACTGCGCCGCTCCCGGGTACACCGATCCGCCAGGGCTCGACGGTCATCATCGATGTGTCCAACGGCATCCCGCCCGAGATCCTGATGATCGACCTGCGCGGTTCGACACCGGCCCAGGTCAACGAGCGTCTCGCCGACTACGCCGACGAGACAGGCCTGGCCTTCAGCTGGGTCTTCGACCAGGTCGTCACGACGAACCCCGCCCAGCACGGGCTCGTGGTGGGCACGACGCCCGCGCCGGGGACGCCCATCGGACCCGGACAGGAGGTCGTGGTGCGGTTCGGGACGGCGCCGTAGCGAGGGATCATCGTCGGGGCCGCAGGATGGGCCGCCCCGGTGGCTAGCCTCGCCCGGATGCCGACGCCCACCCGCCAACCGCCCCTCCGCAGGCTCTGGAGGTACGCCTCCGGCTATCGGGGGAGGATCATCCGGGCGTCCGTGTGGTCCTTCCTCAACAAGGCCGTCGACCTCGCCCCGCCGTTCCTCATCGGGCTCGCGGTCGACGTCGTCGCGAATGGGTCGGACTCGCTCCTCGGTTCCTTCGGCATCGAGGATCCGAAGGCCCAGATCGTCGCGATCGCCATGCTCACCTTCGTCATCTGGAGCCTCGAGTCACTGTTCGAGTACCTCCTCGGTGTCGACTGGAGAAACCTCGCCCAGTCGATCCAGCACGACCTGCGCATCGACACGTACGACCACATCCAGGACCTCGACGTGGAGTACTTCGAGGATCGTCCGAGCGGTGACCTCATGGCGGTCCTCAACGACGACGTGAACCAACTCGAACGCTTCCTCGACATCGGTGCGAACGAGGTGATCCAGCTGCTCACCACGGTGGTGCTCATCGGCATCACCTTCTTCCTCATCGCACCCTCGATCGCATGGCTCGCCTTCCTCCCCGTACCGGTGATCCTGTGGGGCTCACTGGTGTTCCAGAAGAAGATCGAGCCTCGGTACGCACTGGTGCGGGAGGAGGCCGCCGCGATCAACTCGCAGCTGGCGAACAACATCGGGGGGATCTCGACGATCAAGGCCTTCACCGCCGAGCCGCGCGAGGTCGACAGGATCCGGGCCGCCTCCGAGGGGTATCGCTCGGCGAACCGGGCCGCGATCACGCTGTCCTCTGCGTTCACCCCCCTCATCCGGATCGCGATCCTCATCGGCTTCACCGGCACACTCGTGTGGGGCGGCTTCCAGGCGATCGACGGGTCCCTCAACATCGGCCTGTATTCGGTCATGGTCTTCCTGACCCAACGACTTCTGTGGCCCCTCACGCGGCTGGGGCAGACCGTCGACCTCTACCAGCGGGCGATGGCCTCGACGAACCGCATCCTCGACGTCCTCGACACCGAACCGACGATCGTGGACGGCACGGCGACCTTCGCCGACGAGGTCAGGGGCCGGGTCGAATTCGACGGCGTCGACTTCAGCTACACCGATGGGTATCCCGTCCTCGAGCAGGTCCACCTCGTGGCCGAGCCCGCCGAGACCACCGCGTTCGTCGGATCGACGGGCTCGGGCAAGACCACGATCGTGAAGCTGCTCCTCCGCTTCTACGACGTCGACCGCGGCACCATCACCCTCGACGGTGTCGACGTGCGGGATCTGACCCAGGAGGAGCTGCGCTCCGCGATGGCGCTCGTGAGCCAGGACGTCTTCCTCTTCCACGGCACGGTCCTCGAGAACATCGCGTACGGGCGTCCGGACGCGGACATCGACGAGATCACCGAGGCGGCGCGACTCGCGGAGGCGCACGACTTCATCCTCGAGTTGCCCGAGGGCTACGACACCATCATCGGCGAACGCGGCCAGAAGCTCTCCGGGGGCCAGCGCCAACGACTCTCCCTCGCTCGGGCGCTCCTGACCCGGGCACCCGTCCTCATCCTCGACGAGGCCACGTCTGCCGTCGACAACGAGACGGAGGCGGCGATCCAGCGCTCCCTCGCCAGGGTGAGCCACGATCGCACCATGGTGGTGATCGCCCATCGGCTCTCGACGATCCGCCATGCCGATCGGATCTATGTCATCGACGATGGCAGGGTGGTCGAGTCCGGGACCCACGACGAGCTCATCGACCACGACGGCATCTATCGCACCCTCTGGGACGTGCAGACCGGCGAGGCCGTGCACTGAGGCACCAGGCCGAAGTTTCGCGACCTTGGATCGTGCTACTTGATGTCAATTGTGGTTATTTGATATCACAGTGCCATGCATCACGCATCTGCACCGTCGTCGCCCGGGACATGCGTCCCCATGGTCGGTCCTCCCTCGAGCGGGGTCGCAGCGCCGCTCCCGGGCGCGACGGACGGCAGCCCCACCCGCCGGACCGCGATCGCCCGGCCGACGATCGTGCCGGTCCTCCTGCAGGATGGGTGGGAGGGCTTCGCACCCACGGACCCCTACGTACGCACCTTCTGGATCCCCATCGTGGGACCGGGGGCGGTCGCCGACCTGCTCCGACTCACCACCGCTGCCCGAGGTGGCCGCCCCCTCAAGCTCCCGGTCCGCACGCCTCTCCTCGTGCGTGAGGGCCTCGCACGGTGGGACAGCCTCCACACCGTCGCCGTGCGCCCCTTCGTCCCACCGCTGTCACCGCCACAGGTGCGCAGGCTCCCCCCTCGACTGCGCCTCACCCACCCGAAGGACATCGGGCCCCGCAGCCCCGGGGGCTCGGCGTAGGATCGGGTACGAGCCCCCGAGTGTGGGAGTAGCGATGATGTCGACTGCCAAGGCTCTGACCGCCACCCTTGCCTCCGCTCTGATCGCAACGATGCTCGCGTTGGTGGCGACGATGGCGGTTGCCGCACCTTCGATGTGGAATACCGACAGCGTCGGGGTCGTCGATCGCACGACCGGTCTCTGGTATCTGCGCAGTCCCAACGGTGACACGACGAGCTTCTACTACGGGAACCCTGGCGACTATCCGATCATCGGTGACTGGAACTGTGACGGCGTCGACACCCCCGGCCTGTATCGGCAATCCGATGGGTACGTGTACCTGCGGAACTCGAACACCCAGGGACCGGCGGACGTCAAGTTCTTCTTCGGCAACCCCGGTGACGTCCCGTTGGCCGGCGATTTCAATGCCGATGGCTGTGACACCGTGTCGATCTACCGGCCATCCGAGCAACGGTTCTACGTCATCAACGTGCTCGGCTCGAGCGATGGCGGCCTGGGCGCTGCCGACTATGCGTTCGACTTCGGGAACCCCGGTGACAAGCCCTTCGTGGCGGACGTCGACCTCGATGGAGTCGACGAGGTCGGCCTGCACCGCGAGTCGACCGGGTTCGTCTACTACCGCAACACGCTCACCACCGGGGTTGCGGACAACCAGTTCTTCTACGGCGACCCAGGCGACCAGATCATTGCGGGACGCTGGGCGCAGAACCCGTCACCCGGACCTGACACGGTCGGCATCTTCAGACCCTCGCTCGGCACCTTCTACCTGCGGTTCACGAACACCCAAGGCAACGCCGACGTCAGCTTCGTCTACGGCAATGCGAACATGGCCGCTGTTGCCGGCTCCTTCGGGAGCCTTCCCGGCGGGGGCGCTCCACCGCCGGGGTCATCGACGACGACCACAACCGTACCGCCGCCTCCTTCGGGGTTCACGTTTGGGGCGGGGACATGGATCGTAGGTTCGCAGATCCCCGCGGACACGTATGTGAATGTCGGCTTCTCCTCGGGGTGCTACTGGGAGCGGTTGTCGGGGTTCGGCGGTGAGCTGTCCGACGTGATTGCCAACAACTTCGACGATGTACGCCAGATCGTCGAAATCAAGCCGACAGATGCCGGATTCTCGACGGACGCGGACTGCGGAACGTGGACGATGATCTCTCTCCGATCAAGGCGCCCACGGCACCGTTCGCGGGAGGGACGTGGCAGGTCGGGTCTGAGGTCAGTATCGGACGCTGGCGGAACTCGGGCTTCTCGGCGGGGTGCTACTGGGAACGCCGGTCGGGTTTCAGCGGGGAGTCCTCGGACGATGTCAACGCAAACGGCTTCGACGTGTCCGCCAGATCGTCGAGTCAAGGCGGCGATGTCGGGTTCTACGCCAACAACGACTGTGGCACCTGGTCAATGGACCTTGGCCGAGTAAGGCTCCGACAGCGCCCTTCTCAGGCGGCACATGGCTCGTCGGTTCAGAGGTTGCCGCCGGAAGCTGGATCAACACGCCAGCCGACACAGGGTGCTACTGGGAGCGCACGTCAGGCTTCTCGGGTGACTCCGAAGACACGATCGCAAACGACTTCATCAGCGATCTGAGCCAGACAGTCGTGACCATCAGTCCGACAGACACGGGTTTCTACGCCGACGCAGACTGTGGGACCTGGATCTACCTCGGACCGTGATCGGTCACCGGGCGGTGGTGCCGACGAACTCGGAGCGCCCATCTAGCCTCACGGGGTGCCCACATCCGACCTTCGCCCACAGGACGTCGATCTCGCCTCGTTCGACGCCGTCCTCGACATCCGGACCCCTGCCGCGAGCGCATCGGCCATCCCCGGATCGACACGCGTGGGCCTCGATGCGCTGCTCGACGATCCGTCGACGACGATCCCCTCCAGCGAGGCGCACGTCCTCATCGTGTGCGACGTCGGGTTCAGGTCACAGGTCGCCGCCCGAAGGCTCAGCGAGCTCGGCTACCCACACGTGCGGTCACTTGCGGGCGGCATCGAGGCATGGCGCGCCGCGGGGCGCGACCTCGACACCGGGGCGGGGCTCTCGCACCGCCAGGCTGAGCGCTACGACCGCCAGATCAAGCTCGACGAGATCGGTGTCGACGGCCAACGCGCCCTGCTCGCCGCAACGGTCACGGTCGTCGGCGCAGGCGGACTCGGGCTGCCCGTGATCTCATACCTCGCGGCAGCAGGTGTCGGCAGGCTGAGGATCGTCGATGGTGACGTCGTCGAGCTCTCGAACCTGCATCGGCAGCCCCTCTACCGCGAATCCGACATCGGGGCGAGGAAGGTGGACGCCGCCGCGGCCTGGGTCGGCGGTCTCGACGCAGGCATCGACGTCGAAACGATCCCGAACGACCTCGATGCCGACGGGGCCGACGCCGTCGTCGCAGGGTCGAGCGTGATCGTCGATGCCACCGACCGCTTCGATGCGCGCTACGCGATCAGCGATGCGGGCCAGCGCCTCGGGATCCCCGTGGTGAGCGGATCCGTCTATCGGTGGGAAGGCCAGGTGCTCGTCCTGCACCCCGGCGGACCCTGCTACCGGTGCGTGTTCCCCACGGCCCCAACGGGGATGGATCTCGATTGTGCGATCACGGGGGTGGCCGGGCCGGTCGTGGGAACGATCGGAGCCATGATGGCGACGGCGGTGATCGGTCTCCTGATCGGGGCCGACGTCCCTGCCACCCTGACCCTCGTGGACGGTCGCACCGGACGCACCGACACCCTGCGTCTCGCGCCGCGTTCCGAATGCCTTGGCCCGCATGCCTGAACACGACGGGAGCAGGTCAGGGGGGCGTCGGGTCCGGGATGACCGCTGCTAGATGGCGATCGCCCCGTGCGGACGGCCGAAGCCCACGGTGACGGACGGCGTGTCATCGACTCCGGCGGGAGCCCCGGTGGTATTCGGCGAGGCGCTCCTGACGGCCCTGCTCGGCGTGGGCGTCGAGGTGCCCTGCGCCGCCCGAACCTCGATGTCGGGCTCAGCGTCCGGTTCCGGGACGGGAGGAGTCGTGGTCGTCGGTGGAGCCGTGGTCGTGGTGGTGGGGGCGGAGGTCGTGGTGGTCGTGTCACCGCCCCCATTGAGCCCCGGTGTCGCCTTCATGAAGACGACCGTGGCCCAGAGGTAGCCGTCGACATCGACGGCGGTGCCGATACCGACGTAGTTGTAGTCGCCGAGGATGTTGGCCCGATGCCCTGACGATGCCATGAAGGCGTCGTGGAGCGAGTTCGCGTCGAGGCCCATGCCCACGTTCTCGCCGAGCGCCTGCCAGACGCCGGTGACCGACCCGAGCGAGGGGTTGTGGAAGACGCTACCCGCCGCGACCATGGCGTTCGTGTGGGATCGCGCATCGTCGGTGAGGTCCCAGTAGACCTCGACGGGCGCCTTCCCCGCCGACGCCCGCGAGGCATTGATGCGAGCCAGCAGGGTTCCTTCGTTGCCTGCATGCGCCGGGATGGCCGTTGCCGCCACCGCGACGGCGACGGCTGCGACGATGATCAGGACTCGCGGTGCGGTCCGCATGGACAGGCCCCCTACGGATGGCAGTCAATCTGCTTCTCTCCGTATCGGGCCGTCCGTACAGGGCATTGAGGGATCTCTACATCGGATGCGGCGCGCTGGCTCGGGGACCTCGCCGGGGGGCGACCTCAGCCGGCGTGGGCCTCCGCAATGGCGACGAGGGTGCGCACGCCGAAGCCCGACCCACCCTTGGTCACGTAGTGCTCGTTGGCCTCCGCCCTGGCCGGACCGGCGATGTCGAGGTGGACCCACGGCGTGTCGCCCGTGAACTCCGAGAGGATCAGCGCCGCGGTGATCGCACCACCCCACTGGCCACCCGTGTTCTTCATGTCGGCGATGTCCGAATCGACGAGCGTGCGGTACTCGGGATCGATGGGCATCCGCCACAGCTTCTCCCCCGCCGCCTTCGCGGCGTTCGCGACGAGCTCGGCGGCATCGTCGTCCTTGGCGAACAGCCCTCCGATCGCCGTGCCGAGCGCCACCTTGCATGCCCCGGTCAGGGTGGCGATGTCGACGACGAGGTCCGGTTCCATCTCGACGGCGAGGCTGAGCCCGTCGGCGAGGACGAGCCGTCCCTCCGCATCGGTGTTGAGCACCTCGATGGTCTTGCCGTTGTAGGCACGCATGACGTCACCGGGGCGCTGGGCGGATCCTCCGATGAGGTTCTCGGTCAGGGGCGTGATCCCGATGACGTTCACCTCCAGGCCGAGTTCGGCGATCGCCTGGACCGCACCGATGACCGCCGCGGCGCCTGCCATATCGGTCTTCATCGTCTCCATCGGGACACCCGGCTTGATCGTGAGTCCACCTGAATCGAAGACGATGCCCTTGCCGACGAAGGCGACCGTCGCGCTCGCACCTTCGGGCCGGTACTGCATCACGACCATGCGCGCAGGCCGATCGGCGCCCTTGTTGACGGCGATCAGGCCACCGAAGCCCATCTCCTCGATCTGGCGTTCGTCGTAGACCGTCACCGCGACGCCACCCGGCAGACCCATCGCGATGTCGGCGATCGCTGCGGGCGGCTTGTCGGCTGCGGGACGGTTGACGAGGTCCCTGGCAAGCACGACGCCCCTGGCGATCGCGTTCGCCCGATCCACGGCGCCCACATCCCCCGACCCGACCAACGTCAGTGTCGTGAAGGCTCTGGGCTTGGGCTCCGACCGGTACTCGTCGAAGCTGTACGCGCCGAGCTGGGTGCCGAGCGTCACGGCCTCGACGGACCCCTCGATGTCGACATCGTGGAGCAGGGTCGCCACCGTCGCGTACCTCGAGGAGGCCCTCGCCGCAGTGCCTGCAGCCCTCCGAAGGCCCTCGAGGTCGACGTCATCGCCGAGACCGACGAGGAGGGCCTCCGACGTCGGGCCCTCCGGCGTGGGCACGAACACCTGCTGTCCGGCCTTGCCCGTGAAGTCCTTCGCGTCGAGGTAGGCATCGAGCGCGTCGAGGTCCGGGGCCAGGGCCGATGCCGTGCCGAGGCTGCGCTCGGCCAGGACGGGGACGACGAGGAGGTCAGCCCCCCCGGGTGCGACACCCCCCGTCTCGTCGGTGAGGATCTCGATCATGTGCACGCTCCTTGTGGTCGATGACGGTGTCGGGGGACCAGACGAACGATGGGTGCCCCGAATCTGCTCCTTGCCATGGGATCATCACCCACCCAGGGCACTCCGCACGGTGGTGGCGACGGAGGCAGGGGTGAATCCGAACTTCTCGGCGAGCACCTCCGCAGGCGCGGACGCACCGAAGCGGTCGATGCCGATCGACACACCGCCGTTACCGACGTGGGCCGACCACCCGAAGGTGACACCTGCCTCCAGGGTGAAGACGGGCAGCGACGAGCCCACCACCGACTCCCGATAGTCGGCGGACTGGCGCTCGAAGGCCTCGACACACGGCATCGAGACCACGCGCACCGAGTGTCCGGATGCGGCCAGGAGCACTGCCGCATCCTCGGCGAGTGGGACTTCCGAGCCACTCGCGATGACCACGGCGTCGTCCCCGGGAACCCTGATGTATCCGCCGCGGAGTGCGTCCGGCACCGCAGGCTGCGTGTCACGGACCGGGAGGCCCTGTCGGGTGAGGACGATGGCGCTCGGCCCCTCCGTGCGGTTGATCGCGTGCTGCCATGCGGCGGCCGTCTCGGCAGGGTCGGCGGGACGGATGACATCGAGGTGCGGAATCGCACGCAATGCCGCGAGATGCTCGACGGACTGGTGCGTGGGACCGTCCTCCCCGAGGAAGATCGAATCGTGCGTCCACACGTAGATGGCGGGCACACCCATGAGGGCGGCGAGCCGCACCGACGGCCGCATGTAGTCCGAGAAGGTGAGGAAGGTGCCTCCGAAGGCCCTTGCGCCCCCGTGCTGGGTGATCCCGTTCACGGCGGCACCCATGGCGTGCTCCCTGATGCCGAATGCGAGGTTCCGACCTGTGCGGTTCGTCCTCGAGAAGTACGGGGACCCCTCGATCAGGGTGTTGTTCGAGCCTGCGAGATCCGCTGACCCTCCCATCACGTCCGGGCGTTGCGCCGCCACCTGCTGGATGACGAGTTCGGACAGCTTCCGGGTGGCCACGGACGAGCCGGACGACACCGCAGGCGCCGACAGCACCACGGGGCGGGGGTCCCATGCGGCAGTGAAGGCAGCAAGGCGTTCCGGATCGGAGGAGGCGACCCGATCGCGACGATCCCGCCACCTCGCATGGGCATCCCTTCCTCGCTGCATGCTGTCACGGAAGAAGCCTGCGACGTCCTCGGGGACGACAAACGGTGGAAGATCCCAGTCCATGGCAGCCTTCGCGGCGGCGATCTCCGCGTCGCCGAGCGGGGATCCATGGGCCGACGACGTGTCGACCTTGGTCGGGGCGCCGAAGCCGATGTGCGTGCGGCATGCGATGAGGCTCGGACGGTCCGTCGCGGCAAGGCACGCGTCGACGGCCTCGGCGATGGCCTCGCGGTCGTGTCCGTCGACCGCGATCGTGTGCCACCCATAGGCCTCGAACCGGCCCGCGACGTCCTCGGTGAACGTGATGTCGGTGGCGCCGTCGATCGTGATCGAGTTGTCGTCATAGAAGACGACGAGCTTGCCGAGTCCGAGATGCCCTGCGAGCGATGCCGCCTCCGATGAGACGCCCTCCATCAGGTCGCCGTCTCCACAGAAGACCCATGTGCGGTGGTCGACGAGGTCCGCGCCGTGGAGGGCACGTTGGTGCTCCTCCGCGATCGCCATCCCGACGGCCGTGGCGAACCCCTGGCCGAGGGGACCTGTCGTGGTCTCGATGCCGATCTCGACATGTCGCTCCGGATGACCCGCCGTCTCGTACCCCCACTGCCGGAAGTTCTCGATCTCCGACATCGAGAGCGGGAAACCCGACAGGTGGAGGAGGCTGTACAACAACATCGATCCATGCCCGTTCGACAGCACGAATCGGTCACGATCCGGCCACGTCGGATCGGACGGATCCACGTCGAGGTACTTCGACCACAGGACGACAGCGATGTCCGCCATCCCCATCGGCATCCCAGGGTGGCCGGAGTTGGCCTTCTGCACGGCGTCCATGGACAGCGCCCGAATCGTGTCAGCGGCACGTTGCTCGATCGATCTCGTCATCGAACCTCCTCGACTCGCAGGGTACCGGTACCGTGATCGCTGGAGGTAGGCGCCCAGTCATGCCTTGGGTCGCAGCCGGGCACTGCATGCGTTCGGTCCACGCTCTTCGGAGCCCGAGCGACGAGTGCACCGTCGACGGGATCGAGCCGTGCCCAACCTTGGTGGAGACCAATCCAGCCGACAACCTTGACGATCCATTGACCGCTGATTGCGGCGATTCCGGACCTACGTGTCCGTACTCGATGGCGGGCGCTTGGCCGCCCGGGACCCAGCGACCATTGCCGCCGCCTGGTCCAGGAGCGGGTTGGCGATTCCCTCGGCGAACGACGAGAGCACGTCCGCGAGCTCTTCGAACCGCGCGTCCGACGGACGAACCTCCAGGATGTTCAGCAGAGCGAGGAGCCTGGGGGTCGGCAGGTCGAGGGACCGGCCGAGGTCGAGGGCCGACTCGAACCACACGACCGCGTCATCGATCTGACCCTGCGCCACGAGGGCACTTCCCTTGCCGACCGCGGACCCGATGTACATCGCATTGTCGTCGGACAACACGGCGAGGGCCCCGTCCGCCATTCGTTCGGCATCCGAGGGCTGGCCCGCCATGAGAAACGCCTTCGACCGGAGGTTGAGAAGCAGTGGCCAGAAGATCGGCGGCGCCGACGCCGACTCGTACATGCCGATGCCGCGCTCGATCGTCGCGAGACCGTCGTCGTGGCCTCCCGACGCGACCTCGACGAGGCCATCGAGGACGATCGCAAGGGCCTCCCAGATCGCCCAGCGATGCTCCCTGGCGAGCACCAGAAGCTCATCGGCTCGTGCCTGCACCGACGCGATGCGACCGGACCACACGTCGAACAACGCGGCGTGGAAGAGCGCAAAAGCGATCGAATAGGGGTGGTCGAGGTGTCGCGCGACCTCGACACCGTGGGCCGCCCGGATGTCCGCCCGGTCCAAGTGCCCCAGGAACCACAGGAAGAAGGCGGATGCACACAGGCTGATCACCCCCGGATGGGGGCCCAGCCGCAGTCCGCCTTGGGGGACGTCGTCGGGATCGAATGCCTCGATCGCCGCATCGAGATGGGAAAGGCCCCCCACAGCGTCGACGAAGCCGAGCGTCGATCCGACGACGAGATGCGCATCGACGAGGTGCGCTGGGACGTGATCGGACTCCGCCATCGCAAGGAGCTCGTTCCCCGTCTCCAGGGCCTTGCCCATCTGGGCGCGCAGTATGTAGAGGGAGGCCAAGCTGCGGAGCACGGGAAACTGACTCCCGCCCGATGCCGAGTCCTGGGCCGCGAGCGCGCGGGTGAACGCCTCCTCGACCTCGGAGGTGTACCCCTTGATCGCCATGATCGCCCTGGCGATGCTCATCTGGAGTGCGGCGGCGCGAGCCTGATCGGCCGCCGCGGGCGAGACCCCGAGGACGTCCAGCATGTCGTTCGCCAACTCGATGGCACCGTGGTACTGGCCTTGTGCATCGTGGAGGGCCCATAGCGTCTCCAACAGCTCCTCGAGGCGGACCGCGTCCCGCTGCTCGACCCAGAACGCCCAGGCCGACCGGAGGTTCCCGAGACCGGCCGACGCCAGGGAGAGTGCGCGTTCCCGACCCGGGCCCTGCAGAGACGCCCTCAGCTCGTTGGAGAGGTCGGCGTAGTAGGAGGCGTGGGCACGCCTCGCAGCCCCCCACTCCGCGGCATCGGCCATGAGGCGATCGAGGGCAAAGCCCCTGATCGTTTCGAGCATCGAGAAGCGTGTTCCCACCGAGATCCGCTCCGATCGCACGAGGCTCTTTGCGATGAGCGACTCGAGGTCGTCGAGAACGAGGCCGGGATCGAGGTCGGGGAGACGCGCGGCGACACCTTCGACGGAATCCAGCGATCCCCCGGAGAAGATGCTGAAGGTCCGCAGCAACGAACGTTGGTGGTCGGTGAGGAGGTCGTAGGACCATTCGATCGTCGCAACGAGCGTGCGCTGTCGTTCGGGGAGGTCGGCCGCGCCGCCGCGCAGGACGTCGAGGTGCTCATCGAGGCGAGCGCGGAGCTCGCTCGGTTGAAAGAGCCGAAGGCGCGCCGCGGCGAGCTCGATCGCCAGGGGAAGGCCGTCGAGCCTCCTGCAGACGGCGACGACATCCGCCACATTCGCCTCGTCGATCTCGAACGACGGATCGACCTCGCCTGCCCTCGCCGCGAAGAGCTGGATGGCCTCGTGGGCCAACGCCCTGTCGACGGTCGGCTCCTCACCCTCGGGTGGGACGCCGAGGGGTGTGACCTCGAAGATCCGTTCTCCCCTGACCCTGAGACCCTCCCTGCTCGTGACGATCACGACCAGACGGGCGCAGGCGGCGAGCAGGGCAGAGACCATCGGGCCCGCATCGACGACCTGTTCGAAGTTGTCCAACAGCAACAGCACGGATCGATCGCCGATCGCCTTGGCGACCACGGTCGCGGGGGGATCCTCCGTCCGCTCGTCGTTCGCAACCACCCGAGCGAGCGCCGGCATCACCCCGTCGCGATCGATGACGTCGGCGAGGTCGATGAAGAACACACCATCGCCGAACCGATCGATCTGGTCGGCCGCCACCTGGAGCCCAAGTCGTGTCTTCCCTGTGCCTCCAGGCCCGATCAGGGTCACGAGACGAACGCCGCCGTCGTCGATCAGCGACCGGAGCTCGGTGAGCTCCTCCTCCCTGCCCAGCAACTCGGTGACCTGTGAAGGCAGGTTGTTGGGCGTCAGATCGAGTGAGCGCAACGGCGGGAACGACACCTCGAGATCCGGTGCACACAGCTGGTAGAGCCGGTGTGCCCCTGCGAGGTCCTTGAGCCGGTGCTCCCCGAGGTCACGGAAGGAGAATCCGGCTGGCAGCGATCCGACCGACCGCGCGTGGACGACATCGGACACGACGATCTGCCCGCCGGAGGCGACCGACATGATGCGTGCGGTTCGATTGACGGTCGGTCCGAAGTAGTCGTGGTCCCGAACCTGGACCTGCCCGCTGTGGATCCCGACTCTGATTCGGATCTGCGGAGCCGCTCCCCAATCCGCGGTGTCCAGGGCACGCACGAGAGAGGTCGCCGCGATGATCGCGTCGACGGGCCGCTCGAAGACGGCCATCACGCCGTCACCCGTCGACTTCACGACTGATCCGCCGATGCCCTCCACGACTTCGGCGCTCAGCGCGTCGTGGAGCTCGATCGCCCGACGCATCTCCCCGGGACGTTCCTCCCAGCCGCGGGTACTCGACTCGATGTCCGTGAAGAGGAAGGTCCTCGTTTCATCACGTTGGGTTTCCGGCATGAAGGTCACACGGCCATGCCGTGGCGCGGCGCCCGCGGAGGAATTCGTGTCACACGGTCACCGTCACGCTGGCGAAGTCATCGATCACCACGAGCTGGATGTCGTGGCCCGCGAGTCCGAGGGCCGCGAGGCGGTACATGAACGACCGGCCCCCTTCGCTCAATGGCCAGTCGTGGATCGGGACGACGAAGCGAGGATGCACGAGACGGGCCCGGTCGACACCGCCCACGAGCGATCCCCATGGGGCCATGAACGGCATGGCGAGGATGGGCATCGTCTCGGCGAAGCTGTGGCTGTCGCCGGGGTGGCTGAGGACACCCTCGACGTGGAACCCAGTGTTCTGCGGACCTGGCCCGAGCGGAATGCGCTCGTGCGGCGCCGCGAACTGCATGGTCCCCTCGGTCACGGCATCGATCCCGTCCCTGGCGAGGATCGCCGCAAGGGCCGGCGTGGTCTCGACCGTGGCACCGTTGGAGCGCTCGAGCACCCCTTTGACGAGGTCGACATGCACATGGTCCGCATGCTCGTGCGTGATGAGGACCCGGTCGACGCCCTCGACCATCGTCAGGTCGAACCTCTCGTCGTCCCACGTGTAGGACCCCGGGTCCACGAGGACGCGTGTGCCACCCGCCTCCACGAGGAGGCACGCGTGCACGAGCTTGGTGATGGTGACGTCCATGCGCCCACGCTACTGCGATTCCGCAGACCACGATCGATACGATCGAGGACGCCGCCTCACTCCACGGTGCGGTAGGCGTGGTCCGTGCGATTGAGGGGTTCGACGCCATCCTCGGTGACGACGACGATGTCCTCGATCCGCATCCCCCAGCTCCCCGGCTCGTAGATACCGGGCTCCACCGAGAACGCCATGCCGGGCTCGAGGATGAGGTCGTTGCCTCCCACGAGGTAGGGATGCTCGTGGGTGTCCATTCCGATGCCGTGTCCGACTCGATGGATGAACCGATCACCATATCCGGCATCGTCGATCACCGCTCGAGCGACGGCGTCGACCGACGCCGCCGTGACACCGGGACGGACGTGCTCGACCGCCGCGGCCTGGGCGCGCCTCAGCACGTCGTAGGCGTCGACGAATCCCTCAGGCGGTTCGCCGACCACGAACATCCTCGTCGTGTCGGAGGCGTAGCCATCCTTGCGACCTCCGAAGTCGACGACGACGGCGTCACCCAGCCCTATGACCCGGTCCCCCGGCTCGTGGTGGGGGGATGCACCGTTCGGACCGGACGCCACGATCCAGAAGTCCATGACCTCGTGACCCTCCGCGACGCCGCGATCGACGATCTCGCGGGCGACGTCCCTCTCCGTCCTCCCCGACCACGCCACCCCGGCCATCTGGTCCATCACGGCGTCGGCGGCGACCGCCGCAGACCTGAGCGCAGCGATCTCCGCTGGTGACTTGATGATCCGCAGATCGGCCATGAGGTCGCCGGCCGTCGTCCACGAGCGGACCTCTGCGGCGTTCTGGAGCGCGAGGGAGAACCGCGTCCATGTCTCATCCCCGATGGCCACGCGCCCCGCGTCACCCAGGAGGCCATCCACGAGGGCAACGGGATCCTCGAGCTCCCCCCATGGCCTCACGGAGAAGAGGTCGTCCGAGCGATCGACACGGGGTGCCTCCAGCTCCGGCACCACGAGCACCGCCTCACCTGCGACCGGGAGCACCAACATGGTGAGTCGTTCGAGGGGCATCGCCCGGTAACCGATGAGGTAGGGCAGATCGGACCCGATCGACAGGCACATGGCGTCGATGCCCCGATCCGCCATCCCGGTGCGCGCCCGTGCGAGCCTGGATTCGTACTCGGTCATATCACCGCCTCGAGTGCTTCCCTTGCATGGTACGAGCTCCGTACGAGGGGGCCGGCCTCGACGTGGGCGATGCCGAACCGCTCACCCGCCGCCTTGTAGTCGTCGAACACGCCGGGGTCGACGTACCGTGCGATCCTCCGATGGTGGGCCGTCGGGCGCAGATACTGCCCGATGGTCACGACGTCGACGCCGACGGCGTTGAGGTCGGCGAGCGCCCCGACGACCTCCTCATCCGTCTCACCCATCCCGACGATGAGACCCGATTTCACCGTGACCGAGGGCAGCGCCCACTTCGCCCTCGCGAGCAGCGTGAGGGATCGGGCGTAGTTCGCGGCCGTGCGGACGTCCCTCTGGAGCCGGAGGACGGTCTCGGTGTTGTGGTTGAGCACCGAGGGCTTGGCTGCCATCACGATATCGAGTGCCTCGGTGTCCCCTTTGAAGTCGGGGATGAGCACCTCGACGTCACAGTCCGGCACCCGTTCCCTGATCTCGTGGATCGTCCTCGCGAAGACCGTCGCACCGCCGTCTGCGAGATCGTCCCGGTTGACGGAGGTGAGGACCGCATGACGCAGACCCATCGCCTCGATCGCGGTCGCGGCGCGGATCGGCTCGTCCCAATCGACGTCGCCCGGCCTTCCCGTGGCGACGTCACAGAACGAGCACGCCCGCGTGCACACGTCGCCGAGCAGCATGAGGGTCGAGGTGCCACTCGACCAGCACTCGTAGATGTTCGGGCACCCTGCCTCCTCGCACACGGTGTTGAGCGACAGCGCCGCGTTGAGCTTCTTCAGCTCCCTGTAGCGAGGGTCCGTGAGGTCGAGCTTCACCTTCATCCACGACGGCTTCTCGGGCTCGCCCTCGAGGATCCCCCTGATCGTGACCGGCGCCTCCCCACGGCGGGCGGCAGTGAATACGCCGGATGCGACGAGCCGATCGACCTCGTAGGCAGTGGACGCCGTGCCTCGAGAGAACGCACCGAGCTGCACCTCCGAGCCGCTGCGGCCCGACACGAGACCCAGCCGCGGGACGACCTCGTCCACGACCTCCTGGATCGATACCTTCCTGCCGAGGATCTCGGAGAGCGACGTGACGGAGCGGTCGGGGATCCCGCACGGCACGATGTGCGAGAAGTACCGCATGTCGGGGTCGACGTTGAGCGCGAACCCATGGGTGGACACTCCGCGTGAGACCCTGACACCGATCGCGGCGACCTTCCCCGATCGTGTCCACACACCGGTCAGCCCGCGCTCGGTCCAGGCGTCGATACCGAGGCCGGCGAGCAGGTCGATGAGCATGCGCTCGATCCGGCGCACGTGCCCGACCACGTCGAAGCCTCCATCGAGTCGCGGCACGTCGACGATCGGGTACCCGACGAGCTGCCCGGGGCCGTGGTACGTGATGTCACCTCCGCGGTCGACCTCGTGGATCGAGGCCCCCAACCCATCGAGGGTGGCACGGTCGACGAGGAGGTTGGACCCGTCGCCATTGCGTCCGATCGTGTAGGTGTGCGGATGCTCGAGGAGGAGCACGTAGTCGTCTGCGGACCTCCCGACCGTCTTCCCCTCCCAGATGGCCCGCTGGAGGTCCCACGCCTCGTCGTACTCGACCCGTCCGAGCCACCGGACGCGGAGCGTCGGGTCGGGCGAGAGGGTCACGACAGCTCTTGCTCCCAGTCCCAGGTCTGGAGGTTCTGCTTGATGCGGTCGAGGAACAGCACCGCCGTCGAACCGTCGAAGACCCTGTGGTCCCACGACAGTCCCAGGTAGCCGATGTGGCGGATGGCGATCGCGTCCGAGCCGTCGGGCATCTCGACCACGACCGGCTTCTTGGTGACGGTGTCCGTCGAGAGGATCGCGGCATTCGGCACCGGGATGATCGGGGCCGACATGAACGAGCCGAAGGGGCCGGGGTTCGTGATCGAGAAGGTGAATCCCGCCAGATCGTCAGGGCCGACGTTGTTGTCGCGAGCGGCGACCGCCATCGTTCGGATCGCACGCGCAAGTGCCTTGAGGGTCATCGAATCGGCATCCCTGATGTCGACGACCACGAGGCCGCCCTGGTTCAGATCGACGGCGATGCCGAGGTTCACCCTCCTTGGGAACATCCAGGTGCCCGCGTCGAGGTCGAACTGCGAGTTGACCACGGGATAGGCGGCGAGGGCGTCCATCGTGGCCCTGGCGATGAACGGAAGGTAGGTGAGGGAGAAGCCCTCGGCCGCCTTGAACGACTCGCGGTGCCGTCCTCGGACGCGCTCGACGTTCTCGAAGTCGACTTCGACGCTCGTCCAGACGTGGGCAGCCGTATCGCGCGCGGTGCGCATGTTGGCGGCGATGCGCTGGCGCAGGCGGGGGATCTCCCTCACCTCGTCCGTGGCGCCCGGCGTCCCGGCAGCCGGCGACGGGAGCGGGGGTGCGACGACGCTCGGCATGGCGGCGGCCGGCGCCGTTGCTGCAGGCGCCGCCGTGGCGGAACCGGAGGCGATGTAGGCCTCGAGGTCCTTGCGTGTGATCCTCCCGCCGTCACCGGTGCCTGCGACCTCGGCGAGGTCGATGCCGTGCTCGCCGGCGAGCTTGCGCACGACGGGCGAGAGCACCGATCGCCTCGGCATGTCACCGCTCGCGACGGGAGCGGCGGCCGGGGCGGCGGCTGCTGCGGGGATCGGTGCAGGGGCGGCGGGTTCTGGTGCGGGTGCGGCTGTGGCATCGACGGCGTCGGTCACGGCGACCTCGACGACGGATCCCGCCGCCACGCCGGGCGGCGCAGCATCCGCCCCTGCGGCACCCTCGTCGGAGAGCACGGCGAGGGCTGTGCCGACCGCGACCGTCTCGCCTGCCGGGACGAGGATCTCCGTGAGGACGCCGGCTGCAGGCGATGGCACCTCGGTGTCCACCTTGTCGGTCGAGATCTCGACGATGATCTCGTCCTCTGCGACGTGGTCACCGACCTGCTTGACCCATTCGAGGATCGTGCCCTCGGTGACGGTCTCGCCGAGTTGGGGCATGGAAATCGTTACCGGCATTCGCCATCAGCTCCTTGTGACCGCCCCGGTGGCCGGACGGCGCCTTCTCCGGGATCTGGGTTGGGTACTCAATGCAGCGGCCGCCCTGCGGAGGCCAGCAGGGTCTCCCCGACGGCCTCCGATATGGTCGGGTGGGCATGGATGAAGGCGGCGGCCTCCGACGGAAGGGCTTCCCATCCGACGGCGTACATCAGCTCATGGACGAGCTCCCCGCCGCCGTGACCGACCACGGTGGCACCGAGGAGGGGGCCGTCCTTCTCGGCGACCACTTTGACGATGCCGTCGGTGGTCCCCTGGATCATCGCCCTCCCGACACCACGCATCGAATGCTCGTCGACCTTGACGTCGTATCCCTCTTCCCTGGCGACGGCCTCTGTCCTTCCCACCCAGCCGATCTCGGGGTGGGTGTAGACGACCATCGGGATGGCGTTGTAGTCGACGGCGGCGACCTCGCCGGTGGCGATATGGGTGACCGCGGCGATCGCCTCTGCGAATGCGACGTGGGCGAGTTGGGGTGTGCCGGCGACGATGTCACCCACGGCGTAGACACCCCGGGCGGACGTCGCCATGGTGGCGCTGTCCACGGTGATGAAGCCGCGGTCCGTCGCGATGCCGACGCTGTCGAGACCGGCGTCGTCGGTCACCGGCCGGCGGCCGACCGCCATCAGGACGACGTCCACATCGACGGACTCGTCACCGAACGGCACGTTCACTCCGGACTCCGTGATCGTCGGCTGCCCGACGGCGACACCGAGGTGGACGTCGATCTTGCGCTTGCGGAATGCCCTTGCGAGGACCTTCGATGCCTCGGGCTCCATGCCGGGAACCAACTGGTCCAACATCTCGAAGAGGTGGACCTTCGTGCCGACCTCCCCGAGGAACGACGCGAACTCCGAGCCGATCACGCCGCCTCCGATGATCGCGACGGAGGCCGGCTGGTCCGTCCAATCGAGCGCCTCGTCGGACGTGACGATGTGCGTGCCATCGAGTGCATAGCCGGGGATCGTCGCAGGCGCGGATCCGGTGGCGACGATGATCGCCCCGGCCTCGAGCGTCTCCCTGGACCCATCCGGCCGCTCCACGTCGACCCTGCCGGGGCCTGCAATCCGGCCGTGCCCCGGGATGATCTCGACGTTCCGCGCCTTCAACGTGCCCTTGAGGCCCTTCACGAGGCCGTCGACGACCCTCTTCTTTCGCTCCAGGGCGGTGGCCCAGACGAACTCCGGCGCGGATGCCCTCACACCGTACTCTGCGGCATCGGCGACGGTCGTGAACACCGCGCCGCTCTCGATCCAGGTCTTCGCGGGGATGCAGCCGCGCAGCAGACAGGTGCCGCCGACCTCGTCCTTCTCGACGAGGGCCACGGTGAGGCCGAAGTTGTGGGCGTACAAGGCCGATGCGTAGCCCCCGGGGCCCCCTCCGATGATGACGATGTCGTACATGGACCGTTTCGCTCCGTCGTGGTGATGGCTCCGAAGGTTAGCCATGCCTCCCACCGCAGGTCGCAGCATGACCGGCCACCCATCGTAGATCACGGCTCGGGCGCCGATACGATTGCCGGGTGCAGACCAGGTACCTGATCCTCGCCTCGTTGGCCACCGGGCTCGTCATCCTCGCCGCGACCGCCCTGTGGTTCTCGACGCTGTGACGAGCGGCCTGCCACCCCGCCTCGAGACCCGAGACGGCATCCTGCTCGAGTATGTCCTCGACCAGCCCGAGGGTGCCATCGGATCGGTCGTCCTGTGCCATCCGCATCCCCAGCACGGCGGCACGATGCGCGCACCGATCCTCGGCGCCATCGCGAAGCGTTGCGTGCTCGCCGGTCTCGCCGTCATCCGCTTCAACTTCCGCGGCATCGGGGAGTCGACGGGGGCCTACGACCACGGCGACGGCGAGCTGTTGGACATCGACGCCGCGGTCGAGGCGGCGGGGGCACTCGACCTACCCGTGCGAGGGATCTCGGGCTGGAGCTTCGGGGCCGCGACCGCGCTGAACTGGGAGGCGACCCGGGGATCCCGCCTGACCTATGTGGGGATCGCCCCTCCGGTGCGAGGGACCCTGACCCCCTCGCTCCCCGATCCCGTCGATCTGCCACCTGCGGAGCGCACCTTCATCGTCGGGGACCGCGATCAGTTCGTCGACGCCAACGAGCTCGAGGACTACGCCGTGTCGATCGGTGCGGCCATCATCCGGTACGAGACAGCCGACCACTTCTTCGTGTTCCGCCACGATCGCCTGGCGGACGACGTCGTCGGGGCGGTCCTCGGATGACGTGGGCCCGGGACGTGGGCCTAGACGGGACGGAATCCCCGGTTGCGGGCCTCGGCGAGCGTGTCGGGTGCGAAGGCCTGCAACTGCATCGTGGTCGCGAGATCTCCGTCGTCGACGAGGCGCGACAACCGGTCGAACTGGTCCGGATCATCACAGTCGTGCACGCGCATGTCGTGACGGGTTCCGATGTACCGATGCTGCTCGAACCGTCGCAGACGTGCCACGTCCATCCTCCTCTCGGGCGCGACCCTAGTCGACGGACATCCCCTGAGGCGCTCCGCGAGGAGGCGGCGGCGTATCGACATGGTTCGATGGTGCCCGGATCGGGACGCCAGGATCAGAATGCCCGGATCAGGCCGGCTGGATGAGGCGGATCGTCCCCGACGACAGGCTGGCCCCCCCACTGGAGAGCGTGATGTCACCAGAGAGATCATCCCTGCTGAAGGTGATCGACCACTGTGCCTCCGTCCCGCTCGAGGACTCGACCGTGTAGCCGAGCGCTTCGAGGTTCGTCTCGTAGTTCGCCGCGACGTCGGGCACATTCGCGGGATAGGTGACGACCATCTCGGTCAGTCCGGTGGAACGGTTGACCAGGGTGGCGCCGATCTGCGCCTGCTCGGGGATCGGGAAGTCTGCCGGCACCGTGTCGGGGACCTCTCCCCTTCCGAAGATGAGATCCTGGTCGGAGCCGGAAGCGGATGACGAGGTCGACGTGTCGGCCGAACCACTCGTGCATCCGACGAGGACGGTCGCGATCACGACGATGACGGTCGCGAGGAGGAGCGGGCGAATCCTGGTGGTCATGGGCCGGGAGTGTATGAACGGGACCCCGATACCGGCCTCGGTGGGGTGGTGGGACGACCGGGGTCAGGTCGCCGCCTCGCCCCCCTCGTCGGTGACGATGCGCTCGGTGGGATCGGCGGGGTCCCCGACGGCACCGATGGCCGCCAGGTAGGTCGCCTGAAGGTCCAGCACGGCGAAGATCTGGTGCGGCTCGTAGGCGTAACCCTCCTCGATCGCTCGCTCCTGGGCATACGCCGCCGCCTCCGCACCGCCCACGACGGCGACCCCGTCGCGCGTCCACAGATCGGGCTGCTGCAGGTAGTACATCTCCCATTCGAGGATCCGCCGTACATCCGCCCTGGTGAGACCGAGCGTGTCCTCACCCAGGCCCGCCCATATCCATTCGATCGAGTCGTCCACGCCGTAGATGGCAGCGGGTTGGCGCATCCGTCGCGACTCCTGCCAGAACATGGCGATGCCGAAGGCGACGACGACACCCATCAGGACAGCGAACAGGGCGGGGCCGGACATGCCGTGAGCGTACCGGCACCATCGGTTGACGGGGCCGGGAACGTGGCTGGTACGGCGAAGGGACTGGTAGCGTCCCGACACCACCCAGCGGATGGCGGGCCGGCCCGGACCCGACCGGAGGCCTCGGGTCGATCGACAGGAGCCGACGTGGCGTTCGAGACGATGCGTACGTTCTTCGCCCTCGCCGCGCTCGCCGCGAACGCGGCGACCGTCGGCATCCTCATCGCAGCCGTCGTCGGCGCCGTCAAGCGCGAGAACCCCTTCGAGTTCCTGCGGGGCTCCACCCTCTGGCTCGCCGGAGGGGTCGCCGTCTTCGCGACGGTGGGAAGCCTGTACCTGTCCGAGAGCGTCGGCCTGATCCCGTGCAAGCTCTGCTGGTACCAGCGCATCGCGATGTACCCGATGGCCGTGATCCTCCCCATGGCGGCGTTCAGGAAGGATCATCGCGCGAGGCTCTATGCCGTCGTCCTGGCCACCATCGGAGCAGGGATCGCCGCATACCATCGGCTCCTCCAGGCCTACCCCAGCCTCGACGACGGATCGTGCTCCGCCGTCGGCCCTTCGTGCTCGACACCCCTCATCAGGGAATTCGGGTTCGTGACGATCCCCTACATGGCGCTGTCCGCCTTCCTCCTGATCCTCGCCCTGCTCTACGCCGACCGCGCGAATAGCGCGACGACGATGCCAACCTTGGACGCCGAGACCGACCCCGAGCCGGTCGCAGGCGCCTGACGGCGCCGCACCCGTACCCGACACGAGGAACCAAATGGCCGACACCAGCACGAAACAGAAGCAACCAGGCACCTCGCGCAACATGACCGGCATCGTCATCGGCGCCGCCGGAGCAGCCGTCGTCCTCCTGCTGGTCGTCGCCGTCATGTTCGGGAGCAACGAAGTGGGGACGGAGTACGGCGAACCGACGGTCGAAGGCGCGAGCTTGCCCCTGATGCCCCAGAACACCACCGTCGACACCAGTGCGACGGGGGCCGCCTACCCGAAGGTCGTCGGCCAGGACTTCGAAGGGGACACCGTCACGATCGACAACACCGACGGCAGGGCGAAGGGGATCGTGTTCCTCGCCCACTGGTGCTCCCACTGCCAGGCAGAGGTCCCACGCGTCCAGGCGTGGCTCGACGAGACGGGAGGGGTCGAGGGTGTCGACTTCTACTCGGTCTCGACGTCGATGAGTTCGGGGAGGGACAACTACCCACCGAGCGAATGGCTCGAGAGGGAAGGGTGGTCCGTTCCCGTGATCAGGGACGATGCCGACAACAGCGCGCTCCTGTCCTACGGTGCGGGCGGATTCCCGTACTGGGTGTTCGTCAACGCCGACGGCACCGTCGCCGTCCGCACGTCCGGGGAGCTCCAGATCGACCAGCTCGAGACCATCCTCGCCAGCCTCGAGACGTAGCCCATCGTGCCCGGTGAGGTCGTCCACCGAGGCCGTGGATTCGTGATCGAACGCCTCGTCGCAGGCCCCCTCGACACGAACGTCTACCTCGTCGTCGACCCAACGACCGGCGCGGCGCTCCTCGTCGACGCCGCCGATGACGCCGAGGCCATCGTCGAGTTCGTCAGCGACCGCAGGGTGATCGCGATCGCGACGACCCATGGTCACTGGGACCACCACGACGCCATCCCCGAGGTGCGTGACGCGCTCGAGGTCCCGTTCCTGCTGCACCGCGACGACGTGGAGATCGCGGGCAAGACCCCGGACGATCACCTCGAGCCCGGCCGCTTCCGCATCGGGACGGTCGAGGCCTCCGTCATCCACACACCCGGGCACACGCCCGGGTCCGTGTGCCTTTCGCTCGACGGCGTCGTACTCACCGGGGACACCCTCTTCCCAGGCGGTCCGGGCGCCACCCGATTCCCCTATGGCTCGTTCCCCACGATCATCGCGTCGGTGACGGGGCTCCTCGAGATGCCGGACGACACCATCGTGCTGCCCGGGCACGGGGATTCGACCACAATGGGGCGCGAGCGTCCGCACCTCCCCGAATGGGTCGAGCGGGGCTGGTAGCGAGGCAAGGAGCCATCACGTGGAATTCGGACTGTTCGTCGAGCCCCAGGTGGGTGGCACGTACCAGCGGCTCGTCGAGCTCGCACGATGGGCGGAGGCGAACGGACTCGCCGCCTTCGCGCGGTCCGACCACTACCTCAACATGGCGGAGTCAGCAGACACGACCGACGCCCTGGTGTCCCTCGCCGCGGTCGCAGTCGAGACCTCCACGATCCGGCTCGTGACCATGGTGTCCCCCCTGACCTTCCGACATCCCGCCGTCATGGCGAAGTCGGCGACCACCATCGACGAGATCTCCCACGGCAGGTTCTCCCTCGGGGTCGGAACCGGGTGGATGGAGACCGAGCACGAGGCCTTCGGCCTCACGCTCCCCGACCTGAAGGAGCGGTTCGACCGACTCGGCGAGGCCCTCGCCTACATCCGCACGGTCTTCGACGGGGGCGGAGCGACATCGGGCGACCACTACCGGCTCGCGGCACCGAGCGTCCGACCCGCCGCCTCGCCTGGGCTCCAGATCGTCGTGGGCGGCGGTGGCCCGAAGAAGACCCCCACCCTGGCCGGCCGGTACGCGGACGAGTACAACCTGTTCGTGACCGACGCGGCGACGCTGCGAGACCGCATCTCGGTCATGCGCGGGGCCGCCGCAGAGGCAGGTCGCGATCCGGATGCGATCCTGGTGTCGCTCGCCGGTCCGGGCCTCGTCTACCGCGACCCCGACGAGCACAAGGCCATGATCGCCTCGAGGGCGAACGCTCGCGACATGTCGCCCGATGCCTACGAGGACATGCTCGACGAGCGTCTCGTGCCGCACGGGACGCCGTCGAGGGCGAGGGATGCCGTGGCGTCGATGTCGGATCTGGGGGTGGGTCGGTACTACGTCCAGGAGTACCGCACACTCGACGCGGTCGACACCGATCGCCTCGGTTTCGTCTTCGAGGGGCTCGCGTCCTGAGGGACCGCCCTCCATTACACTCATGGGCATGTTGGAAACTCCCCCCGTATCCCCCCTGCTCGTCATCGACGACCTCCACGCGTCCGTCGATGGCAACGAGATCCTCAAGGGCGTCTCGCTCACGATCGAGCCGGGCGAGACGCACGCCATCATGGGGCCGAACGGGAGCGGCAAATCGACGCTCGCGTACGTCCTCATGGGACATCCCGGCTACGAGGTGACCGCCGGCTCGATCAGCTACAAGGGTGAGGACATCACCGAGTGGGCACCCGAGGACCGCGGCCAGGCAGGCATGTTCCTCGGCTTCCAGTACCCCGAGGAGATCCCCGGTGTGTCGGTCGTGAACTTCCTCCGCACGGCGCTGTCGAACAAGTCCGAGACGGACTACACGGTGCTCGAGCTGCGGTTGAAGGTCGCCGATGCGATGCGGGACCTCGGCATGGATCCGTCGTTCGCCGACCGCTACCTGAACGAGGGCTTCTCGGGCGGCGAACGCAAGCGCAACGAGATCCTGCAGATGGCCGTGCTCGAGCCGGACTTCGCGGTGCTCGACGAAACCGACTCCGGTCTCGACATCGACGCCCTCAAGATCGTCGCGGAGGGCGTCGATCGCCTCCGCACCGATGCTCGGGGGTTCCTCATCATCACCCACTACCAGAGGATGCTCGACTACATCACACCCGATGTCGTCCATGTCTTCGTGGACGGCCGCATCGTCGAGTCCGGTGACGCATCACTCGCGGACCGGATCGAGGGCTCCGGCTACGAGGGGTACCGCTCAGGAGCCGCTGCCGGGTGACGGACCTTCGTTCGCATCGCGCCGACTTCCCGATCCTCGGCCGTGAAGTGAACGGACACCCGCTCGTCTACCTCGATTCCGCTGCCACGACCCAGAAGCCCCGGGTCGTGCTCGAGGCGATGGACGAGTTCTACGAGCAGCACAACGCCAACGTGCATCGGGGCGCCCACACCCTCGCTGGCGAGGCCACGGAGGCCTTCGAGCTCGCCCGATCGAAGGTCGCGGCTTTCATCGGCACGTCGGCCTCCCAGCTGGCCTTCAGCAGGGGAGCGACGACGTCGATCAACCACATCGCGTACGGATGGGGCCTCAATCACCTCGGCGACGGCGATCGCATCGTGGTCACCGTCGCCGAACACCACGCGAACCTCGTCCCATGGCAGATCATCACCCGCTACACGGGGGCCGAGCTGGTCTACCTCGGGCTCGACGACGACTTCATCATCGACACCTCCGACCTCGAGCGCGTCGTGGACGAACGCGTCAAGATCATGGCGTTCGGCGGCATGTCGAATGTCACGGGCGCGCTCGGCCCGGTCGACGCCATCACCGAGGCGGCGCGATCGGTCGGTGCCATCACGGTGCTCGACGGTGCCCAGCTCGTCCCCCACCACCCGGTCTCGGTCGAGGACCTCGGCGTCGACTTCATGGCCTTCTCCGCACACAAGATGCTCGGCCCGACGGCGATCGGTGCGTTGTGGGGACGGCCGGACCGCCTCGAGGAGATGGAACCGACCGAAGGGGGCGGCGAGATGATCAACATCGTCGAGCGCGATCACTCCACGTGGGCGCCCGTCCCCCACAAGTTCGAGGCAGGGACGCCACCGATCGCCGAGGCCGTGGGGTTCGCTGCGGCCGTCGATTACCTGTCCGAGATCGGCATGGACACGATCGCCGCCCATGAACGGGAGATCACCGCCTATGCACTCGAGAGGCTCGCCGAGATCCCCGATCTCACCGTGTACGGGCCCAGGGATGTCACGCGCAGGGGTGGGGCGGTCAGCTTCTCGCTCGGCGACATCCATCCCCACGATCTGGCCACCATCGTCGACCAGGATGGCATCGCGATTCGCGCGGGGCATCACTGTGCCCGTCCCCTGATGAAGTACCTCGAGGTCCCTGCGACCGCGAGGGCGTCGTTCTACCTCTACACGACACCGGAGGAGGTCGACCAACTCGTGACCTCGCTCCACAAGGCGCGCAGGGTGTTCGGCCTCGACTGATCGCAGGTCGTCCATCGCACGATCGCCCACCGACAACGGCGACGGCGGTCCCCACGGGCCGTATCCTGAAGGGGTTCGAACCGACGAACAGGACGGCGGGCATGTCACAACTCGACGAGCTCTACCGGGAGGTCATCCTCGACCACTACCGCAATCCGCGGCGGAGGGGAACCCTGTCCGGGGACCACATCCACACCGAGGGCACGAACCCCTCCTGTGGTGACGAATTCGCCCTCGACATCGTCATCGAGGGGGGCGTCGTGATCGACGCGGCGATGCAGGGCCAGGGGTGCTCGATCTCCCAGGCATCCGGCTCGATGATGATGGACGCCATCGTCGGCAAGACGGTCCCGGAGATCGAGGACCTCGCCCATGCCTTCAAGGTGATGATGACGATCGACGAGGGCGATGACCCCATCGACCCGGACAAGCCGGGTGCGGCCCTCGGCGACCTCGAGGCACTCCAGGGTGTCCGGCAGTTCCCTGTGCGCATCAAGTGTGCGGCACTCGCATGGAGCACCCTCGAGGACGCGCTCACGATGTCGAGGGAATCCCGGGTGTGACGAACTGGACGCCCCAGACGGCCCTCATCGTGGTCGACGTCCAGAACGACTTCGCCGATCCCGACGGATCACTCTTCGTGCACGGTGCGCCCGACGTCCTCGACTTCATCAACGACCAGGTCGCCATGGCGGCATCCCACGGTGCCCTCGTCGTGCGCACCCAGGACTGGCACCCCGCATCCACGCCACACTTCGCGAAGGACGGGGGCATCTGGCCCGTGCACTGCGTCGCGGAAACGTGGGGAGCGGCCTTCCACCCCGACCTCGTCGCCGAGGGCCCGGTCGTGCGGAAGGGCATCGCGGGCGAGGACGGGTACTCGGGTTTCACCGTCAGGGACCCGCAGACGGGCGTCTCGTCCCCGACCGAACTCGACGGACTGCTCCGCAGCCACGGCGTCACCGAGGTGGCGGTGTGTGGCCTCGCGACGGACTACTGCGTGAAGGAGACCGCAATCGACGCTACCCGCCTCGGCTACCTCACGACCCTCCTCGCCGACGGGATCGCCGCCGTGGACCTGAGCCACGGTGATGGGGCGCGCGCCATCGCCGACATGGTGGACGCAGGGGTCACGGTCGTCTGACACACGGCCCACGGGCAACGCGGACGCGGTCAACCCATGGTGTCGGCGATGAGGAGGTCCTGGAGGTCCTTGACCCTCGTGGTGACCGATACGTGATAGCGATGCGGATTCACGAGGCGCCTGACACCGACGTCGAACCTCGCGAGGTCGTCGGTCCTCCACCGTCGCGCGGCGGTGAGGTCCGGAGACCCGTCGAGACGTCGTCCCTGGTCGAAGACGGGGTTCAGGATCTCCTCCACCTCGTGGACGTCGGCGGGCTCGAGGTGACGGGTCACATCGGAACGGTGCGGGTGATGGATGACCCACCCCTGTCCCGGCGTCACGGCCTCGTCTCCCGCCGAGACGAGATCGGCAGTGGCCAGACCGCGGTGGTCGTAGACGCGCCACAGCCGCTTGTCACCCGGGATCGGCATCTTCTCACGGTTCTCCGAGATCTTGAGCGCGGGCGCCCATCCGCCCGACGACTCCACAGCGACGAGCTTGTACACGCCATCGAGTGCGGGATGCCCGTGTGACGACACCAGTCGGGTCCCCACCCCGTACATGAGGCGGGCCTTGACGGCATCGGGTTGCACCCCGTAGACGGGAGCCTCCTGGCTGATCTGTTCCTGGATCTGCCACATGGCGAGCTCGTCGAGGTCCGACGAGAGGACGATCGCCACGTCGGGGAAGCCGGCGTCGTCGAGCATGCGGGCCGACCGGACCGCAAGGTGCGCGAGGTCGCCGGAGTCGAGCCGGATCCCGAGGGGCCGATGCCCTCGCGCCCGCAGCTCCTCGAACACGATGATCGCATTCGGAACGCCGCTCGACAGGGTGTCGATCGTGTCGACGAGCAGCAGGCACTCGTCGGGGTACGCCCCTGCGTACGCCCGAAATGCGCCGAGCTCGCCCTCGCCCATGGCGATGTAGAGCTGGACCATCGAGTGGGCGTGCGTGCCCTTCGGATCGAATCCGAGTCGGAGTGACTCGCCGACGTTCGAGCTGCCGTCTGCACCTCCGATCAGGGCCGCCCTCGTGGCGGCGTTGGCGCCGACGTCGGGTCCCCTGCGCATCCCGAACTCGAGTACCTGGCCCCCCCTCGCCTGCTCGACCACCCTGGACGCCTTCGTGGCGACGAGCGACGCGTAGTTGAGGTGGTTCAACAGCGAGGTCTCGACGATCTGAGCCAGGGCGAGGGGCCCCTCCACGACGACGATCGGCTCGTTGGCATGCACCACCCTCCCCTCGGCGACGGCCCGCATCCTGATCGCGGAGAACCCGTCGGCGTCTGCGAGCCACCCGAGGAATCCCTCGTCGAACCGGGGACGACCGGAGTGATCCCGCTGCGATCGGAGCGCATCGAGGTCCTCCGGACGCACCCTGGTCGTCTCGATCCACTCGAGGAGGGGGCCAAGGCCAGCGGTGACGACGTATCCGGCCTGATGCTCGCCGTAGTCCGGGTAGTGGCGGAAGGCGTAGTCGAACTGCGCACGGTGCGCGGCAAGGCCCTCCTTCCAGTAGAGCTGGGCCATCGTCAGCTGATACTGATCGGTGAACAGGATCCCCGTGGTCGTGCCCATTCGGGCGTCCATTCGCGTCCATGCCTCCTCGATGGCCTCCACCGGGAGGCCATTCCCTGCTTCGCGGCGGCTCCGTCGCCGACTCAGCCCGCGACGCCGCCCTCGGTCATCGGTCGCAGGTCGAGGGCTGCGTTCAGCTCGTCCTCCGGCAGGACGCCCATCTCGAGTGCCACCTCCCGCACCCCCCTTCCCTCCGCAAAGGCCTTCTTCGCCACTTCAGCCGACCGGTCGTACCCGATGAGCGGCACGAGCGCCGTGATGATGATCACGTTCTGCTCGAGGAGCCACTGCGCGCGTGCCTCGTTCGCCTCGATGCCGTCGACCATCTTCTCCCTCATCACGTCGGCTCCCGACGCGAGCAGGTCGATCGACTCGAGGAGGTTGTGGGCGATCAATGGCATCATCACGTTGAGCTCGAAATTGCCGTTCGCCCCACCCCAGGTGACCGCCGTGTCGTTGCCGATCACCTGTGCGGCCACCTGCATCATCATCTCGGCGATGACGGGATTCACCTTGCCCGGCATGATTGAGCTTCCCGGCTGGAGCGAAGGAAGCGAGATCTCCGCAATGCCTGTCCGTGGCCCGCTGGACAGCCAGCGAAGGTCATTGGCGATCTTGAAGAGCGAGACCGCGACCGTCTTGAGCGCACCGGAGGCGTTCACGGTCGCATCCTTTGCCGCCTGCGCCTCGAAGTGGTTCGGCGCCTCGACGAAGGCGAACCCGGACCGGCGGGCCATCTCAGCGATCGTCGCTGCGGCGAAGCCGTCTGGGGCGTTGATGCCGGTACCGACGGCCGTGCCACCGAGGGCGAGCTCGAGGAGTTCGGGAAGCACCTTGCGAACACGTTCGGCACCGTTGCGCACCTGCGTCGCGTAGCCGCCGAACTCCTGCCCGAGCCTGACGGGGGTGGCGTCCATCAGGTGGGTCCGACCCGACTTGAGGATCCCGTCGAACTCGACGGCCTTGGCATCGAGCGAGTCGGCGAGCGCATCGAGGGCGGGGAGCAGGTTCTGCTCGATGCCTGCCACCGCCGCCACGTGGATGGCCGTGGGGATGGCATCGTTCGAGGACTGGCCTGCATTGACGTGGTCGTTGGGATGCACGAGCTTGGATCCGAGCTCTCCCCCGAGGATCTCGGTCGCGCGGTTGGCGATGACCTCGTTGGCGTTCATGTTCGTCGACGTCCCGGATCCCGTCTGGAAGATGTCGAGCACGAAGTGATCGTCGAGGTCGCCCGCCATCACCTGCTCGGCCGCCGTCACGATGGCAGCGGCCAGGTCGGGATCGACGGAGCCGTTCGCCTCGTTCGTGACGGCGGCGGCGGCCTTGATCAGGCCAAGGGCCCAGATGAACGTCCGACCGAACCTGAGGTTGGAGATGGGGAAGTTGTCGACCGCCCTCTGCGTCGAGGCGCCGTAGTAGGCCCCTTCCGGCACCTGGACCTCGCCCATCGAGTCTCGTTCGATCCGCATGCACTCCTCCTCGGAGGTCGACGTCGCATCAGTCGGAAGGCTAGTGAAGGTCGGTGGGGCTGGGCGTTGGCTGGAGCGGTCAGCGCCCGAGCGCGTCCTCGACGGCCTCGGTGAACGCCTCTCCCACTTCTGCGTCGACCCGGAGCGTGAGGCCGGGCAGCGTGTCGTGATCCGTGCGACCCTGGTTCACGATCGCGTACGGCACGCCTCGTCTGGCCGCGCGGAGGGGGATCTCGGCCGCCGGGTAGACGCTCAGCGTCGTGCCGAGGGCCACGACGAGGTCGGTGCGATCGGCAGCCTGGGTCGCCCGCGCCACGGTGAGGGGATCGAGGGCCTGCCCGAAGCTGATGGTCGCGGGCTTGAGGAGTCCTCCGCATTGCTCACACCGAGGCGGGGTGCCCGTCCGGCCGAAGGACTCGAGGTGGGGCTCGATCGGGGTGCGATCGCCGCACGAGAGGCAGGTCACCTCCCTGGCCGTGCCGTGGACCTCGATCACGACACCCGGTGAGGATCCGGCGATCGTGTGCAACCCGTCGACGTTCTGCGTGACGATCGCTTCGAGCTTGTCCTCGCGCTCGAGCCGCACCGCGGCCACGTGCACCGCGCCCGGCTGTGCCTGCGCGATGCTTCGTGCGGCGACGACCTTCTGCTCCCAGTACTCGATGCGCCTGTCCTCGTGGAGGAGGAAGTCGTCGAACTCCACCGGCCTCTGGGTCCTCCACACCCCGTTCGGGCCGCGATAGTCGGGGATTCCCGCCTGCGTCGAGATCCCCGCGCCCGTCACGAGGAGGATCCGTTCCGCTCCTGCGATCAGGTTGGCGAGCCGGGCGACTTCGGGCGTCATACGGGCGCAGCCCCCGAGGCGCGCCATGCAATGGCGCACGCACCCGACACACGGAGAACCCACGGCGTGCCGAGTGGTGGCGTGAAGCGTGGGGCGAACCGGTTGGCCGGCCAGCCGATGACGATGAGTTCCACGTCCGCGATCCCCTCCGGCGCGTACCCCGATGGTATCGGGGCGCCGCCGTGGCGGCGTCGCCGCCTCAGGCGCCCGCGGTCTGGTACTCGACGTAACCTGCGCCCTCGAGCTCCTCGGCGATCTCCGGGCCGCCCGAGCGCACGATGCGACCCGCGACCATGACGTGGATGCGGTCCACCGACAGGTACCTGAGGATCCGGCTGTAGTGCGTGATGATCACGACGCCGATGTTCGGGCCCCGGAGGTCCTCGACCATCTCGGCGACCTCGCGGACGGCATCGATGTCGAGACCGGAGTCGATCTCATCGAGGATGGCGACCTTGGGATGCGCGACACCGAGCAGGTACATCTCGGAGCGCTTCTTCTCACCACCCGACAGCCCAGTGTTCACGGACCGGCTGCGGAAGCGGTCCATCGACAGGCGGCGCGAAGTGGCATCGATCCGCTCGGCGAAGCCCGGGTCATCGGGGCGGCTCGCGGCCATCTCCGCGGTGAGGTCGTCGAGGGTCACACCGGGGATCTCCGTGGGGTACTGGAACGCCTCGTACAGTCCCGCACGTGCGCGCTCGTATGTGGGCAGGCCCATGATCTCGACGCCGTCGACCTTCGCGCTCCCTGAGGCGTCGTAGTCGGCCTTGCCCATGAGGGCGTGGCTGAGGGTCGACTTCCCGGAGCCGTTCGGACCCATGATGGCGTGGACCTCGCCGAACGGGACGGAGAGGTCCACCCCCTTGAGGATCTCGAGCTCGCCGATACGCGCCCTGAGATCGATCACCTGCAATGCGTCAGTCATCTGCGTCCCCGTCTCCGATCTCCACGAATACCTGCCCTTCGCGCACCTCCGTCGCATACGTACGCACGGGCTTGGTCGCGGGAAGCGACAGCGGCCTGCCTGTCACCAGGTCGAAGCTGGCCCCGTGCCGGGGGCACTCGACCTCGGTGCCGAAGACGTCGCCCTCGGACAGTGACGCCTCCGCGTGGGAGCACCGATCGGCGACGGCGTGGACGTCGTCGCCCACCCTGAACACGGCGATGGCCGCACCGTCGACCTCGACGCGAACACCCGCACCGTCGAGCAGGTCGTCGAACGATCCGATGGCGGCCTGGCTCATACGCGTCCCTCTTCCTGCGCGGTCACGAACTTGTCGTTGATGCGATCACGCACCCATGCGGCGACGGCCGGATCGCGCAGTTGCGACACGACCTCTTCGAAGAAGCCCCGGACCTGCAGCCGGTCGGCACGCTCGGGGGTGAGACCCCTGCTGGTGAGGTAGTACCGCTGCGCGGCGTCCAGGGGGCCGACACTCGATCCGTGACCGCACTTGACGTCGTTGGCGAGGATCTCGAGGTTCGGGACCGACTGTGCAGAGGCGCCCTCGGACAGGATCAGGTTCTTGTTCGTCTGGAACGACTCGGTCTTCTGGCCCGTCTCCTCGATGCGGATCAGGCCGGTGAACACCGAGAGCGCCCTGTCCTCGACGGCGCCCTTCAGGAACATGTCGGCACGGGTGTTGGTCCCGATGTGGTTCATGAAGTAGCGGTAGTCGAGGGTCTGGTCCTCCTCGCCGAAGTACGCCCCGTAGACCTTCGCAGACGAACCGTCACCGACGAAGTCGATGTCGAGGTGGAATCTCCCCAGATGGGCGCCGAGGCCGATCTCGGAGATCACGAGGCTCGCGTCCCTCTCGAGCCTCACGATGCCCCGGCCGAGCGCCCATGTGCGGTAATTCCAATCCTGGACGATCGTGAGGTTCAGCCGGGCATTCGGACCCACATCCGCGGATACGGTGGGCACCACCGTCGCCTCATCATCGGTCGCCGATCGGTACCGCACCACGACCTCGGCGTCCGCTCCCCCCGGCACCGCGATGTGGACCCCGGGAAAGCTCGTGGCGGACGAGGTGGCCTGGACGTCGACGAAGACCGGCTCGGACAGCAGGGGGCCGCCGATCAGGACCGCTCCCGGCGACAGTGCCGTATGGGCGGTCGTGAAGAGGTCCGCGCCGCGTGTGAGTTCGATCGGTTCCTCCGATGAGGCCACCGTCGGCACGTCGTCGGTCGTGACGAATCCGTCCACGACCGACACGATCACCCCGGCCCATGCCTCCACCACCGCATCGCGGGGTGCCGGTGATCCCGGCATCGGGCGCGCCGTGTCGAATGCGGGATCGAAGTCGAGGTCGAGGTATCTCCAGATCTCGTCACGCGTGGAGGGCATCGACAGCGACGGGAGTCGCTCTGCCGCTTCCGAGCGGCGGTCGGCCATCCATGCGGCATCTCGGGAGCCGAGGGTGGAGGTGTCGGTCACGAGTGGTCCTTGGTCGTCGGCATCGGGTCGCGCGGGAGGATACCGGGGGTTGCGTCCCACACTGACGGTTTCCACCATGGACGTAGGTGTATCTCGCTGGCATGGTGACGCTACCGAGGACCCTCCCCTAGGGTCATGAGCTCAGATCACGATCGTGCAGCCGCTGGTAGGGACCGCGGCAGCCGGGAGGTCCGAACCCCATGCCCTCGCACCCCGTTCGCGTTGCCGCGTCCGTGCTCGTCGCGGCCCTCGCCATCGGCGTCACCGACGCCGCCACCCACCCCGCTCCCGCCAGGGCTGCCGTCGACACGGAGCAGGCCTCGTTCATCGTCGAGGTGTTCCCGAACGACACGGCCGCCGTCAATTTCTGGGACTCGTGGGGCGCGCGTCGGTCCGGCGGCCGACGCCACAAGGGCATCGACATCATGGCTCCCCGCGGCGCCGAAGTCCTGGCCGTCGCCGACGGCATCGTGACCGACTTCGGCGTGCAACGCCTCTCGGGCTACTACGTCCGCATCGACCACGGCGGCGGCTGGACGAGCGTCTCCATGCACCTCAACAACGACACTCTCGGAACCGACGATGGGCTCGGGGGCGCCTGGACAGCGTTCCACCCGACGCTCACCATCGGCTCGCAGGTGAGGGCAGGTGACGTCATCGGCTATGTCGGTGACTCGGGCAACGCCGAGGGAACCCAACCGCACACCCACTTCGAGATGCGCTTCGAGGGGGAGAAGGTCAATCCGTACCCGTGGCTCAGGGAGGCGTGGGAACGCACGAGACGCATGGCGCCGCCGCTCGAGCTCCTGTAGCCGCGCCGGTCCTCTCCTCATCACCGGAGGGCGCTACGTCGTCGCTGACCGCCGGGACTCGTGCGTCCACGGCTCGGCCTCAGCGGGACGCCGCGATACGGACGCAGCGGCGGACGACGTCGTCGAGCATGTCCTCGGTGAGCCTGCCGGTGAAGGTGTTCTGCTGACTGACGTGGTAGCTCGTCACGACCGTCAGCTCGCCGACATCGACCTGTCGGCCGTGCCCGAAGGGTGGGCGCGGGCCGGTCGCAGGGACTCCCGAACGCACGAGGTGCCTCCAGACAGACTCATAGGCGAACTGACCAAGTGCGAGGACCACGCGGACCCGGTCGAGCAGGGCGAGCTCGGCATCGAACCACGCGGCACACGTGTCCCGCTCGCTCGGTGAAGGGCGATTCGATGGCGGCGCGCACCGTACCGGGGCCGTGATCCACACGTCCTCGAGCACGAGGCCGTCGTCGCGCGACTCCGACGTCGGGCTC
Organism: uncultured Acidimicrobiia bacterium; assembly: GCA_963792405.1. Classification (GTDB taxonomy): domain Bacteria; phylum Actinomycetota; class Acidimicrobiia; order Spongiisociales; family UBA5794; genus SZUA-442. The sequence continues at coordinate 1,317,761 of CAWBVU010000006.1, forward strand.
GAGGCGAGTCCTGCCCGGTGGAGGGCGCGGTAGAGCCACTCGCCTGATCGATCGCCCGTGAACATCCTGCCCGTTCGATTGGCGCCGTGGGCGGCCGGTGCGAGGCCCACGACCGCGATGCGCGCCTCGGGGTCGCCGAATCCCGGGACGGGACGCCCCCAGTACTCCTCCTCGGCGAAGGCGGCACGCTTGGTGGACGCGACCTCCTCCCGCCATTCGACCAGGCGCGGACACGCCCGACATTGAACGACGCGCTCGGCCAGTTCGCTCAGCGAGGTGGGAGGGCGTCCGCCGAGTACCCCGTGTTGTTGCTCCACAGCTGCCATCCGGATCCTGCCTCGGTGACCACCGACTGTACGGCGCGCTGGTCCGCAGCACTGATCGTCCACGTCTGGAGCCACGGCCTGAGGTAGCCGTGCCCGTCGAGCTTGCCGCGCCCCGCGGCATACGCCGTGTCCACGATCTCGACGGCGTTCGCATTGGGATCCTCGAATCCCTTCCATCCCTTGCCGTAGTTCGTCGTGTAGAGCGTCGGCGCGAGGACGTCGACGATCCTCGACATGGTTCCCGGCCTCTGTCCCACACCCTCGTCTGCGCTCGACTCGAGCACGATGCCGAGGAGCGTCGATGAGACCGCGCATCGCATGGGATGGAGGACCGCGTACGCACGGGTGAGATACGCGGCAATCGAGGCGACGCGGACCTCCTGGTTGTAGGCACCATCGAACGTCGCCGTCGTGACATCACCGCCGAAGGGGAACGAGACGTAGTCGAATTGGATCTCGTCGAAGCCGAGCCGGCAGGCCTCCTCCGCCAGGGCGATGGAGTACTCGTACGACGAGGGATCCGTAGGGTCCAGCCATGCGAAGCCGTTGCGCGAGCGCCACAGCGAGCCGTCCTCGGCAAGGACGGCGCTCTCGGGCTCGGCCGAGGCATAGAAGTCGTCCTGGAACACCCCGATACGGCCGATCGTGTACAGATCGTGGGCCTCCGCCTCGGCGAGGACCTTCGGGAGGTCGAAGTACGAGCTCACCGCGCCGATGGCGTTCGCCACCTCCACCTCGCTGGCATACACGACCGTGCCGTCCTCCGTCTTGAGGTCGATGACCACGCCATTGACGCCTGTGGCATCGGAGAGGGACAGGATGGACTGCCATCGGTCACCATCGAGGATGTCGTCCGCCGATGCCCGCAACGCCTTCACCGTCATCGGGACCATCGCCATGTCGTACTCCGAGACGGCGCCATCCCACGAGTAGCTCGTGGGCTCCCACGCGGGTCGTGTCAACTCGATCAGGCCGGGAACGGCTCGCTCGAGCGAGTAGCGGCCCTCGTTGTCGGTGGTGTCCTGCGCGTTCCCCAGTGAGACCGTCGCGCCGGGAAGCGGTCGACCGTCATCGGTGGTGACGAGACCGCTGAGCACGACGGGCTCGAGCCGGAACTCGATCTTCCCGTTCTCCGGGTACGCCTCAACCGTGAAGGTCCATGGTTGGAAGCCGGGTGCGGTCACGTCCACCACCACCGGGGCGTTGGTCCAGGTGAGGAAGGGATTCCCGTCCGCACCGGCGGGGAGGCTCACACCGTCGGCGCGGACATCCGCGTCGAGGCGCACGAGGTCGTCCGCCGCCAGGACCACGATCGACACCTCGGGGGCGCCGAGGTCCGGGGACACGACGGCGTCACCCGGTGCGACACCGATCGCGCCCGAGCATGCCGAGAGGCCGATCGAAGCGGCGAGCAGGCCGAGCAGGGTGCGGAAGCGCATGTGGGATCCGATCGGGGTGGGGGGACACCGCGAAGGCTACAAGTCCCTTGCCGAAGTGTTCGGGTGGTGATACCGTCGAAGCGCTGGTGCTGATGCGGTCCTCGGACCGAAAACCGACGGGGGGTCGAATGGCTGGCGCTGTCAGGGACACGGCGGTTGCTGACGCGATCGGCCTGTATCTCGAGTCGGTGTCCGAGCACGACCTGCTCACCGCAGAGGATGAGGTCAGGCTTGCGCGTGCCATCGAGCGCGGGCGGCTCGCGGAAGAGGAACTGGCGGGCGCAGGGAACATCGGCGCCGAACGAAGGATCGAGCTGGTCCGCTATGTCCGCCAGGCGGACAATGCGAAGCAGCAGTTCATCCGATCGAATCTGCGACTCGTCATCTCGATCGCCAAGCGGTACACCGGCAGGGGGCTCGATCTCCTCGACCTCATCCAGGAGGGCAACCTCGGCCTCATTCGCGCGGTCGAGAAGTTCGACTGGCGCAAGGGCTTCAAGTTCTCCACCTACGCCACGTGGTGGATCCGCCAGGCCATCACCCGCGGCCTCGGCAACCATGGGCGCACGATCAGGCTCCCGGTGCACATGGTCGACGTCGTGCGCACGGTCCAGGAAGCTGAACTGTCGCTCCACGAGCAGCTGAGAAGGATGCCGACGATCGCTGAGATCGCCGATGTCTCGGGCCTCGACGAGGAGAAGATCCTCATCGCCCTCAATGCACCTGGCGATACGGTGTCGCTCGATCGGCCCGTGGGCGACGACGGCGACGCCGAGCTCGGTGACTTCGTCGAGGACGAGGCCACGGAGGATCCCTTCGCTGCGGTCGCGGAGGCCGCCCGACGCGACGAGCTCGTCAGGGCGCTCGAGACGCTCGATCATCGTGAGCAGACGGTGCTCGTCCTGCGGTACGGGCTGGATGCGCAACCGCCGAGGACCCTCTCTGACGTCGGGTCGACACTCGGCATCACGAGGGAGCGTGTCCGGCAGATCGAGACCAGGGCGCTCGGCAAGCTGCGGCACCCCTCCACGGCCTACGACCTCACCAGCCTGCTGTAGCCACAGGCGCGCTCCCTCGTCTGGGACCAGGGCCACGGATCAGAACAGTCGCATCAGATCCGAGTCCGCCCCGCGGAGTTCGTCGTAGTCGACCTCCACCCATCCGATGCCCCTGTCCTCCGCGAGCAGTCGTGCCTGTGGCGTGATCGACTGGGCGGCGAGGATCCCCCGGACGGGAGCAAGCCGCGTATCCCGGTTGAGGAACTCGAGATAGCGGGTCAACTGCTCGACCCCGTCGATCTCCCCCCTGCGCTTCACCTCGACGGCGACCGTGCCACCCACTCCGGTACGACACAGCATGTCCACCGGCCCGATCGGCGTCGGGTACTCCCTGCGTACGAGGCTCATGCCGTGCTCAATCACCTCCGGATGCTCCGAGAGCAGCCGCTGGAGCTCGAGTTCGACACCATCCTTCTGCAGGCCCGGATCCTCGCCCATCGTGATGTCGGTCTCGAAGTGCACTTCACCGAACTCGATCACGAGCGTCTCGCCCTTGGGGTTCGACACGATCCACACATCGCCGTCGTCGACGAGCGTGTTGGGGGCATTCATCCAGTTGAGCGGCTTGTACGCACCGCCGTCTGCATGGACCGCCACGCATCCGTCCGCCTTGACCATGATGAGGCGCGTCGCTGAGGGAAGATGGGCGCTCAGCCGCCCCTCATACCGCACGGTGCACTCGGCGATCCTGATCCGCATCCCCACGAGGGTAGACCCCCTGCTCCGTCTCTCCCCGCGGGAGAGACGCGGAGCGAAGCGACGCAGAGAGGGCCGCAGTGCTGAGCAACGCCTCCCGCACCGCACTCCCCCCTCTGCCCTCCGGGCATCTCCCCCAAAGGGGAGAAGGAAGCATGGCCTCGGGCATCTCCCCCAAAGGGGAGAAGGACGAGGGAGCCAGGCTTGGCGCTAGCCGATGGAGCCTTCCATCTGGAGCTCGATCAGGCGGTTGAGCTCGACCGCGTACTCCATGGGCAGCTCCCTGACGATCGGCTCGATGAATCCCGCGACGACCATCGCGGTCGCCTGGGGTTCGGTGAGACCGCGGCTCATCAGGTAGAAGAGCTGGTCCTCCCCCACCTTCGACACCGTCGCCTCGTGGCCGATGTCGACGTTCGACTCCTCGATCTCCATGTACGGATAGGTGTCCGATCGGGAGTCCTCATCGAGCAGGAGCGCGTCGCACATGACGTACGAGTGGGCGTTCGTCGCCCCCTCCTCGACCCTCACGAGGCCGCGGTAGGCGGCACGCCCCCCACCCTTGCTGATCGACTTCGACGTGATCAGCGACGTCGTGTTCGGCGCCACATGGACGGCCTTGGCCCCCGCATCGAGCACCTGGCCCGTGTTCGCGAAGGCGATCGAGAGCACCTCACCGTGGGCGCCCTCCTCCATCAGCCAGATCGCGGGATACTTCATGGTGAGGCCGGAACCCAGGTTCCCGTCGATCCACTCCATCGTCGCGTTCCGGTACGCGGCGGCACGCTTGGTCACGAGGTTGAGGACGTTGTTCGACCAGTTCTGGATGGTCGTGTACCGGCACCGGCCGCCCTCCTTGACGATCACCTCGACCACTGCGGCATGGAGCGAGTCGTTCGTGTAGACGGGCGCCGAGCACCCCTCGACGTAGTGGCAGTAGGCGCCCTCGTCGACGATGATCAGCGTCCGCTCGAACTGGCCCATGCTCTCGGCGTTGATACGGAAGTACGCCTGGAGCGGTTCGTCGACGTGGACCCCTGGTGGGACGTAGATGAACGAACCGCCGGACCACACCGCGGAGTTGAGGGCCGCGAACTTGTTGTCGTTCGGAGGGATGATCGTGCCGAAGTACTCCTGGACGATCTCGGGATACTCGCGAACCGCCGTATCCATGTCACAGAACAGGACACCGAGACCCTCGAGGTCCTCCCGATTCCGGTGGTACACCACTTCGGACTCGTACTGGGCGGTCACGCCGGCGAGGTACTTGCGCTCCGCCTCGGGGATGCCGAGCTTCTCGTAGGTGTCCTTGATCGACTCGGGCACCATGTCCCAGTCCTTGGCCTGGCCCTCCATCGGCTTGATGTAGTAGTAGATGTCGTCGTAGTCGATGGTCTCGAGGATGCCGGCGCCGCCCCACGTCGGGGTCGGCTTCTTCAGGAACCGCTGGTAGGCCTTCAGGCGGAAGTCGAGCATCCACTCGGGCTCGCCCTTCATGGCGGACATGTCACGGATGAGCTGTTCGGTCAGGCCCTTCTCGGGCTTGTAGATGTACTCGTCCTGGCGATCCGACCATCCGAGCTGATAGGTGCCGAGATCGATGTCGACGGTGGTCACGGTCACTCCTCGGGGGATTTGCACTACGTGGCTAGGGGAATCATACAGGGTCGCACATGCGACCCTGACGATTCCGCGTGTCGAGGTCCGCTGGGTGGTGGGTGCGGCACGGCCCACCCGGATGGCTGCGAGTGGGAGTGGGGGAAGACCGGGCCATCCGGGCGAACCGCACCGCGTACTTCAATAACGCACCGCACCACACCCGTGTTCCCCTCCCCCGGAATCGTCCAACGGGGGACGTCGCACGGCTAGCGATCGATCGTGACCCGGACTGCGTCCGTGACCTTCATCTCGGTGATGTCGGGCGGCTCGGGGCGTAGCACCCAGAACCTGCGCACGGCCTCGTCCCAATCCTCGAGGATCCCCCGAGCACGCTCGGAACGTGTCCGTGCGACGTGCTCGACGAGGAGGTCTCTCAGCGCCGATGCGTCGTCGGGGGTGAGTCGGTACGGGGTGGGCGCAGATGCCGACAGGTGGCCCTTCACCTTGGTCTCGGGATCATGGACGAAGAGCGTGCCTCCGGTCATCCCAGCGGCGATGTTCCGCCCCGCCTGACCGATGATGACGACGACGCCTCCGGTCATGTACTCGCAGGCGTGGTCCGACGTGCCCTCCACCACGGCGGTCGCGCCGGAATTGCGCACGGCGAATCGCTGGCCGACGGAACCGGCGACGAAGAGCCGGCCGGCCGTGGCACCGTAGAGGCACGCGTTGCCTGCGCCGTGGGGCACGGTCGTCGACGCAGTGAACGGCCGGATGGCGATCGTCCCACCGCCCATGCCCTTGCCGACGTAGTCGTTGCCGACCCCATCGAGCTCGAGGTCGATGCCGGGCGCGAGGAATGCCCCGAAGGACTGCCCTGCGGTCCCGGAGAGTCGAATCTGGAGCGTGCCGTCCGGCAGTCCGGCATCCCCGCGAATGGCGGCGATCTCACCGGACAGACGGGTACCGACCGAGCGGTCGGTGTTCTGGATGGGGAAGGCGACGGGGTGCACGGGGGTGCCCCGCAGGGCGGTACGGCCCACCTCCGCCAGCTGCTCACCGAGTGGCGACCTCACCAGACGGCGGAACGAACGGTCCTGGCCGACGTCTGCCCGCACAAGGAGGCGCGTGAGGTCCTCGGCCATCCCACGATCGGTCGCGACGAGCAGGTCCCCGCGACCGATGACCTCCTCGAGGGACCGCGCACCCATCGACGCGAGGGTTCGACGGACGTCCTCGGCGATCAGCGTGAACAACTGCACCACCTGGTCGACGGAGCCCGTGTATTTGGCCCGTAGGTCCTCGCGCTGGGTTGCGATCCCGACGGGACACGTGTTCTCGTGGCACTGGCGCACCATCTTGCAGCCGAGGGCGAGCAGCGGGAGGGTCCCGAAGCCCATGCGGTCCGCTCCCAGGAGTGCGGCGACGACCACATCCTTGCCCGTGCGGATGCCACCGTCGGTCTCGACGATCACGGATGCACGGAGGCCGTTGGCCACGAGTGCCTGATGCGACTCGGCGAGACCGATCTCCCACGGCGATCCGGCGTGCTTGATCGAGACGAGCGGCGATGCGCCCGTACCGCCACCGTTGCCGGAGATCGTGATGGCATCCGCGGACGCCTTGGCCACGCCCACGGCGATCGTGCCCACGCCCGGCCCCGACACGAGCTTCACCGACACCCTCGCGAGCGGCTTGAAGGTCTTGAGGTCGTAGATGAGCTGGGCGAGGTCCTCGATCGAATAGATGTCGTGGTGCGGGGGCGGGGAGATCAGCGTGACACCCGGTTCGGTGTGGCGGAGGCGTGCGATCTCCGCCGTGACCTTGTGCCCGGGGAGTTGACCGCCCTCCCCCGGCTTGGAACCCTGAGCCATCTTGATCTGATACTCCTCGGCAGACGCGAGGTAGCCGGGCGTCACACCGAATCGCCCGCTCGCCACCTGCTTGATCGCGGAGTTCTTCGAGGTCCCGTAGCGAGCCGGATCCTCGCCGCCTTCTCCGGAGTTCGACAGCGCACCGATGAGGTTCATCGCCTCTGCGAGATCCTCGTGGGTCTCCTTCGACAGCGCACCGAGCGACATCGCCGCGGTGACGAACCGCCGCATGATGCGCTCGACCGGCTCGACCTCGGAGAGGGGCACCGGCCCGCCGAGCGGCTGGATCTCGAGCAGGTCGCGGAGCTCCATCACCGGCCGGTCGTCCTGGACGACCGACAGATAGGCGTCGTACTCCTCGAGGTCTCCCGAGCGCACGGCCTTCTGGAGGGCGAGCACCGCCCGCGGGGAAGCGATGTGGGCGACGCCGCCCCTCCGGTGCTTGTAGAAGCCCTCGATCTCCTCGCCGTCCCCGGCGAAGCGGGTATGCCGCTCGATGGTGTCGCGTGCGATCCGGTCGAAGCCGACGCCACCGACCCTCCTCCGCGCGAACCGGAAGGCCATGGTGCACACCTCCTCGTCGAGGCCGATCGCCTCGAACAGCTCGGAGGAGCGATACGACTTGACGGTGCAGATGCCCATCTTCGACATGATCTTGAGAAGGCCACGCTCGAGGCTCGATCGGTAGTTCTCCTGTGCCTCGACGACGCCCTGCGGGATCTCTCCGTCCTCTGCCATCTTGCGCACCTGCTCGATCGCGAGGTACGGGTTGACGGCTGCCGCGCCGAAGCCAACGAGGCATGCGATGTCGTGGGCGTCGCGCGGCTCGCCCGACACCGCGACGATCGAGGCGGAGAGCCTGAGCCCCGCGTCGATCAGGTGGTGATGGACGGCGCTCACGGCGAGCGTCACGGGGATCGGCGCACTTCGGGCATCGACGCCCCTGTCCGAGAGGAAGACGACCGTGGCCCCGGCGGCGACGGCGGCCTCGACCTCGGCGCACACTTCACGCACTGCGGACACCATGCCCGCCGCCCCACCCGCGGGGTCGAACAGGATGTCCACCCATGCCGAGCGGAAGGCGGGGTCCTGAGAGGACAGGATCATCTCCACATCGGCGTCCGAGAGGATGGGGGACGCGAGCTCGATCATGTGCGCCTGCTGCGGCGTCTCCTCGAGAAGGGAACCGTGGCGACCGACATAGGTTCGCAGTGACATCACGAGCTTCTCGCGGATGGGGTCCATCGGGGGGTTCGTGACCTGGGCGAAGGCCTGATGGAAGTACCTCGTCAGGCGCTGGGGAAGCTCCGAGAGCGCCGCGAGGCCCGTGTCGTGCCCCATCGACAGCACCGGCTCAGCCCCCTCGGCCATCTGGCTCAGGATGAGTCGGCGTTCCTCTGCGGTGTAGCCGAACACGCGAGCGAGGGCGTCGGCGTCGAATCGATCGTCCTGGAGGTCGTCGAACGGATCGCTGACGTACAACGTCTGGGTGGAGATCCAGTCGTCATAGGGAGCCTTCGTCGCCAGACGGCGCTTCACCGCGTCCGACAGCGAGATCTCCCCCGTGCGCAGGTCGATCTCGAAGACCTCGCCGGGACCGAGCTGGCCGGTGTCGAGGGCGCGTACCTCGACCTCGGGCGCGATGCCGGCCTCGGACGCCACCAACACGGTGTCATCCGCGATCGTCCATCGTGCGGGCCTCAGGCCGTTGCGGTCGAGGCCCGCGATGACGGTGCGGCCGTCCGATGCGGCGATCGCCGCGGGCCCGTCCCATGGCTCGACGAGGAATGCGTGGTACTCGAAGAAGGCCCTCAGCTCCGGGTCGAGGTCATCGACGTTCTCCCACGCCTGGGGAATGAGCATCTCCTTCACGTGGGCGAGTCCCCGCCCGGATCTCACGAGCACCTCGGTCGCCTCGTCGAGGCTCGCCGAGTCGCTGCCGACCCCCGGGCGCACGAGGGGCGCGAGTTCTCCCACGCGATCGCCCCATACGCTGTCGGCGAGGTGGTTCGACCGAGCCACCATCCATGCGCGGTTGCCCTGCACCGTGTTGATCTCGCCGTTGTGGGCGAGCATGCGGAACGGCTGGGCGAGCTCCCATGCCGGCTTCGTGTTCGTCGAGTACCGCTGGTGGAAGACGGCGAAGTCCGACTCGTAGACCGGATCCCTGAGGTCCCAGTAGAACTGCTCGATCCGGTCGGCCGTGAACAGGCCCTTGTAGACGACGGTGCGGCATGACGACGAGACGATGTCGAGGCCTGCGAACCCTGCCCGCTCGACCTGCTTGCGGGAGAGGAACAGGCCCTGTTCGAAGGCGTCGGGATCCGCGATCGACGACGGCGCAGCCACGATGGCCTGTTCGATGGCCGGGAGGGATGCCTTCGCCGTCGGCGACAGGACGGTGACGCCCACGGGCACCGTGCGCCAGGTGAGGAACTCGATCCCGTGGTCCGCGAGGGCGTCCTGAACCAGTCGCTTGGCGTGGTCCCGGCGATCGGGGGGGAGGAAGGCCATCAGGATCCCGATGCGTTCCCTCGGAGGGGGTTCGATCCCCACTGCCCTCAACTCCCGCTCGATGAGGCGATGCGGGATCCGGGTCATGATCCCCGCACCGTCGCCCGTACCGTCGGCGGAGCGGGCGCCGCGGTGGTCGAGGTTGTGGAGGCACTCGACGCCGAGCCGGACGATCCGGTGCGAGGCCTCGGTGGTCCGGGTCGCGACGAATCCGACACCGCACGCATCGTGGTGATCGCCCGGGTCGTAGAGCGGATAGGTCGGCATCGTCGGCACTCCTCGTCGAGGTCCCTCGAACGGTGCGGCCGTGCCTTGGGAGGTGTCGCCGCCACCCGGTGGAGGAACCCGGGAAGATATCACCTCGATCGGCGATCACTAAATCGCCCTCTCCCCCTCCGGGACGAACGGTGTCCGACGGAATGCCGAGCGTCGGGCGGTAGTGGCGCGACGACAACCGTCGGGTCAGAAGACCTGGTTGCACCACGGGGCCGACACGGTCCGGAACATCCTGTGGAGGACTGTCACGGCGTCGGCGCCCCCTGCGATCCTGCCCGCCGCCGCGAACGCGGCCGCATCCTGCCCACCGAGGTACAGCGCACCGAGCACGTCCGCTCCGAGGGTGACGTCCGCCTCTGCATCGGTGCGCGACACCGATGCGACCCCGTGCTCGACGGTGAGGGCGTAGGTCCCCGACGTCCCTGGTCTGAAATCGTCGATGACCGTGACCACGACCTCACCGTCCTCCTCATATGCCCGCGACTCGAGTGCCGCCGAGACGTCGAGGATTCGGATCCACAGCGCATCGGATGGTCCCCTCGAACCGATCCGGCGGGGTTCCCTCACCATCATCGGGAGCGGATCGTCGAGCGCGACGTTCCACGACTCCACGTTCGGGCACATGTCGATCCTCGTCAGGTACGCCCAGAGTGAGGCTTCAGCCCTCGGCGTGGCGGCGATGAGCTCGACGATCACGACCTTGCCGTCCGCGTGGTCATCGTCCCCCTGATCCGGCTTCTGGCGATAGACCGCGTATCCGTCGGGCCGCCCGTGCGGCCCGTCGTGGACGACGTAGCGCTTGGTCGTGCGTCCGCGCTTCATCCAGTCCTCGTCGGCGAGCACCTCCTGCCACCACGCCTCCGTGCGGGCGTACATGCCCGCACGGGTCGACACGACCCCGTCGAAGACGGGGGGCAGGACGTCCCTCGCCTCGTCAGGTGAGATGCGGCGGACCCTGTCGACCTGCACCTCGTCACGCATGACGATCCTCTCACCCCTCATCTTCCACGAGAGGTACCGGGTCGCGACACCGTATCCGAACCGCCCGTAGATATCCGATTCGGACGCCCACAGCCCTGCGATCGGGTAGCCGCCGTCGGCCGCGTTCGCGAGGTGCCGTTCCATCATCGAGCGCAACAGCCCCATTCGACGATGGGTCGGGTACACGGTGACCACGGTCGTGCCCTCCATGGCGATGCTCGCGCCGCCGGGCACGGTGAGGTCGAGGTGGTATCCACCGAACGTGCCCACGATCGAGTCGCCATCGAATGCGGCGAGGGTCCTCTCGGGGGGCAGAGTCCGTTGGATGAGGTCGGGAAAGGACTCCGAGGGGAGGTCGTCGGCGAACCCCTCGATGAACGCGAGGACGAAGGCCGGGTACTCCGCGGCAGTGACAGGCCGGATCGTGATGTCGGGCATGGGTCCATGGTACGGCGCGGCGTCGGCGCGGCGCGAGCGGCGCGCTACCGTCGCGACACGCCATCAGGGAGGCCCACCATGACCGACGTCCGCATCGGCGTCCAGATCCAGCCCCAGCACGCCGACTACGCCGACATCCGACGGGCGGCCGCCGAGGCGGAGGAGCTCGGCGTCGACGTCCTCTACAACTGGGACCACTTCTATCCGTTGTATGGGGGGCACCCGGACCCGAACGTGGGCACGCACTTCGAGTGCTGGACGATGCTCGGCGCATGGGCCGAGGCCACCGAGTCGATACGGATCGGCGCGCTGGTGACGTGCAATTCGTACCGCAATCCCCAGCTCCTCGCGGACATGGCACGCACGGTGGACGTCATGTCGGGTGGTCGGTTGGTGTTCGGCATCGGATCCGGCTGGTTCGAGAAGGACTACATCGAGTACGGCTACGACTTCGGCACGGCGGCAGGCAGGCTCAGGGCGCTCGATGCGGCGATGCCCGTGATCAAGGAGCGCCTTGCGAAGCTGGATCCCCGCCCCACCGGGCCGCTCCCCATCCTCATCGGCGGCGGAGGCGAGAAGGTGACCCTGCGCATCGTCGCTGAGCATGCCGACATCTGGCACGGCTTCGGGAGCGTGGAGACCTTCACGAGGAAGTCCGGGATCCTCGACGACTGGTGCGGGACGGTGGGCAGGGATCCGAGCGAGATCGAGCGATCGATCGGCGTCAACCCCCAGCACATCGATCGGGCCGATGCGTATCGCCAGGCCGGAGCGGTCGAGTTCACCATCGGGCTCAACGGGCCGGACTACGACATGGGAGCCGTGAGGGAGTGGTTGGCGTGGAGGGACGGGGTCAACGCCTCCGGCCGGCAGGGCTAGGCGCGCGACCCACCGACGCGTTCGACGCGATCAGCCCCTGTTGCGGAGGGCGATGATCGATGGCGGGAGCTCCACGCCTGGCTCGAGGTCGGGGGCGGGTTCAGGGGTTCCCGCAACGACGTGCAGAGGGATGACGCCCGCCCAGATGCCGCTGCCGAGGTCCTCCTCGTCGTCGCCGGGTGGGCCTGTCCTCACCTTCGCCGATGCCTCGTCGATGTCGATGGCCAGCAACCGGGTGCCCTTGTCCTCCTTCGATGACGGTCGGCGAGCCTCGTCCCAACGGCCCGGCAGCATGTGCTCGGTGATGGCCCGGAAGGCCCGCATCCGCTCGTCGGGGTCCTCCACCACGCGGGGAACGCCGAAGACGACGACCGAGCGGTAGTTCAGCGAATGGTGGAAGAGCGAACGGGCCGCCACGATGCCGTCCACGATGGTCGCCGCGACGCACACCTCCTCCCCCACCGTCGCGCGCATCATCCGCGAGGCAGGGGAGCCGTGCAGGTACAGGGTGGCACCCACCCTGGCGTGGATCGTCGGGATGACCACCGGCCCGTCGTCCGTCGAGAAGGACACGTGGCAGACCATTGCCTCGTCGAGGATGCGGTGGATCGTGTCGTCGTCATAGCGACCCCGCGCGGGAAGGCGCCTGACCCTGGTGCGATCCGAAGGTGCATCCATACGACCAGCGTAGGCCCGACGCCGGGTCACCAGCGGCGTCAGGCGAGCCCGCGCTGCCACACCTCCACCAGTTCGCGGTACGACGGATGCGTGGCAGCGAGCTCGTCGTGCGTCCCGGTGGCGACGATCTCACCCTGGTCCACGACGACCACCGTGTCGGCCCGTTCCGCGCTGCGCAGGCGATGGGCGATCACGATGGACGTGCGCCCCGCCAGGAGGGCGCGAAGCGCCGACTCGACCCTCACCTCCGTCTCCGGATCGAGATTGGACGTCGCCTCGTCGAGGACGATGACGGCGGGGTCCGCGAGGAATGCCCGCCCGAGCGCGACGAGCTGGCGCTCCCCCGATGAGAACCTGCTCCCCCGCTCCCGCACCTCGGTGTCGAGCTGCTCGGGAAGGGAGCGAATCCAGTCGTCGATGCCCATCACCGTCAGCACCGCCCACACCTCGTCATCGGTGGCGTCCGGCTGACCGAAGACGAGGTTCTCCCTGAGGCTCCCTGAGAACAGGAACCCGTCCTGGGGGATGAGACCGAATGTCGAGACCCGCGAGGTCTCCGTGAGATCCCTCAGGTCGACGCCGTCGACCCGGACCACACCCTCGGTCGGGTCGTAGAAGCGCATCGCCAGCTTGGCAAGCGTCGACTTCCCGGAGCCCGTCTCACCGACCACGGCGACGCGCTCGCCTGCGGCCACCGCGAGGTCCACATCGCGCAGAACAGGGACGCCCTCCTCATAGGAGAATCCGACCCCGGAGAAGACGATGTCACCTCTCACCGGTTCGGGGAGGTCGAATGCCCCCGGTCGGTCGTCGATCGCCACCTCCTCGTCCATCAGGGTGAAGAGCTTGTCGAGCGCCGCCAGGGCCGATTGGAAGAGGTTGTAGACGTTGGAGAGGTTGATGATCGGTTGGAAGAACCAGTCGAGGTACAGCAGGAACGCGACCAGGGTGCCGATCGACATCGTGCCCGAGATCACCTTCGAGGTCCCGATCGCCAGCACGGAGGCGAGTGCGACGACCCTGAGGAACGCCACGACCGGGAAGTACCACGAGATCGCCCGCGACGCGGCCATGTTGGCCTCGAAGTGCCGCTCGTTCACCCTTCCGAAGGAACGAGCCTGGGTCGACTCCTGGGTGAAGGCCTGGACGACCCTCACACCGGTGATCCCCTCCTGGAGTGATCCCAACACCTGACCGATGCGTTCGCGCACCATGTCGTAGGCGGCACGCGCCTGCCGCTGGAAGACGCGAGTGACGAGGGCGAGGAGGGCGACGACGCCGAACACGGCGAGGGCCATCTGCCAGTCGACGAGCGCGAGCGCCATGGCGACACCCGCCACGGTGAGCAGGTTGCTGAGTGCCAGGACGGCACCGTCGGACGCGAACTCCTGGAGTGACTCGATGTCCGCGGTCATGCGAGACACGAGCACACCGCTCTTGGAACGCGAGAAGAAGCCCATGTCGAGCTTGAGCAGTCGTCCGAACACGGTGGCCCGCAGTTGTTGGAGGTACCGCTCCCCGACGTACGAGACGCCGTACTGGGAGATCGCGGAGATCACGTACTGGACGACGAGGAGGGCGACGAAGATGCCTCCCGCGACCAGGATGGCTCGGCGATCACCGGTCTCGACGCCTTGGTCGATGCCACCGCGGATGACCAATGGACCCAGCAGCCTCACGACGGTGGCGATGATCGATGTCGCGATGACACCGATGAACACACCGCGCAGGTCGTGCCCGATGCGAGCTGCGCGCCGGACGACGTGGCCCGGCCGGTCCACGTCGTAGTCGCCCGCAGATGACATGTACTTCATGGCTGCACCGTCATGGTCCGGATCCCACCGTCGCTTCGCCGGCTGCGAGGACCTCCGCATAGCGGGGAATGTCGTCGAGCAACCGATCGTGGGGACCGAAGGCGACGACCTTCCCATCCTCGATGAAGGCGACGTTGTCGACGAGCGCCAGCGTCGATGTGCGATGGGCGACGATCACCGTGGTGCGGCCCGCCATCACCTGACGGAGCGCTGCTTGGATCTCCGCCTCGACAACCGCATCGATCGAGGATGTGGCATCGTCGAGGACGAGGATGCGAGGATCGCGCACCACGCCCCGAGCGAGACTGACCCTCTGGCGCTGTCCCCCCGAGAGGGTCGCCCCTCGCTCCCCGACCACGGTGCGGTACCCCTCCGGAAGCTCGCAGATGAACTCATGTGCCCTGGCGAGCCGCGCCGCCGATCGGATCCGCTCGTCGGACGCCGTGGGATCGCCGACCCGGATGTTGTCCTCTATGGACGCAGAGAACAGGAACGTCTCCTGGAAGACGACGGCCACCTCGTTGCGAAGTTGCTCGAGTGGGATGTGGCGCACGTCGACGCCATCGATGAGGACCGCGCCCCCCGTGACGTCGTAGAACCGAGGGATGAGGTGGGCCAGCGTCGTCTTCCCCGCGCCAGTCGCACCGACGAGCCCGACCGAGGAGCCGCCCGGGATGACGAGGTCGACGCCGTCGAGTACTTCGGTGCTCGACGGGTAGGAGAACGAGACGTCCACGAAGCGGATCTCTCCCGGTCCGTCGGGGAGCCGCACGGGATGCGTCGGCTCCCCGATGTCGGGCTCCGTCGTGAGCAGGTCGTCGATTCGCGAGGCCGCCGCAGCCGAACGCGGGAGGTTGGCGAAGAACCACCCCGTGATCATCAACGGGAGCACCATGACGGCCAGGTACTGCGTGAAGGCGACGAACTGACCCAGGGTCATGGCGCCGTCGACCACCCTGATGCCCCCCACCACGAGAACGGCGACGGTGCCGAGCGACGGGATGATCTCGAACAGGGGCCGGTGGATCGCGCGTTCCCTGGCCATGTCCATCGACGAGTCGAAGATACGCCCGGCCCTGTCCTCGAGCTTGCCCTGCTGCTGGGCCTCCTGGCCGTAACTCTTGACCACCTCGATGCCGGTGATCGACTCCTCCACGACGTGCGCGAGGTCGGACAGTCGCTCCTGGAGATCGAAGGAGTAGCCGACCACCCTGCTCGCGAACCGCGCCGAGGTGTACAGCAGCGCAGGCACCATGAGAGCGGCGACCGACCCGAGCACCGGATCGATGACGACGAGCACGATGGCCACGACGAGGAACATCGTGAGGTTCGCGAGCGTGATGGGGAGCATCGCGAGGATCAGCCGCAACTGGCTGAGATCGGACGAAGCCCTCGTCATCAGCTCGCCCGTCGACGTGACATCGTGGAACGAGAAGGCCATCCGCTGGATGTGCGTGAACAGGCGATTGCGGATGTCGGCTTCGGCCCGGTACGACAGCTTGAACCCGAAGTACCTGCGCAACCCGATCCCGACGGCTTCGATGGCGCCCGCGGCCAACAACCCGACCAGGATCGGCCAGATGACGGACCGGTCACCGTCGACGACGGCTCCGTCGACGGCGCGACCGACGAGGGCGGGGATCGTGACCACCATGGCCATCCACAGGAGTGCACCGAGGACGGAGACGGCCGCGATCCCCCGATAGTGCCGGAGAACCCGCCAGAGCAGGTGGAGGCCACCGCGGAGGTCTGCGAGGTCGGATGCGCGGCGCCGAGCTGTGTCGTTCGTGTGCTCGCTCCCCTCCATCCGACCGAGCCTACCGGGAGGTGCGCGTGGCGATCGCTCCACCGATGGCCGAGATGATGGTCGGGGCGCCGACCACCACGACGCCCATGTAGTAGAGCCACACCAGGAACACACCGATCGCTCCGAACGCCGACAGGGTCGTCGGGAAAGAGTTCGAAAGATCGAACGCGATGACAGAGCCGATGACGAGGAGCGCCGACACGATCGCGGCCATCACCCCCGAACGGGGAACGGGGACGGGAGGGCCCCATCGATAGATGGCGTAGAGGAGCGCCCACACCCACGCGATGGCGACGATGCCGAGGGTCACCCGAACCGGACGCGACGTGTCGAAGCCCACCCACGACGACACGTTGCGCCAGAAGCGCTCGCCGAGCGTGAACGCCGTGTAGGCGATCATGACGCCGACGGCCGCCGCAAGCGTGACCGCGATTCCGAGCAGCCTCGACCGAACGTAGCCACGGGTCTCGTCGACGCCCTCGACGGTGCGGAGCGCCTTCTGCGCGGCATACACGGCCCTCGAGCCCGACCAGAGCGCGACGATCAGCGACACGGCGATGATCGTCGTCCGCTGGCTCGAGACGAGGTCGACGGACTCGCTCAGGATGGACGTGAGGAAGGCGGCGAGCTCGGGCGAAAGGCTCTGGTCGAACAGGGCGTAGAGCTCCAGGAGCACCTCGTCCGTGCGATCGAAGAATGTGAGGAGCGCCACGAAGGCGATGGCGAGGGGGACGAGGGCGAAGAGGCTGTTGTAGGCGATGGCCGCACCCATCAGGAGGGGATCAGCCCTGTGGATCCGGTCGACGCTCAGGTCCCAGACGTCCTTCGCGAAGTCGATGATCGCATGCACGCCGAGAGCCTAGGTGCCCCGACGCCTGTTACCCGGACTACCCGGAGCCCGTTCCTACACTCGCCCGCGATGCGACGGACCGCCCTCCTCCTGCTGTCGATCGCGCTCCTGGCCTCGGCGTGCGTCGCGGGCGGTGAGAACGTGATCGCCGCCGATCCCGACGAGCCTTCGGTGACGACACTGCCCCCAGCGACCTCGACCACCGACACCTCGGATGCATCGGGAACGACGGCGGCCACGACGAGCACCACGACCACGCTCCCCCCACGCGCCGAGGGTGTCGTGAGTGCATCGACCCTGTACAGGCCATGGGGAAGCGTCGATGGCCTCACCATGTTCAGGGGCAACCCGACCCGCACCTTCTTCGGCACAGGCCCCGTCCCTTCGGAGGCGCCTGAGGTGCTCTGGAGGTACCCGAACGAGGCGATGGCGGGTCTGTCGCCCGTCGGGAGCGAGCAGAAGTGGTGGTACGGCACGGGCTGGACGGGCCAGCCCCTCGTCCACGAGCGCGAGGATGGCATCACCGAACTGATCTTTGGCGCCTACGACAAGAAGATCCACTTCCTGAACGCCGACACGGGCGAGGAGCTCCGCCCGAGCTACGACATGGGTGACATCATCAAGGGCACGATCACCCTCGACCCCGACGGCTTCCCCCTGCTGTATGCGGGCTCTCGTGACCCCCGATTCCGCATCCTCGCGCTCGACGGCGACGAGGTACGCGAAGTGTGGTCGCTCCACGCCAAGGCCGTCGACGGCATGTGGAACGACGACTGGGACTCGAACCCGGTCGTCGTCGACGACATGCTGTACCAGGGCGGTGAGAACTCATGGTGGTTCGCCATCAAGCTCAACAGGGGCTACGACGCCGACGGCAAGGTCACCGTCGATCCCGAGGTCGTCTACGAGATGCCCGCGTGGAACGACGAGCTGTTCGATCTCCTCGGGCGACAGCACTCCGTGGAGAACTCGACGGCCATCTTCGAGCAGAAGGCGTACTTCGCCACCAGTGCGGGGCGGGTCGTGGGCGTGGATCTCACCGACATCGAGAACGGCAATGCCGAGGTCTTCTTCGACTTCTGGATGGGGGACGACGTCGACTCCACGATCACGATCGACGAGGACGGCTATGTGTACGTGGTGGCCCACGCCGACCACGAGAAGACGAACAACACCGCCGCCAGGCGGGTACGCGAGGTCGGCCAGCTGGTGAAGCTCGACACGTCGATCCCCGTCGGAGATCCGCTCACGAGCCTCTCCCCGGTCGTGTGGAGCGTCGAGATCCCTGCGGCCAGGGGGCAGGACACCGGCGCATGGGCGACGCCGGCGCTGCACCCGGACGGCGTCCTCTATGTCCCCACCGACAGCGGCAACCTCCTGGCCGTCGACACCGACACGGGTGGGATCGTGTGGCAGGACGACGTGGGCGTCAACGCCTGGTCCTCCCCCGCCGTCGTCGACGGCGCACTCGTCATCGCCGTCGACTGCTTCTCGAGTGAGGACTCCGGCCTCCGAGCCTACGACCTCACCGATCCGCGCAGTCCCGTGCGCATGTGGCAGAAGCCGCTCGCGACGGCGGGCTGCATCGAGTCCACCCCCGCGGTGTGGAACGGCAACATCTACGTGGGATCGCGGGACGGTTTCATGTACGCTTTCGGCTCGTGACATCACAAACCGGAGTCGGAGCGG
Source organism: uncultured Acidimicrobiia bacterium (assembly GCA_963792405.1). Lineage (GTDB taxonomy): Bacteria > Actinomycetota > Acidimicrobiia > Spongiisociales > UBA5794 > SZUA-442. The sequence continues at coordinate 1,336,679 of CAWBVU010000006.1, forward strand.
GCGCCCGGGCCGCCTTCGTCCTCATCACCTCCATCGTCGGTGGGCTGGCGGCCTTCTTCACGATCACGGGATTCTTCGGCTCGACGTGGTGGCTGTTCGATCTCCTCGCGAACTACCGATGGCAGCTGATGTGGGTCTCGCTGATCTGTGCGATCGTGTACGCACTGGCGGCGAGGGGCATCGCGTCCGTCGTGTTCCTCGTCGCCGTCGTCGTCAACGCCTTCGTCATCTCCCCACTGTGGTTCGGTTCGCAGCCGGAGGGAACGGGAGAGGACTCGATCAGCGTCGTGACGATCGACATGGAGGGAAGCACGACCGAGGAGGAGAGCCTCCTCAGATGGCTCCTCGACACGGACGCCGACCTGATCATCGCCCAGGGCGTCGCACCGGAGCGGCTGCTGCCGTTGACGGTCGACGGCTCGCTCTACAGGCTCGTCGCCGCTCCCGATCCGGACACGACGGGCGTGGCGATCGTCGCAAAGGGCGATTGGGCCGTTGCGACGACGCGCACGGAAACCACGAACGAGGCCATCCACGCGGTCTCCGTGCCCGCCGGCGACGGCTCGATCACCGTCGTGTCTGCGTGGGGACCGATCGCCACCAACACCGACGAGGCACAGGCACTCGAGGAGCGCATCGATGCGATCGCGGCGATCACCGAGTCCCGCACCACGCCCGTTGCCGTGGTCGGCTCCATCGGCGCCACCCGATTCACCTCTGGCGTCCGCGGGCTGCTCGGTTCCTCCGGTCTCAGGGATGCGACCGAGGGCTCCGGGTACCTGTCGACCTGGCCGGTGTCGGACTTCCCCCTCATCGGTGGATGGATCGGTATCCCCCTCGATCTCGTCCTCATGACCGTCGAGGTCACGCCGCTCTCGCTCGAGACCGGACCGGCCATCGGTGTGGACCACCTTCCCGTGACCGTGGTGATCGGTCCGACCATCGGATCCTGACCGGAGCGGGGCACCGGTACCCTGCCGCCATGACCTACGACCTCGCCACCGCGACCGCCGAGTCGATCGCCACCGCCACCGATGCCGCAATCGCCATGGCCGATGCGCTCGTCGATGCATCGACGACCTCGACCGGCTCCACCTTCGTCGACCGTGTCGCGCCGCTCGACGCCGCACTCGGGATCATCCAGGATGCCAACGGCTATGGACCGTTCCTGTCGAACTTCCACCCGGATCCCGAGGTGCGGGACGCGGGCAACGTCGCACGAGAACGGCTCGCCACGTGGGCATCGGACCTGATGTCGCGCAGGGACGTGTACGACGCCGTGCACGCGGTCGATGCGGATGACCTTGGTGGACTCGAGCGACGATCCTTCGACGAATGGGTGCGGGATCTCCGCAGGGCGGGCCACGACGTCGCTGAGACCGACCGCGCACGGGTCCAGGAGCTCCGGCAGCGTCTGATCAAGCTGGAGGTCGAGTACGCGCGCAACATCGCCGACTACAAGGACCACCTCGATGTCCCCGTGTCGGAGCTCGGCGACCTCCCGTCCTCGTATGTCGCCTCACTGGAGAAGGGCGACGCCGAGGGCACGGTCAGGGTGACCCTCGACTACCCGGCATATGTCCCGTTCATGGAGCACTCCCCGAACAGGGAGCTCCGCCGCACCTTGCAGTTCAAGTACCTCAACCGCGCGGTCGAGGAGAATCGCCCGCTCCTCGAGCAGGCCCTCGCGATCAGGGACGAGATCGCCACGATCCTCGGCTATCGCGACTGGGCCGAGTACTCCATGGAAGTGAAGATGGCCGATCCGTCGTCGGTCGACGCCCTCTATGCAACGGTGATGCCGGGGCTGAGCGCACTCGGTGCGAGGGAGAAGGCCCGCCTCGAGGACCTCCTCCACGAGGACCACCCGGGCGCGACCCTCGAGCCATGGGACCGCCAGTACTACCACACCGTGCAGCAGAAGCAGGACTTCGGCATCGACCAGCACGAGGTCGCCGCGTACTTCCCCCTCGATCGCGTGATCGACGGGATGCTCGAGGTCACCGGAGAGGTCTTCGGGCTGACGTACGAACGACTCGAGGATCATCCCCGATGGCATGAGGACGTTCGCGTGTACCGGATCCGGGACGAGCGGACCGGAATGCCGATCGCCCTGTTCTACCTCGATCTGCACCCCCGCGAGGGCAAGTTCACCCATGCGGCGTGTTGGGATGTCGTGAATCGGACGCGCACCGCCGACGGAACGGTCCGACTGCCTGTGGCAGCGGTCGCTGCGAACTTCACGAAGCCGACCGAGGACGCTCCCTCGCTGCTCAAGCACGATGAGGCGTTGACACTGTGGCACGAGTTCGGGCACGTCCTCCACGCATGCCTGACCGAGGTCGACGTCCAGCGGTTCGCTGGCTTCGACACCGAGTGGGACTTCGTCGAGGCCCCTTCCCAGATCATGGAGAACTGGATGTGGAGCGCGGACGTGCTCCGACGCTTCTCGCGGCACTACGAGTCCGGCGCGCCGATACCGGACGAGATGGTCGAGAGCCTCGTCGCGGCGAGGGACCAGAACGTGGGTCTGCTGACCCTCCGACAGGTGTTCCTCGGTAGGTACGACCTCGCCATGCACACCTCGGGCCGGACCCCCGACCTCGATGCCCTCCAGCTGGAGACGAACGCCTACACGCTGCTGCCCCTCCATGAGGGGACCTTCATGCCCGCGTCCTTCGGCCACCTGATGGGCGGCTACGACGCGGGCTACTACGGCTACCTGTGGTCGCAGGTCTACGGGGACGACATGTACTCGGTCTTCCTGGATGGGGGCATCCTGTCACCGGAGGTGGGTCGCCGGTATCGCGAGGAAGTCCTGGCCCGCGGCAGCTCGCGCGATGCCTGGGAGCACCTGCAGGCATTCCTCGGGAGGGAGCCGAACGCCGAGGCGTTCCTCGCAAAGCTCGGGATCGCCTGATCAGCGGCCGTGTGGCAGGTATCACGGCACGGTCGACCGGCGCCTCGTGGTGATCCCTCTCAGATCACCGACCGGATCGTCCCCCCGTCGACCTGCAACGTAGCGCCCGTGATGTAGGACGCGGCCGGCGACACGAGGAAGGCTGCCGCCGCTGCGAACTCCTCCGGGGTTCCGTAGCGTCCGAGCGGGATCGCGCCGGAATTGGCGACGCGGACGTCCTCGATGGTGATGCCTCGGGCGTCGGCGGTCACGCCATCGAGCTCGTCGAGGCGCTCGGTGGCGATCCGCCCGGGTATGAGGTGGTTGACGCGGACGCCGTCGGGTGCCCAGTCGTTCGCGAGGGTCTTGGCGAGTGCTGCGACGCCCGCACGGAAGACGTTCGACATCGAGAGCATCGCGATCGGCTCGCGCACGGAGCTCGAGGTGAGCAGCAGCATCGTCGACCCGGGACCGAGATGGGGCCGACTCGCGGAGGCGAATGCCATGGCAGAGCGAAGCGTCAAGGCGTACGCCGCATCCCAGTCCGGCTCGAGCGTCTCGTCGAATCGTGCCGCGGGCGGGCCGCCGGCGTTGGGGATGACGATGTCGATGCCGCCCATGCGCCCTGCGCACTCGTCGATCCACGTCCCGATCGCCGTCGTATCCGTCACATCGACCTGGGCCGCGGCGACCGTCGCCCCAGTGTCGTGCGCGATCGCGGCAGCGGTCGCCTCTGCTCGGGCGAGCGACCGCGAGGAGATCTCGACGGTGCATCCCTCTGCCGCGAGCGCACGGGCGATGGCCGCACCGAGTCCGCGGGATGCGGCGGCCACCACGGCCCGCCGACCGGAGAGTCCGAGATCCATGGGACGGACCCTACTGGTTCCGGAAGACCATCTCGATCCCCGCCTTGTCCGGCTTGCCATTCGGAAGGAGGGGGATGGCAGACGCGACCCAACGCCTTGGCACCTGATGGGGAAGGAGAGACCGACCAGTGGCGTCCCTGACACGTCCGAGCGGCAGGTCCGCCGACACCATCGCGCACACCACCGTCCCCCACTCGTCATCATCGACTCCGACCACGGCGACGTCGTGGACGCCATCGATGGATGCGATGGCATCCTCCACCTCGGTCAGCGACACGTTGAGCCCGCCCGTGACGACCACGTCGTCGACGCGGCCGAGGACCGTGAGCGTTCCGTCATCCGCGAGCCTTCCGATGTCCGAGGATCGGAAGGGACCCTCCCGCGCCGGTTCGCCCGCGTAGCCGGAGAAGACGGCAGGGCCGTCGATGGTGACCGCGCCTGCGCCCGACGCGTCCGCACCCTCGATCGTGACGGTGAAGCCCTCCAGCGGGGCTCCGACGAAGCCGGGATGGCGCCACCGTTCACCCGGGCGCATCGTGGCCACCTGCGACGCCGTCTCGGTGGAGCCGTAGGTCGCGACCAGGGGCACGCCGGCGTCCAACGCACGCATCGCCACCGGCGGCGGGAGTCGTCCGCCGCCGACGAGAACGAGGCCGATGGCGGCGAGTGCCTCCGGATCCCACGTCAGGAGCCGATGCACCATCGTCGGCACGAGCGAGGCGACGGTCGGGCGCATCCGTCGGATGAGGGCGACCAGGTCCTGATCGAACGGTCCGACGACCACAGCCCCTCCCGCCTCGAAGCTGCGCCACAGCACGGAGAGCCCGCCGATGTGGTCGATGGGCAGGCACAGCAGCCATCGATCCCCCTGATCCGTGCCGAGCCGCCGCCGCGAGGCCGCCACCGACGCCGCGAGGTTGGCCATCGTGAGGGGGACGAGCCGCCTCCTCCCGGACGTTCCGGACGTGGCCACGACGAGGGTCGCGTCGGGCACTCCGCCGTCGAACGCGCCCCCGAAGGGCTCCACGAAGGGCGCGGGAACGAGTCCGACGGACTGGAGCGCGAGGACCTCGACGATGCTCGGGAGGTCGAGCCGAACGGGGATGGGGACGATCGGACCGTCACCTTCGGCGCCTGCCGACCACTCCTCCCCGATCGATCCTGCCCTGCGGTGGACCTGATCGGCCAGCTGACCGTAGGTGACCGGACCCTCGGCGAACACCAGGGCCGGGACGTCGGGATCCGCCTCGGCGGCGATCCCGACCCAGTCGGCAGGAGAGCGCGGTTCCATGGGTCGTTACAGTATCTGGCGCACCGCACCTCCGGAGAGACATGGTTTCGGACATCTTCGATCCCACAGCCTGGGAACCCGTCCCCGGCTTCGACTTCACCGACATCACCTACCACAGGGCGAAGGATGTCGGTGCGGTGCGCATCGCGTTCGACCGCCCCGAGGTGCGCAATGCCTTCCGCCCCCACACCGTCGACGAGCTGTACATCGCACTCGACCACGCCCGGATGACGACCGACGTCGGATGCGTCCTGCTGACGGGGAACGGGCCATCCCCCAAGGACGGAGGCTGGGCCTTCTGCTCGGGTGGCGACCAGCGCATCCGTGGAAGGGACGGATACAAGTACGAGGGCGACGGCGGAGTGGACCCAGCACGGCTCGGGCGGCTCCACATCCTGGAGGTGCAACGGCTCATCCGGTTCATGCCGAAGGTCGTCATCGCCGTCGTCCCCGGGTGGGCCGTCGGTGGCGGCCACAGCCTCCACGTGGTGTGTGACCTGACGCTCGCCTCGGAGGAGCACGCGGTCTTCAAGCAGACCGACGCCGACGTCGCGAGCTTCGACGGCGGCTACGGCTCGGCGCTGCTGGCCCGACAGGTGGGACAGAAGCGTGCACGCGAGATCTTCTTCCTCGGGCGCGACTACTCCGCGCAGGAGGCCTTCGACATGGGCATGGTGAATGCGGTGATCCCCCACGCCGAGCTCGAGGCCACCGCCCTCGAGTGGGCCCGCGACATCACCGCCAAGAGCCCGACCGCCCAGAAGATGCTGAAGTTCGCCTTCAACCTGCCCGACGACGGCATGGTCGGCCAGCAGATCTTCGCGGGAGAGGCGACGAGGCTCGCCTACGGGACCGACGAGGCCCAGGAGGGCCGCGACGCCTTCCTCGACAAGCGCGAGCAGGACTACTCGGGCTTTCCATGGCAGTACTGAGACCGTGACGCTCGGCGGGGATCATCCGGCATCGGGGCATCCGCGGAACCCGTGGGTGATGGCCGCGAGGCCTGCCACGCTCCCGGCTGCGGTCGGCCCGGTCCTCATCGGTGCGTCGAGTGCATGGCGCGACGATGTCTTCGCCTTCCTCCCGTTCGTCGTGGTCCTCGTCTGTGCCCTCGCGATCCAGGTCGGCGTGAACTACGCGAACGACCTCGCGGACGCGCAGAAAGGCGCCGACACCGAGGCGCGCATCGGCCCGAAGCGCGCGGTCGCCAGCGGGGTCATCTCGGAGTCCGACATGAAGCGGGGCATCGCCGCCGCCTTCGGGATCGCCGCGATGGGTGGCGTCTACCTCATCTGGTATGCCGGATGGCCCATCTTCATCATCGGCGTCGTGTCGATCGCGGCGGCGCTCGGCTACACGAACGGGCCCGTGCCGTACGGCTACTTCGGACTCGGTGAGGTGTTCGTCTTCATCTTCTTCGGTCTCGTCGCCACAGCCGGCACGCGATACGTCTTCGGCCCATCGGTGCCCGCAGCAGTGTGGACGGGCGGTGTCGTGATGGGTCTCCTCGCCTCGGCGATCCTCGAGGCGAACAACATCAGGGACCTCGATACGGACGCGGTGGCGGGCAAGCGGACGCTGGCGGTCATGCTGGGACGAGACTGGGCAAGGCGACTGTATGCCATCACGGTCTCGAGCGCGTTCGTGGTGATCGCGTTCTCGTCCCTCGTCGGCTGGCTGCCGTTCACGGCCCTCATCGCCCTGCTCGTGGCCCCCCTGGCCATCCCACTGGTGCGCGCCGTGTTCGCCGAGACGACAGGACCGCCGCTCATCGCCGTGCTCAAGGGGACGGCACAGCTGCAGTTGTTCACCGGGCTGCTGCTCGCACTGGCCCTCGCGTTCTGATGCCGCGGGCCCCCCTCTGCCGGCCATGCGTGGCGGGGTAACCTCTCCCCACGTGGCCACCGCTGACGACTCCGCACGATTCTGCGTCGACCTCATCGGGGGGCTCGCCGATGGCGGCGTGACCACGGCGTTCGTCTCCCCCGGATCACGCAACACCCCGCTGACCCTCGCCGCGGCCATGGAGCCACGGATTTCCGACATCAACGTCCGCGACGAGCGATCAGCGGGATTCATGGCGGTGGGACTCGCAAAGGCGGCGGGAACACCCGCCGTCGTCATCTGCACCTCGGGATCGGCTGCGACCCACTACTTCCCCTCGATCGTCGAGGCGGACCAGGCGACCACCCCGATGGTCGTCCTCACATCGGACCGACCGATTCGCCTGCGTGGCACGGGGGCACCCCAGACCATGGATCAGGTCGAGCTGTACGGATCCCATGTGTCGCGGTTCATCGATGCCGATGTCACGACGAGCGGCCGAGACGTGGCGGTCGAGCTGCTCACCGCGTCGCTGGGGCCACCGGCGGGCCCCGTCCATGCGAACCTCGCCTTCGAGGAGCCACTCGTCCCCGGGTCCTGGCCGCCCCCGCCTTCCCCGATGCCCTGGGCACCTCCACACCGACCTCGCACACCCGCAGACGTCGTCGGACGCATCGCGGGCAGACGGGTCCTCATCGTCGCGAGTGGCCGTCAGCAGGCGGACTTCCCCGGGCAGGTGAGGAGGATCGCGGATGCCCTCGGAGCCGTGGTGCTCGCCGATCCCCAAGTGAGGGCCACCGGCGACGGGGTCATCGCACACGGTGACCTGCTCGCCGACGCTTCCATCGACGGCGTTCCCGTCCTCGATCACCTCCGCCCCGACGTCGTCCTCAGGCTCGGCCCACTCCCGACCTCCAAGCCCCTGTGGACCTGGCTCGAGTCGAGCGGGGTGGACCAGATCCTCGTGGACGACTCACGGCTCGAGGACCCCTTGGGGTCGGCCGAGGAGGTTCACCACACCGACCCGGCGACGTTCCTCGCCGCGCAGGCCACGGGCCCAGCTCCGCAGGACACCGCCTACAGGGACGCATGGCGGGACCTCGACCTCCTCGCGGACGACGCCCTTGCCCGCTCGCTCGACGTCCTGCCGTTCCCCAACGAGCCGGAGATCGCACGCTCGACGATGGCCTGCGCGCCCTCCGGATCGATCGTGTGGCTTGCGTCATCTCGACCCATTCGCGACGTCGATGCCTTCGCCACGCCCAGGGCCGACATCGACGTGCTGTCCAATCGCGGCGTCAACGGCATCGACGGCACCATCTCGTCCGCCATCGGTGCAGCGCTCAGCGGACGCCCTGTCGTCCTGTTGATCGGTGACGTCGCCGCCCTCCACGACGCCACGGCCTTGTCGGAGGCGGCCCGCCTCCGCGTCCCCCTTCGGATCGTCGTCGTCAACAACGACGGTGGCGGGATCTTCTCGTTCCTCCCCCAGGCGCGGTCGGCACTCATCGACCCGGTCGTCTACGAGCGGCACTGGGGAACGCCGCATCGCCTGTCGATCGCGGCCATCGCGGCGTCGATGGGCGTGCGCAGCGAGGTGGTGGACGATCTCGCAGCGTTCCGGACTGCGGTGGGGGCATCCGTGGAGGGCCCCGAGGTGATCGAGCTGCTCACCGATCGCTCGGACAACGTGACTCAGCATGCCGGGATCCGGGCGTCAGTCGACGTCGCCCTGGGTCGTCGTGATGCAGCGCGCTCGTGACGGTGTGGGCTCCGTGCGACTCGGGCGCGTCCGCGCGGTGCTCGTCAACCGTCATGTCTGGCGAGGAGGGCGTCGGTCTGGCCGAGCGCCGCTCGGATGCCTTCTTCCATGCCCATCTCGAGGACCTTGTGGAGGTCCTCCGGTGATCGGTACCGGGTGTCGATCACCATTTCGGTCGTCCCGTCGGCTCGTTCTGCGACGGTGACGATCGTGGTCGAGCCCGGAAGGCTGGTGTCCTCGTTGCCGTCAGGATCGGCGAAGTAGTCCTCCACCTCGAGGCGGAACGGAGGCTGTGCAGCCACCACTCTCCAACCTCCGTGGTACCGCTCGCCGTCGGGTCCCGTCATGTAGTACTGCACGAGGCCGCCGGGCGACATGTCGTGGGTGGTCACTGTCGCTGGATGCGACGGTGGCCCCCACCACCGTTCGAGGAGCCGTGGATTCGCCCACAGCTCCCAGACCTGATCGGCGGACGCTGCGTATTCAGCAACGATCACGAAGCTCCCGGTCTCGACGTCCGTGCGGAGGTCGGTCACAGTCATTCCTCTGTTCCTCTCGATCGGTCGGCGAGGACGTCGCCGAATCGTGTCAGACGCTCTCGCCACATCGCTTCGAGGCCGTCGAGGGTCCCCCGGGCTGCCGTCAACGCCTCACGTCTCGTCGTCACGATCTGCTCACGTCCACGGCGTTCCTTGACGACGAGACCCGCGGATTCGAGCACCCCCACGTGCTTCTGAACCGCCGTCACACTGATCGGATAGCGCCGAGCGAGCGCAGAGACGGAGTGCTCACCGGTGGCGGCCTGGATCACGATGTCCCGACGTGTGGCGTCGGCCAGCGCGTGAAAGAGGCGGTCGACCTCGACATCCGACGCATTATCTATAACCATATGGTTGTAGGTTATGTGGGTGGGCGCGCAATGTCAAGCGCCTGCGGCGCCGACATCCATGCCGATGGAGACGGCAGACCGAGGGGTCGCGCACCGTGGTGCCCTGGTGGATCCCGGCAGGAGGCGCTAGGTGGACGCGACGAGGTCGAGGAGCGGTCGGAGTTTCAACCGAGTCTCGACGAGTTCCGCTGCGGGGTCCGAGTCGGCGACGATGCCCGCGCCCGCGAACAGCGTGGTGGTGCCACCCTCGATGAGGCCGCACCTCAGCGCGATGGCGACGGCGCCGTCGCCCGACGGTGTCATCCACCCGACACCACCCGTGTACCAGCCGCGGTCGATGGGCTCGCGGTCGATGATGTAGTCCAGCGCCGCACGACGGGGGACGCCCCCGACCGCCGGTGTCGGGTGCACGGCGCCCACCACGTCGAGCACACTCGTTCCCGCTGCGACCCTGCCCGAGATCTCCGTGGAGAGGTGCTGGACGGTGGCCATCTTCTTGAGGACGGGGCTCGTCGGGATCACGAGATCCTCGACCACTCCTGAGAGGCGCTCGGCCATGTCCTCGACGACCAGGCGATGCTCCCGCTGATCCTTCGCCGAGGCCATGAGGGCGACGCCGAGCGCGGTGTCGTCGTCGTCCCCTTCCCCCCGTCCGGCCGAGCCCGCGAGAGGGTTCGATCGGAAGGCCGATGCCCGGACCTCGGCGAGCAGTTCGGGACTGGCGCCCATGAACACGCTCCCGCCGGACTTCCACGCGAACGTGTAGCAGAGCGGATACGCGAGGACGAGCTGCCGGAAGACGCGCAGGATCGCCACCTCCTCCGAGCTGTGCACCCTGACGGATCTCGCGAGGACGACCTTGTCGAGCTCGCCCGCTTCGATGACCTTCACGGCGTCGGCGACCAACCGTGCCCACTCCGCCACGTGGGGGTGGGACTCGATCGCGTGGTCGCCGAAGTCGACGACCGGGAGCCACTCGGGTCTGCGCATCGACGCAAGCAGATCGAGGGTCGGCGCCGGGTCCTCCCCCTCCGGAACGGTGACGCTCAGCGTCGAGCGTTCCCCGATGCGCTGGATCGCGATCCTCGGCACGAACGCCTCGGCGGATCGGAAGTCCTTCCACAGGCCGCCGGGGGGAAGGCGATCGAGGAACGAGTAGCCGAGGAAGGCGATGATGCCGGGGACGTCGAGGCTCGTGACACCGGCCGCCAGCCGGTCGAAACGCTCCGGACCCTCGGCAGAGGCATACCACGCGGTCCCGAGGCCGACGAGGCGATCGCCGTTCGGCATGGAGTAGGCGACCGCTCTGTCGACGAGGCTCGCTCCGGTTCGTGCGAAGTCGAACGGATCGATGTCGACGTCGATCCGGGCGATCCGGAGGTCACCGCCTGTGGGCAGTTGACCAGCGAGTCGCTCGACCTGGTCGGAGGTGACGATGTGCACGGCCGGAGGGTACCGCGCCGGTCACGCGAGCCGGGCCTGGGACGCCAGATGGCGCTCGTACGGGTCCAGGCGGAACCGGACGTAGGCGATCATGAGGAAGATGACGGCCCCCATCACGGGCCATCCGACGAGGGTGCGGTCGATGATGAACTCCGATCCGCTCACGTTGCCGAGGTGCCATGCCTCCCATGCCGTCAGGGAGAGTTCCGCCACGGCCCACACGAGCGTGATCTGGGCCGCCACACGCCGATACGCGGCATGGCCCATCGACAGATACCGGTACCGCACGACAATCGGCAGGACGTACCCCGCGATCGGATGCCTCGTGAAGGCCGTGGCGGCAACGGCGAGGGCGACCACGGCGCTGGTCGCGACACCGAAGCCGAAGAAGACGTTCTCGGACCCCGTGAGGACGCCGGCGATGCCGCGAACCACGACGTACCCGAGCGAGATGGGGAGCAGCCAGCCGATCGCCTGCCGACGACTCCGACGGTACAGGATCAGGGCGACGGACAGGACGGTGGCCGCCACCATGCCCGGGATGAGCCCGAACCACTGGTTGGCGGCGAGGAACGCGACACTCGGTCCGAGGGACGCGACGATGCCCGACGGCCCACGACGCTGCTGCTCGATGAGCTGGGGGATGCGATCAGGTATGGATGCCATGGGTGCTCCCGGGTTCGCCTCCGCAACACAGCGGCGTCGAACGCTATTCCCCATCGTGGTTCACTACTGTGCCAGCTCTTCCACGACCAGCTCGGCGATCACGGTCGGACGCTCCATGGGGACGAGATGGCCCGCCCCCTCGATCACCACCAGCTCCACGTCACGGAATCGATCGATGAGCCGATCGAGGTACACCCCTCGGTGGGTGTCGGACGCCTCCCCCGCCACGAGGACCACGGGGAGGTCGAGCTCGTGGAGCCGATCCCAGGTGTCCACGTTGTTGCCCTCCCGGTAGTAGTCGGCCTCGACCTCCGGTTCACACCGGATCGTCCATCCCTCGGGACCAGGGCCCCAGGCGTGGTCGACGTACAGGTCGAGGACGTCGGGATCCCATGCCGCAAACGGCCCCCCCGATGCGAATCGCAGGCGAGCCGCCTCCCTGTCCGGGAAGACGCGCCTCCGATTCCCTGCCACCTCCGCCAATGGGATGTCGGCGCGCCCGTGCGGCGGCGGGAAGAGGATGGGCTCCACGAGGATGAGCGCACGGAACGTACCGGGGCGGAGGAGCTCCGCCCGCGCCAGGGACGCCCCGCCCATCGAGTGGCCGACGCCGACCACGCCAGACACCCCCTCGCCGAGGACGGCGAGGATGTCGAGCGCCAGCGGGTGCCAAGGACACGGTGGCGAGATCGGGCCGCTCTCGCCATGACCGCGCAGGTCCATCGAGAGCCATGACACGCCGGGCGCGGTGACCGACACGCGGTCCGCAACGGGCCGCCAGAGCTCCTTGCAGAAGCCGTTGGCGTGGACGAGGAGGAGGTCCGGCACCCCTTCCGCCGCGCCCTCGACTGCGATCGGGAACCCGTCGTGGCCGCTACGCCTCGGCATCGGCCTCGGTGTCGTCGATCCGCCAGTCGAGTTCGTTCTCGACGTCGACGACGCCGTCGAGGCGGCGAGCGAGCTCCTCGACGAGCCGCGCCTCGGTCCGCGTCCCGATCGTCCCCACGAAGGTCACGACGCCGTTCGCCACCCGCACGTCGACCGTCTCGGGATCGACGAACAGCACACGACGGATGAGGTCCTCTCGGATCTCATCCTCGATGAGGTCATCGGGCCGCGTGAACGCCGCCACGATGTCGAACCGGGAGATGATGCCGACCATCCTGCTGTCCTCGACCACGAGCACACGCTTGACCCCGTGCTCTTGCATGTACCTCGCCGCATCCATGATCTCGAGATCGGGAGACACGCTCAGCACCGAGTGGGACATGACCTCGGCCACCATGGTGGGCACCGGCTTGCCATCGGCGCGTTCGAGCTCCATCGCGAGGAAGTCACCTTCCGTGATGATGCCGAGCACGTGGTCCTCGGGATCGACGACCGGCAGACCCGACACCCGATAACGGAACATCATCCGGGCGGCATCCCTCGTCGACGTCGTCGGCCCCACGGCCACGACGTCGGTCGACATCAGGTCGCGCACATGCATGCTCCGCACCTCCTCACAGGGCCGACGGAAGGTCCGTCCTCGATGGGATCCAACTTCCCTCGACGGGACGTACCTTGATGCGTGCGTCCACGATACGCACACCCTGCCCCGGGGTGCCCACTTTCACCGGGTTCAGGTCCATCTCGAAGATCTCGGGGATGTCGTCCACCATCTGGGAGACCCGCAACAGGGTGTCCACGACCGCTTCGATGTCACCCTGGTCACCGCCGCGGTACCCCTCGAGCAGCCTCGCGGACTTCACGTCGGCGATCATGCTCCGGGCGTCGGTGTCGGTGAGGGGAGCGATCCGGAAGGCGACGTCACCGATCAGCTCGACGAAGACACCGCCGAGACCGAAGACGATGAGCGGCCCGAAATTGCCATCCTCCACCATGCCGACGAGGACCTCATGGCCCCCGTGGACGAACTCCTGGACGAGCACACCCTCGGGATCCGGCACTGCAGCCGTGACCTGTGCGAACGCAGCTGCGATCGCATCGGCCCCGGAGACGTCGAGCGCGACACCGCCGACATCGGACTTGTGGACGGCGGACGGCGAGATCACCTTGAGGACGATGGACGAACCGAGCTCGTGTGCGAAGGCCACGGCCTCGTCCGGCGTGGACACGACCGCGGTCCTGGGGATGCGCATACCGTACGCCGTGAGGACCGCGTCCACGGCCTCGGGCGCGAGCCACTCACCCTCACTCGATGCATTCGCCACCGCACTGTCCACGACGGACCGAGCCGTCGCCGGGTCGATGTCGTCGAGCGTCACCCTGTGCCCGACCGGCTCGTCGAGCCACTCCGAGTAGTCGAGGGCCTTGCGCAGCGCATTGGCGGCGCGTTCGGGGAACGGGAACACGGGGAACCTGACACTGTTGCTGGCCAGTTCCGTCGGTGCACCACCGCTGTGCATGTAGACGCTGAGGAACGTCTTGTCGTGCGGCGACTCCTCGACCGCCTCCTTGATCGCCGTCGCCGTCTCGTGGACGCCGATGGTCGATGCGGGGATGTACAGGGCGATCACGGAATCGATCTCGTCGGAGCTCATCAGGAGCTCGATCGTGCGCTTGTACTCGTCCGGCCCCGCGGCGGCGATCATGTCGACCGGGTTCGCGACGGATGCATCGGAGCTGAGGTACTCACGCATCTGCGCCTGGAGCTCGGGCGAGAACGTCGGGATGTCGAGGCCGCGGCTCTCGAGTGCATCGACCGCGAGGATCCCCGGCCCACCGGCGTTCGTCACGAGCCCGACCCGGTTTCCCTTGGGCACAGGTTGTGTCGCGAGGAGCGACGTCACGTCGAAGAGCTCTTCCAGGGTGTCCACCCTCACGACCCCCGCCTGCTCGAAGAGGGCATCCACGGCGACATCGAGGCTTGCGAGCGAGCCCGTGTGGGACGAAGCCGCCCGCGCTCCAGCTGCGGTGCGGCCGGCCTTCACCGCGACGATGGGCTTGCGCCGACCGATCCTCCGCGCGATCCGGCCGAAGCGGCGGGGGTTCCCGAACGACTCGAGGTAGAGGAGGATGACATCCGTGTTCGGGTCATCCTCCCAGAACAGGAGCAGGTCGTTGCCCGAGACGTCCGATTTGTTGCCGACCGACACGAAGGTCGAGATGCCGATGCCGAGCTCCCGTGCGTAGTCGAGGATGGCGAGCCCGAGCGCCCCTGACTGGGATGACATGGCCACATTGCCCCTCTGCGCGGGGGTGGGGCCGAACTGTCCGTCGAGGCTGATCGCTGGGTCCGTGTTGAGGAGCCCCATGCAGTTCGGCCCGATCATCCGCATCCCCGCGGCGCGTACGATCTCGAGGAGCTCCTTCTCGGCCCGACCGCCTGCCTCGCCCGTCTCCGAGAAGCCCGCCGAGATCACACACAGGCACTTGACACCCTTCTCCGCGCACTCCCGTGCGACGTCGGCGACCAGCGGACCGGGGACGACCACGAAGGCGAGGTCGATCGGAACGGGGATGTCGAGGACGGACGGAAACGTCGGAATCGAACGGATGAACGGGGATTTCGGGTTCACCGGATACACGGGCCCGCGGTAGTCGGCGTTGATGATGTTGTTGAAGAGGCGCCCCCCGATCGAGGCCTTGTTCCTGCTCGCTCCGATCACGGCGATCGACTGCGGATAGAAGAAGGGCATGATGCTCGCGGCCGTCGATCTCCGCTCGGCCTCCCCCTCGGCCTCGAGGACCGCATCCGACTCGACCGTGGGGAACGACACCGTGTAGACGCCCTCATCGATCTCGCGTGAGAGGGTGAATCCGGAGTTCCGGAACACCCGCATCATCGCGTGGTTGTCGGCAAGGAGGAATGCGCGGAAGCCCGTGATGTTGCGCGTGCGCGCATACGCCGTGAGGCGGAACAGCAGCAGGGTGCCGATGCCCCTCCCCTGCATCCCGTCGGCGACGGTGAAGGCAACCTCGGCGAGGCTCGGGTCCGTGTCCATGGCGTTGTAGCGGCCGACGCCGACGATCCGACCGTCGAGGATCGCCACGAAGGCCATCCGGCCGTCGTAGTCGAGCCTGGTGAACTCGGCGAGCTCCTCGGTCGTGAGCTCGCGCTTGACGCGGAAGAAGCGGAAGTAGCTGCTCTCGGTCGACATCGAGCGGACGAGGTCCTGGAGACCTTCGGCGTCGCCGGGTGCGATGGGACGGACGCGTACCGTCCCCCCATCCTTGAGCACGGCGCTCTGCTCCCAGTCGGCGGGATACCCGGG
Source organism: uncultured Acidimicrobiia bacterium (assembly GCA_963792405.1). GTDB lineage: Bacteria > Actinomycetota > Acidimicrobiia > Spongiisociales > UBA5794 > SZUA-442. Next base: position 1,352,536 of record CAWBVU010000006.1, read on the forward strand.
GGGCGGATTCTCGACAGTCGGCGGGACGAACGTGGTGGTCATGGGTCCTTCTCTCGTGGACACCATGATTCTCGCACGGACGGGCACCCTGGGTTCCGACAGGGACACGGGGCGTCAGCGACGTGGCCCCGCGCCACCATATCGACGTTCGTCGATATGGTGGCTAGTCTGGCGCCATGGAATGCTGCGAGCCTCTCTGTTGCGCACCACTCGCGTCGGACGCCGCCGAGGAGATGGCCGTCATGCTGAAGGCGCTCGGCGATCCGACGCGTCTGCGCCTCCTCAGCATGATCGCCTCGAGTGACGAACAGTGTGCGTGCGACCTGACGGAGCCACTCGGCGTCAGCCAGCCGACCGTCAGCCACCATCTGAAGGTCCTCACCGAGGCCGGGCTGGTCACGCGGGAGCAGCGGGGGAAGTGGGCATGGTTCCGGGCCCGAAGGGAAGGGTTGGACGCCCTCAGCAGGTTCCTCGCACCCGACGGCGCACCCGAGGCGATCAGCGCGTCGGCACGCCGTTCCGACCGAACATGACGGTGACCTCCGCGCCTCCCTCGTAGGAAGAGCCGAGCCGCACGGACCCACCCGTGCGTTCGGCGGTGCGCACCACGATGTCGAGGCCGAGGCCCGTCGATCCGGCTTCCGATCTGCCGCGACGGACGACGTCGAGGTCGGCGAATCCCGGGCCATCGTCCGACACGGCCAGCACCGGCCTCCCGTCCGCGTGGTCCCTCACGACGATCCGGTACCCGCATCCGGCGGGGGTGTGGGCGAAGACGTTCTCGATGAGGACGTCCACCATCGCGCCGAGGTCGGCGCGCGGCAGGGAGACCGGGTGGCGTCCCTGATCGATCCGGATCGAGGTGGGCCTGCCCTGCTCGTCGGCGAGGACCTGCCAGAACGCCGCTCGGTGGCCCACGACCTCACCGAGGTCCACGGTGGTGGAGGCCTGGCCGGATACCGATGGCGAGCGCGCCGACTGGATGAGCCGGTCGATCGCACGTTCGAGCTCATCGATGTCGTCCTTGAGCATCGCCCGCTCCTCTGGCTGGGCGAGTGAGTCCGCCTGGAGGCGCAGAGCGGTCAACGGCGTACGCAGTCGATGGGAGAGGTCGGCGACGGACTCGCGCTCGGCTGCGAGCAGGGCATCGAGCCTCCCGGCGAGGGTGTTGAAGGCCTCTCCGACCTCGGCGATCTCGTCGGGTCCACCCGGGACGACCCTGGTGTCGAGCTCACCCTCGCCCCACCGGTGTGCTGCCCTCGACAACTCCGTCACGGGACGCACGACCGACCGGCCGAGACGATCCGACGCAAAGACAGCGATGGCGATGATGAAGACGCCGAGACCCAGGAGCATCATCCATGCGATGTTCACGCCCCTCGTGAGCTCGTCGTCCGGCACGAAGGACCGCACCACGACCGTGCCATCCGCGGTCGGCGTGTCAGGCAACAGCACCGGCACGATCACCTCCGCCCCGCCCTCGACCTTTGCCGTGAACGCAGCCCCCCTGCGCCCCTGTTCGATGTTGCCCGTGAGGTCGACCGGTGCACCGATGACCGTGTCGTCGGGGAGGATCACGCTGAGGCCGGCCGGGTTCCCGAACGCCGCGACGACGGTGGCGGCGAAGGGCTCGGAGATGCCGGACGACGTTCCTGCGGATCCGGCGACCGCGAGCGCCGCAGCCACCGATTGCGCGTCGCGCTCTGCGGCGATCAGCGCCCTCGTCTGGGCCTGATTGCGGATCAGCATGCCGACGGGCACGAGGAACGCCACCACGACGAGCGAGGCCACGGCGAGGCTCAGGAGTGCGAGACGCTTCCTCATGACGGGTCGACGAGCTTCACCCCAACGCCATAGACGGTCTCGAGATACCGGCTGTCGGCGGCGGATTCGCCGAGCTTCTTGCGTAGCCAGGAAATGTGGACGTCGACCGTCTTCTCGGAGCCTCCGTAGGGCTGGCGCCACACCTCAGCCATCAACTGCCGCTTCGGGACCACCGTTCCCGCGCGCTCCGCGAGGTACAGGAGGAGGTCGAACTCCTTCGGGCTGAGCTGGAGCACCGAGCCGTCGAGCGTGGCCAGCCTCGCATTCGGATCGAGGACGAGGCCACCGACGGTGACGGTGGGACGAGATGCGTCCGTCGACGCTCGACGCAGCACCGCGCGAACCCTCGCCTCCAGCTGCTCGACGCTGAACGGCTTCACGAGGTAGTCGTCCGCTCCGGCATCGAGGGTCCGGATCACGTCGCGATCCTCGCTCCGGGCCGTCGCAACGACGACCGGGACGTCCGTGACGGCCCTGATCATCTTGAGGAGCTCGCCTCCGTCGAGGTCGGGGAGGCCCATGTCGAGCACCACCACATCGGGCGGGAATCCGACGATGCGCTGGAGACCGTCGAGTGCGGTCGCCGCTCCATGGACCTCGTAGCCCTTCTCCGCGAGGACCCGGGCCATCAGTTCGCGAATGCGCTGGTCGTCCTCGATGATCACGACGGAAGCCATGGCGATAGCCAAGCAGGCGGCGCATACCTTAGCAACTCCTTAACATGGTGTTGGAGACCCCGAAAGACGCACGAAGGGACCATGGTCACATTGCGGCAGAGACTCCTCCTGGTCGCCGGCTGGCTCACTGCAGCCGTCGGTGCAGGTCTGGTGGCTTCTGGTGCGGTCGCCGTTGCAGGCGGCCAGGTCCTCGACCGGCCCCTCCGGCCGATGACGGCAGCAGAGGTCGCAGCGCTCCCTGTCGTAGAGGTGGGTGCGCCCGACGTCGTCGAGCCCCATGCCTCCGGAGGCCCCGATACGGTCGCCGGCGGACCCGCCCAGGGGAGCGATGATGCTGAGGGCCTTGGCGACCCCGTCGGCGCCGGGGGGAGTTCCGCAACCGACGACGGCGCACCCGAGAGCGACGTCGACGTCGCTCCTCCCGCAGCGTCGCCGCCCCAGGATCCCATCACGTCCGAGGCGACGGCCATCGTCGAGATCGAGTCCGTCGAGGGTGGTCAGGCGTCGTTCGCCCTCGCCGAGGGGTCGTTGCTCCTGCTATGGGCCACGCCGCGATCGGGCTATGTCGCGAGCACGAGGCTCGTCTCGGACGAGAGGATCACCGTGGCGTTCTCATCCAGTCGCCGCGTCTGGGTGATCGACGCGACGTTCAGCGACGCCGGGGTCGATGAAGGGATCGTCGTGGTGTCGAGGCCCGAGCCGATCGCATGAGCCGATCGCGTCGTCCGAGCGAGGCCCCGTGGACCCTTCGGACGTCGGCTCAGACGGTCGGCTCCGCCCTGAACGACAGGGTCCTGTCGTAGCTGTCGACGAAATCGAGCACACTGGACGCCGCGAGGGGCTTGGCGACCAGGTACCCCTGGACCTTGTTGCATCCGAGGGACCGCATCACCGAGAGCTCCTCAGGGCTCTCGACGCCCTCGGCGATGACCTCGAGGTCGAAACTCTTGGCGATCGCGATGATGGCCTCGGCGATCGTCTGTGCCTCCTTGCGCCGATGGGCCTCCCTGACGAAGGAGTCGTCGATCTTGAGGGCGCGGATCGGGAGGGCCCGGAGGTGCCGCAGGGACGAGTACCCGGTACCGAAGTCATCGATCGACACCTTGATGCCCATGTCGGCGAGCCGCTCGATCGCGCGGGAGGCACGCTCGGGCTCCTCGGTGAGCATGCGCTCCGTGACCTCGATCTCGAGGTGCCGCGGATCGAGCTGGGCAGACGCCAGTGCGACGGCGATGGTCTCGACGAGGTTGGCGTCCCTGAACAGGCGCTCCGAGGCATTGACGGCGACGCGCATCGGTCGCAGCCCCCGGTCGATCCACTGCCGCATGTCATGGCATGCCTCATCGAGAAGCCACGCCGTCATCGGAACGATGAGCTCGGACTCCTCGGCGAGGGGGATGAACGTGCCCGGCATCAGCCGTCCCCGTTCGGGATGCTCCCAGCGCATGAGCGCCTCGAGCCCGATCACGACGCCGCGGGCGACGTCGACCTTGGGCTGGTACTCGACGCGTAGCTGATCGCCCTGCTCGATCGCCTCCCGGAGGTCATCGAGGAGGGCGAGGCGATCCGTGGTCCGGTTGCGCAAGGAGCGTGTGTAGTACTGGTAGGTGTTGCGTCCGGCGGTCTTCGCCTGGTACATGGCGGTATCGGCACCTTTGACGAGCTCCTCGTAGGAGTCGCCGTCCACCGGATACACCGAGATGCCGATCGAGGTCGTCACGACGATCTCGCGCGCACCGATCCTGAACGGTGTGGCGATGGCCTTCAGGATCTTCATCGCCACCTGGCCGGCATCCTCGACCCGCTTGCCGCCTTCGAGGATCACGGTGAACTCGTCACCGCCCAATCTGGCGACCGTATCGCTCTCCCTGAGGCACTCGACGAGCCGGGCGGCGACCTGTCGAAGCAGTTCGTCGCCGACCGCGTGGCCGAACCGATCGTTCACCCCCTTGAACCCGTCGATGTCGAGGAACATGACGGTGACCAAGCCACCTTCGCGGCGTGCGCGGGCGAGCGCCGAGTCGAGGCGATCCTGGAAGAGGGCGCGGTTGATCAGGCCCGTCAACTGGTCGTACTGCGCCATGTAGCCGAGCCGCCCGTCGTGGCGCCGCCGGACGACGACGACGATGCCGAACGCGGAGACGCTGGCGACAACGAGTGCGAACAGGACGACGAGGATCGTCACGGGAGGTGCCTGCAGTCGCTCATCACCCCTCTCCTTCGGCATCTCGGGCCGGCAAATGAAGCCCTCACCATGGGAATCAGGCACGAATGCGGACGACGGCATAGGCTGACCGCGATGCACATCGCCATCCCGGTCTTCGAGAGGATCACGGCGCTCGACGCCGTGGGGCCGTACGAGGTCCTCCAGCGCCTGCCCGGTGTCGAGGTCGTGTTCGTGGGTCACGATCCGGGCGTGGTGCGCACGGACAACGGCTTCCTCGGCATGGCCGTCGACGCACGCTTCGAGGATGTCATGCACCCCGACGTCGTCGTGTTCCCCGGCGGCATCGGCACCCGCCCGCTGATGCGCGACGACCGCGTCCTCGACTGGATCCGCACGGCCCACGCCACGACGAGGTTCACGACCTCGGTGTGCACGGGTTCGCTCGTCCTCGGTGCGGCGGGCCTCCTGGATGGCCTCGATGCCGCCACCCACTGGGGTGCCTACGGGATCCTCGCCTCCACCGGTGCGCGCCCGGTCGCCTCACGGGTCGTCGAGCATCTCGACGAGCGGATCATCACCGCAGCAGGCGTGTCATCGGGCATCGACATGGCACTGCGCCTCGCGGAGCTGCTCTTCGACACCGAGGCGGCGATGGCGATGCAGCTGATGATCGAGTACGACCCCCAGCCCCCATTCGATGCCGGCAGCCTCGATGCCGCGGGACCGGAGGTGGTGGCCAGGGCCGAGGAGTACGCTCGCGACAGGGACTGATCGCCGGTGCCCGGTTGCGGACACCCTCTTCGACCAGGCCCGAACCATGCGAACCATCGAGCATCGGGAGGACGGACGATGAGCAACAACAGCGCAGGGGCTGCCGGGGGCGGCGCCATCTACGGGCTTGGCATCTTCGGGGCGTTCGTGTACTACTGGCAGGCCGCGGACTCGTTCTGGGAGTACGTGCTGTCGTTCATCCAGGGCCTCTTCTGGCCCGCGTGGATGGTGTACGAGGTGTTCGGGGCCCTCGGCAGCTGACCGTCCCCTACGCCGCAGTCCGAACCTTCGCTCTGCGAGGTGCTTTCACGCATCACCATGCCGGTGCCCGGGGTGGGATTCGAACCCACACACCCTCACGGGTCGCGGAGTTTAAGTCCGCTGCGTCTGCCGGTTTCGCCACCCGGGCCCATCGCAGGCTACCGGGGCACCCGTGTCACGGCAGGCGTGCGCGACCGAGGAGAGAGGTGCGGCCTCGGCCGATCGGGTGTCCGGAGCGCGTCCCCATCCGCGCCCCGGACCGCGTTCGGACTCGTCTAGTAGGCGACCTTGAACTTCGCCCCGGGTGCCCCGGGGACCCCGCCCGCGTCGTCGTTGTTGAAGTGCGCCATCCCGGGACGACAGTCCGGCCCGTTGCCCACGCCGTTGTTGCACTTCTCCTTCGGCGGCGGCGGGCAGTCGGTCGCCGCGGCTGCGCCGATCGATCCTCCGAACGCCAGTGCGGCCGTGAACATCACGACCGCGATGCGCCTTCTCACATCTGCCTCCCTTGCTCCCTGACCACCCTATTCGGTGGTCGCCCTGGCGCGGACAGTACAGCCCCCCCACACAGGGCGGTCAAGTGGCAACATCTCGTGGTGGCGGTCGGCCGGCTTCCCGACACGCCTCTCCGTAGGGCTAGGAGGTTTCCTAGGCTTGCGGCAGCCCCACGAAGGAGATCGTTGGTGAAAGTCTTCCCTCCCGAGAAGATCCGCAACGTCGCCCTGGTCGGCCACTCAGGTTCCGGCAAGACGACCCTTGCAGAGGCCCTCCTGTACCGAGCAGGCAGCATCGGGAGGATCGGCTCCGTCGAGGCAGGCTCCACGGTCACCGACTACGACCCCGAGGAGCAGGCCCGCGGGATCAGCGTGACCATGGCCCTCGCTCCATTCGAGTGGAAGGGCCACAAGATCAACCTCATCGACACGCCCGGATACGCGGACTTCGCGGGCGATGTGCATGCCGCGCTCAGGGTCACCGACCTCGCCGTGTTCGTCGTGAGCGCCGTCGAGGGTGTCGACGTGCAGACGATGTACGCGTGGCGCATCGCCGAGGAACTGAAGGTCCCCCGCATGATCTTCATCAACAAGCTCGACAAGGAGCGCTCGTCGTTCGAGCAGACGCTCCGGGACCTGAGGGAGCGCTTCGGGGCGGGCGTCGCGCCGATCGAGCTCCCGATCGGCGCCGAGGAGGGCTTCCACGGCGTCGCCGACCTGTTCAGGGACAAGGCGTACATCTACGACTCCGGCTCGGCGGAGGAGACCGAGATGCCCCAGGACATGGTCGACAAGGAGCACGAGGTCCACGACAACCTGGTCGAGGGCATCGTCGTCGCGGACGACGAGATGCTCGAGCGGTACCTCGAGGGCGAGGTGCCGAGCGTCGAGGAGCTGGAGCACACGATGGCCCGCGGTGTCGCCGATGCCAAGGTCTTCCCCGTCGTGTGCGGGTCGGCGATCGGACCGATCGCCGTCGACCGCCTCGCCGACTTCATCGTCGAACTCGGTCCGTCGCCCCAGGACCGCCCGCCGGCCACCGTCACCGCGGGTACCGAGGAGATCGAGATCGCAAAGGATCCGAACGCCGAACCCCTCGCGTTCGTCTTCAAGACCATCGCCGACCCGTACGTCGGGCAGATCTCCCTGATGAAAGTGATGTCGGGCACCATCAAGCCGGAGACGCATCTGACGAACAGCCGCACCGGAACGGACGAGCGCCTCGCGCGGATCGCCACCATGTTCGGAAAGGAGACCACGCTCGTCGACGCGGCGCCCGCCGGCGACATCGTCGCCGCGGCGAAGCTCTCCGATACGAAGACCGGTGACACCCTCGCCCCGAAGAACAAGCCGGTCAACGCGAAGCCCATCGATCGACCCGCGCCCGTGTTCGCCACCGCCGTGATCGCAAGGACGCAGTCCGACGACGACAAGCTCAGCACGTCGCTCCAGAAGCTCCTCGAGGAGGACGCCTCCCTCGCCGTGACCCATGACGACGAGACGAGGCAGACGCTGTTGTGGGGCATGGGGGACACGCACATCCAGATCACCCTCGAGAAGCTGGAACGGAAGTTCGGCGTCCAGGTCGACGAGGAACCCGTCAGGGTGGCCTATCGCGAGACGATCACGCGGCCCGCCGACGCGGAGGGCAAGCACAAGAAGCAATCGGGCGGCCACGGGCAGTTCGGTGTCTGCCATCTCAGGATCGCCCCCCTGCCGCGGGGCGAGGGCTTCGTGTTCGTCGACGCGATCAAGGGTGGCTCCATCCCACGGGGATTCATCCCCGCTGTGGAGAAGGGCATCATCGAGACGATGGCGGACGGCGGCCTCCACGGGTACCCCGTGGTCGACGTCGAAGCGACGGTCGACGACGGCAAGTACCACTCGGTGGACTCCTCCGAGATGGCCTTCAAGCTCGCGGCTCGCGCGGGCTTCAAGGCGGCGTTCGAGGCCGCGGGGCCGATCGTCCTGGAACCCGTGGCGAAGGTGCGAATCACCGTACCGCCGGAGTACCAGGGGGACGTGATGGGCGACATCGCATCGCGGCGCGGCGCCGTACAGGGATCCTTCGCCAATCCGGATGGCACGCAGACGATCGAGGCCGAGATCCCCAGCAGCGAGATCGTCCGCTACGCCATCGACCTTCGGTCGCTCACCCAGGGGTGGGGCAGGTTCTCCGCCGAGCTCCACCACTACCAGGAGCTGCCATCGCATCTCGTCGAGCGTGCCCTGGCCGCCGCGGCGAGCTAACCCCTCGGCTGTGAACGCAGCTCGGCGGTGAGCCCGTCGAGGAGGTCGTGCTCGCTGACGCGCACCCTCTCCGCTGATGCGGCGAGGAGGGCACGCTGCGCGATGATCGCACCGGCGACGATCACCGGGGCACGAGCGGGATCGAGCGACGGGATCGCCTCCAGTTCGCGGAGGGTCATGGTCGCCAGCGCGTCCCCGAGGGTCGCGATGTCATCTGTCGTCATCATCGTCCCGTGCACCGCGGCACGGTCGTAGCGGTCGAGCCCGAGGTGGATCCCCGCCAGGCTCGTGAAGGTGCCGGCCACCCCGATCAGCGTGTCTGTCCGTGCCCGCACGCGAGGCTCCGAGAGGACGGCATCGACCTCGGCTCGTGCTCGTACGACCCGATCGGGCGACGGGGGATGGCCGCCGAGGCACCGATCGGTGAGACGGACGGAGCCGATGTCGTAGCTGTGGGACCAGCTGACCGAACCGGCCTCGCCCTCGATGAACTCGGTCGATCCACCTCCGATGTCACACACGACGTGGGGCCCGGAGTCGAGTCCGTCGGTCGCCCCTGCGTAGGACAGGAGTGCCTCCCTGTCCCCCGCGATGACCTCGGGCACGACCCCGAGGAGTTCTGCGATCTCGTCCATGACGGCGGCTCCGTTGCGGGCATCGCGTGTCGCCGACGTCGCCACTGCCCCGATGCGACCCACACCGCTGCGTCGGCAGAGCTCGGCATATCGGCTGATCACCTCGAGCGTCGCGTCCACGGCGGATCGCTCGAGCACCTTCGCGGCATCGACGCCTCGACCGAGGCCGGTCACCACGACCTCCCTCGCGACCTCGGCGCCGTCGTCGGCGGTGATCAGCAGGCGGATGGTGTTGCTGCCGATGTCGATCGCGGCGACCGTCATGTGGGCTCGGCCCACTGCGGGTTCGTCGTCGCAACCCCCTCCGCCTCGACCACGCACGGGACAGCGCAGTCCAGATCCCCGATCTGGGCCATCGTCGCCGCACCGATCGGATTGTCGTTGCCCGCCGCCGAATCGGCATAGTGCGCGTGGAGGCACTTGACCCCCCGAAGGGAACCGGCGACGCCACCGTCAGGGCGCGGGCCGAGCCAGTCGACGGGGATCATCGCGTCTCGATCGCGTCGGTAGCGGTCCATCGCCTCGCCGTACGCCGCAGCGAGGTCGGGGTCTGCATCGATGGCAGCGTCGGCCCGCTTCACACCGCCCGCAGCCTCGAGCCTGCTGATGCGAAGGGTCGCCAGGGGGCAGGTGAGCCAATGCGTCGTGGGGAAAGGGGTCCCGTCGTCGAGGATGGGCGGCACGCGGGTCACGACGGGAAGGCCCAGATGGCAGCGAGTCTCGACCTCGACGCTCGACCGTGGCGGCCGTCCTATCTGGACGGCGACGATGGCACGATCATCCATCTGCCGCGACGTCTCGGCCCGTGACGAAGTCCCAGATCCTCTGGAACATGCCTCGCTCATCGGGTGGCGCCACGACCGGCTCGGCGGCCCGGGTCTCCCCCACGGGCCCGTCGGGCGTGATGACGACGTAGCCGACCTCGCCGGGCTTGACGAACCCGTACTGCTCGCGGGCGATGCGCTCGATCTCCTCGTCACCGAGCAGCGCCGTGGCCTCCTCCTCGAGGACGGCGTTCTCGGCGACGAGCGCCTCGAGCCGTTCCCGGGCGGCATCGACCTGGGTCCCCCGCTCGAGGTACTGCTGGACGGGCAGGACACCCGTGGCGACGAGGCCGAGCGCGATGAGCAGGATGGCGAACGCCACGGACGTCCAGCGTCTGCGGCGCCGCGGTTCGCGAGGCCGTCGTTCGAGGGGGCGTTCGAGGGTGTCGGTCATCGGAATCGGGCGAAGGCGTCCCAGCCGGCGAAGCGCGCCTCGTCCCCGAGGCGCTCCTCGATGCGCAGGAGCTGGTTGTACTTGGCGGTGCGCTCCCCCCTGGCGGGGGCGCCCGTCTTGATCTGCCCGGCGTTCGTGGCGACCGCGAGATGGGCGATGAACGAGTCCTCGGACTCACCCGAGCGGTGCGACACCATCGTCCCGTAGGAGGATCGCACGGCGAGGTCGATGGTGTGCAGCGTCTCGGAGAGGGACCCGATCTGGTTGACCTTGATCAACACCGCGTTCGCGACGCCGAGGCCGATGGCCTTCTCGAGGAGCTCGACGTTCGTCACCAGGAGGTCGTCGCCGACGATCTGCGTGCGTGACCCGATCGTGTCGGTCATCAGCTTCCAGCCCTCCCAGTCGTCTTCGTCGAGGCCGTCCTCGATCGACACGATGGGATAGTCCGACACGAGCCCCGCCAGATGGTCGACCATCTCGGCCGAGCCCAGCGACGCACCGGACAGTTCGTAGCGGCCGTCCCGGAACAGCTCCGTCGCCGCCACGTCGAGCGCGAACGAGACGTCCTCACCGACTCGGTACCCCGCGGCCTCGATCGCCTCCGAGAGCACGTCGAGGACCGCACGATCCGACTCGAGGTCGGGGGCGAAGCCGCCCTCGTCACCGACGTTGGTGGGGAGCCCCATACCGGAGAGGACCTTCTTGAGCGAGTGGTACACCTCGACCCCCGCCCTCAGGGACTCCCGGTAGCTCGGCGCGCCGCCGGGGACGAGCATGAACTCCTGCACGTCGATCGAGTTTGCGGCATGGGCGCCGCCGTTGACGACGTTGAAGCACGGCGTGGGAAGGGTTCGCGCCGACGTGCCCCCCAGATAGCGGTACGTCGGGAGGCCGACGGCCATCGACGCGGCCCTGGCCGCGGCCAGCGAGACGCTGAGGATCGCGTTGGCGCCGAGCCTCCCCTTGTCGGGGGTCCCGTCGAGGTCGATCATCGTCAGGTCGATGGATTCCTGCCGGGTGGCGTCCATGCCGACGAGCGCGGGCCCGATCAGGTCGTTGACGTTCGCGACGGCCTTCGTGACGCCCTTGCCGGCGTAGCGGTCGTCCCCGTCACGCAGTTCGACGGCTTCGCCCGCACCCGTCGATGCCCCGGAGGGGACGATGGCCCTTCCGAAGCCTCCTCCCGTGAGCGCGACCTCCGCCTCGACCGTGGGGTTGCCGCGAGAATCGAGGACCTCGCGTGCGTGGACGCTGGTGATGGTGGTGTGATTGCCCATGTGCGCTCCGAGGGTAGACGGCGGATCTCGTTCCTACGGGCTTTCCGGAGGGGTGTCCGTCCCCCCCATTGTGGTCGCCTTTGCGGAGTGCCATGCCGCGTCGAGCTCCTCGACGGACGCATCGGCGATCGGTCGATCCTGCGCCGCGAACTCGGCCTCGACGATGCGGAAACGCTCCATGAACCTGTCGACGCTGCGCCGGAGGGCGGTCTCCGCGTCGACCTCGAGGTGGCGTGACAGGTTGATCACCGTGAAGAGGACGTCACCGAGCTCATCGGTCACCGCATCACGGTCACCGAGGGCCTCGCGGAGTTCCCGGATCTCGTCGTCGAGGACGCCGAAGACGGGCTCCGCCGCCCCCCAGTCGAACGAGACACCAGCCGCACGCTTCTGCACCTTCAGGGCGCGTGCGATCGCGGGCATGCCCGTCGGAACGTCGTCCATCAGGCTCCCGCGTGCGGTCTCCTCCTGCTTGATCTGTTCCCAGTTGGAGAGCACGTCGGCGGCCCCCGAGACCTCCACCTCGCCGAACACGTGCGGGTGGCGACGGACGAGCTTGCGTCGGTTCATCTCGGCGACCTCGTCGATGTCGAAGGCGCCCGCCTCCGCGGCGAGCGTGGAATGGAACAGCACCTGGAGCAGCAGATCGCCGAGCTCGTCCTCGACCTCGGCGTAGGCGCCGAAGTCGACCTCACCTGCCGGGGCCTCCACGGAGAGCCTTCCGAGTGCCTCTGCGGTCTCGTACGCCTCCTCGAGCAGGTGGGCGAGGAGGGTGTGGTGCGTCTGCTCCCTGTCCCACGGGCATTCGGCGCGCAGGAGCCTGTTCGTGGCGATCAGGCCGAGGAGTCCGACATCGCTCGCCGGCACGAACACCGACGTGCGTGGTCCGGCGTCGTAGGAGGCGAGGTCCATCACGGGCATCCAGCGGACCACTTCGTCGTCGTCACCGAGGCGATCCATCGCCAAGACCTCGGCATCGTCCGCCAGAGTCCTGGCGAGGGTCACCGCGAGGTCTGCGGCACGCAACGTCGAGTCGACCTGGGTGACGATCGTGGGGAGGTGAAGGGGGAGCGGGTCGGGGAGGTCCCTCGCATCGAGGACCTGGAGGCCGTCGTCGATGGGATCGATCCCTGCGGCGGCGAGGGCGAGGTCCAGGAACGACGTCGCCGGCATCACCGAGACCTCGATGCCCCTGCGCCTCGCCACGTCGACGACCGCACCGACGGTCCGTTCGCCCACCATTGGGCTGCCCGGAACCGCGTAGACCACGTGCGCCGTCGCCGCCGCCAGCACACGCTCGACGATCGCGCGGTAGACCTCGTCGAAGTCGCCATGGGACTCATACAGGTCGTCGCAGGTGGTGACGTCGCGAAATGCGGCGAGGTCGGCCGATGCGGGATGGCGATCGGTGCGCAGGATCACGGTCACCGAGGGGTCCTCCAGCAGCTGCCTGGTCCTCTCGTCGACACCGTCGAGCCGTGAGGGGCCGAGGCCGACGATCGTGATCGGCATCAGGGGGACGCCGGTGGGGGCAGGATGCCGTCGCCTTCTGGGAACCATCGGCCGATCTGCGACCGCACCACGATGTCGGCGGACCCGACGGCATCGTCCCTCCAGATCGCGAACGCGACGCTCAGGACGGGGTCGGTGAGCCACCGATCGGCCTCGGCGACGAACGCCTCGAACGATGCGGGCACCTGACGGTCGTCGATGGTCACCACGTGCCAGCCGATCTCCGTCTGGAACGGCGGGAGGACCTCCCCCACCGGGCCGCTCGCCACGACTGTGGAGAAGGGGTCGACGAAGGCGGAGGGGCTGGTGGGACACGGAAGTTGGCCGCCCTCTGCGCCCGTGTCGAGGGACACCTCGTCGGCAACGGCACCGAAGTCCTCGCCGCCGACGACACGGTCGTACGCGGATGCGGCCTCGTCGACCGTCGACACGAGGATGTGGCGAGCGCACACCTCCATCAGCGACGTCTGGTTGGTGTCCCAGATCCCCCGGAGGGCATTCTCATCGGTCCTGAACGCCTCGAGGACGGCTTCTCGCAGCATCAGCTGCGTGGTGATCACGTCAGCCGCCGCCTGCGTCAGCTCGGGATTCTCGATGATGGAGGTGATGATGCCGACCTGATCGGCCGGTGCCTGGGCGAGCCACGCCTCGCGCGCCTGGGGCGTGTCGAGCCCGGTGATCCCGAATTCGGCCTCCGCCGCATCGAGAGCCGCCTGCGACACGATCAGCGTCGTGAGATCGTTGCGGAAGCCCTCACCCGCCACGACGGACTCGACTTCGGCCGTGCGCAAGCCGGTCACCGTGGCATCGGGGATGGGGGTCCCGTTGACCGTCGCGGCGTCGGTCGCCGAAGCACACGCCGACGCGACCATCGCGACCATCGCCAGGAGCAGTACGGTGCGCATCAGTCGGATCATGGGGCCTCGGGCGGATCGTCGGCAGGAGGCCATAGTGTACGGATGAAGCGCGTTATGGCCGTTGCCGGGGACACCTCGGGGGACGACAGGAAGAGGGTGTCGCCCCTCAGCATGGAACCACGGGCGATGCGGCCGAGACGCACCTCCTCGGATGCCTTCAACGTGACCGGCGCGATCTTGACCTCCCTCCGATTCTGGAGGATCTCCGTGATACCGAGCCTGAGGGCTTCCGCGCGCAGACGGGCGAGGTTGATCAACTCCACCGCAGGGGTAGGGAGCTCTCCGTAGCGGTCCTCCCATTCGGCGACGACATCGTCGATCGCGGCACCGTCGGTCGCGTCGGCGAGCCGCCGATATGCCTCGAGGCGCGCCTCACCACCCGGGACGTAGTCATCCGGGAGATGGGCGTCGAGCATGAGGTCGATGCGGATCGGCTCCTCGTCGCGGTGGGATGGCGACTCCCCCTTCAGCTCCGCCACGGCATCGGCGACGAGCTCCGTGTACAGATCGAATCCGACGGCGGCGATATGCCCCGACTGGGTCTCGGACAGGATCGACCCTGCACCCCGGATCTCCAGGTCTCGCATTGCCAGCTCGAAGCCGCTGCCGAGGTTGGAGAACTCCCCGATCGCCTCGAGCCTGCGGTAGGCGGTGTCCGTGAGGCGCTCCTCGCTCGGGTGGAACAGGTAGGCATAGGCTCGCTGGCTCGACCTGCCGACGCGACCCCTCAGCTGGTAGAGCTGGGCGAGGCCGAGCCTGTCCGCTCGTTCGACGATCAGGGTGTTCACCTGGGGGACGTCGAGGCCCGACTCGATGATCGTCGTGGCCACGAGCACGTCGTAGTCGCCGTTCCAGAAGTCGAGCATGACCTGCTCCAGCTGACCCTCGCTCATCCTGCCGTGGGCGATACCGAAGCGTGCGTCGGGGACGAGCTCCTTGAGCCTCGCCACTGCGTGGTCGATCGACTCGATGCGGTTGTGCACCACGTAGATCTGACCCTCGCGCAGCATCTCCCTCCTTATGGCGGCGGCGACGGCTCGCTCGTCATAGGGACCGACATAGGTGAGGATCGGATGGCGGTCCTGGGGCGCCGTGCGGATGCTCGAGACGTCCCTGATGCCCGTCAGGGCCATCTCGAGCGTGCGGGGGATGGGAGTGGCGGTCAGGGTCAGGACGTCGACGCTGGCACGCAGCGCTCGGAGGGCGTCCTTCGCCGCGACACCGAAACGCTGCTCCTCGTCGATCACCACGAGCCCCAGGTTGCGGTACGCGATGTCCTGGGACAGGAGGCGATGGGTCCCGACCACGATGTCGACCGAACCGTCGGCGAGGCCGCGGATGACATCCCTCTGCTGCTTCTGCGTGAGGAACCTCGACAGCATCTCCACCCTCACCGGATACGAGGCGAACCGCTCCTGGAAGTTGGCGAAGTGCTGCTGGGCGAGGAGGGTCGTGGGGACGAGCATCACGGCCTGCTTTCCGTCCTGGACCGCCTTGAACATGGCGCGCACGGCGACCTCGGTCTTACCGAAACCCACGTCGCCGAAGATCAACCTGTCCATCGGCATGCCCGACTCCATGTCACCCTTGACATCGGCGATCGCCGTGAGCTGGTCCGGCGTCTCCTCGAACGGGAAGGCGGCCTCGAACTCGCGTTGCCATGGCGTGTCCACCCCGAAGGCGTGACCCGCAGCGGCGGCACGCCTTCGATGCAGGGCGACCACCTGATCGGCCACGACGGCGACCTCCTTGCGGACCTTCGAACGGGTCTGGCTCCAGTCCGTCCCCCCCATCCTCGACAGGCGTGGCGTCTCCCCACCCGTGTACCGCGTGATCGACGACAGCTGGTCGCTCGGTACGTAGAGCTTGTCGTCTCCCGCGTACTCGACGAGGAGGTAGTCCCGCTCGACGCCTGCGATGTCCCTGTGGACCAGGCCGGAGAACCGGCCGATCCCGTGATGGCGGTGGACGACGTAATCGCCGGGATTCAGGTCGCGATAGGCATCACCGGCCACACGACCGGCCCCCCGACGCGCCGTCCTATGGGCTCGACGCCTGCCTGCGACCTCCCGCTCGCCGACGACCGCGGCGCCGAGTGCGGGGAAGACGAAACCTACGTGGATGCCCTCCGGCAGGACCGCCGTCATGGGACGCTCGAGGTGGTCGACGACCGGGAGATCCGCTCCGTGCTCGGATAGCACCGCGGCGACACGGGACGCGGCGGCATCACCGTCCATCGCGACGACGACGTCGACGTCGCGACCCCGGAGCCGGTTGATCGCCGATGCGACCGACCCGGGATCCCCTGCGACGGCGTCGAAACCCCTGATCTCATAGCCGGGGTCCTCGGGGCCTGCGGCGAGGGGCGGGGCAACGACCAACCTGTCGCCGAGCCCAGCGAGATCCAGCGGCAGGTACAGGGGAGGGTGCGCTCCCGCGTCCGGCGCCCCCGCACCCCAGGTGTCGGCCAGGGCCGCGGCGAGATCCGCTTCCTCCTTGATCAGGTCGGCGGCCCGGTCGGCGCACCGAGCGGGGTCGAGGATCACGACGGGGACATCGGCCTCGTGGAGGACGGTGCTCGGCGGTGCGAGCCACGGGAGCCACGACTCCATGCCCTGGAACGTCACCCCTTCCACGATGCGATCCCATGTGTCGATGGCCCACGGAGCATCCATCCGGAGCTCATCGGCCCTCGCGGCGAGGCGATCGTCGATGAGCACCTCCCTCGCAGGGAAGATCTCCACGCGATCCACCTCCCCGGTGGAGCGCTGGGTCGATGGGGCGTACGTGCGGATCGCCTCGACCTCATCACCCCAGAAGTCCATCCTGAAGGGCTCGTGCGCCGTGGCGGGGAACACATCGATGATCCCGCCGCGCACCGCGAGGTCGCCTCGTGCCTCTGCGCGCTCGGTCCGTGCGTATCCATGGGCGACCAGGGTCGCCACGAGGTGATCGAAGTCGGTGGACGCCCCCGTGGTCACGACGATCGGGGACGTCGCCGTGGGCGACACCCGCTGGGTCACCGCACGGACCGATCCGATCACCACGCATGGCCCGTCGGACGCGAGGTGGTGCCGGGCCTCGACCCGCTTCGCCATCGTGACCACGTTCGGTGACACGTGCTCGAACGGCAGCGTCTCCCACGCGGGGAGGTGATACACCGAGTCGAGGAAGAGGGCAACGTCGTCCGCGAGGTCCTCTGCCTCCCGTTCTCCTGCAACCACCGCGAGAACCGGAGCTCCCCTGCGCCTCGCGAACCCCGCCAGGACGATGGCTCGCGCAGGCGGAGGCACGACGATCCTTCCGGGAACGGGAGGGTCGAGGTCGCGAGGCCACCGATCGAGGAGGACGCGGAGGGGAGCAATCACAGCCATCGCATCGTACCGCTCCGGAGTGTTCCTTCAGGTCGTGGCGATGAGACCCTCAGCCGCGAACCATGCGATCGTCCTGCGGAAGGTGTCCTCGAGCGGCGTGTACGAGATGCCCAGGTCCCTCACGGCCCTCGATCCGTCGAACCGATGGCCGTGCAGCAGCGTGTCGACAAGGGCGGGACACACGTCGGCAGCCGGCCGTGCCCGTGCGGCAAGGGCGGCGAGCGGGCGCCCGACGGACCGCACGGTGCCCTTCGACAGCCATCGGGGCGTGATCGATCGCCCTGCGATGTCAGCCGCGAGCTGCACAGCCTCCTTCACGGAGACCGACGCTCCCGAGAGGATGTACCGCTCCCCCGGGAGGCCGTTCGCGGCTGCAGCGAGGTGCCCCGCGGTGCAGTCCTCGATGTCGACGATGGATACGTCGGTGTCGACGAGGTACGGCCGCCGGGCCCGGAGCGCGTACAGGAGGATCCTGGCCGACCCCGACGCCCTACCGGGCCCCTGCACCGAGGTCGGGTTGACGGCCACGAGCTCGACACCCCTCGCGTCCGACGTCTCGAAGGCCGCGACCTCCGCGAGGTACTTCGACCGCGCATAGGGCGAAAGGTACGCACCGTCGTTGACGGTGTGCTCGGTCCCGACCATGCCTTCGCCCTCCCCGATGGCGGCGGCCGAGGAGGTGTAGACGATACGACCGACGCCGGCGTCGGCGGCGGCACCGATGAGGGAAACCGTCCCGTCGATGTTGACCAGGTCCATGGGCGCAGGATCCCTCGGGCACATCTCGTTGACGCCGGCCACGTGGTACACCAGCGGCGTCCCCCAGAGGGCGTCGCGCAGGGCGTGGTGGTCGAACAGGTCCGCGACGATCGCGTCCGCGCCCTCCGCAGTGACGACCTCGGCCGCCGCCGCGCTGCGCACGATCGCACGCACCCGTGTGCCCTCTCCGACCAGGGTACGCAGGAGGTGCCCCCCGACGAGCCCGCTCGCACCCGTGATGGCGACGTCAGCCGTCACGATCGGTCCGCGAGAAGACCGCGCGGAAACGTGAGAAGTAGTCGCCTGCGGAGAAGATCGTCACGAACACGGCAATGGCCATGAACCACTGATCGAGCCTCCAGGGCCCGACCTCGACGTCGGGACGCAGGATGGCCACGGTGATCGCGACGAACTGGATCGTGGCCTTCCACTTCCCCCAGATCGACGGGGGCACGGTGCTGCTGTCGAGCGCCGCGACCGACCGCAGGCCCATGATCGCGATCTCTCGCCCGATGACGATGAACGCGACCCAGGAGCTCGTCGTCCCGACCTCGACGAGGGCGATGAGGGCGCCGGTGACGAGGATCTTGTCAGCGACGGTGTCGAGGAACGCACCGAGCGTCGTGGTGATCTTCCAGCGCCTGGCGAGGTAGCCGTCGGCGAGGTCGGTGAGGGCGGCGATGACGAAGATGGCGGCGGCGAGGACCTTCGTCGCGGTCTCACCCGGCGACTCGAGGATGAGCCACATCACGACAGGCGTGAGCACCAACCGAATGATGGCGAGGAGGTTCGGGATCGACATCGCTCAGGAGCCTATCGGCTCGCGGCGACCTGGGTCGGCCCCCGAGTCATCCGGACCACCGACCTTCGCTCAACAGCGGGGACGACGTCAGGCCTCGACCCAGCCGTAGGAGCGATCCACGGCCTTGGACCATCCTGTGAGGAGACGATCACGCTCGCCCTCGGTCATCGAGGGCGAGTAGCGAACCGCTTCCCTCCAGTGCCGTGCGATGTCGGCCGTGCCGGACCACACGCCCGTTGCCAGCCCTGCGCCGAATGCGGCGCCGAGCACGGTCGTCTCGATCACGGCGGGAACCACGACGTCCATGTCGAGGATGTCGGCCTGGAAGCGCATGAGGAGGGAGTTCCCCACCATGCCCCCATCGACCCGGACCTCCGACAGCGCCGCACCCGTGTCGCGCTCCATGGCCACCAGCACGTCCCTCGTCTGGAACGCGGTCGCTTCGAGCACGGCCCTGCCGATGTGGCCCTTGTTCGAGAACCTCGTGAGCCCCGCGAGTACCCCCCGAGCGTCGTCGCGCCAATAGGGTGCGAACAGACCCGAGAACGCAGGGACGAAGTACACGTCGCCGTTGTCGTTGACCGACCCTGCCAGCGCCTCGATGTCGCCGGACTCCTGGATCAACCCGAGGTTGTCGCGAAGCCATTGGACGGCCGACCCGGCGATCGCGACCGATCCCTCGAGCGCGTACACCGCGGGTTCGCCCTGGACCTGGTAGCCGACGGTCGTCAGGAGCCCGGACTCCGAATGGACGATGTCGTGCCCCGTGTTCGACACGAGGAATGCGCCGGTTCCGTAGGTGACCTTCGTGTCTCCCGTGCCGAAGGCGGCCTGGCCCACCAGGGCCGCATGCTGGTCACCGAGGATCGTGGTGAGGTCGGTGCCCTCGAGCACGCCTCGGCATGGAGCGATGGCGCCGATCGAGGGCACGATCTCGGGCAGCATCGACATCGGCACGCCGACGGCGTCGCAGAGCTCGGGATCCCACGAGAGGCTCGAGAGGTCCATCAGCATCGTGCGACTCGCGTTCGTGACGTCCGTGACGTGCCGACCGGTGAGTTTGTGGGCCAGCCACGAGTCGATGGTGCCGAATGCGAGCTCGCCATCCCGGGCACGGGCGGCGAGATCCGCATGCTGCTCGAGGATCCACGCGACTTTCGGCCCCGAGAAGTAGGTCGAAGGCGGGAGACCGGTGCGGGTGCGGAACAGCGCGGCACCGTGGCGCTGGGTCAGGCCCTTCGCGAGACCTGCCGTTCTGGTGTCCTGCCACACGATGGCATTGGCGACCGGTTCGCCGGTCGCTCGGTCCCACACGACCGCCGTCTCACGCTGGTTCGTGATACCGATGCCTGCCAGGTCGGAGGGTCGCATCCCCACGCGAGCCATGGCCTCGGCGATCACCGATTGCGTGTTCTCCCAGATCTCGTCCGGTCGATGCTCGACCCATCCCGGGCGTGGAAGGATCTGTCGGTGCTCCACCTGGGCCATGGACACGAACGCACCGTCCTCGTCCACGATCACGAACCGGGAACTTGTCGTGCCCTGGTCGATCGCACCCACGAAACGCGTCATGCCACCCTCCTCGATCTCGATGCCCGCAGCCGCGCGGGCCGATCGCACTGACGGGTGCGATCACTCGTTGCGTTCGCCTGTGAACTGCCGGGCGTCCTCGCCACCGAAGCCGACGAAACGCTCGATCACCTCCACCGCACGGTACACGGCGGTGCCGATGTCCTCCCTTTCGGCGTTCGAGAATCGCTCGAGCACGAAGTCCGCAGGATCCTTGCGTCCCGGTGGACGTCCGACACCGATCTTGAGCCGCCAGAAGTCGTTCGACCTGAGGGACCCGATGGTGGAGCGCACGCCGTTGTTGCCTCCGTGACCCCGACCGAACTGCATCTTCATCTTCGCGAAGGGGACGTCGATGTCGTCGTGCACCACCAGGAGCCGGTCGAGGTCGATGCCGTAGTACCGCACGAGGGGCGCCACCGTCTGGCCCGATTCGTTCATGAACGTCGTCGGAAGCGCAGCGACGACTCGCACGCCATCGAGGTTCATCTCTGCGATCTCGGCGCGGATTCCCTGGGGTGCGCGCCGTAGCGGGGCATCGTGGCCCGCGGCGAGTCGCTCGACAGGGACCGCTCCGACGTTGTGACGGGTTCCCTCATACCGGGCGCCCGGGTTGCGGAGCCCGACGACGAGGCAGGGGTCGAGGGCCGCGGTCAGCCCTCGTCCTCAACGGCATCGGCTTCGACACTCGCAGCTTCGCCTTCAGGCTCCTCGCCCTCGAGCATCTCGATCGCCGCCTCGGGCTCCTCCTCGGCCCTGGCGTGGACCACGGTGGCGAGGGCGTGCTCGGGCTCGGCAAGGTACGTCACGCCGTCGATGGAGGGAAGGTCCTCGATCTTCAGCGTGTCGCCGATGCGCAGCGAGGTGACGTCGACCTCGATGGTCGAGGGGATCTTGTTCGGGAGGGCGCTGATCGACACGGAGGCCTCGAGCGTCTCGAGGATGCCGCCGTCGTCCTTGACGCCCTCAGGGATGCCGACGAGGTCGAGGCCGACCTCCGCCTGGATCTCGGTGTCCATCCGCACCTCGATGAAGTCGACGTGCTCGATGTCCCCCCGCACGGGGTTGCGCTGCAACTCACGGGCCACGGTGAGGACGGGGGTGCCATCGATGTCGAGTTCGATGATCGCGTTGAGGCCTGCCTCGGTGTGGAGGGCGACGAAGAGGTCGTGCGACGACACATGGACGGGTTGCGGGTCCATGGTGGTTCCGTAGACGACGGCGGGGACGCGCCCTTCGCGGCGGAGGCGGTTCGAGGCGCGGCTTCCCTTCGTCACGCGCTTGGAGGCCTGCAGGGTTTCCTGCTGCATGATGGAATTCTCCTGGAGATCTCGGGGAGTCGGCAAGGAAGTGTACGCACTCCGACGTCCTACCACGTGGGTCGCAGGTCGGCGCACTCGCCGCCGCGGCCCGGATCGTCAGCCGGAGAGGAAGGACAGGATGACCTGCCTGGTCGGATTGTCCCGGTTGGGGTCGACCACGACGACCGACTGCCACGTGCCGAGGGCGGGGGTGCCGTCGACCACGGGGAGGACCACCGACGGGGCAATCCAGGCGGGGAGGACGTGGTCGGCTCCGTGGCCGGGCGAGCCGTGTCGATGGCGGTAGAGCCGGTCGTCAGGCGGCAGGATACGCTCGACGGCCGCGAGGAGATCGTCGTCGGATCCCGCGCCCGTCTCGATGATCGCCACGCCCGCCGTTGCGTGCGGCACGAAGACGTTGAGGAGGCCATCGCCTCGCCCTGCCGCGAACGCCTCCAGCTCGTGTGTGATGTCGACCACTGCCGCGGACGGGCCGGTCGCGATGGTGAGCGTTCTCGTGATCATGGTGCCTCCAGGGATCGCGAGCGCCGATACGGCAGGATCTCGATGACCTCCCCGTACTCGAGTCGCTCCTTGATCGCGTTCCAGAAGCCGGGATCGAACAGGTCTGCGTGGTGGTCGAGGAACGCCTCGCGCAGCCCCGGCTTCAACCCGAGGAACCGAGCCAGCTCCTCGGGGAAGACGTCGTGGGGGCCCACACCGTGGGCGGGGCTCTCCGCGAGGTCGTCGTACGGGTCGTCCGACTCGGGGAGGTCCCTGAATCGGTAGTCGGTGATGAGACCGATCTCGTCGTAGTCGTAGAACACGACCCTTCCCCTGGCGGTGACGCCGAAGTTCTTGAGGAGCATGTCGCCGGGGAAGATGTTCGACGCCGCCATGTTCTTGATGGCGGCCCCGTAGTCGATCACGACCCTCGTGGCCTCCTCTACGGTGGCGGTGCGAACGTACACGTCGAGGGGGATCACCTTCCTCTCCACGTACACCGTGGCGAGGTTGAGGTCACCGTTCGTGATCCGCACCGTCCTCGACGCCTCCGTCAGGAGCTCCTCGAGCACGGAGGGCTCGAATCGGCCGACGGGGAGCCTCAGGTCGACGAAGCGCTGCGCCTCGACGAGGCGGCCTGCTCGGTCGTGACGCGACACGATCCTGTACCCGGCGGCGACGTCGTCCGGCGTCACCTGCTTCTGGGGAGGGAATCGATCCCTGATGACCTTGAACACGACGTCGTACCCGTGGAGGGTGAACACGATCATGACGAGCCCCGGCGTCCCGGGTGCGAGGACGAAGCGGTCGCTGCTCACGGCGAGGTGGCGGGAGAGCTCGCGAAACCGCTCCGTCTTCGCCTGCTTGCGGAATCCGATGGCTCCGTACACCTCCGACGGATGCCTGGTCGGGAGCAGCTCCCTGATGAACGAGACGAGCGCGGCCGGATGGTCGACGGTCACGAGGAAGGCCGATCGCGTGTAGGAGAACAGGATGGCCAGGTCGTCCTCCCCCACCAGCACGGCGCCCAGGCGGAGCCCCCAGCGGCCGTGACGGATCGCGAGCGAGAACGGTGTCACGACGCCATCGCCGGACACGTGACGGCCGACGAGATAGGCGCCCTTGCCCCGGTAGAAGAGGGAGTCGACGACCTCGACGATCCCAGCGCCCGCAGGCATCATCACGGCGCCCTCTCGCAGGTCGTGGGTGAGGTCCGTCCACGAGGCGTGGAACCGACAGTCCCTCAGCAGCTCGGCGAGCAGCTCGACCCGGTCGCCGTCGGTCCGATAGGTACGGAGGATGTCGTCGCGGTCCGCCGGTCGGAACCCCACCGCAGGGGCGAGGAACTCGAGGTGGGGATCGATGCCCTCGGTACCGAACAGCTGCCTGGCCACCGAGTTGAAGAACGTCTCCGCGATCTCGTGGTACGGATCGGCGACGTGGTCGGCGCGGAACATCGCACGGGCCGCCGACCACGTGTCCCTGTCCGTCGTGCGGAAGCCCATGTCGAGGAGGGACTCGATCGTCTCGTCGACCGCTTCTGCATAGGCATCGATGCGCTCGAGGAGATCACGTCGGATCGACGACCAGTCGCGGCTCTCGAAGCGGGCACCCGCGCGTCTGGTCACCGACTTGAACCTTCGCCGGTATCCCTGGAACCCGATGGCGACGCGCACGGCCACCTGCTCGGGGGTCACGATGGTGGCTGGGGGGAGGTCCTCGACCTCAGGTGTTCTCACCCTTGAAGATCTCACTGACTGAGTGGTCGTTGAAGATCGCCTCGATCGCACCCGCCACGATGGGCGCCACCGACAGGACGGTGAGGTTGGCGAGCCCGAGCGCCTCCCGCGACACCGGGAGGGTGTTGGTGATGACGATCTCGGAGAATGGAGCGGCCGCGAGGCGCTCGACGGCGGGGGGCGAGAACACGCCGTGGGTGGCGAGCACCATCACGGACAGTGCACCCCTCGCGATGAGGAGATCGGCGGAGGCCACCACGGTCCCTGCCGTGTCGATGATGTCATCGACGATGATGCAGTGGCGGCCCGCGACCTCGCCGACCACCTGGTCCGCCTCGATCTCGTTCCTGACGTCGGTCCGCCTGCGCTTGTAGACGAAGGCGACCTCGGCTTCGAGGTGCGCAGCGAACTTCGTTGCCCGCTTGACACCGCCCGAGTCGGGCGACACGAAGGTGATCG
The DNA here is from genome assembly GCA_963792405.1 of uncultured Acidimicrobiia bacterium. GTDB lineage: Bacteria > Actinomycetota > Acidimicrobiia > Spongiisociales > UBA5794 > SZUA-442. The sequence goes on from CAWBVU010000006.1 coordinate 1,377,049, forward strand.
GGCCATCGATCCGGTGGGAGAGGTACTCCTCGAACAGCGGGAGGGCCGTGAGCGAGTCGAAGGGCGCGTCGATGAAGCCCTGCACCTGCCCGGTGTGGAGATCGACGGACGCGATGCGGTCGGCGCCCGCCGTCATGAAGAGGTCACCCATCATCTTCGCGGTGATCGGTTCGCGCGGCCGCCCCTTCTTGTCCTGCCTGGCATACGGGAACGACGGCATGACGGCGGTGATGCGCTTCGCCGAGGCCCTCTTGAGGGCGTCGATCATGATCAACTGCTCCATGATGTGCTCGTTGATCGGGGCGCTGTGGCTCTGGATGACGAAGCAGTCGGCGCCACGGACGGATTCCGTGAACCTGATGTAGATCTCGCCGTCTGCGAACCTCGAACGCTCGACTCCACCGAGTTCGACGTCGAGGAGCTTCGCCACTGCCTCGGCGAGCTCGGGGTTCGCCGAGCCGGTGAACAGCATGAGTCGCTTCCGCCCTGGCCGTTCCATCAGCCCTCGTCCCCTTCTGCACGGCGCCGCCGCTTCTCAGCGTACCCCTCCACGTTCTTCTGTGGCGATCGCTCGACGGCGAGCGCGCCAGGGGGCACGTCGGCGGTGACCACGCTGCCCGCCCCGGTGAATGCGTTGTCCCCCACGGTGACGGGAGCCACGAGCATGGTGTCGGAACCGATCCGCACGTTGTCACCGATCACCGTGCGGTGCTTGGCGTACCCGTCGTAGTTCACGGTGATCGTCCCCGCGCCGATGTTCGTCTCCGTGCCGATCGTGGCATCGCCGATGTACGACAGGTGCGGCACCTTCGAGCCGTCACCGATCACCGATCCCTTGACCTCGACGTAGGTGCCGACCTTTGCACCTCGGCCGAGGGTCGCGCCGGGACGCAGGTAGGCGAACGGACCCACCTGGGCGTCCTGGCCGATCGTGGCGGAGATGGCCACAGCCTGCTGGACCCTCGCACCGCTCGCCACCGACGTGTCGGTGAGGTGCACGTTGGGGCCGACCTCGGCTCCCGCTGCAATCGAGGTGTCGCCGACGAGATGGGTCTCGGGATGGAGCCTCGCGCCCGGCTCCACGATCGCCGTCGCATCGACGTACGTGCGTTCGGGGTCGAGCATCCACACCCCGCTGTCGAGGAGCCGATCGTTGATGCGGCGTCGCAGCACGCGGGCGACGTCGGCGAGTTGGCGCTGGGAATTGACCCCCGTGCCCTCCTCCGCATCGACCGACACGGCGATCACGCGATGACCATCGGCGACGAGCACCTCGATCACGTCGGTGAGGTAGTACTCCCCCTGGTCGTTGTCGGTGCCGATGCGACCCACGGCGTCCGCGAGGAGTGGGCCGTCGAAGACGTACACCGAGGTGTTGATCTCCGCAATCCGCTTCTGCTCGGGGGTCGCATCGCGTTCCTCGACGATCGCGACGACCGCTCCGTCGCGACGCACGACCCTCCCGTACCCGGACGGATCGTCGAGGTGGACCGACAGGATCGATGACGCCGCCCCGGCGTCCTCGTGCGCGGCGACGAGTGCGGCGAGCGACGACGATCGGATCAGCGGCATGTCGCCGGGGAGGACCAACACGGGTCCGTCGATCGCGGAGAGGCCTGTGAGGCCGACCGATGCCGCGTGGCCGGTGCCGTGCTGGGGCTCCTGCACGACCACGGCGACACCTTCGGGACATCGCTTCGCCACCTCTTCGGCCTGATGGCCCACCACGACGGCGGTCTCGACGACATCGAGTGCCTCCAGCTCGGACATCGCCCATTGCAGCAGGGTCCTGCCCGCCGCCTCGTGGAGCACCTTCGCCATGTCGGTCTTCATGCGGGTGCCCTTGCCGGCGGCGAGGACGATGACGCGAACACTCATGCGGCACCTCCCTCGTGGCTGTTCCCGGTGCGCCTGTCCCCAGTGTGCCAGTTCAGCGCCCCCCAGGCGCGGGGAACAGCGGTCGACCCCCTCGTGGACCTGCGGCGGGTCAGCTGGGGGGACAGGATTCGAACCCGTTCTTGATGGACCAAAACCATCCGTGCTGCCAATTACACCACCCCCCATCGCGGGTTGCGCGGCGTCCGAGTGTAGAGCCGGCGACCCTGCAGTCCCCTGCCCTCACCCATCGATCGGCTCCCATCCGCGGTCGAGCGGTTCCACGCCAACCGCAAGGCGACTCGGGAGGTCGAAGGTATCGGCTGCGGAGGTCGCCTCGTCGAGTGACGGGAAGAAGGCGAACAGGGCCGAGCCCGAGCCCGTCATCGCGACGGAGGTGCCCCAGCGCGAGGCGAGGTCCGATGCCCATGAGCCGACGCGCTCGTCCATCGACACCGCCGCAGGGAAGAGGTCGTTGCGTATGGGTGGTCCTCCCCTGAGCGCCGGCGGGAGATCGCCGTCGGGTATCGCCGGGCCTTCGGGCCCGTCGAGCAGGTCCCATGCCCTGAACACCGCCGGTGTGGACATCGAGAACGGAGGCACGACGATGGCGAGGGCGAAGCCCCCCAGCGGAGCCATCGGTGTGAGACGCTCACCCCTGCCTTCGGCGAGGCAGGAACCACCGACATAGGCGAACGGCACGTCCGCACCCAGGCCCTCGGCGATCTCGCCCGCCGTCTCGTCGTCGAGGCCGAACCGTCGTGCCATCAGGCCGAGCGCCGCTGCCGCATCGGCGGAGCCTCCCCCGAGTCCCGCACCCGCAGGGATGCGCTTCACGATCGACAGCGCTGCGGGTTGGCCCACCCTGGCGGTCCGGCGGGCCGCGTCGAGGGCACGCCACGCGAGGTTCGAGTCGTCGGCAGGGGCCTCGTCGTTGGACACCTCGATGACGTCACTGCTCGCAGAGGTGATCGTGATCGTGTCCGACAGCGAGACCGACTGGAAGATCCCGCGAAGGGGGTGGTAACCATCCGCCGTGGGCGGATACACGGCCAGCGCGAGGTTGACCTTCGCGTGGGCGAGCGCCCTCATCGCGCCATCCCCTCCCCTCCTGCTTCGATTCGTGCGAGGGCAACGTAGTCCATCGGCGACAGCTGCTCCGCTCTCGACGTCGGGGCGATGCCGGCCCGGGTCAGCACTCCCGATGGGTCCTCGACCGTGCCGGTGAGCGAGCCCCGGAGCATCTTGCGACGTTTGCCGAATCCGGCGGCGGCGATCTCGATCGCCCTCTCCGAGCGGTCGGGTGCGGGTATGCGATCGAGGACGACGACGGCCGAGTCGACGCGGGGTGCGGGCTCGAACACCTGTCGGGGCACCCCGAACGCCCGCCTCCCCTTGGCGTGGAGGCCCACCACGATCGACGGAAGGCCATAGGTCCTCGATCCGGGGCCGGCAAGGAGCCTCTCGGCGACCTCGGCCTGCACCATCACGACGAAGCGCTCGATGCACGGCGAGTGGCGCAGGGCATCGAGGACGATCCCGGTCCCCACGTGGTACGGGAGGTTCGCGACCATGGTCCATGGGCCGGGACCCAGATCGTCGCAGAGCTCGATCCGGGAGGCGTCGGCATGCCGCACCTCGACGTTGGCGGCCCCACCGAGCGAGCCTTCCAGGATGGGGAGGAGTCGCTCATCCACCTCGTAGGCGACGACCTGGTCGGCGACGGTCGCGAGCACCGAGGTGAGCGCCCCCGTTCCGGCGCCGATCTCCACCACCCGTCGCCCCTCGACGTCGGCCGTGGTGACGATCCTGCGAACGATGTTGGGGTCGGCGAGGAAGTTCTGGCCGAGGTCGCGGTCGGGTCGGTGCCCGTGCACGTGGAGCATCGATCGGATCTCCGAACGGGGCTGGGACTCATCGGGCATGGGGAGCCCCGAACACTCGCGCGGCGGTGGCCGACGTGAGCCGGGCGGCTTCGTCGACATCGACACCCCACACGTCCGCGAGGGCACGGCCCGTGTACGGGAGGTAGGCGGGCTCGTTCGACTCCGACCGCTTCGCCTGCGGCGTCAGGTACGGGGCATCGGTCTCGACCATCGTCCGATCGTGGGGTGCCTGCGCGGCGGCCAGCCGCAGCGTGTCGCCCGTCGGATAGGTGAGTGGCCCTGCGAACGAGAACGTGGCCCCGAGGTCACGGAACCGTTTCGTCCACTTCGGTCCGCCCGTCCAGCAGTGGAGCACCGCTCGCCCGCCGAGGGCGGCGCGCTCGAGGGCATCATGGACGTCGGCGAAGGCGTCGCGGCAGTGGATGATGATCGGCTTCCCCAGGTCGGACGCGAGCTGGAGCTGTCCTGCGAAGGCCGCGATCTGGTGGTCACGAGGCGAGAGCTCCCTGTAGTAGTCCAGCCCGCACTCCCCCAACGCATCCGCGTTCATGGCGAGCTCGGCGATGCGGTCCGCGACGTCCGGCCAGGACGAGGCGTCGTGGGGGTGGAGGCCTGCCGACCACTTCACCGAGGCAGGGTGGTCGTGCGAGATCCGTTGTGCCTGTTCGCTGGAGGCGACATCGATGCCGGGACACACCACCCAGTCGACACCGGCCGCTGCAGCCCTTGCGAGCGACACCGATGGGTCGTCCTCGAGGAGGAAGAGGTGTCCGTGGGTGTCGACCCAGCCGGGTCCTGGCACGGTCACTCCTCCGGCTCGAGCTCGACCTTCGAGAACAGCGGACCGAGCGCACCGAGGGTCGTGCCGGGCACCACCAGGGGGGCCTCCCATGCGGGGCCGTCGGGGCCGACCGTGATCCCGAGCGCCTCGAGGACCGCCCGTGAGGAACCGGGGAGATACGGTGCGAGGACCACCGCGGTCGCCGCGATGATCTGGAGCGCGACCCACAACGTCGTGGCGGTCCGTCGCTCGTCCGTCTTCGCCGTCTTCCAGGGTTCGAGGTCGTTGAGGTAGGCATTGGCGTCCTGGGCTCCCTGCATCGCCCGTGCGATGCCTGCGCGGAGCCGGACGGCGTAGAGGGCTGCGCCTGCCTCGTCGAGGGACGCCTGTGCGCCATCGAGCGCCTTGGTGTCGGCCTCCGTGAGCTCGCCGGGTTCCGGCACGACACCGTCGAAGTACCTGGCCGTCATCGAGACGACCCGGTTCACCAGGTTCCCCCACGCCGCGACCAACTCATCGTTGACGCGTCGGACGATCTCGTCGTCGGAGAGGTCCGAGTCGTTCGTCTCCGGAAGGGCCTGGGCGATGGCGTAGCGAAGGGCATCGGTCTCGAAGTGCTCCAGGTACCACTCGAGGGGGCGTCCCACGCCCCTCGACTTCGACGCCTTCCGCCCACCGAAGGTGAGGAACTGGTTGGCAGGCACGTCCGTCGGCAGGTTCAGGCCACCGTGGCCCATGATGAGGGCGGGCCAGTAGATGGCGTGGAACGGGACGTTGTCCTTGCCGAGGAAGTAGTACGACTCGGCGTCCGGATCCTCCCACCACGCCTTCCACGCATCGGGATCACCATGGATCGCCGCCCACTCCTGGGGTGCGGAGAGGTAGCCCATCACTGCCTCCCACCAGACGTAGATCGACTTGCCGGGCCCGAGGTCGTCGACCGGGAGCGGGATGCCCCAGTCGAGATCACGGGTGAAGGCGCGATCGTGGAGGCCATCGGACACCATGCCGATGGCGAAGTTCACGACGTGGGGGCGCCAACCTTCGCGGGTCTTCAGCCACTCGAGGAGCGGTTCCTCGAATGCGCTCAGCCTCCAGTAGTAGTGGTCGGTGGACCTGAGGACGGGCGTCGTTCCCGAGAGCTTGCTCCTCGGATGGATCAGGTCGAGCGGGTCGAGTGTCTTGCCGCAGTTGTCGCACTGGTCGCCGCGGGCGTCCTCGTAGCCACAGTGGGGGCACGTGCCCTCCACGTACCGGTCGGGGAGGAAGCGGCCCTCCTGCTCGTCGAAGTACTGCTCGGCGGTGTCGATGTAGAGGTAGCCGTTCTCGAGGAGGCGCAGGAAGAACTCCTGCGCGACCCGCTTGTGGGTCTCGGTGCCGGTCGTGGTGTAGAGGTCCCACTGGATGTCCATGACGTCCCAGGCATCGAGGAACTCTCCGTGGTACCTCGCCACGACCTCATCCGGCGAGATGCCGAGCTCGTCGGCCTTCACCGTGATCGGGGTGCCGTGGACGTCGGATCCCGACACCATGATGACGTCGTCGCCGACGGAGCGGCGGAAACGGGCATAGATGTCGGCGGGCAGGTTCGCCCCCGCGAGGTGCCCGAGGTGCAGCGGCCCCTGGGCGTACGGCCAGGCGACCGCGACGAGGACCTTCTTGGGGACATGTTCCGGCATCGTGGCGATGGTACCCACCGCTTCGCACCCGACGGCCACCGTCCCGTCCACATCGGGACGAAGGCTCGCCGACGGGACCCTGTACCGGATGCCCGGGGGTACGCTCGACCGTACCGGCGCCCGCCGGTGTCGACGTGGAGGTTTCACCTGTGGATACGCTCATGGTCAGGAAGATCGACGACCTGGGGAGGATCGTCGTTCCGGCTGAGACACGCCGCCTGTTCAACATCCATGAGGGGGACGAATTGGCCATCACGGTTGAGAACGGTGGGATCGTCCTTCGCAAGCTCGATGCCTCGTGCGTCTTCTGCGGTGCAGCGGAACGGCTCGAGACGTTCGCAGGCAGGGCGGTCTGCGCGGACTGCAGGGCACGGCTCGCCGAGCTCTAGGCCGGAGTCCCGTCCCGGTCGGGCCGCACGACGCGGTCATACACCTCTCGTCGGCTGACCCCCACGGCACGCGCTGCTTCGCGCACGGCATCCGACGTCGTGGCACCTGCAGAGATGAGGTCGCGAGCGAGCTCGACCGCCTCCTCGATGGTCGCCTCGACCCGTGGGGCGCCCTCGAGGACCAGGGTGAACTCCCCGCGCTGGCGATCCACGTCAGCGAACTCCTCCGCCGCCGACGCGAGGGTGCCGCGCCACACCTCTTCGTGCATCTTCGTCAGCTCCCTCGCCACGACCACCCGCCGACCCTCACCGGACGCCGTGGCGAGATCGGCGAGGTCGTCCGCGACACGATGGGGAGAGGCGAACACGACGACCGTGCGCGTCTCACCCGCGATGGCGGCGAGGGCCTCCGAACGCGCACGACCCTTGCGCGGGAGGAACCCGTCGAACACGAAGCGGTCGCCGTCGAACCCGGAGAGCGCGACCGCCATCGTGACGGCACTGGGACCGGGCACCGCCGTGACCAGGGCACCTGCCTCGACGGCCGCGGCGACGGCAGTGGCCCCGGGGTCGCTGATGACGGGTGTCCCCGCATCCGACACGAGCGCGACCGTCCTGCCTTCCTCGAGGTCCGTCCTCAGCTCGTCGAGCCGCGATCGCTCGTTCCCCGTGAAGAAGCTCCTCATCGGTGTCGCCACGCCGAGATGCGACAACAGCACGCCCGTGCGACGCGTGTCCTCGGCGTAGATGACGTCCGCCTCGGTGAGGGCGTCAGCGAGGCGGCGGCTTGCATCGCCGAGGTTGCCGATCGGTGTCGCGCACAGGATCAGGGCTCCGGGCATGGCACCGATGATGCCACGACGCCGATGGTCGTGCCGATGATGGGAGCCGGGGCATCCACTGGCGTCTCGAGGACCCACATTCGGCGCAGCCACGCACGCACTCGCCGGGGCGCCACCACCTCGGATCCCGTCACGAGGCCGTCGCCATCGATGGTCGTCACCCGCACGGCACGATCGAGCCCGAAGGTGTGGATCGAACGAGTCGACAGCACGAGATGATCGACGCCCCCCGCCTTCACCCCGAGTCGGCGCGCCCGGTGGCCCACCGCCACGTGGACGGCATCGAGCGCCCACCCCGGGCCGAGCAACCCGACCCTGCGGTAGCCGTCGGGGGTTGGTACGCTTTCGCCCACTATGGCAAAGGCAAAGAAGCGAAAACTGCGCGCTCGCCGCTCGAAGGCGAACCACGGCCGCAAGCCGAACGCTGGTCGCGGCTGAGCGCTCGCTCGCTGCCTGCCACGCCCGCCTGACGCCCTCGGTCGGACCATCGCACCATGGGTACCACGTGGGCCGACCCGGTTCCACCCCCCTGTCGGATGCATTCGATGAGCGCCCGCGCGGCTTCGGCGGGGTCTGGGGCGACGTGGCGCTAGATGCCGAGTTGGGTGCGAACGTCCTCACCCGCGGCGGCGTCGGTCGAGGCGATGAGGTAGATCCGGTCGTCGATGCGGTCGATGAAGGCGTACGTCGACCCTCCGACGAACTCCAGACCCCCCAGCGATTCCTCGGACGCCCCGACGTCCATCCTGCTTCGGACATGGGTGATGAGGGCGTTGGTGAGCTCTTCCGCGTCCTCCACCGTCTCGGCGAGGTAGGACCACACGATCGTCGTGTCGTCACCCCGTAGGAAGAGGCGATAGGTGTCGTTGCCCCATCCTGAGGCGACCTGTACGAGCTCACCGGGCGGCAGGGTGTCGGTGAGCAGGAGGCGGACTCCCCACTCGCCGAAGGATGCCTCGTCGAAGAGCTCCCAGCCGTCGAGGTCCACGGAGAGCGGTGCGAGATCCTCTGGCAGCTCGTTTCGCGTGTACTTGACCGGATCGAGGATCTGCTCGGTGGTCGATGGAGGCGCCTGGTAGGCCTCATCGACGGCCTTCAGGCCCCCTTCGGAGACCAGGTACCCGGTGAACACCAGCCCCTGTTCGTACGGGAAGGAGAGGTCCTTCTGGATCCACTGGGGCACACCCTGGAGGACCGACGTGTCGATCGACATGGCCTCGAGCGCGGCGCGTGCTGCCTTGGCGGGATCGAACGACTCGAGATAGAGGAACTGCTGGTACGTGGCGTCACCCTCGACGAGGCCGAGCATCCCCGCGGCGTCGTCACCGGTGCCCTCGTCGACACGGCGCTCGTACTCGTCGTTGAAGTCGAAGTGCTGATCGGTCAGGGCATGGACGAGCTCGTGGGCGATCGTGATCTCCTGGAGGGGCGTGATCCCGTCGATCGACACCGGCACGACCATCTCCTTGGCGTCCGGATCGTAGAAGCCAGCGACCTGCTCCGTGTAGAGGTCGATCAGCAACTGCCCCAGGTCGACATCAGGATCGAGCATGCCGAGCAGCGTGAACATGGCGTCCTGGCCTGCGACCTCCTCCTCGTCGAGCTCCGAGACGAGCTGCTCGTTGACCCGTGCGGTGAACGCGTCGGTGTCGAGGATGGTCACGGTCGGCACCTCGAGGAACGGCAGGCCCCTCGACTCCTCGACGTCGAGGATGATGGTGCCGATCTGGGACCTCATCTGGGACGCGACACCGTCGGGGATCGACGGGGAGTTCGTTCCCGGGACGGAGTCAGCGGGGATCGATGTGACGGGGGCGACGGTGGTCGTCGTCGACGACGTCGACGTGCCCTCCGTGCTGCCCCCTCCGGCCGAGGTCGACGGCGCCTCCGACGAGCTGTCACACGACGCGCCGAGCACGGCGATGGCGACGACGACGACGAGCAGATGCAGGGAGCGGAGATGCGGCATGGCGGGCAGGCTACCGGCGCATCCCGGAAACCACGCGAATCGCCTCACAAGGTCCGCAGCGCCTCGGTCGGCGACACACGGGCCGCTCGCATTGCGGGGTAGAGGCCCGCGACGGCCCCGATCGCCAGCGCGGCCACCAGGCCTCCGACGATCGCGACCGGTGGAACGAGGACGTCCCACCCCTGCCATGAGGCGTACACGGCGGTGACGGCGGAACCGAGGAGGACACCACCCACCCCTCCGATCCCGGAGAGGAGCAGCGACTCGCCGAGGAACTGGAGCGCGATGTGGCGCCGTGTTGCGCCGAGTGCTCGCCTGAGACCGATCTCACCGCGCCGCTCGAGCACCGAGATCACCATGACGTTTGCGATGCCGACACCCCCGACCAGCAGGGCGACGGCGCCGAGACCGAGGAAGAGGTTGGTCAGCGCCGATTCGGCGGCGTCGCGCGCCTCGAGGGCGTCCGAGGGACGTGTGACCTCAACCTGATCGGGGTTCTCCGGGTTTGCGGTTGCGGCCATCACGTTGCGGACGTCGTCGACGGAGGATGGATCGGTGCGGACGTAGATCGTGCTCGGCACGAGATCATCCTGCAGATACGTCTCGGCGGCCGTCAGCGTGACGAGTGCGCTGCGGTCGAGGTCCGGCGAGAGCTCGAGCGAGTCCATGATGCCGACCACGGTGAACCACTCGCCTCCGATCCAGACCCGCGTCGGCGTGTCGAGGCTGCGGACACCGAGACGCTCCGCGGCGACGGCGCCGAGCACCGTCACCGGGTAGTCGGGAGTCGCTTCGTCGAGGAAGACGCCATCAGCCATCGACCCCTGGAGTGTCGAGAGCAGGTTGTCATCGGCTGCCCTCACGCTGAGGCCACCCGTCTGGCCGGATGGGATGAGATCGTTCTTGTAGACGCGGGCATCCGGCACCTCCGCCACGGAGGCGACCGTCTCGACGGGCCCGATGCGTGACACCATCGATGGCGCCGCCTCCGGGAGGGTCCCGGGCCCGAGCCCGATCCCGGATCCCGCCTGCACCTGGAGCATGTTCGTCCCGAGGCGATCGAGTTGGGCGAGGAGATCCGACTTCGAGCTCTCCGAGAGACCGAGCACCGCGACCATCGCACCGATGCCGATCATGATGCCGAGGGCGGACAGGACCGATCGGAGGCGCCTCGTGCGGAGTCCGATACCCGCGGCGCGGATGGCGTCGGCTGCGGTCATGCGTGGCGGCGCGATCGTCCCCGTCACGTCGACGCACCGGAGTCGTGTGCGATCCGACCGTCGAGGAGCGCCACTTGTCGCGGGAACACGTCGGCGATGTCCCTGTCGTGGGTGATGACGACGATCGTCGTCCCCTCGTCGTTGAGCTCCTCGAGCAGGCGGATGATCGACGCACCCGTCTGGCTGTCGAGGTTCCCCGTCGGCTCGTCCGCGAGGACGATGCGCGGGTTCCCGATGAGCGCGCGGGCGATCGCCACCCTCTGCCGTTCGCCACCGGAGAGCTTGGTGGCCATGTGCGATGACCGGTGCTCAAGACCGACCTTGTCGAGTGCCTCTGCGGCGAGCCTGCGACGGTCGCCGAGTGGCATCCCCGTGTAGAGGAGCCCGTCTGCCACGTTGTCGAGGGCGCTCTCACCCGCCAGCAGGAAGAACTGCTGGAAGACGAATCCGATGTGCTGCGCACGCAGCGCGGACAGTTGCCTGTCCGTGAGGCGTGCGATATCGAAGCCCGCGACGTGCACGTCACCCGCCGTGGCGCGATCGAGTGTGCCCACGATGTGGAGGAGCGTCGATTTGCCGCTTCCCGACGGCCCGACGATCGACACGAGCTCGCCATCGCCGATCTGGAGGTCGATGCCGCGCAGCGCCCGCACCGGCGGGGTCCCCTGATACTCCTTTGTCACTGCCGTGAGCGACAGGGCGGTGTGGGACGGCGCCACGGGCCGGGCGATCGTCACGGCACCACGACCTCCATCCCGGGCTCGAGGTCCGAGGAGGTGACCTCGACGAAGCCGTCTGCGAAGAGCCCGGGATCCACCGCGACGAGTGAGGTGGAGCCGTCGGCGTCCGCCACCTCGACGGCGTAGCCACCCTCGGCGAGTGCGACCAGCGCGGTCACGGGCACGACGAGAACGCCGTCCGCACGGTCCCCGATGACCTCGACGTCGACGGGCGCCTCGTCGAGGCCTTGTGCCGCCTCCGGATCGTCGAGCGTGACGGTCATCTCGAAGTAGGTGTCGCCCTGTTGGGTGGCGAGCACGACGCTCCCGATGTCGGTGACGACGGCTGGCTCCCCCGTCCCGTCCGGCAGGACGACCACGACGGCGTCACCGACGGCCACGAGGTCCTGGTCATCGGTCGATAGCTCCACGGTGACGAACGTGGAACTGACGGACGACCTGAGGATGGGCGTGCCGTTGGCCACGGCGTCTCCCGGCCCGACGAGGGCTTCACTGATGCGCACCGGCGTGGGCGATACGTACACGTCCCCGAGGTTGACCACGCCATCGGGACTCGCTCCCGTCGCTGCCTGCCAGGCGGCCACGGCGAGCGTCGTCGCGGTGTCGTAGTCACCGTCGACCGCGAAGCCGTCGACGTCGCCGAAGCCGAGGTCGGCGAGGTTCCGTTCGAGCTGCGCGACGTCGTCGCCCTCGATACCGGCGGTCATCGTCCGATAGGCGGGGATCTCGCCGATGAGGAGGACCACCGGTTCCTGGTCGATCGTCAGGAGGACCTCGCCCTGCCCGATCACCGAGCCCTCGTCGGCGATCGAGGTGACGGTGCCCCCGATCGGCGCCGACGTCGCGATGATCGGCGTCCCGGGAGCCACCTGGTCGGCGATGTCGACGAGGACGTCCGCGACGAAGGACGCGCTGGTCGGGGCGAAGATCACGTCACCGAGTGCGAGCTGACCCGTTTCCTCCGCGCCGATCGCCTCCTGGAGCCGCTCGATCGCGTCCGCGGTGGCGGACGTGAAGTCCTCGTCCACGGAGATCTCGCCATCGGGGTCATGCCCCAGGTCCACCAGCGCCTGCTCGAGCTGCTCGACGTCCGGCCCGTCCGACATGCGGTTCGAGAACGCCCGGTATGCAGGGGTGTCGCCTTCGAGGACGACGACCGGACGTGTGTTCACGTCGTACAGGACGTCTCCGGAGACGACGATCTCGCCTTCCTGGACGATGTCGGTGACGAAGCCGGATGCGAGGCCGATGACGGTGACGACGCCATCTGCGGACGACCGGAATGTCAGCGGTTCCGCCGACCCGTAGCCGAGCGTGCCGGAGAGGGTCTCGGTCGCGACCAGATCGGTCAGCTCGACGGTGGCGGTGTTCAGCGCCTCGGGTGCCGCCTGACCGTCGTCGCCGCGGTTCGACAGCACGATGATCGCGACGACGGCCGCGATGACGGCGACCACGGCGAGGATCCACCAGATGCGGCCGCTCCCCGGTCGCTTCGGGTCGCCGGTGACGGGCTCCTGCGTAGAGGCGACCGCGTCGGGGCCCCGCGACTCCTCGGATGGTCTTTGATCCTTGTCCATGCGGCCATTCTCCACCATATCGGGATGTGAGGTCACGCCTACCCCTCTCCGGCCTGGTCCGGCCCGTCTCCGGGACCGCGGCCACCGAAGGGAAGCCCTCCGAAGACCTCCTGACACGCATCCATGGCACCCTGGAACGCCGGGTCGTCGGGGTCGATCCCTGCGAAGGGCCCACCCTGGCCCGCCCCGTCGCCCTGACCGGGCCCCGTGGCGCCGAAGTCCGGGTCCGGCATGTCGTACCCGTTCTCGCGCATGCATGCGGCGAACTCGACGAGGTCGTCCTCGATCTCGGAACGATCGACGGACCCCGGGCCGAAGGCAAGTCCTTCGATCTCCGTGCGACAGGCCTCGAAGGCCGCTCGCATCGTCTCCCGGTCGACCACGGAGGCTTCGGCCTGTCCGCGGAATCGGAACTCGATGGAGCCGTCGGCGCCGATGTCGGGATCCTCGAAGTCGGTGACACCCTGGTCTCGCATGCACTCGGCGAAGGCGAGCACCGCGGCTTCCTGATCGACGACGCCGGCCTCGGTCGTCGTGTTCGTGGCCGGATCGAATGCGGGGTCCTCGATGGAGGCGACCCGGGCGCCGGATGAACCTCCGCACGCGGTCAGCGCGACCGCCATGGCGGCGACGAGTACGACGAGTCTGGGCACGGCACCTCCGGGTGTGGATCTCCCCATCTCACCACCCGGTGCTCAGTGGGCCCTGAGAGCAGCCTGAGAAGAGGATGAGAACGTCACTCACCGAACCCGAGCCCCGTGAACACACCCCTGCACTCCTCGATCGCCGACTGGATCTCGGGGTCGGTCGGGTCCAGGTCACCGAAGGGACCCGTGGCGGTGCCGTCACCCGACAGCAGTTCCGAGAGATCCGGATCGTCGATGTCGACGCCGTTCTCCCGCATGCATGCGGCGAACTCCACGAGCCTGTCCTGGATCTCGGTCAGGTCGAAGGCGACGCCCCCCGGCCCGATCGCGACACCCTCGAGCTCGTCGACACACGCAGCCACGGCGTCCGTCAGCACCTCGCGATCGATCTCGGGGAATGGTTCCTGGCCGGGCGTCACGCCGAAGTCGACGGAGCCGTCCGCGTTGAACACGGGGTCGGGGAACTCGGGGACGCCGTTGTCGCGCATGCACGCGCCGAAGTCGAGCAGCGCCGCCTCGTCCGATCGGTCCTGCTGCGAGGAATCCGATGGCGACGTGGACCCGCCCTGGCCCTCGAGCGACGCCACGCCCTCTCCATCGGAGCCGGAGCATGCCGCAGCCACGAGGGCGATGGCCGCCACGACCAGTGCGATGCGTCCCATCGTGTCGTTCTCCCGTCCTGGTCTCACACACGGCGGTGTGCCGTGCACCCCCAACGCTATGGCGACGGGGGTGTACCGCTACCGATGCGACGGAGGCGGTGCCTCCTCACGGGAGGCGATCGTCGCCGCGAGCCATGTCGTGAGTGGGACCGCGGCCACGAGACCGATACTGCCCACGAGGGTGCGGACGATCTCCACCGCGACGACCTCGGAGTTGACCACGGTGCCGAGCGACTGATCGGCGAGGGTGAACAGGATCGCAAGCGGGAGCGAGGCGCCGAGGTAGGCGAGCAGCAGTGTGTTGACGGTGGAGCCGATGTGATGTTGGCCGATCCGCAGACCCCCCGCCCACAGGGGACCGAACCCGGCATCGGGTCGTGATCGCTTGAGCTGCCACACCGACGACGCCTGCGTCACGGCGACGTCGTCGAGCGCACCGGCAGCGCCGAGGACCATACCTGCCAACACGAGGCCCCTGACATCGATGCCCTCGAAGATGACGAGCAACGTCGACTCCTCGGTCGCGAACCCGGTGAAGTTCGCGAGGGACACGGTGATCGCGGACAGCACCGTGGTCAGGACGAGCGCACCGATCGTGCCGAGGAGTGCCACGGTCGTCATGCGGCTGACGCCGTGGGACAGGTACAGGGCGACGAACGACACCGCAGAGGCACCCACCAGGGCGACGAGGGCGGGATTGCGCCCGTCGAGGATGGCGGGGAGCAGCCACACGACCACGATGACGAGGGTCGCGCCGAGTCCTGCCAACGCGGCCACCCCGCGCCAGGCGCCCAGTGCGATCACCGCCACGCAGAACGTCACGAACACGATGGCCAGCACCCACGAACGTTCGAAGTCCGAGAACTGGTACTGGGACGCGACGTCGGCGGATGCCACCGCAATGGCCGACCCGTCCTCGTCGAAGGAGATGTCCACGTCGGCGCCGACGCGGAACTCGTCGAAGCCCTGCGCCGTGGACACCGTGAGCGTCTCACCGAACCGATCACCCCTCGTCACGGCCACCGCGACGATGTCACAGGTCTGGGAAGGGTCGAAGTCGCATGCACCCTGCGTGACGGCATCCACCCGTCCGTTTGGTGCGCGATAGGACATGACGACACGCTGCCCCTCCCTGAACTCAGGTGTCGAGCCTCCCTGCGTGAAGGTCTGGATGTAGGTGCGGCCGGTATCGGGGCCCTCGGTGAGGAGGAACGACACCGTGGCACAGTCCTGCTCCGGGAAGAAGTCGCACGGTCCAATCGTCACACCGGAGACCGTCGCCGACAGGAAGTCCGTGGGGAGGCCGAGGACGCTTCGCTGTGTCTCGATGTCCGGACGTGACGCACCGGTGGGACGCAGGAGCACCAGCCCTATCAGCACCGCGACGCCGATTGCAGCGGCCACGTACACGATCGGATGCCGCCACGATCCACGGGCTCCGCCGCCGCCGTGATCGTGACCGGCGAAGTCCACCCAGTCATCCAGCGAAGCGTCATCGAACTCATCGGCCATGCCGGGAGTCTTCCACACCTGAGCGCGGGTGTCAGGCGGCTAGGTCCGCTCGTCGCCGCTGAAGAGCCCGGGGATCGGTGCCGGCGTGGAGGAACGCCGTCGGAGGCGGCGCTTGGCCGCCCAGCCGCCGAGGGCCAGCAGCGAGGCGACAACGATCAGCACGAGCGATGCGATGACGCCGTTGCGCCAGGTCGTCGTCGGCGTGGTGCGCCCTGTGAGGTCGGCAACGAGCGCAGTGCGCCATGCACCCTCACGGCGCTGCCATGCGTCCTCGTCCGTGTCCAGCAGCACGGCGGTGCCCTCCTGGGCGACCGTGTAGTCGATGAAGTCACCGATCGGGGCCTCATTGGTCGTCGGATCCCACACCCGCACAGCCGGCTGGGTGGACGCGAACCAGTCGATGATCGGGTCGGTGCTGAAGCTCAGCCCGTAGTTGCCCTCGCCGGTGATGGGGTCGGTGCTGAAGTCGATGCCCTGCACCTGGACGTGGTAGAGCTCGAGGCGGTCCAGCGCCACGGCGCGGTACCACTGGGCGATCGTGGACGCGAGCGGCTCGGGCCACCCCTCGCCACCACTCGCGTTCCACAGGGCGAGGTGGGTGAGCCCGAAGGCGGCGGCGGGCTTGATGTTGCCGACGCGCTCGGTCGACAGTGCGAGGAGGCTGTTCGGGCCGTCGAGGAGTGCGTGGAAGCGGGTCGTCGGGGGTACATAGGCAGACGTGTCGATCGCCGAAGCCGGGGAGGCGAGACAGACCACGACCTCGTCGAGGCCCCCGATGTCCCGCTGGATCGCCGAGGCGGAGGACTCGATCTCGGAGGCGAAACGGTCGACCTGGCCCGACGGCACACCCGCCACGCCGAGCTCCACGGTGAGGCCGTCGACACGCTCCCAGTTCACACCGGGAAAGGGCTCGGCACAGCTCGACGCCCCAGCGGACACCGCGACGGACCCACCACCGAGGACCACGATGCTCGAGGCGAGGGCGATGAGGAGGGCCGTTCGTCGCACCCGTGGAGTCTGGCATCCGGCCCGCGATACCGATCCCGCAGCCCGTGGTGACCGCTGCTAGCGTCGCACCACCCGACAATGCACGAGGGCGAAGGCGATGGCGGCGGTGCCGAGGAACGATGAGCGCACCATCTTCGGATGGGCGATGTACGACTGGGCGAACTCGGCCTACATCACCATCTTCGGCGCTGTCGTGGGAGCGTTCTTCACCGGCACGATCATGCCGGCGGACCAGTACTGGGGCCTCAGCGGCGACGCGCTCTTCTCGATCCTCGTGGGGATCGGCTCGATCGCGCTCCTCCTCGCCATGCCGGTCCTCGGCGCGATCGCGGACTATGCGGATGCGAAGAAGCGGTTCCTCAGGATGTGGGCGTTCGTCGGGGCGTTCTTCGCACTGGTCATCCCCTTCGTCCCCGACGGTCAGGTACCCATCTTCCTCCTGGTGGTGGTCGTCAGCCAGTTCGGCTTCGTCGCCGCCAACGTCTTCTACGACGGCTTCCTCCCCGAGATCGCTTCGGACGACACCATCGACCGCGTCTCGTCGAAGGGCTTCGCCCTCGGCTACCTGGGCGGCGGCCTGTACCTGCTCCTGGCCCTCATCCTCATCTCGCTCTCCGGGGATGACGCCGACGCCCTGCTGAGTGAGGCGATGGCGGCACGCATCGCCATCTTCGGCTCGGGGATCTGGTGGGTCGGGTTCACGGTCTTCTCACTGGCCCGCCTGCCCGACGATGGAGACGGTGGCCCGCCGATGGCGATGTCCGCCTACGCCCGTGTCGGCTTCCAGCGCACGGTGGCCACGGGGAAGAGGTTGGGGAGGTTCAGGAACCTCCTGTTCTTCGTGATCGCCTTCATCCTCTACAACAGCGGCGTGGGCACCGTCATCGCCGTGTCGGGTCCCTACGCAGAGGACACGCTCGGGCTCGAGATCCTGACCATCGGCCTCGCCTTCCTGCTCGTGCAGTTCATCGCGTTCTTCGGGGCCTACCTCTTCGGGCACCTCTCGGGCCGCATCGGGACGAAGCCTTCGATCATGCTCTCGCTGGTGATCTGGACCGGCCTGGCCGTGGCGGCCTACTTCCTCCCAGAGGGCTCGAGCGTCGGGTTCCTCGCCCTCGCGTCGGTGGTGGGATTCGTCCTCGGCGGCGTGCAGGCGCTCTCCCGTTCGCTGTACGGCACGATGATCCCGGAGGAGGCCTCAGCGGAGTTCTTCGGCTTCTTCTCGGTCTTCTCGAAGCTCTCGGGCATCGGGCCACTCGTGTTCGGCATCGTCAGCGGAGTGACGGGCGACAGCCGCATCGCCATCCTCTCGGTGGCCGGCTTCTTCCTCGTCGGCATGGCACTGCTCGGCGTCGTTGACGTGGACGAGGGACGCGCATCACGCGACCGGTGGCGTTTCTCCGGCGACGAGGTCGTCGTCGACGATGGCAGCTGATCGGCGAGCGGGGAGGATGGGGACACCATGCTCACGATGCAGCGGATGATCGCGCAGGTCACGCCGGCGCAGATCGACGAGCTCATCGACACGACGGGCGTCACGAACTGGGATTACGTGTGGGCGGCGATCTCGATCGTGGTCGCCGCCATCCTCGGCAGGCTGGTCGGCATCGCGATCCGGAGGTACGGGGCGAGGGTCGAACTCCCGCAGAACGTGATCGACCTGATCGGAACCGTCACACGGTGGTTCGTGATCGCGATCGGCATCGTCGTGGCGCTGACCTTCATGGGCTTGAACGCGGCCCCGCTCTGGATCCTCGTGGTCCTCATCGCCATCGTGATCGTGGTGAGTGGTAGGCCCCTCATCGAAGCCTTCGGCGCAGGCCTCGTCCTGCAGGCCCGCGTCCCTTTCAAGATCGGTGACCTCGTCCTCGTCGGGAGTGAGCTCGGCATCGTCAAGGAGGTCAACTCCCGCGTGGTCATCCTCGACACGATCGACGGGCGAAGGGTCTTCGTGCCGAACGTCACGGTGCTCTCCGAGCCGATCGTCAACTACACCCATCGGAAGCTGCGCATGAGCGAGGTGGCGCTCGATGTGACCTACGCGACAGACCTCGACGAGGCATGCCGTGTGGCCGCGTCCTCGCTGGACGGTCTCGATCCGGTACTTCCGCGGCCCGCGCCGTTCGCCGAGGTGACGGAGTTCTTTGACTCCCACATCAGGATCGCACTGCGCTTCTGGCATGCGTCCGACCTCCTGTCGGAGTGGTCCGCCATCGACGCCGCCGCACGTGCCGCGCATCGCGCCTTCGGCGTCCACGGCATCGAGTTCGCGTTCCCCCAACGCACCTTGTGGTGGGGTGACCCGGACGCTGGATCGTCGGAACCACCCGACACCGCGTCGGGTTGACATGGTGGCGGGGTCTGCTACCTTCCCCCGCCACATGAACGTTGCATACACCTGCGAGATGATGTGCATGGCGATGATCACGCCGTGCAGCCCTCTCGCGTAGCAACGACACACACCACTTCGGAGGACCTGCACCGGCGACGGGGCGGGTCCTTTCTCATCGTCAGGGCCTCCCGGACCCACCGCATCCTTCGGATCCCACGGGGAGGAATCATGACCGACAGCTACCGATTCGAAACACTCCAGGTCCACGCCGGCCAGGAACCCGCTCCCGGCACGAACGCCAGGGCCGTGCCCATCTACCAGACGACGTCGTACACCTTCGACGACGCGGCGCATGGGGCGAGGCTGTTCGCCCTCGAGGAGTTCGGCAACATCTACACCCGCATCATGAACCCCACCACCGACGTGTTCGAGAAGCGCATCGCCGCACTCGAGGGTGGTGTGGCGGCAGTCGCGACGGCGAGCGGGCAGGCGGCGCAGCTGATCACGATCACCACACTGGCGAGTGCGGGTGACAACATCGTGTCGACGTCGTACCTGTACGGGGGGACCTACAACCAGTTCAAGGTCGCCCTCGAGAGGTTGGGCATCGAGGTCCGGTTCGTGTCGAGCGATGATCCCAGCGAGTTCGCTCGCAGGATCGACGACCGCACGAAGGCCATCTACCTCGAAACGATCGGGAACCCGCGCTTCAATGTGCCCGACCTCGCCGCATTCGCCGAGGTCGCCCATGACGCGGGGGTCCCACTCGTCGTCGACAACACCTTCGGGGCGGCGGGCTACCTCGCCCGCCCGATCGACCACGGCGCCGACATCGTGGTCGCGTCCGCCACGAAATGGATCGGGGGTCATGGCACGTCCATCGGGGGCATCATCGTCGACTCGGGGAACTTCGACTGGCGCAGCGGCCGGTTCCCTGGCTTCACCGAGCCGTCCCCGGGCTACCACGGCCTCGTGTTCTCCGACACGTTCGGCCCCGACGGGCCGTTCGGGAACATCGCGTTCGCGATCAGGGCCAGGGTCGAGGGGCTCAGGGACCTCGGGGCGTGCCTGTCGCCATTCAACGCCTTCCTCCTCCTCCAGGGGGTCGAAACCCTGTCACTGAGGGTCCAGCGGCACGCCGACAACGCCCTCGCGCTCGCACGGTGGCTCCGCGACCGGCCCGAGGTGGCGTGGGTCAACTACCCGGGACTCGAGGATCATCCGTATCACCAGATCGCCTCACGCGTGCTCACCAACGGGTACGGCGCGGTCCTGTCGTTCGGCATCGAGGGTGGCGCCGCCGCGGCGCAACGTTTCATCGACTCCGTGAGGCTGGCCTCGCACCTCGCCAACGTCGGCGACGCGAAGACCCTCGTGATCCATCCCACGTCGACGACCCACCAGCAGCTCGATCGCGAGGAGCAACTGTCCGCAGGCGTGACCGAGGACCTGATCAGGGTCTCCGTGGGCATCGAGCACATCGACGACATCACCGAGGACTTCGCCCAGGCGTTCGAGGCGCTACGGGCGGTCACGGCAGTGGCGTCGTGAGGCATCGGGTCACGGTTCCGGGAGTGTTCCCCCTCGAACGAGGGGGAACACTCCGTGACGTCGAGGTCGACGTGCGCAGCTGGGGACGCCACCGATCGTCCGCGACGCTGGTGTGCCATGCGTTGACGGGCAACGCAGACGCAGACGACTGGTGGCGAGGGCTGTTCGGTCGCGGCAGGCTCCTCGACCCGACGGAGCGGTTCGTGATCGCCATGAGCGTCCTCGGGGGGTGCGCGGGCACCACGGGTCCCACGGCGATCGATCCGTCGACCGGCCTTCCGCACGGCCCGGATTTTCCCCGTGTCACGATCAGGGACATGGTGCGCCTACAAAGGACGGTGCTCGAGCAGTTCGGCGTCGACCACCTCGACGTCGCCATCGGCGGATCGATGGGGGGCATGCAGGTCCTCGAGTGGGCGGTGATGTACCCCGATGTGGTCCGCGCCATCGTGCCCATCGCGGTGGGGGCCGCGCAGTCGGCCTGGGCGGTGGGGCTCTCGGAGGCCCAGCGGCACGCCATCGTCACCGATGCGGGCTTCCTCGGCGGCCGCTACAGGAGACAGCCGGCCGCAGGGCTCGCCACGGCGAGGATGATCGCCATGTGCAGCTACCGCAGCCCCGACAGCTTCGACGCGAGGTTCGGTCGCAGTGGGGGTACGGATGGGTTCGCCGTCGGATCGTACCTCCGACACCAGGGCGCCAAACTCGTCGACCGATTCGACGCGAACACCTACCTGACCCTCGTGGATGCGATGGACAGCCACGACCTCGGGAGGGACAGGGGTCCCCTGGAGGCGATCCTGGGCCGCGTCGAGACGCCGGCGCTCGTCGTCGGCATCAGCTCGGACGTGCTGTACCCGATCGACGATGTGCGTCGGCTCGCCGAGTGGTTGCCCCTCGCCGAGTTCGTGGTCCTGGACAGCCCCCACGGACACGACGCGTTCCTCATCGACACCGACCGTCTCGACGGTCTGGTGGCTGACTTCCTCTCGGGTGCAGGCCGACCCGTCGAGGCTCATCCGCACCGACGCTCCTGGGCGTGATCCCCTTCAGTCACCGATGTCGGGGTGTCACTGGGGATCGACGCTCGACCGACCGATGGCCGGCAGACGTCGCTATCGTGTCGATGCCATGTCGCTTCCGCGAGAAGCCAACGAAACCGGACGGGAACCACGTGCGCACACGATTCACCATCGCCCTCGCCATGACGACCATGCTGATCGCAGGCTGCAGCTCATCGCCCGACGCGGTGACGGACGGCGAGTACCGAATCCACGCCAGCTCCGATTCGGCCACGACGCTGCCGACGTCGACACTCACCATCGCCGGGAACACCGCGACATTCACGATCGACGGCACGCCGACCGAGGCGACGATCGGTGACACGGGGGCCGAGTATGTCGTCTGCCCGCCCGACACGAAGGGAACGGTGCGTCCGCTCGATCGATCGATCACCTTCGGGTCACTCACACTCGTCCGACCGGCGCTGTTCGGTGACTGTGGCGTGACATCACCAGCGCGCGTCACGGTCGTCGATCTCGATGGCGCCGAGCCGAGTTCGGGGCCCTTCCCCTTCGTCAGGTGGGTCGAGATGTGCGACACGGCGGACCCGGACTGCTGACCGCGACGATGGGCACGTGACCGCCGCGGTCAGCCGGTCGCCCAAGGGCCGGTTCCATCGAGCAATCCGTCAGCCTCGACGGGACCCCACGTTCCCTTCTCATACAGATGGAGCGGCAGGTCGGCTGCGAGGGCCGGATCGACGATGCGCCACGCCTCCGTCACGCCATCGTGGCGAGCGAAGAGCGACGGGTCGCCGCGGAGCGCCGCGCCGATGAGGCGATGGTAGGGATCCCGGCCCTTCGCGCGATCGTGCTGGAGGTGCAGTTCGACGGGACCGCTCACCATCGCCGGTCCCGGGACCTTCGCCTGTAGCGACAGCGAGATGTCGTCGGTCGGTTTGGTGCGGAAGGTCAGTCGATTCGACCCCGGTTCACACGCCTCATCGGCGAAGAGGAGTCGCGGCGGCCCGGTGAACTCGACGACCGCTTCCGTGACGGTGTCCGCCATGCCCTTTCCCGCGCGCACGATCCACGGAACCCCTGCCCACCGCCACGAGTCCACCTCGAGGCGCACCGCGGCGTACGTCTCGGTGTTCGACGTGGGATCCACGCCCACCTCGTCGCGATACCCGTGATATTGGCCGCGAACGACGTTCTTCGGATCGAGGGCCTCGATGGCACGTAGGACCTTCGCCCGCTCGTCGCGGAGGGCGTCGGCATCGGCCGACACCGGAGGCTCCATGGCGAGCAGGGAGAGCATCTGCAGGAGATGGTTCTGGATCACGTCACGCACGGTGCCGACGTCGTCGTAGAAGCGCCCACGCCCCTCGACGCCGAAGTCCTCGGCGAGGGTGATCTGCACGCTCCGGATGTAGTGACGATTCCAGACGGGTTCCAGGATCGTGTTGGCGAAGCGGAAGATCATCAGGTTCTGCACGGCCTCCTTGCCGAGGAAGTGGTCGATCCGATACACCCTGTCCTCGGGGAAGGAGGTGTGGATGAGCTCGTTGAGCTCGGCTGCTGACGCGGCATCCCTCCCGAACGGCTTCTCGAGGACGAGGCGACCGTGGAGGCTCAGGCCCTCCGAGGCCAGGCCGTGGACGACGTCGTCGAAGAGGTCGGGGGGGATGGCGAGGTAGGAGACGGCACACACGGCGCCTCCGGCCCGCTTCGAGATCTCCGCATACGTCGTCTGGTCCCTGTAGTCGCCCGACACGTACCCGAGGTTCGCCGAGAGGCGGCCGAAGACCTCCTCGTCGATGACCGTGCCCGCCTCCTCGATCGAGTCCCTCGCCCGCTCCCGCAGCGTCTCGTCGGACCATTCACGGGAAGCGACGCCGATGATCGGGATGTCGGCGATCCCCTCCGCGGTGAGGTCGTAGAGGGCTGAGAAGAGCTTGCGCCTGGCGAGGTCACCCGTGATACCGAAGAGGATGAGCGCATCTGCGGTCGGGCGGTCGAACGTGCGGTCCATGACGGGGACGGTACCGCTTCGACTCCGGCGCTGCGACGACGTTCGCGAGGTGCGCGACAATGCACCGATGTCGGACACCCCATCGCCGGACACCCGGGCGACCTCGGACCCCCGTCTCGGAGGGGTCGCACACACGGTGGTACGCCACGGTCGTGTGGGCTCGCTCGAGGAGGCTGCCGCCCTCCGGGGGGTGGACCCCTCCGCGATCATCAAGACGATGGTGGTGCGACGGGCCGACGACGACCATGTCTTCGTGCTCGTGCCGGGCGATCGGGTGATCGATTGGCCCAAGCTCCGGGCCCTCCTCGGCGAACGCAGGCTGTCCATGCCCGACGCCGATCAGGCGCTTGCGATCACCGGGTACGTCCGGGGCACCATCACGCCATTCGGATCGGCGGCCCACCTGCCCGTGATCGCCGACACGCGGGTGGCGGGACGCGGGGCGGTGTCGATCGGTGGGGGCGCCCATGGCGTCTCGATCACCGTGGACGGTGACGAGGTCGTCCGCGTCCTCGATGCGACGATCGCCGATGTCACAGGACCCCAGGGATGACCGGCCTCTAGTATCCCGTGCGGCCCAACGGGGAGGGACGATGTATCTCGAGGACGTCGAAACCCTGGATCCTGCCGCGCTCCACCGTCTCCAGTCCGAGCGACTCGCAGTGCTCATCGACCGACTGAAGACAGCCGATGCACCGTACTGGCGCGACAAGCTCGACGACATCGGCACGCCCACGTCGATCGACGATCTCACGTCGCTGCCGTTCACGGACAAGCAGGAGTTCAGGCACACCTTCCCGTACGGGATGCTGGCCGTGCCCATGGCGGACGTGGTGCGCGTGCACGCGTCGTCGGGAACCTCGGGAAAGCCCACCATCGTTGCGTACACGGCGCATGACGTCGATGTCTTCGCCGAGGTCAACGCCCGGGCGCTGTCTGCCGCGGGCGCCGACGCCTCCGACATCGTCCATGTCGCCTACGGCTATGGCCTGTTCACCGGAGGGCTCGGCCTGCACTATGGCGTCGAGCGCCTCGGTGCCGTGGCGGTGCCGGCGTCCGGGGGCAACCCCGGCTTCCAGGTCGGCCTCCTCGCGGATACGGGGGCAACGGGCCTGGCATGCACCCCGTCGTTCTCGCTCCTCCTCGCCGAGCGGGCCGCAGACCTCGGGGTGAAGGACCGGATCCGGCTCCGGTGGGGCATCCACGGCGCGGAGTCGTGGTCCGAGAGCCTCAGGGACAAGGTCGAGGAGGCATGGGGCGGCGGGTACTCGGCATGCGACATCTACGGCCTCTCCGAGGTGATCGGGCCGGGCGTCGCCGCCGAGTGTCGGCAGAACAAGGGTGGCCTCCACGTGTTCGAGGACCACTTCTTCCCGGAGATCGTCGATCCCGCAACCGGTGAGAGGGTTCCCGACGGCGAGCCGGGGGAACTCGTCCTCACCACCCTCACCAAGGAGGCGCAGCCGGTCATCCGCTACCGGACGCGCGACATCACACGGTTCCTTCCCGGCGCCTGTCCCTGTGGGCGGACGAGTCGGCGTATCGCACGCCTCGAGGGGCGGGCGGACGACATGCTGATCATCCGGGGCATCAACGTGTACCCGCGCACGATCGAGGCGATCCTGATGGACGATCCGGATCTGGGGCCGAACTACGCCATCGTGGTGGACCGCCGCGCCAACCTCCCCGAGCTACGCGCCCACGTCGAGCTCGCAGGCCACGACCTCACGGGAACGGAGGCGGAGGTGGCGTCGCGACTCGAACAGCGGCTGATGGAGACCATTCGCCTGCGCGTCGACGTGGTCGTGGGCACGCCCGGATCAGTGCCCCGTGCCGAGATCGGCAAGGCACGACGGGTGTTCGACCAGACGACCGACGAGGACCCGGTGCGCTGACCCGCGTGGACGTCGCGATCCCGACGGGCCGGGCCGCCGTTCGCGTACACTCGGGCGCCATGGCGGCATACGACGAGGTCACGGGCCCCGAGGGCATACGGCCCCACTATCAGCAACTCATGTCCCGCCTCACGGGGATCGACCATGTCGATCTGGAGGAGCGGTTCGCGATGCTGGACTCGATCTTCCGGACGCTGGGGATCACCTTCGCCGTCACGGGCCACGAGGAGGGCCTCGAGCGCACTTGGCCGATGGACCTCGTCCCGAGGATCATCCCCGCCTCGGAGTGGAGCATCCTCGAGGCAGGGCTCATCCAGCGAGTGACCGCCCTCAACCTCTTCCTCGACGACCTCTACGTGGGCGAGCAGGCGGCCATCAACGACGGCATCATCCCGCGCTGGGTCGTGGACACCGCAGAGGGGTACCTCAGGGAGGCCCACGGCATCCACGTCCCGCTCGGTGCCCGGTGCGTGGTGGCAGGTGTCGACCTCGTGCGCGACGACGAAGGCGCCTACCGCGTGCTCGAGGACAACCTGCGCGTGCCGAGCGGGATCTCCTACGTCCTCGAGAACCGGGTCGCGATGACCCGTGTGCTCCCGGTCGCGTTCTCACGCCATGCCATTCGCCCCGTCGACCACTACGGATCGATGCTCCTGAGGGCCCTCCGCACCCTGGCGCCTGCGTCCGGTTCCGACCCGACCGTCGTGGTCCTCACCCCCGGTGTCTCGAACTCCGCCTACTTCGAGCATGCCTTCCTTGCTCGGCAGATGGGGGTCGAACTCGTCGAGGGGCGTGACCTCCTCGTCGACGAGCAGCACGTGTACATGCGCACCACGAGGGGCCTCAAGCGGGTCGACGTCATCTACCGAAGGGTCGGCGATGAGTTCCTCGATCCCCTGGTGTTCCGCCAGGACAGCCTCCTCGGCGTTCCGGGGCTGATGGGAGCGGCACGGGCGGGCCACGTGACCATCGCCAACGCCGTCGGCAACGGTGCCGCGGACGACAAGGGCGTTCACCCATTCGTCCCCGACCTGATCCGGTACTACCTCGGCGACGATCCGATCATCGACAACGTCACGACCTACCTGTGCTGGGAACCCGACCAACTCGAGATGGTCCTGGGCCGTATTGGTGAACTCGTGCTCAAGCCCGTGGCCGAGGCGGGGGGATACGGCATCGTGATCGGCCCGAAGGCCGATGCCGAGACACTCGAGCGGACCGCGACGGCGATCCGGGCCAACCCACGAGGCTACGTTGCGCAGGAGGTCGTCCAGCTCTCGACCCATCCCACGTTCATCGATGGCGAATTGGCCCCGCGTCACATCGACCTTCGGCCCTTCGTCATCTCGAGCGATCGGGTCGAGGTGGTTCCCGGTGGACTGACGAGGGTTGCGCTTCCCGAGGGATCGCTCATCGTCAACTCCTCGCAGGGGGGCGGATCGAAGGACACCTGGGTGGTCGACGAGGAGGTGGGTCGTGCTGTCACGCCACGCTGAGGACCTGTTCTGGCTCGGCCGGTACGTCGAACGGGCGGAGGACACCGCTCGAATGCTCGACGTCACCTACCACCACGTCCTCGAGTCCCCCATGGCGTCCGAGTCCGTTGCGTGGCGCGAGCTGCTCGAGGTGCTCTTCCTCGATGCGGTCTACGAGGGGCCCATCGATGCCGCCTCCGTCACCGACTACCTGGTGACCGACAGGTCGAACCCTGGATCCATCGTCTCTGCGATCGCCCAGGCCCGCGAGAATGCACGGGGCCTGCGGGACAGGATCTCGACGGAGCTGTGGGAGGCGATCAACGTCTTCTACCTGGAGCTCGTGAGCGCGGACCTGGCCGCGAGCGTCGAGGCGCGCACATACGGATTCCTCAGCCAGGTGAAGAGCCGCTGCCAGTTGATCGACGGCGTGGCATCCCAGACCATGCCGAGGGACGAGGGCTACCGATTCATCGTCCTCGGCCTCATGCTCGAACGAGCCGAGATGACCTGCAGGCTGCTCGCCGTGCGCTACGCACGCCTCGCCGAGAGGGACCACCACATGGGCTTCCATGCGTGGGTCTCCGTCCTCAAGTCCGTGTCGGCCTACGAGGCGTACCTGAAGGCACATGACGCATCCCTCGACCCGGCGAGCGTCCTCGAGTTCCTCCTGCTCGACCAGGACTTCCCTCGGAGCGTCCTGTATTGCCTCCGCGAGGCCGAGCGGCAGCTCGCCCTCCTGACCGCAGGCGATCAACGCAGCAGCGTGGAGCGGGCGATCGGGAGGGTGCGGGCGCGTGCCGAGTACTGCGACATGGCCGCGATCGTCGGCGGCGGCCTCGACGAGTTCCTCGAGGCCCTGCAGCGCGAGATCTACGAGGTCGCCGACGAGGTCGACGCCCACTTCTTCCGGGCGGGCACCGACCTGCAGCTCCACACTGTGCAGTCAGCCTGATGCGCCTCGAGATCCGCTACCTCAACGAGTTCCTCTACGACGAGGCAGCCAGGGAGTCCCACAACCTGCTCCGTGCCCGGCCGGCCGACACACCTCACCAGAGGGTGCTCTCGTACCGCGTCGAGACGACACCTGCGGCCAACGTCACGTCGTACGTCGACTACTGGGGCACCCACGTCGACGAGTTCGGCATCCGGGCTCCGCATCGTCTCCTCCGGATCATGGCGGACTCCGTGGTGGAGACGACAGCGCCGCATGAGCCCGACGTCGCCACTCCGATGACGGCCTACGGCGATGTGCGAGCGGACACGCCCGCCTACCTCCTGCCGTCACCCCACGCGAGATGGACGACAGATATCGAGGACCTGGCGCGGACTGCGGTGGCCGACGCGACGACTGCGATCGAGGGAGTGGCGGCGATCGACGCCGTCGTGACGTCCTCTCTCTCGTACACCCCGGGAAGCACGTTCGTCGGCATGGAGGTCGGAGAGGTGCTGGCACTCGGGAAGGGCGTGTGTCAGGACTTCTCACACCTCGCCGTCGCGATGTACCGCAGTGTCGGGATCCCCGCCCGCTACGTCTCGGGATACCTGTACGCAGCCGATCAGACCGACGCCGTCGCCCCCGAGGAACCGGAGTTGTCCGTCCAGACCCATGCGTGGGTCGAGGCGTTCATCCCCGGCTTCGGCTGGTGGGGACTCGACCCGACCAACCCCCAGCCCGTGTCGGAGCTCCACGTCAAGATCGGGCACGGCAGGGACTACGACGACGTCATGCCACTACGCGGCGTCTACCACGGCGGATCGGAACACCAGTTGGGCGTCTCCGTCCACATCTCACGGGAACGCCTCTCCGCCGCCTCCACCGACCAGTGAGTCCCCGCGTCAGGTCGCGGTCGGCATGTCGAGCGACGCACCGATGTCCGCGTCCGGCCAGCGTGCCGTGACCACCTTGCCCCGTGTGTAGAAGCGCACGCCGTCGGGACCGTGGATGTGATGCTCGCCGATGAGGGAGTCCTTCCAGCCACCGAACGAGTGATAGGCCATCGGGACCGGGACCGGCACGTTGACGCCGACCATCCCGACGCGCACGTCGCGCACGAAACGGCGAGCAGCCCCTCCGTCCGACGTGAACACGGCGGTGCCGTTCCCGTACGGGTTCGCATTGATGAGATCGACCGCCTCGTCGACGGTTCGGGCCCTCACGACCGACAGCACCGGACCGAAGATCTCGGTGCGATACACGTCCATCGCGGGGGTCACCTCGTCGATGACGGTGGGACCGACGAAGAAGCCCTCCTCGTAGCCCGGCACCACGATGCCGCGACCGTCGACCCGTACCTTTCCTCCCTGCTCCTCGCCCACATCCACCATCGAGACGATGCGGTCCCGCGCCTGCGGTGTGATGACCGGTCCCATCTCGCTCGCCGGGTCGATGCCCGCGCCGACCTTGACCGCGTGTGCGGCCCGGTCGAGCGCCTCGGTGACCGCGTCGCCTGCATCGCCGACCGTGACGGCGGCCGAGATGGCCATGCACCGTTCCCCTGCGGAGCCGAAGGCCGCGGCGGCGAGCTGCGTGGCTGCGAACCCCACGTCGGCGTCGGGTAGCACCACGGCGTGGTTCTTCGCACCGCCGAGCGCCTGGACGCGTTTGCCTGCGGCCGTCGCACCCGAGTGGATGTACTTCGCGATCGGCGTCGAGCCGACGAACGAGATCGCAGCGACGCCGGGATGGGCGATCAGCGCGTCGACCGCCTCCTTGTCCCCGTTGACGACGTTGAACACACCGTCCGGAAGACCGGCCTCCGCCCACAGCTCGGCGACGAACAGGGACGTCGAGGGGTCCCGTTCGCTCGGTTTGAGGATGAACGCGTTGCCCGCGGCGATGGCAACGGGGTACATCCACAGTGGGACCATCGCAGGGAAGTTGAACGGTGTGATGCCGGCGACGACGCCGAGTGGTTGACGGAAGGAATAGCTGTCGATGTCAGTCGACACCTGGTCCGAATACTCGCCCTTGAGGAGGTTCGCGATCCCACATGCGAATTCGACGACCTCGAGGCCCCGCTGGACCTCCCCCTTGGCATCCGACAGCACCTTGCCATGTTCGGATGTGATGAGCGCGGCGAGCTCGTCGCTACGTGCGTTGAGGAGTTCCCTGAAGGCGAAGAGCACCTTCGTGCGATGGCTCAGCGACGTACTGGCCCATGACGAGGACGCGCGAGTGGCGGCGGCGACCGCGTCGTCGACGTCGGAGGCGGTGCCGAGCACCACGTCGGCCTGCGGGACACCCCTGGCCGGGTCGTACACGGGGGAGGTCCTCGCCGAGCGACCCTCGGTCGCGGCACCGTCGATCCAGTGCGGAATCACCCTCATCAGTCGCTCCTCCTCGCCCCTCTGCCCTGCCCCACCACTCTAGGTCTCGCCACGGTCCGCCCCCCTGTCGCGGTGAGACCCGCCCGAGTGTCGGGAGAACCTCACCCTGGAGACCGCACGACCGTCGAGGGACAGGACGCTGACGTCCCAGTCCCCGAGGACGAGCCCCTCCCCCGGGCGCGGCACCCTCCCGATCTGATCGAGAACGAGCCCCGCGACCGTGGTGTAGTCACCGGAGGGTACGTCGATGCCGATCTCGTCGAGGTCGTGGACGGGGAATCGCCCGGGCACGATGAGGCTGCCGTCCGGCTGCCTTCGCACCGTCGCCACGTCCCTGTCGTACTCGTCGTAGATCTCACCCACCATCTCCTCGACGAGGTCCTCGACGGTCACGATGCCCTCGATGCCGCCGAACTCGTCGACGACGAACGCCATCGCCTGGCGTGCCTCCTGGAGCTGGCGCAGGGCGGTGAGCACGAGCACCGATTCGGGCAACACCGTCGCCTCCCGAGCGTGAAGCCGGACAGGGCTCGCGCGATCGACTTCCACCAGATCCTGCATGCTGACGATGCCCACGGCCGTGTCGAGCCCCTCATCGCCGATCGTGACCGGGAGACGGGAGAAGCCGGACGCCACCATCACGCCAAGGGCCTCGGACACGGCGGCGTCGACGTCGACCGTCCTCACGTCCGGTCGAGGGGTCATCACCTCCTCGATCGTCCGTTCCGCGACCTCGAACGCACCCATGATGACCTCCCGCTGGGTGTCGGGGAGTCGCCCTGTCGCGAGAATGAGGTCACGAAGCTCCTCCAGGCCCACCTCCTCACGCGTGGCTCCCGGCGTGCCGCCGAACAGTCGGACGAACGCATCCGTCGTGGCGCTCAGGAGCCAGACGACCGGTGACGCGGCCACGGAGAACCAATGGAGTGGCCTCCCCATCGCCATCGCCCAGGCCTCCGGCTTCTGAAGGGCGAGCCGCTTCGGGACGAGCTCCCCGAAGACGAGGGTGAGGAACGAGAGCGCGATCGTCACCACCACGATCGCCACGGTGCGAGCGGCATCGCCCGCCCACGAGAATGCAGGCACGAGCGGCTCGGCGAGGCTGACCGCGGCAGCCGCCGATGCGAGGAAGCCCGCAAGCGTGATACCGACCTGGATCGTCGCGAGGTAGCGGTTCGGCTCCGCGGCGAGGTCTGCGACGATCCTGCCCGTACCCCCGCGTTCACGGAGCTTCGCGAGCTGGGGCTCGCGCAGCGAGATGAGTGCGATCTCCGTGCCTGAGAGCACGGCGTTGATGGCGACCAGCACCACGATCAGGAGGACTTCAGGCCACATGTATTCCGGCGCCCGCGTCGGCGCCGACCCCACGGCTCACTCTACCGAGGCGCCCGACGGGGATGGCAACGGTCAGGTCGTCGTGGCCCCGGTCTCGGTGCGCGCCTCGGAAGCGAGCCACCAGAGGGCTCCTGCGAGCGCGGCGCCCACGATGATCACCGACCACCACCCCACGCCGAACTGCGACCAGGCGAACAACGCGAGGGCGACGAGCCCTGCGCGCATCAGGACGATGTTGCGACTGAGGAAGCCCTCGTCCGCCCTGGCGGAACGGTCCCTCAGCCACGCCTGGAGCAATGAGATGAGCCCGATGCCGATCATGACCCAGAGGACGATTGTGACGACCCTGTCGAGGCTGTCGGCCACGGAGCCCACGACCTCGGCGACCGTCGGTGACCCGGGCCCGAAGGCCTCCTCGATGTTGACGGTGACCCTGCCGATCACCTGCTGTCCGATGAGCAGGCCCACGATGCCGGCGCCCGATGCCCATGCGAGGCCGCGAACGAGGCTGGACGACATCCACAGTACGACACCGATGAGGACGATCGTGACGACGATGAGCAGCCACACGAGACGATCGAACCAGCGCGCATACGCCTGGATGTCCGTGAGGCTCTCCTCCGACATCACGGTCACCTGGCCGAAGTCGTCAGGCAGCGTGACACCGAGTGCGTCCTCGAGCTGTGCGATCCCCTGGCCCGGCTCGACACTGACGTCGATGGTCGGGATCCGATCGATGATCCCGATGAGCGTGCCGACCCTCTCGATCACACCGTCCAGCACCCTGGCGATCAGCGGAACCAGGTTGAGCCTCACCTCACCGCCCTCGACGATGGCGTTGGGGAGCGCGTCGTAGTCACCACGAATGAGCGCCACCGCTGCGGCGTGTGCTCGCGTGATGGCCCTGACGATGAGGTCCTCGATCTCCTCGGAGAAGACGATGGCATCGACACTGCGGCTGATCGCGGAGTTCACCGCCGCTGTGACGACGCCGCCGAGGGCCTCGAGCCTCTCCCCCGCGCGTTCGTCGATCACTCCGGAGATTCGATCGGGAAGGCCAGCGGCGGCGAGGAGACCGGCGACCAGCTCCTCCTCGATGATCGCCAGGGCCGTGTCGACCCGCGCGTCGACGTCGACCGCCTCGATCGCCTCGCGGGTCAGGTAGTCGGCGACCGCAGCCTTGGTTTCAGGGCTCTCGATGACCGGCGACACGACGGCGACGAACTCGTCGGTGTCGAACGCCGTCTGGTGGAGCCAGACGCCGAGCGTCGAGAGCACCACGGACAGTCCCGTGAGGAACACGACGACACCAAAGGTGATCCGCCTGAGCAGCGAGGTACGAGGTGGCTGTGGTGGGGGTGAGGTGTGTGTCACCCACCAAGTATGGTCGCTCCAGCGACGCGACACATCGTCATCGACGGCTTCCCTTCACCGTTCCGAACCGGTGAAGTCGGAGGTCGCCTCGTTGATGTTGCCGCGGATCCTGTCGACGACGCCTTCGCGCGCGCGGACGTCACGGACCGCAGGCGTGACGCTGGCACGGCGAAGGGGGATGCCGGCATGGCCTGCCAGATCGGCGATGCGGTCGCGGAGAGAATGCGACACTGGGATGTCTCCTGCGCGCACGGCCCTCCGGAGGCGATGCGGGAGGGCGGTGGGTTCATCGCCTCCCCATCGTCGTTTCGATCACGATTCAGGACGATCTCCGTGGTTCGGAGTCCCCTCGTCGTCTCCTCCGGCCGACGACATCGGCCCCTGCGAAGACCCGCCACCGAAGCCCGCGTCGCTCTCCTCGGGGAACACCGAGAGCTCCCTCTTGCGAACCCGCTCGGCAACGGTGGCGGCATGCCGGTGAAGGCGGACGTTGAGGAACGAGGTGATGATCGCGATGCCGGTGAAGATGTACAGGATCGTGAAGAGCTTCGAGATGTCCCTGGTCGGTACGAGGTCACCGAAGCCGACCGTGGAGACGGCGACCGAACTGAAGTACAGCGAGTCGATCCAACTCCAATCCTCGAGGAGGTGGTACACGACGGTGCCGAGTGCCAGCAGCGCGAGAGCCGCGGCCGTCAGGATGCGATATCCGTAGTCATCCATGATCGCCGCATAGGGCGCATCGCGCTGCGCCGGGGTCATCCGTGGTGGGTGGTCTCCCCGATCGGAGGACTCGGCGGATGGACTCGTGTCCGCTGGTCGATCTGTCGTCATCGTGGCTCAGGTCCCTTCGTGTGGGCGTGCGCATTCTGTCACCTCGCACCGCTCCACGAGCGAAGGGCCACCGTCACCGTGCGGGCGACCTGCACGGGACATGCATCGGGTACCGTGGTACCGACACCGCGAAAAGGACGGATAGCCATGGATTCATCGCCAGTGAAGGGCGTGCTGCTGAAGCTGTCCGATCGGCTCAATCCGATCACAGGCGGCCCGGCGGCGCCCCTCAAGACCCTCGCACTGTTCGACTCGTTCGCACCCTCGCTCATGCCCCGCGCTTCGATGCATCAGGGAGTGGCCGCCGGCCTGTCGCTGCTCGCCGCGGAGGTCGCCGGCCGGAGCGTCGACACGATCATCACGAAGTTCGTGCCCAACTCGTCACCGTTCGCCGTCCGGCTCGCCGCCAGGGGCCTCGTCGCAGCAGGTGGCTACGCAGTCACCCGGATCCCGGAGACCGACGACGAGCCGACCTTCAAGGCGTCGCTGCGCTCCGCCGGTCGACTCGCCATGTCAGGGGCCATCGGCTCGGCGGTCTACGAGGCGGGTGTCGACATCAGCGAAAAGCTCCCCTCGGGATCGGGGCTGCGCCCGATCGTCGGTGGCCTGGCAGGTTTCGCTGGCGCGTCGTACCACGCAAAAGAGCTGCTCTCCAAGCGGCAGGCCGTGATCCAGCCATGGACCGAGGATGACAAGCAGGCGACCCTCCCCGCATCGCTGGGCATCGCCTTCGCCGTGGCGTCACTCGGACGAGGCATCGGGAGCGGCTTCGCATCCTCCCGCCGCAGCTTCATCGAGTTCTTCGGTGAGGATCCGGCGCATGCACTGTTCGGACGGACCGTCAACGCCGCGATCTGGGGCGGGGGTGCCGTCGCCCTGTACCT
This sequence comes from uncultured Acidimicrobiia bacterium, assembly GCA_963792405.1. Classification (GTDB taxonomy): domain Bacteria; phylum Actinomycetota; class Acidimicrobiia; order Spongiisociales; family UBA5794; genus SZUA-442. Next base: position 1,411,882 of record CAWBVU010000006.1, read on the forward strand.
GGCAGGCGTTGGCTACATCGCTCGATCCAACGAGAAGGTCGAGCCTGCATACGCCACGCCGCCCGACAACCCCTACGTGTCCGGAGGCCCCAACAGCATCTCACCTTTCTACGAACTCGGGCTCCAGGGGCGACGGTTCGTCACCGATGTCGTGACGCCCGACCTCATCGAATCGACGATGGGCGAGCCGGCCGTCGCCCACCCCATCAGGGCCTTCATCGGAGTCAACAGCGAGCCCTTGTACTCGTCAGGCCGATCGGAGATGATGCTCAATGAGCTCGACCGCCTCGGGGCATTCGAGCGGTCGCATCTCCTGCTCATCAGCCCCACCGGCACCGGCTGGGTGGACCAGACCATGATCGAGTCCGCAGAGCTCCTCACCCGCGGGGACATCGCGACGGCATGCATCCAGTACGGGCGGGGTCCGTCGTTCCTCGAGGTGCAGAAGGTGGCGCTGGGCCGCGCACAGTTCCGCGGCCTGCTCTGGGGCGTCAAGATGCGCCTCGACGGCATGCCACCTGAGAAGCGCCCCAAGGTCTATGTGTTCGGCGAGAGCCTCGGCGCGTGGTCGTCCTCCGACGTGGTCATGCACCAGGGCATCGCAGGCTTCGATCACTATGGCATCGACCGGGCGCTCTGGTTCGGTCTGCCGGGGCTCGCCAAGTGGTCCAAGACGGGAATGCGCCAGGGCTCGAACGAGCTCGTGCCGCCCGGAACCGTGATGCCCTTCGATCACTTCGGCGAGTACGAGACCCTGTCGGAGGAGGAGCGGGATCGGCTCCGCGCCGTCATCGTCGATCACGACAACGACCCGATCGCACAGATGTCCTTCCGGTGGGCGGTGAAGCGACCGGAGTGGCTCGACGGCCAACGGCGCGGCAGGAACGTGCCGGAGGGTATGGATTGGGTACCGGTCATCACGTTCGTCCAGATCATGATCGACGCGATGAACGCGATGCAGGTCGTTCCGGGCCAGTTCAAGTCCTTCGGGCACGATTACCGGGGCGATACGGCTGACTTCGTGCATGCGGCGTATCGCCTTCCCGCGGTCACCGATGAGCAGAAGGAGAAGGTCCAGGCCACCCTCCTCCAGCTCGAGGTGGAACGTGGCGAGAGGATCAAGAACACGAAACCCGAGTCCGGCCCGGGCGCACCACCCAGCCGCACCGAGAAGCCGCGTCCGTGGCTTCGCGACCGCACCACGCTCGACGTCGACAAACCGGCGGTCGTTGCCACGGCTGGCGAGGCACCTGCCGACTTCCAATAGGACCCGCCGTTCGCCTCAGCCCTCCGCTGTGGCGATCCTCCCGGCGGCGATCGCCTTCGTGAAGGCGTCGTAGTCGCGGGTGCTCTGATCGGCGTAGGCGAAGGCGAAGTCGGCGATGGCGGTGTCAAAGGCATCGCTGGTGCCCATGTAGCCCGAGATGGCGATCGAATCCCCCGAACGTGCATGGGCGTGGGCGAGTGTCCACCCGCAGATCGACGCATAGGTCGCGAGCCGCTTCTCGTCCATGGAGGCGATGTCCGCTGAGCCCTTCATGTCACGAAACTGACGCCAGTAGTACTGCGGCCGCGTCCCACCCCCGGACCAGCCCAGGAAGATGTCGCTGGCCGCCTGCATCAGGCGCTGACCCTCGACGACGCGCTGCCCGTGCATGGCATACTCGCTCGCGGGCAGGTGGTCCTCGAGCACGGACGCAGTGGCCTCCTTCACTTGGAGGAACAACGGATCGTTCTCGTCGCTGCCGAGGAAGAGCGCGATGAAACACCGCGTCCCGACGCTTCCGACGCCGACGACCTTCAGAGCGACGTCGACCAGTTCGTAGCGGTCGAGCAGGCGCCTCCGGTTGTCCTGGAGGGTCGATCGATAGTCCGCGAGGCTCTGCTCCACGATCTGCTCCACCGCCTCGGGATCCACGCCCACCACGGATGCGAGATCGCGGAGGGGGATCAGCAGAGGGGGCTCGCTCTTGATCCTGACCTTCCCATCGACGACCTCCGTCAACTTCGACATGGCCTGGAGGTTGTCCTTGCCGCGGGCCTTCGCCGCGGTCCTCGTGATCCGCTCCCTGGCCTTCTTCGACGGCGTCGCCGCGACGATCTGATCGAGCGAGAGCTGTGCGTACCACACGTCGAGCGTGCGCATCGACGTCGACTCGGCCATCACCGTGCGGTAGGACGCGACAGAGCGCGCGACCGCCGCTCGTGTGTCGGTGTCCTTCAGTCCGTTGTCGCGGCCGGCGAGCACGAAGCTCGTCGCCAGACGCTTGACGTCCCACTCCCACGGTCCGGGAAGCGTCTCATCGAAGTCGTTGATGTCGAACACCTGCGCCCGCTCGGGAGACGCGAAGGAGCCGAAATTGGAGAGGTGTGCATCACCGCAGATCTGCGTATGCAATCCCGTGACGGGGGTCGAGGACAGGTCAGAGGCCATGACCTTCGCCGCTCCCCGATAGAAGGTGAAGGGCGAGACCGACATCCGGCCATGGCGAATCGGTACGAGCTGGGCCAGCCGACCCGCATCCTGCTGGGTGATGAGATCCACGGGGTCCGGCCGGTTCGAGGGAGGGGACCACTCCGCATGGCTCTCGCGGGGCACCGTGGTGCGGATGTCCTTGCCACCCTGGCGGCGCTCGTTCACAGTGGGTCGGGTCACGGGATTCACCCTCCTTCGATGGGACCACTCTACGTATCGCTCGTGGCATGTGGGCCCCGCCCGAGACGGCGCGGCGCCGTGTAGGGTGACCGACACCCGCGGTATCGACGATCACCGGAACGAGGTGGAGGAGTACCAACGGGACGACCAGGCAGGAGGGTCACATGGCGCAGTCAATGGCAGGCTGGTACTCGGATCCGACCGGGCAGTACGTGTATCGGTTCTGGAACGGCGCGGCGTGGACGAACCAGGTCAGCAATGGGGGTACCAGCGGCATCGATCCGAACCCCATGGACCCGTCCATCGTCCAGACTCCCCCTGCCCCCGGGTCCCAGGCGCCTGCACCCTCGCAGCCCGCCGCCGTACCGACCGTGCAGGTCACCCAGAAGAGCGGGGGCATGGGATTCGGCACGATCCTCGGTGTGCTCATCGGGATCCTCATCGTCGTCGTGATCGTCGTGGTGCTCATCCAGAGTGCGGGCGATGACACCACCGACACCACCGACACCACCCTCGCACCGACCACCACTGAGGCCACGACGACGACCGCGGCGCCATAGGGCCGACAGGCGAGTGACCAGGACTCGCGCCGTCTCCCAGCGTGCATAGACTTCCTGATGGTCACTGAGCCTGACTCGCGTCCGCACGCACCCGTCTTCGTCGACGAGATTCCGCATCCCACCCCGGAGGAGCGCAGTGTGAGGGGCCGCCTCGCACACGACCGTGTGCCGCGCTCCAGCCACGGTGATTGGACGCCTTCGGATGACCGATCCCCGATCGCCATCCTCGAGGCGCAGGCCACGAGCAGGGATCCGGGATTGGTCCCCATCCGCCATGGGAGGATGTTGGAGTCCCCGTTCGCGTTCTTCAGGGGCTCCGCAGCGATCATGGCCGCCGACCTCGCGACGACGGTCGACAGCGGCATCGCGGTGCAGTTGTGCGGGGACGCCCACCTCCTGAACTTCGGGATGTTCCGCACGTCTGAGCAATCGCTCAGCTTCGACATCAACGACTTCGACGAGACCCATCCCGGCCCATGGGAATGGGACATCAAGCGACTCGGGGCGAGTTTCGAGGTCGCGGGGCGGGACCTGGGCATGGGCGGCGCCAAGCGCAGGAACGCCGTGGTGGCCCTCACCGGGGCGTACAGGGATGCGATGGCCTCGTTCGCGACGATGGGCAACCTCGCTGTGTGGCACATTCGCCTCGACGTGGGCGATCTCCTGGACCGCCTCCGCCGGCAGAAGGCGGATCCCGACCGCGTCCGATCGATCGAGCGATCGGTGAAGCAGGCGCTCAAACGCAACCACCTCACGGCGTTCGACAAACTCGTCGAGGAGACTCCAGACGGGCTGCGCTTCTCCCACCGGCCGCCACAGCTCGTCCCCGTGGAGCACCTCATCGATGACGAGGGCCGCATCCGCTACCAGGAGGTGATCGGCGAGTTCCTTCAGCAGTACCGCGGAAGCCTCCGCCCCGTCGATCGCCACATCCTCGAGTCGTATCGCTTCGTCCACATGGCGCGCAAGGTCGTCGGTGTCGGCAGCGTCGGAACGCGCGCATGGGTCGTCCTCATGGTGGGCAGGGACGACGACGATCCCCTCCTGATCCAGTTGAAGGAGGCCCAGGCATCGGTCCTCGAGGCGCACCTCGGCCCGAGCGGGTGGCCCACCAGCGGCGAACGTGTCGTGCATGGTCAGCGCCTCATGCAGGGGTTCAGCGATCCACTGCTCGGGTGGTACGAACTGGAGGCCCTCGACCACAAGCGACACGCCTTCTATGTGCGGCAACTCTGGGACGGGAAGGCCTCGATCGACCTGACGGGGGTGTCCTCGGAGGCCCTGGCGGACTATGCGCGGCTGTGCGGATGGACGATCGCGAGGGCACACGCCCGCACCGGTGACCGCATCGCGATCTCGTCATACATCGGAAGCGGCGACCGATTCGGGGAGGCCATCGCCGAATTCGCGGCGACCTACGCGGATGTCAACGAGCGGGACTTCTCTGCGCTGGCGGATGCAGTGGCGGCAGGTCGCCTGGAGGCTGTCCGCGGCGTGTGAACGCGGGGCCCGCGGGCGCTCTCACTGCGGATCGACCCCGACGATGCGCGCCTCCGCGCGGTCGACCGCGATGGTCACGCCCAGGCCCGGGCCGACGCCGGCAATGTGGCCAGTGATGATCTCCACGACCGACTCGGCCTGTACGTGCTCGACCTTCGTCTCCGGATGCGGCAGGTAGATCCAGCCCTCGTGCGACTCATCACCGACACGCAGAAGGCAATGGAAGAACGAGAACGTCTCCGGTGGGATGCGGTCGGTCCAGGCGATGTCCTCGAAGGTGAAGGCGGGAGCCACCGGCACGAGACGGTGCGGGGCGATGTCGACGTTGACGGTACCGAGGTGGAAGCGACGCAGGTCGAGGCCGCGTTCGAGGAAGATGTGCACCTGCTGCGCGAGGGTGCCCCCGGGATACGCTGCGCTCACCTCGCCCGACGCGGCGCCGTGTCCCTTCACGATGACGCCGGCCACGGTCGCCCACTCGCTGTCCGCGGCGTGGCTCGGGGATGGCGATCCCCTGGCGCAGCCCGGGCTCACACGGCGACCTCGAAGAGGCTCCCGATCGCTGCCGTGATCGCCATGGCCCCCGCTCCCCACACGGATACGCGCACGGCAGCCCGACCCATCGGTGCACCGCCCGCCCATGCTCCCGTGGCGCCCAGCAAGGCGAGGAAGATGAGGGACATGGCCGCGACGAGCCAGGCGCGGAAGGCATCGGTCACCAGCGCGGCAGTGAGGAGTGGGAGGAGCGCCCCAACGGTGAACGCTGCCGCTGAAGCGAGGGCTGCCTGGAGCGGACGCGCCTTCGAGGCTTCGGAGAACCCCAGCTCGTCCCTGGCATGGGCGCCGAGCGCGTCGTGGTCCATCAGCTCCTGCGCGACCTGGCGCGCAAGTGCGGGGTTCAGGCCGCGTTCCTCGTAGATCAACGCAAGCTCCTCGAGTTCGCCCTCGGGATTCCCATCGAGCTCCCGCCCCTCCTTGAGGAGGTCGGCGGACTCGGCGTCGGCCTGTGAACTCACCGATACGTACTCCCCCGCCGCCATCGACAGCGCGCCTGCGGCGAGTCCCGCGGCACCTGCGAGCAGTACGGCGGAGCGGGACGAGCCCGCTGCGGCCACGCCGATGAGCAGGCTCGCCGTCGACAGGATGCCGTCGTTCGCTCCGAGGACGGATGCGCGCAACCACCCCGCTCGCGAACTCCTGTGTTCCTCGGGGGCCGGCACGGGTCCACCCTACCCGGACGCAGGGCCATCCTCCCCGCGGCGGCGTGCCCTCACGTGGACATGTTCGAGGGTGACGAGTCCGTCACCGACCAAGGCGTCGATCACGGGCAGGACCGCCTCGATCCGATCCGCCGTATCCACACACTCGATGACGATGGGGAGATCGTCGGACAGCCGCAGGAGGTGCGCCGTGTGCATCGTGCTGGACCGACCGAAGCCCTCGATCCCGCGAAGCACCGTTGCCCCTGCGAGACCCTCGGCACGCAGCGCCTCGACGATCGCCTGGTAGAGGGGCCTACCGTCGTGCATGTCGGACTCGCCGATGAAGATCCTCAGGAGCCGATGGTCGTCGTCGTGCATGTCGTCCCCTCAGCCGGTCAGGCGGTAGCCGATCGCCGCGAGTGCCACACCCAATGCTGGCACGCCGAGCGCATTCGCGACGGCCCATCCCGTGACGCGGGGAAGGATCCCCAGGCGAACCGTCTCGGCCATCCACGTCGAGAACGTCGTGAACCCGCCGAGGAAGCCAGCCGACGCCAGTGTTGGGACGGCGTCGGCGTTCCCCACGCCGACGATGAGGCCGAGGGCGAAGGCGCCGAGGAGGTTGACGGCCATCGTGCCGACAGGCACGACTCCCCCACTTCGGTGCTGGATGAGGCCTGAGAGCCAGTAGCGACATGCTGCACCTGCGGCACCGGCGAGCGTGACGATGACGATCGTCATCGTGCGACCCCTCCGAGGCGCTCACCGAACGCGGCCAGGAACAGGCCGCCGAGGATCGAGGCACCGACGTAGGCAGCCGCTGTCGCCACTGCTCCGCCATCGACGAGGACCACCACCTCCACGCTGAAGGCCGAGAACGTCGTCAACGACCCGAGGACGCCGATGGCCCAGAACTGCAGCGACCACCTCCCCACGACCGACCTCTGCCGACGAGCGAGGTAGAAGCCAAGCAGGAGGGACCCGATGAGGTTCACGGCGAGCGTCGCGGTGGGGAAGCCTCCGTCGGGTGTCGGCGCCAGGGTGACGATGGTCGCCCTCACGAGTGATCCGACGAGGCCCCCCGCCAGCACGGCGCCGACCCCCGGGACTCCGTGTGGGATTCGCATGATCCGCTCCTGCCCTTCTCGACGCCCTCCACGGCATCCTGCCGGTGTCTATGCAGGAACGGGTGGTTCTCCGGACGACTCCTCGATCACGGTGTCCGCATAGCGGATGTCGGGGAGGCGCAGCGACATGAGGAAGCCGCCCAGGACGAAGGCCACGGCGACGAACGCCGTCGTACGGGCGGCGTTCGCGAATGCGTCCGAGATCGCAGCGACGACGGGCTCCGAACCCGGCTGCTCGGCGATCGCGGGGAGTGCCTGACCGGCAGAGCCATCGATGGCCTCGACGATTCCGGCGATCGCCTGGGGCGGGAGGTCGGGGATCCCCATCAGCTCGGTCTCCGTGCCGGTGCGGAGGCTTGCGGCGAGCACCGTACCGAGGAGGGCGATGCCGACGGCGGCGCCGACCTGGCGGAAGGTCGACTGCATCCCTGAGGCCTGGCCGGACTCGCGGGGCGGGATCTCCGACAGGATCACGCTCGTGAGCTGGGCACTCGCCAGGCCCACGCCCACGCCGTAGACGAACAGGGGCGGCACGAACGCCCATCCGCTTCGATCAGGTGCGAACAGGAGGGCCACGATGGCGATGCCGATCGCCTCGAGGGCCATGCCCGCCGAGACGACCCGCCTCGGCCCGATGCGGGTGGCGAGCACGCCCGCCGTCGGTCCTCCGATGAACGCGCCGATGGCGAGAGCGAGGAGGATCAATCCGGTGCGGAAGGCGGAGAAGCCGAAGACGGCCTGCACGAAGAGGGGGAAGACGAACACGAGCCCGAACTCGCCGAGGCTGAGGATCGACACGGTGGCGTTCCCGAGCGAGAAGGAGCGGAAGCGGAAGAGGGCGAGGTCGAAGAGCACGGGCTTCCCGGCCTTCGCTCGACGCCGCTCGTTCGCGACGAAGCCGATGAGAAGGACGACACCCACGATCAGGGACACGAACGCGACGGAGAAGCCGGTCTCGGGCCACTCCACCGGGCCCACCGAAAACCGGTCCGTGGCGGTGAGGAACCCGTAGCGGGGGCCCTCGATCAGGGCGAAGACCACGGCGGCCATCCCGGCACCTGACAGGAGGACGCCGGGGATGTCGAAGCCCCTGGCCATCGAGGTGTCCCGTGTCTCTCGCACCCACAGATAGGCACCAAGGACCACGATCGCACCGATGGGGACGTTGATGTAGAACGCCCACCTCCACGAGTGCTCCGTGGTCAGCCAGCCGCCGAGGAGCGGGCCGAGTGCCGCCATGCCGCCGATGACCGAGCCCCAGATCCCGAAGGCGATGCCGCGTTCGCGGCCCTGGAAGGTGGCATTGACCGTCGAGAGGGTCGCGGGGAGGATCGCCGCGGCACCCACGCCCTGGAGGAGTCGGGCGGCGATCAGCCATGATCCGCTCGACGCCCGCCCCGCCATCATGCTGGCGATCACGAACACGACGATGCCCACGACGAACAGCCGCCGCCGTCCGTACATGTCGCCGACCTTTCCGAGCGTGATCAGGAGGGCGGCGAACACGAGCGAATAGATCGAATTGATCCACTCGGCATCCGAGAGGGTGAGCTCGAACTCGCGGATGATCGATGGGAGGGCGACATTGACGATCGTCGCGTCGACGATGATCATCGACACCCCGAGGCTCAGTACGGCGAGGCCGAACCACCTCGTCCGAGGGCTCACCTCCATCGTCGCTCTCCCATCCGGTCGACCGCCCGGGTCGGCCTCCACGCCCCCGCTCTTGCCGTTGCACCATCGTAGATCCGGTCGTCCCCGTCCCATCCACGCCGGACGCGGGACGAAGGAGCGCCGTGAAGGTCATGATGGAGAAGGGCACAGTGAGCTGTCGTGCACATTCAGTGCGTTCGCGATCAGCTTCCTACTCGTCGGGATACACCGGACCCATGGACGACCATCCCGTCAGCCGTCGTCCCTCACCTCGTTGAGGTAGTTGTAGACGGTGATCCTGCTCACGCCCATCGCGTTGGCGACCTCGTCGATCGACCTGCGCACGTTGAAGGCGCCGCGCTGATCGAGGAGCCGTATCGCGTTCAGCCGCTCCGCACGGTCGAGTTCCCCCAGCGGTGCGGACATCTGCTCCTCTGCGGCGTCGATCAGGCGATCGAGCGACACGATCTCCTCGAGCCGCACCCCGAGGACGGTGGTCTCGTCCCATTCGATGGTGATGTCACCATCCACGACGTCGTCCACGTCGACGATGGATCCGCCCACCGCGGCGACGAGTGGTGCGATCGCTGCCTCGAGCCGTCTGCGCTCATCACCCATGCGACCACCTCACCTCGCCCACTCGCGCGTCCGTGCCCGGCGGCCACAGCGAGCTGGTCGGCCCCTGTAGCCAGCGGGCGGATCCGGTCGTGTCCACGAGCCCTGCAGATTCACGGGGCAGCGATGCCCTCGTAGATCTCGGGACGACGATCACGGTAGAAGGCCCAGTGCCGGCGTGCGGCCTCGATCTCTGTGAGGTCGAGGTCACGGACGACGACCTCGTCCCGGGTGTCGGACGCCGTGGTGCCGATGATCTGACCCCGCGGGTCGACGAAGTAGGACGATCCGTAGTAGTCGGTGTCCTCGAGGTCCTCCGACCCGACCCGGTTGATCGCGCCGACGAAGTACTGGTTGGCGACCGCTGCGGCCGGCTGTTCGAGCTGCCACAGGTACTTCGAGTGGCCCCGTGTGGTCGCGGACGGGTTGAATACGATCTTGGCACCCTTGAGGCCCAGCTCGCGCCAGCCCTCCGGGAAGTGGCGGTCGTAGCAGATGTAGACACCGATGCGCCCGACGGCCGTGTCGAACACCGGATAACCGAGGTTCCCGGGCCGGAAGTAGAACTTCTCCCAGAAGCCCTCGACCTGCGGGATGTGCGTCTTCCGATAGATTCCGAGCATCGTGCCGTCGGCGTCGATCACCGCGGCGGTGTTGTAGAAGGTCCCCTCGTCGACGCGTTCATAGATGGGCACCACGGTGACCATGCCGGTCTCCTTCGCGAGGTCCCGCATCGCGGTGACGGTGCGACCGTCGGGAATCGGCTCTGCGAGGTCGTAGAAGGAGGGGTCCTGGACGTTGCAGAAGTAGGGGCCGGTGAAGATCTCCTGGAAGCACAGCACCTGAGCGCCCTCGTCGGCCGCCTGCCGTGCGTAGGCGATGTTCGTCGCCAGCATCGACTCGTAGTCACCTGTCCATGCAGCCTGAACGAGGGCTGCCCGTACGGTGTCGGACATGGTCGCTTCCTTTCGCTCTCGGGCATCGACACTACCCAGTCACTTGACAAAACGTCAAAGCCAAATTGACAGATTGTCAAGGAGCGGACGACAATCGGCCTCACGAGGTCTTGTCGCCGGCGGGCGGCCGTGCATCGGCCCATGAGGAGTGCGGGAAGTGGCGCGATACATCACCGTGGGTGCTGCCCAGATGGGCCCGATCCGCCGTGACGAGAGCCGGACCGAGGTGGTCGCACGCCTCATCGCCCTCATGGAGTGGGGAGCCCACAGGGGCTGTGACCTCGTCGTGTATCCCGAACTGACCCTCACGACCTTCTTCCCGCGATGGTATCTGTCGGACGAAGCCGAGATCGACCAGTGGTTCGAACGCGAGATGCCGGGCCCCGAGACGAGTCGGCTGTTCGACCGCGCCGCGGAGCTCGGGGTGGGATTCTGCCTCGGCTATGCCGAGCTCACCTTCGACGGCGAGGGGAACAAGCACCGCTACAACACCCAGATCCTCGTCGAGCGCGACGGGTCGGTCGTCGGGAAGTACCGGAAGGTCCACATCCCCGGCCACCAGGAGAACGAGCCCGATCGCCCCTTCCAGCACCTCGAGCCGTACTACTTCGAGCCGGGGCCCGATGGGTTCAACGTCTGGCACGCCTTCGACGGCGTCATCGGAATGGCCATCTGCAACGACAGGCGATGGCCGGAGACGTACCGCGTGATGGGCCTCCAGGGCGTCGAGCTGATCCTGATCGGGTACAACACACCGCTCCACTACAGCCCCGACCCGCAGCAGAACGCCCTCGCCGGCTTCCACAACCACCTCGTGATGCAGGCGGGCGCCTACCAGAACGGCACGTACGTGGTGGGGGTGGCGAAGGGAGGGATCGAGGAGGGAGTCGACACGCTCGCCCAGTCGGCGATCATCGCACCATCAGGGCAGATCAAGGCGCAGTGCATCACCACCGCCGACGAGATCGCCGTCGCCACGATCGACCTCGACTACTGCGCCTTCTACAAGAACACGCTCTTCGACTTCGATCGCTACCACCAATCGCAGCACTTCGGCATCATCAGCGAACCCCGCACGAGGCGGTAGTGACGATCACGCTCCGGCCCAACCGGAGCGCCGTGGACGTCGAGGATCGACCGGAGTCGGGCGTGCACCAGGAGCCTTGTTGGCCCAACCCACGACCCGACGTTCACCGGTGGCCATGACGGGACGCATCGGCGAGGAACAGTGAGGGCGATGCCGGCCGTGGACTCGTCCGACATCATCCCGAATCGACCTCCGCCACGCTGAAGCTCTCGCTGTCAGTCGGGCCGCCCTCGGAGGCTCACCCGTCGTCGGGTGACGTCCACACCTCGGCAACGGCATCTGCCGCGAGTGCCTGGCCAGCCTCCTCATAGAGGTTGCGTGCGATGTCCACCCCTGCATCGCGGAGTTCGGCCACTTGATCGCGGTATCGGGCGATGGCCGCGATGCGGGCATGGGGGAGGAACGCACGGACCCGTCGAATGCACTCGAGATTCGCTTCCTGGCTGTTCATGGCTGCGAAGACCAGCTCGACTTCCGGATGGAACTTGAATCGTTCCCAGAAGTCGAAGTCGAGCGCATCACCGCGTACGACGGACCGACCGGCTCGCTGTTGGGCATCAACGACCTCACGATCTCGGTCGACACCGACGACGATGCCTCCCCGCTCGGCGACGACTTCGTCGTAGGCGCCTTCACCGACGCGGCCCATGCCGAAGATGAGGACATGGGCCCAGCCGCAATCGACCACGGCGTCGTCGATCTGGATGGTCGTCGCTCGAGTCCTGCGAGCGGAGCGGACCATCGCTCGTACAGGCGGTACCGGTTCCCGTCGGCCCACGACGCGCCGATGAAGGATCCGGCGACCGCTACGGCGACCGTGGAGACCCAGTCCTGCGTGATGTACCCGGCAGACACCGCGGCTGCACCGACGATGAGGCCGAACTCCGAGTACGTCGAGAGGGTGAGGGCCGAGTGGAGGCTCGTGCGCGACCGGAGCCTGAACCGCGTGAACAGCCACAGGAATGCACCGGTGCGCAGAGACGCTGCAACGAGCAGTGCCACCCCGATGATCCACGCCTCGAGCGGCGGAGTCCCTGCGAGACCGATCGACAGGAAGAAGCCGACGAGGAAGAGGTCCTTGAATCCGAGCAGGGTGGTCGAGAGTTCACTTGCCCGTGGATGTCCCGACAGCATCAGTCCCGCGACGAGGGCACCGAGGTCCGGCTTGAGTCCTACGGACTCGAAGATGCCTGCACCCACGGCGACCGCCATCGTGATGCCGAGCAGGACGAGGATCTCGCCGTGGCCTGCTCGATCGAGGAACCACCACGCAACGGGCCTGAGGATGATGAATCCCGGGATGAGCAGGAGGGCCCACGGCGACGGCCACCCGTCCCCGGTCGCAACGAGGAAGGCCACGGCGAAGAGGTCCTGGAGGACGAGGACGCCGATCGAGAGGCGACCGGCAGCGATCGTGTCTCAGCCGTGCTCGTCGAGCGTCTTGACGGCGAAGACGGTCGATGCGAACGACAGGGCGAAGCCCACGACGGCTGCGGAACGCAGGTCGAGATCCGAGGCGAGCGGCAGTCCGAGGGATCCGACACCGAGGAGCGCGAGGCCGTAGATCAACGTCGCACCGACGCTGAACGCGGAGGTGGTCACCCACACGGCGGGTTTGGCGAGTGTTCGGATCTGGAGTTTCAGGCCAACGCCGAAGAGCAGGAGGAGGACACCGATGTCTGCGACCCAGTCGATCGCCTCGGACGACTCCATGCCGAAGGCGTGCAGGACGAACCCGGCGATGAGGAACCCAACCAGAGGAGGTAGCTTCACGGCCCTCGCCACAAATCCCAGGACAAGGGCGACGAGCAGCAGGGGAACCTCCATCGGGGCATTATCGCAGCGCATCGGGATCGGGCGAGTGCCGCCCGGTGGGTTCGATGAAGAAGCCTCTTGGATGTAGAACCCAGGACGCCCCGCTTGCAGTGCGGGCGGTATGTGCCGACAGCCTGGCTGGTACGGCCCGTCTACCTACCCGAGTTCGATGTCGACGGGCATCCGGGCAGTCCGCCATCGAGCTCGGCCTGTGCCAGCTTCGACTCGGGGGTGCCGACCTCGATGCTCAACACGGCGAGTGCCCCGAAGTCGAGACCGAGGGAGGGCACAACGACCACGATGGTGTAGTAGCCCGGGTCCGGCGGACTGGCCCCTTCCGGACGCGTACAGCTGCGTTCGCTGCAGCCGGACCCACAGGGGCAGGGTCAGCGTCGGGCTTGCGGCCGAGGGCCGGGCGCCAGCACTTCACTCATCAGCCCATGTTCGCCCGCCAATACCGTAGAACCGCAGAACCACACCGCGAACCGAGGCCTGCAGACACGCGGGTCTCGGCCCGTCAAAGCACAGGACACCGTCTCATCAAGGTGTTGCAATGATCGCCTGAACTCAAGCTTGAAGTTCGAAGGGGTGGCACACGCACCGGACCGGCGGAGCAGACCCATAGGGCCTCCAGGGCTTCTTCGTAGCGGGGGCGGGATTTGAACCTAGAGTCTCACCGCAGAACCACCTGGATTGGCCGTCCCGCACATCGAAACCCAGCAATCGGCAAGAGTCTGCGGGGTGAACGAAGTGAGCCCCGACTCAGCTTCGACCTTCGGAGAAGGTCGCGGGTTCATGAAGAAGCCTCCAAGGATGTAGGACCTTGGAGGCTTCATTCGTAGCGGGGGCGGGATTTGAACCAAGAGCCTTGCTGCGAGGATCCGTGAACTGACCTGCAAGGGCGACCGTATCGGGACCCATCGGCAAGGATCTGCGGGGAGAGCGAAGCGAGGCCCGACTCAGATTCGACCTTCGGGACGAAGGTCGCGGGATCAAATCCCACAATGAGAGAAACCTCTGAAGGATGTAGGACCTTCAGAGGCTTCTTCGTAGCGGGGGCGGGATTTGAACCCGCGACCTTCGGGTTATGAGCCCGACGAGCTACCAGACTGCTCCACCCCGCGTCGTGAGGGCCAGTATACGAATCGGGATCGCCTAGTGCCCTCCGATGCGATGCCTACGCTGCATCGATGGGAGGCGCAGTGAGAACGATCGACTGGCTGCTCGATGCCGATCCCGCCATCCGCTGGCAAGTCATGCGCGACCTCACCCGGGAGCCCGAGGTCGTCGTCGCCGCCGAGCGGGCCCGCGTCGCACACGACGGGTGGGGGGCCGAACTCCTGTCCCTCCAGGCGAGCGACGGACGATGGGACGGAGGGACCTATCGACCTGGCTGGGTCGACAGGTCGAAACCGTTCTTCGATGCGTGGACCGCCACGCACTTCTCGCTCCAGCAACTCCGTGACTTCGGGCTCGATCCCCGCTCTCCCGAAGCGCAGCGAGCGGTCACCCTCGTGCGCGACTCGGTGCGGTGGGACGCCAACGATTCCCCCTACTTCCTGGGTGAGACCGAACCGTGCATCAACGGCATCGCACTCGCGATCGGCGCGTATTTCGATCAGGACGTCGATGGGATCGTCGACGTCCTCCTCGACGGACAACTCGGCGACGGAGGCTGGAACTGCTGGGCGGAGTACGGCGCCACGGCGGCGTCGTTCCACACGACGATCTGCGTCCTCGAGGGCCTGCTCGCCTGGGAACACGCCGGGGGACGATCACCCGCGGTGACGGAGGCCAGGTCGGAGGGCGAGCAGTACCTCCTCGAGCGGCGGCTCTTCCGTGCCCGCTCGACCGGCGAGGTGGTCGACCCGCGATTCACGATGTTCTCCTACCCCACCCGCTGGTACTACGACGTCCTGCGCGGCCTCGAGTACTTCCGTTCGACGAGCGAGCCACCGGACGATCGCTGCGCCGAGGGGATCGACCTGGTGCGCCGAAAGGGACGGGACGGCCGATGGGTCCTGGAGAACACGCACCAGGGGCCGATGCACTTCACGATGGAGGGCCCCGACGGGTTCCCGAGTCGATGGAACACGCTGCGAGCACTGCGAGTCCTCGACTGGGCAGGGACCGCCTGACGGCAGCGCGCCGCCAGCCGTCACCGAGCATCCACGTAGGATGCCGTCCCATGAACGGGGAGCAGATGGAGGTACGAGGCGGCACCGACCGTGCTGCGTCGACGCTCGAGCTGTTCTTCGACCTCGTCTACGTGTACGCCATCACCCAGGTGGTGGGACTCATCCACGATGACCCGTCGGGTCAGGGGCTCTGGCGGGGGGCGCTGATCCTGTGGCTGTTGTGGTGGACGTGGGGCATCTACACGTGGACCACGAACTGGACCGGCACCGACGGCGCCGGCACCCGCGTCTTCCTCCTCAGCGCCATGGCGATGACCCTGCTGATGGCCCTCGCCATCCCCGACGCCTTCGGCGATGGCTCGCGGTGGTTCGGCGTCACCTACCTGGTCGTCCGCACGCTGGCGGCCGGGCTGTACTGGTTCGCGTCCGGCGATCACCCTGCCCAGCGTGCCGCATTCATGACCTTCTTCCCCCTGTCGTTCGCGGCGTCGGTGCTCGTCGCGGTGGGTGGGTTCCTCGAGTCCCCGTGGCTCGCGGTCACCTGGATCGCCGCGGCGTGCCTCGACCTGTTCGCCGCGGCCAACGCGGGGCGGGGCACGTGGGCGATCGATGCCCACCACTTCGCGGAGCGCAACGGCCTGTTCATCATCGTCGCGCTCGGCGAGACGATCGTGGGCATCGGGTTGACCGCCGTCGGAGTGCCTCGCGACGCCATCCACATCGCCGCGGTCCTCATCGGATTCACCATCGCGTCCTGCCTGTGGTGGGCGTACTTCCACGGAGCCGCGCCGGTGCTGGAAGACGCGATGGCCAAGGCGACCGGCAAGGGGATGGGGCGCATCGCACGCGATGCCTTCTCGCTCCTCCACTACCCGCTCGTCGTCGGCATCGTCTTCTACGCCGTCGCCGCCGAGGAGATCGTTGCCCACCCCGACGAACCGCTCGACGACTTCGGGCGTTTCACGCTCGCACTCGGTGTGTCGCTCGCTCTGCTCGCGATCTCCGCGGCCGTGTTCCGCGTGGTGAGGCGGATCCCGACGGCCAGGCTCCTCGCTGCCCTCGGGATCATGTCGATCGGTGCCGTTGCGGGTTCGTGGAATGCCGTGCTGTTCGCCACCGCCGTCGCGGTCGTGGTCATCGCCTCGTTCGTGTGGAACGAAACGCACTCGTGGGAAGACGCGACGCCGGAGCCCGGCAGCGGGCCGGTCGCAGGGGCCGAGGGCGACTAGCCCGAGAAGGAGGCGGACTCCCCGGTCGCACCCGCGGCGTCGGCGATGAGTTGGTTCGCCTGGTCGATGTACTCGGCGGCCTCGTCGACCCGCTGCTGGTACAGCGCCAGGTTGCCCTGGCGAAGGGCGAGGTCCGCTTCTGCCAGCGCCGTATCGGCGAGCCTCAGGAGTTGTGCGACCTGCTCGTCGAGGGTGCCGGTCGGGGGCTCGGTCGTGCCTCCCCCACCCTGGTCGGGCGGTGTGCCGCCGTCGGTGGGTGTGCCGAAGAGCTTCTCGAGGACGTTTTCGAGCGATGGGCCGATCTCGATGCGGCTGTTGAATGCCGCCACCACCCGCTTGAACTGTGGGATGCCGGCACCGCCGGTGTCCGCGGTCAGGTAGATGGGCTGGACGTACAACAGGGAGCCGTCGATCGGGACCACGAGCATGTTGCCCTTGATGATCTCCGACCCCTCCTGCCCGAGCAGTGTGAACTCCGCCGACGCCACGGGATCCTGGTCGATGAAGTCCCCGACCTGGCCGGGGCCGTCAACCTGGCGCTCGGGAGGCATCGTGTACTCGATGAGGGTGCCGTACTCCTCGAGGGGACCGCTCTTGGCGACGACGAAGGCCGACATGTTCGGACGGTCGCGTGGCGTGAACGGTTGCATGAGCAGGAACGACAGCTGGTCCTCCTCCGGCAGCTCCATCAACAGGTAGTACGGGAGCATCGGGCTGGGCTGGTTCCCGAGACGGAGCGGGGGCTTCGGCGACGTGGACGGGTCCCGTGCGAT
The DNA here is from genome assembly GCA_963792405.1 of uncultured Acidimicrobiia bacterium. Classification (GTDB taxonomy): domain Bacteria; phylum Actinomycetota; class Acidimicrobiia; order Spongiisociales; family UBA5794; genus SZUA-442. Next base: position 1,429,193 of record CAWBVU010000006.1, read on the forward strand.
CTGCCACGGGTCGTTGTTCTGGAACAGGTCGACCGGGTCCGTCATGTGGTACAGCTGGTACACGTCGGTCTGGATCCGGAACAGGTCCTCTGGGTAGCGGAGGTGCTCGACGATGCCTGCGGGGATCTCCTCGATCGGCTTGAACACACCCGGGAAGATCCTCTCGTTCACCCTGATGAGGGGATCGTTGGGATCGATCACGTACATATCGACCGAGCCGTCGTACGCGTCGACGACGGCCTTCACGGGATTGCGCATGTAGTTGAACGAGCGGGGCAGCGTCGAATCGGCGTTGAGCCGACCGGTGAAGGCGGGCTCCGAGTACGGGAACCGGTCCGTCACGCTGTAGAGGTCCATGACCCACACGAGCCTGCCGTCGGCGACCACCAGGTAGGGGTCGCTGTCGGCGTACAGGAACGGGGCCACCCGTTCGATGCGGTCCCTGATGTTGCGCGAGATCATGACCCGGCTCGTCGACTCGAGCTGGCTGGAGATGAGCGTGTTGAGGTCCCCGAACCTGAGCGCCCATGCCGCACGTTGCGCGATGTTGCCGAGCGGCACGCCACCGTCACCGTCGTACGAGTTCTTGATGACCTCATCGTTGCCCGTCGTGGGGAGGTCGACCTCACCCTCCTTCGATGCGGCGATCAGGAAGTCGGGCTGGGAGTCGTCCGAGAAGTAGATCCTCGGCTGGTCGACGTCGAGGACAGGGTCGTCGGTCAGGTTCACCGGCGGGATGTCCTTGAGCAGGAACTCCGGCAGCCCATCGGAGGTGACGTCGCGGGCAGGGCTGAGGACCACTCCGAGGCCATGGGTGTACACCAGGCGCTCGTTCACCCAGCCCGTTCCCGGGATGCGCCCTTCGTCGAGGCTCCGAGCGGAGGTCATCACCTGCGTCAACTCGCCGTCGATCACATAGCGGTCGACGTCGACGTCGGCGAACGTGTAGTAGGTCTTGATGTTCTGCAGTTCGGGGTAGGTGCGGGCCAGCACGCCGGGGTCCCAGAGCCGGATGTTGTCGATGGTGGGGGCGTTCGCCTCGATCGCGTCGGCGGTCAACACCGGTGATGCCTCGAACTGGCGCACTTCCACCTCGCTGAGGCCGAAGGCACTGCGTGTGAACTCGAGGTTGTGGGCGACGAACGGTGTCTCCCTGGTCAGCTCGTTCGGCTCCACCGAGAAGCGCTGGACCATCGCCGGGTAGATCCCGCCGACACCGATGGAGGTCACGAGCCAGATGCCGACGGCGATGACGGGGAGCGTCCAGCCGCGGAACCGGACGTTGACGAGGAGGATGATCGCGCACACGATCGAGATGAAGATCAGCAGGTTGAGCGCGGGGACCTGGGCGTTGACATCGGTGTAGCTCGCACCGAACCTCGGACCGCGGCCCGAGTACAGGAGTTCCCACTTGTCGAACTGGTAGCCGACCGCCTTGAGTAGGGCGACGAGGGCGAGCAGCACCGAGATGTGGGCCTTGACGGCGTCTGAGGTCCGCCGGCCAGGCGTGGCGATCTTGATCCCGCCGTTGAGGTAGTGGGCGGCGACGACGACGAGGGTCGTGACGAGGAGCAACTGGAACACCCATCCGAACACGTCCCGGTAGAAGGGGAGGTCGAACACGTAGAGGGCGACGTCGTTGCGGTAGATCGGATCCGTGAGGCCGAAGTCGATCGCGTTGCGCCAGGCGAGGAAGTCCTGCCACCACGCCGCCGCCCCCAGTCCGAGGAGGAGGCCGAAGAAGATCGAGAACAGGGTGCGCACCAGCGTCGCCCTCGGTCTGATCCACTCCTGGTAGCGGTCGAGGAGCTCCTCGTCGGGCGCTCCTGCGATGGCGCCATCACGTGGTGAGAGCCGATCCACGAGCCAGAGGTTGACGAAGAGGAAGACGAAGGCGACGAGTGTGGCACCGAGGACGAGCCACACCCTGGTGAACGTGAGCGTGGCCCACACATTGGAGAACCCGAGCTCGTCGTACCAGAGGTAGTCGGTATACAGGGTGGCGAGCCAGCGCCCGAAGATCAGCACGAAGAAGACGACCACGACGAGGACCGTCAGGATGCGACGGATCCCCGAGCCCTGCCGGTAGTTGATCGGTTCCCGGTTGATCACCGGGCCGATTCTATGGCGCTGGCCGCACTGATCCCACGGGAGGGCGGACCGCGGCGAGATCGCGTGCCGTGGACGACACCCGCCGCTCCGCCTCGTCGGACCTCCAGGTCCGGAACACCTTGCTCGTCGCCGCCGCCACCTCGCGCTCGCCGCCGCCTCGCGAGCGGGTTCGCTCGATCGTCGAACACAGGGCGTCGAAGAGGTCCGCACCGAACGCACGACCTGCCGCGTCGTCCTCTTCCCCGGTGATCTCCGCGGCGAGCACGGCGAACGCCTCCGCGAAGCGGTCGGTGAAGGACTCTGCGGGCATCCAGTCCCCGTCAGTCCTCAGGTGCTCGAGGGTCTCGTTCTGGAGATCGACGAGGGTGCGCTTGATCGTGCGCAACGCAGCATTCTGCAAGGGCAGCGTGGACGGCCCCTCCCCGGGCCCACCTGCCGGCTCGACCGCATCGGTGCCGAGGGGGGGCGCCGCTGACGCCTCGACGGGCGCCGACACCGGTGGGGTCGGGGGCTCGCCACCCGGCGCTTCGACATCGGCAACGACGACGGCGGGCCGCTCGGGGGCGGCGGGTGCCGCCCCATCTGCGGTGTCGCGGAGGCGTGCGAACAGGGAGCCGATCTCATCGGCCTTCGGGCCCGCTGGTGCCGCATCGCGGCGATCGGGTGCGGAGGCGGGTTCGGATGCGGAGGTCACCTCCGGCATCTCGGTCGTGGCCTCCGCCTCCTCGTCGGCGTACGGGACGGCGGGCGGCTCGACGACCTCGGGGGCCACCTCCTCGGACGGGCCCGGTTCCGCCGGCACGTCGGCGGCCTGGTCGGCCGTGGCCTCCACCTCGGTCACCTCCGTGGCCATCCCCGCGCCGGGGATCACCACGACCGATTCCTCGTCGATGCCGCCATCCGCGACCAGCGCGGTGGGAGGGGGTGGCGTGGCATCCCGTGACGATGCCGATACCCGATCACCAGGCGGGGAGATCGAAGCAGCCTCCGGTGCCGGTGGCTCGACGACGGGCGCGGGCGCGTCCGAAGGGATTGCCCTCCCCGACCGGAGCGCGGTGACCTCGGCGACCAGCTCCTCTGCATCGACGGGCCTGAGGGGAGCGAACCTGCTCGGCGACACGATCCGGACCGAACCGCCGTCTTGTGTGTGATGGGTGCGCTCGTCGATCTCGGGCTCGGGCTCCGGTTGCGGCGCCTCGAGCTCCTGCCGACGGTTGTCGATCTCGGCCTCGAGCTCCCCGATGGCGGACCGTGCCGCCTCGAGCTCGGCGAGCAGCTCGCTCCTTCGATCCTCGAGCGCCCGTGCGCGTTCCTGTGCGGCGTCCGCCTGTTGATGCGCGGCGGCGAGCACACCCTCGCTCTCGATCCTCGCGGACTCGACCATCTGCTCGGCCTCTGCCCTGGCCGATCGGACGATCTCCTCCTTGTCCCGCCTGGCGTCGCCCGTGAGGCGCAGCGCCTCCCTCTCGGCCTCGGCCCGTACGAACAGCGCGTCGTCCCTTGCCTCAGCCACGATGGCCTTCGCCTGTGAGGTCGCCGAGGCGAGGAGGGAGGTGCCTTCGTCCCATGCGGAGGCCCGCATGGCCTCACTGTCGGCGACGGCTTCGGCGAGCATCCGTGAGGAGGTCTCCCGGGCCTCACCCGTCCAGGCGTCGGCGTCGGAGGACGCCCTCGTCCTCATGCCCTCTGCGGCGGACCTGGCCGCCTCGAGGATCGCGTGGACCTCCCCGCCGATCCTGTCGAGTTCGAGCGCGAGTGCTTCCTGGTCGTCGATCCCCAGGTCGAGGCTGACCCGGCGGGACGACGCCACGGCTGCTGCCAGACGCTCCATCTCGTCGACCACGTCTGCGAGGAACGCGTCGACCTGGGCACGGTCGTATCCCTTGCGGGCGGCGTCGAAACGGCGAGCGCGCACCTGGTCGGGTGTCAGGTCATCCGCCATGGCGCTGAGCGTACCGGGACGGCTCAGGCCAACCGGGGATTGTCAGAGCGACTCGAGGAACGCCAGGGCGTCGTCGATGGTCCCGACGCGGACCACCTCGATCGCTCCCCCTGCGGCGTCGAGGGCGTCGTCGTAGTTGTCGGCGGGGACGAGGACCGCCCTCGCTCCGGCGTCGATGGCGCCGTAGACCTTCTGGCGGACCCCTCCGATCGGGCCGACCGTCCCGTCGCGGCTGATCGTGCCCGTCCCGGCGATCCGGAAGCCCTTGGTCAGGGGTTCGGGCGAGAGCTGGTCGATGATCTGGAGGGTGAACATCATCCCTGCGGACGGGCCGCCGATGTTCTGGGAGTCGATCGAGACCTCGACGGGGAACTCGACGATCGGTTCGTTGTTCTCGAGGAGGATGCCGATGAGCGGTCGCTCCGGGTTGTCGGGGTTCTCCCCGAGGGTGATCTCGACCATCTGGTCGTCGAAGACGTCTGCAAGGTCCTCCTGGGGCCGTTCGACGAGCATCGTGACGACGTCGCCGACGGACAGGCCCGTGAGCTGGGCGATGATGTCACTCCGGAATGCCACCGTCTGGCCGTTCATCTCGACGATCACGTCGTTGGGGAAGAGGACCCCATCGGCACCGGAGTCGGGAACGGTGTCGATCACGAGGGCGCCCGTGCCCACGAGCGTCACGTCGTAGCCGAGTTGGGTCAGCGCCACATAGATCGCATCGTTCTTCGACTGCTCCATGGCCGCGAGGCTCTCGCGCCGCAGCTGCTCTGGTGACACGCCGGTGGGGCGGATGTTCTCGCGGGGCCTGATGTCCACACTGTCGTCGAAGTGGGCAGCCGCCCACTCGAAGGCGTTCGCCTCCTTCAGCGAGACGGTCAGGAAGAACAGCTCGCCCGCGTCCGCGGTGTCGCCCCCGTCGACGGTGACGAAGTCAGACGTGTCGTAGACGGGACCCGGGCTCAGCGTGTAGTAGGGCAGCGTGATCGGCCACAGCAACGCGATCGCGAGCCCGACGGCGATGAGGATGCCGGCGACGACCCACGGCCACTTCGGGTACGGGTCACGGGGTCGTACCGCGGCAGGGACGTCCTGAAACGGGTCCGCCTCCTCGGTCACGACGACATCGTTGTCCATTCGGTCGAGGTTACCCGCAGCGACACGTAGCTCGTCGGGTCACGCGATCCGCCTGCCCGCGACGAGCTCGGCGGTGACCACCAATCGGAATCGGGCCGAGCCCTTCGGGTGGCAGGCGAACATCGTCAGGGAGGGGGTGGCACGGTCGTAGGTGATCCACATGTCCTCCGGTTCGACGACGAACGACTCGGTGACGCGGTACATGACCTCGAACCCCGACCCGTCGGTCACGAAGACGAGATCATCCTCGCGCAGCCTGTCGAGGTCCCTGAACGGCTGCGAGTAGGTCGTGCGATGGCCGGCGAGGACCACATTGCCCTCCTCGCCAGCCGTCGCCGTACCCGCCCAATGGGCGACGCCCCTGTCGATGACCGACAGCGACACGCCGGAGCGGATCACCTCTGCGACGCCGATCGCTGGGATCCTCAACAAGCCCACGGGAACGCCACTCTCCTGGGACGGGTGGAACACCGGCTGGCGCGATGGATTGGGGACGACGTCCGGCGGAGGGATGGCGGCGAGCGCAGACCCGGCCGCGAGCAACGACGCCGCAACCGCGGCGGCGACGATGAAACGACCTAGAGTGCGACGCAGTCTCATCCCCATACCTATCGGTAGGTGTCACGCAGGCTGGAACGATTCGATGGGACGGCCGGTGCGACGCACGCGCACACGAGGGAGAGGCAAGGGAGGCGCCCATGACGACCGCACAGGCCACACCGACGCTCGCCGGCGTCGTCCTACCGAGGTCGAAGGCCATGACGGCGGCCCTCATGGTGACATTCGCCCTCATCACCGCCGCAGCGGCGCAGTTCACCATCCCCCTGCCCGGAACGCCGGTGCCCATCACCGGCCAGACCTTCGCCGTGCTGCTCGCCGGAGCCGCCCTCGGATCCCGTGCGGGTGCGGGAAGCCAGGCGATCTACTGGGCCATGGGTGCGGCCGGTCTCCCCTTCTATGCGGAGGCCTCAGGCGGTTGGGCTTCGGCGACCGGCGCCACCGCCGGGTACCTCGTGGGATTCGTCGTCGCCGCCTGGGTGGTCGGTTTCCTCGCCGAGCGGGGCCAGGACCGACGGGTCTGGTCCGCGATTCCCGCCTTCCTCGCGGGCAACGCGGTGATCTACGCCTTCGGCGTGACGTGGCTGATGGTGAGCGTCGAGGCGATCACCACGATGAGCGAGGCACTCACCGCGGGCTTCACGCCATTCGTGATCGGCGATCTGGTGAAGATCCTGGTGGCGGGAGTGGCGCTCCCCGTGGCGTGGCGGATCGTCGACATGGCGCGTCGGTAGCCGCCGGCAGGAGGACGGGCAGCGGGCATGGATCGACTCGAGCGCATACGCCAGGCGATCGACGGTGACCCCTATGCAGCCAGCCAGGGATTCGTCCTCGGTGCGGTGACCGACGACGAGGTGAGCGTCCACCTCACGGTGCGCGACGACCAGGTCAACTTCCTCGGGGGCACGCACGGCGGTGTGCTGCACTCGCTCGCCGACTGCGCCTTCTCGCTCGCCTCCAACGCGTACCCGGAGGATGCGGTGGCGATCGACACCCACCTCGCGATCACCGCCCCGTCCGACGTGGGTGACGTCCTCACCGCGACGGCGAGGGAGCAGACCCGAGGACGGAGCCTTGCGACGTACCGTGTCGACGTGACCCGGGGCGACGGAAGGATCGTCGCCCTCTTCACCGGAACCGTGTTCCTCATCCGCCACTGACCCCTGCCGCCCAGGTCGCGTCAGGGGACCTCGTAGCACGGCCGTGAGAAGTCGTGGGCAGCTGCTGCCTCCCCCACGAAGAACGTCCGAACCGGAATCGACCCCGTGGTTGCAGCAGGATCACTGATGCGCTGGTCGATCCCACCGGCCGCGGCGTAGGCCTCGAGGCTCGGCTTGTAGATCGCGCTCTGGCGATTGACGTAGTCGTTCGGCGTCCCCGCGTACGTCTGCGGCGGGGCGGAACCTCCGAAGTCGACCCCATCGATCGCGTTGGCCGCCCGCACCATGCCGGGGCGCGTCAGATCCCGGTTTGCGATCGCACGCTCGATCACCGAGCGCATCGTGATGCCGGCGTTCCATCCGACGATGAAGGCGTCCGAGGGTCGCCGGTCCGGATAGGCGGCCCGCATCGCCTCCATCATCGCGAGGTTGCCCGGCTGCGCGTCGCCCCATGCGACGTTGTAGGACGACTGGTAGAAGCGGCTGTCGTACAGCTCGGCTGACGCCGAGTCGAGGAGGCGGCTGTCGTAGGACGGCGCGGGACCGGAGAACAGCCCTTCGTATCCGAGCTGCGCCGCACCCGCGAGGACCTGGGCGCCGACCGGTGGGCTCGTCGCGACGAACGCCCAATCCGCGCCCGACTCGGCGATGCCTCGGATCGCCTGCGTCACGTCCCCTCCCGCGGCGACCGCGCCCGTGCCGTCGTACACGATGGGGATGCCGTAGAAGGCTGCGGCGATGCGCACACCCGCGGCCGCATCCCTTCCGTAGTCGTTGTCCGCGGACGCGAGGGCGATCGAGGTGCCTCCCTCACCTGCGATGAAGTCCACGATGTTCATCGCCTCGAAGCAGTAGTTGGTGTTCTGTTCGAGCATCACACCGCCGTCGAACGCCGGGATCGACCATCCCGAGTACCAGCTCAAGGGAATGACGAGCATGTCGTCCTCCAGGTACGTACCGAGCGAGTCGATGTTGGTCGACGATCCCGTCGACTCGCTGATGGCCACGACGGAGGATCGCAGCTCCTCGTATGCCTCACGGTGCCTCGCGACGTCGTCCCTGGTGTCCCTCACGACGACGTCGATCGTCCAACCGTCGATCCCACCCGAGTCGTTCACCGCATCCCAGTAGAGGACCTGGGCATCGGTGACGTCACTGGCCAGTGCGGCGAACTCTCCGGTGAGGTCGGCGAGCAGGCCGAGGGTGATGGTGCGGGTGGTCGCATCGACACCCACGTCCGTCCTGACGCCCGATTCCGTCTGGACGCTCGAGGACTCGGTGGTGTCGGCCTGCGGCGCCGTGGTGGTGGTGGTCGGCGTGCTCGAAGGCGTATCGGACGACTCGCCGCATCCCGAGGCGACGAGCGCGGCGATCGACAGTCCGATCAGGAGTCGGCGCGAGCGGAAACGGGGTTTCGGGGACATGGTCGACGTTTCGTGGCCGGATGCGGAGAGCCCGAGGGCTGGTCGAAGCGTACCGGGAACGCCCGTTGACGTCGGTCTCCGGACCAGGGCTACGTGCCCATCTCCTCGCCGAGGTAGGCCTTGATGACGTTCGGGTCCTTCTGGACCTCCGAGGGCACACCCTGGGCGATCACCTCGCCGAAGTCGAGGACGAGGACGCGGTCGGCGATGTCCATGACGAGGCTCATGTCGTGCTCGACGAGGATCATGGCGATGCCGAGTTCCTCACGGATGTCGAGGATGAACCGAGCCATGTCCTCGGTCTCCTCGAGGTTCATGCCGGCGACCGGCTCGTCGAGGAGCAGCAGCTCGGGCTCCATTGCCAGGGCCCTTCCGAGCTCGACGCGCTTCTGGATGCCGTACGGAAGCATCTCGACCGGGTACGAGCGCCACGCCTCGATCTCGAGGAACTCGATGATGTCCTCGACACGTGAGCGCACCTCCATCTCCTCACGCTTCGCGGCTCCGAGCCAGACGGCTCCCTGCCACCACTGCGCCGATGTCCTCACGTACTGGCCCGTCGAGATGTTCTCCCGTACGGTCATGTGGGCGTAGAGCTCGATGTTCTGGAACGTGCGGGCGACGCCCTTCTTGGCGACCCGGTCCGGGCGCTGTCCGAGGATCGACTCGTCCTTCCATCGGATGTCGCCCTTCTGGGGCGTGTAGACGCCGTTGATGCAGTTGAACGTCGACGTCTTGCCCGCGCCGTTCGGGCCGATGATGGCGAAGAGCTCGCCATCATCGACATGAAAGCTGATGTCGGTGAGCGCCTGGACGGCGCCGAACGCCAGCGACACATCGTCGAACTCGACGAGATGCTCGTAGTCGGCGGTGCCCTCCCGGCGTGCCCAACGAAGGCCTGTGCCCCTCCGCGAGGTCATGAGAGCCACCTCTTGCGCCGCTTGTAGTGCTTCACATCGCGGAAGGACTTGCGCTCGCCCTCGGCGTGGAGGCCGAGGTAGAACTCCTGCACGTCCTCGTCCTCGAGCAGCTTCGAGGGCTCGCCGTCCATCACGACCTTGCCGACCTCCATGATGTAGCCGTAGTCGGCGATCGAGAGGGCCATCAGCGCATTCTGCTCGATCAGGAGCACGCTGGTGCCCTGGCGGTTGATGTCGACGATGATGTCACGGATCTGCTGGACCAGCATCGGTGCCAGCCCCAGCGACGGCTCGTCCAGGATGAGGAGCCTCGGATCGGCCATGAGGGCGCGCCCGATGGCGAGCATCTGCTGCTCCCCTCCCGACAGGTACCCCGCGGTGTCCTTCCGTCGGCTCTGGAGCACGGGGAACAGCTCCATCACCCGGTCGTACGATGCGTCGACCGATGCACGCTGCCGGTTCGTGTAGCCGCCCGCCCTGAGGTTGTCGTCGACGGACATCTCGACGAAGATCCGCCGCCCCTCGAGCACCTGTGAGATCCCCGACCTGACGATCTTCGACGCCTCCATCCGGTCGATCCTGTCACCGTCGAAGCTGATCGATCCCTTGGTGATGTCGCCATCGTGGACGTCGAGGAGACCGGTGATGGCTCGCAACGTCGTCGTCTTGCCCGCGCCGTTGGCGCCCAGGAGCGCGACGATCTGCCCGTCGCGCACCTCGATCGAGATGCCGCGCAACACGAGGATCACGTCGTTGTAGACGACCTCCAGGTTGGCGACTTCGAGCACGGATCCTCCCTGATCGGGAGTGGGTGGCCCGGGGTCGCCGGGCCACCCACTCGGGTGTGTCGGTCCTTACAGCTCGAAGCAGGCGGACTCGAACGCGAAGTCCGCTGCGATGTCGGCCGTGTAGGCAGGATCGAGCACCGTCGCTCCCGTGCCACCTGCGGCGATGTCGGCGAGCGACGGCCGCTGGATGATGCTGACACGCTGGAGCTGCTCGTTCGGGGTTCCGGTGTACTTCTCGCTCGGGGCGAGCCCGCCGAAGTCCACCTCGTCGAGCGTCTTCGCCGCTGCGAGGACACCTGCCCTGGTCATGTCGCCCGATGCGTACGCCGCACGCAGCGCCGCCTCGAGGATCTGCGCCTCGACGAAGCCCTCGGCGTAGTAGTCGAGGGGATCAGCGCCGGCTGCCGTCATGACGTCCCTGACGAGCGCGTTGCCGTCCGTCTCCGAGGCCCACGGGAGCAGCGGGGCCGCTCCCCACCAGTCGCGCTCGATTTGCGCGGCGAAGTCGGACCCAAGGTAGGCGGGGCTGTAGGTCGGGTAGGCACCCGTCCAGGCGGCCTCGTACCCGGTCGCGATCGCTGCGCCGTACACCGCGGGGAACGTCGTCGGGGTCGCCGTGACGAACGCGATGTCGGCACCGCTCTCCGCGATGGCGACACCGATCGGTGCCAGGTCCTCGCCGGGGATGATCCCGCCGGTGGCGTCGTAGACGACCTCAAGACCGAGGGCTTCCGCGGCGAGCGCCGCACCCGCGGCCGAGTCGAGGCCGTAGTCACCCGGCAACGATGCGATCGCGATCGTCGTCGCTCCCGTCTCGTTGACGATGTACGACAGGCCGTTCATCGCCTCGACGCAGTAGGACGAGCCATGGTGCATCGTGTTCGAGTCGAACGGTGCGGTCCAGCCCGAGTACCAGGTGAGCGGGATCGCGAGCATGCCGTCCGCGACGAGGTCCTCGTAGATCGCCACGGTGTGCGGCGAACCCGTCGAGTGCCCGATCGCGACGACCTGGTCCTTGAGCTCCTGGTACAGCGTCACATGGGTCGGCACGTCGTAGCCGGTGTCCCTGACCTCCAGCTCCACGTTCAGGCCCTCGATGCCGCCGTTGGCGTTCACATAGGCCCAGTAGGCCTCCTGCCCCGCAACGATGGCGCCGACGAGACCCTGGAAGGGTCCGCTGAGGTCCGACAGCAGGCCGACCGTGATCGTCCCTGCGTCGAGATCGACGCCGACGTCGACGGTCGGCGGGGCCATCGGCTCGGAGCCCTCCGTGGTGGTGGTCGTCTCGCCACCGCTCGCCTCGGTGGTGGTCGTCGTCTCGGTGTCGCCGCCTGCGGCGGTGGTCGTCGTGTCGTCGCTGTCGTCGCTACTGCATGCAGCGGCGACCAGCGCCATCACCAGCACCAAGACGAGCAAGCTCAGTCGCTTTCTCATCCGTGTTCTCCTCTCGCTTTCTGTTTCTCCGTCATGTTCGCCCTGCGCCTCGTGACGCACGGGGATCTTCAGCGGTCGGGCCGAGCCGAGCTCGACGTCGGTTCCGGGGCTGTGGGTCTAGTAGGTGAACGGCCACCCCTTCCAGTAGTTCCGGGCGCGGATCCAGATGCCGTAGAGACCGAGGGGCTCGAAGATCAGGAAGACGATGAGGAGCACCCCGTAGAGCACCAGGTTGAACTGGGACACGTTGAGCCCTGGTGAGTTGCCCGCGGCGGTCGAGACCAGCCCGAAGTCGTCCGATCCGGTCGACACGAACACGTTCGCCGCCTTCGCCAGGAGCCCGCTTCCGGACGTCGCCGTGTCGGCAAGGAACCCGGTGAAATCCTGGACGAGACGGGGAAGCGTGATGACGAATGCGGCGCCGAGGAGCGTTCCCGTGATCGTGCCGAGGCCGCCAACGAGGAGGATGGCGAGGAACTGCACGGACAGGAGCAGGTTGAAGCTCTCCGGGATCAGACGCGAGACAAAGGCGCCGAGGAGCGCTCCGGCGATTCCCGCATAGAAGGACGACAACGCGAACGACAGCGTCTTGCTGGCGGTCTCCGGGACTCCCATGACCTCGGCGGCAACGTCCCTGTCACGGATGGCCATGAACGACCTCCCCGAGCGTGTCCGCTGGATGTTCTTGGTGATCACGGCGGCGACCACGACGATCGCGAGGAGGAGGAGGTAGGTCTTGGCCTCACCCGACAGGTCGATGCCGAACCACGGACCGTCCGTGGAGAAGGAGATGAGGGGGTCCTCCTCCTTCCAGATGCGCAGGTCGAGGGACGGGAACTTGCGGCCGGACTGCGAACCGCCGGTGATGTCGACGAGGTTCCGCCAGAGCCACTCGCCGATGAAGACCAGTCCGACGGTGACGATCGCGAGGTAGATGCCGCGCACCCTCACCGCGGTCGGCGCCACTGCCGCACCGATCAGGGCCGCCACGACGCCTGCGGCGGGCAGCCAGATCCAGATCGGGAGGCCGAGGCCGTAGGTCGCCTTGCCGACCTCTCCACCGAGCACCGCCGCGGTGTAGGCGCCGATACCCATGAAGAAGGCATGGCCGAGCGACACCTGCCCCGTGAGCCCCGACAGGATGTGGAGCCCGAGGGCTCCGACGGCGAAGATGAGCACCTCCGAAAGGATGCGCATCCAGTCCGCATCACCCAGGAACCCGAAGAAGGGGATGACCTGGAGCGGGATGAGGACGAGGAACGCCATGAAGATGGCCAGAGCCACCCGTTTGGTCCACGTTGGCAGCAGCGCCATCTCGGACTGGTAGCTGGTGAACAGTTGCGGTCGGCCCCTCATACGCGCCGCACCTCCGGCGTTCCGAACAACCCGTAGGGGCGCACGAGGAGCACCGCCAACATCACGAGGTACGGCATGATCCCGGCGAAGCCGGTACCGAGGAACGAGAAGGTCTGCCCGGTGAGGTAGGCCCCCGTGTAGACCTCGGCGAGGCCGATGATGAAGCCACCGGCGACGGCACCGCTGATCGAGTCGAGCCCCCCGATCACCACGGCGGGGAGCGCACGGAAGGCGAAGAAGGCCGTCACCCCGCTGACGCCGACCGACCGTGGGAACACGGACGAGAAGATGCCCGCGATGGCGGCCAGCCCCGCACCCATCATCCACGCGAGGGAGAAGATCTGCCCTGCGCTGATGCCCTGGGCCATCGCGGCTTCCTGGTCGAATGCCGTCGCCCGCATGGCGACGCCGATACGCGTTCTGAAGAACCACGCCACCGCGACGAGGCACAGCAGCGCGACGACGATCGTCGCGATCTCGGCCTTTGCGATGATGCCGGGGCCGAGCTCCACGACCTCGGACCCCCACGGTGTCCCCAGCGGGCGCGGGTTGTTCCCGATCAGGTCGTCGGTGATCGTGCGGATGATGATGTCGAGGGCGATGGTGATGAGCACGACGGCGAACAGTGGCTCGCCGATCATCGGCCGAATCGCGAGGCGTTCGACGAGCCAACCGACCGCCGCGGCGGCGAGCACGGCGCAGGTGGCGGACAGGATCCACTGGATCGTCAGCGGGGCGCCCGAGATGAACTTCCCCGGGAAGTTCAGGGTGACGGCGAAGTAGGCGGTGAAGTACGCGCCGAGCGCCGCGAGCGCGCCATGGGCGAAGTTGAGGATCTGGGTGGCTTTGTAGATCAGCACGAGGCCGAGCGCAAGAAGTGCGTAGATCGCACCGAGGGCGAGTCCGCTGTAGGTCGCGTTCGAGAACTTCTCGATCGCCGTTGGTACTTCTTGCGCGAGGATCAGGATCACTCCGGTTCTCCCCGACCGGGCGCCCCACCCTCACCGACGAACCGGTGCCTCACCGATACATCTCCTCCACGAGGTCGCCGAACATCTCTTCCATCGCGCTGCGCTTGAGCTTCTGGGTGGCGGTGAGCTCGCCATCCTCGTGGTCGAGTTCCTTCGGGATCATCCGGAACTTCTTGATCTGCTCGACCGTGGCGAACTTCTGGTTCGTCTTGTTGACCTCGCCCTGGATGAGGGCGAGCACCTCCTCCTTCTCGGAGAGGTCGCGGTACGTCGTGTAGGTGATCTGCCGCCGGAGCGCCCAGTCACCCACGACGTCGAATTCCATGCCGATGAGCGCCGTGAGGTACTTCCTCCCGTCACCGATCACCATCGCCTCCTTGATGTACGGCGAGGTCTTGAGGCTGTTCTCGATCTCCGATGGCGAGATGTTCTTGCCGCCCGACGTGATGATGATGTGCTTGATGCGATCGACGATCTTGACGTGCGTGCCGTCGACCCACACGCCAACGTCGCCCGTCTTGAGCCAGCCGTCCTCGGTGAAGGTCTCGGCGGTCGCCTCGGGCTTCTTCCAGTACCCGGCGAAGTTCGCCGGGTGCTTCGTCTGGATCTCGCCCGTGTCGGGATCGATCCGGAGCCCGATCCCCTCATAGGGCTCACCCACCGTGCCCACCTTGACGCGTCCGTCGAAGTTGACGGTGGCGCATGCGGTGTTCTCCGTCATGCCATAGATCTCGTAGACGGGGATGCCGAGGCCCATGAAGAACTCGAGGACCTCGGGGGCGATCGGTGCCGCGCCCGAGGACGCGTATCTGCAGTACCTGAGCCCGATGCGTTCCCTCAATGAGCGGAAGAAGAGCGGGAAGCCGATCCAGTACGCGATGCGGGCGCCGAGCGTGAAGTCCCCACTGTTCTCCACACGCTTGCGGCCGATGTACGAGGCGAGCCGGAGACCGAACGCCGACACGAGCCGCTTGAGGCGTGAGGCGTCCTGGAGCCTGATGAGGACGCCGGCGTGGATCCGCTCCCAGATGCGCGGAACGGCGAAGAAGATCGAGGGCTGAACCTCACGGAGGTTGGACTGAACCGTGTCGATCGACTCCGCGAAGTTGAGGATCGGCCCGTTGTACGCCATCGACCACGAGGAGAAGAGACGCTCGGCCACGTGGCACAGCGGCAGGTAGGTCAGCTTCTCGTCCTTGGGGCCCTCGGCCATCCCGCGGAACCTTCGCTCGTCGTTGAGCACCACCTGGACGGCGAACTCGACGTTGCGGTGGGTGATCATCGCGCCCTTCGGAGGGCCGGTCGTCCCCGACGTGTAGATGAGGGTCATGACCTCGTCGGCGTCGACGTCGACCATCAGCCGTTCGACGGCCCATGGATGCTGCTCCCGATGCCGGCGACCCAACTCGAGGAAGTCGTCCCAGAACATGAGGCGGGGATCGTCGATGGAGCGGAGGCCGCGCGGTTCGAGGTAGACGATGTGCTCGAGGGAGGGGAAGGCGTCCTGCCCTGCCTCGACGACCTTGTCCACCTGCTCCTGGTCCTCGGCGAGATGGACTCGGGCGCCTGCGTCGTTCAGGAGGTACTGGACCTCCGCCGTGGGATTCGTGGGGTACATCCCGGTGCAGATCGCCCGCACCGCCACCGTTGCGAAGTCGAAGATCAGCCACTCGGGACGGTCCTCGGAGTGGATCGAGGTCACCTCACCGGGCTGGACGCCCAGGGCGAGGAGGGCGTGCGCCGCGGTGTCGATCTGGTCCCAGAGCTCGGCCGACGTGTGCTCGCGCCACACCCCGAACTCCTTCTCCCTCGCCGCGACGCGGTCCGGTGTCGTGAGGGCCCATTGACGCATGTGCCAAACGATCGTGGGGAACGCCCCGCTGAGATCGGGCGCTTCCGTCCGTGCAAAGGTCGTGGTCATGGTCCCACCTGCGGTGCTGGGGCAACGGCTTGGAGCGCAACATAGACGAATGCGTCGTTGCCTGCAGGGAAAACCGCCGACTATGTGAGCGGCGGTTCACCCATCGGTGGGCTCACCCAGCGGGCTCCACCCGTACCCCGATGACACGGAACCTTCCGGTCACGAACGCGGGGTCCGTGAGGGAGGCGTTGCCCGCAGCGTTCGCGCCGGTGACGTGGAAGTCGGAGAACGCCGCGGACTGGTTCACGAACAGGCCACCCGTCAGGTTGAACGCAACCGACACGCCTGCCTCCACCGCCGCGTCCACGACCGCCGAGAGCACGTCCTCGTCGGTCGTGTAGGCGAGCCAGGTGATCGCACCGCTCTCGAGGGCGGCGGATCTCGCCGAGGCGATGGCGTCCTCGGTCGATCGGGACCGCACGACGAAGATGACGGGGCCGAACATCTCCCGCCGGTACGCGTCGGACGACGAGTCGACCTCCACGATGACCGGCGTCCTGACGACGGCGTCGGGGAAGTCCGGATTGGCGACCTCTCGGGACGCGCTGAGGACGCGACCGGTCGCCTCCGCGTCGGCGACGCGCCCGAGGGCGGCCGACCCCTTGATGGCGCCGAGGATGCCCGCAGCCCGCGCGTCGTCGCCGAGGAGCCCGTCCACCGCCGCGACGAAGCCCGCCACCACTTCGTCGTACGGGACCACCTCATCTCCGACCCGCACTCCGGTCTCCGGGATGAACAGGTCCTGCGGTGTCGTGCACATCTGTCCCGAGTACATCGTCATCGACACCGAAAGGTTGCGGAAGACGGACCCGAGATCCTCTGCGGAGTCGACGATGACCGAGTTGACGCCTGCCTTCTCGGTGTACACCTCGGCGTGGGTGGCGTGCTCCTCGAGCCAGCGCCCGAACGACGAGCCCCCCGTGTAGTCGACGATGCCGACCTGGGGGCGCATGACGAGGTCCTTGGCGACGAGCGCCTCGGGCGTGTCGACGAGCAGCTGGACGACGTCCTCGGGGAAGCCGGCATCGGCGAGCGCCCGACGTGCGGTCCGCACGAGGAGGGCGAGCGGCAGGATCGTCTCCGGGTGTGGCTTGACGATCACGGGGTTGCCGGTCGCCAGCGAGGCGAAGATCCCCGGATAGCCGTTCCACGTGGGAAACGTCGACACGCCGATCGTGACGGCGACACCCCTCGGCCTGATGATCCACCGCTTGTCGATGACGAGCGGATCGCGGCTCCCCTGGGGCTTCTCCCACCGCATCGGGCCCGGCAGTCTCGTCTGCTCCTTGTAGGCGTAGGCGACGGCTTCGAGCGCCCGGTCGAGGGCGTGGGGCCCACCCGCCTGGAACGCCATCAGGAAGCTCTGGCCGGTCGTCTGCATGACCGCATGGGCCATGAGGAACGACTCGGAGGCGAGGCGGTCGAGGATCGCGAGGCACACGCGTGCACGCTCGTCCGGTGTGGCTGCGGCCCATCGCCCCATTGCGGCCACCGCGGCGTCGATCGTCGCATCGACCGTCGTCGCGGGGTAGGTGATGCCGAGGTCGATGCCGTACGGGGACGACTCTGCGACCTCGACGTACCCGTGATGGGCCTGGTCGAGCTCGAAGGGTCGACCGAGGAGCGCCTCGAACGCCGCCTGACCCTCACGGGGGGCGTCCTCGCCGTAGGCCTTCGGGTGCTCGGGGAACGCACTCCAGTACGCCCGGGCCTCGATCGCCGCGAGGGCGTCCCGAAGGGTCTGTTCGTGGCTCTCGAAGAATCCCGGCACGTCGGTTCCTTTCGTGGTCCAGTCGCTCGTCGACGCGCGCCTGCGCCCCACCCACCAGCGTATCGACTCCCCCCACCCTGCGCAGCCCGACCCCAGGCCCGCGTACCCAGGGTTGCTGTCCACCCTTTCGGTGCGCTCGGGCCCACAGAACGCGGTGTGGGGTGGAGCGTTCTTGTCAGCTGGCCCCGTACCCAGGGTTGCTGTCCACCCATTCGGTGGACAGCAACCCTGGGTACGAGACGTGCGGCGCGGGGCGGGGGAGACCTCTAGGCTCGCCGCGACATGGATGCGTTCCTCCTCGACTACGTCCGGACGCCGATCGGTCGGTTCGGCGGCTCGCTCGCCCCCGTTCGGCCCGACGACCTCGCGGCGCTGGTGATCGCGACGGTCATCGATCGCACTGGCATCGACCCCGAGGCGATCGACGACATCTACCTCGGCGACGCGAACCAGGCCGGGGAGGACAACCGCAACGTCGCGAGGATGTCCGGCCTCCTCTCCGGGCTCCCCGTGGAGGTTCCCGGCATGACCGTCAACCGCCTCTGCGGATCCGGGATGGAGGCGATCGGGCTCGCGGCGCGCACCATCAAGGCGGGCGAGGCCGACGTCGTCATCGCAGGCGGCGTCGAGTCGATGAGCAGGGCGCCCAAGGTCATGGCCAAGGCGACGTCGGCATACGACCGAGCCGTGGAGGTCCACGACACGACCATCGGCTGGCGCTTCGTGAACCCGAGGATGCGGGAGCGCTTCGGGACCGACGAGATGCCGGGCACCGCCGAGAACGTCGCCACCGAGTTCGGGATCTCGCGGGAGGACCAGGACGCGTTCGCGTTCCGCAGCCAGCAACGAACGGCGAGGGCGAACGCCGACGGGTTCTTCGCAGGGGAGCTCGTACCGGTGGAGATCCCCCAGCGGCGGGGTGATGCGCTGGTCGTGGACAGGGATGAGCACCCGAGGCCCGACACGACGCTCGAGGGGCTCGCCGCGCTCCGGCCGCTCTTCGAGGGCGGCACGGTGACAGCGGGGAACGCCTCGGGCATCAACGACGGCGCCGCGGCCACGATCGTCGTCTCGGGGGCGGCGCTCGAGCGCCTCGGGATGACACCGTTGGCACGCATCGTCTCGATGGCGACGGCGGGCGTGCCCCCGAGGATCATGGGCATCGGCCCCGTCCCTGCCACGAGGAAGCTCCTGGCGCGAACGGGCGTCGGCCTCGGTGACCTCTCGGCGATCGAACTGAACGAGGCCTTCGCCTCACAGTCGCTCGCAAGCCTTCGCCAGCTCGGGCTCCCCGACGATGCCGACCACGTCAATCCCAATGGTGGCGCGATCGCGATCGGCCATCCCCTCGGCATGTCGGGCGCGCGCCTCGTCGGCACGGTCACGAGGGAGCTCCGTCGCCGCGACGGTCGCTACGGCCTCGCGACGATGTGCATCGGGGTCGGCCAAGGCATCGCCATGCTCGTCGAGCGCGTCTGAGCACCGGCACGAGGGGCGGTGCGCTCCCCGCTCACGACGCCGGCGCATCACCCGTGAGGAGCCAGCGCAGCCGGTCGAGCGACAACAGGTAGTGAACCGCGACGGCGGAGCCGAACACCACCGCAACGGTCGGTGACACGAACCACCCGAGGAAGACGGCGGCCGCGAACACGTCGAACTCGACGATGAGCCGCACCACGCCGGGCACGGCAACCGGTGCATTGCCGGATCGGCTCCGATCGCCCGGCACGGCAAAGGTCACCCACGCCACCGTGGCGACGAAGACCGAGGCGAAGCCGAGGAGCCACCCGAAGAAGCCGCCACCGACGAGGCGGTACGCGCCGAGACCGATCAGGACGAGGGCGGTCAATTCGAGCAGCCCGCGAACGAAGAGGTTGACGGGGTGAAAGCCGAACACCCCGTCAACCCTACCGGTAACGTCTCGACGTGGAGCCGTCACGATCCGACCTCGTCAGACTCGTCGAGGATCCCGCACCGTTCCTCTCCTCCCCTGATCCGGTGCTGAGGCGCATGGCGGTCACCGCCCTGGACCCCGGAACCGCCGTCGCATCGCTCCCCACGCTCGACGGGATGGCACGCGACGAGGCCCCCGAGATCCGTGCCGCCGTCGCGGAGAAGCTCGGCGTCTGCGGACAGGAGGCATGCGCCACACTCCGCTCGCTCCAAGGGGATCCGGACCCCACCGTGCGCGAGGCCGTCGCCACGGCCTACGGGGAGCTCGGGCTTCCCCTTGCGATCGACTGGCTCGTGGACGCCGCGTCGAACGACCCGGACCGGAGCGTGCGTGAGGCGGCCGTTGCATCGCTCGGCGCCATCGGTGACGATCGGGCGATCGATCCGCTGCTCGACCTGATGGCGGAAGGGCCACCGCAGGTACGCAGGAGAGCCGTCGCCGCGATCACCGTATTCGACGATCCGAGGATCGAACCCGCCATCGTGCGTGCTGCCTTCGACCGCAATCCGGGGGTCAGGGAGGCCGCCGAGATGGTCGTCGGCCGACAGCTCACGCCGCGTGGAGCGCCGACGGCCCAGGACTGACGCCGGACGGACCTCGGCTCGTCACTCCCCCGCCGCCACCCACTCGGCGCCGCCCTGCCAATGTTCCTTCTTCCAGATCGGGACGCGGGCCTTGAGCTCGTCGATGAGGTATCGAGCGGCGGGAAACGCCTCCGAACGATGCCCTGCCGAGACTGCGACGGCGACGGCGACCTCACCCAGGTCGAGGCTCCCCGTGCGATGGACGGCGGCGACGCGCACCACCTGCCACCGTGAGCGGGCCTCGGCGATGATCTCTCGGATCTTCTCCTCTGCGACGCCCTCGTAGGCCTCGTATTCGAGGCGCGTGACCCCCGCGCGGCCGGGGGAATGGTCGCGCACCGTCCCCGTGAACAGGATGGAGCATCCGGTCGAGGGATCGGCGACGAAGGCTGTGAGGAACGACACATCGATCGGGTCCGGGCCCACGGACACGAGATCCGGCCCACTGCCCCCTACCCATTCATGATTCATACACTGACACCATGAGCAACGATACCCCTACACACGGCGCCATCCCGGGGCCCGACGATTCTCACGCTCCTCTCATCGACGAGCGGAACGCCGGAGGGGATCCCAGCGTTGCACAGGACATGACCGATCCACATGACACCCCGATCGACCCGGTCGCCACCGCGACGGCGACCACCGAGGACAATGCCTCGCCGGTCGGCGCCACCACGGGCGCCGAACCGTACGGCTCTCCTGGCGATGCACCCTCCCCGGGGGATTCGAGCGAGGACACGACCGAGCTCGAAGTCACGGTCGCACAGGGGACCACGCCGTCCGCGATCGAGCCTGCGCCATTCGACTACGACACGTACTACGGCGTCGATCCGGCCTGGGAGTCCGCGAGCCTCTACCGACCGACACCTCCGCCGATGCCGGCCGAGAAGGTCGAGCAGGTCCCTGCCCCACGCAAGAGCAGGGACGGTGTGATGTTCTTCGCAGGCGCCCTCGCCGCCGGCGTCCTCGGCGCTGCGCTCACGGTGGGCATCCTCGCCGCGACCGGAACCCTCTCCACTGATGAGGCGCCTTCCGTGACGTCCTCGACGTCCGCCCAGGCGTCGCAAGCCGAGAACGTCCCACCCCCCACGATCACCAACACCGTCATCACCAACGAGCTCGGCGCCGCGGTGAATCCCGCCGCGGTCGCCGTCAAGACGGTCCCCTCGATCGTCACGGTCACCAGCTACACGGGCGGCACGGACGGAGCGACCCCCCAGGGCTCGGGCTCCGGCGTCGTGCTCACCTCCGACGGCTACATCGCCACCAACGAGCACGTCGTCGAGGGAGCCTCCGAGTACACCGTCACCTTCGAGGACGGCAGGATCTACGCCGCCTCGCTCGTCGGCGACGATGAGCTCACCGACCTCGCCGTCCTCAAGATCGACGCGGACGCCCTCGTGCCGATCGAGCTCGGTTCCACGGACGTCCTCGTCCTTGGCGATCCGGCCGTCGCCGTGGGCAATCCCCTCGGCCAGGAGGGCGGATCGTCGATCTCGGTCGGCATCGTCTCCGCGTTCGACCGGAGGGTCGACTTCGGTGACGGCTCGAGTCTCTTCGGCATGATCCAGACCGACGCGGCCATCAACAGCGGCTCGTCGGGAGGGGCGCTCGTCGACGCCGAGGGGAAGCTGATCGGCATCACGTCCGCGATCGGCGTGTCCAATGCCGGCCCGGAGGGCATCGGTTATGCGATCCCCGTCGAGCTGGTGCAGCGCATCACGGACGAGATCATCGAGACCGGTGACGTCCAGCACCCGTTCCTCGGCGTCACGATCGCCGACTACACGGAGGAGCAGGCCGATGGCGCGATCATGCCGGCTGGCGCCGAGGTGGTCACCATCGAGGGGACCGATTCTGCGGCAGGTGCAGCGGGGATCCAGGCAGGCGACGTCATCGTGAGGATCGGCGACGAGGAGATCACGTCGCAGACCGACCTCATCCTGGCGGTACGCTTGTTCCGGGTGGGCGATGCCGTGGAGTTCGTCGCCCTTCGCAACGGTGAGCCCCAGACCTTCACGGTCACCTTGGGGCAACGCCCCGAGGCCTTCGGAGGCTGATGCGTGTACGGCATGGAGGATGACGGGATCTTCGAGCAGCTGTTCAAGTTGCTCCAGTCCTCCGGCCCGGTGAACTGGAAGCTGGCCCGGGAGGTCACCAAGAGCCTCACGGGACCCGCCGCCCCGGTCGAGCCGGCGGTCGCCGAGGAGTACCAGGAACTCGCCCACGTCGCCGACATGAGGATCTCGGCGCTCGCGGACCTCCCCTCGCATCCATCGGCGGACCTGAACCCGACCGACAGGGCGACGTGGGCCGCGGACAACCAGCAGGCGTTCCGGATCCTCGTCGAGCCCCTCGCCGACAAGCTCGGGGGGCTCACCGACGCGGCAGGGCCCATCCCCGATCTCGCCGGCATGAGCCAGATGCTCGCCCCACTCGGGCCCGCCCTCCTCGGCATCCAGGCGGGGACGATGGTCGGATTCATGGCGCACAGGGCGCTCGGGCAGTTCGACACCGGCATCCCTGCAATGGACCACGACCGGCCCTACGTGATCGTGCCGAACCTCGACGACTTCGCCATCGACCACGGTATCGACCACCGGCAGGTTCGCCTGTGGGCCGCACTCCATGAAGTCGCCTTCCACCGGATCATGGCGATCGAGTGGATCCGGGGACGGTTCGTCGACCTCATCCAGGCGTTCTACGCATCGGTCGACATCGACACCTCGAAGCTGCTCGGCACGCTCACGTCGATGAACGACCCCGAGGAGATCCAGAGGATGCTGAGCGACGAGGAGGGAGACCCCTCCCTGCTCATCAAGGGCACCGCGGACCCTGCGCGCCTGGCCGAGCTCCAGGCGTTCACCGCGTTCCTCGAGGGTTACGCGGATCGCCTGGTTCACCTCGCCGGTGCGGACCTCCTGCCATCGATCGACCGCATCGAATCCGCCTACGACCTCAGGAGGACGGAGCCCAACCAGGCTGAGCAGTTCCTCCAGCAGTTCGCAGGACTGACCCTCGACCGGTCCCTGGCGAAGGACGCCGCGGCATTCTGCGACGAGGTCGTCGATCGCTGGGGCGAGGACACCCTCGCCAAGGTCTGGCACGAGCCGACCAACATGCCGACCCTCGACGAGATCCGCGACCCGATCGGGTGGGCGGCGAGGGTCGTGCTCGACGATGTCGCGTTCGGAGAGGACTCGGACGAGTGACACCCGAGTCGTCGTGATCGGTCCGCTCACGGACCGCTAGCCTCCCGGCCCACGCGCGCATGTACCACACGCCATCAACCGGAGGAACTGCCATGCCTGCCGTCATCGGCCAACCCGCCCCCGACTTCGACCTCGTCGATCAGAACAAGAACCGCGTGTCACTCGCCGACCTCAGGGGCAAGAAATCCCTCGTGGTCTTCATCCCATTCCCGTTCACGGGTCTCTGCGACGCCGAGGGCTGCGCCCTCAGGGATGGCCTCGGGCAACTCGACGCACTCGACGCCAACGTCGTCGTGATCACCGCACATGCGGTACCGACCAACGCCAAATGGGCATCCGAGTTCGGCTTCTCCTTTCCCGTCCTCTCGGACTTCTGGCCCCACGGCGAGGTGATCAAGGCATACGGCGCATTCAACGACACGGTCGGTGCCGCGATGCGGTCGACCTACGTTCTCGATGCCGACGGGATCGTGAGGGACATCATCGCAACCGAGAGCCTCAGCATCGTTCGCGAGCACGAGGCGCAGGTCGCCGCACTGGCCGCGATCTAGCCCGACTCGAGGCGGTACCCGACGCCCCGTATCGTCACGATGCGGGGCGCGTCCGCGTCCTCCTCGAGCTTGCGGCGCAGCCGTCGGATGTGTTGGTCGAGGCTCTTCGTGTCGCCCCATCCCAGGCCCCACACCTCGTCGAGGAGGCGGTCCCTGGTCACGATGCGCCCTGCGCGCTCCATGAGCATCGTCATCACCTCGAACTCCTTGCGGGGGAGGTCGAACGCCAGGTCACCCACGGTCAACTGATACCGATCGGCGTCGAGGGATACGTTCCCGACCGTGATCGTGTCGGCCACCTCGATCGATGCGGCGCGCCGGGCCACGGCACGGACCCTCGCGATGAGCTCCCTCGCCGAGTACGGCTTCGTCATGTAGTCGTCGGCACCGAGTTCGAGCGCCGCGACGACATCGGATTCGGCAACCTTCGCCGACACGACGATCACGGGAGTGGCGGACTCGGAACGTATCACCCTGAGGACATCGAGTCCCGAGACCGACGGCAACATGAGATCGAGAAGGACCACGTCGTAGGGACGGCTCCGGAACTCCTTGATCGCTTCCCGCCCGTCGAGGACGGTCGTCGGGCTCATCCCCTCCACCTCGAGGGCGACACGAAGCGCCTCAACGTAGGCGGGCTCGTCCTCGACGATCAGGACGTTCACTCGGATTCCTCCTGATGCCCCTGCTCGAGTACGGGGAGCCGAATCGTGAACGTGGAGCCTTCGCCGACTTCGGAGCTCATCGACACACTACCGCCATGAACCTTGGCGACGTTGCGCACGATGGACAGGCCGAGACCCGTGCCGCCCGACTCCCTGCTGCGGGCGCGATCGACCCTGAAGAACCGCTCGAAGACCCGGTCGCGGTACCGTGCCGGAATCCCGATGCCGGTGTCCTGCACCTCGATCGCAACCCAACCGTCGGCAACGATGGTGGCGTAACGCACCGAACCGCCATCGCCTTTGGCCGCTGTGTAGGCGATCGCGTTGTCGAGGAGGTTGCGGATGGCCGACGTGACCTGCTCGCCATCTCCTGACACGACGGCGTCGACGACCCCGCCGTCGATGAGGTCGATACCGCGGCGCCTCGCTGAACCCTCAACGGCCGCCACGGCACCGCTGACGAGATCGGCAAGATGCACCGGGACATGCTCCGTTCCGAGCGACTCCGTCTCGGCGAGCTGGAGGACGTCGTCAACCACCCTCGCCGCCCTCGCCGCCTCGGACTGGAGACGAGCCGCCAGCCGGACGCGCTGTTCGTCATCCGTCACGTCGGCGAGGGTCTCGGCGAGGAGGGCAAGGGCCCCGAGGGGCGTCTTGAGCTCATGGCTCGCGTTCGCCACGAAGTCGGTCCTCATGGCATCGACCCTCCGCTTCTCGGAGAGGTCTTCGAGGTACACGACCACGACCCGACCGGCACGGCTCCCCGGCTCGGCGGGCAAGGCGGTGAGGGCAAGCACCCGACGATCCGGTTCGTGCACGTCGACCTCCATTCGCTCGACGTCGCCAGACTGCGCGACCTTTGTCGCCAGAGCTGTGGCCCGCGCCCTCAGCACCGCCCGGTTGCCCTCGCCATCGAGCAGGACCGCAGCCACCGGGTTCGCATACGAGATCTCCCCCGAGGACGACAGAAGCGCGATACCGAGCCGTGCACCGTCCAATGCCGCCCGATACGTCGCTTCCGCGGCTCGCGCGTCTCGCGCCTCACTTGCGAGGCCGCGGACGCGTGTGGGAGGCGATCCACCGTTCGACACCTCCCCGAGCTCGGCCTCCACGGACCGCAGCGTCCGCGCATCGGCGTCCGCCCTGCGCCACAGGAGGACGACGGCGACCGCGAGCACGATGACCAACGCGGAAAGGAGGGCGATGGCGATCGTCACATCCCGAGCATAGGAACACCGGCATCATGGTCCACGGCGACCCTGTGCGGGACACGGGAGTTCACCCTGAGTTCACCTCGGGGGACCGTTGCGATCACCTCGCGTCCGTACCTTCACAACGGATCAACACACCGATCGAGGCGTGTCGACGCGCACCGCGCGGACGCACCATGGAGGAGGAAGCCAATGACCAGGTTCCCGAAGTACGCCGCAGTGGCGGTGGCGATGGCGTTGCTCGTCGCCGCGTGCGGGTCGGATTCCGAAGACGGATCCTCGACGACGGCAGCATCGGGTGGCGCGGGGGGATCGATCTTCATCTCCGGTTCGTCGACGGTGGAGCCAGTCTCGGCGCTGAACGCCGAGGCATTCAGGGCGCAGAACCCCGATGTCGGTGTCACCGTGGAAGGGCCGGGTACGGGAGACGGGTTCCAGAAGTTCTGCGCTGGCGAGACTGACATCTCGGACGCGTCGCGCCAGATCAAGGACGAGGAGGTCGAGGCGTGCGCGTCGTCCGGGGTGGAGTTCATCGAGCTTCGGTTCGCGATCGACGGCCTCTCCGTCATCACCTCCTCGGAGAACACGGCGATCTCGTGCGTGAGCTTCGGCGACCTCTACTCGCTCCTCGGACCGGAGTCGATCGGCTTCCGAGCGTGGGCGGCTGCAAACGACCTCGCGTCTGAGATCGACGGCACCAATGCGCCGTACCCAGACCTCGACCTCGTCGTGACCGCCCCGGGCGAGGAGTCCGGCACCTACGACTCTTTCGTCGAGCTCGTCATCGAGGACATCGCCGATGAACGAGGGCAGGAAGCAGCGACCCGCCCCGACTACACGGCCTCGGCAAACGACAATGTGATCATCGAGGGCATCTCCGGCAGCGACTCCTCCCTGGGCTGGGTCGGCTACGCCTTCTACCTCGCCAACGAGGACAAGGTGACGGCGCTCGAGGTCGACGGCGGTGAAGGCTGCGTGGACCCGACCCCAGAGACCATTGCCGATGGCAGCTATCCCATCTCGCGGCCTCTCTTCATCTATGTGAACAAGGCCAAGGCGGAGGAGAGCGCGGCACTCGCTGCCTACGTCGACTTCTACCTGTCCGACGAAGGGCTCGCAGCGGTCGACCAAGCCGGCTACGTCCGCCTCGCCGACTACGCGCCCGTTCGGGAGATCTGGGAGAGCCGCACCACCGGCGCTCTGGACTATTGAGTCGACGAGGGAAGAGCGAGGCGGGGGTGGTGCGCACGGCGCCCCCCCTTCGCCTAGCCTGAGGGAACCCGATCATGGCGACACAGCTGACCCCACGAGACCTCGCCGGAGACCCCAGGCGACTCCGCAAGGAGTCCCGTATCAAGGGGCTGTTCGCTGCGGCGGGATTCACATCGATCGCCATCAGCGTCCTGATCATCGTGTCATTGATCGGCGAGGCATGGGGATTCGTGTCCGAGGTCGACCTGTCATCCCTGTTCACCATCGGCTGGTTCCCGCGGCGGGGGCTCTTCGACATCCCCACGCTCATCATTGCGACGCTGCTCATCGCAGGGATCGGCATGGTGGTCGCCATCCCCCTCGGACTCGGCGCCGCGGCCTACCTGTCCGAGTACGCATCGCCGCGGGCGAGGCGATGGCTCAAGCCCGCCCTCGAGGTGCTCGCGGGCATCCCTTCCGTCGTCCTCGGGTTCTGGGCACTCACCTTCCTCAGCCCTCAGGTCGTACAGCGACTGTTTTCCTCGGCACAACCCTTCACGATGATGGCGGCGGGGCTCGGCGTCGGTGTCCTGATCACGCCCCTCGTCGCCACGGTGTCCGAGGACGCGATGCGCGCGGTGCCGCTCGCCCTGCGCGAGGCCTCCTACGGGCTGGGAGCGAACAAGGCCACCACGGTGCGAAGGGTGGTGTTCCCCGGCGCGATCTCCGGCATCGTC
Source organism: uncultured Acidimicrobiia bacterium (assembly GCA_963792405.1). GTDB lineage: Bacteria > Actinomycetota > Acidimicrobiia > Spongiisociales > UBA5794 > SZUA-442. The sequence goes on from CAWBVU010000006.1 coordinate 1,456,795, forward strand.
GCGTCACTCATCCTCGCCCTGTCGAGGGCCATCGGCGAGACGATGATCGTCTTCATGGCGGCAGGTGCCGTCGGCGGCGCCCTACGGACGTGGAACCCGCTCGAGCCCGGGCAGACGATGACTGCGGCGATCGCCTCACTCGCCACCGGGTCGGACCAGGTCGCAGGGGAGGGCCTGGCGTTCCAGAGCCTCTTCTTCGTCGGGCTGCTCCTCTTCCTCCTCACGTTGGCGCTCAACTCCCTGAGCAATCGCGTCGTCCGACGATTCCGGGAGGAGTACTGATGGTTGCCGAGGCGCCTCGAAGGCCGAGCGCGACCGCCGAGGAGGTCGCCAAGTCCATACGACGGGGCGGTCCGAACTGGGGACCCATGGCGTTCCAGATCCTCCTCCTCACCCTCCTGCTGGCGTCCTTCCTGATCCTGCTGGTGCTGCTCTCGACGATCATGGTCGACGCCTTCGCCACCTTCCAGACCCGCGGTGTGAGCTTCATCACCGATGGCCTGTCCCTGAATCCCGAGACCGCAGGCGTCTGGACCGGGATCATCGGCTCGCTCGTCATCGCAGCCGTCGTTGCGGTCCTGGCATTCCCCGTCGGCATCGGTGCAGCCGTGTACCTCGAGGAATACGCCAGGGACACGACGATCACACGGTTCATCGACACCACCGTGCGGAACCTCGCGGGCGTTCCATCGATCGTGTACGGGCTCCTCGGCCTCGCCATGTTCGTTCCCTTCGTGAGGGCGATCGGATTGGGGGGTTCGACGGGGGGCAAGAACGTGATCGCAGCTGGCATCACGATGGCGGCGCTCGTGCTCCCGATCGTGATCATCACCTCCGCCGAGGCAGTCCGTGCCGTGCCGCGTTCGATCCGGGAAGCGGGATTCGGGGTGGGAGCGACCAGGTGGGAAGTCGTCCGGAGCCACGTGCTGCCCTCTGCCCTCCCCGGCATCCTCACCGGGACGGTTCTCACCCTCGCCAGGGCATTCGGGGAGACGGCCCCGTTGCTCGTGATCGGCGTCGCGACCGGCTTCTTCGCACCTGCAGCCGACGCATCGCTGATCGATCGCCTGGCAGGCCCCTACACGGCCCTCCCCGTCATCGTGTTCTCGTGGTCCCGCCAGACGCAGGCGGCGTTCGCCGACACGCTTGCCCCTGCCGCGATCGTCGTGCTGCTCGTCGTGCTGTTCGTCCTGAATGGCTTCGCCATCTGGCTCCGTGGCCGCACAGAGAAGAAGTGGTAGGTCATGACGGATAGCATCGACACCATGAATCCCAATGAACCAGGGGATCACGACGCGACACCCTCGCTCCATTCCGATCCACCTCCGCCCTCGGGCGATGTTGGGAATGGCCGCGGCGCACGCCGCACAGAGAAGCCACGCGTCACCGGGGGAACGCCGAACGACGAGAACCCGGTGATCATCGACCTCGTCGGCCTCAATGTGTACTACGGCGACTTCCACGCAGTGTCCGACGTGAACCTGGAACTGCGACAGAACGAGATCACTGCGTTCATCGGGCCCTCGGGGTGTGGCAAGTCCACCGTCCTGCGATGCCTCAACCGGATGAACGACCTGATCGACATCGCGAGGGTCGACGGGAGTGTCAACTACCACGGTGTGGATCTCTACGGTCCCGGCGTCGACCCCGTCCAGGTCCGGCGCCACATCGGCATGGTCTTCCAGAAGCCGAACCCTTTCCCGAAGTCCATCTATGACAACGTCGCGTTCGGGCCGAAGATCGCGGGCTTCGATGGCGACCTCGACGACCTCGTGGAGCAGTCCCTGCGCAGGGCGGCGCTGTGGGACGAGGTCAAGGACAAGCTCACGGACAGCGCCTACGCCCTGTCCGGCGGCCAGCAACAGCGGCTGTGCATCGCACGGGCGATCGCGACCTCCCCCGACGTCGTCCTCATGGATGAGCCCGCGTCGGCGTTGGACCCCATCGCCACCTTGCGCATCGAAGAGCTGATGTTCGAACTGAAACAGGAGTACACGATCATCATCGTGACCCACAACATGCAGCAAGCGGCGCGCGTGTCGGATCGCACTGCGTTCTTCAGCGTCGACATCCATGACGGGGAGCGCACGGGACGTCTCGTGGAGTTCTCGGAGACCGCCACGATCTTCACCACGCCAGACAAGCAGGAGACCGAGGACTACATCACGGGACGGTTCGGGTGAGGGAGACACCATGACGATGAGCCATGACAGCGACATCCGACACCACTTCGACGATGAGCTCGACGAGATCCGCACTCGCCTGGTCGACCTCGGCACCCTGGTCCTGTCGAACATCGAGCGCGCGGGCCGCGCCCTGCTCGAGAACCGCCTCGAGGAGGTCGAGCCGATCAAGGCTGCGGACAAACCGGTGAACGAGGCTTACGAGTCGCTCGAACAGAAGGTCTTCCAGATCCTCGCTCTGCAACAGCCCGTGGCAACGGACCTCCGATTCCTCGTGGCGTCGACCCGGATCCTGTACGAGATCGAGCGAAGTGGAGACCTCGCGGTCAACATCGCCAAGCAGCTCGGGCGCCTCGATGGCATTCCCGGGGACCCAGGGCTCCACATCGCCCTCGAGCGGCTCGTCGACGCATCGTCAGCGATGTTCGGCCGGGGGGTCGAGGCGCTGGCCACGATGGACCCGGAGATCGGCAGAGCCGCCGAGTCGGAGGACGAGACAACCGACGAGCTGACCAGCAACCTCTTCTCCGAGGTGACAGCCCGCCAGGACTCGTTGGGCCTCGAACCGGCGGTCGGGCTCTTCTACATCGGTCGGTTCCTCGAGCGCATCGCCGACCACGGTGTGAACATCGCGCAGGATGTCACCTTCGTCGTCTCCGGGCAGTCACCCGAAGTGCACTGACGCCCGTCCCGCTGGCGAGGGCCACCCCGATCCTCCTAGCCTCCCGCCTCGACCATCCCTGATCGAGCGAGACGCACGCGAGCATGCCGGACAGTCCATCGACCTCATCCCCCATCGTCCGGGCACCCACTCGCAGGCTTCCCACACCCTGGCGGGCTGCCCTCGTCGTCGCGCTGCTGTACCTCTTCCTCGTCGGCGTCCGTCTGCTCGAGGACGGTGTGAAGGCACTCGGATCCGACACTGCGGGCGGGCTCTTCGATGGGATCACGAATCCCTTTGCCGCCCTGTGCGTCGGCATCCTCGCAACGGTCCTGGTCCAGTCCTCGTCGGTGACGACGTCGACCATCGTCGGGCTGGTCGCCGCCGGCCAGTTGCCGCTCGACGTCGCGGTGTACATGGTGATGGGCGCCAACATCGGCACGTCGGTCACCAACACGATCGTGTCACTCGCCTCGGCGCGTCAGACCGATACGTTCCGCCTCGCATTCACTGCCGCCACGATGCACGATTTCTTCAACCTGCTGGCAGTCCTCGTGCTGATGCCCCTCGAGATCGCCACGGGATTCCTCCTCGAGACGGCCACGTGGATCTCCTCGCATCTGCCGATCGGGGCGGATGCGACATTCGACTCCCCGATCAAGTCGGCCGTCAAGTGGGGAGCCGGCCACGTCGAGAGCGTGGTCGAGCTCGTCGTCACGAACCAGAAGATCCTCGGTGGAACCCTCGTCGTGCTCGGCATCGCCTTCATTTTCGCCACCCTCACGTACATCACGAAGAACATGAAGGTGCTGATTGCCAGCAGGATCGAGTCCTCCCTCAACGCCGTGCTCGCCCGCAGCGGCGTGGTCGCGATGATGGTCGGCGTCGTCATGACGGTCGCCGTTCAGTCGTCCTCGATCACCACATCGATCCTCGTGCCCCTCGTAGCCTCCGGCATCCTGCTCGTGAGGAACGCGTATCCCATCACGCTCGGCGCCAACATCGGGACGACCATCACCGCACTGTTAGCCGCCCTCGCCACTGGTACCGCCGACGGGATGACCATCGCACTCGTGCATGTCCTGTTCAATGTGATCGGGATCCTCGTCATCTACCCCATCGCCAGCATCAGGTACGTGCCTGTGGCCCTTGCGGAGAAGCTTGCGGGACTCGCGATGTCCCGCAAGTGGCTCGCGGTCGCGTACGTCCTCGGAGTCTTCATCGCCCTGCCCATCGCGGGTATCGTCGTTTTCAGCTAGGAGGTCACCAATGGTGCTCGAGTTCTTCCGCGGGCGGTCGGAGGGGACGATCGATGCCGTCCAGAACACACTCGTCCAGATGCTCGTCGACGGCCACGAGGTGTTCGTCAAGGCCACAGGTGCCCTGTTCGGCGGCGGGAAGTCGAAGGAGACCCGGCGCGAGGTGAAGACGACGGATCGCGGTATCAATGCTGCGCAGGGCGAGATCAGGCGTGCGCTCATGCTGCACGCGTCGGTCAACCAGGCGGACCTCCCACTCGTGCTCCAGTATGCGTCGATCGTCAAGGACGCGGAGCGCGTCGGTGACTACGCGAAGAACATGTACGACCTCGTGCGATACGGAGCGGGATTCGAGGGCGCTCCGGACCACGACGAGCTCAACCACTACCGGGACGCCGTCGCGACGCTCATACTCGAGGCTGCGGACATCTTCTCTGCCGAGGACACCGACAGGGCAAAGGACCTGGTGGCGAAGGCCGACGGCTTCCTCGACGAGTATGACGAACTCGTCAGGAGGCAGTTCTCATCCCTCCTCGAGGTCGACGACGCCGTGGCGCGTGCCCTCTACTACCGCTTCCTCAAGCGGATCACGGCGCACGTGATGAACGTCCTGACGGCGCTCATCCAACCGCTCGATCGCCTCGACTACTACGACGAGGACAAGGACGATCGATAGGGCGGGAAGCGGCTTGCGGCGCCGGTGGGTACATTGGCGCCATGGACTTCTCGCACTCTCCCCGTTCCGTCGAGTATCAACAGCGGCTCGCGACGTTCATGGCCGACCAGGTGGACCCGGCCGAACGCGCCATCGAGATGCGCCGCAGGACCGAGGACGTCGACCCGACCGAGGCCCCGCCGGAGATGGCCGAGCTGAAGGCCGTCGCGAGGGCCCAGGGCTTGTGGAACCTGTTCCTTCCGGACGACGAGTACGGCGCGGGGCTGTCGAACACCGAGTACGCACCGCTCGCCGAGACGATGGGGCACGTCATCGAGCTCGCACCCGAGGCGACCAACTGCTCGGCACCCGACACCGGCAACATGGAGGTCCTCCACCTCTTCGGCACGCCGGAGCAGAAGGAGCAGTGGCTGATCCCGCTCCTCGAGGGCGAGATCCGGTCCAACTTCGGGATGACGGAGCCTGGCGTCGCCTCGTCCGACCCACGCAACCTCCAGGCATCCATCACAAGGGACGGTGACGACTACATCGTGTCCGGCACGAAGTGGTGGTCGACGGGGGCGTACTCGCGGGACTCGAAGGTGAGCATCTTCATGGGCGTCACCGATCCCGATGCACCGCCGAAGGCCCGGTACTCGATGATCCTCGTCCCCATGGACGCGGACGGCGTCGAGGTGGTCAGGGACGTTCCCGTCTTCGGCTACCGGCACCGCGGCGGCCACGCCGTGGTCCGGTACCACGACGTCCGCGTTCCGGCCTCCCACATCATCGCGGGCGAGGGCGAGGGCTACATGATCGCCCAGGCCAGGCTGGGTCCAGGGCGCATCCACCACTGCATGCGGGCGATCGGGCAGGCCGAGCGGGCGCTGTCGCTCATGATCGCCCGTGCCAAGTCGCGGGAGGCGTTTGGCATGCGGGTCGCGGACCAGGGCGTCGTCCAGCAGTGGATCGCGGAGTCCCGATGGCGCATCGACCAGGCACGCCTCCTCGTGATGCACACCGCATGGCTGATCGACACTGAGGGCAACCGCGCCGCACGGCGCGACGTGTCGGCGATCAAGGTCGTCGTGCCGAACATGGCGCTGTGGGTGATGGACAAGGCGATCCAGGTGCACGGGGGCATGGGGGTCAGCGACGACACGCCGCTCGCGGCGATGTGGGCGAACATGCGCACCCTCCGCATCGCCGACGGCCCCGACGAGGTCCACACGATGGTCGTCGCCCGCAGGGAGATCGGCAGGGACTGACTAGCCGAAGAGGCGACGCCAGAGACGCTCGAGGACGTTCATCTGGCTCGGCGCGGGGAGCTCGGCGAGCACCTCTTCGAGGTGGTCGGGCGGCAGGTCCCCGACGAGCACCCAATGGGCATCACCGCTCGACCAGTGCACCCGCACGTCCCTCGCGGCCGGGATCAGGTCGTAGACGCCGCGGCCCGTCGCCAGGACGGCCGGATCGTCGAATCCCTGGACGATCGTCGTCGGCGGCATCACGAACAGCGAGAACGCGAAGAGGCCGTCCGAGTAGAAGCCCTGTTCCGAGCCCGATGGGCCTGGGAAGGCGTCGACGAGGTCATAGCCCGCGACCTCCTCGGGTACGGCGTCGGTCGCGTCGTGCATGACGATGTCGAGGGCGCCCTCGATGCGATCCTGGGGCCACTCGTAGGTGCGATGCGGGGCGAAGTCCGACAACGACACCGTGCGGAAGGCCCTGCCCTCGCCGTCGTAGACGTAGGTGATCAGTGGTGCCCCCGTGCGATCGTCGACGAGGACCCTCGCCCGTACCGACCCGTCCTCGAGGATCGGGACGAGCGAGCAGGTGCGCCGCATGTGGGAGACCGAACGTGCGTCACCGATCTCGTAGCGATCGGCCGGCGCGGGCTCGGCATCCATGAGGAAGGCGAGGCCGGAGGGTGCCTCGTCCATGACCATCTCACGGCCGTTGCCGACCATCCGCCAGGTCTCATCGACGCGGATCATCTCGTTGCCCTCGGCGTGCTCGACGCGTTCCTTGATGACGCTCGTGTGATCGCCCCACACCGACACGGTGACACGGGTGGCCGTGTAGGTGGCGTCCCTCGTCCGGTCGAGCAGATCCGTGACATCGTCCGCCACTGCGGCGGGTGCCGCGATCATCATCACGGCGGCCAGCGTGGATCCCGCCAGGATCGAGGTCCGCAGGACGTGGCTCACGGACTCGACACCTCCACCGCGGTCGGGCCCGATGAGACCGACGCGACGGCTGCGTGGCGGGATTGGAGGTCCGCGAGATCGATCGGGGTGGCCTCGGGCCCCGAGCGCGATGCCCCGATGGTGACGATGAGCGCCAGCGCAGCTGCACTCCCTGCCACCGCGACCGGCCAGATCGATCGCCGTCGCCTCGCCTCGCGCTCGACCACGAGGAAGGAGGGGGGCTCGAGGCCGGGAAGGGCGCGCACGGCCGTGCGGGATCGATCGAGATCGGCGAGCTCGAGCCTGCAGTCGTCGCAGGTCCGGAGGTGGGCGATGAGACCGGGCATCTCCGCGGTCGAGAGCTCGCCATCGAGGTACGCCGAGAGTGCCTCGCCCGGATGGCCACCGGGAAGGAGTCCCGGCGGCATCGGCATCATGGGAAGGGTGCGGACGGCGCGCCGCATGGCTTGCAGGCGCCGGAACTCGGCGATGGCATCCAGATCGGACTCGAGCACCTCCACGACCCTGGCCAGTTCAGCGTCGGTGAGTTCGCCGTCGAGGTAGCACGAGAAGAGGACGGACGTGTCGTCGTTCAAGGGGCTCACACCGGCCATGTCAGCATCCCCCTCAGCATGGAACGCCCGCGGTGGATCCTGGATCTCACGGTGCCGACCGGGACGTCGGTCGCGTCCGCGATCTCCTCATAGGTGAGTCCGACGACGTCGCACAGGACGACTGCCTCACGGAAGTCGTAGGGGAGCTTCAGGAGTGCACTCTGGACGTCGTCGGAGAGGCGAACGGATGCGAGCACCTCATCGGGCGACGGGCTCGAACCGAGGTCGACGTGATCCCCCTCGGGCAGCGGGCTGGTCGGGCGACGGTTCTTCTTCCGGACACCGTCGAGGAAGGCGTTGCGGGTGATGCGCCAGAGCCATCCCTCGAAGCTACCCGGCGTGTAGTTGTCGAGGCCCTTCCTGACGCGCAGGAGCACGTCCTGCACCAGGTCGGCGGCATCATCGGGGTTGCCCGTCAGGCGATAGGCGAACGTGTAGATCTTGCGGCCGTACCGGTGAGCGACGTCTTCCCATGACAGGATCGGTTGTTCAGCCATGGTCCCCATCTCGTCCGGGATAACGTTCCCGACGCGACCCGAGTTCCGCCCGATGGGGGCGGCTGTCGATCAGGCCGACGGTTCCTTCGGCTCCGACTCGTCGTCGACACCGTCCTCGACCCCCTTGCGGAACTCCTTGGCGGAGGCGCCGAGCGAGCGGGCGAGCTGCGGGAGCTTCGCCGCACCGAAGATCAGGAGCACGACGACGAGGATGAGGATCACCTCTGGCCCTCCGATGTTGCGCAGCATGCCGCTCCTTTCCCCTCGGAGTCTACCCGGCGGGGCGGATTCGTCCCCCTACTGGAGGCTGAAGGAGTCCACGAAGCCCTGGAGGCGCTCGCGTGTGACGAAGACGAGGCGCGGATCACGCCGCTCTCTCTCGTAGATGGCGTACGGCCCGTACTTGTCGGTGACGAGGACGGCACGGGGCGGATTCGACTGCGCCACGGCCACTGCAAAACCCGCCAACACCTTCTCGTCGAGCTCCGGGTAGCTGCCATCGACGTGTGGCACGAGGGCGAGGAGCCCCCTCTCGGATCCCCTTGAGAAGCGGTAGATGTCGCTCGGGTCGATGGAAGGGATCGACACGCCGGGATATCCGGCCTCGACGGTGAATCCGCTCGCCCTGAACAGTCCCAGCACGAGGTCCTCGATCGACATCGAGGACAGGTCGACGCCGATCGCCCGCAGATGCGCCTCCGTCGGCGACGGCAGTTCGACGAGATCCCCGACCCCCTCGAGGGTGTCGGAGCGGCTCGACGAAGCGCTCACCGTCGTATCGGCGACGACGGCTTGCACGGCGGCGATCGGGTCGTGGGTTGGATCCCTGCGCAAGATATGCGCCTCGTCGGGGAGCGAGCCGGCTTCCGGCAGCTCGACGGTCGTGAGCTGCTCGGGATGATCGCCCCGCATCGCGGACACCGAGATGCGGTGGACGTCCTCGAGCGGCAGCCCCTCGTCGACCTTCTCGCGGACGTACTCGACCGCGTGCGCGGCGAGCAGATCGGTGAGGTGCTGGCCTGCGGGCCCGTCACCGAGGGGCACGGCGAACACGACCGAGGCCGTCTCGCCGCGGACGTGGAAGGACTCGACCTTCGGCATCACCCGCAGGGGCTTCGTCGCAGCGACCTTCTCCTCAGCCACCTGCGTCGCCGCTTGCCCCGCAGATCGAAGGGCGTACACGGCGAAACCGATGAGGGCGATGGCGACCACGAAGATCAGGATGGCGACGATGACCGGCAATTCGGGCTCCTTGGGCTCGTGGCCCTGAGTCTACGACAGGCCGGGATCCCACGAGGAAGCCCGTACCCAGGGTTGCTGTACACGCTTTTGGTGTACAGCAACCCTGGGTACGGGGAAACGGTGCGTGGAACGGGGGTCCGGCGTCGGGTCAGCCGGCTCTGCGCCTGCGGATCGTGATCTGGCGCTCGCGACGGATCTTGCGGCGCTCCCTCTCGCTCATCGCCCCCCAGATGCCGAACTTCTCGCTCGACACGATGGCGAATTCGAGGCACTCTTCGCGCACGGTGCACTCGCGGCAGATCGACTTCGCGACCCTCGTCGAGGCGCCGCGTTCGGGGAAGAACAGGTCGGGATCGGCGCCACGGCAGTTGGCGAAGTCCTGCCAGGACATGTCGATGCCCTCGTTCTTCAGCGCTTCGAGTAGGTCAACGATCACGCGAGCTCCCACAAAGGTGTAATTACAATTCTGTGATTCAACCAAGGTCGCGCGCGCCTGTCAAGTTCGCGCGCGCGTATTTGCCCCCGCTTGTCAAGGATTTCGCATGAAGGGCCGGACGAGGTGCCACCGCCACCGGGCCCCGTCACCCGAATCGGCTCGATCCCCTACCCTCCGCGGGCGCTCGTTTCCACACTGCCCCCCGAAGGCGGCCATAATCGAGCGGAAGCGGAACGAAGGATCGAGCACGTGACCACGAAACAGCGTGTGGACGTCCACCAGAGGACCCGGTGGCAGGACTCACTCGGGAACTTCTTCTCATCGTCGATCGGCCTCAAGTGGGTGATGGCCCTCACCGGCGTCGGCCTCCTGCTGTACCTGGTGGCGCACCTGATCGGGAACCTGAAGGTCTTCCTCGGGACCAACGCCGCAGGCGAGTACGAGATCGACCTCTACAGCGAGGCGCTGCGAACCCTCGGAGGTGACATCCTCCCCCATGGGACGATCCTGTGGCTCTTCCGCATCGGACTGATCACCGCGTTCGTCCTCCACATCGGCGCCTCCGCGATCCTCACCAGGCGCAACTGGGAGGCACGGGGCTGGGACCGCTACGACGCCCACCGCCAGTACGCCGCAACCAGCTTCGCTGCACGGACGATGCGCTGGAGCGGCGTCATCATCCTCGCCTTCCTGCTGTTCCACCTCGCGGACCTGACGTTCGGTTGGGTCACTCCCGATTACGTCTACGGCCATGTCTACGACAACATCATCGCCAGCCTGTCGAGGCCGGCCGTGGCCATCTTCTACCTCGTCGCCCAGATCGTCCTCGCCCCGCACGTCTACCACGGCGCATGGAGCCTGTTCCAGAGCCTCGGTGTCGTCGGAGGGAGGTACGAGCCGCTGCGAAGGGTCTTTGCCGCCGTCCTCGCCACCGTCATCTTCGTGGGGAACACCGCGATCGTCCTCGCCGTGTGGACAGGAGTCGTCTCGTGACCGAAGGAGCCGCCAACGTGACCACGTCCACCACCGGAGACCCCGCCGAGACTCCCGCCGCGCATCGCGGGCCCGGCCACCTCGACGGCAAGATCCCCGGCGGACCGATCCAGCAGCGCTGGGATCAACACAAGTTCGACATGAAGCTCGTCAACCCCGCCAACAAGCGCAAGTACGAGATCATCGTCGTGGGCACGGGACTCGCGGGTGCCTCGGCGGCTGCGTCGTTCGGGGAGCTGGGCTACAACGTCAAGGTCTTCACGTATCACGACTCGGCTCGCAGGGCGCACTCGATCGCGGCGCAGGGTGGCATCAACGGTGCGAAGAACTATCCGAACGACGGCGACTCGATCTACCGGCTGTTCTACGACACCGTCAAGGGCGGCGACTTCCGCGCACGCGAGTCCAACGTCTACCGGCTCGCCCAGGTGTCGAACGAGATCATCGACCAGACGACCGCCCAGGGTGTCCCCTACGCGAGGGAATACGGCGGCTACCTCGACAATCGATCCTTCGGGGGCGCCCAGGTGTCGAGGACCTTCTACGCGAGGGGCCAGACCGGCCAGCAGCTGCTGCTCGGCGCCTACCAGGCCCTTGCGCGGCAGATCGCGGCCGGTTCGGTCGAGTTCCACAACCGCGCCGAGATCCTCGACGTCGTCGTCAAGGACGGCCACGCCGCCGGTGTGGTCGTCCGCAACCTCGTCACGGGCGAGGTCACGGCACATTCGGCGCACGCCGTCGTGCTGGCGACGGGCGGGTACTCGAACGTGTACTTCCTGTCGACGAACGCGATGGCGTGCAACACGACGGCGATCTGGCGTGCGCATCGCAAAGGGGCGTACTTCGCAAACCCGTGCTTCACGCAGATCCACCCCACCTGCATCCCCGCGTCCGACGAGTTCCAGTCGAAGCTGACACTGATGTCCGAATCGCTCCGAAACGACGGCCGGATCTGGGTCCCGCTCGACCCCGATGACGCGAGGGCCCCCAACGACATCCCCGAGGACGAGCGGGACTACTACCTCGAGCGGATGTACCCGGCGTTCGGGAACCTCGTCCCACGCGACGTGGCGTCGCGGGCCGCGATGCGCATGATCGACGAGGGAAGGGGCGTCGGACCCCTCAAGAACGGCGTCTACCTCGACTTCCACAGCGCCATCGAACGCCTCGGCAGGGCAAGGATCGAGGAGCGGTACGGGAACCTCTTCGAGATGTATGAGCGGATCACGGACGAGGATCCCTATGTCGTCCCCATGCGCATCTACCCCGCCCCCCACTACACGATGGGCGGCTTGTGGGTCGACTACAACCTCATGACGACGATCCCGGGGCTGTACGCCATCGGGGAGGCCAACTTCTCGGACCACGGAGCGAACCGTCTCGGGGCATCCGCTCTCATGCAGGGCCTCGCCGACGGCTACTTCGTGATCCCCTATACGATCGGCGACTACCTCTCGGCGTATCTCAACACCGAGCCCGTGCCGACGGACGACCCGGTGTTCGTCGAGGCCGTGAACGAGGTCGAGGCCCGCACCCAGCGCTTCCTCGACATCGGCGGGACACAGTCGGTGGACACCTTCCATCGGCGCCTCGGCAGCATCATGATCGAATACTGCGGCCTCGCCCGGAGCAAGGAGGGCCTCGAGAAGGCGATCGACGAGATCAGGGCCCTGCGAGCGGAGTTCTGGAGGGACCTCAAGGTCGTGGGCACCGCCGAGAGCCTCAACCAGTCACTCGAACGGGCGGGGCGGATGGCCGACTTCCTCGAACTCGCCGAGCTCATGTGCGTCGACGCCCTCGACCGGAATGAGTCGTGCGGCGGCCACTTCAGGGTCGAGTACCAGACCGCAGATGGTGAAGCGAGACGGGACGACGTGAACTTCTCCTTCGTGTCCGCGTGGGAGTGGACCGGCGACGACAGCCCTGCCGTCCTCCACGAGGAGCCGCTGGTCTTCGAATACGTGCCGCCGACGCAGAGGAGCTACAAGTAATGGACGTGACGCTCAAGGTCTGGCGCCAGGACGGCCCCTCGGCAGAGGGATCCTTCAAGACCTACGAGGCCAACGACGTGTCGCCCGATGCCTCGTTCCTCGAGATGCTCGACCAGGTCAACGAGCACCTCAACGACATCGGCGAGGACCCGATCGCGTTCGACAGTGACTGCAGGGAGGGCATCTGCGGCACCTGCGGCGTCATGATCAACGGGCATCCCCACGGTCCGCAGAGCGGGACCGCGACGTGCCAGCTCCACATGCGCAAGTTCTCCGACGGCGACCTGATCGAGATCGAACCGTGGAGGGCCACGGCGTTCCCCGTGATCCGGGACCTCGTCGTGGACCGGGCGCCCTTCGATCGGATCATCGAAGCCGGTGGGTACATCTCGGTGAGCACCGGCCAGCCGCGGGACGCCAACATCGACCGGATTCCCAAGTCGGCAGCCGATGCCGCGATGGATGCCGCGGCGTGCATCGGGTGCGGCGCATGCGTGGCGGCGTGCCCCAACAGTGCCGCCAACCTGTTCACGGCAGCGAAGATGCAGCACCTGAACCTGCTCCCCCAGGGCCAGCCGGAACGCTTCAGCAGGGCGATCGCCATGGTCGAGACGATGGAGGAGTATTTCGGCTCGTGCTCGAACATCGGGGAGTGCGAACGGGCATGCCCGAAGAACATCTCGATCGACTTCATCGCGATGATGAACGCGGACTACGTCAAGGCGCAGTTCAAGAACCCCGTGAAGGCCGGCCGCGCCTAGGGTTCTCCGTACCGGTCATCGGCGTCGCCGGTCCTGTCGAACCGGCGCGGGACCCGCGGGGGCGACCCGACGCTCCGGTACACTCTGCGTGACCGACCATCCATGAAAGGACAGAGCGTGGCCACGTTCCTCAGCGACGATCACTTCTCAGCCGCACGGGACGCCCTGAGCACCGATCCGGGCTTCCAGAACAGCATCGCCAATGTCGACCTCGGCGTGCAGTTCGACGTGTCGGGCGGGCCCGATGGCGATGTCACGTACTTCCTGAAGGTGGCGGACGGCACGGTGTCGACGGACCTCGGGCCGCTCGAAGGGGCCGATGTCACCGTCGCCAGCGACTACGAGACCTCCCAGGCCATCTCGAAGGGCGAGTTGAACGTCCAGATGGCGTTCATGACGGGCAAGATCAAGGTCGGCGGCAACATGGCCAAGATCATGATGCACCAGAACGTCCTGAACGACTATGCCCGGGTCCTCTCCGGCCTCGACATCGACTACTAGGACTCCTCACCCGCACCCCCGGCGAGCCCTCCCCTCTCGTACCCAGGGTTGCTACCCACCGAAAAGGTGGGTAGCAACCCTGGGTACGAGCCACAGGCGAGAGTCCCCACGGAAACGAAGGAGCGGCGCCCCTCGGGGCGCCGCTCCTTCATGTTGCTGAACGGTCGGTACTCAGCCGGGCTTCACGGAGTCCTTGAACGCCTTGCCGGCCTTGAAGGCGGGGACCCGGGTCGCGGCGACCTTGATCTCCTGCCCCGTCTGCGGATTCCGGGCCGTTCGGGCCGCACGGTTGCGGGCCTCGAAGGTGCCGAAGCCGGTGATCGCGACCTTGCCCGATGCCACGACCCCGTTGACGATGACGTCGAGCGTCTCGTTCACCATCTTCTCTGCCAAAGCCTTCGACTCGCCGGTGTTGCGAGCAACTGCCTCGATGAGTTCGCCCTTGTTCACTTGGAAACCTCCTCATGCCCACGACCGTCGTGGGACGAATAACACGAGTGTAACTCTACCCAGCACCCAGATGTGTAGCAACAATAGGCCTTTTCCGGGTGCCGGACGAACGCGAATCCGATAGAGTACCCGCCGGACCGGAGGCAATCGCTGTGAAGAAGAACTGGACGAAGATCGCGATCGCGCTCGGTCCTGTCCTCCTCATGGCTTCCGTGGTCTGGGAGTACGCTCGGATGAATCCGTCGTACAACTTCCTCCTCACCCCATGGGCGCTCAGGGGGTACGAGACGAACCACGGTCCCGTGTTCCTCACCCTTGCGGGCCTCATGCTCATCGGGGGCCTGCTGACGGGATGGGAGGCCGCTCTGCGCGAGCGAATGGCGCTGGCGGTCACCGCCTACTTCGTGGCCGCCGCCACGCTGTTCGCCGCAGTGTTCACCGACCAGAGCATCTCGATCACCTTCACGACACTCTTCAGCATGATCCTCGCGGCGTTCGTGGCCGGCGCCATCGCCGCGATGGTGCGCGACCTGTTCGGCGACCGTGTTCGGATCCTCAAGCGTGCCCTCCCCGTGTTCATCGTCGTGTTCGTCGTGCTCGCCCTCCTCTCCGGCGTGACCCTCGTGGGCACGACGGTCGAACAGCCGGTGTGGATCGTGGTCCTTGCCGCCTTCCTCCTCTTCGGTGCCCTGTCGGTCGTGATCAAGCCGCTGAACATGGCCGCCAACCGCATGCTGATCACGTCCTCGGTGGGCGCGTGGGGTGTCGTGGTCCTGTCCGGCGGTGCCGTCCGCCAGAACCTCATCGACGAGCAGCTGGTGACCGAACAGGCGGGCGGTGTCACCGGCATCGCTGCGCAGTACAAGGACACCCAGGCCGCCTCGGGGTGGTGGTTCGCCGGATTCGCGATGTTCATCCTGTTCATCGGTGCGGTCGGGCTGTGGGCGAGGCGCAGGGACATCGTGGCCGCCATCGCACGGGCCCGGCGCCAGCGCGAAGCTGCCGAGGCCAGCGCAAGGGAGATCCAGGAGGCCGCGGAGATGTATGCCAAGGAGAAGGCGCATCAGGCGGCCACAGCGCCCTCGGGTACCTCACCCCAAGCCACCGCAGCCGCAGATCCCGGAGCCGAGTCGGCTGCCCCGTAGTGGATACGAGCCGAGGGGCTCCCGCGACGCGCAGATGCCTGAGGGGCCCCGTGAGGGGCCCCTCTTCACATGCGGTGTCCGCCCTCAGTCGGCGACAAGCTCATCCATCTCGGCGACCTTCTCCTTGACCGCGGCGGCGGCTGCCGCGAGGGCCTGCGTCTCGGCCGCCGTGAGGTCGACCTCGACGATCTCCTCGACGCCGTTGCTTCCGAGCTTCGCGATGACCCCGAGGTAGACGTCCGAGATGCCGTACTGGCCCTCCATCCAGGCACAGACCGGCATCTCCTGTCCGGTGTCGGCGATGATCGCCCGCACCATGGCTGCCGCCGCGGCAGACGGCGCGTAGTAGGCAGATCCCGTCTTGAGGAAGGCCACGATCTCGGCACCACCGTTGCGTGTCCGCTCCACGAGGGCATCGACCGCCTCGTCGTCGAGGACGTCGCTCAACGGTACGCCGCCGACCATGCACAGCGAGGGAACGGGCACCATCGTCTCGCCATGGGATCCGAGCGTCACCGCGGACACGTCGAGGATGTCGTGTCCGGTCGTCTCCGAGATGAAGTGGACGAACCTCGCACTGTCGAGCATTCCCGCCTGGCCGAGGACCTTGTGCCTCGGAAGGCCCGACACCTCGGCGGCGAGCGTCGTCATCTGGTCCAGGGGGTTCGTCACAACGACGATGACGGCATCAGGGGAGTACCGGACGATCTCCTCCGTGACGGTCTTGACGATGCCTGCGTTCACCTCGAGGAGATCCATGCGGCTCATGCCGGGCTTGCGGGGCAGCCCCGCGGTGATCACGACCACGTCGGAGCCTGCCGTGTCGGCATAGTCGTTCGTACCCGTCACGATGGTGCGGTACCCGAGGATCGAACGGGACTGGTTCATGTCGAGCGCGAGCCCCTGGGGCAGGCCCTCCACGATGTCGGTCATCACCACCTCGTCGACGATGTCCCACTCGGCGATGCGTTGAACCGTGGTGGATCCGTACTTCCCGGCTCCGACGACGGTGACCTTGGACATGGGGGCTCCCCTCTCCTCGCGGCGATCCGTGATGGCCTCAGGGTAGTTCCGCATCGGGGCCTGGACCCTCGGCGCCCCGGCACATGCACGGCTTCAACCGACCAGGGTGGCGTCCCCGCGTTCGGTCGTGGCAGGTGCGGCGAGGCCTACATGCGCTCGACGACCGCCTGCCCGAAGGCGGAACACGACACCTCGGTGGCGTCACCCATGAGGCGGGCGAAGTCGTAGGTGACGATGCGGTCCCCTATCGCCCCCTCCATGCCCTTGACGATGAGGTCCGCTGCTTCGTTCCATCCGAGGTACCGGAACATCATCTCGCCGGACAGGATCACCGAACCGGGGTTGACCTTGTTCAACCCCGCGTACTTGGGCGCCGTGCCGTGGGTCGCCTCGAAGATCGCCGCCCCCGTCTCGTAGTTGATGTTGCCGCCCGGCGCGATGCCGATGCCGCCGACCTGCGCAGCGAGGGCATCGGAGATGTAGTCGCCGTTGAGGTTCATCGTCGCGATGACGTCGTATTCGGCCGGCCTCGTGAGGATCTGCTGGAGGAAGGCGTCGGCGATGACATCCTTGACGAGGATCCTGCCGCCGGGGTTCCCGTTCGAATCCTCCCATGACACCGCGACGTCGGAGAACTCGTCGCGCACGACCTCGTAGCCCCACTCACGGAAGGCGCCCTCGGTGTACTTCATGATGTTGCCCTTGTGGACCAGCGTCACCGACGGGCGACCCTGATCGACGGCGTACTGGATCGCCGCCCTCACGAGGCGCTTGGTGCCGGTCTCCGAGATCGGTTTGATGCCGATGCCGGAGTCGGGGCGGATCTCCCATCCGAAGGTCTCGTCGAGGAAGGCGATGAGCTTCCGCGCACCGTCGGTGCCCGCCTCGAGTTCCTTGCCGGCGTAGACGTCCTCCGTGTTCTCGCGGAAGATCACCATGTCGACGGCCTCGGGCTTCGTCACCGGAGAAGGGACGCCCTTGTACCAGCGCACGGGACGCAGGCACACATAGAGGTCGAGGATCTGGCGCAACGCCACGTTGAGCGAGCGAATCCCGCCTCCGACCGGCGTCGTGAGCGGCCCCTTGATACCGACGAGGTAGGTCGTGAACGCCTCGACGGTCTCGTCAGGGAGCCAGTTGCCGGTCTCGTTGAACGCCTTCTCGCCAGCGAGGACCTCTCGCCACTCGATGCGACGATCGCCGCCGTACGCCGTGTCCACGGCGGCATCGAACACGTTCTGGGCGGCAACCCAGATGTCCGGGTCCGATCCCATCCCCCTCGATGAAGGGAATGATCGGGTCGTCGGGGACGACGAGTCCTGCGTCCGTCTTCGTGATCGCTGTAGCCATCGCTTCTCCGTTGTCGTCGAGTGTCGTCAGATCCTGTGTGCCGCGGTGCGGGCGAGCATCACGGTGTTCGCGAGGAGCGATGCTCGTGTCATGGGGCCGACGCCGCCGGGCACCGGGGTGATCGCGGAGGCGACCTCTGCAACCTCCGCAAATGCTACGTCACCGACGAGCCCAGCGTCGGTCCGGTTCGTGCCGACGTCGATCACCACGGCACCGGGCTTGACGAAATCCGCGGTGAACATGCCCGGACGCCCCACCGCAGTGATGAGGATGTCGGCCTGGCGGCACACGGAGGCCAGGTCCGGCGTACGCGAGTGCGCCTGGATCACCGTTGCGTCTGCGCCCTTCGCACCGAGCAGGATCCCCATCGGACGTCCGACGAGGAAGCTTCGACCGACCACGACCGCAGTGCGCCCTTGTGTGGGGATCCCGTAGTGATCGAGGATCATCATGATGCCGGACGGTGTGGCGGGAAGCGGGCCCGGGCGACCGAGGATCATGCGGCCGAGATTGAACGGGTGGAGCCCGTCTGCGTCCTTGGCCGGCAGCACACGCTCGACAGCCGCCTCACCGTCGAGCCCCGAGGGCAGCGGTAGTTGGACGATCATCCCCGACACGTCTGGTCGTGCGTTGAGGTCGTCGACCGCTGCGAGCACCTCATCCTGTGTCGCCGACTCGGGAAGGTTCACGTCGATCGACGCCATGCCGACCGTTTCGGCGTCCTTGTGCTTGTACGCGACATAGACGTGGGATGCGGGGTCATCACCGACGAGCAGCGTCGCGAGGCCGACGTTCACACCGGTTGCAGCGAGCTCGGCGACCTGTGCCGACACGCGTGCGCGGACGGCGGCTGCGACCTCGGTACCCGAGAGGATCTGAGCGCTCAATGTCGGAAGTGCCTTTCCCCGGTGAACACGAGCGCGATACCGTGCTCGTTCGCCGACTCGATGACCTCGTCGTCACGCATCGATCCACCCGGCTCGACAATGGCCGCGACACCGGCTGATGCGAGGAGGTCCGGACCATCCCTGAATGGGAAGAAGGCGTCCGAGGCGCAGACGCTCCCCCGCGCCCGCTCCCCCGCCTTGGCGAGGGCGCGTTCCGCGGCGCCGACCCTGGACTGGTCGCCTGCACCCACGCCGACGGCAGCGCCGTCGTTGACGAGCACGATCGCGTTCGACTTGGTGTGTGCCGCCACGACCCATGCCATCTCGAGGTCGCGCATCTCGGCTGGCGACGGTTCCCTGGCCTTCGACGCCCACCCTTCGGGAAGGGCACCGATGGTGTCCCGCTTCTGCACGAGGAATCCGTCATCGATGCTCCGCACGTCGAGGTCATGGGGCGACGGGGCGGGCGCGACGAGGACCCGGACGTTCCGCTTCTGGGCGAGGACGGATCGCGCCGGCTCGTCGACGTCGCGGGCGATCACGATCTCGACGAAACGGGACGAGAGAGCCCTTGCCGTCGCCTCGTCGAGGCCGCCGTTGATGGCGACGACGCCCCCGAAGGCGGAGAGCGGATCGCATGCCCATGCCCTCTCGAACGCCTCGACCACCGTGTCGCCCCGTGCGGCGCCACATGCGTTCATGTGTTTGACGATCGCCACGGCACCTTTCGGCAGGTCCGTGGCGAGCCGCCATGCGGCGTCGGCATCGGCGTAGTTGTTGAAGGACATCTCCTTGCCCTGGATCTGGTCCGCGGCTGACCACCACCCTCGGCTCCCCGACGGGGCGTAGAGGCCGGCGGGCTGGTGCGGATTCTCCCCGTAGCGCAGGTCTGCGCGTTTGACGAGGGGGAGCACGAGGCGCTCGGCACCGTCACGTTCCATCCAGTTGGAGATCGCCGCGTCGTATTCGGCGGTGCGGAAGAAGGCCTCCCTCGCCAGATCCGCCCGAAACGCGGCCGTCGTGCCACCCGTGGCGATCGCACTGAGCACGGCGTCGTATCGGTCGGGGGAGACGACGGTGGCGACCCAGGCGTGGTTCTTCGCCGCGGCCCGGATCATCGCCGGACCGCCGATGTCGATCTGCTCGATGATCTCCGCGTCCGTGGCGCCCGCTGCGACGGTCTGCTCGAACGGGTACAGGTTGACGACGACCAGCTGGAAGGGCTCGATGCCGAAGTCCATCAGGCTGGCGCGGTGGTCCGACTTCCCGAGATCGGCGAGGATGCCTCCGTGGATCCGAGGATGGAGCGTCTTGACCCTCCCGCCGAGCATCTCCGGGGCGCCGGTGACGTCCTCCACCCGTACCACCGGGATGCCTGCGGCGTCGAGGTGGTCCGCGGTCCCTCCCGACGAGACGATCTCGACGCCATGGTCGACGAGGGAGGCAGCGAAGGGGGTGAGTCCCCGCTTGTCCGAGACCGAGATCAGCGCCCTCCCGACGGCGATGCGGGTCACCGCGCCACCTGCGCAGGTTCTGACCAGACCACCTTGCGGCCTTCCACCGCCAGGACTCCCCTGCCGAGGGCCGAGAGGGCCATCGGAAGGAGCCGATGCTCGATCGACTGCAGCCTCGCATGGAGTGACGCGGCGTCGTCCCCGGATTCGACCGGCACCGCTTCCTGGATGATGATCGGACCGTGATCCACCTGCTCGTCGACGAAGTGCACGGTCACGCCTGTCACCGTCACGCCGTACGAGAGCGCCTGGTCGACGGCGTCGGCGCCGGGGAAGGCCGGCAGCAGCGCCGGATGGACGTTGACGATGGCGTCCGGGAATCGCGTGACCGCCTCCGGGGAGAGGATTCGCATGAACCCTGCGAGGACGAGAGCCCGTGCGCCGTGCCGGTCCGCGGCATCGCAGACAGCCGTCGTGAACGCCTCCCGGGTGCGATGGTGCGCCCACGGCACGACCTCGGTCGAAATGCCCGCGCCGGTGGCACGGTCGAGGGCAGCGATGTCGGGCCGGTCCGAGATCACGGCGACGATGTGGCAGTCGAGGGTTCCGCCCGCCTCGGCATCGATCAGGGCTTGGAGGTTGGTGCCGCTCCCTGAGACGAGCACGGCGATGGGCAGCGGGGACGGCATCGGCCCCGATTCTAGGCGGACCCCATCACCTCGGCTCTGCGTTGGTTGCCCCGTACCCAGGGTTGCTGTCCACCGAAAAGGTGGACAGCAACCCTGGGTACGGACCGACGGCGGTCAGGCGCCGAGGGCCTCGAGCATCGCGGAGCCCATGTCGGTGGGGGTCGGTGCGACGACGACGCCTGCCGCCGTGAGGGCCTCGATCTTGGCGGCTGCGGTGCCCTTGCCACCTGAGATGATCGCCCCCGCATGGCCCATCCGCTTCCCGGGGGGCGCCGACGTGCCTGCGATGAATCCCGCGACCGGCTTCGTCATGTTGGCCGTGATCCAGTCCGCGGCCTCCTCCTCTGCAGTGCCGCCGATCTCGCCGATCATGATGACGCCCTCGGTGTCGGGATCGTCGTTGAACATGCGGAGGCAGTCGACGAAGTTCGTGCCGTTCACGGGGTCACCACCGATGCCGATGGCCGTGGTCTGGCCGAGCCCATTCAGCGTGAGCTGGTGCACGGCTTCGTAGGTGAGGGTCCCCGACCTCGAGACCACGCCTACGCGACCCGGCTCGTGGATGTAGCCGGGCATGATCCCGATCTTGCATTGCCGGGGCGTGATGACCCCCGGGCAGTTCGGTCCCACGAGACGCACATCGCGCCCCTCGAGGAATCGCTTCACGATGACCATGTCCGCGACAGGGATCCCCTCGGTGATCGCCACGATGAGCGGCACGCCCGCATCGGCGGCCTCCATGATGGCGTCTGCGGCGAACGGCGGGGGAACGTAGACGACGGAGGCTGTCGCACCGGTCTCGGCGACCGCCTCGGCGACATCGCGGAAGATCGGGAGCTCGACGTCGTACGTCGCGGGTCGGCCCGGCACCCCGGAGGTGTCGGTCTCGCCCTCGAAGCGCTCGGTCGACCCTGCACGCGAAGGGTGCACGGCGCCGACCATCCTCGTTCCGTACGCGATCGCCTTGTCGGTGTGGAATCGCCCCGTCTTGCCGAGGCCCTGAACGAGGACGGTGGTGTCGGTGTTCACGAGCACACTCATCGGGCCAACTCCACGATCTTCTCCGCTCCATCCTTCATGTCGTCCGCACTCACCACGTTCAACCCCGACTCGTCGATGATCCGCTTCCCGAGCTCGACGTTGGTTCCCTCGAGCCTGACGACGAGGGGAACCTCGAGGCCGACCTCTTTGACGGCGGCGACCACCCCCTCGGCGATCGTGTCACACCGCATGATCCCCCCGAAGATGTTGATGAAGATCCCCTTGACGTTCGGGTCCTCGGTGATGATCTTGAAGGCCGCGGCGATCTGCTCCTCGTCGGCGCCCCCGCCGACGTCGAGGAAGTTGGCGGGCTCACCCCCGACGTAGTTGATGATGTCCATCGTCGCCATGGCCAGGCCCGCCCCGTTGACCATGCACCCGATCGTCCCGTCGAGCTTGATGAACGACAACCCGAACTCCTTCGCCCTCATCTCGGCGGCGTCCTCCTCGGACTCGTCGCGCAGGGCCATGACCTCGGGATGGCGGTACAGGGCATTCGCCTCGAACGACATCTTCCCGTCGAGGGCCATCACCTTCCCCTCCGTCGTGACGACGAGCGGGTTGATCTCGACGAGGTCGGCGTCGAGGTCGACCGCGGCCTCGGTGAGCTTCTTCAGGAAGGACACGCCGTTCGCCAGGGCTTCGCCCTCCAGGCCGAGGCCGTGGGCGATCTCGCGGGCCTCGAAGTCGAGGAGGCCGAACGCGGGATCGATCTCGCGTCTGAGGATCTTGTCCGGCGTCTCCGCAGCGACCACCTCGATCTCGGTGCCGCCCTCGGTGGACGCCATCACGATGTTGCGGCTCGTCGCCCGGTCGAGGAGGACCGACAGGTACAGCTCGGTGGCGATGTCGATCCCCTGCTCGATGTAGAGCCTGTTGACCACCTTGCCCTCATCGCCTGTCTGGACGGTCACGAGCGTCGAGCCGAGCATCTTCTCTGCGAGCTCCTTCACCTTGGCCTCTGCTGCGGGAATGCCCGCGTCGATGCCGTCCAGCACGACGTTCACGCCGCCGACGTCCGGGTGCTCCTTGAACCTGCCCTTCCCCCGCCCGCCTGCGTGGATCTGGGATTTGACCACCACCACGGGGTTGCCCGTGGACTCGATGAGGGGACGCACGGCGGCGACGGCATCCGCGACGGTCGTGGCGACGCTGCCGGACGGGACCGCGATCCCCCGCTCGGCCAGGAGCGCCTTCGCCTGGTACTCGTGGATCTTCACTGGTCGTCCTCCGTGGTGTCGATGGCGGTGAATTGCGTGGCGACCCAGTCCTGGATCGCCTCGAGCGATGTGCCCGGCCCGAAGACGTGCCTGATGCCTGCGGCCTCGAGCACCGGGATGTCGGACTCCGGGATGATGCCGCCCCCGAATACGACGATGTCCGCCGCGCCCCTCGACTCGAGCTCTCGCACGACTGCGGGGAAGAGGGTCAGGTGTGCACCGGAGAGTGCCGAGAGGCCGACGCCGTCCACATCCTCCTGGATCGCCACCTCTGCGATGTGGGCAGGGGTCTGGTGCAGCCCCGTGTAGATGACCTCACATCCCGCGTCCCTGAGCGCGCGGGCGACCACCTTCGCGCCACGATCGTGCCCATCGAGGCCGGGCTTGGCGATGAGGATCCGGATCGGCATCGCGGCCGATGGTAGTTCGGGCACCGCCACGACCCATCCGGGCCTACGCCGCGCCGCCTGCGAGGAAGCGCTGATACCAGCGTCCGCTCTCCTTGATCGTCCGCTGCAGCGTGTCGTCGTCGACGTGCACGATCCCGAAGCGCATCGCGTAGCCGCGGGCCCATTCGAAGTTGTCGAGGAGCGACCACACGAAGTATCCCCTGACGTTCACACCCTCGAGCATCGCCTCGCGCATGGCAGCGATGTGGAGTTCGAGGTACTCCTGGCGGAGCGGATCGCTGATGCCGCCGTCCTCGTCGACCACGTCCGGGTACGCCGCCCCGTTCTCGGTGATCATCAGGGGAAGGCCGGGCGCCCACTCGTGGATCCTGTTGAGCATCCACGTCAGGCCCACAGGCTCGACCCCCCACCCCATGTCGGTCAGGTCGCCTGGCGGATCCGCGAGCGCAGCGTCGGGGACCCCCGGCCACTCGGGCATCGGTTCGGCACCGGGAGCGTGGACGATGTGGTTGATGTTGTAGTAGTTCACGCCGAGGAAGTCGATGGGCTCGACCATCTCGGCCAACCGATCGACGTCGATCTGATCGTCGACACCGAGGTCTGCGTGGATCTCCCTGATCACGTTCGGGTACTTCCCGTCGAGGACGGCCGCCGCGAACAGCCGATTGTGCACCGCATCGATGGCCGCGGCCGCCTCCTTGACCTCGCTCGAACCGTTGTCCGGCCACGCAGGGATGAGGTTCAGCACCACGCCGAGCTGGTCGTTCGGCTGCGGGTTCGTGGTACGCAGCTCCCTGATGGCGCCGTGGTGGGCGAGGAGGAGATGGTGGGCGACCACGAAGGACATGCCCGGATCCATCAGGCCGGGTGCGTGCTGGCCCGAGCTGTGCCCGAGGAAGGCGACGCACCACGGCTCGTTCAACGTCGCCCACATGGTGACGAGGTCACCGAGGGCCTCCTTGGCGGTTCGTGCGTACTCGACGAACCACTGCACCGACTCCGGGTTCGCCCAGCCGCCACGGTCCTGGAGCGCCTGCGGGAGGTCCCAGTGGTACAGCGTCGCCATCGGTTCGATGCCATGGGCCCGCAGCTCGGTGCACAACGCCCGGTAGAAGTCCACACCCTCGGGGTTGACGTCCCCCGTGCCCCCCGGGACCAGACGGGACCACGAGATGGAGAACCGATAGGCGTTCACCCCGATCTCGGCCATGAGGGCGACGTCCTCGGAGAATCGGTGGTAGTGGTCGACGGCGACGTCTCCCGTGTCACCGTCGTGCGTCCGTCCGGGCGTGTGGGAGAACGTGTCCCAGATGCTCGGGGTACGGCCGTCCTCGGCGACGGCGCCCTCGATCTGATAGGCAGCGGTCGCGACGCCCCAGAGGAAGTCGCTCGGGAAGTCTTTCGCAGTGGGCTCCACGGTCTCTCCATCCAGTCGTGCGTCCCCGGCGTCGTCGTGGGCCGGGCGCATCGTCGTCGTGTCGATCGGACCGCGCCACACCGTGGGGAAGCAGGTGGGTTGGCGGCACGGTCGGGGTCTCGCCAACGGGCGAGCACAGGATGATACGCCGAATCCTGCCCCCGTGCCCTCAGTCGGCGTCTCCGAGCGTCACCCGGGCCCGCCCATCGGCGGACGCGACCCTCCCGCGACCTCGACGGCCTCGATGGCCACCACTGCCAATGCGACGCTCGTCGCGACATCGCCCGACGTATCGACCCTTCCCACGGTGCACGCCGCGAAGTGTGGACGCCGAAGGTCACGCAGACGCTCCGCTTCCGTGGCGTCGATCCTGCGCCGATGCGGGCTCCGTGCGCGACGCTCCTCGAGCGCGTCGTCGCCAGCGTCGAGCCACAGCGCCACATGATGGGAGAGCAGTTCCCTCGCATCGGCGTCGTCCACGACGCTCGCGGCTGCAGCGACCACGGCGCCGGGGGTCGATGCGAGCATCTGTCGGAGTGTCGACTGCTCGATCGCGTGGAGTTCCCTCGTGCCGAGGTCGGTGGCGATCTGCGCACCGGTGCGACCGTGTGCTGTCTCGATCTCGGCGTCCGAGTCGAGGAAGCGGCGACCGATCACGGTGGACAGGGCCTGCCCGATCGTCGTCTTCCCCGCACCCATGGGCCCCACGAGGACGATGTGGACGTCGGGATCGACCATGCCCGCCACGCTACCGCCGGATCGCGCACCGGATGGTCAGCGACGCTGCGACAATGGCATCACCGATGGACTCGACAATCGTCGACCTGAACCCGTTCCTCGTCCTCGGCGCGTCCCTCGCGCTGGTCGGCACCTCGATGGCGATCTCGCGGTGGCTGGGGCTCGGCGTCGGCAGCTCGATCGGTTGGTCCTCGGTCAGGGCCGCCATCCAGCTCATCGCCGTGGGCGTCCTCCTCACGCTGGTCATCGACTCGGACTGGGAATGGCTCCTCGCACCGGTGTGGATCGTGGCGATGATCGCCATTGCGACCAACGTCGTGACCGGGCGGTCGAAGCGCACGGCCATCCGCGTCCCCGCAGCCCTCGCCATCACCGCGTCGACCGCGCTGTCGCTCCTCGTCGTGTTCGGATTCGGGGTGCTGCCCGCCGAACCCATCCAATTCATCGTGGTCGCGGGCATCACCATCGGGAACACCCTGCCGGCGACGGTCGTTGCGGCGGATCAGGTGAACCGGCAGCTCACCGAGGGACGACCCGTCGTCGAGGGGCTCCTCGCCCTCGGGATCGACGCCCGTCGTTCGACGCGCTACATCGTCGCGGAGGCGACACGCGTCGCGCTGATCCCGCAGATCGAGCGAACGAAGGTCGTCGGACTCGTCGCGCTCCCGGGCGCGTTCACGGGCCTGCTCATCGCGGGCGTGGCGCCGTTCGACGCTGCGATCGTCCAACTCGTCGTGATGTACCTGGTCCTCGGCTCGGTGGCGGTGTCGTCGTCGGTGGTGGCGCTGGCCTCTGCGCGGAGCGCCTTCACGCCCGATCAGCGCCTCGCCGAGGCCTGAGCCGCCTGCGTGGGAGGCGGGCGTACGCGGCGATCACACCTTCTCGAGCGGTGCCCAGGCGAGGAGGAGGCGCTTGGCGCCGTGGCCGTTGAACACCACCACGGCCTCGGCGCGATCACCTGCACCGACGATCTCCCTGACGACGCCCTCGCCCCAGTGGGAGTGGCGAACCCTGTCCCCTGTCTCGATGTCCGCATCCGACACGGTCTGCACCGGCGCCCTCGCTTCGAGGGTGCGGCTCCGCCTGGCACGCTTCGCCTTGGTGGTGAGGCTGTCGGGGATCTCCCCGAGGAATCGGCTCGGGCCGTTGTAGTTGTTCTGGCCCCACAGGTTCCTGCTCCATGCCCGAGTCAGGTACAGCCGCTGTTCCGCCCTGGTCAGCCCGACGTAGCAGAGCCTGCGCTCCTCCTCGAGCTCGGCGGGGTCGCCGAGCGCACGCATGTGGGGGAAGACCCCGTCCTCGAGGCCGGTCAGGAAGACGGCGGGGAACTCGAGGCCCTTGGCGTTGTGCAGGGTCATCAGCGTGACGGTGGCCGACTGGTCGAGGGCGTCGATGTCGGTCACCAGGCTGATCGACTCGAGGAACATCTGGAGCTTGCCGACCCCGTCGAGGGCGCTCCACTCGTCCGGCCCCATGGATGCCGGTCCCATCTCCTCGAACTCGGACGCGGCGCTCAGGAGCTCGCGCAGGTTCTCCTCCCTGCCCATCGCCTCCACCGTGCGCTCCGACCTGATCATGTCGAGGTATCCGGTGTCCTCGAGGACGGCCCCGACAGCGGCCTCCGGACCGGCGGTCGCCCTGGATGCGAGGACATCCATCAGGGCGACGAAGTCGAGGATCCCGTTCTGTGCCCTCGTCGTGAGGGCATCGATGTCACGGGTCGAACGGAGGGCCTCCATGAAGGTGAGCTGGTTCGCCTCTGCGTATCGGTCGACGTGGGCGACCGAGGTGTCGCCGATCGCCCTCTTGGGGGTGTTGATCACCCGCTTGATCGACACCTGGTCGTCGGGGTTCACGACGGCCTTCAGGTACGCGAGGGCGTCCTTGACCTCCTTCCGGTCGTAGTACTTGAGCCCACCCACCACCTGGTAGGCGACCCCGAACCGGACGAACATCTCCTCGATCACCCTCGACTGCGCGTTCGTCCGGTAGAAGACGGCGATCCGGTCGAGCCCGATCCCGAGGTCACCGAGGCGTGCGATCTCCTCCGCGATGAAGGCAGCCTCCTCGTGCTCGTCCTCCGCCTCGAACACGACGATCGGCTCTCCCCCACCCCTGTCCGTCCACAGCCGCTTCGGCTTGCGGCCCACATTGTGCGTGATGACCGCGTTGGCGGCGTCGAGGATGGTCTGGGTCGACCGGTAGTTCTGTTCGAGGAGGACGACCCTCGTGTCGGGGTAGTCCCTCTCGAACTCGAGGATGTTGCGCATGTCGGCCCCTCGGAAGGCATAGATCGACTGGTCGGAGTCGCCGACGACGCAGACATTGCGGTGCATGGCCCCGAGGAGCTTGACGAGCATGTATTGGGCGTGGTTCGTGTCCTGGTACTCGTCGACGAGGATGTACCGGAACCTGCGCTGCCACCGTTCGAGGATGTCGGGGAAGGCCTGGAACAGCTCGACGGTGAGCTTGAGGATGTCGTCGAAGTCGACGGCTGAGGCCTCCACGAGGCGCTGCTGGTAGAGGCGGTAGATGTCCGCGATCTTCTCGTGGTAGAAGCCGGCGTCCCGTGCGGCGAACGTCTCGTGGTCCACGAGCTCGTTCTTCGCATTCGAGATCGCCGCCTTCACCTGCCGTGGCGGGAAGCGCTTGGGATCGAGGTCGAGATCCTTGATGCACATCGTGACCAGGCGCACCGAATCCGCCTCGTCATAGATGGTGAACGACGACCGGTACCCGAATCGTGGGATCTCCTGGCGGAGGATGCGGACACAGGCGGAGTGGAAGGTCGACACCCACATGTCCCTGGCCATGCGGCCGATGAGCGCCTCGACGCGTTCCCTCATCTCGCCCGCCGCCTTGTTGGTGAAGGTGATCGCGAGGATCTCGTACGGCGACACGCCGAGGTCCCTCACCATGTGGGCGATCCGGTAGGTGAGCACCCTCGTCTTGCCCGATCCCGCACCGGCGATGACGAGCACGGGGCCCTCGGTGGCGGCGACGGCTTCCCGCTGGGTGGGGTTCAGGGTGGCGAACAGGGGCGACTCGGACATCCGCGGCGAGTGTACCGACCGGTCGGCGGGGAATCACATGCGTGTAGGCAGCGCTCAGGACCGGGCATCGAGCGAGGTCGTGGGGGCCTCCCCTAGGAGGCCATGCCCGCCTCTGCGCCCGCAGGCTCGGTGTCGATCAGCTCCCTGAGCTTCTCGACGAGCGCCCCCTTGGCGAAGTCCGCCTTGTCGTAGAAGGCGTCGGCCCCTGCCCGCTCTGCCCTGGCGCGGTCCTCCTCGGATGCCACTCCCGACAGCATGACGACCGGGATGCCACCGTAACGCTGGCGGACCATGTGGATCAGCGCCACGCCATCCGCCCTCGGCATCGAGAAGTCCACGACGAGGGCGTCCACACGGTGCCGCGACAGCACGGAGAGGGCATCGGACACGCTACCTGCTGCGAGCGTCGAGAACCCGTGTGACGCCAGGACGCCTGACACGACCTGTCGCACGCCCTGGCTGTCGTCGACGACGAGCACGGTGTGGACGGGACCCTCCGGCCGCACGTCGATCTCGCGCATCTTGTCGGCGAGCCTGCCGGCATCGACGAGCATCACGGTCTGGTCGCTGCCGAGCAGGGCGACACCCGACACCACGGAGGACGATCCGCTGAGGAGGGGACTGAGGTCCTTCGTGGCCACTTCGGTGAGCATTCCCACCTCGTCGACGGCGAGCGCGATCTGACCGGTGGGGCTCTGGATGATCATGACGTGCGAGGGCAGGCCCTCCACGTCGAGACCCACGACGGTCGAGAACGACGAATACGGGACGCTCTTGTCCTGGAAGGACACGAAGCTGCCCCGCGGCGTGACGCTGATGGCGACGTCAGGCAGTCCTTTCACGGCGACGACGGAGGACTCGGGGATCCCCCACGATCGGCCGCCTGCGCTGAACACCTGGGCTCGCTGGAGGGCACGGTGGGCCGGCATGGTGACGACGAACGTCGTTCCCCTGCCGGGCATGGACTCGAGCGTCATGGTCCCAAAGACCTGCTCGACGATGTCGGTGACCCGCGAGAGGCCCTCGCCGTCGCCGGTGAACTCCGTCTGGCCCGGGCTCGTCGAAAAGCCCTGCGAGTACAGGACCGACCGGAGTTCCTCCGCTGTTGGGTCCTCCGACACCAGCTCCCTCGCCTGGGCGATGTCCCTGACGGCGTTCCAATCGATCCCCGCGCCGTCGTCGGTGACGACGATCTGCACGTGCTGCTCGTTGCGACTGATCGACACCTTGACGGTCCCGACGGCCGACTTGCCGGCGGCGATCCGCTCATCGGGTCCCTCGATGCCGTGTGCGACTGCATTGACGACGAGCTGGCGGATCACCTCGCCGATGCGGTCCACGAGCTGGCGGTCGACCGCGGTGTCCTCGCCCTCGATCACGAGATCGAGCTCCCGCTCGACCTTCTTCGAGAGGTACTTGGTCAGCTGGGGAAGGGTGACCGTGACGGCGGCAAGCGGCATGGTGGTCAGTCCGAGGGCGGCGCCCTGGAGCCGCACTGCGGCCCTCCGGATCGACTCGAGCGATTCGAGGGAACCCTCGAGGGCGGTAGGTGTGATCCCATCCGCGGTCGTGAGGAGGTGTGCGGCGAGCGCGATCGACGACTCGAGGTCGATCCTCAGGGCTGCGACGTCGTTGATGAGCCTGAAGAGCCTGCCCGCGTTGACGGGGACGGACTCCTCCGTGGCCCACGTCTCGACGGCGCCGAGGAGCCCGCCGAGGTCGTACACGGCGTCGTTGCCGGGGTTGAGGACCGACGAGGCCGTGTCGACGACCGACAGGCTCGCGGGCTCATCGGGCGGCTGGGGGGTCGGCTTGGGAGATGGCGAGGGCACGTCGGCGAACGCCGACGTGACGATCTCATAGGTGATGACCGGGGTGGGGAGCTTCCCGTCGGGCCCCGGCTCGAAGACGAGCGGGCCGTCGTCATCGATGGGCTCAGGGGCCGATGCGGTCGGCTCGGTGGTCGGGACCGCCGTGGCTCTGGACTCGTCGGCAGCGGGCTCCACCACGGGCTCCGGCTGATCGCTCGTCTCGGCACTCGCCATCGGCGCGACGTCATCGGTCGCTACGGGCACCTCGGGGACCTCGTCCGGTCCGGGAGGGAGCAGTTCGGGGATCTGTGCTTCGGGGGCGTGCACGGTCGTGTCGGGATGCGCGGCTCCGGACCCGGCGACCTCACGTTCGATCCGGTCGAGTGTCGCGGCGACATCTGCGAGGTCGTCCTCGTCGAGCCCTTCGGGCGCCGGGTGTGCGACCTCTGCCTGATCAGCGGCCTCGTCGGGGGCCGCGGTGCCGGGCTCGGTGCCGGCTGCCTCGTCGACTGATGCGACGTCGACCCGGATCGCGGTGTCGACGTCCGCGACGGCCGGAGCCGGTCGGTCGATGTCGACGTCGATCTCGATGGCCGGGGGCTCGGGCAGCTGGTCGAGGAGTGCGGGATCCGCGACCACCGCTCGCACGGTGTCGATGGCCATCGCCACCTCTGCCTCCCCACCCGACAGGGCACCCGGGATGGCCTGAGCGAGATGCTCGAGCGTCCTTGCCAGCATCGAGGAGGGAGTGAGATCGCCCTGCTGGATCCAGCGCCACACGAGTTCGCACGTCTCGCCACCGCGGGCAATGCCCTCGTACCCCATGACGCGGCCCGTGCCCTTGATCGTATGGCCCTCCCTGAGCATCTGCCCCGCGAGCTCCGTCGTCAGCTCACCGCTCGCCATCGCCCGTGCGCCGGACGCGAGCGCATCCGACCGCTCATCGAGCTCGTCCCTGAACAGCTTCTCGAGTTCCGGATCGTTCTGGAAGTCCATCCGACACCATGGGGGAAGGGGCGTTACACCATGCGATATCGGATGTCGGCACCCTTCGCTTGAGGGTTCTGACTAGTCAATCCGGTGGAGGGACCATCGACGCTCGAGGTGGTCGCATCCTTGCCGTCGTGCATCCGGCGCGGGCCGGCATCGCGGTGGTGCACCGCGGGTCGAGCGGTCCCATGAATCGAGACGAACGATGAACGGCGCGTCGGACACGGCTCGATGCTCACGGGTAGGCTCGGGTCGATGGGAGAACACTCCCCTCCATAGGGAATCCGTGTGTGGGCAGGAGGACATCGATGAAGAGACACCTGATCTGGCTGAGCGCGCTGGTCGCGCTGATGCTGGTCGTCGCTGCATGCAGTGATTCGTCGTCGGATACGACGGAAGGGTCCGGTACGGAGACGACGGAGGCCACGACGACGACGGAAGGGTCCGGTACGGAGACGACGGAGGCCACGACGACCACCGCAGGGGAGCCGAGTGGGGAACCGCTGACATTCGGCATGATCCTCGTGGGGCCCGAGGACGACAGGGGATGGAGTCAGGCACACCGCGAGGCGGGTGAGTACCTCGAGGAACAGCTCGGCGCCACGATGATCCTCCTCGACAAGGTGAACCCCGCTGACCGTCCGGAGCAGACCGTCGACCAGGTGGCCCGTGACATGATCGCCCAGGGCGCCCAGCTCGTGTTCATGACGTCCGACGACATGAAGGATGGCGCCTTCGCAGCCGCCGAGCAGAATCCTGACGTGCCGATGATCTGGTCGTCCGGTGACAACGCCTGGGCCGATGGGCAGGACTACCGACCCGAGCTCGCCAACCTCGGCAACGTGATGGGTGAGATGGAGTACGGGAAGATGATGGCCGGATGCGCCGCCGCCCTCACCACCGAGACCGGCAGCATCGGCTACGTCGGGCCGCTGATCAACGACGAGACGAGGCGACTGGTGAACTCGGCGTTCCTCGGCGCGAGGCACTGCTGGGAGACCTACAGGGGCAACGATGCCGCAGACCTGAGCTTCGCCGTCAACTGGATCGGCTTCTGGTTCAACATCCCCGGCGTGACGCTCGACCCGACACTGGTGTCGAACAGCTTCATCGACGGAGGGGCAGACGTCCTCATCAGCGGCATCGACACCACGGAAGCCCTCGTCGTCGCGGGGCAGCGGGCCGCAGGGGGTGAGAGCGTGTGGGCGGTCCCGTACGACTACGTCGACGCCTGTGCCGGTGCACCCGAGATCTGCCTCGGCACACCGTGGTTCAACTGGGGTCCTGCGTACCTCGAGATCGCCCAGAGCGTCATCGATGGGACCTTCACGGCAGGGTTCCAGTGGAACGGACCCGACTGGTCCGACCTGAACAATCCGGAGACGACGGCGGTCGGCTTCGTCCAGGGGCCAGGGCTCTCCGCGGACAACGCCGCCTCGCTCGACGAGTTCATCGCAGGGCTCGCGGACGGGTCGATCAACCTGTGGACGGGACCGCTGAACAACCAGGACGGCACACCGTGGCTCGCCGACGGCGAGACCGCGACGCCGCAGCAGATCTGGTACACCAAGCAGCTCCTCGAGGGGATCGAGGGCGCGAGCGAGTCGTGATCCTGCGAATCGTGCGTACGTGACGACGCAGCCGTGGGGAGGCCACCGTGCCTCCCCACGGCGCGCACGGGCCTGCAGCCGGAACCCGGTTCGCAGGGCGCGCGCCTCGCCGATTCCCTAGGCTCACGGAGGAGCCATGAGTCTGGAACTTCGCGACATCCACAAGCACTTCGGAACGGTACGTGCCAACGACGGCATCAGCCTGACCGTCGCGGCCGGAAGCCTCCACGGCCTCCTCGGCGAGAACGGGGCGGGCAAGTCCACCCTGATGAAGGTGCTGTCGGGCTACTACACGGCCGACTCGGGCGAGATCGTCCTCGACGGCGATCGGGTCCATCTCGGATCACCCGATGATGCGATCGCAGCGGGCATCGGCATGCTCCACCAGGACCCGCTGGTGTTCCTCCCCTTCTCCGTCCTCGACAACTTCCTCCTCGGAAGCCCCGGTGCGCTCAGGCTCGATCGCAAGAGGACCCGGAGCGAGATCATCGAGTTGCGCGATCGGTTCGGCTTCACGTTCGACGTCGACGCACCCGCGCGGACCCTCACCGTCGGGGAGCGCCAGCAGGTCGAGATCACCCGTCTCCTGTGGCTGGGAGCACGTGTGCTCGTCCTCGACGAGCCCACGACGGGCATCTCCGCGGACCAGCGCGAGCTCCTCTTCGCCACCCTGAGGGAGCTCGCCGCAGAGGGCATGATCGTGATCTTCGTGTCCCACAAGCTCGAGGAGGTCGGGGAGATCTGTGAGAGCGTGACAGTGATGCGCCGGGGCAAGCTCGTCGGCGACGCCCGCATGCCGATCCCGGCGCAGCAGCTCGTCACCATGATGTTCGGTGAGCCGATCGAGGTCGCCGAGCGCCCGGACATGGCGTTGGGGGACACGGTGTTCACCATGGCGGACGTCACGATCGAGGAACGACTCATGCGGCTCGAGCACCTCGACCTGGAGGTGCGAGCGGGGGAGGTCGTCGGACTCGCCGGCATGGAGGGCAGCGGACAGCGGACGTTCCTGCGCGGCATCTGCGGCCTCGTCCCGCCGTCGTCGGGCACCATCACCCTCGACGGCAGGGACCTCACGCATTTGAGCTACCGCCACCACCTCGACGCGGGCATGCAGTACCTCCCCGCGGGACGCCTCGAGGAGGGGCTGGTCTCCGGGTTGTCGCTGACCGAGCACTTCGTGCTCTCCGACCGCGTCCGCAAGGGATTCTTCATCGACTGGGACGACGCGGACGCCGCGACCCGCTCGCAGATCGAGACCTACTCGATCAAGGGCACGCAGGCATCCACGGCCGAGTCGCTCTCCGGAGGGAACCAGCAGCGCCTACTGCTCGCCATGCTGCCGGAGGAGGTGGACCTCCTCCTGATGGAACACCCGACGCGCGGCCTCGACATCGAATCCGCGGACTGGGTGTGGACGCAGCTGCTCGCACGCCGCTCGACGGGCACGGCGATCGTCTTCGCATCCGCCGACCTCGACGAGCTGCTGCGCTACAGCGACCGCATCATGGTCTTCTTCTCAGGTGAGGTCCTCGCCACGCTCGACGCCTCGACGACGAACATCGACGAGATCGGACACCTCATCGGCGGGCGGACCGCAGGGACCTCGGCCGGAGGCCCACCATGACCGTACGATCGGGTGAAGGAGCGGCAGGCGTGCGTCGCGCCGCGATCGGCGTCATCCCCTTCCTCGTCGCCTTGGCATTCGCCGCGGTCCTCGTGCTGCTCGTCGGGGAGAGCCCGATCGAGGCGTTCAAGTTGATCATCGAGGGGTCGCTCGGGTCGTCGGACAAGATCTCCGACACGGTGATGGTGTGGGTGCCCCTCACCCTCGCCGCGGCCGGCCTGGTCGTGACGTTCGCCGCAGGCCTCTGGAACATCGGTGTCGAGGGGCAGATCGTCCTCGGTGCGATCGGTGCATCGCTGATCGCCCGCGAGGTCTCCGCCCCCTCATGGGTCCTCATCCCCCTGACGCTGCTGTGCGGGATCCTCTTCGGCGTCGTGTGGGCGCTCCTCGCAGGGGTCCTCAAGACCAAGGGAAAGGTCAACGAGATCTTCGGGGGCCTCGGGCTCGACTTCGTGGCGACGGGCCTCACGCTGTATCTCATCATCGGGCCGTGGGCCAGGCCCGGCATCGCGTCCACGAGCGGGACGGAGCCCTTCCCGAAGGAGGCATGGCTGCCGGCTCTCGGGAACACCCGCTTCTCGCCGTTGGCGGTCGTCCTCGCGATCGTCGCCGTGGGCGGCGTCTGGCTGTTGCTGCGCGGGACGCGGTTCGGCCTGAAGCTGAAGGCGGTCGGCAGGAACCGCCAGAGCGCCTACCTGCTGGGGATCCCCACCAACCGCTACGTGCTCGGTGCGTTCGCGATCTGCGGAGGGCTCGCCGGGCTTGCAGGGGCGATCCAGGCGACGGGCTTCCACCACAAACTGGTGCCCTCGGTGTCGGGCGGGTACGGCTTCCTCGGCATCCTCGTCGTCCTGCTCGCGGGGTTCAGGGCGATCTGGGTCGCCCCGATCTCCGCGTTCTTCGCCATCGTCGCCGTCGGCAGCATCGCGCTGACGTTGCGTCTCGATGTCGACTCGGCACTCGGCGCGGTCCTCACGGGCGTGCTCGTCCTCTTCGCGTTGATCGCATCCGGGCTGCGCTCGTACCGCCAGCGCCGGCATGCGGCGAACGGGCCTCCCGTGCACGACATCGCCCCGCCGAGTTCGACCGTGGACGGGGTCTCCTGATGGAAGCGACGCTCGCGACCATCATCGCCGCTGCGGCACCGCTCCTGTTCGCCTCCATCGGCGAGACCCTGAGCGAGAAGTCGGGCGTCATCAACCTGTCCCTCGAGGGCAGCCTCATGCTCTCGGCGCTCGCGGGGTTCGCGATCGCGTTCAACACGAACAACACGTGGCTCGGGTTCCTCGCCGCTGCCGCCGTCGGTGCGGCCTTCGCCCTCGTCGTGTCGTTCTCGAGCATCACGCTCCGGCTCAACCAGGTGGCAGTCGGATTCGTGCTCGCGATCCTCGGGATCGCACTCTCCTCGTTCCTCGGAAGCTCCTTCACCGGCAGGCCCGGTGGAGCGATCGCCGTGCCGCCGTGGCGGGTGCCCCTCCTATCGGACATCCCCTTCCTGGGGCCGGTGCTGTTCCGCCACGACGTCGTCGTGTACGCGAGCCTGATCCTCGTCGTCGTGGCCTGGGCCTTCATGTACAAGACGCGGCCGGGGCTCGCACTCCAGGGTGTCGGTGAACGGCCGGACGCTGCCCACGCGAGGGGTGTGCCGGTCAACAGGTTGCGGTACCTGTACACGGTGATGGGAGGAGCCCTCGTGGGCATCGGCGGGGCGGCGTTCAGCCTCGATGCCAAGCTCGGCTGGTCGTTCCAGCACACGCGCAACTTCGGATGGATCGCCCTCGCCATCGTGATCTTCGGCGGATGGAACCCTCTGAGGGTCGCGGTGGGCGTGCTGCTGTTCGGCTTCCTGCAGTGGCTCGCACTCGACCTCCAGGACGTGTTCCCCGACCTGACGCAGGTGCTCCCGATCATGCCGTTCGTGCTGATGATCCTTGCCCTCGTGCTCGTGAATGCGGACTGGCTGCGGGAGTGGGCGGACCGCCATCCGCGGTGGGGCAGCATCATCCGTGGCGACGCGCCGTCGGCCATCGGCACGCCCTACAGCCCCGAGTAGCGGATCGATCGTCCTCGGACACGCCGGCGTTCGTCAGTACCGCACGTTGAAACCGCTGATGGCGGGATTCGGCACGGCCGGTCGCACCGAGGCCGAGGTGACGCTGGCGGCGGGCGGCCCGACGCGGAGGAACGCAGCGAGTCGGTCGAGCGCCTCCGACTCCCCCTGCGCCCACACCTCGACCCCTCCTGTCGCCGTGTTCCGTACCCATCCCGTGAGGCCGAGCTCTCGTGCCGTGCGAGCCGCCGCGAAGCGGAAGCCCACACCTTGGACCCGACCGGTGATGGTCGCACTGATTGCCGTTCGATCCGACATGCCACCATCGTGGCAGGTCGCGCGCCCTCGCCGAACCGAACGCCGATGAACGGAGAAGCGCCGCGGCCCCGAAGTGCCTTGAGTCGGACGATCGCCAGGCCGATGCATCCTGTGCGGGGATCGTCGAGAGGGGCAAGATGCCGCGTCGGAGGGCGAAACGCCCACCACCCCAGGATCCGCCGACCCGATCGGGCCCGGCGCTCGTCGTCGCGGGCACGATCCGGAGCCCCGGAGAGAGGGAGTCGCTCGAGGTCATGCTCAGCATGCGTGGTGGACACGTGAGCCTCCACTCCGAGAAGCTCGAGCTGGGCAGCTGGCCGGAGAGCGGCGTGGAGATCACTCCGATCGATGCCACGTCGTTCGCGTTCACGGCTGAGGGTGACCGCATGATCTTCCGACCCGATGACGTGATCTCGTTCAGCGAGGAACTCGCCGCGCGCACCATGGCGATGCCCGCTCCCGCACCGGCGCCGAGGGACACCACGCCGTCGAGGACACGGGGCTGGCGCAGAACGAAGGCGGCCGACGCAGCGGCAAGGGAGGCCGGGCCCGATGCCCGGGTGCCGGCCGATGCACGTCCCGAGACCACCGCGGCCACCACACCGACGAAGGCGCCGACCACGGTCCCGCCGGGAACGCCGAAGGCCAAGCGATCGATGCCGAGCGTCTCCATGCCCAGACTGTCCGTGCCGAAGGTGTCCTCGTCAAAGGCAGAGAGGTCGGCGCGCGGCCGCCCCGGGGAGCAGCGCCCCAGCCTGTGGCTCCGCAGCATCGACACGGTGCGCGCCTACGGATGGTTCAGCCTCGATCGCGTGCCCGTCTACGAGGACCAACGCGGACAGGACCATGACCACACCTGGAACCACCGGGCCGTCGCCACGTCGGGCCTCAGCAGGCACGTCTGCACCATCTGCGGCAAGGTCAAGCTGCGCTGACCGACCGCAAGGCGCGGCTCGTCGTCGAGACCGCCCTCGCGCCGGTCAGCGGAGCACGTGGATGTTCCGCTCCTCGCAGATGCGGACGAGCTCGTCGGGCCACACCGTGACGCTGACCTCGCCGAGGTGGGCCTTGCGCAGAAGGTACATGTAGGTGCGCGACTGTCCGATGCCGCCACCGATGCTCAGCGGGATCCGGTCGTTGAGGATGGCCTGGTGGTAGGGCAGCGCGAGGTCGTCGGCGAGGCCCGCCATCTCCATCTGTGCAACGAGGGAGTCCTTGGTGACGCGGATGCCCATCGAGGTCAGCTCGTGCCTGCGCCGCGTCACCGGGTTCCACACGAGGATGTCGCCGTTGAGCCCGTGGAGCGTCCTGCCGTCCTCCGCGGTCGTCTCCGTGATCCAGTCGTCGTAGTCGGCGGCCCTCAGCTCGTGCGGGTAGCCGTCATCGAGGGGCCACCCGATACCGATGATGAACACGGCGGGGTGCTCCTGGAGCAGCATCGTCTCGCGCTGTTTGCGAGGCAGATCCGGGTACCTCGCGAGGAGGTCCTCCGCGTGGATGAACTCGATCTCCTCCGGGATGGGCGGGTAATCCCTCGCCAGCACCGGGTACATGTCCGACACGACGCGGCCGGCCTCCACCAGCACCCCCCAGATCGTCCGCACGGTGGCTTTCAGGTAGTCGAGCGTGCGATCCTGCTCGGTGATCCTCCGCTCCCAGTCCCACTGGTCGACGTAGGCGCTGTGATCGTGATCGAGGAAGTAGTCCTTTCGCACCGCCTTCATGTCGGTGCAGATGCCCTCCCCCACGCCACAGCCGAACTGCGCCAGGGCGGTCCGCTTCCATTTCGTCGCCGCCTGCACCACCTGCGTGGTGATCGGCTCGTCGAGGCCGAGGCCCGCGGGGAACTCCACGGGTGTGCGCGAACCGTCCCGGTCGAGCATGTCGTTGACGCCGCTGTCCTTCGAGACGATGAGCGGCACCTGCACCATCTTGAGGTTCAGCCCCCTGCACAGGCCCGACTCGATGGCGCCCTTCGCCGCGAAGAGCGCATCCATGGTCTCCATGGGGCTGAGAACCGACCGATACCCGGTGGGGAGGACCTTCGCGACCTCCTCGTAGGTGCTGATCCCCGGTCCTGAGAGGTCGGCGGTCTTGTCGGTCATCGCGTGGTCCATCCTTTCCGACGGCTCCATCCGACTCTATCGATGCGCCGGCCAGCCACGGGTTCGGGCGAAGGAACCTCGGGAGGATGACGACGCGGCCGGTGACCGTACGTTGCCGCTACTCCCACTCGATCGTGGCGGGGGGTTTGCTCGAGATGTCGTACGCGACGCGGTTGATGCCCGGCACCTCGTTGATGACGCGTGATGAGACCTTCGCGAGCACGTCGTAGGGGATGCGCGCCCAGTCGGCGGTCATGGCGTCGTCGCTGGTCACGGCGCGGATGATCAACGGGTAGGCGTAGGTGCGCCCGTCGCCCTGGACGCCGACGCTCTTGATGGCGGGCAGCACGCCGAAGGACTGCCAGATCTCGCGCTCCAGGCCGGCCTTGCGCAGCTCGTCGAGGACGACGGCATCGGCGGCGCGGAGGATGTCGAGGCGCTCCCTCGTGATGTCCCCGATGATGCGCACCGCGAGGCCGGGACCCGGGAACGGCTGGCGCCAGACGATCTCGTCGGGGAGCCCGAGCTCCTCCCCCACGGCCCTCACCTCGTCCTTGAACAGGTCACGGAGCGGCTCGATGAGCTCGAAGGCCATGTCGTCCGGTAGACCCCCGACGTTGTGGTGGCTCTTGATCTTCGCCGCATCCTTCGTGCCGGATTCGATCACGTCCGGGTACAGGGTGCCCTGGACGAGGTAGTGGGCGCCCTCGATGCCCTCTGCGACCTCCTCGAAGACCCTGATGAACGTCTCGCCGATGATCTTGCGCTTCTCCTCGGGGTCGGTGACCCCTGCGAGGGCGTCGAGGAAGCGGTCCTCTGCCCTCACGTGGACGAGGTTCATGTGGAAGTGGCCGCGGAAGGTGTCCTCGACCTGCTCCCCCTCACCGAGGCGCATGAGGCCATGGTCGACGAACACGCACACGAGCTGGTCGCCGATCGCCTTGTGCACGATGGCCGCCGCCACGGACGAGTCGACGCCGCCTGACAGGCCGCAGATGGCGATGCCGTCGCCGACGGCCTCGCGGATCGCCTCGACCGACTGTTCGATGATGCCGACGTGCGTCCACGTGGGGCGGGCGACGCACACGTGCCAGAGAAACTCCTCGAGCACGCGCTGACCGTGGTCGGTGTGGCGGACCTCCGGGTGGAACTGCACGCCGTAGAAGCGGCGGTCGGGATCCTCCATCGCGGCGACGGGGGCATCGGGCGTGCTGGCCGTCACCGCGAAGCCCTCCGGGGCGGTCGACACGGCGTCGTTGTGGCTCATCCACACCTGCTGGTCGACCGGCTGGCCGGAGAAGAGCGCCGAGCCGTCGTCGAGGACCGTGAGGCGTGCTGCCCCGAACTCCGACGTCCCGGTGTTCGACACGGTCCCGCCGAGGGTCTTGGCGAGCACCTGGTGCCCGTAGCAGATGCCGAGCACGGGGATCCCGAGGTCGAGGATCGCGGGATCGAGGTCGTAGGCGTCGTCGGCGTAGACCGAGGCGGGTCCGCCGGACAGGATGATGCCCACAGGGTGCTTCGCCTCGACCTCCGCGGCCGTGATGTCGCGAGGGACGATCTCGGAGAACACGCGGGCCTCTCGCACCCTTCGGGCGATGAGCTGCGCGTATTGGGCACCGAAGTCGACGACGAGCACCCTGTCGAAGTCGCCCTCCGATGCGTGGCCGGAGGCGGTCGCGACCGCCATCAGCCCATCCCCACGCCCTGGGACCGCTGGAGCTGCTTGCCCTCGGTCTGGAGGGCGGGGGCGATCATGACCTCGGCCTTCTGGAACTCCTTGACGGTGGCGTATCCCGTGGTGGCCATGGCACCGCGCAACCCCCCGAAGAGGTTGCGGCGCCCGTCGTTCTCATGTGCCGGTCCGAGGAGGATCTCCTCGATCGTGCCGAGCGTGCCGACCTGGACCCTCGAGCCCCTGGGGAGGGTGGGATGGAACGTCGCCATGCCCCAGTGGAAGCCTCCCGATGGTGACTCCGAGCTCGCCGCCATCGGCGACCCCAACATCACCGCGTCCGCTCCGCAGGCGATCGCCTTCGAAACGTCCCCCCCGGTTCGCATGCCACCGTCCGCGATGACATGGACGTACCGTCCGGTCTCCTCGAGATAGGCGGACCGTGCGCCCGCCGCGTCGGCGATGGCCGTCGCCTGGGGCACGCCGATGCCGAGCACACCGCGTGTGGTGCAGGCCGCGCCGGGCCCCACGCCGACGAGAACGCCGACGGCACCGGTGCGCATCAGATGCAGCGCGCCCGAGTAGCTCGCGCACCCGCCGACGATGACGGGCATCTCGACGTCACGGATGAACTGGTACAGGTCGAGCGGCTCCTCACGGGACGAGACGTGCTCTGCGGACACCACCGTGCCCTGGATCACGAGGATGTCGAGGCCCCCTGCCTTGGCGTGACCGATGTACTTCGCCACGGTGGCGGGCGTGAGGCTGCCGCACGACACGACGCCGGCGTCCTTGATCTCGCGGATCCTCTGCGTGATGAGCTCGGGGATGACCGGCGCCGCGTACATCTCCTGCATGCGGCGAGTCGCCTTCTCCTTGTCGAGCTCGGCGATCTCCTCGTACACCGGGATGGGATCCTCGTACCGGGTCCAGAGGCCCTCGAGGTTGAGGCAGGCGAGGCCGCCGAGCCGTCCGATCTCGATCGCCGTGGCAGGCGAGACCGCCGAGTCCATGCCCGAA
The DNA here is from genome assembly GCA_963792405.1 of uncultured Acidimicrobiia bacterium. Classification (GTDB taxonomy): domain Bacteria; phylum Actinomycetota; class Acidimicrobiia; order Spongiisociales; family UBA5794; genus SZUA-442. The sequence goes on from CAWBVU010000006.1 coordinate 1,498,860, forward strand.
GCCATCATCGGGAGCTCGAAGGTGAATGCGTCGAGCTCCCAGCTCAGATCGACGTCCTCGGGATCCCTCGTCCTCCTCGACGGCACGATCGCGATGTCGTCGAATCCCCACGCCCGACGACCGGACTTCGCCCTTCCGATCTCGATCTCCACGAGACAACCTCCACAACGACGCCAGCAATGTCGTGAGCGTAGCGGCCGACAGCCACGACGAGGTTCGTGGCCATGCCCGGTGGGGAGCCCGCGCCGCGACCCACGCCGTGGCTCAGTAGCCCTTGGCGCCCACGGCCGAGCGTACGCCCTTCATGTACTCGGCTGCGAGCTCCCTCGCCCTGATGCCGGAATCGTGGAGGACGCGGCGCACGTCGTCGTTGGCGATGCCGCGGTAGGTCTCCCTGAACGGGGCGATCTCCTCGATGACGGCATCGGCGACCGCGTCCTTGAACACGCCGTAGCCAGTTGCGGCATAGTCGGCGACGAGGTCGTCGATCGACCGTCCGGTACACCCCGACATGATGTCGAGCAGGTTCGAGATCCCCGGCTTCGCCTCGACGTCGTAGCGGACCTCCGGGTCGCTGTCGGTGACAGCCGAGCGGATGCGTTTGCGGATCACGTCCGGGTCGTCGAGGATCGCGATGCGGGACCTCGGATTCGGATCCGACTTGGACATCTTGTTGGTCGGCTCCGTCAGGGACATCACACGCGCGGACGTCTCGGGGATGTGCCCCTCGGGGATCGGGAAGACCTCGCCGAACCGGTTGTTGAAGCGCTCCGCGAGGTCCCTCGTCATCTCCATGTGCTGCCGCTGGTCGTCGCCGATCGGGACGAGGTGTGCGTGGTAGAGGAGGATGTCGGCGGCCATCAGCACCGGATAGGCGTACAGCCCGAGGTTCGGGGCGACCCCCTGGGCGACCTTGTCCTTGAACTGCGTCATCCTGTTGAGCACCCCCATCGGGGTCATCGTGCCGAGGATCCAGGCGAGCTCGGCGTGCTCCATCACCTGGCTCTGGGTGTACAGCAGCGACTGCGTCGGGTCGATCCCGAGGGCGAGGAGCACCTTCGCCGTCTCGATCCGTGCCTTCTCGAGCTCCGCGGGGTCGTAGTCGACCGTCATGGCGTGGAGGTCGACGATGCAGTAGATCGCGTCGTAGGCGTCCTGGAACCGCACCCAGTTGCGGAACGCCCCGAGGTAGTTGCCAAGGTGGATGTTCCCCGTCGGCTGCACCCCGGAGAAGATCCTGGGCCTGGCTTCACTGGTCACGGTCGTCTCCTGCATCGCGCCTGCCGACCGCAACGATACCCGCCACCGTCCCGCTTCCCATCCTCGGCGAGACGCCGTTTTGACGCATGGCGTCCGAGCGTGCATACTCGCCGGTCTGATGGACACCATCACCACGACCGACGTCATCATTACGTGAGCGCACACGTCGAACGACGTGTGCGCGTGTGAGCCCTCCGGACCCGGGGGGCTCTTTCCTTGGAGGCCGCCATGACCACATCCGTCGAGATCTACGACACGACCCTGCGCGACGGCACTCAGCAGGAGGGGATCTCGCTCACCGCGGGTGACAAGCTTCGGATATGCCGCCTGCTCGACGACCTCGGTGTCGCCTACATCGAGGGCGGATGGCCCGGTGCGAACCCCAAGGACGACGAGTTCTTCGCCAGGGCCCGAACAGAGCTCGACCTCGCGAACGCCACCCTCGTCGCCTTCGGGTCGACGCGCCGTGCGGGCACCCGACCGGAGGACGACGATCAGGTCGTCGCACTCGCCGAGGCGGGCACGGACGCAGTGTGCCTCGTCGGCAAGGCATGGGACTACCACGTCGAGCATGCGCTCCGCACCACCCGGGACGAAGCCGTCGCCATGGTGGCCGACACGGTCGCCTTCTTCAGAAACCAGGGCAGGGACGTCTTCTTCGACGCCGAGCACTTCTTCGACGGCTACCGCGACAACCCGGACTTCGCCATCGCCGTGCTGCGCGCCGCCCACGAGGCGGGTGCGTCGCGTCTCGTGCTGTGCGACACGAACGGCGGTTTCCTCAGCCACGAGGTCGAGCGAGTCGTCGGCGACGTCACGGATCGCATCCCCGACGCCACGTTCGGGTGCCACTTCCACAACGACTCCGGCCTGGCCGTGGGCAACTCGCTGACGGCCGTGCGCACCGGCGTGTACCAGGTCCAGGGCTGCATCAACGGTTACGGGGAGCGCACGGGGAACGCCGACCTGTGCTCGGTGATACCGAATCTCTCGCTCAAGATGGGTATCGAGACGATCCCGGCGGATCGCCTGTCCAAGCTCACCCCCGTGTCGCACCACATCGCCGACATCATCAACCTGAACCTCGATCCACACCTGCCCTACGTCGGCTCGTCTGCGTTCACGCACAAGGCGGGCCTGCACACGAGCGCACTCGCACGGCGCCCCGATGCCTACGAGCACCTCGACCCGTCGGGTATCGGGAACGCCACGCGCGTCGTGGTGTCCGAGCTGGCGGGTCGCTCCACCGTCCTCGCCAAGGCGGAGGCCTCCGGCATCGACCTCACCTCGGACCAGGCTCAGGCCGTCGTCGACGAGATCAAGGTCAAGGAGCACGAGGGCTACCAGTACGAGGCCGCCGACGGGTCGTTCGAGCTCCTCGCGCGCAAGGCGTTGGGGTGGACCCAGCCGTTCTTCGAGCTCGAGTCGTATCGGGTGTTCGTCGAGCACCGCGGCGGCGAGGTGATCGCAGAGGCGACCGTCAAGGTGCATGTCGGTGACGACCGGGTGGTGTCGACGAGGGAAGGCGACGGCCCTGTCTCCGCACTCGACCGTGCACTCCGCGCCTCACTGAGGGACCGCTACCCCGTGATCGACACGATCAAGCTCACGGACTACCGGGTGCGCGACCTCGACTCGTCCGACGGGACGAGCGCGCGGGTCAGGGTCCTCACGAACCACTCGGACGGAGACGGCGAGTGGGGATGCGTCGGCGTCCACAAGAACATCATCGACGCCTCCTGGACCGCCGTCTCCGAGGGGCTCGTCCTCGGCCTGTTGCGGGCGGAGGACCGCACCGCGTAGCACAGCGGGGACTGCCGGGACCGCGACGTCACCGCACGGCGATCGGAGGGGGATCGGACGACGCCCGCATACGATGGTGGACGACCAGTCCGGGAGGACAGGTGTCATCGAGGTGTTCGTGTCACGCTCGACGAATCGGCTCATCGGGCGACATCTCCCCCACACGGGCCGAGGCGTTCAGCCCTCGCCCTGCCGGGGCGTCGGATATGCCATCCTTGGGGCATCGAGCGAGGAGGGGCATGGGACGGTCCATCACACCCGAGGACCTGTGGTCGTTGAAGCGCGTGGGTCAGCCCGAGCACGTGCCGGGTACGACCTCTGCTGTCGTCCCGGTCGTCGAGTACGGCGAGGACGGCAAGCCCTTCTCGACGATCCACCTCGTCGATCGCCATGGCGCGACACGCCGGCTCACCTCCCGGGATCGCTCGTCCTCCTCGCCTGCACCATCGCCCGACGGCGGGCGGATCGCCTTCCTCGGTTCCGTCGGGGACGACCCTTCCCAGGTCTTCGTGATGCGACTCGACGGCGGTGAGGCGATGAAGGTCACCGACTTCCCCCTCGGAGCGAGCCACGTGGCATGGGTTCCCGGACGCGAGGCGCTGATCGTCGCCGCTCCGCTCCTGCGGGGCTTCCCCGACGTCGAATCGACGATGGCGGAGAAGGAGGCCCGCGAGGGGAAGACGCCGCCGGTCGTGACGGAGGACCGGGTCTACCGCCACTGGAAGAAATGGGTGGCGGGGGGGAGGATCGAGCACCTCTTCCGCGTCGACCTCGCCGACGAGACGGTCCACCACCTCACCCCCGGCCTCGACCGCCTCATCGACCTCGAGGACGTGTCGGGCTCGATCACGGTGACCCCTGACGGCACGCACGTCGTCTTCACCCTCGATGATGATCCCGATCCGTGGGAGCACCTGTCGTTCAGCCTGCACCGGGTGCCCGTCGATGGCGGGGACATCGAGCGCATCGCGACGGGTGAGGCGGCCCAGCAGTACCGGCCACGTGTCTCGCCGAACGGTGAGACCCTCGTCTACGGCGTCCAGTACGAGCGAGCGTATTACGCGGATCTGGTCCGCATCGTGGCCCACCACCTGCCCACGGGGACTGAACAGGTCCTCACGTCCGGTTGGGATCGTTCCGCAGGCGGGTGGGAGTTCGTCGGGAACGACGCGATCGTGTTCCACGCCGAGGACGAGGGGCGTGTTCGCTTGTACACGCTCGACCTCGAGGGAGGGACGCCGATGCCGCAGACGTCCACGGGATCCAACCATGGGCCCCGGGTCGGCACCGACTGCTTCTGGCATCGGCACGAGAGCATGTCGGCGCCTCCCGAAGTCGCCGTGACGACGGGCGGGCACACGACCGTCATCTCAGGGTTCAACGACGAGTTGATGGGCGAGCTGGCCATGCGCACCGCCGAGGAGATCCGGTTCCAGGGAGCCGAAGGGCACCAGATCCAGGCCTTCGTGGTCACGCCACCCGACTTCGACGAGAGCCGCACGTGGCCCCTCCTCCAGAACGTCCACGGGGGACCGCACAACGGCGTCATGGACAACTGGCACTGGCGTTGGAACCCCCAGGTGATGGCCGCGGCCGGCTACGTCGTCGTGTCGGTCAACTTCCACGGGTCCTCGTCCTTCGGCGACGCCTTCACGCGTTCCATCCGGGGCCGATGGGGCGATCAGCCGGCCCAGGACGTCGAGGCGGCGACGGATCACATGCTGTCACTCGGGTACATCGACGAGGAGCGGATGGCGATCGCAGGCGGCTCCTACGGTGGCTATCTGGTCTCATGGCTCACCGCCGGCACCGATCGCTACGCCGCGTCGATCTGCCATGCAGGCGTGACCGATCTCCTCGGCCAGTATGCGTCCGACCACACCGAGGGCAGGGATGTCGCCATGGGTGGCACCCCCTGGGAGGACATGGACGCCGTGCAGCGGTGGTCGCCGATGGCCCACACCCACGACATGGTGACCCCGACCCTCGTGATCCACGGCGAGCTGGACTATCGGGTCGTCATCACGCAGGGCCTCGTGCTGTACGGGGCGCTGAAGGCGAAGGGTGTCCCGGCGAGGCTCGTCTACTACGGCGACGAGGGACACTGGATCGAGAAGCGGGACAACGCGCTGCACTGGTGGGGTGAGTTCCTCGGCTGGCTCGACCGCTGGACCTCCTGAACGCCGACGACACCTCCCGGTGGATCCAGGGTTCGGTGTGTGGCGTCGGTGTGTGGTCGTCAGCGCGGGAGGTCGAACACGAGATACGGTTCCATCGCGGTGAGCGACACCACCCGGGTGTCGCGACTGCCACCCGCACTGTCGATCGCATAGCGCAGGCGCAGGGATGTCGACGTCTCGATCTCACGTACCGCGCCACCGACGGATGACTGATGGAGCCGAAGGCCGTTCGAGTCCGTCAGCGTGGACCGGAACACGTCGCCCCTGACGAGGTACTTGATCCGTGCTTTCACCTTGGGCCGTGATCGCAGCTCGCGAGGGGACAGGAGGATGCCGAGCCTGTTCCACGTGCTGACGACGAGGCTCCCCCCTGGGGTGAGAACCCGCTCCACCTCACGGAACGCGGCGAGCCTCGCCGCAGGGTCGAGCACGTAGTCCATCCCATGGAAGGCGTTGAGCACGACATCGAAGGACTCGTCACGGAAAGGGAGTGCGACGATGTCGGCCCCTGCGAGCCGGATCGGCGTGCCTGCGTGATCACCCGCGAACTCGAGGATGGCGCGGGCGTTGATGTCGATCGAGGTGACCGAGGCGACGCCGAGGGATTCGATCAGCAACGCGGTGCGGCCCGTGGCGCCCGTGCCCACGTCCAGGACGCGGCTCGCCGGATCGAGCAGCTCCGAGAGGATGAGGTGTTCGGCGGGAACGTCGATCGTGTGCCGGAACACGTGATCGGATGAGTGGCGTTCCGCAGGGTCGAGACGTCGCGCAGGCACGCGCGGACCCTACCGCACCCCGGAGGGGCATGGGTCGCCGGCAGGCAGGTCCCGGGTCGGCGCGCGGCACCGACGCAGGACGCAGGTCGTCTCCCCGCGACACCGATCGTCAGCCGAACATCCAGACGAACAGGGGCGCGAGCACGAGTGCCGGGAGCATGTTGGCCACCCTCACCTGCTTCAGGTCGAGCAGGCGGAGGGAGATCCCGAGCAGCAGGACCCCTCCCGCCGACGCGAGGGCATCGATCATCGGATCCGTGAGGACGCCGTCGAGGGAACTCGCGAGGAGGGCGATCGTGCCCTGGATCACGAGCACGCTGACGGCGGCGAGGCCGACACCCCAGCCGTAGACCGACGCGAACGCAATCGACGCGAACCCGTCGAGGCCCGCCTTGACGAGCAGGAGCTCGGGGTCGCCGAGCCCGTCAGCGATCGAACCGAGGATCGTCAGGGGACCGATCGTGAACACGAGCGACGCGATGACGAACCCCTCGGCGAATCTGGATCCCTTCGACGGGGGTTCCGGCTCCGTCGCCTCCGGGAGCTCGACGTCCAAGCCCTGCTCGCCCCCTGCGAGGCGCACCTGGAGCCATCGCCCCGCGTGCTCGAGGCCCTGCTCGATGCGGAGGAGCTCACCGATCACCGCACCCAGGAGCACCGCGGCCAGAACGAGGACGAAGTCGTCGGTCGCCGCGACCTCCCGGATGGCGAGTGCACCGGTGAGGAGCCCCAGCGCGGCGGTGATGGTGTTGCGGAGGCGATCGGGGATGCGTGATCCGACGGTGACGCCGATGACGGTGCCGAGGAGCACGGTGAGGATGTTGGCGGCGGTACCGAGGTACATGAGGTCGCCGAGTCTACGGTCGGGTGGCTCGCGGTTCGAAGCGCCGCTACCGAGGGTCCGACCCTCCCCCGCCGAGCTCCTCGGTCGGGCGCGCCAGCCCGTCCCTGAGCACGTCGAGGAGCTCCCTCACCATGAAGGCGGTCGCCCCCCAGAGGATCCCCTCGTCGAACTCGTAGAACCACAACGGATGACCGAACCAGTCACGCTGCATCCATCGATCCTCATCGAGGAGCTCATCGAGCGTCGGTTCGATGATGACCTCGACCTCACGACGGTCGGGTACGAGCTCGGTCGGCCGCTCGATGCGCACCACGACGGGAATGATCGGCCGGGTCCTGTCCCTCGTCGTCACGGGGGACAGGCCGCCGAGGACTTCCACCACGGCATCTGCCGGGAGCCCGATCTCCTCCCACGCCTCCCGCATCGCCGTGCTGATCGGTTCCTCACCGTCCTCCCTGTGCCCACCGGGGAACACGACGTCGCCGGGGTGGGTCGGCATGTGATCGGGCCGCTTCGTGAGGATGATCCGCGTCGCGCCGCTGCCGTCCTCGTAGAGCGGGACGAGCACGGCGTATTCCGCCCCTGGAGGATCGACCACCGCGGGAAGGGCGCGCAGCACCGTCCAAGGATCCATTCGGCGAGCTTATCCGGATAGGCTGCGCCCGATGCCGACCACGGTCCACAGTCAGCCCAGGTACACCAGGCGGCTCATGCTTCGCCCCTTCCGCCGCCGCGACGTGGGACCGCTCCATGAGGCGATCGAGACCTCCCTCCTCGACCTGCAGCCATGGCTGCCGTGGGTCGAGGGCTACAACCGTGGGGTGGCCCAGCGGTTCGTGCGGGAGTCGGTCGCCGCCTGGGCCGAGCGGAGGGCCTACGACTTCACGATCCGCCCCCTCGATGACATCGATCGGCACCTCGGCAACGTCTCGGTGTGGCATACATCCGTCCAGAACGACATCGGGGAGGTCGGGTATTGGATCCGGTCCGACGAGGCGGGCCGTGGCTATGGCGCCGAGGCGACGACGAGGGCGGTCCAAGTCGGCTTCGAGGAGATGGGGCTCCACAAGGTCCAATTGCGGATCGCCGTGGGCAACACGAGGTCCGAGGCCATTGCGCGGAAGCTCGGTTTCGCGCTCGAGGGCACGCTGCGCGACGAGGTGAAGGTCGGCGACCGATGGCTCGACCACACCGTGTGGTCACTCCTCGAGGACGAGTGGTGGGTCCAGCGCGAGCGCCATCGTTCCGAGGGCACGATCGCCTGAACGGGCTCGCTCGACCACGACGCAGTGCCCTCCGGGCGACCCGCGTCCTTCCCGGCGACCGGTATCGTGGCTACGACACGTCGAACCACAGGAAGACTCACATGCGCATCGGCATCCTGACCGGCGGCGGCGACGTCCCCGGTCTCAACCCCTGCATCAAAGCGGTCGTCAATCGGGTCGCGGGAGAAGGGCACGAGGTCATCGGCTTCCGGCGGGGCTGGGGCGGCCTTCTCTACACCAACCCAGAGGACCCGGCTTCCATCGCGGAGAACACGATGGAGCTCAACCCGTCGAACGTGCGAACCGTCGACCGGACCGGTGGCACCTTCCTCCACACGAGCCGGACGAATCCCGGCAGGGTGCGGACCGCGCAGATACCCGACTTCCTCGAGTCCCCCGATCCCGACTCGGACGGTCCCTTCGACTTCACCGAGCACTCGCTGCGCGTCCTCGACGCACTCGATGTCGATGTCCTGATCCCGATCGGTGGTGACGACACGCTGTCGTACGGTCTGCGCATGCACGATGAGGGCGTCCCCGTCATCGCCATCCCCAAGACGATGGACAACGACGTGCACGGCACGGACTACTGCATCGGGTTCTCGACGGCGGTCACCAGGGGTGTCGAGTTCATCCACAACCTCCGTACCAGTACGGGAAGCCACGAGCGCATCGCGGTCGTCGAGCTGTTCGGCAGGTACTCGGGCGAGACGAGCCTGGTCACCGCGTACCTCGCCGGCGTCGATCGGGCGATCATCTCCGAGGTCCCGTTCCGGATCGACCGACTGGCAGAGATGCTGCTCGAGGACAAGCGCAACAACTCGTCCCACTACGCGATGATGACGATCTCCGAGGGCGCCCAGCTCGAACAAGGGGAGATGGTCCTGTCGGGGGACGAGGACGCCTACGGCCACCGGAAGCTCGGCGGGATCGGAGCCGTGACCGGGTCGCTCCTCACCGAGATCACCGGTCAGAACATCATCTACCAGCAGGTGGCCTACCTGATGCGGTCCGGCCGCCCGGACTCGCTCGACCTGATGGTGGCGACGAACTACGCCAACATGGCAGCCGACCTCGCCCTCGAGGGGATGTCAGGCCGGATGGTCGCCCTTCGGGGTGGCACCTATACCAACGTGCCGATCACCGTCACCTCCGAGGGCGTCAAGCGCGTCGACGTGGCGGAGCTCTACGACGTCGAGCAGTACCGGCCGAAGATCCGCCACGTCATGGGAAAGCCCATGTTCCTGTACTGAGCGCCCGTCGCCCCGCCCCGACGCGGCGTGGGATCACGCCACGGTCGCTCGGAACCGAATCCGGCGATGGCAGACCGAACGTCGTTCGTCGCGTCCTGTTCCCACTAGCCATCGTCGGAAGCGTCGACGATGATGGTGGTAGGTCGATCTTGGGAGGTCGTATGCACAAGCACATCACCATCGAGGTCGGGATCGACGAGGACGACACGACGACGCTCGTCCACGCCACCCTGGACATCAGGGGCGACCAGTTCAACGCCACCGGGCGGGCCCGGCGCAATCCCGGCGATCCCGCCATCCCGGTGATCGGCGAGGAAATCGCCCTTGCGAGAGCGTTGAGCTCGCTCGAGCGCCAGATCATCGACAGGGCGTACGAGCGGATCGACGGCTCCGTGTCGCTCATGGGCTGACGCCCGCCGGGGTCGATGGGACCGCCCACCAGTTGGACCCATGCGCACCAGCCGTGGGCATACGAGCCTCAGGTGAACGAGCCTCAGGTGAACGAGAAGGGGCGCCCCGAGAGGGGCGCCCCTTGACGCTGTCGGTCGGCAGTGGACTAGAAGTCCATGCCACCGCCGTGGTCGTGACCGCCTGGCATCGCCGGGGCCTCTTCCTTCCGCTCGGCGACCAGCGCCTCGGTCGTGACGACGAGCGCCGCGATCGATGCCGCATTCTGGAGCGTCGAACGGGTCACCTTGGCGGGATCGATGATGCCTGCCGCGATGAGATCCTCGTACTCGCCCGTCGCCGCGTTGAAGCCGACATTGCCTGCCGTCTCCGCACGGACCTTGTCGACCACGACGCCGCCCTCATACCCTGCATTCGTCGCGATCTGCCGGATGGGTGCCTCGAGGGCCCGGCGCACGAGCTGGCGCCCGGCCTTCCAGTCGTCGCTCTTGCCGCGGAGCTTGTCGATGGCCGCGCCGCTGCGGAGCAGGGCCACGCCACCTCCGGGGACGATGCCCTCCTCGACCGCCGCACGCGTCGCCTGGATGGCGTCCTCGATACGGTGCTTCTTCTCCTTCAGCTCGACCTCGGTGGCCGCGCCGACCTTGATCACCGCGACACCGCCGCTGAGCTTGGCAAGGCGCTCGGAGAGCTTCTCCTTGTCCCAGTCGGAGTCGGACTTCTCGATCTCCTGGCGGATCTGCTTCACCCTCGCCTGGACATCGGCATGGGAGCCTGCGCCCTCGACGATCGTGGTGTTGTCCTTGGTGATCACGACCTTGCGGGCGTTGCCGAGCATGTCGAGGGTCGTGCCGTCGAGCTTGAGGCCGACCTCCTCCGAGATGACGGTGGCACCCGTGAGGATCGCAACGTCCTGCAGCTGGGCCTTGCGGCGCTCGCCGAAGCCGGGCGCCTTGACGGCGACCGAGGTGAACGTCCCGCGGATCTTGTTGACGATCAGTGTCGCGAGAGCCTCACCCTCGACGTCCTCGGCGATGATCAGGATCGGCTTGCCCGTCTGCATCACCTTCTCGAGCACGGGCACGAGGTCCTGGACCGAGCCGATCTTCTGATTCGCGATGAGGATGTAGGGATCCTCGAGCACCGCTTCCTGGCGATCGACGTCCGTGATGAAGTACGGCGAGATGTAGCCCTTGTCGAACTGCATGCCCTCCGTGAACTCGAGCTCGACACCGAAGGTCTGGCTGTCCTCGACGGTGATGACACCCTCGTTGCCGACCTTCTGCATCGCCTCTGCGATCTTCGTGCCGATCTCCGTGTCCGCTGCCGAGTTGGCGGCGACGTAGGCGATGGCCTCCTTGTCGTCGGAGCTGACGGGGATGGCGATGTCGGCGATCGACTCGACGACCGCATTGACCGCCTCCTCGATGCCACGACGCATCTCCATCGGGTTCGCACCGGCCGTGACGAGACGGAGCCCGTCGGTCACCATGGCCTGCGCGAGGACCGTCGCGGTCGTGGTGCCGTCACCGGCCACGTCGTTGGTCTTGTTCGCGACTTCCTTCGCCAGCTGGGCGCCCATGTTCTCGAACGGGTCGTCGAGCTCGATCTCCTTGGCGATGGTGACACCGTCGTTGGTGATCGTGGGAGCGCCCCACTTCTTCTCGAGCACCACGTTGCGGCCCTTCGGGCCGAGCGTCACCTTGACGGTGTCGGCGAGCTTGTCGACGCCCGCCTGGAGGCCCCGACGGGCCTCGTCATCGAAGTGGATTACCTTTGCAGCCATACTGAAAACTCCTCCTAGCCCAACACGGCGAGAACGTCGCGGCTGGAGAGGATCAGCAGGTCCTCGCCACCGTACTTGACCTCGGTGCCCCCGTACTTCGAGTAGAAGACGGTGTCACCGACCTTGACATCCATGGGGATCCGCTCCCCGTCCTTGAACTCGCCCGGACCGACGGCGAGGACTTCACCCAGCTGGGGCTTCTCCTTCGCAGTGTCCGGAATCACGAGCCCGCCCGCGGTGCGGGACTCCTGCTCGTCCTGGGGCTTCACGACGATGCGGTCGCCCAACGGCTTGAGATCCATCCGACAGTCTCCTTTGGTCGGTTAGCAGTCGATACGTGCGAGCGCCAATGATAGCACGGTGTCTGGCAGTCGCATACGTCGAGTGCTAACCCGCAGGCACGTGGAGGTATTCCGACACCTGCCTTCGGGATGGGGCTATGGGGACAGGACCCTGCCGAGGTCAGCACCCTCGATGATCCCAACGGCGACGCCGTCGTCGGTGACGATCACGCGACCCGAAGCACCAGCGGGAACCAGCAACAGGGTCTCGAGCGGGGTGTCGATGTCCACGACGTCGGATGGCCCGATCGTGTGCATCACCGACCGGACCCTGGTCGATACCCATCGAGCGGGGGCGAGGGTATCGATCTCGTCCTGCCCGAGCACCCCCACGACGCGTCCGTCCAGTTCCACGGGGAGTGATCGCAGCCGCGGGCCGATGGCGAAGTGGTCGACGACGGTGCTGATGGTGAGGTTCCCCGACACCGCCTCGGGCGTCCCACGCATGACGTCGCGCACGGTCATGCCATCGAACGCCGCACTCAGCTGTTCGCGCCTGCCCGCACTCGCCGACGCGGCTGCGACGAACCAGCCACCCGCGACGAGGAACATGCCCCAGGGGCTCCGCGCGATCACGAGGACGCCGACGCCCGCGCCGATGCTCCCCCAGCCGATCCACGAACCGACGCGGATGACGACCCGGGTCGCCGCGACACGGTCCATGCCTCGATGGACGAGGATGCCCCGGGCGACGCGGCCGCCGTCGAGCGGGAAGCCGGGGAGGAGGTTGTACACGCCGATCGCGACGTTGGCGAGCGCCACGGCTGCTGAGGCCCTTCCCCAGGGGTCGCCGGATCCGAGAGCCAGGGCACCGACTCCGGCGATCGCCGCGATCACAAGGGAAGCCGCGGGACCCGCCGCAGCGGTGAGGGCCTCCGTCTTCGGTGACGGGGACCCGTCGATCACGGAGTACCCGCCGAACATGGAGACGCGCACCGCGCGCACGTGGAGGCCCTGGCGCAGGGCGACTCGCACATGGCTGACCTCGTGGACGACGACGCTCCCGACGACCGCCGCACCGGTCGCCAACGCGACGATCCAGTTCGTGCGGACGTCACCGACGCCCGCGAGCTCGAGATCCACCGCCACCGCGACGCCGAACAGCAGCGCCAGCACGAACGCCGATGCCTCCGCGACGATGGGGACGCCTGCGATCGACCCGAGCCGTATGCCGGAACTCAATGCCCGAGCCGAAGGCCGGGGTCGACATCGCCGAGCAGGTCGTCCCCGGGGATCCCCGCGGTCATCCGGTCGACGGCGACGCTTGCGATCATCGCCCCGTTGTCGGTGCACAGCGCGGGCTCGGGGACGAACAGGCCGACGCCTCGCCGGTCCGCCTCCTCGGCGAGGCGCTCGCGGAGACGTCGGTTTGCGAGGACCCCTCCGCCCCCTCCGACCACCTCGACACCGGTCGCCTCGGCCGCGTTGAACGTCTTGTCGACGATCACGTCGACGATCGCCTCCTGGATGGACGCGCTCACGTCGGAGCGAGGAGGCAGCTCCCCCGCCGCCTTCGCGTTCTCGAGCCAGGTGACCACCGATGTCTTGAGCCCGGAGAACGAGAAGTCGTACGGCCGGTCCCTCAACGCCCTCGGGAAGTCCACTGCTCGGGGATCGCCGTCGGTGGCATCACGATCGATCGCCGGACCGCCCGGATATCCGAGCCCCATGAACCTTGCGAGCTTGTCGAACGCCTCACCGGCGGCGTCGTCGATCGTGCCGCCGAGGATCTCGTAGTCGCCCCAGCCCCTGACATGGACGATCTGGCTGTGGCCACCGCTCGCCAGCACCACCACCGCCGGCGGCTCATACCCGTCGAAGGACAGCCGGGGTGCGTACAGGTGCCCCTCCATGTGGTCGACGCCGTAGATCGGGATGTCGAGGCTGTACGCGAGGGACTTGGCGAACGCATACCCCACCATGAGGGCACCGACCAGGCCCGGTCCCTTCGTGACGGCGATCGCGTCGAGGTCATCGGGATGGACGCCTGCCTGGGTGATGGCCCGGTGGACGAGCGGCCGGATCGCCTCGACATGGGCCCGGGCGGCCACCTCCGGGACGACGCCACCGAACCTCGAGTGGAGATCGGTCTGGGACGACAGTACGGACGACCGGACCTGCATGCCGTCGAGGACCGCCACGCCGGTCTCATCGCATGAGGTCTCGATGCCGAGGACGAGGGGACCGCTCATGCGTGCTGCTCCAGCGAGGAGCGAATCCCTGCGATGCGCTCTGCGTATTCGGGCGTGTCGATGTCCGTGGCCCACATCACGAGCGCATCCTCGTCCTTGTAGTAGTTCTTCCTGCGCCCGACGGGCTCGAATCCGAAGCGGTCGTAGAGGCCCTGCGCGACGGAGTTGGTGATCCTCACCTCGAGCGTCAGGTGGCGCGCCCCTGCCTCGAGGGCGCTCTCGACGAGGGCGAGCATCAGGCGTGTGCCGATGTGCTGGCCCCGCACCTCGGGATCGACGGCCACCGTCGTGATGTGGGCGTCCTCCTCGACGAGCAGGAGACCACCGTATCCGACCAGGGTGCCGCCCGAGTCGATCGCCACGACGTAGGAGCGCGAGTCGATCGCGAGCTCGTCGAAGAAGACGCGGGGGGACCACGGTGTGGGGTAGATCTCGGTCTCGAGCTCCGCCACGGCGGGGATGTCGGTTCTCCTCATCTCTCGGATGGTCGGGGCGCTCATTCGGGCCACGCTCCCTCGGATCGGAACGCCGTCCAATTGATGTCGACGTCCGGCTCGCGCATGTAGAACGGCCTGACGTCGTCGGCGTCGGTCACGTCGCCCTTGCGGGCCTTCATCGCGGCGATCTCGAGGACGGTCTCGGCAGACGGGTACCGGGGCCTGCCCCTTCGCACCCTGTGCAGTCCGGTCCACATCGAATCCGGCAGCGACTGCCAGTCCCCGACGACCAGGGAGTCGGAGCCCTCCGATTCGAGCAGGGCCTTGAAGTCCTCCGGGTGGATGACCTCAGGTGGCCCGTCGGGGGCGACGCCACCGGGGAGCGGGCGATACGGCCCGACGGCGAACTGACCACGTCGCATGTCGACGACGGGCCAGATGCGTCGTCGTCCGGTCGCTGCCCGCAAGGCGATCACCGTCAGCGACGAGGTGGTCACCATGGGGGCGCCGATCGCGGCGGCGAGGGCCTGGGCGGTCGCGATGCCTGCCCTGAGCCCGGTGAACGGGCCGGGTCCGACGTCGACGGCGACCAGTTCGATGTCTCGCGGCTTCCACCCCGCCTTGGACAGTGCGAAGTCGATCGCAGGCACCAGGAAACCCACGTGGCCCCGCCGATCGACGTTCACCGACATGCCGAGGAGGGCGCTGTCCTCGCCGATCGCGATCGATGACGCGGGTGTCGCCGTCTCGATGGCAACGATCTTCATGTCAACATCTCCAGGTTCCTCGTGGTCCAGCTCCCTCGGGGCAGGAAGCTGAAGATCCTCCGGTCGCCCTCGATGTCGATGTGGACGACCATGTGGTCCGGCGCCACGCTCTCTTCGACGGCGTCACCCCATTCGATCAGCACGACGCCGCTCGGGGCGTCGTCGTGCAACTCGAGGTCCTCGAACTCGGCGATCGACCCGAGCCGGTAGACGTCGGCATGGACCATCGGGAGGAAGCCATCACGGTAGATGCGGGAGATGACGAAGGTCGGGGAGGTGATCGGCTCGGTGATCCCGAGCCCTTCGGCCACCCCGGAGATGAAGAGGGTCTTGCCTGCGCCGAGCCTGCCCGAGAGCAGGACGACGTCGCCCGCTGTGAGCACGGCGGCGAAACGTCGCCCGAGCGCAAGCGTGTCCTCGGGCGCATTCGTCGTGATGGTGAGGGTCATGGCTGGCCACCGAAGAGGTCGAGTTGCGGGCCCGTGTCATCGGCGGGCGCGATCGAGTCGGCGTCGTGATGGGTGATGTCGGTCGTGGTTGCGCTCGGAAGCCTACCGTCGATCACGGACCTCACCAGGACAAGGTCGGCCCTGATGTCGTTGGTGACCCTCTCCCCTCCGCGAAGCGCTGCCGCAGGGTGGAAGGTGGGGACGAGGTACCTCCCCCACCACTCGTAGACCGTGCCCCTGAGCCGCGTGATCCCTGTCTCCGTGCGGAGGAGAAGCTTGGACGAGAAGTTCCCGAGCGTGATCACGACGGTCGGGTCGACGAGTTGGATCTGCCGCCGGAGGTATCCCTTGCACGCGTCGATCTCGTCCGGTCTCGGATCGCGGTTCCCGGGCGGCCTGCACTTGACCACGTTGGCGATGTACACGTCGGCGCGGGCGAGCCCGACCTCGCCGAGAAGCGCGTCGAGGAGCTGGCCCGAGCGCCCGACGAACGGCAGTCCTTGTTCGTCCTCCTGTCTGCCGGGGCCTTCGCCGACGATCATGACGTCCGCCGACGGGGAACCCGACCCGAACACGACGTTGGTACGCGACCGGGAGAGATCGCACCTCGTGCAGCCGTGCGCGATCAGCGAGAGCGCATCGAGCGAGTCGACCTCGTCGAATGACACGGTCATGGTTCGATGCCCTCGATGGCACGGACGATCGCCGACGCGACGACGTCGAAGGTCGCTTCGCCCAAGGCGTCGAGATCGGCCTCGGCGCGTCCGAACGACACGACGAAGGCGGTGTCGCCGTCGTATCTCGTGTGGGCAGGGCGGACCGTCGCGGCAAGGGCATCGTGGGCGCGGACCGCGAGCCTGCGGAGCTCGTTGCGGTCCTCGATGCCCGCGTCGACCGCAACGGCGATGAGGGTGGTGTTGAACCCGAACGGGCCTCCCGACGACCTTCGGTCGAGATCCGCCGAGCCCGTGAGTCGGTGGCCTGCGAGGTCGTACACGTCACCGACGGCGTTGAGGACCACGAGGGCGCCGATGGTGGCATCGTCGACGCTGACAGCCGCCGATCCGATCCCGCTCGGCCTCATGCCCTCGGCGCCATTCACCTTGCCGACGGTGGCACCCGTTCCCGCACCCACCGGCCCCATCTCCACCGGTCGCGACGACCGGGCCAGGTACGCGGCCCGCCCCGTCTCCGCGGTGGGCCGAATGTCGGAGCGCCCGACGAGCAGGTCGAAGATGATGGCCGCCGGAACGATCGGAACGGGCCCTGCAGGAGTCGGGGCGCCCCGGCCCTCCCGTTCGATCTCCTCCATGACACCCTGGGCCGCGGCGAGGCCGAACGCCGACCCTCCGGCGAACACGAGGGCGTTGACGGTGACGGGTTTGACGGCATCCCCGAGGATCGCGAGCTCACGAGAGCCCGGGGCGCCCCCCCGGACGTCGACGACGGCCACGTTCGGCTCCCCGAACGTCAGGACGGTGACACCGGTCATGGCCTCGACGTCCGTGTGATGGCCGACCTGTACGCCGGGCACGCGGGTGATGGTCCGTTCAGGCATCGGTCGACGTCCTGAGGTACCTCCTCGGGAGCCTCGGCCCGAAGTCGCACACGATCTCCCAGGTGATCGTGCCGAGGAGTTCCGCCCAGTCCTCGGCGGAGATCGTCTCGTCACCCTGGGAGCCCAGGAGGACGACCTCGTCACCGGGGGCGGCGGTGTCGTCCCCGAGGTCGACGATGACCATGTCCATCGTGACCGTGCCGGCGTACGGATACCGTCTGCCGTGGATGAGGACCTCGCCCGTGCCCGACAGGCTCCTGCGGACGCCGTCCGCGTAGCCGATGGGGACGGTGGCGACGTTGTGGACCCCCTCGAGGGTGCGGCTGCGCCCGTAGGAGGGGCGAGCTCCGGACGGAAGCGGCCGGACGTACCCGACGTGGCTGACGACCCGCATCGCCGGCACGAGGTCGAGGTCGACGCCCGACGACGGTGCGGGCCGCAGTCCGTAGAGGCCGAGTCCCACTCGGCAGAGGTCGTGGCGCGTCTCGACGATGTCAAACGCCGCGGCCGTGTTCGCAGCGTGGATCAGCTTGGGAGCGATGCCCTCCTCCTCGAGGGCGGCGATGAAGTGCAGGAGCGCCTTGTTCTGTCGCTTCGTGTAGTCGGGATCGGTGTCGGCGACCGAGAAGTGGGTGAAGACCCCTTGGAGCGTGAGGCGGGGGTCGGCCTCGATCTTGCGGGCGATCTCGAATGCCTCGACCGGAGGGGCACCGACCCGGTGCATACCGGTGTCGAGCTTGAGATGGACGGGGTACGGGAGCGTGGTGGCATCCTCTGCCACCTCGGCGAGGAGGTCGATGAACGAGGCGCGATAGGCAGTCGGCGTGAGCCCGTGCGAGACGATGAGGGGCATCTCCTCGAGTGTGGGCTCCGACAGGACGAGGATGGGGACATCGATGTCGGCTTCCCTGAGTCGCACCCCTTCCTCGACGAGGGCGACGGCGAGCCAGGAGGCGCCTCCCCTGATGGCGGCTTCGGCCACGGGGACGTCCCCGTGCCCGTACGCGTCGGCCTTGACCACGGCGCACAGCGCGGCGGGAGCGATGTGGGCGGAGATCTCCGCGGCATTGTGCTCGATCGCGTCGAGGTCGATCTCGATCCAGGACGGACGCATCAGGCCTCCACGGTTCCCGGCATCAACGGTAGCCCCGGCCCGGGCCCTCGGACCGCGACGGACTCGGGCGCATCGCCGCCTCCACGTTGGCCATCACCTCTGCGACGACGTCGACGAGGCCGGTCGCCGTCACGGTGCGCCGGGACTCCAACGTCCGTCCTGCGACACCGTGGAGGTACGCGCCCGTCCACGCCGCCCGCTCCGGATCGACCCCCCTGGCGACGAGCGCCGCGATGATGCCCGCGAGGACGTCGCCGGTGCCGATCGATGCGAGCTCCGGACCACCGGACGACACCGCGGTCACGTCCACACCCGCCACGAACGTCGGTGCCCCCTTCAGGAGCACGATGGAGCCCGTCCCCGCGGCGATCCTCGCCGCCGACTCCCATGTCGGGTCGAGCCCGGAGAACCTCGTGAACTCCCCCGCATGGGGCGTGAGGATCGTGGGAGCGGTCCGTTCGAGCAACGAGTCCAGGCGGGAGATGGCGGTGACCGCCCCGGCATCGACGATCATCGTGCCATCGAACGCCTCGAGCAGCTGCTCGAGGAAGTCCGGTGGGGTCGGTTCGAGTCCCGGTCCCACGACGAGGACGTCGAAGCGCTCGAGGAGGCCGAGGACCTCCGACGCATGCCCGCGCCACGAGCCGGTCTCAGATGCCTGCATCGTGGGGATGTCCGGTGCGAGGGCTTCGTAGGTCGCCGTGGTGGCTGCCGTCGTCAGCAGGATGGACACGCCTGCGCCCGCCGCCATGGCGGCACGGGAGCACAGGAGGGCCGCACCGGTCAGTCCGGGGACGCCTCCGACCGTCGCGACGGCGCCCGCTTTCCACTTGTGGACGTGTCGGCTCCTCGTGGGGACCTCCACGTCACCCGGCTCGGCGAGGCGCATGACGGGCTCTCCGCCCTCGAGGCCGATGTCGGCCACCGTCACCGATCCACAGAGGTCGGGACCGTCCGCGATCAGGTGACCAGGCTTGAGGGCGTGGAACGTGACCGTGCGGTCCGCTGTGAAGGTCGGAGGAATGGCGACACCCGAATCGCCGTGGAGGCCGGATGGGATGTCCGCAGCGAGCACGTGCATCGGCGTGAGGGTCCACGGCACGACGTCGGCTGGGAGCGCCCCGCGGAATCCGGTGCCGAAGAGGGCATCGATGATCAGGTCACCGCTGCGCGGCTCACCGAGCGGGCCGATGCGTACCCCGGAGTCGGCCGCCGCCATCATCGCCCGTGAGGCCGCAGATCCAGGATCCGGCAATCCGAGGTGGTGGGCGTGGACGGCCGCGCCGCGTCCAGCGAGGTACCTCGCCGCGACGTAGCCGTCTCCACCGTTGTTGCCGCTCCCACAGAGCACATGGACGATCGACCCGTAGCCGACACCCATCGACGCAGCCTCGCGTGCGAGCGCGAATCCAGCCCTGTCCATCAGCACGTCGACGGGCATCGTCGCCTCGGCGTCGACCCTTCGCATCTCCTCGACGGTGAGGACGGGCCTCATGGGTGGGCACCGACGGCGACCACGAAGACCATGGCTGTGTCCTTCGTGTGGGTCACCGTGATCTTGATGTCCGTGATGCCGAGCATGTCGGCGCGTTGGCGTGCCTTGCCGAAGAGGTTGACCGATGGGGGGCCTCCCCCTGCGATCTCCACGTCGGTCCACGGGATGCGCCGCCATCCCGTGGACATGCTCTTCATCACCGCCTCCTTGCCCGCGAACCGAGCGGCGAGACGTTCCGATGGATCGGCGAACCGATGCGCATAGGCCCACTCGCGGTCGGTGAAGCACCGGCGACGGAAGCCCTCGGGGCTCTTGCGCAGGAGGGCACGCACCCTGGACACGTCGGCGAGGTCGATGCCCAGTCCGATGATCTCCATGGCGGCAGGCTAGCCGAGGGCCCCGTCGCTCGGCGCCAGCGCCCCGTCCTGCAGGTTGGGAGGTCGTGGCGACGCGAGGGTCACCACCGGGGACCTGCGCGGAGTGCGGCCATCTCGAGTCGCGCCGGATCTCTCCTCGTCGACAACCATTGCAGGGGCGAGAGGGAGGACAGCTCGGTGTTGGGCCGGGCGAGCCAGTCGGCGATCGCGTCGTCGGGGTATCGGCGCTTGAGTCCCTGGACGACCCATGCGAGGTCGCCTCGCACCCCGTGGTCGTCGAACTGGAAGGCGAAGTAGACCTCCTCCAGGTGCCAGCCACCGATCCTCAGCAGGTCGGGGCGGAGTACGAGCGAGGCCGGGCCGACCCTCGCGCGGCGCGCCGCCTCGAACCTCGTGAGGAAGTGCCCGACGAGGATCCGCTCCGTCACGGGTTGCGATCCTGGGGCTCAGTCGAGCCGGGCACGGCTGCGCACGAGCTCGACCGTCGCCTCGGCGATGTCGTCGTAGGTCACCGACCCGAGGTTCCAGGTGACGTCGTATCCCGTGGGGTCGTCGATGTCGGCGCCGAAGTGCGCCTTGATGAGCCTCGCCCTGTCTGCATCGCGTTTGCGGCCGCGTGCCCGCGCGTCGCGCTCGGAGAGGCCAAGGCTCTCCATCGCCCTGGCGACCCTCCACTCCTCGGGGGCGACGACGCGCAGCGCCACACCCGACGGCATGTCCCTGGTCACGTGCGAGCCACCGCGACCGACGATGATCGCCTTTCCCATGTCGGCGATCGTGCGGACAACGAGGAAGACCCGGTTCATGACCATCTTCTGGTCCACCGTCGACCGCAGCATCTGATGGAAGAAGTCGTTCCCCTTGGAGCGGTACTCCTCCTCGACGAGGGAGTCGAACGAGGACGTGAAGGCCGGATCCTTGGCGACGATCTCGCAGACCGTGCGGTCGTAGACCTGCCAGTCGCCGAAGAGGGCGACGTCCGACTCGCGGGAGAACCGGTCGCGAATGCGCTCGGCCAGGGCGTGGCCCCCGGTCCCCGCCTGCCTCGAGATGGTGACGAACGGCCGCACCCGGTGTGCCTCACCCCGGGCGTCTGACGGATACTGCGAGGCGAAATACGCTCGCAGATACCGGTCGATGTCCTCGACTCGACTCATGGGCCTCTCCACCCATTATCGCGCCGCCGTGCGGCGTCTCAACCGCTGAGACGGACGAGCACCGCGCGATCGATCACTCGACCGTGACGCTCTTTGCGAGATTCCTGGGCTGATCGATGTCGTGGCCACGCAGCCGTGCCACGTGGTAGGCCATCACCTGGAGGGGCACCACGGCGGCAACGGGCGCGAGGAGGTCCTCCATGTCGGGAATGCGCATGACGTAGTCCGCGTACTTGTCGATCTCGGTGTCGGTGTCATAGGCGACGGCGATGATCCTGCCGCCCCTCGCCTTGACCTCCTGCACCGCTGAGATCGTCTTGTCGTAGACCGCCCTCTGGGTGAGCACCACCACGACGGGGACGCCTTCGGTGATGAGGGCGAGCGTGCCATGCTTGAGCTCCCCTGCCGGCATGGCCTCCGAGTGGAGGTACGAGATCTCCTTGAGCTTCAACGACCCCTCCATGGCGATCGCGTAGTCGAGTCCTCGTCCGATGAAGTAGACGTCGTCGGCGCCCGAGACGATCTCCGCCGCCTTCTGGGCCTCATCGCTGCGTCCGAGCACCTCCTCGATGGCCGCGGGGAGCTGATGGAGGCCATGGGCGACACGAGCTGCGAGGGCTTCGTCGACGGTTCCCCTGGCCGCACCGATGCGGAGGGCGAGGAGGTACTGCGCGATCAGCATCGCCAGGTAGGCCTTGGTCGACGCGACCGAGATCTCCGGGCCTGCCCTCGTGTACAGGATGTCGTCCGCATACCGCGACAGCGTCGATCCGACCACGTTGGTGATCGCGAGCATCCTGCTTCCCGAGTCCGCTGCGAGGCGCGCGGCCGCGAGCGTGTCGGCGGTCTCCCCGGACTGGGAGATCGCGATCGTGAGCTCGTTGGGTCCCACGATGGGGTCCGCGTACCGAAGCTCGTGGGCGTACTCGACGTTCGCCGGCAACCGAAGGACCCGTCGGAAGATCTCCTGGCCGATGAGGCCGGCGTGGTACGCCGTTCCGCAGGCGGTGATCCAGACACGTCCGATGGAGGCGGCGTAGTCGTCGTCGAAGCCGACATCCTCGAGCCACACGGTTCCGTCCTCGGCAAGCCTGCCCGCGAGCGTCTCGGTGATCACGGAGGGCTGCTCGTTGATCTCCTTGAGCATGAAGTGGTCGTAGCCGCCCTTCTCCGCCTGCTCGGCGTCCCAGGTGATGTGCGTCACCTCGCGCTCGACGGACTCGCCGGCGATCGTCTCCACCCTTGCGCCGTCCTCGGTGACCACGACGAGCTCGTCGTCCTCGATGATGAGGAAGTCCCTGGTGTGATGGAGCACGGCGGGGATGTCGGAGGCGAGGAAGGTCTCACCGTCGCCGAGACCGACGACGAGTGGGCTGATCTTGCGCACCGCCACGATGGTGCGGGGCTCACGCATCGACATGACGACCATGGCGTAGGCGCCGTCCGAGAGCGCCACCGTGCGCCGCACGGCTGCGACGAGATCGCCGTCGTACTCCCTCGCCACGAGGTGGGCGAGGATCTCGCTGTCGGTGTCGGAGGTGAATGTGGCACCTGACGCGAGAAGGCCCTCCCTCAGGCTCTGGAAGTTCTCGATGATGCCGTTGTGCACGACGACGAACTCGCCCGAGGGGTCGGTGTGGGGGTGGGCGTTGGCGTCGGTGGGTGCCCCGTGGGTCGCCCACCGTGTGTGACCGATGCCGACGGTGCCGCCGATCGGATCAGCCTCGAGCAGCTGTTCGAGGTTGGCGATCTTTCCCTGTGCCTTGCGCACCTGGATCGCCCCATCGGTCACGGCGATACCTGCGGAGTCGTATCCGCGGTATTCGAGCCGTCGCAGGCCATCGACGAGGATCGGAGCGGCCGGTTGTGGCCCTACGTAACCCATGATTCCGCACATCGCGCGCAGTCTCCTCCGGTCGGGACGGGCGATACGGCGGGATTCCCGACACGTGGTCGGGCTCACATCGGGTGGCCTCTGTTCCCGGATCGCTCCGGGGTTTTGCTCCATCCCGTGACGGCCGTGAGCGGCCGAGAGGGCATCCGCCGAACGTTTCGATACTCCCTCTTCCTCGTCGCCTCGCACGTGCGAGGGCGGGCGCTGCAGGGTGCGGTATCGCCTCGTCAGGTTGTGTTGTCGACGCAAGCCTACCGGCGGGGTGGGGATGTCGCCGCTGCGATCGAGGCGATCACCGACCGCAGACTCAGGAGAGCCGCGCCTCGACGACGTCGGCGATCGACGACGCCACCTGCTGTGCCTCGCCGGGTGATGGTGCCTCCACCATGACGCGGATCAGCGGCTCGGTGCCGGAGGGGCGGACGAGGATGCGGCCGCGGGATCCGAGTGTGCGTTCCCAGCCCGCGATGGCGTCGGCGATCGTGGCGTCGGAGTCCCAGCCATCCTTCGAGCCAACCCGAACGTTCATGAGCACCTGGGGCATCTCCGTCATCACGGATCGGAGTTCCCTCAGCTCCTGGCCCGTGGACGCCATCACCTCCATGAGCCTCAGCGCCGTCCGGAGGCCGTCACCCGTGGAGCGATCCTCGAGGAGGATGTGGCCCGATTGCTCGCCACCGACGACGGCACGCGTCCGCCGCATCTCCTCGACGACGTAGCGATCACCGACAGGGGTCACGGCGACCTCGATGCCGAGTCGCTCCATCGCGTGGTGGAATCCGAGGTTCGACATCACCGTCGCGACCACGGTGTCGTTCTTGAGCTTGCCTCGCTCGTGCTGCCACTTGGCGAAGATGGCCATGAGCACGTCGCCGTTGACCACCTCGCCGTCCTCGTCCACTGCGATGAGCCTGTCGGCATCACCGTCGAACGCGAGGCCGACCTTGCCCTTGGCGACCCTGGCGACGGCCTCGGGGTGCGTGGCACCGACACCGTCGTTGATGTTCATCCCGTCCGGCATGTCGGAGATGATCGTGACGCTGGCGCCGACCCTGGCGAACAGTTCGGGCGCTGCGAGGAAGGCCGCACCGTTGGCGCAGTCCACGACGAACTCGAGGCCGCGCATCGAGTAGTCCACGGTCCTCGCCACCTTGTCGACGTACCTGGCCACGGCATCGTGCATCGTGGTCTGCATGCCGACCTTGGAGGCGACGGGTCGCGGGTACGGCGGACCCGAGAGGTAGCGACGCTCGATGGCGAGTTCGCGGCCGTCGGAGAGCTTCGCCCCGTCCATGCCGAAGAACTTGATCCCGTTGTCCTCGGCAGGGTTGTGGGATGCCGAGACCATCACGCCGTAGGAGGCCCCGGTGTCCCTGGTGAGGCGCGACACGGCGCCGACGGGGAGGATCCCCAGGTCGACCGTGTCGACACCCACGGCGTTGAAGCCTGCCGCCACCGCACTGGCGAGCATCGGGCCCGAGCGTCGCGTGTCCCTCCCGATCACGACGTGGTGGTCGATGCCCTCCCCCGCGGCGCGGGCGAGGTCGAAGGCGATCTCCGGGGTCAGATCGGAGTTGGCGACACCGCGGACTCCGTCGGTACCGAACAGGCGTGGAGCGTCGTCAGCCATGCCGTCTGCGTCAGGGTCGTCAGCCAAACGGGAGCGGGCTAGCGCTTGGTGAACTGCGGTGCCCGACGCGCCTTGCGAAGGCCGTACTTCTTCGGCTCGACCCTGCGGTCGTCACGGCGCAACATGCCCTCCTTCTTGAGGGCGGGGCGGAGGTCGGGGTCGACGGTGATGAGCGCACGTGCGATGCCGAGCCTCAGCGCGTCGCTCTGGCCGGTCGTGCCCCCACCTTCGAGGGTGGCGTTGACGTCGTAGCGACCGTCGGTGCCGGTGACCTTGAACGCTTCCTCGACCCGCCTGCGGAGCTCGGGATCGGGGAAGTAATCGAGGAGGGTGCGGCCGTTGAGCGTGTAGGTGCCGGTCCCGTCATAGAGGCGGACCCTGGCGACGGACCGCTTGCGGCGACCAGTGGTCTGGGCGAGGGGCTTGGGCTTTGCCATCAGGCGTCCACCTTTCGGTGCGTGAGTTCGAGTGGCTTGGGGCTCTGCGCGCGGTGGGGATGGCCGGGCCCCGCGTAGACCTTGAGCTTCTTGAGCATCTGGCGACCGAGCCTGTTCTTCGGCAGCATGCCCCGCACGGCGATCTCGACGAGTCGCTCGGGGTGGCTCTTGCGGACCTCGGAGAGTGTCTCCGCTCGCAGACCGCCGGGGAAGCCGGAGTGGCGGTAGTAGATCTTCTCGATCTCCTTGTTCCCCGAGACGTGGACCTTGCCGGCGTTGACGACGATCACGTAGTCGCCACCGTCCATGTGCGGCGCATACGTGGGCTTGTGCTTCCCGCGGAGGATCTGCGCGATCTCCGAGGAGAGCCGGCCGAGCGGGACGTCGGTCGCGTCCACGACGTACCAGGCGTGGTCGATGTCGCCTGGCGTGGGCGAGAAGGTTCTCTGCAGCTTTGGCTTCATGGCGTGGATGATCCCTCGAGATGACGTGGGGGCGGCCCCGAACCGGGGCGGCGCATATGCTATCGGTTCCACGTGATAATGGCCAACGGCGCGAACGAACGAGCCGGTAACCTCGCGGTGGAGGAACCGTGCCGAATCGTATCACGATCGATGACATCATCGCTGCCCGAACACGCGGTCGCGGCGTGGTCCTGCAGACGCCCACCCTTCCCTCGTCGTCGTTCTCACGCCTGGTCGGCTCCGAGGTCCTCCTGAAGGCAGAGAACCTCCAGCGCACCGGATCCTTCAAGATCCGTGGCGGCATGAACGCCATCGCCCTCCTGTCACCCGACGACAAGGCAGCAGGGGTCGTCGCCGCATCAGCGGGGAACCACGCACAGGGGGTGGCGCTCGCCGCTGCCGAGCAGGGAGTCGTCGCCACCGTCTTCATGCCGGAGAACGCTGCGATCCCCAAGGTCGAGGCGACGCGCGCGTATGGGGCGGAGGTCGTCCTGTCGGGTGGCAATCTCGCCGAGGCGACCGACCATGCCATGGGCTTCGTGGCGGAGTCGGGCGCAGCGTTCATCCACCCGTTCGATGATCCCCACATCGTGGCCGGCCAGGGAACGCTGGGGTTGGAACTCGCCGAACAGGTACCCGATGTCGACACCGTCGTCGTGCCCGTCGGTGGGGGTGGCCTCATCTCGGGAT
Organism: uncultured Acidimicrobiia bacterium; assembly: GCA_963792405.1. Lineage (GTDB taxonomy): Bacteria > Actinomycetota > Acidimicrobiia > Spongiisociales > UBA5794 > SZUA-442. The sequence continues at coordinate 1,525,437 of CAWBVU010000006.1, forward strand.
CGGCGATCGCCCTCAAGGCGCACCGTCGAGGGGTGCGCATCATCGGCGTGCAGTCGGCGGCCGTTCCCACGTATCTCGAGGCACGCCGCACCGGATCGGCCATCGAGATCGTGCCTCATCCGACGGTTGCGGACGGTATCGCCGTGTCGAGGCCCTCGACGATGTGCTTCGAGATCATCGAGGACCTCGTCGACGACCTCGTCGTCGTCGACGATCAGCAGGCAACCGAGGCCGTGGCCCTGCTCCTCGAGCGTGCGAAATACCTCGTGGAACCTTCGGGAGCCGTCGGCGTGGCAGCCCTGATGCATGGAGGCCTGACGGGCCTCGGCAGGACGGTCGTGGTCCTGTCGGGCGGCAACGTCGACCTCCTGCTCCTCGACGGCGTGGTGCGGCACGGCCTGGAGGCGAGGGGCCGCTTCGCATCGCTCAAGGTGGTGGTCCCTGACGAGCCCGGCCACCTGGCGTCCGTGCTCTCGACGATCGGGGACCAGCGGGGCAACGTGCTGTCGGTCGAGCACCACCGGGAGGGCACCGGCCTCGCGTTCGGCACGGTCGAGATCCAGGTGGCCCTCGAGACGAGGGGACCCGACCACATCGCACGCATCCTCGACGCGCTGTCGGCCTACGAGGTCTCGGGGATCCAGGCGGGCATCGGGAGCTCCTCGTCGCCGTAGGCGACCGCGACGAGGGTGAGGCCGTGTGCGGGTGCGGCGCCCCTGGCCGTCGAGCGATCACGTGACGCGAGGATCCCCGCCATGGCGGCGGGCGGCATCCTCCCCCTGCCGATCTCCACGGACACGGCGACGATCGATCGCACCATCTGGTGGCAGAACGACGTCGCCCCGATGGCCAACTCGACGAGGTCACCATCCCTCCGCCACCCGGCCCACATGAGCCTTCGCGTGGTCGGACGATCACCCTGGCGCCGGCAGAACGCTGCGAAGTCGTGTTCCCCGACGAGGTGTGCGACGGCGCGATCCATCGCCACTGCGTCGAGCGGCTCGGCGTAGCACCACGCCACGGTGGCCGTAAACGGATCGTGGACGTCGGCATTGAGGATCCGGTAGCGGTAGGCGCGCCCGGTGGCGGAGAAGCGGGCATGAAAGCCCTCGGCGACCTCGGAGATCGCGTGCACGGCGATCTCGGGGGCCAGCTGGCGGTTCAGAGACCGCTTGACGGTGGGCGGATCGATCGTGCCGCAGGTCAGTGACACGACCTGTCCCGTCGCATGGACGCCTTTGTCCGTGCGCCCGGCGACGAACGTGTCGACGCCACCCGTCCACGGCGCCAACGCCGACTCGAGGTCACCCTGCACCGTTCGCACGTTCGGCTGCTTCGCATACCCGTGGAAGCCCGACCCGTCGTAGGCCAGGTCGATCCGATAGGTGGGCACTAGAAGATCCTGACGCTCGACAGGATCTGCTGGATGATGGTGATCGCCACGTACCCGCCGATCGCCGCGATGAACGCCTTCTGCAGCGGCAGATCCGCCGTGTACGTGAGACCGTTGGCGACGATCACGACGAACCACGCGCCGCCCGCAACGAGGATCAGCAGTGGTGTGTCCAGGAAGAGGTTCGCAAAGATCACCAGCAACAGCGTCGGGTAGGCGAATCCGGTGATGCGGAGGTAGATCGCATAGGTGCCGTGCCCATCGAGGAGGTAGCGGGAGATGAGGTAGGTCGCCCCCGAGTAGATGACCCAGAAGAAGAGACCCGAGATCAGGATCTGGATGAGGTTGAGGGGATTGAGGAGGGACCCGAGGCTCGTGCCGGTGCCGAGCACCAACAGCACCTGGGTGATGGCGACGAGGATCGCAGCGTCCCCTGTCGCCCTGTCGTTGAAGTCCATCCAGACGAAGGCATCCCTCTGGAGCCTGATGACTTGGAGGAGGCGGCTGAAGACGACGCCCAGGTGCGATCACCCCTTGGGTTGCGGTCCCGGCAGGATACCCGGTGGACGTGCCGTCGGGGGTGATGGCGACTCAGGCACCATCACGGTGGCGAGCCGCTCGGCGGAGGCCAGCACTGCAGCGTCCACTCCCTCACCCGCGAGCGCCTCGAACGGAACCCAGCGAGGCGCCATGGCTGCCTCGCCGTCGATGACCGCCTCCTTCGAGGCGATGAAGCCCATCGCGAGGTCGATGTGCAGATGCGACGGCTCTCCGGCGTGGGCGGGGATCTCGTGTGCATCGATACGGAGCAGGCCACGACCGATGGGCTGGATCTTCGAGAGACCGGTCTCCTCGGCGACCTCGCGACGGATCGCCTCCTCGACGGTTGCGTCGTTCGGCTCGATGTGGCCTCCGGGTTGGAGCCAGCGCCCGATCTTGGCATGCCAGACGAGGAGGAGGCAGGCACGGTCGGATGAGGCGACGAAGCCCGATGCCGTGAAGTGGCCGGGGCTGAACTCCGACCGCGGCCACATCGGGCGCCGGGTGCCGAGCGCCGCGATGGCGAGATCGATGGATCGGTCGGAGGACCGAGCGGCGTAGGCGCTCACGAGGGTTGCGAGGTCCTGGGGGCCGTGCACGTGGTGTCCTTCGGGACGGGGTGTCAGCGGGGCCGTGTCCACGACCATCGGGCGACGAGGGCACCGGCGGTGGCCGTCACGATCCCGATGACGACCCATGCACCGCTTCCCGTCATGAAGCTCTGCGGCACGAACTCGGAGTTCAGCCCCTGCAGCGTCCATACGGCCCCCATCAGGACCATGAGGCATCCCGTGACGATCCCTGCGATGCGCATGACGGGAGGGTAGGGGTTGCTCGGCCGGTCCGCGGTGACGGCACCCTCCCCACGCGACGCAGCCGGCCACGATGGGCCGGCTGCCGGTCGTCTGCGTCGAGGGATCGTTCCCTAGACGAGTTCCACCTTTGCCATCTCGGCGCCATCACCACGCCGTGGCCCGAGCTTCGTGATCCGGATGTAGCCGCCCGGCCGATCGGCGTAGCGGGGTGCGACGTCGTCGAAGAGCTTCGTCACGACCTCGGTGTCCTCGATCTTCCTCAGCACGATGCGCCGGGCATGGAGATCACCTCGACGGGCCTTCGTGATCACCTTCTCGGCGTAGGGCCGCAACATCTTCGCCTTGGCCTCGGTGGTCGTGACCTCTTCATGGGTGATCAGGGAGGCCGTGAGGTTCGCGAGGATCTTCCTCTGGTGTGAGGGCGATCCGCCGAGGCGCGGACCCTTCTTGGGACGCGGCATCAGACCACGCTCCCCTCGGAGTCGCCGTAGTTCTTCAGGCTGAACCCGAGCTCATCGAGCTTTGCGACGACCTCCTCGAGCGACTTCTGGCCGAAGTTCGTGATGTTGAGGAGGTCCTCCTCCGTCTTCTCGATCAGCTCACCCACGGTCTGGACCTGTGCGCGCCGCAGGCAGTTGCGGGGACGCTCGGAGAGGTCGAGCGCCTCGATCGGCAGGTCGAGGTGCTCATGGGACGACGAATCCGTCGGTGACAGGTCGTCTGGCACGAGTGCGTCGTACTCGTCGAGGTCGGCGAACAGCTCGAACAGGTTGCGCAGGGTGCCGCCTGCGGACGAGATCCCCTCTGCAGGGGTGATGGAGCCATCGGTCTCGACGTCGAGGATCAGCTTGTCGAAGTCGGTGCGCTGGCCGACCTGGGTGCTCTCGACGCGATAGGCCACCTTGCGCACGGGCGAGAAGATGGAGTCGATCGGGATGACACCGATGGCGTCGCTCTTCTTGTTGCGGTCCGCGCTGCGGTATCCGACGCCGCGCTCGGCTCCGAGCTCGACCTCGAGCTTCCCCGAGCTCGAGAGCGTCGCGAGGTGCAGGTCGCCGTTGACGATCTCGACCCCGGCGGGCGCCTTGATATCGGATGCCGTCACGTCGCCTGCACCCTTCGCGGACAGGTACATCGTCACGGGCTCGTTGGTCTCGATCCGGAGCACCACCTGCTTGAGGTTCAGGATGAAGTCCACGACGTCCTCGACGACACCCTCGATGGTCGAGAACTCGTGCTGGACGCCGTCGATGCGAACCGACGTGATCGCGGCGCCGGGGATGCGCGACAGCAGCGTGCGGCGCATCGTATTGCCGAGTGTGTAGCCGAATCCCGGCTCGAGCGGCTCGACGATGAACCTCGAGCGATCGTCCGCGACGGGTTCCTCTTCGATTGTGGGGCGCTGGGTGATGAGCAGCACGTTCGCTCCTGTGTTCGTGTCCGGCTCGCCGCGCTACTTGGAGTAGAGCTCGACGATGAGTTGTTCCTTGATGTCCGTGTCGATCATCTCGCGCGAGGGCATCACATCGATCGTGATCGTCCGGTGGCCCGCGTCGACGGTCAACCATTCGGGGACCGTGCGACCGACGGTGTCGATGGCGTGCAGGATGGGCAGGATGTCGGTGCTGCGCTCCTTCACGGAGACGACGTCACCGGCGCGCACCTCGTACGACGGGATGTCGACCTTCTTCCCGTTGACGAGGAAGTGCCCGTGGTTGACGAGCTGCCTGGCCTGGGGCCTGGTGCTTGCGAGCCCTGCGCGGTACACGACGTTGTCGAGCCTCGTCTCGAGGATCACGAGCAGGTTGGTCCCCGTGATGCCGCTCTGGCGAGCCGCGTTCTTGTAGTACTTGCGGAACTGCTTCTCGAGCACGCCGTACATGAACTTGAGCTTCTGCTTCTCGCGGAGCTGGATGAGGTACTGGGATTCCCGGATGCGGCCGCGGCCGTGCTGACCGGGCGGGTACGGACGGCGATCGAAGTACTTCGCCTTGTTCTCATCGAGGAGCTGGCGGGCACGACGGCTCCTCTTGGTCCTTGGTCCTGTATACCGGGCCATGGTCAGCGCCCCTTCCGCTTCTTGGGACGACAACCGTTGAACGGGATGGGCGTCACGTCCTTGATACCGGTGATCTCGATCCCCATGTTCTGCAGCGTCCGGATCGCCGTCTCGCGACCGGAACCCGAGCCGCGCACGATGACGTCGAGCTTGCGGATACCCATCTCACCCGCCTTGCGCGCGGCCTGTTCCGCCGCGACCTGGGCCGCATACGGCGTCGACTTGCGGGAGCCCTTGAAGCCGACGGACCCACCCGAGGTCCACGCCGCCACCTTCCCGTCCTGGTCGGTGATGGTCAGGATGGTGTTGTTGAACGTCGCCTTGATGTGCACCTGACCGTGGGAGATCAGCTTCTTGCCACGGCGGCGTCGACCGGTGGGCGCGGCCTCCTCGGCGGGAGCAGGAGCCGCCGCCTCGGGCGCTTCGGCCTGGGGCGCGGGCGCCTCGGTCGACGGAGCCGCTGCGGGCGTCTGGTCGATGTCGTTTTCGGGGGTGGTCATCACTTCTTGACCTTCTTCTTGCCTGCGATGGCCACGCGCTTGCCCTTGCGGGTCCGCGCGTTCGTATGCGTCCGTTGGCCGCGCACCGGAAGACCACGACGATGGCGCAGACCCTGGTAGCAGCCGATCTCGATCTTCCGCTTGATGTTCTGTGCGACATCACGGCGGAGGTCGCCCTCCACGGTGTAGTTGGCATCGATGTACTGTCGGATCCTGAGCACCTCTGCATCGGAGAGGTCGCGGACCTTCGTGTCGTAATCGATGTCGAGTGATTCGAGGATCTGATTCGACCTCGAACGCCCGATCCCGAAGACGTAGGTCAGGCCGATCTCGACCCGCTTGTCCCTCGGGAGGTCAACTCCGGCGATACGTGCCATACGTTCGTTACCCCTGACGCTGCTTGTGGCGAGGGTTGCTGCAGATCACCCAGACGCGGCCATGCCGCCGGATGATCCGACACTTCTCGCACATCTTCTTCGCTGAGGCTGAGACTTTCATTCGGTGATCCTGCCTCGGTACCGGTAGGGACGCCGCCGCCAAGCACCGGGGGATCGAATCCGAACGCCCGTGTGTTTGACGCCTACATCTGGGGAGGCTCGGCCCTGGGGCGGAGCAGTCCGTTCGATATCAACGACGTCGGGTTGTCACAAGAAAACACAGCCGACCAGGGGCTGTTCCCAGCAGTGTAGGAACCGCCTCGAACTAACGACAAGTCGCGGCGCGACGAGTCGCCGATGGCTGTGGGCGCCAGCGTATCAGATCCTCCGACGACGGCAACCAGGCGACCGCGTCGGTCGCAGGGGCGACAGGTGTCGTCAGCCCCCTGCGACGGCGGTCACACACACCGAGTCGAGGGTGTCGGACTCGAGTCCGTAGCAGTCGGATGCACTGATCTGCGTCGACGACTCGGACCAGCTCGATCCTCGCTGTGTGGTGCCATCACCGGAGTCCGTGGAGTAGGAGCCGGTCTGCCATTCCCCGGACTGGCCAGCCGTCCAGTCGTCGTAGAACCCCACGATCTCGTCCCATCGATCACCCGGGTAGATGACGGACACGGCACCGCCCGTGTCGGACGAGAAGACGGAGACGACCTCGTATCCGCTCGGGAACGGGATCGGGAAACCGGCAGGGATCTCGTCGCCCCCGATGCTGAAGGATCCCTCGTCGGTCTCGATCGACACCTCGCCGGTCTCCGTGTCGATGTCGACGTTCTCGACCCCCTCCTGCTGCTCGATGAGCTGCTCCGTGATCTGGTCTGATGCTGACTGACATGCAGCAGCACCCAGCGCGATCACGGCCATCACGACCGCGACTCTCTTCATGTGCGCCTCCCCTCGATGCCCATCGGTGTGGTACCCACCAGCCTACGCGCGGATCGCATGCCGCACCGTGAGGGAGACGGAGTCATTCGCCGCAGCCGCGACCGCCGTTGATCGACGTGATGACTCCCGTGGGTTCCCTGCTGTCGGCATACCCGAACATCCCCGTCCACCCCACCATGTCGTACAGCCAGATCGCACCGCCGGGTTCGAAGGGGTCCTCGGCGACCTCGAGGGCGGGCCCACCGTAGAGCGACTGGAGGGTCGCCATCGTGTCGCCGAGGGCCAGGCCCTCGGTGGTGGCGAGATCGGGGGGAACGTTGGTGTAGTACCACGCGAAGAAGTGGGGGACGCCACCTGACCAGAAGTCCGTGTCGGCCTGCGTGAAGAGCATCACGAACGAGCGCCAGTGCACACCCCGAACGACGGGGCCGGGGCACGTCCCGTACACGGAGAAGGCATCGACCCAGCCCGAGTCATCGGTGGGGGTTCCGAGCATCGCGGTCACGGCGGCGATCGCCTCGTCGTCCTGCGTGCCGAAGGGCACCCACTCCGCGCCAGCCTGCAGGCCCTCATCGGACATGAGGAGCTCGTCGGTGCGCACGGTCGTCGTCGTCGCGGGCTCCGTCGTCGTGGTGGACACCGCCGTGGTCGGTGATGTCGTGGTGGGTGGTGTCGTGGTGGGTGGTGTCGTGGTGGGCGCGAGGGTCGTCGTCGTGGTGGTCGCCGCGGTGGTCGCCGCGGTGGTCGCCGCCGTGGTCGGCGGGAGCGTCGTCGACTCGTCTGCTGACCCGCTCGTGCATGCAGCGAGCACGACGCAGAGCACGCCGAGGACGTTCGCCCGGGTCACGGCCGACGACATGTGATGCCGTGGTTCGCCTGCGTGTCCGCCATCTCGTTCTGGCGCATCACCGGCGAGTCCAATACGAGCTGAATTCCTCGGTGGTGGCCACCAAGGCGCCACCGTCGCATGCCACGGTGGCACCCGAGAACTCCGCCTCCGGCGGAGCGACAGGGGACGCTCCCCCGGGAACCACGAAGGGCTCCCCATTGACGGTCATCGTGACCTCGGGCGGTTCCGATGCCTCGATCAGCGTCGACATCTCGACCCCGTCGAGAGCGTACGTTCCCGACTGCTCGTCCGTGATCGTGAGTTCGAGCACCCCGGAATCCGACGCCACTGCGAACGTCCACATGTCGCGCTGGGTGACGAACGACGCATCGGGGCCGAGGACGAGACGAGTCACCCCGCTCACGTAGGTGAACTCCCCCTCGATCTCCTCGGGAGCCATCGTGGCGACGAGGTCCTCGAAGAAGCGCTCGCTGTCGAGCTCCCAGGTGCCCACGACACACTCCGGGAGCAGCGACGTCGGCGGCGGGGCCTCGCTGGCGGGCGCAGGCTGCGAGGTGGTCGTCGATGCATCCTCCGCCGCAGTGGTGGACGGGGTGGTGGTCGAGGTATCGCCCGATGTGTCGCCGGGGAGCTCGACGACATCCGCGGACTCGTCTGGCTCGGCGGATCCACTCGAGCACCCCCCTGCAACGAGGGCAACGACCATGGCCACACCGACGAATCGCCGCATCGCACCTCCTGTGTCCGAACCGACCCTACCCGCCGTCCGCCGAAGGACAAGCCTGCTGCGTGTTCAGACGAGCTTTGGCTCTGGCAGCGTGGAGACGATCGTCCCCTGTTCCGTCAACAGCACGGTGTGCTCGAAGTGGGCCGACCATGCCCCGTCGGCCGTCACGACGGTCCACTGGTCATCGAGGACCGCCGTGTCCGGGGATCCGAGGTTGAACATCGGCTCGATGGCGAGCGCCATCCCCGACTTGAGGCGGAGGCCCTTGCCCCGCCGACCGTAGTTCGGCACGGAGGGCGCCTCGTGCATCTGCCTGCCGATACCGTGGCCCACGTACTCCCTGACGACCCCCAGTCCATGTGCCTCGGCCTCGGCCTCCACGGCCGCACCGATGTCCCCGAGACGTCTGCCGGACTTCGCCTGCTCGATCCCCTTCCACAGGGCGCGCTCAGTGACGTCGAGGAGCATGCGCACCTCCTCGGGGACGTCACCGATCGCGGCCGTGAACGCGGCATCACCGTGCCAGCCCTCGTGGATGGCCCCCGCGTCGATGGAGATCACATCTCCCTCCTTCAGGACGTAGTCGCCCGGTATGCCGTGGACGATGACGCTGTTCGGTGAGGTGCACAGGACGCCGGGGAACGGATTGGACGGCGAGCCGTACCCGAGGAAGGACGAACGGCAGCCGTACTCGTCGAGGACATCCCTGGCGATGCGGTCCAGCTCCGCCGTCGTCACGCCCGGCTGGAGGGCGTCCCTGACCGCCCCATGCATCGCGGCGACGCATCGCCCCGCCACCAGCATCTTGTCGAAGTCGGCAGGCGTCTTCTTGGTGATGACCCTCGATCCGTTCACGACGCCCTCTACCGTGCGAGGGACAGTGCGATCCTCGAGAAGACCTCGTCGATCGCTCCCACGCCGTCGACACGGATCACACCATCACCGTAGAAGTCGACGAGGGGCTCGGTCTCGGATCGGTAGACCTCGAGCCTGCGACGGATCGTCTCCTCGTTGTCGTCCGCCCTGCCCTCTTCACGTGCTCGCTTCACCAGCCGATCGACGAGCTCGTCGGTGTCGACCTGGAGCAGGATCACGGTGCCGATGGCGTTGACAACGGCGTCGTTGAGGGCCTGGGCCTGCGCCACGTTGCGCGGGAACCCGTCGAGGAGGTACCCGCATCTGGCATCGGCGTGTGAGAGGCGTTCGTCGACGATCGCGACGACCAGCTCGTCGGATACGAGGTCGCCTGCGGCCATGACGCTCTCGACCTTCCTGCCGAGGTCGGTCCGTGCGGCGACGGCGTCACGCAGCATCGCCCCAGTCGAGATGTGGGGAACCCTGAGGGCTCGTGCGAGCATCGCCGCCTGGGTGCCCTTGCCTGCTCCGGGAGGGCCGAGGAACAGTATGCGTCTCGCCACGGTGTCTCCTCCGTTCCGTCGGTCCTCAGCTCAGGAAGCCCTCGTAGTTGCGCATCGTGAGCTGGCTCTCGATCTGCTTGGTCGTTTCGAGCGCCACGCCTGCAACGATGATGATCGACACACCCGACAGTCCGACGGGCACGTTCCAGATCCACCCGAAGAGCGACGGGAGGATGGTCACGAGGGCCAGGTAGATGGCGCCCGGGAGCGTGATCCGCGACAGCACGTGGCTCAGGTAGTTGACGGTCGCCCGCCCGGGCCTGATGCCGGGGATGAAGCCGCCCTGGCGCTGGATCATGTCCGCCTGGCGCTCGGGGTCGAACTGGATCGCGGTGTAGAAGTACGTGAAGAACACGACGAGGAGGGCGAGGATCGCGATGTACCACAGGCTCGGGGAGAAGCCCGCACCTGACGTCGAGAGCATGTTCTGGTCGATCCAGTTCCGGATCGACGCACCCCATCCCGTGCTCGGCAGGGCCGATGCGAGGAGGGCGGGGAAGTACATGATCGAGGTGGCGAAGATGACGGGGATGACCCCTGCCATGTTGACCTTGAGCGGGATGTAGGTCGACTGGCCACCCAGGACCTTCCGTCCGCGAACACGGCGGGAGAACTGCACGGGGATCCTGCGCTGCCCCTGCTCCATGAAGATGATGCCGATCGTCAGGGCGATCATCACGCCGATGATGATGACGAACTGGTACAGCTGGCTGTTGGTTCGCAGGATGGCGAGCTGTGCAGGGATCTGGCTGATGATCGACACGAAGATCAGCAGCGACATGCCGTTGCCGATGCCGCGCTGGGTGATGAGCTCACCCATCCACATCAGCAGCGCCGTGCCCGCCGTCATCGTCACGACGACGATGACCACGTTCCTCGGCGAGAAGTCGGGGATGAGGTCGACGCCGTTCGTGAACTGGCCGCTGTGGAACAGGTAGGCGAATCCGGTCGACTGGAGCAGGGCGAGGATCACCGTGACGTACCGGGTCCACTGCGTGATGACCTTGCGCCCGCTCTCCCCCTCCTCCTGGAGTGCCTGGAGCTTCGGGATCACCACCGCCAACAGCTGCATGATGATCGACGAGGTGATGTACGGCATGATGCCGAGGGCGAAGATCGAGAGCTGCGTCAGCGCACCGCCAGAGAAGAGGTTGAGCAGGCCCACGAACCCCGACTGCTCCGCTTCGTCCGCGAACGACCGCACGGCATCGAGGTCGACGCCCGGAACCGGGATCTGGGCTCCGAGACGGTAGATGGCGAAGATGAACAGGGTGAACAGGATCTTGTTCCGGAGATCATGGATCCTGAAGGCGTTCCTGAAAGCGGTGAGCATGTGAGTCCTGGTTGGTGCGCTAGGTGGTCAGCATGGTGTCGTGGCCTGCGACGGTGACAGGGTACGGCCTGGACGTGCGGAACGCCCCTCCGACCCGGCACCGCCGACGGCCGCCATCACTCCTCGATCAGTTCGACGGAGCCGCCTGCGGCGGTGATCTTCTCGGATGCTCCGATGGAGAAGGCATGGGCCTTCACGGTGAGCGCGACGTCGAGGTCGCCCTGCCCGAGCACCTTGATCCTCCCCCGCTTCTTCGCGATGCCCGCTGCCCTGAGCTCGACCGGCGTCACCACCGAGCCCGCCTCGAAGCCGGCGAGGCGATCGACGTTCACGACCGTGTACTCCTCGCGGTTCGGGTTGCGGAATCCCTTCATCTTCGGGATCTGGCGCACGAGGGGCGTCTGACCGCCCTCGAAGCCGGGGCGCACCTTGCTCCGGGCCTTGAGGCCCTTCGTGCCACGGCCGGCGGTCTTCCCACGCCTGCCGGACTCCCCGCGCCCGACGCGGATCTTCTTCTTCTTGGATCCCTCCGCAGGGCGGAGATGGTGCAGCTTCATCGGATTTCCTCCACTTCGAGGAGATGCTTGGCCTTGTGCACCATGCCGCGCACGTCGGGTGTGTCGGGACGCTCGACGGACGAGTTGATCCGACGGAGGCCGAGGCTCTCGACGGTCGCGCGCGTCTTCGGCTTCTCACCGATGAGGCTGCGCCGCAATGTGATCCTGAGGGTCGCGGTCTTCGCCATGGTCACACCTTCGTCCGCATGAGCTCGGCAGAGTTGTACGCGGCGAGCAGCGCAGGCGGGAAGATCTCCTCAGCCTTCTTGCCTCGTGCCCGTGCGACCCTGTCAGGGCGCTGCTGCGACTTGAGTGCGTCCACGGTCGCCTTGGCCACGTTGATGTGCGTCGGCGACCCGAGCGACTTGGCGAGCACGTTGTGGATGCCTGCCGCCTCGAGGATCTGTCGAACGGCGCCACCCGCAATGACGCCGGTTCCGGGCGCCGCAGGCTTGAGGAGGACCCGGCTGGCGCCCTGCTCACCGATGACCTCGTGGATGATCGTCTCACCGGCCATCGGAACGGGGAACATGTCCTTGCGGGCCAGCTCGAACGCCTTCTGGATCGCGGCGGGCACCTCTTTGGCCTTGCCGTAGCCGATGCCGACGCGACCCGCGCCGTCACCGACGGCCACGAGCGCGGTGAACGAGAACCTGCGCCCGCCCTTGACCACCTTGGCGACGCGGTTGATCGCGATCACCCGCTCGTCGAACTCGGGGACGTCGCGTTCGCGCTCGCGTCCGCGTCCCCTGTCGTCCCGATTCCTCTGTTGTGTGGTCATCGCTCGCTCCTAGAACTCGAGACCGGCTTCTCTGGCGGCATCGGCGAGTGCCTTCACACGACCGTGGTACTTGAAGCCACCACGATCGAACACCACCTGGGTGATACCGGCGTCATGGGCACGAGCACCGACGAGCTTGCCGACCTCCGTCGCCGCGTCGACCGTGAGGGTCGTCGCCTTGACGGCGGTCTCCTTGGACGACGCGGATGCGATGGTGCGGCCGTTGTCGTCGTCGATGACCTGTGCGTAGATGTGCTTGTTGCTGCGGAACACCGCAAGGCGGGGCCTCGACGCGGTGCCGTGGACCGACTTGCGGACCCGGACGTGCCTGCGGCTGCGCGCGGTCGCGCGATTCGTTGGCATCGTCAACCTCCTGCCTTCCCGGCCTTGCGGCGAACGTACTCACCGGTGTACCGGATTCCCTTGCCCTTGTAGGGCTCGGGTGGCCGGACCGCACGGATGTCCGCGGCGACCTGGCCGACCTTCTGCTTGTCGATTCCGCCGACGACGATCTTGGTCGGCTCGGGGACCTCGAAGGTGATGCCGTCGAGCGCCTCGACGTTGACCGGGTGCGAGTACCCGACCTGGAGCTCGAGCTCGCTGCCTTTGAGCGCGGCACGATACCCGACGCCGACCAGCGTCAGCTCCTTCGAGAAGCCGTCCGACACGCCGACGACCATGTTGGCGATCAGCGCGCGGGTGAGGCCGTGGAGGGCCTTGGTCTCGCGCTCGTCGTTCTCGCGAGCGACGGTGATCACCCCGTCGTCCACCGTCACGGTGATCGACGGCGAGATCGTCTGTGACAGGGACCCCTTGGGGCCCTTGACCTGGACCTCGGAGCCCTTCGTCGTGAGCTCGACGCCACTCGGCATGGAGATGGGTGCGTTTCCGATGCGACTCATGCTCACCACACCCTGCAGAGGACTTCCCCGCCGACGTTGCGGCGGCGGGCGTCACGATCCGTCATGACACCCTCGGACGTGGACAGGATGGCGACCCCGAGGCCGCCGCGGACGCGTTCGATGTCCTGGGCGCCGGAGTACACGCGTCGACCGGGCGACGACACGCGCTGGATGCCCTGGAGGACGCGTTTGCGATCGGACCCGTACCGGAGCCTGACGACCAGCTCGGTACCGACCTCGCCCTGGTCGGTCTTCCATCCGTCGATGTAGCCCTCTTCGGAGAGGATCCGTGCGATCTCCTCCTTGAGCTTCGACGACGGCATCTTGGTCTCGGGATGCAGCGCCGTGTTGGCGTTCCGGATCCGGGTCAGCATGTCTGCGATGGGATCGGTGTACATGCCTACCACGACGCCTTTCTGATCCCGGGAAGCTCGCCCTTGTGGGCCATGTCGCGCACCGCGATGCGCGAGAGGCCGAACTGGCGGAAGTACCCGCGAGGTCGCCCGGACACGGCGCATCGGTTGCGGTACCGTGTCGCGCTGGCATCACGCGGCATCTTCGCGATCGCCGCGTAGGCGTCTCGCTTCTCATCGTACGAGGCCTCAGGGTCCTTGATGACCTTCACGAGCTCTGCGCGACGCTCTGCATAACGGTCGACGAGCACCTTGCGCCTCTTGTTCTTTGCGATCTTGGATGTCTTCGCCATCACGCACCTACTTGCTGTCGACGGAACGGGAAACCGAACGCATCGAGGAGCGCCCGCCCCTGCTCGTCCGTCTCGGCGGTGGTCACCAGGGTGATGTCCATACCGCGCACCTTCATCACTTTGTCGTAGTCGATCTCGGGGAAGATCAGCTGCTCGGTCACCCCGAAGCTGTAGTTGCCCCGTCCATCGAACCCCTTCGGGTTCAGGCCGCGGAAGTCCCTGATGCGGGGAATCGCGAGGGCGATCAGCCTATCGAGGAACTCCCACATACGGTCCCCACGAAGGGTGACGGAGGCGCCGATCGCCTGACCTTCACGCAGCTTGAAGTTCGACACCGACTTGCGGGCGCGATTCACCTTGGGCTGCTGCCCGGTGATCGTGCGCAGATCAGCGACCACGCCGTCCATGAGCTTGGCATCGGCAGAGGCGTCGCCCGCACCCATGTTGACGACGATCTTCGCGAGGCGCGGCACCTGCATCACGTTGTCGAGTCCGAGCTGCTCGAGGAGCTGCCCCTTGATCTCGTCGTTGTACTTCTCCTTGAGCCGTGGCGCCATCAGAGATCCCCTCCGCACTTGCGGCAGACCCTCAGCTTCTTGCCGTCCTCATCGAAACGGGCACCGACGCGCGTCGGGCCGCACTCCTTGCACACGATCATCACGTTCGACGCATCGATCGGCATGTCCTTGTCGATGATGCCGCCGGTGTTCAATTCGCCGCGTGGCTTCTGGCTGCGCCTCGCCGTCGCGACGCCCTCGACGATGATGCGCCCGGTCTTCGGGAAGACCTTCGCGATCCTCGACTCCTTGCCGGCATCCTTGCCGGCGATGACCATGACCGTGTCTCCTTCACGCAGCTTCATCACAGCACCTCCGGGGCGAGCGACACGATGCGCATGAACTTCCTGTCGCGGAGCTCACGACCGACAGGGCCGAAGATGCGGGTTCCGCGCGGCTGCTGCTGGTCGTTGATGATCACACAGGCGTTGTCGTCGAAACGGATGTAGGAGCCGTCCGGACGGCGGGTCTCCTTCTTCGTCCTGACCACCACGGCCTTGACGACGTCGCCCTTCTTGACGGTACCCCCGGGCGTCGCCTCCTTGACGGTGGCGACGATGATGTCACCGACACCCGCGTACCGGCGGCTCGAGCCTCCGAGCACGCGGATGGTGAGCACCTCCCTGGCGCCGGAGTTGTCGGCGACCTTCAGGCGGCTTTCCTGCTGGATCATCGGGCACGCTCCACGATCTCGTCCACGCGCCAGCGCTTCGACTTGGACAGCGGGCGCGTCTCGACGATGCGCACCGTGTCTCCCACGCGGGCGTCGTTCGCCTCGTCGTGGGCGTGGAACTTCTTGCGGACCGGGACGGTCTTTCCATACTTGGGGTGCCGTTTCGCATCCCTGACCTCGACCGTCACGGTCTTGTCACGGCTGTCGGAAACGACGATCCCGACGCGTACCTTGCGGTTGGCGCGCTCCATCTACGCTTCCTCCTGCTGCGATTCCCAGGCGGCGATCTCCTGCTCGCGCATCACCGTGGCGATGCGGGCGATGTCTGCCTTGACCTGCTTGATACGGGCGGTGTTGTCGAGCTGGTTCGTCACGAGCTGGAAGCGCAGGTTGAACAGCTCTTCCTTCGATTCGTCCAGCCTCTGGGTGAGTTCCCTGTAGCTGAGCTTGCGGAGATCGAGTGCGTTCATAGCGCGTCCCTCTTCACGAACTTCGACTTCACGGGGAGCTTGTGGGCTGCGAGGCGCATGGCCTCACGGGCGAGCTCCTCGTCGACGCCCGACATCTCGAACATCACGCGACCCGGCTTGATCACGGCGACCCAGTACTCGGGGTTGCCCTTGCCTGAACCCATCCGGGTCTCGGCGGGCTTCTCCGTGAT
Source organism: uncultured Acidimicrobiia bacterium (assembly GCA_963792405.1). Taxonomy (GTDB): domain Bacteria; phylum Actinomycetota; class Acidimicrobiia; order Spongiisociales; family UBA5794; genus SZUA-442. The sequence goes on from CAWBVU010000006.1 coordinate 1,541,231, forward strand.
CGGCTTGTCGGGGAAGATCGTGATCCACACCTTCCCGCCACGCTTGATCTTTCGGGTCATCGCGATACGAGCTGCCTCGATCTGACGAGACGTCACCCAGCCGCGCTCCTGGGCCTGGAGGCCGAACTCCCCGAACGACACCTTGGTGCCACCCTTGGCGTCGCCGCGCATCCGACCCTTCTGGACCTTGCGGTACTTCGTTCGCTTCGGCATCAACATCGTCAGGCCTCCTCGTCGTCCTCGGCGGCGACCGCCTCATCCACGACGGCCTCGACGGCGGTGTCCACCGCGGCGTCTCCTGCCAGCTCGGCGGCATCTTCGGCCGCGACGGCCTCGGCGATGGCCTCCTCTGCCGCTTCGACGGCGACGATCGCCTCGGCGGCGGCAACGTCGGCGACCACCGCATCGGCGGGTGTCACCTCGGCGGCGACGGCGGCATCGGCGACAGTCTCGGCGATCTCCGCATCGACGATGGCCTCCTCGGCTGTCGCGATGGCTGCCGAGGCTTCCGCCTCGGTAGCGGCCGCGTCGGCCGACGCCTCGCGAGCCTCCTGGAGCTCGGCCTTGGCATCTGCGGCCGTCACGACACGCTTGCCTCCACCGGCCTCGATGAGTCGCTTGCCTGCGGGCTTCTTGCCGCCCCCGGCCTCGACGACACGCTTGCCTCCACCGGCCTCGATGATCCGACGTTCGGTACCGGCACCTGCGGCGGCCTCCGCACGTGACTTCACCGACTTGCGACGTGCCCGTTCCGTGGGTGCGCCCGTGGCCATGCGCGCCTCAGCCGCGGCCTTGCCTGCGGCACCGGCCCTCGGCATGACGTCTCCCTTGTAGACCCAGACCTTGATGCCGATCGCACCGACCGTGGTCTCGGCCGTCGCCTCGCCGTAGTCGATGTCGGCGCGCAGGGTGTGAAGGGGCACACGCCCCTCGAGGTACCACTCCCGCCTCCCCATGTCGGCACCACCGAGACGACCGGACGCCTGGACGCGCACGCCCTCGGCACCGGCCTTGAGTGCCGTCGAGACCGTGCGCTTGAGCGCACGGCGGAACGACACACGGCCCTCGAGCTGGTCGGCGACGCTGCGGGCGAGCAGGGTCGCATCGATCTCGGGGTTGTGCACTTCGATGACGTTGAACTTGACGATGCGGCCGGACAGCTTCTCGAGCCCGGCTCGCAGGCGTTCCGCCTCCGAGCCGCCCCTCCCGATGACCACGCCGGGCCGACCGGTGTGGATATCGATCTGAACCTTCTTGTCACCGATGCGCTCGATGTCGATGCGCGAGATCGCACCACGCTTGAGCTCGCCCCTGAGGTAGCTGCGGATCTCATGATCCTCCGCCACGTTCGAGGCGTACTCCTTGTCGCTGTACCAGCGCGACTTCCAATCGGTGACGATCCCGAGCCGCAGGCCGTAAGGATGGACTTTCTGCCCCATCAGGCAACCTCCTCCTGGTCTGCTACGACGATCGTGATGTGGCTCGTGCGCTTGCGGATTCGCGTCGCACGGCCGCGGGCGCGTGGGCGCCAGCGCTTGAGTGTCGGTCCCTCGTCGGCATAGGCCTCCGCGACGAACAGCTCGTCCGCGTCGAGGGCGTAGTTGTGCTCGGCGTTGGCGATCGCCGAGTCGAGGACCTTCTTGATGGGGTCGGCAGCGCGGCGGTTCGTGAACTGCAGCACGACCCGTGCCTCGTCCACGGGGAGCCCACGAACGAGGTCGAGCACCCTGCGCACCTTGTACGGTGACTGGCGCACGTGCTTGGCCTGGGCTCGAGCCTTCATCGCTTCCTCGCTGACTTGTCCGCCACGTGGCCACGGAACGTCCGCGTGGGTGCGAACTCCCCCAGCTTGTGGCCGACCATCGACTCGTTGATGAAGACGGGCACGTGCTTGCGACCGTCGTGGACGGCGATCGTCAAGCCGACCATCTCGGGGATGATCGTCGAGCGACGGCTCCAGGTGCGGATGACGCGCTTGTCCCCGCTGTCGTTCGCCTTCTCGACCTTGACCAGGAGGCTCTCGTCGACGAAAGGCCCCTTCTTCAGGCTCCTCGCCATGGGTTACCTCTTCCCCTTCTTGGAGCGACGCCGCACGATGTACTGGTCGCTCGCCTTGTTCTTCTTCCGGGTCCTGCCCTCGGGCTTGCCCCAGGGGCTCACCGGGTGGCGACCACCGGAGCTCCGGCCCTCACCACCGCCCAGCGGGTGGTCCACCGGGTTCATGGCAACGCCTCGCGACTGCGGGCGCTTGCCCTTCCAGCGGTTCCTGCCTGCCTTTCCGATCTTCACCAGCTCGGCGTCGGTGTTGCCGACCTGTCCGACGGTCGCCCTGCAGTCGAGCTGCACCTGACGCATCTCGCCCGAAGGCAGGCGAAGGAGCGCAACGGCGTTCTCCTTCGACATGAGCTGGACTGCCGTCCCTGCGGAGCGGCCCATCTTGGCGCCGCCACCGGGACGGAGCTCGACACCGTGCACGACGGTACCGGTCGGGATGTTCCGCAGCGGGAGGGCGTTGCCCGGCCGGATCTCGGCACTCGAGCCGGACTCGACAATATCGCCGACCTTGAGACCGACCGGTGCGAGGATGTAGCGCTTCTCCCCGTCGACGTAGTGCAGGAGGGCGATGCGGGCGTTGCGATTCGGGTCGTACTCGATCGCCGCGACCTTGGCGGGCACACCGTCCTTCGTGCGACGGAAGTCGATGATGCGATAGCGCCGCTTGTGGCCGCCGCCGCGATGACGCGAGGTGATGCGGCCGTAGGTGTTGCGTCCGGAGGACCGCTTCTTGGGCGCGAGCAAGCTCTTCTCGGGGGTGGACTTGGTGACGGCCTCGAAATCCGAGACCGTCTGGTGCCTGCGCCCCGGTGAGGTCGGCTTGAGTTTCTTGACACCCATGTGCTTATACCTCGAAGACGTCGATCGTGTCACCGGCGGCGAGGGTCACGAGGGCACGCTTGGTGTCCTTGCGCTTCCCGACGATCCATCCGGTTCGCTTGCGCTTTCCTGCACGGTTCATCGTGTTGACCGACGTCACCTTCACACTGAAGATCGACTCGATGGCCTGCTTGATCTCGGTCTTGTTGGACCGGCGATCCACGACGAACGTGTAGGTGTTGTGGTCCGAGACGAGGTCGTAGGACTTCTCCGACACGACCGGCTCGAAGATGATGTCGCGTGGGTTCTTCATGCGGCATCACCTGCTTCGTCCGCTTTGACGGCCGCGGCGTGCTCCTTGGTTCCCCGAGGTGCCGCCTGGCCGAGGTCCAGGGTGCCCTTGCTCATCACGATCGTGTCGGCCCAGAGCACGTCGTAGGTGTTCGCCTGGCCGAGGTTGGAGGCGATGACGTGATCGAGGTTCCTGAACGAGGTGATGGCGACCCGCTCGTGGTCCTCTGCCAGGAGGAGGACCTTCCCGGTCACACCCATGGCCTCGAGCAGGGCGACGGCGTTCTTCGTCTTCGGTGCATCCCACACGTCGAAGCTCTCGACGACCTTGATCTGGCCGTCCGCCGCCCTCGCCGAGAGCGCACTGCGCAGGGCGAGGCGCTTCATCTTCTTCGGCGTCCGCTGGCTGTAGTCACGGGGCTTGGGCCCGTGGGCGACACCGCCACCGATGAACTGGGGTGAGCGGATGGAGCCCTGCCGTGCGCGTCCGAGGCCCTTCTGGCGCCACGGTTTGGCGCCGCCGCCTCGCACCTCGCCACGGGTCTTGGTCGAGTGCGTGCCCGCGCGCCGTGCGGCGAGCTGGGCGGTGACGACCTGGTGCATCACCGGGACGTTCGGCTCGATGCCGAAGATCTCGGGGTTCAGGTCGACCGTGCCGGCCTCCTTGCCGTCGGCCGTGTACAGGGGTGCCGTCAACGTGTCAGCCATTGGCCTTCACCGCCTCCCTGATGACCACGATCGAGCCCTTCGGGCCCGGTACGGATCCCGCGAGCAGGATCACGTCGTGTTCGGCGTCGACCCGCACCACCTCGATGTTGAGGAGCGTCGTCGTGTCCCCGCCCATGCGGCCGGGGAGGCGCTTGCCCTTGAACACGCGCGCCGGTGTGGCACATGCGCCGATGGACCCGGGTGCGCGGTGGACCTTGTGGGCACCATGGGACGCGCCCTGGCCCTTGAAGTTGTGGCGCTTCATGACCCCGGCGAAACCCTTGCCCTTCGACACACCCGTGACGTCGGCCTTCTGGCCGGCCTCGAGCACGTCGCCGATCTTGATGGTCTGACCGACCTCGTAGGCGTCGGGATCGTCCACGCGGACCTCGATGACGTGCCGGTGGGGAGCGACACCCGCCTTGGCGAAGTGGCCCGCGGCGGGGCGACCGGCCTTGGCGGCCGACATCTCCTTGAAGGCGATCTGGATCGCCGAATAGCCGTCCGTGTCGGGACGCTTGATCTGCGTCACGACGACCGGACCGGCCTTGACGGCGGTCACCGGGATCGCCCGGTTGGCATCGTCGAAGATCTGGGTCATCCCCAGCTTCTCTCCGATGATCGCATTCATGTCTTGATCTCCACCTCTACGCCCGCGGGGAGGTCGAGCCGCATGAGCGAGTCGACCGTCTTCGGGGTCGGTTCCAGGATGTCGATGAGCCGCTTGTGGATCCGCATCTCGAAGTGCTCGCGAGACGTCTTGTCGACGTGCGGGCCGCGGATCACGGTGTAGCGATGGACCTTCGTCGGGAGCGGTACCGGTCCCTTGATCTTCGCCTGCGTACGGATCACCGTCTCCGCGATCTTGCGCGCCGACTCGTCGACGACCGAGTGGTCGTACGCCTTGAGCCGGATGCGGATCCGATGCTCGTTTGCCATGGTCGTTACCTCAGATCCTTCTCAGCTACTTGATGATCTTGGTGACGCGGCCTGCACCCACGGTGCGGCCACCCTCACGAATCGCGAACCGCAGACCCTCGTCCATCGCGATCGGCTTGCCCAACACCACCGTCATCTCCGTGTTGTCACCCGGCATCACCATCTCGGTGCCCTCAGGCAACTTCACCTCACCCGTGACATCCGTCGTCCGGAAATAGAACTGCGGCCGATACCCATCGAAGAACGGGTTGTGCCGGCCACCCTCATCCTTGGTCAAGATGTACACATTCGCCTCGAAATCGGTATGCGGCGTGATCGACTTCGGCGCAGCCACCACCTGACCACGCTCCACATCATCCTTCCCGATCCCACGCAACAACAACCCCACGTTGTCCCCCGCACGGCCCTCATCGAGCAACTTGCGGAACATCTCGATCCCCGTCACCGTCGTCGACTGCACATCACGCAACCCGATGATCTCGACCTGATCCCCCACATGCAACGTCCCCTGCTCGATACGGCCCGTCACCACCGTCCCACGACCCGTAATCGAGAACACATCCTCAATCGGCATCGCAAACGGCTTCTCCGTCTCACGCAACGGCTCAGGGATATACGCATCCACCTCAGCCATCAACTCCATCACCTGCGCCGCCGCATCCGCATCACCCTCAAGCGCCTTCAACGCCGACCCACGCACCACCGGCACATCATCACCAGGGAACTCATACTCATTCAGCAGATCACGAACCTCGAGCTCCACCAGATCCAACAACTCATCATCGTCGACCTGATCCACCTTGTTCATGAACACCACAATCGCCGGCACACCCACCTGACGCGCCAACAACACATGCTCACGCGTCTGAGGCATCGGACCATCCGCAGCCGACACCACAAGAATCGCCCCATCAACCTGCGCCGCACCCGTGATCATGTTCTTCACATAATCCGCATGCCCAGGCATATCCACATGCGCGTAATGACGATTCTCCGTCTCATACTCCACATGCGCGATCGCAATCGTGATCCCCCGCTCACGCTCCTCAGGCGCCTTATCAATCTCATCAAACGCCGTGAACGACGACGACCCCACACCCGCATCCGCCAACGTCTTCGTAATCGCCGCCGTCAACGTCGTCTTCCCATGATCAATATGACCCATCGTCCCAATATTCACATGCGGCTTCGTCCGCTCGAACTTTGCTTTCGCCATGGTGGGCTCTCCTATTCGCCTCTGACCTTGGCCACGATCTCGTGGGCGGCCGCCGTCGGTACTTCTTGGTAGGAATGGAACTGCATCGTGTAGTTGGCACGTCCTTGTGAACGCGACCGCAGGTCGGTCGCATAGCCGAACATCTCGGCGAGCGGGACCAGTGCCTTCACGACGCGGGCCTGTCCCCGGGTGTCCATCGATTCGACCTTGCCGCGTCGTGACGACAGGTCTCCGATGACGTCACCCATGTAGTCCTCAGGGGTGACGACCTCGAGCTCCATGATGGGCTCGAGGAGCTTGACGCCTGCCACCTTGGCCGCCTCCTGGAGGGCCATGGATCCGGCGATCTTGAACGCCATCTCGTTGGAGTCGACGTTGTGGCTGGACCCGTCGATGAGACGAGCCTTGATGTCCACCAGCGGATACCCGGCGAGGATGCCCCCTTGGAGCGCCTCCCTGATGCCCTTTTCGACCGCTGGGATGTACTCGCGGGGCACGTTGCCGCCCTTGACGGCGTCCTCGAACTCGAAGCCCGAGCCGGGCTCGAGTGGCTCGAGGTCGATGACGACGTGCCCGTACATGCCGGAGCCGCCGGTCTGGCGCTTGAACTTCGCGTCGACCTTGGTGGCGGGCTTCTTGATCGTCTCGCGGTACGCCACCTGCGGTCGTCCGACGTTCGCCTCGACCTTGAACTCGCGGAAGAGGCGGTCGACGATGACCTCGAGGTGGAGTTCGCCCATGCCGGCGATGATGGTCTGGCCCGTCTCGTCATCGGTGTGGACGTTGAACGTCGGGTCCTCCTCCGCGAGGCGGCCGAGTCCGTTGCCGAGCTTGTCCTGGTCGGATTTGGTCTTCGGCTCGATCGCGACCGAGATCACGGGGTCGGGGAACGTCATCGACTCGAGCTGGATCGCAGCGTCGGTGGCCGACAGCGTGTCGCCGGTGCGGACGTCCTTCATCCCGACGGCGGCGATGATGTCGCCCGTCTGGATCTCGTCGATGTCCTCCTGCTTCGCCGCGTGCATGCGAAGGAGCCTGCCGAAGCGCTCCTTCTTGCCGCTCGTCGTGTTCATGACGGCATCGCCCTTGTCCGCGGTACCGGAGTAGACACGCAGGTAGGTGAGCTTGCCGACGTAGGGGTCGGACATGATCTTGAAGGCCAGCGCGGAGAACGGCTCGTTGTCGGAGGGCTTGCGCTCGATGGGCTCGTCCTCGTGACCCGGCCGGAACCCCACGATCGGTGGGAGGTCGACCGGGCTCGGGAGGTAGGCCACGACGGCGTCGAGGAGGGGCTGGACGCCCTTGTTCTTGAAGGCGGTGCCCAGCATGACGGGCACGAAGTCGCGTGCGATCGTGCCCTTGCGGATGGCCGACCTGATCTCCTCCGGGGAGAGCTCCTCCTCCGTGAGGTACTTCTCCATGAGGTCCTCGTCCTCGGAGGCGACGATGTCGAGCATCTTGTGATGCCACTCGCTCGCCTGGTCGACGTACTCGGCGGGGATGTCGGTGATCTCCCACTCCTTGCCGTCGTCGTCGTGCCAGAGCCGGGCCTTCATCTCGACGAGGTCGATCACGCCGCGGAAGTCCGACTCGGACCCGATGGGGATCTGGATGGCGACGGGGTTGCCGCCGAGGCGATCGACGATCGACTGCATCGAGGCGAAGAAGTCGGCGCCGATGCGGTCCATCTTGTTGATGAAGCAGATCCGCGGCACGCCGTACTTGTCGGCCTGCCTCCACACCGTCTCGGACTGGGGCTCGACGCCGGACACGGCGTCGAACACGGCAACCGCACCGTCGAGCACCCTCAGCGAGCGCTCCACCTCGACGGTGAAATCGACGTGGCCTGGCGTGTCGATGATGTTGATGGTGTGGCCATCCCACTGGGTGGTCGTCGCAGCAGAGGTGATCGTGATGCCACGCTCCTGCTCCTGCTCCATCCAGTCCATGACGGCCGCGCCCTCATGGACCTCACCGATCTTGTAGGTGCGGCCCGTGTAGTAGAGGATCCGTTCCGTCGTCGTCGTCTTGCCCGCATCGATGTGGGCCATGATCCCGATGTTGCGGATCGTGTCGAGTGGGATGGTGCGTGCCATGACCTGTTACCAGCGGTAGTGGGCGAAGGCCTTGTTGGACTCCGCCATCTTGTGGACGTCTTCTCTGCGCTTTGCCGCGTTGCCGGTGCGGTTGGCGGCGTCGAGGATCTCGTTGGCGAGGCGTTCGGCCATCGTCTTCTCACGGCGCTTGCGCGCCGACTCGACGAGCCACCGCACCGCGAGCGTCTGCGCCCTGCGGGGCCTGACCTCGACCGGGACCTGATAGCTCGAGCCGCCGACGCGCCGGCTGCGGACCTCGAGGGTGGGGCGCACGTTGTCGATGGCCCTCTTGAGCGTGGGGAGCGGATCGCCGCCCGTGCGCTTCTCGACGATGTCCATCGAGGTGTACACGATGCGCCTGGCAGCGCCCTTCTTGCCCTTCAGGAGGACCTTGTTGATGATCTGGGTGACCAGCACCGACTGGTAGATCGGATCCGGATCGAGTTTGCGAACCTCTGCGGGAGCGCGACGCATCGTTACGACCCCTTCTTCGTTCCGTACTTGGAGCGTGCCTGCTCGCGGCCGGACACGCCAGCCGAGTCGAGGGCTCCCCTGATGACCTTGTAGCGCACGCCGGGGAGGTCCTTCACACGACCGCCGCGGACGAGGACGATGGAGTGCTCCTGGAGGTTGTGTCCTTCGCCCGGGATGTAGGCGGTGACCTCGACGCCGGACGAGAGGCGCACGCGGGCGACCTTCCGCAGCGCCGAGTTCGGCTTCTTCGGGGTCACGGTGTACACGCGCGTGCACACCCCGCGGCGCTGTGGGGACCCTGCGAGGCCCACGGTCCGCTGCTTCTTCGGCTTCGGCTTCCGGCCCTGGCGGACCAGCTGCTGTACGGTTGGCACAGTTGCTCTGTCTCTCTCTTCGGCGCACCCCGACCCGACACCCGGGTATCGGAGTTCCTGACGAACGAAAATCGGCCTCGCTGCGGATCTCACAGCAGGACCGATCCCTTGTGTGAACGGCTTCCGGCACAACAGCGAGTCGAACGGTGTTCGCCACGCCTCCGGGTACCGGCGCGTTCGGCTGGGAAAAACCAGACGGGAGTATATCCCACGCGTTTCCTAACGCGCAAGACGGGACGACCAACGGCCGTCCACTGCCCGGCACGGGCACGCTAGCAGCCCCCTGATCCGCTGTCGACGATCGGTGCCGGGACGTGCGCGGCCGTCTCAGGGCACGGCGTAGGCGCCCTGGGCGACAGCGACGAGACGGTCCCGTGCACCGTCGACCCACACCTCGACGTTTCCCACGATGCGGCGACGGCCGACGGATACGATCGTGGCCGTCGCGAGGAGGTCGCCATCCCTCGCCGGGCGAAGGAACCGAAGGGACATCTCGGACGTGACGGCCATCGCCTCGATCCCGATCACGGTGAAGGACGCGAACCACAGCGCGGAGTCCGAGATGGTGAAGATGGTCGGGCCCGAGATGTACCTGCCCGGCCGGAGCACGGCCTCATCGAAGGTCCACCTCGCCGTCGCGGTCCCATCATCGAGGGCCTCACACCGCACACCGGACTCCGCGGCCGATGGATACGCATCAGCGAGAAAGGCATTGACGTCTGCGACCGAGATCGTGCCCATCACGGTGAGCCTATCGACCCACCGAGGCCCGATGCCAGCGGCTAGATCGGGAACTCCGGAGGCTCCTGGGGACGGGTCCGGGGTTGCATACCCGGATCCTCGTACTTCGGTGTCGGATCCGCTGGCGGCGCGGGGCGTATCTCATCGGGTCGCACGGGTCGATCGCCTCCCTCAGGGGCACGGGCCGCCGCCCTCTTCGCCACCGCCGTGTCGCGGTACTCCCTGAGGCCGGAGAACGCGAACACCACCAGGAGCACGGCACCGATCGTGAATCCCCTCGCCCATGCGAGCGGGACGATGATCGCCACGGCGGTCCATGTCACGATCTGGCTGATGAGAGGGGCCCTCTCCTCGTTCACCATCGCGGCGAGGCTCTGGAGCATGTGTCCGCCGTCGAGGGGCACCACGGGGATCCAGTTCAGAGCGCCCCACACGAGGGCCGTCCACACGAACGAGTCGATGAAGACCGCGAGGGGGTGCGACACACCGGCGAAGACGCCGCTGTCAGCCAGGTACCAGACCACTCCCCCGACCGCCAGGCCCGTCCCCGAGCCCGCCGCAGAGACGAGGAACGACTGCCAGTTCGTCATCTTCGTCCGGTGGCTGTACGACGTGAGACCCCCGAGGGCGTAGAGCGTCACCGAGATGTTCTGGGCGTGGAAGGCCCGTGCAGTGAGGGCGTGGCCCATCTCGTGGAGCAGGATCGACACGAACGCCGCAGCGGTCCACCACGCGATGTCCCAGCCCCGGTAGGCCGTGGCACCGATGAGTGCCACGAAGAGGAAGGTGAGGTGGACACCGACCGGGACGCCCATGAGGCGGAACGAGAGCATGGGAAGAAGGTAGCGGTGCGGGTCCGTTGCGGGCCCGTACCGCTACCCACCGTGGAGCGGATCCCTCAGCGTGCGTGGGCCGATGTGTACGTGGTGAGCATCTTCATGTAGTTCGCCCGCACGAACGCGTCGGGATTCGGCGCCGTCCCGATGCTCATCGACCCACGCATCTGCGCGACCGACTCATATCCGTGGTCATCGAGCCACACCTGCATGTCGGCGAGCATCGACGTCACGTGCGCCGGGCCCTCCTGGAGCAGGACGGAGGCCATCATCGTCACGTCGGCACCGACGAGGATCGCCTTCAGGGCATCCTCGGCGGTGTGCACGCCGGAAGTGATGGCGAAGTCGGTCTTGACCCGACCGTACAGGACCCCGATCCACCGAAGGGGCAGGAGCAGGGCCGTACGAGGTGACAGATTGACCTTCGGCACCACCTCGAGGGTGTCGAGGTCGATGTCGGGCTGGAAGAACCGGTTGAACAGCACGAGACCGTCCGCACCGGCATCCACGAGCTCGCGCGCCATGTGCGGCAGCGACGAGAAGTACGGCCCGATCTTCACCGACAACGGGATCGACACCTCCGACCGCACGGCTTGCACGAGATCGAGATACCGCTCCTCGACGTCGCGCCCGGTCGCATACGGGTCCGTCGGGATCAGGTACACGTTCAGTTCGAGGGCGTCGGCGCCGGCCTCCTGGAGCCGGTGGGCGTAGCGCGTCCAGCCTCCCCTCGTCGTGCCGTTCAACGAGGCGATCACGGGCACGGACAGGGCTTCCTTGGCCTCGGTGATGTGGCGCAGGTAGGCCTCCGTCCGTGTGGCGTAGTCCTCGAACTCGGGGAAGTACCCCGAGAGGGACTCCGCGAACGAGTCGGCACCGAACTCGTAGAGGCGCTGCATCTCGAGCGCCTCGTGCTCGATCTGCTCCTCGTAGAGCGACGGCAGCACGACGGCCGCGATACCGGCCTCCTCGAGTGCGAGGAGCGACTCGACCGACTGGGTCATGGGAGAGGCGGATGCGACGAGCGGATTCGCCAAATCGATACCGAGATACGTGGTGCGCAGGTCGGCGGCCATCACTCCTCCTCGTCCTCATCGATGTGGATTCGATCGATCCCCGTGAAGTCCTCGTAGAGGCTCCATCGATCGTCGATGTCGTCCTGTGCCTGGGCCATGAGGGCCGCATGACCTTCAGGGTTCACCTTGGAGAGCACGGCGTATCTCGCTTCCTTGAGGGCGACCTCCTTGAACAGCTTCGTCGGTGGCCTCGAATCGAGGCGGAAGGGGTGGTTCCCCTCACCTCCGATCCGTGGGTCGTATCGGTACAGCGGCCAGTACCCCGTGTCGACGAGATCCTTCTGGTGTCCCATCGACGTGGCCATGTCGATGCCGTGGGCGATGCACGTCGAGTAGGCGATCACGATCGACGGCCCCGGGTACGACTCGGCCTCGGCGATCGCCTTGACCGTCTGCATGTTGTTGGCACCGAGGGCGACCTGGGCGACGTAGACGCTGCCGTACGACATCGCGATCTGGCCGAGGTCCTTCTTGCCCGTCGGCTTGCCCCCCGCTGCGAACTTCGCGACGGCGCCTCGCGGCGTCGCCTTGGAGGCCTGGCCGCCCGTGTTCGAGTACACCTCGGTGTCCATCACCAGGATGTTGATGTCGAGACCGGACGCAAGGGCATGGTCCACGCCGCCGAATCCGATGTCGTAGGCCCAGCCGTCGCCGCCCATGATCCACACGCTCTTCTTGACGAGCGACCCCGACACGACCTTGAGGCGATTCGCCTCCTCCGTGTCGAGGGTGGTGAGCACATCGTCGAGCAGCGCGATGCGGCGCCGCTGCTGCTCGATGCCCTCCTCGGTCGACTGGTCGGCCTCCAGGATCGACGCGGCGAGCTCGGTGCCGACGTCGGATGCCAACATCGCGAGGAGGCGCTCGGCCTCCGCGATCTCGACATCGAGGGCGACCCTCATACCGAGCCCGAACTCGGCGTTGTCCTCGAACAGTGAGTTCGCCCACGCGGGTCCACGGCCATCGGCGTTCGTCGTCCACGGGGTCGTCGGGAGGTTGCCCCCGTAGATCGACGAGCATCCCGTCGCGTTGGCGACCAGCAGCCGATCCCCGAAGAGCTGGCTGACCAGCTTGACATAGGGCGTCTCGCCACACCCCGAGCATGCGCCCGAGAACTCGAAGAGGGGCTCGAGGATCTGGGATCCCTTCACCGTGTCGGCGCGCATCTTGTCGCGGGGCGGCTCAGGGATCGACAGGAAGAAGTCCCAGTTCGCCCGCTCGGCCTCGAGGTGGTCCACCTTCGGCTCCATGTTGATGGCCTTGTGCTTGACCTCGGTCTTGGACTTGGCGGGGCAGACGTCCACGCACACCGAGCAGCCCGTGCAATCGTCCGGGGCGACCTGGATCGTCATGAGCATGTCCGGCATGTCCTTGCTGCGGAACTGGCGCGACTTGAAGCCTGCGGGCGCGCCAGTGAGAGCGCCCTCCTCGAACACCTTGAGCCGGATGGCGGCATGCGGACAGACCATCGAGCACTTCGCGCACTCGATGCAGATCTCCGGGTCGAAGATCGGGATGTCGACAGCGATCGAGCGCTTCTCATACCTGGTCGTCCCGGTGGGGAAGGTGCCATCGACGGGCATCGCCGACACCGGCAGCAGATCTCCCTGTCCTCGAGCATCATCGCGGTGACCCGTTGGACGAAGTCGGGGGCGTCTTCGGGGATGGTCCGGCGTAGGTGGGTGGTCGACGTCGCCTCGGCAGGGACGTCGATCTTCTTGAGTCCCGCGAGGGCACCGTCGACGGCGGCGTTGTTGCGTTCGACCACGACGTCGCCGAACTTCGAGTACGACGACTCGATCGCTCGCTTGATCGCCGCGACGGCCTCGTCGTACGGGAGCAGATCGCTCACGGCGAAGAAGCACGTCTGGAGGACCGTGTTGATCCTCTGGCCGAGCCCCGCCTCCCGAGCGACGGCGCTGGCGTCCACCGAGTACACGGACAGGTCCTTGGCGATGATCTCGCGCTGGACCTCCACGGGGAGGTGGTCCCACACCTCGTCCGGCCCGTATGGGCTGTTGAGGAGGAAGGTGGCTCCCCTGGCGGCCTTGCCGAGCACATCGACCCTCTCGAGGAACTCGAACTGATGGCAGGCGACGAAATTCGCGTTCGAGATCAGGTACGGCTCATCGATCGGCTCGGTATCGAACCGGAGGTGTGAGGTCGTCATGGACCCCGACTTGCGGGAGTCATAGACGAAGTAGCCCTGCGCGTACATGTCCGTGTCGTCACCGATGATCTTGACGGTGTTCTTGTTCGCACCGACCGTGCCGTCGGCGCCGAGGCCGTAGAACAGCGCCCTCACCTTGGCATGGTGGCCGATGTCGAAGGTGTCGTCGTAGTCGAGGGAGAGGTGGGTCACGTCGTCGACGATCCCGACCGTGAATCGACGCTTCGGATCCTGCTTCGCCGCCTCGGAGAAGACGCCCGCGACCATCGCAGGGGTGAACTCCTTCGACGACAACCCGTACCGCCCCCCGATGACCCTTGGGAGCTCGGTCCATGAGGTCCTTCCCGCCTGGGTCTCCTCCACGACGCAGGTCAGCACGTCCTGGAGCAGCGGCTCGCCGACGGCCCCGGGCTCCTTCGTCCTGTCCAACACGGCGATCGTGCGCACCGTCGACGGGAGGGCGGCGACGAGGGCCGCCGGGGAGAAGGGACGGAAGAGGCGGACCTTCACCAGCCCGACCTTGCCGCCGGACTCGTTGATGGCCCTGACGGCCGATTCGGCGGCGGAGGACCCGGAGCCCATCATCACGATCACTTCGGTCGCGTCCGGCGCACCGACGTAGTCGAACAGCCCGTACCGCCGGCCGACCCTGTCGGCGAAGCGATCCATCACGCCCTGGACGATGTCGGGGACGGCGTCGTAGTAGGGGTTGCACGCCTCGCGGGCCTGGAAGAAGACGTCCGGATTCTGTGCCGTTCCGCGCAGGACAGGACGGTCCGGGTCGAGGCGCCGCCCACGATGGGCGAGGACGGTCTCGATCGGGATCATGGACCTGATGTCGTCGTCGGACAGCAGCTCGATCATGTTGACCTCGTGCGAGGTCCGGAACCCGTCGAAGAAGTGCACGAACGGGATGCGGCTCTCGAGGGTCGCGGCCTGGGCGATGAGCGCGAGGTCGTGGGCCTCCTGGACGGAGTTCGACGCCAGCATGGACCACCCTGTGGCCCGAGTGGCCATGACGTCGCTGTGGTCGCCGAAGATCGACAGCGCATGGGTCGCGAGCGTGCGAGCCGCCACGTGGAACACCGCGGGCAGGAGCTCACCGGCGATCTTGTACATGTTGGGGATCATGAGGAGGAGGCCCTGTGACGCGGTGAAGGTCGATGTCAGCGCACCCGCCTGCAACGAGCCGTGGACGGTTCCCGCTGCTCCCGCCTCCGACTGCATCTCCATGACCGTGGGGACGTTCCCCCAGACATTCGGCTTGCGCTGGTTCGACCAGGTGTCCGACAGCTCACCCATCGGGGAACTCGGCGTGATCGGGTAGATCGCGAGCACCTCGTTCGTGCGGTAGGCGACCGATGCGGCAGCCTCGTTTCCGTCCAGGGTCTTCATGGTGCGAGTCGGCGCCTTGGTGATCGTCATCGTGGCCTTCCTTCGAAAGATGCTTATATCTTAACTAAGGAACTCATACTCGCGAACTTTGCACCCGCCGTCGGGCTCGACGACGTCCATCCGCAGTCCCGTGCACCTCCGAACCCATAGCATGACACACCACCGGCCCTCCGAGTCCGTCTGGTCCTATCCGCGACCCCCGATCGTCGTGCCGGACGATCGCCTTGTGGAGGTCGAGTTCGCGGGAGTCGTCATCGCGAGGACGTCGAGGGCGCTGCGGGTGCTCGAGACCTCGCACCCACCGACGTTCTACATCCCCGCCGCGGATGTCGCGATGGAGTCGCTCGTTCCCTCGGCGTCGCGCAGCTTCTGCGAGTTCAAGGGCATCGCCGCGTACTGGGACCTGAAAGTGGATCACGCCACATCGTCGGACGCCGCGTGGTCGTATCCGGACCCGTCGACCGACTTCGCGGCACTCATCGATGCCATCGCGTTCTACCCGGGCAGGGTCGATCGCTGCACGGTGGGCGGCGAGGAGGTCCTTCCCCAGGCAGGGGGGTTCTACGGGGGTTGGATCACCTCCGAGATCGAGGGTCCCTTCAAGGGAGGGCACGGCACGTCGTCGTGGTGACGGGGTCCCACCCTCGACCCTCGGCGGCCACACGGTGGGCGGGCCCGGCGCGCCGAGGGGGCCCCGAAGGGCCCCCTCGCGTCGTCATCTCGTCAGGTCGCTCAACCGTCCGAGTCGTCGTCGGCTCCGATGTCGACCGTGACGTCGACGTTCACGGCGCCGAGTGAGGCGAGCCACTCCGCAGGGTCCTGCGGGAGGGCATCATCGGCCGACTCCACGTCGATGTCGCCGAAGAGGGCCGCAGCCGTCGGCACGGACGCCCCGGGGAGCATCGGCTCGATGCTCTGGTAGGTGTCCGATCCCGTCCCTGCAGGGATGAGCTTGCCGATGATCACATTCTCCTTCAGGCCACGCATGTAGTCCGACTTGGAGTTGAGCGATGCCTCGGTGAGGACCCGCGTCGTCTCCTGGAAGGACGCAGCCGATAGCCACGAGTCGGTCGCGAGCGACGCCTTGGTGATCCCCATCAGCTCGGGGCGACCTTCGGCGGGCTGCTTGCCGTCCTCGACCAGCTGGCGGTTGGTGTCCCTGAACTCCTGGGTGTCGACGAGCTCCGCGGGCAGCCACGGACCGTCACCGGGGCTGACGATGCGCACCCTGCGCAGCATCTGGCGGACGATCAGCTCGATGTGCTTGTCGTGGATGTCGACACCCTGGCTGCGATACACCTCCTGAACCTGGTCCACGAGATACCGCTGGCATGCGCGCACGCCCTGGATGTTGAGGACCTCCTTCGGATCCAGCGGACCCTCGGTGAGCTGCGTTCCCGGCTCGATGATGTCACCCTCGGCGACACGGAGCCGCGCCCTCACCGGTAGCTGGTACTTGGCGGCGTCCTCGTCGCCATCGACGATGACCACGTACCGTGCCCCGGTCTCGGGATCCTCGTCCAGCTTCACCGCACCGCCGACCTCTGCGAGGATCGCGACACCCTTCGGCGTGCGTGCCTCGAAGAGCTCGGTCACGCGTGGCAGACCGTGGGTGATGTCCTCACCGGCGATACCACCCGTGTGGAACGTGCGCATCGTCAGCTGGGTCCCCGGCTCGCCGATCGACTGGGCGGCCATGATGCCGACTGCCGTGCCCGGCTCGACCATCGACCCCGTCGCGAGGTCGATGCCGTATGACAGCTTCGAGATGCCGTACTTCGACGTGTCCGTCAGCGGCGAACGCACCCG
Source organism: uncultured Acidimicrobiia bacterium (assembly GCA_963792405.1). GTDB lineage: Bacteria > Actinomycetota > Acidimicrobiia > Spongiisociales > UBA5794 > SZUA-442. Next base: position 1,558,230 of record CAWBVU010000006.1, read on the forward strand.
GATCTCCGTGACGTCTTCGAGCTGCGTGAGGCCCTTGACGGCCTCGCGATCGAGCACGAACCCCGCCTTGAGCTTGCGCCCGTCCGGCAGCTCGGCCACGGCCCTGCCGATCTTGACGTCCTCTGCGAGCACCCGTCCGAAGACGTGGTTGCGCAGGTGGCGGACGGAGCGGCCATCGGCCTCACGGACCTTGACCACGAGACCCGGATCCTCGGTCTCCTCGTCGTGGATGATGATCTCCTGGGCGACATCGACCAGACGACGCGTCAGGTACCCGGAGTCCGCCGTACGCAGCGCCGTGTCGGCGAGTCCCTTGCGGGCGCCATGCGTCGAGATGAAGTACTCGAGCACGGTCAGGCCCTCCCGGAAGTTCGCCTTGATCGGCTGCGGGATGATGTCACCCTTCGGGTTCGCGACGAGCCCACGCATGCCGGCGATCTGGCGCAACTGCATGATGTTCCCCCTCGCTCCCGATCGGACCATCATGTCCATGGGATTGAAGGGATCGGACTGCAGCGTGTTCTGCATCGCGTCCTTCACCTTGTCGGTGGCGACGGTCCAGATCTCGATCAGCTCGGACCTGCGCTCGTCGTCGGTGATGACGCCCTTCTGGTACAGGTTCTCGACCTTCGCAGCCTGCTCCTCGAAGTCGGCGAGGATCTCCTTCTTCTCCGGAGGGGTCTTGACGTCCTGGAGACCGATCGTCAGCCCTGCCCGCGTCGCGTAGTGGAAGCCGAGTTCCTTGATCGCGTCGAGGGTGTTGGCGACGTCCGGCTTGTCGTAGGCGTGGATGACCTCCTCGACCAGCGTCCGGATGTCGGACTTGAGGAGCACGGCGTTCACGTACGGGAAGTCGTGGGGGAACGCGCCGTTGAGGATCGACCTGCCGAGCGTCGTGTCCACCAGCACCGACCCGTCCACCGGCTCGGCGTCGATCAGGTCACCCAGGAGCGGCTTGAGCTGCGCATGCATCTCGGGGTCACCCGCGAGGGCGCCCACCCTGACCCTGATCGGGGCATGCAGCGACAGGTCGCCGACCTCGTAGGCCATCATCGCCTCGTCGACCGAGGTGAACGCACGACCGGCGCCCTTGGCGTCCGGGACGAGCGCCGACAGGTAGTACATGCCGATGATCATGTCCTGGGACGGCGTCACGATCGGGCGACCGTCCGCAGGCGACAGCACGTTGTTCGCGGACAGCATCAGCGTCCTCGCCTCCGCCTGGGCCTCTGCCGAGAGCGGGAGGTGGACGGCCATCTGGTCGCCATCGAAGTCGGCGTTGAATGCCTCACAGACGAGCGGATGCAGCTGGATCGCCTTGCCCTCGATGAGCACCGGCTCGAACGCCTGGATGCCGAGGCGGTGCAGCGTCGGGGCACGGTTGAGGAGGACGGGATGCTCCTGGATCACGTCGGCGAGCACGTCCCACACCTGTGGGCGCCTGCGCTCGACCATACGCTTGGCCGCCTTGATGTTCTGCGCGATGTCGAGGTCGACGAGGCGCTTCATCACGAACGGCTTGAACAGCTCGAGGGCCATGATCTTGGGGAGCCCTGCCTGGTGGAGTCGCAGCTGGGGGCCGACCACGATGACCGAGCGGCCCGAGTAGTCGACGCGCTTGCCGAGCAGGTTCTGACGGAAGCGGCCCTGCTTGCCCTTCAGCATGTCCGACAGCGACTTCAGCGGCCGTGAGCCGGGGCCGGTCACCGCGCGGCCGCGGCGGCCGTTGTCGAACAGCGCGTCGACGGCCTCCTGGAGCATGCGCTTCTCGTTGTTGACGATGATCTCGGGCGCGCCGAGGTCGATGAGCCGCTTGAGTCTGTTGTTGCGGTTGATGACCCTTCGGTACAGATCGTTCATGTCCGACGTCGCGAAGCGTCCACCATCGAGCTGCACCATGGGGCGGAGATCCGGCGGGATCACGGGAATGGCCTCGAGGATCATGCCGGATGGATCGTTCTTCCCGTCGGCGAAGGGCTGGACGACCTTGAGCCGCTTCATCGCCCGCTGCCGACGCTGCTGGCTGTTGGAGTCGAGGTCCTCGCGGAGGCGCTCGACCTCCTCCTGGAGGTCCATGCGGTTGATGAGGTCCTTGACGAACTCTGCGCCCATGCCGCCGATGTAGTACTCGCCGTAGCGGTCGACGATCTCACGCCACAGCTGCTCGGACTCGATGAGGTCGCGGGGCTTGAGCGACTTGAACGTGTCGAAGGCCTCGTCGAGGAGGTCGATCTCGACCGTTGCGCGGTCCTCCCTGTCGCGGATCTCCCGCTCGACTTCCTTCTTCCGGGCGTTGATCTCGTTCGGCTTGGCGCCGGCGTCCTCCATCTGGGCGAGCTCGCCCTCGAGGCGCTCGAGCCGGGCTTCCTTCCACTCCTCGAACTCCTCGGTGATGAGCAGGCGCTCATGGCGTGCCGCTTCCTCGAGGTCGGGGAGGTCCTTCTGCCGCTTCTCGTCGTCGACGTGGGTGACGAGGTACGCGGCGAAGTAGATGACCTTCTCGAGCTCCTTGGGGGACATGTCGAGGAGATAACCGAGCCGGCTCGGCACACCCTTGAAGAACCAGATGTGGGTGACGGGTGCCGCGAGCTCGATGTGACCCATGCGCTCGCGACGGACCTTCGCCCTCGTCACCTCCACGCCGCATCGCTCGCAGACGATGCCGCGGAAGCGGACCCGCTTGTACTTGCCGCAGTAGCACTCCCAGTCCCTCGTGGGCCCGAAGATCCGCTCGTCGAAGAGGCCGTCCTTCTCCGGCTTGAGCGTGCGGTAGTTGATCGTCTCTGGCTTCTTGACCTCACCGTAGGACCAGGAACGGATCTGGTCCGAGGATGCGAGACCGATTTTCAGTTCATCGAAGAGTTGTGGCACGTGCGCTCCGTATCAGTTCTCGTGGTCGGGTGGATCAGAACTCGACGTCTGGCCGCTCGGGGCGTGAGATGTCGATGCCGAGGGAGGCTGCGGTCCTGAAGACGTCGTCCTCGAGGTCCTTGAGCTCCACTTCCTCGCCTGCCGAGAGCATCTCGACGTTGAGGCACAGCGACTGCATCTCCTTGACGAGCACCTTGAAGGACTCGGGTATTCCCGGTTCGGGGATGTTCTCGCCCTTGACGATCGCCTCGTAGACCTTGACCCTGCCGCGCACGTCATCGGACTTGATGGTGAGCAGCTCCTGGAGGGCATAGGCGGCGCCGTACGCCTCGAGTGCCCAGACCTCCATCTCGCCGAATCGCTGGCCGCCGAACTGCGCCTTTCCGCCGAGCGGCTGCTGGGTGATCATGGAGTACGGGCCGGTCGACCTGGCGTGGATCTTGTGATCGACCAGGTGGACGAGCTTGAGGATGTACATGTAGCCGACCGTGATCGGCGAATCGAACGGCTCGCCGCTGCGACCGTCGTAGAGGGTCGCCTTGCCCTCCGGATCGATCAGCTGCACGCCGTCGCGGTTCGGGAGTGACTTCTCGAGCACCTTGAGGACCTCGTCCTCGTGCGCACCGTCGAACACCGGTGTCGCCACCTTCGTCCAGGGCGCGGCGCCGACGCCTGCCGGGCTGTCGATGTCGTCGAAGGACTCCCATCCGGTCGCCGCGGCCCACCCGAGGTGCGTCTCGAGCACCTGGCCGAGGTTCATGCGGGAGGGCACACCGAGGGGCGACAGGATGATGTCGACCGGCGTGCCGTCCTCGAAGAACGGCATGTCCTCCTCGGGGAGGATCTTGGCGATGACGCCCTTGTTCCCGTGGCGACCCGCGAGTTTGTCACCGGCGGAGATCTTGCGCTGGTTGGCGACGTAGACCCGCACGAGCTCGTTCATGCCGGGGGGCAGGTCGTAGCCCTCCTCGCGGCTGAACTCCTTCACCGCGATGGCCTTGCCGGACTCACCGTGGGGCACCTTGAGGGAGACGTCCCTGACCTCACGGGCCTTCTCACCGAAGATGGCGCGCAGCAGGCGTTCCTCGGGTGTGAGCTCGGTCTCGCCCTTCGGGGTGACCTTGCCCACCAGGTAGTCGCCCGGCCCGACCTCGGCGCCGATGCGGATGATGCCGCGCTCGTCGAGGTCCATGAGGACCTCCTCGGCGACGTTGGGGATGTCCCTCGTGATCTCCTCGGCGCCGAGCTTCGTGTCCCGTGCCTCGATCTCGTGCTCCTCGATGTGGATCGAGGTGAGGACGTCCTCCTTGACGAGGCGCTCGGAGATGATGATCGCATCCTCGAAGTTGTGGCCCTCCCACGGCATGAACGCGACCATGAGGTTGCGTCCGAGCGCCAGCTCGCCCTGTTCGGTCGACGCGCCGTCGGCGAGGGCATCGCCCTTCTTCACCTTGTCGCCCTCGCGAACGATGGGCTTCTGGTTGATGCAGGTGCCCTGGTTGGAGCGTTCGAATTTCTTCAGGGTGAACGTGTGCTTCCGGTTGGCGCCTGCCTCCTTGACGACGATCTCCTCGCCGGTCACGGAGACGACCTCGCCGTCGAACGGGCAGACGATCACCTCACCCGAGTCCTTGGCCGCACGGTCCTCCATGCCGGTGCCGACGAGGGGTGCATCGGAGGTGACGAGGGGCACCGCCTGGCGCTGCATGTTGGAGCCCATCAGGGCACGGTTGGCATCGTCGTGCTCGAGGAAGGGGATGAGTGCCGTGGCGACCGACACCACCTGCTTGGGCGACACGTCCATGTAGTCGACCTTGTCCGCCGTCACCGTGTCGACCTCGCCGCCCGTCTTGCGCACGAGCACGCGCTCGTTGGCGAAGGACCCGTCGGGATTGAGCGGTGCATTCGCCTGTGCGATGACGTGGCCCTCCTCCTCGGATGCCGTCAGGTAGTCGACGTGGCTCGTCACCTTCCCGTCCACCACACGGCGGTACGGGGTCTCGATGAACCCGAAGCGGTTGACCCTCGCATAGGAGGCGAGGGATCCGATCAGGCCGATGTTCGGGCCCTCGGGGGTCTCGATGGGGCACATGCGCCCGTAGTGGGACGGGTGGACGTCGCGCACCTCGAACCCTGCCCGCTCACGCGACAGCCCGCCCGGGCCGAGTGCGGACAGGCGCCTGCGGTGCGTGATCGAGGCCAGGGGGTTCGGCTGGTCCATGAACTGGCTCAGCTGGGAGGTGCCGAAGAACTCCTTGATCGAGGCCACCACCGGCCGGATGTTGATCAGCGTCTGGGGCGTGATGGCCTCGGGATCCTGTGTGGTCATGCGCTCGCGCACCACCCGCTCGAGCCGGGTGAGACCCACGCGGATCTGGTTCTGGATCAGCTCCCCGACCGTGCGGATGCGGCGGTTCTGGAAGTTGTCGATGTCGTCGACGCGGTATCCGTCCCTGCCCTCGTCGAGCGCGCTGAGGTACTTGATCGTGGCGACGATGTCGTCGTCGGTGATGAGCCCCTGCTCGTCCGCCCGGTAGTTGTCGAGGAGGTCGATCGTCACCTCACGGCCGAGCTTCTGGTTCACCTTGTAGCGACCGACCCTCGTGAGGTCGTACCGCTTCGGCGTGCGGAACAGCGTCTTGATCAGGCTGCGGGCGGATTCGACGGTGGTGAGCTCACCGGGGCGAAGCTTCCGGTAGAGGTCGAGGAGCGCTTCGTCCCTCGTCGACGTCGGATCCTTCTCGAGCGTGTTGCGTACGAGGTCGGAGTCACCGAGCAGCGCGATCATCTCCTCGTCCGTCTCAGCGATGCCGAGGGCGCGCAGGAACGTGCTGACATACTGGCGTCGCTTGCGGTCGACACGCACGCCGATCGTGTCCTTCTTGTCGATGTCGAACTCGAGCCATGCGCCGCGGCCCGGGATGACCTTGGCGGAGTACATGGAGCGACCCGACGTCTTGTCGAGAGTGCCGTCGAAGTACACGCCCGGGCTCCGTACCAGCTGGCTGACGACGACGCGCTCGGTGCCGTTGATGATGAAGGTCCCGTTGTCGGTCATCATCGGGAAGTCGCCGAGGAAGACCTGCTGTTCCTTGATCTCGCCGGTCTCCTTGTTGAGGAATCGGGCCGTGACGAACAGGGGTCGCGAGTAGTTGGCGTCCCTGTCCTTCGCCTCCTCGATCGTCAGCGGTGGCTCGTCGAACCGGTGGTCCGTCAGCTCCAGCGCGAGATTGCCGGTGAAATCCTCGATCGGCGAAACCTCGTCGAACATCTGCTTGAGGCCGGACTCGAGGAAGGCGTCGAACGACTCCCTCTGGATGCCGAGGAGATCGGGCAGTTCCTGGACCTCGGGGATCTTGGCGAATGACAATCGATCGGAACGCGCACGGGCCAACGCGGATCCTCCTCAATTCGATGACCAGCAACGGGCAGCTGGGGACGGGTAACGGGCGAAGTGCTCAGGATAGCACAAATCCGGGATAGCACGCAGCTATCCCGGCTCTCCGGGGGGCGAGTCGTAGAAAGGCTTCAACTGTTGCGCGAACGATACAACGGAACCCCTGAACGGTCAAGGATGGTTCGGCCGCTCGAGGCTCACGATGAGGCAGGTCTCGCCACGACGAGGAGGTGGGGACCGAGCCCCATGAGGGTCGGTTCCGATTCGATCGCCCTGGCCGCCTCGATGATGACCGGGCGTGCCCCCGGGTCGCTCCAACGACGCGCGAGCCCGGGGATCCACGAGGCGATCCCCTCGACACCGTAGGTGCCGTCGACCTCCAGCCCCGCCTCGGACGCCTCCTCGGTGACCTCGCTCGGATGATGGAAGTAGGCCGTGGTGAACCAGTCCCGACCTCCAGGGTTGCGATGCTGCCCATCGCGAAGGTCCTGCGCCACCACCGAGCCGAAGGCCGGGTCGAAGAGATCCCCGCTCGACAAGCCACTGAACAGCGAGGCGAAGCGCGTGATCACCGATGCCACGACGACGCCCCCGGGGCGCAGCACCCTCGACGCCTCCCGCCACGTCGCGAGGCGGTCGGCGCGTTCGGTCAGGTGGTAGAGCGGGCCGAACAGGAGCACCATGTCATGGGAGCCATCCGCGACCGGGAGACGGCGGCCGTCTCCCACCTCGGCCGTGAATCGGGGATGTGCCCCGAGGCGATCGGATGCCTGCGAGACATGATCGGGAACGGGATCGAGCAGGTGCACGCAATGGCCGTCGTCGAGGAGCCACTCGGCGTGGACACCGGAGGCACCGCCCACGTCGAGGATCTGCCGTCCGGGTTCGGGGAGCAGGCGCCTGACGATCTCCTGCGTCCTGAGGAACTCGAGCTCACCGAGGCCCGTGCGCAGACGGGCGTCCTCGTCCCACGCCCCCGCGTAGTACGACAGGATCTCGGGGCTCAGCCGAGGTTCGTCCATCGCACCACCCTACCGACGATCCCCACGCGAGAGGGGCCCCGGTGATGCCGGGGCCCCTCTGGGAATGCGGTGCGCGGATCGACGACCGCGCTCGTCGCTACTTGAGCTCGATGGTCGCGCCAGCGCCCTCGAGGACCTCTTTCGCCTTCTCTGCGGTGTCCTTGTCGACCGCCTCGAGGATGCTCTTGGGAGCACCGTCGACGAGTTCCTTGGCCTCCTTGAGGCCGAGACTCGTGAGGCCGCGGACCTCCTTGATCACCTGGATCTTCTTGTCGCCCGCGGAGACGAGGACGACGTCGAACTCGTCCTTCTCCTCCTCGGCGGCGGCGGCATCGGCACCACCGGCGGCGACGGCGGCGACGGCCACCGGTGCGGCGGCGGTCACCTCGAACTTCTCCTCGAACGCCTTGAGGAACTCGGACAGCTCGAGGACGGTCATCTCCTCGAAGGCGCCGAGCAGCTCATCGGTTGTCATCTTGGCCATGATCATTTCTCCTCGGCGTCCGCAGACGCCTCATCGTCGTCGTCATCGGTCGCGTCGACGGCATCATCCGATGCCTCGACAGTCGCCTCGGAATCAGTCTCGGTCTCTTCGGTCTCGGGCTCGTCGGTGACGTCTTCGACGGTCTCCTCGTCGACGACCACCTCAGCGGCTGCATCGACGGCATCGTCGGCTTCCGCGACCGCGGCCTCGGCGACGGCCTCGGCAGCGGCCTCGGCGACGATCTCCTCCGCAGCGGCCACCACCGCACCTGCCTCCTTCTTCTCGAGCAGTTGCTTGAGAACGGAGGCCGTGTTGCGCGGCAGCGCGGCGAGGAGGCCCGCGAGGTTCGCCATCGGTGCCTTCATGGCACCTGCGAGCTTCGCGAGGAGGACCTCGCGCGGCTCGATGTCGGCGAGCTCGGAGATCCTCTCCGCCGTCAGGAAGTCTGACCCGAGGAGTCCACCCTTGATCGTGAACACCTCATGGGTCTTGGCGAACTCCTTGAGCGCCTTGGCTGCCCCGACGGGATCACCGTCGGCGAATGCGATGCCCGTGGGGCCGATCAGCAATTCGTCGAACTCGGCGATGTCGAGGCCGTCGGCAGCGCGACGGGCCAGGGTCATCTTGACGACCTTGAACTCCGCATCGTTGGCGCGCAGCTCTCGCCGCAGTGCCTGCTGGTCCTTGACCGAAAGGCCTGCGTACTCGGCGAGGAACACGGCGTGTGCCTCCTCGAGACGCTCTTTGATCTCGGCGACCGCCTGGACCTTCTCCGGTCGTGGCATGTGTCGTCCTCCTCAAACGGACTTCCGTTGTGCCAACCCTTGGGCCCCGACGCGATCGAAGCCCCCGACACGAGACGACAGGAGCTTCATGGGAAGTCGGCCTGCGCTGGCGTCTGGTGACTTATGCCGATCGGCACCAACGGTCTCGGGTCGGTATGAGGTTGTGGGCGGATGCTACACGAAGGACGGTCGTACCACTCCCGATCACGGCGATCAGCGCAGAGGACGGCTCGATGCGAACGACGGCCGGGGTGCGGGGTGGGAGGTCAATAGCAGGGGGATGTTGGAGGAGGGTGGTGGCGGTATCGAGGTTCGAGTAGACGGCGGGCCAGGAAGCCATCAACTCGCAGTCACTCCGGAAGGGCCGGGGTAGGGGCCGGCCTGCGTGGCCCGAAGTGTCGAAGCCACCTCGAGGCGGTGGTGGATCGCCTCGTGTTTCCCTCCTCCAACGATCCCCTGCTATCTGACCCAATGCTCGCCGCACCGAACGGCGATGTCAACCCGTATTCGGGTCTTCGGGCCCGGAACCGCCCCCGCACCGGCGCAGGTGGCCGAGAACGCGAAAGAACGGCCTACGGATGGTCCGTGGCCGCCCCTTCGCAGTGGCTCGTGGTCCCGCCGCGGTGCCCTAGCGACGGGCCTTCAGGAAGTCCTCGAGGGCAGAGGGGTCGATCTTGATGCCGGGGCCCATGGTCGACGACACAGCGATCTTGCGCATGTAGCGGCCCTTCGAGGCGGCGGGCTTCACCCGCTTGAGCTCCGACGCGATCTCGGCGAGGTTGTCGAGCAGCTGATCCTGCTCGAACGACACCCTGCCGATCGGGACGTGGACGTTGCCGTACCGGTCGTTGCGGTACTCGACGCGGCCGGCCTTGAACGCCTGGACGGTCTTGCCCACGTCGGTGGTCACCGTCCCGGTCTTCGGGTTGGGCATCAGGCCACGCGGGCCGAGCACCTGTCCGAGCTTGCCCACCACCGGCATCATGTCGGGCGTGGCGATGGTGACATCCCAGTCGAGGGCGCGACCGGCCGCGATCTCGTCGGCGAGCTCCTTGCCACCGACGATGTCGGCGCCGGCCTCCTCCGCCTCCTTGATCTGGTCGTTCGCGAAGACGAGGACCTTGACGTCCTTGCCGGTTCCGTGTGGGAGGGACACCGTCCCGCGGATCATCTGATCGGCCTGTCGTGCGTCGATGCCGAGCTGGAACGCGATGTCGATGGATTCATCGAACTTCGCCCTGGAGAGGTCTTTCGCGAGGGCGACGGCGTCCTCGGGTGCGTAGAGGGTCTGATCGTCGTACCGGCGATCGACGTCGGCACGGTTCTTCGTGACGGCCATGTCGTTCCTTTCGTGGTGTTGCGGGCCCGTGGCCCTTCCACTATCCGTTCAGTTGCATGGAGGCACCCCCGGTCCCTGGGAACCGAGGGCGAGGTCAGGCCTCGACGACCTCGAGGCCCATCGAACGGGCGGTGCCCTCGATGATGAGCATCGCGTTGTCGATGTCGTTGGCGTTGAGGTCGGGCATCTTGGTCTCGGCGATCTCGCGGACCTGCGCCCTGGTGACGGACCCCACCTTCTCCTTGTGCGGGACGGAGGAGCCCTTCTCGATCTTGGCTGCCTGGCGCAGGAGGACGGCCGCGGGCGGCGTCTTCGTCACGAAGGTGAACGACCGGTCCTCGTAGATGGAGATCTCGACGGGGATGATCGTGCCGGTCTGGGCCTGGGTGGCCGTGTTGTACGCCTGGACGAAGTCCATGATGTTCACGCCGTGCTGGCCGAGCGCCGGTCCCACCGGCGGGGCGGGGCTGGCCGACCCCGCGGGGATCTGCAGCTTCAGCACGGTCATCAGTCTCTTGCGGCCCATGTGTCGTCTTCCTCGCTGTATCAGTACTTGATGATCTGGTCGAAGTTCAGTTCGACCGGCGTCTCGCGGCCGAAGATGTCGACGAGGACACGGACCTTCGACTGGTCGATGTTGATGTCCTCGATGACGCCGTTGAAGTCCGCGAACGGGCCCTCGACGACACGCACCGTCTCGCCGATCTCCCATGCGGGCTTGAAGGTGGGCTTGTCCTTCTTGGTGCCCTCTTCCTTCTCGACGCCGAGGATGCGCTCGACCTCGCGCCGCGAGAGCGGGCTCGGCTTGGTGCCGGAGCCGACGAACCCCGTCACGTTGGGGGTGTTGCGCACGGCGTACCAGGAGTCGTCGTCCATGTACATGCGCACCAGCACGTACCCGGGGAACTTCTTGCGCTCGACCGTGACCTTCTTGCCGTTCTTGTACTCGACGACGTCCTCCATCGGGATCACGACGTCGAAGACCTTGTCCTCGAGGTGCATGGACTTGACCCTGGTCTCGAGGTTCGCCTTCACCTTGTTCTCGTAGCCCGAGTAGGAGTGGATCACGTACCACGCGCCCGGGAGGTCGTAGGGGCTGAGCGGCTTGGGCTCGGCGATCTCCTCGACGCCCTCGGTCGCATCGACGTCGGTCGTCAGTTCTTCGATTGCTTCAGCCATCAGGTGATCGCATCCAGTACTGAGAAGACGAGCTTGTTGAAGCCCCAGTCCATACCGAACACGAGGAGCGTGAGCACGGTCGTCATGCCGAACACGACGATCGTGTACGTGACGAGCTCGTCCCTGGTCGGCCAATTGACCTTCTTCATCTCCGAGCGCACCTCGTGGAGGTACTTCTTCGCTCGCTGGAAGAGGCTCAGCTGGTCGTCCTTGGACGACTTCTTGCCTTGACGCGGGCCTTCGGAGCGTCGCTTCTTCGCACGCTCTTCTTCCTTCGCCGCAAGGCGTCGCATCTCACGGTTCAACTGCCTACTCCTCGGTAGTTCGCAGGGGTGGCGGGACTCGAACCCACAACATCCGGTTTTGGAGACCGGCGCTCTGCCAATTGGAGCTACACCCCTTCGGCCAGGCGTGGGCCCGGCCGGGAAGTATATGTACCCCTCACCCGAAGTGTAAACCAGCCTCCGGGGGGCCGCCGGAGGGGGTTCAGGCGGTGCGGTGGCGGTGCATGCGCATGAGGACGACGGTTCCCGCCGTCGCTGTGGCAGCCGCCGTGGCGATCGCCGCCGTGGCGACACGGAGGCGGTGCGCCATCGCGGGCTCCGGTGCGGGCACGACCCAGGGCCCGACCTCCGACATGACGCGGTGCACGATCGAGGCGGGTGCAACGTACTCGGTCCCTCGGAGCGACTCGAGGGCATCACGGTATGCCGCGTGGCCCGATCGTTCCGAGCGGCACTGGCCGCAGTCGAGGCTGTGGCGGCGCATCGGATCCGTCAGCCCCTCGTCTCCGCGAGCCGACAAGGTGGCGGCGACTGTCACGCATCGCAGGTTCACTCGGCGCCGTCCTTCCACGCGCGGAGCCTCTGGCGGAGCTCCTTGCGGCCACGATGCAGCCGCACCTTGGCGGCCGTGACCGAGATGTCGAGCTGTTCGGCGATCTCGGCATGGCTCCAGTCGTAGACGTCCTTGAGCACCACGACGGATCGCACCGAGGACGACAGGTGGCCGAGGGCCTCCTCGATCGTCGGCCGCACCGACACCGACTCACCAGCCCTGATCGGATCGATGGCATCGGAGGCGGGCTCGGATGGGAGCGAGTCGATCGGGTCGAGGCGCACCCTGTTGGCCCTCGACCTGTGGGTCCACGCCGTGTTCACGGTGATGCGATGCAGCCACGTCGAGAACTTCGCGTCGCCGCGGAACTTCGGCATCGCCCTCCAGGCGCGCACGAAGGAGTCCTGCGTGACGTCGGCAGCGAGCTCACGGTCCCTGACGAGCCGGACGGCCAATGTGAACACCTCGTGCTGATGGATCCTGACGAGCTCGCCGAAGGCATCCCGATCACCACCGCGGGCCCTGTCGACGAGATCGTGTGGTTGTGTCGGTTCGACCCGTTCGCGTTCCATGCCGTTACCCCGGCTCGCCTTCCCCTGAGGTGGTGGCCACGGTAGCGGTGCCGGTCACGAGTTGGGTGCCATCCCTCACCAGCTCCAGCCTCACCACCTCGCCGTCGACGACCGCCACGACATCGGCCTGTTCCGCGGGGTGGAGTGCCGAACGGAACCTGACCTTCGCGGATGCGACCGGTCCCCCAGCGGTGTCCGCTGCCGCCTGCACGAGCCAGGCGTACATCAGGAGTCCGTGGACGACCGTTCCCGGGAGCCCTGCCTCGACGGCGGTCTCGTGGTCCCAGTGGAGGGGGTTGAAGTCCCTGGTGGCCGCGGCGTACCGGACGAGGTCGTGGCGACTTGCCGACCGACGTGCTCCGGCGTCGACTCCCCGCGCACGGACGCCGGGCTCGACGATCGTCTCGGAAGGGGCCGGTGCCGTGCGGTCCGAGAGGACGAACGTCGAGGAGGATTCGAGCACGACGCCGTCGTCGTCGGTCCCGATGGCGTCGAAGGTCACGAAGAAGGATCCAGCCCGCTCCCGGACCCTCGTGATCGTTCCCTCCATCGTGATCGCGGTCCCCGACCGCATCGGGCGTGGGTACGAGAAGGACTGGTCGAGATGGAGGAGCGTCGCCGTGAAGGGCACGACGTTCGGGTGGTGGAGGAAGAGGTCGGCGACGGCGAAGAGGAGGACGGAGGCGAAGCCGGGAGGCGCCTGATCGATCCACCGGTCGGGGTCCTCCCCCGTCGTGTCGGCGTAGAAGGCGATCCGGTCCGGGGTCAGCGCCACCGTCACCGGACCGAGCACCTCACCCTCGAGCTCGGTGGGTGTCGTCAATTCCTCCAGCATGGAAGGGGACACTACCGCCGCACTCGAGCCCAGGCATCGACGGGGCGACGGCCATGTGGGGACGAACGAGGAGGGAGCCGATCGCACGATCGGCTCCCTCCGGTGTCATTGCGGCAGGTGACTACCGCGTCTCTCGATGCGACTTCGTCTCGCGGCACCACCGGCAGTACTTGTTGAGCTCGAGGCGTTCCCTCGTGTTCGACTTGTTCTTGGTGGTGACGTAGTTGCGCCTCTTGCACGTCTCGCATGCGAGCGTGATCGGCGGTCGCTTGTCACTTGCCATGGCTTCTCACTTCGTTCGTCGCCGCCCCGTGGGGAGGCACGGTCCGGCTACTTGATGATCTTGGTGACGCGGCCTGCACCCACGGTGCGGCCACCCTCACGAATCGCGAACCGCAGACCCTCGTCCATCGCGATCGGCTTGCCCAACACCACCGTCATCTCCGTGTTGTCACCCGGCATCACCATCTCGGTGCCCTCAGGCAACTTCACCTCACCCGTGACATCCGTCGTCCGGAAATAGAACTGCGGCCGATACCCATCGAAGAACGGGTTGTGCCGGCCACCCTCATCCTTGGTCAAGATGTACACATTCGCCTCGAAATCGGTATGCGGCGTGATCGACTTCGGCGCAGCCACCACCTGACCACGCTCCACATCATCCTTCCCGATCCCACGCAACAACAACCCCACGTTGTCCCCCGCACGGCCCTCATCGAGCAACTTGCGGAACATCTCGATCCCCGTCACCGTCGTCGACTGCACATCACGCAACCCGATGATCTCGACCTGATCCCCCACATGCAACGTCCCCTGCTCGATACGGCCCGTCACCACCGTCCCACGACCCGTAATCGAGAACACATCCTCAATCGGCATCGCAAACGGCTTCTCCGTCTCACGCAACGGCTCAGGGATATACGCATCCACCTCAGCCATCAACTCCATCACCTGCGCCGCCGCATCCGCATCACCCTCAAGCGCCTTCAACGCCGACCCACGCACCACCGGCACATCATCACCAGGGAACTCATACTCATTCAGCAGATCACGAACCTCGAGCTCCACCAGATCCAACAACTCATCATCGTCGACCTGATCCACCTTGTTCATGAACACCACAATCGCCGGCACACCCACCTGACGCGCCAACAACACATGCTCACGCGTCTGAGGCATCGGACCATCCGCAGCCGACACCACAAGAATCGCCCCATCAACCTGCGCCGCACCCGTGATCATGTTCTTCACATAATCCGCATGCCCAGGCATATCCACATGCGCGTAATGACGATTCTCCGTCTCATACTCCACATGCGCGATCGCAATCGTGATCCCCCGCTCACGCTCCTCAGGCGCCTTATCAATCTCATCAAACGCCGTGAACGACGACGACCCCACACCCGCATCCGCCAACGTCTTCGTAATCGCCGCCGTCAACGTCGTCTTCCCATGATCAATATGACCCATCGTCCCAATATTCACATGCGGCTTCGTCCGCTCGAACTTTGCTTTCGCCATGCGTCTGGTCCTCCCGAACCGAGTGTCTGATATGGATGGTGCGTAGCGGCGGGCAGACTTGAACTGCCGACCTCTCGATTATGAGTCGAGCGCTCTTACCGACTGAGCTACGCCGCCGTGTGCGCACCGCTCACGCGGTACTCGGCCGGGACGCGCCCGGCCGGGCCCCTGCCGTACCGGCTCCCGCCGGGCACCGCGAAACGGTGGCGCTCGAAGGGTTGGGACTCGGTGCGAGTATAGATGGGCGGGTTCCTACTCACGCAATCGCGCCAGCCAGCGGGCGGGCAGCGGCCGCATCGGCCGGAGACGACGGGAGCGCAGCGACCGACTCGACAGCTGGACCCCTTCCAAGAAAAGAGGCAGGGGCCACGGGTCCAAACAGACAGCCGCCCCGGAAGGCGGCCGAACGGTGTGGTGGAGCCTCCTCCGGGATGTGAACCAGAAGCCTCACCGCAACACCAGGTCCATCTCCGCCTCGCACCTCCGACGGGACGCATCGGCAGGAGACGACGGGAGCGCAGCGACCGACTCCACAGCTGGACCCCTTCCAAGACGAGAGGCAGGGGTCACGGGTTCAAAGAGACGGCCGCCCCGGAAGGCGGCCGAAGGTGTGGTGGAGCCTCCTCCGGGATGTGAACCAGAAGCCTCACCGCAACACCCGGTCCATCTCCGCCTCGCACCTCCGACGGGACGCATCGGCCGGAGACGACGGGAGCGCAGCGACCGACTCCACATCTGGACCCCTTCCAAGACGAGAGGCAGGGGTCACGGGTTCAAACAGACGGCCGCCACGGAAGGCGGCCGAAGGTGTGGTGGAGCCTCCTCCGGGATGTGAACCAGAAGCCTCACCGCAACACCCGGTCCATCTCCGCCTCGCACCTCCGACGGGACGCATCGGCCGGAGACGACGGGAGCGCAGCGACCGACTCCACATCTGGACCCCTTCCAAGACGAGAGGCAGGGGTCACGGGTTCAAAGAGACGGCCGCCACGGGGGCCGGCCGAACGGTGTGGTGGAGCCTCCTCCGGGATTTGAACCCGGGACCCCTTCCTTACCATGGAAGTGCTCTGCCACTGAGCTAAGGAGGCGTATGTCGCGAGGCTACCGCGCCTCGCTCGTGCCGGGAGAAGGATTCGAACCTCCGAAGGCAACAACCAACAGATTTACAGTCTGCTCCCTTTGGCCGCTTGGGTATCCCGGCGAGTGCCGCTCCCGACGAACCGGAAGCACCGGGAGAATAGCGACCCCCGCACCACATCGTCCGAGGGCTCCGGACGTGGGCCGCGGCTAGCGTGACCGTGTGACGACGAGCATTCCCGGCGGACGACCGGACACTCACTACGTCGAGACCCCCACTGGATTCCTGGCGTACCAGGTGTTCGGGTCGGGTGATCGTGACATCGTCTTCAACACGAGCGCCCTCACCAACATGGATGCGATCTGGGACGAGCCGTCGGCCGTCCGGTTCCTCGATCGACTGGCCGGCATGGGCAGGGTCATCCACTACGACATGCGTGGGTCTGGCGTGTCGGACCCGGTACCGAACCGGGACCGCTGGCTCCCCATGGAGGCGAACGTGGAGGACCTGCGGGCCGTCATGGATGCCGCGGGGAGTGCCAGGGCTGTCATCTACGGCGACGCGGAGGGCGGCTTCGCTGCGATGATGCTCGCGGCGACGGACCCCGAGCGCGTCTCGTCGCTCGTGCTCGTCAATTCATTGGCGAGGCTCCCGAGGTCCGACGACTACCCGATCGGCATGCCGAGGGAGCTGCTCGCAGCCCTCTCGGCAGGTTACGTGGAACAGCACGGGACGACCGGGGCGATGCTCGAGTTGACCGCTCCCACGGCGGCACGGGATCCTCGCTTCCGTTCGTGGTGGACGCGGTACCTGCGCCTGGCGGTGCCCCATGGTCTCGCGAGGACGACGTTCGACTGGTTCTCCGAGATCGACGTTCGCTCGGCACTCCCCCTGATCCAGGCGCCGACGCTCGTAGTGGCACGACGCGACGCCCTGTACCACCGCCTCGCGTACAGCGAGTTCCTCGCGGAGCACATCCCCGGCGCGCAGTTGCGCATCGTCGAGGGCGTCGACACCGTCCCGTTCCATGCAGGCGACTTCGGGCCGACGTTGGATCACGTCGCGTCGTTCATCGCGGGAGGCGCAGAGGTCGCACCCTCCGATCGGGTGCTCGCGACGGTCATGTTCACGGACATCGTCAACTCGACGACGCAGGCGGCCGCACTCGGTGATGAGCGGTGGCTCGACCTGCTCGCCGAGCACGACCGGATGGTCCGGTCGCAGCTGGACCGCTTCCGCGGGAGGGAAGTGGCGATGACCGGGGATGGCTGTGTCGCGACGTTCGACGGCCCCGCGAGGGCGATCGCATGTGCCCTCTCGATCAGGGAGCTGCTCGCCTCCATCGGTGTCGAGGTGCGGATCGGCATCCACACGGGGGAGATCGAGCTGCGCGGTGGGGAGGTGAAGGGACTTGCCCTGCACATCGCGTCGAGGGTGATGGATCAGGCTTCCGACGGTGGCATCCTGGTGTCGAGCACCGTCAAGGACCTCGCCGTCGGTGCCGGCCTCGTCTTCGCACCGGAGGGGGAGTTCGCGCTGAAGGGCGTGCCGGGGACGTGGACCCTCTACTCGGTCCGTGCCGCGACCTGACTCACCTGATCGGGTTCACCATCTCCTCGAGGCGTGCGATGCGCTCGTGGACCGGTGGATGGGTCGCGAACATCTTGAACATCTGGCCCCTGTTCCCGCCCCTCCGCTCGAACGCCTTGAGGGGGTCGGCGATGAACAATTGGGACACTGCGGGGTTCACCTCCATCGGGATCCGCTCCGTGCCCGAGGCGATCTTGCGCAGGGCCGACGCCAGCGCCAGCGGCGAACCCGTGACCTCGGCGCCGTCGTGATCGGCCTCGAACTCGCGTGAGCGGCTGATCGCCATCTGCAGCAACACGGCGGCGATCGGCACGACGATCATCGCAATGAGTCCGATGACCGCACCTGCCGGATTGTCGTTGTCCCGGCGGCCACCGAGGTTCGACCAGAATGCCATCCTTGCGAGGAGCGACAGGGCAGCGGCCAGTGTCGCCGCGATCGTGGCGATCAGGATGTCCCGGTTCTTGACGTGCGACAGCTCATGGGCGAGGACGCCCTCGAGCTCGCGTATGTCGAGCATCTCGACGATACCGGTCGTCACGGCGACGGCCGCGTGCCTGGGGCTCCTGCCGGTGGCGAAGGCATTGGGTTGGGGCGAGTCGATCACGTACAGATCCGGCATGGGCATGCCCTCGCGCTGGGCGAGGGACGACACGATGCTCTGGACGTTGGGCAACTCCGTCGGGCCGAGGGGCCGCGCACGGGAGGCCTTCAGCGCGATCTTGTCGGAGAAGAAGTACATCCCGAAGTTGAAGAGGGCAGCGAAGCCGAGTGCGAACAGCCCACCCTGCGATCCGCCGAGGAGGTACCCGAGGCCGACGAACAGCATCCCGAGGAAGGTCAGGAGCAGCGCCGTCTTGACGTTGTTCATGGACTGATCGTACCGACGGGTTCCCGATACGTCTGCGCACGCGAAGGGGCGGCGGAGGTCTCCCCCGCCGCCCCTCGCGAACGATCCCGTTCAGGCCCCGGACCCCGGTGGCGTCCCTTCCGTCGGCGGCGTGTCGGGAGGCGGAGCAGCACCCTCACCCGTCGGCGGCGATGCCGGCGGAGTTGCCGGACCCGCCTGGGGGGCGGGTGCCGTCCCGCCGGCCCCCACCGAGCCCGATGTCGTCGTCGTCGGGCCACCATCGCCATCATCGGAACGGGTCCGCGAGCGGTGCTCGAGGATGAGGGCGACACCGAGGATGAGCGCGACGACGAGCAGCACGATCAGCAGGATCCAGACCCACGCCGGCACGCCGTCGTCCTGTGGTTCGTCGACGATCTCCCCGACGGGTGGGAGGGCGAAGGTCGCGTCGTAGGCGCTCCCGTCCTCAGCGGTTCCGGTGATCAGGACCTCGTACGCCACGTTCGGGTCCAACGAGTTCGTGTCGATCGTGAGACGCCAATACCCCGAGTCGTCGACGATCTCCTTCGCGGTCAGGTCCGTTGCGAGGATCGACACGGTCGCCACGCTCTGCGGCTCGAAGTTGATGCCGCCTGCGGTGAGGATCCGGTTCGGGTCGAGCTTGATGCTCGCCCAGGGCTCCTGCGTGGCGGGGCTGAGCTGCACGGTGACCTCGGAACCTGCAGGGACCAGCTCACCGGCCACAGGGTCCTGCTCGACCACGAATCCGTCCGGATCGGGATCGTCCGGGTCCTCGACGACTGCGAGGCTCAGGCCGAGCTCGCCGGCGACTGCCCGGGCCTCATCGGCGGTCAGCCCGAGCAGGTCCGGGACCTCGACGTCCTCGGGGCCCGACGACCAGAGGATCGCCACGCTCGTCCCCGGCGCGACCGCGATCCCTGCGGTGGGATTCGTCGAGATGACCAGGCCCTCCTCGATCTCGTCCGAGGGTTGCTGCGTGGCCGTCGACGTGAGGCCCACCGCCTCGAGCTGGGCCTGGGCGTCGGCGAGGGCCAGGCCGACCACGTCGGGGACCTCCACGGTGGACGGGCCGGTCGACACGAGGAGGGTGACGATCTCGCCCGTGGCGAGCTCGGTGCCCGCAGGTGGCTGGGTCCCGATGACGATGCCCGCCTCGACGGTGTCGGAGGCCTGTTCCTGCGTGCCGACGTTGTAGCCGGCGGCGACGAGTGCGGCTCCGGCGTCCCCCGACGATGAGCCCCGCCACATCCGGAACCGTCGGCAGGCCGATGGCTTCGACCAGGGCGGTCATGGACGGGATGATCGACTGGGCAATGCCGGTCGTGGCGCCGTCGTTGACGACGAACACGTCGATGTAATTGTCGGCGCCCGGCGTCACGTCGGCGGTCACGCCGCCGGATTCGACCGCCACGCTGGTGCCCGCGGCGATCGTCAGGGTGGCTGCCTGCTCCCCCGGTGCCACGGTCGAGGTCGTTCCGTCGACCGTGATGTCGGCATCGGCGGCGGTCGCGTTCCACACGGCCACGACCGCCTGCCCCGCAGGGATCTCCTCGATGACCACCGGGTACGGCTGGGCGGTGCCGTCGTCTGGCCCGTAGCCGGACACGACGGTCCACGCCGTGGCGGGCGGGACGAGACCCGACCAGCTCGACCCATCGCTGAACGCCACGGCGTACTCACCGTTGTCCACGATCTGTGGATCGCTCGTGGCGGCGAAGGGGAGGTCGGCCGCGACCTCGGCGCCGTCGACGGTGACGCTCACCGGATCGGCGCTGGTCCCATTGACGAAGGCCAGTCGCGCCTGCGTGGTCTGGGCGACGGCCGACGGTCCTGCGGCCGCCACGAGCGCCGACGCGACAACGGCGAGGACCACGAGGCGGATCAGACGGTTTCCCCGGTTCATGTGCGTTTCCCCCGAACCTCGACGGACATGGCGTCACAACCATGGTATGCGAGAACGCGACATCACATGATGGATTCGATCGAGCACCCTGAGCACCCGCCATGCGAGGCGTCTACGATGATGGGATCCACCCAGGGAGGGTGGCGAAAGGAGCTGGGAATGAGACGACGACTTCTCCGCGTGGCGTTGCTCGGCATGGTCATCGGCCTGGTCATGGCGATGGTGGGGCCGGCATCGGCGATCAAGAACGGCGACCTCGATGGTGACGGCCATCCGTTCGTCGGCCTGATGGTCGCCCAGGACGCCGCCGGCAACCCGATGTGGCGCTGCTCGGGCACACTGCTGTCCCCGACGGTGTTCCTCACGGCGGGACACTGCACCGAGGCACCCGCCGCGCAGGTCGAGATCTGGTTCGACGCCGACGTCGAGAGTGGGATCCCGGCCAATGGCTACCCGTTCACCGGCGACGTGGGTGGAACGCCGTACACGCATCCGGACCACAACCCGGATGCGTTCTTCGTCCGTGACGTCGGTGTGGTCGTCCTCGACGAGCCGTTCTACAGCCCCAACGGGGAATACGGGACACTGCCGACGCTCGACCAGCTCGACGCACTGAAGACCCAGCGCGGCAAGCAGGACGTGACGTTCACGGCGGTCGGGTACGGGTTGCAGTACATCAACCCGGTGTTCGTCGAATCCGAGCGTGTGAGGATGGTCGCCACTCCGAAGCTGAACCAGATCAACGTCCCCGGCTTCACCGGCGACTTCTCACTGCTGCTGTCGAACAACCACTCGACGGGCGGCACGTGCTTCGGCGATTCCGGCGGCCCGAACTTCCTCGGCGACTCCAACGTCGTCGCGGGGGTGACGTCCTTCGGCATCAACGGCAACTGCGCCGGCACCGGCGGCGTGTTCCGGATGGACCGCTCGTGGTCACTCGACTGGGTGAGTAGCTTCCTCGGCTGAGCGACACCGGGGAAGCGCGTCACAGCACGCGCATCCTGGAGGCGAAGAGGGGCCTGCCGCAGCGCAGGCCCCTCTCTCGTGCGTTCCCCGGATCGGGCCCGAACCGCGGCAGGGCCCGCCAGACACCTCGGCGAGCTTCCGGGTGCGACCGGCTGCAACGTCGCGAAAACACGCCCTGATTTCTCGGGCATTCCCGTGTCGGCCACGGTCCGTGCGCGTAGGCTCGCGCTGAGCGCGGAGGTGCCGCCTGGGCCCGAGGTCTCGGAGTCGAGACGCGGGGGACGCCGACAGTCCGCTGGAAGCGCAGACCGAGCGAAAGGGAGCGGCCCACCATGTCGCGAAGATTGCTGATCACGCTCGCCGCCCTCGCCCTCGTGGTCGTGGTGTTCCCCACGGCCGCCGTCGGCGAGACGACGACGTTGAACGAACCCGACAGGATCACCGTCGAGAAATTCGACACCACGACGCCCTTCCCCGGTGTCGGTGAGGCGAGCGACAGCACGGCCTCATCTCCGGACCTCGAGATCCAGAAGCCGAAGCGCACGGGGAGCAACCCCCTCCGCAGGGCTCCGGGATCGGGAGATGCGGAGGCGCTGTCCCCGGGATTGGGAACGGCCACGTCGTCAGGCAAGACGGCGAAGTCGAACCCTGAGATCGTCTGGAGCGTCGAGGGGGTCAACCACCGCGACAGCCGCCTGGCCTTCGGTGGCAACCAGTTCTCCGGCGAGCCCGCCGACCAGGGCGTGTGTGCAGGGAACGGCTACGTCCTCGAGACCGTGAACTCGGCACTCCGTGTGTTCGATGCAGCCACGGGTGTCCCGGTGACGGGTGTGGCCGCGTTGAACGAGTTCTACGGGTTCCCGCCGGCGATCGATCGCTCCACGTTCGAGTTCGGGCCGTTCACATTCGACATCAGCTGTCACTATGACCCCGACTCGAATCGGTGGTTCCACCTCGCGGTCGACCTCGACCAGGACCCCGATACCGGTGCGTTCACGGGGAGGAACTACCTCGACCTCGCAGTGAGCACGAGCGGTGATCCGACCGGCTCATGGGACGTGTATCGCATTCCCGGTGTCAACAACGGCACCGAGGGCACACCGGACCACGGCTGCGGAGCCACGTTCACCGAGTGCTTCGCCGACTTCCCGCACATCGGCGTGGACAGGAACGGCGTGTACATCTCGACGAACGAGTTCCCGCTCTTCGAGAACGGGTTCATCGGCGCCCAGGTGTACGCGATCTCCAAGGCGGCGCTCGTTGCGGGTGCGCCGTCGATCGACGCGTATCTGTTCAACACCGGTGTGGACCCATGGATGGTCGCCGCCGACCAGCCCGGATTCACGCTGTGGCCCGCGCTCTCCGCAGGGAAGCAGTTCGACGGTGCACAAGGCGGGACGCAGTATTTCGTCAGCTCGAACGCCGTGTTCGACGACTTCAACGGCGACTCGGAGGAGATCATCGTCTGGGCGTTGAGCAACACGAAGTCGCTCAACTCGGCGAACCCGAGCCTGCGGCTGACGAAGACGATCGTGCCGTCGCTGCGCTACGCGGTGCCGCCACCGTCCGTGCAGAAGGACGGCGACATCCCCCTCGGGGAGTTCCTATACGGGGCGACCGAGCCGGGGCTGATCGACACGAGCGACTCGAGGGTTCTCGACGTACGGTACGCCAACGGCAAGTTGTGGGCCGTGGCCGGCACCGCCGCCGAGGTCGCAGGCGAGCAGCGGGCCGGTGCGGCGTGGTTCATCCTCGATCCGAAGGTGAACGCGAACGGCGTCTCGGCGACCATGCGGATGCAGGGCATCCTCGCCCTCGAGGGTGAGAGCCTCGCCTATCCGACGCTCGGCGTCACGACCTCCGGCCGTGGCGTGATGGGCTTCACGCGGGTCGGTGAGGAGCTGTTCCCGAGCCAGGGCTACGCATCCATCGATGCGGTCGCAGGCGTCGGTCCGGTGAAGATGGCCGCCGAGGGGAATGCCCCGCAGGACGGCTTCACCGAGTACGAAGGTGGCCGGCCCCGCTGGGGCGACTACGGCGCCGCAGCGGTGGACGGTCCCGTCGTCTACCTGGCAGGTCAGTACATCGAGCAGGGCCCCTGCACGGTTCCTGAGTTCCTGCCACCGGGTGACTGCGGAGGCACCCGTACGTCCTTCGCCAACTGGAGCACTCGGGTCACGAAGACGACCCCGTAGGAGTCGAGGACGACGACGGAGGGGGCGGCACTCGCCGCCCCCTCCGTTCACGTGGACCGCCGCGTCGTCGGCCTACGGCGTCTGGTTCGGGGGCACCCTGACCTCGGTGTCGGGATCCGGAGGCGTGAGCTCCTCATCGGCGACATCGGTCGCATCGGTGGCGGCGTCCTGGCCCTCGGACGATCCCTCGGCCACAGGAGGCTCGGGGGACTCGCAGCGGGCGGGGAGGCTTCCGGTCGCACCGTGGTACTCGTACACGTCCGTCCCTGCCACCAACTCGATCCGATAGCCGTCGACGAGGGCCTGCGTGTAGGCCATCCCCGGTTCGGGGCAGCCGAGGGACCCGTCGGGCCAGGTGAGCTCGTGGGCTGCAATCACGCCGATGAGGGTGTCGTCGGGGAGGCGAGAGGCGAGATCCGCCATCGCGGCGTCGACTTCCGCGGCGAGGTCGGGGGACACGGCCGGGAGGCCTTCTCCCTCGGTGCCGTCCCCGATCCCGTCGCCGGGATCCACGGGACCCGAACCTGCGGCGGGAAGCGTCTCGGTGGTGGCGGGTGGGATCCGCTCGCCCTCGTCGTCCCCGGTGTCCGAGGCGCATCCGGCGACGATGACCGCCGCGATCGTCACGGCGATGAGCACCCGGGTCATAGCATCTCCCTCCATCCGTCGTTCGAGGATGTGACGGTCGGCGACGCCTCGGAAGTTCCCTTCTCGATCAGGGCGACCGTGAACCCTCCGAACGAGCTCGGGTCCATGACCGCTTCGAGGTCCAACCGATCCGACCGGGCGATGAGCGAGTCCATCGTGCGGCTCTCGGACGCGGCATGGCGCTCGGCTTCGCGCAGGCCTGTGGCGATCTCCCCCGCACCGAACCGGTCCAGGAAGGCCGCCTGCGTCGTGACCTCCACTCCTGCGCCGCATCGCTGCGCGGCGTCGACGAGGGCATCGACGTTGACGTCGACCGTCAGGTCGGTGCCACCGGGATCGCCGAACGGGTCGATCCCCGACCGGTGGCGTCGGTAGGACCGCAGCACCGATGCCGGGTCCCTCGCCGCGAGGTCGTCGGCGGTGGCCGCGTAGTCGATGACGCACAGCGCCACTCGGGGGAAGCGATCGAGGACGTTTCGGATCCATGTCGACACGCCCCGTTGCACCGAGACCACCGACCCCACACCAGCCATCGGCACATGGCGCTCACACCAGGCTGCGACGTCGGGACGGGCAGGGAGGTCGACGGGGACGAGCTCGCCGAGTGCCTCCCCCACGCCGATCTCGACCCAGCCGTCCCTGGTGCGGCGCGCCAGCGCGGCGGGGATGTTGTCGAGCACCTCGTTCGCCACGACGACCGCCGACGACGCCCCCGGGACGTCGTCGAGCGCCGCAGCGACGGTGACCTCCGGGTGTGCCGCGGTGAGCGCGTGTCGTGCCGGACCGGAGCGTTCGACCGCCACCACCGGACCCGGCCAGACCACGCGAAGGCCGGCGAGCATCGCACCCGAGCCCGCACCCACCTCGATCAGCGGCACGTCATCACCGAAGCCTGCCGCATCGGCAACGCCCAGCGCCCACCTGCCGACCAGCGTGCCGAACAGGGAACTCACCTCGGGGCTCGTGAGGAAGTCCTGCTCCCGGCCGGGGGCACCCCTCCCCGCCCCGAAGAAGCCCGCGTCGGGGTCGTAGAGGCAGGTTTCCATGTAGTCGTCGAACGGCATCGGCCCGTCGGCGATGACGCGTGCGATGATCCGATCCCTCATACCGCTGTCGCCATGGCGCGGAGTGTAGGTTGTGGCCCATGAGCGAACCCGACTGCATCCTGTGTGCAGGCCAGGCCATGGACCACACCCTGATGGTCAGCGAGGTGTGGAGCAACGACCTGTGGCGGCTGACGACCGTCACGGTCGGCGAGCTCCCCGGCTACTCGTACCTGAGCCCCAAGCGCCACATCCGAGACCTGACCGAGCTCGACGGCGCGGAGGCGGCGACCTTCGGCGACGTCCTCGCGGCGACGTCCAGGGCGATCCGGGATGCGACCGGCGCGGAGCTCGTCTACCTGTACGCCCTCGGTGAGGGTGTCGACCACTTCCACATCCACCTCGCACCGCACAGGGAACCGGGCAGCCCTCTCGTCGACGACCCGATCAAGGGCGCCAAGCATGTGACCCACCTGCCGACCGGTGAGGAGGTGTGGTCGAGCGACCGCTATCCCCTCCAGCCCGCCGAGATCATGCAGGGCGCCATCGAGGGCATCCGCACCCGACTGGCACCCGTTCCTCCCACTCCTGCGTAGCGGGTTCCCCACGCAGGAACCGCGGTAGGCGGGAAGGCCGGGACGGAACGTCAGAGTCCGAGGGTGGCGAGGATCTCGCGTGAGAAGTCGCCGATGTTGGCGGCGATGCCGGGCAGGATGCCGATCACGATCACGCCGACTGCGGTGAGGCCCATGGCGAACCCGATCGGTCCCGGGACCTCCCTGCCCTCGAGGTCGGCGATGTCGACACCGTCGGGCACGGGGTCGAAGAAGATCACCCGCATCACCTTGCCGTAGTACACGAAGGCGATCACGGCGTTCAGGGCGGCGATGATGGCAATCGAGTAGCCCCACCAGTCACCGACGCCGATGGTCGCCTGGAACATCGCGAACTTGGCGAACCACCCACCGAGCGGCGGCACGCCGGCGAGCGACATGAAGAACACGGCGAGGGCGAGGGCGAGGCCGGTCGCGTAGCGGTACAGGCCGCCCCAGTCCTCGAGCTCGTACGAGCCGAGCCTCGACCCGACGATGATCACGGCGGCGAACGCGCCGAGGTTCATCACGGCATAGATCACGAAGTAGGTGATCGTGGCGGCGAACGGGCCCGAGAGGTCGCTCACGCCGGAGGCCGCGGCGGCGCCGAACGGTGCGAGCATGAACCCGGCCTGGGCGATCGACGAGTACCCGAGCAGGCGGATGACGTTCGTCTGCTTGATGGCGACGACATTACCGATCGTCATCGACAGCGCAGCGACGACCCACAGCATGGGGCCCCAGATGTCGGTGACGGTGGGAAGCGCCAGGTAGCAGACGGTGAGCAGCGCGACGAACCCCGCGCCCTTGGACCCGACCGACAGCCACGCCGTGACCGGGGCAGGGGCGCCCTGATACGTGTCAGGCGTCCAGAAGTGGAACGGCACGGCCGAGACCTTGAACCCGAGGCCGAGGATCACGAAGAGCACACCAAGGCGGAACAGCGGGACGTCCGCGACGCCGCCGGCGGCGACCGCGAGCTCGTCGAACTGCTGCGTGCCGGTGAGACCGTACAGCAGCGAGACACCGAACAGGGTGAGCGCCAGGGCGATGACGCCCGTCACGAAGAACTTGAGCGCGGCCTCGTTCGACCTCGGGTCCGCCTTGCGCCAGCCGGACAGCATGAACGCGGGCCCCGACACGAGCTCGAGGGCCACGATCAGCGAGATGAAGTCACGCGACGACGCCATCACCACGCCGCCGAGCACGGAGGCCACGACGAGGAAGTAGAACTCGCCCTCGTAGTAGCGGTCGGACTCGAGGAACCCGATCGACAGCAGGAGGACCACGAACCCGGCGAAGATGAACACCCCCGACATCACGAGGGCGTACGTGTCGACCACGTACGAGCCCTCGAACATCACCCTCGCCCCTGCATCGGAGCAGAAGTCGAGGCTGCCGCAGAAGCCGAGCGTGAGGACCGGCACGAACGCGGCGAACAGACCGAGGATCGCCAGGATCGCCACCAGGTACTTGCGGCGCGTCACGATGTCGACCACCAACGTCGCGATGACGGTGACCGCGAGGATCAGCTCGGGAGCGAGCGCGTGGTAGTCGAGCGAGAACACCGATCAGCCTCCGAATGCTCTCTCCACGAGGCCGATCACGGCATCGTTCGTGGCGCCGAAGATGACACCCGGCAGGATCCCGATCAGGATCGTCCCGATGATCAGTGGCGTCCACGACAGCCACTCGGCCGTGTCGACGTCATGGAAGGTCTTGCCCGCGAACTCGGGCGTCGGCTCACCGAAGTCGACGTTCCTCAGCATGTACAGCATGTAGCCGGCCGTGAGGACGGTGCCGATCGCCCCGACGACCATGAAGCCTCGGAACAGCGCCGTCTGGCCGATCGCCGTGAGCGGATCGAACGATGCCATCAGCGCCATGAACTCGCCCCAGAAGCCGGCGAGGGCCGGCAGACCGAGCGACGCCATGGCGGCGAACCCGAGGATCACGCCCATCTTCGGCATCAACACGAGGTTGCCGCCGAGCTTGCGCATGTCCCGCGTGTGGTACCGGTGCGACATCGATCCGGCCACGAAGAACAGCAGGCCGGTGATGAGGCCATGGGCGATCATGCCGATGATCGCCGCATTGATGCCGATGTCGGTGAGGGTCGCGATGCCGAGCATGACGAAGCCCATGTGGCCGACCGACGAGTAGGCGATGAGGCGTTTCATGTCGGTCTGAGCGAGGCACGCGAGCGACCCGTAGATGATCCCGATGACGGAGAGCAGCCCGATCCACGGCGCCCACCGGATGGCCTCGTCGGGGAGGATCGGCAGGGCGATCCGGACGAAGGCGTAGGTGCCGAGCTTCAGGAGGATCGCGGCCAGGATGACCGAACCGATCGTCGGCGCCGCCGTGTGGGCGTCCGGCAGCCAGGTGTGCAACGGCCACATCGGCACCTTCACCGCGAAGCCCAGGAACATGCCGCCGAACACGAGGAAGGCGAACGTCCCCGTGAACGCACCCATCGTCCCCAGCTCCGAGAGCTCGACCATGTCGAAGCTCCGGTATCCGAGGGTGTCGGCGCTGCGGAAGTACAGGGCGAGGAAGCTCAGCAGCATGAACGCCGACCCGAAGAGGGTGAAGACGAAGAACTTCAGGGACGCGTAGAGGCGCATCTCGAGCTCCCACCCGAACACGGGCACCCTCTTGATGCTGCGATCCCCCCAGATCCCGATCATGAAGTACATCGGGAGCAGGACGACCTCGAAGAACACGAAGAACAGGACCAGGTCGAGAGCGACGAACGTCCCCGTCATCCCCGTGGCGAGGATCAGCACGAACACCAGGAGGAGCTTCGGGTTGTGCGGTTCCGGCCAGTGGTTCCACGAGTAGACGATGACGAGCGCCGTGATGATGGTCGACAGCACGACCAGGGACAACGAGATGCCGTCCACACCGATGTGGTAGTGGGCGTTGATCGCCTCGATCCATGGGGTGTCCATCGCCGTACCGAACTGGTACGTGTCTGCGGCCGAGTAGTCGAATCCCACCACCATCACGACGGCCAGTGCGAGGCTCGCCAGGGAGAAGAGCAGGGCCGTCCACTTGAGGGCGGCCTCCTGCGCTCTCGGTATGGCGAGCAGCACCAACGCCCCGATGGCGGGCAGGAAGACGATCAGGCTCAGGCCCCAACCGTTTTCGAACCAATCCATCTCTTTGCTCCTCCTAGAGAACGATGAACACGACGGCGATGACGATCACGCCGATGAAACTGAACGCGGCGTACTGCTGGACGCGGCCGGTGAAGGTCCGCCGCAGGACGGCGCCCATTCCGCTGACCAGACCTGCGACACCGCTGTAGAACCCGTCGACCACTATCTCGTCAACGACCCTGACACCCTTCGACAGGGCGACGGATCCCGCCCCCGCGCCGTTCACGACACCGTCGACGATGTGGGTGTCGACCCAAAGGACGCCTCGCGCGATCGGCCCCATCGTCGGGCGGACGATCCCTGCCATATAGAAGTCGTCGATGTAGTACAGGTTCTGCCAGAGGGGCCACAGCACGGGGATGCGGAAGCTGTCGCGCTCGACCTGTGTCTTGTCCCTGGCTCCGCGACCGTAGATCCACCACCCGACGAACAGCCCGACCAGCACGAGTGGTGTGACGATGGCGATCAGCGGCCAGTCGAAAGTCTCGGCGTGGTGGTCGCCGAGGCCGGTGAGCGGCACCCTCGTCTCGAGCCACTCGGTGAAGCCGGTGTAGACGCCCGGGATGTTGACCCATCCCGCCGTCACCGCGAAGAAGGCGAGGCCGACGAGGGGAATCGTCATGATCGCAGGCGACTCGTGGGGATGGCCATGGCCCCTGTACTCGCCGAAGAAGGTGAGCGACACCGCCCTCGCCATGTAGAAGGCGGTGACGAAGGCGCCTGCGATGCCGAGGGCGAGGATGAAGTTGGCGACCTCCTGGCCATGGCCACCTGCGTACCGCATCGAGGCGAGGATCTCGTCCTTGGAGAAGAACCCTGCGAACGGGAAGATGCCGACGAGGGCGAGCGTGCCCGCGATGAACGTCCAGAAGGTGGCGGGCATGTACTTGCGAAGGCCGCCCATGTCCGACATGTCGTTCGAGTGCACCGCATGGATCACCGAACCGGCCCCGAGGAAGAGCAGGGCCTTGAAGAAGGCATGCGTGAAGAGGTGGAACAGGCCGGCCGTGTAGGCGCCGGCGCCCATGGCCGCGACCATGTAGCCGAGCTGGGACACCGTCGAGTAGGCCAGCACCTTCTTGATGTCGTTCTGGACGATCGCGAGGAACCCCATGAGGAACAGGGTGAGGCCACCGATCACGATGATGATGTTCCGAACGTCGGCTGCGTACATGTCGGAGAAGTAGAAGGGGAAGAGCCGACCGAGCAAGTAGACGCCTGCGGTCACCATCGTCGCTGCGTGCATGAGCGCCGAGACGGGCGTCGGGCCGGCCATCGCGTCGGGCAGCCACACATGGAGCGGGAACTGGGCCGACTTGCCCATGGCGCCGATGAACAGCAGGAGGCCGGTCCAGAACGCGTACTGGGCGAGGCGGCCGTTCTCCCCTTCGACGACGACGTCGATGATCTCGTTGAACCGGAAGGTGCCGACCGACGTCGCCATGATGATGGCGCCGAGGAACAGCCCGGCGTCGGCGATCTTGTTCACCATGAACGCCTTGTTGGCGGCGTCGACGTTGGCCATGTCCTCCCAGTAGAAGCCGATGAGGAGGTAGGAGGCGACGCCGACGAGCTCCCAGCCGACGATCAGCTGGATGAGGTTGGGCGACGCGACGAGGACGAGCATCCCTGCGGCGAACAGCGTGAACGAGGCGAAGAACCAGGTGAACCGATCCTCACCCTCGAGGTAGCCCTTGGCGTAGGTGAACACGAGGAGGCCGACGATGCCGACCAGGAAGTACATCATGATCGACAGGCCGTCGACGGCCCAGCCCCACTCGATCGCGAAGCTGCCGATCCGGGCCACCTCGACCTCGCCGTAGTAGACCACGCCCTCGGTGGCGTTGAGGACGAACAGGACGGTGCCGTAGACGGCCACGAACGCCATCGCCAGCTCCGCCATCAGCCATCCCTTGAACGGCGACTTCCTCCCGAACAACACGATGACGAACGTCATCACCACCGGAACCACCATGATCAGCCATGCCCACTCGACGAGGGCGCCGCCGGTGATCCCGGGCTCGATGGCCTCTCCCCCGTGCCCAGCGCCTTCCTCCGCGGCGAGGATGACCGACGTGGCGAAGCTGGTCAGCGCGTGCATCGTCATCCCCTCATCAGCCTGAGCTCGTCGGGGTCGGCGGACTGCCGGTTGCGGAAGATCATCAGGATGATGGCGATACCGATGCCGACCTCGGCCGCCGCCAGGGCGATGATGAACAGCGAGAACACCTGCCCTGCGTGGAGGGCGTCCCTGAGGTAGACGTCGAACGCGACGAGGTTGATGTTGACCGCCGCGAGCATCAGCTCGACCGAGGCGAGGATCAGCACGGCGTTGCGTCGCGTGATCACGCCGTAGAGGCCGATCGAGAACAGGGCCGTGCCGAGGAGGACGAACTGGAGGATCGTCATGTCGACGGCTCCTCGTCCCGACGGGCGAGCGCGATGCCACCGATCAGGGCGGCGAGCAGGACGATCGACACCACCTCGAACGGGATCACGAATCGGATGAAGATCAGGTCGGCGATGTCGGACGTGGCGGTGGGCTCGAACGGCTCGATCATCTCGTTCGTGAAGGCGTCCGCGCTCGCCCAGCCGATCAGCCCGAACAGCACCACCGACAGCAGAGCCGCGGGCCTCGTGACGTTGGGGCCGTGGCTGAGCTGGGACGTCATCCCGAGCGGGGCCCTGGTGATCATGATGCCGATCAGGAAGAGGATGATGACCGCGCCGATGTACACGAGCACCACGGTCCATCCCACGAACTCGGCGCCCAGCATGATGAACAGGGCGGCGGTGCCCGCCAGGGACACGACGAGGTAGAGCACGGCTCGCACGATGTTCTGGCTCGAGACGGTCATCCACGCGGCGAACACCGTGGGGAGGGCGATCACCAGGAACACCCAGTTGGCGACCTCGCGCAGCCAGTCGGACAGGGACACCGTCATCAGCTCTCCACGGCGGGGGGTTCGGGGACGGTGGCGAGCCACTCGGTGAGGCGCTCCTTGTCATGGAGCATCAGCGATATGGACTGCTCGCTGTACTCGTACTCCGGGCTCCAGTGGAGGGCGTCGAACGGGCACACCTCCACGCAGATGCCGCAGTACATGCACAGTGAGTAGTCGATGTCGAAGCGGTCGAGCGTGGCACGGGCCCTCGGGCGCCCTCCCGGCTTGCTCGGTGGCTGCTCCTCCTTGTGGCCCTCGATGTAGATGCACCAGTCCGGACACTCGCGGGCACACAGCATGCACACGGTGCAGTTCTCCACGTCGAGCGAGATGACACCACGCGCACGAGGCACGGGGATCTCCTGGACGTCCGGGTACATCGTGACGGGCGCCTTCTTGAACAGGGTCCTCAGGGTGAGGCCCATGCCCTTGACGAGTCCCGAGAAGGGGAACCTCACCTGCTTGCCAGCCATCAGAAGACCACCTTGAAGATCGACACCACGGCGATGTTGGCGAGGGCCAATGGAATGAGCCACGTCCATGCCAGGGTCTGGAGCTGGTCCTCGCGCAGGCGGGGCCAGGTCCACCTGATCCAGATGATGACGAAGACCAGGATGGCGACCTTGCCGAGCAGCAGCGCAGGGCCTGCGACGTTCGCCCACGTGCCCGACAGGCCCGGGAAGCCGTACCCGCCGAGGTAGAGCGTGGCGGCGATGGCCGACAGGCCGATCATCGAGGCGTACTCGCCGAGGAAGAACATGGTGAAGCGAATACCCGAGTACTCGGTGAGGTATCCCATGGTGAGCTCCGATTCGGCGATCGGCATGTCGAACGGGATGCGGCTCAGTTCGGCCACCGAGGCGATCATGAAGATCGCGAAGCCGATGATCTGGCCTGTGAGGATGTAGGGCAGCGCGACCTCGAAGCTCCCGATCGAGAACAGCGGCTCGTTCTGGGCCTCGACGATGCCGTTGAGCGACATGGTGCCGGCCTGGATCACGACGGCGACGACCGCGAGCACCAGTGGCAGCTCGTAGGCGATGAGCTGCGCAGCGGCCCGCAGGCCCCCGATGAGGGAGTACTTGTTGGCGGACGACCAGCCGGCCATCAACACGCCGAGCACGGACAGCGACGAGATCGCCAGGAGGTAGAACGCCCCGACGTCGAGGTCCGCACCCACCAGATCGGGCCCGAACGGGACGACCGCGAACACGGCGAGCGTGGACATGAGCACGACGTACGGTGCGAACCCGTACACGGTGCGGTCGGAGCCGTTCGGGGACAGATCCTCCTTCTGGAGGAACTTCAGGCCGTCCGCGAGGGGCTGCGCCCAGCCGAAACGCCCACCCGCGTAGTACGGGCCGATCCGCTGCTGCATGTGGGAGCCGATCTTCAGCTCCGCATAGATCACGACGAGGGCACCGGTCAGCACGACGAGGAGCACACCCACGACCTTGAGGACCAGCTCCACCCAGAAGTTGTCGAGGATGTCCATCATCGATCCACATCCCCGAGGACGAAGTCGAGCGATCCCATGATCGCCACGAGATCCGGCACCAGCTGGCCCTGGAGGATCCAGGGCAGGATCGAGATGTTCGAGAACGACGTGGAGCGGATCTTGAGCCGGTACGGCATCTTCCCGCCCTCGGACACGATGTAGTAGCCGAATTCGCCCTTCGGGTTCTCACCCCGCGAGTAGACCTGGCCCTTGGGCGCCTTCAGCACACGGGGCACCTTCGCCTGAAGCGGACCGGAGGGGATCTTCTCGATCGCCTGGCGCACGATCCGGACCGACTGGCGGATCTCCGCGAGGCGGACGACGTAGCGGTCGTAGCAATCGCCGTCCTCGCCGACGGGGACATCGAAGTCGACCTGGTCGTACATGAGGTACGGGTCGGCCTTGCGCAGGTCGTAGCCGATCCCCGAGGCGCGGAGGTTGGGCCCGGTCAGGCCGTACTCGAGCGCCTTGTCCTTGGGGATGACACCGACGCCGACCGTGCGCATCTTGATGAACTCGTTCCCCGTGACGAGCTGGTCGATGTCGTCGCAGATCTGGTCCATCCGGTCCATCGCGGCGGCGGTCCGCTCGAAGAAGCCCTGCGGCAGGTCCATCGACTGCTTCTTGGTCGTCGAGCCGCCGCCGTAGGCGGGCTTGACCCCCCCGACCCGGTTGAAGTTCGGATGGAACCGGCCCCCTGTCACCTCCTCGATCAGCTCGAGGATGTACTCGCGCTCGCGCAGCGAGTACATCAGCGGGGTGGTCGCACCGAGCTCGAGCGGGTACGACGACATGAACACGAGGTGCGAGGAGATCCGGGCGAACTCGGAGAGGATGAGGCGGATCCATTGGGCGCGTTCTGGCGCCTCGACACCGACGAGGCGCTCGACGCCCAGGATGAACGGCACCTCGCTCGCAAAGCCCGACACCCAGTCGATCCGGTTGACGAGTGCCGTCATCTGGAGGTAGGTGCGGACCTCCGAGAGCTTCTCGTAACCACGGTGCATGTAGCCGATCACCGGCTCGACGCTCGTGACGCGCTCACCGTCCACCTTCGCGATGAGGCGGAGCACACCGTGGGTGGAGGGGTGCTGCGGCCCGATGTTGAGCGTCATGTCGGGCGTCTGGAGCTCGACCGACACGGCGGACTCCGATCGGTGGATGAGGTCTGGGGTCGTCACGCCTCGTCACCGTCCCCATCTGCGTCGTCGACCGACGCCTCACCCCCCGAGCTCGAGGGCATGTCCTCGACGTCCACGTCGCCCGGCCATGGCTTGACCTCCCTGGCGATGAGTGGATAGGACTTGAGCAGTGGATGGCCGATGAAGTCGTCCGGGAGGTAGAGGTTGCTGAGGTTCGGATTGCCATCGAACACGATCCCGAACATCTCGTGCGCCTCCCGCTCGTGCCACGCGGCACCGCCGATGTGCGGCGTGAGGGATCCGATGGTCGGATCCTCCTTCGACAGGATGGTGACGAACTGGGCACCATCGGCGTTCTCGACGCTCGAGAGGCGACACAGCACCTCGAACCGCTCGTCGAGCGCATCCGGGTCCTCGACTCCCTCGCCGACGGCGACCTCCCTCGACCAGTCGATCGCCGACAGCCACGAGAACAGGGGCAGCTCGCCCCACGCGGTCACGATCGTGTCGACCCAGCGGTCAGCGGCGACATGGATCCGGACGGTGTCGAACTCGACCGTGTACCCGTCCGCATCGAGACGGGTAGCGAGCTCGGACGCCCAGCGCTCGAGGTCGTCGGCCTCGGGGGCCGCCGTGTCGGTGGCGGTGGCGTCAGGCGCGTCGCTCATCGACCCCACTCCACTTCTTCTGCACGTCCTCGTGCTGGATCTTGTCCTGGAGCATCACGATGCCCTCGAGGAGCGCCTCCGGCCGAGGCGGGCACCCCGGGACGTAGATGTCGACCGGGATGATCTGGTCGACACCCTTGGTCACCGAGTACGAGTCCCAATAGGGGCCCCCCGAGTTCGAGCACGACCCCATGGAAATCACGTACTTGGGCTCGGGCATCTGGTCGTAGAGCCGCTTGATCGCAGGCGCCATCTTGTCCGTCACCGTGCCTGCGACCACCATCAGGTCCGACTGCCGCGGGGAGGCGGGGAGCGGCACGACGCCGAACCGCATGAAGTCGTACCTGGGACCCGACACCGCCATGACCTCGATCGCGCAGCACGCAAGGCCGAACTGGAAGTACCACAGGGAGTACTTCCTCGACCAGTTGAGCAGCCACGACAGCGGCTTGGGTGCGCCGAACCTGTCGATCACTCCCATCGGAGGACGCCCTTCCGGATGGCATACACCAGGCCGACGAGGAGGATCCCGATGAAGACGAACATCTCGATCAGGGCGGTGAGCCCGCCGCCGTCGTTGGCGAAGAACTCGAGGCGGATCGCCCAGGGGAAGATGAACACGGCCTCCACATCGAAGATGAGGAACAGCAGGGCGAAGATGTAGTACCTGATGTGGGACTGGTTCCAACCCCCGCCGATCGGCTCGATGCCGGACTCGTAGGCGACATCCTTGAATCCGCCCGGAGCCTTCGGGGAGAGGAGTCTGTTGGCGCCGATCGCTCCTGCGACGAGCAAGGCACCGACCGCAATGAAGACCGCGACCGTGATGTAGTCGCCGTAGTACTGGTTGAGCACCCGGAAAACCCTTCGAGCCGTTCCGACCTGTCGGCCGCCAACAGGAGGCGATTGTAACGGCAGTGGGGTCGGCACACCCAATTTGCCACGCAGGCCATTCGGAAGGAGATCGAGGGGCGCAGGACGTCGACCCGCGATGGGGTACGGTTCCGCCATGGTGGACATCCAGGGGCCTGACCAGACAGGTGGCGGACTCGTCAACCTCGCGGCGGAGGTCGAGCACCGGATGACCGGCCGGGCACCCCACCGAGGGCTCACGGACGACCGGGCAGCGGTGGTGCCGGACGGTGACAGCTACGTCCTGGTCGTCTTCGACGGCCTCGGGAGCGTTCAGCTCGAACATCCGACGGCGTCGACGCTTGCGGGCGCGTACGCGGCGACCCTCGATGCGCCCTTTCCCACGACGACGACGGTGAGCCTCGCCACGTTGGCCACCGGCCTCACGCCGGCCGAGCACGGTCTCATCGCCTACCTCTTGTGGGACCCTGCCTTCGGCACCATCGTCAACACGATCCACATGACGAGCGCCTGGGGGGACGATGCGCCGATCGACGTCGACCGGTTCCTCCCCTCCCCGAACCTCTTCGAACGCGTCGCCTCGGCGGGAGTGGAGCCGGTCATCGTGCAGCCCGCGAACTTCGCGGGGTCGCGCCTGACGCGGACCCTGTACCGGGGGGCGCGGTTCGAGGGCTATCACACCCTCGAGGAGGCGGTCGCCGTGACGTCGGACGTCGCGTCGCATGCGGGGCGCCTGGTGGTCCTCTACATCCCCCACGTCGACGTGGCTGCCCACGTCTCGGGCCAGGACAGCGAGCCGTACGAACAGGCGCTCGCGACCGCGGACGTCGTGTGGGGCAGGTTGGCACATCGACTCCGCCCCGGCGCCGTCCTCATCGGCACCTCCGACCACGGGCACGTGGACATCGCGGAGTCCGGCAAGGTCAGGCTGAGCCCGACGGCGGAGTCGAGCGCGCGGCTGTGGGGAGATCCACGATCGTTGTACGTGACAGGGGATCCGACGATCGTGCTCGGGGAGACGGGGGGACGGTGGGTGCCCCGAGATGCGCTCGTCCACCTGTTCGGGACCGCGACCCACGGCGACGAGGGCATCCGCAGAGCCCCTGACGGCGCCGTGATGATGCCGGAGGGCACGGCTGCGTATACGAGGTACATGAACGACAGGCTGGTCGGCCACCATGGCGGCCTGAGCCATGCCGAGCGGGCCATCCCGCTGCTGGTACGCGCCTAGACGCCTCGGTGCAGGGAGCGGTCCCGAGGGGCTCCCCGGTCGTGGTCAGGCCGCGATGCCCCTCACCGAACCGGTGATCTTCGCGAGCGTCGCGTCGTACGCGAAGCAGATGACCTCGCGATCGCCCACGGACCACGACTCCTCGCTCGGCGTCAGCCAGCCGAGTTCGTAGACGCTGTCGGCGTAGCGAACGCCCACATACGGCTCGAAGAGGTCGAGACATCCGGACTGCGCGGCCTCGGTGACCGCACCGTCACCCGGGTACCCGCCATCGGGGAGGTCGAGGAGCCCGATCACCTCGTTGTCGTGCGGGTCGGCACAATCCACGACCGGCACGTCGGCCACCTCTGCGAACGAGTCGGGATCGTCGAAGCACGTACCCACCTCGAGGGTGAGCACGCTGCCGCCACAGCCCGCGACGACGGTGAGCGCACAGAGGAGCAAGGCAACCCTGATGATCATCCCCTCAGTATCGCCCACTCCGGCGTGTTCCTCGTTCACCTGAAGCCGATTCCTGCCGATGGAAGAACAGGAGTCGAAAGGGACGCGCGTGGACCCGAGCCGACGACGCCTGTAACGAACCGGATGCTCGATCGTCTGGAAGGGGCAAATGGGGCACCGACACGACGCCGTCGAGGCGCTGCGTGCATACGTGGCTGACCTCGAAACCACCATCATCGATGGTGCGGATGGTCGCGCCGGTCACCCCGTCCAGAGCAGCGCCGCGACATCCGGACGGGTCATCGGTGCCCCTCACCCCGGACTCATCACCGGTGTCGCCGGCGTCGCCCTGGTCGGCCTCATCGGCGTTCCCGCCGCACTCGGGTTCCTCGGCGCTGCGCCTGGCGCGTCCTCCGACACCATCGACCCGCCACCCGCCGCGACCGCGGCGACAGAGCGGGTGCCCGCCATCACGACCGGTGGCACACGGGCCATACGCGCGGTCCACCGACTCTCGGCCGTCGGCCTCACCGATGCCGCGGGCATCGTATCGCTCGCCATCGTGACGGGTGTCGACCGCGACCCCGAGGTCGACGCGGCCATCGAGTCCCTGATGGCAGCGGTCGACGAGGCTGGCGAGCACGCCGCCGACGACGCGGTCGTACGCTCGGCCCTCGCGGCACTGATGGAGGCGACGAGGCCCCCGGGCCTCACGCCGGATCGACTTCCGCCCGGACGCAGCGACGACACCGTCCCACCCGGAACGGGACGACACCTTCACCCCACCCGGACAGGACGACACCTTCACCCCACCCGGACGGGACGACACCTTCACCCCACCCGGACGGGACGACACCTTCACCCCACCCGGACGGGACGGCACGGGGGCTGCCGGCGCCGGAGGGGACGATCGCTCCGGCGTCACACCGGAGGAAGGGGCACGGCAGCCGAAGGATGGCTCCGTATCGGCCACGGAGGTCAAGGAGACCGGCGGAGGTGCCGACAGATGACCTCCATGACCATTGCCCCCGAACAGCCGATCACGGAGCTGACGGTTGCCGCGGCACGCGCAGGTGACCACGCGTCGATCGGTGCGCTCGGCGCCGCTGCCTTCCGCAGGACCGTTGCGTTCTATCGCTACACGGGTGTTCCCGTCGACACCGCAGAGGACCTCGCCGCTGACGCCGTCGAGTCGATCATCGCGATGCTGCCGTCGTTGCGGGAGGTCTCCCGCTACGACGCATGGATGTGGTCGATCGCACGAAACCGCCTCCGGGACCACTGGCGACACCGTAGACTGAGCGCGGTTACTGAGCCACTCACCGTGGCGCCGACGAGTCCCGAGGAGTACGCCATTCTGGGCGAGGAGCACCGACAGATCCGGACGGCAGTCCAGACCCTCTCCCTCCGCGACCGCGAGATCCTGTGGTTGCGTGAGGTGATGGAACTCGACTACCGGACCATCGCCGACCGCATAGGGTCCTCACCCGCGACCGTGAGGGTCGCGTGCCACCGCGCACGCAATCGGCTCCAGAAGGCCTACGAGCACATCGACGTCGAGACGGGACACCCATCATGATCGCATCGAGGACCACGCGACCGAGGGGCGAACGGGGGGCGGCCCTCGTCGAGATGGCGATCATCCTCCCCCTCCTCGTCCTGCTGCTGTTCGGCATCATCGAATCGGCGTGGGCATTCGCCCTGGCGAACGACGTGCGCCACGGCGCTCGGGAGGGAGCGCGACTCGCCGCCATCGACTTCGGCGACGCCGCCACGATCGGCGCGGAAGTGTGCTCACGGATGGATTCGGGTACCGCCACCATCGTCGTGACGCTCGCAGATGGCTCTGGGGGGCTCGACGACGGGAGCCGGGGCTCCGAGGGGCGGATCGTGGTCGAACTCGCCTACACGTCCCTGACCGGTGCGCTCGACATGTTCTTCGGGCCGAGGAACCTGACGTCGGACATCGACTTCATCCTCGAACAACCCCTCACCGGTGAGTCCCAGTGGTGGAGTTCGGGATCGGGAGGTTCGTTCACATGCACCCCGTGATGCGCGAGGACGAAGGCGAGCGCGGCGCGGTGCTCGTCATCTTCGTCGTCTGCGCTGCCGTGCTCTTCGGATTCGCGGCGCTCGCGGTGGACGTCGCCCATGCCTACATCGAGCGACGTGACTCGCAGGCTTCCGTCGACGTTGCGACGATCGCGGGGGCACTGACGCTGGTCGACAACTCCGACAACGACTACCTGAAGGCGATCACCCTCGTCGACGAGGTCCATGACCTCGCGCAGAGGAACATCGGACCGGGCTTGGACTGGACGAACTGCACCGATCCGGATCGTCCAGGCCAGTTCACCGTGGTGGCGAGCGACGTCTTCGTGAAGGGCATCGACCCGCAGTTCACCGAGTGCATCAGTTGGGCCTCGGACTGGAGCGAGGTCCGGGTGAAGCTGCCCGACAGGGAGATCGAGACCTTCTTCGGGTCCGTCATCGGCTTCGACGCACTGACCGTGGGAGCCTTCGCCGAGGTGAACGCCGTGGTCGTCGGGGCGGGAGCGACACTGCCGTTCGGTGTCCTCGAGTCCGGCACCAACGAGCTGCTGTGCCTCAAGACAGGGCCGAAGTTCCCCGATGAGTGCGATCCCAACGCCACCGGCAATTTCGGATTCGTCGACTTCCAGATCTACGGGAACTCCGCCATGGGCACCGTATCGCCAGGGTGCAACGGCAACCCCAACGACCTCCTCAAGGAGAACATCGCCCACGGGGTCGATCACGACCTGACGGCAGAGCCCCTGGGCGTGCTGGATTCCAAGGACATCGAGGACGAGATCCTGATCATCAAGGACGACGACCAGTGCCCCGACAATCGGATCGACGTCATGGCGGCCCGCACGTCCACCGGCAACC
This sequence comes from uncultured Acidimicrobiia bacterium, assembly GCA_963792405.1. GTDB lineage: Bacteria > Actinomycetota > Acidimicrobiia > Spongiisociales > UBA5794 > SZUA-442. The sequence continues at coordinate 1,598,831 of CAWBVU010000006.1, forward strand.
GTGACAAGGTGCTGCTCCACGGCTTCGTGACGGGATTCAACGGGTTCCCGGGACGCCTCACCGTGGCGCCCGGACGCACCATCGCCTACGAGGGGGCGAACATCGACTACATCGGCCTGTGGGAGTGGCTCGCCGACACCGACGACACCACACCAGGTATCCAGAGCCTGTGTGAGACCGCGACCGACGAGCAATCGATCATCGCATGCGTCGACGCCAACAAGGGGTCGGGCACGCCCCTGTTCGACCGTTCGATCGCGACCTCGCCCCGCCTCGCCGTGATCCCGATCCTGCATCAGCCTTCGTTCCCCACGGGCAGCGGGTACATCAGCTTCAAGCGCTTCCAGTTCGTCTACATCCAGGGGCTCTACGGGAGCTGTGACTCGAAGGGCGTCTGCGACACCGAGATCGTGCCCAACGAGAAGTTCACCTTCAAGCCGAACGTGGACCCGGTCGTCGTCACCGCCATCCCGATCCCCCACTCCGAGCTCGATCCCGAGATCGTGGCGAACTTCGGCGCCCCTCGCGTCGTGACGTACGCGCTCAGCCGCTGATCGCGCCCCGGGGAGGACCCCGGTAATTGCACCTATCGCCATAGTGCATATATCCTCGCGTCCGCATCCTGATCATCCATGGAGACCACCATGCGGCGTATCCCGCCCCTCGTCCTCGTGCTCGCCCTCGTCCTGGGCGGTGTGGCGGCATCCTGCACCACCGGAGGGTCCGGCAACGAGCTGACGATCTACTCCGGCCGCTCGGAGGACCTCGTCCAGCCACTCATCACCCAGTTCGAGGAGGAGACCGGGATCGACGTGACCGTTCGCTATGCGGATTCCGCCGACCTCGCCGCCACGCTGGTCGAGGAGGGCGACGGATCGCCCGCCGACGTCTTCTTCGCCCAGGACCCTGCGTCGCTCGGCACCGTGGCCCTCGAAGGCCTCTTCGGGCCGATCCCATCCGACCTCATGGAACGGGTCGCCCCTCGATTCTCCGACCCGGAGGCGCGATGGGTCGGTGTGTCGGGGCGGTCCAGGGTCGTGGTGTACGACAGCGAGCGGCTCGATCCCGCAGACCTCCCACAGACCGAGGACGGATTCGCCGATCCGTCGTGGGCGGGCCGCGTCGCCATCGCCCCGACGAACGGATCGTTCCTCGCCTTCGTGTCGGCAAAGATCCTCCTCGAGGGTGAGGACGCCACTCGGGCATGGCTCGAGGCCATGAAGGCGAACCAGTCACCGACGTTTGCGAACAACGCCTCGATCGTGACCGCGGTGAACGACGGCCAGGTCGAGACCGGGCTCGTGAATCACTACTACTTGCTGAGGGCGCTCGACGAGGACCCGAGCGCGACGGGTCGCAACTGGTTCTTCCCCTCCCCGTCGGCAGGTTCCCTCGTGATGCCCGCAGGGGTCGGCATCCTCGGCTCGACCGACCACACCGACGAGGCCGAACGCTTCGTCGACTTCCTCCTCGGGGAAGCGGCGCAGTCGTTCTTCGCCACCGAGACGTTCGAGTACCCCCTGGTGTCGGGGATCGAGGCGGACGACCAGCTACCGCCGTTGGACTCGCTCGTCACGCCCGACCTCGACCTCTCACTCCTCGCCACCACCCTGGACCTCGCAACCGACCTCGTGGCCGAGGTCGGGCTCCTGTGACCCTCCCGGACCGAGTGATCGAGATCGACCTCGCCACTGGGTCGCCCCCATCCCGGACCAGGGGAGGTCGCCCCCGACGCCCCACGCGGGCTCCCTGGTGGCTCTGGGCAGGAGCCCTCGCCATCCTGGTTCCGATCGCGATCCCCCTCGCCGGGCTGTTCCTCCGGGTCATCGGGGCGACCGATGCGGCATGGCAGACCCTCGCATCGGTCAGGACGCTCGAGCTCGCCGTGCGGACCCTCCTCCTGACCGGCGCCGTCACCGCCTCGGCGTCGATGATCGGCGTCGCAGGGGCGTGGCTCCTCTCCCGGACCGACCTCCGAATGCGGCGGACGTGGGGTGTCGCGTTCGCGATGCCACTCGTCATCCCGTCCTACGTGATCGCGATGACGCTGCTCTCGGCGACGGGCCCGAGGGGGATCCTCGCCGACTGGACGGGGATGTCCATCCCCCACCTGATCGGCTTCCCCGGTGCGTGGCTCGCCCTCACGATCTCGACCTATCCCTACGTGTACCTGATCAGCGCCGCGGCGCTGCACAGGATCGACCCCTCCCTCGAGGAGGCGGCGAGGAGCCTTGGTGCCTCCCCGGGCAGGGTCTTTCGCACCGTGACCCTGCCGCAGTTGAGGCCGGCGATCGGCGCAGGTGCCCTCCTCGCCGCGCTCTACACGCTGTCGGACTTCGGCGCCGTCTCGCTGATGCGGTTCGACGCCTTCACCAGGGTGATCTATGCGCAGTACTCGGGTCGGCTCGACCGCACGCCCGCCCTGGTCCTGTCCGTCGTGCTCATCGCCCTCGCCGGGATCATCATCGCCGCCGAACAGCGCACGAGGGGCAAGGGTGCGTACTTCACGAGGAAGCCTGCGAGATCACCGAGCCCGTACCGGCTGACGAGGATCCAGCGGGTCCTCGCCATCGGCGTCCTCGGCGCAGTCGTCACGATCGGCGCGATCGCGCCCGTGGCGGTGCTCATCGGTTGGCTGGTGCGCGGGTTGGGATCGGGGATCGACGTCGGCGTGCCGTGGTCGGCGATCGCGGGATCGTTGACCGGCGCGACGTTGGCGTCGATCATCGCGGTCGCCGCTGCCGTGCCCATCGTGATCCTCGCCGTCCGCTACAGGAGCAGGGCGACCGATCGGCTCGAGCAGTCGGTGTTCGTCGTGTTCTCGCTACCCCACATCACGGTCGCCATCGCCGTGGTGGCCTTCACCGTGCGATTCGCCCGCCCCGTCTACCAATCCCTCGCGGTCCTCGTGGCGGTCTACGCCGCGATGTTCCTCGCCCAGGCGACCGGGCCTGCGAAGGCCTCCATGCTCCAGATCGACCCGTCGCTCGACGAGGTGTCCCGGTCACTCGGCAAGGGCCACCTCGCGACCCTCGCACGCGTCACGCTGCCGCTGATGTCGAAGGGTCTCCTCGCCGGCGGCCTCCTCGTCTTCGTGACGACCCTCAAGGAGCTGCCTGCCACCCTGCTGCTCCGGCCGAGCGGATTCACGACGCTGTCCGTCCGTATCTGGTCCGCTGCCAATGAGCTGCTCTACACGAGGGCCGCGGCGTCTGCGCTGCTCCTCATCGCCGTCTCGGCCATACCGCTCTACTACCTTTCGCTCAGGCCGAAGGACGCACTCGACCCATGACGAGCCCGATCATCTCCGCACGTGATCTGTCCGTGTCGTTCGGCGACACGCCGGCGCTCGACGGGTTCACCCTCGACGTCCCTGCAGGGTCCCTGGTGGCACTCCTCGGTCCCTCCGGCTGCGGCAAGACGACCGCCCTGCGGGCGATGGCGGGCTTCCAGGCACTCGATGCCGGACGGATCGAGGTTCGCGGCCAGGTGGTGGCGGACGCGGCGACGATGGTGCCTCCCGAGCGACGTCGCGTCGGGATGGTGTTCCAGGAGTTTGCGCTCTTCCCCCACATCACCGTCGGAGAGAACGTCGGCTACGGGGTTCGCGGTGCCGACAGGGTCGAACGTGTGCGGTCGACGCTTCGGCTGGTCGGCCTCGACGGATACGACGACCGCTTCCCCCATGAGCTCTCCGGTGGAGAACAGCAGCGCGTCGCGCTCGCGCGGGCGCTTGCACCGGAGCCGGACGTGATCCTCCTCGACGAGCCCTTCTCCAACCTCGACGCCCCCCAGCGCGAGCGGATGCGCAGGGAGCTCAGGCGGATCATCCATGGGGCGGGCCTGACCGCGGTCTTCGTGACCCACGATCAAGCGGAGGCCCTGGCCATCGCCGACGTGATCGCCGTGATGCGCGATGGCGCCGTCGTGCAGTCCGGAACACCCGATGAGGTGTACGCGGCACCCGTGTCCGCATGGGTCGCACGGTTCCTCGGCGATGCCGTGCTCATCGACGGGGTGGTGCGCAGTGGGACCGTCGACACGATGCTCGGACCGGTCCCGACCGACCTGCCGGACGGCACTGGTGTGCAGGTCATGGTTCGGCCCGAGTGGATCTCCCCCACGAAGCACGAGCCCGGCATGGGCCGCATCGTCGATCGCGAGTTCTATGGCCACGACCAGAGGGTCGAGGTCAGGCTGAAGGGCGGGGCATCCGTCGATGCACTCGTGTCGGGACGATCCGGTCTCCAGATCGGCGATCATGTCGACCTCGCCATCGCCGACGCCATCGTCTATGCCGCGTCGCACCACCCACACGACGCGACCACGCGTCTCTAGACGGAACGGCTACCTGGTCGGAAGGCCCCATCCGTCGTCCGGCTCCGCAGGTGGTGTGCGGCCGGTCTCGCCATCGTCGGCGGCATCGTCCCCGTGCTGTTCGTCACGTCCTGGTCCTCCGTCGGTCATCGACACACCTGGGTCCCGCTCGTCGTCCATGGGGGCGACCGGCCGGGAGGAACCTGGCTCGGACTCGCCACCGCCCGACGATGGCTGTTCGAGCTCCGCCCGGAACTGGCGGAGCCGATCCTCGAGCGTGAGGGCCGCCGTGGCGTCCGCGGCCTCTGCGACATCTTCCTCCCCGCCCTCCTCGATTGCGGGCTCCCCGACGCCCGCAGGCGGGCCCGCCGTGGTGAACGTCAGGACCTCGTCCCGGGGCCAGGTGCTCGGCGTCACATCTGGACCGACCGTCGTGGTCGGACCGTCGACGCCGTCGCCCGGTTCCGAGGGCATTCCCCCATCTCCCGTCTCGTCGGCTTCGCCGTCGGATGTGGGACCACCTTCGGGGACCGCTCCGGCCCGCGTCCTCACGTGGCCGGGGGCGAGCGGTGGCTCCCACACAGGCGGAGCCTCGGCCGCCACCGTGAGGGACGCAGGGAGCAGGGCGGGCACGATCGGCTCCGCCCGCCGGCTGGCGAGCGCTCCGAGCACCCATGCGCCTATTCCCCACACGACGCCGAGGACGAACAGCGCGCCCCCGACGACGGGGATCAGCCAGATGCCGAGCCGCCACAGCACGGCACCGACGAGGAAGGCCCCGAAGACGCCGCCGCGGTTGACGAGGACGCGATTGCCGAGCGCCGTCACGGCAGGGACCGCCCCGATGATGAAGCCCACGATGCACGCCGCGCCGAGGGCGATGGCGATGGGGATGCCGACGAGCGTGATGGCGAGAACCACCACGAGGAGCGGGACGGTGATGACCGTCGCCACGCCTGCCACCAGCGACTTCACGGGGTGGGTGAGCATCGCTCCCACAGCGCGGGATCCCGTTCCCCTCATGATCCACAGGGCGACGAGTCCCGCGACGAGGAACCCGAGGAGGCCGACGATGTTGGCCAGGGCGAGCACGATCCCGTAGACGAAGTTGCCCTGCGCGGGCAACTTCGTCACGGTGCCCCCGATGGTTGCACCCGAGGCGATGACGGCATCGGATGAGGAGCGATAGAGCACGTCGCCCCCCACCGTGGCATCAGCGCCGACCGCGAGGCTCTGGGTGGCGAGGTCGACGTCGCCGGCGACGTCGCCGTCGATCGTCGTGCGATACACCCTGCCCCGCACATCCCGATCGACGGAGCCCTCGACCCTCGCCGTGCCGCCGAACGCCATCACGTCGCGCCCGACCTCCGCCCCGTCCTCGATGACCACGGAGCCCCCTGCAAAGAAGACGTCGGAGCCGACCCGCCCGCGAACGTTCAGGCTCGTGCCCGCGCCATTGACCGATCCTCCCACGGAGCCCGTGTCGGCGATGGTCACGGGCCCGGAGGCGAACACGGTCACCGATCCCGTGACCTCCCCTGCGATGAGGAGGCTGCCGGTGAAGATCGTGAGGTCGCCGTCGATGACTCCCTCGACGATCGCCGACATGGCCGAGACGTACTGGTCCTCGGTGACCGTCGATTCCTCACTGACGATGTAGCGGTCCGTCGTGACGAGGGTGCCGAGGACACCGAGGGACGGTACCGAGATCGCGGCGAGGGCGACCAGGGCCACGGCCATGTGCCTGGCTCGTAGGGCGGATCCGATGTCAGAGTGGGAGTGCGTCACGTACCACGTCGAGGAGGGGCCATGGCACGATACCGAACGCGATCGTCACCAGTGCGGAGAAGATGAGTGCGAAGCGTGCGGGGAAGCCCGCGTGCACGGCGTCGATGTCGTCATCTCCCCCGGTGAAGAGGGTCGCGATGATGCGGAGGTAGAAGGCGAGTCCCACGACCGTCGTGAGTGTGCCGATCACGACGAGCCAGAGGTACCCGTTCGAGCCCCCTGGCCACGGCGCGTCGACGCTGGTTGCCGCCACGAAGGAGAACACCTTCGCGACGAAGCCCGCGAAGAAGGGGATGCCCGACATCCCGAGCACGATGATCGCCATGAGCCATCCTGTTTCGGGCGACCGCCTCGCCAATCCCGAGAACGACGACAGCGGTGCAGCGGACGACGTGGGCCCTGCGACGATCGAGACGACCAGGAAGGACCCGATCACCATGAAGGCGTAGGTCGACACGTAGAACCACATCGCGGGAACGCCGTCGATCCCGGCGACCATCGCGGTCATGATGTAGCCGGCGTGGGCGACACCGGAGTAGGCGAGCATCCGCTTGAGGTCCTTCTGGACGAGGGCCAGGAACGTGCCGATCACCATCGACAGCGCCGCGACGATCGCGAGGATCGGAGCCCAGGTGTCGATCTGGGACACGAGCCCGCCGACGAAGATCCTTCCCAGCGCGGCGAACCCCGCGATCTTGACTCCTGCCGCCATCAGGCCGACGGCGCCGCTCGGTGCCCCCTGGTAGACGTCCGGCGCCCACTGGTGGAACGGCGCCGCCGACACCTTGAACGCGAGGCCGACGAGCATCAGCGCCATGCCTGCGAGGAGGATTCCCGGCTCGGCGATGATCTCCCCGGCGAAGAAGTCGCGGATCGAGTTCGCCCCGTAGATCGAGAGCGAACCGGTCGCACCGAACGTGAGGGCGACGCCATAGAGGAACAGGGCGGACGCAAGCGACCCCAGCAGGAAGTACTTGAGCGCCGCCTCCTCCGACCGCTCCGCCCTCCGCATGAACCCGGCGAGGACGTAGAAGCTGATCGATGCGGTCTCGAGCCCGAGGAAGATCACGATGAGGTTCGGGGAGGCAATCATCATGTGGAGGCCTGCGACCGCGAGGAGCGAGAGTGCCACGAACTCGGGCCCGCGCTGCCTGACCCTGACGACGAGATCCCAGGACGCGAGCAGGCCGATGAAGCCCACCACCCCGAGCAGCATCGCACCGAAGGCCGAGTAGGCGTCGAGCACCACCATCGGCGATCGCATGATGTCGACATTCATCGACGAGAAGAAGAAGCCACCACCACCCTCGGCGACCTCCCTCCACTGAAGGAAGCCAGCTGCGGCGGCCCCCGCGAACGCGAGCCCCGCCACCGGTCCCCATACCTGGCGGTCGCGGCCGGCGACCACGGCGACCAGCAGCACGACGAGCGCGCCGACGAGGAGCACCACCTCGAAGGCGACGGGAAGGAATGCCGTGTTCTGCATCAGCCCTCGCTCCCGTGTTCGACGGAGATGTCGCCGTACTCGACGTCCACGAGCTGGTCGACGCGGCCGAACTCGGGCGGGACCTCTCCCGTGACCGACTCGATCCGGTCGAGGACCGCGTCCGTCGACGGCTCGATGCGGTCCATCACAGGCTTCGGGTACACACCCAGCACGATGATCAGCACGACGAGCGGGACCATGATGGCGATCTCCCTGCCGGTGACGTCGCGAAGCCCCTCGATGACGGGGTTCGTGACCGGACCGGTGAAGACCCGCTCGTACGCCCACAACAGGTACACCGCGGCGAGCACGACGCCCGAGCCGGCGATGATCGCGAACACCGGCCACGTCAGGTAGGAGCCGATGAGGATCGCGAACTCCCCGATGAACCCCGAGAGGCCCGGGAGGCCTGCGGACGCGAAGACCGCGAACAGGAAGATGCCCGCGTAGATCGGCATCACCGACGCCAGCCCCCCGTAGTCCGCGATCTTCCTCGTGTGGGTCCTGTCGTAGATCATGCCGATCAGGAGGAACAGCGCCCCCGTCGTGAGGCCGTGGCTGATCATGAGGAAGACGGAGCCCTCGAGGGCCTGGGCCGTGAAGGCGAACAAGCCGAGTGCGATGAAACCCATATGGCTGACCGACGAGTAGGCGACGAGGCGCTTGACGTCTGGCTGCACGATCGCGACCGCCGCGCCGTAGACGATGCCGATCACGCCCACGAGCACGATCCAGAACGCGAGGTCGACCGACGCCTGGGGGAACAGCGTGAGGTTGAAGCGGATGAGGCCGTACGTGCCCATCTTGAGGAGCACACCTGCGAGGATCACCGAGCCTGCGGTGGGCGCCTCGGTGTGGGCATCCGGCAGCCAGGTGTGGAACGGGAACAGCGGCACCTTGATCGCGAACGCGATGGCGAAGCCAGCGAACAGCCACATCTGGGCCGCCGTCGAGAGGTCGGCGTCGAGCATGGCCCTGAAGTCGAAGTTCGTGAAACCACCCTCCTGCCCTCCCGTGATCACCGCGAGGGCGATGATCGACGCGAGGAGGAACGCGGAGCCCGCTGCGGTGAACAGCACGAACTTCAGCGCCGCATAGGCCCGGTTCTCGGATCCCCACAGCCGGATCAGGAGGTACATGGGCACCAGCACGATCTCGAAGAACGCGAAGAACAGCAGCAGGTCGAGCGACACGAACACGCCGAGCACGCCTGCCTCGAGGATCAGCATCAGCACCATGTAGGTCTTGACCCGGTCGGTCACCGACGCCGACGCCGCGATCGCGATCGGGAACAGCAGGGCGGTCAGCACCACCAGGAACAGCGAGATGCCGTCGACCCCCACTCGCCACCCGATGCCGAGGCCAGAGGAGAACACGAGGTCCTCGCTGAACTGGAACGCCGCCGTGCCGGTGGCGAACTCCCACGCCATGTACGCCGCGACGGCGAACGACGGGACTGCGGCTGCCACCGAGACCGGGAGTACGAGCTCGGGCCTGCGGCTGGGGAGGAGCGCCACGATGAGGGCTCCCACGATGGGGAAGGCGACGAGCAGGGTGATGGCCGGCATCAGAACGCTCCCCCGAGGATCAGGAAGAGCGCGATCAGGGCGACACCGGCGACGGCAACCCCTCCCGCATACCAGCGAACCTGACCCGTCTGGACCTCTGACAGGCCGTCACCCGAGACCTCGACGGCCTTGCCGAGGCCGTGGGCTGCGCCATCGATGACCTTCGGGTCGACGACGTCGGCGAACCACGTCGACAGGCGCTTGCCGGGCTCGACGATGACCCTCCCATAGACGTCGTCGACATGGAAGGCCGCGAGGGCGTCGACCCAGAACCGGCCGTCCTCCTCGGGGAGCTCTGCGGCGCCGTACCTCCGCCACGCGAGTGCGAGGCCGATGATCGCGACCACGAGGGTGACGGCCGCGAGCGTGAGCAGCGTCGCGTCGGAGGGCAGCGGGATGTGCGTCACGCCTGCGAGGGACGGTTCGAGGAAGTGCTCGAACGTCGCCCTGAACGGCGTGTTGAAGAAGCCTGCAATCGTCGCGAGGACGGCGAGGGCGACGAGTGGGATCGTCATCGTGCGGGGCGACTCGTGTGGGTGCGCCCCGTCGCCCCAGCGGGCCTTCCCGAGGAACGTCATCACGAACAGGCGCGTCATGTAGAACGCCGTCAGCAGGGCGACGACCATGCCGACGATCCACAGCGCGATCCAGGCGCCGCCACGCTCGTAGATCACGGCGAGGATCTCGTCCTTCGACCAGAACCCGGAGAAGGGGAACATGCCGATGATGGCGAGCCAGCCGACGGCCATCGTCGCGAACGTGACAGGCATGACCGTGCGCAGGCCTCCCATCCTCCGCATGTCCTGCTCGTCAGCCATCGCGTGGATGACGGACCCGGCACCCAGGAACAGCAGGGCCTTGAAGAAGGCATGTGTCGTGAGGTGGAACACGCCGGCGGTGAAGGCGCCCGCGCCGACGGCGAGCACCATGTACCCGAGCTGGCTGATGGTCGAGTAGGCGAGCACCTTCTTGATGTCGTTCTGGGCGATCGCGATGACGGCGGCGAGGAGGGCGGTCAGCGCACCGACGGTGGCGACGATCGCACCCGAGGTGGGGGCGAGGTCGTACAGCACGGCAGACCTGGCGATCATGAACACGCCTGCCGTGACCATCGTGGCGGCGTGGATGAGGGCCGACACGGGTGTCGGGCCCTCCATGGCGTCGGGCAGCCAGATGTACAGCGGGATCTGGGCGGACTTGCCCGCCGCCCCGACGAAGAGCAGCAGGGTGATCGCCGTGATCGTGGCGGACCCGACTCCGAACATCACGGGCGCCTCGGCGAAGATCGTCTGGAAGTCGAAGGTGCCGAACGTGGCGAAGATGATCATCAGGGCGACGAGGAATCCCCAGTCGCCGATGCGGTTGACGATGAACGCCTTCTTGCCCGCTGCTGCGGCGGATGGCTTGGTGAACCAGAAGGAGATGAGCAGGTAGGACGACAGGCCGACCAACTCCCAACCCACGAACATGATGGCGTAGTTGGCTGCCAGCACGAGGATCAGCATCGAGGCGATGAACAGGTTCAGGAATGCGAAGAACCTCGGGAACCTCGCATCGCCGTGCATGTAGCCGATCGAGTACAGATGGATCAGGGCCCCCACGCCGGTGACGATCAGGGTGAGGGTCGCTGCGAGCGGATCCCAGAGGATGGCGGCATCGGCACCGACGACGGGAATCCAGGAGAACAGGTGGATCGTCCGGGACGCGGCATCATCCATGATGAAGCCGAAGGTGGCGATCGACGCGATCACGAACCCGACCGCGACGACCGCCGTCGCGAGCCAGCCCGCGGTTGGCTCACCGAGGCGACGACCCAGGAAGAGATTCACGACCGCTCCGAGGAGGGGCAGCGCGACGAGGAGCCAGAGGTAGTCCGTCATCGCCTAACCCTTCAACTCCGCGAGTTCGTCGACGTTCGCGCTCTCACGCACGCGGAAGATCGACACGATGATGGCGAGCCCGACGGTCACCTCCGCAGCGGCGATCACCATGACGAAGAGGGCGGCCACCTGACCCTCGATCAGCCCGAGATGCTTGCTCAGGGCGACGAAGGTCAGGTTCACGCTGTTGAGCATCAGCTCGATCGACATGAACATGATGAGGGCGTTGCGCCTGATCAGGACGCCGGCGACGCCGATGGAGAACAGCGCCGCGGCGAGGACGAGGTACCAGGTGACGGTGACGGTCATCGCGCCTCCTCCTCGTCCCGTTCGCCGAGGGGGAAGTAGGCCAACGCGATCGTGCCGAGGGCGGCGATCGTCAGGAGCATCACGGTGGCGAGGAACACGATGGTCCACGTCCCGAACAGCTCATCGGCCACAGTCTCGATCGTTCCGTTGAGGTCCGCGCTGCCGAAGGCATCCGAGCCGGTCACCCATGTCTGGCGACCGGCGAGCACGATCGCGGCCAGGAACCCGACCGCGACGATTCCGGTCATCACCTTCTGGGCCGCAGGCTGCCGACCATAGGCACCGGGCTGGTCCACCCCGATGAGCATGATGACGAAGAGGAACAGCGTCATCACGGCTCCTGCGTAGATGATCACCTGGACGACGGCGACGAAGTGCGCGTCCAGCAGGATGTACATGATCGCGATGGCGAACATGGTCGCAAGAAGGCCGACCGCCGAGTACACGGGGTTCTTCGCGGTGAGCATCGTGATCGCGCCCACCACGGCGACCGCGGCGAAGATGATGAAGACGATGGTCTCAGCCATCCGCATCCTCCCCGGCGTCCCCATCGGTGCCATCGACGGCGGCCACCGCCTCGTCGAGGGCAGGATCAGGATCGGCCGCAGCGGCGGACTGGCCCTTCTCCGGAGGGAGGTCACCCGTCCTCGCGGAAGGGGCCCATGCGACCACACCCTCATAGGCCGCTTGGCCCGAAGGTGACGTGGCGCGCATCCATCCGTCGCCGAGCCGCAGCTCGTCGAGGTCGATGAGCGGCGACGCGGGCTGGGGGTGGTTCGGCGTGCCGTCGGGTTGGACGAGCAGGTCGTCCTTCGTGTAGATGGCGTCGTCACGGTCGGTGACGGACATCTCGAAGAGGTGCGTCATCGTGATGGCCTGCGTCGGGCATGCCTCGACGCACATCGCACAGAAGATGCAGCGCAGCATGTTGATCTCGTAGACGAAGCCGAACCGCTCCCCCGGGCTCACCGGGGCGTCGGGAGGGTTGTCGGCCCCTCGCACGTAGATGCAGTTGGCGGGGCACACACCGGCGCACAGCTCGCAGCCGATGCACTTCTCCATGCCGTCGGGGTACCGGTTGAGGACGTGCCGTCCGTGGAAGCGCTCCGGTTTGACGCGCTTCTCCTTCGGGTACTTGCGGGTGACCCTCGGCTTGCCCACCTGCCGCATCGTCACGGCGAAGCCCTTGAAGGGCCCGAGGAGGTCGGTGATCCAGCTCATGTCGCCCTCCTCATGACCACGGCATCCCGAACTCGCGAGCACCGAGCGCGAGCGCCACGAGGATGATCCACGCGAGCGACACGGGGATCAGGCGCTTCCATCCGAAGCTCATCAGCTGGTCGTAGCGCATCCTGGGTAGCGTCGCCCTGACCCAGACGAACAGCAGGACCACCAACCAGGACTTGATGAGGAACCACACGATCGGGAGGATCGCCTCGAGCCACGCGGGGCCGAACGTAGGGCCCGCCCACCCTCCGAGGAACAGCACGGCGGTGAGGGCGGAGATGTTCCAGACGTTGATGTACTCGGCGAGGAAGAACAGGGCGAACCCCAGCCCCGAGTACTCGGTGTGGTAGCCGCCGACGATCTCGGACTCCGCCTCGACGAGGTCGAACGGGGCACGGTTGGTCTCGGCGAAACCCGAGATGAGGAAGATCACGAACGACGGCACGAGGATCACGTTCCAGGCGGGGAAGAACCCGCCGAACGTCCCCTGTTGGGATTCGACGATGCCCACGATCGAAGTGGTCCCTGCGAACATCACGACGGGGACGAGGGCGAGGCCCATGGCGGCCTCATACGAGATCATCTGCGCGCTCGCCCTCACCGAGCCGAGGAGCGGGTATTTCGACCCGGAGGACCACCCGGCGAGGGTCACCGCGTAGACCGCGATCGATGACAGTGCGAGGACGTACAGCAGGCCGACGTTCAGGTCGGTGCCGACGAGTTCGTACTCGGTCCCGCCGATGGTGATCGGCGCCCCGATCGGGATGACGAGGAAGATGAGGAGCGCAGGGATCAGCGCGGCGATCGGCGCCGCCAGGTAGATGACCAGCTCGGCATTCGTCGGTCGGATGGACTCCTTGAAGAAGGACTTCACCCCGTCGGCGAGGGACTGGAGGATCCCCCACGGCCCCGCCCTGTCGGGCCCGACCCTGTTCTGGAGGTCGGACACGAACTTGCGCTCGACCCAGATGAGCAGCAGGACCGTCACGAGGAGGAACACGAACGCGATGACCACGCGGATGGCGGCATCGATGAAGACGGTCATGCGTCACCTCGCACGGGGTCGACCTTCACCGAGGGTGTCGCTTGGAGGCCGATCGTGGCCGCCTGGTTGAACGGCACCGCCACCGCCCCTGGGGCGACGCCCGCGTCGATCCGTACCGGGAGCTCGAACTGGTCGGCGATCCTGACGTGATCGCCGTCACGCACCGCGAGCACGGCGGCATCCTTGGGATGGATCCTCGCCACGGCGGGACGCTGGAGGTTCGCGATCGTGTCGGCGTGGGCGTTCCACACGCCCTCGTCGTACAGCTCCCTCGCGAGGTGGAGCGTCATCCTGTCGGTGACCACGGGGACCTTGACGTCCACGGGGATGTACACGAGGGGCTGCGCGCCACCGTCGATCGGGACGACGGCACCCTCCTCGCCCGCCTCGAAGGTGAGGTAGTCCATCGACACACCTGCGTATGCGGGGGCGACGGCGGTGATCTCCGCGGAGACGTCGCCGACCTTGGCGGTGCCGATCTCGGCGCCCATCCTGGCGGCGAGGTCGTCGAGGATCGCGTTGAGGGGCCTCGCCTGGCCGACGGGCTGGATGGACGGGCGAATGCGCTGCACACGCCCCTCGAGGTTCGTGACGGTGCCGTCGACTTCTCCCCAGATCGCCCCCGGGAGGATCACGTCGGCGAGCCGTGAGCTGTCGGTCATGAACGCATCGATGGCCACGACGAACTCGGCTGCGGCCAGGGCGTCCGCTGCGAGGTTGGGGTCAGGGCAATCGCGGACGGGATCCGCTGCCGCCAGGACGAGGGCCCTCATGTCGCCGTCCGTGAGGGCGCTGAGCATCTCCATCGTCGATCGACCGGCCCCGCTCGGGAGGTGCCCCCATGCGTCTTCGAGCGCTCTGGCTGCGTCCTCGTCGGTGGCGCGCACACGTCCGGGCAGCAAGGTCGGTGCAAGGCCCATGTCGAGCGCGCCGTAGACGTTGCCCCTCGTGAGGAGGGTGAGCAGCGTCGCCCCCGGCAGGTCGCGTGCGAACGCCGCGACGGACTCGGCGAGCCGTGGGTCCTCGGCCATGGAGGAACGACCCACCAGCGCGACCAGCGGGCCCTCGTCACACGAGGCCCTGACGGCGCCGAGGTCGCCATCGCCGGCAGCGAGCTTTCGGAGCGTGTCGGAACCGCTGCCCGCCCGGTAGCGCACGACGTGCGTGGCGATGTCGTCGAGGCCGGTGCGGGCCGGGCTGGCGACGATGAGGGTGGCGCCCGCTCGCACCGCCTTGCGCACCCTGAGGTACAGGACGGGCAGCGACTCCTTCAGGTCGGGCCCCCAGACGAGGATCGTGGTGGCGTCGTCGAGGTCACCGATCGTGGCGCGAGGCGCCAGCGCGGCGGCGAACGCCGGATCGAGGCCATCCCCCACCTGGGCATCGACGTGCGCCGATCCCACGACGGACCGCATGAACTTGCCGAGGGCGAACGCCTCCTCGTTGGTGTGACGCGACCCGCCGATCGAGCCGACCTCATCGCCCTTGTAGGCGCCGAGCTTGTCGGCCACCCGATCGAGCGCGTCTGCCCACGTCGTGGGGGTGAATCCGTCACCGTCCGCGGACCTCACCAATGGCATGGTGACGCGGTCGGCGTGGTGGACCGCGGAGAAGATGAACCGATCCTTGTCCGAGAGCCATCCATCGTTGACCGCGTCGTTCTCGACGCCGTAGACGCGGATGATCCTTCCCCTGGAGGTCTGGACGTCTGCCGTCGAGTGCACCGTGTCGACGAGCGACACCGACGTCGTGTGCTCGAGATCCCAGGGCCTGGCTTTGAACCGGTAGTCGACCGACGTGAGCGCGCCGACGGGGCACACCTGGACGGTGTTGCCGGAGAAGTAGGAGGAGAACGGCTCGTCGGGGAACGTCTGGATCTGGACGTGGTTCCCCCTGTCGATGAAGGTGAGGAGCGGATCGCCGGCGATGTCGTCCGCGACCCGCACGCATCGGTCGCACAGGACGCACCGTTCGCGGTCGAGCAGCACGATGTCCGAGACGTGGATCGGCTTGGGGTAGGTGCGCTTCTGCTCGATGAACCGGCTCTCCCCCGGTCCCCACTCCATCGTCTGGTCCTGGAGGGGGCATTCGCCTCCCTTGTCGCAGATCGGGCAGTCGAGGGGATGGTTGATGAGGAGGAACTCGAGGACACCCTCCTGCGCCTTCTTGACGACGGCCGATTCGGTGTCGACGACCATCCCATCGGTCACCGGCATCGTGCAGCTCGGCACGAGGGCCTTCCCGCGGGGCCCCTCCACCTCGACGAGGCACATACGGCATTTGCCGACGGGCTCGAGCTTGTCGTGGTGGCAGAAGCGCGGGATGTACTCGCCGACACGTTCGGCCGCCATGATGAGGCGCTGACCTGCCTCGACCTCGTGGGCGACGCCGTTGATCGTGATCGTGACGGTGCTCGGGTGGTCAGGCATGCGCAGACTCCCGTGCGGGGATCATGGCCTCGACCTCCGGCCGGAACCAGCGCATGATCGACGTGATCGGCGCGGTCGCGGAAGGCCCGAGGGGACAGATGGTCGTCATGGCGGGCGGCCACGTGAGGCCGGGTGAGATGTTGTCGGACACGTCGAGGAGCAGGTCGATGTCCTGTGGCCGTCCCTCGCCGTCGAGGATGCGCACGAGGATGTCCTCGAGCCAGGAGGTGCCCTCACGGCACGGGGTGCACTGGCCGCACGACTCGTGGGCGAAGAACCGCACGATGCTGTGCGCGGCCGCGACGACGTTGGTGGTCTCGTCCATCACGATCACGGCGCCGGATCCGAGCATCGATCCGTGGTGGGCCACGTCATCGATGGTGACGAGGGTGTCGAGGTGCTCGGATGGCACGAGCCAGGGAGCGGACGCGCCCCCGGGGATCCATGTCTTGAGTGCCTTGTCGTCCCTGATGCCCCCGCCGATCTCGTAGATCAGCTCCCGCCACGTGATGCCCATCACGATCTCGTAGTTGCCGGGCTTCCTCAGATGGCCCGAGAGGCTGAAGAGCCTCGTCCCCGCCGAGCGCTCGGGGCCGATGGCGGCGTAGGCGGCGCCCCCGTTGCGGACGATCCATGGGATGTTCGAGATGGATTCGACGTTGTTGACGATGGTGGGCTTTGCGTAGAGCCCCGCGACGGCGGGGAAGGGGGGCTTCAACCTCGGCTCGCCCCTCCGACCCTCGAGCGAGTTCAGGAGCGCCGTCTCCTCGCCGCAGATGTACGCCCCCCCGCCGAGGTGGACGACCACGTCGAGCGAGAATCCCGACCCCAGGATGTCCTCTCCCAGGTACCCGGCGGCGTAGGCCTCATCCAGCGCGGCCTGGAGTCGACGCGCGGGCTTCGCATACTCGCCCCTCACGTAGACGAACGCATGGCGGACGTCCAGGGCATAGGCCGAGATGATGATGCCCTCGATCAGCTGATGGGGATCGCGTTCGACGAGCTGGCGATCCTTGAACGTGCCGGGCTCCGACTCGTCGCAGTTGATGACGAGGTACCTCGGCGTGGCGGGTGCGAGGAACCCCCACTTGACGCCTGTGGGGAACCCTGCGCCACCCCTGCCACGCATGTTGGACGCCTTGACGTCGTCGACCAGCTGCTCGGGGGTCCTCTCCTTCAACGCCGTACGCAGGGACGTGTACCCTCCAGTGGCCTCGTAGCGCGCCAGGGTGTGGCTGTCGGTGGGGTGCTCGTCCATCCGCACGGTCAGGATCCTGTCGGTCACCGGCCCTCCTTCGCAGAGCCGTACGGACCGAACGCGGGGACCGCTCCGACCGCGCCCTCCGACTCGGCCGGACCCCAGGGGAACGAGCGCCGACCCCCGAAGAGGTGCTGCATCTCATCGGCGAGCACCACAGGGGGCCTCGTGTCGCGCAGCCATGCGACGAGGTCCGCCGCCTTCTCCGGGCTGAGCCCCTCCACGGTCTCGTAGTCGACCTGGATCGCCGGAGCGCCGCCGCATGCGCCGATGCACTCCGCACGCTCGACGGAGATGACGCCGTCGTGGTCGGTGGCTCCATGTGGCACGCCAGCAGCCGCCTCGACGGCATGGAGGACCTCGTCGCCACCCAGGAGGTGACAGGAGATCGAGGTGCAGACCGAGATGAGGTAGGCGCCGACGGGCTCCCGCTTGAACATGGTGTAGAAGGAGGCGACGGACTGCACCTGGGCGGGCGTGACGCCGCACAGCGCGGCGACGTCGGCCATCGCCTGGTCGGTGACGAGTTCGTAGTGGAGGCTCGCGAGGTACAGGAGCGGCATGACGGCGGATCGTGGGTCCGGGTACTGCTCGAGGAGCGCCTTGGCGCGCTCCTGGTTGGCCGGGGCCCAGTGGGCGATGGCGCTGCTCATCGATCGACGTCTCCCAGAACGGGGTCCGCCGACGCGAGTGTGGCGACGACGTCGGCGACGAGGGAGTCGGTCATCATCGCGGGCAGCGCCTGGACCGCCGCGAACGAGGGGGCGCGCCAATGCATGCGCCACGGTCGCGCCCCACCCTTCGACACCAGGTAGCAGCCGACCTCGCCGCGGGGGCCCTCGACCGATTGGTACGCGGTCCCCGGCGGCACGCGGATGCCCTCCGTGAAGAGCTTGAAATGGTGGATGAGGGCTTCCATCGACTCGTCGATGCGCTTGCGTGGGGGTGGCGTCACCTTCGGATCCGTGTTGCGGTAGTCGCCGAGTGGCATCGCGTCGAGCACCTGTCGGACGATCCGCAGCGACTGGCGGATCTCCTCGATCCTGACGACGTAGCGGTCGTGCACGTCCCCGTAGAGGCCCGTCGGGACGTCGAACTCGTAGGCATCGATGCCCGAGTACGGCATCTCCTTGCGAAGATCCCACTCGACACCCGATGCCCGAGCCATGGGCCCGGTGACACCGTATTGCTTGCACTCGTCCGGGGTGATGACTCCGACGCCCATGGTGCGGTCGAGGAAGATGGGATTCTCGTCGAGCAGCTCGACGTACTCGTCCACGCCGGTGGTGACCATGGAGATGAGGGTCGTGACGTCGTCCTCCCAGCCATCGGGCAGGTCTGCCGCGACGCCGCCCGGGCGGATGTAGTTGTGGTTCATCCGCAGGCCGGTGACCTTCTCGAAGAAGTCGAGGCACACCTCGCGTTCGCGCCAGCCGTAGATCATCATCGAGAGGGCGCCGATGTCCATACCCATCGTCGCTGCCCACAACAGGTGGCTCGACACGCGGTTGAGCTCGGTCATCAGGATGCGGATGGCATCGGCCCTCGGCGGGACGTCGATGCCGAGGAGTTGTTCGACGGCGAGCGAGTAGGCGAGCTCGTTGTGGAACGGCGCCAGGTAGTCCATGCGCGTGACGTTCGTCGAGCCCTGGGCGTAGTTGAGGACCTCGGCCGTCTTCTCCATCCCTGTGTGGAGGTAGCCGATGATGGGCTTCACCCTGCGAATCGTCTCGCCCTCGAGCTCCAACTGCAGGCGCAGGACGCCATGGGTGGAGGGGTGCTGGGGACCCATGTTGATGACCTGGCGCTCGGCATCGACGAACTCCGGCTCCGACGTGTAGTCGTCGTCGACGAGAACGCCCTCCTGCACGGCGAGCGCCGGCTCCTCTTCGCGTGGCAGCAGTTCCTGGGCGCCTTCGTCGGTCGACGTGGAGAACGGGAACCGCTCCTCGGTGCCTGACACCCAGACCTCGTGCAGCTTCCTGCGGGTGTCCGCCGTGCTCATGTCCGCGTCGACCTGCACCTGCTGCGCCTCGACGTCGTCGAGGTCGGCGGCGCCGGTCGTGTCGGTCGTGTCCGTCACAGGTTGGCGCTCCCTGCCTTGAACTCCACGGGGATGGCGCCGATGTCGTAGTCCTTGCGCAGCGGATGGCCCTCCCAATCGTCGGGCATGAGGATCCGCGTCAGGTCGGGGTGTCCGGTGAAGTCGATCCCCATGAGGTCGTAGGCCTCGCGCTCGTAGAAGTTCGCACCGGCGAAGACGGGGGTGAGGGTGGGGAGCGAGGGCCGGTCGTACGGCACGCGTGTGGACACGATGAGACGGTCCCGTGACACCATGTCGAGGAGATTGAGCGCCACCTCGAAACGTGGCGCCTCGGTGTAGTGATCGACGGCGGCGAGGTCGATGAACGTGTCGAACCCAGCCGCCTTCGCCGCCTCGGCGAACGAGACCCAGTCGCCCGGGTCGACCGCCACGGCCGTGTACTCGACGTCACTCGAGGCATACGACCTGACCGTGGACGTCGCGCCCTCGAAGGGCTCGAGGAGTTCAGCCATCCGATCGTCGGTGGGCCCGGCATCGCCCACGGACTCGTCGACGGAGTCGTCGGTGAGGTCCCGCTCGATGTCGCTCATGTCACAGCACCCCCGTGGACCTGCGGATCTCGCCGCTCATGATCTTCTCCTGGAGGGTGAGGATGCCGTGCATCAGCGACTGCGGCCCCGGGGGGCATCCCGGTACGTAGACGTCGACGGGCACGACCTGGTCGACGCCCTGGACGAGCGCGTAGTTGTTGAACATGCCTCCGGAGGATGCGCAGGCTCCCATGGAGAGGACCCACTTCGGCTCGGCCATCTGGTCATAGACCTGGCGCAGCACCGGAGCCATCTTCTGCGAGACGCGGCCGGCAACGATCATCAGGTCGGCCTGCCGGGGAGATGCCCTGAACACCTCCATGCCGAACCTGGCGAGGTCGTTGTGGGCGGCCCCGGTCCCCATCATCTCGATGGCGCAGCAGGCAAGGCCGAACGACGCAGGCCACATGGAATTGGTGCGGGCCCAGTTCACACCCTTCTCGAGGGTGGTCACGAGGAACCCGGGTTCGCTGGACACCCCTGCCATCACGCGGCCTCGTCCAGGGATGCCGTCGGTGCCACGACCCTGCGATAGCGCGCACGCCTCGCCACGTTCCAGTCGAGGGCACCCCTCTTCCAGACGTAGGCGAGGGTTTCGATCAGCATCAGCATGAACAGGACGACAGCGGCGACGCCCGCCCATCCGAAGGCCTCCCACTGCACGGCCCAGAGGAAGAGGAAGATGATCTCGACGTCGAAGATCACGAACAGCATCGCGACGAGGTAGAACTTCACGGGGAACCGCTCGACGGGCTCCTGGAGCGGGACGATGCCGCACTCGTAGGGCGCGAGCTTCTCGGGTGTCGGGTTGTTCGGTGCGAGGAGCCTCGACACGGCGAGCGAGCCGATCGCGAAACCGAGCCCGAGCAGGGTCATCAGCGCAATGGGGAGGTAGTCGGCGAGCTCCATCGTGGGGGAAGGATACCGGCGGCCGAACCCGAGACGTAAATCACGAGGGGGCGCCCGCGGCCGATGTCCTGCTGCGCGCGAGGGGGCCTATCGTCACGCCCATGGCCACGTCCATCCCGTCCGCCACGGTCGCCAGGCTGCCGCGCTACCTGCGGTGCCTGTCCGACCTCGCGACGTCGACGCACCAGTGCTCGTCCGAGCAACTGGCCGAGGTCGCCGGTGGGACCGCCGCACAGGTGCGCAAGGACCTCTCCTACCTCGGGAGCAAGGGTACGCGTGGCGTTGGCTACGACGTCGAGCAGCTCATGGCACAGATCCGTCAGGTCCTCGGCATGACGAGGCCCCACAGGGTCGTCATCGTCGGGGCGGGCAACCTCGGCTCGGCGCTGATGAACTACAAGGGATTCGCGAACTGGGGATTCGAGATCGCCGCCGTCGTCGACGTCGACGAGGACAAGATCGGCACCAAGGTCGACGACATCGTCATCGAGTCGTTCCATCGGCTCGCCGACATCGTCCGCCAGCGCGATATCGAGATCGGCATCATCGCCACGCCGCCGTCCGCCGCACAAGGCGCGGCGGACCGTCTGATGGGTGCCGGCGTGATGTCGATCCTGAACCTGGCACCGATCGTCCTCAAGACGAAGGAAGGGGTCTCGGTACGCCGCGTCGACCTGTCGACGGAGCTCGGCATCCTCGCGTTCCACCTGAGCTCCGCCCAGGTCGGGCCGGTCCGCTGACGCGCACCGCAGGAGGGCGAACCCGGCACCGTAGAGGCCAGGGGGAACCTGCCACTCCGCGTGGCGAACGACGCGGATGATCTCCGGGAGGGTCAGTCGCCCGGGTCGGCCTCGTAGCGCGACAGCGCCACGGCGAACATCGAGAAGAGGACGAGGCTCGCCAGCGTGAGGGCGATCGCGGGGAGCCGGATCTGGAAGGCGTTGAGACCCTCGAGGTTCGCAGGCCTGATGCCCCTGGGTGCGTAGACGATGAAGAGAATGCCGTTGATCGTCAGCCACCCGAACACGGCGGCCCCCGTGAGCAGGGTCGCAAGCCTCCTGCCGACGTCGGTCCACAGCAGGAACCAGCCTGCGCCGATGAACACCAGCACCGCGCCCGCCGTGATCGCGAAACCCCTTGTCGCGACGGAGAAGGAGGTCAGCTCACCCGTATCGGGGTTCCGCTGATCGAAGACGACGCCGAGGATGTTCAGACCGACCTCGCGGAAGAACGGGATCAGCGCGAGGAGGGAGACGGCGAAGGCGATGAGGCCGAGGACCTCGAGCCGGGACAACCCTGACTCGGACCTCAGCGATCGGGCGAGATCTGCGCGCATCACAGGGACCTCTCGTAGTCGACGATCAGGCGGATCTGGTCCTCCGACAGGACGTTGCCGAAGCCGGGCATGCGTCCGGATCCGATGCCGTTGACTCCGTACCCGACCGCGTTCTGCGAGCCGGAGATGATGAAGGCGATCTGTTCCTCGGCGTCGGGGAACTGCACCGTCGAACGGCCCTGCCACAGCGCCGGTGCCCAGGCTCCGGAGCCGGCGCCCTGTTCGAACGCGGGCCCTGCGCTGTAGCCGCCCGTGTGGCATCGGGCGCAGTAGGCGTTGTAGAGGCCGACGGCGAGGGTCGCGTCCTCCTCGGAGACACCCATGGTCGACGCCACGGCGGCGAAGTCGACCTCCCATGGCTTCGCCTCCAGCGCGTCCTCGAGGAAGTCGAGGCCGGGCTGGAAGCCATCGAGGAATTGCTGTTCACGCTCGGCGGTGACGTTGAGGAGCAGGACGTCGGTCTCGAGGTGGCTGAGCATCGCCTCTGCGGCATCGAGGTCGGCTTCCGGGGTGCCATCGGCTGTCTGGTTCGTGAAGCCCGATGCGGGATCGAAGCGAACGTCGTAGGCGGAATTCGGCTCGAATGTGACGACGTTCGGCTCCTGGGGTTCCCCCTCCTCCGGGACGGGCGTGGACTCGGTGAGCACGGTGATCGTGTCCATGGAGATGCCCGCCATCACCGTGAGCGCCCGCTCGGTCGGGTCGGAGAGGCCGTCGCGGTCCGAGTCGGGACCCGGCTCCTCGCACCGCGCACCGACGAGCGCCGCGGACTGGTCGGTGCAGGTCCCCGGTCCCTGGAAGAGGTCCTTGACGTCCTCGGGGAACGTGCCCACCACCGAGACCTTCCCTTTCGCCGCCTTGGTCTCCTCGATGAGCGCCTCCTGCCTCGCGATGAGGTTCCTCGTGGCGAGCTCACCGCCCTCGATCCTCGCGATGGCCGCCTCCGCGGCAGGGACCGCCTTGGCGAAGGCATCTGCCTGGCTCAGCTGGATCGAGCTCAGGTAGTCGATCGTCTGCTGCACCTCTTGCTCGGACATGGCGCCGCCGCCCGCGAGCCCGAGCGCGGGCATGGGACTGTTCGACCTGCCGTAGACGATCCAGTAGGCGATCTCCTCCTCGTCGTACCGGTACAGCACGTCGTTGAGCGAGGGGGCGGTCCACGAGACGTCGACGCCCGAGCGCTCCTCCTTGTAGGCCGCAGCGCCGCCGACGGCGTCGGGGCCGTGGCAGTTGACGCACTGGAAACCATCGATGCTGTACCAGTGGCCACCGGCTTCGGCATCCTCCTCGGAGATCATCTCCGTGGCGTCGGCCTGGCGATCCGGTTCGTTGAAGGCGTACCACGGAAGGACGATGGCCAACAGCGCCGCACCGAACAGCGCGGCCCTGAGCACCTTCGTCAGCTTCGTGTTCTCGAGCTCGTCGTCCGAGACGTGGGGCGACATGTTCGGCGGCGCGGCCTCGCGCGAGGTCGCCCTGGACCTGCGGGAGTTCACGTAGAGGAATCCCATCCAGATCAGGATGAGGGCGACAGCCAGCAGCAGGGCGATCGCCCCGACGCCCAAGCCTCCTGCGGAGTCGACCGGTTCGGTGCCCTCGGCGGTGGCGAGGATCGGAATGGGGATCAACACGTCGCCATCACCCCACACAGAACGGGCCTTGGGGATACAGGATCGTCTTGACCTTGGCACGGGCGGTCTGGACGATGGTGCCGGTGTCGACGACGAGCTCACCCGTGGCGTCGACGCTCACCGCGAAGCGGTCGAGGTTCCTCGGTGCGGGACCCGAGTCGTACTCGCCGTGGGCGTTGTACTTCGAGCCGTGGCATGGGCACTCGAAGCCCTGGGACGAGATGCACGACGGAACCCTGCATCCCAGGTGGACGCAGCGTTGCCAGAGGGCCATCAGGCCCACCCCGTCGTCCTCGCCGCCTGCGACGACGAAGGGCGTGTCGATGAAGGACGAGTCCTCGAGCTTGGACATCTCGAAGGGCACGATCCACGACTGGGCCGCAGGCATGAACTTCGGGATGATCGTGGCGCCATCGAACACCTCGGCCTTGAGCGCGGAGACGGAGCCGACCTTGATGGGGGTCCCGAATCCGCCCTTGAGCTTGGGCCAGAAGAAGGCGAGGCCTGCGAGGGCGAACTGGACCATGAACAGGCCGAACACGGCGGCGAGGGCCCTGTTGAAGAACTTCCTCCTCGTGATGCCGTAGTCGGTCGCGGTCACCTCGACCTTCGGCGGATCGGTCGTGAACTCGGCTGGTGCGGCGACGAGGACGGCGACGGACGAGTCGGTGTCGCCGTCCGACGCCTGCGATGAGGCGGCGGCCGCGGCCTGCGCCTTGCGACGATCGCGGTCGGCCTTGGCGGCCCTGCGATCCAGCTCGGCGGACGTCATCGGGCCGTCGCTGTCGCTTCGCCGTGAGGCGATGGCCACGATCGCCGCGGCGGCGGCGAGCGTCACGCCGATGAGGATGAACGCGAAGAGGAGGGCGCCGGTCATTCGAGGATCGTCAGGAGGTCGTCGAAGAAGATGCCATCACGCCACGGGAATGTGAAGTTGAACCCGGGTCCACGGAAGAACGATCCGAAGATCGTCAGCACCGCGGCCGCCATGAAGAACACCGTGAAGAGGGAGATCG
This sequence comes from uncultured Acidimicrobiia bacterium, assembly GCA_963792405.1. Taxonomy (GTDB): domain Bacteria; phylum Actinomycetota; class Acidimicrobiia; order Spongiisociales; family UBA5794; genus SZUA-442. The sequence continues at coordinate 1,623,664 of CAWBVU010000006.1, forward strand.
CGAGCTTGCGGTCGGACGGCCGCACGGAGGGGTTGCGGTCGATGTACGGGATGAAGGCGAGCGCCGCGAGCCCGAATCCGGGAATGATGACGCCAGCGACCATCGGATCGAAGTAGGCGAGCAGCTCCTGGAGGCCGAGGAAGTACCACGGTGCCTTCGACGGATTCGGCTGCTCGTTGAAGTTGGCGAACTCGAGGAGCGGGGCATCGACGAATGCCGACAGCAGCGTGAGGAACGCGAGCATCGCGAGGAGGGCGACGAACTCGATCGCGAGCAGATGCGGCCACACGTTGACCTTGTCCGCAGGCTCCTTGGTCGTGCCCTGGATGGCACCCGCCTTGACGACGGTGAGGAGTCGCTGCGTGCGCACGCCGGGAGGCGGTCCCTGGGGAGACGCGGCGGCGGGGGCCGAGGGCGCGGCACCTGCGGAAGCCGGGGCGGCCGCAGCCACGGCGACACCGGCCCCCACGAGCTCGGGGACGGCCGTGCCATCCACGCGGGCCCTGGCATACATGGCACGCTCGAGGAGGGGCCTTGGTACGCCGTACCGGGTGGACTCTGCGTCGAGGTCCCTGCCGCCGGACGCGCCGGAAGCCACCGGGACCGACGGTGCGGGGGGAGCGGCCGCGGCGTCGCCCACCGGTCGCCCCTCGGCCTTCGCCCTGGCCTCCTCGGCCCTCTTGCGGAGATGTTCTGGGAGTTCAGCCATGGTCTCTCCTCACAGGGGCCCCGAGATGCCGCCGTCCTTGCGGACACGCCAGAAGTGCACGGCCATGAAGATCGTGATGATGAAGGGCAGGAACAGCACGTGGAGCGTATACCACCGCAGCAGCGTGTCCGCGGTGATCTGGACGCCTCCGATGAGGGCGAAGCTCACCTGCTCGCCGAACACCGGTGTGTAGCCGGCCATGTTGGTGCCCACGGTCACCGCCCAGAGCGCCAGCTGGTCCCATGGCAGCAGGTAGCCGGTGAACGACAACAGGAGGGTCAAGGTCAGGAGGATGATCCCGACGACCCAGTTGAACTCCCTCGGCGGCTTGTAGGCGCCGTGGTAGAAGACCCTGGCCATGTGGAGGAAGACGGTGAGCACCATGACGTGGGCACCCCATCGGTGCATGTTGCGCACGAGCTGCCCGAAGGCGACATCGGTGGCGAGCGCCTGGATGTCGTAGTACGCCTGCGGGGAGGTCGGGCGGTAGTAGAACATCAGGAAGATGCCGGTGATCGTGAGCAGGATGAAGAGGAAGAAGCTCAGGCCGCCGAGGCACAGGGTGTAGGAGACCTTGACGCCGTGGCGCTTCACCTTCACGGGGTGCAGGTGGTACAGCACGTTGTTCATCACGACGTACGCCCTGTTCCTGGGCGAGTCGCCACCGTCGGCTCGCATGGGCGAGCCGGGGCGGAAGATGGAGGTCCACACCTGGGAGTTCCGGACATGGTCACCGAGTCCGGTGACCGTCTCCTTGAGACCCGTTCGTCCGTTGCCGTCTGCCACTGCCGTCGTTCTCCGTGTCCGTCCGTACTTACCAGCGCACGCCGTAGCTGACGCCGCTCTTGGTGTCCCTGTCGCCCGTGTCGTATTCCCACGGGGCCGACTCGAACTCTTCGCTCTGCGCCGCGAGGGATCCGCCGAACTTGCCGAGCGTGATCACGTTGGTGGGGCACCGGTCGACGCAGAGCTTGCATCGCGTGCACTCGGTGTCGTCGATGAGGAAGAGGGCACCATTCTCCTCCTTGTCCGCGGGGTTCTCGACACCGTAGGCCTCGGTGACGATGTCGGGGGAGAGGAAGTGGATGCACTTCCACGGACAGATGTCGACGCAGCCCGCGCACAGGATGCACTCGGACTCATTGATGTGGATGAACTGCTTGGGCTTGACGGCTGCCTCGAGATAGGAGGTGTCGACGATCGCGAGCTGGTAGTCGTCCCTGATCGGCGGTGTCTCGAGCCAGACCTCCCTCGCCATCAGCTACCCGCCCTCATCGGACGACCGTACTTCGACACCGGCTGGGGCTTGGCAGTGGACCGGGACTTCCTGGCTCGGTCCTGCCACACCACCATCGCGATGGGAACGACGAGGAGCATCGTCGTGACGTAGCCCGCGACGAGGGCGTCCTTGAGCGCGGCATAGGAGATCGAGATGTCGTTGCCCAACACGAGGAACGGCGGGATGGTGAGGAAGATCTTCTGCGGTGTCCACTCGAGGTTCGCCTGGAAGAGGGTGAGCATCTGGTTCGGGATGATCGCGAAGATGATGAACATGAGCCCGGTGAACAGGAGCGAGCCGAGCATCGCCCTGGCCCATGTGAGCGTCCTGCCATAGAGGAAGGCGAGCGCGACGCCACCCATCGCGAGGAGCGCTCCCCCGAGCGCGATGCTCTGCGCGATGGTTGCGGGGAGCCATCCCCTCGGGAAGTTCGCATAGATCTCCTGGCCGAGGTCGTTGAACTCGTCGGCCTCGGCGGTGTGGACCAGGAACGAGCCCGCGATGGTGACGACGAGGCCGACGATGACGAGGCCGAGACCTGCGATCAACTGCTTGCGTTCGGTCACGAGCTTCCCTGTCCGAGTTGCGCCATTCTACGGTGCCCGCGACCTCAGCGGGAACCACCCGCCCGTCGCCGGGACGTGGTGCGGGGATTCTGGCCTGACCGCGGCCCTCGTGCCAACTACCGGCGGGCGGACGGCGGAGAGTAGGTGTGCCGACGGGTGCGCGGCTAGAGTTTCGACCGCCCTCGCACGGCCGACGCAGAGAGCGCACAGGAGGAAGCCGCAAGCGTGACCGCCGAAACCGCATCGAACGAGTCGGAGCAGGCTGCTCCTGCATCCGACGGCTCCGGTGTCGCACGGACCCACCTGATCGTCGCGGCGGCCTTCCTCATGGTCGGCGCCGCCGTCGCGGCCCTCGCCGCCTTCCAGCTCGTCATCCCCGACCTGCTGTCCGGGATCCAGGCGACGACCCACGGGAGGCTCGCACCGGCGGCCCGGTTCCTGCTCGCGGGCGGATGGGTGACGCTCGGTCTGCTCGGTGCCTCGTACTACGCGATGGGGAGGGTGACGGGTTCATCGATCGCCAGGGCTCCGCTCGCAACGGCCTCGCTCGCGCTGATCGCGGTCGGGACCGTCGCGGGAACCGTCGGGATCCTCCTCGGGTACCAGACGGGGATGCCCGGCCAGGAGGCCCCCCTGTGGTCGCGTGCGATCGTGGCCATCGGTGCCCTCCTCGCCGCCGTGGCGATGACGTCGACCGCTCGGACGTCGGGTGACCGGCTCGGGGCCGCGGGCTGGTACCTCACGGCAGCACCCCTGTGGCTGGCTGCATCGGCGCTCCTCGGTCTCGTACCGACCCCCGACGGCGTGCCGGGCCCGATCCAGACCGCGTTCGTGACGGCAGGGTCCAGCGGACTGTTCGCGATCACCGCCTCCGTCGGACTCCTCTACTTCGTGTTCTCGACCATCTCGAAGACCGACCCGACGGAGCCGCGTCCCCTCTCATCGCTCGGCTTCTGGTCGCTGACCCTCGTGTGGGCCAACATGGCCGCCGTGGGGCTGATCTACTCCCCCACCCCGGACTGGTACGAGACACTCGGCGTGGCATTCGCGATCGGGTCGCTGATCCCGCTCCTGACGATCGCGACCGACCTCGGCCTGATGCTACGTGGCAGGGTCGGAACCATCGAGGACAGGGCGTCCCTGCGGTACGGGGTCTTCGGTTCGCTCGGCCTCGTCGCCGTGACCGCGGTGAACCTGCTGCTCGCCTGGCGCGCGACGAGCGCGGTGGCGCAGTTCTCGCCACTCGTCGATGCGTTCCAGGTGGCCCTCGTGCTCGGGGCCGTGTCCTTCGCCGTCTTCTCCGCCCACTCCGTCATGACCGGCGGCTCGTCGTCAGGCCCATCCCCACATCTGTGGGTCTCGGCGCTCGGCGCACTCGCCACCGTCGCAGGCCTCGTCGTCGGCGGCGTGGTGGTCGGGTTCACGTGGGCAGCAGGGCCCGCGAGCCAGTCGTACGTCAACGCTGGCGAGGGATGGGAGCTGGCGGCCGACGCCTCGTCCCTGTTCCTGTGGACCGCGGCCATCGGTATGGCACTGTTCGCGATCGGTCAGGTGCTGTGGATCCGGCCTGTCTTCCGCAAGGCGTCGGCAGCGACGCCCGCCCCATCGCCCGCGGAGGAGTACGCACTCGAGTTCGAGGGCGAGCCGCGCTACGCCACGTGGGGTCGCCTCGTCGCGGGCGTGGTGGCCGTCTGGGTCTTCGCGGCGCTGATGACCGCCGTGCTCCCCATCGTCGACGGGAGCGACCGGTCGGCCACGTTGCTGGCGGACGACCACCGCACCTACGCAAGCGGCTCGGTCGAGCTCGACGGACGCAACCTGTACATATCGGAGGGTTGCATCGAGTGCCACACCCAGCAGGTGCGTCCGGTGGGCTCGGACGTCGGGCTCGGCCCGGTCAGCATCGCAGGGGACTACGCGAACGAGCACCCCGCGCTCCTCGGGGCCCGCAGGTTCGGTCCGGACCTCATGCACGTCGCGAGCAGGGGCGAGTTCTTCGACAAGGTGCTCGTGGCCGCCCACCTCGAGGACCCACGATCGTTGGTGCCGTGGTCGACGATGCCGTCCTACTCGTACCTTTCGACCGACGACATCGATGCCCTTGTCAGCTACATCGAGACGCTCAGGTAGGGAGACGCATGGACGAGCTGCTCCAGAAGGCCGCAGACATGATCGGGATGCCGCCTGCCCTCGCGAAGCGGTCAGCCGAGGCCAGGGCCGCCAAGGAGGGCACCACGGTCGAGGCCGTGTTGCGCGAGTGGGCGGGCGAATCCCCAGCGGTCGGCGAGACGGGCGCCGCCGGGGTCGACCCCGAGAGCCACGCGGCGCCTCCGGCCGAGGCGACCCCTGAGCCCGTTGCGGCGGCAGCACCAGCACCGGCGGACGCCCCGACCGAGATCACGACCGACTACCTCGTCGCACTCGCCGCCGACGCCAAGCGGATGCCGCCGAAGCTCGTCAGGTCCTCCGCCGAGGCGCGGGCGAGGAATTCGGGCGGCAAGGTCGACGCCGTCCTCGCCGCATGGGCGGGGGTGGATCTGGCAGACCTGGAGAAGAGGGTCGCGGCAGGTGAGGCGCTACCGGTGGCCGAAGGGGCCCCTGCGTCCTCGTCGACCCCGTCCGCGGAGGGCGCGCCGACGTCGGCGCCCATACCTCCAGCCCCCGCCGAGGCTGCAGCACAGCCGGCCGCAGCAGCCCCCGCCGCCGTAGCTGCGACGATGTCGATGGACGAGCTCCTCGACAAGGTCTCCGAGGCCAAGGGCATGCCACCCGCCCTCGCCAAACGATCCGCCGAAGCCAGGGCGAAGAAGACCGGCGAACCCGTCGAAGCCGTCCTCGCCGAGTGGGCAGGTGTCGAGGTCGGCGCCATCGCCGCCGCGACACCCGCGGCGCCAGCCGAGGCTGCAGCACAGCCGGCCGCAGCAGCCCCCGCCGCCGTAGCTGCGACGATGTCGATGGACGAGCTCCTCGACAAGGTCTCCGAGGCCAAGGGCATGCCACCCGCCCTCGCCAAACGATCCGCCGAAGCCAGGGCGAAGAAGACCGGCGAACCCGTCGAAGCCGTCCTCGCCGAGTGGGCAGGTGTCGAGGTCGGCGCCGTCGCCGCCGCGACACCCGCCGCTCCCGCCCCTGCGGCGGCCACTGACCCGACGCAGGCTTCCCCCGGCGCCGACACACCGTCCGAAGGTGATGTCGAGGTCTACGAAGCGGCAGTCCCCGACGTGGCACCCGTGGACCATGCGGGGGGTGACAGCGGCGCCGTGGGTGCGGAGCCGATCGGTGCGGCACCAGGGCGTCGAGGCGGGTATCCGACGTGGCTGGCCGCCGCGTTCATCCTCATCCCCCTCCTTGCGGTGACCTACGTGCTCGTGTCACCCAACGGACCCGACTGCGGAACGGCAGGCCAGCTCAGCATCGACCCGGCCACCGGTCTCGCCGTGAACTGTGACGGATCCGAGTACGGGTCGTCCGTCGTCGACTTCTTCTCCCAGGGCGCCGCGATCTACGCGCAGTGTGCGGCCTGCCACGGGGCGGGCGGCGAGGGCGGCGTCGGTCCGGCGTTCGCCGGGGGCGCGGTGCTCGCGACGTTCCCCGCCGGGCAATGTGTGGACCACGTCGAGTGGGTGACGCTCGGGACGTCCGGGTTCCCGGAGCCCACCTACGGGGCGAACAACAAACCCGTCGGCGGCGGAGGCATCATGCCCGCCTTCGGTAACGCCCTGACACCGGAGGAACTGCGTGCCGTCGTCCTGTACGAACGCGTGGCGTTCGGAGGCGAGCCGGTGGAGGAGGCGCAGGTGGACTGCGGCCTCGTCACCGCAGAGGGCGAGATCGTCCCCGAGGACCAGATGGTCCAGGCATCCGACGGCTGATCCTCCGCTCCGCGGTACTGCCGAGCCAGCGTTCCCGTGTCCCGCACCGGCGGTAGCCTCCGCGGCATGACACCCAAGGTCCTCGTCGTCGGAGGCGGCCCCGGGGGCGCATCCGCCGCCTACTGGCTCGCTCGCAACGGCATCGACGTGCATCTCGTCGAGAAGAAGCGCTACCCGAGGGAGAAGGCGTGTGGTGACGGTCTCACGCCCCGTGCGATCCGGCAGCTCCTCGACATGGGATTCGACTTCGACGGCCTCGACATCCACCGCGTCGACGGGCTCCGCGCCTACGCGGGGGATCTGAAGATCGAGCTTGCCTGGCCAGAGCACTCGGTCTACCCGAACTGGGGCGCCACGATGCGAAGGGCCGACCTCGACGGGACGGTCGCGGGGCTCGCTGCGGCGCAGGGCGCCACCGTCGAGCAGGGAACGACCGCGACGCCCATCTTCGACCTCGGCCGTGTCACCGGCGTCGAGTTGTCCAACGGTGAGGGCACCCGCGTCGTGCATCCCGACTACGTCATCATCGCGGATGGGTCGAACTCGAGGTTCGGCAGGGGCGTCGGTGCGGAGCGACGGAAGGACTATCCCTACGGGCTCGCCGTGCGCGCCTACTGGAAGAGCCCGAACTCGGACGATCGATTCATCGAGAGCCAGCTCGACATCAGGGACGCCCAGGGCAGGGCGATGCCGGGCTATGGCTGGGTGTTCCCCCTCGGTGACGGCGAGATCAACGTCGGCGGCGGCCTCGTGTCGACCTTCAAGGGGTGGAAGGAGGCCAACACGACGAAGATGCTCGAGGCGTACGTGGCCCAACTCCCGGAGCACTGGAAGATCACCGTGGACACCGCCCACACCAAGCCGATCGGCGGGAAGCTGCCCATGTCGCTGTCGGTGGGCCCGAAGGTGGGGCGCAACTGGGTCCTCGTCGGTGACGCCTCCGGCGCCGTGAATCCTTTCAACGGCGAGGGCATCGACTACGCATACGAGACGGGGCGCATGGCGGCGAGGTACGTGGCAGAGGCGCTCGCCACCGATGGAGCGGCCCTCGGCGGGTACGCGGAGGAGCTCGAAGCCGTCTACGGCGACTACCACAGGGTCGCCAGGGTCTTCGTCAAGGCCATCGGCAACCCGATGGTGATGCGGACGCTGACGACGGTCGGTATCCGTTCCAAGCCCCTCATGGAGTGGACGCTGAAGGTGATGGCGAACCTGCTCGACCCCGACGAGGCGAAGATGTCCGAGCACATCTACACCGCGATCGAGCGCTCGGTCAACGTGGGCTCGTAGTGCGGCCCGTCACGTCCATCGCCGTCGCCGTCCTCCTGGCGTTCATCGTGATCGCGTTCCTCGTGAAGCTCGCATCCGGTGGTCTCTCGCCGTAGCGGGACGACCCGCCATGGCACGGCCGAACCCAGCAACCGCTGCGATACCGACGGAGTGGTCTACTGTGGGAGGGGAATGCGCGACCGCGCACCCGAAGCGTCCGCACGGAACAGCCGTCGCGGACGGATGCCCGGACTCCGGCCCGCGTCGTGACCTCCTGTCGCCCGTCAGACCTCTGTCCCCGCACCCGCATCGGCGCGCGTCCCTCCGGTGCACGGAGCCGGACGCGCAGGCAAGGAGCAGGACCATGAAGACGAGCCCGATCATCGATGGAGGACGTCAGCGGTGCACCGCGTGCGGTCACCCGAGGAAGGAACACCGCGATGGGGTGCGATGCACCGTGCCGAAGTGTCCCTGCGTGGATTACCAGCTACCCGACAAGGGCTGAGACGCGTCGGGGGCTGGGACCCCGAAACGGGAGCTACTGAACGGCGCGGATCTGGATCCTGTTGCCACCGTCGGGGCGCCCGACGATGACGGAGTCGCCGACACCGATCGAGAACTCCTCGTCGGCCCTGCCCCCATGGACGGCGAGGGCGATCTGGCCGTGCGAGTCGACATGGATGACGGCTTCGCCCACGTCCACCGATCCATAGGAGGCCCCCCACCGCACCCGATGGTTCGCCGTCGTGAACGAGAGGGCGATGTCGTCGCCGGGAACGAGGTCGAGCCCTGCGAGGTCCTCCGGTGCGACGTTGAACTGGATGTTCCCGAACGTGTCGACCCACAGGGCCGTGGCCTTGATGCCACCGTTCCCTGCGGGCTCGGCGAGGGGGACGAGCAGCGGCGTGATCGCGTCGGTGGTCACGACCGGGCCGAGGTCCTCGATCGCAGCCTCGCCGGAGGCGAGCACCGCCGCCGCCGGCCCGAAGACGTCCCTGCCGTGGAACGTCGCACCCGGCGCGGGCAGGCGGAATCGCGGATCCTCGATCGAGACGATCAGATCCGCACCGCCCACCATGGCGACGGCAGGTGCCAAGAGGCCGTTGTCGGGCCCGACGAAGAAGCCCACCGGCGTGCGGGCCGCGATCGCCCTGCGTGCAGTGCCCACGCCCGGATCCACCACCGCGAGGAACACACCGTCCGGGAGGTACTGGACCGCCCGGGTGAGTGCCATCGCCCCACCGTGGACGTCACCTCGCCGGATCCCATGGGTGACGTCGATGACACGGACGTCGGGGGCGATCCGCGCGATGACCCCGTGCACCACACCGACGAATTCGTCGGTGTGGCCGAAGTCGCTCAGGAAGGAGATGGTCGACTGCATCCGCAGGAGGGTACCCGCCCCGCAGCGTCCGGGTCGGGGAGACCCCCTCGCCACGAACGGGTACGCTGTGGCCCTCGCGACCGAGGGAGAGCGCACCCCCATGACCGACTCGCAGCCATCCGTGTTCGACACGATCGAGCCCGTGGTCAGCGTCAAGAAGCCGAAGCTCGACAAGAAGTTCTACGAGAAGGAGCTCGCCAGACTCCAGGAGGAATTGGTGAAGCTCCAGAGCTACGTCAAGGACGAGGGCCTCAAGGTGGTGATCATCTTCGAAGGCCGCGATGCCGCGGGCAAGGGCGGGGTGATCAAGCGCATCTCCGAGCGGCTGAACCCCAGGATCTGTCGGGTGGAGGCCCTCGGCACGCCGACCGAGCGCGAGAAGACCCAGTGGTGGTTCCAGCGTTACGCCAACTACCTCCCCGCGGGGGGCGAGATGGTCATGTTCGACCGGTCCTGGTACAACCGTGCCCTCGTCGAGCCGGTGATGGGGTTCTGCACCGAGGAGGAGTATCGCGAATTCCTTCGGTCGTGCCCCGAGTTCGAGCGCATGATCGTGCGCAGCGGGATCATCCTCATCAAGTACTGGTTCTCGGTCAGCGATGAGGAGCAGGAGCGCAGGTTCCAGGCCCGCATCGACGACAAGACCAAACGGTGGAAGCTGAGCCCGATGGACCTCGAGTCACGCGCCAGGTGGGTCGAGTTCTCGAAGGCCAAGGACATCATGTTCGACCACACCGACATCAAGCAGGCCCCGTGGTTCGTGGTGAACGCTGAGGACAAGAAGCGGGCGCGTCTCAACTGCATGAGCCACCTGCTGTCCACGATCCCCTACGAGGACCGCACCCTCGGAACCATCGAGCTGCCGCCCCGACAGGTCGACACCAGCTACATCCGGCCGCCCATCTCGGAGCAGACCTTCGTCCCCGAGATCTACTAGCCAGGCGGCGAGCTCCTAGAGGTTCCCTCGTTTCGCCTGCTCGCGCTCGATCGCCTCGAACAGCGCCTTGAAGTTGCCGATGCCGAAGCCGGTGGCGCCGCGTCGCTCGATGAATTCGAAGAACACGGTGGGACGATCCTGGAGCATCTTGGTGAACGTCTGGAGGAGGTAGCCGTCGTCGTCCTTGTCGACGAGCAGGCTGAGGCGCTCGATCCGGTCCCAGTCGAGGTCGTACCCCGTGAGGCGCTCCTTGGCCTCCGGGTAGTACTCGTGGGGCACGCTGATGGTTTCGAGGCCGCGTGCATGGATGTCTTCCATCGTCGACTGGAGGTCGTCGGTGGACAGGGCGAGGTGCTGGACGCCCGGCGTCTTGTAGAAGTCGAGGTACTCCTCGATCTGGCTCTTCTTCCGACCCTCCGCGGGCTCGTTGATCGGGAGCTTGATCACCCCGTTGCCACCCGCCATCACCTTCGACATGAGGGCCGTGTACTCGGTCGAGATCGCCTCGTCGTCGAAGTGGCGCAGCATGGTGAATGAGAAGATCCGCTCGTAGAACTCGACCCACTCGTTCATCTTCCCGAGCTCGACGTTGGCCACGACGTGGTCGATCGCATGCAGGCCGGCGGAACGGGCGACGGCATCGACCCTCGGCTCGAATCGCGGGTCATCCCCCTCCACCTCGATGAGCGAGTGCACCGTGTCGCCGTAGGCGCCGATGGCGCCGATCACCATCCTCCCACGGTCGTTCTCGATGAGCTCGGGATGCATGTGGGGCTTCGCGCCGCGATCGACCGCCATTTCGAACGCCCGGACTGCGTCGGGGACGAGGAATCCCACGTCCCTGACCCCGGGACCGTGGAGCTTCACGTGGTCGGCGATCTCGTGGTCACCATCCTGGGCGCCGGACACGATGAACTGGATCCGGTCGGCGCGCAGCAGATACGACGAGCGGTCCTTCACCCCGGTCTCCGGCCCCCGGTACCCCACGATCTCCATCCCGAGGAGCGCCCGGAAGGCCTGGGCGGTCATGAAGGCATTGCCCACCCACCACTCGACGGGTCCGAAGCCCATCATCGGGAACGGGTCCTTCGAGGCGAACTCCTTCGCTCTCAGGGTGAAGTCGAGATCCATGGGTCGCTCCTTTTCCGGTGCATGCCGCACTGGCATGGGACCGCGCGGTTGGGGACGGCGGAGCCGCAAGTATGCCAAAGCGGCTGCACCCGGCGCTCGGGCGCGTAGAAGATTCGGTCACCGGTGGTGCGAAGCCCCCGGCCACTCGAGTGCGTACCATGGCAGGGACGACCAGCGAGGAGACCATGCCGTACTACCGGACCGTCGGCGAGATCCCCCCGAAACGGCACACGCAGTTCCGCCAACCCGATGGCTCGCTCTTCACCGAGGAGTTGATGGGCGAGGAGGGGTTCTCGTTCGACTCCGCCCTCCTGTATCACCGCCACCCACCCACCGCGCTGCGATCGATCGAGGCCATCGACGTCGAGGCGCAGGCGACCACGCCGAATCACCCGCTGCGCCCCCGTCACTTCCGCACGCATCAGCTCAAGGCGGGCGGTGATGCGGTCATGGCTCGCTCCGTGCTCCTCGGCAACGAGGACTGCACCATCTCGTACTTCGTCGGTTCGGAGAGCTCGGAGTTGTACAAGAACGCGACCGGCGACGAGATGGTGTTCATCGAGCAGGGCAGCGGCACGCTCGAGACGGTCTTCGGCGCCTTGCGCTTCGAACCCGGCGACTACCTGATCATCCCGGCGTCGACGATCCACCGATACGAGCTGGACCGGTCCGTGGAGCCCGTACGCGCGCTCGTGCTCGAGACGAGGGGCCACATCGGGCCGCCCCGTCGCTACCTGTCCCGCAACGGGCAGCTGCTCGAACATGCCCCGTATTGCGAGCGTGACCTCCACGCTCCGACGGCGCCCCTCCTGAGGGACGGCGAGGGCATCGACGTCCTCGTCAAACATCGAGGGGGCATGACCAGGTTCGTCTTCGAGCACCACCCGTTCGACGTCGTCGGCTGGGACGGATGCCTCTACCCCCACAAGCTCTCGATCCACGACTTCGAGCCCATCACGGGCAGGATCCACCAGCCGCCACCCGTGCACCAGACCTTCGAGGCGCCAGGCGTGGTCGTGTGCTCGTTCGTGCCGCGATTGTTCGACTACCACCCCGATGCCATCCCCGCCCCCTACCACCATGCCAACGTCGACTCGGACGAAGTGCTGTTCTACGTCGACGGCGACTTCATGTCCCGAAAGGGCGCAGGTATCGAGAAGGGGTCGATGTCCCTCCACCCGGGGGGCCACACGCACGGCCCCCAACCGGGATCGGTGGAGGCCAGCATCGGCAAGCAGGGCACAGAGGAGCTCGCCGTCATGATCGACACGTTCCGCCCCCTCGACCTCGGACCGGGGGCGAAGGACTCCGAGGACGACGGATACGCATGGACCTGGCTCGAGGGACGATGAGGCTGGTACTCGACGCTCGCACCGCGGCCCTCGGGGGCCTCATCGACTACGCGGGACTGTTCCCCCCGGCATCGCTGTCGGTTCCCGATGCCCTCGACGAGTACCGCAAGGTGCGGCACTCGAGCGACCGCTGGGTGATGGGACGGTTCCTGTGTCGAGCCTCACACCTCGAGCACCTCGCCGCCGCGGCGACGAGCAGCTTCACGCGGGGAGAGGCGCCGTGGGAGGTGGGGGTGATCTTCGATGCCAGCCCGGGCGCGTCGGCCGCGATGAGTGTCGAGTTCCAGCAGGAGATGGCGCCCGTCATGCGCATCGCAGCCGCCGAGGCGAAGCTGCATGACACCACGACGGACGCCGCGGGCGCCGTGCTGGATGCGATGGCCACGATCGACACCGACATCGCGTGCTTCCTCGAGGTGGACCGGGACGAGGACGTGTCCGCCCAGGTGCACGCGATCGGCGAGGCGCTGCGTGACCGGGGGCGCCGGGGCGGTGCGAAGCTGCGTTGCGGCGGCCCCACCAGGGCTGACTTCCCCTCGGTCGACGAGGTGGTCCACTTCATCGTCGAGGCCTCACTGCAGACCCTGCCGTTCAAGGCGACTGCGGGGCTCCATGAGCCCATCGGCCACGTCGACCCGGACATCGGGGCGTGGCGCCACGGATTCCTCAACCTCCTGATCGCATCGGTGGCGTACGACCAGGGCGAGGACGCGACCACCGTCGCGGCCATCGTCGGCGAGGCGGATCCGACGACCTTCGTCGTGTCCCCGATGGCGGCTGGATGGAAGCACGTGAGGTTCCCGGGCTCGGCGATCCGGAGGTCCCGGCACGTCGGCTTCGTCGCCTTCGGATCATGCGACCTCGCGGAGCCATTGGCCGCGCTGACCGACCTCGACTTCCTCGGAGACGGGGCGTGATCCCCGATCCCGATCTGACGTCGTGGGTCGACGTGCCCGACGGCTCCGACTTCCCGATCCAGAACCTGCCGTATGGCGTGTTCACGGACCCGAAGGGCACACGATGCGGCGTGGCGATCGGCGACGCCGTGTTCGATCTCGCAGGTGCCGAATCCGCCGGACTGTTCGCCAACACGGGACTCGCGCACGACACGTTCCGCGCCCGGACCCTCAATGCGTTCCTCGGCCACAACAGGGGCGTGTGGACGACGGTCCGATCACGCATCATCGAGGTGCTCGACGCGGACAACGCCGACGGCAGGGCATTCTGCGACGCACACGACCTGATCGTCGAGCACCCGGTGGCGCTGATGCGGCCGATCGACGTGGGCGACTACGTCGACTTCTACTCGTCGGAACAGCACGCGGAGAACGTCGGACGCATGTTCCGACCGGACAGCGACCCGCTCACGCCGAACTGGAGGCACCTCCCCATCGGATACCACGGAAGGTCGGGGACCATCGTGTCATCCGGTACCCCCATCCATCGACCACACGGCCAACGCATGGGTCCCGATGGTCCGGTCTTCGGGGCGACCGAGAAGCTCGATCTCGAGCTCGAGGTCGGGTTCGTCACGGGGCACGGACCCGAGCTGGGCACGCCGATCCCCGTCGACGAGGCCGAGCACCACGTCTTCGGCCTCGTCCTGGTGAACGACTGGTCTGCGAGGGACATCCAGGCATGGGAGTACGTGCCACTCGGACCGTTCCTCGGCAAGTCGTTCGCCACGACGATCTCCCCGTGGGTCGTGCCCCTCGAGGCGCTCGCTCCCTTCCGGGTGCCCGCGCCCGCCCAGCACCCCGAGCCGCTCGGGTACCTGCGCTCCGACCGTCGCGTCGGGATCGACCTCGACCTCGACGTGGAGCTCACGTCGGCGATGGGTGCGACAGCGATGGTGAGCCACACGTCCTTCGCGACGATGTACTGGACGATGGCCCAGCAACTCGCCCACGCCACCGTGAACGGCGCGACCGTGCGACCGGGCGACCTGTTCGCCTCGGGCACCGTGTCGGGGCCGACGAGGGATCAGTACGGGTCGCTCCTCGAGGTCACGTGGAACGGAACGGAACCGCTGGTCATGTCCGATGGCACGAGCAGGAGATTCCTCGAGGATGGCGACACGGTGCGCATCCACGGTCGATGCAGCGCCCCGGGCCAGGTCTCGATCGGCTTCGGCGCGTGCCTCGGGACGGTCGTGGGATGAAGCTCCGTCGGGCAGCCGGACCGGGGCAGATGACGGCGGCGGGGCGGTGTCGGTGAGGATCCGCGGCGGCTTGGACCTCGACGGCCAGCGCCTCGACCTCTTCGTCGTCGACGGGCGCATCGCCGATCGCGAGGGATCCGGCCCTGACCTCGACGCCGGCGGTCTGACCGTCGCCCCCGGCTACGTGGACCTCCAGGTCAACGGTGCGTATGGCCACGACTTCACCACGGAACCCTCCTCGATCTGGACGGTGGGCTCGCTGCTCCCCCGCACGGGCGTGACGTCGTTCTGCCCGACGATCATCACCGCGGCGGCCGGCACGATCGATGCGGCCAGGGCTGCGATCGCCGATCGCCCCGACGACTACGTCGGAGCGGAACCCCTCGGCCTCCACCTCGAGGGCCCACACCTGTCAGCCACACGACGCGGTACCCACCCCGAGGCCTTTCTCACGCTACCTGGAGATCCGGTGCTCACGACCGACCACGTCGCGATCGTCACCCTGGCGCCGGAGCTGCCGGGGGCGATCCCCCTCATCGAACGCCTCGTCGGGGCCGGGGTCGTCGTGTCGATCGGGCACTCTGGGGCGACCGTCGACGAGGCACTCGCCGCCGTCGACGCCGGCGCGACGCTCGGCACCCATCTGTTCAATGCAATGCCGCCGCTCACGGCCAGGGAACCCGGCATCACGGGCGCCCTCCTCACCGACGAGCGGGCGTGGGTCGACGTGATCGTGGACGGCCACCACCTGCACCCCGCGACGTTGACACTCGCCTGGAGGGCGGCGGGGGAACGCGTCATCATCATCACCGACGCCGTGGCAGCTGCCGGCATGCACGACGGGACCTACCGGATCGGGGACGTCGACGTCGTCGTCGAGGGAGGTGTCGTCCGCAACCGCGAGGGCGTACTCGCCGGCGCGGCCGCCACGATGGACACGGCCGTGCGGATCTTCGCCGAGACGACCGGTGCGGGCAGGGCGGCAGCCGTGCGAGCGGCCTCCTCCCATCCGGCCGAGGCCCTCGGACGGAACGACATCGGTCGCCTGCACCCGGGTGCCCGCGCGGACATCCTCCTCCTCGACGGCTTCACCGTCGTGGGCACCGTCGCGGGTGGGAAGCTCATCCACCTCTCCGACCCTGGTCGCCTCCGTCCCGAGGGTGCGACACCCTCGACGACACCGGGCGCCTGAGTCCACGGTTCAACGGGCACGCCATGCGGTGGCGTGTGTGCCGGTCCCCGGGGCGCTACGCTCGCGCCCATGGCCACGTTGCGTCTGTTCGCCCACCTGCGGGAGTCCGCGGGGACCGATTCCGTCGACATCGAGGCGACCACCGTCGCCGAGCTGATCGATGCGGCGAGCGCGCGATTCGGTGACCGCTTCGCCATGGGGCTCTCGTCTGCGGGCGTGTGGGTCAATGGCGACGCCGCCGAGCCCGACACGACCCTGTCCCCCGCCGACGAGGTGGCGCTGATCCCGCCCGTGAGCGGCGGCGCGACGATGGCGTCACAGGTCATCGGCACGGCACCGAATCTGTTGTCGATCGCCCTGGTGGTGTCGCTGGTCGCCGTGGCCTGGGCGGGGCCCGAGTGGTTCGTCATCGTCGCCGTCGGGGCGGTCCTCGCCTGGGTGTGGGACGTCTCCGACACCGCCACCATGACCAGGGACGCGTTCGTCCCGTTCCCCCCACTCGTCGCGGCCGCCACGGGCGGCGCGTTCTCGTACGCCTGGGGATTCGAGGGATTTGCGGGCGCCCTCGCCCTCGCCGTGGTCATCAGCGTGTCGTGGCCGGTGTTCGACAAGGCGCACCGGGAGTTCCGTACCACGGCAGCCACCACCCTCGTGTCCTCCGTCGCCTGCTCGGCGGCCTCCGCCCTCGTCCTCATCCGGCTGACCGGCTCCTACGCCGTGCTGGCGTTCGTGATCGTCACCGTGTCCGCCCTCGTCGGCGGATGGCTCGCCGCCACGTACGGCGCGTCGATCCAGTCGCTCGACGGCAACGTGGGTGCACTCCTCGGTGCACTCCTCGGCGGGCTCATCGCCGGCCTCACCATCAGCGAACTCGACATCGCGGCGGGACTCCTCGGCGCGGTCGCCGCAGCGGCCGGAGTGATCGCAGGCAGGGCACTCGGTTCGATGCTGCGCACCGGCGCCATCACGCTCACCGAGCACCCCCCGGGATCCCTCTCGCTCTTCGACGGTGCAGTCGTCGCCGCACCCCTGTTCTGGCTGGCGGTCTGGGTGTTCGGCTGAGCCACGGCCACCCCGGCCTGACGTTTACGCCTCTCCCGCCTAACCTCATGGATTCATGGTCCGAACATCTGCTCGGCGCTGGGTGATCCTCCTCCTCTCGATCGGCCTGATGGCCGTCGTCCCTGTCGGCGCGTCCGCGCAGACCCAGTCCGACGTCGACGCCGCCGCCCGCAACAAGCGCATCGCCGAGGCCCGCAAGACGCAGGCATACCAGGACTATGTCGCCGTGACCGCACAGCTCGACGCCGCCGTCGAGCAGTACGAGCTGATCCACGCCGAGCACGAGGACCTCCTCTACCGCATCTCGCGCATGGAGGCCGCCGTCGAGCGATACCAGGCCGAGGCCGCCGAGCTCGAGGAGACGGCGAAGGACATCCTCGTCAACGCCTACATGTCGGGCCAGAAGAACCTGATCGGGTCGGCGTTCAGCGCGACGACGGTGCAGGACCTCGTCACCTCGCAGGCCGTGATCGACCGAGCCACCCAGCGCGAGCTCGCCTCGATCGACAACCTCGACGCCGTGTCGCGCCAAGCGGACCGATCGGCAGCCGAACTGGACGTCCGCAGGGCGGACGTCGCCGCGAACGAGGAGGCAGCTGCCGTCATCGTCGAGGAGATCACCGCCCTCCAGCAGCGGCAGCGCGAGATCCTCGCGAAGGCAGACGCCGACCTCACTGCCGCGATCGACACGCTGAACCGTGAGATCAGGGAGAAGAAGATCGAGGACGACCGCCGCAAGGCCCAGGCGGCCACGCGGTCCGCGTCGCGACCCGGTGCGGCAGGCGGAGCGGCCCCTGCGGCGACCCCGGGCTTCATCTGCCCCGTCCAGGGAGGCGCCGCGTTCATCGATTCGTGGGGGTTCCCGCGGTCCGGTGGCAGGACGCACAAGGGTGTCGACATGTTCAACTCCCGCGGCACCCCCCTCGTCGCGGTGGTCGACGGCGTGGTGAGGTTCAGTTCGAACAGCCTCGGAGGGAAGTCGACCCACCTGTATGCCGACAACGGCGTCGTCTACTACTACACGCACCTCGACGGATACCCGTCCGACATCGGTTCGGGCCAGAGGGTGGCGAAGGGCACCGTGGTCGGCTACCTCGGCAACACGGGGAATGCCCGGTACACCTCTCCCCACCTCCATTTCGAGATCAGGCCGAACGGAAAAGCAGTGAACCCGTACCCGACGGTTCGCTCCGCTTGCTAAGTTGTCGGCACCATGTCACCGCAACGCCGACGCCTCGACAGAGCACTGGACCCCTCCTTCACGTCCGACGTCGCGACCGCGCCCGTGTCGGAACTCCGTGAGCGACGCCAGCTCCTCGACATCCTCGACACCGAGCTGTCGTACTACCGCAGGATCCTCCATGGCCGCATGGACCTCCTCGACTTCGAGCTGCGCCGCAGGGCAGGGCTCGAATCCCGATCGCTGATCGAGGCACTGCCAGAGATCCTCGCCGATCCCCCCTCCGGCAAGACGACGAACCCCCTCGACCGCGAGCTCTCCGTCGAGGCGCCAGAGCGCGTCGGCGAGGGCAAGCGTGACATCGACCAGGTCATCGGGGACGACTTCCTCTCCCGGCTGCCCCTCATCGACGAGGCCGACCTGGCGGCGATCCGCGACAGCCTCGCCGACACCGAGCGGACGGTGTCGGACCAGCGCAGGGCCGTCCACGATGCGCACGACCTCATCACCGGCGAGCTGACCCGTCGCTACCGCGATGGCCTCGCCGACGCCGACGAGCTCCTGTCGACGAACTGACCCATGCGGTTCGCACGGGTCCGGTCAGGACTGGCTGAGACGCACCATGACGTCGCCTGCATCGCCGTCGACGCCGATGGCGTCGTGCTGTTCTCGTCAGGCGAGATCGATCGACCCTTGTACTACCGGTCCGCCGTCAAGCCCTTCCAGACGCTCACCGGACTGCGAGTCGGCCTCCGGCTCCCCCCAGAGCACCTGGCCGTCGCATGCTCGAGCCACGGCGGCCATCCCGTCCACCTCGCGATCGTCGAGCAGATCCTCCACGACCACGGGCTGTCGACGCTCGACCTCCGCACGAAGCCCGACATGCCCTGGTCCGACACGGCTCGGAGGCTCCAGTGCGAGGCGGGGCGGACGGCACCACGTGCGCTGTTCCACAACTGCTCCGGGAAGCACGCGGGCTGGTTGGCCGCGTGCGCCGTCGCGGGGTGGGACACGGAGACGTACCTCGACCCGACGCACCCCCTCCAACGGTCCATCGTCGACATCATCGCCGACGTGACCGGCATCGATCCGGGTCCCCTCGGCGTCGACGGGTGCGGCGCCCCCACGCTCAGGGGGACGGTCGTCGGGCTCGCACGAGGGTTCTCGCGCCTGACGACCGATCCCGAGCTCGCCCCCATCGCGACCGCCATGACGCGCTTCGGGGCGCTCGTCGCCGACAACCTCCGTGGCGATGGCAGGATCGCCGTCGACTGGGGTGGACCGACCAAGGTCGGCGCCGAAGGCCTCATCGGCCTCGGCCGACATGGCGTGGGCATCGCAGCACGTTCGGCCGACGGCAGCGACGCCGTCGCCGCTGCGGCGGCGCTCGAGGTCGCCGACCGCCTCGGCATGCTCCCACGAGCGAGCGCGGAATGGCTCTCGCAGGTGAGGAATCCGCCGGTCCGCGGTGGACGCGAACAGGTCGGGGCGCTCGAGCTCGTGGAGGTGTGACGTGCCCGTCACCATCGACGACGTCCCCGGCGGACTCGAGCCGGTCTCTGCCCACACCGGGCCCTTCCCCCTCCCGCCCTTCCTCGCTGCAGCCGAACGAGCCCACGCGTCCGCAGGCGCGGAGGAGCTCGTGGTCGCGAGGGACACCGGGGCCGTCGCCCTCGCCGTCGAGTCCGGCACGGTGCGCTTCGCAGGCGACGAATCGATCACCGACTACCACTCACCGCTCGGGCCCGGTGCGGCCGAGGCGCTCGCGGAGGCGCTCACCCTCTCGGGTGCCCGCGGGTTCACGTTCGATTCCATGCCTTCGGATACCTGCGACCTCGTCGTCTCCGTCCTCGACGCGCTCGGTGCATCGCACACCGTCGAGGTTCATGCCGCCACCGGCGTCCTCGACCTTCCGGGGTCCTACGAGGGCTGGCTGATGGCCATCGGCAGGAAGGAGCGCCACGAGGTGCGCCGGAAGCGCAGACGGTTCGAGGAGGAATTCGGTCCGATCACGGTCGAAGAGGTCGGCGCTCAGGGCGTCGATGCGTTCTGCGACCTCCATCGCACCTCCCCCGGGGACAAGGGCACCTTCATGACGCCGACGATGCAGGCCTTCTTCGCGGAGCTGGTCGAGCGTGCCGGTGCGTCGATCCACAACCTCGTGTGCGAGGGCCGCACCGTCGCCTCCGCGTTCGGCTTCGAGACCGAGCACGGCTACTACTACTACAACAGTGCGTTCGATGCGGCCGCCGCACATACGTCCCCCGGGGTCGTCCTGCTGTCGGCGATCATCGAGCACCAGATCGAGCGGGGAGCCCAGGTGTTCGATTTCCTGAAGGGGGCCGAGTCCTACAAGTACCGCCATGGTGCGGTTCCGAGGGAGCTCTACGTGGCGAGGGGCACGCTGCCGTGATCGAACGTGTCGCCTACCTGTCCATGCACACGTCACCGCTGCATCAGCCGGGCACGGGCGACGCCGGGGGCATGAACGTCTACCTGGACATGCTGTCGCGGACGATGGCTCGCAGGGGCGTCGACGCCACGGTGTTCACGAGGCGCGCGGACAGCGACACCCCCCTGGTCACCGAGGTCGTGCCCGGATACCGCGTGGTGCAGATCGAGGCAGGCCCACTCGAGCGTCTGCCGATCGCGTCCATGGTGGCGCTCGCCCCCGAGTTCTCCTCCAACCTCCTGGCGTGGATCGACGGACGGTCAGCGACCTTCGACATCGTCCACAGCCACTACTGGCTCTCGGGGCGGGCGGGAGTCAGGGTGCGGAACCGACTGGGCATCCCGCTCGCGAACTCGTTCCACACCCTGGGGAAGGTGAAGGACGCGGTGCGGTCGCCGGACGAGAGGGCTTCGAGCCCCGAGCGGCTCCTCACGGAGGAGGAGGTGATCGCCAACTCCGACTGCGTCATCGCGTCGACGCCGTTCGAGTTCGACGACCTCCTCGAGCACTACGGTGCATCGCCCGAACGCCTGTGCGTGTCCCCCCCGGGCGTGGACCACGACGTGTTCGCTCCGGGGGATCGCACCGAGGCCAAGCGAAGGCTCGGATTCGCCGACGAGCGGATCGTGCTCTACGTGGGCAGGGTGCAGCGTCACAAGGGCACGGATCTCGCCGTCCAGGCCCTGTCGCTGATCACGGAGCCCGATCGCGGTGGCGGCACGGTCGATTCCGGGCAGGTGGTGCTCCACATCGTCGGCGGCACGAGCGGACCCGACGGCGACGATGAGCTGGAGCGCTGCCGCAGGACCGTTCGCCGCCATGGGCTCGAGGATCGTGTCCGATTCTTCGCACCCGTGCCCCACGCCTCGCTCGCCGACCACTACCGGGCGGCCGAGGTGGTGATCGTGCCGTCGCGGAGCGAATCCTTCGGCCTGGTGGCCGCCGAGGCCCAGGCCTGCGGCATCCCCGTGGTCGCCGCCAACACGGGGGGCCTCCCGTACGTCGTGAACGCCTCCGAGTCGGGCCTCCTCGTCGATGGGCACGACCCTGCGCCGTATGCGGCGGCGATCAACGCGATCCTGAACCACGGCTCCTTCGCCGATCGCCTGTCGAGGGGTGCGGTGGCC
This sequence comes from uncultured Acidimicrobiia bacterium, assembly GCA_963792405.1. GTDB lineage: Bacteria > Actinomycetota > Acidimicrobiia > Spongiisociales > UBA5794 > SZUA-442. Next base: position 1,645,337 of record CAWBVU010000006.1, read on the forward strand.
TTCAGCCAGAAGTTCTCGTGGGACTCGACGGCGAACCGCCTCCTCGAGCTCTACGAGGGCATCCGCGGCTGACCATCCGCGAAAAGATTCGCCCACCGACTTAGGCACAGGGAGTTGTGCACAACACCCTGTGGACAACGGTGGATATGTGGACAAACCCACGATCACAGGCGTGGGAGGCCCCACTTGACCCCAGGTGTCGAGGCTCGAGGGCCACGATCGTCCGCCCCGGTCGTCGTTCAGGGCCGTTGAACGGCCACCACCGGTGACGTATCGTGCAATTCGGAAGGCCCGATGTGCCGACGCAGCAGGATCTCGTCAGGGGAAGTGCGGGACGCCACTGCGGGAGTTCGTCGGGCCCTTCCGCGTGCGGAGGGGAGGCGCCACGCGACGCGTCGGGCATCCGGCCCCTACGCTGACCCCATGGCGATCCTCCGGGCACTGAACCTCCCGATCGACTGGACCGCGTTCGGATGGCCTCCGCACCCCGAGCTCGGGGGCGTGGTGCTCGGCACGGGCGACCCCGAGTGGGGCTGGGAGCCCGCCGCGCCCGCCTTCCCCGTGCGAACGATGACCATCCCGTCCGGAGAGATGGTGCCGGGATTCACCGTCGACCACGTCGTCCTGCTCGTGCCCGATCTCGAACGGGCGGTGTCGACCCTCGATCGTATCGGTGTCGAGCCCCGCCTGCGGATGCGCATCCCCGGCGACCGCTCGGCCGCGTTCTTCCGCGTGGGCACCGTGCTGGAGGTGATCGAGGCTCCCGTCCGCCAGGCGTCCGTCTACGGCATCGCGCTGGCCACGTGGCAATCGCTCGAGTCGCTCGCCCTCGCCTGGCGCGCCATCGGACTGGAGGTGGGTGACATCAAGCCTGCGGTGCAGCCAGGCAGGAGGATCATGACGATCCATGGCCTGGACGCCGGCCTCGCGGTGATGTCGGCGGACGGGGCGGCGCCTACACCCCGAAGATGACCTCGCGCAGCCTGACGCGGCTGGTGGTGAAGGTGTCGAGGTCGAGGCGCATCGAGCCGAGCCGCAACCCCCGCATCTCGTCGCCGTGCCTCGTCGCGACACGCACCGTCCCGTCGGTGTGCTCGAGCACGCCGAGGCCCATGCACCTTCCGTGCTCGTCCTGCACCCCGACGAGCATCCCGTTGAGCCTGCTCACATCGAATCCCTCGGGGAGGGTGGGGGCGAACACCGTCGTCTGCACCCGCCAGCGAGGCGGATCGGTGCCGATGTCGGAGCGGAAGGCCTCCGCTCGTGCCGCCTGACGCTCGATCGGCCCCATCGGTACGAGATCGTCGAGCGGCTCGACCTCTGCGACACGGACCGAGAGGAATCGGCGCAGCATGCCGATGACCGGTTCGAGCTCCCTCCCGCGGTGGAGGGCGACGACGAGCGCCGGCTTCACGAGCTCGGCGATGTGGTACTTCAGCGTCTGACCGACCACTCCCGACACGACGTTCGTGGTGTCGAGCACGACGAGGTCCGCCTCCGATCGGCCGATGTCCACGAGGGCGGAGACGGCCACGACGTAGGGAAGGACCACGCCGTTGGGCTCGACCGAACCCACGAACCTCAACTCATCGGGCTCAGACAGCGTCGCCACGTCCTCGCGGCTTCGCACGACCTTCAGACCCACGCACGCGGCGGGACCGACCGTGGAGGCGCCCACGTCACCGTCCACGAACGCAACGGATCGGCCCGCATCGAGGGCATCGAGCATGAGCTGCTTCGCGAGGTGGGTCTTGCCGGTCTCGGAATCACCGATGACCATCACGACGCCGTCGACGTCCTTGATCCGCTGCCGCAACGCCTCATGGGGAGCGTCTCCGCCCATACCCGGAACCCTCCTTCGCTGGTGGGAGTCTACGGCCCCGGCGATCGTCGACTGCTGCGCACCCTGCGGCTGCACGCTCCAGTCCTCGCCCCGGTCACATCGAAGCGGTGCGACGCGCCTCGTCGAGCCACGCGCCGAAGAACCGGTCGGCGGTGGCGTGAACCTCCTCGGCGTGCGCGCTGATGAGGGCGGACAACGCCCCGGGAGTCAGACCCGAGCCCACGAGGAGGGCGGCTGCGCTCTCGTCCTCCATCCACGTGCTCACGATGTCCGGCGTGACCTCGGGATGGGTCTGGACGCCGAGCGCGGAGCCGAACCGGAAGGCATGGTCGTACCGGCCGGATCGGGCGATCAGGGTTCCACCGGGTGGAACGTCGAACGTGTCGCGATGGATCGCGAGCGACGATCGCTCCCCGAGCACGCCGACGACGCCATCATCGACGAGGAGGTCGAGAGGTGCGAACGCCACCTCGGGCGCAGGGGCGAGGTAGGCGGCACCACCGAGGGCATCGGCGAGCATCTGGCATCCGAGGCACAGCCCGAGCACGGGCACGCCGCGGGCGACGACGGCACGGAGGAAATCCTTCTCCTGCTCGAGGTAGGGGTACCGGTCGGTGTCATAGGCGCCCATCCCGCCACCGAGCACGGCGACCGCATGAACGTCGCCGACCCCGGGAAGTTCGGCCCCTTCGTCGAGGGGCACGACGTCCGTCTCGACACCACCCTCGAGGGCGACCCTTGCGAGATGGCCCGCCGGCACCTCGTCATCGTTGCGCAGGACCGTGAGTCTCACTTCGGGTACTCCGCCCGCAGGACACGGCGCATCACCTTCTGCGAGGCGGTGCGTGGCAGGGCGTCGACGAGTACGACCTCGTGGAGTCGGAACAGTGGATTGAGATGCTCGCGTATGCGGGCCTGCATCATCGTGCGGAGCGACTCGGCGGACGGCCCGGATCCATCGGTGACGGCGAAGACGACCAGTCGGTCGGGGCCGCCATCGGCCGGTGGTACGGCCACGGCCGCGACGTCCTCGACGCCATCGACGGCGCCGACGACCTCCTCGAGCTCCGCGGATGACACCTTGATCCCGCCGAGGTTCATCGTGTCGTCGACCCGTCCGAGCGCGCGGTACCTGCCGGAGGCGTCACGCTCCATCTGGTCGCCGTGTCTTCGGAGGGGGCGGTGGCCCTGCGGCGTGCCGAGGTGATACACCTCGTCGTGGTCGCGGTTCAGGAGCTCGGTGGACAACCCGATCGAGGGAGGGATGAGGAAGACCTCACCGACATCGGCCGTCGCCCCGTCGTCGTCGAGCAGGATGAGGTCGAGGCCGAGCGCGGGCGTCGTGAACCGCGAGGCGTAGGCGGGGGTGAGCACCGTGCCTGTGATGTAGCCGCCGCCGATCTCCGTGCCGCCGCAGTACTCGATCACGGGAGCGCCGGCGACGTCCATCAGCCAGCGGTAGTCGTCGGGATTCGACGCCTCCCCCGTGGACGAGAGCACGCGGACCCCTGCGAGGACGCCTTCGGTGACGATCCCGGAGGCGCGCCATGCGGCGACGATCGACGGCACGAGTCCCAGCATGGTGACACCCGCGTCGCCGACGAAGCGCACGAACCCCGCGGTCGTCGGTGCATCGTCGTACAGCGCCAATGCTGCGCCGTTGAGCAGTGAGGCGTAGACGAGCCACGGTCCCATCATCCACCCCAGGTTCGTCGGCCAGGCCACCACGTCGCCCCGGTGGATGTCATGGTGGAAGCGCCCGTCCATGGCCGCCTTGATCGGCGTCACCTGGGACCAGGGGATGGCCTTGGGCTCGCCTGTGGTGCCGGAGGAGAACAGGATCGTCGTGTGGGCAGCCGCAGGCCGCTGCACGGTGGCGAGGTGTGCCCCGGGCCGCACGAACGCATCCCACCAGATGTCTGCGTCTCGCAGCTCCTCGCACGCACCGGTGTCAACCACGATGCATCGGGCTGCTCCCGCCTCGACGCACTTCGCGTACATCGGCAGCATCCTCCCGAGCCGCTCGACGCGGTCCTGGGTCACGATCGCGACCGGTCTCGTGATGTCGAGCCGCACCGCGATCTCGTCCGGTGCGAACGAGTCCGCGATCGACACGACGACGCCACCGGCGGCGACCACGCCGAGGAACGCGACGACAGCCTCGAGGTTCATCGGCATGGCGATCGCCACTCGGTCACCGACCGCGAACCCGGCATCGGTGAACCCCGCGGCGAACGCTGCGACCCTCTCGGCGAGCTCGCGCACCGTGACGACGCGGAGCTCCCCATCGACGAGGTGGATGATGGCGGCGGCGTCCGGTGGCCCCGAGAGGCACGAATCGACGATGTTGAGCGTCGCCCCCGGGAGCCAACCGGGTGCGTAGGGGTCCGGGGAGCTCCGGATCGCCGATGGTGGTTCGGAGAAGATGATGCCGAGCTCGGAGAGCACGAGGGACCAGAAGCCGTCCACGTCGTCGACCGACCACCGGTGGAGCTCGTCGTAGCCGGCGAGCCCCAGCTCCCCGATGATCCGCTGCACGTGCGACCGTTCGATGGTCGCTCGATCCGGTGTCCACGACGGCGTGTGGCGGCCTGCCATGGCGGCGAGGCTAGCCCTCGGCGATCGTGGAAAGGCGGGAGGCGACGGCGTAGGGTGTCACGTGTGGAAGGGAGATCCATGCAGCACTTCACGAGATGGTGGAGATCCGCCGCACTCGGGGGCCTCGCCGTCCTGTGGCTCCTGACCTTCGCGGCACCGGCGTCCGGCGAGGTCATCGAGGGGCCGTGCACCGGCAGTGTCACCTTCAGTGACGGAACGGTCGTGACCCAGGCGACGCCCATCGACCAGACCGTGATCGTCCCCGATGGCGACACGGTGGTCTATTCGGGAGACACGACACTCTCGCCACCGGCCGAGCCGGCGCCGTTCAGTGGTGGTGTCGACGTGCGGCTCCCCTTCGGTGGATGGACGGTCGTCGATTGGGAGGGTGAGACCCAGGAGGTGTCGGTCACCGACGGGACGTACGCCTACTCGGTGCCCGGCTTCGTGCCCCGAGGCACCGGAGGGCTCGAGGTGACGGCCACACACGTGCAGCAGGGCCAGACGTGCACGGTCGCGGTCACACTCGCACTCGAAGGCGACCCGGGGACGCCGGCGATCATCGGTGCGACCGGTACCGTGGTGTTCCTCGCAGGTGTCGTCGGGGCGGGCGTCAAGAAGAAGGTGGCGTGATGAAGGGCCATCCCATCCTCGGCACCATCTCCGGCTTCCTGTTCGGCCTGTTCCTCGGTGTCACGCTGTTCATGTACGGGGCGATCCCGCTGCACTCGCCACTCTTGTGGATCCTCCCCCTGGTCGGCATCGTCCTCGGGCTCGCGATGGCCGCGTGGGCACCGTTCGGCTCCGGGTCGACACCACAGCCTGCGACGTCGGGGGGCATCACGTACGCATCGGGTGACACGTCCCCCGCGCAGACGTCCGGGACCACCCTCGAGCAGGAGGCGGTCCCCTCGCCACCGGACTCCGGCACCTCCGAGGACGGAGCCGAGGATCACCCGGCATAGGGAACGACTGAGCGCACGGCGCGGGCCGAGGTGACCTCGAGGCGCCCGGGCTGGTGGGGCGGCCACGCCCACGTGCTGTACACGATCGTCGTGTTCGTGGTGCTCGCCTCCCTCGACAATGCCGCCATCGGTGCGATCCCCGCGATGGTGAACCCGCTCACCGACGCCTTCGGGGTGGGATCGTCGGCCATCACCGTGCTCACAGGCGTCCAGATCCTCGCCACCGCACTCGTGGGGGTGGGGTGGGGGTATGCGGGGGACTCGCGCTCGCGCAAGCGCCTGCTCCTGTGGGGCACGATCATCTGGGCAGGCGGGCTGATGGGCTCGACGACCGCCACGGGCTACGCCGTCTTCTTCGCATGGCAGATGGTGGTGGCCGCGGGGCTCGGATCGATCGCGTCCGTCGGGTTCTCAGTGGTGTCGGACCTCGTGGCACCGGGGCGGCGAGGTCTCGCCATGAGCTTCTGGGGGCTCTCCCAGGGGATCGGAGTGCTGGTGGGAGGTCTGCTCGCCTCCCAACTCGGCACGGAGTCGTGGCAGATGCCGCTGCGCGCCATCGGGATCACCGGGTTCGTGTTCGCCGCGCTGTACCTGCTCACCTACGAGGCGCCTCGCGGCTTCCGCGAGCCCGAGCTCGCCGCGCTGCGCGAGGACGGCATCGAGTACGAGCACCGCATCGACCGATCCCAGCTCCCGGAGTTGGCCCGTCGCCGCTCCAACATCTGGTTGATCCTCCAGGGCATCACCGCACAGGCGGCGTACGGGTCCCTCATCTGGGTCACGTTCCTGTACCAGGAGAAGGTGCTGGCACAGGGCTACTCACAAGCGACGGCGGACAGGGTCGGCGGCCTGTTCGCCGCGCTGTTCACGGTCGGCGCCCTGTTCTCGATCCTCGCGGGCCACATCGGCGACCGGGTCCAGAAGCGCACCTTGCGGGGAAGGGCGATCGTCTCGGCGATCGGGATCCTCGGCGCGATCCCGTTCTTCCTGGTGTTCTTCTGGGTACCCCTCCGCGGGCTCGACGTCACCGACGGCGCCGACACCCTCACCCTCGCCGCCGAGGTCCTCCGCTCGGTGGTCACCAATCCGTGGGCCTTTGCGGCGTTCGCCTCGGGCGTGGCGGCCATCGCCTTCACCTCGGCGGACAGCCCGAACTGGTTCGCGCTGATCACCGACGTCAACCTGCCGGAGCATCGTGGCACCGTCTACGGCGTCGGGAACTTCACGAACGGCATCGGGCGGTCGATCGGGAGCGCGCTGACGGGTCCCGTCGCGACCGCCCTCGAGACGTCCATGCCGCCCCCATGGAACTGGGCGCTCGGGCTGACCGGCTTCCAGGTCTTCTTCCTCCCGACGGGCTTCTGCTACTGGAAGGCCTCCCAGACCTGCCCCCGGGACATCACGGACGTGCGCACGACCATGACCGACCGGGCGGCCTCGGCGCGAGCGTCGGGTGCCGTGCCCCACACCTCGGTGGGCGAGGGGCAGGAGGGCCTGCCCTGACGATACGGTGCGGGGCGCGTCCCTCGACGACCCGCCGGGCGACGCACTCGTGATCACGCACGGCAACACCCCTCCCGGCGGTGGTGGCGCGTCGGTTACGCCGAAGCCCCTATTCGGCACCTATGCGATCGTGACGCTCTCGTCGAGGTACACGTCCTGGATCGCGTTGAGGAGGGCGACACCCTCGGCCATCGGACGCTGGAACGCCTTCCGTCCGGAGATGAGGCCCGTCCCCCCCGCCCGCTTGTTGATCACGGCCGTGCGCACCGCCTGCTCGAGGTCACCGGCGCCCGAGGATGCGCCGCCCGAGTTGATGAGGCCGATCCTTCCCATGTAGCAGTTCGCGACCTGCCATCGGGTCCAGTCGATGGGATTGTCCGACATCAGCTCGCTGTAGACCCTCGGATGGGTGCGTCCGAAGCCGACGGCCTCGTAGCCGTTCTTCGACTCCGGCTGCTTCTGCTTGATGATGTCGGCCTCGATGGTCACGCCGAGGTGGTTCGCCTGGGCGGTGAGGTCCGCGGCGGCCTCGTGGTTCACGCCGTCGACCTTGAAGCCGCTGTTGCGCAGGTAGCACCACAGCACGGTGAACATCCCGAGGTCGTGCGCGCGCTCGAAGGCCTCGCCGACCTCCTGGAGCTGGCGCGTCGCCTCGTCGGATCCGAAGTAGATCGTGGCGCCCACGCCAGCGGCGCCAAGATCCCATGCCCGGTCGACGGACCCGTACATCACCTGGTCGTACACGGCGGGATACGTCAGCAGCTCGTTGTGGTTCAGCTTGACGATGAATGGGAGGCGGTGGGCGTGGCTCCTCGACACGGCACCCAGCACACCGAGGGTCGACGCCACGGCGTTGCAGCCGCCCTCGATGGCGAGCTCGACGATGTTCACGGGATCGAAGTAGGCAGGGTTCGGTGCGAACGACGCGGCCGCCGAGTGCTCGATCCCCTGGTCGACGGGGAGGATCGACAGGTAGCCGGTGCCCCCGAGACGGCCGGATCCGAACAGTTGGGCGAGGTTCCTCAGCACCTGCGGGCTGCGGTCGGTCCTTCCGAAGACCCTGTCGACGAAGTCCGGTCCGGGCAGCGACAGGTCCCCCTTCGGGATCCCCTTCGCCTCGAACGCGAGCAACTCGTCGGCATCAGGACCGAGCATGGCGGCGATGTCCATCATCATCTCCTCGTGTGGACCTGCCCCGATTATCGCACCGCACAGGTGTCCGCGGAACCCGAACCGGCCCATGGTGGGCTCGCTTCGGGCGGCGGTCGCGAAAACCCGGGACGGTCGCGAAAACCCTTCCGCCGACGGGCGAGCGATGTGTCACACCCCTCGGCTAGAACTACGGGCACTTCCCCGTCGTGACATCGGATCGCATCGCCGAGGGGACGCGCGAGGAAGAATTTGACGAAGACCATTCGTGTAATTACACTCGTGCAACCACGCTACATCTAGGGGCCAGAACGCATCGTCGACCCAATATGTTGTGGTTGTGGACAAGTTTGTGGACACGTCACCATTCGTCGTGACGCCAAGGCCTGGGAGGGCATGTGATGAGTAGAGGTCTCCGGATCGAGCGCCGCTTCACCACCGAGGGCGTGAGCCCCTATGACACCGTGGAATGGTCGAGGCGCGACTCGCGCATCACCAATCCCGACGGATCGGTGGTGTTCGAGATGACCGATGCGGAGATCCCCGCCGGCTGGTCCCAGGTGGCCGCGGACATCATGGTGTCCAAGTACTTCCGCAAGGCGGGTGTCCCCCAGGTCGACGCCGGGGGCGCCCCCGTCCTCGACGCCGATGGCACCCCCGTCCTCGGCCCGGAGCGTTCCGCACGGCAGGTGATCGATCGGCTCGCCTCGACGTGGCGCTGGTGGGGTGAGGAGCACGGATACTTCGCCTCGAGCGACGACGCCCAGGCCTTCGAGGACGAGATCGCGTACATGCTCGTGCACCAGATGGCGGCACCGAACTCCCCGCAGTGGTTCAACACGGGCCTCCACCATCGCTACGGCATCTCCGGCCCCGAACAGGGCTTCTGGTTCGTGGATCCGGAGACCGGCGAGCTCGAAGCCTCCCCCGATTCGTACAGTCGCCCCGCCCCCCACGCCTGCTTCATCCAGTCCGTCGACGACGACCTCGTCAACGCCGGCGGCATCATGGACCTGTGGGTGCGCGAGGCGAGGCTGTTCAAGTTCGGTTCCGGCACCGGCACGAACTTCTCGAACCTCCGTGCCGAGGGCGAGCCACTGTCGGGTGGCGGCAAGTCGTCGGGCCTCATGTCCTTCCTCAAGGTCGGCGACCGCGCCGCGGGTGCGATCAAGTCCGGTGGCACGACGAGGCGTGCGGCGAAGATGGTGATCCTCGACGTCGACCACCCCGACATCGAGACCTTCGTCAATTGGAAGGCCGAGGAGGAGAAGAAGGTCAGGGCCCTCGTGGCCGCCGGGTACTCCTCCGACTTCAACGGTGAGGCCTACGCCACCGTGTCGGGCCAGAACTCGAACAACTCGGTCAGGATGACCAACGAGTTCGTCCAGGCCGTGATCGACGACGACGACTGGCACCTCACCCAACGCACCGACGGCAAGGTCATGAAGACCGTGCGCGCCAGGGACCTGTGGCGCCAGATCGCCGAAGCGGCATGGGCGTCGGCCGATCCGGGCGTGCAATTCCACACGACGATCAACGAGTGGCACACCTCACCGGCGGGCGGTGAGATCCGTGCCTCGAATCCGTGCTCCGAGTACATGTTCCTCGACAACACGGCGTGCAACCTCGCCTCGTTGAACCTCGGGACGTTCTACGACGACGCCACGGGCGACTTCGACCTCGATGCGTACCGCTATGCGGTGCGACTGTGGACGATGGTCCTCGAGATCTCGGTGACGATGGCCCAGTTCCCGTCGCGTGAGATCGCCCAGGGCTCCTACGACTACCGCACCCTGGGGCTCGGCTACGCCAACCTCGGCTCGCTGCTCATGCGCATGGGCATCGCCTACGACTCGGACGCGGGGCGTGCGATCGCAGGCGCTCTCACCGCGATCCTCACCGGGTACTCGTATGCGGCATCGGCGGAGATGGCCTCGGTCGTCGGGCCGTTCCCGAAGTACGAGGAGAACGCGGCGTCGATGATGAGGGTGATGCAGAACCACCGGTTGGCCGCCTATGGCGCCAACCAGTTCGAGTACGACACCGTGGGACACAGGGTCGTCGGGATCGACCAGAGGGCCTGTCCCACCGACATGCTGACGATGGCCCACGACGCCTGGGACACGGCGGTCGCTCTCGGTGAGGAGCACGGCTATCGCAACGCCCAGGCGACGGTGCTGGCCCCGACGGGGACGATCGGCCTGCTCATGGATTGCGACACGACGGGGGTCGAGCCGGACTTCGCCCTCGTGAAGTTCAAGAAGCTCGCAGGAGGCGGCTACTTCAAGATCGCCAACCAGTCGATCGCCCCGGCGCTGGCACGGCTCGGCTACTCGGAGAGCCACATCAAGGACATCATCGCGTACGTCGTCGGCACGATGAACCTCGAGGATTCCCCCCACATCAACACGCGCACCCTGTTGGCAAAGGGCTTCTCGAGGGCGGACCTCGCAAGGATCGAGGCGACGCTGCCGGGCGTGTTCGAGATCGGGTTCGCCTTCAACCAGTGGACCCTCGGCGAGGAGACGATGCAGCGGCTCGGATTCACCCCTGAGCAGTACAACGCCCCCGGGTTCACGATGCTCAAGGCGCTCGGCTTCACGACGAGGGAGATCGCCGAGGCCAATGACGTCGTCTGCGGTAGGCAGACGATCGAGGGTGCCCCGCACCTCGAGGACGAGCACCTCCCGGTGTTCGACACGGCGAACCGCAACGGCAGGATCGGTGAGCGGTTCATCCACCACACCGGCCACATCCGCATGATGGCTGCGGCGCAGCCATTCATCTCGGGGGCGATCTCGAAGACGATCAACATGCCGAACGAAGCGACGATCGAGGACATCGAGGAGTCGTATCGGCTGTCGTGGGAGCTCGGCCTGAAGGCGATGGCGCTCTACCGTGACGGTTCGAAGGCATCCCAGCCCTTGTCGTCCACGTCGGACGAGGGCACGGCCGATGACGAGGACGCCGAACTGACGGCGGCGATCGAGCGTGAGGTCGACCTGTTCTCCGGTGTGTTCACGCCGGGCATCTCCCCCACCGCCGCCTACAAGAGCCTGCCGAGGCCGCGCTTCATGCTCCCGGCACGACGCACGGGCTACACCCAGGAGGCACGCGTGGGAGGTCACAAGGTGTTCCTGCGGACGGGTGAGTACGAGGACGGCACCCTCGGTGAGGTGTTCCTCGATCTCGCCAAGGAGGGGGCGACACTCCGAGGCATCCTCGGGTGCTTCGCCATCGCGGTGAGCAAGGGCCTCCAGTACGGCGTGCCCCTGGAGGAGTACGTCGACACCTTCACGTTCCAGACCTTCGAACCGAGGGGCATGGTGGAGGGGCATCCGAACATCAAGATGGCGAACTCGATCGTCGACTACGTGTTCCGTGCCCTCGGGGTGGAATACCTCCATCGTGACGAGCTCGCCCAGGTGCCACCGGACAGGTCCGACAGCGACCTCCCGGAGCCGCCACAGGGCCTCGCCGTCGATGCCGGTCTCCAGCTCGACCTGACCGAGGCATCGATGGAACGTGACATCGACGACCAGGTGAGGGCGGCGGCGTTCGTCGACGCTCCGAACGGCTCGTCGAACGGCCACCACGCCGCCTCGCACACAGCTGTCCACGCCTCCGCCGGCGTCGCCCCGTCGACGGTGCACTCGGCAGCCGAGGTGCAGACGGCGGCCGTGCAGGCGGTCCTCGCCGACAAGATGGGCGACGCGCCCCTGTGCGACACGTGCGGCCACATCACGGTCCGGAACGGTTCGTGCTATCGCTGCCTCAACTGCGGGGAGTCCAAGGGCTGCAGCTGATGTAGGGAGCCACCTCCCGCAACGCCGTACGACGATGGGGTAGCCGAATGGGTGCCCCATCGTCGCGTTCGGGCCTGGGAGCGGATCTCGAGCTCACGAACGACGGTGCGAGGTGCATGCGACAACTCGCGGATCGGGCTTCAATTCGCCCTGGCCACCCGCCACGCTCACAGAGCATCGCGATGGCACCACGTGGCCGGCAGGGGATGACACATCCGCCAGGGCCGGGCCACGACATGAGTCGGGTTTCGGACCTTCGAGGTCCCGAGCGGTGCCGCTGTGGGGCGCCACGAATTGGTGGTGGATGATGCAAGGAATCCTGGGTGTGGCCATGATGCCCGACGGCATCTGGATGACGATCGGCGTCGTCCTGCTGATCATGGGGCTGCGCGTCATCGACGTGTCCGCAGGGGTGCTCCGCGTCATGCTCCTGATGCGGGGACGGAGGTGGGCGGCCACCGGCATCGGCTTCATCGAGTCGCTGACCTGGCTCATCGCCGCGGCGGCCGTGTTCGGTTCGCTCGACACACCGATCAAGGCCGTCGCGTACGCAGGTGGCTTCGCCGCCGGCACGTGGGTCGGATCCTGGCTCGAAGCGAAGCTCGGGGTCGGCAAGTCCGTCGTCAGGGTGTTCGTCGAGGCGGACAGCCCCTCCCCGGTTCACGCCCTGCGCGAGGCGGGCTTCGGCGTGACCGAGGTGGCGGGCGAAGGACTCCGCGGCCCCGTGACCATTCTCTTCACGGTCGTCCCGAGACGGCGGGGAACCGAGGCGATGCGCATCGTGGCATCGCACACACCGGGGGCCTACGTCACGGTCGAGGACGTCGACACGCTCGACCTGCAGCACCGCAAGTACCAGCGCTCGCGCGTGTAGTCCGACAGGCGAACCGAGGGATCAGTGCTCGTCGGAGGGCGGTCCCGGAGTCCGGTCGCTCCCGAGGGTCGACTTCGCGAGGAGCCACACGAAGATCCCGACCCCGATCGCGGTCACGATCGCGACGATCAGCCCGATGGTCGCGTTGCGGTTCCAGGCGTCGGCGATCACTTCCGCGGCATGCCCGTCGAACAGCGTGATCCCCGAGTAATCGAGGACGAGCGCGAGCGCCGCGAGGACGCCGACGACACACAGCGCGAGGACGATCATGTCGAGGACGGAGAGCCCCCGGGGGGATCCGCGGGCTCGACAGCGGCCCGTTCGGGGGAGGACGTCTGGTGTGGTTGGTCGGTCATCGTGGGCCGAATATACCACCGAGCGCCTCCCTCGATCGACCCATACAGCCGGAGTCCTGGCACCTAGAATCGGGCTACGTCGAAAGGAGACCCCGTGGGGGACAGTGACCGCATCGGCCAGGCGAACGAGGGCAGAAGGGCCTCGGCCGGGCTCATCATCACAGGCATCATCGTGGTCGCCGTGGCGATCTTCGTGGCGCAGAACACCGAGACGGTTCCGTTCGAGTTCCTTGTCTTCAACTTCGAATGGCCGCTGTGGCTGGTCCTCGTCGTCGTGTTCGCCCTCGGCGCGGTCGTCGGCCAGGGCGCGATGTGGCTGCGCAGGAGGCGCAGGCGCAAGGACTGACGCTTGCACCCATCCGCAGACGGCGTATCCTGCCGCCCCAGAAGCGCTCATCACGAGCGGTGGAGGGACAGGCCCTGGGAAACCGCGGCAACCGGCGGATGCACGGTGCCAATGCCTGATCGATGGGATGCCGTTCGAGCGGCTCGCCGCTCGGGGCGCGTGAGCGTTTCGAGATGAGAGGAGCGGCGAGTGGTGACATCGGAACCCTTCTGTACGAGCACCCCGAGGGATGAGCGGGGGCGGCGGTGACGTCCTACATGGACGCCGTCGCCGCACGGACCGTCATCTTCGACGGCGCGACGGGCACGTGGCTCCAGACCCAGGGACTCACCGCCGACGACTTCGGGGGACCGGACCTCGAGGGCTGCAACGAGCTGCTCAACCTCCGCCGTCCCGACGTGATCGAGCGGCTCCATCGCTCCTACCTCGACGTCGGAGCCGACGTCGTCGAGACGAACACATTCGGCGCGTTCGGCGTCCCGCTCGCCGAGTACGGGCTCGCGGACCGTGCCTACGAGATCGCAGCAGTAGGCGCCTCCATCGCCCGGCGGGTCGCCGACGGCTACTCGGGGCGATGGGTCGCCGGATCCATCGGTCCGGGCACCAAGTTCCCGACCCTCGGCCAGATCAGGTACGCGGAGCTGCGCGACCTGTACGAGGTCGAGGCCGCCGGCCTCATCGACGGCGGCGTTGACCTCCTCATCATCGAGACCCAATTCGACCTCCTCGGCGTGAAGGCCGCGATCAACGGGGCACGGCGGGCGATGCGCTCCACCGGCCGCGACGTCCCCATCCAGGCGCAGGTGACCATCGAGCTCACCGGCCGCATGCTGCCCGGCACCGAGATCGGAGCGGCCCTCGCCGCCCTCGAGGGACTCGGCCCCGATGTGATCGGCATCAACTGCGCGACCGGCCCCGTCGAGATGTACGAGCCCGTGCGGTACCTCTCCGAGCACTCCCACACCCCCATCAGCGTGATCCCGAACGCCGGCCTGCCATCGGTGGTCGACGGGGCCATGCACTACGACCTCGGCGCCGCCGAGATGGCAGACCACCTCGCGACCTTCGTATCGGAGTTCGGCGTCAACGTCATCGGAGCCTGCTGCGGCTCCACACCCGAGTACATCGCGACGATCGTCGAGCGCCTCGGGGGGATCACCGCCGCGGTTCGCTCGCCCCGCCCCTTCCCCGCCGTGACCTCCACGTACGCGCCCGTGGGTCTCCATCAGGACACGTCGTTCCTGATCATCGGGGAGCGCACGAACGCCAATGGATCGCGGGCGTTCAGGGACGCCATGCTCGACGGGGACCTCGACACGTGCATCACGATCGGCGAGGACCAGGTCGCCGAGGGCGCCCACCTCGTCGACCTGTGCGTCGACTACGTGGGGCGCGACGGCGCCCGTGACATGGACGCCCTTGCACTGAGGTTCGCCACCGACATCACGGCCCCGGTCGTGATCGACTCGACAGAGCCCGACGTGATGAGGGCAGCCCTCGAGCGCATCGGCGGCCGCAGTGTGCTCAATTCGGCGAACCTCGAGGACGGTGACGGTGCCGGCTCACGCCTCGACCGTGTGCTCGGCCTCGCCAAGGAGCACGGCGCCGCGGTCATCTGCCTGCTCATCGACGAACGCGGCCAGGCGAGGGACGTGGAATGGAAGATGGACGTGGCCCACAGGCTCCACGACATCGCCACGAACCGCTACGGCCTGGCATCGGAGGACCTGATCTTCGATCCCCTCACCTTCCCCCTGTCGACGGGCGACGACGACCTGCGCAGGGACGCCATGGCCACCCTCGAGGCGATCCGACGCATCAAAGCCGAGCTCCCGGGCACCGCGACCGTCCTCGGAGTGTCGAACGTCTCGTTCGGACTCAAGCCCGCCGCTCGCAAGGTCCTCAACTCGGTCTTCCTCCACGAGTGCCTCGAGGCCGGACTCGATGCAGCCATCATCCACGCCGGCAAGATCACGCCGCTCAACGAGATCGCAGAGGACCACCTCGCGGCCTGCCTCGACCTGATCCATGACCGGAGGGAGCACGGCGATCCGCTCGAGGTCCTCCTCGATGCCTTCGAGGAGGAGGTCTCCGCAGCCCCCAGGGACCCATTCGAGGGCCTCTCCCTGCTCGAACGACTCGCCAAGCGAATCGTGGCCGGCAACGCCGTCGGCCTCGAGGCCGACCTCGACACTGCACTCGGCGAGTTGCCGGCGATGGACATCATCAACGATGTGCTCCTCGGCGGCATGAAGACCGTTGGCGACCTGTTCGCTTCCGGCGACATGCAGCTGCCCTTCGTGCTGCGCTCCGCCCAGACGATGAAGGCTGCCGTGCGGTACCTCGAGCCCCATCTGGACAAGGTCGAGACGACCGTCCGCGGAAGCATCGTCCTGGCGACGGTGTCCGGCGACGTGCACGACATCGGCAAGAACCTCGTCGACATCATCCTGTCGAACAACGGGTATCGGGTCCACAACCTCGGGATCAAGGTGCCCATCGCCGAGATGATCGAGGCATACGAGGACCACGGTGCCGACGCCATCGGCATGAGCGGGCTCCTGGTCAAGAGCACGCTCATCATGCGTGACAACCTCGACGAGCTCACGAGGCGCGGCCTCGACCACGTGCCCGTGCTCCTCGGTGGCGCCGCGCTCACCCGCAGCTACGTGGAGGACGACCTCGCATCGCGCTACCGGGGCCCGCTGGTCTACGGCAAGGACGCGTTCGCTGGCCTCGACGCCATGCGCTGGATCACGGCCGGAGGCGAGCGCCCGGCGTCCCCAAAGAGGTTCCTGCCCCAGGTCGATCGCCCGGACGACACGGCGCCCACCGTTCCCATCACACGCTCGCCGGAGGTGTCGCTCGACGAACCGGTGCCCGCCCCGCCGTTCATCGGTCGGCGCGTCATCAAGGGCATCCCCCTGGACGAGATCAGCCGCTACCTGAACACGACGGCGCTCCTCAGGAACCAGTGGCAGTACCGCCCCCACCCGGGTGAGACGGACGGTGCGTTCAAGGAGCGGATGGCCCCCGAGGTGCGGAAGGCCATCGCCGGCGCCCGTGCCGCCGATCTGCTGCACCCGAAGGTCGCCTACGGGTACTTCCCCGCGAACAGCGAAGGCGACGACGTCATCATCTGGGCAGACGACACTCACACCGTCGAGCTCGCACGGATGTCGTTCCCGAGGCAGACCGCCCCGCCCTGGCTCTCGATCGCGGACTTCTTCCGACCCGTGGAACTGGGGTCGGACGTCGCCGCGTTCCACATCGTCACGATGGGGGCCGCGATCTCGGCGCAGACCTCGGAGCTGTTCGCGCAGGACCGCTATGAGGACTACCTCAAGCTGCACGGCCTCGGCGTCGAGCTGACCGAGGCACTCGCGGAGTACTGGCACGCACGGATCCGCGAGGAACTCGGCATCGCGGGTGATGACGACCCGACCATCCGCGGCCTGTTCCGCCAGAAGTACCAGGGTGGCCGGTACTCGTGGGGATATCCCGCCTGCCCGGACCTCGAGGACAACCTGACCGTGGCGGACCTGCTCGGCGCTGCGGACATCGACGTCATGGTCGGCCCCGAGACCGGGTACCAGTACCACCCTGAGCAGACGACGTCGGCCATCATCTGCCATCATCGCCAGGCCAAGTACTTCATCGCACGATCACCCAGGGAGCAGCGTCGTGTTGACTCGCGCTGATCGCTTCGTCCGCGCTGTCGAGGTCAATCCACCGGACCTCCCCAACATGTCGCACCTGCTCCTCGACGGGGCATGGCAGCACGTCGTGGTCACCGACAACGTGTTCGGAAGGATCAGGGTCTCGCCGTATGCATTCGCGGCGAGGATCACCCACGACGTGCCCTCCGCCTCCCCCACGGTCGTCGTGTCGACGAGGGACCGCAACATCCTCGCGATCGAATCCGAGGTGCGCGGCGCCCTCGGCAACGGCGTACGGTCATTCCTGGTCGTCGTCGGCGACACGATGCCCCAGGTCGATCACCTCGCCGACCACTACGAGATCGTGCGGCACCTGCGGGATCTCCAGGACTCGCTCCCCGTGTTCGAGGTCGGCATGCCGACCCGCTTCCGGGCATGGCAGAAGCGGAAGCGCATCGAGATCGGCGCACAGTTCCTCGTCACCGGGCCGATCCTCGACCCGGCCACCGTCGGCGAACAGATCGCGAAGCTCGAGCTCGAGCCCGGCGACCCGCCCGTGTTCCTCATGGTGATTCCGCCATTCGGCCCGAACTGGGTCGAACGAATGGAGTCGATGGGAGCCGTCGAAGCCACGACGGCCCTCAAGGAGCGCCTGTCAGCGGCGACCAGCGACGAGCGGAGGGACATCGCGTGGGAATCCGCCCGTGCGGTGGCGGAGGAGGCCGCTGCCAACGGGTGTGCAGGTGCGATCCTCATGGGCCTCCGCTTCGACACGGTGGTCGACGAGGCCGCCCTCGAGTGGCGGACGATGCCCATCTAGCAGCGCACCACACGGTGGCGGGACGCTCGCCATCGATCCCACGAGCCCACCGGCTGCGTCATCCGGCTACCCGGTCGTAGAGCCTGCAGCCGACGCACACCCGTGTCGTGGCGGCGAGGGTCGCAAGCGCCGTGACCACGAGCGTCAGGATCCAGCCAGCGGACTCGAGCCCGGACGCGAGCAGCACCGTGGCCACCGTGAGCAGGGTCGCCCCGAGGAGCTGGGCGAAACGGGGCGGTGCGGCATCCTCGGTCACGATGTCGCCGTGACGGCGGGGGCGCACCACGCGCACATAGATCTGCGTGAACAGCCCGTAGCGGGGGCCGCCGAGCCACGTGATCCCCAGCACCAGCGCGACAGCGCCAACCAGGGGCCACCACTGGACGACGAAGGCGGTGCCGGTGAGCACGGCGACACATCCCTGATTGAACCTCGGGATGCCCGCGTCGACGACGTCGCTCACACCCTCGAGGCCCCCATGGCGCGCTCGACGTCCTCGATGAGGTCGTCCAGCGCCTCGAGGCCGACGGAGATCCTGATGACGCCATCGGTGATCCCCATCGACGCCCTCACGTCGGGGCCGAGCCTGCGATGCGTCGTCGACGCCGGATGGGTGACGAGCGACTTCGTATCGCCGAGGTTGTTGGAGATGTCGATGACGCGCAACGCGTTCAGGAACCGGAAGGCCGCGTCCTTGGCCCCTTCCACCTCGAAGGTCACGACCGTGCCACCACCGGTCATCTGCCGGCGGGCGAGGTCCACCTGCGGATGGGAGTCGAGATACGGGTACCAGACGCGGGTCACGCCCTTCGCATGCTCGAGGTGGGACGCGAGCGCCCGTGCCCGCTCGGTCTCCGCCGCGACACGCAGCTCGAGCGTGTCGAGGCTCTTGACCAGCACCCAGGCGTTGAATGGGCTCAGCGCCGGTCCGGTGTGGCGGATGAAGGGCTGCACCCGGTCGACGATGTACTCGGTGGTGCCGAGGATCGCACCCCCCAGCGTCCGTCCCTGCCCGTCGATGTGCTTCGTGGTCGAGTACACGACGACGTCGGCGCCGAGTCGGAGGGGTTTCTGCAGGATCGGCGTGGCGAAGACGTTGTCGACGATGACGGTCGCGCCGGCCCGGTGGGCGAGCTCGGCCACGCGGGGGATGTCGACGAGGCCCTGCATCGGGTTCGATGGCGTCTCGAAGAACACGACCTTCGCGCCTCCGTCGAGGGCACGCTCCCAGGCGTCGAGGTCGGATCCCTCCACGAACGTCGTCGTGATCCCCCACCGCGGCAACAGCTCGTCGAGGATCACGAAGCACGACCCGAACAGACCCCGCGACGCGACGACCCGGTCGCCCGTCTCGAGCAGCGAGATCAGTGAGGTGAACACGGCCGCCATACCCGATGCCGTTGCGTAGCAGGCCTCGGCGCCCTCGACCACCCTCAGGCGCTCCTGGAACATCTCGACGGTCGGATTTCCGTACCGCGAGTAGATGTAGCGATCGGCCTCACCCGCGAAGGCCGCCTCTGCCTCCTCCGCCGAGCCGTAGACGAACCCTGAGGTCAGGATCAGGGCCTCGGACGTCTCGTCCCACTCCGAGCGAGTGAGACCGGCTCGCACGAGGTCCGTCGCGTCGACCTCATCCCTCATGTCTGCCTCCACGGCAGACCCGCCGCCTTCCATCCCGCCGTCGTGCCCCTGTGCCCGCTCGTGTCGGGAGGTCCCTCGAAGCCATCGGCGACGTTGTAGGCCTCGAAGAACCCGCTTGCCGTGGCGCGCTCGGCGGCGAATCGGGACCGTGCGCCCGACCGGCAGATGAAGTACACGGGCTGGTCGGGCCGGACGCCGTGGGCTGTGAGCTCCTCGAGGAAACGGGGGTTCTCGATCCCGGTGGGGAACTGCTGCCATTCGACGGCGACGAGGCGCTTCCCGATCCCTGCGAGATCGGGGAACCCGACGTAGGCGAGCTCGGGGCGCGTCCTCACGTCCACGAGGACGGCGTCGGGGTTCCCCATGAGGGCCGCGAACGCTGCGTCGGGCGAGACGTCACCCGCATAGGTCATCGGCGGTCGTCCGGGAGCACCACGGCCTGTGCGGTCACGACGGCTCCATCGCGCACCGAGATCGCCGGTGACCCGTAGAGCACGTAGCCCTCGGAGAGGGCGCGAGAGACCCGTTCGCAGAACTCCCTGGTGTCCGAGCCGGTCAGGAGCCGATAGGTCAGCCGCTCGTCCGTCGTGTCGGTCATGTCCGGTCCTTTGATCGTCGGTGGGACGGCGCGGCGTGGTGCACCGACGGTCGCCGCATGGCGACAGGCGGTCCGTCCCCTACTGCTCGTGAAGGGCCGCGGGAGCATACCGGTCGGTCCGTGCACCCTCATCCCCCGGGCCGAGGAAACGAGCGTTCGACATTCATCGAACGATGGGAAAAACCTTGACACCTTCTCCGTGTTCGATATACTTCGAATCAGACGACAGGAATAGATCATTCGATGGGAACCGACATGAAGATCGCAGACTTCACCAGCACCGGCAGGGGCCGGATCAGCCTCCGCTTCACGCACCACTCCGCCATCGACCTGCTCTGCACCCTCTGGGTGCTCGGCGATCGCACCTGCGGATGCGAGGTCGGCGAGTTCGACATCGGTGACGAGTGGTTCGACGAGATCCACGCAGCGCTCAGCGACGAGGCGAAGGCCACACTCGCCCAGATCGGCAGCGGCAACGTGTGGGTCGGGCTGATCCCCCTCCTCCCCGAGGCAGGGGACGGAGGCACCGTCGACTCCTTCATCCGTTACCTCGCCGACATGGAGCCTGCCGAGCTTCGGTACCACATGATGAGCCTGTACGACATGCTGGGTGACGTGCCCAAGGACGTGATCGCAGACGCCGCCGAGGGCGACGCCGCCGCCGTCGAGGCGGTGCTGGCGACACCCGCACTCGACACGACCGAGATGAAGCCGTGGCGCGACACGCTCGCCTACCTGCTCGCCATGGAGCCAGCGGACACCCAGACGATGATCGTGGGCCTGCTCTCGGATGTCCAGACCACGGTGTTCGCGCAGCAGGAAGAGGCCTTCCGGCCGATGCTGCAGGCCGATGCGAGGTCCAAGAGGGCGATGGCACGGCGCATCTCTCCCGAACGGCTGTTCGAGATCGCCACCGCAGGCGTCCACATCAGCGAGGACAGGGCGACGAAGCCGATCGTGTTGGTGCCGACGATGGTCGCACGACCCTGGGTCGTGATCGCAGAGGCCCCGGACTTCTTCGTGTTCGGCTACCCCGTGTCCGAGGAGTTCATCGGCTCCGATCCCGATGCACCACCCCAGTGGCTCGTCAAGCTCCACAAGGCACTCGGTGACGAGCGCAGGCTCCGCCTCCTGCGCACACTCGCCCAGGGCGACGCATCGCTGGCAGACCTCGCCGAGCAGGCGGACATCGCGAAATCCACGCTCCACCACCATCTCATGCTGCTGCGAGCCGCAGGGCTGGTGAGGGTCCACGTGGGCGAGGACAAGCAGTACTCACTGAGGGATGAGACGCTCTCCGATGCCGCCACGGTCCTCGACCACTACATCCACGCCACGCCAGACTCCGAGGAGGACTCATGACCCCCTACGCCCACCACCACAACGACCTGTACCTGAGTGCCTACCGCGCCGAGATCGCGGCGGAGCTCACCTCGGCCCACTCCGGGCACCGTGACGCAGGAGCCCTCCGACGCGGTGTCGCACGGGCCCTCGTGCGCACCGGTGCACGGATGCTCCCCACGACACCCGAAAGCGTGGGAGGAGGCTTCGTCGTGATGTCGTCTTCGACACACACGAGGGACCCTGTACCCGACGGTGGCTTCTCCAGGGCGGCGTGACAACCAGCACGCCACGATCGATCGACGGATCCCCGCCACACCGGCGGGGATCCGTCGCGACGGGATCCCACCGACCGGCGGCGCCGGCACGATTCGCCGCGCCTAGCCTTCGCCGTCCAGGGAGGTGAGGCGATCATGACGACAGCGGTGCGCGTCGAGAACGGCGTGAAGGTCTACGGCGAGGGACAGGCCGCGGTGACGGCCCTGCGAGGCATCACCGCCGAGATCGAGGCAGCCCGATTCACCGCGATCATGGGACCGTCGGGCTCCGGGAAATCCACCCTCCTGCACTGCATGGCGGGACTCGACTCACTGACGTCCGGTTCCGTGTTCCTCGACGACACCGACCTCGGATCACTCTCCGACAAGGACCTCACCATCCTCCGCAGGGAGCAGGTCGGCTTCGTGTTCCAGGCCTTCAACCTCGTCACCACGCTCAGCGCGAAGGACAACATCCTCCTCCCCCTCGCCATCGCCGGTGAGAAGCCGGACGAGGCCTGGTTCGAGGAAGTGGTCGACACCCTCGGGCTCGAGGACCGCCTGTCGCACCGTCCTGCGGAGCTCTCCGGCGGGCAGCAGCAGCGCGTCGCCGCGGCGAGGGCGCTGGTCACCAGGCCGAGGATCGTCTTCGCAGACGAGCCCAGCGGGAACCTCGACTCGAAGTCCGGCGCCGAGCTCCTGGCCTTCCTGCGTCACGCCGTCGACGGTCTCGGCCAGACCATCGTGATGGTCACCCATGACCCGTTCGCCGCATCACACGCCGATCGCGTCATCTTCCTGGACGATGGCCACATCGTCCAGGAGCTCCACGATCCGACAGCGGAGGCCATCCTCGACACCATGAAGAACCTCGGGGACTGACCCATGCTCAAGGTCGCGCTCTCCGGACTGCGCACGAACAAGGTGCGCCTCGCGCTCACGTCGCTCGCGATCGTCATCGGCGTGGCGTTCGTATCGGGCTCGTTCGTCCTCACCGACACGATCTCTGCGCGTTTCGACGCCCTGCTCGTGGACATCTCCGCGGGCACCGATGTCTACGTCCGCGCCGTGGACCCCGAGTTCGGCAACGATTTCGGGCAGGTGCTGCTGTCCATGCCAGAGCAGACACTCGACGACGTGCGGTCCGTCGACGGGGTCGACGCCGCAGAGCCGTCGGTGGACGGCTTCGCCCAGGTCATCGGGAAGGATGGCGAGCCGATCGGAGGGCAGGGCCCCCCGACCCTCGCCTCGTCATGGATGGACGACGAGGAGCTGAGCCCGGTCAGGATCAAGGACGGCAACGGCCGACCTCCGATGTCACCCGACGAGGTCGCACTCGACGTCGGTACCGCCAGGGCCAACGACTACGCCGTCGGCGACCCGATCGACCTGGTGTTCAACGGACCGGTCGAGACCTTCACCCTCGTCGGATTGATGAGCTTCGGTGAGGAGGACAACCTCGCAGGCGCGACGCTCCTCGCCTTCGAGTTCTCCGAAGCGCAACGGGTCCTCGGGCTCGAGGGCAGGATCAGCTCCATCGCGGTGGCGGCGGTGGAGGGCGTGACGCCGGACGAGTTGGTCACGCGTATCGAACCCGTGCTCCCCGACGACGTCATCGCCATCACCGTGGAGGAATCGAACGCCGAGCAGAGCGAGCAGATCTCCGAAGCCCTGAGCTTCCTCACGATCGGCCTCCTCGCGTTCGCCGCGATCGCCGTGTTCGTCGGCGCGTTCATCATCACGAACACCTTCCGCATCATCGTCGCCCAGCGCACCCGCGAGCTCGCCCTCCTGAGGGCCATCGGCGCCACTGGCGCACAGGTGACGCGAATGGTCGTGCTGGAGGCCCTGCTGATCGCGTTGATCTCGTCCGCGATCGGTGTGATCATCGGCATCCTCCTGGCGATCACCCTCCAGGCATTGCTCAACGCGATCGGGTTCGGACTCCCCGAGGGACCTCTGACCATCCTCCCCCGTACCGTCATCGTCGGCATGGCCGTCGGCGTGGTCGTCACCGTGATCTCGGCCATCCTGCCCGCCCGCAAGGCAGCCAGGATCCCGCCGGTGGCGGCGATGACCGAGGTCCTGTCGGCGCCGACGCGCAAGAGCCTCACCACGAGGGCCATCTGGGGCATCGCCGTGACCGCGGTGGGTGCGATCGCCCTCGGTGTCGGGCTCTTCACGTCGGTGAGTGAGGCGATCTGGTTCGTCGCGATCGGGGCGCTCACGACCTTCGTCGGCATCTCGATCCTCGCTCCCCTCTTCGCAGGGCCCATCGCCTCGGTCATCGGCTGGCCACTGCCGCGCCTCTTCGGAGTTCCCGGGAACCTCGCCGTCGAGAACACGCGACGCCAGCCCCGCCGCACGGCGTCGACCGCATCGGCGCTGATGATCGGGGTCGCGCTGGTCGTGTTCGTCGCCATCTTCGGCGCATCGGTGAAGGCGTCCGTCAGCTCGACACTCGGCGACATCTTCCCCGCCGACCTCACGGTGAGCTCCACGAACTTCACGACGGGCGTGAGCCCACAGTTCACCGAGGAGCTCGCTGCCTCGCCCGAGATCGGCGAGGTCACCTCGCTCGGCTTCGCCCAGGTACGCATCGACGACGTGGTCTACTCGGTCACGGCGATCGACCCCACGACGGTCGGTGGCCTCCTCATCCTCGGCGCGTCCGACGAGGACCTCGCCGCCATGGACACCGATGACGGGCTCCTCGTGTCGACGGCCGAGGAGGATCAGACGGCATGGGTCGGTCGCACGGTGGAGGTGGAGCTCCCGAACGGGGCGACCGCGCCAGGGACCGTGCTCGGCACCTTCTCGTCCGACACGTTCGGCTCGTTCCTCATCACGAGGGAGCGGTACGCGACCGGGTACGAAGTGGTCAGTGACAACCTCGTGGCGGCCAACGCGGCCGAAGGCGTCACGGTGTCGGATGCACAGGACGCCGCCATCACGATCGCCGAGCGGTATCCGAACCTCCAGGTGCAGACGACGTCGGAGGTCCTTGCCGACGCCGAGGCCCAGATCGATCAGCTGCTCGCGATCTTCTCCGCCCTCCTCGGCCTTGCGATCATCATCGCCGTGCTCGGGATCACCAACACGCTCGCCCTGAGCATCATCGAGCGGACGCACGAGATCGGCCTGTTGAGGGCGATCGGGATGGTCAGGAGCCAGGTTCGCAGGATGATTCGGTGGGAGGCCGTCGTCATCGCGGTGTTCGGCGCGATCCTCGGGATCATGGCGGGCATCGTGCTGGGATGGGCGGTCGTGACGGCCCTCGCGGACCAGGGACTCGAGACCTTCTCGGTGCCGTGGCTCCAGCTGCTCGTCTACATCCTGATCGCCGCCGTCGCCGGCGTCATCGCCGCGATCTACCCCGCCCGCAAGGCGGCCAACCTGAACATCCTGGACGCCATCGCCTACGAGTGATCGGGTCCGGTCCAGTCACCGGCATGATCGAGCATGAACATGCTCACCTCGTGGACACGGTCGAGGACGTCGCAGAAGGAGTCCTGGTGGAACATGATGTCCACCAACGAGCGGTCGACGGCTCCCACGACCGAGAGGCGCTCGTCCTCGGCGTCACTCAGCGCCCCCATCGAGCGAACGGATCTCACCTCGATCGGGAGGTCGATGCCGCCGATCCCCGCGAGCTCGGCGGACAGCACGATGAGGTCGGGAGGCTGCTGCATCGGGGGCAACGACCAGTTGAAGTAGAACGTGACGGCGTACTCGTTCGCCGGGTCCTCGTCGACGTCGGGATCGTCGATCAGGAGGTCCTCGAGCTTGAGCAGCATCCTCGGATCCACGTCGAGTGAGATGTGCAGATCGAGAGGGCCAGAGCATGCCTCGGCGGGATGCACGTCGATCTCCCATGCCTGGCGGAGGGTGTAGGTCTCGACGAAGTGCCGCTCGTCGTGGACATGGAAGCCGTGTTCGACGGCGTGGTCCTTCAGGTATGTGATCGTCGATGCGATGTCGACGGCCATCAGGCCCCCTCCCCGTCGTGGATGATGACGCCCCCCATGACCGCGGTGGCGTCGACGAGCAACAGCGGCGCCGTCTCGATGAGGTCGTCGGGGTGTGTGCGGTTGACCAGGTCGCCCATGATCACCTGAGCGATCGCCTCGACCCTCCACGTCTCGGGGACGATGACCTCCACACCCCCCATGACCGCCCTCAGGCGAAGCGTCGCCATGCGGTCGAAGGCTGCGTTCCGCAGATCGAGCACGATGCTGCCCATGAAGGCCGTGGCGGTGCCGGATTGGAGTGCACCGGCAGTGCTGTGGAATCTGCGCTCCGCCATCGACGCCACGAGGGCGAAGGTGTCGTCCTCCCCTGTTCCGAATTCGGGAAGGGTCATCCTCACGATGAAGCCCGCCGCCGCCGACGCACCGACGAAGACGAGGAACCCGATGACCGCCCTGCGCACCATCCTCACCTGTGCAACCTACCAAAGCGCAGGGACCAAGGACCCGTCATGCGATCGGTGTCGTGGGGTGGACCTCTGCAAGTCCCCACCGTTGGACCGCGGCGACCGCCACGACGACGATCGCGATCCCAACCCACTGCACGACCGCGAGCCGCTGGTCGAGGATGAGGGAGGCGGCCACGGCACCGATGGCGGGCTCGGCTGTCGCGACGATCCCGACGACGCCGGACGACGCAAGCGTCAGCGCGACGAACTCGAGCATGAAGGGCAGCGCGGTGCCGACGATGCCGACCAGGAGCAGGTCACCTGCGACCGTCCTCGCCGCGTCGAAGGGGAACGTCCACCACGGCAGGACCACAGCCCAGATGATGGATGCGAACACGAACCCCCATGCCCCGACCTGGGAGGGTCGGTGGTCGCGCCCGAGGAACTCGCCGTAGATCAGGTAGGCGGCGAAGAGCAGCGCCGCAGCGAGCCCGGAGGCGACACCGACGAGGTCCGACCCATCCAGCGACCAGGCTCGGGTGACGAGTGCCACACCTGCGACGGCGGCGACCGATGCGATCCACGCGATCGGGCTGACGTGCTCACCCCTCACCACGGCGATCCAGATCAGCACGAGGATCGGGGCGAGGAACTGGATCGTGGCGCCGGGACCGACGCCCAGGCGATCGATCGCCCAGTAGAACGTCACGTTCACGGAGGCCAGGATGAACCCGAGGATCGCGAACCTCCACATCCCCCGCCCCGGTGCCAGGGCACCGCGATAGGCGGCGAACGCGCACAGGAGGACGGCCGCGATCAGCGACCGGACCTGGGCGACGTAGGCAGGGCCAACCGTGGCGAAGACGCCGCCCGCGACCGCGCCGGAGACACCGAACATGCCCGCTGCGGTGAGCGCGAGCAGGGCACCGGTCGTGGAACGTCGTGCGAACACGGAGTGGATCCTACGGCAGGCCCGCGGACTGGCCCCCCGGGACTGCGGAGGACGGCGAGGACGATCGCACGCATCTCCGCAGGCGGCTTCCGGCCTGCCTAGCGTGCAGGCGGTACCGCACGGATCGAGATGCGTGCAACCGAATCGCCGCGGGGGAGGTTCATAGGGGCATGGGACCACCACCCACATCGGACGAGGCGATCAGTGCCGCGATCCTTGCAGACCTCGACACGGGGTTCACCCACCTCGTCGTCGCGTTCCAACCGGGCATCTACTCGGGAGCGTGGCGACTCACGGGCACGAGGGAGGACGCAGAGGACGTCGCCCAGGACACCTTCCTGCGCGCCTATCGGGCACTCGAGGGATACGACTCCACGCGGATCGGCGCCATGCGGTTCCGTCCATGGCTGTGGACGATCGCGCTGAACCTGTGTCGGACGAGGGCGGCACGCCGGACGTCGACCGTGGCCCTCGTCGAGGATCACCTCACCCCGACGACCGATGACGCTGCGATCGACGACGATGCGTGGAACGGATGGCTCGATGAGCTTCCCGCGACACAGCGGTCCGCCGTGATCCTCAGGCACGTCCTCGACCTCCCCATCGCCGAGATCGCCGAGATCACCGGCAGGCCGGAAGGCACCGTCAAAGCAGACATCTCACGAGGTCTCGCTCGCCTGCGGGACCACATCGATCACGAGGAGGCACGATGACCCATCTCGAGAAGGCGCTTCGCGAACTCGACCGCACGCCGCCACATGAGCTCGAGCAGAGGACCCTGCTGGCCGCTGGAGCCGCGGACCGGGTCACCCGCTCCGATTCGCCGGTCGGGGCCGTCTGGATCGCGTGGAGCCCTCGCGGCGTGACGGCGCTCACGCCCCTCTTCGCGGCAGCCACCATCGACGAGTTCCTCGCCCACCATCGACGACGCTCCTACCCGGTGGACCGTATGCCTTCCGATCTCGCATCGACCGTGGAGGGGGGCTTGGACTCCGGCGACACCTCGCACGTCCCCGTCGACATGGCGGGCATCGCGGCGTTCCAGCGTTCCGTGCTCACGGCGTGCGCGTCGATCCCCGTGGGGACCGTGCGCCCGTACGGATGGATCGCAGAGGAGATCGGCAACCCGGGATCGGTCCGCGCCGTGGGAACCGCCCTCGGGCGCAACCCGATCCCGTTGATCGTGCCATGCCACAGGGTCGTGCGCAGCGACGGCTCGATCGGTGAATACGCGTTCGGTCCCGAGCTCAAGCACGACCTCCTCGTGCGGGAGGGCGCACTCCTGGCCTGAGGGACATGCGCGGCGACGTAGACTTCGAGGGAGAGCCTCGCCGACGGCCCATTCGCAACCGGGAGGTGCGACATGCGTGGGGTACGGCTCGTGTGGGTCGGGGTTGCACTGATCGCCGCATCATGCGGCAACGGTGGCGCCAGCGGCGACGTCGTCACAGAGGACGACAGCGGCACCGAGATCCTCATGGGATCCGGCGAGAGCGTCACCATCGAGCTCGGGGCCAATGCGTCCACCGGGTACGGATGGGTCGTGGCGGAACCCACCCCGTTCGGCGTCGTGGAGATCGTCGAGAGTCGCTACGACGAGCCCGACACGGACCTGGTCGGTGCCCCCGGCACCCAGGTCTATGTCATCGAAGCCGTACGCGAGGGCGCGGGGATCCTCCGGCTCGAGTATCTGCGGTCCTTCGACGAGCCGCCGGTGCCGGCGAAGGTGGTCGAGTACATCATCCGCGTCGATGGCGCCCCCTGGCCGCCCACCTCCTGAGCGTCACCGGGTGTCGAGCCCGGTGAGCACCGCTCGAGCTGATAGCTTGTGGCCATGGATCTGATCGAGACCATCCGCGAGTCCGTGATCGGCAGCCACCACGCGGTCCCGGGGCCCTTCGGGCCGCGGAGGGTCACCTACGCCGACTACACGGCATCGGGCCGATCGCTCACGTTCATCGAGGACTACCTCCGTGACGTGGTGCTGCCGCTGTACGCGAACACGCACACGGAGTCGTCCGGCACGGGGCTCCAGACGACGAGGTTCAGGGAGGAAGCCCGCCAGATCATCCGGCGCCACGTGCACGCGACCGACGATCATGCCGTCCTGTTCGTCGGCTCGGGATGCACGGGCGCGATCGATCGCATGATCCGGGTCCTCGGGCTGTCGGTCCCCGACACCCTCGATCGGGCATATCGCCTCACCGACCACATCCCGCCCGATGAGCGGCCCGTCGTCTTCATCGGCCCCTTCGAGCACCACTCCAACGAGCTGCCGTGGCGCGAGTCGATCGCCGACGTCATCAGGATCGGCGAGGATTCCGACGGACACATCGACCAGGCGCACCTCGAGCGCGAGCTCATCGCCCACCGCCATCGTCCGCTCCTGATCGGCTCGTTCTCGGCGGCATCGAACGTCACCGGCATCATCTCGGATACCTATGGCCTCGCCGAGCTCCTCCACACCCATGGAGCCCTTTCGTTCTGGGACTTCGCCGCAGCTGCGCCCTACGTCGCGATCGACATGCAACCCGCCGACCGACCCCTCGCCTACAAGGACGCCATCTTCATCTCGACGCACAAGCTCATCGGCGGCCCCGGCACGCCCGGCCTCCTGATCGCCCGCAAGGAGCTGTTCACGAACACGGTCCCCTCGGTGCCCGGCGGGGGGACGGTGGAGTTCGTCCAGCCGGACCACCACGAGTACCTCTCCGACATCGAGCACAGGGAGGAGGGAGGGACTCCCGCCATCGTCGAGTCGATCAGGGCGGGGCTCGTGTTCCAGCTCAAGGATGCCGTCGGCACCGACACGATCAAGGAGCTCGAGGAATCGTTCATCTCACGAGCCATCACGTCGTGGACCGCCAATCCCGACATCCAGATCCTCGGCAACGCGGACGCCGATCGGCTGAGCATCGTCTCGTTCGTGGTCAAGCACCACGGGCGCTACCTCCACCACAACTTCATCGTCGCCCTCCTCAACGACCTGTTCGGCATCCAGTCGCGGGGCGGGTGCTCATGTGCGGGCCCCTATGGACATGCGTTGCTGGGCATCGACGCCGAGCACTCGAACGAGATCAGCCACGAGGTGCACCTCGGTTGTGAGGGCATCAAACCCGGCTGGATCAGGGTCAATTTCAACTACTTCATCTCGGACACCGTGTTCGCCTTCATCGTCGAGGCCATCCACCTGGTGGCCACCCATGGGTGGAAGCTCCTTCCCTGGTATCGGCTCGATCTGGCGACCGCGACGTGGGAGCACGTCGATGGGCGCGGGGCGACGCCGTTCTCCCTGTCGGACGTGTCATACGACGATGGGCACATGCGCTATGAGGTGCCGGACGCGACCGCGACCGACGCCGAGCTCGCCGGCTACCTCGACGAGGCACGGCGGCTCTTCGACGCCATCGACCCGTCGATGGGGCCTGAGCAACCGCCGCTGCACGCAACCGCATCGTTCGAAGACCTCCGCTGGTTCCTCCTCCCCGACGACGTCCGCGCTGGTGACTGAGCCGGCCCCCCCGGAGTGGTTCACGCGAGCCATCGCCCACCAGCCGTCCCAGCACTCGGTCCAGGTCGTGGGCACGACGATCCAGTATCTGTCATGGGGCCGGAGCGGGAGTCCCGGGCTCGTGTTCGTCCATGGCGGCGCCGCACACGCCCAGTGGTGGTCATTCATCGCCCCGCTGTTCGCCGAGGACTGGCATGCCGTGGCCCTCCACCTGTCGGGACACGGTGACTCTGGTCGAAGGGAGGCGTACTCGCACGAGCTGTGGGCGGAAGAGGTCATGGCGGTCGCCGAGGCCGCGGGGTTCCCCGGACCTCCCGTCATCGTCGGTCACAGCCTCGGGGGGATGGTCACGATCCAGACCGCTGCCACACATGGGGACGTGCTCGCGGGCGCGGTCATCGTGGACGCCCCCGTGCGGAAGCCATCCCCGGAGGTCGAGGAAGGACGGTCGGGTCGGGCGTTCCGCTCACCGGGCGTCTACCCGACACGCGACGACGCGCTCGACCACTTCAGGCTCATACCGCCCCAACCGTGCGACAACGGCTACATCGTCGACTGGGTCGCCCAGCACTCGATCCACGAGACCGCCGAGGGGTGGACGTGGAAGTTCGACCCCGTCCTGTTCCGGGGCACGATCGTCGCGCTGCGGGACCAGCTCGCGTCCGTGCAGTGCAGGGTGGCGCTGTTCACCGGTGAGCTCTCAGTGGTGGTGCCACCCGACACGGCGGAGTACATGTACGAGCTGATGGGCCGCGTCGCCCCCGTGATACCGATCCCCGAGGCCCACCACCACGTGACGCTCGACCAGCCCCTCGCCTTCGTCGCGGCGCTCAGAACGCTGCTCGCGGACTGGGAGCACTCCGTCGGGTTCAGCCGGAACTGATCGCTGCACGTAGAATGACCGGGCGCATGGCCACCAAACGCAAGAAACAGCTCACCCTCGATCAGGCCTACCAGGCCGCCTACCTGTGGCTCGACCACGCCGGGGATCCACCCCTCGAGATCAGCGAACCTGCACACGGATCCGTGGAGTTGATCACCGAGCGGGCCTTCGTGCGCGTCCGGTCGAGCGACAGCCCCGTCGAGCAGTCGAGCGTCCTTGCCCTGCTCAGGGCCGCGGACTCGGGCAAGAAGCTGGTCATCTTCTCTCCCTCGGGTTTCTCTCCGGGCGCACTGTCGATCGCGGAGACCCAGGGCATCGCGCTCTATACGCTCGACTCCATCGGCCGTGCGATCGCCGAAACCACCCACGCCAGGGCGTTCGCACCCGAGCAGGAGCCGGAACCGCCATTCGCGCCTGCCGCGACCGCGACGGAGGACGACTTCTGGGGTGACCTCGTCCAGGACTCGCCCCAGCCCCTCGGTGGCGCACCGGACGCGGCCTCGGCGTTCGAGCCCGAGATCCAGGCTGCCACCACCGACTGGGCGGACTGCCCGGTGTGCGGTGCGACGCACTATCGGAACGCGAAGTTCTGCAGGGAGTGCGGCACCAACCTCCAGGACCACCACTGGTCGGAGGATGCAGAGGACGACACCGCGGCATCGGCTCTCAACGCTGCCGGCGCGGCCACGAGGGGCACGACGAGTTCCATGCTGCGATGCAGGACCTGCGGCAGCCACGACATCGAGTTGATCCACTGAGCCGTCAGGACTTCCCGGCGTGCACGCCGCCGTGTCGTCTCATGCTCCTCGGCGGGCCTGTTGCCTGCGCCGAAGCGAAAGTGCCTTCCGATCGGCAGCATCTGCGCCGGTGATCGCGAGGGGCCGACCGGCCAACTCCATGCGTCGCTCGAGGGCGCCCCGGAACTTCACGCTGCAGGCGGCGAAGCCGGCGAGCGGCACGATCTCACCGCGTGCGAGCCGTGCCCGATCCGTGCCTTCGACCGCCACCGGCGGCATGGATCCGAGGGGCTGTCCGGGCAGGTTGCCGGGTTCGAGCCTGGTGATCTCGCCCGGGCCCGAGCCATCGAGCGACAGCCGCACGTACCAGGGGAGGAAGTCCGCGGTGTCGTCGAAGTCCAGGGTCATCTCCGAGATCGCCTCGTACGGCACCCGATAGGCATGATCGGCACTGGCCTCGCCCACAACGAGGAACAGGGCCCTGTCGGACAGGAGCCAGAACATCACTGCCCGCTCGGACACCCTGCTGTCCATCCCGGCGGCGGACCGATCGAGGGTCTCGTCGCCGATCGTCAACGGGCGGGCCTTCGTCTTGGCCTCTCCGCGGCCGAGCTCGAGCACCGTCTGCTTGAAGGTCTGCAGGATGGGCATGGAGGGAAGGCTAGACGCGTCCCCCCCGGCCTGCGGCGCCTCGCCCACACGACCTGCACCACGTCCCTAGTCTCCCCCGAGGATGCCGAAGGATCTGTACGCCACAGGACGAACCCACGCCTGGTCGTGGTCCCTCGAGAACTGGGACGACATGTGGCGGCCCAGCCGTTGGCTGACGAAGCCACCCGATCCGCATCCGGCCCACATCATCCACCTCGTCGCGATCGTCGGCCTCGCGTCGTATGCGAACGTCATCGCCAATCGGGTCCTCGACGACGCCTGGCACATCCCGTTCAACCTCGGGATCCTCGGCGTGTGCCTCCTGGTCGCCCGCCGCGCAGGCACGACGTGGACGTCGATGGGCCTGAGGGCCGACCGACTCGGCCGCGGCGTCATCGTCGGCGGCACCGTGATGGGCGTGATCGCCATCGGCATCGGCATCGCCATCGCGATCCCCGATACGAGGGACCTGTTCAGGGACGATCGGGTCATCGAGAACTCGGTGTGGTGGGTGCTGTTCCAGGCGCTGGTGCGGATCCCGCTCGCGACGGCCCTCTACGAGGAGGTGCTGTTCAGGGGGATCGTGTTCGGCATGTTCGTGCGCCGGTACTCGCCCCTCGTGTCGGCGGGCTTCACCTCCCTCATGTTCGGGTTCTGGCACATCCTCCCCACCCTCGACACACTCGAGGCGAACCCCGCCGGTGACCTCTTCTCCGGCATCGTGGGGCTCATCGTCGCCATCGTGGGCGCCGTGGGGGGGACGATGCTCGCGGGTCTCGGGTTCCTGTGGCTTCGGCTCTATGCCAACAGCATCGCCGCTCCCGTCCTGGCCCACATCGGCACCAACAGCGCCGCGATGCTCGGCGCCCTCGTCGTGGTCCATCTGCTGTGAGGCCCGAGACCGCGGCGGCATGACCGGGCCGGCGCACGATGGTTCAGGGCCGCGCAGCGACGGATCTCGTGCTTGACAGACGTCGCCGGCTCCGCGACGATGTGGGTCCCGCTCCTTCGGGACGGGACACGCGACAGAGGAGTCTCGATGAGGTGGCTGCAGACGCCGAACCCAGCACCCGAGGCACTCGCGCGCGCCCGTATGCGGTAGACACGACCGCTCCGCCGCTCCCGAGACCCACCTCACGGTGACGCCGTCCGACGTCCGACCCGCGTCTCGCTGACCCCGAAGGACCCCCATGATCCCCGTACGTGCATACTTCCGTCTGTTTGCCAGGTATCTGCGGCCGTATCGCCGCAAGGCGTGGTTCCTCGCGTTCCTGCTGGCAACGACGATCGCCCTCCAGCTCGCGAATCCGCAGCTCATCCGGATCTTCATCGACGACGCCACAAGCGGCACCGCCGTGTCGGAGCTCGTGCCGATCGCCATCGCGTTCATGGTCGTGGCCGTCGCCCATCAGCTCCTCCTGGTGTGGGCGACGTACGTGGCCGAGCAGATCGGATGGTCGGCCACCAATCAGCTACGGGCGGATCTCACGGATCACGTCCTCCACCTCGACATGGGATACCACAAGGGGACCAGCCCCGGCGCCCTGATCGAGAGGATCGACGGCGACGTCACCGCCCTGTCGAACTTCTTCTCCTCGATGATGATCAAGGTGCTCGGCAACGGCGCCCTCCTGATCGGGATCCTCGTCCTGCTGTGGGCCGAATCCTGGATCGTGGGACTTGCGATCACGGTCTTCACCGCGATCACCTTCGCGGGACTGTTCCGCCTCCACGGCGTGACGGTGCCATGGCACAAGGCGATCCGCGCCACCAGCGCCGAGATGTTCGGCTTCATCGGCGAGCAGGTGGACGGGACGGAGGACATCGAGGCCAACGGTGCGACGGGATTCATGGTGACGCGATTCGACGAGATCCAGCGCACGTGGCTGCCCCAGGTCGTCCGCGGCTGGACCGGCTGGGCGATGATGTGGACGGCGTCGATGGCGCTGTACTTCTTCTCCCTCATGATCGCCTACGTCCTGGGCGCCTGGCTCTTCGGCGTCGGAACGCTGACGCTCGGTTCCGTCTACCTCGTGTTCCAGTACATCGAGATGGCACACCGTCCGATCGAGGAGATCAGGGAGCAGCTGATCGACCTCCAGAAGGCGGGTGCCTCGATCGAGCGGGTCGAGGAGCTCTTCGCCACCGAGACACGTCTCGTCCAGCGGGATTCGCTCGGTCTGCCCGCAGGGCCCCTGAGCCTCGCCTTCGCCGGGGTGACCTTCACCTACGACGACGATGCAGGTGACGAGACGGTCCTCGACGACGTGAGCTTCGCCATCGCGCCGGGCAGGGTCGTCGGACTCCTCGGGCGAACGGGAAGTGGGAAGTCGACGATCGCCCGTCTCGTGACGAGGCTGTACGAGCCCCAGGAGGGCGTCGTGGCCGTCGGAGGGGCGCCGACGTGGGACATCACCCTCGAGGACCTGCGCAGGCACGTCGCGATGGTCACCCAGGACGTCCAGCTGTTCAGGGCGACGGTCAGGGACAACCTGACGTTCTTCGACGCGTCGGTTCCCGACGACCGGCTGCTCGAGGTCATCCACAGGCTGGAGCTCGACGCGTGGCTGCAGTCGCTCCCGCACGGGCTCGACACGATGCTCGAGGGTGGGAGCGCAGGGCTCTCCGCGGGGCAGGCCCAGCTGCTCGCCTTCACGAGGATCTTCCTTCGCGATCCCGGCATCGTCGTGCTGGACGAGGCGTCGTCACGCCTCGATCCCGCAACCGAGGCGCTCATCGAGAAGGCGGTCGACCACCTCCTGGAGAACCGCACGGCGATCCTGATCGCCCACCGCCTCGCGACGGTGGCGCGGGCGGACGACATCGTGATCCTCGAGGACGGACGCATCATCGAGGCAGGTGAGCGCACCGCACTGATGGCCGACCCGGACTCGGTGTTCTCCCGCCTGCTGGTCGCGGGGATGGAGGAGGCACTGGCATGACGACACCCACCGCACCCACATTCGGCCGTGTCCTGTGGCGGCTGATCCGCGCCCAGCCGTGGCGCTACTCGCTCGCGCTCGTGTTGTGGACCACGATCTGGACGATGCCGGTGATCACAGGGCTGATCATCGCCTACTTCTTCGATCAGCTCGCCGCAGGAATGACCACGTCGACGTTGACGCTCGTCATCGCCGCGACGTTCGCCTATGCGGCAGGGCGCTCGGTCTTCATCTTCCTCGGCATGCGCAACCACGCCTCACTGCTGTTCCGTGCGGCCGCGACGATGCGCAAGAACCTCCTCGTCCGGATCTACGAGCTCCCCGGGGCTGCCGCCCTCGACGAGACACCGGGAGAGATCGTCTCGCGGTTCCGCGATGACGTCGAACACGTCATCGAACCGTTCGACATCACCGTCGACCTCGTCGGCGCCTTCGTCGCCGGCACGGTGTCGTTCGCCCTGATGTGGAGCATCGATCCCCTCGTCACGGTCGTCATCTCGGTCCCCGTGATCATCGTGGCGATCGTGTCGAACAGGACCGGTGGCATCGTGCGCAGCTACCGGAAGCGGGCGAGGGAGGCCACCGAAGCCATCACCGGGTTCCTCGGCGAGACGTTCGCCGCCACCCAGGCCGTGAAGGTCGCAGGCGCCGAGGACAGCATGCTCGCGCGCTTCGGATCCCTCAACGACGTGCGCAAGGAGATGATGGTCAAGGACCGCACGCTCACCGCCGTGCTCGACGCCGTGTTCCGCAACACCGTCAACATCGGGACGGGTCTCATCCTCCTCATGGCGGCGGGGCGCCTCACCGCGACCGGCGATGCGGGCATCACGATCGGTGAGTTCGCGCTCTTCGTGTTCCTCCTCCACCACGTCACGGATGCGTCGTACTTCGTCGGCGTGTTCATCGCGCGAGCCAAACAGGGCACGGTGTCGGTCGAGCGCTTGACAACCACGCTCAAGGGTGAGCCATGGGACCGGGTGTACAGGCGCACCGAACTCGGGATCGACGGTGTCGCCGCGGACAACACGCCGTCGGGTCCCCTCGCTGCCGACGTGCCGGACTTCTCGCAGCTCACGGTGCGGGGGCTCGCCTACCGCTATCCCGGCACCACGAACGGGATCGACGACGTCGATCTCGATGTCGCCCGCGGCGAGTTCGTGGTGGTCACCGGGAGGATCGGGTCGGGGAAGACGACGCTGCTGCGGACCGTGCTCGGCCTGCTGCCCGCCGACCGCGGGACGATCGCCTGGAACGGTGTCGTGGTGGAAGAGGCATCGAAGGTGATGGTTCCCCCTCTGGTCGCCTACACGCCGCAGGTCCCGAGGCTCTTCTCGATGTCGCTGCGCGACAACCTGGTGCTCGGAGCCGACGTGACCGACGAGGTGATCGACGAGTCGATCCACATCACCGAGATGCGCCACGACATCGACCTCATGCCGGAGGGCCTCGAGACGATGGTCGGCCCCCGTGGCGTCAGGCTGTCGGGCGGGCAGATCCAGCGGTCGGCAGGCGCACGCATGCTGGCGAGGAGGTCCCAGCTCCTCGTGCTCGACGACGTGTCGTCGGCGCTCGACGTGGAGACCGAGCAGCTGCTCTGGTCGAGGCTGTTCGCCGCCCGCTCGGAGATCGCCGCCCTCGTGGTGTCCCATCGACATGCGGCACTCGCACGCGCAGACCGTGTCGTCGTCATGGAGGCGGGACGCGTGGTCGCGATGGGGACCGCGGAGGAGCTCCAGCGGGATTCGTCGACGTTCAGGGCGATCTGGGAGGGCGCCCTTCAGGCGTCTACCCCCGGGTGACCGCGATGATCTCGATCTCGAAGGTCAGCGCCTCGCCAGCGAGCGGGTGGTTGGCATCGAGCGTCACCGTCTCGTCGGTGACGGCGAGCACGAGGGCGGGCTGCCCGTTGGTCAGGTACACCTCGTCACCGACCTTGACGTCGCCCTGCTCCGGGTTGAAGGGGACCTCGATGATGTTGTCGTCGGACGGTTCCCCGTAGGCGTCCTCGGCATCGATCCTGACGGTGATGACGTCACCGACGCGTCCGCCACGCACCGCCTCGTCGAACCCGGGGATCACTTGTCCTGCGCCGACGGTGAAGCTGAAGGTCGCCCCGCGCTCACGCGACGAGTCGAACTGGCTCCCGTCGTCGAGGGTGCCCACGTAGTGGGCCTCGACCAGGTCACCGTCCTGGACGATGAAGCTCCCGTCGGCGGTCACGGTGTCCCCCTCGTCGGTCGTCGTCGTGGTGATCGCGCCGTCGGGCTCGTCCGCGGCCTCGGGGCCGTTCGACCCACATGCGGCCGTCGCCAACGCAATGGCGAGGGCGAAGGGCAGGAGGCGGTGGATACGCAAGGGGGGCTCCGATCGACTGGCGGGCGTGAGGGTATCCGCCGTGAGGGGTACCTGCGGTCCGGGTCGGTTCTCCCAGTCGTTGCGTGGTCGGTAGCCTTGCCGACATGGCTGACTACGCACCACCCGTACGCGACATCGCCTTCACCCTGGACACCGTGTGCGACGTCGATTCGATCATCGCCCTTCCCGAGTTCACCCACGTGGACACCGACGTCGTCGACGGCGTGCTCGACGAGGCCGCAAGGTTCTTCTCCGAGGTGTTCGCACCGACCAACGAGGTCGGCGACACGATCGGAGCCGTGTTCGCCGACGGTGCCGTGACGACGCCCGCTGCCTTCAAGGATGCATGGGCGAAGATGATCGATGCCGGATGGGTGTCCGTGACGGGAACGCCGGACTACGGCGGGCATGGGTTCCCTCGCACGGTCGGACTGGCGATCTCGGAGATGATGACCTCGGCGAACCTCGCGTTCTCCCTCTGCCCGATGCTCACCGGCAGCGCGATCACACTGCTGACCCGCCACGGATCCGACGAGCTCCGGGAGCAGTACCTGGAGAACCTCATCACGGGAACGTGGACGGGGACGATGGTCCTGACCGAGCCGGAAGCGGGTTCCGACGTCGGCGCCGTGCGGACGAGGGCGGTGCGAAGGGACGACGGGTCGTACGGGCTCACCGGCACGAAGATCTACATCACGTGGGGTGACCACGACCTGACCGACAACATCGTCCACCTCGTCCTCGCGAGGACCCCCGACGCGCCCGCGGGGACGAAGGGGATCTCCCTCTTCCTGGTCCCGAAGTATCTCCTCGACGAGGACGGCGCACCCTCGGACCGCAACACCGTCGAGACCGTGTCGATCGAGCACAAGCTCGGCATCCACGGGAGTCCGACCTGCGTCCTGTCGTTCGAGGACGCGACCGGCTTCCTCATCGGCGAGGAGCACAAGGGCATGGCGTACATGTTCACGATGATGAACCAGGCCCGCCTCGAGGTCGGGCTCGAGGGCCTCTCCGTCGCCGAACGCGCGTATCAGCACGCGGCCCGCTACGCCAAGGACCGCCGCCAGGGCCGTGCCAAGGGATCCGCCGAGCCGTCGCCGATCATCGAGCACCCCGACGTACGGCGGATGCTCCTGACGATGAAGGCCCTCACGGAGGCGATGCGTGGCCTGGTGTACGACGCTGTGGCCTCGGAGGACCGGCATCAGCACGGGGTCGATGGAGCACATCGGGAGGCCGCAGGTGATCGCCTCGCGCTCCTCACCCCCATTGCGAAGGCATGGTGCACCGATCGAGGCTGTGAGGTGGCGTCGATCGGCGTCC
Source organism: uncultured Acidimicrobiia bacterium (assembly GCA_963792405.1). Lineage (GTDB taxonomy): Bacteria > Actinomycetota > Acidimicrobiia > Spongiisociales > UBA5794 > SZUA-442. Next base: position 1,684,870 of record CAWBVU010000006.1, read on the forward strand.
AGGTCCACGGCGGCATGGGGTTCGTCGAGGAGACGGGCGCCGCGCAGTTCTACCGGGATGCGCGCATCACGCCGATCTATGAGGGGACGAACGGGATCCAGGCGATCGACCTCGTGATGCGGAAGCTCCCGATGCGTGAGGGCGCCGTCGTGACGGCCTACCTCGACGAGATCGCCGCACTCGACGGCCCGCTCGCCGCAGCGGGCGATGACCTCGCGGGCCTCCGACGCGAGCTGACGTCCGCCCTTTCGGCCGTGCGCTCGTCCACGGAGTGGCTCATCGCCTCCGACGACGTCGAGGCTCGCCTCGCGGGAGCCACGCCGTACCTCGAGATGATCGGAACGCTGGCGGGCGGCTACTACCTCGCGCGACAGGCCCTCGCCGCCCTCGAAGCCGCGCCCGATGATCCATGGCTCGCGGCGAAGGTCGCCACCGCACGCTTCTACATGCGCACGATCCTCCCGCGGGTGCATGGCCTCGCCGACGCCGTCGTCGCGGGCAGCGACGTCCTGTTCGCGATCCCCGACGAGATGATCGGCGCACCGTCATGACCAGGGCCGCGGCGTTCTTCGATCTCGACCGCACGATCATCTCGGGATCGTCCGTGTTCGTGTTCGGTTGGGTCGCCTACCGTGACGGGCTCGTGCCGACGTCGCAGCTGCTCAAGGACGCCGCGAGCGCGGCGACCTTCACGCTCTCGGGCGCGTCCGACGAGAAGACGGAGGCGGTCAAACAACGCATCCTCGAGGCGATCGAGGGCGTGCCCGTCGCCCGCCTCACCGCCATGGCCGACGTCATCATCCCGAAGCTGCTCAACGACGTGCGCAGGGAGGCGCGGGGCCTGGTCGACCTGCACGCCGACGCAGGCAGGGACACCTACATCGTGTCGGCCTCGCCCGTGGAGATCGTCGCCCGCTTCGCCGAGGCCATGGGCATGACGGGGGGCATCGGGACGGTGGCGGAGGTGCGTGACGGCATCTACACGGGGGAGCTCGCACGCCCGTTCTGCTACGGCGAGGGCAAGGCGACGGCGGTGCTGAGGTTGGCCGACGAGATGGGCTACGACCTCGAGACCTCCTACGCGTACACCGACTCGGCTGGCGATCTGCCCATGCTCGAGGTGGTCGGCCATCCCGTTGCGGTGAACCCGGACCGGGCCCTGGAGACGATCGCCTTCCATCGAGGGTGGCCGATCGTGGAGTTCTCACGCCGACGGAAGAAGGTGGTGAAGCGCACGACTGCCGCCGTCCTCGGTGTCGGACTCGCCGCGGCGACGTATGCCATCGGGTTCCGGCACGGCCGCCGACTGGCGGCGCGCTAGCCCTCCGTACCGCCGCCGCCACCTCGCGCGACGCCGGGGAGGTAGCCACGGATGGTCGGGTAGGCGAGATCGACCGTCGGTTCGGCGGCGATCGCACGAAGGAGTGACCGCCACACGTGGTCCTCGACCCATCGGCGGCGCTTCGACTCGACGAGGACCCTGCCCGTCAGGAGCACACCCGAGTCCCTCGTCGACACGTAGACGGTGGGTGTGAGCTCGCGGTAGGTGATCCGGTAGTCCCTGCTCGCGCTCAAGCGTTCGATGACGGCACGGGCCTCGTTCTCGGGGATCGCGATCCCCTCGAGTGCGGCTCGGACGAGCTGCTCCGCCTTCTCCCAGTCCGACTCGAAGGTCACGAGCACGGGGACCTCGTGCCAGATGTAGTGGAATCCCTCGGTGAAGTTCGCCATCGGCTCTGAGAACAGCTTCTCGTTCGGGATGTGGACGACCCTGCCGGTCGACTGGTCGGCATCGACCCAGTCTCGGATCTCGAGGAGGGTGAATCGGAACGCCCGGATGTCGATCACGTCGCCCGCCCTCCCGTCGATCTCGATGCGGTCCCCCACCTTGAACGGTCGACGGAAGACGATGTAGGCCCACCCGGCCAGGTTGAGGAAGACGTCGGCGAGGGCGATGGCGATACCTGCCGACACGAGCCCCAGGAACGTGGCGAGGTCGTCGAAGAAGGGGAGCCAGATGAAGACGAGGGCGACGATCACGACCACGGTGGCGATGTAGGTGACCGCCTTGCGCGCCTTGAACTGCAGCTCGGGATCCGTCACCCGCTTGCCGATGAGCCTGGCGGCGATGTAGCGGAGCACGACGACGACGAGCAGAAGGCTCACAGTGGAGACGAGGCGGGCGGACAGGGCCGGGTCCAGGGTGATCTGCATCACGGTCACGTCGGTCCCCCTCCCCTCTCCCGCATCGTGGATGGCCGCCATGTGCGACGGTATCCAGTGATGCAAGGCTACCGTTCGGGTCCGGAGCACCTCGTGACCTCGCTCCGCCTCATGACCGAATCACAACTTGCCGACACCACCGTGTCCTTTGCCGACCTCGGCGTCTCCGCCGACCTCGTCGACGTCCTCGCGGCCGGGGGCATCACCGATCCCTTCCCCATCCAGTCGATGACGATCCCGAGCTCCCTGGCTGGGCGCGACATCATGGGCAAGGCGCAGACGGGCTCCGGAAAGACCCTCGCCTTCGGCCTCCCCATGCTCGAACGTGTGACGGGTGCCCAGCCGAAACGCCCGCACGGGCTCGTGCTGGTACCGACACGCGAACTCGCCGTGCAGGTGACAAAGGCCCTCGAGCCGCTTCTACGGGTCCGTGGCCTCACCGCGATCGCGGTGTACGGTGGAGCGTCCATGGGCGAGCAGATCGATGCCCTCGCGAAGGGTGCCTCGATTGCGATCGCCACACCCGGGAGGCTCCTGGACCTGATGGAGCGCAAGGCCCTCGATCCGCGGGACATCTCCATCGTGGCGATCGACGAGGCCGACCAGATGGCCGACATGGGCTTCATGCCACAGGTGCGGGCCATCATGGGACAGCTGCCCACGCCACGGCAGACATTCCTGTTCTCTGCGACCCTCGACATGCAGGTACAGGAGCTCATCGATCGCTACATGACCGATCCCCTCGACTTCGAGGTCGAGACCGAGACCGAGACGGTCGAGACCATGGAGCACCGTTTCCTCAAGGTGCACTACATGGACAAGGCCAAGGTCCTGGCCGAGATCGCACGGCACAACCCCCGGGTCCTCGCCTTCACCCGCACCAAGGCCGGGGCCGACCGCCTGGCCAACGACCTCTCCGACCTGGGCGTCGAATGCGCACCGATCCACGGGGACCTGCCGCAGCCCAAGCGCGAGCGTTCGCTCCGGCGCTTCGCCGAGGGAGACGTGAACGTGCTCGTCGCGACGAACGTCGCCGCTCGGGGCCTCCACATCGACGGGGTGGACGTCGTCGTCCACTACGACCCGCCCGATGACCCCAAGACGTACCTGCATCGCAGCGGTCGCACGGCGAGGGCTGGCGAGGAGGGCCTCGTCGTCACCCTCGTGGAGTGGGACCAGGTGAACGAGGTGCTCGGCATCCAGCGACGGGCAGAGCTGAACGTCCCGATCGTCAAGATGTTCTCCAACGACGAGCGACTTGCCGACCTGTTCTCGTGGGAGCCGCCGCCCGACGAGGTCCCCTTCAAGGAGAAGGCGCTGAAGCGCCGACGGCGTCGCGGTTTCTAGCGCTCGCACCCGGCGGGGATCCGCCTCCGCCGCGGGGGTAGCCTCGACCCCACCGATCGAGGAAGGACCCACCATGGCCAAGCAGTACGACGCCCCGCCCGAGCTGACGATCGACCTCGCCCAGGACTACTCGGCGGTCATCCATACGACGGCGGGGGACATCGCCATCGACCTCTACGCCGCGGACGCCCCCCAGACCGTGAACAACTTCGTGTTCCTCGCCAATGACGGGTTCTACGACGACGTCATCTTCCATCGCGTCATCCCCGGCTTCATGATCCAGGGTGGCGACCCGACGGGCACGGGACGGGGCGGACCCGGATACCGTTTCCGGGACGAGCTGGGCCACTCCAAGTCGTCCTACACACGCGGCACCTTGGCCATGGCGAACGCGGGTCCGAACACGAACGGCTCGCAATTCTTCATCATGCACGCCGACTACGGCCTCCCGAACCAGTACTCCATCTTCGGCGAGGTCACCGACGGCATGGACGTGGTCGATGCGATCGCAGGGGCACCCACCGGTCCCGCGGACCGGCCGAACGCCCCCGTGACGATCACCGGCATCGACATCACCGAGTCCTGAGCAGCCGTGGATGTCGCGCTCCGCGATGTCAGGGAGGCCGACCTCGACGCCTTCTTCGTGCACCTGCAGGACGATGGCGCGGTGTGGATGGCGGCGTTCACCCCACCCGATCCATCCGATCGGGAGGCCTTCGACGCACACTGGCGCCGACTCCTCGCCGACGACACCGTGCTCGCCCGCACCATCGAGGTCGATGGTGCGGTGGCCGGCCACATCGCGAGCTTCGACATGCTCGGCGACAGGGAGCTCACCTACTGGCTCGATCGGGCCGTGTGGGGCAGGGGTGTCGGCACGGGGGCGCTGAAGGCGTTCCTCGAGCTCGAGCGCACTCGGCCGCTCCATGCACGGGCGGCGAGTGACAACGCAGGGTCCATTCGCCTGCTGGAGAAGTGCGGCTTCGTCCGCGTCGGCACGGAGAGGGGATTCGCGACGGCGCGCAACGAGGAGATCGACGAGGCGCTCCTACGACTCGACTGAGCCTCAGGGACGGCTCAGCAGTTGGTCGGCAGGGGCGAAGTCATCGGTGAGGATGCGACCCCGCGAGGCCCACGCATCGACCTCGGCGTCGACGATCACGGCTTCCCCGTCGGTGACGAGCGCCGAGATCATCGCTGCATCGAACGGTGCGCGGCTCCCCGCCACCACGAAGTTCCCGCCTGCGGCCCCATCGAGGTAGTCCGCCGGGGCGACCACGACGACATGGTCGAACACCGACGAGATGGTGGCGACCTCCGCCGCGGCGAACCTGAGCGGAGGATGGTCGATCAGGTTCAGGACGTACACGCCCCGATCCGTGAGGGCGTCGTCGACATCGCCGAGGAACTCGGTCGTGGTGAGGTGCCATGGCACGGATCGTCCGCTGAACGCGTCGCCGACGACGGCGTCGAAGCCACGCTCCGGCAGCTCGGCGACACCGAGCCTGGCATCGCCCACCCGCACCGTCAGCCACGGCCCCTCGACGAGGCCGAGTTCATCGACCGCGATCGCCTCCAACTCGCCGTCGATCTCGAGCACGGTCGCCGTCGCCCCGGACGTGGCGTGGTAGTAGCGGGGAAGGGTGAACCCGCCGCCGCCGACGTAGGCGACGTCAGACGGACCTTCGGGGAACCTCGACCGGATGACCGCATCCATGGCACGTGCGTACCTCGAACCGAGGTACGTCGGATCCTCGAGGTCCACCACGCTGTTGACGAAGGTGTCGAGGATCAGCGCCTTCACGGTGGGGCCGTCCGATCGATCGACGACGTTGGCGCACGAGTACGCGGTCTCGTGCTCGCACGGCGCCGCGACCGCGCTCGCGCCGGTCACGGCGATGGCGAAGACGACGAGTGACGACAGGAGCATGGAGCGGCCCCACTGGAGCGAGAGCGCGATCCCGAGTGCCACGAGGACGGCGCCCACGACCCACGTGATGGGCCGGCTCGGGATGGCGGCGATCAGGACGAAGCCGGTCACGAACGTCCCGACGAGCGCTCCTGCGGTGCCCACGGCGGAGAGCTGTCCGACGACCGAGCCCGTGGCATCGAGCGAGTGCAACGTGAGCTTCGCCGCGATCGGCGTCACCGTCGACAGGACGGCGGCCGGCAGGAAGAACCCGATCGCAGCGAGCGCGACGATCGTCGCTGGACGATCACCCGCGGCCGAGGGGCCGATGACGTACACGAGAGCGGGCGACACGACGGCGAGGACCCCGCCTGCGATGAGGGCAGGACCCAGGAGCCTCGCAGGGTCATATGCATCCGCGATCCGGCCACCCAGCCATGCGCCGAAGGCGATCGCGGCGAGGATCGTCCCGATGATGCCGGTGAACGTCTGGAGGCTCACGCCGACATAGGGAGCGAGGATGCGACCCGCCACGATCTCGAGGACGAGGATGGCCGACGAGGCGACGAACACGGCGAGAAGGAGGATCCACCGGCTCATCGGCGAACGGCGGGACGCAGGGGCCACCCCTGGGCCGAGCTAGGACGCCTTGCGCCGCTCGCGGTCCCTGATGCGCCTCCGGAGCCGCCTGCGCTCTCCCGAGTCGAGGCCGCCCCACACACCCGCCGTCTGGTTCGTGGCGAGGGCGTACTGGAGACAGGCCTCTCGGACGGGGCACTGAGCGCAAATGGCCTTGGCCGCCTCGGACGCGGACTCATCCTCGGAGACCGGGAAGAACAGCTCGCTGTCGACCCCGGTACACGCCGCCTCACCCCTCCAGTTGACATCTGGCTCCCACATCAAGTCGCTCAAGGTCAGCACGAGTCGATAGTCCTCTCTCCAGAGCCTTCGTAACGATTCGGAGCCGCCTCGTATTCCGGATGGCACATCCGGATGCCCCGAACCGACCTGGAGGGAGTCAGAAGGTCGCGAGGCCCCCGCGACCCTTCTTCGTGTCATCGGTCTGCCAGCCGAGGTCGTTCTGGACGGATACGACGCCCTCCACCCGGATCGTGAGCTCGGCGAGCAAGCGGGCCTCAGAACGCGTCGGCACGGTTCCGCTCAGGGTCACGACGCCGTCCGCCACGTCGATCGACAGGTTCGCGTCCTCGAGCTGCATCACGTCGTATGCGACGTCATGGACGACCTCGCGGCGGAGTTCCTCGTCGGACCTGGCGAAGGCCTCCATCACGTCGGCACGCGAGATGATGCCGTCGAGGGTGCCATCCGGCAGCACGACCGGCAGGCGCTTGACCCTCAGCTCCGTCATCTTCCTCGCCGCCTCCGTCACGGTGCTCTCCCTGTCGATACCGTGGGGATCCTTCGTCATCGCATCCGCGACGGTCCGCGCCTCGGGAACCTCGGTCTCGTCGAAGAAGTTGGCGAGGAGCCTGCGTCGTTGCCGACCCCATGATCGCTCGGCCTCCGCGGTGACGAAGTCCGCCTCCGTGATGATGCCGATCACCCGTCTCCGGTCATCGATGACGGGAAGGCCACTGACCCCCGCCTTCACCATCATCGTCGCGGCCTCCTTCAGGGGCGCGTCCGGTCCGATGGTCAGAACCTCGGTCGTCATCAGATCGCCGACCTTCATCGACGAACCTCCTCTTCGCTCACCCCGGGTGCCGTGGGTCCACGGCCCAGGGCTTCGTCCGTTGGCACGGCCTTGCTCACCCGGGGGCTCACACACTCGTTCTCCACGAAGGGTAGGGACTGGGAACCGCCAAGGCGAGATCTCGGACCGGATCGTCGAGGTACCGTTCGGAGGGATCGGTGCTTCGAATGCGATCCGGATACCTTTACCCTCCACGCAGACAGCATTTGAGGTCTCTGAAGTCACCGGGGGAAAGCGTGCCACTGAAGGTCACCCACCAGGGGGGCGAGAGCGTCGTCCAGGACGACGCGACCGCGCTCATCGGCTCCGACGCCAGCGCCACGATCAGGATCGTCCGTCCGGGCATCTCCCGACGCCATGCGGTCGTGTCGCACGACAGCTCGGGCTGGAAGGTGCAGGACGCAGGGTCGCGCAACGGCACCTTCCTCGATGGTCGGCGGGTCCAGGTCGTGTCGATCGAGGGCCCGACCACCCTGTACCTCGGCCATCCCTCCGACGGTGAGTCGCTGTCGCTCGTGCCCACCTCCCCGTCGAGCACCGCGACCTCCCCCTCATCGAAGGCGCCGACCGCCCCCCCGGTGAAGGCCTCGGGATCGAAGTCCACCGAGCCCCTCCCCGTGACGTCAGGGCCCTCGGCCGATACCGGCACCGCTGGTGGGGCCGCAACGTCGGCAGCACCACCGTCAGCTCCCCCTGCCGCGGCAGCCGCGGGTGCGGCGAGCAGGGCCGTGGGCCCGGCAGCGACCAGCGCACCGGTCGCGGGCAGGTCGGCCACGTCCCCACGCACGTCGACCTCGGTGCAGGCGTCCGACATCGAGGTCGCCCAGTTGACGGCGGCCATCAGGGATCAGATCAGCGCCATCAAGGGCCTGACGTGGTCCGTGTGGGCCATGATCGCGGTGACGGCCGCGTTGATCGTGCTGACGCTGTTCGTCGGCATCCTCAGTACCTGACGCGGCTCACCCGCGCGGGTCGTCGCCGTCGTTCTCGGCGTCGCGTAGGTACCGGGTGATCTCGTCCGCGATCTCATCCGCGGTCGGTAGGTCCTCGGGAAACGGAGCCGTGGTTCCCACGCTCATCTCGAGCCCCTCGATGAACTCCCGAGCGTCCTCGCGCTGTTCGAGGATCGCGTCGAGCCGCGTGATCTGATCGGCTGCGGCGGCACGCTCTTCTGTCAGGTCGAGGTCGATACCCAGTTGGTGGGAGGCCCGATCGAGCAGTGCGGCGATCGCGGGGTGGTACGGGCGACCGACGTACTGGGGCACCTGGGCCCAATACCCGATCGCAGGCACATCGACGTCTTCCACGGCCGTGCGGAACACCGTGCCCGCAGAAGCGGGAACCACGATGTCGTCCATGAGGACCTGATCACCCGCCAACAGGAGCCTCGGATCCGAGGCCGTGCAGAAGACCGCCGCATCCATCGAGTGCCTGATCGGCGCCGGCACCGACCCGACGGTGACGAGTTTGGCCACGCCGAACCGTCCGACGAGATCCGCAAGGGCCTCACAGATCGCGGACCAGGCGTAGTCCGGCTCGTTCCCCACCATGACGAGGGTGTCCCGCCCCCCGGGACGTACGTGGACGATGTCCATCCTCGGCCAGCTGAGGGAGCGAACCTCCCCCGAGGACAACCGAAGCACGGGCCGGTTCGAGCGATAGTCGAAGATCGCATCAGGGTCGAACACCACCACCGGTCGTCCGTCCTCGCCGAGCCAGTCGGCCGCATCGGACGCCGCGGACGCCGCATCACCCCAGCCTGCGAGACCCATGACGAGGATCGGGTCCTCCATCACCGGTGGTGTCCGGAGCGTGTACAGCGCCATCGTCACAGCCTAGACGGAGCGCCACCGGACCCACCGGCAGGGGCTCTACAGATAGACGCCGCTGCCGTCGGAGGACGTGGACTCGATCGCCTTGCGCTGCCGCATCCGGTCGAGCTGGGCGGTTGCGGCCATCTGCTGTGAGATCAACGAAGCCTGGATGCCGTGGAAGAGGCCTTCGAGCCATCCCACGAGCTGGGCCTGGGCGATGCGGAGCTCGGCCTCCGACGGTGTCTCGGTGATCGGGATGAACACCGCGTCGAGCTCATCGATGAGATCCTCCGAGAGCACCTCCTTGAGCTCGGCCAGTGAGCCCTCGTAGATCGACAGGAGGCGCACCCTCCCGGCATCGTCCAGTGGTGCCTCCCTGACCTCGTCGAGCATCGCCCTCGTCATGGAGGCGATGCGGATCAGCTTCGAGGGCTCCGACACGGCAGGCTGGCGGTCGGACTGCTCGGGCCGGTCGGGCTGGACGACCTCAGGGGTGACGTGCTCGCTCGACTCGTGGTTCTCCGTGGTCTCCATATGCCCAGCATACGGCCGGTGCGCGAGCGACGAACACGGTACGCTGCGACGGCATGAGCGACGCGAGTCCTTCGAAGGCAACCACCGGGGCTCCTCGGCGAAGGCGACGCTGGGGTGCGCGGATCCTCTGGGGACTGTTCGCCCTCACCGTCGTCGCCGTCCTCGTGGGAACCGTCTCCCTCCGATACGCGGTACGCAGGGCATATCCCGAGACGTCCGGGACCATCACGGTGGAGGGCCTCTCGGGTGACGTCGAGGTGATCAGGGACGCCATGGGAGTCCCCCACATCTATGCGGACACGCTCGAGGACCTGTTCCTGGCCCAGGGATGGGTGCACGCCCAGGATCGCTTCTTCCAGATGGACTTCTGGCGCCACATCTCGAGCGGCCGGCTGTCCGAGATGTTCGGCTCCGGTCAGGTCGACACGGACGCCTTCCTGCGCACGATGGGGTGGAGCGAGCTCGCCGAGCGGCAATACGCCGTGGAGACGCCGGAGATCCAGTCGGCCCTCGATGCCTACGCGAATGGGGTCAACGCATATCTCGCAGTCAACTCGCCGTCGGACCTGAGCTTCGAGTACACCATCCTCGAACTGCTCAACCACCGCTACGACCCCGAGCCGTGGACACCGGCCGAGTCCCTCGCATGGGGCAAGGTGATGTCGTGGGACCTCGGAGGCAACATGGGCGACGAGATCGCCAGGGCGATGGCGCTCGGCTCACTCCCTCCCGAGCGGGTCGCCCAGCTCTTCCCACCCTATCCGGGTGACCGGCACCCCTACATCGTCCCGTCAGATGGCGGCGCCGCCACGGCGGCGGAGGCATCCCTTGCGATCCCACCGGGCGCTCGGGACGTGCTCGCGAGGTCCGGGGACGCCCTTTCGAGCGTGAACGCGCTCACCGGCGGCGGAACGGCAGGCATCGGGTCGAACTCATGGGCGATCTCCGGCGCCCACACCCCTACGGGGATGCCGATGCTCATGAACGATCCGCACCTTTCGATCCAGATGCCGTCGATCTGGTACCAGGTCGGCCTGCACTGTCGGCAGGCCTCCGACGCCTGCCCGATCGACGTCGTGGGATTCAGCTTCGCCGGCGTCCCCGGCGTCATCATCGGCCACAACGCCCACATCGCATGGGCGTTCACGAACGTGGGACCCGATGTGCAGGACCTGTACATCGAGAAGGTGAACCCTGCGAACCCGAACCAGTACGAGCTCGACGGTGCATGGGTCGACATGGACGTCGAGACGGCCACGATCGAGGTCGCGGGTGGCGACGCGGTCGACGTCGTGATCAGGTCGACGGTCCATGGGCCGATCATCTCCGACGCGTACGAGCCCCTCGAGGGCTTCGACGCAGCGGGTGTGGACACACCGGAGCCGTATGCGATCGCGCTGCGATGGACCGGCCTCGACGACGTGCCGTCCATCGCAGGGCCCATCCTCGGCATCAACCGGGCACGTGACTTCACCGAGTTCAGGGAGGCTGCCGAGTTGTTCGGCGTCCCCTCCCAGAACCTCCTGTATGCCGACACCGAGGGGAACATTGGCTACCAGATGCCGGGCCTGATCCCCATCCGAGCCGCCGGCGATGGCACGATCCCCGTGCCCGGGTGGACCGGTACGTACGAGTGGACGGGTTTCATACCCTTCGATCAGCTCCCCACCGCGTACAACCCCGAGTCCGGGTGGATCGTGACGGCGAACAACGCCGTCATCGACGACGCCTACCCCTACCTGATCACGCAGGACTGGGCGTACGGCTACCGCGCCAGACGCATCGTCGACCTCGTGACCTCCAACTTCGGGATCCCGCTCGAGGATCAGGGGATCATCCAGTTCGACGGCTATGACCTCAACGCTGAGTTTCTCAGGCCCTTCGTCGTGGACGCCGTCAGTGGTGCGCCGTCGGAGCCCTCCGACCTCGAACGCGACGCACTCGACGTGCTCGAGGAGTGGGACCTGCAGAACTTCTCTGCCAGCGCGGGCGCCGCGGTCTGGAACACGACCTGGCGGCACCTCCTCGCCCTCACGTTCGACGACGAACTCGATGAGGACGTCCGACCCCAAGGCGGATCCCGATGGTTCGAGGTCGTACGAGGACTCACCGGATCACCCGACGACCCCTTCTGGAACGACGTCACGACGCCGGAGCCCGAGACGAGGGACGACATCATGCGGGCCGCGTTCTCGGCAGGTGTCGCCGAGCTCGACGAGCTCCTCGGAGGCGACATCGGGACATGGAAGTGGGGCGACCTCCACACGGCGACGTTCCGCAATGGCTCGCTCGGTGACACGGGCATCGGGCTCATCGACGACCGCTTCAACCGAGGCCCCTTCCCCGCCAGCGGCAGCGAGTCCGTCCCGAACGCGGTCGGATGGGATCCGACGGAGGGATATGAGGTGGATTGGCTGCCGTCCATGCGGATGCTCGTCGACCTCGGCGACCTGACACGCTCGTATGCGATCCACACGACGGGCCAGTCGGGCCACGTCGACCATCCGCACTACGACGACATGATCCCGCTGTGGCTGGCCGGGGAGACCGTGCCGTTCCTGTGGGGCCGCGCCGACATCGAAGCGGACGCGGAGGCCGTGCTCGTGCTCACTCCCTGAGTCGAGCGACGGTGCGATCAGTGCAGGGAACGTTCAGCGGTCGAGCAGCCGCACGGCGATCGAGCGCAGGGCGCAGATCGCGACGATCGCCATGACGCCCGCAAGGGCGATCTGGCGATTCCGGTCGACCACGGGTACCCACTCGACCTCCTGCCCACGGATCACGAATGCTCCCGAGGGCCTGGCGACGACGCCGAAGCCTCCACCCGATCCCGTAGCCTCGCCCTGGCCCGTCCCGGAGCCCTCGGCTTCGCCCTCACCGCCTCCCCCACCCCCCATGACCGACGAGGCGGTGATGACGATCACGCCGTCGCGCTCGATCGGCTCGGAGTAGACGAGGGTCGGCTTCATCGAGTCGCGGACCTTGTCGAGCAGTGCATTGGCATCCATCGGTGTACCTCCTCACTCCAAGGCTACGCGTGGCCATGCCGGCGGGTGAGCGGGGCGACGGCCGCCGATCAGGCGTCCGGGGTCGCGCGGAAGGTCACCGTGTGCCATCCCTCGGCGCCGTTGGGAGCGGGATCCACCAACGCGTCGGACTGCGTGAAGCCCGTGCCGTCGGTGGCCCTCACGGCAACGGTGTGCTCACCCTCGGAGAGGTCCACGTCGAGCTTCCACTGCACCCAGGCGTCGTCCGACAGGGGCTCGGACAGCTCGGCGACCCGCCATGGGCCGTCGTCGAGGCGCACCTCGACGATGGCGATCTCCTTCGTCGGGGCCCATGCCACCCCCGCGAGGGTGTACGCACCGATCGGCACGTCGCGTCGATGCTTCGGTCGGTCGATGCGTGACTGCGTCTTGATCGGCCCCTCCTTGGACCACCCCCGAGGGATCCAGTAGCCATCGAAGGCATCCCACGTCGTCAGCTCGATCTCCGTGAGCCACTTGGTCGCGGACACGTATCCGTAGAGGCCGGGCACCACGAGCCGTGCGGGGAACCCGTGGTTGGCGGGCAGTACCTCACGGTTCATGCCGAGCGCGAGAAGGGCCTCCCGCCCATCGAAGGCCAGCTCCGTCGGGAACCCGGCGGTCCAGCCGTCGACCGAACGTCCCACGATCTGATCTGCCCCGGCACGAACCCCTGCCATCTCGAGGAGGTCGCGCAACGGGATCCCCGTCCACAAGGCGTTGCCGACGAGCTGCCCACCCACCTCGTTCGACACGCATGACAGCGTCACGTACCGCTCGACGAGGGGCATCTCGGTGAGGTCGCGGTAGGAGAGCTCGACTTCCCTGTCCACCATCCCGTGGATGCGCAGGGTCCACTCGGCCGGATCGATGGTCGGCACCACGAGCGCAGTGTCGATGCGATAGAAGGTCGCGTTCGAGACCACGATCGGCGTGAGGAGCGCCAGGTCGAAGTCGTTGGCCGGCGTCGGGTCCGCCTGCCGTTCGACCGGCTCGGGAAGCACGAGGGCGGCGCGCTGGGCCTCCGCCCTCGACCGCAGCCTGGCCCTCCCCACCCCGATCATCACCACGGAGACCGTCGCGGCTCCCGCGAGGCCGACCATCAGCCGCCGGCGCCCGATGTCGCCTGCGGTGTCGTCGTCGATTCCGGCCGGCGCCGGCCGTGACCACGAGGTGATCCCGAACCAGGTGGCGAACCCTGCGCCGACCGTGACGAGGGTGGACGCGATCACCAGGGCGGGGGATGCGCCTGCCTCGCCCACCTGGGCGAGGACGCCGAGCACGCCCGCGGACCCGAATGCGATCGCCATCGGCATCGGATTCGTGGCCGATGCCTTCCCGACGAACCATCCGATCGTCAACGCCACGAGGACGATGGAGATGGCGAGGACGGCCTTGTCCGCCGTGCCGAAGGCCGAGATGGCGAACGATTTCAGCCACGGCGGCGAGATGTCGATGACGAACGACCCGATCGAGGAGATCGCGGAGGGGATCTCCGTGGAGAGCGAAGCGGCGAGCTCGGTGACGCCGAGGCCAACCGCCACGCCGGCGACACCCGCCCACCCCGAACGCCGGCGCGCCACATGTGTCCGCTTCGCATCATCCATCTCGTGTCCAGAACTCATCTCCACTGCTCAGGGTTCCCGTTTCCTCGCCACCCGCTCGACGAACGCGTCGACATCGAGGGCGTTCAGGATGCGATCGGGTGTCACCCAGCCCTTTCGCCCCTGCGCCACGCCCCACCGCATGTTGGCGAGCTCGGACGTGTGGTGCGCGTCGGTGGCGATCGAGAACATGAGGCCGTCGACCTGCATCGCCTGCCTCACCAACGGGGCTGCGAGGTCGAGGCGGTGGAGGTGGGCGTTGATCTCGAGTGCGGTCCCCGTTTCGCTCGCGGCCTCGAAGACGGCGGCGGCATTGAAGACGGCGCCGGGGCGGTGGCCGATCTTGCGGCCCGACGGATGGCCGATGACATGCACGGCGGGATTGGCGATGGCGCGCAGGAGACGTTCCGTCTGCTGCGCCTCCGGGAGGTCGAAGTGCGAGTGGATCGATGCGACACCGAAGTCGAAGATCCGGAGGAACTCCTCGTCATAGTCGATCGTCCCGTCTGCACCGATGTTCAACTCCGCGCCATGGAGGATGGTCAGGCCGGGGAGCCGTTCGCGTTGCTCCTCGAGTTCGGCGGCTTCCGCACGAACCTCGTCGCGGGTCAGCCCGTTCATCACGAGGTTCTCCGCATGGTCCGTGATGGCCACGTACCGTAGGCCACGCGCAACAACGGCGTCGAGCATCTCCGTCAACGTGCTGCGCCCGTCCCCCGACCAGGTGGTGTGCACGTGGAGGTCACCGACGATGATGGATTCATCGATGGGCGGGGGCAGGCGCCCGTCGTCCGCTGCACCGATCTCGCCCGCGCCTTCACGCACTTCCGGCGTGATCCATGGCAGGTCGAGAGCGCGGTAGATGTCGTCCTCGGTCCGCGAGGCCACCACGGCTCCGTCGTCGACCCGGGTCAACGCGTACTCGTTGAGCGTCAGGCCCCGTGCCATGCTTCGCTGGCGCAGCTCGATGTTGTGCGACCGCGATCCGGTGAAGTACATCATCGCGGCACCGAACTCGGCCTCCTCGACGACGCGGAGGTCCACCTGCATCACATCGTCCATCACGACCGACGCCTTGGTGCTACCCGAGCCGAGCACGCTCGTCACGCCGGGCAGCGAGGTGAACATGGAGATGACCTCGGCGGCCCGGTCGGACTCGACGAGGACGTCGATGTCCCCGATGGTCTCCTCGAGGCGCCGAAGGCTCCCCGCGTAGGCCACCTGCCGCACGAGGTGGGAGCCCTCGAGCTCGGCGATGATCCGGGCAGCGACCCCCATGGCGTCGTGGATGGGGGTCCTCGCCTCGTCACTGTGGAGTCCGAGCAACGCGATCGAGGCGGCGATCTTCTCCTCCGACTTCGCACCGAGCCCCGGGAGGCTGCGGAGCTGCTGTTGCTCGATCGCTCCTCGCAGCCCTGCGACATCGGTCACACCGAGATGCTCCTGGAGGGCGAGCACGGTCTTCGGGCCGAGCCCGGGGATGCGCATGAGTTCGAGCATCGAGGCGGGGAACCGCTCCCGCAGCCGCTCCACCTTCGCGATCGACCCGGTGTCCCTGAACTCGACGATCTTGCGGGCGGTGCTGTCGCCAATGCCCTCGATGGCCTTGAGCTCGGCCAGGGTCAGGTCGCCGATCGGCTCAGCCCTCGCGTTGATCGCATCGATCGCCTTGTCATAGGCCCGCGTCCTGAAGGACTGGCTCTGCCCGTCCTCGAGCTGGGTGTAGGCGACCAGCGTGCGCAGGGCCGCCACGATTGATGCGTTCGACACGGTCATGTGGACGCGAACACGTAGAGGGCGAACATCGAGACGAGGACGAAGCCCTCCGTGCGCGTAATGACCTGCCGCGTGAAAGCGAACACACCGGCGAGGGCGGCGACGGCGACCATGATCACGAGCAGGATCGTAGGGACACCGACCACCTCCCCCGGACCAATCAGCGCAGCCGCGCCCGCCACGCCGAGCGAGTTGAAGATGTTCGAGCCGAGCACGTTGCCGAGCACGAGGTCGCTCGCGCCCCTCCGAGCGCCGGCGAGGGCCGCCGAAAGCTCGGGCAGGCTCGTGCCGACGCCTGTGATCATGCCCATGATCACGACCGAGAACCCGAGCTCCATCCCGATCCCCTCGACACCGATCAGCAGTTGCTGGCCTGCGAGCACGGTCGCAGCGAGCGCCACCACCCCGTAGATCACCTCCAGCCAGACACGACTGCGATCGACCTCGAGATCGGCGAACTCGTCGTCGATCGGGGCAGGGTCCTGTCGTGCCCAGCGGATCAGGAGGTAGAGGGCCACGACCATGCCGACCACGAGGACCACGCCCTCGAGCCTCGATGCGAAGCCGCCCGCCACCACGAGCGAGAGCACGGTCACCGACACGAGCATGAGGAGGCCCTCGCGGGAGATGACCCTCTGGCTGGTGGCAACGGTCGCGAGGAGGGCGGACAGCCCGAGCACGAGGCCCACGTTTGCGGCGTTCGACGCGACCACGTTGCTCATCGCGAGGCCCACGTTGCCCTGACCTGCTGCGAGTCCGGAGACGACGAACTCGGGAACCGACGTCCCGAACCCGACGATGACGGCGCCGATCACGATCTGTGAGACGTTGAGCACCTTGGCGATGCGCACCGCGGAGATCACGAGACGGTCGGCGGCGACGATGAGCACGATCAGGCCGGCGACGAGTCTGAGGATGTCAAGGGCCACGTCCGCCACCTCCGTCGGGTGATGCTACGGGAAGCGCGGATCCACTCTCGCCGTGCGATGCCGTCACTAGGCTTCCGCTCCTATGGCTCCACCTGCCCAGGACATGATCCACGAGACGTGGCTGCACTCGAATCGCCTGCTCCCGTCACGTTTCCTCCGCCCCGTCCTCGAGTTCACACGGATCGAGGCGGCGGGTGGCATCGTCCTCCTCCTCGCCGCGATGGTCGCCCTCGTGTGGGCGAATTCGCCGTGGTACCAGGCCTACTTCGACCTGCTCGACAGCCACATCGAATTCAGCTTCTGGATCTTCCACATCGACGAGTCCCTCCTCCACATCATCAACGACGGACTGATGGCGATCTTCTTCTTCGTGGTGGGGCTGGAGATCAAGCGCGAGCTGGTCGTCGGGGAGCTCAACTCCGTGAAGAAGGCGGCGCTTCCCGCCATGGCGGCGCTCGGCGGCATGGTCGTCCCTGCACTGATCTTCGTCGCCTTCGCGGCCACTGGTGAGCCCGACGCCATCCACGGCTGGGGGATCCCGATGGCGACGGACATCGCCTTCTCTGTGGGGGTCGTCGCCCTCCTCGGAACCCGGATCTCGGTCGGTGCGAAGCTGTTCCTGCTCGCCCTGGCCATCGTCGACGACATCGGGGCGATCCTGGTGATCGCCGTGTTCTACACGGAGAGCCTCGACTTCGCCTGGCTGGCGTTCGCAGCGGTGGGACTCGCCGCAACCTATGTGGCCAGGCGGTCCGGTGTCCAGAACCTCGCCGTGTACACGATCCTCGCCCTGCTGATCTGGTACGGCTTCCTCGAGTCAGGGGTGCACGCGACGATCGCCGGGGTGATCCTCGGACTCATGACGCCTGCGAAGGCCCGCTACACCGACGAGGAATTCCGCCAGAAGGCTGAACGGGTGCTCGATCGCTGGGACATGAACCGGGCGTCACCCTATGCCGCAGAGCGCCTCGACCAGGATGCGCTCGAGCTCTCGTCGGTGGCGAAGGCATCCGTATCCCCCCTCGATCGTCTGGAGCACTCGCTGCATCCGTGGAGCTCGTTCCTGATCGTGCCGCTGTTCGCCCTCGCCAATGCCGGCGTGCGGTTCGTCGGAGCCGGTGAGGGCTTCGCCGACGCGCTGCTGAGCCCGGTCGCGCTCGGTGTCGCGGTCGGGTTGGCGGTCGGCAAGCCCGTGGGGATCACCGTCGCCACGTGGCTCGCCCTGCGGCTCAACATGGGCACGCTTCCGAGGCGCACGAACATGAAGACGATCATGGGCCTGGGAGCGCTCGCGGGCATCGGGTTCACCGTGTCCCTCTTCATCGCGGACCTCGCCTTCCGCGAGGACGTGTTCACCGACGAGGCGAAGCTCGGCATCTTCGCTGGGTCGTTGACCGCAGGCATCCTCGGCTTCTTCGTGCTGCGCTCGATGAAGACCCCCCAGGAGGAGTTCGCCGAGGCGTCGGAGCACCTGGCCGCCGTCGACACCGGCTGAACTCCGACTCACCACCCCGCTCCGACGCGAACCCGACCGGCCCGCCGTCACTCCCGAGCGGTCCGCAGGCCAACCCGCCCCTCGTGGATCCGTCGCTCTGCGATCTCGAGGTAGGAGGGGTCGAGATCGAAGCCGACGAAGTGGCGGCCCGTCTCGACGGCGGCCACCGCGGTGGAGCCCGATCCGAGGAACGGGTCCAGCACGAGGTCGCCCGCGAACGTGTACAGCTCGATCAGTCGCCTCGGTAGCTCGACGGGGAACGGTGCGGGATGGCCGACCCTGCGAGCCGACTCGGGCAGGATGTCCCAGATCGACACCGTGGCGTCGAGGAAGTCGTCCTTGCCGATCGTGTCCTCACCCTTGCGCACACGGGCGAACGATCCCTTCGACGCGACGATCACGTACTCGTGGATGTCCCTGAGCGTGGGGTTCTTCGCCGAGCGCCACGATCCCCACGCGCACGACCCGCCTGCCGACTTGGCCTTCTGCCAGATGATCTCGCCCCTGAGGTCGAACCCGATCTCGGTGAGGAGCGCCGCCACGTACTGGTTCAGCGGGAGGTACGGCTTGCGCCCGAGATTGGCGACGTTGATCGCAACCCGACCACCCGGCTCGATCACCCGGTGGGTCTCCGAGAACACCCGGTGGAGCAGCGCGAGGTACTCGTCGATGTCGAGATCCTCGTCGTAGTCCTTGCCCACGTTGTACGGAGGGGATGTCACCATCAGCGCCACGCAGTCGTCGGGGATCTGGTGCATCGACTCGGAGGACTGGAGGAACAGCTGGTCGATGATCGATGCCGGGGGGTCGACGACCTCTCCGAGGTCCGCAGGGCCACGGCGCTGGTTCATCCGACGGGCGTAGAAGTCGGACGCATCGTGTCCTTCCCTCTTGCCCGCGCCGAAGCTCGCCGTGCTCGTGGCCACCCGTACCTCCTGGCGGGGAACCGTACCAGCGCACCACCCCGTTCCTGTGTACCTCGGTTGCCGCGTCGGGGACCCTGGGTGCACAGGGATACACAGGGATGTGGAGCGGTCAGCTCACGACGGCCTTGTAACTGCCGAGGTTGAGGACCTCCGCCGCATTGGCGGGAGGTGGGTCCAGGACCCGCTTGAGTCCAGCCGGACCGGGCTCGTGGACGAGGTCGATGAAGAACCGGTAGTTCCATGCATTTCCCGCGGGCCGGGACTCGATCCGCGTGAGGTTGGCGCCACGGAGGCCGAGCTCGGTGAGGATGAGCGCGAGCGACCCCGGCGTGTGCGAGCCGGTCACGACGATGGTGGTCTTGTCGTCATCGTCGTTCACCTCGGGGTCACCGACGTGGAGGACGACGAACCGCGTCGTGTTGTGGTCCCTGTCGAGGACATTGTCGAGGAGGACCACCAGCCCGTGTGCTTCTCCGGCCAGCGGAGGTGCCAGCGCGGCCACGGTGGGATCGCCGCCCTCGGCAACCTGGCGGACGGCGCCTGCGGTGTCATGGGTCGGCACCGCCTCGACACCGAGCTCGAGGAGGGCGTACTCGGCCTGGGCGAGGGCCTGGGGATGCGAACGAACCTCGCGGATGTCCTCGAGGCGCGATCCGGGAAGGCCGTGGAGCGTGTGCCGCACCTCGACCAGGTGCTCTGCCAGGATCGAGAACCGCACGTGCCGCTCGTCTCCCGGCAGTCGATCGAGCACCGGCAGCACGGACCCGGTGGTCGAGTTCTCGACCGGCACGACGAGGCGGTCGATATGCCCGTGCTCGAGCGCGTCGAACGCCGCGGCGAAGCTCGGAAACCCGATCAACGCACCGTCGGGGAACAGCTCCGTCGCTGCTCGGTGGCTGTAGCTGTGGGGCTCGCCCTGGAAACCGATCCGCATCGTGCCCGGAACCATAGGTCCGCGTCGGAGGCGTCGGCGTCAGGAGTGAGGGACGGTGCCCCGACGCCGCTCAGGGGACGATCGCGGCAACGGCCTCGACGTAGCGAAGGAGACCGATCGCGACGACCGCACCCATCGCCGAGTACCCGGCGATCCTCAGGGCGATCGGGGACTCGCTACCCCTGGCGATCCACACGGCCCGGTCCGCGATCGTGATCACGACGAGCGCGAAGAACACGGCGCCGAGGGCAATGTCTCGGGACAGGCCATCCTCACTCGGGGCCCCCAACACACCGATGAGCAGGGTGACACCGACCAGCGAGAGGAGGAGGGCGGGCAGGTACGCAGACCCCGAGCCCGAGAACGACCGGTGCACGGGCAGGCGAGGGAGGACGCGGTCGCCGAACCACACGGCGACGGGGCCGGCGGCGAGGAACAGCATCGAGATCATGGCGACGGTGATCGCCTGATCACCGAGGACGGCGAAGTCGAAGTTGTCGGGATCGAGCACCACGGCGTTGAAGGCGAGGAGCAGGACGATCCCGACGGCGAGACCGAAGAATCGACCGGTCCACCCGAGCCAGGGTCGACACACGGCGAGGGTCCAACCGATGGCGATCGAGGCGAAGAGGCCGCCGAAGACGATCAGGAACACGCTTCCCCCCACCGTCACCTCGCCGACACGCGCACCCGCCTCGGTGATGACGCCGCGTCGTTCGGGAGCGAGCAGCCGTGCGGCCAGCATGAAGACCCTGGTCCCGATCCCCCCGACGATGAAGCCGGCCACCAGTGCCCCGGCGAGTATGGCCGTGGCCTGGCGGCCCGTCTCCACGATCCGTGCGTTCTTCGTGCCCGTGTCGTGCATGTCCTTCGTCACCACGGGGACCCCACTCGGGCACCGACGCGCTCGGACCGGGCGGCGGTACCGCCCGGCCGTTGCGCATGAGGGCGCGGCGCTGATCTATGCGGCGATCGGGGTGGCATCGATGTCGACCGGTTCCTCGCTCCTGAGCCACCGGCCCGTCACGAAGAGCCCCACGGCCATCAGGGAGAACCCGACGGCGCCCGAGATGATCCAGGCCAACGGGTAGTCCCCGTAGCTGTCCTGCCAGCCGATCTCCAAGGCATCGACCACGAAGAAGACGATGGGCCCCAGCAGGAAGGCAGACGACGTCAACACGATCCCGCTCCTCGGAACGACAGCGCCGGTACGAAGGACCCCGATCCCGATGAGCAGCAGCCCGATTCCCTGAAGGGACATCCATGCCGGCACTGCCCAGGCAACGACGCTCAGGAGAACGCCAAGCGACACGACGATGGTCCCGATGAGCCCGAGGGCGCCAAGCCCTCCGACCCGCTTGCCGAGGCCGACCATCGCGATGACGCCGAGGACGCCTGCGACGAGGACGGCGATACTGAACGCGTAGTAGTAGAGCTGCCAATCGGAATCGGAGTCGGTGGCGGCTCCGAGGATCCCGGCCAACAGCCAGAACCCTCCTGCGATGATGGCGAGCAGACCTGCTCGTCTGGTGAATGTGGTTGGCACGGCGATTCCTCCTCGATGGTTCGAGGCGTAGGCCGCGGCAAGGACCGTGGGGTCACCGAATCGTGCAAGGGTCGCTCGTTGGGCATCGACCAGGTCGGTTCCTCGTGCGAGCATGTGCTCGGTCGTCGAGTAGAGGTGGTCCTCCATCTCGGCCACGAGGTCGTCGAGGTCACGGCGCCATCGGATGTTCGATCGCATCGAATCGAGGTAGCCGTCGATCAGGGCGTATCGGGCCATGGGACCCCTTTCAACACCCTTGCAACGGCGTCGGCGAATTCATCCCACGCCAGGCGCTGCTCTCCGAGCGCACCCCGGCCCTTGTCGGTCAGCCGGTACGTACGCCTCCGTCTTCCCTGCACCTCGCTCCACTCGCTGGTCAGGAAGCCGCCCTTCTGCAGGCGGTGCAATGCCGGGTAGACGGTCCCCTCGGGGAGGTCGAACGCCTCATCGCTGCGCTCCCGCAGCTCGTCGATGACCGCGTACCCGTGCTTCGCACCGTCTGCCAGGACTGCGAGTACCAGCAGATCGAGATGCCCTTTCAGCGCCTGTCCTCTCATACCTAGAGAACCTATACTATGTCTTTCTAGGTGTCAAGAAGGATCCTGTCGGACCACCTCACCCTGCGATCACCCAGCCGATCCACACGGCGATCATCGTCGCACCGGCCGCCAGCTGGAGCCCGGAGGCGATGACCATGGAGCGGATCGTCGCGAGGGTCGCCGACCACGCTGCGCCGATGTCCCTGGTCCTCGCCACCATGACGAGCAGGATCCCGAGGGCGAAGCCCAGCGGGGCACCGACGACCGGCACGACGAACAGGCCGATGACGGACATCGTCGTCGCGAGCACCTGGCCCCACAGCGGGACCCCGATCGCCGAGGCCTTCCGTTGTGGGACGACCACGGACGCGCCAGACCCCGCGACGGCCAGCGCCGTGATGAGCCCGAGGGCGATCCAGCCTGCCACCGACATGCCCCCGATGAGGGCATAGGCGCACGCTGCGGCCCAGATCACCCAGATGCCGGGGAGGATCGGGAGCACCGTGCCTGCGAGGCCGATCACCATCACGACGGCGACGATGGCGATGAGGACGGCGTCACCACCCATCGCGACTCCGGGCCACACGTACCGCGACCCACGGGGGCCTCGCACGAGCCGGGACGGTCGAGGGTGGGAGGATCATGGGTGGGATCGTACGGCCCACGGTCACATCGGAGCGCCCCTATCGTGCCCGCGGCGCACCGCGAACACGGACATCCGGAAGGGAGGATCGCGTGACCGCTCGACGGACGTCGGTCGACTTCGCCTTCGGGAACTTCGACATCGAGGGGGGCTTCGCGGTGAGCCATCAGTACGACCGGAGCCCCGCGATCGTCAGACCGGGGGATCCCGTGACCCTCCGCACAGCCACGGTGCCCGAGTACGGCGAACTCACGGCCTACCTGCTCGAGGGACTCGGACCCTTCGACCCACGCGAGATCCGCTCGAAGGGCGAACCCGTTCCCTTCTATCGCTCGGGTGACGACATGGTCGCGACACTCCGGGGTCGCGAGGACCGGACCACCGTCAACTACATCGTCGAGGCCGTGCACCGCACCGGAGCGATGCACTACGCGGACGGACGCCTCCCGCTCGACAGGGCTCGCGTGTTCACCCATCGCGTCACGAGCCGGAGGCCGCCCGCCTGGACGACCGACGCCGTCGTCTATCAGGTCTTCGTGGACCGCTTCGCCAACGCCGACGGCCCCATCTCCATGCCAGCCGACGACCACGACTTCGCCGGAGGGGACCTCCACGGTGTCACGGCGAATCTCGGGTGGCTGTCGGACCTCGGCGTCGACTGCATTTGGCTCACGCCGGTGTTCACCTGTGCCAGCTATCACGGGTACGACGCGATCGACATGATGTCGATCGATCCGCGATTCGGCGGCGACGAGGCACTGGCGGAGCTCGTCACGGAGGCGCACGAGCGCGGGATCCGGGTCCTCCTCGATCTCGTGCCGAACCACATCTCGATCGAACACCCGTGGTTCCAGAGCGCCCTCGATGGCGGGCCCGAACGCGACTGGTTCTTCCTCGACGACCGCGGCGGCTACCAGATGTTCTTCAGCTCGGCGACGATGCCCAAGGTGAACCTGGACCATCCCGATGCACGCGCCGCCATGCTGGACGTCGCGGCCCACTGGGTGGAGGAGCACGGCGTCGACGGGTACCGCATCGATCACGCCCTCGGACCGTCCGAGTCGTTCTTCGCCGCGCTGATGGACCGGATGGAGGCGATCGATCCGGACGTGTGGCTCTTCGGCGAGGTGACCGCGACGCCACGCCTCTCGCGACGGTATGGGGGTGTCCTCGACGGCGTCACGGACTTCCCCTTCGCCTACGGCCTGCGCGGGCTCCTCACCGGTCGTCTCACACCCAGGGACTTCGCGGAGATCGAGAGGGAATCGGCAGGGGCCATTGCCCCGGAGGACTTCTCATGGGTGCGGTTCTTCGACAATCACGACATGGCGAGGGCCATCCATGGATGGGGAGACGACGAGGAGGCGCTCGAACGTGCACTGGACGTCCTCTTCGGCCTCCCCGGTGTGCCGAGCTTCTTCTATGGCACCGAGCAGGCCCTCTCGCACGAACGGAGCGAGGCGGAGGCAGGCCTCAACGTCGGAAGGGTGCCGATGACGTTCGACCCCTCCCACCGCATGATCGAGGTCGTCCGCTCCCTCGTCGATCGACGCAGGGCGTCCGGCGTCACACAGGCCACACCGGTGTACTGGGATGCGGGCGGTGGCCGCTGGACGTGGGGCCCGATCGAAGGGCGGATCAGCTGACCAGGTTCGGCGTGTCGCCTAGCTGCCGGCCTTCGCCCTGCCCGTCGAGCGTCCGATGACGAGTTCGGCGCGGAACCGCTGCGTGGGAACCGACGCGTTGTTGCGGTGATCCCCGACGAGGAGGGAGGCGATGGTCGTCGCCATCGCCGCCGCGGGCTGGCGCAGCGTGGTCAGGGGCGGATCGGTGAACGCCGCGAGCGGCGAGCCGTCGAAGCCGATCACCGAGATGTCCTCCGGAACCGACGCGCCCCACGCATGCGCGGCGGACACGACGCCGACAGCCATCAGGTCGTTGCTGCAGACCACGCCCGTGACGCCGCGCTCGAGCAGGGTGGCGGCAGCCGCCTGGCCACCCTCGATCGTCCATGGCGTCTCACTCACGAACGAGGCGTCGAAGTCGAGCCCGAGGGTCGCCAGCGCCTCGTGGTATCCCCTCACGAACTCGGTCGCCGTCGGGTACCGCGTCGGACCGACGACCAATCCGATCCGCGTGTGTCCCAAGGAGCCGAGGTGGCGTACCGCATGGCCGGCAGCCTCGGCCACGTTGATCGAGACGGCAGGGACGGGTGGTTCGCCGACGAAACCATTGACCAGCACGACGGGGACACCGCGCGCCATCAGGTCCTCGTACGGCCCGTATCCCACGCCGGGCAGGGCATACCTCCCGTTGATCACCACGACACCGGACGCGTGCTGGGCGGCGAGGAAGTCGAGGAAGTCCTGCTCGTGCACCGTTTCTGCCGTCGAGGAACACACCATCGAGATGAAGCCGTGGTGGGCGAGCACCGACTCGACGTGCTGGGCGAGGTGCGGGAAGATCGGGTTCGTGAGCTCCGGTGTCACGATGCCGACGGCGCCCGAACCCGTGTGCTGGCGGTGCACGTCCTCGTAGCCGAGGTCGGCGAGCACGTCGAGCACCTTGCGCCTGGTCGAGTTCGCCACGCCGGGCTTCGCATTGAGGACGCGACTCACCGTCGCCTCGCTCACGTCGGCGCGCGTCGCGATCTCCGCCAGTCTCGGTCTCACGCCACACAGGATGCACGAACTGCAAGCACTATGCAAGACTTGCAGCAAGGTCTTGCAAGATTCCCCGAACACGCATAGACTCCGGATGTCTCCCGATTCGGGCGACGCACACGATTCCATCAACAGGAGGACCCGACACGATGAAGCGTCGGTACACCGTGTGGGCCGCGATCATCATGGCCTTCGCACTCCTCGCTGCCGCATGCGGCAGCGATTCGAGCGAGGACACCACGACGACGGCCGCACAAGAAGAGACGACCACGACCGAGGCCGCGACGACAACCGAGGCGACGACCACCACCGCCGCCGCCGAGGCGATCGACCTCGTGATCTGGGCCGATGAGAAGCGCGCCCCGATCCTCGAGAGCCTGGCGCCGAAGGTGCTCGAGGAGACGAACGTCAACCTCGTCATCGAGGTGACGGTCTACGACGATCTGCGCGAAGGCGTCACGACCGCAGCACCTGCCGGTGAGGGGCCCGACATCTTCATCGGTGCCCACGACTGGGTCGGCGAGATGGCCGCGAGCGGCATCGCCGCGCCGATCGACCTCGGCGGGCGTGACAGCGAGTGGATCCAGTCCGCACTCGACGTGTTCAGCTATGGCGGGCAGCTCTACGGCGTCCCCTATCAGGGCGAAGCCTTGGCGCTGTACTACAACCCCGAACTCGTCCCCGAGCCGCCCGCCTCCGTCGAGGAGCTGACGGCGATCTGTGACGAACTCGGCGACGCCATCGAGAACTGCTGGGCAGCGCCCGGTGGCGGTGATGGCCCGGACGCGTACCACAGCTATCCGTTCGTTTCCGCCCTCGGCGGCTACATCTTCGGCACCGATCCTGCGACCGGAGCACTCGACCCGACCGATGTCGGCCTCGACAACGAGGGCGCCGTCGCCGGCGTCGCGGTGCTCCAGCAGCTCGTCGAGGATGGGTACGTGGGATCCGTCAACGGCGGCGATGCCCAGGCCCAGTTCCAGAACGGCGAGGCCGCCTTCTTCCTGAGCGGTCCGTGGCAGCTGGCAGGCTTCAATGAGGCAGGCACGCCATACGGCGTTGTGCCGCTCCCGACCATCGAAGGTGAGCCGATGCGGCCGTTCTTCGGTGCCGGCGGGTTCTTCATCAACCAGTTCAGCGACAACATCGGCATCGCCCAGGCCTTCCTTCTCGACTACATCGCCACACAGGACGTGATGGCCGCGCTCTACGAAGCCGACCCGCGTCCCCCGGTGTACATCGCGACGGCGGAGTCCGTTGGTGCCGCCGACCCGAATGTCGCGACGTTCGCGGAGGCGGCGGCCGGTGCCTCGCCGATGCCGAACATCCCCGAGATGGGGAGCGTCTGGGGCCCGCTGGGCGAGCAGGTGAACGGTGTCCGCAACGGACAGATCGACGCCGCAACGGCCATGGCAAACGCACAGGAGCAGGTGCTCGCAGCCCTCGGAGGCTGACGCCGCACCGCTGCGAGAACGACCTCGCAACCGCGGAAGGGAGGGGCTTCGGCTCCTCCCTTCCGCGCGTTCCGCAAGGCACCACCGCACTGGGTAGGATGCGAGGGCCATGACCGACTTGGACACGCGACGTCCGCAAACCGAGCCTCCACGACGTCGCGCGCCAGCCCTCGGACTGTGGTTCTGGGTACGCATGGGCGCCCTGGCCCTCCTCGACGCACTGGCGGTGTACGCCTTCGTCGTGTTCGTGACGGACGGGGATTGGATCATCGCCGTCGGCCTGGCGGTGCTGATCGTCCTGATCAACTGGGTGTACCTCTGGCCGGGAACGAGCGCCCTTCGCTGGCTGACGCCGGGACTCACCTTCCTCCTCGTGTTCATGGTGATTCCGATCATCTTCACGGCGTTCGTGTCGGTGACGAACTGGTCGACCGGTCACACCCTGACCAAGGACCAGGCCATCGAGGTCCTCGAGTCCCGGCCCTACATCGACCCGGACGTCGCAGAGGTCGTCTTCGAGATGCGCGTCTACCAGGACGCCTCGACCGGTGGGCTGTTGCTCGTGCTCATCGACGACGAGACCGGCAGGTACATCGCAGGGGTGCCGCGCCGCACGACCGAGGATCCCGTCGAGGACGGGACGATCGACCTCGGCGAGTACGGCATCGTCGATGACGGCGAAGCGCCCCCCGACACCATCGGGCCGTACCAGCGCCTCTCGGGAGCGCCGCTGTTCGCGATCGCCAATGACCTCGGGAACTGGGTCCTCGACCTGCCGGATGGTGAGGCGATACCCGTCGGGACGAGCCGGGCCCGCGTCGTGCAGGGCTCCCAGCGCTACGTCTACGACGCCGAGACCGACACGCTGTTCGACAATGCGACAGACCAGAGGTGCGTCGTCGAGGAAGGGGCCTTCGTCTGCCCCGACGGCTCGGAGATCGAGCCCGGTTGGAGGATCGTGGTCGGTCTCGAGAACTACACGGAGATCCTCACGAACTCGAGGATCCGCGGACCGATCCTCGATGTGTTCGTGTGGAACACCGTGTTTGCGCTCGGTTCCGTCCTCCTCACGTTCTCGATCGGCCTCGGCCTCGCGATCACGTTCAACAATGCGAGGATGCGGGGCATCGCGTTCTTCCGGTCGGTCTACATCCTCCCGTATGCGATTCCCGCGTTCCTGACGATCCTCATCTGGCGAGGTCTGCTGAATGAGCAGTTCGGCCAGGTGAACCGACTGCTCTCGACGTTCGGTGTGGACCCCATTCCATGGCTCACCGATCCGACGTGGGCGAAGGTCTCGCTGCTCCTCGTGAACACCTGGCTCGGCTTCACCTACATGTACCTGATCTCGACGGGGGCGCTCGCCGCCGTCCCATCCGAGCTCCAGGAGGCGGCCAGGGTGGACGGCGCAACGGGACTCCAGGTCTTCCGCAGGATCACCTTCCCGATGCTCATGGTGTCCCTCGCCCCGCTCCTGATCGGGTCCTTCGCCTTCAACTTCAACAACTTCATCCTCATCGAGTTCCTCACCCAGGGCGGTCCGCCGATCCTCGATGCCTCGGTACCCGTTGGCGCCACCGACATCCTCATCACGTTCACGTTCAACATCGCCGTGTCCGCCGGTCGCGGCAACCAGTTCGGGATCGGATCGGCGATCACCGTCATGATCTTCTTCCTCCTCGTGGTCATCTCGAGCATCAGTTTCCGATTCACCCGACGATTGGAGGACATCTATGGCGGGCTCTAGTACCGCGAGCAGACTCCTGCGTCGGAGCGAGAAGCCGAAGGAGAAGCTCCCTCCCCTGCCGTTCGGCCGATGGCTTCGCGAGGTAGCGTGGCGATACGTCGTCGCAACGATCGTGCTCCTCTTCGCTCTGTACCCCGTCGTGTGGATCCTGTCGGCGTCGGTCAACCCGATCGACTCCCTCTCGAACGCACAGCTGATCCCCGAGGGCGCGACGCTCGACAGCTACCGCACCATCTTCTCGAACCCTCCGCTGAACCCCTTCATCACGTGGCTGTTGAACTCGTGGAAGGTGGCTGTGGTCGCCGCGGCCCTCAACGTCCTCCTCGCGGCGATGGCGGCATACGCCTTCAGCCGCTTCCGCTTCAAGGGACGGAGGCTGGGACTGCTGAGCCTGTTGCTCGTTCAGGTGTTCCCGCAGTACCTGATGTTCATCGCGATCTTCCTCATCCTCCAGCGAATCGGCGTCGCCTTCCCCGCGGCCGGGCTGAACACGCACTTCGGTCTCATCCTCGTGTACCTCGGTGGCGCGGTCGGCTTCAACACCTTCCTCATCAAGGGCTTCATGGACTCCGTGCCGACGTCCCTCGACGAGGCCGCACGGGTCGATGGTGCGGGCCCGTCACTGATCTTCTTCCGCATCATCATGCCGCTCGTGCGACCGATCCTGGCCATCATCTTCATCATCACGGTCATCAACACGTTCTCGGAGTACGTGCTGGCTCGCACGCTGCTGAGGTCGACGGAACAGCTCACCTACGCCGTCGGGCTCCAGACCTATACGCTCGCCGAGTACAACTCCAAGTGGGGCGAACTCGCCGCAGGCGCGGTGATCGGCGCCCTGCCCATCGTGATCACCTTCCTCATCGCCCAGAAGGCCATCGTCTCGGGACTCATCCAGGGCTCTGTCAAGGGCTGATCCGCGCCCCCCTACCCCGCCACGGGTTCAGCGTGCGCGTAGCGTGCGCGTAGGCTGTGCCCATGAGGACGCGCTTCCTCGTGGCCGCCATGACGATGCTGCTCGTCGCCGCCTGCACGGCCTCGGGTGACTCGGCTCCCACATCGACGTCGCCATCGACCACGACGCCCGAGACGACCTCGTCCACCTCGACACCTGCTACCTCGACACCGACCACCTCGGCCCCGACCACCACTGCCCCGGCCACCACGAGCGAACCGTCGACCACCACGACAGCTGCGCCCACCTCCGTGACGACCACCACATCGGGCTCTGCGATCGGGTTCCATCCCGTCCCACCCATCGCGCTGGCGCCTCCCGATCCGCTTCCGGGCGCCGAAGGGGCGTCAGGGTCGGGATGTGCGCCGGGATCGGACACGCTGCCCGACGGCGTGTGGTTCGTGTTCATGGTCGAGGCACTGGACGACGCCGTGCGGGGTGACCTCGCCTGCTTCTGGTTCGGCGACATCGCCTATGAGGTCGGCGAGGCGGCTGGTGTGGAGGTCGCCAACGACTACTTCATCTCGAACGACAGCGACCGGATCAGGACGGTGCCTGTCTCCGGTGACGCCATCGTGTGGACGCTGGCAGGCGACACGACCGAGGGGCACTCCGCAGTGCCCTACACGGAGTGGCCCACCGATGCCCCGACGTACGTCGAATGCCCCGGGGACTTCTGCACGGTCTGGCTTTTCGTCAACGATGGCGAGGTCACGGACATCGTCGAGCAGTACCTGCCCTGACGCATCACGCGGCGATACGAACCCGCAAGGGAACCCTTGGACGAGCCTCGGCTAGCGGAGGGTCAGCGGTGTGATCTGGCCGAAGTCGTCCGCGGTGAGGTCGTCGAGGTTCCCCGACGTGATCGGGGTCGCTGGCGTGAGCATCTGCTCCTGGATGCCCGCCTCCGGCCACAGGAGATCGAGGATCCGCGTTCGGTTGAGGGAGCCATCGCCTCCGCCGATGCGGTACTGCTGGGCGGAGGCCTCGACGTCACGGATCCTGCGCACACCCGACGACGGGAAGCCCTCCTGGGACATCACCGCGACCGCATAGCCCCACGTCGATGGATCACCCTCGGGGAAGAGGTCCCGCGCCAGACGCACCACCACCCTGCCCTTGTCACCGAAAACGAGTGTCGTGAGCGTCGGCTGGGTCTCGTCGGCGTCGTCCTCGTTCGAGGCGACGAACAGCGCGGGCTCCCATCCCTCGATGGTGAGTGCACGCTCCCATCCCGATCCCTCGTCGAGCGCTGCGTTGCGCCCATCGATCATCCTCCGTGCGCCGGTTCCCGCTCCCGGGTCCACGTCGACGTACACGTCGAAGGTCTGGATGGAGAGGCCGACCGGGCTGTCCCATGGGTTCGCGATGGGGGCGGCGACCGTGAACTCGAAGACGAGCTCGTCCCCTGACAAGCCCACGGCGAAGCCCGTCAGGTCGTAGGAGCCCGGTTGGAACACCGTGTCCGTCGGGTAGGTGTACGTACCGGGGCCATGGTCGTCTCCGGCCGGGTCCTCCGCGCTGAACACGACCTCGACGTTGGAGATGTCGGGCACCTGCAGTGTCCCGCGACCGCCCTCGGGAGCCCTGAGGTTCTTTCCCTGTTCATCGACGATGAGCAGGATCGAGATGCGGTCACCGACGCCGACCGGTCCAAGTGCGCCGATCGGGAGGGCGAACTCGATGGCGCCGTCACGGGAGGCGGACTCGAGCGCCGTGCCCTCGTCGAAGAGGGCGTCGACGTCCTCGGGCGGTGCCGTGGGCAGATCGGGCAACCGTACGGTGCCATCCGGGTAGATCCGCAGGACCCGCGACGCATCGAAGCCGAGCACCTGGGCAGCGTCGATGTCGGCCGCGCCGACGCTCAAGCCGGTCGTCAGGCCCGCGCCGGGAACACCGAGGTAGAGCTCTGCCCGGTCACCGTCGAGGCCGTCGATGCGGAGATAGAGGTTCTCGGTGTCGAAGGCCCACGACAGCGGATAGCCACCGTCGTAGAGGCCGCCCTGCGCCCACGCGTCGTCATCGAACCTGCCGATCGGGATCTCGACGAGCGCGTCCGGCGTGCGGTCGGGCTCGACGGACGGGTAGGGGATGATCGGTACCCGGATGAAAGGGGGCCGCGCTCGTCCGAGGGCGTCGTAGACCTGGCCGAGCAACTCGCGGTACGCGGTATCGAAGTACCCGTCGTCACCCGAGTCCTGGTCGCTCCCGTACCACCAGAACCAGTCGCTCCCCTCGGCGAACAGCATCGACTCGTAGGCGGCGGCATAGGTGGCAGCGTCCACGGATGCCTCGGCACGCCTCAGGTCATCCCTGACCTCCCAGAGGTAGTCCCAGGCCTTGGCTTCCTCGCCCTCACCGATCCAGGTCTGGAAGTTGGGCTGGAACCACGACGCTGGGAACACCTCGGGCAGGGGCTCGAAGGCATCGGGGAACGCCTCGATGAGCTGGCTGGGTGTGGCCGTCGTGACCCAGTCCGTCGTCGTCAGCCCCGTGTAGAGGGCGTCGAGGAAGTCGATGCCGTCATTGTCGTAGTTCTCCCATGCGTTCTCGCCGTCGACGACGATCGTCACCACACGGAGCCCGTCGTAGCCGACGGCGTCGAGCTGGTCGCGGATGTTGGCGAGCCGACCCATGAAGTCGTCGGCTGCGGCTCCGGCTGAGCTCCCCGAGTACTCGAAGCCGATGCGGTCGGCGAGTTCGACGTCACGGAAGAACATCGGGAGCTGTGGCACCCGGCTGTGCTGCGCTGCATAGGGCCGATAGAGGACGTCGGCAGCCTCGACCGTGCCGTTGCTGTCCCTCGTGAACGACCCGATCCCGAGCGTCTCGCCGAGCACGTGCTCCCCCGTCGCGACCCACGTGACACCGTTGTTCGCCCAGATCGGGGTGACGAGCTGGCTCACGGATCCTTCGCCCGGCCACATCCCCGAGGGCCTCCGACCGAGGAGTCGTTCGGCCTCGTCGAGGCCCCTCGTCACCTGGTCCACGGCATCGTTGACCTCACGGAAGCGGTTCGACGGCATGATCGCCGATGGATCGCCGAAGAGGGCCTGGTCCGTGTCCCCGATCAGCGGGAGGATCGGGTGGGCCAGCGGTGTCGTCGTGACCTCGATGACGCCCTCGTCCCACAGGCGGGTGTGGACGTCGACGACCTTCCCGACGATCTCGAGGTGGACGCCGAGCACCGTCGCCTTGTCCTCCTCGGTGAAGTCGCGTCCCTTCGCGACCAGGCCGGCGAGGGGCTCCTCGGCGAGGAATCGTGGATCGGTCCACCCGAGGTTCCACAGCAGCTGCAGGTCGCGCCAGTCCTCGGTCGTGTACTCGGTGCCTGCGTCGCGCAGGTCCCGAAGCTCCCGGTACCTCGGGAAGCGGTCGATGATCCTCGGGTTGATGTCGAAGAATCGGGCGAGGATGAAGTCCTTGTCCTCGTCGCCGAGTTGGTCGGCGGGGATCTCGGTCTTCACCCAGTAGAGGTCCCTGGCGCCATCGAGGATGTCCTCGAGCTGGAGGAGCAGGACCGGGGTGAGGTTGAACGTCACGTTGAGGCCGTCGTAGTCGGCGACCATCGCCGCCATGTCGTAGTAGTCCTTCGTGGCGTGGACCCGCACCCACGGTCGGCTGACGACGCCATCCGCGTCCTTCGGGTACAGCGGCTGGTGCTGGTGCCAGATCAGGTTGACGTACAGCTGATCGGGATCGAGTGCGTCCTCCCCGACGTTCGTCGTCGTCGTGGTGGTGGCGGCAGGCCGAGGTCGTCGTGTCGTCCGCATCGTTCGGTGTGCAGGCCACGGCGGCGAGGACGAGGGCCATGAGGACGAGGACGAGGCGACGCACAGGGCGAGTCTACGAGCTGATCCATCGCCTCGTGCCGAGGCACACCACGGCGACGACGTCGCCTCCGTGTGCGTTCTCCGGCGAGCGTGGGTCTCCGCCAGGGCTCCGTACGGGCGTCTCCCCGACCGCGGCCGGGGAGACTCCCCTCATGCGGCCTTCGTCACCGGACCCTTCTCGTCCCGCGGCGCACGGGCCGTCGACTTCCCGTCGGCGAGGCCGTTGCGGAAGGCCGAGTCGAGACGGTCGAAGTCGCTCCGCACCTGCTGACGCATCATCAGCGGTACGTTGGTCATCAGCCACCCGATCGACGTGCCAAACCACCCTGCCCGCTCATCGACATAGGCGACGAGGTGCATCGTGAAGGCTCCCGGCCCGGCATGCGAGTAGTGCTGCTCGACATGCATGTCGGGCCAACCGGGGAACTTGTACAACGTCCGTGACATCTCCGGGGCGACCCGTTCCTCGAGGACGAGCGAACCCGTGAACGGCAGACCGAGGTACCTGCCGGCGACCCTGACGGTGTCTCCGGGCTTCTCCCTGGCGCAGTCGTCGGGGTTGGCCACCTCGACACCCATCCACTCGGGCCACGTGTGGAAGTCCTCGATGTAGTCCCAACCACGCTGCCGTGAGACGGGGAATGTGCGCGTCATCTCGAAGCGCATCCAAATCACCTCGCTCCCCGAGGCGGGAGTTCCGCCATGAGGCGGAGCCTCACCCCAACGGTACGCCCGCCCCGCATCTGCGACAAGGCGTCCTTGCCCCTCACATCGGTGTGAGGACGACTGCCGCCACGGGCCTTCGACATCGCCGCCATCGGGCCGTGGCCTCCGGCGGCGCCTTCCGGCCACAGGTTGCGAGCAGGACCGAACGTCCGCGCTAGCGCACTCGGCTGTCGAGGAGCATGGAGATGTCCTGGACGATCACCGACTCGTCCGCGCCGATCTCCTTCACGCCATCGTCCATCATCACGTAGCAGAAGGGGCACCCGGTGGCGACGACGGAGGCGCCGGTCGCGACGGCCTCCTGGGTCCGCTCGATGTTGACCTTCTTGCCGGTGTGCTCCTCGAACCAGAACTTGCCGCCACCGGCACCGCAACAGAAGCTGTTGGTGCCGTTGCGCTTCATCTCGACGCGGACGCCGGTCGCGTCGACGATGGTGCGGGGGGCGAGGAAGACGTCGTTGTGCCTGCCGAGGTAGCACGGATCGTGGAAGACGATGCGTTCACCGGTGTCGTCGGGGACGAGCCTCCCCTCCTCGACGAGCATGCTGAGCAGCTCCGAGTGGTGCACCACGTGGTAGTCGCCGCCGAACTGGGGGTACTCGTTCGACAGCGTGTTGAAGCAGTGGGGGCACTGGGTGACGATGGTCCTCACGCCCAGGTCGTTGAGGGTCGCGATGTTCTGGAGGGCGAGGCCCTGGAACACGTACTCGTTGCCGGTGCGCCTGGCGGGATCGCCCGTGCACAGCTCCTTGGCCCCCAGGATGCCGAAGTCGATGCCCGCCTTGTGGAGGAGGCGTGCCGTGGCGATGGTGACGTTGCGGTTGCGGTCGTCGAAGGATCCCGCACACCCCACCCACATGAGGTACTCGGCGGTCACGCCGGGCTCCCCCAGCCGCTTGACCTCGAAGTCGAGGGCGTCGGTCCAGTCGCCCCTGGTCTTCTGGTCCACGCCATAGACGTTGGAGGAGTTCTCCATCGACACGTACGCCTTGCCGAGCTCGCTCGGGAACTCCGCCTCCATCAGCGACTTGTAGCGTCGCATGTCGAGGATCTTGTCGAGGATCTCGATGCCCGCAGGGCATGCCTCGTCACATGCACGGCACGTCGTGCAGGACCACAGCTCTTCGTCCGTGATCAACCCGAAGACGTCGTCCGATGACACTGTGATCGCGGCGTCGACACCCACCGGCGGCGACTGGGGCGGCGTGGCGGTCATCGAGGCGACGGTGCCGAGCTTCAGGACGATCTCACGGGGGTCGAGCGGCTTGCCGGTCGTGTTGGCGGGGCACACCGACGTGCATCGTCCACAGATCGTGCAGGCGTCCGTGTCCATCAGCTGCTTCCAGGTGAACTCCCCGACCGTGGCGGCGCCGATCGTCTCGATGTCGGTCGCCTCCATGAGGTTGGGGACCGCCTTCATCGCACCCTTGGGTCGTTCCCTCGGTGCGAGGGCGAGGTTCACGGGCGTCGTCATCATGTGGCGCAGCTTGGTCACGGGCAGCACCACGAGGAACGCGAAGAAGGTGGCGATATGGGCGATCCACATGGCCTGGTGGATCCCCGAGGCATCGGCACTCGGGATCAACGTCGACAGCGGATACCCGACCATGGACCATCGTTCGAAGTCGGGCTGGCCGGCGAGGGAGATGCGTGCCGCCTCGACGAGGAATCCGGTGATGCCGATCGACGCCAGGAGGATCAGGATCCAGGCATCCTCGGGCCTGGTCTTGGTGCGGATGCGCCATGGGCGGATCCCGTAGCGGCGGATCGCCGCCCATGCGAGACCGGCGAGGAACGCCACACCGGCGATGTCGAGGACGAGCGAGTAGCCCTCGTAGAACGGGCCGTGGAGGAACTTCAGGTTGGCGGGCAGGAGGTGGTCGATCTCGAGCGTGACGGTTCCGAGGAACAGGATGACGAAGCCCCAGTAGATGAGCGAGTGCATGACCCCGGAGGCGGGGTCCTCTGCGACGGTCCTCATCGACACGCCCGCCATGAACGCCCGGACGCGGCGCTTCCAGAGACCCGAGCGCGACTCCCACGATCCGCGTTGCCAGTTCCTCGCCCGCATGGCGAACAGGCCGACCGAGATGGCGAGCATCGTGGCGACGAGGATGTAGAACAGGGCGACGATCAGTGTGGGGATGTTCCCGAAGACGACCCTCGTGACCTCGTGGTCACCCTCGCCCGGCAATGTGCCGAGCCACCACAGCAGCAGCGTCCCGACGAAGGCGAGTGCCGCAACGACCCACAGCACCCTCGCCGCGGACAGGCGCGGGCGGGTCTCGGTCTCGGCCTCGGTCTCGTGATCGGTTGCCGTCACGCCGCCTCCTCCGGATCGGTCACGCCGATGCTAAACGCGAGCGTGAAGTGGGCGGCGGTCATGGCGGAGTGTCCGCGTCAGCCGTTCGGGGGCTGTCCCTCGGTCCCTCCCTGGGCGTCACCCTGGACCTCGGCGATCGCCTCCACCTCGGTCGCCCGGGCGGGTGCGGCCGACGTGATCCCGAGCTCCGCCTTGAGCTCCTCGAGCTTGGCGTCGGCCTGGGTGACGTTGATCGCGGCGCGCAGTTCCGCCTCGGCGCCCTCGGGTGTGGCGTCGTGCAGTTCCGCCCTCGCCATCGCCTCCGCCTTGCGCTGCTCGATCTTGCGCTCGACCTGGTCGAGCGACGGCCCGGTGTCCGACATCGACGCCGACATGGTCTTGACGGCCTCGTTGACGGCCTCCTGCATCTTGGCCTGCTCGAGCTGGCCGAGCAGCTCCATCCGCTTCGCGGAGAGTTCCTGGAGGCGCATCGCGTTGGCCTGGACGGCATCCTTGGCCTTCTCGGCCTGGACCTGGGCGACGGTGTACTGCTCCTTCAGCGATGCGAGGTTGTTCTCCGAGGCCTGGAGCTTCATCGCGATCGACTGGGCGGCCTGGGTCCACTTCTCGTAGCCAGCGGTGTCCCCCGCGTTCTTCGCTGCCTCCGCCTTGAGGAGTGCCTGCTTGGCCATCTCCCTCGCCTCGCCGGCGTCGTCGGCGGCGCGTTCGAGCTGGCTCTCGAGGGCGGTCCTATGGGCGACGACCTTGGCTGCCTGGTTCCGGAGGTCCTGGTCCTTCTTCTTCGCGTCCATGATGGCCGCTTCGAGTTCGATCTTCGGATCCATGGCGTTGTCGGCCGTCGTGCTGAAGAGGGCCTTCAGGTAGGCCCAGATACGAGAGAACATCGCGCCCCCGGTGTCGTCGCTGCTGGTCCACCCGATACTAGGACGCCGGAGGCCCGCCCGGGGAGTCGAGCTCCTCGATCAGCCCCTGCGGCGCCCGCCGCCCCTGGTGCGCCCGGACGAGGATGGGCTCCGCGGCGCGCTCCCGCCGCCGCTGCTGCGGCGACCCGCTGACCCGCCCCCGAATCCACCGCTGAGGCCGCGCATGGCTTGCATCGCGAGCACGGCCTTGAGCATGTCGTCCGCACCAGGGCCCGATCGTCGCGTCGGTCGACGTTCGTAGGTGGGCAGGGGCGGTAGACCCGACACGGGCGATCCCGCGGGCGCCGATGTGGGACCCGACGTGGTGGCGGGGGGACTCGCCTTCGGGGGCTCGGGCCGCGGCGGTGGCTCCGTGCCGTCGAGCAGTGCCTCGGTGCAGTCGAGGTGCCAGATGGCGGTCTCGAGGTCCGATGCGATCCCTGCCATGTCCTGGATCGTCGTCGCCCGCGCCACCCTGTCCGCAGCATCGCGGTAGATGACCCCTGCTGCGTCGAAGTGCTGCTTCACCTCGGCATTGGTGGAATCCGCGACCTCGGCCTCATCGTCGAGGATGTCGTTGGCGATCGCGTCGATCTGGGCATGGGCGGTGCGCTTGAGGTCGGCGACCGCCCTCTCACGGGCCTTGCGACGGTTCCGTGAACCGCGCCACACGGCGAAGGCGATCAAGGCGACGATGGCACCGACGATGAGCAGCAGGATCCACAGCCCGTTGCCGGACGACGCTGAGCCTTCCCCAGAGCCACCACCCGACACGAGGGCATCGACGAAGATGGAGACGACGTCGTCGGAGGTCGACCCGTCGAGCGACGCGTCGAGCGCCCGATTCAGCTCCTCGGTGGACCAGATGTTGTCGGCATTCGATGACCACCCGACCGTCTCCGGGGCCACGACGAGCACGGTGCCCTCCGACCTCGGGACTTCGTCGAGCACGCCGTCGGCGAAGGTCGTGGCACCCGCTGAGGGCTCGTCCACGAGGACCACGGCGTAGAAGAGGCTGCCGAACGAGCGGGCGTCGGACACTGCGCGACCGACCACGGCATCTGTCGCGTCGGCACCGTCCTCGATGACGTACCCGCTGGCGACGAGGTCGGGGACGACGTCGGACGGTGCGGCGGCCCCGACGCCGAGCACGACGGCGGCCATGGACACGGTGA
This sequence comes from uncultured Acidimicrobiia bacterium, assembly GCA_963792405.1. Lineage (GTDB taxonomy): Bacteria > Actinomycetota > Acidimicrobiia > Spongiisociales > UBA5794 > SZUA-442. The sequence continues at coordinate 1,723,607 of CAWBVU010000006.1, forward strand.
TGACGAGGACCCGCTTCATGCCCCGCAGGCTACGCCATCGCACGCGGAGGGTGCTCAGCCGCCGACGAGGGCGCGGGCGAAGAAGGCGAGGTTGGCGGGGCGTTCGGCGAGACGACGGGTGAGGTAGGGGTACCACGCCGATCCGTAGGGCACGTAGACGCGCATCTGATGGCCACGGGCGACGAGCTCGGCCTGGCGATCCCTACGCACGCCGTAGAGCATCTGGAACTCCCAGGCCGCCGTCCGTCCGCCGGCGAGTGCGAGCACAGGCAAGAGCCTGGCATCGTCGTGGCTCGCGATCGCCGGCGTGACCCCCTCGGCGTGCATCAGGCGCGCCGAGAGCCGGTCGAAGGCGGCGTCCACCACCGCGCCCGACTGGTAGGCGATCGACTCCGGCTCGGCGTACGCCCCCTTGCACAATCGCACGTGGCCCCCGAGCGCGATGATCCGCTCCAGGTCGTCCGTCGTGCGGTGCAAGTAGGCCTGGATCGCGATCCCGACGTTCCCGTGGCGACGCTGGGCATCCTCGTACAGGTCGATGGTGGTTCCGGTGAAGGTCGACTCCTCCATGTCGACGGTCACGCTCGTACCGACCTCCTTCGCCGCCGCCGCAAGGGCATCGAGGTTCGCCCCGGCCACGGCGTCGTCGAGGCCCATGCCGAGTTGGGTGAGCTTCACCGAGATGTTGGCGTCGACCCCGGAGCGGGCGATTGCTTCGAGGCAGTCGAGGTATGCCCTGGTGGCGACCTCGGCCTCCCCGATGTCGGTGACGTGCTCACCGAGGTGATCGAGGGAGACCACCATGCCGTCGTCATTGAGCTGCTTGGCAGCAGCGATGGCATGGTCGAGCGTGTCACCGGCGACGAATCGCCCAGCCACTGCACGCCCGGCCCTCGTCCCTGTGACGAGGTTCCTCACCAGTCGCCGATCGGTCACGGCGAGGACGGCGCCCCGCATCATCAGCCGGTCGACCTCGTTCCGAGATCGCGGGACCGCTGCGCCGCCGCCTGGACGGCGTCCTCGACCAGTGCCCTGAAGCCGCCCTCCTCGAGCACGTGCATCGCCGCGGCGGTGGTACCACCCGGTGAGGTGACCTCACCGCGGAGCCGAAATGCCGACTTGTCGGACGTGGCGAGCAGCTCGCCGGACCCCCGAAGGGTCTGGTGGACGAGCCGCTCCGCCGCGTGGTGCGGGAGCCCTTCCCTGATCGCCGCCTCGATGAGGGACTCGGCGAGGAGGAACACGTAGGCAGGGCCCGTCCCGGACACCGCGGTCACGGCGTCGAGGAGGTCCTCCGACAATTCGATCGTGTCGCCGACGGAGCCGAGCACGAGCACGGCGCGTTCGCGATGGGCGGCATCGACGTCGTTGCCGACCGTGTAGGCGGTCATCCCCATGTCGACGGCGGCAGGTGTGTTCGGCATCGCGCGGATCACGGCGACGCCGGGGAGGGACTCCTCGAAGGTCTCGAGCGGGACGCCCGCGGCGATCGACACCACCGTCTGGCTCGGGGTGACGATCTGGGCGATGGTGGCGAGCACCCCCTCGACGTCCTTCGGCTTGACGGCGAGGATCAGCACGTCACGGTCGCGCGTTGCCTCCTCGACGGAGAGCGTCGTGGCGATGCCCGTGCGGTGCGAGAGGTCCGAGGCACGCTCGGGTCGACGCACGGCGAGGATCAGCTCAGACGGATCCCAACCGGCGCGCACGAGGCCGAACGCGAAGATCTCCCCCATCGAGCCCGTACCCAGCACCGCAACCGTCGGTCGTCCCATGCGCGCAGGTTATCGCATGGCGTCGACGAGGTCTCGGCGAGCCCCCTCGACCTCAGGGATCGAGGATGAGCGCGGCGATCGCCCGTTCGAACCGCCGCGCCATCGCGGCGTCGTAGCCCACGAGCCGTACGGATCGAAGCGGCGTGTCGTCGTCGGAGAGATACTCGGCTGTGGTCTCGGTGATCACCGTCGTCGCCTCATCCGGTGGGAAACCGTAGATGCCTGCCGAGATCGCGGGCATGGCGATGGATCGCGCCTCGATCTCGGTGGCGAGCTCGAGGGCGGCGAGGGTGGCCGCGGCGAGGAGTGACTCGTTGTCCTGATCCTCACGATGGACGGGGCCCGCCACATGGATGACGTAGGTCGACGGCATGCGGCCCGCCGAGGTGAGTGCCGCCACACCGGGCTCCAACGGCCCGTAGGTCGCCACCCACTCGGCGGATTCCTCGTCGATGGTGGGGCCTCCCGCCCGAGCGATGGCGAGCGCGACGCCGCCGCCGTGGCGGAGATCGACGTTGGCGGCGTTCGTGATCGCATCCACCGCCATCGTCGTGATGTCCCCCTCGACGGCGACGAGCGTCGTGTCGGCGATGCGAACGGCGCCGACGGCTGCAGCAGGGATGTCGATGGCCTCCCACGGCCTCTCGTCGGAGGGGTCGACCGTGGCCGCGGTCGACCACCACCAGGTCGCGCCCGCACCCAGGAGCTCGATCACCCGTTCGTGGCTGACGTCGACCGTGCGCCGTGCGACGGCAGGAGCGGGATCGATGACGACGACGCCCTCCGGAAGTCGATCCTGGATCTCCGACAGGATGAGCGGATAGTGGGTGCATCCGAGGACCACGACATCGGCACCCGCGTCCACCATCGGGGGGAGGTAGCGGTCGAGGAGATCACCGACGTCCGATCCCGACTCGATCGCCGCGGCGAGCCCCGGACACGCTTGCTCGACGATGACCACGTTGACCCCATGGTTGCGGACGAGATCGCGGAACAGCTCGCCCTGGAAGGTGGCGCCCGTCGCCATCACGCCGATCACGCCAGACGTGGTCTGCTCAGCCGCGGGCTTGACCGCCGGCTCCATCCCGACGAACAGGGTGTCCGGCATGGCCGCCCTGAGGTGGTGGAGGGCTGCCGCCGATGCGGAGTTGCAGGCGATCACGATGAGGTCGACGCCTGCCGACACGAGGTACCTCGCGAGCAGCTCCGTGCGCTCGCGCACCTCGTCGAGCGTGCGCTCGCCGTACGGCCCGAACGCCTTGTCGGCGACGTAGACGAGGTCCGCCCATGGTGCCCGCTCCCTGATCGCCTGGAGGACGCCGGTGCCCCCGATGCCGGAATCGAACACGGCGATGCGGGGGTGGAGCGAGGGGCCGGTCACATCCATGGGTTGAGCAGCGTATCCCGTAGTTGGGGCGCAAACAGCTCGGGCTCGAGCAGGAAGGAGTCATGCCCCTTGTCCGAGTGCACCGTGATGCGCCGGACGGGCACCTCGGCTCCTTTGAGGACGTCGACGAGGAGGCGCTGTTCCTGTGGATAGAAGCACACGTCGGAGTCGATCGAGAAGACCATGTAGCGGTGGTCCCGCGACCGCGAGAAGAGCTCGTCGAAGGATTGCACACCCGCATCGCCGAGGAGGTCGAACGTCTGCCAGGCGTGCATGATCGTGAGGTAGCTGTTGGCGTCGAACCGCTCGACGAACTTCGTCCCTTGGTGCCACATGTACGACTCGAGGTTGCTCGTCATCCGGTAGGAACCGGGTCCTACCTCGTCGACGACCTCGCTCCGAGCCCGCTCGGCGAGCGCGTCGAGGGACACGAACGTCTTGTGCCCGATCATCCTGGCGAGGGCGAGCCCATCGGAGGGAGGCGCCCCGTCGTAGTAGTCACCCCCTGCGAACCTGGGATCGCCTGCGATGGCGGTGATCTGCTCGAAGTTGTGCAGCGTCTGGAGCTCGGTGACCTGGAGGCCCGAGGCGATCGGGATCACGAACTCGACCATGTCCGGGTAGCGGGTCGCGAGGGACAGGGCCATGAAGCCCCCCACCGAGCCACCGACGACCGCTCGGAGCCGTCCGATCCCGAGGTGCCGGACCAGCTCCACCTGTACGTCCACCATGTCGGCGAAGGTGACGACGGGGAAGCCCGATCCGTAGGGCTTCTCGCTGTCGGGGTCGATGCTCGCGGGGCCCGTGCTCCCGTAGCACCCGCCGAGGTAGTTGGCGCAGACGACGAACAGCTCGTCGGTGTCGAGCGCCTTCCCCTGTCCGATGAAGTCATCCCACCAACCGAGGTGCATCTCGTCGGTCCACCGCCCACCTGCCTCCGGAACGGAGGGGTTGATGCCGGCGGCGTGCTGGCTCCCGGTGAGCGCATGAAAGAGCAGGACAGCGTTGTCACGCCGCTCGTTGAGCCGTCCGTAGGTCTCGTACGCGACCTCGACCGACGGCAGCGCACCGCCTGCGGCGAGCCGCACGGGCTCCGCCGAGGAGCCGAACGTCTGGAATCTCGTCATCGGAATCGCATCGGCCATCGGAATCTCAGGCTAGGCGAGGGAGTGGGGACGCCAGCGCCGCGCACCAACCATCGGATCGTCTCGCGGAGGGCCGCCCACAGGGCCCTCGGGCTCAGGTGGCGTACGTGTTGTGATGGAGCAGCTCGTCCATCGTCTTGCGGCCACCGAACCGCGCCGGCCCCGCTGTCGGGCCCGGATATCCGATGGCCACCGCATAGCGGCATCGACGCCCCTCAGGGAGCTCCAGGACCTCCGAGGCGAGGTGGTCCCTGTGGAGGGTGATGGGGCACGTCGCCATGCCGATGGCGTCGGCGGCGAGCATGATGTTCTGGGCGAGCCGTCCGGTGTCGAACTCGTACCCTCCCGGTTCCTCGACGAGGCAGATGGCCGCAGGCGCGTCGGCGATGGGCGTGGTGAAGTCGCCTGCAGCGCACAGCCGTTCCTTCACGTCGGGATCGTCCACGACGATGAAGGACCAGTTCTGGCTGTTCTTCGACGATCCCGTCCAGCGGGCAGCTTCCAGGACTGCAGCGAGGTCGGACGGGTCGATCGGGCGATCCTCGAACTGGCGGATCGCACGCAGCTTCAGGATGGCGTCGTACGTGTCGCTCATGATTCCACGGTACTCGCGACGATCGACGCGTGGGACTCTGGTCACCCGACCTCCGGTGCAGGCCGGGGAGCGACCGATCGGTTCGGAGGGGCTAGAACGCCCCCTCGGGGAGGTCCATGAGCCAGGCGTCCTCCGCTTCTGCGGCTGCCGTCCTCGTGGCCACCTTCGGCAGGGCCTCGCGCACGAAGAAGCGGGCAGATGCGATCTTCCCCGTGTAGAAGTCCACGTCGGCGCCCGAGGCGTTCGGCAATGCCCTCGCGGCCACCTCGGCGTGTTCGAGCAGCAGCCAGGCGATCACGACCTCGGCGAGGCTCCTCAGGAGGGCATTCGTGTGGAACCCGACCTTGTAGAGCTCTGTCGGCTCGGCCTGTGACGCCATCGAGTGCTGGACGAGGACCCCCACGTGGTTCTGGAGCTGCTCGAGGGCCTGACCGAGCTCCTGGCGCTCCGCGGCGAACTCGTCCGAACCGCCCTTGACGTATTCGAGGATCCCCTCGGAGAAGCGGACCAGCGTCTGGCCCTGGTCACGGACGATCTTGCGGAAGAACAGGTCGAGCGCCTGGATCGCCGTCGTCCCCTCGTAGAGGGTGTCGATCTTGGCGTCGCGGATGTACTGCTCGATCGGGTAGTCCTGCGTGAATCCGGACCCGCCGAACACCTGGAGGGAGGTGGCGAGGAGCTCGTAGGCCTTCTCGGACGAGTAGCCCTTCACCAGCGGCAGGAGGAGGTCGTTGAGCTTCGCCCAATACTCCTTGTCGGTCTCGAGGTGCGTCTTGTCCAGGGACATCGCGGCGTACATCCACAGCGCTCGAAGTCCTTCGGCATAGGCCTTCTGGAGCATGAGCATGCGACGGACATCGGGATGGTTGATGATCCGCACACGTGGCGCCGTCTTGTCCGTCATCTGGGTCATGTCAGCGGACTGGACCCGCTCCTTGGCGTACGCCAGGGCATTGAGGTAGCCGGTCGAGAGGGTGGCGGCAGACTTGACGCCGATGAGCATGCGGGCGTCCTCGATGACGAGGAACATCTGCTTGATGCCCTCGTGGACGTCACCGACGAGGTAGCCGACGCACGGCTCGTTCATGCCCATCGTGAGCTCGCAGGTGGTGGAGCCCTTGATGCCCATCTTCTTCTCGATGTTGGTCGCCCACACGCCGTTGCGCTCGCCGAGTGAGCCGTCCTCGTTCACGAGGTACTTGGGCACGATGAACATCGACAGGCCCTTGGTCCCCGGCTCACCGCCCTCACGTCGAGCGAGCACGAGGTGGACGATGTTGTCGTAGTAGTCGTTCTCGCCGGACGTGATGAAACGCTTGACACCCTCGAGGTGGTAGGTGTCGCCCTCGACGTGGATCGCCTTCGACGTCCCGGCCCCGACGTCGGATCCCGCGTCGGGCTCGGTGAGCACCATCGTGGCCCCCCAGCGGTTGTCCACGATCCACTTCGCCCAGGTCCGCTTCTGCTCCTCGGTTCCGACGGCGGCGATCACGCGTGCCATCAGCGTTCCGGATGCGTAGAGGAACACGGCGGGGCTCGCCCCGACGAAGAGCTCGGTGGTGGCCCAGCGCAGCGTCTCGGGGGCACCGAATCCCCCGAGGTCCTGCTCGATGCCGAGGAGGTGCCATCCACCGTCGAAGAGTGCGTCGAGGCTGGCATGGACCGAGGCCGGCAACTTCACCTCGCCGTCGATGAGCTCGAGGGGGACCCTGTCCGAGTCGACGAAGCTCGAGGCGAAGTCCTCGGTGGCGAGCCGGTCCACCTCGCGGATCGCATCGATCGCGGTGTCACTGTCGAACGCGTCGAACGGGGCCACGCCGTAGTAATCGCCGACCCCGAGGTACTCGAAGAGGTTGAACTGGATGTCCCTGAGATTGCTCTTGTAGTGGCTCATGTGCTCCCTCGCGTCCCACCGTTCGCGGGCCCGGCGAGGCGATCGACAGCCACCGGGCCTGTTCCTGCGTCTTTTTGAGTCTACACTCAAATTAGAGCGTCCACTCATATTTGAGTTCGCGCTCAGAATTCCCATACGATGCGGCCGACGGGGACCTCAGCGTTCCCGCAGGCGGCCGTCCGAGGGGCCGTTCGGGGAGCGTTCGGGGAGACGTGCGATGGGTCGCTATCAGGCAGGCATCCAGACCGAGGCCCGCATCATCGACGCGACGCGCTCGCTCCTCGCCGAGGGCGGCCTCGATGCCGCCACCCTCAAGGCCATCTGCGACAGGGCAGAGGTGCGGGCAGGCTCGTTCTACAACCTCTTCGACTCGAAGGAGGAGGCGGTGATGGTCGTGGTGGCCGAGGCCATCGCAGCCGTGGATCCCGATCCCGACGGTGCGGGCATCGACAGCGTCGACGACCTCGTCAAGGCCTTCGTGCGCTTCTTCGAGGAGGAACCCCAGCTCGCCAAGGTCTACGTCCTCGCCGCGCTCACCGGTGAGTCCACGGGTGATGGGGCGCGGGCACGGTTCCTGCGCCACCACCAGCGACGCGTGGAGCGCTTCGCCGCCGCGATGGCCAGGGCGGACTCGGCTCTGACGCCCGCCGATGCCGAAGTCACGGCGGAGCTGCTCCTCGGTGCGCTCGACGGCCTCGCGTTCCGCTGGTCGCTCGATCGGACGTTCCCGTTCGCCGACTTCGCCTGGGCGGCTGCCGCACGCTTCACCTGACGACGGGGACGGCCCTCAGGTAGGTCCCGACGCGGCGACGATCGCACAGATCACGACGAGAACGCCGCTGATCCCGCCGAACAGGTACCGCTCCACCGGTTCGCTCGAAAGGGCATTGGCCGCGGTGTTCACCGCCAGGTAGGCGACCACCATCCACGCGAGCACCGTCAGCAGCGTCTCGTCGACACGGGTGGTGATCACTCCACCCCGTGCGAGGATCACCCAGGCGAAACCCACGAGGACGAGCGAGGCGATGGCGCTCCCGATGCGCCAGGGAACGGGAAGACGGCCATCCGGCTGCGCGACGCGACCGCCGAACACGACGCGACCCATGGGTGCACCGAGGGCGAGGGCGATCTGGAACAGCGCCAGCCCCCCGAGGAGTGACGCGGCCACCAGGGCGAGCGCATCGACCTTCACCCTCTCCAGCCTACGTCAGAGCCCGTCTGCCGACATGCGCGACGGCGGGCGCACGGACCGAGTACCGTGCCCCGATGCGCGCGAGCCCCGGCGTTCGGATGGCCTCCTTCGCCCTGGCCGGGACCGCCTGCTTCGCCTATTGGTGGATCTTCGACCCGACGAACGACGCCAAGGCATCCCAATTCGAGTGGCGCTTCGTCATCGGCTTCACCACGGCCCTCCTGATCCTCGCCGTGGCGGTCTGGCTCTACGGGGAGATGGTCGGCGGTCGATGGGTGCGCCGAGGCTCGAAGGTCGGTGCCATCGGATTGGGCATCGGCGGCGTCGCCAACATCTTCGAGGATGGGCTCGGCATCGATTGGGTGTTCTTCGTCTTCGTGCTCGGGACGGCCATCTCGCTGACCGGACTGATCGTTGCGTCCATCTCGATCACGGTGACGGACACCGGACCGAGGAGGCTTCTCGCTCTCGTGCCTGCGGGTACGGCCGTCGCGATCGTGGCGTTCGTGGCGATCGGCGGACCGCTGATGCTGGTCACGTGGCTCGCGGCCGCGATGGTCGCGTTCTCGATTCGCGGCCACCCGAGGCCATCCCTCGCCGCCTGACGGGATGTCACCGCCCGGTCAGTACGGAAGGCCGATGGCCCGGCACAGGAATGCGGTGTACTCCGATGCCGCCCTGTACAGCTTCGCGAGCTGATCGTCGAAGTCTGGGGAGGTGACGGCCTTCTGGGCCAGTCCGTGGCCGTAGGTGAAGCTCTTCTTCCGGAGGTCGTCGGCGTACGGGAACGTGTCGTCGTACTCCTTCGGGAGGCGCTTGAGCATCTCGTCGTCGTCGGTCTCGGTCGACCACGCCCCGGTGAACGCCTTGGACCTCGTGGCGGTCCTCCATGCCGCAGGGTCGTCGTGGATCGCGTCCCTGATCTTCTTCGCGACCTTCGGCTCGGGCCGCCACATGCCCACACCGGCGAAGCACGCGCCCGGCTCGATATGGAGGTAGAAGCCGGGGGCGTGGACGTCCTTGCCCATCTCGTGGCGGAACTGGATGCCGACGTTCGTCTTGTACGGCGTCTTGTCCGTACTGAACCTCGTGTCCCGATACGGTCGCATCAGGGAGCCACCGTTGGTCTGGGGGTCTGCCGTGAAGTGATCCGAGATGTTCTGGAGCCTCGGTTCGAAGTCCACGATGAACTCCTTCGCCGGATCGCGGATCACGGCGATGTAGCGATCCTTGTGCTCCTCCCACCACGGTCGGTTGTTGTTGGCGGCGAGTTCCTTGAGGAATCGGAACACCTCGGGCGAGAAGTACGACTGGCGCATGGCTGCTCCCTTCCATCGCGTGCTGTCCGACAACCTACGTGGTCACACCACGCGAGTCCATGGTGTCGTCGAGGATGGTGTCGTCGAGGAAGGTGTCGTCCGATGGCTCCGCCCTGACCGCCCCTACGCTTGGGGTGAGGACGGCGACGATGGACTACGCACTCCAGGTATCGGGCACCTACGACCATGTCCTCGACGCGGCCCGGTTCGCCGTCGACAGGGGACTCGTCGCCCTTGCCCTCCCCGACCACTACCTCATGGCCGTCACCGAGGAGGCCGCCAAGGAGGCGCCGGCGCCCGATGCGTTCATCCAGCTCGGGGGCCTCGCCAGGGAGACGGAGTCGATCGAGCTCGTCATGCTCGTGTCGCCGATCACCTTCCGGCATCCCGCCGTCCTCGCGAAGATGGCCGTCACGATCGATCGCATGTCAGGAGGGCGATTCGCCCTCGGTGTCGGGACGGGATGGTTCGAGTTCGAACACGACGTCTTCGGGTTCCCGTTCCCCGACACGGCGACGAGGTTTGCCCTCCTGGAGGAGGCCCTCGGCTACCTGACGGCAGCATTCGACCCCTCACACCCGGGCTTCGAGGGCGACCACTTCCGCCTCCGCCCCTTCCCGCTCTCACCGCCACCGCTCGGAAGGATCCCGATCGTCGTCGGCGGATTGGGCAGGCGCCGGACACCGGATCTCGCTGGCCGCTTCGCGGACGAGTTCAACGTCTACCCCGGTGATGACATGGCGGACCGCATCGATCGATTCCGCGCGTCCGCGATCGCGGCGGGCAGGGACGTCGATTCGATCCGCCTCTCCTCCTCGGGACAGGTCGTCGCAGCGGCGACGCGCCCCGAGTACGAGGAGCTCATGGACCAGCGGGCCTCCGATGGCGGGATGTCCCGCGACGAGCTCGAGGCGTACTTCGACCACCGACGGACGCCGAGGGGCACGTTCGACGAGGTGAGGGAGGAGCTCGACCGCTTCGCCGACCTCGGTGTCTCGCGGTTCTACTTCCAGGGCATCTACGCACCCTCGGACATGGTGACGCTCCTCGACGGATTGGGGATCACATGACATCCGAGCGCCTCATCATCCAGTCGAATGGGCCTGTCAGTATCGCCGACCACGGTGGGGAGGGCCCGCTGATCGTCTGCGTGCACGGTCTGGAGGGATCTGCCCACAACTGGAACCTGATCGCACCCGACCTGGCGAGGACCCACCGAGTGGTCGCTCCCGACCTCTCCGGCTTCGGCCACACTCCCCCGGCCGGGCGGGGGTCGTCGGTCGAGGCGAACGCCCTCGTGGTCGCCGATGTGATCGACCACTTCGGTGGCGATGCGATCCTCATCGGGAACTCGATGGGCGGCCTGATCTCGCTCCTCGTCGCCGACCGATTCCCCGCCAAGGTGGACGGCATCGTCCTCATCGACCCTGCGGCACCGGTCACGAATTGGTTCAGGGTGCGACCCTCGGCCGCTGCGCGGCTGTCCGTCCCGCTGGTGCCATGGCTCGGGGCCCTGGCGGTCGACGTGTACCGGTCGACCCAGTCACCCGCGGACGGCGTCGCCGAGACGCTCGACTTCGTCACGGCCGACGTCGCATCGCTCGACCCGCGGGTGTGGGCGGACGCCCTCGAGGTGGCGGAGCTGCGGCGCACCCAGCCCTGGGCGACCGACGCGCTCGTCGAGGCCGTCAACACGATCGCGCCGTACGTCGTGACCAAGTCGACCTTCGCGAGGCTGCTGCACCGGATCAGCCAGCCCACCCTCCTCGTCCACGGGACGGAGGACGACCTCATCCAGATCGAGACCGCACGATGGATGGCACGTGAACGCCCGGACTGGACCCATGCGTTCTTCGAAGGCGTCGGACACGTCCCCATGCTCGAGGCGCCCGAAACCCTGCTCGAAGTGATCCACACCTGGGAGGCGGCCTACTTCCCGACCACACCTGCCGACGCCCGCTGACGGTCGGCGCATCGCTGATGAAGCCACACCGTTCGTAACCTGACGCCGATGGCCAGATCGTTCGCCTTCACGTGGCTCGTGCTCGCCGTTGCGGTCGCGGGGTGCGCCGGCGCAGAACCCGCTCCCGTCGGCCCCCAGCGCGCCACCACGACGACCACCCATCCCGACCTCCCGAGCCCTCCCCCGCTCGAGCGCCTCGCTCTCGAACCCGTCGCCGATGGCCTCTCCGAGCCCGTCGCCATCGCCACGGCGAGGGCGATCGACGAGGTCTTCATCGTGGAGCGCACGGGACGGATCGTGACCCTCTCATCGGACGGGCGCGATGCCGTGCTCGACCTGGGCTCGCGGATCGGGTGGGAGGTCAACGAGCAGGGGCTCCTCGGCCTGGCGATCCACCCGGACTTCCCTCGCGACCCCCGCGGCTTCGTCGTGTACACCGACACGGACTTCGACGTCGTCGTGTCGTCCTTCACCTGGAACGGGAGCCGGTTCGACGCCTCGAGCGAGCACCTCGTCCTCGAGGTGCCCCAGCCGCACAAGTACCACCAGGGCGGCGGGATCCTCTTCGGTCCGAGGGGGGACCTGTGGCTCTCGTTCGGTGACGGCGGCGGCAACGGCGACCCGTACGGCCATGGCCAGAACCCGGACACCCTCAATGGCACGATCGTGAGGATCGACGTCGACAACGCAGATCCCTACGCAGTTCCCCCCGACAACCCCTTCGTCGATTCGGAGGAGGGGGCGCCTGAGGTGTTCGCCTATGGATTGCGCAATCCATGGCGCTTCACCATCGATGGGGACAACCTGATCATCGCCGACGTGGGCCAGTACTCGGCGGAGGAGATCGACGTCCTCCCGTTGTCGGAGGGCGGCGCCAACTTCGGCTGGCCCGTGCTCGAGGCGGACGAGTGCTTCGAGGCCGAGACATGCGACCGCGACGGGATGACCATGCCGGTCGTCGTGATCCCGCACGAGCGCGTCTGCGCGCTCATCGGAGGTGTCGTGTATCGCGGGACGGCGATCCCCGAGCTGCGCGGCCACTATCTGTTCGGTGACCACTGTGTGGGATGGATGCGCTCGGCCCCCGTCGAGGAAGGAGAGCTTGGACGGATCAAGGACTGGGAGGCCACGCTGGGAAGCCTCGGCATGGTGACGACGTTCGCCACGGATCCCGATGGGGAGGTCCTGGTCGCCAACCTCGAGGGCGAGGTCCACCGCTTGGTCCCGGTGCGCGCATCAGGGTGACGCCCTCTCAGCTCTCGTGCCGTGGATGATCGACCGCAGTCCCGACGGCGCGGGCGGAGAGCGCATCCTCGATCTGGGTGATGCGCACCGTCAACCGCTCGATCTCCGGCACCGCGCGGGATCGCCCGCGCAGCGTCGTGATCGCGGCACCGACATGTCCGAGGCTGTGCCCTCCCTCGCCGATGACGTAGCCGCCCATCGAGCCGGCAAGCGCCTTCCGGTTCGTCCGTAGCGACGCGAGCTCGGCTTCGAGGGACTCGGTGGAGCGGCCGGCATCCGACGACATCTCGAGGTGCGCCGCCTGGGCTCGGACGGCGTCTCGTTCCCTCAGGAGGCGATACCGCTCCGCAGAAAACCCCGAGGGCAGGGCGGCGAGCGCATCGGCGATCGCGCCGAGACGACGGGCGATCTCCTCGGCACCCGGAGCATCCCTGTCGGGCGAAGCGGGGGTGTCGGGGTGTGGCATGCCTGCCTCCGGGAGCGCAGCTCTCCATCGATTGTCCGCCCCCACGACGCAGGTGTCCATGCACGCGGGCCACGCCACTGCGATGATGGCCCCATGACCTCACCCAAGGAGCACCTCCGACGCTACCTGCAGAGCGGCAGGGATGCCGTCGTGTGGAAGCTCGGGGGTCTCGGCGAGTACGACATCCGCCGCCCGATGGTACCGACGGGGACCAACCTCCTCGGACTCGTCAAGCACCTCGCCAGCGTCGAGTTCGGCTACTTCGGCACCACCTTCGATCGACCATTCGACGAGGTACTCCCGTGGTGGGACGACGATGCCGAGCCCAACGCCGACATGTGGGCGACACCGGACGAGTCCAGGGAGGACGTCGTCGGGCTGTATCGGAGGGCCTGGAGCCACGCCGACACCACGATCGACGAGCTGGACCTCGACGCCGTGGGGATGGTCCCCTGGTGGCCTCCCGATCGACGCGAGGTCTCGCTGCACCAGATCCTGGTCCACGTGATCGCGGAGACCCATCGACATGCAGGACACGCCGACATCGTGCGGGAGCTGATCGATGGCGCGGTCGGCCTCCGTGAGGGGGTCTCGAACCTGCCCGACGTCGACGCCGCGTGGTGGGAGGCCTATCGAGCCCGCCTCGAGGACGCCGCGCGGCGAGCCGATTCGTGACGACTGGCGTCTGACGTCGCCCGGGTGTCAGTCGGGAACGTGGTCCTCGAAGTCGGGCCATGCCGCGATGTCGACACCATGGTTGTCGGGTGACGCCAAGGTCCACCACTCGGGTGCGTGCGAGTCGTCGGCGATCCGACCTCCTGCGGCGAGTGCGGCTTCGATCCGGGACTGTGCCTCATCGGCGGGGACGCTGACGTCGATGTGGACGCGCCCGCGGCCGGGTCTCGGTGGATCGAGCTCATGGAACCACAGGTGGGGATTGCGCCGGTGCGGATCGATCGCATCCTCGTCACCGAGGTACCGGTAGCCGAAGGCTGCCGCCCAGAAGGGCCTGACATCCGCACCAGCGTCCTGCGCGACGGCGATGCCGACGGCCTGGACCTGGGATGGATCCGCCTGAAGACCGAGATCCCGAGCGGTGGCGGCGACGCCGCGTGCCAGGTCGATGTCGAGGTCGCTCAGGGCACCGTCCTCCCGCGTGAAGGTCCGAATGGTGACCCCGTCGGGACGGAGGTCGACGTCCGGGAAGTGCCCAAGGGCGCCGGCGACGTCCGCGATGGCCGACACGAACCTCACGCCCTGCGCGAACGAGCCGGTGCGATAGAAGGCGTACGCACCCCAGTACAGCACCCGCCAGTCGTCGACACCTCCGGCATCGTGGAATGCCCGTGCGGTGGTTCGCCTGTCGCCCATCACGACCTCCCGTGGTCTCGGCTCCGGTGGCGCGCGCCTGCAGATCCTCGACGCGCCGTGTGGCCGCACCGTGCGTCCCGAACGGACCCATCGCGGTACGGTTACGTCGTGCTGCCACGATATCTGGGAGTGGTCGTGTTGTGCGCCGCCGCCGCGGCGGGCTGTGCGCCGTCCGCCGCCACCACCGATCCCGTCGAGGCTGCGCCCCTCACGACGCTCGCCGCCGTCGACCCGGCCACCACCACCACGACCACGGTGACGCCCGAGCCGACCACGACGACCACCGAGCCCGTCGCCATCACGACGTCCAGACGTCGGCTGGTCGTGTCGGGGACGGGGGACGTCAACCTCGACCCGACGTTCGTCCGCTCCTTCCCGAAGACCGGCTACGAGGACGCGTGGACGGGTCTGTTCGGGGCATTCCTCGCGGATGACCTCACGATCGTGAACCTCGAGTGCGCACCGTCGGAGCTCGGGACGCCATGGGACAAGCCGTACACGTTCCGCTGTGACACCGAGGCCCTGCCGTCCATGGCAGCGGCGGGGGTCGACGTCGCCAACCTCGCGAACAACCACAGCATGGACTTCGGCTTCGAGGCGATGCTCGACGGGATGGCCAATCTCAGGAACGTCGGCATCGAACCGGTGGGCACGGGCATGGACATCACGGAAGCCTCGACCCCCTACGTGACCGAGATCGGGGGCTGGACCGTCGCGGTCATCGGGAGTGGCGGGGTCAACCCGGAGACAGGCTCGTGGCTCGCGCTCGACGACCGGCCTGGCATGACCCATGGCGACGACACCGAGGCGATCGCCGAGGTGATCCGCATCGCGGACGAGGTGGCGGACATCGTCCTCGTCACGGCGCACTGGGGCGAACAGGGCACGTCGACCCCGAGGGCCTCCGAACGCCGACAGGCGGAGGCCTGGATCGACGCCGGCGCCGACGGGATCTTCGGCCATCACCAACACGTCCTCCAGCCCCTCGAGTTCTACGAGGGAAGGCCGATCGCGTGGGGGCTCGGGAACTTCGTCTGGCAGGCATACCCGGCGTCATCGACGCGGACGGCGATCGCCCAGTTCGTGTTCGAGCCCGATGGCAGGGTCGGCGCCTGCCTCGTGCCTGTGGTCATCGAGCGGACGGGCCACCCCGTGATCCAGGATCCGACGGCGCCCGTCTGCGCGCCGGGCGGAGGGCTCTGACCGGGACTGCTCGACGAGGCGCCCGGTGGACCCGCATCGCGCTCGGCGTAGTATCGATCCATGGCATCGGTCATCGCTGTCGCGAACCAGAAGGGCGGGGTCGCCAAGACCACCACCGTGCACACCCTCGCCGAGGCCCTGGCGGAGCGGGGACGGCGCGTGCTGATGGTCGATCTGGACCCCCAGGCCTGCCTCACCTACGCCGCGGGGTACGACCCCGACCGCCTCGAGCAGACGATCCACGACGTGTTCCTCGGAAGGGCGACGGCCGATGACGTCATCATCGAGCGCGAGGGCCCCGACCTCCTGCCGTCGTCGATCGACCTGGCGGGATCCGAGATCCACCTGCTCACCAAGACCGGGAGGGAGTTCGTCCTCGCGAGGGCGTTGACGGACGTGAGGGACCGCTACGACATCATCCTCATCGACTGCGGCCCGTCCCTCGGCATCCTCACGGTCAATGCCCTCACCGCCGCCGACTCGGTCCTGATCCCGTTCCAGGCCGAGACGCTCTCCGATCGCGGGGTGGGCCAGCTCCTCGAGACGATCAATGACGTCCGCCACTACACCAACGAGCACCTCGGCGTGTTGGGGGGGATCGCCACGATGTTCGACGCACGCACGAACCTGGGCAAGCGCGTCCTCGAGGAGGTGCGGGAGGTGCACGGCCTCGACATCATCGAGCCCCCGATCCCGAGGTCCGTGCGCGTCGCAGAGGCGCCGGGGGAGGGTGTCTCCGTGCTTCGGCACGCGCGCCGGTCCCGCTCAGCGGAGGCCTATCGCGAGGTCGCGGCGAACCTCGAGGCGATGCTGTGACCTCGAGAAGCGACAGGGAGGGCAAACGCGCCCTGTTCGAGACGCCTCCGATCGAGATCGACGACACCCTTCGTGACGACCCGCTCGTCGAGCGCCACGACATCGAAGGTCATGAGGCCCTCTACTCGGCGGGACACCGCGAGCCGGGAACGGCCGTCATCACCTGCTCGTTCTGCAAGGTTCGGTCGCGTATCACCCTCATCGAGACCGTCGTGCGGATCATGTCGATCTCGTTGTGGTTCCCGATGCGGCCCTACAGCCGGTGGATGCAGTGCCCGTCGTGCCAGCAACGGCGCTGGTGCCGCGTCGAGTGGCTCGCCTGATTCCTCGGCCTCCGCGTCACGAAGCGAGGAAGCGATCGCGATCGACCACGACACGTTCGTGACGGCCCGTTGCCACGTCCCTGCCATCCTCGGTGACCCGGACGTCGAGGATGATCCTCCTGCCGTCGACACCCGTGACCGCAGCCGCTGCGGTCACACCGCGACCGACGTGCGTGGGCGCCAGGTGGTCGACCGACAGGTGCGTGCCGACGGTGGTCTGGGACGGGTCCAGGCCGGCGGCGACCGCGGCGACGGCGGCCTCCTCCATGAGTGCGACGACCTTCGGGGTCCCGAGGACGGGAACGTCGCCTGATCGGAGGGCCACGGCGGTCGAGGACTCGTCCACGACGAACGCGACGGTCGCCGACATGCCCGGTGTGATCATGCCGCGATCGTACTCACCGCTGCGACGGCTGGTCCGTCGCGTCGACTCTGGCCATCGCCTCGAGGAAGGCCGAGATGCCCGCGATGAGCTGCTGGGTGCGCAGCGACCTGACCACGTCGAATCCGTGGGTCGCCCCCGGAATCGGCGCGAGGAGCACGGGCCGTGCCGACACGGCGGCGAGGGCCTCTGCGAAGTGGACCGACTCCGCGAGGGGAACGAGGGAGTCGTGGGTGCCGTGCACGATGAGGAACGGTGGCGCATCCTCATCGACGTGGTCGATCGGGGATCCGTCACGGAACTTGCCGGGCTCCGCATCGGCGTCCGCCTTGATGAGCATCTCGGTGACGATCGGCCAGAAGTCCCTGATCCCATTGCGATCGAGGAGGTCGTAGACGCCGTAGATCGTGACGGCACCGGCGATCGGCGCCTCATCGGCGTGTCGGGCGGACCATGGGGAGTCGCCGTCGGTCAGCGCGACGAGCGAGGCGAGGTGGGCACCGGCTGAGCCACCCGTGATGAAGATCCGGTCGCGATCGGTGCCGTGGACGTCCGCGTGGTCCCTGAGCCATCGGAGGGCACCGTGCAGGGCGATCACCTGGTCGGGGAACGTCGCCTCGGGCACGAGGGGGTAGTCGACGCTCGCCACCACCCAGCCGCGCCGCGCCATCTCCTGGATCAGCGGCTGGGCCTGTTGCCTGCGATGTCCCCCACCCCACGAGCCGCCGTGGACGTGGATGAGCACCGGTGCACGGTCATGGGCCGGTGCCGAGGTCGACCGGTACAGGTCGAGCTGCAGGCCGGGGGCGTAGGTGAGGTCGTCGATCCGTTCGACGCCCTCGGGAAGGCGATACGGGTACGGGTAGGCGACTGCCGCCCAGTCGTACCGGGGCACACCGACCTGTGCGATGCCTTCGAGGGTGCGCCGCATCACCGAACGTGTCCGGGACGCCTGCACGATCTGCCAGCCCAGCAGCACCAACGCGGCGACACTCATCCAGAGTGCAACAGCGCCCACGGCCCTGTCGGTCACACCGAGGAGGACCGCGGCGACCGTCACGAGGGTGACCACGGCAGCTCCGAGGGGAGCGAGCTCGCTCGTGAGCATCACCTGCAGCCACGGGGGCCGCAGGATCGGCGACGCCCCCGTCATCGGCGGACGCACCGCGTTGACGCCGAGGATCAGCGTCGACGCCGCGAACACCAGGTACAGGACTGAGAGAACGGCCATGTGTCGGGTGATGCTACGACCGCCGGACTCACATCCGGACGGCCGGTACCGTGGTGCCCATGATCGAGTTCACGCTGACCAGGGAGGGTCCCATCGTCATCGCCACGATGACCAGTGGTGAGAATCGCCTCGGGACCGCGGCCATCAGTTCCTGGAACACCATGCTCGACGAGATCGAAGCGGATCCCGAGGTGTCGTCGGTCGTGGTGACCGGCGTGGATCGCCACTGGTCCACCGGCCTCGACCTCCACGAGGTCGCCGACATGTCCGAGCCGGAGCTCGCGTCGTTCATGCGCAGCGTGGACCTCCTGCTCGGGCGCATCCTGACCCTTCCCCTCGTCACCGTCGCTGCGCTCAATGGCCATACGTACGCCGCAGGCGCCTTGCTCGCGCTCGCCCACGACGTCCGCGTGATGCGCGAGGACAAGGGCTTCTTCTGTCTTCCCTCCGTCGATGTCGGGATCCCGTTCTCCGCTGGCATGTCGGCGCTCATCGTGGCGAAGTTGCCCCAACCGATCGCCCACGACCTCGTGGTGAGCTGCCGGCGCATCGGCGGGACCGAGGCGGAACGCACCGGTGTGGTGACCCACGCCTACCCGGAGGCCGAGGTCCTTCCCATGGCGAGGGACATCGCCCATTCCCACTCGGGAAAGGACGCCGCCACGCTCACGACCGTGAAGCGCCGCCTGTATCCCGTGGCCGCCGACCTGCTCGCAGCCGTGCCATGAGGCACCCCATCGACATGGCTTCGGCGGCCGTGCTGCGCCTCGGCCCCGCTGACATCCGCTTCTTCATCGACGGGTGGGGGCCGGAGGAGTTCCTGACCCCGATCGACATCGCTGGCACGCCACCCTCCGCGATCGACATCACCTGGCTCACATCGGCCGTCGACGGCGACCTTCGCGTCACGCATGGAACCTTCACCAGCCCGTTCGAGGGGCTTCCAGCCAGGGCTCGCCTGGGGTCGGCGGTGTCGGTGATGCCGAGGAAGGAGCCCCGACGGATCGTCGTCCTCATGCCTGCGTGGAACGAGCACGAGCCGAGGGTGAGGACCGCCCTCGCACGGAGGTTGGCGGCCAGCGGCATCGGCTCGATCATCCTCGAGAACGCCTACTTCGGGTCGCGCCACCCCGACCCCCACGGGGGACACCCGATTCGCACGGTGGCGGACTTCATGCTGATGGGCGGCTCCGTGTGCGTCGAGGCCAGGGGGATCATCGCAGCGCTCGCCGCCGACGGGCATGCCGTCGGCGTCGCCGGCTACTCGATGGGGGCGAACACCGCCGCGATCGTCGCCGCCACCATGCCGTTCGCGGTCGCGACCGCTGCGCTCGCCGCGTCCCACTCCCCTGCACCGGTCTTCCTCGACGGGGTGCTCAGGCACGGCATCGCCTGGGATGCGCTGGGAGGGCGTGCGCAGGCAGACCGCCTTCGGGGCGTGCTGTCGCGCGTGTCCGTGCTCGACATCCCGCCGGCACCGCACACCGCACACGCCGTGGTCGTCGGGGCGCGTTCGGACGCCTACATCCCGTCCGAGGCGACGGCGGCGCTCGCGGACCACTGGGAGGGAAGCGAACTCAGGTGGGAGCCGGGAGGTCACGCCACCCTCGTGTGGCTGCGCAAGGATCGGCTCGCCAAAGCCGTGGTGGACGCCTTCGACCGTGCAGAGCGCGCAGGTGGGCCGTGACCGACGTCATCGCTCACCCGCGACGGGTCTTGAACGGAAGCAGGATCATCCATCAGCCACGAAGGTGTGCGGCATGAGCTGGGCTGCTCGAGACATCCCTGACCAGTCGGATAGGGTCGCCGTCGTGACGGGAGCCAACAGCGGCCTCGGCCTCGAGTCGACACGCGCCCTCGCAGGGAAGGGTGCCACGGTGGTGATGGCGGCGCGGGACGCGGCAAAGGCGGAGGCCGCTCGTGACGACATCCTCGCCGGCCTCCCCGGCGGCGACCTCGAGATCGCGCCACTCGACCTCGCCTCCCTCGCGTCCGTCCGCGCCGCCGCCGAGGCCATCGTCGGGACCCATCCCCGGATCGACATCCTGATCAACAACGCAGGCGTCATGGGCATCCCGCGACGGACCACCGAGGACGGATTCGAGATGCAGTTCGGAACGAACCACCTCGGGCACTTCGTTCTCACAGCGCTGCTTCTGCCCGCGATCGAGGCCAGCGGCAACGGCCGCATCGTCACGGTCACCTCCACTGGACGGAACGTCCACGCCCCCCTCGACCCGGACGATCTCGCCATGGAGCGGTCCTACGACCCTTGGAGGGCATACGGGCGGTCAAAGCGCGCGAACTTCCACTTCGCGCTGGAGCTCGACCGGCGACTGAGGTCGGCGGGGGCGACGACCCGCAGCCTCGTCGCCCACCCCGGGTTCTCGAACACGAACCTCCAGGCGACGAGCGCCGCCGAGAGTGGTGGAGGCTGGAGCCAGCGCTTCTTCCACCGATCGGTGCAGCGCCTCGGCATGGATGCCGCACGCGGCGCCCTCCCGCAGCTCAGGGCCGCCACCGACCTGAAGGCCGACGGCGGCGAGTTCTACACCCCGCAGTGGGTCAACTTCGGCGACCCCGTGCGCAGGGGCTTCCTCCCGTCGTCGGCGAGGCAGGAGGACCTGGACCTGCTCTGGCGTGTCTCGGAGGACGCCACGGGAACGACGTTCGACGTCGCTGCCATCGTCGGCGACAGCACGGCCTGACTCAGGGGAGCTGTGCCCGCAACGGGATCGTGCGCTGCATCCGCCCGACCGTCGGGAGACGCGTCAGGCGTTCTTGACCTGGAATGAGGCCACGACCTCGAGGATCCCGAAGAGCACCACATAGATCCCCATGAGCACGGCGAACACCCCGATGGTGATATCCGGCCACGCCAGGATGACGATGCCGAAGACCGCCGCAAGGGCGCCGAAGGCGATCCGCGCCCCGCGATCGGGCAACATCTCGTTCGTGAGGCCCCTGAAGAAGTCGACCATGCCGGAGATGATCCAGAAGATGGCCGTCAACAGCACGATCACCTTGATCGTCGACTCGGGGTTGCGCATGATCACGACACCGAGGACCACACCGACGATGCCCGAGATCACCAACAGCCATCGGCCGTCGGCATCAGAGTCGAAGACCGCCACGAAGAAGCGGATCACGCCGGCGACGATCATGAAGAGGCCCACGATCGTGGTGACGACGGTGAGCGTCCGACCCGGCCAGAAGATCAGCAGCGCCCCGAAGCCGATCGAGAGGATGCCGAGGATCAGCAGCATCCACCAACTCCTGCTCAGGTCCTCTGCTTCGTAGACCTCGACGTCGGTCATTCCCACTCCTTTCGGCGTCGATCCACGATACCGTCGTCACCCCACGGTTCCCGGCAGCGAAACGGCCATAATCACGCCATGGCAGGAGACGCATACGTCGACGCGGCCGGGGTCCCGGTGAGGATCTCGAGTCCGGACAAGGTCGTCTTCCCGCGCCACGGCTGGACGAAGCTCGACGTCGCCGAGCACTTCGCCATGTGCGGCGAGGGGGCACTTCGCAATGTCCACGACCGCCCGACGATGCTCAAGCGGTGGACGAAGGGCGTTGATGCGGAGCCCTTCTACGTCAAGAGGGTGCCTCCCCAGGCGCGCTCGACCGTGGACGTGACGTTCCCCTCCGCCCGCCCCGGCACGATGTTCCTCCCACTCGAGGTGCAGGACGTCGTCTGGATGGCGCAGATGAACTGCCTCGACCTCCACCCGTGGAACGCGCGGGCGAGCGACCTCGACCACCCCGACGAGCTGCGCATCGACCTCGATCCGACGGAGGGGTACCAGTTCGACGCGGTGGTCGACGTGGCCCACACCATCGAGGGGATCCTCGGAGAGCTCGGGCTCGTGGGCTGGCCGAAGACCTCCGGCAGCAGGGGGATCCACATCAACGTGAGGCTGGAGCCGCGATGGGACTACTACGCCGTGCGGAGGGCATGCCTGGCCATCGCACGCGAGGCCGAGCGGCGCAACGACGTCGCCACCACGAAGTGGTGGAAGGAGGAGCGTCGGGGCGTCTTCATCGACTTCAACCAGAACGCACGTGACAAGTCCGTGGCGTCCGCGTACTCCGTGCGCCACACGGGGTGGGTGTCCACCCCCTTCCGATGGGGCGAACTCGACGGGACCTCCTCCGACATGTGCGACCTGATGTCCTTCAAGGATCGATGGACCGACGTCGGTGACCTCACCGATGGGATCGATGAGGCGGCAGGCGACCTCACGGAGGCCCTGACGTGGGTCCTGCGCGACGAGGAGAACGGGGAGGGCGATGCACCCTGGCCGCCCCACTACCCGAAGATGCCGGGCGAGCCCCCTCGAGTCCAGCCGTCCAAGCGCAGGATGCCATCCGGGGAAGACGATGGTGACGCGTGACGGCAGTCGATAGCCTCGTGCGCTCATGACGGCGATCGACACGATCGAGCCCACGAGGCGACGCCTGATCGGGACGCTCTTCACGGGCAACGCGATCGGGTCGACCGCGTACATCGGCATCGCCACCGTCGGCGCCCTCATCGCGGAGGAGATCACAGGATCGACCGGTCTGTCCGGGCTCCCCTCGACGACGGGGACCCTCGGTGTCGCCGCGGGGGCTGCCGCCCTCTCGTGGACCTCCCTGCGCGTCGGGCGACGCCGCAGCTTCGCCCTCGGCTACATGGTCGCCGCCGCCGGGGCGGGGTTCGCGATCGCATCGATCGTGACAGGGAGCTTCGCACTCCTGCTCATGGGCATGCTCGGCGTGGGGTTCGGTCGCAGCGTCGGGCAGCTGTCCCGATATGCCGCGGGGGACATGCGAACGGAGAGCCGGAGGGCGGAGGCGATCAGCCTCATCGTGTGGGCATCGACCATCGGCGCAGTGATCGGGCCCCTGCTCATCGGCCCGACGAGCGGGTTCGCCTCCGCGGCGGGCACCAACGAGCTCGTCGGCCCGGTGGCAGTGGCGGTGGCCGGCTATGCCCTCGCCGTGATCCTCATGTTCGTGGGCCTCCGCCCCGACCCCATGACCCTGATCGTCGGTGATGACGGCGACACCGAACCCGGGCCGGCACGTTCCTTCAAGGAGCTGCTGGCATCCCCATCGGTGCGGTTGAGCGTGGCCGCGATCGTCATCAGCCAGCTGGTCATGGTCTTCGTCATGGTGATGACACCGGTCCACATCAAGGCCAACGACGGCGGGCTCAGCACCGTCGGATGGGTGATGATGGCCCACACCCTCGGGATGTTCGCGATCGCACCCGTGACCGGCATCCTGGTCGACCGGTTCGGTCCCACGAGGATGATCGCCGCCTCCGTCGGCGTGTTCGTCGCTTCCTGTGCCATGGCGGCGACCGCGGTCACGGCGAGCACGCCGCTGCTCATCGTGAGCCTCTTCCTCCTCGGCGTGGCGTGGAACTTCGGGTTCGTCGCGGGCAGCACGCTCCTCCAGCACGGGCTCCCGGTTGCCGACCGACTGAAGATGCAGGGGTTCGCGGACTCCTCGGCATGGATGGCGAGCGCGTTGGCGTCTGCAGCATCGGGCGTCATCGTCGCCCAGAGCTCGTTCACGACGTTGTCGCTCATCGGTGGCGCCCTCGCCCTGATCCCCCTGGTGCCGCTGCTGTCGACCCGCCGGCTGCGCACCGCCTGAGCCTCCCGATACCGTCTGCGCCCTCCTGCGTACGCCACAATGCCCCCCATGCTCTCCGACTACATGCGAGGTGTCGACCGCGCCGTCGACCTGACCCCCGTGACGCGCAACCGCACCGCCGACACCTGGAGGGTCATCGCCCTCCTCGCCGTGGTCTACGGGCACTGGCTCGCCGCCTCGGTGTGGGTGGCCCCAGACGGCGACCCCATCGTCATGAACACGCTCGAGTGGATCCCGTACGCCGGCTGGTTCACGTGGCTCATCCAGGTGATGCCGGTGTTCTTCTTCGTCGGCGGGTACACGAATGCCAGGGCTATCGCATCGAGCACCACCAACCGTCGGAGCTGGCTCACCATCCGCTTCCGCAGGCTCTTCGGCCCCGCCGTTCCCGTCATCGTGCTGTGGACGGTGCTCTCACTCGTCCTCCGCACCTGGATCGAGGCCGACCTCGTCTATGCGGGCGTCCTCAACGCCACCCTGCCACTGTGGTTCCTCGCCGTGTACCTGGCCCTCGTGGCGATCGCCCCGCTCACTTTCGCACTCTGGAGGCGGTGGGGTGTCGCCTCGATCGCCCTCTTCGCCTCGGCGTCCGTCGCGGTGGACCTCGCCTACCGCGGTCTCGACGTCCCGGGCGTCGGTTGGCTCAACCTGGTGTTCGTGTGGGGGACGGTGCACCAGCTCGGCTACTGGTGGGCGACACGAGAGGACGACGGGTCACTCCCCTCGCGGGTTCGGTGCATCGGCATCTCGGCTGCGTCGCTCGCCGCCCTCGTGGCCGTCACCATGGCGGGGTGGTATCCGGTGGCCATGATCACGATCCCCGGGGGCGGGCCGCAGAACGTCACGCCACCGACGAGCGCCGTCATCCTCCTGTCCGCGTTCCAGATCGGCATCATCCTCGCCACGAAGGACATCGTCGGCCGATGGGCCGACCGGAGGCGCAACTGGCGCCTCGTGGTCGCCGTCTCGGGATTCATGATGTCGATCTACGTGTGGCACCTCACGGCGCTCTCGCTCGTGATCGCCGTCGGCATCTTCACCTTCGACGGTGCGGCCTTCTCCCTCGAGCCGGGGACGGTGTGGTGGTGGGTGACCCGACCGCTCTTCTGGGCGGTGCTGATGGTCGCCACCGCGGCCTTCGTCGCCGCCTTCGGCGTCTTCGAGCGCGACATCGACACCGAGACGCCGCACCGTCCCATGCCCATCGTCGCCTCCGGCATGGGGGCGGCGATCGTGGCGCTGTCGGGGACGGCGTTCGTCTACCTCGTGGACAGGGACGCCCGGCTGACCTGGTGGATCCCCGTCGTGGCCGTCATCGCCGCCGCCATCCTCGGCGCCTACCCCGCCCGCTGGCGCGCGTAGGCTGGCCGGCATGAACCTCCCCGTGATGCCACCCGTCAAGCCGATGCTCGCGAAGCCGGTGCCGACGCTCCCCGAGGGCGATGTGTCGTATGAGCCCAAGTGGGACGGGTTCAGGTGCATCGTGTTCCGGGACGGCGATGACGTCGTGATGGGATCGCGCAACCAGCGGCCGCTGAACCGCTACTTCCCCGAGATGATCGAGCCTTTCCTGGCAAGCCTGCCTCCGAGATGCGTCGTCGACGGCGAGATCTTCGTCGCGATCGACGGCACGCTCGACTTCGACGCGCTGGGCCAGCGCATCCATCCGGCCGAGTCGAGAGTGATCAAGCTTGCCGAGGCGACGCCGGCCTCGTTCGTCGCGTTCGACCTCCTCGCGCTCGGTGACGACGACCTCACCGACCACGCCTTCGCAGAGCGAAGGGAGACCCTCGAGGGGATCGCCGGCGGCTTCTCACCTCCCGTGCACCTGGCTCCTGCAACGAGGGATCCCGAGCAGGCGATGCGATGGTTCGACGAATTCGAGGGTGCGGGGCTCGACGGGCTGATCATCAAGCCCCTCGCCGACCCGTACGCCTTCGACAAGCGGACGCAGTTCAAGCTCAAGCACGTCCGCACCGCGGATTGCGTGGTCGCCGGGTACCGCATGCACACCTCCGGGGACGGTGTCGGGTCGCTCGTGCTCGGCCTGTTCGACACAGAGGGCACCCTCCACCACGTCGGTGTCGCCGCGAGTTTCACGGCGACGCGCAGGGCTGAGCTGCTCGACGAGCTCGGCCCTCTCGCACTCGACGACCTCTCCGACCACCCGTGGGCCCAGTGGATGGACGCAGAGGCGAACGCCGACGGGACGATGCCGGGAGCGCCGAACCGCTGGAGCGGCTCCAGCGGCAGGGACCACTCGTGGACGCCTCTGCGGCCCGAGCGCGTCGCCGAGGTGCAGTACACCTGGTCGACGGCCGGCCGGTTCAGGGGGACCACGAAGATGCTGCGCTGGCGACCCGACCGCGATGCCGAGTCGTGCAGCCTCGATCAGCTCGCCGAGCCGGATCCGCTGCCACCGGACTCGCTCCTCAGCGACATCGTGCGCTGACGGCTCGGGTTGGGGTTCACAGCCGTCAGCCACCCCCCTGTGCCCGGACACGCCGCGGGTCGAGTCCCGAGGGTGTCAGTTCGGGACCTTGTCGACGGCGACCGTGGCGATCCTCATGAACTCCGCCTCGCCGACCGTGCGAACATCGGTACTGAGCTCGATGAACACATCGCCCTTCGCCACGTAGAACGTGGTCGACTCGAACGTGTCGGTTTCGAAGGGTGGCTCCCCCTCGATGCGCGTCACGGCGAAGCTGTCATCGCCCAGACCGGGTGCCTCGATCACGTCGACCGTCTGGGTCGTCCCATAGTCGGTCCAGACGACACCGTCACAAGCCCGGAACCCATCCTTGAGCCCTTGCATCATGTCGGAGATCCCCCCGTCGGGCACGACGTACATCATCTCCGTGAGCTCGGTCGGTTCGTCACCGCCGCTGTCGATGAACGAGACCCTCACCGCCCCAATGTCCTCGAATCGGAAGTCCGACTCGCGGCAGATCCCTCCTCCACCGACTCCCACTTGTCCCCTGGACTCCTCCTCGAAACCTCCGTCGACCTCCTCGAGCGCGAGCAGCGAACCCTCCAGGGCAACCGTCTCTGCCGACGGCGGCGGGGGTGGGCTACAGGACACCAGCAGCAACGCCACGAGCGCGACGAGCGCGACTCGCCGATGCATGACCGCCTCCTCTCGATCATGAGCCGGAGGGGCCCTCCCATTGCGGGGCTGCGACTCCGACCCCGTTCCAGCCTCTCCACCATCGTCTCACCACGCCGCATCCGACGGAAGCGGGCACTCGGGAACTCCGCAGTCGCCGGAATACGCGCCTCCGGAATCCCTCACCGTCGGGGTCGGATCAGGTGAGGTAGCCTCGACGAGATGCGCACGCTCCTCACGGTCCGGCCTCCCGGTGGCGACCCCTACGACCTGATCATCGACGACACGGTGTTCGCCGAGCCCACCGGTGAGGTCGATGCCCATCTCGAGACGTCGCACCTGTGGGCACTCCCCGGCCTCGCGGACGCCCATGCGCACCTGACGATGACCACGCCACTCGACATCCGGGGCATCTCGGACGATCAGATGCTCGCCAACATCCCCACACACGCCTGGGCCCACGTCGAGAACGGCGTGCTCCTGATCCTGGACAAGGGGGGCAAGAACGACCTCAGCCTCGTATCCCTCGACCACGATGCCGACCTACGTCCGCATGTGGAGGTTGCCGGGGCGATGATCCACCCCGCAGGCGGGTACATGGATGGCTTCGGCGTGGAGGTCGAGGCCGACGACCTGGCCGAATACGTGCGCACGCGGGCCGCCACCAGGGGTGGTTGGGTGAAGGTCGTCGGGGACTGGCCACGCAAGGGCATCGGCCCGGTGACGAACTACCCCCTCGAGCGCCTCGCCGAGGCCGTCGACATCGTGCACGCGGCAGGCGCCAGGGTCGCCGTGCACACCATGGCCCATGCGGCATCCGACGCGGTCGCCGCGGGCGTCGATTCGATCGAGCACGGTCCCTTCCTCACCGAGGAGGACCTTCGCATCCTCGCGGCGAGGGGCGGCGCCTGGGTGCCGACGATCGTCAACATGCTCGACGTCGTGCGGATGCTCGGCCCCGAGTCGTCGGGCGGTCGCCTGTTCCTCGGCGGGCTGGATCGCATGCGCGAGAACCTCCCGAGGGCGGAGTCGCTCGGCGTGACGGTCCTCGCGGGCACGGACATGGCCGTCCCCCACGGCAAGGTGGCCGAGGAGGCGCTGCGGCTCAGGGAGTACGGGCTCAGCGACAGGGCCGCATGCGAGGCAGCGAGTGTGGCGGCGTACCGGTACGTCGGGCTCCCCGATGCCCCTGCCCCCGGGCACGTCGCCGACGTCGTGTTCTTCGACGACGACCCCCTCGCCGATGTGACGACGATCACGCGGCCGGCCCTGATCGTGCACCGGGGCAGGGTCATCGACCGTCCGGGCATCCCGGTGGAGCGATGATCGAGGCCTTCTACGAGAGGATCCCCAACGGCTTCGCCCCGACCGACTACGTCACGGGACCATGGGATCCCGAGCTCTCCCACGCGGGGCCGCCAGCGGCGCTGCTCCTCAACGAGCTCGCCCGATCGGTCGAGGACATGGGGATCTCGAGGGTGTCCTACGAGATCCCACGCGGCATCCCGAAGGTTCCCTACCGCACCCACGTGGACGTCCTGCGCCCGGGCCGGAGGGTCAAGCTCCTGCGCGCCGACCTCCGCGACCTCGACGGCACGCTGGTCATGAGTGCCACGGCGTGGTGCATCCGGGAGACGACCGGGCTCCCCATCAGCGATCCCCACCCCATGGACCTGCCGGATGTGTCGGGGTGCGCCCCGCTGCGGATCACGTTCGGTGACGGTCTCGGCTACATGGACGGTGTCGAGATGCGGATTGCCGAGGGGGCACCGTTCGGGGCCGGGGGACCGGCGGCGATCTGGATCCGCCAGGTCATCCCCCTCATCGACGGCGAGGACGCCGATCCCTATGCCCTCTGCGGGATGTTCGGCGACCTCGGCAACGGGATCTCGGCCCTCGCCCCCTTCGACGAGCTCCTCGCCGTCAACACCGATCTCACGCTCTACCTCGCGCGCCGCCCTGCCTCCGAGTGGCTCGCGATGCGGTCCGCGACCATCACCGAAGGATTGGGGCTAGGCATTTCCGACTCCTTGGTATACGATGCGTCCGGATTCGTAGCCAGAGCGAACCAGTCGATCTACTTCGACCGCCGGTGACGCTCGGGAACTCCTGAGAAGCCACGAGCGTCTCATACGTGTCCACCCACACAGAACCCCAATACGGCAGCCGCACCCGTCCGAAAGGGGGGTGCGCTCCGAACAACATGTGAAGGAATTCACAACGATGACAGCACGACAGGTAATGACCCCAACCGAGGTCGGTGACAGTCTCACGACGTATCTCGCCGACATCGCCAACCACGAGCTGCTCACGGCAGACGACGAGGTCGAACTCGCCCAGGCGATCGAGGCCGGTCGCGAGGCAGAGGAGAAGCTCGCCGCAGGCGGTGTGCGAGGCGCGGAGAAGGTGCGACTCGAGCGTCTGGCCCGCAAGGGCAAGGAATCCAAGGACCGCTTCGCCCAGGCGAACCTCAGGCTGGTCGTGTCCCAGGCGAAGCGCTACCGGAGCCAGTACGGCATCGAGTTCGTCGACCTGATCCAGGAGGGCAACCTCGGCCTCATCCGTGCGGTCGAGAAGTTCGACTGGCGGAAGGGCTTCAAATTCTCCACGTACGCGACGTGGTGGATCCGCCAGGCGATGCAGCGCGCGGTTGCCGAGAAATCACGTACCGTGCGGCTCCCCAACTCCCTCCACGACACGCTCCTCACCCTCAACGGCACGCGCAACCGCCTCCTGTCCGAGCTCGGGCGTGAGCCCAGCTCGGAGGAGCTCGCGGAGGAGTCCGGTCTTCGCCTCGACCAGGTGCTCGAGGCGCAGCTCGTGGCGGATTCCGTGTCGCTCGAGTCACCCGTGGGTGAGGACGGCGCCGTACTCGGCGACTTCGTCGCCCACGACGACGAGGACGATCCGGTGCGAGAGACGGAGCGCCAGTCGACGATCGACGCGCTGCGCGAGGCGATCGACCGGCTTCCCGAGCGCGAGGCCTACATCCTCTCCAAGCGGGTGGGCTTCGACGACGGGATGCCCCGTACCCACGAGGAGATCGGGAAGCACCTCGAGCTCGGCCCGACACGGGTCCGGTCGCTCGAGAAGCAGGCGCTCTCGCGCCTGCGCCACCCTGCCTTCGGCCTCCGCCAGGAAGCCGACTTCTAGACGGCGATCCGAACCGTACGAGCACGAGCCGCCCTCCGGGGCGGCTCTCCTCGTGGCGGGGAGGCGAGGGTCCCCGTCAGCCCTTGCCCCTGAGGCGGTTGCCGAGGGTGGCAAGCGCGGACGGCGCTCCCCTGCGTCCCTCCTGCCGGTCCGCGGCCTTGGCCATGGCGAGGCCGGCGTTGATGCCGATCCATCGCAGCGGCTCCGGTTCCCACTTCCGCCAGCGGTGCTGGACCCATGGGAGCGCGGTGCGCTCGGTATCGACGCCCGCGACCAGTTCGGCGAGGGTGCGTCCCGCGAGTTGGGCGGTGGCGACGCCGTCACCGACGTAGCCTCCCGCCACCGCGAGGCCCTCCCCTCGGTCGATCGCCACGGATGGACGCCAGTCGCGCGAGACGCCGAGCGGGCCTCCCCAGCGGTGCGTCAGCTCAGCGTCAGCGAGGACGGGGAAGAGTTCCGTCAGGGCACGGGCGAGCTCGGTGTGGACCCCGTCGTCGACGTCGTACCCCTGCCGGATGCGGGAGCCGAAGTGGTACGGGGCCCCGCGACCGCCGAACGCGATCCGTCCGTCTGCCGTCCTCTGCCCGTAGATGATGAGGTTCCGGAAGTCACCGAAGGTCTGGCGATCGGCGAGCCCGATCTCGGCCCATGCATCGTCGGGAAGCGGCTCGGTGGCGATCATCAACGAGTAGAGCGGGACCACGATCCGTGCGCGGCCCGGGAGCTGGCTCCCGAAGCCCTCCGTCGCGAGCACGACCGTGCCCGCGCGCACCGTCCCACGGGGCGTCACGACCCTGCGGGTCCCGATGTCGGTGACCGGCGCGCCCTCGAGGATCGTCACACCCCTGGCCTCGGCCGCAGCGGCCAATCCGTGGGCGAGCTTCGCAGGCTGGATCGAGGCACCGTGGGCGTACCAGACCCCACCAACGACGCCGGTCGCATTCAGCATCGACCTCGCCTCGTCACCGTCGAGGAACCGGATCTCATCCGGATCGAGGCCGAAGGTCCTCGCCTGGTCCACCTCGTGCCTCGCGTGCGCGACCTGGAAGTCCTCCCGCGCCACGGTGAGCACGCCACCCTTGGCGTAGTCGCAGTCGATGCCCTCGCTCGCCGCGATCGAGCCGACGTCGTCGACGCTTCCGATCAGGGCTCGCATCTGGGCTCGCGCCGCCTTCTCCCCGTGGTCCTTCGCGAGCTGGTCGAAGCCGAGCGGGTACTCGGCATGGCACCATCCCCCGTTGCGACCGCTCGCACCGAAGCCGACATGGCGGCCCTCGAGGACCAGGATCGTCAGGTCGGGGGCGAGCGCGGCGAGGTGGTAGGCGCACCAGAGGCCGGTGAACCCCGCGCCGATGACGACCACGTCGGCATCGAGGTCGCGATCGAGCCCCGGCCTCGTCACCTCCGCGGTGACCGCGTCCCACCAGAGTGGCCATCGCTTGGCCCTGGCGATGTTCACGTCGCGCTGACCGCTCGCTCGGCCATGCCGTTGAGGATCTCGAGCACGACGCGGTTGGCGAGGAACGCCGTGATCTGGCCGGGCCCGTCGTACGGTGGCGACACCTCGACGATGTCCGCTCCGACGATCGGGAGCTCGCGGGCAAGCCTCCGAACGGTGTCGAGGAGCTCCCTCGAGGTGAGGCCCCCAGGCTCGGGCGTCCCGGTACCCGGCGCCATACCGGGGTCCACGACGTCGACGTCGATCGACAGGAACACGCCGATGGCATCCGACCCTGCAGCGGCCGCGACCGCGTCGTCGACGACGGGCCCGAGGCCCCGCTCGACGATCTCGGACATCAGGAAGGTGCGCATGCGGTGCTGATGCATCCATGCGACGACCTCGGGGCCCGGCCAGTAGCCGCGGAGCCCGATCTGGACGAAGCGATGACCGGGCACGGCCCCCGATTCGATGAGGCGGCGCATCGGCGTCCCGTGCCCGTGGAGGGCGCCAGCGTTCGTCTCTCCCGTGTCGGCATGGGCGTCGAAATGGACGATGCCGAACGATCCGTCACCGTGGACGCGTGCGAGTCCCGTGCCGTTGCCGAACGTGATCGAGTGGTCGCCTCCGAGGACGATCGGGATCGCTCCTGAGCGTGCGATCGCCTCGACGGCGTCGGCGAGCGTGCCGAGACCCTCCTCGAGGTAGCCGGGCGGCACTGCGATGTCCCCGACGTCGACCACCGTGAACACGTCGAACGGATCGATGCCCGTCGGGAGGTGCGGGCGCACACCGTCCGCACCGAGGTAGTCGGCCTCGCGGATCGCCTTCGGGCCGAAGCGGGCTCCCGCCCTATAGGTGGCGCCCCAGTCGATCGGTGCACCGATGATCACGACGTCCGCGGCGAGGCGTTCGACGTCGGACAGGGGAGCGGAGGGGATGCCCGCGAAGGAGGTGAACGCGCCGAATCGATGGACCTCGCTCATCCCGCCTCCTCTCCGCCCGATCGGCGGTCACCGCCCTGCGCTGCCTGCCGGTCCCCACCGTGGTCCACGTCCGCGTCCCTCGGGATGTGCGGATTGAACCACACGATGAACGACGCCCAGTTGTCGGTCGTGTCGTCCTCGACGTAGTCGGCCACGACACCGAGCACCTCGAAGCCGTTCCTGATCTGGGTGGTCAGCGTCGGGTCGAAGATCTCCCCCCGTGCGACGGCCTCGACGTACTCGGCTGCGGTCATCTCGTGCCTGTGGTCGGCGTACCCGGGGATCACCCCGCCCGCGATGATGCCCTTGCGACCCATGTCGATCACGAGTTGCTTGCGCAGGTCATAGAGGGTGCGAGCGATGCCGCGACCTCGGTAGTCAGGGTGGACGGCGATGTCGATGCCGTAGTACCAGTCGCCGTCGGGATCGTGGTTGCCGACTCCCTCGTGCCCGACGACCTCATGCATCGCGTGCTGCGGTTCGGAGACGTCGAAGTCGACGAGAATGCCCGAGGCCATGGCGACGACTCGATCACCGTCGAGCACCATGAACGCTCCCTCGGGGAACAGCCGTTCCTGGAGCTTGACGCTCTCGACGGTGATGAGGTCCTCCCTCGAGACATTCGGGAAGCACAACAGCTCGAGCGCGACGAGCTGGTCCGCATAGGTGCTCGACGCCCGCGTGTAGACGAGCTCACCCATCGCCATCTCCCCCGCGGGCGACCCACACCTTGCGAAGGGGCTCGTGCACGATCCACGCGGTCCTCGTGCCCGCCCTCAGGATCCCGATGTCGGACGGCCCGAATCGCGTTTCGCCGTGGCCCTCCTCGACGACCGTCACGCTTCCCGAGATGACGATGAACACCTCGTCGTCCTCGACGTCGGTCGACGAGCCCACGGTGTGGTCCCACACGCCGACGGCCATATCGTCGACCGTACCGACCACCACCGATCCCGTTGAGGGGCCGACGGGATCCCGGTCGACGGGGACCAGGGGCACGGCGACGGTGTGGGGGTCGACGCGGAGGACACCGGACGCGGAGGGATCGGTCATCCCCATCAGTATGGTGGAGGAGTGTGCGCTGGACAAGCGAAACGAGCGAAATCAACTCATAGAACGATCGATTCGTGGTGAATCGCGCCGATCGACCGCCTATAGTCCGGTTGATCGATGTGGTGCCGTCCCGTGGCCCCACATGGCCGACCGAGGACGAGGAGGGTCGATGAAGGACATCCGGCAGGCAGCCCAGGATCACCTGTGGCTCCACTTCGCACAGGTGCCGAGCACCGGCCCCGTCCTCATCGAGCGCGGCGACGGCTGCTACGTGTGGGACACGGACGGCAAGCGATACCTCGATGCCCTCGCGGGCCTGTTCGTCACCGAGATCGGCCATGGGCGCTCCGACCTCGCCAACGCCGCGAGCAAGCAGGCCGAGACGATGGCGTTCTTCCCCGTGTGGGGCATGGCTCATCCACCCGCCGCCATGCTCGCCGAGAAGCTCGCCCAGCTCGCCCCCGGCGACATGGACAGGGTGTTCTTCACATCTGGAGGATCTGAGGCGGTGGAGTCCGCCTGGAAGCTCGCCCGCCAGTACCACCTCGCGAACGGCGAACCGGACCGCATGCGCGTCATCGGGCGCAGGACCGCCTATCACGGGACCACGCTCGGGGCGCTGTCGATCACCAGCATTCCCCCGATCCGAGCCCCGTTCGAGCCGATGCTCAACGGGTTGACGTCCCATGTGTCGACGACCGACCAGCTCCACTGCGAGCGCTGCTCCGGACCCTGCACCCTCCACGCCGCCGACGAGATCGAGGAGGAGATCCTGCGGCTCGGTCCGGAGACCGTCGCCGCGGTCTTCCTCGAGCCGGTGCAGAACTCGGGGGGATGCTTCGTGCCGATGCCCGGCTACTGGCAGCGTGTGAGGGAGATCTGCGACCGATACGGCGTGTTGCTCGTCAGTGACGAGGTCATCTGCGCGTTCGGCCGCCTCGGGACCTGGTTCGGCGGGCAGAAGTTCGACTACGTACCGGACATGATCACGTTCGCCAAGGGGGCGACCTCGGGGTACGCACCCCTCGGGGGTGTGATCACGCGCCCCCACATCGCCGAGAAGATCCGGGAGGCGGGGGATCTCGTGTGGCACGGCATCACCTTCGGGGGCCACCCCGTATCGTGCGCCGTTGCCCTTGCGAACATCGAGGCCATGGAGGCGGAGGGGATCGTCGAGCACGCGGCGGCCCATCAGGACGAGTTCCGTGCGAAGCTCGAGACACTGCTCGACCACCCCATCGCAGCCGAGGTGCGCGGAACCGGCTACTTCTACGCCATCGAGCTCATGAAGGACCCGGAGGCCATGGTCCCGTTCACTGCGGAGGAGGCGACGACCCTCGTGGGGCTCCTGAAGCCGAAGCTGCTCGAGCTCGGCCTCATCGCGCGCGCCGACGGGCGAGGCGCCCCGATCCTTCAGTACTCCCCTCCCCTCATCGCGAGCAGCCAGCAGTTCGATGAGATCGTCGACATGTCGGGAAGGGCACTCGAGGAGGCCTGGGCGGAGATGACCACATGACGGGGCGGGCGCCGGCCCGGCGATCGATGCGATGAAGCTCGACGACACCGACAAGGCGATCATCGACCACCTCCAGTCCGATGGGAGGATGGCCTTCTCCAACCTCGGCCCGCTCGTCGGACTCTCTCCCGCCGCCGTCCGCCAGCGGGTGCTGCACATGATCGAGCAGGGTGTGGTGCAGATCGTCGCCGTGACCGACCCGACCACGCTGGGTTTCACGGTGCAGGCGATGGCGGGCCTCACGATCGAGGGGAACCTCGATGATGCTGCGTCGAAGATCGCCGAGATCGACGCCGTCGACTACGTCGTCATCGTCGCAGGCAGGTTCAACATCCTGATCGAAGTGGTCGCAGAGGACATGGAGCGCCTCATCGTGATCATGAACCGTATCCGCGCCATCCCCGGCGTCGTCGGCGTGGAGGTCTTCACGTACCTGCGCCTCGAGAAGCAGACCTACAACTGGGGCACCCGCTGACGTCCTCCCCCCTGCGCTCCCTTCCTGCGTAGCGGGCTCCGTCAGTGAGAACCGGGTCCGGCCGGATTGGCGGGGGGACGAGCGTCAGGAGTCGAAGCCGACGCCGAAGCGGTCGAGGAGCGCCAGCCAGGGACCGCGCCTCCCCTCGTTCTCATCGGCCCTGGCGAGGGCGCGACGAGTGAGCTGGATCCCCGCCGAGCGGAACGGTTCCGGGGGGAAGGGCATGGGCTTTCGACGCACCATGGCGAGCTCGGTCCGCTCGGTCGCGGCGCCGTCCACGAGGTCGAGGGCCACCCTGGCGCCGAAGCGGGACGCACCCACCCCGAGTCCCGTGTAGCCGCCGACCCATACCGCGTCACCACGATGGGCCCTTCCCCACGCAGCCGTGAAGCGAGTCGTCGTCCCGATCGGGCCCGCCCACTTGTGGGTGAAGCCGAGGCCCTCGAGCTGGGGGAAGGTGTGGAAGAAGTGCCCAGCCAGCTTGGCGTGCGTGTCCCCTGCCTGGTCGAGCTCGGGGCTGATCGGGCCACCGAATCGGTAGACGGCGTCGTAGCCGCCCCACAGGATCCGGTTGTCGGAGGTGAGCCGGTAGTAGTGGAACTGGTTGCTGACATCCGCGATCGCCTGCCTGCCCGCCCATCCGATCGAGGCGAGCTGGTCCGACGACAGCGGCTCGGTCATCAGCACGTAGTCGTAGACCGGAACGACGTATCTGCGCATGCTCCGTACCGGTCGTGCAAAGGCGTTCGTGGCCACGACCACCTTGTCGGTGCTGACCCTGCCGTTGGGGGTGCGCACCACGAGACGACCATCCTCCCGCTCGATCCCCACGACAGGGCTCTCCTCGTGGACCGACACGCCCCGCGCCTCCGCCGAGGCCCGCAGACCCCATACCAGCCTGGCGGGATCCACGATGGCGTTCCCATCGGGATCGAACAGCCCACCTCTGTAGGTGGGGGACGAGACGCTGGCACGCACGCGGTCGCCGTCGAGGAGCTCGCCGCGTACGCCGTGGGCGTCCATCACGGCCTTCATGCCCGCGAGGTCCTCGACATGCCAGTCCTCCGTCGCGACGTGCAGCACACCGGTCTCCTCGAGACCCACGTCGAGGCCCTCGCGACGGATGAACGACACGATCTCGTCGTAGTTCTCATTCCCCAGGCGAACCAGCTCGTCGATCTCGTCGGGCCAATGGGCGAGCCCGTTCGCCAGCCCGTGGGTGAGTGACGCCTCCAGGAAACCGCCGTTGCGGGAGCTCGCACCGAAGCCCACGCGCTCGGCCTCGAGGAGCACGACGGTCCGGCCAGGGACCTCGTCGGAGGCCAGCAGAGCCGTCCAGAGCCCGGTGAACCCCCCACCCACGACGACGAGGTCGGCGGACGTGGCCCACCTGAGTTGGGGCGCTCCCTCGGGCACCGGTGACGCGTCCGACCAGAAGACCACGGGCAGCGTGCCGGAGAGGGAGGCGGTCGCTGGGTCACTCACGTCAGTGCTTCACCATCACGTGCTTCGGCTCCGTGTAGTGCTCGACGGCGTACATCGACATGTCCTTGCCGTACCCCGACTGCTTGAAGCCGCCATGTGGCATCTCGCTCACGATCGGAATGTGATCATTCACCCAGACGGTACCGAATTCGAGTGCCGCACTGACCCGCATGGCCCTTCCCACGTCGGAGGTCCACACGCTCGCCGCGAGCCCGTAGGGCACGTCGTTCGCCCACGCGACGAGGTCCGCCTCCGACGGCGCCACCTGCACGGTGACGACGGGACCGAACACCTCCTGCTGGATGATCTCGGAGTCCTGTTGCGCTCCGATGACGATCGACGGTTCGTAGAAGAACCCGGGGGCATCGGCGCGGGAGCCGCCCACCGTGACCTCGGCGTCCCGAGCGACCGCCCTGTCGACGAAGCCCGCAACGCGTGCCAATTGGCGCTCGGACACGACGGGGCCCATCTCCGTGGCGGGATCGAGCGGATCACCCACCCTCACCGAGCCTGCGGCTTCCGTGAGGCCGGTCACGACGTCGTCGTACACACCGTCGCCTGCAATGACCCTGCATGGGGCGGTGCAGTCCTGACCACTGTTGTAGAAGCTGTTCTCCTTGAGCGTGGACACCAGCGATGACACATCGGCATCGTCGAACACCACCACGGGCGCCTTTCCCCCGAGCTCGAGGTGGACCCGCGTGAGCGTCTCGCTCGCCGTGCGAGCGACCGACTTGCCCGCGCCCACGCTCCCCGTGAGCGACACCATGGCGACGTCGGGGTGCTCCACGAGCGGCACGCCGGCACCGGGACCGTCACCGCAGACGATGTTGACCACGCCCGGCGGGAGGATGTCCTGGATCAGCTCGCCGAGCCGGAGCACGCTGAACGGCGTGAGCTCGGACGGCTTCAGCACCACGGTGTTCCCGGCGGCCAGCGCGGGCCCGAGCTTCCACGTGGCCATGTTGAGGGGGTAGTTCCACGGTGCGATCGATCCGATCACACCGATCGGGTCCCTGCGTATGAACGACGTGTAGCCGTCCATGTACTCGCCTGCGGCCTTGCCCTCGAGGAATCGTCCCGCCGATGCGAAGAA
This sequence comes from uncultured Acidimicrobiia bacterium, assembly GCA_963792405.1. Taxonomy (GTDB): domain Bacteria; phylum Actinomycetota; class Acidimicrobiia; order Spongiisociales; family UBA5794; genus SZUA-442. The sequence goes on from CAWBVU010000006.1 coordinate 1,761,877, forward strand.
CCGCCAGTTGTCCACCGTCAGGTCCATCTCGGCGCCGATGATCGACACCGGCTTCCCGACGTTCTCGCACTCGATCAGTGACAGCTCATCGAGGTGCGACGCGACCGCCTCGGCCACCTCGTGGAGCATCTCCGAGCGCCTGCGAGGCGTCAGCGATGACCACCCGGCGAATGCTCCCTTCGCCGCCGCGACGGCGGCGTCGACGTCGGCCGCGCCGCTCGACGGGGCAGTCCCGAGGACGGTCCCCGTCGCAGGGTTCACGATCTCGTCGACGGCGCCGTCGACGGCATCGCGCCACCCGCCGCCGATGAAGTTCCTGCCGGACATGGCCATGCTGCTCTTCCTCCTTCGGTGTCTCGTGTCGGACGCGGCGCGGGCGGCCCCTCGGACCGCCCGCGCCTCCGGTCGCTCAGCTCTTGGCTTCCGCGAACTTGTCCGTGTAGTTGATCTCGTAGTCTCCCTGGTCCTCGATCACCTCGAGCTTGGCCGACTCCGTCGCTGCGTAGAAGTCGACGACCTCCTGGTCGAGGAACGGCGCTGCCCCCGCATTCGGGCTCCCGTAGTAGTTCCAGTTCGTGAGTGCGGCGCCGTTCTCCGCATCGAGGAGGAAGTTGATGAAGGTGTGGGCCGTGCACACCGACTTCGCGTTGGTGGGGATCGCCATGTTGTCGATCCACAGCGTGGCCCCTTCCTCGGGTAGCACGTAGACGAAGTCGTCCGGGTTCTCGGCCTCGCTCATCGAGACGATCAGGTTGCCGGAGTACCCGTGCGCGACCGCGACTTCGCCGGTCGCCAGCGACTCGTCGTACTGATCGGAGTCGAAGGCGAAGATGTTCGCCTTCGCCGCCTTGATGACCTCGACCGCCTCGTCCAGGTGATCGAGGGTCGTGTCGTTGATCGAGTACCCCAAGTACTCGAGGGCTGCGCCCATCGTCTCGCGCGGGTCGTTGAGCACCGACACGCCGCCCGGATAGGTCGACGTGAGCGCCGGGTCGAAGATCAGGGCCCAGCTGTTCGGGTAGTCGTCGCCCACGAGGGCCGTGTTGACGCCGAGGCCGGTCGTGCCGTACTGGTAGGCCGCAGAGAACTTCGCACCGTCGTCGTAGGGCTGGGTCGTGAACCGCTCATCCATGTTGGCGAAGTTGGGGATGGCGTCCTTGTTGAGCTCGACGAGGAGGCCCTCCTGGATCATGATGTTCACCATGTAGTCCGAGGGCACGATGAGGTCGTACGAGACGCCGCCCTGGATCTGGGACAGCATCGCCTCGTTCGACTCGTAGAACGACTCGACCACCTGCACGCCGTACTCGTCCTGGAACGCCGTGACGAGGTCGGGATCCATGTACTCGGACCAGTTGTAGAAGTTGAGGTCCCCGTCGACCTGGTCGACCTGGCAGTCCCCGGCCGACACCGCGTCACCGTCGTCCCCGCCGCACGCGGCAGCCATGAGTGCCATCACGGCGATGAGCACCAGCGCTTTCTTGATCATGATTCCGTTCCTCTCGTGGTCGTCGTTCTCATCCCTGTGGGACGTCCTTCATGAGCCCTCTGCGGCTCCACCGCCCCGGTCCCTCTGGAACACCAGCGAGATCAGGACGAGAACCATCGAAGCGCTCAGCATGAGCACGGACACGGCATTGATGAGCGGTGTGACCCCGCGCCGCACGAGGCCGAAGACATACACGGGCAGGGTCGTCGAGCCCGGGCCGGACACGAAGCTCGTGACGACGACGTCGTCGAGCGACACGGTCAGCGCCAGCAGCGCCCCTCCGACGACGGCCGGGGCGATGAGGGGCAGCGTGACCCGTCGAAAGGCCGTCCATCTGCTCGCATACAGGTCGGCGGCCGCCTCCTCGAGGGCAGGGTCGAGCTGCCCCAGGCGCGCCCTGACCACGATGGCGACGAACGAGATGCTGAAGGCGATGTGGCTCAACGAGATCGTCCCGATCCCGAACTGGAGGTTCAGCAGGCCGATACCGCTGATCATCCTGAACGCCGCCGCGAAGAACAGCAGCATCATGACGGCCATGGTGACGTCGGGGATGATCACGGGCATGTAGACGAGGCCGTCGAAGGTGCGCTGCCCACGGAAGCGATAGCGCTCGAGGGCGACAGCGGTCGCCGTGCCGAGCACCGTCGACACGATGGTGGAGATGATGGCGACGATGATCGACACCCTCAGCGCGTTCATCACCGGGGCGTCCCTGAACATCTCGCCGTACCACTTGAGCGAGGGCCTCGTCCAGATGCCGACGTTGTTGTTCTCGTTGAACGAGAAGACGGCAAGGACGACGATCGGCGCGTAGAGGAAGCCGAACACGACCCATGCGTTGACGGCGAGCAGGCGCTCCGTGGGGCTCTTGGGTCGGACGCCGACGCTCACAGGTTCCTCGCTCCCGATCGGAAGTACAGGATCGTGGCACCGAGCATGATGGCGAGCACGGTGACCGAGAGCGCTGAACCGTAGGGCTGGTTCCTCGCCGCGAGGAACTGGCTGACGATGTAGTCGCCGAGCAGCGTGGTCTTCGCACCGCCGAGGATCGCGGGGGTGACGTAGGCACCCACCGTCGGGATGAAGACGAGGATCGACCCTGCGATCACCCCCGGCATCGAGAGGGGGAACGTGATCTTCCGGAACGCGGTCCACCCCGTGGCGTAGAGGTCGCGCCCCGCCTCCACGAGGCTCCAGTCCATCCGCTCGAGCGCGGCGTAGAGGGGCAGCACCATGAAGGGCAGGAAGCCGTACACGAGGCCGATCAGGACCGCGGTGTTGGTGCCGAGCACCCGGATCGAGTCCCCTCCGAGGGCCTCGGAGAGCTGCGACAGCGGGCCCTCCGTTCCCAGCAGCACGCGCCATGCGTAGGTCCTGACGAGGAAGTTCGACCAGAACGGGATCATCACGAGGATCAGGAGGATGTTGCGCACCCTGGCCGAACGGGTCGCCATGTAGTAGGCCAGTGGATACGACGCGGCCAGGCAGACGAGCGTGGTCGTGAGGGCGAGCACGATCGACCGCACGACGATGCGTGCGACGAGGGGATCCCACAGCCGTCGGTAACTGTCGAGGTTCCAATCCTCGAGCAGGGTGAGGCCCGTCGAACTCCTGGTCGCAAACGAGTAGACGACGACGATGACCAGGGGAATGGCGAAGAACAGGATGAGGTACACCGCTGCGGGGGCGGCGATCAGGACGCCTCGCCTGGCATCGGCCTTCTCGGCCTCGCGCTCGAGTTCAGGAGTGACCGGCGCCACCTCCTCGTCGGGGAGCGGCGGGTGCAGGTCGGTCGTCATCAGTCGTGTACCACGGTGGAGGCCAACGGGCTCCAGGTCACGAGCACGCGCTCTCCGACGTCGAACTGGTGGACACTCGGACGATTCTCCTCCTTGACCTCGAGGGACCCCGCCTGCGTGTCGATGTCGTAGAAGAAGACGTCGCCGTGGTAGATCCTGCGAGCCACGGTCCCCTCGATACCGTTGCGATCAGAAGGTGGCACCTCGTCGAGACCCATGAGACTGAAGCGCTCTGGCCGGATGGCGATCGTGACCTCGGATCCCGCCGGTTCGCTCGTCTCGGCCCTTGCCCTGGTGCCACCCTGGAACTCGATCATGGTCTGATCGAGCACCTTCGCACGGATCAGGTTGATCTCCCCGATGAAGTCCGCGACGAATCGGGACGTCGGATGCTCGTACAGCGCCTGGGGCTCGTCCACCTGGAGGAGCTTGCCGTCGTTCATCACACCGATCCTGTCGCTCATGGTGAGCGCCTCGTCCTGGTCGTGGGTGACGTACACGAAGGTGATGCCGACCCTGTGTTGGAGCTCCTTCAGCTCGATCTGCATCGACTGGCGGAGTTTGAGGTCGAGGGCACCGAGCGGCTCGTCGAGCAGGAGCACCTCTGGCTCGCACACGAGCGCCCTCGCAAGCGCCACCCTCTGGCGCTGTCCCCCCGAGAGCTGCGAGGGCTTCGCCGCCGCGCGGTGCCCGAGCTGGACCTGCTCGAGCGCGCGGCGCACCCTGCGCTCGGCGTCGGACTTGTCCGCCTTGAGCATCTGGAGGCCGAAGGCGACGTTCTGCTCGACCGTCATGTGCGGGAACAGGGCGTAGGACTGGAAGACGGTGTTCACGGGACGCTTGTTCGGGGGCAGCAGGCCCATCTCGGCGCCGTGGATGCGAAGCGAGCCCGACGTCGGGTAGTCGAATCCGGCGATCATCCGCAGCGTCGTCGTCTTGCCGCACCCCGAGGGACCGAGGAGGGAGAAGAACTCGCCGTCGCCGATCTCGAGGTCGAGGTCGTCCACGGCGACGATGTCACCGAAGTGCTTGGAGACCCCCGTCAGTTCAACCGCTGCGGCCAATGGCCACCTGCCCTTCCTCCGACCGGGCACCGCCGCTCACTCGGTCGTCATCGCGCCGCTCGGGCGCCGTCCCGGTGGGAGAGCATAGGGACTCGCCACCTCCGCCCGCAGGCCGCACTCGCAGCCTGCTTCTTCGCATCACGACCACCGAGCGAATCAATCGAAAATCGGTGCTGGCACGGCAGTATTGCGTGCGACAAACGCCCTGGCAACTGATACGCTCTCCCACACACTCGACTGCAAGCGAGGGCTGATGCCGTACGACCACATGCTCATCGATGGATCATGGGTTGGCGCAGCCGACCGCGCAACGCGCGAGTTGATCAACCCCGCCAATGAGACCGGCCTGGGAGCGATGCCCCATGGCGGGGCGGAGGACGTGACCCTCGCGATCGACGCCGCCGCCGCCGCATCCGGGGCGTGGGAGGCGATGGGCCCCTATGCACGTGCACAGATCCTCGTGAAGGCCGCAGGACTGCTACGTGAGAGGGCGGACGAGTACGGCGTCGTGACGGCGGAGGAGTCAGGGAAGCCCCTCGCGCAGGCACGGGGTGAGTGGCTCTCGGCACCCACCTATCTCGAGTACGCCGCCGAGGAGTCCAAGCGACTGGGCGGGCGGATCATCCCGTCACGCAATCCTGCACGACGCATCGATGTCACCTACCGGCCCCTTGGGGTCGTCGGCGTGATCGCGGCGTGGAACTTCCCCGTCTACAACGTCAACCGGGCTGCATCCTCGGCATTGGCTGCGGGGTGCACCGTCGTGGTACGTCCGAGTGAGTACACGCCACGCTCGGCCTTCGCCTACGCACGAGCACTCGTCGACGCGGGCATCCCCGATGGGGTGATCAACGTGGTCAACGGCGCTGCCCACGACATGGCGCAGCGGATGCTCGACGATCCGAGGCTCCGCAAGATCCAGTTCACCGGCTCGACCAGGGTCGGCAAGCTCCTCATGGATGGGGCCTCCCGCACCGTGACTCGGCTATCCCTCGAGCTCGGCGGCAACGCCCCGGTCCTCGTATTCCCCGATGTCGCCGATCTCGACGCCGTCGTCGAAGGAGCGGTCACGGCCAAGTACCGCAACGGCGGCCAGGCGTGCATCGCACCACAGCGATTCATCGTCCACGAATCCATCGCGGGGGACTTCGTCGCCGCGGCGCGCGATCGCTCACGGGCGCTCCGGATCGGGGATCCGCTGGTCGAGGGCACCGACGTCGGACCCCTGGTCAACGCCTCCCAGCGCGACCGCATCGACGAGATGGTCCAGGCCACCGTGGACGCCGGGGGCCACGTCGAGACGGGCGGACGACGCGTCGCCGGCGCCGGCTTCTTCTTCGAGCCGACGGTGCTCTCGGGGCCCCTCGAGGGAACGCCGGTGATGACCGAGGAGATCTTTGGTCCGGTGCTCCCCATCACGACCTTCTCCACCACCGACGAGGCCATCGCCATGGCCAATGCCGTGGAGCAGGGTCTCACGGGTTTCGTGTGGACGTCGGACCTCCGGACGGCGCTGTCGGTGTCGGATCGCCTCGAGTTCGGCATGGTGGGCGTCAACGACTGGTACCCCGTCACGGCCGAGGCGCCCTTCGGGGGCGTCAAGCAGGCGGGGCTCGGCAGGGAATCGGGGTCCGAGGGCATCCTCGAGTACCTCGAGGCCAAGACCCGCTACATCGGCGGTGCGACGTGAGGCCGATGACGGTGCTCACGGTCGTCGGCACACCCGAGGAGGTCGGCGAGGCCCATGGGACCGCCTTCGGTCCCGAGATCCGCGAGTACGCCATCGACCGGACCGAGCTGTCCAGGACGGGCACCTCGCTCTCGAGGGATGACGTGCTCGCCCTGGCGCAGCGGATGCTGGAGTCCCATCGGGCCTACGACGAGGCGCTCTACCGCGAGATGACCGCCATGGCGGACGCGGCCGGCATCTCGCCTGCGGAGGCCGTGATCGTGGGCGGATACACCGACTTCATCGACACCGTGCGCGCCGTGGCCCATGGCACTGCGGTCGAGGACACCTGCACGGCGATCATCACGCCCGATGCGGCATCCGGCGGTGCCGGGTTCCTCGCACAGACCTGGGACATGCACGCGTCAGCAACACCCCATGTGTTCATGCTCGACGTCACGGTGGATGCCGGTCCGAGGGCGCTGGTGTTCACCACCCACGGGACGCTCGGCCAGATCGGGATGAACGAGGCCGGCATCGCCATCGGCATCAACAACCTCACGATGTCCGACGGCCGGATCGGCGTGACATGGCCGTTCGTGGTGCGCAAGGTGCTCCGTCAGCCCACCTTCGACGACGCCATGGCCTGCATCCACGAGGCGGACCTCGCCGGCGGACACAACTTCCTCCTCTTCGACGCACAGGGCCGAGGCGCGTCGATCGAGGCCACGAGCACGGCCATCCACGTCGAGCCGCTCATCGACGTCCCCCTGCTCCACACGAATCATTGCCTCGTACCGCTCACGCAGGCGCTCGAGGCGGACCGCCCCGAAGCCCTCCAACGCAACTCCGAGTCGCGCTACGTCCACGCCTCCGAGACGGCCGCCACGACCGACCTCTTCGACGAGCATGCCCTGATGGCGCTGCTGCGCGACGAGCGCTCGATCTGTCGCAGACCTGAACCACCATTCGACTACGAGAGCTCGGGTGCCGTCGTGATGCGACCCTCCCGCGGCGACATGTGGGCCTGCTGGGGGATCCCCTCGGAGAATGAGTTCGAGCACTTCTCGCTGGGAGCACACGCGACGCCGTGACGGACCTTCGCTTCACCAACCTGACGCCCGAATTGGCCCGCGGGTGCGCCGAACTCGAGCTGCGGTCGTTCCCCACCGCGGACCCCGATGAGCTCCTGTCACTCGAGGACATCGAGGCCTATGCCCGCACGTTCCCGGAGGGCTTCTTCGTGTGCCTCGACGGCGATCGCGTGGTCGGCCAGGGGGCGGGCATCCTGCTCGACTTCGATTTCGAGAGGTACCAGCACACGATCATCGGCATCACGGGTGAGCACCAGTGCGGCAACCACGATCCGGATGGCGCCTGGTACTACGGGACCGATATCGCCGTCGATCCCGACTACCGCAGACGGGGCATCGGGAAGGAGCTCTACGACCTTCGCAAGGGCCTGGTCCGACGCCTCGGCAAGCACGGCATCATCGCAGGCGGCCACCTCCACGGCTTCGCCGAGCACAAAGCGGCGATGACGGCGGAGGAGTACATCGCCGCCGTGCGCGACGGTGTGATCTACGACCCGACCCTCACCTTCCAGCTCGAACAGGGATTCGATCTCGTCGGCGCCCTGGAGGGCTACCTCGCGGACGAGTCGACCGATGGCTGGTCCGCCCTCATCGTGTGGCGCAATCCCGACCTCGCTGGCGCGTCCCCCCCGTGAGAGGCCGGATCACAGTGCGTCACCGAGCCGACCCGTCATCCTCCTCGACCGTGGACGGGGTTCCGTCCGATGGCGGGAGCGGTCCCCGTGGGGCGACACCGACGAGGGTGAGCGCCGCCACCACCAATGCGAGCACGATCCCCGGAACGGCGGCATCCACCGCCGCATCGGCCGCGACCGCCATGAGCGTCGCCGGGTCCCCACCGGTGCCGGATGCCACAGCGTCGACAGGGCGGCCGTCCGCGGGTCCGCCCGCGACGATCTGATCGGACCCGGTGGGAGCGGAAGTATCCCCACCGAGGGCGCCAGATCCCGACGCGCCCGTCTCCGACGACCCGGACGCCGATCCTCCCGCCGCCGGAGGGGGGTCCGACGACCCGCCCGACGACCCGCCACTTGTGACATCGCTCGATCCCCCATCGATCGTGGTCGTCGGAGCTGCACCGGGGACGGTCGTCGTGGATCCCCCCGAACCCGCAGGTGGTGAGCTGGTCGACGACCCGGCGATGGTGCTGCTGGTCGTGCTGCTCGAGCCGGGAAGCGTCGATGTCGGAGAGGCGGTCGTGGTCGTGGTCGGCGCTGTCGTGGTCGTGGTCGGCGCTGTCGTGGTCGTGGTCGGCGCTGTCGTGGTCGTGGTCGGCGCGGCCATGACGGCGGAGACGACCACGGCGTCGACGTACAGGTATCCACTCAGTGCCCCGCCCGACACTCGCATCCGCACGATCGTCCTCGTCCCCGTATGGGAGGAGATGTCGAACGAGGCGCTGGCGGCATTCTGTGGCCCGCCGAGGTCGATCGAGCCCAACGTCGCCCAGGAGGCGCCCCCGTTTCCGGACACCTGGATCGAGGCCGTTCCTACGGGCTTGCCCTGGAACTGTCGCCTGTACTGGAAGGACAGGGTCGCCGAGGTCGCTCCCGCGAGATCGGCCTCTCGCGACGCACCGTGGTTCGCGAGGTCGCCGCCCTCGACTCCGATACGGAGGCAGTTCCCCGAACCCCCCGAACAGCGGTCGCTTGCGACCACCTGGACGAGCCCCGAGGTCGGGCCATCGGACTCAGCGACCTCCCGCCAGGGTCCGCTCCAGGCAAGGGACCCGTCGTTGCCAGAATACGAGATGGAGGCGAACTCGTCCCTGAACGACTCCGGAGACTGAGCAACGGCCATGCCGCCGTTTACCAGCTGGCCGACGACCACGAACGAGACCACGGCTGTGACGAGGGCGGCTCTCCGAGGCAGCCCACCGGTCACGACGGCGTCGCTGCTTCCATCGCCGCCTCGTCGACGTCCGGGTGTGCCGCATCGGGTTCCGTCGTTGCAGGAGCCGCGACCTCGTCCACTGGTGTCTGCTCGTCCGGACCCGTACCGTCGGAGAACGTGATGCGTCGCTGCGGCGGTGACTCGGCCGATGGCGGTTCCGCTGCCTCCTCGTCTGCCCCGTTGCGGTCCTCGTCGGCGTCCACGGCCGTCGCGTCGTCCGACTCCGCATCCTCGGAATGCTCACTCTCGAGCGGAACGATGACCTGGGCGGGCCGGTCGGGCCAATCGATCGTTGGAAGGACCAGCGTCACCATCGTCAGGTCGCCGACGCGGGCATACTCGAGACGCCCACCGAGCTCGCGGGCGACTGCCCGTGCAACCGCCAGACCGAGGCCCATGCCCGCCTCCGACCGCGGGCGAGGGTCCATGTCGGAGCCCTCGAAGATCTCTCGCTCGAGCGCGGCGTCGATGCCTTCGCCGTCATCTGCGATGGTGACCCGCAGGGTGTCGCCGTCCCCCTCGCCGATCACGGCGATCTCCGGCCCCCCATGTCGCACGGCGTTCGACACGAGGGTGCGAACGATCTGGCGGAACCTGATCGAATCCGAGAGCGCGACGCCTGACCAGCAGTCCACCGACACCTCGTGACCCCTGCGTCGGAACGGCGCCACGACGCGCTCGATCTCGGTCGCCGGATCGAACCTCGTCGACGTGACCTCGAACGCGTGGGCCTCCAGCTCCGCGGCCGACACGAGGTCATCCACCACCCGGCTGAGGTCCACGGCCTCCGCGTTGATGACCGAGACCACGTCGCGGACCTCCACGGGGTCGCCGAAGTCGCTGTCGATGAGGGTCTCCGAGAACCCATAGATGACCGTCAGCTGATCACGGAGCTGGTGCGAGACACGATCGACGAGGGCGCGCTCGTGCCCGAGCCGTGCAGCCAGATCGGTCGTCGCGATACGGACCTGGCGTCGCACGATGAGCCAGTAGGCGACCACGAGCGCCGTCGGGACGAGGGTGGCGACCACGAAGCGCACCGCGGATGCCGGAGCGTCGGACCCCGTCGATCCGATCGAGATCAAGGCGACCGCGACGATCACAGCGGCTGCGACGACGAGGGCTGTCGCTGCGACGACGGACCCGCGGCGTCGGCCCGATCTGCGCGACGGCGCCTCGCTCCCATCGATCGATGCGGCTTCCACCCCTGCCAGATCGGCATGAACGCGGCGCGTCTTGAACGATCCGTATCCGGCGACCGACGATGCGGACCTCACCCACGCCCCTGTCCCGTGGCCCGAGCTCTACCGCGGGCCGGATCGGGTAGAATCTTGAGCGTCCGCTCAAGAATCGAGTCTCCATGCCCACATCATCCTCACCACGCCGGGTGGCCATCGTCGACGGGCTGCGCACACCGTTCGCCAAGTCGGGGACGGTCTTCAGGGATCTCTCCACCCTCGATCTGTCGAGCGCCGTCGTCGCCGAGCTGTTGGCGAGGTCCGGTCTCGACGGCTCGGACGTCGATCGTGTGGTCTACGGATCCGTCGTCCAGGACGTGGCGGCTCCGAACATCGCCAGGGAGATCGTCCTCGCAGGCCCCTTCCCCCAGTCCGTCGACGCCTATTCCGTGACCAGGGCCTGCGCCACGTCCACACAGGCGGTGGTGGATGCCGCACAGGCGATCATGCTCGGCGACGCCGACGTCGTGATCGCAGGGGGCGCCGACTCGCTCTCACGCCCGCCGATCACCTACTCGGACGGCTTCGTCGACGCGCTCATGAAGGCGAACGCGGCGAGGGACCTGCCCTCGAAGGCGAGGGCGTTCTCCACGGTGCGCCCGAGGGACCTCGCGCCGGTCCCACCGGCGATCGCAGAGCGATCCACCGGCGAGACGATGGGGGACTCCGCAGAGAAGATGGCCAAGCAGAACGGCATCTCTCGCGAGGACCAGGATGCGTACGCCGTCGCATCCCACGCCAAGGCCATCGCGGCATGGGAGTCGGGCGTGTTCGACGCCGAGGTGATGCCGTTCCCCGTGCCCCCGCGGTACACGGCGACCGTTGAACGCGACACGATCCCGAGAGAGGATTCGACACTCGAGAAGCTGGCCGGCCTCAAGCCCGTCTTCGACCGGCGGTACGGATCGGTCACCGCGGCGAACTCCTCCCCGCTCACCGACGGTGCCTCGGCAGTCGTCCTGATGTCGGAGGACGCCGCCCTCGCCCTCGGCTACGAGCCGAGGGCATTCATCCGTTCCTACGCCTTTGCGGCGCTGGATCCCAACTGGCAGCTCCTGATGGGCCCATCGCTCGCCACGCCGATCGCCCTCGAACGAGCCGGGATGAAGCTCTCCGACATCGACGTCGTCGACATGCACGAGGCCTTCGCCGCCCAGGTGCTGTCGAATACCAGGGCATTCGCATCGAAGGCCTTCGCAAGGGAGTACCTGGGCCGTGACGAGGCCATCGGGGAGATCGACGAGGAGTCCTTCAACATCTACGGCGGTTCGATCTCCCTGGGCCACCCCTTCGGGGCGACGGGCGCCAGGCAGATCGTGACGATGGCCAACGAACTCGACCGGAGGGGCGGGGGCACGGCCCTCGTGACCCAGTGTGCCGCAGGTGGCCTCGGTGCCGCCGTGATCCTGGAGAAGTGACGATGGCCCGGACGACGACGGAATACGAGAACCTCACGTTCGAGCTCGACGACGACGGCGTCGCGACCGTACTGATGGATGTGCGGGGCGAGTCGATGAACACCCTCGGCGTCGGCCTCGTGACCGACCTCGCCTCGGCCCTGGACCGGCTCGAACGCGACGACGTCAGGGCGGTCGTCATCGGATCGGCGAAGAAGGACTTCCTCGCCGGCGCCGACATCCGCATGTTCGACGACTTCGCCACACCCGACGACGCCGTCGAGGGCCTCAGGGCCGTGCACGGGATCTTCCAGCGCATCGAGGATCTCCACCGCGTCGCAGGCAAGCCGGTGGTCGCGGCGATCAATGGCGCTGCGCTCGGTGGTGGCCTCGAGCTCGCCCTCACCACGGCGACGCGGATCGCCACGGACAGCCCGAGGACCCAGCTCGGCCAACCCGAGGTCCAGCTCGGTGTCATCCCAGCCGCCGGCGGAACCCAGCGCCTCCCCGAGCTCGTCGGGCTGGCGGCAGGGCTCGAGATGATCGTCGGGGGGAAGCCCGTCCGGCCACGCAAGGCCCGCACGATGGGCCTCGTGGACGAGATCGTCCCCGTGGAGGTGCTGCTCGACATCGCACGGCTCCGTGCGTTCGAGGCGATCGACGCGGCGCCGCCGGAAAGGGTCATCGCCCTCAACGTGTCGCCACAGAACCTGCAGCGGATCGCCCTCGAGAAGAACCCGGCAGGTAGGCGACTCCTGTTCAAGAAGGCCACCGACATGATGCTCGCGGAGACCGGAGGCCACTACCCGGCGCCGAAGCGGGCGATCGAGGCCATCCGGATCGGCGTCGATCAGGGAAGGGCCGCGGGCTTCGCAGCGGAGATCCGCTTCTTCTCCGAGCTCGTGTTCACGCCCGAGTCCGAGGCACTGCGATCGATCTTCTTCGCCACCCAGGAGCTGAAGTCCGACTCCGGCGTCGACTCGGACGCCACGGCGCGGCCGGTCGACCACGTCGCGGTCCTCGGAGGCGGGCTCATGGGCGGAGGCATCGCCGCGGTGTCCGCGATCAACGCAGGGGACGTCGTCCGCATCAAGGAGGTCGACGCGGCAGGCGTGGCGAGGGGACTCGCATATGTGAGCGGCGTCCTGTCCAAGCGCGCGAAGCGTCGAAGGATGTCGTCGTTCGAGGTCGACCAGGTGGCGAACCGGGTGACGGGCGCGTCCACATGGACCGGGTTCCACAACAGCGACATCGTGATCGAGGCCGTGTTCGAGGACCTCGACCTGAAGCGACGCATCCTCGCCGAAGTCGAGGCGATCGTGCCGGCGACGACGATCTTCGCCTCGAACACGTCGTCACTGCCGATCTCGGAGATCGCCGAGGCGAGCACGCACCCGGAGACCGTCGTGGGCATGCACTACTTCTCCCCCGTCGACAAGATGCCGCTGCTCGAGGTGATCACCACGGATCGCACCGCCGACTGGGTGACGGCGACGGCCGTGCAGGTCGGCAAGGACCAGGGCAAGACGGTCATCGTGGTCAACGACGGGCCGGGCTTCTACACGACACGGGTGCTCGGCCCGTACTCGAACGAGGCCGCGTTCCTCCTCGAGGAAGGCGCATCGGTCGAGGACATCGACGGCGCCATGGTCGCATGGGGCTTCCCCGTCGGCCCCCTGCTCCTCGCCGACGAGGTGGGCATCGACGTCGGGGCGCACATCTCCGTCATCCTCGCCGACGCCTTCGGTGATCGCATGCGCGGGCCCACCATGATGGAGGGCCTCGTCGCCGACGATCGCAAGGGGAGGAAGAACGGTCGCGGGTTCTACACCTACGCCAAGGGGGAGCGCGGCGGCGTGGACCCAACGGTGTACACGGCGCTCGGCCTCCCGAAGGAGCGCGCCCACTTCGCCCGAAGCGTCATCCGTGAGCGGCTGTCCCTGGCCTTCATCAACGAGGCGGCTCGATGTCTCGAGGAGGGGATCCTGCGCTCGGCTCGGGATGGCGACATCGGCGCGGTCTTCGGGCTCGGGTATCCGCCGTTCCGGGGCGGGCCCTTCATGACCATCGACCAGATGGGCGCCGACACGATCGTGGCGAAGCTGCGGGAGCTCGAGGGAGTCCATGGCGCACGCTTCGCCCCCGCACAGATCCTCATCGACCACGCGGAGCGCGGCACGCGATTCCGTTCCTGATCAGTCGGACCCGTGGTGGAAGTTGCGGCGCACCGGCCGGTTGCCGAAGGGATCGGTGACGGGAAGGCCGCTGGGCTCCGACGACGCGTCGCCGGGCTCTGCGGGTCGGGCGGTGTCGCGCGTGCCCTCCCGCCAGTCGTGGAGGAAGTGCACCATCGCATAGGCGAGGAACAGCATCGCCACTCCGATGATCACCCAGGTCGAGATCATGGGTCGAGGGTACCGTCCGGACGGATGGAGTCCAGCGGTACCGCTGGCGAGTAGCCTCTCGCAGCATGTCCCACGAGTTCCACATGCCCGACATCGGTGAGGGCCTCACGGAGGCCGAGATCGTCGCATGGCTCGTCGCGGAGGGTGAGACGATTGCCTCGGGCCAGCCGGTGGTGGAGGTCGAGACCGCCAAGACCACCGTGGAGATCCCCGCGACCCATGCCGGTGTCGTGCTTCGCCTCGTCGGCTCCCCCGGCGACACGGTGACTGTCGGTGACGTCCTGTTCGTCGTCGGTGACCACGGCGAGTCGGGCGACTCCACGGGAGCCGAGGTCGTGGATCCCGTGCACGACCCGCGTCGCGCATCACCACCGACGATCCAACGGTTGGTCACCGCCGCCCCGGGTGGTGTGAAGGCGATGCCCGCGGTGAGGAAGCTGGCACGGGAGCTCGGCGTGGACCTCGACGCCGTCTCCGGCTCGGGACCAGGAGGGAGCATCACCAGGGAGGACGTCACGAGGGCCGCGGAGACCCCTGCGGACGAGATCGTCGAGCCCCTCTCGCCGACCCGAAGGGCCATCGCCGCCCACATGACGCAGTCCTGGACGACCATTCCCCATGTCACCGTGCAGGCCGACCTGCGGGCAGAGGCCCTCCTCAGGGACAGGGGCTTCGACGGGCGGGATCGACCGATCGCCATGGAGGCGCTGGTCGCCTCCGCCGCCATGCCCCTCCTCCGCCGCCATCGGGAGCTGAACGCCGCCTACCGCGACGGGGCGGTGGCCTATGCCGAGCACATCCACATGGGGTTCGCCGTCGACACGGAGGCTGGCCTGATGGTGGTCGTCGTGAAGGACGCGGATCGCCTCGATGTCCATGCCCTCTCGGATGCCTTCGAACGGCTTGCCACGGCGGCGATCGAGCGGACGATCGGCCCCGACGAGGTGAGCGGCCAGACGTTCACGATCTCGAACATCGGCGCCCTCGGCGGCGGCCATGGCACACCCATCATCCCGGTGGGGACGAGCGCGATCCTCTCGATCGGTCGTGCGACGCCACAGCCCGTGGTGGAGGACGGTGCGCTCGCCATCGGGATGGTCGCACCCATCGACCTGTCATACGACCATCGACTGATCGACGGCGGCCTCGGTCAGCGCTTCCTCGGAGACCTCGTGGATGCCCTCGAGACGCCGATGCGCGATCGCCCCTGAACGTCTCTCCCTGACGCCTCCCGCACCCCACTCCCCCCTCTGCCCTCCGGGCATCTCCCCCAAAGGGGAGAAGGAAGCAAGGTTCCGGCATCTCCCCTGCAAGGAAGGATGAGCGAGCGCAGCGAGCACCTTCCTGTCTCTCCCCGCGGGAGAGACGCGGAGCGAAGCGACGCAGAGAGGGCCGCACGCTCGCAGACGCGGAGCGAAGCGACGCAGAGAGGGCCGCACTGCCGACAGCGCCTCTTCGCAGACGCCTCCCGCACCCCACTCCCCCCTCTGCCCTTCGGGCATCTCCCCCAAAGGGGAGATGGAAGCAAGGTGCGAAGCGATGCAGAGAGCCGCACTACTGACAGCGCCTCTTCGCAGACGCCTCCCGCACCCCACTCCCCCCTCTGCCCTTCGGGCATCTCCCCCAAAGGGGGAGATGGAAGCAACGTGCGAAGCGATGCAGAGAGCCGCACGACCGACAGCGCCTCTTCGCAGACGCCTCCCGCACCCCACTCCCCCCTCTGCCCTCCGGGCATCTCCCCCAAAGGGGAGAAGGAAGCATGGGTGCGGGCATCTCCCCCAAAGGGGAGAAGGAAGCATGGGTTCGGGCATCTCCCCACAAGGAAGGACGAGCGAGCGCACCCGGGTCGGGTCGGCATGCCCGCATGGGGCCCTCACCCCGCGTAGTCCTCGATCGGTGGGCATGCACACACGACGTGGCGGTCACCGTAGGCGTTGTCGATGCGGCTCACCGGAACCCAGTACTTGTCCGTGCGCAGCGACGCCACGGGATACGCGGCGTCCTCCCGCGAGTACGGACGATCCCACTCCGCCCCGAGCAGATCCTCCGCGGGGTGGGGTGCGTGCCGCAGCACCGAATCCGCGACCCTCTCCGGGTCGCCGACGGCGTCGATCTCCGAGCGGATCGCGATCATCGCCTCGATGAACCGGTCGAGCTCGTGCTTCGACTCGGACTCCGTCGGCTCGATCATGAGCGTGCCTGCCACGGGGAACGACATCGTGGGGGCATGGAAGCCGTAGTCGATCAGCCGCTTGGCCACATCCTCGTTCGTCACGCCCGTCTCGTGGTCGATCGGGCGGATGTCGATGATGCACTCGTGGGCGACGAGGCCGCTCGGGCCCGTATAGAGCACCGGGTAGTGCTGTGCGAGCCCTGTGGCGAGGTAGTTCGCGTTCAGCACGGCGACCTCGGTCGCTCGTCGGAGGCCCTCGGGTCCGAGCATCGCGATGTACATCCACGAGATGGGGAGCACTCCTGCCGATCCGAACGGGGTGGCGGAGACCGCACCGGTGCCTGAGACCCGTCCATCACGCACGACGTGATGGCCCGGGAGGAACGGCGCGAGATGCGCCTTCACACCGATGGGGCCGACGCCGGGTCCACCTCCACCATGGGGGATGGCGAACGTCTTGTGCAGGTTCATGTGCGAGACGTCCGAGCCGAACGAGCCCGGCTCGGCGATGCCGACCATCGCATTGAGGTTCGCACCGTCGAGGTACACCTGCCCTCCATGGGCGTGGACGATGCTGCAGGCCTCGACGATGCCCTCCTCGAAGACCCCGTGGGTGGAGGGGTAGGTGACCATGATCGCCGCGAGGTGGTCGCCGTGCTCGGCGGCGCGCTGACGGAGGTCCCCGATGTCGATGTTGCCGTCCTCGTCGCACTTGACGACGACGACGCGCATGCCCGCCATCACTGCGGACGCCGGGTTGGTGCCGTGTGCCGACTCCGGGATCAGGCAGATGTCGCGCTGTCCCTCGCCATTGGCCTCGTGGTAGCCCCTGATGGCGAGGAGGCCCGCGAACTCGCCCTGGGCCCCTGAGTTGGGCTGCACGGAGACGGCGTCGTATCCGGTGATCGACGCGAGCCACGCCTCGAGCTCATCGATGATGGCGAGGTACCCACGAGCCTGGTCGAGGGGTGCGAAGGGATGGATGTCGGCGAACTCCGGCCACGTGATGGGGATCATCTCGGACGTGGCGTTGAGCTTCATGGTGCACGACCCGAGCGGGATCATCGATCGATCGAGCGCGATGTCCTTGTCCTGGAGGCGGCGTAGGTAGCGCAGCATCTCCGTCTCCGACCGGTACCGATGGAAGGTGGGATGGTCGAGGAAGGGCGTGGTCCGCCTGAGGTGCTCAGGGATCCCCGGCAGCGAGTCGTGGCGTTCGCCGACCCCGAACAATCCGAGGAGTCCATCGACCTCTGCGTCGTTCGTCCTCTCATCGAGCGAGATGCCGACCGTCGTCTCGTCGACGAGCCTGAGATTGACGCCGTCGTCCAGCGCAGCGGCGATGAGGGCGCGGGCGTCAGGGACCCGCACCCACAGTGTGTCGAACCAGGTGTCGTTCACGACCTCGACACCGGAGGACCGCAGCGACCCGGCCAGCACGCACGTCGCTCGATGCACACGTTCGGCGATCTCGGTGATCCCCTCGGGTCCGTGATACACGGCGTACATCGCCGCGATGACGGCGAGCAGCACCTGGGCGGTGCAGATGTTCGACGTCGCCTTGTCCCTGCGGATGTGCTGCTCACGGGTCTGGAGCGTGAGGCGCAACGCCGTGCGGCCCGCGGCATCGACCGAGACACCGACGAGGCGTCCCGGCAGTGACCGGCGATACTCGTCCCTGGTCGCGATGAACGCCGCGTGGGGGCCGCCGAACATGAGTGGCACGCCGAATCGTTGCGAGCTGCCGACCGCGACGTCGGCGCCCAGTTCGCCCGGTGGTGTCAGCACGGCGCAGGCGAGCAGGTCGGTCGCGACGGCCACGAGCCCACCGGCCGCGTGGACCCGCTCGACGATCGTTGCCAGGTCGCCGATCCTGCCGGACGTGCCCGGATACTGCACCAGGGCACCGAAGACGCCTGAGGGATCGAGATCGACGTCCGGATCACCGACGAGGAGCTCGATGCCGAGCGGCACGGCTCGGGTCGTGAGGACGTCGATCGTCTGTGGATGGCACTCGGCGTCGACGAAGAATGCGGTCGCCTCGCTCTTGCCGACACGCCTGATCAGCGTCATGGCCTCGGCGGCGGCAGTCGCCTCGTCGAGCAGCGAGGCGTTGGCGATCCCCATCCCCGTCATGTCCGACACCATCGTCTGGAAGTTGAGGAGCGCCTCCAACCTCCCCTGGGAGATCTCGGGCTGGTAGGGCGTGTAGGCCGTGTACCAGCCGGGGTTCTCGAGGATGTTGCGCTGGATGACCGCTGGGGTGACGGTGCCGTAGTACCCCTGTCCGATGAGCGACCGGCGCACCTCGTTCAGGTCGGCCCTCGCCCGCAGCTGCGCGAGCGCCTCGGTCTCCGACCACGGGCCTGCCACGTCCGGCCGGTGGTGGGCACGAATGACCTCCGGGACCGCGGCATCGACGAGCTGGGTGAGGGACTCGAGTCCGATCGTCGCGAGCATCTCAGCGATGTCGTCGCTCGATGGGCCCACGTGGCGCTCGAGGAAGGGCCCCATGGCTCGTGTGTCGCTGCTGGTGGCATCTGTCATCCGCTGCTCCTCATCCGTGGCACGCGTCGTCCCGTGCCCCGTCTGTCGCACGACCTGAGAGATTCACCGCGCAGGCGGCTTTCCCCTTCGGTGAGGGCACGAGCCCTGCTTTCCAGATGCGCCTCGTCCGTGCGGTCCGTGTGCCTGAGAGATTCCCGGGGCGGTTGCTCCTTCGGCGCCGGTGGACCGGCTCTCCCGCACGGCGTCATCAGCGACGCCAAGGCTACCTGCCGGCCGTTCGTGGCGCGGTGCCCTACGACCCATTCCCCGCCGCGACGGCGACGAGGATGATGACCAGGACGACGCCCATGTAGACGAGGCCGATGACCGCAACGATGCCGTAGATCTTGAAGATCGTCTGGAGGCTCGTCGTGGCAGTGATGGCGTTCGGCTCGTCGCCCGTGCGATGGGCCACGACGGATTCCTCCGCGGCCCTGCGGAGGAGGACACCGAGCCAGATCGGTAGCCAGGCAATCACGAGGCCGATGATCGTGAGCGCGGTCAGCACGCCGTAGATGATCGACAGCGTGCCGAGGAACTTCATCCATCCTGCAGCATCGCTCAAGGGTCGCATCACGTTCGCGACGGCGGGGTTCGCCTGATGGGCGGGTTCGATGGTCACATCGTGTCCTTTCGCTTCGTGGGTCGCCGACCAACCTACACGAAGGGTCCCGACAGCCTGCGTGGGAGGGGCCCGCGTCGCTTCAGGCAGCTGCCTCTTCGAGGTCCGACGGCCTGCCGTAGCGACGGCGGAACACGACGTAGGCGATGGCGCCCGCGGGGATCGGGAGCCAGAACTGGTAGAGCCGGTAGGCGAGGGTGGCGAGGGTGGCATCGGGTCCGGGGATGCCTGCGGCCACGAGAAGGGCGACCAGCCCGACCTCGACGAAGCCGAGACCTCCTGGTGTGATCGGGATCATGCCGAGCACGGCTCCGCCTGCGAACGCGAGGAGGACGAGGGACGCCCTGGGCTCGGCGCCGACGGCGACGAGGGCGATGAACAGGACCATGTAGTCGAGCATCCAGTTGGCAACGGCTGCGAGCAGCGCCTTCCACCAGCGCCGGCCGAGTGCGCTGACCACTTCGTTGCGTCGGTCGAGGAAGCCCTGGGCGGTCGGACGCCAGTCACGCTTGAACTGCTTCGCGGCCCAGCCGGCGCTGACCTCCACCATCCGCCCGACGAACAGCATCGGCCCATCCCATCGCACCACGACGAAGACGGCTGTGAACATGACGATGAACAGCACCGTGCCGACGAGTGCCACGGGAACGAGGCCATCGGGGATCGGCGCGGAGGCAGCGGCGATCACGAGCGCGATGCCGGGAAGCGAGAAGAGGACCAGGTTCGAGATGAAGGAGACCGCGGCCAGGGCAGCAGCGGCCTGGCCGGTGGGGACGCCGCTCACGGACAGCATCTGGAAGTAGGTCGCCCCTGCTGCCACGGCACCCCCGGGGATGACCTTCGCCATGGCGTTCGACACGAGCTGCGAGCACGCGGCGACGAAGCGGTTGATGCTCGGCACCGCGATGTGGGTGAGCTCCCACGCCGACATGAACGCACCCGTCATGAGCAGGGCCATCACCACGTACCACCACCACTCCACGCTCGCGAGCTCGCTCGCGCTGTCGAGGAAGTCGACGATGGTGGGAAGGAAGAAGTAGAGGACCACGAGGGCGGCGAGAAGGAAGAGCGAACGCATCGCGATCCTCTTCCAGCGTTCCCTCGTCTCGGCGCTCGGCGCCGCGCGCTCGGTCATGGCCTCCGTCACCCCCTTCGAGGACCAAGATACCGGCCAAACGGGCCACGACGGGGCGCCGGGGAGCGCTGCGGTCTCAGGGGCCGGACGACAGAAGCGTCTCGTTGGCCTCGACGAGCGCGGTGAGATCGTCGAGGTACGGCCAGTAGTCGACCTGGATCGTGTGGCGCGGACGATCGAGGTACTGAGCCTCGCGAGCGTCGCGATCCCGCGAGATCTCGGCCTTCATCGATGCGACTGTGGGGAGGGGGGCGCCCTCGACGAGTTGCGCGACCCAACGCGCCTGTTGCTCGGCGAGCGGCGGCAGCGCACCCACGGGCTGGATCAAGCCGACGACGTAGAGGCCCGGATGGTCGACGGACACCACCTGCTTGTAGAGGTCGACCCTGTTGTCGGTCACGCCGATGACGGAGGGAGCGAGGAACGGGAACGAGATCGTGTAGCCGGTCGCATAGATGATCGCGTCGGCGTGTGTCCGCGAACCATCGGTGAACACCACGTCGTCCCTGGTGGTGCGGGAGATGCCGGGCCTGACACGTATGAGGCCCTCCTTCACCAGACGGAGGATGTCCTGGTTCACGGTGGGATGCTGCGAGAGGATGGGGGTGTCCGGTGTGGGGAAGCCGTAGGTCTCCTGCCTGCCCCTCGTCGCGAACAGCATCGCCCTGTAGACCACGCGCTGCACCGACAGGGGGAGCTTCGACGACGCCCTCGTCGACCAGGCGTCGATGGGACGCCCGAAGATGTAGCGCGGCAGGACGTGCGCCCCCGTCCTCGCGGCGAGGGTGACGGATCCCGCGTGCCATGAGAGTTCGGCAGCGATGTCCACGCCGGTGTTCCCGACGCCGACCACCACGACGTCCTGACCGATGAAGGGCTCCGGCGTCCGGTACTGCTGTGCGTGGATGACCGTGCCGGCGAACGGACCCTCGGTGTCAGGGAGATTCGGGCTCCAGTGGTGGCCGTTGGCGACGACGACGGCCCGATATCGCTTCGTGACGACCTCGTCGCCGTCGAGGTCGATGACCGCGACCTCCCAGTCGTCACCGACGGGTGTGACGGAGGCGACCTCGTGGCGGAAGCGGATGTGGGCCCTCAGGCCGAAGGAGTCCGCGTATCGCTCGAGGTAGGACAGGACCTGGCTGTGGTGCAGGTATGCCGGCCACGACGCAGGCATCGGGAGGTCCGCGAGGGCGAACCGTTCCTTCGAGGTGTCGATGTGGAGGGAGGCATACGCGGCGGATCGGCCATTGTCGTTGTCGTACCTCCAGTTGCCTCCGATGTCACTCCCGATCTCGAAGCCGTCGACCTCGATCCCGCGATCCGTGAGCGCCTTGATGGACACGAGGCCCGAGACGCCCGCGCCGATGACGCATACCGGTAGTTCCTCGGACATGGCGCGCATGATGCCACATGGGTCGTTTCAGGCGTTCCACTCCACCCACGCGCCATGGGCCTGGGCTCGGCCGAGCTCACGCGACTCGCCTGACGGGTGGACCAGCATCCTCACGGCGAAGCCTCGACGTACCGCGCCGTCGGACGGCGGGCCGGAGGCGTCGGGCTCGAATGTGATGTAGGCGAGGGGGGACCGTCGCGTGGCCCGTGCCGCTGCGGCGTCGAGAGCAGCATCGACCTGCGCCCGCGTCTCGTCGGCGAGGTACTGCCACATCACCGAGTGCATCACCACCGTCATGGTGCGCCTCGGCGACGGCTCGGCGAGGCGTTCGCGCAGCCACGTGCCTGCGTCCGAGGGGTCGACGACCGGGGTCGCCACACGTGCGAGGTCGAGTGCACCTGCGATGCGAGCGAGCCGATCCACCTGATCGGGCCACACGAACGACAGGATCCGCAAGCGCGCATCGGGGTCGCCCGCGTCGAGTGGGTGCACGTCGCATCCCCTGCGGTCGACGACCGAGAGGCGCCCTCCAACGGGGGGATCGCCCCGCCAGTCCGTCCGGATCACCGCGGGAGAGTCCTCAGGGCCCCACGTCCACGACGAGGCCTCGTAGCGGAACCGATCGAGGAGGAGGTTGAGGCCGGCGGCGGATCCGATCTCGAGGAGCCGGACGGCGAGCCGTCGCCCGTCGAGGGCGGTGAGGATCGCGGGAAGGAGGACGACCGACCTCCCCACCTCGTTGGTCTGCGGCGCGACGTCGAGGGCGGTGCGCAGGTACCACGGATGCTGCGCGACCGTGGCGAGGAAGTCCCCTCGAAGCGCCGCAGGTGAGGGAGTCCCTCCGACGGACGGGTAGTGCGCCGCCAGCTCGGGGGCGACGCCCATCAGGACGAGCCGGTGCACCCCACCCATGAACCGAAGGGCGAGCGCGCTCTCGACAGGGTCGCCCTCGACTCCGGCCACGATCCCCGCGACCGGGCCACCTGCACCGATGTCCTCCGCTGCGATGGTCAGCAGCTCTCCGTACAGGGGCGAGCCCAGGTCGGCGCACCACCCTGCCTGCAGCGTGAAGGCGTCCACGAGGGAACCGCGCTCGCCGGTCACGGGGCGTCGACGGCGGGTGTGGTGAGGGGTGCGATGAGCTCAGGCGAGTCGTTCGCCACGGAGTTGACGAGCGTCGACACGGCGTGCTCCTCCATCAGGCCCGCCGGATAGGTGGTGAGGAGGCGGGCCACCTCGTCGACGTCGTCGTTGTCAGGGTCGAGCCACTCCTCCCACACCTCCTCGGGGAGGATGACCGGCATCCGGTCGTGGATCGGAGCCAGGAGCTCGTTGGGCTCGCCGGTCAGGATCGTGCAGGTGAGGACCCGCTCGTCGGTCTCGGGGTCCCGCCACGACGACCACAACCCCGCCAGCGGGAGCGGTGAACCGTCCTTGGCGCTGATGTAATGCGGGAGCTTCCCCTTGGCCTTGCGCTCCCATTCGTAGAAGCCGTCGACGGGGATGAGGCAGCGGCGCTTGGCGAACGACGAACGGAAGGTCGGCTTGGTCGCCGCGGTCTCGGATCGGGCATTGATGGACCTGGCGCCGATCTTCAGGTCCTTCGCCCAGTGTGGGACGAGCCCCCAGCGAAAGGACGTGAGCACCCGATCGCCGTCGTGCTCGGCGACCGCATAGACACGCTGGGTAGGGGCGACGTTGAAGCTCCCGCTGAGCATCTCGGTGCGCACGAACTCGACTCCGAAGTGCTCGGCGTAGAACTCGGGCTTCTCGACCTGGACGAAGCGTCCGCACATGGCCCCAAGGTAGTGCCGCGCCATGACACGCGGTCCGTCCCTGCCCGCGGGTTCCGATCAAGGCGGGGCCGGCTCCGGCCGATGCACAACCGGATGCCTGCTGCGATCGCGTTCGAATCGGTGTCGAAGGACTTCGGCGACGTCCACGCCCTCTCGGACGTCAGCTTCGCCGCGCCCAGCGGTTCGGTGACCGTGCTCCTCGGGCCGAACGGGGCGGGGAAGACGACGACCGTGCGCCTGACCACGGGTGCCATGCTGCCGAACCATGGCGCGATCCAGGTGCTGGGCCTCAACCCGCTGACGGCTGGTGACGAGATCCGCACACGAGTGGGCGTCGTACCACCGAAGCCCGCCTTCTACGACCAGCTCACCGGCTGGGAGAACCTCCAGTTCGCCGCCACGATCTTCGCTTCGGACGAGGTGAGGGCAAGATCCGCCGCTGAGCGGTTCGGCATCGACCACGCCCTCGGGCAGGAGGTCGGTGGCTACTCGACGGGGATGCGGACGCGCCTTGCCCTTGCAAGGGCCGTGATCCACGACCCCGAGGTCCTGATGCTCGACGAGCCGACCGCGGGGCTCGACCCGGAGTCGGCGAAGGCGGTGCTGGAGCTGATCAAGGAGATGGCGGGAAGGGGACGCACGATCGTGATGTGCACCCACCTCCTGCACGAGGCGGAGGGCATCGCGGACCAGGTCGTGCTGATGGAGGAGGGCACCGTGCGGGCTGCGGGCGATCCCCTCACCCTCGCCAGGCAGTACATGCCGGACCCGATCGTCATCATCGACGCAGAGGACCGCGAAGCGCTCGGCTTCGTCGATCAGCTCGACGGCGTGCTGTCCGTGCGATGGGACGGGGGCCTCCACGTGACGATCGACGACGAGGCCCGCGTGCCCGACATCGTGATCGAGCTCGTCAAGCGGGGAGTGCGACCGACGAGGGTCGAACCCCTCTCGCCGACACTCGAGGACCTGTACTTCGAGATGCAGCGTGCCCACAGGGAGTCCGTATGAGGTGGTCGATGGTCAGGGCGGTGGTCAGGGCGGACCTCCATCGCCTCTTCAAGACCAAGGACTACTGGATCCCGCTGATGATCCTCGGCGGCATGTTCTTCGTGGTGCTCCCCGCGATCCTGCTGGGATCGATGTCGCTCGTCCGCCAGCAGTCGACCATCGTGTCGCAGATCGGTGACATCGTCGGCACGCTTCCGGATGCCATCCAGCAGAACATCCAGGGCGACTCCCCCACCGCACGGGCGTCGTATGCGTTCGCCGTGTATCTCCTGGCGCCGATCGCCATCGTGGTCCCGCTCACGATCTCGTCCGCCGTCGGTGCGAACTCGATCGTCGGTGAGCGCGAACGCGGCACCGGCGAGTTCCTCGCCCACAGCCCGCTGACCGTCCGCGAGATCTATGTGGGCAAGCTCATCGCGTCGCTCCTCCCCGGCTACGCCGCAGGGATCATCGGGTTCGGGCTGTATGCGATCGTGGTCAACGTCATCGTCGGTTCACAGATCGGTGGGTGGTTCTTCCCCACGGCGGGTTGGCTGCTGCTCGTGCTGTGGGTCGTACCGCCCTTCATCGCGATCGCCCTCGCCCTGATCCTCCGGCTCTCCGCAAGGGTCCGATCGGCCGCCTCGGCGCACCAGGCCTCGAGCCTCGTCACCCTGCCGGTGATCCTGATGAGCTACGCCGTGGCCTCAGGGCTCCTCTACAGCCCCGTCCTGTCCGCCGCCGGGGCAGGTCTCATCGCATGGATCATCGCCTTCACCCTGCTCGCCTCCGGCGCCAGGTCGATCAAGAGGGAGCGGTTGCTCGGCGTCTCCGCAGAGGCCTGATCCTCCCGCGGCTCAGAGCTGCTTCTCCAGCAGCATCGTCGAGTAGCACACGCCGTCCTTGAAGCCGACACCCTCGAGGACGCCGACCTCCCGGTAGCCGAGTTTCTCGTGAAGGGCGATCGAGGCGTCGTTGGGGAGGGCGACGACGCCGATCGCGACCCGAAAGCCCCTCCTGCGGAGCTCCTCGTGGAGCCAGGCATAGAGGGCGGAGCCGATCCCCGTTCCGGATCGCCCCGGAGCGAGGACCACCGTGGTCTCGACGGTCAGGCGGTAGGCGGCCTTCTCCCGCCAGGGACCCGACCACGACGACCCGATGACCTCGAGCCCGTCGGCCGCGACGAGCACCGGGTACCCGGCTTCGGAGCGGGACCGGAACCAGGCGAGGCGCTGCTCGTCGGTCCAGGGCTCCGTGTCGAACGAGACATGGGACTCGACGATGTACTGGTTGTAGATCGCGTTCATCGCAGGGACGTCGTCCTCGGACGCATCCCTGATGACGATCTCGCTCACGCGGTCGCCTCCTGCTTCCGACGCCGCCTCCGTCCTCCGCGACCGGGCGACGGCTCCCACTTGAAGAAACGTATGCCGAGCACGAGCGCGACGGCGCCCCACAGCGCCATGTAGCCGAGATGGCCCCACTGCCATGGAGAGCCGGTGTACGTCGGGTTGAAGGCATCGGTGAACGGCACCACGAAGTGCTTGAGCGGGAAGAAGTTCGCGACGGAATCGAGCCATGCGGGGGCGTCATCGGAGGGAACGAGGAAGATGCCACTGACGAAGGCCAGCGGCAACAAGGTGGCGTTGGTGACGGCTGTCGCCCCCTCACCGCTGTTCACCAGACCTGCGACCAACAGGCCGAGGGACGCGAAACACGCGACGCCGATGATGAACGTGACGATCGCCGCGGGCAGGGTGGCGCCGTAGAGCTGGATGCCGTAGAAGGCGACACCCACCGCCATCATGATGACCACCGAGATCGCCGCGATGATGATCGCACTCGTGATCTTCCCACCCAGGTAGATGCCCGCGGGGAGCGGCGTCCCCCTGATCCTCTTGAGGATGCCCTCGTCACGCTGGTAGGCGGTCGTGACGGCGATGTTCGTGTACGACGCCGACACGGCGGCGAACACCGCCATCGCGGGACCGAAGTACTGCGACAGGTTGACGCCGAGCTCCGGGATGAACTCGTTGCCGAAGATGAGCGAGAACACGACGAAGATCATCAGCGGGAACAGGATCGTGAAGAAGGCCGCCGTGAAGTTCCTGAAGAAGATCTTCGTCTGGTAGGTCGTCTGCACGACGAGGAGCCTGAAGGGAGCCGGGTGCTCAGTCACCTGCATCTCCTCCGGTCAACTCGAGATAGACGTCCTCGAGGCTCGGACGCGACACCGCCAGATCGATGAGTTCCAGCCCTCGTTCGAGCGCCCATCCCGAGATCTCGTGGACCGTCCGGGTGGGCGTCGTCGTCGTCAGGGTCACGCGTCCGTTTTCCGACACGGTCGCGTCACGCGCGGGGAGACCGTCGAGCGATGCCCCATCGGCCTGGAAGCTGACGACCGTCGCCGCCGTGGAGCGGCCTCCGAGGGACTCGGGCGTTCCCTCCGCCACGATCAGGCCCTTGGCGATCACCGCCACGCGATCGGCGAGGTTCTGCGCCTCGTCCATGTAGTGGGTCGTGAGGAGCACCGTCTTGCCGAGCGATGCGAGGTTCTCGATGATCGACCAGGCCTGCCGACGGGCTGACGGATCGAAGCCCGTCGTCGGCTCGTCCATGAAGATGAGATCCGGGTCCCCGACGATGCCGAGGGCGAGCTCGAGCCTCCGCCGTTGGCCGCCCGACAGCGTCTTGACCCTCGCGGTGGCCTTCTCCTCGAGTCCGACGATGTCGATCAGTTCGCCGGTGGGGCGCTGCCGCGGGTACAGCGAGCCGTAGAGCCCGATGGCCTCCGAGACCGTGAGCTGCTCCTCGACGGCCGTCTCCTGCAGGACGATGCCGATCCGCTCCCTGAAGTCACGGTCCCTTGCGGTGGGGTCGTAGCCGAGCACGGAGACGGCACCGGACGTCCTCGTCCGATGGCCCTCGAGGATCTCGACGGTGGTGGACTTGCCGGCCCCGTTGGGGCCGAGGAGGGCGAATACCTCGCCCTGCTCGACGGAGAGGTCGATGCCGCGCACCGCCTCCACGTCGCCGTAGCGCTTCACGAGGTTCCGGACGGTGATCACACTCACGGCTTCACGTCCAGCGGCCGTGGCGACCGAGCCATGCTCCGACACCACACCGTGCGAGGATCAGGGAGCGGGCAGTACCGCACGGTACCGACATGGGAGGTGGGTCCTCGGTGGGCGGTCATGGCATCACGTGCGCCACCGTCGGGGGCGGTTCCGGATACCTCCGAAGCCGAGCTCGTCGCAGAGTGCGTCGAATGCCTCCCGGTCGGCGCCCCTCCACTCGAGGTCGTCGAGCGTCTGGGGGATGTCGGCATCGGTCCGCAGGGTGGCCAGGTCCCGGAACAGGAGCGCCTCGGTCATCTGATCGCGCAACGTCGCCGCGAGCTTCGACGCCCCCCTGACGCTCACGTCCCAGTCCTGCTCGGACGCAGGGATGTCCTCGAGGTGACCGTATCTCGCCAGGACGGTCGCCGACGACTTCGCCCCCCACCCGGGAAGGCCCGGGATGCCGTCCGCCGTGTCACCGACGAGCGCGAGGTAGTCGGGGATGGAACCCGGGTCGACACCGAACTTCTCCCGCACCGCGTCCGCATCGACGAACGATGCCCGCCGCCGGTCGAAGCCGACGATCCTGGGATGGTCGTAGAGCTGCGACATGTCCTTGTCGGGGCTCAGGATCACGACACGGTCGACCTCGTCGGCGAACTTGAGGGCCGCCGCGGCGAGGCCATCGTCCGCCTCCTGCTCGATCATCGACCACACCGTCACCCCGAGGGTCTCGAGGGCGCGCTCGGCCACGGGGAACTGGGCGTGGAGCTCGGGAGGCGTGCCCTCACCTGTCTTGTAGCCGCGGTACATGTCGTTGCGGAACGACTCGATCACGGTGTCGAATGCCGCCCCCACATGGGTGACGCCCTCCTCGTCGAGGAGGGCGAGGGTCGACGACACGAGGCCGTGCACTGCACCGATCTCCCACCCCTGGGGCGTCCTGCGGGGAGGCGCGCCGAAGTGGGCCCGGAACAGTTCGTACGTCCCATCGATCAGGTGGACCGTGGTCATCTGGGCAACCCTACCCATGCCCCCCACCGTCGGCCACGGCGCCGGGGCGCCCAGCCGCCCCACTACCGTCGCGGGATGCCCGAACCCCTCATCACCGCAGGGTCACTCGCACAGATCATCGACGAGCCCGACGTCGTGGTGGTCGACTGCCGGTGGTACCTGGGTGCTCCTGAGCGGGGCCTCGCCGCCTATCGGGAGGGGCATCTCCCGGGCGCCCGCTTCGCCTCCCTCGACGACGACCTGTCCGGTCCGACCGGACCGGGACGGCACCCCCTCCCTACGCCGGAGGCCTTCTCCGACACCTTGGCCCGGCTCGGCATCACGCCACGGTCCACGGTCGTCGCGTACGACGACTGCGGGGGCGCGGTCGCCGCACGTCTCTGGTGGATGCTGACGCAGCAGGGCCATCGGGCGATGGTGCTCGACGGCGGCGTCCAGGCCTGGTCGGCGTCCGGATTCGCGCTCTCGAACCGGGAAGCGCCCGTTGAGTGGCGTCAAGCGCCGATGGCGGCCACGCCGTGGCGCGGGATCGTCGACAGGGATGCGGTCGCACAGCGCAGTTCCGGTACGCCCCTGGTCGACGTGCGGGCGCCGTCGAGGTATCGGGGCGACGAGGAACCCGTGGACCCGAAGGCGGGCCACATCCCTGGGGCAGTCTCGTTGCCGTGGCCGGATTCGCTCGGCGACGACCACCGGTTCCTCCCACCCGAGACGCTGCACGCGAGGCTCTCGACCGTCGGGCTCACCTCTCCGTCGGCGATCGTCCATTGCGGATCGGGCGTGAATGCCTGTCACCTGATCCTCGCAGCCGAGGTCGCCGGACTCCCCAGGCCCTCGCTGTACGTCGGGTCCTGGAGCGACTGGTCATCGTCCGACCTCCCGATCGCCGTCGGGGACGAGCCGGGATGACGGCGCGCGCCACGATCGAGCGGCACCTGGGGCGTCTGGAGTTCACGGCGCTCATCTCGATGATCATGGCCGTCGTCGCCCTGGCGATCGACATGATGCTCCCCGCCCTCGGCGACATGCGGATCGACTTCGGTCTCTCGGACGATTCCAACGCCCTCGCACCGATCGTCACCTTCTTCTTCATCGGGCTGGCGGTGGGTCAGCCCGTGTGGGGCCCACTGTCGGATGCGCTCGGACGGAAGCGGATCCTGTACTCGGGTCTCGCGATCTACGTCTCCGCGGCCGTGGCCGCTGCCTTCGCACCGAACCTCGGCGTGCTCTTCGGCTTGAGGTTCCTCGGCGGTCTCGGCGCCGCAGGGCCACGAGTGGTCGCCCAGTCCATCGTCCGGGATGCGTACGAGGGCGCAGCCATGGCGAAGGTCCTGTCCTACATCATGTCCATCTTCATCCTCGTGCCGGTACTCGCACCCACGATCGGCACGGCCGTGCTGCTGATCGGACCGTGGCAGGCGATCTTCTGGGTCATCGCTGCGTTCGGCGTCGGGGTGGGCCTGTGGGCGACGCGCCTCCCCGAGACGCTGGAGCCCGCTCGCAGGCTGCCCCTCGACTTCCGGCGACTGGCTGCGGCAACGGTCCGCGTGGCCGGCGATCGTTTCACGATGGGCCTCACCCTCGCCCAGACGGTGCTCTTCGGGTTCTTCGCCTCGTACCTCGCGTCCTCCCAGCTCCTCGTCGACGACGTGTTCGGGCTGGGCGCGTGGTTCCCCGTCATCTTCGGGTCTTCGGCGGCGATCATCGGGCTGGGCATGATCCTCAACACGCGCCTGCTCGGTCACGCGTCGCTGCGGGCGATCCTCAGGGGGGTCTTCAGCACCTATGTCCTCGCCACGGCGGCCCTGCTCGGTCTGGCGATCGCCACGGGTGGTGAACCTCCCTTCGCGCTGTTCATGATCGCGCTGGTCCCGATCCTGTTCGCCCACGCCCTCCTCATCCCGAACCTGAACTCCGCGGCACTCGCGCCGATGGGTTCGATCGCGGGAACGGCGGCGGCCGTGATCGGGACGGTGTCGACGCTCGGCGGTGCCCTCATCGGCGCGCTCATCGACAGCCGGTTCGACGGGACGATCCTCCCCCTGGCCGCCGGCGGCATGGTCGCGGCGCTGTGCGCACTGGGTCTCTTCCTCTGGGCGGACCGGGTGTGGGAGCGGCCCACCGCCGTGCCCACCGACATCCCCGTCGATCGCACCATCTGAGCCGGGCGGCGGCCTGCCCGTAGACTCGCCCCATGGACCACGTGATCGATCGCGACCACCTCCGGCGGGCGGGTCTGCGCACCCGTCCGATCGCAGGGCTCGCGCCCGTGCGCCGACGGTGAGGACGATCGGCCTGCTCGGCGGCATGAGCTGGGAGTCCTCGGTCGAGTACGAGCGTCTCATCAACACCGAGGTGAGGCGACGACTCGGCGGCACGGCTTCTGCGGACCTGCTCATCCGGTCCTACAACTTCGCGGAGATCGAGCACCTCCAGGAGCAGGGGGCGTGGGACGAGGCAGGCGCGCTGCTCGCGTCGGACGCTGCGGCGCTCGTCGCGGCCGGCGCCGACCTGATCGTCCTCTGCACGAACACGATGCACGTCGTGGCGCCCGAGATCGAGGCGGCGATCATGGTTCCCTTCCTCCACATCGCCGACGTCACTGCATCGGCGATCAACGCCGCAGGCGTGTCGGTCGTGGCGCTGCTGGGGACGCGCTACACGATGGAGCGGGACTTCTACCGGTCACGCGTCGAGGCGTCCGGGATCACCGTGCTCATCCCCGACGAGCCGGACCGCACGGCGGTGCACGACATCATCTTCGACGAACTGGTGCAGGGCATCGTCGATGACCGATCCCGACGCGAGGTCCTTGGAATCATCGGACGGTTGGTCGATCAGGGCGCCGAGGGCGTGATCGCCGGGTGCACCGAGATCGAGCTCCTCGTCACCCCCGAGGACGTCGATCTGCCCTACTTCCCGACGACCGCCCTCCACGCTGCAGCAGCCGTCGACGCCGCCCTCTCCTGATCGCCCCACACGTCGGTCGGAACGCCGCCGAAGC
The DNA here is from genome assembly GCA_963792405.1 of uncultured Acidimicrobiia bacterium. GTDB lineage: Bacteria > Actinomycetota > Acidimicrobiia > Spongiisociales > UBA5794 > SZUA-442. The sequence goes on from CAWBVU010000006.1 coordinate 1,793,664, forward strand.
CGTTCCCATAATTCCTTACCAAACGACTAGACATTAATTCCTGAATTGGTTACACTGCGACTCAGGATATGGCAAGGGTTTGTGAAGAAGTTCACAAGCCGATCGAAGAAGGGAAGCAACCATGGCAAAGCGACTCCGGATTCTCGGGATCGTGATGGTCGTGTTCGGCGTTGTCTTCGCATTCGCGGGGGTCTACGCATTCACACAGGTACAGGCAGGGGCGGACTCGCTCCAGACCTTCAGCGAGGCGCAGAACGTCACGCTGAGCTACAACGAGGATGGCCAGCTCGTCGATCGCGGCACCACCGAGGGTGCAGATGCGATCATGACACTGCTCAAGGACGGCTGGGGATACCCCGTCAACGAGTCAGACCTCGATCCGAACGACCCGCTGGTGAACACGGCGAGTGAGTACATGTTCCAGATGGCCACCATCGGGTACCACGTCATTCACGGCGCACAGACGGTCGTCCTCGACGAAGCCGCCGAGTACAACGGTGAGAACTTCGCTGCAGGCGAGTACGAGGTCATCCCGGCCGAGGTCGGCAGCCCTGAGCGCCTCGCCGCAGGCTACGGCGGCTACTGGACCGACTTCGATCGCCAGCACCCGCTCGAGGGCCCGGCTCGCGCACAGGCGTGGTCCGGTACCGCACACGGTCTCTTCGGTGAGCTCGGCGTCGGCACCGTCACGGCATCCGTGCTCCAGCTGAGCTCCGGCATCAGCGCCATGATCCTGGGCATCGGCTTCGTGCTGATCGTCCTCGGCGCTGGCATGATCTGGATCGCCATGGGCAAGACCGATGACCAACTGGTCATGGTCTCCGACAACAAGCCGGAGCCCGCAAGCGTCTGACACGACCAGATCCAGTGAGCAAAGGGGCCCCGACGGGGGCCCCTTTCTCGTGTCGTGTCGGCCCAGACGAGGGTGCCGCGTCGTGGAGGTGGGTCCGCCTCACCGCCCCATGGCGTAGAACTCGTCGTTCGGCCGCATCGAGAGGAAGTTCGCCATGCGGTTGCTCAGGCCGAAGAGGGCGGCGATCGCCGCGACGTCCCAGATGTCCTCGTCCGAGAGCCCATGGCTTCGAAGGGATTCGAGGTCGGCATCGCCGATCGACCGGGAGTCGTCCGAAACCTCGATCGCGAAGTCGAGGATCGCCCGCTGCCGCTCGGTGATGTCAGCCTTGCGGTAGTTGATGGCGACCTGGTCCGCGAGAAGCGGATTCCGCGCCCGTATCCGGAGGATGGCTCCGTGGGCGACGACGCAGTACTGGCAGTCGTTGTTGGCCGAGGTCGCAACCACGATCATCTCGCGATCCGCCTTCGACAAGCCACTCTCCTTCTCCATGAGGGCGTCGTGGTACGCGAGGAACGCCCGCAACTCGTCTGGACGGTGGGCGAGGGCGAGGAAGACGTTCGGCACGAAGCCCGTCCTCTCCTGCACCGAGACGATCACCTCACGGAGATCCTCCGGCAGGTCGGAGATGTCGGGAACGGGGTACCTGCTGATCGGGTGTGCGGCATCCACGGGTGCATCCTCTCTCGATCGACCCATCCTGCCACGGAGTGATCGGACCGCGCGGCGATCAGCGGGGCCTGCTGGATGCTGGCGTCACGACCTCTGCCCATGCGAGGGCGGAGTCCTCGTCCGCCGGCCAGAAGGTCTCCAGTCGGAGCTCCGCAAGGGTGAGGTCCTGTGCGTCACCGATCGTGGTGATGGTGGTGAACAGTGAGATCTCGACCCCTGCCACGACATAGGTGGCCGTCACGAGGAGGTCGTGGGGCTCGGTGCGTCGTCCCTCGACCAGGTCGGACACGCCCGGATAGCCGAGGATCTCATCGACCAGCGTTCGGAGCCGTTCGTCATGGGGGTACATGGCAGCGTCGCGCAGGAGCCGCCTGAGCATCACCGCGGCCGTCCGCTCCCACCCGACCATGTGCGTACGGAGGCCATCCGGGGCGAAGGTGAGGCGCATCACGTTCTGTCGCCCACCGACGGGAACGGACGGATCCGGGAGGAGCAGGCCCATGAGCAGCCCGACGGGCTCGTTCGCAGCCACGACGTCCCAATGTCGGTCGACCACGATGGCCATGTTCGGAGCGTGGGCGTCGAGCATGAACTCGATCGCACCCCGGATCCGGGGGAGGTCGTCGAGGGACGTCTCGGTGAACGCGGGGGCGAGACCCGCGGCAGCGAGCATGACGTTCTGCTCGCGCGGCGGGACATCGAGGGTGCGACCGAGGTGGAGCACCATCTCGCGCGACGGCTTCGACCGCCCCGTCTCGAGGAAGCTCAGGTGCCGCTGCGACACGTCGGCGCGGGAGGCGAGGTCGAGCTGGCTCAGCCCGCGCTCGTTTCGCCAGTGTCGAAGCTCGCGTCCGAAACCCGAGATCATCACCCGATCGTACGGCCATCGGGTAGACGAGGCGATGACCTCACACGTCATTGCTGCGATCACCTCGGTCGTGCACGATACGCGGGACGAAGGGAGTCACATGACATCGATCCTGGAACGTGCCCTCGAGGCGAATGCCTGGTTCAGTTCGGCGTGCGCGGCCTCACTCACCATCGGCGGGATCCTGCTCGCTGGGCCCCTTGGGGTCCCTGCGTGGTTCCTCGTGGCCACGGGGATCTCGCTCGGGGTCTTCGCAGCGTGTGTACGGCTCGTCGCACCGAGCCCCCGCCCTCCCCTGGTCCTCCTCGTGATCGGGGCGGACGTGGCGTGGGTCGTCGTCGCGCTCGTGGTGATCGTCGGATTCCCCTCGCTCATGTCCTCGGCAGGGGTGACGGCGCTCGCAGCCGTCACGGTCGTCGTCGCCGGCCTGGCCGTGGCGCAGGCGATCGGGCTTGGGATGCTTCACCGGCCGATGACGTCGCCAAGGGCCCTGCCTGCCGTCACGGTGGCAACGCAGGATCGACCCCTGCCCGAGAGGGGGACGACCGCGTGACGTCAGGGCTGGATGGTGGCGACCACGACCTGGGGGGTCGGATCCGTCGTCCACGTCCCGTAGTCCTCTGCGACCTCGACGTCGGCGGTCTCGAGGACCTCGAGATACCAGTCGTCTGCCGCCACCTGGAGGGCCTGCTCCGTCAGCGCGGTGCGCACATCGTCCTCGGTGGCCTCGTCACGCTGGTTCACGATGAGAACGTGGAAGCCGAACTGGGTCTCGACGGGGCCGGCGACCACGCCGAGCGGGGCCTCCATCGACGCCTGGGAGAACCCGTCGACGTAGTCGGAGGCGGAGGTACACCCGAGGTCGCCTCCCTGGATGGCCGACGCCGTGTCCGTCGACACGTCGCTCGCGACGGCGGCGAAGTCTTCGCCCCCGTCGATCCGTGCGAGGGCGGCATCGGCCTCCTCGGAGGTCGCCACGAGGAGATGCGAAACGCACACCGTGGTCCAGTCCGCGCGGAAGTCGGTGAGTTGGGCCGTGACCTCGGCGTCCGTCGGGGCGGTCACGGTGGATTCGAGTGCTGTGGTCACGGCGTCGCGCGTCATGAGCTGGACGATGTATCGGCGTAGCAGATCGACAGGCACACCTTCGGCCTCAGCGATCTGCTCGAGCGACTCGGCACCGGCGCCCTGCACGACGAGGTCTGCCTGCTCGTCGATGTCGTCCTCGGTCGGGGCGAAGTCGAACTGCTCCTCCGCTGCCTGCTCCGTGGCGACCCACGAGATGAGGGTCGTGAGGGCCTGCGCCTGGATCTCGGGGGTCACCTCGACCTCGGGGCCGATGAGGGCATCGACCTGTTCCGAGGTGATCTCGTCGGCGTTCACGGTGGCAGCGACGTCACCCGACCCGCCACAGGCGGTCGCGACGATCGCCAGGGCGATGAGAAGGGGGATGAGTCGTTTCACAAGGGCCTTTCCGTCGGGCACGAGGCTACGAGCACCGCCTCGCTAGCGGACCTCGCCACGGATGAGATCGTCATGAGAACGTTCGCCGCTCGCAGCCCTCCGGCTTGGTACCGTTGGCGACGATCGACATCAGGGGTGGCGATGAGCGGATTCGTCCGAGACGAGGACATGACACCGATCGAGGCAGTCGACGACCTCGTCGAGGTGCGTGAAGGCCGTGCGGCGAGGATCGGGACGATGGGGATCGTCAGGGCGCTCCCCACGAAGGGACGGCGCACGATCGGCGGATGGTGCCTCCTCGACGTGATGCTCCCGGGCGACGAGCTCGATCCGGATCCGCTCGAGATCGGCCCGCACCCCCACATCGGGCTGTCGACGGTGACCTGGATCCTCGAGGGGGAGGCGCTGCACTCCGACTCCCTCGGGACAGAACAGCTGATCCGACCCGGACAGCTGAACCTGATGACGGCAGGCAACGGCGTCGCCCATGCGGAACTCGGCACGGGGGGCGGCGTGAGGGGCATCCAGATGTGGGTCGCCCAGCCCGAGGGGACACGTCACGGCGCTGCGGCCTTCGAGCACCACGGCGAGCTCCCCTCACTCGACCTCGGCGCCGCCGAGGCAACGCTGTTCGTCGGCTCGCTGGGTGGCGTCGCCTCGCCTGCGCGCACCGACTCGCCACTCGTGGGGGCCGATCTGCGCCTCCGTCACGGTTCGATCAGCATCGAGGCCGATCCGTCGTTCGAGTACGGCATCGTCCCGGTCGATGGCGCCGTGCGACTCAACGGGGCGATCGTCGAGGAGGGCTATCTCGGCATGATCACCTCACCGACCGAAGCCCTCCGGCTGGAGACACTCGGGGATGCCAGGGCCATCCTGATCGGGGGCGCACCACTCGAGGCGCCACTCACCATGTGGTGGAACTTCGTCGCCCGATCCAGGGACGAGATCACCGAGGCATGGCGCAACTGGCAGGCAGGCGACACGGACCGCTTCCCCGAATTCCGGTCGGTCCTCGACCGCATCGATGCGCCCACGCCCCCGTGGGTGCGCGACACCGGCTGACGATCAGGTCAGCGTCGCGACGAGCACCGCTTTGATGGTGTGGAGGCGATTCTCCGCCTGGTCGAACACGATGCTCGCATCCGATTCGAACACCTCGTCGGTGACCTCGAGGCCATCGTCCATCCCCGTCGCCGCCATGATGTCCGCACCCACCACCGTGTTGGCATCGTGGAACGCGGGGAGGCAGTGCATGAACTTGACGTCCGCGTTGCCCGATGCCGCCATGAGCCCACGGTTGACCTGATAGGGCTCGAGGCGTTCGACGCGATCCCGCCACACGTCCTTGGGCTCACCCATCGACACCCAGACGTCGGTGTGGATGAAGTCGACGCCTTCGACACCGGCGTCGGGATCATCGGTCACCGTGATCGACGCTCCGGTTCGTTCGGCGATCGATCGCGCCGCCGCGATCACGTCATCGGGAGGCGCCAGGTCGGACGGGCCGACGAGGCGGACATCGCTTCCCATCAGGGCGGCCATCACCGCGTGCGAGCGCGCCATGTTGAAGCGCAGGTCGCCCACGAAGGCATACGAGAGGTCGCCATACGGCTTGCCCCCCGCCTCGTGCATCGTCAGGAAGTCGGCCAGCATCTGGGTGGGGTGCCATTCGTCCGTGAGCCCGTTGTAGACCGGCACGCCGGCGTATGCGCCGAGGATCTCGATGTCGGACTGGTGCTTCCCCCGGTACTGGATCGCGTCATACATGCGCCCCAGCACCCTCGCCGTGTCCGCGACGGACTCCTTGTGGCCCATCTGGGACGCGGACGGATCGAGGTACGTGACATGTGCACCCTGGTCGAACGCCGCCACCTCGAACGCCGCACGGGTCCGTGTGGAGGTCTTCTCGAACACGAGGGCGATGTTCTCGCCCGTGAGGAGCGGCCGTTCGGATCCGTCCCGCTTGGCGGCCTTGAGCGACCCCGACAGCTCGAGGAGGTGGGTCATCTCCTCCGGCGTGAAGTCGAGCTCCTTCAGGAAGGACCTGCCGGTCAGGTTCACGGTCATGGGTGCTCCTTGTCGTCGAGGGAAGTATGCCTCAGTCGGAGAGGCCGAGGACGTCGAGGACGAACGCGAGCGTGAAGGCCTCATCCCTCCACGCGTCGTACCTGCCGGACGGCCCCCCGTGGCCCGCCCCCATCTCGGTCCGGAGGAGGAGCGGTCCCCGGTTGGTGGCCACCGCCCTGAGCTTGGCGACCCACTTCGCAGGTTCCCAGTAGCTGACGCGCGGGTCGTTCAGGCCGGCCGTGGCCAGCATGGCCGGGTACTCGGCCTCCGCCACGTTGTCATACGGCGAATAGGCCCTGATCCATTCGTACTGCGCCGACTCCTTCGGGTTGCCCCACTCCTCGAACTCGATCACGGTGAGGGGCAGCGACTCGTCGAGCATGGTCGACACCACGTCCACGAACGGGACCTCGGCGACGATGCCGGCGAACAGCTCGGGCCGCAGGTTGGCGACGGCGCCCATGAGGAGCCCACCTGCGGACGCTCCCCTTGCGACGAGCCGGTCCGGTGCCGTCACACCGGAGGACACGAGGTGGTCGGCGGCGGCGACGAAGTCCGTGAAGGTGGTGGCTTTCGCTTCCAGCTTTCCTCCCTCGTACCACGCCCTCCCCATCTCTCCCCCGCCCCGGATGTGGGCGATGGCGTACACGACTCCCCTGTCGAGGAGTGACAGGCGCGGGATCGAGAAGGTCGGATCGATCGAGGCCTCGTACGAGCCGTAGCCGTACAGCAGCAGGGGCTGTGGCGATGCGAGGTCGAGGTCGGCCCGGTGGACGATCGACAGGGGGATGCGCGTCCCGTCCTCGGCGAGCGCCCACTCGCGTCGGGACACGTAGTCGACGCTCTCGAAGCCTCCGAGAACGGGCGTGGCCTTGACGACCGTGCGCTCACCGGTGACCAGGTCGACGTCGAGGATCTGGCGAGGCGTCACCAGCGACTCGTAGCGCACTCGCAACACGTCCGTGTCGTACTCGAGGTTCACCTCGGGTCGCACGGCGTGGACCTCCTCGGGGAACGACAGCTCGTAGGCGTCGAGCCCATCGGGGATGACGATCACGGCGGTCCGGCCGCCCACCCTTCCCTGCACGACGATGTGGGACGACAGTGCAAGGACGCCCTCGACCTTCCGGCCCGCCTCGTGGGCGAGCAGGTCGACGCGATCACTCGGATCCCCCACGGCGATCGACACGAGGCGACCATCCGCGGCACCGTCGTTCGTGGCGACCAGCCATCGGCCGTCCTTGTGATCGGCCCGATACTCCACGCCGTGGCGGCGGGGCTCGACCCAGGCCCACTCGCCGGAGGGATCGTCGGACGCGAGGTAGCGCACGTCTGCCGTCATCTGGCTGCTCGCTGACACGAGCAGGTACCGCTCGTCCTGCGAGGTTCCCACTGACAGGAACATGTGCTCATCCGGTTCGTGGACGGCGACCACGTCGTCGGTCTGCGGGGTCCCGATGCGGTGCCGCCACACCGTGTCGGGGCGATGCGCGGCGTCCAGCGTCGTGTAGAAGAGATGTCGCCCGTCTGCGGACCACGCCGCCGAGTAGTAGGTGTGGAGGAGCTCGTCGTCGAGGTCCTCGCCCGTGCCGAGGTCCTTGATGCGAATCGTGTAGTCCTCGGACCCGAAGGGGTCCGTGGAGTAGGCCAGGAGCCCGCCATCGGGCGAGACCGCGAACACGCCGATCGCCATGAAGTCGTGCCCCTCGGCGAGCGCGTTGACGTCGAGGAGCACCTGTTCGGGGCCGTCGGGACCCCCGCGCATCCTCACGTTGATCGGATATTGGAGGCCCTCGACCGTTCTCGAGGCGTACCACCACTCGCCCTTGCGGGCGGGTGCGCTCAGGTCCGTCTGGAGGGTCCTGCGGTCGATCTCCGCATAGATCTCGACCCTGAGGTCGGCGAGATGGGCGGTCATCGCCTCGGTGTGGGCGTTCTCAGCCTCGAGATAGGCGAGGGTGTCCGGATCGTCGAGATCGCGGAGCCATCCGTAGTCATCGACGATCGTCTCCCCATGCAGGGTGCGGGCGACGGGAACCTTCTTGGCGATGGGGGGCTGCATCGCGACGAGACTAGGCACCGTACCCGATCTGCATCGCGGGATCGTCGACGCCGTGACACATCCTCGCTCGACGAGGACGTCGCAGGGCTGATCCCTACACTCCGAGGCGGCCCCACCTGGGCCACGGGCCCGTAGCTCCAATGGCAGAGCAGCGGACTTTTAATCCGACGTGTGTGGGTTCGAATCCCACCGGGCCCACCTGCAGGATGGATCGGGAAAGCACTCCGATTCGTTCGAACGGCACCGCCGTCGCGGCCGCACACCACCGCTGGATTCGACCAACGCCCTGATCGAAGCTGCGGAACGACCCAGTCGGCGACCTATCGACCGATTCGACTCACCCGTCTGCCGCCGATCCCACACCTCAACCAACTCAACACCTGAATACCGCCGAGACACAACACACCTCCATCGAGCGACCAACTCTCGCCGGTGTTGCGCTCACGGGTTGAGATCACAGCCGATATGGGCGGATCTGGCAGCGCGTGGAACAGTTCTCTAGGGCATGTCCACTTCGGTGAAGTTGGTTGGTGCCATCTCTCGGAGACGCTCGTCAGTTGGACCTGGATTCAACGCGCTGATGATGTCTACCTGGACTTCAAGGGATCCAGAGTCCACATCTTCGACCAATAGGGTGACGGTCCCCGCGCCAGACTCATCGGTGGCGAGCAAGTCGGGCGCGTTGTCGGCACGCAGGAGAGGGACGTCCGTGTCGCAGAATTCCCTGTCGAGAACCTCGACGTAGTACACCCAATTCGGTTCCGCGTCGGTCAACTCGATCTCAACCACCAGCCCTTTGTCGGACGGTTCGTATGTGACCGTTCCGACCGGCATCGACTCGTCAGACGCACCAAGCTCTGGACACGAGACCTCACCATCGCCATACACCGTGACTTCGGAACCCGTGCTACATCCGCTCAGAACGGCACACAAGACGATCGCCGCAACAAGGACACGGAATGCCGACTGCATATCGACACCTCTCATGCTTCCAGAGAGGCCCGGCTGGGCTGGCACCAGTATCGGTGCCTCGAGACCCTCGCTACCTAGCCAACATACACCGAATCACCCCCACCCCTACCCGGCAATATCCAGTCGCCCATATGTGCCGATATGTGCGCGCGGTGAGTCGGCTGTGATGGCCTGGGCTATGGGAATCTGATTGAGGTGACGATGTGCTCCCAGTAGGGGGCGAGGGTGTCCCAGGCTTGGGGGGCGATTTCGAGCCATACGACCATGGTGCCGCTTGGTGCTTCGATGATGTAGAAGCGGTGTTGTTGGTTCTCGTTGGTTCCGAAGATGGGTTCACCGCTTGTCTGGGTTCCGAATGAGTAGAGGGGGAACCCTCCGTCGATCACCTCAGTGTCGAGCTGTGCGGCGCGACTGTCCCCAGATGGTGAGGTCGCTTCGAGACGCGATGGGGAGCTCGTTGCTGATGTCGGTCACGACGTCGTCGAATGGATCGGACGAACGTGACATGGCGAAGATGAGGACAGGATCTGGATAGTCGATGATTCCTGAGGATTCGATTGCGTCTCTTGGCACGATCCCGACACCGGGGTTCCCGGGTTGCTCGACCCACAGGCCACGTGGGAAGTCGGCGGTGATGTCGGGCACGGTGATGGCGAACGGGATCGACACGGCATCCTCGACGGCGACGTCCCCGGGTTCGAGCGGCTACTTCAGCTCGATGCGGATGAAGTGAACCGGCGTGCTGCCGACATTGCGCACGGTATGTTCGGTGGCCGCGTTCCAGAAGGTTGCGCCCGCTGGCACCGCAACGCGGTGTTCCTCGCCCCCTGGTTCGGTCACGAGGATCTCGGCCTCGTCAACGGCATACATCACCGAATCTGGGTGACCATGCATCGGCGAACCGACCCCTGGTCCCGCGCGGACATCGAGCACGCGGACTCTCTCATTCTCGAACACGACGGAGTACACCCCTGGTGCGACCGAGACGGCATCGTTGGGCAAGGGGTACCTCCTGAGATCCGCATGCCGGGCTGAACATCCCGCATCAGCCCGATCACCACCCTATGTGCTGAGCAATGCCTGTCGGAGCCTTTCCACCTCCGGCAAGATGGACGGCGCGAGGCAGCGATCACCTCACCCAAGACCGAAATGGACGGTCGCGGGCATCCATGCGACCGCCATCCTTGTGAGCAACTCAGGCGGCTGATGAGCTGCTCATCGAGTTCGACGGCGGCCTCGCGGGAATCGGAGCAGCTCTAGTTCGGTGCCTCGCTCGGCTCGAACCCCGCCGCGGCGAGCGCATCAACGAGGGCGGCAGCGCCTGCCTCGCTCACGTGCATTCCGTCCTCGGAGATCCAGCCCTTCTCGACCGGGTCCTGATCGTGCTCAGGCCCGGCGAAGACGTCCATGATCGAAACGAAGATCGCCCCATGGGCCTGCGCCGACTCCCGGCGCACCTGGTCCACCGCCTCCTCGCCGGCGACGCACGGGGGCTCGATCCCCAGATGTCGCCACTGGCCCAGCCAAGGCAAGTAGACGCCGTACGCCCGGATGATGGTGGGCTGGCCTGCACGAAGCTTCCAGATCTCGTCGTAGATCTGATCGATCGTGTCCCGGTACCCCTGCCAATCCTCGACCGTGGTCGCCTCCGGCGGATCCAAAGTCGGCGGGAACGTCGAGGGCGGTACCGGGCTGTCCCAGTTGACCGCCTCCAGACACGGAACGAAGCTCGGCGGATCGAAGCCTCCAGGGTGGACGTAGAACACGACGATCTCGGCATCTGCCACGTCGTCGGCCCAGCGGCCCCGGACATTCGAGAGGATGTCGTTGGCCGTCGCACCGCCGGTGCTGTGGTCATGCACCCGGATCTCGCGGTCCAATGCCTCGGCGGCCTTCGCCGCGTACCGCTCGGCCACGCCCCCGCCGCCCGAGTCAGCCAGGAGTACGAAGTCGAGCGGTTGACCTGCAGGGAACAGCGCCGAAGGAGACCCCGGCTGCACGTCAGCCGTCGGAGCGGGAGCAGTGGTGGTGGTCGTCGCAGCCGAAGCGGCCGATGCGGTCTCTTCGCTCGCTGCGTCATCGCCTGGAGCACAGCCACCCGCGACAAGCGCGGCAGCCAGGAACAGCAGGAACAGTCGGTGCAAGAACAGTCGGTGCAACATGGGCGCACCCCCAAACTCGGCCCCACCCCAACCGACCACGGAAGCTGACTGCCTTCCCTTCCAACGATACACCCCTGGGTGGGTGGCTACTTGGCCATGCGGGCGGGCAACGCATGCGGGAGCTCCTCCCACAGCGCACGGCGAATCACATCGCCATCGGACTCCCGCAACCTTCCGAGGGCATCGGGCACTTCCTGGTCCCGTTCCCGACGCTCCGCGGCGGCTTCGGGCGTGACATGGTCGTGAGGGGCCTCGTCGCGGATCCTGCGAGCGAGGTCCCCATCATCGGAGTCCACCGCTACACCGAGTGGCTCTTCGGGTCCACCGACGGAGGTACGACGTGGGTCCGCTCCCCTCCGTTCTCCCACGCGAATCGAGGCACGTGGCCAGATCGGCTCTACGTCCACGACGACAGCGTGATCGCAACGGTTGGCGGCCTGTGGATTGGAACACTCAGCTGATGCCACCAGGGCTCATCCCGTCGACAGGAACCCGACAACGCGGTCCGAGCCTCTTCGCCGGGAGGGCGCTTGCTCGCACAGCGGTCACCGCTTCAACGACGATCCGACCTCGCTCGGTCGGCGCATGTCGACCGCCCGCACCCTGATCGGGTTGATCGTCACGACGGTCCGCCGTTCGCCTGGGCGGTCCATGTTGCGCAGATCGGTGCCCCCGTATTTCTCCCCCAGGCGATCGGCGAAGGCGTAGTCGTCGTCGGGCTCCACGGTGGCATCTCCGCGAACCTCGAGGTACCTTGCCCAGTTCTCCGGGTCATGGATGTGGAGCGCCACCTTGGGGTTGGCGACCATGTTGATGGCCTTCTGCCTCGTCGCGTTGACCGACAACTGGACCGTGCCGTCATCGGACGCGAGGAACCACACCGTTGACATCTGCGGGCGGCCGCTCGCACCGACCGTGGCGAGGGTCGCGAACCGAGCATCCAGGAGATCGCGATGGGTCTCGGGAACTTCAGGCACGGCACTCCTTCCGGCTGGTGACGCGACACCCTACCGGGCGTCGCCATGGGCCTCAAAGCCTCACCTCGAGAGGACTTCGGACTGGCGAGTGTGCGGTCAGGGACGCTCCGCCGGCATCCATCGCGACGCTCCGCGACGCATCACGGGCCCGCGCGTTGTTCAGTCGCACCGCCCGGAGTAGCGTGGTGTCAGGGTCCCGACATTGGAGGAAGCCGTGGCCGGAGGACAGCCGAACATCTTGGTGATCTGGGGTGACGACATCGGCATCAGCAATCTGAGCTGCTACTCCGACGGCCTGATGGGCTACCGGACACCCAACATCGATCGCATCGCCGCGGAGGGGGTGCGCTTCACCGACTACTACGGGGAGCAGAGCTGCACGGCGGGCCGTGCCGCGTTCATCACGGGACAGAACCCGTTGCGGACCGGGCTCACCAAGGTGGGGCTTCCCGGCGCCGACATCGGCCTGCGTAGCGAGGATCCCACGATTGCGACTGCTCTCAAGAACCTGGGATATGTGACGGGGCAGTTCGGCAAGAACCATCTCGGTGACCGCGACGAGTTCCTGCCCACCATGCATGGCTTCGATGAGTTCTTCGGGAACCTGTACCACCTCAACGCCGAGGAGGAACCCGAGCACCCGGACTACCCGGATCCGGCAGAGTTCCCGAACTTCCGTGACCGGTTCGGGCCGCGCGGCGTCATCCATTCCTGGTCCGAGCCGGGAGGCACCCAACGCATCGAGGACACCGGTCCCCTCACGAAGAAGCGCATGGAGACCGTCGACGAGGAGTTCCTCGAGGCGGCCACGCGGTTCATTCGGGATGCATCGACCGAGCAGAGCCCCTTCTTCGTCTGGTTCAACACCACACATATGCACTTCCGGACCCACACGAAGGAGGAGAGCCTCGGGCAGGCCGGTCGATGGCAGTCGTCGTACCACGACACGATGATCGACCACGACCGGCATGTTGGACAGCTCCTGGATCTCCTCGACGAGCTCGACATCACCGAGGACACGATCGTCGTCTATTCGACCGACAACGGCCCCCATCTGAACACGTGGCCCGATGCCGGCATGACACCGTTCCGCAACGAGAAGAACTCCAACTGGGAGGGCGCATACCGCGTGCCGTGCCTCGTGAGGTGGCCGGGGCGGATACCCGCCGGCGAGATCCGCAACGGGATCATGAGCCATGCGGACTGGTTCGTCACTCTCCTCGCGGCAGCCGGGGAGGAGGACATCGCCGACAAGCTCCGCGAGGGGTATCGGATGGGCGATGAGGAGTATCGCGTCCACCTCGACGGCTTCGATCAGCTCGCGTACCTCACCGGCGAGTCCGATCGCAGTCCGCGCCCCTACTTCTTCTATGTGAACGACGACGGGCAGCTCACCTCCGTGAGGTACGACAACTGGAAGGTGGTGTTCTACGAGCAGCGCGTCGAAGGAACCCTCCGCATCTGGGCGGAACCGTTCGTCGAACTGCGCGTGCCGAAGATCTTCAATCTTCGGACCGACCCCTACGAGCGGGCCGACGTGACCTCGAACACCTACTACGACTGGCTCATCGATCGGGTCTTCCTGTTGGTCCCGTTGCAGGCGTTCGTCGCGCAGATGGCCCAGTCACTGGTGGCGTTCCCGCCACGGCAGGAACCCGCAGCCTTCAACCTGTCCCACATCATGGAGAAGGTCCAGGCATCGGCGGGCAGCGCCTGATCGACCGGCTGGCGGCGCTCGGTGGACGACGGCGTGACTGACCCAGTCGGTCACGGGAGTGTGCCGCTGCCGTTTCCTGCGACGAGGGAGCAGAGGGAACCCGCGTGGTCACCCGACGCCGTCCACGTCCTCGCAAAGCCGACTGGTGCCATCTGCAACCTCGGGTGCAGCTACTGCTTCTTCCTCGACAAGGAGGCCCTGTACGAGGGCGACCGGTTCCGGATGTCGGACGAGATGCTCGAGACGTACATCAGGTCGTTGATCGAGATGCATCGCTCCCCCCAGGTCACGATCGCATGGCAGGGCGGGGAGCCCACGCTGATGGGGGTGGACCACTATCGGAAGGCGATCGAGATCGAGGAGCGCTACCGCACACCGGGCATGACCTTCCTGAACACGATCCAGACCAACGGCACCCTGCTCGACGACGAATGGTGCGAGTTCCTCGCGGCGCATTCGTTCCTCGTGGGGATCAGCCTCGACGGGCCCCAGCCGCTCCACGACGCGTTCAGGGTCACGAAGCGGGGCAAAGGAACGTTCGACGAGGTGATGAGGGGGGTACGACTCCTCCAGAAGCACGGTGTCGAGTACAACGTGCTCACCACCGTCAACCGCATCAACGGGGACCATCCCCTCGAGGTGTATCGATTCCTGCGCGACGAGGTCGGGGCCCCCTGGATGCAGTTCATCCCCGTCGTCGAGAGGGTCGATGCATCCGGCGATCCCGCGGACCTCAGAGGTGAGCACGCATCCGAGAGGTCGGTGCTCCCCGACCAGTTCGGGAGGTTCCTCAGCACGATCTTCGACGAGTGGGTCCGACACGACGTCGGTTCGGTGTTCGTGCAGACGTTCGAGGCAGCGGCGAGGAATTGGGCAGGTCTGGAACAGTCGGGCATGTGCGTCTTCAACGAGACCTGCGGACTCGGGCTCGCGCTGGAGCACAACGGTGACCTCTACTCATGCGACCACTTCGTCGATCCCGACTACCTCGTGGGCAACATCGCAGAGTCCTCGATAGGCGATCTCGTGTCGAGCAGGCAACAGTACGACTTCGGCAGGGCCAAGCTCGATGCGCTCCCGCAGTACTGCATCGACTGCGATGTACGGTTCGCCTGCCACGGCGAGTGTCCGAAGAACCGATTCATCCTCACGCCGGACGGAGAACCCGGCCTCAACTACCTCTGCAGCGGCTTCAAGGACTTCTTCCACCACGTCGATCGCCCGATGCGCATCATGGTCGATGCGATGCGGCGCGGGCTTTTCGCAGCCGAAGTGATGGGTGTCCTCGAGGCCGAGGACCGGGCATTCGAGCGGCTGGTCCGCGAGGCCGGCAGGAACGGGCTGTGCCCCTGCGGTTCGGGGGAGAAGGTCAAGCGCTGCCACGGTCGATCGTCGACGCCGGCGCCCCCGTCGATGCCCCAGACCAAGGGGACTCCTCGGGAACCTGTCACGGATCGAGGCCGAAGGGCGGCACGAGCTCGGGAGGACCGACTGGGCGATGGCGAGGTCAGCTAGCGTGCCCGGATCCCAGGAAGGAGATGCGGGCCACATGGTTCCCGATCAGGTGCGCGACGGCACCGCAGTACCGAGCAGAGGTCGCGCTGGTTCATCGACATCGGCGCGGATCGAGGAGCTCGAGCGGACGGAAGCCGAGCTGATGGACAAGCTGATCCACTGCGTCCCACCGGTCGATCTCCACCGGCGGGAACTCGAACGTGTGCGATCCGAGCTTCAGGCCCTTCGGGACAGCGGTACCGGGCGCGGGAACGCCATCACCTGACGGCGTTGACGATCGCGGTGCGCTGACGCGCCGCACCCCTGGCGATCGAGAGACGGTGGGGACCTGCCACGACGGCCACGCTCGTGTCCTGAAGTGCGCGGGTGACACGCCAGGCGACCGCAGGCGGCAGGTCGTGGATCGCGTGCGAAGGTGCGATCACGAGGTCGTTCGGCCCGACCTCGTCGATGAGTGCCTGTCGTGCCTCGGGATCGACGATGAACTCGACGCCGTCGGCGTCACCCATGTGCTCCTCAGCGAAGTCGCCGTCGGGTGTCACCACGAGTACCGGCGTCTCCGACCATCTCCGGAGCCTTCGCACGATGGCGAAGGTCAGCTTCACATCGTCCTGCTTCCACGCCGTGTCGACACGTCCCGTCGCCACGAGCATCCGATCCCACGGGCGCAGGATCCTCGCCGCGACCGTCGGGACGGGAGACCCCTGCCCGACGGCATCCACGTCGTTGCCGACGAGGAAGTCCACCGTGAACCGCGGGCCCTCCCATGCCAGAACGACGAGGGACGCGCCGTGCTCCTCGATGAGGCGCAGGGTGCCCGAGATGAACGAGTCGTCGATCCTCGTGACCCCCTCCGAGTCGAGCCCATTCGCCGACGCTGCCGACACGGCGTCGTCGACCATCACGCGGGCCTCCGCCGAGCCCCCGGGGCCCGACACGGCATACGGGACCACGAGCCCGTCGTCGGGGCGAGCAATGCCCCCGGCGAAGGCCATGAGGAGCTCGGGGTCCGACCCCTGGGGGCGTACGTCCACGAGGACCGTCTCGCCCGGTGGCGCAACCGCCGCCGACGGGCGCGGGACGCGTGCCGAGAAGTACCTCGTCCCGTAGGACGTGATCAACGCCGTCGCGACGATCGCGAGTACCGCGGCGTTCACGACCTGCTGATCGAACATCCCGAGGCTGAGACCGACCTGGGCGATCGCAAGGGTCGACGCCGCCTGCCCGAAGCTCAGCGTCGACATGACGCCGACCTCATCCCTCGAGAGGTCGAAGAGGAGGCCGGTGATGATCGCCGCGGCGCTCTTGCCGACGACCACGAGGCCCGTGAACACCAGGCCGAGGATCAGGGTATCTCGGTCGAACAGCAGGGCGGGGTCGATGTTGAGGCCGATGGACACGATGAAGGCGGGGATGAAGATCGCCGTCCCGACGAAGTCCAGCCGCTCCATGAGGGCTCCCTGTGCGGGGACGAGTCGGTTCATGCCGAGCCCTGCGAGGAACGCGCCGATCAGGCCCTCGATCCCGCCGAGGAGCGCCACGGTCGCGCCTGCCGACATGCCGACGAGTGCGAAGACGAATCGCTGCATCCGCGACCGTCCGACGTTCACGAAGAACCACTCGGTGACCTTGGGCAGGATCCACAAGGTGAAGACGACGAGCACGGGAAGGGCGATCCACAGACTCAGGGCCGGGTCGTCCACCGTCGCGGCCGCCTCCGGCTGGAGCTCGTAGTCGATGACCGCCGTCGACGTCACGATGGCGAGGACCGACAACGACAACAGGTCGGCGACGACACCGGCAGACACGGCAGCGCTCACCGCACGGTTGCCTTCGAGCCCTGCGGCCTTCACCTGCGGGTAGGCGACGAGCGTGTTCGATGCCCACATCGCGCCGATCAGCGCGGCGCCGAGCACCCCGATGTCGGAGAACCACATGGCGACCGCGATGCTCAGGAAGAACGGGATCACGAAGCCGAGGAGCCCGTAGGTCACCGCGTTGGTCCGATTGGCCTGGAACGCCCTGATATTGAAGCCGAGTCCGGCGAGGAACATCAGGTACAGGATCCCGATGGCCCCCAGTTCGCTGACGAGACCGCCGGCACGGATCCAGCCCAGGACGAACGGGCCGAAGATCACGCCTCCGGCGATGAGCCCCACAATGCCGGGGATCCGGAAACGCTCCGAGATGATCGGCCCGAACACGATCACCAGCAACAGGATCAAGAGGGTGGCCTCGACCGTACCGACGAGCAACAGGGCGTCCTTCCAACGACGCCCGCATGTTCGCACACCCGTGCCCTCTTCGTACCCAGGGTTGCTGTCCACCTATCGGTGGACAGCAACCCTGGGTACGGGACCAGCGGTACGCTGCCGGGCATGAACGAGGACCGCTTCGCCCGCCGTCGCGCCGAGTTCCTCGCACGGCTCGGGGACGCCATCGCGATCGTCCCCGCGGGCGGTGAGCAGGTGCGCAACGACGACGTCCACCACCTCTTCCGCCAGGACTCCGACTTCTTCTTCCTCACCGGGTTCCCCGAGCCCGACGCCGTTGCGGTGTTCGATCCGGCAGGGGACGATCCCTACACACTCTTCGTGCGGGACAGGGATCCCGAGTTGGAGGCCTGGAACGGCCGACGAGCAGGCACCGAAGGGGCGATCGAGCGGTACGGGGCCGACGACGCCCTCCCCATCGGCGACCTCCCTGGATGGCTCAGACGCCGGCTCCAGGGGCGGCCGAGGATCGCCTATGCCCTCGGCGGCGTCCACGACGGCTCAGTGATGGCGGCGCTCGGGACCGCCAGGGACGCGAGTGAACGACTCGGGACCGCACCGCCACGCGAGATCATCGACCCGACGACCATCCTCCACGAGATGCGCCTCATCAAGTCCCCGGACGAGATCGGCGCTCTCCGCGAAGCGTGCCGCATCAGCGCGCTCGCCCACGTCGAGGCCATGCGGTACGCCGCCCCCGGACGCACCGAACGCCAGGTGCAGGCCGCCGTCGAGTACGTCTTCGCATCCATGGGCGCCGAGCGGGTCGGGTACGGATCCATCGTGGCCGGCGGCGAGAACGCCGTGATCCTCCACTACATCGAGAACGACCAGCCGCTCCGCGACGGTGATCTGCTCCTGATCGACGCGGGAGCCGAGTACCGCCACCTGACCGCCGACATCACCCGCACGTTCCCCGTCAACGGCTCGTTCACGACCGCACAGCGCGCCCTGTACGACGTCGTCCTCGCCGCGGAGCAGGACGTCATCGCCATGTGCGCTCCGGGGCTCCCTTGGACGGCCATGCACGAGCGGTCGATCGAGATCCTCACCCACGGCATGGTCGACCTCGGCCTGATCCCCGGACCGGTGGACGAGGCGATCGCGAAGGGCTGGTACCGCCAGTTCTTCTTCCACGGAACGGGACACTGGCTCGGCGTCGACGTCCACGACGCGGGGGCGTACCGCATCGACGGGAAGGGGCGGCCGCTCGCTCCCGGCATGGCTTTCACCGTCGAACCCGGCCTCTACATCGATCCCGGCAAGGCCTCCGTCGAGCTCTCCCATGCCCCGTACAACCCGGACGAGGCGCTCCGGCTCGCGTTCGACCTCGGAAGCAGCGCCGCGCGTACGGAGATGGATCGGCGCCGTCACGAGGCCGGCACGTTCACCCATTCGGTGCCCCCGGAGTTCCTCGGCATCGGCGTGCGCATCGAGGACGACATCCTCATCACCGGGGACGGCCATGAGAACCTCAGCTCGCTCGCTCCCGTCGACCCAGAGGCGGTCGAGGCACTCTGTGGTGAGGCGACCGGCCTTCCCACCTTCGGCTGAGCCGCAGCGACCCGCCGTTCGTCACGCCACGGGCCGCACCGAGGCACCCTCCGAGGGATCGCAGGCGTACACGGACGCCTCGAGGCCCGTGCGGCGCCGGTAGTCGTCCGTGGCGTGCGCAAGGAAGCCATCGAGGTCGTCGCGTCGGACGATCGCGACACCGCATCCGCCGAAGCCTGCGCCCGTCATCCGGGCACCCAGGCATCCGGGGTCGCCCGCCGCCGCCGCCACGATGGCGTCGAGCTCATCGCTCGACACCTCGAAGTCGTCTCGCAGGCTGGCGTGGCTCTCGGACATGAGCCGACCGACCTCAGTGGCGTCCCCCGCGACGAGGGCGTCCGCTGCGTCCAGGACGCGCTGGTTCTCGGTGATGACGTGCCGGGCCCTGCGGAACTCGACGTCGGTCAGGGCACTGAGATGGGCGTCGAGGTCGCCCATCGTCGCATCACGCAGGCGCTCCACGCCGAGGAGGGAGGCCACGCGATCACAGGTGGCCCTGCGTTCGTTGTAGGCCGACGACGTCAACTCGCGCCGAGTGGATGTGTCGAGGACGACGACCGACACGTCGCCGGGGATGGGCACGTCGGTCGTGTCGAGCGTGCGGCAGTCGAGGAGGAGTGCGTGTCCATCGACGGCCGAGGCCACGACCATCTGATCCATGATCCCGCACTCCATCCCGACCCATTCGCGCTCCGCCCGCTGGGCGGCGAGCGCGAGGGCGACCTTCGACGCACCGGGGACCGCGGCCCTGTCGAGGACCATCCCCGCGGCAACCTCGAGTGCTGCTGACGAGGACAGGCCGGCGCCGATCGGGACGTCGGAGGCGATCGCACCGTCCCACCCGCGTGGCTCGATGCGATCGTCGCCTCCGAGGGACCAGGCCATGCCCCGCACGTACTCGGCCCACCGCGGGTCACCATGTGCGATCGAACGGAGGTCGAACGCCGCACGTTCGCCGTGTTCGGATGCGAGGTCGACGACCGAGTCCTGCCGATCCCTGAACGCGATCACCGTCACGCGGTCGATCGCCATGGGAAGGACGAACCCGTCGTTGTAGTCGGTGTGGTCCCCGATCAGGTTCACCCTGCCAGGTGCGCGGGCCAACGCGTCGGGTTCGCCACCGAATGTGTCACGGAACAGTCGGATCGCCCGATCGTCAGCAGGGTGCCGCATGCGTGCCGAGTCGGTAGTGCTCCGCGGGTACCTCGCGAAGGCGCGCGGCGGCGCTCTCTGCCGTGAGATCCCTCTGGGGCTCGGCGAGCAGCTCGTACCCGACCATGAACTTGCGCACCGTCGCCGAACGGAGGAGGGGCGGGAAGATGTGGGCGTGGAGCTGCCAGTGATGGTCGTCGCCCCCGGTGAAGGGAGCGCCGTGCCAGCCCATGGAGTAGGGGAAGGGTGTTGCGAAGAGGTTGTCGTACCTGCTGAGCGCCTCCTTGAGGGCGGAGGCGAGATGGCGTCGCTGGCTCGCATCGAGGTGGGTGATCCTCGCGACGTGGCGCCTTGGCAGGACGAGCGTCTCGAACGGCCACACCGCCCAGTAGGGCACGACGATCAGCCACTCGTCGTTCTCCACCACGACGCGATCACCTGCGGCCGACTCCTGCGCGGCATAGTCCGCGAGCATCACGCCGCCCGACCGCTCGCGGTAGGCGCGCTGCATGTCGTCCTCGGTCGTCACGAGGGTCGGCACCGACGAGGACGCCCAGATCTGACCGTGCGGGTGGGGATTCGAGGCTCCCATCGCTGCACCGCGGTTCTCGAAGACCTGGACCCATCGGTACCTGCTCCCGAGCTCCTCGGTCTGGGTCGCCCACACGTCGATGACGTCTTCGATCGCCGGTTCGTCCATCTCCGCCAGGGTGAGGTCGTGGCGGGGGGAGAAGCACACCACGCGGCAGGTGCCTCCCTCCTGCCGTGCCACGAACAGCCCGTCGTGGACCGCAGTCGTCGGGCCGTCCGTGGGCACCAATGCGGGGAAGTCGTTGGTGAACACGTACGTCCCCGTGTAGGTGTCGTTGTGAACCCCTCCCGCGCGTTCCGTCCCCGGGCACAGGTAGCAGCCTGGATCGAAGCGGGGACGCTCCTCGGGTGTCGGTTGCTCCACCTGGCCGAGCCACGGACGATCGGTGCGTTGGGCCGAGACGAGGACCCACTCGTCCGCCAGCGGGTTGTACCTCCGGTGGGGCCCGGTGAACGCGGAGGGTGTGCTCACTCCGACACCTCCTGCACAGTGTCGCGCCGCTCCGCCGGCGCGGACGGCGATGTGGCGTCGACCCATGAGAAGTCCACGTCCCTGCCGTCGATCGACCACTGCATGTCGGGTCGTCGCGTGATCGTCGGCCGGTCGGACAGCAGCGTGGTGAGATGCTCCGCCTCGTCAGGGGACAGGTCCTCCAACCTGTCGGAGGTCCCGGTGAAGCCGGTGATCCGGGCGAGGTCCTGGAGCGCACCGAGGGTCCGATCGTCCAAGCGGACCTCACTGTGATCCACGTACACGACGTCCGGATCGGCGTCGAAGACCTCCCGAAGCCACAGACGCGCACGGGAGGTCGCGATGGCGTTCCGTGCCCCCCTGCCCGAGGCGTCACCGATCAGGGTCAGGTCCTCGTCCTCCCAGAACTCCGCGACGTCCGGACCGATCCTCATCCCTTCGAAGAGCCCGGTCGACGCGATCACCGGGGCACCGCATGCCAGGAGGTAGCAGTCGTCGCCTGCGGCCTCACGGATGACCCCCGCCGCATGGCGGTAGGCGAGTTCCCTCGGCATGGCGCGCGCGTGAGCACCAGGGAAGGCCCCGGCGTAGAGGAAGTCGAGCTTCAGGTAGCTGAAACCCCAGGATCGCACCGTGGTGATGAGGTCGGTGAGGTACTCCTCGGTGGCGTCGCTCGTGGGATCGAGCGAGTAGTACGGCCCTCCCCAGTTGATGCCGGAGACGACGGGAGCACCGTCCGGATCCCTCAGGAGGAGCTCGGGACGTTCTGCAGCGAGTCGGGAATCGGAACGGGCGATGAGCGGCGCCAGCCACAGGCCTGCCTCGTACCCGCGGGAACGGATGGCATCGGCGAGGTCTCCCATCCCGCTCGGGAAGTCGTCGTTCGGCACCCAATCGCCGATTCCCGCCTCCCACCCGTCGTCGATCTGGATGACGTCGAACGGGAACGGGCCTGCCGCGTCCACCGTCGCGCGGATCGCCTCCTCGGTCACGTCCTCGTAGTACGAATACCACGAGCACCAGACGCGGACCCGGCCGCGGCCCCTGCGGCCCAAGCGCGCCGTCAGCTCCTGGGCGTAGGCATCGAACACCTCGTTGATCGTTCCTCGCGCCACGAGCCAGTCGACGGTGGCCGACTCGGCACTGCCCCGAAGAGTCGTGCCGTCGGGGCGGACTCTGGCACCGGGCGCCAGGGCCCCCAGGAGGACATGGCCACCGGTCGGATCCTCGGCCACGCCGACGCCACTACCGCTGACGGCAGTGTCGAAGGCGTGGACGGGATCATCGTGGCCGAGGCGCCGCCCCTCATCGGGGATGGGGCGGACCTCGATCGCGGGATCGACCCAACCGGTCGGCGACCACGAGTGCCATCCGTGCCGGTAGAACCTCGCGATCTTCCCGACCTCCACGACGGGCTCCGCGCGTCGAACGATGCGACGATCCAACGCCCCTCCCTACTTGATCCCGCTCGACGCGACGTTCTCGACGAAGTACCGCTGGGCCATGGCGAACACGATCAGGGGGATGACCACGGCCATCGCCACACCGGCGAACACCAGCTGAGGTTGGTCAGCGCCCTGCCCACCGAGGATCGACAGCGCGAGGGTCAGGACGAACGACTGCGTGTTGCCCGCGTCGATCACGACGAGTGGCCAGATGAAGGAGTTCCATGCGTAGAGGAACTGGAACGTGGCGAGTGTGGCGATGGCCGGCCATGACAGGGGCACGAAGATCGTCCAGAGGATCCGCCACCGTGAGGCGCCGTCGATGAACGCGGCCTCCTCCAGGTCCTTGGGGATCGAGAGGAAGAACTGCCGCATGAGGAAGGTGCCGTAGGCGGTGTAGACGAACGGCCACACGAGAGCCGCCAGGCTGTTGTTCCAGTTCAGCGCCACGACGATCTGGAAGAGTGGGATGATCAGCACCACGAACGGGATCATGATCGAGCCGAGGTAGCCGACGAACAGCTGGTCCCTCCCGGGGAACTTCATCCGCGCGAACGCGTAGCCGCCCATGATGGAGGTGAAGAGGCTGCCGGCAACGACCAGCACGGTGATGAGCACCGTATTCGTGATCGCCTTGTCGAAGTCACGGATGTCGAGCACCTGGCTGTAGTTCGACCACCTCGCCGTGACTCGCTCCGAGGGCTCGGCGGTGCGCACGATGGCGAAGCCCTCGACGGTCGGGTCGTCGGGGTCGACGAAGCGCCCAACTGCGGTCCCACGCACGAAGAGGAGGTCCTCGGACTCCCCCTCGAAGGTCACGGTGAAGACGGGGTACTCCTCACCATCGACGGTCACCACGCGGCCCGTGTCGACGGTGAACTCGAGGGGCACGGGGACGGCCGCCTCGAGGTCGTCCTCGCGGGCGAAGAGGCCTGCCTCGACGCCCGACTCGACGAGCACCATGTCCCGCAGCTCGCCGGTCTCACCGGATTCGATGCGATAGAGCGGGAGGGGCTCGCCGTCGACGTCGATCGTCTCCGGCTCATAGGGAAGCACACGGGGCGGATAGGTGAAAACGTCGGAGGAGTCCTTCAAAGACGTGAAGAACATGTACACGAAGGGGAAGATCATCATCGCAGCGAAGGTCCCGAGGATCAGGTAGATGACGCCGTATCCGTACCAACGGCGGCGTCGCGCCTTCCGGGAGAGGCGGCGGGCCGTCGCCTTGGCATCGCCGGTCGACCGTGTGTCGAGGTCCGTCATGGTCAGCCCATCCCCTCCTGCTCGGCCCGGCGCTGTCGCCAGAAGTAGATGAGCGTCACCCCGAAGATGACGATGAACAGCACCCACGCCAGGGCCGACGCATAGCCCTGGTTGAAGCGTTGGAAGCCCTCCTGGTACAGCTGCACGACCGGCGTCAGGGTCGCGTTGTTCGGACCCGAGGGCGGGAGCTGTGGTCCCATCAGGATGAAGGGCTCGGTGAAGATCTGGAGACCGAGGATGGTCGTGGTCGCCACGACGAAGAAGGTCGTCGGACGGAGGAGGGGCACGGTGATGCCCCGGAACTTCTGCCACCAGCTCGCACCGTCGATCTCGGCGGCCTCATAGAGCGAGGAAGGGATGCCCTGCATGCCTGCGACGAAGAGGACCGCGTTGTACCCCGTCATGAACCACGCGAAGAAGATGACGATCGACCACATCGCGAACTTCGGGTCGGAGAGCCACTCGGGCTGTGGCGCCGTGATCTCGACCCCCGGGATGAGGTTGATGAGGTCGAACAGGCGCAGGATGCCGTAGTTGATGAACCCGATCGATGCGTTGTAGAGCTGCTTCCAGATCAGGAGCACACCGAGGAGCCCTGCGACGTACGGGATGAAGTAGATGGCACGGAACACCTTCATGCCGGGGATCTTCGAGTTCAGGAGTGCGGCCAGGAGGAGGGCGGGGAACGTCGCGAGCGGGATGGCGACCACCGCGAAGAAGATGATGTTGCGGAACCCGATCCAGAAGTTCGCGTCGCGAGCGCCCATGACCACGTCGCCGAAGCGGAACGCCTGGCTGTACCCCACGCTGAGCGCGTCCGAGGCCGCCTGGCCGGCGTCGAGTGAGACGAACTGGATGCTGAAGATCTTGATGTAGTTGTCGAAGCCGAGCCACGTGATCTCGGTGAGCCCGTCCCACGCAGTGAACGAGACGAACAGCGAGAACAGGAGGGGGAACGCGAAGAACGCGAGGAAGCCGAACACGTTCGGCGAGACGAAGAGGTAGCCGTCGACCGTCTCGGCCTCGGTGACCGTCGTTCCGAACAGCTCGGTCGCGTCGTGGCGGCGAAGCAGCCAGAACATGACTCCCGAGACGACGGCGACGATGCCGAGAGCGAGGGCGTCGGGCTCGATGAGTCGCCGCGCGAACTCGAGGATGCCGGGGAACAGCCCGAGCGCGACGGCGAGGATGGCCGCACCCACGAGCATGATCCACCGTCCCACGCGCGTGATGGCCTTCTCGGCGGAACCGAACCGATGCGCCTGCGAGTAGGCGAGCCAGCCTGCGACGATCACGAGGCTCCAGTACCACGATTGCCTGAAGTTCGTCGCCACGGCGTCGATGCCGCGGAAGAGCCCCATGACCTGGAGGGCGGCCACCGCGGCGACCACCAGGAGCACGTACTGGAGGAGCGTCGCCATCGTGCGCCCTCTATTGGCGTGGGACAACAGGGACGGGATCGACCAGACCGAGATCACCGCCACAGAAATGGCCACGGCGACGCCGACGACGAGTCCCACACCCCGCAAGTCGAGCACCGTACCCGTGACGAGGCCTGCGGCGATGAGGACCGCCGCAATGGCGACGACCGCCTGCCAGGCCACGACGGCCAACAGCCAGGGGGGCTGCGCCTTCGTCCTCGAGGCAGGGTCCTTCGTCGCGGTCGCGTCATGGGTCATGTGCTTCGACCTCCGGGATCACGGTGTGTGGGGTGGGGCGCGATGCCCCACCCCACCACCCACTCAACTAGTTGTCGAAGAACTCGTTGAGGTCCGTGCAGATGTTGGCCTGGAACTCCTCGATCGACAGGTCACCGGTGACCACCGCGTTGACACGGGTGTTCATCTCGTCCCTGTACGAGGGCCAGTCGCCGTTCCACAGTGGTGCTTCCGTCGCCGGGTTCTCACTGAGGCCATCCAGGAAGGCCTGGTTGTTCTCAGGAGGCGTGAACGTCAGGAAGGCGTCGAGCGCCTCCTGGCTCACACGGCTCGGGACATTGGCGCCGAGCTCCGCGACCTGTGCCTGCACCTCTGCCGAGGTCAGGGCGCGAACCAGTTCCCATGCGGCCTGCGGGTTCGCCGTGTCGGCATTGACGACGTAGGCGCCCCAGAAGAGCCAGTTGGATGGTCCACTCGGACCCTCGGGGAGCTTCACGACGTCCCAGTCGAACGTGACCTCGCGGATGCCGGGCGTCGCCCAGCGGCCGTTCTGGAACATGCCCATGTTGCCGGCCTTGAAGACGGGCTCGGGATCCTCGCCGTAGGTGAAGCCCGCACCTGATGCGTAGAAGTCGCGGAAGGCCGTCAGGCCCTCGATCGACTCCGGCGTGTCGAGTGCACACGCCGTACGATCGGCGTTGAAGAACCCGCCGCCTGCAGCGTTCAGCCACCAACCAACGGGGCCCCACCACGAGCTCTGGCCGTAGCCGGAGATCTCGGGATCGAGCGCGGCGACGGCCGAGGCCACCTCGCTGAAGGCCGCCCAGTCCCACTCGCCCGCAGCTGCGAGCTCACGGGGATCGGGTGCGCCTGCTTCGGCGATGAGGTCGTTGTTCAGGTACAGGGCGAACGTCGACACGTCACGGGGAAGGCCCCACAGCGGGCTGCCGGGCTGGCCCGTCGCCGGGTCGGTCGTCAGCTGCTCCATCGGACCCGGGTAGAAGTCGCTGTCCGCGTACTCCGCATCGGCGTCCGCATAGCTGCGCAGGTCGAGGATCACGCCTGCGTTGGCAAAGGTCGCGATGTCGGCGCCGGGGATCCAGAAGACGTCCGGGGCCTCACCTGCCGACAGCTGCGTGAGCAGCGCCGTCTGGTAGCCCTCGGTCTCCGTGCCACCCGCCTCGTACACCAGGGTCACGTCGGGGATCTGCCCCTGCAGCGAGTCACTGACGGACTGGTACAGGGCCGTTTCCGTATCGTTGTCCGGACGAGTACGCCATCGCAGCGTCACGCCCTCGCCACCGCCCTCGGCCGCCGTCGTGGTGGTCGTGTCGGGTGCAGCCGTGGTCGTGGTGGTCTCGCCACCGCCCTCAGCCGCTGTGGTGGTCGTGTCATCGCCGGAATCGTCGCTCGAGCACGCCGCTGCGACCAGCGCGAGCACGAACAACAGCACAGTGAGTCGTTTTACCATCGGTCCTCCTTGTCGGGGCCCATGCCCCTGCCTTCGTCTCTTCTCTGTCACGCGACCTCGATCACCGGCCCCCTGCTCGCGATGCCGTCCAGCGCCTCGATGGGGGCGGACGAACCGGTCACGAGCACGTCGACCGTGTCGATGTCTGCGATCTTGACCACACTGATGTTTCCGATCTTGGAGCCCTCCGCGACGACCACGCACCGCTGGGCCGCATCGAGCATGTGTCGCTTCACGGCAGCCTCGGGGAGGTTGACGTTCGTGATGCCCTCGTCGGGGTGCACGCCATTGCATCCGAGGAACACCGTCGACACGTTCACCCGCTCGAGGATGTGGTTCGCCATCGGGTCCACCAGCGAGTGCTGGAGCGGCCTGAGCGTTCCACCCGTGACCACGACGGTGAACCTCGGGATCGCGTGCTCGAGCTCGAGCGCCACGTTGATCGCGCTGGTGAAGACGACGACGTCCCTGAGGTCGGCGCGTTCGACGAGCGCCCGCGCGACGGCCGTGGTCGTGGTGCCGACGTCGAGGATGATCGTCTCGCCGCTCGACACCATCGCTGCGGCCGCCCGCCCGATCGCCGCCTTCTCCTCTGCGGCCGACCCGCTCGACTCCTCGAAGGATCGCTCCTGGCGGGGCTTCGGGGCCCTGACGACCGCACCGCCGTGCACCCTCTGGAGGCTGCCGGACTCGTCGAGGAGGTCGAGGTCGCTGCGCACCGTCACCTCCGAGATCCCGAACATGGCGCTGAGGTCGGTCACGCGCACGAATTCGCGCTCGCGCACGAGCGACAGGATCCTCTCCCTCCGGAGTTCCGCGGGCACGGTTCGGTCCATCACCATCACTGTCGTCTCGGGTTCACCCCTGAGTTTCGTTTGCTTGTGTTTGGTTGTCAAGACGCAAACAGAGGTTTCGGACTCGCAACTGCGCTCGTGTGGCGATACTGTTCCCGAAACCTCGAAAGGAGCGGTGCATGGCGGACGGATTCTCGTTGTACGGCAACGAGCTCAAGGCCTCGTATGCGACGGCGGCGCGCCGCTGGCAGCAGATGTTCATCGACAAGTTCGACTACACCGAGGGTGAGCAGTACGACCTCTCATTGGTCGACAACGACTACCTCGGCCCCATCTTCGGCCTCAAGGACATCGTTCGTGACGGCGGAGGCGATCCCGTGGACCCGACGAACGGGGTGATCTGCGCGACCGTCCGGATGGGCTTCGGTCACTATCGCATCGCGATGGCGGGTGCATCGGCGGCGGCATCGATGGGGTACACGCCGTACTGGCTCGACCTCTTGTCGATCCCCGGTATCTCGACCGACGTGATCGGATGGTGGAACACCAACTACAGCAAGTTCTCACGGCTCTCCCAGCGCAGTCGCCTCTTCAACACGTACGTCTGGGAGTCGATCACCACGGGCGACAGGACCCTCCCCGGGCTGTGGTGGGCCCTCAACACGTTCGCGGCGGGGTGGCCGTGGCGGTTCCTCAAGGCGAACGCGAGGGACTATCGGATGAGCGAGCTCTTCGCCGACCTGCACCGCGCGCTCCCACCGGAGACGCCACTCCTCGGCGCCCACATGTGGAACAGCATGGGCGCCGTGGCCGGTGACATGACCCATGTCGTCGACATGATGTTCGACAACTGGCCGATGGCGTTCCAGCTCATCGAGGGGGCACAGCACGCCGTGCAGTCGCCGTCCGGGTACTACGGGTTCCGGACGATGCGCGGCTTCGACGAGAAGAACACGATCCTGTCGCCGACGCCGAGCGACGCGCTCCACTACGTGGGCCACCACGTCGACCACGAACTCGTCGAGAACATCGAGGTCGACTGCGGCCTCAGGCTGGAACGGATGGCGTCAGGGGCTCCGCGCAGGTACCTCCTCACGATGGGAGGGGCGGGGGCACAGCGCGACCTCTTCAAGGCGATCATCGACCACATGGTCCCGAAGGTCACCGCGGGGGAAGCGGCGCTCTTCGTGAACCTGGGCGACCACAAGGAGAACTGGGAGTGGCTGCGGAACGAGCTCGGCGACACCGCCCGCATGATCGAGCTTCACACGTCGTGGGACGACACCCGGGGCTTTGCCGATGCCATCCGGACCGGGGATGCCCAGGGGATCCACGTGTTCATCTACGACAACATCTTCCATGCCGTGTACGCCACCAACTACCTGATGCGGGTCATCGACGTGATGATCACGAAGCCGAGTGAGCTGGCGTTCTACCCGGTGCCGAAGATCTTCAACGAGCGCGTCGGCGGGCACGAGGCGTGGGGATCCATCCGGTCGGCGGAACTCGGTGACGGCACCGTCGAGACCCGCACGATCCCCGAGGCCCTGCAGGCGATCGACCTCCTCACGGGGGAGGACGACCTCCTCACGATGTACTGCGAGAGCATCGTGAGGAACAAGTCGATCGGCATCTACGACGGCGCCTACAAGTCCGTGGCCCTCGCGACGGGGACGACGTGGGAACGACCGAGCGCGACGATCGGGACGGTGACGACCGACTCCCACTGACCGGGGGATCGGCGCCTGCCCTGAGCGGTGGGTGACCTCAGCTGTCGGAGGTCAGCTGCTTGCGCAGGTTCGCGATCGTGTCGGAGCTCGATCCGGGTTCCACGCCGATGCGCGGGAGCTTCGCCGAGTTCCTGCTGTACCGCGACGGCCGGTCCACGGGGATCTCGTCCTCGCTCGCATCGTCATCGGATGACTCGGCCACCGGTGCGGGCACCGACGGTGAGTAGTCGATCGAGGGCCTGACCTCCTCGTCCTCCGGAGTGTGGGGGCCCCACGGGTCGCCGGGGGACTCACGGTGGTGCGGTTGCTCGCGGCCCCAGCCCGGTTCATCGCTCCCCGGTTCGTCGCGCCCTGGGTCGTCGCGCCTGGGTTGTCGCGCCATGGGTCGCTGCCGGCCGATGGCTGATCCATCGACGGTGTCGGCTCGCTTCGACCATGTGTCTCCACGAAGGTCTGCTCCTTGAGCGCACGTGCCTCTCCGAGGGCATGCATCGCCTCGAACCTGATGGCCTCGATGCTGTCGGCGCTGTCGGCGCTGTTGGCGGCCTCCTCCGCCCTCGCCGCGGCGATACGGTCGCGGAGCGACATCTCGCCCTGGGGCTCGGGAGCGGGCCGGTCGTCGAACGGGATCTCGGAGGCCGGCGTGTGCACCACGACGGGCGACACAGCCGGGTGGGCGTCATCGGGACCCGTCGCCTGCGGTGACGTCGACCACCACGCTGCGGGCTCGGCGCCCTCGTGGACCGGCGCCTCGACCCGATCCGGTTCCCTCGACTCCAGTGCCGCGATCCTCGCCTCGAGCGCGGTCTCACGCTCGGCGAGCTCGGCCCTGGCCGCCTCGATCGCCGCCTCCCTCTCGAGCATCTCGTGGTGCGCCCTGTCGTTCGCGCCCGTCACGGAGCGGAGTTCCTCGATCTCGGCGAGCAGCTCGACCTCGCGTGACTCGAGATGTGCCAGGCGTTCGGCTACCCCGTCGTCGTGGCCGCCGGAGGCAGGAGCGGTGCTGCGTGCCTCCTCGAGTTCTGCCTTCAGCCTGTCGACTTCCTCGTCCCTCGCCGAGACCTGCTCGAGCAGTTCAGCCGCCGTGGTGAGCTTGGTGCGCAGCAGGCCGACCTCGGACTCCAGCTCGGCCTCCCGGCCCCTGAGCGCGTCCACGACATCGTGGAGCCGCGTCGTCGTCTCCTCGGCGTCTCGCAGCCGTTCCGAGAGGTCGGTGGCCTCATGTGCACTCGTCTCGACGTTCATCAGTGTCTCCTCGATCTCGCGCTCGCGTTGTTCGAGGGCGGCCTGCGCCTCGACGAGTTCGTTCTCCCTTGCTTCGAGCTCGGCCCGGACCGACTCGAACGCCGCAGCCTTCTCCTCCGCGGCCTCCCTCTGCCCCTCCACGGCCTCCGCCGTCACGGCGAGCTCGGCCTCCTTCTCCTCGATGGCCAGCTTCGCCTCCGCCAGATCCCGCTCCCTCGCATCGAGCTCGGCCCGGACCGACTCGAACGCCGCAGCCTTCTCCTCCGCGGCCTCCCTCTGCCCCTCCACGGCCTCCGCCGTCACGGCGAGCTCGGCCTCCTTCTCCTCGATGGCCAGCTTCGCCTCCGCCAGATCCCGCTCCCTCGCATCGAGCTCGGCCCGGACCGACTCGAACGCCGCAGCCTTCTCCTCCGCGGCCTCCCTCTGCCCCGCCAGGGCCTCCGCTGCCGTGGCGAGCTCGGCCTCCTTCTCCTCGAGCCGCACCCGGAGCTCCTCGAGGGCCATTGCGGTCTCCTGCAGGTGGCGTTCGGATTCGTGCACGGTGTCCCGGGTGCTGTCGATCCTCGCCTCCCTGGCCTCGAGGTCCTCGAGCCGTGCGCGGACGTCGGCTTCGACGAGCTCGCGATCGGCCCTGGCCGCTGCCTCGACCTCACGCATCCGTTCGTCGAACTCCGCGGACTGCTGTTCGATCTCGAGGCGCCGCTGCTCGAGCGCCGCGGTCTGACCCTCGGCGGACGCACGGATACCTGCTGCCTCGCGCTGCGCCCTCTCCACGACCTCGAACGCCTGTTCCTCCGCATCGGCGAGCTCGTCCGCCTGCTTGCGAGCGGCCTCGAGGATCGACCGTGCCTGGTCCTGGATGGTCGACGACTCGATGCGGATCAGCTCCGCCTCGTCCCGTGCAGACTGGAGCACCAGCTCGGCCTGTTCCTCGGTCGCCTTCGCCGCTGCTCTCCTGAGCTCCGCCTGCTCGAGGTACTCGTTCGCCTGATCCCGCAGCTGCGCGGCTTCCTCTTCTGCAGCGCGGCGGATCTCAGCGGCCCGAGCCTTCACCTGCTCTGCCTGTTCGATCTGCTCCCTGGCCGCAGCCGCCTGCTCACGCATGCGCGTGACGTCCTCCATGGCGTCCGCACGCAGCTCGGTCGCCTCTTCTCGCATCGCGGCAGCCTCGGCCTCGACCCGGCTTCGCAACGTCGCGAGCTCCTCATCGAGTGCGGCCCGGGCGGTTGACGCCTCCGCGTCGAACGCCGTGCGCCTGGAGGAGATCTCCTCGTCGGCGTCGTCGAGCCTGGCCTTCGCCTCCCGCGCGTCCGCGTGCGCCTGGGCCTGGAGCCCCTCGGCCTCCTCGACGAGTTGGCCGGCGGTCGCCACCGCCTCGGCGAGCTTGTCGTTCGCCTCCTCGACCCGTGCCTCGGCCTCTGCGGTGAGTCGCAGCGCGGCGTCATTCGCCTCGGCGATCAACCCATCGGCGTGGTCGCTCATGGCCGCTGCAGCTCGCTCGCGTTCGGCCGCGAGCGAGAGCCGCTGGTGGGCATCCTCGCGAATCGAGGCGACCTCCTCCGCAGTGGCGGCAGTCTCGGCCTTTCGCTCACTCCGGGCTCGTGCAACGGCCTTCTTTGCCGCGATGACCTTCAGCTGCATCTCGGCGACCGTCTGCTCGGCGTCGCGCTCCGCCTGCTCGACGAGCGCCCTGGCCTCGTGCTTCATCGATGCGGCTGCGGTCTCCGCCTGCGTGCGGATCGCCTCTGCCTCCTCGACGATCTGCTGTGCGGTCTGCCGAGCGTCCTCGACGATCCTCGCAGCCTGCTCCTTCGCCTCGGCGAGGGCATGCTCCGCCTCGTCACGCTTCCGGCTCGACTCGTCGCGGAACTCCTGGGCCTCGACCCGCAGTGCGGCTGCGCCGTCGCGGGCCGTGGCGAGGGTCTCCGCCGCCTTCTGCTCTGCCTCGGTGGCCATGGCGCGGAGCTGGGCGATCTCGGCCTCGCGCTCCTTGAGCTCCGCCGCACCCTCCTCCGCCGCCTGCTCCGCCTCATCGAGGAGGGCGATGGCCTCCGTCTTGAGGCGCTCGGCCTCTGCGAGGGCATCGGCCCTGACCTTCTCGGCCTCTGCGACGAGTTCGGCCGCACGCTCGTTCGCCCTGCCCACGACATCGTCCATCTGGGCCTGCGCCTCGGAGACGAGGTACTCGACGCGCTTCGTGGCGCGATGGTCCGCATCCTCCGTCGACCGGGTCGCCGCCTCCTCGGCCATCACGAGCATCTCCTGGACGCGCTCTTCGGCCTCGGCGACGATCGAGGCCGCCTTCACGTTGGCCTCGTCGACGGCTCTCTGCGCTGCAGCGACGTCGGCGTCGGCCCTGAGCCGAATGGCATCGGCGGCAGCCTCGGCATCGGAGATGATCGACATCGACCGCTCCTCGACCCGTCGCATCGTGCCCACGGGGTCGATCTCGACGCCTTCCTCCGAGTCGGTGATCATCGTGCCAGCAATGAGGGCCTCGATCTCCTCCCTGACGCGATCGCGCTCGACGCTCAGCTCCTTGACCCGCTCCTCGGCCTCGTCGACGGTCTTGCGCATCGCCGCTGCCTCACGCTGGGCCTGGGCGATGATCTCCGTGGCCTCCCGCTGCGCGGCATCGAGGTCCTCCGGGATCTGACCGATGGGAACACCGACGCCCTCGAGGATCTCATCCGCGCGGGTCTTCGCCTCTGCCTCGATCTGGGCGGCCTGCTTGCGAGCCCTGTCGAGAATGCGATCCTTGGAGTCGAACACGGCGGCAATGGCGGCGTCGACCGACTGGCCACTCTCGTCCTTGACCTTGCGCGCCTCGTACTCGGCCTGCTGGAGCCGGAGCCTGGCCTCCTGGGCCCACTCCTCGAGCTCGCGGAAGTTCGACTCGAGCTCCGAGAGGAAGGCGCGCACTTCGCGTTTGTCGTATCCCCTCCGGGACGTCGAGAACTCGCGTTCCTCGATCGAGGTGGGGAGCTGAGGGTCCTTGGTCGTCACGTACCGTCCGTTCCTGTCTTCGATAGGTGTCGGCGGTTCGTGTCGTTGGCTTAATCGGTTCGTCCCTCACCATTTCGACCCGAAGCGGCATGACTAGTCACGGCGAAACCCAAGGGGGAAGCGGCTTCGGAAGCCGAGACCCGCCGCGGAACCGGCCTCAGAGCGCGTCAACGATGGACTGGTCGAGCCCAGGGAACTGCCGGATGTACTCGTGCCGCTCGGCCTTGAGCTGCTGGACGATCCGGTCGTACTCGTCGAGCCGTCCCTGCCGCGCATACAGGTCCCTCGGGCGGAGGAGATCGGGGTTTGGGAACCCGGGCAGGTCAGCTGCGATCAGGTATCCGAAATCGGGATCTTCCTCCCACACGATCGTGTCCTCCACGATGCCGGTGATGACGGCACTCGAGTCTGGGATCGTGACCTTGATCGACCGCTCGTCGCCGTCACCTCCGCCGACACGTCCCGTGTTCATGACGTACACCTCGACGTCGGGCATCGTCTCGAGCAGCTCGAGGAAGCGGTTGCCCATCAGCGCGTCGTTGTCGAAGAAGAACGGGTTGGTGCCCGGCACGCGGAGGCTCTTGCCCGCCTCCGCCGCCCCGCCGGCGCTCGTCCCCTTCGTCTCCCCCAGCATGAAGTACGCGGCGTCCTGCTCCCGCTTGAGCTTGGCCACGGCCGGGATGATGTTCTCGTTGCGATTGAGCAACAGGATGTAGCTGACGGGTGGCAGGTTGTTCGGGTCCCTGTGCCGGATGTCGGCGAGGGAGAAGGTCGAGCGACCATTCGCCGTGTACGAGTCGTTGAAGAAGTCGACTTTCCCGTCGGGGCTCACCCATGTGCTCTCGAGCCATGCGCTCGGGTTGGTCGTCCCCGCATAGATCGTCGGCTCGTCATCCGGGTCGAGCCCGAACGTCTTCGCGAAGCACCCGTTCTCGGTCGCGTAGACCTTCCCTCCCCGGAACAACGCGTTGAAGTCGTCCTGCACCGGGAGGGACCCGAGCTGGTCGCGGAACGTCGTCGTCGTCTTGCCCGTGCCGGAGAGGCCGAGGATCAGCGCCGCCCTCTCCTCTCCTCGCACATCGGGAAAGGTCTTGAGGCCCGAGTGCAGCGCCAGGCCGCCCTTCTCATAGACGAGGTGGTTCCACATCCTCAAGCCGCCCATCTTCGACTCCCCGAAGTAGTCGGACCCGAAGACCCTCGTGACGTAGTTGTCCAGATCGACGGTGATGAGGCAGTCGTTCGGCTTTCCTTCGCCCTTGAGCCCCGGCGTGTAGATGACGGTGAACTCCGGCTCCCACTCGTCGTCCTTGGGGAAGTACAGCTGCTGCTGCATGGCGGGGATGTTGGCCTGCGTGCGCTCCATGAAGAGGCGGGATCCCGTGCGGAAATCGGGATCAGGGCCGATGTAGCCCTCGATGAGGATCATGTCCTTGTCGGCGATGTACGCATCCTGCCTGGCCGCCCACTCGTCTGCCTCCGCCCTTGTGATCCGGTTCTTGAAGTTCTCCCGTTCGGTGACGAAGAAGGTGGAGGGTGCGAGGCGGGCCTTCACCTTGGCCTTGTAGTTGATGTTGCCGAACTCCGTGACGGTGATGTCCGACATGTACTCCTCGACCCAGGCCCGCATCTCTGCCTGGGTCGGGTTGACGGCCACGGATCTCGCCTTCGGGAGCTCGAACCCCATCGTGTCCTCCATCGTCGCGTGCGCAGCTTCGCGTGCGCCTCGTCGAATCCTTAGCGTTCACGTGTGACAATAGCGGCCGGTCGTGCGCCCGCGGAGGGGAGCCTCACGACGACTCCATGGCGTCGATCAGCCAGGCCGCCAGTGCCTTCCCCACCTGCTCGGCTCGGAGGGCCAGTCGGTTCTCCTCGCCGATCCAGTCACCGGACTTGGGGAAGGGCCCTGTGAGGTCGACGTAGACCTTGAGCTTCGGCTCGGTTCCCGAGGGACGGGCGAGAACCCGCCCCGACGCACCGAGATCGAGCTCGATGAGGTTGGTGGATCCGAGGTACCTCGGCCGTCGCTCGGCACCAGCGGCGTAGTCGGTCGTCCCGGCCACGGCCATGCCGTCCACGTCCGATGGAGGCGCCGAGCGAATCGCAGCCATACCTCTCTCGATCTCACGGGCACCTTCGGCACCCTCCCGCCGCAGCGAGACCTGGGTCGACACCCACACGCCGTACGTCCGGTAGAGCTCACCGAGGCGATCGAGCACCGTCGCACCGTCGGCCGCCGCACCTGCAGCGAGGGTGGCGAAGGCGACCGCCGCCGAGATGCCGTCCTTGTCCCTGACCGTCGTGCCCACCGAGTATCCGAGGGCCTCCTCGAACCCGAGTACGAGGTCGCCCTTGCCCTGCTCGGCGAGGTCGAGCGCGGCGTTGCAGATCCACTTGAAACCGGTGAGGGTCTGCGCGAACGGGACGCCGTGGCGTTCGGCGATCGTACCGAGCATCGGAGTGGACACGACGGAGTTGATGACCGGTCCAAGGGGGCCTCGCGTCGTGAGGAGGAACTCGGCGAGCAGGCATCCCACCTGGTTGCCGGTCAGCGGCCGCCAGACTCCCCCCGGGAACGGTACCGACACAGCGAGCCGGTCCGCATCAGGGTCGTTGGCGAACACGAGGTCGGCGTCGATCGCGGCCGCGAGCTCGTTGGCGAGATCCATCGCCCCTGGTTCCTCCGGGTTCGGGAACGAGACCGTGGGGAAGGTCCCGTCCGGTTCGTACTGCCTGGCAACGGGATGCACGGACGTGAACCCGAAGCGGCGCAGCGCCGTGGTGACGGCGGCGCCGCCGACCCCGTGCATCGCCGTGTAGACGATCGAGAGGCCACGATCGCCGGTCAACGGGGGGAGCTGGGTCGCCACGTCGTGGAGGTACCGGTCGAAGACCTCGGGATCGACTCGCGCGACGTTCGGCTGATCGAAAGGTGCCGCGGGCCTCGGCACGCCGTTGGCCGGGCCGACCCCTGCGATCTCCGCCGCGATCTCGACATCGGTCGGGCTGACGATTTGGCCGCCGTGGGATCCGTACACCTTGTAGCCGTTGTCAGCGGGCGGGTTGTGGCTCGCCGTGATGACGATCGACGCACACGCGCCGGAGGTGAGTCCCGTATACGCGACGAGGGGTGTCGGCGTGGGGTCGGGGAAGTAGGCGACACGGAAGCCAGCGGCACTCAGCACCCCGATGGTGTCCTCCATGAATGCCTGCGACGAGGGTCGCGCGTCCCGGCCGACAACCACGAGCCGATCGGCGGGCTCCGTGCGTGACCGCAGGTAGGACGCGAGCCCGGCGGTGGTGCGGATCACGACAGCTCGATTCATGCGGTTCGATCCCGCCTCGACCGCTCCCCTGATCCCCGCCGTGCCGAACTCGAGGAATCCCGCCATGCGATCGTCGATCTCGTCTGTCGCCCCCGAGGCGACGAGGGAGGACAACTCGGCTCTGGTGACGGGATCGGGGTCGGCGTCGATCCAATCGCGTGCGCGGTTCTCGAGATCGGTCATGTGCCGAGGCTACTCACCGCCGGGATGGCACGGCCGGCAGCAGTGCGGCGACTCCCCCGCTCGGGCGTCCGACGAGAGCCGAACGCGCGGGGAGTAGCCTTCGCGCATGGACACCTCGGCACTCGGCCCCGCCTACCGCGCGGAGACGTTGGACGTGCTCGACGGAGGATCCTTCGATGTCGTCGTCATCGGAGGTGGCATCACCGGGGCGGGGTGCGCCCTCGACGCGGTGTCGCGAGGCCTGACCGTGGCCCTCATCGAGCAGCGGGACCTCTCCTCCGGCACGTCGAGCAGGTCCTCCAAGCTCTTCCACGGGGGTCTGCGATACCTGGAGCAGTTCGACTTCAAGCTCGTCAACGAGGCACTCCACGAACGCGAGTTGATCCGCCAGAACCTCGCTCCCTACATGGTGTGGCCCGTGCCGTTCGTCTATCCGCTGCGCCATCGGATCTGGGAACGTGCGTACGTCACCGCGGGCATCACCCTGTACGAGGGGATGGCGAAGCTCGGCGGTAACACCCTTCCCCATCAGTGGCAGCTGAGCCGAACCGAGCTGCGGCGGGTGTTCCCGAGCATCAAGCCAGATGCCTTCGTGGGAGGCATCCGCTATTACGACGCAGGCACGGACGACGCCAGGTACACCATCGCCGTGGCGCGGACCGCGGCGATGCTCGGCGCACGCGTCCTCACGAGCGCCAGGGTGAATGGGTTCCTGCGATCCGGCGGCACCGTGACCGGTGTCACGGCGACCTGCCTCGAGACGGGAAGGGACATCGAGGTGAGCGCGAGGGTGGTCGTCAACGCCACCGGCGTGTGGACCGATCGGACCGAACGACTCGTCGGCGACACCCACACCGACGTCACGGCATCGAAGGGCATCCACATCGTGGTGCCGAGGGAGCGCATCGATTCGCGGGTCGGATTCATCACCAAGACGTCGTCGAGCGTGCTGTTCCTCATTCCCCATGAGGAGTTCTGGCACATCGGGACGACGGACACACCGTGGAAGCTCGGACTCGCACACCCAGCCGCGAGCCGTCGTGACATCGAGTACGTGCTCGAGCAGGCCAATCAGGTGATCGAGCCGCCGCTCACCCACGACGACGTCGTGGGGGTCTACGCGGGCCTTCGCCCGCTCGTCAGTGGCGATGCCGAGTCGACGGCGAAGCTGTCGAGGGAACACGTCATCACCATCCCCGCGCCCGGCCTCGTGACGATCGCGGGTGGCAAGTACACGACCTACCGCGTCATGGCCGAGGACACCATCGATCGGGCGTTCGAATCGATCAGCGTGACCGTGCCGCCGAGCGTCACCGAGCAGATCCCCCTCGTCGGTACCGATGGCTACGAGTCGCTCCGTGCCCGGGTCGACGAGGTCGCTGCCTCGCATGGCGTCACACCCGACGAGATGCGAAGGCTCCTGAGGCGGTACGGGGCAGAGGCGACCACGATCCTCGACATGGCCGCATCCGACCCGATGCTCGCGGAGCGCATTCCGTCGGGCCGG
Source organism: uncultured Acidimicrobiia bacterium (assembly GCA_963792405.1). Taxonomy (GTDB): domain Bacteria; phylum Actinomycetota; class Acidimicrobiia; order Spongiisociales; family UBA5794; genus SZUA-442. The sequence continues at coordinate 1,832,663 of CAWBVU010000006.1, forward strand.
TACCTCGGCGCCGAGGTGCTGTTCGCCGTCGAGCGCGAAGGCGCGCTGCACCTCGACGACGTGCTCACGAGGCGCACGCGCCTGTCCATCGAGTGCAAGGATCGCGGCGTGCTCGGCGCTCCCTTCGTGGCCGCGATCATGGCGGACGCCCTGGGTTGGGATGAGGCGACGGTCGCTCGCGAGATCGAGCACTACGAGGCGAGGGTGGAGGCTGAGCTCGACTCCCAGACCCAGCCGGATGATCACACGGCCGACGCCGCCAGGATGGGAGCGCCCGACATCCGGACCATGGGCTCCGAATAGCAGTGTTCGAAATGACCGGACCCCGAGTCGCCGGGCTCCGAGTGACCTCTCACGACGGGGGCGGCGCCGTGTCCTCCGGGATTCCCCTGAGCAAGTAGGCGCGGGCGGGTTCGCGTGAGTAGTCGTACACGACGTAGGTGTTCGCCATGTGGTCGTGCCACGCCTTGCGGTCGGGGTCGACCAGCACCCACAGGTACCCGGCCCAGAAGACGATCGCCGACAGCGCGTAGCCGAGGACGCGCACGATGCTGCGACTGATGGTCGGTGGCATTCCCGAGGGTGACACCACCTTGAGGCCCATGATGGATTTGCCGATGGTCCTGCCCGTCAACGCCCAGAAGACGACGAAGTACAGGCCCGCGATGAAAGGGATCAGGAAGACGTAGAGCGCCGACAGTGAGAGTCGGATCTGCACGCCGAGCGTCTCGAGGAGGTTGTCGGCGAGCACGGCGATCCAACCGCCGAGGGCGATGATGCCCGCAACGATCGCGAGGTCGACGGCGTAGGCGAGGAGCCTCGTGACGAATCCCGCCGGCCGCCCATCGAGCAGCTCCGTGTCGTCGATGTCGGTCATGACTCCTCCACGACGCGGGGAGGCAGTGCGCGGGCGGGCCTCCTGAGGATGCGGCGCACCACGCGCTCGGTGAGGGCATCGGCCGACGCACCGGTCTCGCGTACCTCCTGAACGGCAGATCCCGTGATACCGAGCGTCTGGTCCCTCACCAGCTGGGCGAGCTCGGGGGAGTCGCTGATCAGGTCGACGATCCCACCGACGGACTGCTCGAAGGCGTACACGGCGAGGACCCTGCCTCGGGCGTACTCCGCCGTGCCGACCTTCGTCAACCGCTCCCGCTCCTCTGCCAGTGCCGATCTGGCGGGTGCGGTCAACCCTGCGACGAAGGGCGCGACCCCCGTGGCCTCGGCGACGTAGGCAGCCGTGTCCACCACGACGCCTGCGGTTCTGGCGAAGGGATAGAGCATCCGCTGGGTCGATGTGCCTGCGGACCTCAACAACGACGGGAGCTCCGACACCCATCCGACGGCGGCCATCACGTTGGGGTCCGCCCTCACGAGCATCGGCCCCGGATCGGGCTCGGTCGCCATGGCATCGAGCTCCCTCGACACCTCCACGAGCCGATCGAGCCCATCGCCGATCGCCCCGCTGATGAGGCGCACCAGCAAGGACCAGGTGTCCGAGCCCTGCGCTTCGTCCCCCTCGAACTGCGTGGAATCGTCGCTCATCGGGCAACACTACCCGTATGTGTCCGGGGCGCCGATTCGATGGCCGACACCGTCGCGTGGCGCATATACTCCCCGGACGTAGCCGGTCCGGCTCTGTACACTGCGGGCGCCTCGCCCCCATCGTCCAGCGGCCTAGGACTCCGCCCTTTCAAGGCGGCAACGGGGATTCGAATTCCCCTGGGGGCACGACGTGGGGGCGTGGTGAAGCCTGGAGTTCACGCCGGCCTGTCAAGCCGGAGGTCGCGGGTTCAAATCCCGTCGCTCCCGCCACATGTCGCCGCTCGGACCCGTGGGGTCCGAGCGATCTGGTCAGGTAGCTCAGCCGGAAGAGCGCCGGTCTGAAAAACCGGAGGTCGGCGGTTCGATCCCGCCCCTGACCACCAAGGACCCCATCGCCACGTCGATGCGGGATGCAGCGTTCGTTCCGGCAGCCCGGCCCCACCCATCGTGGGCATCGTATCCGGGCAGGCGCCGATCAGAGTCCCGCACCTCACTCCCGCCACCCGTGCGTGCACCAATGCCCCCACTCGGAGGGTCGAATTGCGACGGGTTTGCGAGACCGCTTCCAGAAGGCGCCTCGGTACGATCCCGCCATGTCCGGCGATGCCCATGACCACGGCCACGACCATGACCACGACCACGCGCACCCGGAGGATGCACAGGCGCATCCGAACTCGCGATGGCACCGACTCCGCCACGGTCTGGGTCATGTGATCGGACACGATCACGACCACGGTCCCAACACTGCCCTGCTCGACACCGGCGCCGTGGGCATCCGCGCCACGAAGGTGTCCCTCGTGGGCCTCGGCATCACGGCCCTCCTGCAGGCGGTGATCGTCGTCGTCAGTGGCTCGGTCGCCCTGTTGTCCGACACGCTGCACAACCTCACCGATGCGCTGACGGCCATTCCCCTGTGGATCGCCTTCGCCCTCGGACGACGCCCCGCGACCAGGCGCTACACGTACGGCTTCAACAGGGCCGAGGACATGGCGGGCCTCGTCATCGTCGGGGCGATCGCGGTGTCGGCAGGCCTCGTGATCTTCGAGTCGGTCAACCGCCTCTTCGAGCCTCGCTTGATCGATCACATCCCGTGGGTCATCGCCGCGGGCGTCATCGGGGCGTTGGGCAACGAGCTCGTGGCGCGGTACCGGATCCGTGTCGGACGAGCGATCGGTTCCGAGGCACTGATCACGGACGGGCGCCACGCCCGCACCGATGCCCTCACCTCCCTCGCCGTGGTCGTGGCAGGGCTCGGCGCCGCGGTCGGGTTGTCATGGGTCGATCCGGTGGCCGGGCTTTTCGTCGCCGTTCCGATCCTGTGGCTGCTCGCACGCTCGGCGCGGCGCATGGTACGTCGGCTGACGGACGGCATCGAGCCCGATGTCGTCGACGACGCCGCCGAGACCATCGTTCACGTGGCAGGTGTCGAGGCCGTGGAGGACCTCCGAGTGCGATGGCACGGACACCAGCTGCGCATCGAGGCGTCGGTCGCCGTCTCCCCCGACCTCACGGTACGTCAAGGACATGACATCGCTCACGAAGTCGAGCACGCGCTCCACCATCGATTCACCACCCCGGTCGCGGCCACGATCCACATCGAGCCGCACGACGACGCCGACCGGCACGAAGGCGTCGCGCACCACGCACGCCCCTGATCGATGTGCCACCCATGGGCACGCTCGGTCCGATGATGTCGACCCGATCCCCCTCGGCGCGCGCCGCGCGATCATCCGTGCTCCGGCGCCTTCCCACCCAGCCTCACGATCAGAAGGAGGGAACGGCGCGCAGGCGACTCCGACCAGCGATCGCTACTGTCGAGCCATGTGGGCTCGCAGCTCGGCCTCCGGGTCGCTGATCAATTCGCCGCTCACGTCCACGGTCACCTCGTGCAGCGTTCCCGTGAACCTGAACGGGCTCACGTAGTCAGGGGTCACCGGAGAGCCCGGGTTCGCACCGCAGGTCAGGGCCCCGGGGTTGATCAGGAACGGTGTGGTCACCGGCGCCTCGGCATTCGCTGCCAGCACGCCGTCCACGTAGAGCTGCATCCGTCCCGGCGCCCCCATGCCCGCGGCCATGTCGGGCTCGCCCGTCGGCTCGAACTCGAAGCGGACCTCGTGCTCACCGGTGGAGAGCTCCTCCTCCGTAGCCACCCCGTACAACGCCCGACCGACGTAGTTGTGCACGTAGTGGAGCTTGCCGTCCTTGACGTAGAGCGAGTAGCCGCCTGCAGCGGTGCCCTGCGAGAGCAGCACACCCTCGGCGCCGCCATCGGGGATCACCACCTTCGCGGAGATGCTGTGCGGGCGGTTGAGGACCCGGGGGGCGGCGTTGAACGCCACCGACTGCGTGCCGGGACGGAACGTGTAGCTGTCGCGCGGCAACGACACCATGGGCTTCTCGGCGACGATGCGGGCGAGCCCGCTACCGTCGATCGGCATCACGTCGTACTTGCCCGCCTCGACGTACCAGGTGGCGATCAGCGCGATGAGCCTGTCACGATGCGTGGCAGCGAGGTCGTGGTTCTCTGCGAAATCCTCGGCGACGTGGTACAGCTCCCAGCCGGTGGCATCCAACTCGGAGAGTCTCTCCGCCGAGATGGGCTCCCCGAACCCGACGCCCGCCTCGGCGAACGACGGGCCGGGCCAGGGACAGACCGCCCGCCAACCGTCGTGGTAGATCGACCGATGCCCCAGCATCTCGAAGTACTGGGTACGGCGGCGACTCTCGGCGTCGGGGTCATCCAGCGTGTGCGCGAAGCTCACGCCGTGGAGCGGCGACTGGGTCACGCCCCTGATCGTCGCCGGAGGTTCGACGTCGAGCAGATCCAGGATCGTGGGCACCATGTCGATGATGTGCGCGTACTGGGTCCGCACCTCGCCCTTCGCCTCGATGCCCGCCGGCCAGGACACGATGAACGGGTCGGACGTACCGCCGCGGTAGGTCTCTCTCTTCCACCGTCGGAACGGTGTGTTGCCCGCGTTCGTCCATCCCCACGGGTAGTGGTTGAAGTGGTTTGGCCCGCCGATCTCGTCGATGAACCGGAGGCTCTCCTCCAGGGGCTCCTGCGCGTTGTTGAAGAACTGGGCCTCATTGGTGGTGCCACTGGGGCCGCCCTCTGCGCTGGCGCCGTTGTCGGAGATCACCATGACGATGGTGTTGTCCAGCTCCCCGTGCGTCCGCAGGTAGTCCAGGAGCCGTCCGAGATGGTGGTCCGTGTGACTCAGGAAGCCGGCGAACACCTCCATGTAGCGGGCGTACAGCCTGCGCGCCTCGGGTGGCAGCGCCTCCCACTCGGGGACGTCCGGATCGTTGCGGGAGAGCTCGGTGTCGGGCGGGACGATCCCCAGTTCCTTCTGGCGGGCAAAGGTCCTTTCCCGATACGCATCCCACCCGTCGTCGAACATGCCGGCGTACCGGTCGATCCACTCCTTCGGGGCGTGGTGCGGAGCATGGGTCGCCCCGAAGCACAGGTGGAGGTAGAAGGGCTTGGCGGGATCGATCTGCTTCGCGTCCGCGATGAACTCGATCGATCGGTCCACCAGGTCCTCGGTGAGGTGATAGCCCTCCTCAGGCCGCGCCGGCGGTTCGACCTGATGGTTGTCGTAGACCAGGTCCGGATACCACTGGCTCGTGTCGCCGCCCAGGAAGCCGTAGAACCGTTCGAACCCTCGCGCCAGCGGCCAGCGGTCGTACGGTCCGGCGGCGGTCTCCTGGTTGCTCGGCGTCAGGTGCCACTTGCCGACCATGTAGGTGTTGTAGCCCTGTGCGAGCAACATCTCGGACAGCATCCCGTTCTCGAACGGGATGATCCCGTTGTACCCGGGGTAGCCGGACGCGAGCTCCGTGATACAGGCCATGCCGTTGCTGTGGTGGTTCCGCCCTGTGATGATGCAGGAACGGCTCGGCGAGCACAGCGCGGTGGTGTGCATGTTGTTGTACCGGAGCCCGTCGGCGGCCAGCGCGTCGAACGTCGGGGTCTCGATGGGGCTGCCGAAGCAGCCGAGCTGACCGAAGCCGGTGTCGTCCAGCACCACGACCAGCACGTTGGGGGCTCCCGTCCGAGCCCGAACCGGTGCGGGCCACGCGGGGGTGGACTCGTCTGCCGTACGCCCGATCACCCCGGGGAATGCCTGCTCACCGTGCGTGTACTCGACGATGCCCATCAGGGCTCCTTTGGTTCGATGCTCCAGGCGAACAATAGGCGCCCGTCCTCGCCGAGGCGTGCCCAGGTGCCGGCGCTCGCTCATCGAACCTGAGCCATCCTGCCGGCGGGCCGCAGGATCAGATGGGAAGGCACACGGTGATGGCGGCGACCGTGGTGACGGCGAGTCGGGGTGCGGTCGTGCTCCCGGGCTGCCCGGCTCCTACGGTTGCGGACCCGACGACGCCACTGCCGAGCCCGCCTGCGCCGCGTACGCGGTGAAGTTCGCCGTGAACAGCGCCGCGAGCTCCCTCGCCTTGACGTCGTACTCGCTCGGATCGGCCCAGGTCGATCGCGGGTCGAGCAGATCGGGAGCGACATCGGGGCACGACGTCGGGACGGCGAACCGGAAGACCGGATCGGTGACGTAGTCGACGTCGTCGAGGTCCCCGTTGATCGCCGCTCGGATGACCGCTCTCGACGTCGAGATCCTGAATCGCTCACCGACGCCGTAGGGCCCACCCGTCCAGCCGGTGTTGACGAGCCACACGGCGACGTCGTGCCGGTCGATCTTCTTCCCCAACAGGTCCGCGTAGACCGTGGGATGCAGCGGCATGAACGGCGCACCGAAGCACGCGGAGAACGTCGCCTGAGGCTCCTTGACCCCTCGCTCCGTGCCCGCCACTTTGGCGGTGTAGCCGGAGATGAAGTGGTACTTCGCCTGCTCGGGCGTGAGCTTCGCGATCGGCGGCAGCACCCCGAACGCATCGGCCGTGAGCATGAAGATGTTCTTCGGGTGGCCGGCCATGCCGTCGAGCACGACGTTGTCGAGGTGGGTGATCGGATAGGCCCCACGCGTGTTCTCGGTGTCGGCCTCGTCGAGGTCGATGCGCCTGGTGTGTTGATCGATCGTGACGTTCTCGAGCACCGTGCCGAACCTGCGGGTCGTCTGGTAGATCTCGGGCTCCGCCTCGTCCGACAGACGGATCATCTTCGCGTAGCAGCCGCCCTCGATGTTGAAGATCCCCTCGTCGCTCCAACCGAGCTCATCGTCGCCGATCATCGCGCGATCGGCGACCGTCGACAGGGTCGTCTTGCCCGTTCCCGAGAGTCCGAAATACACGGCGGACACGCCGTCGCTCCCGACGTTCGCCGACGAGTGGAGGCTCAGCACTCCCTGCTTGGGCAGCAGGTAGTTCATCACCGTGAAGATCGACTTCTTGATCTCGCCCGCATAGCTCGTACCCCCGATCACCACCATCTTCCGATCGAGGTTGAGGAGGATGAAGGCCTCGCTCCGGGTGCCCTCCTGCTCGGGATCCGCCTGGAAATCCGGTGCATGGATCACGGTGTAGTCGGGGTCGAAGTCAGCAAGCACCTCGTCATCGAACTCCCTGAGGAACATGGTGCGAGCAAAGAGGTTGTGCCAGGCGTGCTCGGTGATCACGCGTACCTTGATCCGATACGCGGGATCGGCGCCGGCATAGCCGTCCTGGACGAAGACCTCCCGGTTCTGGAAGTACGAGCGCAGCCCGTAGAGGACCTTCTCGAAGTCGTCCGGATCGAACGGCTTGTTGATCGCTCCCCACCAGATTTCCGCCTCGGTGCCGGGGGACCGGACGACGAACTTGTCGTTCGCAGATCGTCCCGTGTACTTGCCCGTCGACACGACGAACGGTCCCAGGTGGCCGATCTCACCCTCGGAACGTTTGACGGCCTCCTCGTACAGCGCAGGTGTCGAGAGGTTGTGGTGGATGGGTCCGACGTTCGTCAGCCCAGCGGAGGACAAGTCGATCATGGCACTCCTCATGGTCGCAGACGTGCGAGACCCTCCCGATCCTACTTGGAGGTGGAGGAACCGCCGACGGCTCGATCACCACCTCATCCGGGCCTCACCGAGCCTCCGGGCGCCCTCAGATGCCATCGCCGATCGAGGGCGACGACCGCGATCGTGATGGCGAGCGACGCGGCGATCACGGCCACCGCGGTGCCGACCTGCTCGAGGAGCCGAGGGGCGAACAGGAGCGTGGCCCCGAGACCGAGCATCATCGCCCCGGACAGCAGCTTGAGTGCACGGCCCTCCACCGGCTGGAGCTTCCTCGATCCGAGCGTCCACACGAACACGCCCACGATGGCGAGCAGCGGCACGACGTAGATCACGTTGTACATCGCGAGGTAGCCGTAGTAGGTCGGTGTCGGCAGCTCGTTGAGGGTGAGCACCCTCGTGAACACCATGGGGAGCCCCGCGGTGCACAGCAGTTCGTAACTGTTCGCGACGGCGGCGAGGAGCACGGTCGCGCCGAGGACCGGGGCGAGGGACTCGATCGAGAGCAGCCCCCGCATCCTCGCGAAGAGGCCCGGTCGGGACGACTCGGGGATGCCGATCGAGGGACCGGCTCCCGGCAGGAAGAAGTCCTTCGCACTCAACGCACCGAGGACGACGGCGAGCGCTCCGGCGATCAGCGTCACCCACCGGAGATTGTCCGTCACGAGGAAGAGGTTGAGCCACGCCGCCATGAACACGAAGTAGAGGACTCCCGACACGACCACGAAGGTCACGCCGACGGCGGCCATCCGTGCCCTGCTCCTCGCATGGACGAGCAGGCTGAGGAGGAAGAGCAGCACGAAGAAGGCACACGGGTTGAAGGCGTCGAGGCTCGCGACGATCGCCGTGAACACCGGGAGCGGGACACTGCTCGACCGCACCTCCCCGAACCCCGGCACGGAGACGGCCTCATCCGGCGCGAGTGTCGTCGTCGTGACCGCGCCAGCGAGATGCGACCCATGGCACGCATCGAGGCCCGAGGCCAGGGCGGCACCGACACCGTCCGGCCCGTCCCAGCCCGTGACCATCGTCCCGCAATACATGAACGTGGGAACCGCCCTGATGGGCTCGCCGATCTCCTCGGCGATCGCCGACGCGATCTCGACGACCTGTGGGTCACCGGCGTCCGCTTGGAGCCACCACACCCTGAGCCACGGCCGATCGTGTGCGATGCGGGTCACGTGTGGGATCGCCGCCTGGCAGTGCGGGCACGTGCTCGAGAACACGAAGTAGAGCTCGATGACCTCCGCTCCGTCGTCATCGACACCGACCCAGGGGGCATCAGGGAGGTCGTCGGCGATCGCGGCGGTCGCGGCCCACGCCACAGGGACGAATGCGGCGACGGCGACGACCATCATGATCGCTACGCCACGATGGATCCCTGCGCGACGTTGGTGGGCGCGCGCCCCGCCGGTGGCGCCAGCGCGTCGAGAACGAGGGAACGGCACCACACCCGACACACCACACCCCCTTCCGGACAGGGCCTGTGCCATCGTCTCTCGCACGTCGCCCCCGGTCAATCCTCGGGGCACACGTCGGGCACATCGATGCAGAAACCGTGTAGCTGCGACGGCGCACCGTCCTAGGCTGTGTGGTGCCACGGGCGGATCCGTGGCGTGTTGATGATCGAGGTCCGTCCGGCCCGCCGTGTGGCGAATCTGGGCGTTCCCCCGACAGGAGAGATGCATGAAGAAGCTGTATGTGGGGAACTTCCCCTGGAGCACCACCGAGGACGACCTCGTCGAGCTCTTCACCCCGATCGGCGAGGTCCACGACGTCGCGCTCATCAGGGATCGCGACACCGGACGCTCTCGAGGCTTCGGTTTCGTCCAGATGGATGACGCGGCGGCCGAGAAGGCCATCGCCGATCTCGACGGATCGGATTACGGGGGTCGCCCCCTCAAGGTCAACGAGGCGCAGGAGCGCCAGCAGCGTGGGCCGCAGGGCGGAGGAGGACGCTACTAGCAGCGCTGACGGGGGTCAGCGGCTGCGGCCAGACCCCGTGCGCTTCCCGGGCTTTCGACCCGACTTCGGCTGGGGGCCGGCGGACACCTTCACGGTGATCGGTCGGCCCCCGACCCGTTTCCCATCGAGTGCGTTGACCGCACGCGACGCGTGGTCAGCGTGCATGTCCACGAGCCCGTAGCCCTTCGACCATCCGCGCCGATCCGTCGGCACGCTGACGCGGCGTACCTCGCCATGGGCGCCGAACATCTCCGCGAGCTCGACCTCGGTGGTCCGCCAGGGCAGGTTGCCCACGTGGAGGCGGGCCTGTGACCCGGTCCAGCCGGTTGCGGGCTGCGAGCGCGACGTCGCGGAATCCACGGCGGAACGTGCCGGAGCGCCATCCTTGCGCAACCCTCGTTCGGCCCGCTCGCGTGGCCGGGAGCGGTCCGAGTGGGCAGCCGAGGACTCCATCTTCATCGGTTGGAGCTTCATCGGTTGGAGCGAGGGCGCCTCGATGCGACCGTCGATACCGAGTTCCCTCGCCATGCGTCCGACGGCCCTGCGCTCGGCGTCGAGGACGAGGCTGACAACGGACCCGGAGGCGCCGGCACGTGCAGTGCGACCCGACCGATGCACGTAGTCCTTGTGCCCGGTCGGCGGGTCGTAGTGCACGACGCGCGACACGTCGTCGACGTGGATGCCCCTGGCGGCGACGTCCGTGGCGACGAGGGTGACGTCCTCACCGGAGGTGAGACGCTCGAGCGCCTTCATCCGCTGCCCTTGGGTCCGGCCACCGTGCATCGCGATCGCGTCGACACCCAGGGCAGCCAACTGCTTCGCGAGCCGGTCTGCGCCGTGACGAGTCCTGGTGAAGACGATCGACCGCCCTGCGTCCCGGACGATCTCGGCGGTTCTGGCGACCTTGTCCGATCGATCGACCGCCCAGAAGTGATGGGTCGCCTCGCCGTCGCGGGGGGTCATCGGTGCTGCATCGTGGCGGACGGGATCGCGCTGGTACCCGCGCACGAGGACCCCGACGTCCCCGTCGAGCGTGGCGGAGAACAGGAGTGTCTGTCGGTCGGGATGCGTGCGGTCCAGGAGCTTGCGCACCGACGGGAGGAATCCCATGTCGGCCATCCGGTCGGCCTCGTCGACCGCGACGATGGACACGTCGGAGAGGTCGACGATCCCCTGCGTGATGAGGTCTTCGAGCCTGCCGGGTGTGGCGACGAGGACGTCAACGCCGCGGCGCATCCAGTCCATCTGGGTCTGGTAGCGGACGCCCCCGTACACGGCGAACACCTGGCGGCGCATCGCCTTGCCGTAGGGCGCCAGCTCCCGCCGGATCTGCGCAGCGAGCTCCCTGGTCGGGGTGAGGATCAGGGCGGTCGGACGTCCGGGAGCGGCACTGTGGGTCATGGCGAGCATCGGCAACCCGAAAGCGAGCGTCTTGCCCGAACCGGTGGGTGCCATGCCGCACACGTCGCGGCCTTCGAGGGCATCGGGGATCGCCCCGGACTGGATGGGGAACGGCATCTCGAGTCCCTGCCGGATGAGGGTGTCGACGATGGGTGTGGGAAGGCCCAACTGGGCGAAGGTCGCGGTCATTGCGCGTCTCGTTTCTCGTTTGTGGTGGATGTGCTCGTCGGCCATGAGGGCGACTTCGGCCGAAGAGGCGGTCCAACCGGTGAGACGTTGCGTGCCGTGGTGCCCCGAGGAAGCGACGGTTCGCTGGCCTCCACCCGGAGCGGCCGCCGAAGCATACTCCCCACGGTCGGGTTCCCGCTCCATTCGTGGACGAGCGCACCCGGAGGCGGGAATGAGCCCGGCACGGCACGGTACCTTCGGGGCATGACGGACTGGGAACCGGAGGACAGGTGGGAGGACGAGATCGTCGAGGACGGCGATCGGTTCGATCATCCGGTTCCGAGGCGCGCCTTCCGGAGGACGGTGCGCACCATCGCGGCGCTCGTGCTGGCCGCCATGCTCTTCGCCGCGGGAACGCCGCTCAGCTGGGTCACCGTCCTCACCGCCTTCCTCATGCTGCTGATCTGGCTCGACCTCGGCCGCAAGGACCACGACGACGTCATCTGAGCCCGCCGGAGGTGCGCTGCGGCCATCCGCGTGGCACGGATCGGGGCGGAGGGATCAGGCGAGCTTGAGGAGCGCGAGCGTGCGTCGGTCGAACACGAAGCCGAGGCCCTCGTAGAGCGCATGCGCACCCGTCGGGTTCGCGGAGTCCACATCGAGCAGTGCGTACTCCATGCCGTCGCGGCGGAAGTCCTCCAGGGCAGCGCCGATCATCGCCGAGGCGATTCCGCGCCCACGGTGGGATCGGACCACGCCGACACTCAGGATCCATGCGTGCGTGTAGCCACGATCCGCGAAGTCCTGGGGGTAGCGACCGGACATGACGTGCCCGACGGGCTCCTCCCCGTCGTACGCCACGTAGGACGCATCGGGGAGGTAGAACTCGTTCTTGAAGTGGTCCCATCGCTCCTGGGTGAACGGCTGGCTCCCCCAGTGGTCCGCGAAGGCCTCGTTGTGCACGCGCAGCTCGTCCCCGGGATTCGCCTCCTCCGCGGGCACGAGGGAGATGCCATCGGGGAGGCCCAACTCGGGGATGGGCGATGCCAGGTCACGGACCAGCTCGTCGTAGTAGCGGGTGATCTCGTAGCCCCTGCCCTCGAGGAACGCGATGCGGTCACGCTCGTGCTCGTAGGCCGACATCCACAGCACCTTGTCGAGCCCGTCGTCGATGTCCGCGAGCCTTTGGCGGGACCGGGCCTCCCACCAATCCTGGGTGAACCCGAGCCATGGCTCGACGCGGTGGCTCGGCCTCACGTGGACCTCGCCGAAGGCGCGCCACTTCGTCGCTGCGGTCGGAGACAGGATCGACCACACGCTGGCGATCACCGTGCCGTCCCCTGCGATGCCGAGCATGGAGTCCGCCGCGGCGTCGACGCCCGGATCATCGAAGCGATCGAGGATCTCCGATTCGACCTCGCGGTAGGTGCGGTCGACCTCGAAACACGCGTCCTGGAGGTCGACGATGGCGGGCGCATCGGCCTCCACGGCAGGGCGCCACGTCACGCCGGGGATCGTCGGAGGCATCGGGATCGCGATCATCACGCCAGCCTACGGGTCGTACGGTTCCCTCACCGAGAACCGATCCCTGAACACGAACGGCACCGCCACGAGCGCAACGAGGACGACCAGGAAGATCCCGTTCAGCGCCACCGAGTAGGACGAGGCGTCGGCATCCACGAGGCCCACCCACTCGAGCACCTCGGTCCCGAGGATCGCCGTGACCAGGGCGATCATCACGGAGGCCAGGACCCACGCACCCATCAACACCAGGATCTTCCACGTCGGCATCACACCTCCCGATCCGGGTGGACGATATAGCATCGCCATGTGCGAGACCTCTCCGTCACCCTCGATGCCGTCATCATCGCCGTCACGGACGACACACCGAGGATCCTCCTGGTCGACCGGGAGGGTGGCATCCCCGCACTGCCCTCAGGTCCCCTCGACGTCGACGGCGACGAGACGCTGACTCTCGGCCTCCGCAGGCTGGTGTCGTCACAGACCGGAGTGGACGTCACCTACGTCGAGCAGCTCTACACGTTCGGCGACCGAGGCAGATCGGTGTCCGAGGAGGCGAGGGATCTCGCCATCGGGTATGTCGCCCTGACCGATGAGGCCGTGACCACACCCGATGCGAGGTGGACCGACATCTACGAGCTGTTCCCTTGGGAGGACCACAGGGACGGCGCGCCACCGATGCTCGCGGAGGTCGTCGCCCCGGCACTCCGGGCGTGGGCAGGCGCCGATACGGGCCGCGGGGTTCGCGTGCAGGTCAACTTCGGCGCCGGGGCGCCGTGGGATCCCATCCGTGTCCTCGAACGGTACGAGCTGCTGTTCGAGGCGGGCCTCGTCGGCGAGGCGACCGCGGGGGGTCCCGGGATCGGGGTGCCCCTCGCCGGGGACCATCGCCGCATCGCTGCGACGGCGCTCGGTCGGCTCAGGGGCAAGTTGACGTATCGGCCCGTGATCTTCGAGGTGATGCCCGAGCTGTTCACCCTGACGCACCTCCAGACCACGGTCGAGGCCATCGTCGGCATCCGACTCCACAAGCAGAACTTCCGTCGCATCGTCGACAGGGGGGAGCTCGTCGAACCGACGGGTGAGCACACGACGGCGACCGGAGGCCGCCCAGCGGAGCTGTTCCGATTCCGGCCTGCGGTGGTCGCCGAGCGCCCGAGGCCCGGCTTCCCACTCCCTCGTCCGCGCCGCCTCTGAGGCCCTTCGCCGGGTCGCTCCGGTTCGAGCCGAACGACGGTCGACATCGCCGCGAAACCGGGTATCCTATCAGTAATGCTCCATCCGAGCATAAGTAGGGAGACCATGACCACCGCACCCACGACCATCAGCAGGCTCGGTTCCGTGCTGCCCGACATCGAGATCGCCGTCGCCTCCCCCATCATCGAGGAGATCGAGCGACTCAAGGCCGAGCGCAACGCGGTCGTGCTCGCCCACAACTACATGACACCCGACATCTTCCACGGCGTCGCGGACCTCACGGGTGACTCGCTCGCGCTGGCCCGAATGGCGGCCGAGACCCCGGCAGAGGTCATCGTGATGGCAGGTGTCCACTTCATGGCCGAGACCGCCAAGATCATCAGCCCCGCAAAGACCGTGCTGATCCCGGACCTGAGGGCGGGGTGTTCCCTGGCCGACTCGATCACTGCCGCGGACATCGCCCTCCTCCGCGAGCGGTACCCCGATGCCCCGGTGGTCACCTACGTGAACACGTCGGCCGAGGTCAAGGCAGCCTCCGACATCACGTGCACATCCGGCAACGCGGTGCGGATCGTCGAGTCGCTCGACGCCGACCGGATCATCTTCCTCCCCGACCAGTACCTCGGCCGCTGGGTGGCATCGCAGACGGACAAGGAGATCGTCCTGTGGCACGGCGCATGCGAGGTGCACGAGCGATTCACCGGCGAGGAGCTCCGGGAGTATCGGCGCCTGTACCCGGGGGTGCAGATCATCGCCCACCCCGAGTGCCCTCCCGACGTCCTCGACGAGGCCGACTACGTGGGTTCGACCGCCGGGATGATCGACTGGGTCAGGACGGAGGTGCCCGAGAGGGTCGTCATGGTCACGGAGTGCTCGATGTCCGACAACGTCGCCGTCGAGTCACCCGCCACCGAGTTCGTCAGGCCGTGCAATCTCTGCCCCCACATGAAGCGCATCACGCTCGAGGGCATTCGGGACTCGTTGCGCGACATGGTCCACGAGGTCACGGTGCCCGCCAACGTGATCGACGGTGCCCGCAGGGCCGTCGAGAGGATGCTGGCCGTCACATGAACACCATGCCGATCCCCGTGACGTTCGACCCGCGACCCGTCGTGGTGGGATCGGGGATTGCAGGGTTGACCACCGCACTGTCACTGGAAGGTGCGGTCGTGGTGACCGCCGCGGGCATCGGACACGGCTCGACCGACCTCGCCCAGGGAGGGATGGCCGCGGCGCTCGCCCCCGATGACTCGGTCGATTCGCACGCTTCGGACACCCTCGACGTCGGGGGCGGGATCGTCGACCCCGCGATCGCCGACATGATCACCCGCGCCGGCCCGGATCGCATCGGATGGTTGCGCGCCGTCGGCGCCGAGTTCGACGCCGGGTCCGATGGCGAGCTCCTCCTCGGCAGGGAGGCAGGCCATGCCCGCCGGCGGATCGTCCACGCAGGCGGCGATGCGACGGGTGACGAGATCATGCGTGCCCTCAGGGTGGCAATCCTCGCCAGGGAGGACATCGACGTCGTCGGGGGGTCTCGGCTCGTCGACCTCGTGCGGTCGGGGAACCGGATCGTCGGGGTCCTGATGATCGACGCAACCGGCTCCCTGGTGGCCATGTGCGCACCGGCCGTGGTGCTCGCGACCGGCGGCATCGGCGGCGTCTTCCGCCGAAGCACGAACCCGGTCGACCTGACCGGAAGCGGGCTCGCCGCAGCGGCACGGCAGGGGGCCACCCTCGCCGACATGGAGTTCGTGCAGTTCCACCCGACAGCCCTCGCGGCACAGGACCACCCGGCGAAGCTCATCAGCGAGGCCGTCAGGGGTGAGGGGGCGACGCTGATCGACGAGCACGGGATCCGGTTCATGGCGAAGGTCCATCCCGATGCGGAGCTCGCCCCACGTGACGTGGTCGCCCGCGCGATCTGGACCCACCAGGCGAGGGGCCACCGCGTGTACCTCGACGCCGCCGGGGCCATCGGCATGGCCCTCCCGGAACGCTTCCCCACCGCCTACGCGAATGCCGCGTCGCTCGGGATCGATGCGAGGGTCGAGCCGATGGAGATCTCGCCAGCCGAGCATTTCCACATGGGCGGCATCGCCACCGACCGCGACGGTCGCACGAGCCTTTCGGGCCTCTGGGCAGCGGGAGAGGTCGCCTCCACCGGGCTGCACGGCGCAAATCGGCTCGCCAGCAACTCGCTCCTCGAGGGATCGGTGATGGGAGCGCGCGTCGCCTCCTCGATCGCAGGGGATGCCATCAGGATCGACGAGTCCGACCTCACGGTCCCGGCCGACGTCGTCACGCGCGTCACCCACGGCCTGCATGCGGAGGATCGAACCGTCAGGGATCTCGCGTGGCGACACCTCGGCATCATCCGCACCGGTGAGGGCATCGACGCCGCACTCGCGGGCCTCGGCGCGTTGGAGGGGCCCCGAACCGATGCCCGCCTCGTCGCGGAGCTGATCGCCGTCGCGGCGCGCGACCGGACGGAGTCGCGCGGCGCGCACCATCGTGCAGACCACCCGAACGTCGACCCCCAGCAGGCGCTTCGCTCCTTCATCGAGCCGGACGTCGCCCCCCTCATGGCCCTCACCCCCATGAGGGCCATGGCCTCGTGATGGCACTCCCCCACGGCACACTCGAGCTGATCGTCCATGCCCTCGAGGAGGACCTCGGGACCGGGGGCGACATCACCACGGACGCGGTGATCCCTCCCGACTCGCAATCCGAGGCCGTCGTCGTCGCGCGTCGATCGGGATGCGTGGCGGGCATCCACGTCGCCGCGGCGTGCTTCCGCCTCCTCGACCCCGAGCTCGCCGTCGTCGAGCGCGTCGATGACGGCGACGTCGTCACGGAGGGGACGGTGCTCATCGAGGTGTCGGGACGTACCCGGTCGATCCTGTCCGCAGAGCGCGTCGCCCTCAACTTCCTCGGGCGGCTGAGCGGCATCGCGACCGCGACATGGGCCTACGTCGACGCCGTCGCAGGCACGGGAGCGAGCATCTCCGACACCCGCAAGACGACGCCGGGACTCCGGGGGCTCGAGAAGATGGCGGTGGCCGCCGGTGGCGGCCGCAACCACCGCTTCGGCCTCTTCGACGCGGTCCTGATCAAGGACAACCACATCGCCGCTGCAGGCTCCATCGACCGGGCCGTGCGGGCGGCGAGATCCGCGGTGGGCGACGACGTGGTGATCGAGATCGAGGTCGACACCCTCGACCAGCTCTCCGAGGTGCTCACGACCGACGCCGATGCGGTCCTGCTCGACAACATGACCCTCGACGAGATGCGGGAGGCGGTGTCGCTGGTGGCGGGGAGGTTCACCACCGAGGCGTCGGGGGGCGTGACCCTCGACAACGTGCGGCAGATCGCCGATACGGGGGTCGACGTCATCTCCGTGGGATGGCTGACGCACTCAGCCCCTGCCCTCGACGTCGCCCTGGACCTCACCTGAATCGCAGCTCGTTCGTGCGGACGCGTCAGTTGGAGAAGGTGTACGACTGGGCGTCGGCCCACCGCATCGCCACCCGCTCGTAGGCGTCGCCCGAGGCACCGACGTCCCCGCGCTCGAGGGCGAGCAGGCTCGAGCGCACGTCATCCGCCGACTCGTCGAAGGCAAGGTCCCCGCTCGAGAAGCCGTCTGCGACCGACGCGTAGTCGAGCTCGACCATGGAATCCGCCGAGAACTCCGAGAACCATCCCTCCAGGTCGGCGACTCGCTCGATCACCTGCGGATTGAAGCCTGCGGTTTCGAGCACCCCGACGGCCCAGCGAACCCTGTCGATGGCCTCACCGAGCGACGTTCTGTAGCGCAACGAGGTGCGTCCCTCCGACTCGTACAGCTCTCGCTCGGATCGGCGGAACGCTGCGAACCAACGCAGGGGCACGTGCCAGGCGGACGACAGGATGTAGCTACGTGCGTGCCGCGACGACCTCCGGAGCTCGGCGAGCTCACCCGAGTACGCCCGGCGTTCCCGATCGCTCACGAGTCGGAGCTCGGGGTGGGTGCTCGTGAACGCCAGCACGCCTTCGAGCATCCGAAGCCTCGCGTTCCTCGGGCACACGTATTGCGTCCCCTGCCAGACGGTGTAGAACCCATCGTCATCGGTCGATTCCTGGAAGAGGAAGGCGTCCGTCTGCGTGATGCGATCCGCGCTGCGACCCGGCCGGTGAGGCGGAAGCCCCGCCACGTGCGAGGACGGGATGAAGACCCTCAGGTACGCCGCGCGAATCATCCACCGATGGTAGGCCGGTCGAGCTCCCCGGGTAGCGCAAGCTCCGGTCGCTACACTTGGCCTGCCAATGGAGCGAGTCGCCACCACGGCGCGGGAGAGAGGCTGCCTGTTGGGCGTATTCGACACGATGGGATCCGAGACGCACGAGTCCGTGCATTTCGGCAGTGACCCCGACAGTGGGCTCCGCACGATCGTGGCGATCCACAGCACCGCCCTCGGCCCGAGCCTCGGCGGCACCCGCTTCTACCCGTACGCAGACGAGCAGGACGCACTGGTCGATGTGCTGCGCCTGGCGAAAGGCATGACCTACAAGGCCGCGTGCGCAGGGCTCCCCCAGGGCGGCGGCAAGGCGGTCATCATCGGCGACCCTGCCCAGCTCGCAAGCGACGCACTGTTCCGCGCGTACGGACGATTCATCGACGGGCTCTCGGGTCGTTACATCACCGCCGAGGACGTCGGTACCACCGTCGCGAACATGGAGGTGGTCGCGACCCAGACGACCCACGTGCGCGGCCTCGACCGCGCCCACGGCGGGTCCGGGGACCCCTCACCTGCGACGGCGCGCGGTGTCGTGGCGGGGATGCGAGCGGTGGCGGAGCGGATCTGGGGCTCGGACGACCTCGCGGGGCGGAGAATCGCGATCAAGGGCGTCGGGAAGGTCGGGATGTCGCTCGCCGAACGGCTGGCCGCCATCGGCGCCGAACTCGTCATCGCCGACGTCGACGAGCACGCCACTGACCGCGCAGCCCGCGAGCTCGGGGCGAAGGTGGTCGCCGTCGATGAGATCCACCGCATCGACTGCGACATCTTCTCCCCGTGCGCCCTCGGCGCCGATCTCAATCCGGCCTCGATCCCGGAACTCGCCTGCGCGGCCATCGCCGGCTCTGCGAACAACCAACTCCTCGACGGCTCCGACGCCGTCGCGATCGCATCGCAGGGGATCCTGTACGCACCCGACTTCGTCGTGAACGCAGGGGGCATCATCAACATCGCGGCGGAGAACGGCGGCTATTCGGTCGAGAAGGCCGCGATGATGGTCGACCGCATCCATGACACGCTCAGGGAGGTCTTCGCCGTAGCCGACCGCGACGACATCGGGACCGAGGCCGCCGCCGAGCGGATCGCGGACGAGCGGATCGCAGCGGCAGCGAGCAGCAAGGGAGAGACGACGTGACGTTGAGCCTCGACAGCGTGATCGACCACGAGGCCCTCGGCCTCACCGACGAGGACCTCATCGAGCTGTATCGCCTGATGGTGCTCGCCCGGAAGCTCGACGAGCGCATGTGGGCACTCAATCGCCAGGGACGGGTCCCCTTCGTGGTCTCGGTGTCGGGGCACGAGGCCACCCAGGTCGGAGCGGCATATGCGATCGATCCCTCGAAGGACTGGTCCATGCCCTACTACCGCGACGTCGCCTTCGCCC
The DNA here is from genome assembly GCA_963792405.1 of uncultured Acidimicrobiia bacterium. Classification (GTDB taxonomy): domain Bacteria; phylum Actinomycetota; class Acidimicrobiia; order Spongiisociales; family UBA5794; genus SZUA-442. Next base: position 1,852,087 of record CAWBVU010000006.1, read on the forward strand.
TCGCCGCGGGGATGCCCGCAGAGGACGTGTTCGCAGGGGTCTTCGCCAAGGACATGGATCCGTCCAGCGGCGGCAGGCAGATGCCGAACCACTGGTCCGAGCCGGACCTCAACATCTTCACCCAGTCATCGGTCATCGGCGTCCAGTACCCCCAGGCATGTGGGATCGCGTACGAGCTCCAACGGACGGGGAGCGATGCGGTCGTCGTCGTCGATGGGGGCGAGGGATCCACGTCCGAGGGCGACTGGCACGAGGCCATGAATTTCGCGGGCATCCACAAGCTGCCGGTGGTGTTCCTCATCCAGAACAACCTGTATGCGATCTCAGTGCCGGCCGCGTCCGAGGTGGCGGGGAGCGTCGCGGCGAGGGCCCAGGGCTACGGGATGCCCGGCGTCGTCGTGGACGGCAACAACGTCCTCGAGGTGTACGGCGCGATGTCCGCCGCGGTCGAGCGCGCACGGAGGGGGGAGGGCCCCAGCCTCATCGAGGCCAAGACGTATCGCTACTACGCCCACACCTCCGACGACGACGACAAGCTCTACCGGAGCCGCGAGGAGGTCGAGCTCTGGCGGCGCAAGGACCCGATCCCGAACTTCCGCCAGTACCTCGTGGAGCAGCGGATCCTCACCGAGGCCCGCGAACGCGAGATCGACGACGAGGTGACCACGGAGATCGCCGACGCCGTCAAGGCGACGGAGTCCGCCCAGGACCCCATGGATCCCCTGAGCCACGTCTATGCGAACCCCATCGTGCCGACCCACCCTGTCACCGAGGTCGAGCCGGCCGTCGAAGGCGATGACGGCAACATGATCACTGCGATCAACCGCACCCTCCACGATCTCATGGGTGACCACGACGACATGGTCGTGTTCGGCGAGGACGTCGCCGACCCGAAGGGCGGCGTGTTCAAGGCGACCCAGGGGCTGTCGGAGGCATTCGGTGCGGAGAGGTCCTTCAACACACCGCTCGCGGAGGCGCTCGTGATCGGCGTCGGCATCGGGATGGCGGCTGCGGGTGCCCGCCCCATGGCCGAGATCCAGTTCGCCGACTTCATCCATCCCGGCTTCGACCAGATCGTGTCGGAGCTCGCCAGGACCCACTATCGCTCCAATGGCCGGTGGACGCTCCCGATGACGATCCGGTCACCGTATGGCGGGGGTATCCACGGTGCGATGTACCACTCCCAATCGATCGAGGCGTTCTATGCCCACGTGCCAGGCCTCAAGATCGTCATCCCCTCGACTCCCGCGGACGCCGCCGGCCTGCTGCGCGCCGCCATCGAGGATCCCGATCCCGTCATGGTCCTCGAGCCGAAGAAGCTGTATCGCCTGGCCACGGGGCCGATCCCTGCCAGGGGCCACGTCGTTCCGATCGGCAGGGCCGCGCTGCGGCGAGCAGGGAACGACCTGACCATCATCGCCTACGGGACGATGGCGCACTTCGCGGTTGAGGCCGCGGACGTCCTCGCAGAGGAGGGGATCGACGTCACGGTGCTCGACCTCAGGTCGCTCAAGCCGCTCGATTGGCCATCCATCGAAGCTGCCGTCCACCGCACGTCCAAGGTGCTCATCGTGCACGAGGACAATCGATTCCTCGGCTATGGGGCGGAGGTCTCCGCACAGATCGCCGAGAAGTCGTTCGAGTGGCTCGACGCACCGATCCGCCGCTACACCGCTCCCGACATCCCTGCCTTCCCCTTCGCCGCATCGCTCGAGCGGCAGGTGATGCCCGATGTCGACGGCATCGTCCGCGAGGCACGCGAACTCGCGCACTGGTGATCGGTCGCGCCGTGCGCAACAGGTACCGATCCGCGACGTCGTCGTGCCTACGCTCCCGCCATGCAGATTCGGAAGGCGCAACCGGGTGACGTCGACACCATCGTCGCCTTCACCACGGGCACGTTTGCGTGGGGTGACTACGTCCCCTCGATGATCGCGGAGTGGATCGCAGACGACGAGGGCATCGTGATGGTCGCCGTCGACGATGATGATCGACCGATCGCCATGGCGAGGAGCGTGTTCCTGACCGACCACGAGGTGTGGAACCACGCCGCGAGGGTGCACCCGGACCACCGGGGCAAGGGCATCGCAGGCGTCCTCGCCGATGCGCTGACGGACTGGGCGAGGGACCACGGGGGGCACGTGACCCGCCTGCTCATCGAGGACGACAACCTGGCGTCGATCCGCCACATCTCCAAGCAGGGCTTCGGTCGGGCCGCCTCGGTGGTCAGGGCGACCCGCGGTGTCGGCGCGGGCTCACCGAACCCCGAGGGGAATGGAGGGCGGCGGCACCCGTCGCCGCTCCAGCCCAGGCCGGGAAAGCGGCAGGATGTCGGCCTGGTGAGGTCATCGTGGTCGACGTCGGAGGCGGGGCGGACGATGCGCGAGCTGATCGGGACGGGCTGGCGATTCCACCGGCTCCGGGACGAGGACGTGCTGGAGGCAGCCCGCACCCAGAACCTGTGGGAGATCGGCAACTCATGGGCGATCACGGGGTCGATCGAACCGACCTTCGACGTGCAGATGCTCGACACCACCCCCGATGAGGCGTACGACGTGATCAGGGCGTTGATCGATACCGCCAACAACCGTGGTGCCGAGGACCTCACGATGTGGCTCGCGGACACGGTGTGGCTCGTGCAGGCGGCGAGGCGCGCAGGGTGTGAGGTCACGGGTCACGGCATCTGGGTGAAACCCCTCTGACTGAGCGGCCCGGCGCAGGATGGGGCGGGATCGGACGCTGCTCTAGCGACCTCAGCGTCCGTAGGTCCCGATGAGGGTTCCTGAGCCGACCACCAAGCCTTCCATGGCCGCCAGGACAGCTCCCTTCCGGGCCCCCTCGGCGAGTCCGAGAGGGCGACTCAGGGCATAGACGGTCGTGACGTAGCGGTGGGTCCCGATCGGAGGGCACGGTCCGCCGTATCCGATCCTGCCCCACGAGTTCGTGCCCTGGGTTCCCACGACCCCACCCTCGGCGACCTCCCGCCCAACCGCCAGGTCGTAGGCCACCCAATGCACCCAGGTATCTCCGGGGGCGTCGGGATCGTCCATGATGAGCACGAGGCTCTCGGCCTGTGGGGGGATGTCGTCGATCGTGAATGGAGGCGAGACATCCTCCCCGTCGCAGGTGTACCTCACGGGGATCGGAGATCCCTCCGCATAGGCGGTCGATCGGAGCTGCATCGTCGAGCCTCCTCCCGTCGTCGACGAGCCGTCGCCGCTGCCGACGCCACCGCCACACGCCGTGACGGCGACGACGAGCAGGATCAGCGCCGTCCCGCGCCCAACACCTCCATGATCGCGCACGTCCCTACCCCGTGTGCCGGTCGACGCGCGCCAGTTCCCGTGCATAGAGCTCCACGGGGTGCGCCACCGTGACGTCCGAAGGCAGGAAGCGTCGCAGCTGCATCTCACAGCCCGCGTTCGCCGAGGCGACGAGGCGGGCGCCCGTGGCGGCGACCGCGTGTGCCTTGTCCATGCCGAGCGTCGCTCCCGTGTCGGGATGGCTCATCTGGTAGATGCCCGCGGCCCCGCAGCACAGCCCACCCGGGTCGGCGTCGACCACGTCGAAGCCGGCCGCGGCGAGGATGCGCCTCGGCTCGGAGGTGATCCGCTGACCGTGCTCGAGATGGCAGGGATCCTGCACCGCGACGAGCTCGCCGTTCGCGGCGAGGGTCGGGAGCGCGCCGTCGGCGATGGCCGCGGCGATCACCTCGGTCACGTCGCGGGTCCTCGCTGCGATCTCCGCTCCTCTGGGGCCATAGCGACCATATCCCTTCAGGTGGGCACCGCAACCGGCGACGTCGACGACGATCACCTCGGCGTCCTCGAGCCCGTCGATGTTGCGGATCGCCAGCCGCTCGGCATCGCCCCCGAGGCCCGCATGGGCGGCGAGTGCACCACAGCACGTCTGGGCGGCCCTCGCGTCAACCCTGTACCCCGCCCGCACCAGGAGCTCGATCGTCGCCTTGTGGATGCCGGTGAACCAGACGTCGGCCACGCACCCCGTGAAGAGCGTCGCCCTCGAACCGTCCGGATCCCCCCATGCGCCCCCCTTCGCGGACACGACCGGGAGGGGGATGCGCCTGAGCCCCGCCGTCTGGGATCCTGCGCGGGGAAGGAAGCGGAGGACCCCCAGTCGCTGGAGGACCGCAGCGACGATCGTGGCGAGGCGCAGAACCAACTGCCTGCCGAGCACCCTTCCGAGCACCACCGATGCGAGGTGACGGCCCGGACGCGGGACCTGGGCGACGGCTTCGCCCCTCGCCGCCTCGATGATCTCGCCGTAGGGCACCAGCGAGGGACACGCAGACTCACATGCCCTGCATTGGAGGCAGAACGACGTCACGTCGTCGAAGCGGATGTCGACATCGAGGACGCCGAGCTGTACCGCGTTGATCGCTGCGAGCCTGCCGCGGGGCGAGGCCGTCTCGTCACCCGTGAGTCGGAACGTCGGGCAGACCGGCAGGCACAGGCCGCAGGTGACACAGGAGTCGAGGTCCGCCTCGGCGGGCGGGTGGTCGGTGACCCAGGGCATCACCGAACTCCGGGGAGCTGGTCGGAGGCGAAGGCGCCGTGCGGATCGAACAGGCGCGTGAGCCGTCGTGCGATGCCGGCGTCGGGGGGAAGCGGTCCCCATCGATCCGGGGCATCCCCACCCGGCCACCGCTCGACCACCACGATGCCGCCGAGGGCATGGATCGCCGATCGGAGTCCGGGGACGAGGTCGGCGTCCGCATCGGTCCAACCGGCATCGATCCTGCCGACACCGTACTGCGCGACGAACCGGTCGGCGCCCGCGCCCCTCACGAGCTCGATGACGCGGTCGGTCGACCTCGGCGGCACGCGCACCGACACCACGACGTCGGCGTCGATGGGAGCCGGCCACTCGTGCCCGACGGACGACGTCCCGCCGAGCGCCCTCTCAGCGACGCCGACGGCGGCCTCGGAACCCTCGAGGAACGCCAGCGCGCCATCCTCCGTCCCGAGGACGGCCGAAACGCGGTGGACCGACCGCACGGCGTCGACGGGATCCTCGATGCGCACGGTCCTGAGCGCAGGGGGGTGCGGCCACAGCTTCAGGCAGACCTCTGCGATCACTCCGAGGGATCCGTGTGAGCCGACGGTGAGTCTCGGCAGGTCGAATCCGGTGACGTTCTTGACGAGGGGGCCACCACCGTGGACGACCTCGCCGTAGCCCGTCACGAGCGTCACCCCGAGGACCCGATCGCGCGTCGGCCCGTACCGGAGACGCCGGAATCCCGACGCACCCGACGCGACGACGCCACCCACGGTGCGATGGATGGGAGCCTCGGGCAGTACGGCGGTCTGGCCGTGTACCGCCAGGGCTCGATCGAGGTCCTCGAGGGTCGTGCCCGCGCGTACGACCACCGTGAGATCCTCTGGCTCGTGGTCCACGATGCCGGTGAGCCGCTCGGTCGACAGCACCACGTCGACGGGATCCACCGACGTGCCTCTGAGGGTCGACCCGGAGCCCACGACGCGAAGCGTCGCCCCCGTCGCGGCACTGTCGCGCACCGCGGTGCGCACCTCGTCGATCGTCGACGGGGTCGTCCCCGTGGCGCCGAGCTTCGCGACCACGTCCCGCACCTCGCTCATGGAGGCCCCACCGTGGAGGCATCGAAGCACCGCGACCCGGTGGGGAGGACCTTGCCCGGATTCATCACGCCGTCGGGATCGAACGCCTCCCTGATCCGCGCCTGGGCATCGAGGTCGAGCGGGCCGAACACGAGCCCCATCAGATCCCGCTTCTCGATCCCGATCCCGTGCTCACCCGACAGCGAGCCACCCACGGCGATCGACGCCTCCACCATCTCCCTGGCGGCGACAGCGACGCGCTCGGCCATGCCCTCGACCTTGGCGTCGAATGCCACGAGCGGGTGGAGGTTGCCATCACCGGCGTGGAAGACGTTGAGCATCGTCAGGTCGTGCCGTGCCGCGATCGCATAGATCTCCGTGAGCACCTCGACGAGCCTCGTGCGGGGGACGACGGTGTCGTGGAGGTAGTAGTCGGGCGCGGCCTGGGCGACGGCGCCGAACGCCGACTTCCTCCCCTTCCACAGCAGCGCACGCTCAGCGTCATGGTCCGCCACGCGCACGGTCGTGGCATGGTTGCCGCGGGCGACCTCGGTGATGGTCTCCACCTCGACGGCAACGCCCTCCTCCACCCCGGTGACCTCGACGAGGAGCACGGCCGCCGCTTCGACCGGGTAGCCGGCGTGGACGTAGTTCTCGACGGCGATGACCATGAGCCGATCCATCATCTCGAGCGCGGCGGGGATGATGCCCGCGGCGATGATCCCCGAGACGGTCGATGCCGCGTCCTCGACGGTGGGGAACCCGATGAGGATCGTCGACACGGTGGGAGGGTTCGGCGTCAGCTTCACGAGGACGTCGGTCACGATCCCGAGCGTTCCCTCCGAGCCCACGACGACGGCTCGCAGGTCGAGGCCAGGCGCATCGGGATACTCACTTCCCACGGTCACCACGTCGCCATCGGGTGTGACGAGCTCGGCGGCGAGCACGTGGGCCACCGTGGTGCCGTCGGCCAGGCAATGGGGCCCTCCGGCGTTCGTTCCCACATTGCCCCCGACGGTGCACGCGGACTGGGATGACGGGTCCGGAGCGAAGTGCAGGCCAACCGACGCGGTGCGGCGTGAGAGGTCGAGGTTGATCACTCCGGGGCCGACCCACGCCGTACGTCCGACGACGTCGACGTCGCGGATCGTGTCGAGTCGGGTGAGCGCCACGACGAGCCCCGGCTTCGACGGCACCGCACCCCCTGCGAGACCGGTCCCCGCACCCCTCGGGACGATCGGGATCCCATGCCGACGGGCGATCCGCACGACGGCGGCAACCTCAGCGGTCGTCTCCGGCATCACGACGGCGACGACCGGACCCGACGTGACGCCCGCGTCCTTCGCATAGACGAACAGGTCGAGCGGGTGGCGCAGCACACGGTCGTCACCGAGCAGCCGGATCAGGTCGTCGAGCAGTTCCACGAGGCGAACGCTACCCGCCGCGGGCCGGGAGCCGAGCCGAGCAGCAGGTCACGATCGATCGGGCGATGCGGCGCCCCACCCCCCGCCGCCGGGGGTCAGCACCAGCAGCCGATCCCCGGCCCCCACCTCGATCGTGCACTTGGCATCGAGGCGGTCCCTCGCGCCGCCAACACGGATGAGCCAGTCCTCGCCGGGCAGCCCAGGGTCTCCGCCTGCGAGTCCCCACGGTGCGGTGACTCGCCGTTCGCCCATCAGCGACACGACGGCGGGCTCGAGGAACCGCAGCTCGCGCTCGATCCCGTCGCCTCCCCTGAAGGCTCCCTCACCGCCACTCCCCCTCCTCAGTCGGTAGCGGGTGACCTCGAAGGGGTAGTGGGTCGTGATCGACGTGATCGGTGTGTTCTTCGTGTTCGTCATGCCGGTGTGGATCCCCGACTGGCCGTCCCTTCCCGGCCGCGCCCCCTGACCCCCGCCGACGGTCTCGTAGTAGGCGAAGCGGTCGTTGCCGATCAGGACGTTGTTCATCGTTCCCTGACCGGCTGCAGGGACGCGCTCGGGGGCGAAAGCGGCGAGTGCGCCGAGAAGGACGTCGGCGATGCGCTGTGACGTCTCCACGTTGCCCGCCGCGACCGCGACAGGTGCGACGGCGTCGACGAGGGATCCGGGACGCGTGATGAGCTCGAGGGGGCGATGGGCGCCCCCCGTCGCGGGGATGCTGGGGTCGGTGGCGACGCGCACGGCATACGACAGACACGACGCCGTCACCGCGCGGACGGCGTTGATGTTGCCTGCGATCTGGTCACTCGTCCTCGTGAAGTCCGCCACGAGCCGATCCCCCGAGATCGTGAGATCGACCGAGATCGGGAGGAGGCCGCCCTTCCACTCCATGTGATCGGTGAACGACGCCGTACCGTCGGGGAGCGCCGCGATGGCCGCACGCATCCGCCGCTCCCCGTAGGCGAGCAGGTCACCGGTCAGCCGCCGGAACACGCCGACTCCCATCGACTCGACGAGCGCTGCGAGGCGAGCGGCACCCGCTTCGTTGGCGCCGAGTTGGGCGCTCAGGTCGCCGCGGCGCTCCGCAGGCGTCCTCGTCGCGGCGAGGAAGGGATCGAGGAAGGCCGCGGACCACCTGCCGTCCTCGACGGCCACCATCGGGGGGACCACGATGCCCTCCTGGATCACCTCGACGGCATGGGCAGGCATGGACCCCGGCGCCTCACCCCCGACGTCGGCGTGGTGGGCCCTGTTACCGACCCATCCGACGAGGGATCCGCCGATGTGGACAGGACGAACGATCGTCAGGTCGTTGAGGTGCGTGCCACCGGCATAGGGATCGTTCACGGCGTACTGGACGCCCGGGGGCGGCTCCGCTCCGTGCACATCGAGCACCGCGAGGACGGAGGCGGGCATCGAGCCGAGATGGACAGGGATGTGCTCGGCCTGGGCGAGCATCTCGCCCGACGGGGTGAAGAGCGCTGCCGAGCAATCGAGCCGCTCCTTGATGTTGGGAGAGAACGAGGTGTTCCGCAGGACGATGCCCATGTCCTCCGCGATCCGGGCCAGCTGGCTCCTGACGACCTCGAGGGTGACGACATCCGTCATCGCCAGGTCACCACCATCGAGCCGTCCGCAGCGACGTCGAGGTGCTCGCCTTCGTCGATGAACGTCGTCGCTTCGGGCTCTTCGATCACGGCAGGTCCCTCGACGGTCGCGCCCTCGGACAGGTCGGCCCTGCGATGGATCGTCGCGTCCGTCGTCGCTCCGCCACCCGTGACGACGGTACGGCGCCGAGGCTCGGATCCGCCATCAGGGCGCCCATGCGGCAGATCGGGCACGGGGGTCGCCACATGTGGCTCGGGACCGAACGAGGCGGCCCGGACCGTGACGATCTCGACGGGATCACCGCTGCGCACAAACCCGTTGCGGCGCAGGTGCGTTGCCTCGAACCGCTCCACGATGCCGCGGTACGTGACCTCCTCACTCCACGGGACCGTGATCTCGTGGGCTTGTCCGAGGTATCGGGCGTCCACCCACAGCTCCGTGCCGACGGGTTCGTGGCCCGCCGCCGCGATCTCCGCTCGGGTGGAGGCGGCGAGCGTCGCCGCCGCCGCCCTGATGGGTTCGAGGCGATCGTCCCTCACGAGCACGGCTGCGGCGGCGTCAGCCCTCGGTGGTGCGAGGAGCAGACCAAGCGCCGACAGGACACCTGCATGGCGCGGTACCACGACCCCCGCCATGCCGAGCGCGCGGGCGATGGCCGTGGCATGCAGGCCACCGGCGCCACCGAACGCGATGAGGTAGGCAGGTGCGGGGTCGATGCCCTGATCGATCGACACGGTGCGCACCGCCCCCGCCATGGTCGCCTCGGCGATTCTCGCGATCCCGAGGGCCGCGGCGTCGGCCGTGAGGCCGAGCTGCGCCCCGAGGTGCCCCACCGCCTCGTGCGCCAGCTCGGGCGAGATCGCCACGGAACCGCCGAACACGGCGCGAGGGTCGATCCTGCCGAGGACGACCTGTGCGTCGGTCACGGTGGCCTCGACTCCCCCGCGGCCGTAGCAGGCGGGTCCGGGGTCGGCGCCCGCGCTGTGCGGCCCGACCCTGAGGGCGCCTCCCTCGTCGATCCACGCGATCGATCCCCCACCTGCACCCACGGTGTGGATGCCAACCGAGGGAAGGCGGCAGGCGTATCCGTCGATCGCCCGCTCGTACGACACGTCGATCCGTCCCTCCTCGATGAGGCACACATCGGTGGACGTGCCTCCCATGTCGAACGAGATGGCTGCGCGGATGCCGAGGCGCGACGACACGGCGCGGGACGCGACCACCCCACCAGCGGGCCCGGACAGGAGGACGGCCGCAGGGAGGGCGGCGGCGGCCTCGATGGACATGAGGCCCCCCGAGGAGCGCATCACGGACACCGACCCTGCGATGCCCTCGTCGAGGACCGACGCGCCGAGGGCGCCGAGATATGACGAGGTGACGGGGGTGAGGTAGGCATTGAGCACGGTGGTCGAGACGCGTTCGAACTCCCTGAACTCGGGCGCGACCTCGGATGAGATCGACACGGGGAGGTCGCCGTGGGACAGGACGACCTCGCGCAGGCGACGCTCGCGAGCACCCGTGCGATGCCCGTCGATCAGCGCGACGGCGACCGCCTCGACCCCATCAGGGAGGCCGACGGGATCCCCGCCGCTCACACCGATGCGATCCTCCCGCCGTACCAACGCTTCGGACCGATCCGCGAACGGGTCATAGAGGGATGGGCGGTCCTGGCGGCCGATCTCGATCACGTCCTCGAAGCCCGCGTCGGTGACGAGGGCGGTCCGTGCGCCTCTTCGTTCCAGCAGCGCGTTCGTCGCCACCGTCGTACCGTGGATGAGCGCCGTGACCTCTCGGCCCCTGCCCAGATCGGCGGACGCCGCCGCGACACCATCCGATTGGGGCCGTGTCGTGGGGACCTTCATCGTCGAGACGTGGTCGCCCTCGACGGCGACCACGTCCGTGAACGTTCCCCCGACGTCGGCGCCGATGATCACCGCTGCCCCCTGGTAGCGTCCTGTGGCGAGAGCAGGAGGTTCCCCATGGCGGTCATCGTCGAAACGACGCCCAATCCGGCGGCGCGCAAGTTCACCGTGGGTGTGCCCGTCGGCGGCCCCGCGACGTTCACGACCGGCCAGGAAGCTGACGCGTGGGTCGTGGCCATCCTGCGCCTGCCGGGCGTCGCATCGCTGTTCTTCACGGCGGACTTCGTCACGGTGACGGGGGGCGACGGTGTCGACTGGGAGGCGATCATCCCCGACATCGTGTCAACGCTCGACGCGGCGTTCGCGTGACGGCCATCAGGGCGCGAGGCCGTAGGCGAGGCTCCACGGCTGGTACTCGGTGAGGGGGAAGGCGGTCCCACGCAGCGATTCGAGTATCTCACCCTCGAGAGCAGTGCGCTCATGCGGCGGGACGATCCCGATCCCCGGCCACACTCCGGCCAGGACGGCCTCGACGTAGGCTCCTGGCGTCGAGAACACCCCGACGGGGAGGTCCACTGTCGCGGACTCGATCGACCCGAACCCACCGCGGAGCAAGGCGAACGCCGGGGCGGCCACGGGCCGGTCACCTGGCAACGACGCGAGGATGCGGCTCCGGTAGCGACGGTAGAACAGCGATGACCGCCGCGTCGCGACGGTGGCCGTGAGCAGTGCGTCCACATCCACCTCCCCGAGGATGAGCCGTCCCCCGGGTGCCAGCACCCTGCGCGCCTCGGCAACGACCGACCTGAGCTCCTCGGGACTCCTCCACGCGGCGAGCATCATGACGGCGTCCGCGGTGTCCGTGGGGAGACCCGTGGACGAGGGTGTCGCGTCGGCCGCGAGGCTCGGTCCGGAGCCGAGGATGGCGAGACCGGCGACCTCGTCGGCGACGGCCATCGGCACGGCCTCTGCGATCGCTTCCGCCGGTGGGCCACCCACCACCACCGCGACGTCCTGACCGACGCCGATGCCGGCAAGGGTCGCGCGCCATGCCTCCCGCAGTGCCACGACGTTCTCGATCATGCCGCAAGGCTAGACGGGAGGAGCCGTGTGCCCCGGCGACGCCGCGATGCGCGCCTTCACTCCTGCTCGCGTCCCGGTCCGAGGAAGGTCGGCATGGCCGTCGGCGTCGGCAGGGCCGCGACGAGGTACGCACCCTCGTGCTCTCGTACCCCGAGCACCACGGCGACGACGGGCTCACGGACGAAGCCACCGTCGTCTGCGCGGATGGCCCGGTATGCGACGGTCACGGCGAAGGACCCGTCGGCGTCGTCGGATACCTCGAGCACCCTCGCCCACTCGACGAACGTCGAGGCGATGCCCTGACCGTCGTGCGGAAGGGGCACGGTCCGCAGATCGGCGACGAGCGCCTCTCTGACGGACCGCGCCGTCTCGTCCGATCTGTCCAGGGTGAAGTAATCCATCACGAACCACTCGGACCTGACGCGGACGGCGTCGGGAACGGCATCGCCGGCAACGGTCGGCTTGCGGAGGTCATCCTCGGCGACGACGAGGGTGCCTACCGGGGTGTCGGCAGCGCTCACGGGCGCAGGTGCCGCCGCGGGCGGTTCGAGGACGGGCGGGGGGACCGGTTGCCCGGAGCCGTCAAGGAGTCGGAACCCGACGACGGCGACGATGACGAGCCCGACCAGGGCTGCGAGCGCATACCACCGACGGTCGGTGCCACCATGGACCTGCGCCGCGAGGTTCGACCACGGGATCTGTTCGAGCTCTTCTCGTTCCATGTCCACCTCCTACGCCTGGGGGAGGGTCAGCACCTGTCCCGGGTGGATCAGGTTCGGATCGTCGCCGATGACCTCACGATTCGCCTCGTAGATCGCCCGCCACAGTCGGGCCACGTCGGTGCCCCGGGTGGCCCGTCCCGCAGCGGACAGGATCCGTGACGCGATCCGCCACAGGCAGTCACCTCGCTCGACGACATAGGCGTCGGGAGCCGGAGGGGTCTCCGCCGTGGAGGGCGTGCCGGCGTCAGCGGGGGGGCCATGCGAGATCAGCCCCGAGATGCGCACGGATGGCGGCACCGTTGCCGCCGTGGCGACGGACGGCCTCGCGATGGCCACGCATGCGGTACCGAGGACGATCACCGCGAGCCCGCGCCTGACGGGGTCGGGAAGCGAGGGATCGAGGCCCATCAGCCACGACGCCGAGGCCCTGACGAGATCGGCGGCGAGGGTGAGGGAGGTTGCGGCGGCGGCGAGGACGACGATCGTGAGCGCGGGTTCCATGGTGCGACGATGTCATCGACCACCGAGCGCCTCAAGACCCCCGTTCGGCTCAGCGGGCGAAGAGTTTCGCGACCTGGCTCGCGCTCTGGGCCGCCGTCTCATTGCCGAGGGACTGGTCGTCGACGCGCTCGTTGAGGCGCCCGACGCGGTGCGATGGCGCCTTGAAGACGAAGTAGGTGAGGCCATTGGTCCTCGTGTACGACAAGGAGCCGCCCATGCCCAGCGCGAGCGCCCGTGCGACGGCGAGGCCGAGGCCGACCGATCCCTGCAACAACGGCTCGTCGCCCTCGTGCTGGTAGCGATCGAACAGTCCTGCGACGGCGTCATCCGGAATGCCGTCGCCATCGTCCATGACGAACACCGACACCATGTTCGCCCCGAACTCGGTGAAGATGTCGATATTCGGGCCTCCGTGCACGACGGCGTTCGACACGAGGTTGCGCACGATCTGCTCGAAGCGCAGGCGGTCGACCTCTGCGATGTCGCCCGTCTGGGTGAAGGTGATCGAGGCCCCGCGGCGGACGAACGGCTCGATGACCGATTCGATCGAGGGTGTGATGGCGACGTCTTCGACATCGAAGGTGAGGCTGCCCGTCTCGATCTGGCCGGCCGTGATGAGGTCGTCCACCATGCGGGCGAGCTCGCCTGCGTCGTTCACAATGAGGTCGACCAGTTCGGAGGCGATCTGGACGTCGTCGAACCCCTCCTCGTCGAGTGCGAGCGCCGAGCTGTAGACCCCGGTGAGGGGTGTCTTGAGCTCATGGGAGAGGTTGGTGACGAACTCGTCCTTGGACGCGATCACGGCCCTCTGGCGAGTGAGCTCGGCCTGGAGCACATCGCGCTCCCTGCGCCGCTTGAGACCCGCATGGATGAAGAACATCGCCGTCACGGGCACGATGACGATCACGAAGAATCGAATCGCATCCGCAGCGAAGCCCGTGTACTCGGCCTGGACGAGGACGTTCACGACCCTGGCATCACGAACGTCGATCAGGACGTCGCGCGCGCCCTCATAGGCGGCTTGGGGAATGGCCTCGGGGCTGTCGCTCGTGAGGCTCTCGGTGAAGGCCCTCACCTCCGACACATAGAGGGCCTGTGAGGCCTCCACGCGATCGCGTTCGTCGCCTTCGAGGCCGGTGGCGAGCTGTGTCGAACGACTGCGGTACTGGTTGGTGAGGTTCGTCACCTGGGCAGCGGCCAGCGAGAGGTCGTCCGCGCTGAACAGCGGCGGCTGGGTGCCGACCCCCTGTGCGATGAGGCGGGCGTTCACGGACGCGTTGCGGACGGCGTTGGCGAGCCCGAGCGACGACTCTGCCTGGATGGCGATCTTGCCGTCCTCGGCGACCTCGGAATCCCCCACGTCGGTCACGACGCCGGCGACGACGACCGCCACCGCCACGAGGGGGATCGACACCGCCAGCACCGTGAAGATGCTCGCGAGCACCTTGCGCACGTTGGACCTCCGAGGAAAACGCCTTGCCACCTTGTCGGCACCACGCTGCGACCGCTTGAGCGATGCCGCAGGAGGTCACACGGGCCACCGCACCGGTTCAAGTTGTGCGCGCCATCGTCCGATGATGAAGGGTGCGAAGGATCATCGCCCGCGTCGCCGTCACGACTCTCGTCGTCACCCTCGGTGCCTTCGGCGCGGCCGTACCGGCCGCACTCGCTGCTGACCTCGACGAGACCCGAAACGCGGTGTGGGACGTGGTGTGGGAAGCCGACGCGAGCAACCAGCTGGTCGTCTCAGCATTCGTCAACGCAGGTCTCGCGGCACGGAACCGCAGCGAGCTGGTGGCGGCCCGCAACCAGGCGGACGCGGCGCTCGACAGCGTGTGGTACAGCTCCCTCGCACAGCTCGACGACCTCCTCGCCCTGTTCCCCGTCGAGCTCGCAGATGACGTCGCATCGGCCACGAGCCAGCTGCTGCGCGATCATGACGGCGCTCACGACGAGGTCACGGAGTACTTCAACGACATGTACGACGCGCTCGTTCCACCGGGGCAGACAACGACCAGCACCACGATCCCCCCGACCACCTCCACCACCTCAGCCGCGTCCACGACCACCACGACCTCCGCTGCCACCACGACGTCCACGTCGACCACGTCGACCACGACAACGCTGCCGACCACCTCCACGACGACAGCCGCAACCACGACCACCACGACCTCCGGTGCCACCACGACCACGACACGCCCCCAGACGGTCGGGGGGACGGCGACACCGTCCGAGCCGACCGATCCGACTCGTGGCGCAGCCGAGACCATCGATTCGATGGACGTCCTCATCGGGGTGGGCGACACCGCATACGCCCTGCCGGTCGCCGGTGGCAGCCCGTCATCGCAGGGCGAGGCCTCGGCTTCCACAGGGTCGGGAACGGACGGTGCAGCCCCCGTCGGGAGCGGAGCGGCGCCGGTCTCGCGCATGATGGTGGAGATCGGCGAGACGATCCAGGTGCCCGATCGGGTGATCCAGTTCACGGTCGCGCCGATCGTGTTCGTCGAGGTCCTCCTGGGGATCCTCTTCGAGAGCCTCGCGTCGCTGGTGGTGCCCGTGGCCGTCCTCATCACGGCCGTGGCGGTCTTCGTGTGGAAGGAACGCCGCCGTCCATTCGACGTGGGACTCGCCCAACCGCCGATGTAGCCCACCCCACCTGCCAGAGCTGATGATGTCGTCGAAGGGCCACCCTGGCACCGAAGCGATCACGCCATCCCTGCAATGCAAGGCAGCCAGCCCTTGCGTTGACGACAGAACTCCTCGACGAGATGTGTGTCGAGCTGGTTCCTGCAGCCACCGACACGATCGACCAGGAATCAGCCAACCGGACAACCAGCCTGGCCGCCACGCTCCAACATCTCATCACCGGGTGGAAGGCAGCGGGCCCGTGTTGATGGTCCGGCGAGGAGGTCGAGCATCGGCTGCTCAACTGAGGGCCTCATGTGTGAGACCGCAACACCCCGGGCTCGTTTCTTGGGCCGCGAGGGCGCGGGAGATCGCTGTCACCGTCGGCCTCGTCGTCGAAGGGCACGGCCACATCGCCCGCCGCACCGACCCGGCAATGGTCGCCGCCATCTTTGAAGGCTTCATCACCACAGGAACGGCAACGACCGGAACAAGCCCAAGTGTCCCGCTTGGGTGCCATGGGAGGTGGACCCAGCCGCGATCGTCGACAACCCCGCTGCGACCTCGGCGGCATGACGCCCACTCATGGTCGGAACTCACTCAAGCGTCGAAGCCCACGCCGATCAACAACTCTGCCGCCACAACGATCATGGCGTCGAGTGTCCGGGATCGGCGCCCAGGCACTCGGAAGGCAAGCGCCCTTCTGGC
Organism: uncultured Acidimicrobiia bacterium; assembly: GCA_963792405.1. Taxonomy (GTDB): domain Bacteria; phylum Actinomycetota; class Acidimicrobiia; order Spongiisociales; family UBA5794; genus SZUA-442. The sequence continues at coordinate 1,868,214 of CAWBVU010000006.1, forward strand.
GAGGTTCGCTGTTCGATCTCGGACTCGTTGCGGCGATGACGTTGGCGGCGTGAGCGACCGGAGCTGGTCAGCTCGCCGATGTCGGTCGACAACTGGCATACGTGAGTCCTCGAGAGCCCACATCGCTGGCGAGACTCCCGCGCTCGCGGTCTCCCCCCGGTTTGGCCCCTAGTTCGGCTCGCCCTCCGGCTTCATTACGGTCATCACCGCACCCTGGGGATCCTGCACCACTGCCATCACGCCGACCTGCGGGACATCCATCGGCTGCATGATCACCTGACCGCCGTTGTCCTTCACGGCGCCGATCGTCGCTTCGACGTCCGCCACGGCGAAGTACACACCCCAGTAGTTGGGGAACGACATCTCTTCGGTCTTCGGCATCATGCCCGCCGCAGCGTTGCCCTCGACGTTGCCGTCCGCCCAGAACGTCGTGTAGGGACCGGTCGGCATCTCGGTGACCTCGAGTCTCCACCCGAAGACTTCGGCGTAGAAGGCCCCGGCCGCAGCGGTATCGTCGGTCATGAGCTCGTTCCAGAACAGCGTGCCGTGTTCGTTGACCAGCTCGGCCCCCTTGTGGGTTCCCGGCTCCCACAGCCCGATGGCGGCGCCGGTCGGATCGGCGATGAAGGCCATCCGGCCGGTATCCATGATGTCCATGACAGGCATGACCACGCTCCCGCCGGCCTCAACGGCTTTGGCGGCGGTGGCGTCGGCGTCGTCGACATTGACGTATGAACCCCACATGGGAGGCACTCCCGCCTCGGCCTGGTCGGGCGTGAGCGGACCCATGCCGGCGACGACCTTCCCGTTTCTGTAGAGCATCGTGTAGGGAAGCCCCTGATCGGTCGGCACGTCGACCGCTTCCCATCCAAACACTGCTCCATAGAAGCGTTTGGCCCCCTCGACATCGTTGGTCACCAGATCGACCCAACTCGGTACACCGTGGGCGTAACCCGTTCTCTCCGGCATGACTTCCTCCCCAAGGGCAGCAGCTGCTCCGAACATACCAGCTGCCGCTCGACGGGTACACGGTCAAGCCGACTCGAGGAGCGCCCCGCACAGAAAGTGGTGTCAGGCCAGGTAGGGCACCGAGAGCGCCACAGCCGTCAGGAGGGACACCTGGGCGAGACGTCAGCTACAACAGGACCTACCCCCCGATGTAGCTCATCTCGACCTTCGGGTCACCGATGGGCACGGCGCCGCGCAGCTCCGAATAGCGATCCGCACGACTCGTCCACGCCCCGGCGATGACCTCCGCGAGGTCATCGTCCGACGCTCCCGAACGAAGGGGGCGCTTGAGGTCGGTGCCCGACGTGGCGAAGAGGCAGGTGTAGATCGCGCCCTCCGCGGACAGCCGGAGGCGACTGCAGTCCCCGCAGAAGGGCTGGGACACCGAGGAGATGAAGCCGACCTCACCCCCTCCGTCGACGAAACGGTACGTCTCTGCCACCTCGCTCGGTGTCGTCCTCCCGACCGCCTCGATCGGCCACGTTGCGGCGATCCTCGCGACCAGCTCAGCAGAGGGCATCATCTCCGCCCGGTCCCACCCGTTGGTGGAGCCGACGTCCATGTACTCGATGAACCTCACCGTGTGTCCGGAGAACCTGAAGTGGTCGAGGAGCGGTTCGACCTGGTCGTCGTTCCATCCACGGCGCACGACCGTGTTGACCTTGATCGGACCGAGGCCGACCCGCTGGGCCGCGTCGATGGCGTCGAGGACCACCGAGACGGGGACGTCGGTGTCGATCATGCGCCGCACGACGGCGTCAGCGATGCCATCGAGGCTCACCGTCACCCTCCCGAGGCCCGCGCCTGCGAGCGCCGAGGCCTGATCGGCGAGCAGGTGCCCGTTGGTCGTGAGGGCGAGGTCCTCGATGCCGTCGATCACGGAGAGCCGTGCCACGAGCCGGTCGAGCTGCCTTCGCAGCAGCGGCTCGCCGCCGGTCAGCCTGACCTTGCGCACCCCCAAGCCGACGGCGATCCGCGCCACCCTCGCGATCTCGTCGTAGTCGAGGATCTCGGAGCGGGCGAGGTACTCGTGGTCGTCATAGACCTCTCGCGGCATGCAGTAGACACAGCGGAAGGAGCACCGGTCCGTGACCGAGATGCGAAGGTCCGTCAGCGGTCGCCCGAGGGTGTCCGTCGGCATCCGACAACGGTACCCCGTCCCGATTCCTGCGGAAGCAGGGTCCCCCTGGGGGAGCACCGTCACACGGGAGCGGAGGTCAACGGGAGAGCTCGAGGAACTCCGAGCGAGTGCGGGGGTCGGATTGGAAGGTGCCGCGCATGGCGCTCGTCACCATGTTCGACTCCTGCTTCTGGACGCCGCGCATCATCATGCACAGGTGCTTGCCCTCCATGATGACCCCGACACCGTGGGGCTCGAGGATCCCCTCCATGGCATCGGCGACCTGGTTGGTGAGTCGCTCCTGAACCTGGAGCCTGCGGGCGTAGACGTCGACGATGCGGGCGATCTTCGACAGCCCGATGATCTTGCCCTTCGGCAGGTAGGCCACCGTGGCCTTGCCGAAGAAGGGGAGCATGTGGTGCTCACACATCGAGTAGTACTCGACGTCGCGCACGATCACCATCTCGGATGCGCCCTCGGCATCGAAGATCGCATCGTTCACGACCTCCTCGAGCGACGTCGTGTACCCGCTCGTGAGGAAGTCCATCGCTTTGGCGACGCGCAGAGGGGTGCGCCGGAGGCCCTCCCTCTCGGGGTCCTCGCCGATCTCGACGAGCTGCTCGCGCACGAGGGCCTCGAGCCTCGGGGCGTAGACGCCATCGGTGTCATCGAAGTCCTCGATGCCACGAGTGGTGTACGGGGTGGGGAATCTGATCGCCATGGTCGGGGCTACCTCCGTTCGGGTGGGGGCCACCTCGTCGGCGATCTCGACCGCCGTCTTGCCCGACACCGGATGGATCCAGCGAGGGGCGACGTCTGCCACGGGGACAGCGACGTGGGGCTGCGTGTCCGCATCAGGATCGGGGATCGACCACGCACCGAAGTCCTTCACGGCGTCTCCGAAGTACACGATGTCGAGATCGATCGTACGCGGAGCGTTCGGGTCCTCGGTCCGTACGCGCCCGAGGTGGCCCTCGACGACGCGCAGCTCGTTCCTGAGGTCCTCCGCGCCGAGCGTCGTCGTCGCAAGGACGGCGGCGTTGATGAAGTCGGGCGCATCGGGCGGCCCGCCAACCGACGGGCTCTCGTAGCACGAGCTGACGGCACGGACGTCGATGTCGGGGTGCCGCCTGAGTTGCCTGATGGCCTCCGGCATGCACCGTTCCCTGTCGAGGTTCGACCCCGCGAGGATGATGACATCGGTGTGGTCACGTGGTTCGTCCATATCCTGTTCCCTAAGTACGGGGTTCAACGCGCGAACGGATGATCGAGATTCCCACCGATCGGGCGTGGCGCAGCGCCCCGGGCTTCTCCACGGTGACCTCGGCCTCCGCGACGCGCGGGTCCTCGAGGCAGATGTCGGCGATCTCCTGGACGAGACGCTCGACGAGCATGGGCTCACCGCTCTCGATGTGGTTGATGATGCGCTTGGTGATCGTGCGGTAGTTGACCGCGTCGTCGATGTCGTCCGAGCGCGCCGCCGATCGTGTGTCGACGGACATGGTGACGTTGACGAGGATGTCCTGTGGGTTCACGCGCTCATCGGGATTGATCCCGAGGATGCCGCTGACGACGAGGTCCTTGATGAGTATCCGATCCATGGGTGAACGGTAGCGGCCACCTCGCCGACCCACCGCCAGGGGGGATCAGCCCCCTGGTGGGCGCGTGTCGCGCATCGCAGCCCTCGCGGCGTGGTACCCGCACATCCCGTGCACTCCCGCGCCGGGGGCGGTGGCGGACGAGCAGAGGTAGAGGCCCTTGCCGATGCGATACGGCCGCGACGCACCGAACTGCAGCGCTGTGCGCACGCGAAACGCGCCCCCTGCGATGTCGCCGTCGACGTAGTTCGGGTTGTGGTTGGCGTAGTCGGCCGGCCCCATCGTGTGCCGTGCGAGGATCGAGTCCGAGAAACCCGGGGCGAAGCGCTCGATCTGCGCCTCGATGCGTTCCGTCATGTCCTCGGTGGAACCGGAGGGCACGTGGCAGTACCCCCACAGGGTGTGCCGTCCCGCAGGCGCACGGGTGTCATCGAAGAGCGACTGCTGGGTGACGATGACGAAGGGACGATCGGGATGCCGTCCTTCGTGCACGGCCCCTTCTGCCGCGGCGACCTCCTCGTAGCGTCCGCCGACATGGACCGTGCCCGCCTTCGGACTCCACTCGTCGATCCAGGGGACGGGACGGTCGAGCGCCCAATCCACCTTGAACACACCGGGGCCGGTCCTCCATCGGGACAGCCTGCGAGGCGCACGCGCGCCCAGGCGCGCCGACCCGATCCGCAGTGCGGCATCCGGCATCACGTCGAGGAGGATGATCGGGGCGTCGGGAATCTCGTCGAGCGACCCGACGGTCCGGTCGGTCTCCAGGATGCCCCCTCGGGCGAGGATCTCGTCGGCCATCTGCGTGGCGATGCCCTGCGAGCCACCCCGCTGCAGGGGCCATCCGTAGGCGTGGGCAACGACGGAGAACAGCACGGCGACGGCACCCGTGAGCGGGGTGGAGAACGGTGCGATGGCATGGGCGGCGATCCCAGCGAGCAGGGCACGGCCCTCGTCCGTGCGAAGGCCCCTCGCCATCGTCGCGGCGGGGGCGAGACCGGGGAGGCCGAAGCGTGCGAGGGTCACGGGATGCGATGGCGGCACGGTGAGGGGGCCGAGCACGGCCTCCACGAGCTGGTCCGCCGAGGGGACGAGCGGCCCGACGATCCGCCGATAGCGAGCCCCGTCGACTCCGAGGGCATCGATGGTCCTCTCGAGACCCTCGAACAGCACGCCTGCTCCTCCCCCGTCCAGGGGATGGCTCAGCGGTATCTCGGGATGGATCCAGTCGCCGATGCCCGCAGACCGGAAGAAGGGAGAAGCGGCTCCGAGCGGATGCATCGCCGCACACACGTCGTGGCGGAAGCCGGGCAGCGTCAATTCCTCCGTCCTCGTGCCCCCGCCGATGACCGCCGCGGCCTCGACCACCAGCACTCGCCGATCGGCGCGTGAGAGTTCGAGGGCGGCTGCGAGGCCGTTGGGCCCCGCACCGACGACCACGGCATCGAAGTGATCCACGGAGTCCAGTCTGGTGATCCGTGCGCCGTAGTCAGACGAGATGGGCACCGCCGTCGAGGCGGATGATCTCGCCGGTGACGAAGTCATTCCTCGCGAGGAACACCACGGTGTCGGCCACGACCTCGGCTCCACCGACCCTCGCGAGCGGGAGCTCCGCGGCGAGCGCATTGACGTAGTCCTCGCCCTCCCCCGGCGGGGGGAGGATCACTCCGAGCGCGACGGCATTGACCCTGATCCGTGGTGCGAGGGCGAGTGCGGCCGCCCTGGTCAGCGTATCGATGCCTCCCTTCCCCAGCATGTACGACAGGTGCTGCAGGTACGGCCGATGCGTCTTCACGTCCGTCACATTGACGACCGCCCCCGTCTCGTCGTCGGGGAGGGCGTCGGCGAAGGCCTGGATGAGGAAGAGCGGTGATCCGAGCGTGAGGTCGAGTGTCGAGCGCCACCCATCGACCGTGACGTCGGCGAGGGCGTCCGTCGGGAAGCCGGAGGCGCTGTTGACGAGCACCGAGACGGGACCGAGGGCTCGACGGGCCTCGTCGATGATGGCCGCACCCGACCCCGGATCCGAGAGGTCACCGGGCCCCGTCGCCGCTCGCACCCCCCGCGCCTCGATCTCCGCCGCGACCTCCTCCGCGGGACCGGCGGACCGGTTGTAGTGGACGAAGACGTTCGCGCCTGCGTCGGCGAGCGCGAGGCAAATGGCCCGTCCGACACGGACGGCACCCCCCGTGACCAGCGCGGTGCGACCCTCGAGTTCCATCGTCGCCACGCTAGCGGAGCGGTGTGATCGACGGCGGGGGACCACTGGCCCGCGATCCCCTACCGACCTTCGCCGCCCTGCGGCTCTATGCTGCCGCGGGTGAGCAAGGACGATCCGAAACCGGGCCGGTGGATACTCCCGATCGTCATCGTGGCGCTGATCGGGTTCACCTACATCTTCGTGAACGCGCTCCCCGAGGCGGATGTCGCAGCCTCGACGACCTCCACGAGCTCGACGACGTCCACCACCGAACCCGCCTCGACGACGACATCGACGCTGACGACGGACATCCTCGCCTTCCTCCAGGAGGTCGATCGCTTCGACGGGGTCGCCCAGGACCTCCAGACCCAGCTGACCACCGTCAACGACCAGTGGGAAGCACGCGAGATCAGCATCGACGAGGCAGAGGCCGGCTTCGCCGCGGTCAGGGACGGCGCGCAGGACCTGGCGAACCAGGTCGCGGCGACGACCGTCCCGGATGCATTCCAGGCGGCGTGGCCAGACGCCATCACGAGCTCCCAGGCCCTCGTCGCATCAGCTGACGCCGTCATCGAAGGCCTCCGTGCACCTGACGACGGAACCGCGCGGCGCGAGGCTGTCGCCGCGTATGCGACAGCGACCGTCGCGTTCCAGGACCAACTCGACGTGGTCCGTTCGTTGACCCCCTGATACCGTGGCCGACCGCTCCGAATACTGGTGGCGGATGCCGAAGGTCTGGGCGGGAGCCGCCCTCAGCGGCGCCGCGGCGACGGCCTCGTTCACGCCGTCGCTGATGCCACGATCGACATCCCACCAGGCGCTGCTGGCGGGCACCTCGGGGATCGTGGGTTGGGCCGTCGGGTCCACGACCTACACGCTCACCGCGAGAACCGGGAGCGCCGCGCTCGACACGGCGATCCTCACCGCAGGCGCTGCCGCAGGTCTGGGAACCCGGTACCTGATCCCGTGGCACGAGGATGAGGCGAGGTGGCGGGCGCCGGTGCGATCGATCGCCCAGGTGGCGGGCGCCGGTGCGGCATCCGCGGCCACGGTCTCGGCGGTCCGCACGTCACGGAGCCGCACCGGCGTCGGCATCGCCGTCGGAGCGATCGCCGCCATCGCCGCAGCCACCCGCATCAGCGACTTCGTCTCTGCACAGGCCGCGGCGAGGCAGGAACTCGACTTCCCCACCCCAGATGCGGGAAAGGCCCTCGTCGAGGGCGTCGGCGTCCTCGGGGTGCTGGGCGCCCTCATCGGTGGCTATCGGATCTCAGGCGGCTCGACGGCGAGGCTGCTCGAACGGCGGATCGGGATTCCCCCGACTCCGGCGCGTGTTGCGGGAAACGTCATCGCGACCGGTGTCTGGGGCCTCGGCATCCGGGCGCTCGCGGGGTCGTTCGTCAAGGGCCTCGCACGATACGATCGCGTCCTCGACCCCGGCTACGACATCCCGCCATCCTCGACGACCCGGTCGGGGAGCTCCCGATCGATCGTGCCATGGTCGCGCCTTGGCCGCCAGGGTCGCAGGTTCATCACGAACACGCCGTCGCGCGACGACATCGCGAACGTGATGGGCGTCCCCGCGGTCTCCGACCCCATCAGGGTCTTCGTCGGCTTCGACGCCGCCCGCACCGCTGAGGATCGTGTGGCCCTGGCCATGGAGGAGCTGCGCCGCACACACGCCTTCGACCGGAAGATCCTGATCGCCTCGTGTCCTGCCGGGACCGGCTACGTCAACACCCTGCCGATGGAGGTCGCCGACTTCGCCACCCTGGGGGACTGTGCGTCGGTCGCCGTGCAGTATGCGAGGCTGCCGTCGCTCCTCGCGATCCAGAACACCAGCGCAGGCGCCGAGCACCACCGTCTCCTGCTCCAGGCGATCAAGGACGAACTGGATGCGCGACCTCCCGGCAAACGGCCTGTGGTGGCCGTATACGGCGAGAGCCTCGGGGCGTGGGCGGGGCAGGACGCCTTCATCGACGCCGACATCGCGGGACTCGACGCCCTCGGCGTGGACTACGCGCTGTGGGTCGGGACGCCCCACTACTCGAAGTGGCGGCGCCAGGCCCTCGTGGAGGGATCGACACCGGAGGGATCCGTCCAGGAGATCGACGGCCCGGACGAACTCGATGGCTTCGTCGGCATGCGCCGTGCGACGCTGCTGACCCACTGGAACGACCCCGTTGCGATGATGCACGCATCGCTCCTGTACCGCGAACCGTGGTGGATCACCGAGCGCCCTCGCAGGCCCACCGTGTCCGAGGATCAGGTCTGGATCCCCGTCGTGACAGCCCTCCAGACCGTGGTCGACACCTTCAACGCGACCAACCCCACCCCCGGCGTCTTCAGGGCCACGGGCCACGACTACCGCCTCGACCTGCCGCCGGTGACCGTTGCCGCGTTCGGCCTCCCCTCACCGACGGGGGACCAGTGGGCGCGCATGTTCAGCCACCTGCAGGCCGAGGAGAAGCGCAGGGACGACACGCTGCGGCTCGGCGGGGCGGCCATCGCGGACGCAGCGAAGGACGCCGACGGCTCCGTGAGGGGAAGCTAGGGGCGACGCCACCGATCGAACCGGGGCGACGCGACAGGGCGGCCCATGGGCCGCCCTGCACGGTCGGAACCTGGTTGGCGCTACGTCGCGAGTGCGCCGCACACGGTGTTGGTGATCATCGAGGCCACGACGTACGGGTCGGCGTTCGCGTTGGGTCGCCGATCCTCGATGTAGCCCTTCTCCTCAACGGCAACCTGCCACGGGATCCGCACCGATGCACCGCGGTTCGACACGCCATAGCTGTACTCGGACCATGGTGCGGTCTCGTGGAGGCCGGTGAGACGCTCCTCGATGCCCGCGCCGTAGTTCGCGACGTGCTCCTGGGCGACCTCGCCGAGGGCCTCACATGCAGCGATGATCGGATCCCAGCTCTCACGCATCGCCTTGGTCGAGAAGTTGGTGTGCATCCCCGCGCCGTTCCAGTCGCCCTTGACCGGCTTGGGGTTGAGCGTCGCGGAGATGTCGTAGTCCTCTGCGATGCGATACAGCAGCCATCGTGCGAGCCAGAGCTGGTCGCCGACCTCCACCGTGTCCACCGGACCGATCTGGAACTCCCACTGTCCGATCATGACCTCCGCGTTCGTGCCGGAGATCGCGAGACCGGCCTCCATGCATGCCCAGGTGTGATCCTCGACGACGTCACGGCCCCAGATCTCATCTGCACCGATGCCGCAGTAGTAGCCGCCCTGGGGTGCGGGGAAGCCGCCGAGCGGCCACCCGTGGGGTCGTCCGTCCTTGTAGAACGTGTACTCCTGCTCCATGCCGAACCACGGATCCTGGTCCGCGTACTTCTCCTGGGCTGCGACTGCTCTGACACGCGTGTTGGACTCGTGCGGCGTCATGTCGGTGTTGAGCACCTCGCACAGGACCAGCTTGTCGTCACCCCCGCGGATCGGGTCCGGCACCACCTTGACGGGCCGGAGCACGCAGTCCGACGCCTCGCCCGGCGCCTGCTCGGTCGACGAGCCGTCGAATCCCCAGATGGGTGGCTCATCGGCGTCGGGGACGATCTTTGTCTTGGACCTCAGGAGCTGTGTCGGCTTGCGGCCGTCGATCCAGATGTACTCCGCGCGATACGGCATCGTTCCTCGCTTTCAGCGGTGTCGTTCGCACCGGCGCGCTCACGCCGGAGCCGTAGGGAGGATGGACGGCGCCGGTTTCCCTGCGGTAACCGGAGTGTGAACGCTGTGTTACGGGTGCCCTGTTCGTCGGCTGCAGGTCCCGCGGCACCGTACGATGTGTCCCTTCGGGGTGGAGCGACACGCATGGAACGGCAGAAGGAATACGTCCTCAGCACGGTGGAGCAGCGGGGTATCCGCTTCATCCGCCTCTGGTTCACCGACGTCCAGGGGTTCCTCAAGTCCTTCGCCATCACCCCTGCGGAGCTCGAGCTCGCACTCGACGAGGGCGTGTCGTTCGACGGGTCCGCGATCGACGGGTTCTCGAGGTCCCATGAGGCGGACATGCTCGCCAAACCCGACCCATCGACATTCCAGATCCTCCCGTGGCGTCACGGCGACGCGGGGGTCGCACGGATGTTCTGCGACATCGTGACACCCGACGGCGAACCCTTTCCAGGGGACCCCCGCTTCGTCCTGCGCCGCAACCTCGAGCGGGCGGCCGAACTCGGCTACGCCTTCTACGTCGCACCGGAGATCGAGTACTTCTACTTCGAGGATGCGTCGCCGAGCCCGAAGGTGCTCGACCGGGGTGGCTACTTCGACCTGACCCCCCTCGACGTGGCGCAGGAGTACCGACGCTCGACGATCGTCACGCTCGAGAAGATGGGCATTCCGGTCGCCTTCAGCCATCACGAGGTCTCGCCCTCACAGCACGAGCTCGACCTCCGCCACACCGACGCGCTCACGATGGCCGACACCATCGTCACGACGCGCCTGACGGTGAAGGAGGTGGCGATGGAGCACGGCATCTACGCCACATTCATGCCCAAGCCGCTCGCCCAATACGACGGGTCGGGCATGCACCTGCACCTCTCGCTCTTCCAGGGTGACGAGAACGCCTTCCACGACGACGGCGGCGCGTACGGCCTGTCGAAGGTGGCCGAGGGCTTCATCGCCGGACTCCTCACCCATGCGTCAGAGATCACGGCGGTCACCAATCAGTGGGTGAACTCCTACAAGCGCCTCGTCGGCGGCTTCGACGCTCCGACGTTCGAGACGTGGGCGCGCAACGACCAGAGCGCCCTCGTGCGAGTGCCTGCGACGAAGAAGGGGAAGATCGACTCCACCCGGATCGAGTTCCGGTCACCGGACCCGGCGTGCAACCCCTACCTCGCCCTGTCGGTCATCCTCGCCGCCGGCCTCGACGGTGTGGCGAACAACACTCCGCTTCCTCCCCCGACCGGCGCCGACGTGCTCACCATGACCCCCGAGCAGAGGGCAGAGGCGGGCATCCGCCACCTTCCGAGGAACCTGGCGGAGGCGATCAGGGCGATGGAGTCGTCGGATCTCGTCAGGGATGCACTCGGGGACCACGTCTACTCGTGGTTCCTCCGCAACAAGCGGCGCGAGTGGGCGAGATACGAGAGCCACGTGTCCCAGTACGAGCTCGAGGAATACCTGCCGGTGCTGTGATGTACATCGCCGTCTACCCCGAGTCACCCACAGCGGCCCTCACCGGCGCCCTCCTGTCGGCGGGGTACCGGCCGGTCCCGATCGCGGATGTGGCGGACGCGGCCCGCAAACAGCCAACGGGCGGGTGGGACGCCGTCGTGGTCGAGCTCGGCGACGCCCCCGACCTGGCGATCACGATCGCTCGGAAGCTCAAGGATGAGCTCGGCACGGCCTCCCTGATCGTCGTCCATCGGACCCTGACGGCAGACCTCGACGAGGCGGACGGGTTCGACGACTTCGTCCTCACCCCGATCGACACGGCCGAGTTGAGGATCCGGCTCCGCAGGCTCGGTGCGGTCGACGAGATCGACGTGGGTGATCCGGTCCTGCGGTTCGCCGACCTCGAGCTCAATACGGCCACGTACCAGGCGGCGATCGCCGGCGAGCCGACGGACCTCACCTACATGGAGTACGAGCTGCTGCGATTCCTCGTCGAGAACCCGAACAGGGTCTGGAGCCGCGAGCAGATCCTGTCGAGGGTGTGGGGATACGACTACTTCGGCGGCTCGCGGACGGTCGACGTGCACATCCGACGGCTGCGTGCGAAGCTCGGAGAGGAACGGGCGTCGTGGATCACAACGGTCCGGTCGGTGGGCTACCGGTTCGGCTGATCCTCAGAACGCCTCAGCGAGATCGGCCTTGCGCCGCAACTCCGCGTAGACGAAGTACGTGCCCGTGGCCTGGATCGTCGACGTCACGGCATTGGCGATCACCGCGAGCAGGAAGCCGATCGTCCCGGGTGCGAGGCCCACGAGGCCGATCGCGACGTTGAGCGCCGCCAGGAGGAGGACCAGCAGGAACACGTCCCACCACGAACCCCTGACCAGGCTGAAGGACCGGCTGATCGTCGCGACGATGCCCTTGTCCTCGAGGAAGAACACGGCGACGAACGGCACGAGGCTGACGGCCACCCAGATGCCCGGCAGGATGAACAAGACGAGACCTGCCGCGACGAGGAGGCTCGCCAGGAGCATCAGGCCGACGAGCGGGAAGAGCCGACCGAGCACACGGGACGCGGCCACACCGGGCTCGGGTGTCGACCCGGCGTCGAGATCGGCCACCATGAGCACGAGCACAGCGCTGAGGACGAGGCCCAGGCCGATGACGACGATCGAGGCGAGGGATGCGACGAGGGTCATCCCGAGGCTGATCGTCTGGCCCTCCTGGACATCCGTGAGCATCTGATCGAGCAGCAGCCCGGAGACGAGCCCGACGAGGGCACTGAGCGCACCGACGATGAGGGCGATGCCGGCGAGGGACTGCCAATGGCCCCGGAGGAGACCGATCGACCTCGCCACGACGGTGTTCACCATGTCACGCCCTCCCCGGCACCGACGAGGAGAGCCTAGGGGCGTGCGGGTCGATCGAGATGCCGATCGGGGATCCGCGCCGCAGCGTCGGTCACGCCGGGCCGAAGCGGTAGATGGTCGTCTCCGAGAGGCGCACTCCGGGGTCGAGTCGCGTCGACGGGAACCCCGGCTGATTGGGGGAGTCCGGGTAGTGCTGCGTCTCCAGGCAGAACCCCGACCTCGGGCCGTAGTGGGCGCCACCACGACCCACGCGGGGGCGAATGCCGTTCCCCGAGTAGAACTGCACGCCGGGCTGGGTGGTCGAGACCTCCACACGTCGACCTGCAGAGGTGACCACGCCACAACGCCTCAGCCCGCCGGGCGTGCCATCGATGACCCAGCAGTGGTCGTACCCGCCGGCGAGGGCGAGCTGGGGATCGTCGTCGTCGACGCGTTCACCGATGCGGTGAGGGGTCGTGAAGTCCATGGAGGTGCCCCCCACCGGAAGGATCCTCCCGGTCGGAATGGTGCCGTCGCCGATCTCGAGGAACTCCGAGGCGGCGAGTTCGACAACGTGGTCCATGACCGAGCCGGTGGCGCCGAGGTCGAGGTAGACATGGTTCGTGAGGTTCACGACGGTCGGGGCGTCGGTCATCGCCTCGTAGTGGATCGAGAGCGAGCCCTCCCGGTCGAGTCCGTAGGTGACCGTGATGTCCATCGCCCCCGGATACCCCTGGTCGCCGTCCGGACTGTGGAGGTCCAACCGGAGGCCGACGCCCCCGTCGACGCTGATGGGCTCTGCCCGCCACACGAGCTTGTCGAAACCGACATCGCCCCCGTGGAGGTGGTGGCCGCCCCGGTTCGCCCCCACGTCGTAGTCGGTTCCGTCGAGCGTGAACCTCCCGCGGGCGATCCGGTTGGCGTAGCGCCCTACGAGGGACCCGAAGAACTGGGGATCGTGGAGCCACCCGCCGAGCTCGTCGAACCCGAGGGCCACATCCGCGACGTCGCCCTCGGTGTTCGGAACCGTGATCGAGGCGAGGGTGCCGCCGTAGTCGAGGATCCCCACCGACACATCGCCTGCAGTGAGGTCGAACCGACTGACGGGTGTGCCGTCGGGGAGCTCCCCGAACCGGCGCTGGGTGATGTCCACTGCCTGTCCCTTCATGGCGTCGCGCCGTCCGGTGCGACGTCGGCGCGCCGAGGCCTCAGCCGAACTCGATGCCCTGGGCGAGGGGCAGCTCGGTCGACCAGTTGATCGTGACGGTCTGGCGCCGCATGTAGGCCTTCCACGAGTCGGAACCGGCCTCCCTGCCCCCTCCCGTCTCCTTCTCCCCGCCGAAGGCCCCGCCGATCTCCGCTCCGGAGGTGCCGATGTTGACGTTGGCGATGCCACAATCGGAGCCCTCCGCCGACAGGAAGGTCTCTGCGCTCCGCACCGAATCGGTGAAGATCGCAGAGGACAGGCCCTGCGGCACGCCGTTCTGCACCGCGATGGCCTCCTCGAGCGATCCCACGACGATGAGGTACATGAGAGGGCCGAAGGTCTCCTGCTGGACGATCGGGGCGTCGGCGGGCACCTTGATGAGGGTCGGCTCGAAGAAGTAGCCGGTGCGGTCGGGCTCGTGCCCTCCTGCGAGCAGCTCGCCTCCCTGTTCCAGGGCGATCTCGACGGCGGCCTTCGTGGTGGCCACGGCCTGCTGGTTCACGAGCGGGCCGAAGAGGGTGCCCTCATCGAGGGGATCACCCATCGGGATCGTCGCGTACGCCTCCACGAGCCGCTTGGTGACGTCGTCGGCGACGTCCTCGTGCACGATGAGGCGACGCAGCGAGGTGCACCGCTGGCCCGTCGTCCCGGCAGCGGCGAAGAGCGCGGCTCGGACGGCGAGGTCGAGGTCGGCGTCCGGCATGACGATGATCGCGTTGTTACCGCCGAGCTCGAGGAGTGACCTGCCGAGGCGCTGGGCGACACGGGTGCCCACCTGCTGGCCCATGCGCACGGAACCCGTCGCAGAGATGAGCGGCAACCTCGTGTCGGCGACCATGGCGTTCCCGACAGGGTCGACGTCGCCCACCGTCAGGTTGAACACGCCCTCGAACCCGGATCCCTCCATGACCTCGTTGCAGATGTTCTGCACGGCGACCGCGCACAGCGGCGTCGTGTGGGACGGCTTCCAGATCATCGAATCGCCACAGACGGCCGCGATGAACGCGTTCCAGGACCACACGGCAACGGGGAAGTTGAACGATGAGATGATGCCGATCGGCCCGAGCGGCTGCCATTGCTCGTACATGCGGTGACGGGGACGCTCCGAGGCGATCGTGAGTCCGTACAGCTGCCGTGACAGGCCGACCGCGAAGTCGGCGATGTCGATCATCTCCTGGACCTCGCCCTCGCCCTCGGCCCTGATCTTGCCCATCTCCATCGACACGAGGGCGCCGAGCGGCTCCTTGTAGGCACGGAGCGCGTCGCCGATACGACGGACGTACTGGCCCCTGACGGGAGCGGGCACCATACGCCACTCGGTGAACGTCTCGACGGCCACCTCGATCGTCGCCTCGTAGTCCGCGAGATCGGCCTCCCTGACGGAGGCGATGACCTCCTCGGTGGTCGGGTCGACCGACGCGATGACAGGCCCGCCGCCTGCACGCCAGCCCCCTGCGTAGGAGCCCGATACCTCCGGGCCGATACCGAGTGCGTCGAGGACGTGGTCGCGATTCATGGGTGCCTCCTGGGTGTCAGCGGGCGGCGATGCATTCGATCTCGACGGCGAAGCCGCCGGGGAGCGCACCTGCCTGGATCGTGGACCGTGCAGGCCGTGCGTCACCGACGTACTGCCCGTAGACGCCGTTGACGGCGGGGAAATCACCGATGTCGGCGAGGAAGATCGTCGTCTTGACGATGTCGTCGAATCCGAGCCCGACGTCCGACAACACGGCACCGATGTTCCGCATCACCCTGTCGGTCTGCTCCTCGATCGGCCCCCTGACGGCGTCACCGGTCGAGGGATCGAGCGGAACCATGCCGGAGAGGAACACGAACCCATTGGCCTCCGTGACGATGGAATAGGGCCCGATGGGAGACGGCCCGTTCGGGGCATCGTGGATGGTCTTGGGCATGCGGGAACCTCACTTCGTCCGAGGCTCCCATTCTGCCAGACGCCCATGCGCTGCGGATTGCCGCATGGTCGAGCGACTGGTCAGTGCCCCCAGCCGATGCAGAATGGATGACCCGCCGGATCGGCGTACACCTGATGGCCCTCGACGGCCGACAGGTCCTCGGCGGGCTGCAGGAGACGTGCCCCGAGCGCCATGACCTCGTCGTGTGCCGACACGGGATCGTCGACGTGGAGGTCGAGATGGACCTGCTGCTGCTGGTCACCCACCGGCCACTCCGGCGGAACGTGGTTGGGGGCGAGCTGGATGCCCATGCGCCACACGCCGTCGGCGTCCACGACGCTGTGCCAGTCGTCCTCGGCCACCACGCGACCGCCGAGGATCGACGCCCAGAAGCTGCTCTCCGCGTGCAGGTCGGCCGCGTCGAAGACGATGACCTGACGTGCGATGTCCACGGAGCGTCCTGCGCCAGCGACCGCTATCGGCTCAGCAGAAGCTCTTGCCGCAGCCGCAGGTGCCGGTGACGTTGGGGTTGTCGATCGAGAAGCCCGCGCCCTGGAGACCGCCGTCCCTGAAGTCGATGATGGCGCCCTCCACCATCGACACGCTCCCCGCATCGACGGCGACCCTGACGCCATCGGTCTCGTTCACGATGTCGCTGGGATCGATCACCGAGTCGAAGAACATGTCGTAGGCGTACCCGGAGCAGCCGGAGCGCTTCACGCCGAGGCGAAGCACCATCTCGTCGGACTCGGCCTCCATGAGGCTCCTGACCTTGGCGGCTGCATCGGAGGTCAGCTTGACGCCTTCGATGGTCGTCGCGTCTGCAGTGGTCTCGGGAGCGGTCACGGTGCCTCCTCGGTCGGGTCGATGGTACGGCGGGCGTTGGGACCGTCATGATAGGTGGAAGTCCACGATGGTGGAACGGTCATCGTGGCCCTGCACCGTCGGGTCACCGGTCGCGGGCGGATAGTCTCCCACGCATGATCACCGAGGCCGACATCAGGGAGGCGCTGCGCCACGTCATCGACCCGGAGCTCCATGCCGACATCGTCGAGCTCGGCATGGTCGGCGAGGTGACCTTCGAAGGTGGCATCGTGACCGTCGAGGTGGCGCTCACGATCGCATCGTGCCCGATGCGGGGGCAGATCGAGTCCGATGTCGAACGACGCGTCGGCGCCCTACCCGGCGTCGAGCGAGTCGACATCCGTATCTCGGTGATGAGCCAGGAGCAGCGGTCGACGCTGATGGAGCGAGCCCGAAGGCGTGCGAGGGAGACCGCGTCGCCGACGGCGGTCGATCCGTCCACGAGGGTGATCGCGGTGAGCAGCGGGAAGGGCGGTGTCGGGAAGTCGTCGCTGTCGGTGAATCTCGCCCTCGCGATCGTGGGCCAGGGGCACTCCGTCGGACTCCTCGATGCCGACATCTGGGGCTTCTCGACGCCGCGGATGCTCGGCGTCACCAGCGAACGCCTCACCGCCAACCAGGACCGCAAGATCTCACCCATCGACGTCCACGGCATCAGGCTGGTGTCGACCGGCCTGCTCCTCGACGACGAGGGCACGGCACTGATGTGGCGTGGCCTGATGCTGTCGAAGGCCGTCGAGCAGTTCCTCAACGACGTCGCATGGCCGTCCGACCTCGGCTACCTCGTCATCGATATGCCTCCCGGCACCGGTGATGTCCAGATGGCCCTTTCACGGCTCCTCCCACAGGCCGAGATGGTGGTCGTCACCACACCGCAGCTCGCCGCGCAACGCGTCGCCGCTCGGGTGGCCGACATGGCACGGCGGTCCCACATGCCCCTCGTCGGCGTGATCGAGAACATGGCGGGGTTCACCACGGAGGATGGTGCCCACTACCCGATCTTCGGTCAGGGAGGCGGCGTGGCGCTCGCAGACGAGCTCGGCGTCCCCCTGCTCGGCTCGATCCCGATCGACCCACGCGTCGCCTCCGGCGCCGACGCGGGCGAACCCGTCGTGGTCGACCAGCCCGGATCACCCGCCTCGGTGGCGATCGTCGCAGCGGCGGAGGCGATCACGGCGATCCTCCCGCCACTGGCCCTCGACAACTGCGTGGGCCGGTTGGGGGCGCTCATCGCCGAGCTGGATCGGCCGGTCCCCGCACCCTGACGTCGGGCGGGCCGACGGAGCGATGCCGCCGCCGGGACCTCAGCCGCAGAGGGCCTTCACCAACGGATACGGGTTCACCCAGTCGCTGCCGGGCGGCGCGTACTGGAAGTGGAGGTGGGGGAGCCAATCCGGTGCGTTGCCGCTGGAGCCGTTGCCCCCGAGGAGTGTGCCTGCCCCCACCGACGCCCCTGCGCCGATGCCATCGGCGAAGGTCTCGAGATGGGCGTAGTAGTACCGCGCCCCGGATGCTCCCGTGAGGTAGACGGACAGGCCGCCGAGGGAGCTGTTGGACGTCCTCGTCACGACACCCGACTCGATCGCCACGAGGGGTGCGTTGCGTGCGGCCACCATGTCCACCCCTTTGTGGAGCCGGCCCCCCGACCGTGGCTGCCCCCAGGTGTCCGAGAAGCTCACCGCGGCATTGACCGGACACGCCTTCCCATCGGTGACCACGGGCGCAGGAGCTGAGGGGGCGGTCGTCGTCGTGGTGGTCTCGGGTGCCGTCGTCGTCGTGGTGGTCTCGGGTGCCGCCGTCGTGGTCGTCGTCGCGGGAGCGGAGCCACCACCGCCGCTGGTCGTCGTCGTCGTGGCGGCAGCGGCCGTGGCGGCAGCGGCCGTGGCGGCAGCGGCCGCTGCCTCGGCGGCGCGTCGCTGCTCCTCTTCCCTGCGGAGGCGTTCCTCCTCCTCCTTGCGCCGACGCTCCTCCTCCTGCACCTCGAACGCGGTCGCAACGGCGTTGTATTCGGCATCGGCCGCCGACAGCGCATCACCGAGCTCGACCGCAAGCTGGGTCAGCTCGCCCACGAGGGCCTGTTGGTCGGTGAGGCTCCGGTCGAGCAGCGCCTGCTGGTCGACGTGGAGGGCCTCGGCTGCCTCGAGGCCCCTCAGGAGGGCGATATCGCGCGCATGCATCAGGTCCGAGTACTCGAGTTGCACGGGGATGTCGGTGAAGGTCCTCGCGGTGAACAGCCGCTCGGTGCCGAGCGATCCCCCCGCCATGTACCGCTGCCGGACGAGGTCCTTGACCTGCTCCGTCCGGGTGCCGATCTCCTGCTCGAGCCGTGACACGGAAGTGGCCAGTTCACCGATGCGCTCGCGGAGGATCTCCTCGTCGGCCATCGCACGCTCGAACTCGCCGGTGAGTTGCTCGAGGGCGGAGCTCGCCTGCCTCCGCCTCTGGAGGGCTTCGTCGACATCGGCCCGGGTGAGCTCGCCGGCCGCAGATGCCGGCAGCGAGAGGACGGCGAAGCTGGAGGAGCCCAGTGCGACGAGCAGGGCCACGACGATCACGATACGGCTGTGCATGTCACCCCGATTCCGGGCGCACCCCCGAGTGCTCCGTTCGGTCGTCGACGAACCCTACCGCTCCATCCCCGGAAAGCTTCGCCAGTTGGACGCGGACCTGGTGGATGGCGGCGGGGCGGAGCCCCGGGGGGACCTCCGCATAGACGGCATCGACGACCTCACCCACCGTGGAGGCTCCGGCGGCGACCGCCGCGATGATCTGGCGTTCGCGTGCGAGGCGGTGCTCGATGTAGTGATCGATCGCGGCTCCGGCATCGTCCATCGCCGCGCCGTGACCGGGCTCGATCCTGGCCGCGCCGAGGTCGCGGACCCGGTAGAGGCTGTCGAGGTAGGCGGACGCGTCCTCCATGATCACGGTGGAGCCGCCCATGATGTGATCCCCTGTGAACAGCGTGTCGCCGTCGAGGAAGCACAGGTGGTCGCGGGTATGGCCCGGTGTGTGGACGGCGATGAGCGTGCGGTCACCGAAGGCCACACTCGCGCCGTCACCGATGCGGATGTCAGGGACGAACGAGGGGCCCCGCTCGTACCCGTACACGGGCACGCCGAGGCGTGCCGCGAGGGGATTGGCCATGGGCGCATGGTCGGGATGGGTGTGGGTCACCACCACCCCGACGGGTGTCGCCCCATCGAGTGCCTCGACGATGGCGAGCTCATGGACGTCGATCACGGGGCCGGGATCCAGGACGAGGGCCTCTCCCCCGCCGGTGAGAACGTAGGTGTTCGTGCCGGGGCCCGTGAACGGGCCGGGGTTGGGGGCACGGACCACGGACACCATCTCAGCGCCCCTTGAACTCCGCGGGCACGGCGCCACCCCGCTCCACGAATCGAGCGAGGCGCTCGAGGAGATCAGGGTCGCGCTGCTCATCCGCGATGTCGTCGAAGAGGTCCTCGTGGGGCATCACGATCCGCGCCTCCGCCTCGGTGACGTGGAGGCGCGGTTGGATCGGGGGCACGATGCGCAGCGCCCGCAACGTGTTCTCGAGGTCCGAGGCCGTCGCCTCCGTCGCGAGCATCTCGAGGATCTTCCGTGTGGGGAACGCGACGTCCCAGGCACCGGCCGCCTCGCGACGGAGGGCCTCCATGGGTGGGATCCACTCGAGGTCGACGAGTTCGTCGCCGTCGACGGCCCCCTCGACGCTCGGAGGGGCAACGGCGAGGTAGAACCGGGTGTCGAACCTCACAGGGAAGACCTCAGGCGTGATCCAGTTTGCGAAGTACACGAGCGCGCCCGGGTCGAGCGTGGTTCCTGCATCGACGACGTCCTCGAAGGCGTGCTCGGTGAGGGGGCGTTCGATGACGCCGTCGGTGGTGAGCCAGATACCGGTCTCCTCGATCATCTCGCGCAGCGCCGCGACCACCCAGTCGTCCGCCTCACCGAAGCCCTGCGGTGGGTCGGCATCCGCGTGGTCGACGGCGCCGCCGGGGAAGACCCAAGCGCCCGGCATGAACCGTGACGTGGACGGTCGGCGCACCATGAGCACCTCGGGCACATCGGCGTCACGCACGAGGCAGATCGTGGACGCTCGCCGGAGCAGGCTCATCGGATGACGATCCACCTGGACGACAGGCGTGCCGTGCCCCAGACCCTGAGGGCGGTGCGCACCGACGGCACGAGCAGGGCGAGGCCGACGGCGTCGGTGAGGAAGCCCGGGGTGAGGAGGAGGGCGCCGGCGACGAGGATCATGGCGCCGTTGACGATGGGAACGGTGGGGACCACACCTTGGGCCGCGTCGGTGCGGAGCTGGATCCACGTGGCCCTGCCCTGGCGCGACACGAGCACGGACCCGATGAACGCGGACACCACGACGAGGCCGATCGTGGGCCAGATGCCGATCCGCGACCCGACGTAGCTGAGCAGCAGGATCTCGATGATCGGCACGACGACGAATCCGAGGAACAGCCAGGTGCGCAATCGCATCCCATGAAGGTAGACGCCCACGGCGGTACGGACAACGTGGCGTCGGTACGCTTGCGACCTCATGCAGCTTCGCGACCTGCCGTCCACCGATGCCCTCGCCCGCCTGCTCGAAGGCGGCAGCGACGTGCCCCGTCCGCTCATCGTCGACGTCGCGAGGACGGCGCTCGATGACGCGAGAGGGCGCCTCGCCCGGGGGGAGGACGCCGATCCCGTCGCCCGGGCACGCGCTCGCCTCGACGAGATCGCAGCGGCTCGTCCGATGGGGGTGATCAACGCCACGGGTGTGTTGCTGCACACGAACCTCGGCAGGGCGATCCCACCCGAGGCCGCCCTTCGGGCGGAGGCAATGGTGGCGGGAGGCGCGAGCAACGTCGAGCTCGACATCCGCTCGGGGAGGCGGAGTTCCCGACACGCCTGGCTCGGACCGCTCCTCGCGGCGGTGACGGGCGCAGAGGCGGGGTTCGCCGTCAACAACAATGCCGCAGCACTCGTGGTGGCCATCGCCTCGACGGCCGGATCCGGGCGTATCGCCGTCTCGAGGGGCGAGCTGATCGAGATCGGCGGATCGTTCCGGCTCCCGGAGCTGATGGCCGCCGCGGGCACGGAGCTCGTCGAGGTGGGCACCACGAACCGCACGCGTCTCGCCGACTACGAGGCGGTGGCACCGACGGTGGATGCCATCTTGAAGGTGCACCCATCGAACTATCGGATCGCAGGGTTCCACGAGGACGTCGACCACGGGGAACTCTCCTCCCTCGCTGCCCGCCACGGCATTCCCTTCCTCTTCGACGCGGGCAGCGGCCTGATCGATGCGGCGACGCCGTGGATCGACGGTCCCACGCCCGCATGGCTCCAGTCCGAGCCCGGCATCCGGCAGGCGGTCGAGGATGGCGCGGACCTCGTCCTGTTCTCCGGGGACAAGCTCCTGGGTGGGCCCCAGGCCGGAGTCGTCGTGGGGCGGCGCCGTGCGGTCGAGGCCGCGGCTCGCCATCCCCTCGCGAGGGCGGTGCGACTCGACGGGAGCCGGATCGCGGGACTCGCCGCGACCCTCGATCTGTACCTCGGGCACCGGGTCATGGAGATCCCGTTCTGGGCGATGGCGACCGCGCCGATCGACGTGATCGACGCACGGTCACGCGTCGTCGCCGACGGTGTCGGCGGCACCCGGATCGTCGATGGTGCGTCGGTTCCCGGCGCCGGCTCGGTGCCGGGCGAGACCATCCCCACACGGCTGATCGAGGTTCCCGGCGCCGGAGACGACGTCTGGGCATCGCTCGCGGCGGCGCCCCACAGGGTGGTGGCGACCAGGAGGGATGGGAACGTCTACCTCGACCTGCGCTCGGTCATGCCCGCCGATGACGGCTCGGTCCGCGCCGCCCTCGTCGAGGTCGTCGGCTGAGATGCCGATCGTCGGCACCGCGGGCCACGTGGACCACGGCAAGTCGACGCTCGTGCACGCCCTCACCGGCATCGACCCGGACCGCCTCGCGGAGGAGAAGGCCCGCGGCCTCACGATCGACCTCGGGTTCGCGTGGGCCGAGATCGGAGTGCACGACGTGGGTTTCGTGGACGTCCCCGGCCACGAGCGATTCATCAAGAACATGCTCGCCGGCGTCGGCGCCATCGACTGCGCCCTCCTGGTCGTCGCGGCCGACAGCGGCTGGATGCCACAGACCGAGGAGCATGCGTCGGTCCTCGATCTCCTCGAGGTGACCACGGGTGTCATCGCCCTCACGAGGGTCGACCTGGTGGACGCCGACACGGTCGAACTCGCCACCCTCGAGATCCTCGAGGAGGTGGCAGGCACGACTCTGGAGGGCTGGCCGATCGTCCCTGTCGCCCCGCCGTCGGGCATCGGCATCGACGACATCAGGGCAGCGATCGCGCGCGTCCTGGACGTTGCGGCCCCCTCCCCAGACGGGCCGTTCCGGATGTGGGTCGATCGCTCCTTCACCGTTGCCGGTGCGGGACAGGTGGTGACGGGGACGGTGATGTCGGGAACCGTGGCGATCGGCGATCAGCTGGAGCTCACACCGGGCGGGATCTCGGTGAAGGTGAGGGGCGTCCAGCACCATGGGCGGACCGTGGGCGCCGCGGCGGCGGGGTCGCGCACGGCGCTCAACGTCACGGGAACACATGTGGTCGAGCGGGGAGACCTCCTGGCCACCCCCGGCACGGCCATGTCGACGGGCCGGCTGATCGCCGGCCTTCGCCCAACGCGATCCTTCGAGGCGATCCCGGACCGCGGTGCGTTCCACCTGCACGTCGGCACCGCCGATCGACCTGCG
Organism: uncultured Acidimicrobiia bacterium; assembly: GCA_963792405.1. GTDB lineage: Bacteria > Actinomycetota > Acidimicrobiia > Spongiisociales > UBA5794 > SZUA-442. The sequence goes on from CAWBVU010000006.1 coordinate 1,891,379, forward strand.
ACGCTCCGCCGGCTGGGGGGATCCGACGCCTACGTGATCTCCCTCGACGTCCCAGTGGCCGCAGCCGCAGGCGACCGGATCGTGGTGCGCGATTCGGGCAGGAAGTCGGTCGTCGGGGGCGGCCGCATCCTCGACCCGGACCCTGTCCGACGGCCATCGGCTGCCGCCGTCGCGACGCTCCAGGCCGCCGCCGAGGGACCGCCCGGTGTGCGTGCCGACGCCCTCGTCGAGGTCCACGGCATGATCGGGGCGGACCGGCTGTGGGCCGCGACCGCGGGGGGTCGCTCCTCCGCGGCGTTCGCCGCGGGGACGACGTTGCTGTCGCACTCGGAGGTCCGCAGGCTCGCAGGGGATGCGGGTGCCCTGGTTGCATCGTTCCACGAGCGGTTCCCGACGAGGCCCGGGCTCCCCAAGGCCGAGCTCGCCTCACGGCTCGGCGTCGGGGCCGAGGTGATCGACGCGATCATCTCCTGGGAGGCCGAGCTGGAGGAGCGGGAGGGATTCGCCCGTTCAGCGGGGTTCACCCATGACATCGGCGAGGGGGCAGAGGAGCGATGGCACGAGGTGCGGGACGCCATGGAGGCGTCGTTCGACGTACCCAGGATGAGCGCACTCGGACTGGAGCCGGAGCTCCTGCATTTCCTGCTGCGCAGGGGCGACATCGTGAGGATCGCCGATGACCTCGCCTTCACGGCGGGTCAGCTGCAGTCGATCCGCGAGGGCGTTGCAGAGCTCCCTGACGGATTCACGGTCTCGGAGTTCCGAAGCCACTTCGGGATGGCGAGGCGTCAGGCGGTGCCGACCGTCGAGTGGCTCGATGCAATCGGGCGAACGCGACGATCAGGCGATGGGCGCTCCGTGAGGAATCGATGACGGGAGGACTCCGCAGCGGGCCACGGGCGCCGGCGTGTCACGCCATCCTGGTCAGGGCGAGGCGACGCTCGGTCTCGGTGAGGCCGCCCCAGATGCCGTAGGGCTCCCGGATCGACAGGGCGTACTCGCGACACTCCTCCTTCACGGGACACACCTGGCACACGGCCTTGGCCCGCAGCTCGCGGCGCTCCCTCTCGTCCTTTCGCTCCTGGGTACTCGGCGGGAAGAAGAGGTGCGAGTGGTTGCCGCTGCAGAGCGCGACGGGCTGCCAGGAACGATCTTGTGACATCGAGGTCGCCCTTTCGTCGAGGGGGTCGTTTGCGTGTGTGCCGCCAGCACGGCCACGGAAACTAGTCACCCCCGCACACGGAGTCCAGAGGAAATTTCACCCAATGGGTGAGGCCTCGGATGGTCCGGCGGGGCCGCCCGCCGGACCGCCGGGCGGGACGACGGGATCGACCTCGAGGAGCAGGCCGGTGACACCGACGATCTCGGCGGGTGCCCCTGCGGTGATCTCCACCCCGCGGTCGGCCGTCGCCTGCCATCTGGCTCCATCGACCACCACCACGCCGGTCGGATCGAGGGTCTCCACCACGAGGCATCGCCTTCCGAGGAGCTCCTCCCTCCCCACCGTGGGTGTCGCGAATCGACCCCGCACGACGCTCGTGAGTGCGTACCAGATGAACACGACCGACGCAGCGGTGCCGAGCACCACCATCCAGATGGCGGGTGGGTATTGCGGACGGGTCGTCGTGTACCAGAGCCCTCCCGCGAGCACCAGGGTGGTGCCGAGGACCGCCCGCCAGTCCACCCGGTTCTGGATGAACCCCCAGATCTGGAACGCCGTTCCCACAAGGATCGACACCAAGGCGACCCATCGGATCGGGAGGGTCGCAAGCCCGTATCCCGCGAGGATGAACGACAGTGACGCCACGAACGCCATGAGACCGGTCCCCGCCGCATAGAACTCGAACGCGGCGAAGGCGAGGCCGAGCACGAGGAACAGGAACGCGGTCTCGGGCCGCGCCGCGAGCCGCAGGAATCGGTCGATGAGCCCCGGTTTGATGAAGGCCACCGGACGGCTCTGGACGAGCACCTCGCGGCCATCGACGGTCTGGACCGCGGCCGTATCGAGGGTGAAGGAGGTGTCGCCTCGTTCGACGACGACGCCGTCGAGCGAGAGGATCAATTGGCCGAGCGCGGGGTCGACGCGATCGACGAGTCCCGGGATGGTGGTGGCATCGTCCACGGTGACGATGGCGTCGAGGAGGCGCGAGAGGACATCGGGGGGCACCTCCTCGAGGCCGGAGGACGGTTCGGGCCCTCTGTGGACGGCAGGGGTCAGGAAGCCGACGGAGGCGCCGGGGGCCGCAGAGCGGACGTCGGCGGCGCTCACGACGTTCGCCGCACCGCCGAAGGCGACGGCCGGGCTCGGGCCGACCCATGCGACGACGGGCGACGGCGCGTCCGCGATGGCATCGAGCAGGCCGTCGAGATCCCCGGAGGACACGCCGGGGCTGTCGACCTTGAGCACGATCAGATGGGCTCTTCGGGACGACATGGCGCCTTCGACGTAGTCGATCGCCCGTTGGTCCATCGGGTCGCCGACCTCGATCACGACGACCGGATCGGCATCGGATCCGCCCTGGGTCTGGGCCGGGTCCGATCGACCGGGCTCCGACGGCGCGGGATCCGACTGTGCGAGTGCGGCCGTGCCGGCGAACATGCCGGCGACGACCATGAGCAGGACGGTCGCTCTGAGGATGCGCACGGCGGCAGGGTAGGGAGGATCGGGTGGTGAGCCACCGGGACCACCGATGCCTGGCGCCTGCCACGAGGTACGCTTGCAGCCATGCCGAGTGTCCTCCTCGTCGCCGACAGCCGATCCACCATCGACCGCATGCATGCCTCCCTGTCCGGTGGGGGGATCACGCTCATCGACCACGACGACCCCGACACGGCCGCCGAGACGGCCTACGAGCTGGGGGTCGACAGGGTGCTCACCGACATGCAGGTCGGCTCGATGGGGGCCATGGCGGTGACGCGGGCGGTGCGCGGGCTCGCAGGCACGCGGGCTCCCATCCCCGTGACGGTGCTGCTCGATCGGGACGCGGACGCCTTCCTCGCCCGACGTGCAGGTGCGGACAGCTGGGTCCTCAAGACGGCGCAATCGCGGCAATTGCGTGACGCCATGGGCGTGAACGAGGCCACGTCGTGACGACCGACAGGGAGCCTGCGAGTACGAGCGGGTCGTCGTCACACCGGCGATGACCTCCACCACGATCGTCTACCTCGCGATCCTCGCCGTGTGCACCATCGCATCCGGGTTCTTCTCCGGATCCGAGACTGCGTTGATCGGTATCTCGCGCGAGCGGGTGCACATCCTCGCGGGCGACGGAGGCCGCGGGCGACGCCTCGAGGAGCTGGTCTCGCACCCCGACCGCATGCTGTCGACCCTGCTCGTCGCGAACAACGCCGTCAACGTGCTGTCGGCGTCCGTCGCGACGATCCTGTTCGTGTCACTCGTGGGCGAGACGTGGGGACCGTGGGTCGCGACGCTCGTGATGACGGGGATCCTGCTCGTCTTCGGCGAGATCACCCCCAAGACGATCGCCGCGCGCTACCCGGAACAGTTCGCGCTGAGGGTGGCGCCGACGATCTGGAACCTCTCGATCGTCCTGACGCCGGTCGCATCGTTCTTCTCCGCGATCACGAGGGGCGTCCTGCGCGTCCTCGGCCTCGGTGGCGGTGCCGATGACGGCGGGGTCACCGAGGACGACATCCGCGCCCTCGCCGCGCTCGGACAGCGAGGGGGCCAGATCGAAGAGGCGGAACGGGAGATCATCGACGCGCTGTTCCACCTCGCGGACCGATCCGTGAGGGAGGTGATGACCCCGAGGCTCGACATCGTGACGCTCCGCACGCCGCTGACGGCAACGGACCTCCGCGACGCCGTGGCGACGACGGGACACTCGAGGTACCCGGTCACCGCGTCCGATCTCGACGACCTCGCGGGCATCGTCCACGTCAAGGACGTCCTCCAGGATCCCCGCTCGGATGCGATGACCGACCTGACCCCGCTCCTGCGCGCACCGCACTACATCCCTGAGACGATGTCGGTGCTCGACACCCTCGGCGAGATGCGCGCCCACCACTATGCGCTCGCCGTCGTCGTCGACGAACACGGAGGGGTGGAGGGCATCGTGACGATCAAGGACCTCGTGTCCGAGCTCGTCGGCGAGCTCCAGGACGAGTTCGACCCCGGGACGCCGAGCGTCGTCGCCCTCGGGCCCGGGATCTGGGTCGTCGACGGGCGCCTCGACATCGACGACCTCGAGGAGGCCGTCGAGTACAACCTCACGGATGGTCCGTTCTCGACGGTCGGGGGCTACATCATGGCGCTGTGTGGCAAGGTCCCCGACGAGGGCGACCAGGTCGACGAGGAGGGATTCCGCTTCACGGTCCTCGAGATGGACCGCCAGCGCGTCGACAGGGTCAGGGTCGAGAGGCTCCCGATTCCGTAGGTCCCCGCCCGCGCGGGTCGATCGCCACGAGCCCGATCCCCGGGAGTGGTCACGTCATGGGAATCGGTCGATGCCGGCCGCGACGTCCGAGTGGAGAGTGCTCCCGGCGCGATACACTTCCGGGCCTTCGGGACGTGGCGCAGTTTGGCAGCGCGCATCGTTCGGGACGATGAGGTCGTCGGTTCAAATCCGACCGTCCCGACCACTGGCCCCTCCTTCGGGAGGGGCCTGGTCGTTTGGCGACCTCGATCCAGCGCCGGTACGGCATCCTGAGCGCACCGACGCGGGACAATGGCCCTGCGCATCGAGGTCGGGGGCCCCATGAGCGCGATGACGATCACCTTCATCATCCTCGGCATCACCATGGTCCTGTTCGTCTGGGGACGGTGGCAGCCGGATCTCGTCGCCGTGAGCTCATTGCTGGCGCTCTACCTGACGGACGTCATCACGCTCGACGAGGCCTTCGCCGGATTCGCGAATCCGACCGTGATCCTCATCGCCGCCCTCTTCATCGTCGGCGAGGGCCTCAGCCGCACCGGCGTCACCGCGTACGTCGGGGACAGGCTGATCGGCAGCGCGAAGGGCAGCCCCATCCGCCTCCTCGTCCTCTCGATGCTCGCGACGGCGGTGCTGTCCGGCGTCATCTCGAATGCGGGCACGGTGGCCGCGCTCATGCCCGCCGTCGTCGTTGCGGCGTGGGGCGTGCGATCCTCCCCCGCGGCGTTCCTCATCCCGGTCGCGTTCGCCGCCAACGCGGGCGGGCTGCTGACCCTGACGGGGACGCCTCCGAACATCGTCATCGCCGACGCCCTCGCGGCTGCGGGATTCCGCCCGTTCGGCTTCTTCGAGTTCTCCCTCATCGGCGTCCCCCTCCTCGTCGTGACGATCGGCTACATGGCGATCGTGGGCCGCAGGCTCCTCCCGACCCGGAAGTCGGGCGCCGCTCCCCCCATCCTCGACAGGGAGATGGTCGAGCTGGCCGAGGCCTACTCCCTCGACGGCGAGCTGTACCGACTGCGTGTGCGCAGGGCGTCCCCACTTCGTGGCGAGACGCTGCGCTCGTCGGACCTCGGACGTCGGTACGGGGTCACGGTCCTGCGGATCGAATCGCACGGCACCCGGGAGGACGGTGACGGCGAACTGCGATCGGCCTCGGTCCGGCAGCGGATCGACGCCCTTGCGCACGACGCACTTCCCGATCCCGACGCAGAGATCACCTACAACGACATCCTGACCGTCAGCGCGAGCCCGGACGCCGTGCGCAGGCTGGAGCTCGAGATGGTGCTCGGCGTCCTCCCCGTCGAGGACGTCGGCCAGACGCTGGCAGACCTCCTGAGCCTCGAGATCGGCATCGCAGAGGTGATCCTCACGCCGCGCTCGTCCTACATCGGGAAGCGGGTGTCAGAGGGTGTCATCGGGAGGACGTTCGGCGTCCTCGTCCTCGGCATCCGGCGAGGCGACAGGCAGCTCGACCTCACCCAGCCACTCCAGTTCGGCGACGCGCTCCTCGTCAGGGGCACGTGGTCCGCGATCGGCGTGATGGCGGACGAGCGACGCAACTTCGTCGTCGTCGGCCAGCCCGACGAGCTGGCGTCCCAGGTGGCGACCCTGACACCGAAGTCCTGGCTGGCGATCGGAGCGCTCGCAGCGATGGTGGCGATGATGGTGACGGGCATCGTGCCGGTCGTCATCGCGGCGCTCCTCGCCGCAGGCGTGATGCTGTTCACCGGCTGCCTCACCAAGACGCAGGCCTACCGCGCCGTGTCGTGGTCGACCGTGATCCTCATCGGCGGGATGATCCCGATGGCGATCGCCCTCGAATCGACGGGCGCCGCGGAGCGCATCGCCGACGGCCTCGTCGCCACGGTGGGCGGTCTGGGACCGATCCCGCTCCTGGCGGGCATCTTCATCGTCACCACGGGCTTCAGCCAGGTCATCAGCAACACCGCATCCGCGGTGTTGATGACACCGATCGTCCTGTCGGCGGCGGCGAGCCTCGACGTGAGCCCGTTGCCGCTGATGATGGGACTCGCGGTGGCCGCCTCCGCCGCGTTCCTCACCCCGATCGGCACGGCACCGAACCTGATGGTCATGGCGCCCGGCGGCTACCGATTCTCGCACTACACGAAGGTGGGAGCACCGCTGCTGGGGCTGTTCCTCGTGACGAGCCTCGCCCTGATCCCTCTGATCTGGCCGTTCTGAGCCCTCGACGACCTCAGGTCCCCGTGAAGTCGGGGCGGCGTTTCTCGATGAAGGCGGCGACACCCTCATGGAAGTCGTGCGTGGAGGCCGCCGCAATGATGTGGCCGGCCTCGGCTGCCATCTGGGAGACCGGATCGTTCGTGAACGACGTGCGGATCAGGTCGCGAGCCCGGACGTAGGCGCCGGTGGGTCCCGCTGCGAGCCGTGCGGACAGGGCATCGACCCTGGCGGTGAACTCGTCCTCCGACACGGTTTCGTTGACCAGCCCGAGTTCCAACGCCTCGGCGGCGGTGAGGCGCCGATTCGTCAGGATCATGTCCATCGCGCGTCGCGTCCCCACCAGGCGGGGCAGGAAGTAGGTGCTCGACCCATCGGGTGACACGCCGATGCCCGTGTACGCCATGGTGAACATCGAGGTGTCGACGGCGACGGCGAGATCGGTTGCCATCGCGAGGCCCATCCCCGCACCTGCGACCACCCCGTTGATCGCCGCAATCGTGGGGAACGGCGCGGAGAGCAGGCGCTCGACGGCGCCGTGGAGACCGTCGAGGATCGCCTGCATGACCTCTCCCGGATCCTCGAGGTTCTCGTAGAACGACTGCACGTCCCCGCCCGCCGAGAAGGCGCGCCCCGTCCCGGTCAGGACGAGGCAGCGAATCGAGCCGCTCCGGGAGAGGGCGTCGAGCGCGGCGTCGAGCTCTGCGGCCATCGCCACCGACAACGCGTTCATGGTCGGAGGGTCGTCGAGGCGGATGGTGGCGACGTCCCCCTTGGTCGTCACGACGATGCGAGGTTCAGCCATGGCACTCCCCTGACTCGGTTCGCGCAACGCTACCCCGCGCGTCGGGACCATCCCATCAGCACCGGGCATTCGCGTGCCGTCCGCGGGTGCGCCACACTACGAATCCCTGTCATGACCTCGCTCGCCGTGCTGACCCGCGACCTCAGACTCTCCGACAACCCTTCGCTGTCGGAGCCCGCCACGGTGCCCCTGTTCGTCGCGGACCCGGCGATCGCACGCCGCCACGGCTCGCCGAACCGTCAGGCCTACCTCTCCGAGACCCTGCGCGAGCTCGATGGCGACCTCGCGGCCCGTGGCTCGCGTCTCGTCTACCGCACGGGCAGGTGGATCGACACGGTCCTGGAGGTGGCGCGGGACGCAGGGGCACGGGAGATCCACCTCGCCAGGGACGTGTCGGGACTGGCCCAACGGCGTCAGGCCGAGCTCATCGACCGCTCACCTGTCACCGTCGTCCTCCACGACACGATCACGGTCGTCCCCCCGGACGCCCTCGTGACGGGTTCCGGCGGTTTCTACAAGGTCTTCACGCCGTTCCACCGGCAGTGGTCCGATGCACCGAGACGTGTTCCGAGTGTGCCCGCTGCACGCTTCGTCCCGCACGACCTCGCCTCCGAGCCGATCCCGGCGCCTCCGGGAGTGGGCGTCTCACCCCATCGGGCCACCGGGGGGAGGAGTGCCGCCGTCGCACGCCTCGAGGCATGGCTTCCAAGGGCGGCGTCCTACGACGCCACCCGCAACGACCTCGCCGGCGACGGGACGTCCCAGATCTCGGCGGCGTTGCACTTCGGCGTGCTGTCGCCGTTGGAGGTGGTGGCAGCGTCCGAGGAGGTGGGGGCGGACGCGTTCGTGCGGCAGGTCGCCTGGCGTGACTTCAACCATCAGGTGCTCTTCCACCGACCCGAGGTCGCCAGCGTCGACGTCCGAGGCGGGGATCCAGCGTGGAACGTCGACCTCGACGCATTCGATGCTTGGACCAGGGGGGAGACGGGCTTCCCCATCGTCGACGCCGGCATGCGCCAGCTCCTCGACACCGGCTGGATGCACAACAGGGCGCGGATGATCGTCGCCAGCTTCCTGACCAAGGACCTGATGATCGACTGGCGGCTCGGTGCGCGGTGGTTCATGACGTGGCTGACCGATGGCGATGTCGCGAACAACCAGCTCGGTTGGCAGTGGGTGGCGGGCACCGGCACCGACACGAACCCCACGAGGATCTTCAACCCGACCCTGCAGTCGGAGCGGTTCGACCCCGACGGTGCCTACATCCGCCATTGGGTCCCGGAGCTCGAGGGGATCGGTTCCGATGAGATCCACGATCCCGGTGCCCTCACACGGGCCGCGGTCGGGTATCCGCAACCCATCGTCGATCACCACCAGGCGATCAGGGAGTACAAGGCGGCACGCGGGTACCGCTGACACGACCCACGAACGTATTGACAACGATCGATGGATCGTGGGATACTCATATCGACATATGTCGATATGAAGGGGAACAGGACATGAGCACCACTGCAGACGGCGTCACTCGCGAGGACGTCAGGATCCGCTACGCATCGAGTGCACGCTCCGTGGGGCAGGGCTGCTGCGACCAGGCATCGTCAGATGTGACGGGCGGCGCCTACAGCGCATCCGAACTGTCGAGTCTTCCCTCGCGTGCCGCGGTGGCGAGCCTCGGCTGCGGGAACCCGACCACCGTCGCAGACCTCGCAGAGGGGGAGACGGTGCTCGATCTCGGGTCGGGTGGGGGCATCGACGTCATCCTCACGGCACGGCGAGTCGGCCCGACGGGGTTCGTGTACGGCCTCGACATGACCGACGAGATGCTCGAGCTCGCCAGGGCGAACGCCGCCGAGGCAGGCGTCGGCAACGTCGAGTTCCGGCGCGGGTACATCGAGTCCGTCCCACTCGGCGACGGGTCCGTCGACGTCGTCATCTCCAACTGCGTGGTGAACCTGTCGCTCGACAAGCCCGCCGTGTTCGCCGAGATGTTCAGGGTGCTACGTCCCGGCGGGAGGATCGGCATCACCGACATCGTGGCGGACGATGCCCTCACCCCCGGTGAGCGCGCCGAGCGCGGCAGCTGGGTGGGGTGCATCGCAGGCGCCCTCACCAGGTCGGAGTTCACCGCGGGCCTCACTGCCGCCGGCTTCACCGACATCGAGCTGACTGCCACCCACGACGTCGCGGAGGGGATGCACTCGATGATCGTCAGGGCGACGAAGCCGGGGGTCGAGCCACCGACCCGCGACGATCTGAGGGGCAGGGGCGATCGGGCGCCCCCGCTCGCCCACGAGCCGGGTCAGTCGAGCAGCAACTCGGCGAGCTCGACGGCGTTGAGCGCGGCGCCCTTCCGGAGGTTGTCACCGATCGCGAAGAGGCTGAGTCCCCCTGGATGGCCGATCGTCTCCCTGAGGCGCCCGATCAGGACGTCATCGATCCCTGCGGAGTCGAGCGGCGTCGGCACCTTCGTGTCGTCCCACAGCTGGACACCCGGTGCCTCACCGAGGATCGCCACGGCCTCGTCGAGGTCGACGGGACGGTCGAACCACATGGTCGCTGCGATGCCGTGACCGACCATGACCGGCACCCGCACACAGGTCGGCTCCACCTTGATGGAGTCGCGCTCGAGGATCTTGCGCGTCTCGTTGACGAGCTTCCACTCCTCGTCGGTGTACCCGGCCTCTGTGATCGTGCCTGCGAGGGGCACCACGTTGTAGCCGATCGGGCGCGCATAGACCTCCCCACCCGGATCGACCCAGTCGCCGACGGCGAGCCCCTCGCGGTGGGACGCGAAGTGGTCGATCTCCTTCGCGAGCTGGGTCATCCCGGTCTGGCCCGATCCGGAGACGCTCTGGTACGAGGTGGCGATCATCGTCCGAAGCCCTGCAGCGGCGTGCAGGGGACCGGCCGCCATCATGATGGCCATGGTCGTGCAGTTCGGGTTGGCGACGATGCCCTTGTTGTCCCCGATGGCGTGGTCGTTGACGTTGGCGACCACGAGCGGCACTTCCGGATCCATCCTGAACGCGGACGAGTTGTCGATCACGGTGGCGCCCGCCGCGGCGAACCCGGGTGCGTACTCCTTGGATCGGGCGCCGCCCGCGGAGAACAGGGCGATGTCGATCCCTGCGGGATCGGCGAGCGTCAGGTCCTCGACGACGACCTCTCCCCAGTTCGTGTCGACCACGCGACCCGCGGACCGCGGCGATGCGAGGAGTCGAAGGCCCGAAAGGGGGAATCCCCGCTCGGCGAGGATCGACACCATCGTGGTGCCGACGGCTCCTGTCGCACCCACGACGGCGACCGTGGGGTGGGCGTAGGTCCTCATGCCGCTCCCTCCGACAGGCCAAGGCCTTCGTGCAGCGCCCTCACGGCACGCTCGATCGACGCGCCGTCGACGACGCAGGAGATGCGGATCGGTGACGTGGAGATCATCTGGATGTTGATGCCCTCGTCGGAGAGGATGCGGAACATCCTCGCGGCGATACCCGACTCGGTCTTCATGCCGATGCCGACGACCGAGACCTTGGCGATGCCGTTGTCGACGGAGACCCCGCCGGCATCGACGTCTGCGGCAACGGCCTCCGCCTCCGCGACGGCGAGCTCGACGGACGCCGTCGGCACCGTGAACGAGATGTCGGTGGTCCCATCGTGGCTGACGTTCTGGACGATCATGTCGACGTTGATACCCGCGGCCGCGAGCGGCTCGAACAGGGAGGCGGCGACACCCGGCGTGTCCGGTACCCCGTAGACGGTCACCTTGGACTCGGAGGCATCGTGGGCGATCCCCCTGACTACGGCCTCTTCCATCGTTTCCTCCTTGACCCAGGTGCCGGGCCCGTCGTGGAACGACGACCGCACGTGGATGGGGATCGTGAACCTTCTCCCGAACTCGACCGACCGCGGCATCAGGACCCCCGCGCCGGCGGACGCGAGTTCGAGCATCTCCTCGAAGGTGACCTCGTCGAGCTTGCGGGCCTCGGGAACGACGCGAGGGTCTGCGGTGAAGACGCCGTCGACGTCGGTGTAGATCTCACACTGGTCGGCGCCGAGCGCCGCGGCCAACGCCACCGCCGTGGCATCCGAGCCGCCACGACCGAGGGTGGTGACGTTCTTCGTGTCGGGATCGACACCCTGGAAGCCCGCCACGATCACCACCTGGCCCTCCTCGATGCCCTGTCGCACGCGCTCGGCCTTGATGGCGACGATCTCCGCCTGGCCGTGCCGCCCGGTCGTCAGGATGCCCGCCTGCGAGCCGGTGAGGCTCATCGCCGCGACACCGAGGTCCTGGATCGCCATCGCCACGAGGGCCATGGCCACGCGCTCGCCCGCCGTGAGGAGCATGTCGAGCTCCCTCGGGTGGGTGCGGGTCGACACGTCCCCGGCGAGGGAGAGGAGGTCATCCGTGGATTTGCCCATCGCGCTGACGACGGTGACCACCTGGTTCCCGTCCTTGTAGGTGTCGACGACACGCCGCGCGACGTTGCGGATGCGATCGGCATCGGCGACCGAGGTCCCCCCGTACTTCTGCACCACCAGAGGCATCGCGGGATTGTAGGTGTAGGTGGTGATCGCCCATACCATCGCCGCCATGACCACCGCCGTCCCGCTCCCGGCACGGACGATGCTGCTCGTCGTCGCGATCGCCACCGCCCTCGCGGCGTGCGGATCGGGCGATGCGTCGTCCCCTGCCGACGCCGATGCCACGACCTCGTCCACGGCGCAGGAGACCGCCCCACCGACCACGGTGCCCCTCGAGTCGGTGCCGTCCGACTACGGGGGCTACCTCAGGCAGCCGACGGCATGTGGAGCCGCCGCACCCGACCCCGCGACGGACATGAAGTTCGATGCCCCTGGGGATGCGGGTATCGACGGGTCGACGACCGCCACCCTCTCCACCTCGTGCGGACCCATCGAGATCCGGCTCGATGGCGACACCGCGCCCGAGACCGTGAACTCGTTCGTGTTCCTCGCAGAGCAGGGCTACTTCGACGGGACGGTCAGCCACCGCATCATCCCCGGCTTCATGATGCAGGCGGGCGACCCGACCGCGACCGGCCTCGGCGGGCCCGGGTACACCGTCCCCGACGAGTTCCCCAGCACCCCCGACTACCGGAGGGGCGTGGTCGCGATGGCCAATGCCGGGCCCGGGTCCGCGGGGAGCCAGTTCTTCATCCTCTTCGGGGATGCCGAATGGCTCCCTCCGCAGTACACCATCTTCGGAGAGGTGGTCGCGGGGTACGACACGCTCGACGCCATCGAGCAGATCCCGCTCGGCCGGGGGCCGGGAAGCGCCGATCCGACCCCGTCGACCCCACTCGAGTCGCTGTACATCGAGTCCATCACGATCGACCGGTAATCTCCCCCCATGGCCACCGACAAGCGCGAGCGCCAGCGGGCGAACCGCGGTGAGAAGAAGGCTGAAGAGGCGAAGGCCGCGAAGCGGCGGACGCGCATCGACATGGCGAAGCGCTGGGCCCTCTACGCAGCGATCTTCATCATCGCCATCTTCGCGCTCTGGCTCATCAGCAACTGATCTTGGGTATCGACCTCCACCTCCACTCCTCGGTGTCCGACGGGGTGGATCCTCCCGCCGCGCTGATGCAGCTCGCCGTGGAGGCCGGCATGGACGCGGTCGCGCTGACCGATCATGACACCCTCGACGGCGTCCACGCGGCGGGCGCCGCCGCCGAGGCCCTCGGACTCGGTTTCGTGCCGGGCCTGGAGCTGTCCGTGGACCACCACGGCACGAAGATGCACATGCTCGTGTACTTCGTCGAGCCGGGAGGGGCCTTCGAGCCCCATCTGGCCGACCTCCGCGAGGGAAGGGACCACCGCAACGTCCGCATCATCGAGCGACTCGCGGACCTCGGCTACGACGTCACGCTCGAGGACGTGCAGCGCCACGCGAGGGGGCCGTCCGTCGGCAGGCCGCACATCGCTGACGCCCTCGTCGAGCAGGGGAAATTCGGGTCTCGGGACGAGGCGTTCGTCGCCCTTCTGCACGACGGCGGACCCGCCTACGTGGAGCGCCCAAGGCTGACCGCGACCGGGGCGATCGAGCTCGCCCGGCGTGAAGGGGCCGTCGCGGTGATCGCCCACCCGAGGACCATCCAGGTGCCTCCGGAGGGCTACCGCGAGCTGTTCCGCTCGCTCACCGCTGCCGGTCTCGGTGGCATCGAGGCGTACCACCCGAGCCACTCGAAGGCCCTGAGGCTCCACCTCGCGACGATGGCGAAGGACCTCGGCATCGTCGCGACGGGAGGCTCCGACTACCACGGGGAGGACAGGCGGCCCTACCGGATCGGAGTGGGAACCGGTGACCTGCACGTGCCGGTCGCCGCACTCGAGGCGCTCGAGGCCCGCCGCGCCAGATAGGGCTTCATCGGCAGGGCCGTGGATCCGATACAGACACGGTAAGGAGCCTGAATGCCGTCCGTCCCGACGAGGGCGCCGATCGACTACGACGACCTTCGCCGCCCATACAACCTGGTGAGGGCCACCAGCGGGGTGGTGCTCGCGCTCGCCGTCACCGTCTGGGTCGCCACGTCGGGTGACGTCGCAGCGATCCTCCTCGCGCTGCCCGCACTGGTCGTCGTCGCGGACGCGTGGTACCGGCGGTCGAACCCGGAGTCGACGCCCATGCCGGGACTCGTGATCGACACCACGATGATCGGCATCGCGCTGCTCATGCACGGACCCGACATCGCGATCCACGCCGTCACGGTGATGGCACTCCTCGTCTCGGCGACCGTGGCGGTCTCCGCGATCGAGGCACTGATCATCGTCGGCTACGCCGTCTCCTGGACGATCGGTTCCAACGCCCTCGAGCGCTCGTCGTCGGTCACCGTGTCCGTCCTCGACCCCATGGGCGATCACGCCGTGTTCGACGCCGTCGTCGTGGCCGTGTTCATCGCCGCGACCGCGGCCGTGCTCCATGTCGCGGTGCGGGTGATCCTGGCCGCCCAGGACCGGCAGGACGAGGCCCTCGCCCAGGAGCGACGGGCGCTGCAACTCAAGGACGAGTTCGTCTCGATGGTCAGCCACGAGCTGCGCACCCCGCTCACCGGGATCGCGGGCTTCGCCGGCACGCTCGCCGAGTCATGGATGACACTGTCGAGCCGCGAGGTGGACGAGTTCCTCTCGATCATGGGGCACGAGACGGAGCACCTCGCCAACCTCGTCGAGGACATCCTCGTCATCCCACGCCTCGAGGCGGGTCAGCTCAGGCTCGACCCCGAGGAGCTCGACGTGGCGGTCGAGGCACATGCCGTGGCATCGGTCGTGTTCTCCGAGTCGGACTACGCCGTGTCGATCCCGTCGGGTGTCACCGTGTTCGCCGATCGGACCCGCCTCCGCCAGATCATGCGGAACCTGCTCGACAACGCACGGAAGTACGGGGGTGATCAGATCCTCATCGAGGGCGAGATGTCGGGACCGGGCCTGTACACGGTGGCCGTCTCCGACAACGGGGGCGGTGTCCCCCCGCACGACAGGGAGCGCATCTTCGAGCACTTCGAGCAGCTCTCGACAGGCGACGCCAGGATCCAGCAGGGCGTCGGCCTCGGGCTCCCGATCGCACGCAAGCTCGCTCGGGCCATGGGCGGCGACCTGTGGTACGAGGACCGCTTCCCCGTCGGGGCCCGGTTTCGGTTCAGCGTCCGAATGACGCCGGGACAGCACTCGGAGACCGCTCGCTCCCCGCACGCGACGGCCCTCTGACCGGACGCAACCCCTGCGGTGGGGGCGGGACGGTACGCTTCGACGGTGCTCACCTACAACATCCACCACGTCGCGATCGCCGTCCCCGACCTGGACGCCGCCCTCGAACGCTTTCGCTCGTTGTACAACGTCGAACCGTCGAGCAGGGAGGCGGTGCCGGACCAGGGAGTCGAGGAGGCGATGATCGCGATCGGGGGCTCCCACATCCAGCTGCTCCAACCCCTCGGTCCCGACACACCGGTCGGACGGTTCCTCGCGTCACGCGGTGAGGGCATGCACCACATCGCGTTCGCGGTCACGGACATCGACGCCGCCCTCGACCATCTCAGGGCGAGTGGCGCGAGGCTGATCGACGACGTCCCCCGCACGGGCGGGGGTGGGCACCGGATCGCCTTCGTCCACCCGAAGGCGACGTCGGGTACGCTGGTCGAACTCGTCGAGGTGGCCGATGGCTGAGCACATCACGATCAGGGGCGGAGCCGGACCCGAGGAAGCCGCCGCCATCGCCTCGGTCGTGGCCGCGATCGAGGCGGAGGAGAAGGCCGCCCTCGCGTCGAGGAAGCGGCCGATCGTCCGGAGCCAGTGGGTCGAGGCGACGAGGCCGCTCGAGCGGTTGGCGCCCATACCTCCCGAGGAATACGCGCTCCGACCCGGGGACGCACCGGACGACCACGACGGACATTGATCGCACCAGTGCGCAGGCCCGCGCCATCGGCGGCACGGGTCGCCCGTGACCCATCGGGTACCATGGGGACACCCCGAGGCGATGAGGTGTCCATGAATCCCGTGATCTGCTCGATCGCACGTACGCCCATCGGGCGATTCAACGACGTGTTCGGTCCCCTCACTGCGATGGACCTGGGCGGGATCGCCATCGCCGGTGCGCTCGAGCGGGCCGGCCTTCCCGGCGAGGCCGTCGACGAGGTGATCTTCGGCCACGTCCTCCAAGCCGGCCAGGGCCAGATCACCTCCCGTCAGGCAGCGGTCGAGGGCGGCATCCCGATGACGGTGCCCGCGATGACCATCAACAAGGTCTGCCTCTCGGGCATGACGGCCATCCAGGAGGCGGCCAACCACGTGCGCCTCGGTGAGTCCACGTTCGTCATCGCCGGCGGCATGGAGTCGATGACGAACGCACCGTACGTGCTCCCCGGTGCGCGGGCGGGGTACCGCCTCGGGGATCACACCGTCGTCGACGTCCTCACGCACGATGGCCTCTGGTGTGCCTTCGACCACTGCATCATGGGCGACACATCGGACAGGAAGAACGCCGAGCTCGGGATCGGCCGCTCGGAGCAGGACGCGTGGGCGGCGGCATCCCACACTCGAGCCGCAGCGGCAACCGACGATGGGTCGTTCGCCGGTGAGATCGTCGGCGTGTCCGTGCCCCAACGCAAGGGCGATCCGCTCGAGGTGACGGTCGACGGCGGCATCCGTCGCGACGTGACCGTCGACTCGCTCAGAACGCTGCGTCCCGCGTTCGACCCGAACGGCACCATCACCGCGGGCAACGCCTCCCAGATCTCCGACGGTGCCGCAGCCGTCCTGGTCGCCGACCGCGCCGCAGCCGAGGCCGCCGGGCTGCCGGTCCTCGCCGAGATCGTGTCGTATGGCCAGGTGGGGGGTCCGGATGCAACGCTCCACGAGCGACCGGCCGAGGCATTGGCGGTCGCGCTCAAGCGGGCGGGCCTCGCGACGTCGGATCTCGACCTCGTGGAGATCAACGAGGCCTTCGCCTCGGTCGCCCTGTGGTCCGCGGGCATGCTCGGGATCGACCACGACCGTGTGAACGTGCACGGTGGGGCGGTGGCCCTCGGCCATCCCCTCGGTGCCACGGGCGCGCGGATCGTCGTCTCCCTGCTCAACGCACTCCAGAAGACGGGGGGCGAACTCGGCGGCGCCGCGCTCTGCGGCGGCGGAGGCCAGGGCGACGCCCTGATCGTGAGGAGGATCTGATGCCCGTCGCCAGCTACCTCCCCGACAGGAACCTCGCCCTGGAGCTCGTCCGTGTGACGGAGGCCGCCGCGATCTCCGCGGCGCGCCAACAGGGCAGGGGCGACAAGGACGCCGTCGACCAGGCGGCCGTCGACGCCATGCGCCAGGTCCTCGCACGGACCGACATCGACGGGATCGTCGTCATCGGTGAGGGTGAGAAGGACGAGGCGCCCATGCTCTACAACGGTGAGAGGGTGGGGAACGGCACACCGCCGCAGGTCGATGTGGCGGTGGACCCGGTCGATGGCACGCGGCTCACCGCCGAGGGCCGTGAGGGCGCGCTCGCCGTGATCGCCCTTGCCGAGCGCGGGTCGATGTACGCACCGGGAAGCCTCGTGTACATGGACAAGCTCGCCGTCGGCGAGGCCGCAGCCGGGACGGTGGACATCGATGCACCGGTGGCGCACAACCTGGCGCAGGTCTCGAAGGCGGTGGGCAAGGACGTCAGCGAGCTGACGGCCGTGATCCTCGACCGCCCGCGCAACGAGGGCTACGTCAGGCAGATCCGTGAGGCGGGTGCCCGCATCTCCCTCATCGGGGACGGCGACATCCAGGCCGCCATCACCACGGCGATCCACGGGAACGGGATCGACATCCTCTTCGGCATCGGCGGATCACCGGAGGCCGTCACCACGGCGTGTGCGATGGCCGCACTGCGGGGAGAGATCCAGTGCAAGCTCTGGCCGAGGGATGAGACCGAGCGTCGGTACGCCGCTGACCACGGCCTCGACCTCGACCAGGTGCTGACCACGCGGGACCTGGTCGACTCGGACGACACGTTCTTCGCCGCCACGGGTGTCACGACCGGGCCCCTGCTGAAGGGGGTGTGGTTCGGTGGGGTCCACACATCGACCCACTCGGTGATCATGCGGTCGAGGTCCGGCACCGTCCGCTTCATCGAGGCGGATCACCGTGTCGAATGGGTCGAGGGCGACGTCAAGCCCTAGCGAGGGCCTCGTCGTACAGCGGTGCGACCACCGACCAGTCGTACTGCATCACCGCCCGCCGTGCAGCCTCGTCGGACGGCCTCGAGAGCGCGTCAACGATGAGCGTCGCCGCCTCCTCCTCGGTCCCGTAGAGGACCCGCGCCGGATCGAGGCCGAGGGCGGCGACCCGCTCGCGGTACACGAGCCGGTCAGGGAGCACCGGATGGGCGCCCGCAGCGATGGCCTCGACGACGCCGATGCCGAAGAACTCCTGATGGGCGGTCGACAGCACCACGGAGGATTCGAGCAGGAGGCGCTCGTACCGGTCGCGGTCCGCCCACCCCCGCTGGACCGCACGTTCACCCAACCGTGACAGCACCTCGTTGAAGGCCTCGGGAACCGACACGAAGATCTCACCGCACAGCGCCATCCGGTAGTCGACACCTCGCGCGTCGAGCGCCGCCACCACGGCGGCGAGCCCCTCCGGGCCCTTGTCGTGCTCCCATCGATGGTTCCACACCACCAACGGGGGATCGGCCGCCACGGGCCGAGCCCTCGACATCGGCTCGAGGTCGATGCCGACGGGGAGCACGATCGAGCGCTCCATGACGCCATCGAGTCGATGGGTGTGGGTGTACTCGGGGAATGCCCGCAGCAACGCGGCGGCACCTTCAGCGAAGACGTCCCTGTGGTACCCGGAGTTGAAGACGACGAGGTCCGACACGGCGGCGCTCGCCCAGTTCTTCATGGCGTAGGTCGCATCGACCCTGTCCATCGGCGAGAGGGGGTACGTGAACTGGCTCTCGTGGAAGTAGGTCACGATGGGGACGGCGGGGGCGGCATGGCGGATCGCCCCCGCGAAGGCAGCGACGTCCATCATCGACGACGCGAGGATCAGGTCGGGCGGGCCGCGGTCGGCGATCGAGGCCTCGAGCTCCTCGGCGAGGGTGAGGAACGATCCCTGCATCCGCCACTTCCAGAAGCGCGCCGGATGGGCGATCACCTCGACGTCGTGGCGGGAGGAGGCGGCGTATCCATCGGCCCAGGCGGCGTGGGAGCCTCCGTGGTAGGGCTCCACCAGGGCGATGCGCATCACAGCTCCTGACGGCCCGCCAGTGCCCTCCCCAGCGTGATCTCGTCCGCATAGTCGATGTCGCCGCCGACCGGTAGGCCCGACGCGAGGCGCGATACCCGCACACCGAGGGGTTTGAGCAGGCGAGCGAGGTACAGCGCCGTCGTGTCCCCCTCGACGGTCGGGTTGGTCGCCGCGATGACCTCGGCGATGCCCTCGCCCTCGATCCTGGCGACGAGCTCACGCATCCGGAGCGACTCGGGGCCGATCCCCGCGATCGGTGAGATGGCCCCTCCGAGCACGTGGTACCTCCCACGAAACTCCTGCGTCCGCTCGATGACCGGGATGTCCTGCGCCCGTTCGACGACGCACACGATCGTGGGGTCCCTCCGCAGGTCCATGCAGATGCCGCACTCGTCCTCAGCCGTGACGTTGAAGCACCTCGTGCACAACCGCACGGTCGCCCGCATGTCCACGATCGCATCGGCGAGGCGACGAGCGTCCGCCTCCTCGACGTTGAGCAGGTGGAACGCGAGGCGCTGGGCGCTCTTCTGCCCGACACCGGGCAGCCGTGCCAGCTCGTCGATGAGACGCTGGACGGGGGGTTCGAACATCAACCGAGGAGACCGCCGAGATCCATGCCTCCGGCGACGCCACCCATGGAGTTCTCGGCGTCGGCGCTCATCGCCGCGAGCGCCTGGTTGACCGCGGCGACCACGAGGTCACCCGCGAGCTCGGGATCGTCGGGGTCGAGGACGTCCGGGGCGAACGTGACCGACACGAGCGCACCCGTGCCCTTCACCGTGGCCTTCACCACGCCTCCGCCCGCCGTCCCCTCGTAGGTCTTCTCCGCGAGGGCCTGTTGGGCCTCCATCATCTGCTGCTGCATCTGCTGCGCCTGCTGCATGAGCTGGCGCATGTCTTTGGGCATTCGGGACATGGGGCGAGGGTAGCGAGTCACCACGCCACCCATCGTCACCCCCGGGGCCGCCGATCCCGTGGCGAACGAGTCACCCCCACCGACTACCGTCTCACCCGATGCAATATCAGGCGCTCTACCGCAAATACCGGCCCCAGCGGTTCGACGAGCTCGTCGGCCAGGACCACGTGGCTTCGACCCTCGCCAGGGAGGTCGTCGACGACAAGGTCGCCCACGCCTACCTCTTCACCGGCCCCAGGGGCACGGGCAAGACGACGTCGGCACGGCTGCTGGCCAAGTCGCTCAACTGCCCCAACCGCGCCGCGGACGGCGAACCGTGCAACACCTGCCCGTCGTGCGTGGGGATCGCGGAGGGGACCTCGCTCGACGTGATCGAACTCGACGCCGCCTCGCACAACAAGGTCGAGGATGTCAGGGAGATCCGCGTCAACGTCGGCACCGTGGCCGCAGCCGCAGGTGCGCGACGCGTGTACATCCTCGATGAGGCCCACATGCTGTCCCGGGCAGCGGGCAACGCCCTCCTCAAGACCCTGGAGGAGCCGCCCGAGCACGTCGTGTTCGTCCTCGCCACGACCGAGCCCTACAAGCTCCTCGACACCATCCGGTCGCGTTCCCAGCGGTTCGACTTCCACCCCGTCGCCTCCGAGACGCTGATCTCGTACCTCGCGAAGATCTCGGACCTCGAGGGGTTCACGTACGACCACGGTGCGCTCAACGCCGTCACGTCACATGCCGGCGGCTCGGTGCGCGACGCGCTCAGCCTCCTCGAACAGGTCGCGGCCCTCGGGGGCGGCACGGTCTCGGCGTCAGGCGTCGAGCGCGCCCTCGGCCTCGCGGACCGCGACAGCTTTCGCGGGCTCGTCGACGCGATCGTCGCCGAGGACGCTGCAGCCGCCCTCACCCTCGTGTCGGAGCTCGCCCGCCAGGGGGCGGACCTGCGTCGCTTCGTCGCCGACGCCATCGGCTACCTCCGCGGGATCTTCCTCACGCACTACGCCTCGAACGTGGACGAGGTCGTCGACGCATCCAGGGAGACGATCGAGGAATGGCGCAGGGCCGCAGCGGTCATCTCGAGCGGTGAGGTGCTCCGGGCGATCGACGAGCTGTCGGAGGCCCTCGTCCAGCTGCGGGACGGGAGGGAGGAGCGACTCGTCGTCGAGCTCACCGTCCTTCGACTCGCCAAGCCCGAGGTGGTCCCCGACCTCGAGTCCGTCTCGGCACGGCTGGCACGGCTCGAGCGCGAGGTCCGGGACCTGGCGCGCTCGGGCAGCGTCAACGTGGCCACCGCCCCGACGCCTCCCCGCCCGGCACCCCCCGACGAGACCACCCTGCTCGACCCGGATCGCCCGTTCACCACCGACGATCCGATCACCGCGGCGTCTGCCCCCTCGCAGGAGCCCACGGTCTCGACGGCCGACGACGTCGAGTCCGAACCGAGCGAGACCCCTGTTGCGCCGGCCGAGCTGGAGACCCCGGCCTCAGGGACGTTCACCATCAAGGACTTCGAGCGCGTCTGGCCCGCGGTCGTGGCGACGATTCGCCAGGACGTCGGGCCGAGGCGACACGCCCTCCTCCGCGAGGCCGTCCCCGTCGCGGTGGACCGTGGGACGGTCACGTTCGAGGTCGCGAGCCACATGCACTTCCACCTCGAGCAGTTGAAGGCGGACGACGGCCTCGCCTCGGCGATGGCCGCAGCGGCATCGGATCAACTCGGGCAGCCCGTCCGGATCGCGTATCGCTCCGCCGTCGAGATGCCCTCGGACTCCGAGCCGGTGCGAGCACCCGACAAGGACGATCTCGACGAGGCGGATGACGCGTCCGCACCCGACCCGACCGATACCGTCCTCGAGATGCTCGGGGGCGAGGTCGTCAGCGACCCGTCCGGGAACTGAGCGTGCGCCTCGGCATCGACCTCGACGGCGTCGTGACCGACTTCAACTCGGGATGGATGGCGAGGTACAACGAGGAGTACGGCGCCGCGCTGTCGCCGGAGATGGTCACGACCTGGGACGCCATGATCCCCCTCACGCACTTCGCCTCCGTCGAGGACTTCTGGGCGTGGGCGGAGAACGAGGGAGGACATGGCCTGTTCCGGCACCTCCCTGCGTTCCCCGAGGCCCTTCCCGCCCTCGATCGGCTCTCGGTGCACCACGACCTCGTCATCCTGACGACGAAGCCGCCATGGGCCACGAGCGAGACGTTCGCGTGGATCGCCGACCACCACATCCCGACGAGGGAGGTCCACATCACCGACGAGAAGTGGAGGGTCGACTGCGACGTCTACCTCGATGACGGCCCGCACAACCTCGAGCTCCTCGTGCGCGAACGACCCGACCGGACGGTGTGTCGCTTCGTGCGCCCATGGAACGATCCCGTCGAGGGTGCCCTCGACATCACCGACTGGGACACCTTCGTGTCGCTCGTCGACCGTCGCTACTGCTGAGTCGTCATCCGCCGTGCTCCCCGGTTAGGCTCGATTCCCGGTGGGCCGGGGCTGGTCCCGACAGATTGGAGACGAAGAGGATGCGCATGCGAAGTCTCATAGGTCTGCTTCTGGCAATGGCTCTGGTCGTTGCCGCATGCAGTTCTGACGATTCGAGCGACACGACCACGACCGCGGCGGAGACGACCACGACCGCGGCGGAGACGACCACGACCGCGGCGGAGACGACGACCACGGCGGCACCGGCGTCCGATCTCGGAACGGCAGACAACCCCATCCGTGTGCTCTTCGTGCCCTCCGTCGACACCCAGGTCATCACCACCGGTGGTGAGATCATGGCTGAGGCGCTCAACGAGGCGACCGGTCTCCAGTTCGAGGTGGCGGTACCGACCTCGTACGCCGCCACCGCGGAGGAGATGTGTGCAGCCCCCGAGAGCACCATCGGTTTCATCCCTGCACTGCTCTACGTGCTCGCAACCGACCTCTGTGGGGTCGACGTGTCGTTCAAGGCCGTTCGCTTCGGTAACAGCGTCTACTGGGCGCAGATCCTCGTTCCACGCGACAGCGACTACGAAACCGTCGCAGACCTCGAGGGGTTGACGTGGGCGTACGGCGATGCAGGTTCGACCTCTTCGTACATGTACCCGAAGGTGCTGTGGGGAGAGGAAGGCATCACGTTCGAGGAGGAAGTGGAAACAGGAAGCCACAACGCGGCCGCCCTCGCCGTCTACAACGGTGAGGCAGAGGTCGGAACCACCTTCTACAGCCCGTGGCTGAACCTTGCAGAAGGTGGCGAGCAGTGGTCCGAGGGAATGCCACCGGACATCCCCGATGACCTCGTCGACAGCTGTGCGCTGAACGATGACGGGTCGCGACTCCTGTGCGGCGACCTCCGTGTCCTCGATGCTCGCGCCAGCGTGCGGACCGAGGCGCCGGACATCGTCCAGAAGGTGCGGATCCTCGACATCTCGCCGGGGATTCCCAACGACACCCTCTCGTTCGGATCGGAGTTCCCAGCCGAGCTTCGCACCCAGATCGAGGACGCGCTCGTCGCATGGGCTGCAGAGTGCGAGGACAACGAGGATTGCGGCTGGAACCAGTCGATCGGTAGCCAGGACTTCTACGGGTGGACCTCGATCGCCCCGGCGATGGACAGCGAGTACGACATCGTTCGAGCGCTCGTGGCAGAGGTCGGATACGACCCCTCCCAGGGCTAGCGGCAGTATCGGGGCCCGGGCCTGACCGCCCGGGCCCCGGTTCCCCCGAGCATCGCACAGGAGCCGGAGGATCGCGCACATGCTCAAGGTCGAACACCTCACGAAGGTCTATGACGACGGAACGGTTGCGCTCGAAGACGTGAGCTTCGAAGTGCCTGAGCAGCAGTTCCTGGCCGTGATCGGGCTCAGCGGCTCGGGTAAATCGACACTCCTTCGGTGCATCAACCGCCTCGTGGAGCCGACAGAAGGGCGCATCCTGTGGAACGACGTGGATATCACGGCAGCCACCCAGGATGAGATGCGGCGCATCAGGCGCCGGATCGGAATGGTCTTTCAGCACTTCAACTTGGTGAACCGGTCGAAGGTGATCACCAACGTCCTCGCTGGTCGCCTCGGCTACGTGAATCCGGCGCTGAGCGTCGTCAACCGGTTCCCGAAGAGCGCCGTCGACAAGGCCCACGCGCAGCTCGAACGCGTGGGCCTCCAGGACAAGGCCTACAGCCGTGCCGACGAACTGTCAGGCGGTCAGCAGCAGAGGGTGGGTGTGGCCAGAGCGCTCATGCAGGATCCCGAGATGGTGCTCGCGGACGAACCCGTTGCGTCACTCGATCCGGTACTTGCGCACAGCATCATGCAGTACCTCGAGTACATCAACGACGAACTCAACGTCACGGTTCTGTGCAGTCTGCACTTCCTCGACCTCGTCCACGCCTATGCCGACAGGGCCATCGCCCTCAAGGACGGTCACCTGGTGTTCGAGGGGAGGCCAAGCGAGATCGATGATGACCGGTTCCGCGAGATCTACGGCAAGGAGGCGGAGCGGATTGGCTGACCTCGATACCGGCAGCGAACCTGCCGCGCCTCGCCCGGGAACCGAGCCTCCCACTCCCAAGCCTGCAGTGCCGGCGCGGCGAAGCCGTTGGCGCTGGCTCATCATCTTCGGCGCTGTCTTCGCAGCAGTGGTGGTCTACGCGTATGCCTTCGATACCACCGATGTCGATCTCGAGGAGATCCAGTCCGAGACACGGCAGACGCAGCTCGTGCGCATCGTGCGCGCCCTTGCGAGGCCTGAGATCTTCACCTACGAGTCCGTTGACACGAACATCGATGTCCAGTTCATGAGCCCGTGTCCCGAACAGGGCTTCACGGCATCCGAAGCCGATACTTCGGGTCCGTACGTCACGCTCGACCCTGCATGCGTGGAACCAGGGGGATCGATCGAGGTATCGGGCTTCAATCTGCCGACCAACACCGCCGGCGACATCCTCTACGCCACCGACTCGATCGAGATCCAGCTGGAACGCTTTCGCACCGACACGAGCGGCGAATTCGTCCAGGTGATCGACACACGGGAGCGCCCCAGTGACGAACCGCAGACCATTCGCGTCGTGACGCAGATCAGCACCGGGTCGGTCTGGACACTTCCGTGCGCATGGCTCCCGTTCTGCGAGCACACGAGGGTCGAAACGGGCGAGATCGATCCGGAGACGGGTGCGCCGACCATGGTCTACTCACCGCGAATCTCAGAAACGACGAGCGACACGTGGGACAAGATCGTCGAGACGGTGTTCCTCGCACTCATCGCGACCACCGTCGGCACGATCATCGCCGTGCCCCTCAGCTTCTTCGCTGCGCGCAATCTCATGAAGGAGATCAGCATCACTGTGACGGCACTTGCGATGTCGATCCTCGGCGGCATCATCGGCGTCGGCGCCGGACTCTGGTTGGCGCGTCTCGCTCGCTCGATCTCGGAGCAGCTCGCGGACAGCGACATCTTCCTGGTCGGCGTGCTCGCGGTGCTCGTCGGCGTCATGTACGTGGCCCTCAGGTGGGCGATACCCGGAGACGAGGAGGACCAGCCGAGTCCGATCCTCAGGGCCACCCGGATCGGTGTGGCGCTGATCGTGGCCGTCATGGCGGTCCTGGCCACATTCCTCGTGGCGGCGCTCCTCGTGTCCTTCGGCCAGTGGCTCGCACCGCGGATCGGACGGTTCGAGTTCCTTGCGCTGTTCCTCACCAGCATCGGTGACATCCTCAAGATCCTCGTGGTCGCGCTGACCACCCTCATCACGGGTGGTGCGTTCATGCTCGCGGGCAGTCGCTTCGGTGGCTGGCTGCGATCTCGCCTACCGGAACCGGTGGTCAGGCCGCTCAACCTCGCCCTTGCCACCGTCGCCGGCGCGATGGCGTCGCTGATCCTCGCCCAGATGGTGGCGTGGCTCTACGAGTTCAATAGCCCCACGACGACGATCTGGGCACCCATCGTCGTTGGGGCGATTCTCGGATTCCTGGGTGCACTGGCGCTGTATCGCCGCCGGTCCGTCGGTGTCGGCCTCGCCACCTACTACGGCGCCCGGACGGTGTTCAACGCCATCCGCGCGATCGAGCCGCTCGTGATGGTCATCATCTTCGTCGTCTGGGTGGGGATCGGTCCGTTCGCCGGAGCCATCGCGCTCGCCCTCCACACGACGGCCGCCCTCGCCAAGCTGTATTCCGAGCAGGTCGAGAGCATCAACCTCGGCCCACTCGAAGCCGTCAAGGCGACCGGGGCCACCAGGTTGCAGACGATTGTGTACGCCGTGGCGCCGCAGATCGTCCCGCCCTACATCTCGTTCACCATGTACCGATGGGACATCAACGTTCGCATGTCGACGATCATCGGATTCGCCGGCGGTGGCGGCATCGGTTTCCTGCTTCAACAGAACATCAACCTGCTGAACTATCGGGCTGCGGCCGTGCAGATGCTTGCCATTGCCATCGTGGTTGCCACGATGGACTACGTGAGCTCCCGCTTGCGCGAGCGCTTCGTGTGACGGAATTCGTCCTTCGAACGCGCAAGGTCGCCGAGGACGTCGAGCGCGACACGCTGTCCCCGGCAGCGACCTTCTCCCGCGAGAGCGTCGGGCGAGCCATTCCCGAGTCGCCGGACGAGTGGCGGACCCCCTTCGAGCGCGACCGTGACCGCATCCTGCACTCGAAGGCCTTCCGACGCCTCAAGCACAAGACCCAGGTCTTCATGAACCCCGAGGGCGACCACTTCGTCACCCGGATGACGCACACCCTGCAGGTGGCCCAGATCGGCGCAGCGATCGCACGTGCGCTGTCACTCAACGTCGCCCTCGCCGAGGCCGTGTGCCTCGGCCACGATGTCGGCCACTCGCCCTTCGGGCACACGGGCGAGGACGCCCTCTCCGAGTTCGTCGACGGCGAGTGGCGCCACTCCGACCAGTCGGTGCGGATCTTCTCGGTCCTCGAGCCGCTGAACCTCACCGGTGAGGTGCTGGACGGCATCAGAACCCACACCTGGCGGGTCGGAGAGCGAGCCATGACCCACGAGGGCGACGTCGTCAAGTACGCCGATCGGATCGCCTACCTGGCGCACGATGCACAGGACGCCATCCGTGCGGGAGTGCTGACACCGACGTCGTTCCCGTACGACGTCGTCCGGGTGTTCGGCGAACCCGGATCCGCATGGGTGTCCACGATGGTGCAGGCCGTGATCGACGAGTCGTATCGACGCGGCACCATCACGATGGAGCCGTCACTGCTCGATCAGATGCACAGCCTGAGGGACTTCATGTTCGAGAGGGTGTACCTGCGGCCGGAAGCGGAGGCACAGCGCCGGCGTGCGGCCCAGATCGTGCGCGACCTCGTCACCTACTACCTCGAGCGTCCGGGTGAGGTGCCCGCCAGCTATCGCCACGACGAGGCGGACGAGCTCACACAGGTCATCGACTACGTCGCGGGGATGACCGATCGCTTTGCGATGCGCACACACGATGAGCTCTTCCGGCCGCGACTGTTCTCGTGACCGTCGGGCAGCGACGGAGCCACCGACCGCGCGCTCAGGGCTGCCACAGCGGCACTTCGAGGTGCCACGGCGGGGGCTCGCCCCACCGCTCCGCATAGGTCACGTCCTGCGGGGGCGGGCGCTTCGCCACACCCCACCGCCCGAGCGGGTACCCGCACGTCACGGCCGCGGCGTTCTCCCAGCCCTTGTCGACGGGAACGGCGAGGAGCTCCGAGACCTCGGCCGCCTTGAAGATCCCGAGGACCGTCGTGAGCGTCGTACCGACGCCGTGACCTCTGGCCGCGAGCATCATGTTCCACACCGCGGGGTAGATCGACGCTCCGGTCGGATCGTTCCGGTGATAGGCGAAGACCACGAGCGGCACCGTCGCGAAGTTGTCCGCAAGCCACTCGGCGGAGTCCATGACCCGCAGCGTCGTGTCGTCCCCGCGCTCGCGTGCCGCGTCCACCTTTCCCTTGTAGAAGGTCCGGTTCAGCTCGGTCCATGCCTCCCGGTAGAGGTCCCCGAGTACCCGCATCGTCGACCGATCCATGACGGTGACCCAGCGCCAGTTCTGCGAGTTCCCCCCGGATGGGGCGCGGATCGCGGCGTCCATCATGGCCGCCACGACGTCGTCGGGGATCGGATCGGGAGCGACGCGTCGCATCGCGCGGGTCGTGTACAGGGCTTCGTGGAGTTCCATGGTCCGACGGTAGCGAGTCGTGGCTCCTCAGCCAGACGCTGCCGCGATCAGCCCGATCCCGAGGATGTTGAGGGCGGTCCACCCGACGCAGATGAGGCCGTATTGGCGCACCCACGCGACCCAGGACTCGGCTCCTCGAGCGACCGCAACGCCGAGGAGCCACCACAGCACGGACGAGGAGACGGCGCCGAAGACGACCACGGTGAACCTCGTGACCTCGATGAAGGGGAAGGCGAGGATCCATGCCGTCGGAGCGGCGATGAGGAACACGACCGCCGCGGCGATCGTGGCGGCGAAGTCCCCCATGTCCCCACCGCGGCGGAATCCCACGCCGAGGGCGACGGCGACGAGGATCGTGGGATACGAGAGCGCGAGGAGACCCCCCAGGACGGGCGAGACCGTCGACCGGCGCGGAGCGAAGGAGACCTCGGATCTCACGGGGCGACAGCGTACCCGCTCGGCCACCCCGTGCGCCTAGGATCGTGCCGGGAGGTGACGACATGGATCCGCTCGACACGAGCGCCATCAAGGTCATCGAGATCGTCGGTGTCTCGACGGCGAGCTTCGAGGACGCCGTCCGCCACGCCGTCGAGAAGGCAGCCGTCAGCATCAACGGCATCACGTCCGTCGAGGTGGTGGGCCAGTCGGCCACGGTGAGGGACGGGGCCGTCGCGCGGTTCGAGGCGAGGGTGAAGCTGTCGTTCGTCGTCAGGTGAGCGCAGGCCGCGAAATCGGAGCCTCCGGCCCTGCGCTACCGGGGGCCACTGGCTAGCCTTCGAGATCCGCATGAGTCATCTGCGCACACCCCGCCTCCTCGTTCCACTGCTGCTGCTCGCCCTCCTCGTGGCGGCCCCGATGCCCGCGGTCGCACAGAGCAAGTCGTCCGTCGACAGGGCGAAGGCAGATGAGGAGAAGGCCTACGAGGCGCTGCGGCAGGCCGATGCCGAGCTCGAGGCGGGCCTCGAGGAGCACGAGCGCATCCAGGGCAAGCTGTATGACCTCCGGTGGAGGATCGACAAGCTCGACGCCGCGATCACCGAGTACGGCGACAACGTCACCGCCCTCCAGGAGAGGGCGAAGCTCATCGTCGTGGAGGCCTACACGACCGGCGGCAGGAACATGGTGTCGACGGCCTTCACCGCGACCTCCATCCAGGACCTGATCACGTCGCGTGCCCTCTTCGACGCCGCCACGACGAGGGACCTGAGCCAGCTCGACCAGCTCGCGGCCGTGAGCAGGCAGATGGACAGGCTCACCGACGAGCTCGAGGACAAGAAGGCCGAGGTCGAGGTGCTCGAGGCGGAGCAGGCCATCATCGTGGAGAACCTCGTGGAGATCCAGGCGAGGGCCGAGAAGCTCCACGCGGAGGCCAAGCAGAAGTACGCCGCCGCCTACGAGCGGTACAAGGCGGAGCAGAGGCGCCAGGCCGCCCTCCGCGCGGCCAAGGCGTCCGGCCCCGCGGCGGGCATCCCTGCGGCCACGAGGGGATCGGGGTGCCCGTTCCCGGGTTCGAGCTTCATCAACTCGTGGGGGTACCCCCGATCCGGAGGCCGCACCCACAAGGGCACCGACATGCTCGGTGGCTATGGCGCCCCCCTGTACGCGATGCAGTCGGGCTCCGTGCGACTGAACTCCCACTACCAGGGAGGCATCCAGGTCTACCTGTACGGTGACGACGGTGTCACCTACTACTACGCCCACCTGTCGGCATACCCGGCGGGCCTGAGCAGCGGCCAGCGCGTCGACAGGGGCCAGAACATCGGTTTCAACGGGACATCAGGGAACGCGAGCACCCCGCACCTTCACCTCGGGATGATCGTTGGCGGCCAGTACGTCAACCCGTATCCCACCGTGCGGGCCGCCTGCTAGCTCGGGCAGGTGGCCGACGCGTCAGTCGTCCCCGGTGATGACCTCGACGTCGATCTCCTCGGCGACCATCTCGTCGATGGTCCCATCACCCGTCGTGTCGAGGCCGTAGATCCGCACGCCAGCGGACTCGACGTTCCGGTAGTGGCCGGATGCATCCGGGTCGATCCCCGACGCGGTGACCACCTCGGTACGGGTCACATCTGGTGTTCCATCGGCATCGATGTCGTGCGCAACAGTGCGCACCTCGGTGATCTCGATCGAGTCGATCACCCCGTCGCCATCGAAGTCCATCTCGACCTCGGAGGTCTCGACCGTGGTGATGATGTCAGCCACCCCGTCGCCATCGACATCGATGGCCGTCTCCTCGATCGTGATCGTCTCGATCACGTCGGCGATCCCATCGCCGTCGAGGTCGGTCTCCGTCGTCTCCGTCCGGACCCGCCTGATACCGTCGGTGACGCCGTCACCATCGAGGTCGAGCTCAGTCATCGACGACTCGACATGGCGCATCCCGTCATCGGTCTCCTCATGGATGATCTGGATGTCGTCGTCCGGTCCACCGGATCCCGTCGAGATGATCGAATCGCCCATCAACGCTCCTCCCTGGGCTCCAGCGTAGACGGGACGCAGGCGCTGGGCCACGCGCCACGGCGCTGGGGGGCATCATCGGAGCGGGCGTGATCTCGCCCTCGAGCAGGAGGCCCGGAACCGACCCGACGTGACCGGCGACCGGCACCGTCGCCCCTCGCGGTCAGCGGGCGATCCGCACCCTTGCGACATCTCCCGCAGACATGTGGCGCAGCGCCTCCGTGCTCAGTGCCGTCAACGCCGCCAGTCCGACGAGGACGGGAGCGATCACCAGGGGCCCCCTGACGTTGACGAGGATCCCGATCACGGCGGGCACGATGGCGAGGGACAGGGTGGCGGCCGCGAGCTGGTAGCCGACGATCCACGGCGTGAACTCGGCACCGACACGGCCGGGCGTGAGGAGCATCTCGAATGGGAACACCGGCCCGTTGGCGAAGCCTGCGATGACGAGGCCTGCGACGGTGACCCAGGCCGCCGGATTCCACCACATCAGCGCCAACGCGACGGTGATCGTGACCACCGAGGCCGTGATGGTCCGGTTCGGCTCGAGCCGGTCGCCGACGATGGTGAGGAGGAGCCGTGACGCGAACAGCGCGCCCCAGTGGGCGGCGACGGCGAAGCCCGCCACGACATCGGCGACGCCCTGGCCCTCGGTCAGCAGCGTGAAGGCCCACAGGCTCGTGCTGCCCTCGACACCGACGTAGATGAAGAAGACCCAGACGGACATCCCCAGGATCCGGCGACTCCCGAGGCGAGCCGGCCGGCCCTTGGTGCCCTCTGCGGGCATCCGGATCGCCGACCGCACGGCGGCAAACGCCAATGCGAGGACGATCTCCGCGGCGGCGATCATCGCCAGCCCGATCCGCCACGACGCCCCGAGGGCGACGAGCCCGGTGATCAGCAGGGGGGCGAGCATCGCACCGAAGCCGAACGCCGCGTGGATCGCGCCCATCGCCCTCGGCCCCCGCGTGACGGCGACGAACGCGTTGCCGATCGAGTCGATCACACCGCCCGACGCCCCGAGGGGCACCGATGCGGCGATCGTCCACACCCAGGAATCCGACACCGCGTACACGACGAGGCCGACCGCCGCGGCGACGGCGGCCGCGATGAGCAGCCTGCCCGCCTGGAACCGCCTGGTCATTCCGCCGATGCCGAACGAGACCGCCGCGTAGGAGAGCCCGGTTGCGACGGTGAGGATGCCGAGGTCGCCGAGCGCCCTGTCGAGTTCGGACGCCATGGACGGCCACGCAACCCCGAGTGCCGCCCCCGGCATGCCGAGGAGGGCGAAACCGACGATGAGGACGAGGAGCGGTTTCGTGCGTGAGGTCACCCGAGCAATCTAGGGATCACCGCGCGACGTGCGGAGTGCACTCATCTATTCTTTAGTTGCTTTCTAAGGATTAGACTGCGCGGAGCAAGCGACCTCACAGGGGATGGCACGATGACGACGGAACGCTTCGTCTACGGTTTCAACGAACTCGATCCGGCAGAGGCCAAGTGCGGGGGCGACTGGGGGGCGGTGCGAGGGCTCCTCGGCGGCAAGGGCGCGAACCTGGCGGACATGACCAGGCTCGGCATCGCTGTGCCACCCGGCTTCACCATCACGACCGAGGCGTGCAACACCTACCTCGCCGAGGGCGAGACCTTCCCCGACGGCATGATCGACCAGGTTCGCGAGGCCCTGCTGTCGATCGAGGCGCAGACCGGCAAGACATTCGGGGATGCCAACAACCCGCTGCTGGTGTCATGCCGCAGCGGTGCCAAGTTCTCCATGCCCGGCATGATGGACACCGTCCTGAACATCGGCATGAACGACGAGGTCGTCAAGGGCATGATCGAGATCTTCGACGATCGCCACTTCGTCCTCGACTCGTATCGGCGCCTCATCCAGATGTTCGCCACCGTCGTGATGGGCGTGCGAGAGGAGCCCTTCGAGGACGTCCTCGCCGAGGCGCGGGCACACTGCGGCGTGACGAGCGACTCGGATCTGACGGCGGACGAGCTCGGCATCGTCGTCGACAAGTTCAAGGGCCTCGTCGAACGCTTTGCGGGACGCGAATTCCCCTCCGACCCCCGCGAACAGCTCACGATGGCCGTCGAGGCCGTGTTCAGGTCGTGGAACGGCAAGCGCGCCTTCGCGTACCGCAACGCCGCAGGGATCGCCCACGATCTCGGCACCGCCGTCAACGTGCAGACCATGGTGTTCGGGAACATGGGTGCGGATTCCGCCACCGGCGTCACCGTCTCGAGGAGCGCCACGACGGGCGAGCCGAGGCTCGAAGGCGACTTCCTCGTCAACGCACAGGGCGAGGACGTCGTCGCAGGCACGCGCCAGACGAGCACGGTCGAGGACCTGGCGAGGGAGATGCCCGTCCTCTATGACGAGCTTCGCAACTACGCGAGCCTCCTCGAGCGCCACTACCGGGACATGCAGGACATCGAGTTCACCATCGAGAGGGGGAAGCTCTGGCTGCTCCAGACGCGCGATGGCAAGCGGACCGCCCAGGCAGCCGTCCGGATCGCAGTGGATCTCGTGTCGGACGGGATCATCACCAAGGACGAGGCCCTTCGGCGAGTGAGCCCTGAGCAGATCGAGTTCTTCCTCCACCCGCAGTTCTCCGCTACGGCGAAGGCCGAGGCAAAGGCGTCGGGCATGATGCTCACGACGGGCCTCAACGTGTCCCCCGGCGCCGCGGTGGGCATCGTCGCACTCGACGCCGACCTTGCAGAGGAGTGGGGCAGCAATGGCGGTGACCCGGTGATCCTCGTGCGTCCCGAGACCAAGCCGGACGACGTCCACGGCATGCTGGCATCGGCCGGCGTCCTCACCTCGAGCGGTGGGCGCACCAGCCACGCCGCGCTCGTGGCGCGTCAGTTCGGCAAGCCGGCCGTGGTCGGCGCGGGCGAGGTCCAGATCGACCTCGTCGGGAGGACGTTCACCGTCGGCCAGTTCACCGTCCAGGAGGGTGACTGGATCTCGATCGACGGCACGACGGGCGAGGTGTTCGCGGGCCAGATCGAGACGAGGGTCCCCGACATCGAGGATCCGTGGCTCATGGGCCTCCTTGCATGGGCGGACGAGGTCAGGGACCTCGACGTGTGGGCCAACGCGGACTACCCCGACGACGCCGCCCGTGCCGTGAAACTCGGCGCCAACGGCATCGGCCTGTGCCGCACGGAACACATGTTCTTCGACCAGGCTCGCCTGCCGATCATGCAGGAGATGATCATGGCGACGAACGTGGCCCAGCGCAGGGAGGCGCTCGATCGCCTCCTCCCGCTCCAGCGGTCGGACTTCGCCCAGCTGTTCAGGGTCATGGACGGCAAGCCGGTCATCATCCGACTCCTCGATCCGCCACTCCACGAGTTCCTCCCCGACTTCAAGTCGCTCACCGTCGACGTGACGGACAGCAAGATCAAGCTGACCAACGCGACCACACTCGACGAGGTCGACACCCTGCTGCACCGCATCGAGGAGACCGAACGGGTCCTGAGTCGCCTCGACTCCCTCCACGAGTCGAACCCGATGCTCGGCCTCAGGGGCGTCCGCCTCGCGATCGTCTTCCCCGACCTGCCGCGGATGCAGATCAAGGCGATCTTCGAGGCGGCGATCGAGGTCCACAACGAGGGGATCACGGCCAAGCCCGAGATCATGATCCCTCTCGCAGGGAACGTCGCCGAGCTCCTCCCGATGAAGGAACTGGCGGAGGAGCTCGCTGCCGAGTTCGAGGCCGAGCACGGGATCACGCTCGAGTACGAGTTCGGGACGATGATCGAGACGCCCCGTGCCGCGGTGACGGCCGGCGAGATCGCCGAGGTCGCCGAGTTCTTCAGCTTCGGCACGAACGACCTCACCCAGATGACGCTGGGGATCTCCCGTGACGATGCCGAGAAGAACTTCCTCCTCGACTACCTCCAGAAGGGGGTGCTCCAGAACAACCCGTTCGACACCCTCGACAGGGACGGTGTCGGGGTGCTGATCCGCATGGCCGTCGAGCAGGGACGGGCCACGCGTCCCGACCTGCACGTCGGCATCTGCGGCGAGCACGGCGGCGATCCCCGATCGATCGCCCTCGTCGACGAGATCGGCCTCGACTATGTGAGCTGTTCACCGCTCCGAGTCCCCGTGGCGAGGCTCGCCGCGGCGCATTCCGCACTCGACAGGAGGGCCCGCGACGCCGCCACGGTGAGTTGAGCCCGAGATCCAGCCGCACCGCCGTTTCGCGTGCCTTCCCTTGACACGGCGGTGCGGCTGCCACTCCCGTCGTGATCGGGAGCGGGTCGGGTTGCCCATTCTGGCAGGTCGACCCGATCGATGGAACGGGGAGATACCCGGCATCGGGCCTCTCCGACGATACGCTCACGGCCGACTCCCCACGGAGGACCATGAGCGACACCGGTGACAAGACCACGACGGGCGAGCGCCGACCGAGCAGGCGGCTCACCATCGACATCGACGGGGCGGCGATCTGGAAGGTGATCGGCGCGGTCCTCGTCACCCTCGCCGTGTTGTGGATGCTCGGTCGGGCGAGCCACCTCGTCGGCATGATCGCCTTCTCGTTCTTCCTGAGCCTGGCGCTCCAACCGCTCGTCCTTCGCCTCGTCCACCGCTTCGGCTGGCGACGCGGATCTGCGGTCGGGGTCATCTACCTCGCCGGGTTCGTGGCGCTCGTGCTGCTGATCGTCATCCTCATCCCTGCCATCGTGACCCTCGCGAGCGCGATCGGGGACAACGCGAGCGCATGGGTGCAATCGGGTATCGATTGGGCACAGGACACGTTCGGTGTGACCATCTCCGAGGGCGGGCTCGATCAGGAGGTCGCGACCGACCTCGGCAACGCACTCACCGACTGGGCGACTGGCGCCTTGGGGAGCGTCGTCGGCATCGCCACGTCGGGAATCGGCCTGATCTTCGACCTGGCGACGATCGCGATGTTCACCTTCTACTTCACTGCCGATGCGCCCCGGTTCCAACGCACCGTGCTCGGTCTGCTCCGACCCAAGGACCAGTATCGCGTCGGCTGGACATGGGATCAGGCAGTCATCCAGACGGGCGGCTACTTCTACTCGCGGGTCCTGCTGATGATGATCAACGGCACGGGGTTCTTCTTCACCATGATCCTCGTCGGCATGCCGGTGACGCTGTCCATCCCCCTCGCGGTGTTCGCAGGTTTCGTCGCCGCCTTCATCCCCGCGATCGGCACCTATCTCGGCTCGGCCGTGCCGATCGTCATGACCCTCGCGCTCCAGGGATGGTTGGCCGCGTTGGTCGTCCTCGCCTACGCCCTGATCTACCAGCAGATCGAGAACTACTGGCTCAGCCCGAAGATCTCCTCGAACACGATGGCCCTCAACGGCGCCGTCGCGTTCGGCGGAGCCCTCGCAGGCGGTGCCATCTTCGGGCCGATCGGCGCGTTCGTCGCCCTTCCCGTCGCCGCCCTGATCACGGCGTTCGTCTCGAACTTCGCCCACCACAACGAGGTCGTCTACGAGTTCGAGTACGACAACCACCAGGAGGCGCCACCGCACGCTGGGCGCCCGAACGAGGCGAAGGACGGTTCGACCTGATCGCCCCGTGATCAGGTCGGCGGGGCGAGGTAGTCGTCGATCGCCGCCGCCGCCCGTCTGCCTGCTGCAAGGGCGAGGATCACCGTCGCGCCCCCGGTCGCGATGTCGCCACCGGCGAAGATGCCCGGCATGGAGGTTGCTCCGGTCGCCGGATCGGTGACGACCGTGCCCCACCGGGTCGTCTCGAGCTCGGGGGTCGCTCGCACGAGGACGGGATTCGGGGCATTGCCGATCGCCACGATCGCGACGTCCGCCTCCACCACGTCGAAGGCCCCCTGCACGGGGACCGGCCTGGATCGGCCGCTGTCGTCGGGTTCACCCATCGCCATGTGCTGGACCTCCACCTCCGACAGCCAGCCATCGACGCCGCGGAACGCCGATGGGGCCACGAGGAACCGCATCGCCACGCCTTCCTCGCGTGCGTGCT
This sequence comes from uncultured Acidimicrobiia bacterium, assembly GCA_963792405.1. Lineage (GTDB taxonomy): Bacteria > Actinomycetota > Acidimicrobiia > Spongiisociales > UBA5794 > SZUA-442. The sequence continues at coordinate 1,928,043 of CAWBVU010000006.1, forward strand.
CGACCTCCTCGCGACGCGCCGGCATGTCGTCCTCGGATCGTCGATACAGCATCGTCACGGGATGCGCCCCGAGACGGAGTGCGGTCCGCGCCGCGTCGACCGCGGTGTTCCCTCCGCCGATCACGACCACGGGGCGGCCATCGACGTCGTACACGGGGGTGCGGGCGGACGGATCCCTCGCGTGCATCAGGTTCACCCTCGTGAGGAACTCGTTCGCCGAGTACACGCCGATGAGGTCCTCCCCCTCGATGCCGGGGAACCGGGGGAGGCCCGCACCGGTCCCGATGAACACGGCGTCGAAGCCCTCGGTGTCGAGGAGGTCGCGCACCGTGATCCCCGAGCCGATCAGCACGTCCGACTCGAACACGACCCCGAGGGCGGCGAGGGCATCCACCTCGGCCTCGACGATCTCCTTGGGGAGCCGGAACTCGGGGATGCCGTAGGCCAGCACGCCACCGAAGGCATGGAGGGCCTCGAAGACCGTCACCTCATGCCCTGCCTTGACCAGGTCTCCTGCACAGGCGAGTCCCGCAGGTCCCGATCCGATCACCGCCACGCGCCGACCCGTCGGCGCAGGGATGTGCCCGACCGGTCCAAGCCCGCGCGCACGCTCCTCATCCGCGACGTATCGTTCCAGGTAGCCGATGGCGATCGGCCGTCCCTTCTTCGCAAGGACACACGAGCCCTCGCACTGGATCTCCTGGGGACACACACGCCCGCACACCGAGGGAAGGACGTTGTCCTGGTGGATCACCGCGGCCGCGCCTGCGACGTCGCCTGCCGCGACGAGGGCGACGAACTCGTCGATGCGCACGCCGACCGGGCAACCGTCGATGCACACGGGCTTGGCACAGTTCAGGCAGCGTGACGCCTCGAGAACGGCGAGCGCACCCGTGTAGCCGAGTGCGACCTCGTCGAAGGTCGACGCCCGGGCCTCGGGCTCCCTCGTCGGCATCGGCGTGCGAGGCATCTGCATCCGCTCGCGCTTCGTCGGTTCACCCACCGGTGCCTCCCGAACGCTCGAGTTCGCATGCCTCGAATGACCGATACGCCTCGTTGCGCCTCGCGAGCGAAGCGAAATCGACGAGGTGTGCGTCGAACTCCGGGCCATCGACACACGCGAACCTCGTGTCGGTGCCCACCTTCACCCTGCACCCGCCACACATTCCCGTCCCATCCACCATGATCGGATTGAGGCTCGCGATCGTCGGCACACCCCGGCCCCTGGTCAGTTCGGCGACGGCCCTCATCATCCCGATGGGACCGACGGTGAACACCCGATCCGGCGGGTCGGCCTCGAGCAGACCGGCGAGCACGTCCGTGACGAGTCCCTCGACGCCGACCGAGCCGTCCTCGGTCGCCACCCGCACCTCGTCGCACGACATCGCGAACTCAGGGCGGAGGATGAGATGGTCGCCGGTCCTCGCGCCCAGCACGGCGATCGTCCGGTTGCCCGCTGATGCGAGGGCACGCGCCACGGGGAGGGCGATGGCCGCGCCCACTCCCCCTGCCACCACGACGCACGTCCCGAAACGCTCGACCTCCGTCGGGATGCCGAGCGGTCCGAGGACATCGGCCAGGTGATCCCCGGCGCGCAGCGCCTGCATCTCTGTCGTCGTCCTCCCCACGGCCTGGACGATCAGGGTGATGGTCCCCACCCCGGCGTCGGCTTCACAGATCGTGAGGGGGATGCGCTCGCCGTCCACGGTCACCCTGACGATGACGAACTGGCCTGCGAGCGCATGGGATGCCACGCGAGGTGCATCGACGACGATGCGTGCGATGCCCGGCCCCACCACGGAGGCGTCACGGACGGCGAAACGTCCCACGGACCCATTGTACGGCGGCACGGAGCCCGGTTGGTCTGGTGAGAGCCCCGCCAGCGACTACGGCGAAGCGGCCGCCGACTGCGCGCGGTTCTGATCACGTCGGAAGGAGATCAGCGTGATCGCGCCGATCATCACCTGTGGGAAGTAGGTCGCTGCCCTCCAGATCATGGTGGCGGCCAGGGCGGTGTTGTTGTCGAGCCCGAAGTTCCCGAGGATCGCCGTGATCAGCGCGTCCGTGGTCCCGAGGCCTCCGGGGGGAATCGGGATGAAGGTCGCGAGGCGACCGAACGAGAACGCGGCGAGCGCCTCGACGGGGCCGATCGGGTCGAACCAGCTGCCCTGGAGGGCTACGACGGCGAGGTACAGGATCAGGAACTGTGCGAGCTGCTGACCGAGGTTCGCCAGCGTGATCGCCAACCATCGTTCCTTCACGACGTCGATGATCGAGTTCCGGAAATTCAGGATGCCTGCCGTCGCGTCGACCGAGCTCGTCTTGTGGAAGAGTCCGAAGGCCCACGAGATGATGCCGTCGGCGACATCGCCGATCTTCCGTGCGAGGTTCTCGCTGCGCAGGATCAACGCGAAGGCAACGATCGCCACGACCACGATCAACGCCGCGACCACCGTGATGCTCGTCGCCTCGACCGTGGCCTGACCGAGAAGCTGAGGGCGATGAGCGCGATGACAGGGAGCGAGAGGGTGACGAAGGTGTTCCACGCGCTCGTGATGCCGATCGTGGCGGTCGCAGGTGCGGCGCCGAAGCCATAGCTCTGGAGCATCCCGTACTGCACCGCCAGCCCGAACGCGCCCCCCATCGGCACCACGTTGCTGATCATGAATGAGGTCTGCCGCACCTTGAACGCAGGCCAGTACCGAATGCCGGGCAGGGCGGCCTGGTACGGGAGCACGTAGATGAGGATCATCGCGATCGTGGCTGCCGCGATCGTCAGGAGCTGCCATGCCTCCATCGCCTGGATGGCATCCCAGGCCGCGTCGTAGTCACCGAACTGCGGAAGCACGACGGCGAACACGAGGACGAGGATCAGGACGGTGAGGATCAGCCCGATGATCTGCTGTTTGCCGAACCTCGGTTTCGCCTCGTCCGGTGCGGCGGGCGCCTGGGCACCGTCGGTCACGTGGATCCTTCGTCGCTGACGCGGCACCCTACCACTTCGGCCCGGCGACCAGTCCCCGAATAGACTCGATCGCGGAGGTGCCATGGCGACACGATTCCTCGACCATCTCGCAGGCGAAACGGAGGCCATCAGGGCCGCAGGGCTGTTCAAGTCCGAGCGGGTCATCGCATCGCCGCAGGATGCGGTGATCTCCCTCGAGGACGGCACGCAGGTCATCAACTTCTGTGCGAACAACTACCTCGGGCTCGCCGACGACCCGAGGCTCGTGGCGGCGGCCCGTGACGCGATCGCCGATTACGGCTACGGGATGGCCTCCGTGCGGTTCATCTGCGGCACCCAGACCGTGCACACCCGCCTCGAGGGTTCCCTGAGCTCCTTCCTCGGCACCGAGGCCACCATTCTGTACTCGTCGTGCTGGGACGCCAACGGCGGCCTGTTCGAGACGGTCCTCGGCGAGGAGGACGCCGTCATCTCCGACGCCCTCAACCATGCGTCGATCATCGATGGCATCCGCCTCTGCAAGGCGCGACGGCTCCGCTACGCCAACAACGACATGGCCGACCTCGCCGCACAGCTCCAGGCAGCGAAGGACGCGAGGTTCCGCATGATCGCCACCGACGGGGTGTTCTCGATGGACGGCGTCATCGCGAACCTGCCCGCGATCTGTGACCTCGCCGACGAGCACGACGCCATCGTGATGGTGGACGACTCCCACGCCGTCGGCTTCATCGGCGAGCACGGCAGGGGCACGCCCGAGTATTGGGGTGTCGCCGACAGGGTGGACATCGTGACGGGCACCCTCGGCAAGGCGCTCGGCGGCGCGTCGGGCGGCTACACGTCCGGCCCACGGTCCCTGATCGACCTGCTCCGTCAGCGGTCACGGCCCTACCTGTTCTCCAACAGCCTCGCCCCCGCCATCGCGGCCACCACGATCGCCGCACTCGAGATCCTGGAGGGTGGCGACGACCTCAGGGCGCGACTCGAGGCCAACGCCGCCCGGTTCAGGGAGGGGATGACGAAGGCCGGGTTCCACCTGATCGGCGCGGGCCACCCGATCGTCCCGGTGATGCTCGGAGAGGCCTCGGTCGCCACCGAGATGGCCGACCGGCTGCTGGACCTGGGCATCTACGTGATCGGCTTCTCCTTCCCCGTGGTGCCCAGGGGCGAGGCGAGGATCAGGACACAGATGTCGGCCGCGCACGAGCCCGAGCACATCGACGCCGCGATCGAGGCGTTTGCCACGGTGGGCTCGGACATGGGGGTCATCTGATGCGGGCGCTCGTGAAGGCGAAGGCGGAACCGGGGATCTGGCTCGAGGACATCCCCACACCTCAACTCGGCCCGAACGACGTGCTCATCCGCGTCCACAAGACGTCGATCTGCGGGACGGATCTCCACATCGAGGCATGGGACGAGTGGGCGGCCGCGACGATCCCTGTGCCCATGGCCGTCGGTCACGAGTACGTCGGAGTCGTGGCCGAGGTCGGTTCGGAGGTCGAGGGGCTGTCGATCGGCCAGCGCGTCTCCGGCGAGGGCCACATCGTGTGCGGGCGCTGCAGGAACTGCCAGGCGGGGCGGCGTCACCTGTGCATCAACACCATCGGGGTCGGCGTCAACCGGCCGGGGGCGTTCGCCGAGTTCGTCGCGATCCCCGGCTCGAACGTCCAGCCGATTCCCGACGACATCCCCGACGACGTCGCGGCCATCCTCGACCCCTTGGGCAACGCGGTCCATACCGCCCTGCACTTCGACCTCGTGGGAGAGGACGTCCTGATCACGGGCGCAGGGCCGATCGGCATGATGGCCGTCGCCATCGCCCGACACGTGGGCGCCCGCTACATCGTCGTCACCGACGTCAACGAGTACCGCCTTCGCCTCGCCGAGCAGATGGGCGCCGACAGGGAACTGAATCCGACGAGGGACTCGCTCAGCGACACCATGGCGGACCTCGGGATGAAGGAGGGCTTCGACGTGGGTCTGGAGATGTCCGGCCAGCCGAGCGCCCTCCACGACATGATCACGCACATGGACAACGGCGGCGGCATCGCCCTCCTCGGCATCCCGCCGAGGCAGGCGCCCATCGACTGGAACGACATCGTCTTCAAGGGTCTCACCCTCCAGGGCATCTACGGCAGGCGCATGTTCGAGACCTGGTACAAGATGCTCGCCATGCTCGAGACGGGCCTCGACGTGCGCCCCGTGATCACCCATCACCTCCCGGCTTCGGCCTACGAGGAGGCATTCGCGATCATGCGGTCGGGCGAGTGCGGCAAGGTCATCCTCGACTGGACGTGACCCCGGGACCGGCCCGTCGCTAGCCTCGTGTGATGCCCACACCGATCGGATTCGTCAGGGGACTCCGCAGGCCCGAGGCGTTCCATGGAATCGGCGCAACGGACAGCTTCTTCGAGGGCTGGTACGTGAAGCTCGTCTCGGCGGACACCGGCCAGCGTTGGGCGGTGATCCCCGGGGTCTTCCGCGGCATCCCCTCCGATGGGGAGCGCATCGATGAGGCCTTCGTCCAGGTGCTCGATGGCTCGAGCGGGCGTTCCCGATACCACCGGTACCCGGTCGACGAGTTCTTCGGCTCACCCGACCGATTCGACGTGCGTGTCGGCGACAACACCTTTGACGCCTCCGGGGTGACGCTCAGCCTCCCCGACATGACGGGCCGGGTGGACTTCCTGACGGCGATGGATCCATGGCCAGTGACATGGACGTCACCGGGCATCATGGGGTGGTACGGGCTGGTTCCCTTCATGGAGTGCTATCACGGGATCGTGTCGTTCGGACACGACCTCGCAGGCACGCTCAGGATCGAGGGTGATGCAGTGTCGTTCGACGGCGGTCGCGGCTATCTGGAGAAGGACTGGGGGAAGGCCTTTCCGGCGGGCTACGTCTGGATCCACAGCAACCACATCGATGCCGACCCCACCGCCTCCCTCGTCGCCTCTGTCGCCCTGATCCCATGGATCCGCAGCACGTTTCGTGGCTTCATCGTGGGCCTGAAGCACCATGGACGCCTCTACCGGTGGGCCACCTACAACCGGTCACGCGAAGACCTCCTGCACATCGACGACCACCACGTGCGCTGGTCGCTCACGGGCCCGGACGGACGGCTCACGATCACTGCGGAGCGGGTGCGGGGAGGCCTGCTGCACGTGCCCATGCGAGACGCGATGCACAAGCGGGTGGAGGAGACCATGGACGGGACGGTCTCGATCCGCCACGAGGACGTCGACGGAGCAGTGCTGCTCGATGGCGACGCGTCGTGTGCCTGCATGGAGGTCTTCGGCGACATCGAGCGCCTGCTCGCCACGGGCACCCGCTGAACCGGACGTCGGTCCGACCGTCGGGGACGGCGTTCCACGCCGCGATCCCATCGGGGCCGGTCAGGGTGCGGGCACGAAGAACATCGCCGCGAGGGGCGGGATGGTCAGCTCGAGTGACTGGTCGAAGCCGTGGGTCGAGATCGCATCGGTGGCGACGGTTCCATTGACCACGCCGCTCCCGCCGAACTCGATGGCGTCACCGTTGATCGCCTCGATCCATTCACCCGCGACGGGAACGCCGACCCGATACCCGTGGCGCACGACCGGCGTGAAGTTCGCGACGAACAGCACGGGAGATCCGTCGCGGGCGAGCCGGAGGTAGGCATAGATGCTGCTCGCGATGTCGTCACCGACGACCCATCGGAACCCCCTGGGGTCGTTGTCGAGCTCGTACATGGCAGGTGTCGCCCGCATGAACTCGTTCAGCTTCGTCACCCACCACTGCACGCCTCGGTGCTCCTCGTACGCGAGCAGGCCCCAATCGAGCTCCTGCTCGTGGTTCCACTCGTCGTCGACGGCGAACTCGCCTCCCATGAACAGGAGCTTCTTCCCCGGCTGGGACCACTGGTAGCCGAAGAGCAGCCGCAGCCCAGCGAACTGCTGCCAGCGGTCACCGGGCTGCTTGGAGAGGAGGGAGCCCTTCCCGTGGACCACCTCGTCGTGTGACAGCGGGAGCGTGAAGTTCTCGTTGTAGGCGTACACCATCCGGAACGTCAGCTCATGGTGGTGGTGCTTGCGGTAGATCGCATCCCGTTGGACGTAGCTCAGGGTGTCGTTCATCCATCCCATGTCCCACTTCTCGCCGAATCCGACACCTCCGAGGTCGACGGGGGCGGTGACACCCGCGAACGCCGTCGACTCCTCGGCATAGGTCTGGATCCCCGGGAAGGTGCCGTACATGGCCGTGTTGAAGTGCTGGAGGAAGGAGATCGCCTCGAGGTTCTCGCGACCGCCGTAGACGTTCGGGATCCACTCCCCCTCCTTGCGCGAGTAGTCCCGATACAGCATCGACGCCACCGCGTCGACGCGGATGCCATCCGCGTGATACACGTCGAGCCACATCGCGGCGCTCGACAACAGGAAGCTGCGGACCTCGTGACGGCCGTAGTTGAAGATGAGGCTGTCCCAATCCGGGTGGTAGCCCTCACGAGGATCGGCATGCTCGTACAGATGGGTCCCGTCGAAGGCGCCGAGGCCGAAGGCGTCGTTCGGGAAGTGGGAGGGCACCCAGTCGAGGATGACCCCCACGCCCATCCGATGCAGGTGGTCGATGAGGTACATGAGGTCCTGGGGGTCCCCGTAGCGGGCGGTCGGGGCGAAGTAGCCGGTCGTCTGGTAGCCCCACGAGCCGTAGAACGGGTGCTCCATGACGGGAAGCAGCTCGACGTGGGTGAAGCCGAGGTCCCTCGCGTACTCGGAGAGCTGGTGGGCGAGGGCCCGATATCCACCCGGTTCGTACCTCCACGAGCCGAGGTGCACCTCGTAGATCGAGATGGGTGCATTCAGGGCGTTGCGCGCGGCCCTCGTCCCCATCCACCCCGCATCGTCCCACGTGTAATCACGATCCCACACCACCGAGCCCGTGCGCGGGGGCTCCTCGGTCTTCGAGGCCACAGGATCGGCCTTGTCGAAGACGGCGCCGTCGGCCGAGGTGATCCGGTACTTGTAGATCGCGCCCTTCGCGACGCCCTCGATCGTGCCGGACCAGACGCCGGACACGTCGGGGTGGAGGTCCACCCCTTCCGACCAGCCCGTGAAGTCCCCGATGACCTCGACGCGCCTCGCCGACGGCGCCCAGACGCGGAACGTCGCACCGCCATCCACGAGTTGGGCGCCGAGCACCCGGTAGAGCGTGAGGTGGGTACCTTCGTTGAAGGACCAACGATCGTCGTCTGGGAGCGGGGCGGGGAGCGAGTTCATACCCCCCAACCTACCGTCACCTCCGAGGGTTCGCCCCGAACGACCGGCGCGGATCCGTGAGGTCCCCCGATGTGCGAGGATACGGGCATGCTGCGATTCGGCAACGAGGACCGGGTGCTCTCCGTCGTACTGGCAGGTGGCATGGGCAAGCGCCTCATGCCGCTGACGGCCGTGCGGGCGAAGCCCGCCGTTCCCCACGGTGGCCAGTACCGGTTGATCGACTTCGCCCTCTCGAACCTCGTCAACGGCGGATTCCGCAAGATCGTGGTGCTGACCCAGTACAAGAGCCACTCCCTCGACGTCCACGTCTCGAGGACATGGCGCCTCTCGAGCATCCTCGGCAGCTACGTCACCACGGTGCCTGCACAGATGCGACGAGGTCCCCAATGGTTCGCCGGGTCCGCCGACGCACTGTTCCAGAACCTGAACCTGATCGATGACGAGCGGCCGAAGTACATGTTCGTGTTCGGGGCGGACCACATCTACCGGATGGATCCGAACCAGATGCTCGACCACCACATCCGCAGCGGCGCGGGTGTGACCGTGGCGGGGGTCCGGGTCCCCAAGGACCAGTCCTCACAGTTCGGGGTGATCGAGAAGATGCCCGACTCGACCCTGATCTCGGCCTTCCGGGAAAAGCCCGCCGAGACGCCGGGACTGCCCGACGCACCGGACCAGATCCTCGCGTCGATGGGCAACTACGTCTTCTCGACCGATGTGCTCGTCGACATCCTCCATGCCGACGCCGCATCGAGCAAGTCGAGCAGGGACATCGGGGGGGACATCATCCCTGCCCTCGTCGCCTCGGGTGAGGCGCACGTCTACGACTTCACACAGAACGTGGTGCCAGGCGAGACGCCGAGGGACCAGCACTACTGGAGGGACGTCGGGACGCTCGACTCGTACTACGAGGCGAACATGGACCTCGTCGACCCGACGCCGATCTTCAACCTGTACAACATGGAGTGGCCTGTCCACACCTCGGCGCCGCGTACGCTCCCGCCTGCGAAGATCGTCGCACACGGCGAGTTCGGTGCCGGCAGGGTCTCCAACTCGATGATCTCCCCGGGGGCGATCATCACAGGCGCGACGGTCGAGCACTCCGTGATTTCTCCGAACGTCAGGATCGAGCCCGGAGCGGTGGTCGAGAACTGCATCGTCTTCGAGGACGTGGTCATCGGCCCCGGAGCGGTCGTCCACAACGCGATCATCGACAAGAACGTGCACGTGCCGAGGAACAGGGAGATCGGGGTCGATCGGGAGCGGGACGAGTCGGAGTTCACCGTCTCGCCCGGCGGCATCGTGGCGATCGCCAAGGGCCAGGAGATCAGTTACGGCTGAAGCGGCCTCGCCGCGACGAGATCCTCGTAGACCTCGACGTGTCGCCGAGCAGGGACCTGCCATGACCAGTCGTGACCCATCCCCCTGAGGGCGATGCCGGAACGACGCCGCGGCTGCTTCCACGCCCTCACCGCCCTGTGCAGGGCATCGACGATCGATGCAGTGTCGGCAACCGGCGCCACGAAGCCGGTGCCCTTCCTGTCGGCGTCCGCGTCCACCACGGTGTCCCTGAGACCGCCGACGGCGGTCACGACCGGGATGGTGCCGTAGGCCATCGCCTGCATCTGGGCAAGCCCACACGGCTCGAACCGCGAAGGCATGAGCAGGAGGTCGGCGCCGGCGAACAGGCGGTGTGCGAGGGCGGTGTCGTAGCCATCGAGGAACCAGACGGACGCGGGGTGCTCGCGCGCGAGGTGCCGTGCCCAGTCGGCGATCCACCGCTCTCCGGAGCCGAGCATGGCGAGCCGGAAGGGGACGCCATCAGCGAACCTCGTGGCCTCCAGAGCGAGGTCGACGCCCTTCTGGTCGACGAGCCTGGTCACCATCGCGACGATCGGGACCTTCGTGTCGTCCCATGCCAGCTCGTCCGTGAGTGCGGCGCGGCAGTGGGCCTTCCCCGCGAGATCGCTGCCGCTGAAGCCTGCGGCGATGAAACGGTCGGCCTCGGGATTCCAACGGGCGACGTCGATGCCGTTCCTGATGCCGATCAGTCGGTCCCCGAGGGCATCGAGCTGCATGTGGAGGCCGCCGCCCCCCTCGGGCGTTCGGATCTCGTCGGCGTAGGAGGGGCTCACCGTGAGGACCCTGTCGGCGAGCTGGACGGCGCCGGCGAGGGGGTTCGTGCCGCCGTAGGACTCGTAGAGGTCGGGGCGGCGGTGGATGCGGCCGAGCCATCCGCCCGAGGTCCATCCCTGATGGCCGATGGTGTGGATGGTGAACACGGTCGGGATGGCGTCGTCGATGAGCCCGATGGCCGCCCCCGTGTGCCAGTCGTTGCAGTGGAGCACATCGGGCCTCGACGACCTCGCCAGCGCCGCCACCGCAGCGGAGAACGCGAAGAATCGATCGGCGTTGTCGGGCCAGCCTGCACCGCTCTCGTCGACGTAGGGATTGGCCCTTCGGATCCCCGGGACGTCGACCAGGGTCACCTCCCCGAACCCGTCGAACTGTCCGCGGCGTGCCGATGCGGGCGCCGCCCAATGGGGCACGTCGAGCATGAGGTGCTCCTGGTCGTGCAGTTCCGATCCCACATAGTCGGGCACGACGACCTCGACGTCGACACCCTGGGCCCTCAACTCGAGGACGAGCCCCGCGCTCGCTTCGGCGAGGCCCCCGACCGACACGAGGGGCGAGAGCTCCGCAGTGGCGAACAGGACCCTCATGACGACCCGTTGCGCTTCCGGAGGAGGACGACCGACCAGCCATCGACGGCGGCCGTCTCCGGGGCGTCGGTCGGCAGTTCGTCTCCCAGCCCCGCCGATGAGTACAGCATGATCTCCCATTCGAGGTCCGCGAGCTCGTCCGGCATGGTGAACCGGACCGGTTCGCCGTGCGCATTGAACAGCACGAGGAAGCTGTCGTCGATGACGCGCCTGCCACGTTCGTCGAGCGTCGGGATCCCTTTCCCATTGAGGTACACCGCGAGGGACTTCGCATATCCCTTCGACCAGTCGTCCTGCGACATCCGCCTGCCGTCCGGCTGATACCAGGCGATGTCGGCATGGTCCGAGCCCCGAACACTCCGCCCCTCGAACCATCGCCTGCGGCGGAAGACGGGATGCTCCCTGCGGATCCTGATGAGCTCCCTCGTGTAGTCGAGCATCGCCTCGTCGACGTCCAGCCAGTCGTACCAGGAGATCTCGTTGTCCTGGCAGTAGGCGTTGTTGTTCCCGAGCTGGGTGCGGCCCATCTCATCGCCGCCGAGCATCATCGGGACGCCTTGGGACAGCATCAGGGTCGTGAGGATGGCCCGTGCGCGCCTCGCCCGCAGGTTGCGGATCGTGGGATCGTCCGTCCGTCCCTCCGCACCCGAGTTCCAGGACCGGTTGTGGCCCTCCCCGTCACGATTGCCCTCGAGGTTCGCTTCGTTGTGCCTGTGGTCGTACGACACGAGATCACGCAGCGTGAAGCCATCGTGCGCCGTGATGAAGTTGATCGAGGCATGGGGTCGGCGACCGGCGAAGCCATACAGGTCCGAGCTCCCCGTGAACCGCGAGGCGAACTCGGCCAGCGCCCAGTGGTCACCGCGCCAGTAGTCCCGCACACCGTCGCGGTACTTCCCGTTCCACTCGCTCCAGAGTGCGGGGAAGTTGCCGACCTGGTAGCCGCCATCCCCGACGTCCCACGGCTCGGCGATCAGCTTGACCCTGTTGATGATGGGGTCCTGGTGGATGAGGTCGAAGAACGAGGCGAGCTTGTCGACGTCGTGGAGGTCCCTGGCGAGGGTCGAGGCGAGGTCGAACCGGAATCCATCGACGTGCATCTCCTGGACCCAGTACCGCAGGCTGTCCATGATCAGCATCAGGACATGGGGCTCCCGCACGTTGAGCGAGTTGCCCGTCCCCGTGTAGTCGACGTAGCGGCTCGGGTTCGCCGGGTCCAACCGGTAGTACGAGGGGTTGTCGATGCCACGGAACGACAACGTGGGACCGTCCGGACCTCCCTCTCCCGTGTGGTTGTACACCACGTCGAGGATGACTTCGATCCCTGCCCCATGCAGGGCCCTGACGAGATCCTTGAACTCACGGACCTGCTGACCCTGGTCACCGGCCGCCGAGTAGGCGGCGTGGGGAGCGAAGTAGCCGATCGTCGAATAGCCCCAGTAGTTGGTGAGCCCCTTGTCGATGAGGCTGTGTTCCGACACGAAGTGGTGGATCGGTTGGATCTCGACCGCGGTGATGCCGAGGTGCACGAGGTGGTCGATGATCGGAGGGGTCGCCATGCCCGCGTAGGTGCCCCTCAACTCGGGAGGCACCTCGGGGTGGGTGCGTGAGATGCCCTTGACATGGGTCTCGTAGATGATCGACTCGTAGAGCGGGCGGCGGGGGGAGACATCATCCCCCCAGTCGTATCGGGAGTCGATGACGATGCCCTTCGGGATCGCGTCGGCGTCATCGCGCTCGTCCATGCGGTCGGGGTGGCCCGGCTGGTAGCCGAACACGGCAGACGACCAGCGGAGATCCCGCTCGATCGCCCTGGCGTACGGATCGATGAGGAGCTTGTTCGGGTTGAACACCATGCCCTCGCCCGGCGCCCACGGACCGTGGACACGGAACCCGTACTTCTGGCCGGGGAGCACCCCCGGCACATACCCGTGGTGGACGAAGGCCGTGGACTCGGGCAGCCGGTACCTGGTCTCGAAACCGCCTTCGTCGAACAGGCACACCTCGACGCGCTCGGCATTCTCCGAGAACACCGCGAAGTTGGTGCCCATCCCGTCGAAGGTCGCACCGAGCGGGTACGCCGACCCCGGCCAGATCGGTGACGTCAAGGGACCTCGCGGGGCCGGTAGAGGCGGGCGTCATACTCGGCGACCATGCGCTCCGCCGTCACGTAGGGACCGAGTGTCTTCCAATTGTGGCGCACCCTGTCGATCCACGCCGCACTCGGGGTGGCCGAGCCCGGTGCGCGGTCGCCTCCGTAGAACAGAGGCACGACCTCATCGGCGATCAGCCGATGGAGCGACGCCGCCTCCTCGAGGTCACGCCGGGCCCGGTCCTCGGCGTCGGACGTCTCGATCGCCCAGCCGTTCCCCCCGTCGAAGCACTCGGCCCACCAGCCGTCGAGGATCGACAGGTTCAGGCCGCCGTTGAGCGCAGCCTTCTCACCACTGGTACCGCATGCCTCGTTCGGCCTGATCGGGTTGTTCAGCCACACGTCCGATCCCTGGTACATCCGGCGGGCCACCGACATCGCGTAGTCGGGGATGAAGACGAACCGACCCCTCGCCTCGGGGGAGTGGGCGAAGGCCACCACGCGGTGGAGGACCTCCTTGCCCGGTTCGTCCGCGGGATGCGCCTTGCCCGCGAACACGAACTGGATCGGCCGCTCCTCGTCCGAGAGGATCGCGGTCAGCGACTCGAGGTCGCGAAGCACGAGGTCGGCCCGCTTGTAGGTGGCGAACCGCCTTGCGAACCCGATCGTCAGGATGTCCGGATCCAGGGAGTGGCGCGGTCCGAAGCGAGTCGTGACCATGTCGATGAGCCGCAGGCGCCCCAGCCTGCGCAGCTCCCGCAGGCGATCGTCGTCGAGGGCATCGACACCATCCCATGGTGCACCGATCCTCCCCCAGTCGGGTCCCATGGACTGTTCGAACTCGGCCTGGAGCGCAGGCGCGACCCATGTCCGGGCGTGCACGCCGTTGGTGACCGACGTGATCTCCGAGCCGCCGGGCACGCCTGCGAACATCTCCCTGCTCACCTCACCGTGCAGTGACGACACGCCGTTGGCCTTCCCCGCGACGCGGAGGCAGAACGCGGCCATGTTGAAGACGTCGTCCTCCCCCGGCATGTGGGCGAGGTCGAGGAGCTCGTCGATCGACACGCCGTATCGCTCACTCCATACCCTGATGTAGCGCTCCATGAGGTCATGGGCGAACCGGTCGATTCCGGCGGGGACCGGCGTGTGGGTGGTGAACACGATCCGGGGCCTCACGGCCTCGACGGCCTCTGCGAGGGACAGGCCCTTGTCGACCTCCTCACCGATCAGCTCCAGAGCGAGGAAGCCTGCGTGGCCCTCGTTGAGATGGAAGACCTTCGGGTCGTATCCGAGCCTCCTCAGCGCGCGGACGCCTCCCACTCCCATCAACAGCTCCTGGCGGATGCGGTGCTCCCTGTCGCCGCTGTAGAGGCGGTCCGACACCTTCTTGCCCCGCTCGTCGTTGAGCTCGAGGTCGGTGTCGAGCAGGTACAGCTTCGTCCTGCCGATGTCCGCCCTCCACACGCGTGCCTTGACGATGCGGTCGTCCATCGTGATGTCGACGATCACGGGCATCTGCTCGAGGCCGAGGGATCGGGGATCGGTCCTCTCGTAGTGCTCCACCTGGCGCTCGCCGATGATCGACTGGTGGAAGAAGCCGTCCCGGTAGAAGAGCCCGACAGCGACGAGCGGGAGGTGCAGGTCGCTCGATGCCTTGAGGTGGTCACCTGCAAGCACGCCGAGGCCACCGGAGTACTGGGGGAGGGTCTCGATCACGCCGAACTCCGGGGAGAAGTAGGCGATCTCCGCGTCGGGCTGCCTCGAGGGCTCGGGCACACGTGTGGCCGCGGCGTCGGCCGCCTCGATGAAGTCGCGATCGGCGAGGAGGTCGTCGTAGTCCGCATCCGTGAGGGCGAGCACTCGTTGCTTGGGATGGAGGCCCTTCGTGGTGGCGGGCAGTTGGGCGAAGAGGGCCTGTGTGTGCCGGTCCCACGTCCACGAGTAGTTGGTGGCGGCGCGAAGGAGCGCTGCTTCGAGTTCCGAGCGCGTGGTGAATTCGGTCACGAACGGTTCCTTGAGAGCGAGACGACCCGTCGATTCTATCCCCAGGGGGGATCCCAGCCCTACGACCCCGGTCCGGGAGGCCGCGCAGCGGCGAACCTCCGAAGGCGCTGCATGAAGGCATCGTCCCCCGCGAGGTCGGCGATCGAGGGCCCGTGGCGCAGGCGCCAGTTCGGCCGCTCCCAGTCGGTCCCTGGGATGTTCTGCCTGCGTTCCTCCATGAGCAGGTCGTCGAGGTTCAGCAGTGCGACTGCGGCGGGCGTGCCCGCCATCCACTCCATCAGGGCATCCCTCGTCGCCTCGGGATCGGATGTCCCAAAGGCCGTCTTCAGGCCGGCGACGGCCTTGCGCCGCATCTCGCGTTCCGATGTCGCGCGCTCGTCATCGAAGACCCCCAGATCGAGGAGGTCATCGATGTCATTGCCGTTCCACCATGCCGCGAACGCAGGGGTGTCGTGGCTCGAGAGGGCGATGAGGTCGGTGGGCTTCGGCTCGGTGATCCCGTCGGCCATCGCCATCCCGAGGAGCTCGTGCTCCGCGAGCCCGGTACGGATCTCGGGCGGCACGGTGCCGAGGTTCTCCCCCACCACTCCCGCTCCCGCCCGGACGGACTCGATGCAGATGATCGCGAACATCTCGTCCGTGGGCTGCATCACGTAGGCCCCTCGGGTCGCCGGCCTGCCGTGGGGAACCCACCACGTGCGATGGATCCCCATGACATGGTCGATCCGGAGCAGCCCGGCCACCGACAGCTGCCTGGAGATCGCCTTCCGGAAGTTCGCGTGGCCCTCCTCCCTCGACCGCGAGGGGACCGCGGCGGGGAGGCCCCAGTCCTGGCCACCGACGAACAGCGTGTCCGGTGGTGCACCAAGCGACGCGGGGGCGAACAGGTCGGGCGTGTCCCACACGTCGTACCCGTCGGGGTTGCACCCGATGGGGAGGTCGAGGTAGAGGTACTGGCCGCGGTCCGCCATCGACCTCGACAGCTCGCGCAGTTGTCCGTCCATGAGCCACTGGACGGTCTCGTGGTATTGGATCCTCGCAGGGGCGGGCACGGCGTCGTCCGGCCATGCCCTCCAGTTCCTGCCGTGGCGATCCGCCGTGGCGCGGAACAGTGCATACCTGCGCATCTCGGGATCCCTGTCGAGGAAGGCATCGACCTGCCCACGCAGGCCGGGGGAGGACGCAACGTGGTCGCTGTAGCGTGCGAGCTCGGCACGGATCACCGCGCCGGTGGCGTCGTAGTCGACCCAGCGTTCGTCGGAGGGGGGGTCGAGGGGATCCGGACGCCAGTCCGGCACCTGCTCGAGGTCGATGAACAGCTCGTTCCACGCCCGCCTCGAGGCAGGGGCGTACGGCGAGGGTTGGTCGGGGAAGGTCGCGAGCAGCGGGAGGGTTCCGACCACCGCGACGCCTGCCGCATCGCAGAGGTCCGCGAGCGTGGAGAGGTCCCTGAGGGTCCCGATGCCCGGGTCGGGCCCATCACGACGGAGCGAGTAGAGGGGGCTGATGATGCCGAGTTCGCCGGTCGGGGAGGGATGCGCATGCCGCGGCGCGGAGAGCACGTGGGTGCGGTGGGCACCGTCGTCGATGTGGAGCGTGTGATAGCCGATCGGGAGGCGCCGACTCGCCGTGATCCGTCGCCCCGCGATCTCGACGGATGCCTCAGCACCGTCCTCGAGCTCGATCGTGGCCTCCCGGAACGGGACATGGACGTCGATCGGGGGGAGCTCGCCGTCCCATGCGACGACCACCGGCTCGACCACGGGGCGCTCCGCCTCGATCGCGCGCGTCGCGTCCTCCACCTCCGACTCGGAATCGAGGGGCCTCCCGAGGAGGGCGGAGAGGACGGCGAGGAGGTCGTCCCGCGCCACCACCTGCGGTTCGCCCCACGCGTCGACCCAGTCGATGACCACGTCGGCGGCCTCTGCGAGGCGTCGGATGGAGGATTCGAGGGGTGCGGGCATCCGGGCATTATCGCAAACACAGGACTTCTCGTGTTCCCCTGCCGAGGTCGACGACATCACGGGGCCCGGGGAGGCGGTGAGCGCCCCGATAGACTGACGCGTCCGCCCGGACGGGCGCATGGCGACGGGAGCACGACATGTCGGGATTCGGGGTCCATTCGGAGGTCGGGCGGCTTCGCAGGGTGATCGTCCACCGCCCCGGACCAGAGATGCGCAGGCTCACCCCCTCGAACGCATCCGAGCTGCTCTTCGATGACGTGCCGTGGGCGACGAGGGCCAGGGAGGAGCACGACGCCTTCGTCGGGATCATGCGCGACGACTTCGACATCGACGTCATGCTCGTCCACGAGCTCCTCGAGGATGTGGTCGCGGACCCGGAGGGCAGGGCGTACGTCCTGGATCGCAAGCTCGTCGCGAACGAGGTCGGGGTCAACGGTGTCAAGGAGATGCGGGCGTGGATGGACGACCTCGACGCCCCGAGCCTCGTGCACGCCCTCATCGGGGGTGTCACCGTCGGGGAGCTCCCTTCGGACTTCCGGAGCTGGGCATCGAAGGCGTACGGCGACCACCAGTTCGTCCTGCCCCCGCTTCCGAACCAGCTGTTCACCAGGGACTCGAGCAGCTGGATCTACCAGGGTGTCACGATCAATCCGAAGTACTCCCCCGCCCGCCGGAAGGAGACGCTGCACCTCGCAGCCATCTACCGGCACCATCCCGCGTTCAGGGACGGGGACTTCACCTTCTGGTGGGGGTACCCGGCAGAAGAGGACCGCGGGAGCGCCACGCTCGAGGGGGGAGACGTCATGCCCGTCGGCAACGGGATCGTGCTCGTGGGCATGGGTGAGCGCACCACCTATCAGGCCGTCAGCCAGCTCGCGAAGGCGCTGTTCGACCATGGCGCGGCGACGAGGGTCATCGCGGCGAAGATGCCCAGGGACAGGGCGAGCATGCACCTCGACACGGTCTTCACCTTCTGCGACAGGGACCTCGTCACGATCTACGAGCCCGTGGTCGACACGATCACGCCGATCAGCTACTACCCGAGCGACGACGGGGTCGAGGTCATCATCGAGGACGCGGGATGGCTCGACGTCGTGCGCGACGCCCTCGACCTGACCGAACTGCGCGTCATCCCGACGGGGGGGAACACTTTCGAGCAGGCGAGGGAGCAGTGGGATGACGGCAACAACGTCGTGGCCCTCGAGCCCGGGGTCGTGATCGCGTACAACCGGAACGAGTTCACGAATGCCAGGCTGCGGGAGGCGGGCATCACGGTCATCGAGATCGAGGGATCCGAGCTGGGGCGCGGCCGGGGAGGAGGCCACTGCATGACGTGTCCGGTGTGGAGGGACCCCGCCTGAGGGGGGCTCCCGCCACCACGCGCCCTGCTCACCAGGTCCTGAGGACGGTCCTCCCGTTGAGGGGTTGGACGGGCCTCACATTGCCGGGGGAGAGCGACGCGATGGCGGCGATCTGGCCACGGGACGCCTCCACCGGCTGGCGAAGCAGGATCCAGTCCGTCCCCTCGAGCGTCGGCGGCGTGGTCCGGGATCCGGGATACGACCAGAACGACCCGAGATCATCCGGGAGCAACGCCGCCACGCCGAAGGCCGCAACGCGATCGTCGGTGACGTCCGCGTTCGTCGATGCCCTCAGGATCGGTTCGAGCGCTGAGGAGGGCCTGCCGGCTTCGAGGAAGATGCCGAGGACGGTGGTTCCCCCTTCTTCATCCTCGTGGACCAGATGGAGCTCTGCGGCGGCACCACGACCTCCGACGAGGTGCTCGGCAGGCGCGTGGAAGTGCAGGCTGGTCAGCATCCGACGGTGGCCCTCACGCTCGAGGGTGCAGCCCGGTGCCACATCTGCCCACAGCGAGTAGCGGAAGCGGCGTACCGTCAGGTCGGTCGGCCCGTAGTCGAGGGAGTAGGGCGCGGGAACGCCGTGGACGGACGTTCCCAGGTCCACGGGGGATTGCCTCCTGCCCGTTCGGGCGACGGCGAAGGTGTCATCGAGGTCGGCCCAGCGGTCGGGACCCACCGCATCGTCGTACCCCCAGATCTCGAGGAGGGAGGCGAGGCCGAGAACGCCTGTGATCATGGTGACCATGGTGTCGGATCCGTGTCCTGCTGATCGATGGTGTTGGGATCGGTCGGTGGCAGCCTATCGCGACCCTCCTTCACACCCACCACGAGGAGCCCCGATGCGCTCAGGCCGATCGAGGCGGTCACGGCGAGCCCCGTGAGGGATCCGGCGTCGACGAAGGCGCCACCCAGGGCGGGGCCTCCTGCACGCCCGAGCGCCATCACGCCCTGGCCATCGCCAGCACGTTCCCCGGGTTCGAGCGACCGATCCACGAGCATCTGGAGGACGCCCGGGATCCCCATCCAGAAGGCGAATCCCCACCAGAACAGGCCGAGGTAGAACATCGGCATCGGTCCCACCACGGTGAGGAGGGCGGCAGGGCCGATGCTCGCGAGGAACCAGCCGGGATACCGATGCCTCGTCGACAGGCGGGCCCCGAGCAGGCCGCCGCCCGCGTTCAGGCTGAAGCCGATCGACGACGCGAGCGCGCTGAGCTCGTGGATGTCCCTCGCCACGATCGCCTGGTTGATGAAGAGGGCGGAGCCGAAGAACGTCATGGCACCGAGTGCGAGCAGGAGGACGCGGTTCGACCGGGACGCGGAGATGACGCCCCTCGCCCTGCGTTTGCCCGTCACCGGGGCCACCAGGACGGCGGCGGGGATCGCCGACACGGCGAGCAGTGCGTAGACGGGACGGTCGCCGGTCGAGGCGAGCACCGACATCACGGGTGCGGCGAGCAGGGCGACCACCGGTCCGGTGGCGGCGATCGACGCCATCGATTGTGACCGCGTCATCGCACTCGTCCAGGCGAGCCAGGTCATCGTGCCCGCGGCGATGCCCGCCACCAGCCTCAGCGTCAACAGCACCGGGAACACACTCGGCAGGATGCTGAGGGCGTTGAACACGAGGAGGGTTGCCGCCGCACCCCTCAGGATCCGGCCGCTCGGGCGTACCAGCCTCGGGAGGATGAAGTTCGTCAGGGCGAACGCGCCCACCTGGACGATCGAGATCGCACCTGCCACACCCTCCGACACTCCGTAGCGATCGGCCACTGCGGGGATCAGGAACGGTGTCGCCGAGAACATCAGGGTCACGGTCGCCGTCGACGCGATGAGCGCGGCGGGCGCACCCGAGCGACCGCCGTAGAGGATGCGAGAAGGAACCTGCACAGGTTGATTATCGGCCGTCTGCGCCCGAACGTCCGTCTTCGGCGGTCAGCCCGACGGGAACGTGACCCAGACGGCATCCTCGACCGTCAGTGACGGGGATCCGTCGATCGGCTGGATCGTGACGACGTTGCGCCCGCTGGCAGCCTCCGGGTAGGCGAAGGACTCCCCGTTCGGCGACCACAGGCGCATCGACTGGACGTACTGGTCGAAGAACGGCACGACGTCGCGGAACCAGGCGGGCTGGGCCTCGAACGAGTCGTAGTCGACGACGGTGCCGTCCTCCCACACGTGCCAGGTGAACCGCAGCGATTCGCCGTCATCGAACGTCGTGTAGAGGAGCCTCGTACCGGACGGGTCCCACTGGAACATCGGGGTGAGGGTGTCCTCGACCGTCGACACCGACCCGTCGGCCATGTCGAGGACGAGCAGGCGCCCGGAGGGCAACGAGGGCCCCCCCTGTGCACGGCGGCCGACCCCCACGCCTCCGGAGTCCTGCTGCCCCGCCGACTGGATCGCCACGTGGGACGCCGAGGCCACGAAGCGCACGGGACCATCGATGAAGGCGAGGTCCTCGAAGGCATCGCTTGACCAGCGGGAGAGGGCCTGCCGGCCCCCTGTCGCCCGCAGGGTGAGGATCCCGTCCGTTGTCCATACGGGCGCCTGGAACTGGCCGGTGGGGGACGCGATCGTCTCGAGACCGTCGGGACTCCAGATCCCGAGCCTCTCCCCATCGGTGTGGAGGGCGAGCCGGGTTCCGTCCGGGGACCACGACGAGTAGAACGGCGCCGCGGTGGAGAGCGGCTCGACGGCGCCTGACAGGTCGACGAGCTCGGCGATGAGGCCGCCAGGGGCGTTGCGCAGCGATGTCGTGGCCCACGGGGACCCCGCGGGCGACGGCAGGTAGTAGAACGGTGGCGATCCCATCGGGGCTTCCCACAGGATCGATCCGTCCAGCGCCGAGCGCGCGACGAGCGCGTGACCGTCGCCGGAGCTCCGGGTCGAGACCACCGCATCGGTCCCCCACCACACGGGCTGGCGATGCCCCCCCTCGGCGGACGCCGATCGACGCGTGGCTTCTGTCGCGGTCGCCTCGTAGACGACGACCTCCCCCGCGGTCGTGGCCACGACGAGGCGCTCGGCCCTTGGGAGGCTGCTCGTGGTGACGGCGCCGTCGAGCGCGGTCGTCGTCGTGTCGGTGGCCGATCCCTGGCACCCCGTGGCGACCAGGAGGAGGGCAACCAGGAGTACCGGGCCTCGCATCCGGGAACGATAGGGGCACGGCACTCGAGCCGCGACGCCCATCCCTGCACCGACGGCGCTCCGTACCCTTCGTGATATGGACGATCCGATCGCCACCCTGCCGATGTTCCCGCTCGGGCTCGTCGCGTTCCCAGGCAGCGTCATCCCGCTGCGGCTGTTCGAGCCGCGCTACCTCGCGTTGTACGACGACCTGGTCGCCGGCAGCGGCGAGTTCGGCATCGTGCTGATCGAACGCGGGGTCGCCGAGGAGGGCGGTGGCGAGCACTTCAGGACAGGGACACTCGTGAGGATGGCCGGCTCGTCTCGGCTCGACGATGGCACGGTGATGATCGTCGCAGTGGGTGTCGAGCGGTTGAGGGTCGACCGATGGCTCGATGACGACCCGTACCCCATGGCCGTCGTCGACATGCTGACCCCCGCGTCGGCGTCGGACGCAGCTGCCGGGCTCGTTGGGGAGTGCAGGACCCTCCTCGTTCGTGTCCTCGCACTCGCATCCGAGCTCGGGGCGGATGTCGGAACGGGCGAGATCGAACTCTCAGTCGATCCCGCGACCGCCGTCTACGCGATGGCAGGTCTCGCCCCGCTCCAGGAACTCGATCAGCAGCGGATCCTGGAGCAGGCGAGCATCGAGGAGGCAGCCGCCATCCTGCGGGACGAGCTGATGGGGCTCATCGACCTCCTGACGCTGCAGCTCGGCGAGGGCTGACCGCACGGAGGGCACACCGGCATCCATCCACCCGCCACGGCGCTAGCGTCGGAGATGACAGCGAGGTCGAGGACGTGGCCACCACACGCAGCGCATCACCACCGACGGCGATCGACGATGCGCTGATCGCCGAGGTGGCGCGGCGACTCGCCGACGGCAAACCGGTCCGGCGCACCCTCCCGGGCGGAGGACGGGTCCACATCGACCGACGGCTTCCCTTCCTCGTCGTCTACCGCCCTTCCGGGAGCTCCTCATCGGTCGACCTGTCACGCTTCGTCCACGGGGAGGCCTCGTACCTCGTGGCCCCGCGGGGACGCCAGCACCGGCCAATGGTCGCTGCCCTCGTGTCTGCGATCGCACAGCAGATGGTCGACCTGTTCGGCGGCTTCGGGATCATCGAGATCTGGCCGGGTCCCACCGATGGCGACGCCGACCCCGCCACCCTGTCGGCACCGCACTTCACGATCACCGTGCCGAGATCCTTCGTCGGTGCGCCGAGCATCCTCGCCCTCGAGACGGCGCTGCGCGAGGTGAGGGTGCAGGGGAAGCAGGCGGCCGTGTCGTACGACGTCGGCCGATCGGCGCCTCCGGGACAGCGGCGACTGGCCACGGACGTGACAGCTCCCGACGACCGCCCGCGATGGGCGGGCGTGGGATGGGTCGGGATCGAGATCGCCCCCGTCCATGTCGATCCGGCGACCGGCGAGGAATACCCGAAGGTCGCCCGTTCACTCCACCGACAGCTGTCGCGGGCGATGCAGCGAACGGCGTACGAGTTCGCGAGACGACAGACGACGCAGCGTCCCCTCCACTACCAGGCACTCGGACGGCGCGCCTTCGTCAAGGCGGCACGGGACACCGACAGGAGCCTGTCGGGGATCGCATCGTCGTTCGACCTCCTCCTCGCGGTCTCGCCGATCAACACCGAGAAGGAGTTCCGCAAGTTCACGAAGTCGGGAGGGGCCAAGGCGCCGCGCTTCGAGTACCGGCCCCTGTCCGTCGATCCGATGCTGGTCAAGCGGAGTCTCTACAGGGTCCCGATCGAGCGGGTCGAGGATCCGACGCTCGAGGGGCTCTTCAGGGAGAAGCAGCGCGAGCTGTCGCTCAAGCTCGACCTCCTCGCCGACCGCAACTCGAAGCGCTTCGTGCACACCGGCGTGGCACTCTACGGGAGCGTCGATGCCCCGACGCTGAGAACGGCTCGGGACCTCCTCGCCAAGCTCCCCACCGAACGGGATGAGCGTCCGAAACGCTCCGTGAAGGCACCGGAGGTCGCTCGCGCCGCCCAGGCCGAGGTCGAGCACTACCGGACGATGATGCCGGGGATGGGAGCGACCGTCACGGTGCGAGACGACGTCACCTCCCTCATGGTCTCGAACGGCCACGTGTTCGTCGGTTCGACGGTGCGAGTGCCGTCGGATCGCGTGAACGCGCTCGTCCAGCACGAGGTCGGCACCCACGTCGTGACGTTCTGGAACGGCTCGGTGCAGCCCTTCAGTCTCCTGTCGACGGGACTTGCGGGCCACGACGAGCTCCAGGAGGGCTTCGCGGTCCTCGCAGAGCACCTCGTGGGTGGCCTCACCGCGGCGCGGCTCCGCACCCTCGCCGCGAGGGTCCTCGCTGCCGAATCCGTGCTCGACGGTGCGACCTTCGTCGAGACCCACCGCATGCTGGCCGACGACTACGGGTTCCTCCCGAGGACCGCCTTCCAGGTGACCACCCGCGTCCACAGGGGGGGAGGTCTGGTCAAGGATGCCGTCTACCTGCGCGGACTGAAGCGGGTGGTGGACTACCTCGCGGAGGGCGGCAGGATCGAGACGCTCCTCGTGGGCAAGATCTCCGTGGACCACACGGCCGTGATCGAGGAGCTGCAGCGCAGGGGTGTGCTGGTGCCGCCGCCACTGCGACCGGCCTACCTCGACGATCCCGACACCCACTACCGGCTCGAGCGTCTTCGCCAGGACCCCGACCTCGTGTCACTGGCAGAGCACGTCTAGGGCGAATCTACGCCAGCTCCCGCCGCACCGCCTGGGTGGCGGCGTGGAGGGCGTCCGAGATCGCGGCGATCACGAGCTCGTCGGGCTCGCCGGTCCATTCGTTCATGTAGATCTTCTTGACCTCGATCGCGAGGGCGCACCCGCGCCCGGCATAGCGGTCGTTGATCCAGCGGCTCATGTGCCCACCCTGGAACCGCACGTTCTCGCGCACGTCGAGCGTGCCGCCGTCGAAGGGGTGCTGCGCCATCGTGGACGAGAAGGCGTCGATGACGGGACGCCACATCGCATCGTCGACAGATCCCGTCCCGACGTTGATCTCGGGGTTCTCCAACGGGTCGTCGACGGGCGCATCCGGGCCCCCTCGCCTGTGGTTGTACGAGTGCAGGTCGATGACCACGAATCGGCCGTTCTCGTCGGCTGCGCGATCGCAGACGACCTCGAGCTCGCGGTAGAAGTCGTCGTAGATCGCGAGCGATTCCTCGACGACCTCGTCGGGCAGGTCACTCCGCCACAGGTCGAGCCCCCATGCGTCGGACGGCGCCCGATAGACCGCCCCGTCCCGCGGACGGTTGAGGTCGACCTCGAAGCGCGATCGGGCCACGTCGAACGTCGAGTCCCCGACACCGAGCCACTGGTCGGTGAAGGGATCCTCCTCACGTCGCCGATCGGCGTCGGACAGCGCCATCAGCGCCATGACGTCGGGTCGCAGGTCGTGGCCCGCATGGATCGAGGTCGCGACGATCGGCCCCTCACCGGTGGTCGCGGTCCATGGCAGGGCGGTCACAGCGTCGCCATCTCTCGGTTGTCGAACTTTCGTTCGTAGTAGCCCATGTAGGTGACCTTTCGCTCGAGGGAATCGAGCACTGCCTCGGAGAAGTTCACGCCCTCGAAGCGCTGGGCGGACCCGAGCCCGCCGGGACTGAACACGTTGATCTCCATGAGCTTGTCGCCGACGATGTCGAGGCCCACGAGGAACATCCCGTCCTGGACGAGCTTCGGCCGCACCATCTCGGCGAGGGCGAGGGCGTCGGCATCGAGATCGGCCTTCGCGAGCTTCCCGCCTGCGTGGATGTTCGATCGCAGGTCTCCACCCGTGCGCACGCGGCGGAACGCGGCATAGCGGCCGCGGTGGCGGAGGGGGAGCCCGTTCATGAGGAAGAGCCTCGTGTCCCCCACCTCTGCCTTCTCCAGGTACTCCTGGACGATGACGTATCCGTCCCGTGACACCGCGTCGATGATCTGGTTCAGGTTGGCGAGGTCGTCGCTGCGGACGAGGAACACCCCCTCACCACCCGAACCCTGGAGCGGCTTGAGGACGCACCGACCGCGGTCCTGGACGAACGACTTGATCTCCGATCGGCTCCTCGTGATGAGGGTCAGCGGCCGCACGGCCTCCGGGAACGTCTGGAAGTACATCTTGTTCTGCGCCTTGGCGAGGCCGTTCGGATCGTTGAGGACGATCACGCCGTTGCGCATCGCGACCCTCCCGAAGTCGATCGCCGCCGTCTTGGCCCACTCGCGGCGGCCCTTCTCCGTGGAGGGATCGTTGCGAAGCATCAGCACGTCGAGGTCGTCGACTGTGATCCGCTCTTCGATCGCCTTCGGCCCCTGGAGATCCGCCAGGTAGGTCGAGCCCGCCTTGTACCTGCGCTTGGGCACCCGCCTCGCGAACGCCCTGACACGCTCATCGGGGTCGTACTCGAGATTGCCGACGCCGATCACCCACGCTTCCCACCCGCGGTTCACTGCGGCCACACCCAACCGCGTCGTCGTGTACCCGGCCTCCTCGGTGGCGATGTCGTTGACGACGAATGCGATTCTCACCTGTGGGTGCCCTCCCCTTTGCGAACGATGGCCCTGTGTCTCGAAGTATGGACTGCACGGTGGCACTGTGGGGCGGGCGCCAGCAGCCCAGGGTCCCGGGACACACGCTCGGCATCGTCGGGTACGATGGGGACATGACTGCGAAGGCGCCGTCGATCCCGGAGGGGCGGCGGCCGCGGGGGATGCGGCAGGCGGGATACGCCGCGACGATCGTCATCGATGCGATCTTCCTGTTCGTCGCCAACAACATCCTCTCGTGGGATGTCCTTCCGTGGTTGACCGAGGAGTTCAGCGACGTGCTCCCCATCATGAACGCCTCGTTGTTGGCATCCCTCGTCGTCAATGCCGTGTACCTGATGTTCGATCCCCCGGTGTTCCGATCTGTGTGTGAGCTCGCCCTGTTGGCACTGACGATCGCCGTGGGTGTCACGATGCTCCGGGTCTTCCCGTTCGACTTCGCGGCGTATACCTTCGACTGGGAGATCGTGACGCGGTGGATCATCGGGATCACGCTCTTCGCCATGTGTATCGGCTTCGTGGCGAGCGCCGTGAAGCTCGCCGTCGACCTCGCAGGCAGGGTCGGCCAGACCCACCTCCACGCCTGACGGAGGCCGCCCGGTATCCGGCTTCAGGTGAGGTCCTCGAGCATTGCGCTGACGCGATCGACCTCTTCGGGTGTCGTGTAGTGGACGAAGCCGATCCTGACCAGCCCACCCTGCGCCTTCCCGAGCCGGTGCATGACCTCGTAGGCGTAGTAGTCGCCGGACCAGACGAAGGCACCCCGATCGCCGAGATGGGCAGCCACGTCCGATGGTGTGTGGCCCTCGACGTCGATCGCGAACGTCGGCGTCCTGCCCTCAGACGTCATCATGCCGTACAGCCTCACCTTCGGCATCTCGGCGATCGCTCGGAGGAAGCGGTCGGTCAGGGCGTGCTCGTGGCGATGGATGGCTCCGTAGGCGGCCACGATGCGATCCCGACGCGAAGGCCCGTGTCCGAGCGATGCGAGGTAGTCGACCGCTGCGGTGACACCGGCGAGTGACTCGAACGACTGGGTGCCGGTCTCCCATCGATCCGGCACGGTGTTCGGGGAAGGGCGGAGCTTGTAGGGACGCAGCTCCTCCAGCAGTTCCCGTCTCCCATAGAGGCATCCCGTGTGGGGACCGAACCACTTGTAGGCCGACGTCACCAGGAAGTCGGCGCCGAGCGACGCGACGTCGACGAGGCCGTGGGGCACGAAGTGGACGGCGTCGACGAAGGCGATGGCGCCGACACGGTGGGCGCGTTCGATGATCTCGGCCACCGGGGGGATCGTTCCGACGGCATTCGATGCATGGGTGAAGGCGACGAGTCGCGTCCGGTCGTCGAGCGCGGCGTCGAGCGAGCCGAGATCCAGCGCACATCCGTCCTCGGGGACGAAGTCGACGAACCGCACCTCGACGTCGCGGTCTGCCGCAGCCTGCATCCACGGCGCGACGTTCGCATCGTGGTCGAGCCTCGTCACGACGACGTTGTCCCCCGCGGACCAGGTCCTGGAGATGGCCCGCGACATGGCGTAGACCAGGGACGTCATGTTCTGACCGAAGACGACCTCCGACGGTGAAGCGCCGATGAGGTCTGCGACGGCGGCCCGCGCCGCATCGAGGGTGGCGTCGGTCTCGCGGGAGGTGATGAACGAGCCGTGCAGATTGCTGCCACCACGCCCCAGGAAGCCGGCCATCGCCGCGGTGACGTCCTCGGGCACCTGGGTGCCCCCGGGACCGTCGAGGTACATGGCCGGCAGCCCATCGACCGTCCGGGCCAGGGCGGGGAATCTCGCTCGCACGGCTTCGACATCGAACATGGCCCCACGGTACGCCCCGCGACGCGCATGCGCGTCATCGAGCCGTCCAGGCGCGATACTGCCGGCATGCAGGAGACCCCCAGCAGGCGTCGTCGCCCACGCGCCACGGGTGCGATGCTCGGGACGTTCGCCGGGGTCTTCACCCCATCGATCCTCACGATCCTCGGCATCATCCTCTTTCTCCGTACCGGCTTCGTCGTCGGGAACGCGGGCCTCGGGGGTGCCCTGGCCATCATCGCCACGGCGACCGCGGTCTCGGTGTTGACGAGCATCTCGCTTGCGGCGATCGCGACGAACATCGAGGTACGCGGAGGTGGCGACTACTACCTCATCTCGAGAACCCTCGGCCTCGAGTTCGGCGGTGCGATCGGCGTGGTGCTCTTCCTCGCCCAATCGATCTCGATCGCCTTCTACGCCATCGGCTTCGGTGAGGCCACCGCGGCCATCGCAGGGTGGGACTCGCGCCTCGCGGTCCAGGGCATCGCGCTCGCCGCCGTCGTGGTCCTGTTCGTGTTCGCATGGGCAGGCGCCGACGTCGCAAGCAAGCTGCAGTTCGTGATCATGGCGCTCCTCGGGCTGGCCCTCGTCTCGTTCTATGTCGGTGCCTTCGGCGCGATCGACACCGACACCCTCCGAGGCTCCTGGTCCCCCGCTGCGGGAGCGATCGGCTACTGGGCTGCCTTCGCCATCTTCTTCCCCGCCGTCACCGGGTTCACCCAGGGCGTGAGCATGTCGGGCGATCTGAGGGACCCGGGTCGGAGCCTCCCGAAGGGAACGTTCGCCGCCGTGGGGCTGTCGACGGTCGTGTACGTGAGCGTCGTGGTGCTGATCGCCGCCGGCGTCCCCGTGGCCATGCTCGTCGATGACGACGGGAGCGCGATGCGCGACCTCGCACTGATCGGGGCCCTCGTCAGTATCGGCGTCGTGGCAGCGACGCTCTCGTCCGCGATGGCCTCGCTCCTCGGAGCGCCGAGGATCCTCCAGTCGATGGCGTCGGACCGCATCTTCCCCGCCATCAGCGCATTCGCCAGGGGCCACGGGTCGACCAACAACCCGCGACGGGCGACGCTCCTCAGCTTCGGCATCGCCCTCGTGACGATCGGATTGGGGAGCGTCAATCTCATCGCCCCGATCGTGTCCATGTTCTTCCTCATCTCCTACGGTCTCATCAACTACGCCACGTACTACGAGGCGAGGGCGGCGAGCCCATCGTTCAGGCCGAGGTTCCGCTTCTTCAGCCGGTGGGCGAGCCTCGCCGGAGCGATCCTCTGCGCGGCGGCGATGCTCGCGATCAATCCCTATGCCGGGGTCGGTGCGATGGTCGTCCTCTACCTCCTGTACCAGTATCTCGAGCGGCGTGCGATCCCCGCGAGGTGGGCAGACGCGGCGTTCGGTCACCACTTCACCCGAGCGATGGAGAGCATCCATGCGCTCGATCAGGAAGTCGACCATGCGCGCAACTGGCGGCCACAGATCCTCGTGTTCTCGGCCGAGTCGGGGAGGCGAGCAAGGCTCCTCACGTTCGCGAAGTGGATCGAGGGACACAGCGGGCTCACGGCTGCCTTCCGCATCGTCGTCGGCGAGGGAGTGCGCAAGCGCATCGAGACCGAGCAGGAGGACGAGCATCTCAGGAACGAGATCGAGGATCTCGGACTCGCGGTCCATGGGAGGGCGATCCTCGCGGCAGACGGGCTCGAGGCCCTCCCTGTGATCGTGCAGTCGTTCGGCCTGGGACGCGTCAGGGGGAACGTCGCACTGTTCGGATGGCCCGAGTCACCCGATCCCGAGCAGCTCGCGATCTACATCGGGGCGGTACGCGGCGTGGCGAGGCTCGGCGTCAGCGTCATGAGCCTCTCGACCGACGAACTGCGCTGGGCACGATTCTCCATCACACGACCGGAGGATCGACGCATCGACGTGTGGTGGCAGGACGACGACTCGGGGCGGCTCGCGCTGCTCGCGGCCTACCTGTGCACGAGGGACCCCTCATGGTCAAAGGCTCGCATCCGCCTCATCGCACGCGAACGGGAGGATCCCGGCCTCACGAGCACCAGGCTCTCCGAGCTGCTCGAGGAAGCAAGGATCGAGGCGGAGGTTGTGATCGTCCCCGGCCACTCCCAGGACGAGATCGTGGACACGTCGAAGGAGGCCACCCTCATCCTCATGCCGATGCGCCTACGCAGGGACGGCATCGCAGACCCGCTCGGCGGCGAGATGATCGAGCTCGCGGCCCGATTGCCGATGACGGCGGCCGTGCAGGCGGGAGAGCCGATCTACCTCGACACGGACCCCGAGAGCGGCAGGGCGGCGCGGATCGCCGAGGCCGAGGAGTTCGCCGAGGAGGCGCGGGAGCGCCTGCGCAAGCTCGAACGCCAGCTCGATGCGCTTTCGGCGTCACTCGACGACGTGACCGCATCGACGGACCACGACCCCGACGAGGCGAAGGAGCTCGCCGATCAGGTCGAGCGGGTGAAGCGAAGGGTGCTGTCGGCCAGGGCGAGGGTCGGCAGGGCCGATTCGGAGGTCACGGACCTCCTCAACGGATCGTCCTGACGGAATGCACGCGCGGGTGCGACGCGACGTGGCCGCCCCGGAGGGCGGCCACGTCGCGTGATGGGTATCGGTCTGGTCAGGTCATCGACGGTGTGCCGTCGAAGAACGCCTTGCTGTCCTGGTCCCCGTAGAGGATGTAGAGGACGACCAGTGCGACGACCGCACCGACGAGGCCCTCGAACCTCGCACCGGGCACGGCGATGATGATGTAGACCGCGCTGGCGATGCGCAGCACCATCACGACGGCGATGACGAGGCGCACACCGTTGCTGCCCGACCTGAGGCCGAAGGCCAGCAACCCGATGATCACGCCGATCACGATGGCCGCGATGGCGATAGCAACGATCGTGCTCTCCGAGACATCGGCGGCCTCGGCCACAGGGCCCTTCTCCACCCACATGAAGATGCCGCCTGCGATGTCGAGGATCGCTGCGATGAACATCAGGATCGTGATGACACTGACACCCAAGGGGACTTTTCGATCTGCCATTCGGCCCTCCCAGATTCTCGTTGCCGCGCACGCGGCAGCCTTCCGGTCGCACACTAGGACTCCTTCCGGCGGAAGTGGGTTACTCGCCGGAGCGGCGACGATCGAACCAGTGCACCAGTGCGGCGGCCCCGATCGCGACCGCTGCGCCCATCGCCGCGCCCGCCGCGACGTCCGTGAGCCAGTGCGCCCGCAGGTAGACGCGGCTGAGGGCCATCGCCACGGCGAAGGCCGCGGCGAGCATCTCGAGATTCCGGCGCTTCGGGCCTGCGGGTACGAGCACGATGACCAACGAGATGGCGATCGCCGCACCCGCAACCGAGTGGCCCGAAGGGAACGAGAACCCCGAGGTCTCGACCAGGGGCATCGTCGGCCTCGCCCGTTCATACAGGCCCTTGACCGGACCGATCAGCAGCTGTGACCCCGCCATGGCGAGGACCCAGAATGCGAATGCCTCCCACCGGCGCCTGGCGAGCAGGAGGATGCCCACCAGCACCATCAGCGGCGCCGTGACCCACGTGCTCCCCACGACATCGAGCACCTTCGCGATCGCGACCGGAACCGCCGCTTCGAGGTCGACGGCGGCCTCGAACACCCGATCATCGACGTCCTGGACGAGGTCGGCCAGGAATGGCACGGCGAGCGCGATGAACAGGAGCCCACCGAGCGCCCACAGGATGAGCGACAACCTGAAGGTGATCGGGTGGTCGCGGAGGAGCGGTCGCTCCTCGAGTCGCCTCTTTGGTTCCGAGGTCACAGCATGCCGTCGGCCTGCAGCTTCCGGAAGCTGAACACGCCGGGGATGATCGGGAGCCAGAAGGTCGCGATCCTGTAGAGGAACGTCGCCGACACCGCCGTCGTCGGATCGAGGCCGAGCGCGGTCATCGCGGCGATGAGGGCGGCCTCAGTCGCGCCGATACCACCCGGCGTCGGGGCGAGGTTGCCGAGCGCCTGGCCACCGAGGAAGACGAGGGCCACGGCCGGCACGCTCAGTCCTCCACCGAAGGCCTCGAGGGAGAACCAGAGCGCCGTGATGTAGGCGACGATCAGCATGAACGCCCCACCGAAGAGCATGAGCGCCTTCGACGGCGTCGATGCGACCGCGACGAGGCCCTGGCCGGACGCCTTGATCGCCGGCACCACCTTCGTCCTGAAGATCTTCCTCGCAGGCGGCAGGAAGTAGACGAGGGTGAGCAGGGAGAAGAACGCCACCATCCCGATCAGCAGGGTCTGCCCGGAGGGCAGCTCGATGAACTCGCCCGCGTTCCGGCCGAGGAACAGCACGGTGATCAGCAGCAGGGACATGTGGACGGCCATGGTCGCCACGCTTGCGACACCGATACCGGCGACGGCGTTGGGCAGCTCCACACCGTTCTTCTGCAGGAACCGCACGTTCGTCGCCATACCGCCCACCTTGACCGGGCTGATGCGGTTGATGAACGATCCGGCGAGCTGGACGAGCGTCGTCGGGATCAGCCGAACGCGCTCGGGGACGGATCCCATGATGTTGTAGGCGGCCCCCACGTACGTGACGAACGACGCGAGGAGGATGGCGGGCGTCCATGCCCAGTTGGCGTCCAGGACCGCGCCGAAGTCGGTCTGTGTCAGCTGCGGGATCAGGAAGTAGATCGCGAGCGCGAAGCCGACGACCATCACGATGGTCCGGGTCGGGATGCGCTCGAGCTTCTCGAGCTCGACCTCCTCGATACCGGTCTGGCGTTGGATCTCGCTTCGGATGTCCTCGTCGAGGCCCTTCTGCTTCTTCAGCGAGTCACGCGTCGCCCCCGAGAGTGCGAGGGGCTGGATCCGTGATGACGCCTCGGCCACTGGCTCCGTTCCCAGCACCGCCACGGCGTTTGCGACGGCACGCTGTGCCCCGACCGACGAGGCCGTCGACGTGATGAGCTCTGCGATGTCAGAGCGCAGCTGCCCGTCGGTGGCGGCGAGCTCGGCGAAGCCGAAGTCGATGAGCCAGGGCTGCCCGTCCGATCCGAGGAAGACGTTGGCGAGCCGCAGGTCGCGATGGGCCACCCGGTGACTGCGCAGGACGAGGACCTGGCGCCACACCCCCTGGAGAACATCGTCGGTGAGGTCCTCCACCGGGACCGAATCCAGCGACTTCCCGTCCACGAGGTCGTAGGCCATCACCATCGAGTTGGGGGCGATGTCGGCGACAGCAACCATCTGTGGTGTCTTCACGTCGTAGGAGCTGGCCATGAGCGACGCCACGGCCTCGTGCTCCACGGCGCGCTTGAGCGAGGAGAACGGGCGTTCGTCCCCGACCCCCTTGAGGCGGAACATCCGTGTGATGCGGAACATGACGTCCGCGGCGCGCTCTTCGGGCGAGAGGACCTTGACGAAGAGGCCGTCACCCGACGTCGTCTTCGCGAACCATGGAACGGACCCGCGGGCATCGACGCCCGCACGCTTCAGGCCGGCGAGGGAGGTCCCGGATCGCTCGAGCGCTTCGACCACCCTGCGCCCGCGGGGCCTGCGGTTCGGTTCACCGAACACCAGCAACACTGCAGCACCAATGGAGTAGGCGATGCCGATCGCCAGGAACTCGTCGGTCGGCGGTTGGAGGTGGCTGAGCATCTGGCTCAGTGCGAGGAGGCCGATCGTGATCCAGCCGAACCGCTTCCAACGGCGATTCAGGTAGGGGAAGACCGCGGAGAAGAAGGCGGTGAGGGCGACGAGATCGCCGTAGCGCACGAGCGGGCTCGAGATCTCGGTGTCCGCGACGCATTCCAGGACACCGACAGTCAAGATGTCGGTTCCCGGAGCACACACCCAACCCGGGGGTGACGTCTCGAGGACCGGGGCCGAGAATCGGGAGACGAGGAACGACTCGAGCAGCCAGAGGGTGACGAGGGCGATGACCACGGCCAGGAGCGCGAGGCCCAATCGCCGCCACTGCTTCTTCCTGACGAAGTACCCCACGGCCACGATGGGTCCGATCAGTCCGATCACGCCGATCAGCGCGAGGAACACGATGACGACGGGGTTCGGGAAGGAGTCGAAGCCTTCGATCACCTCGACGGTGATCGCCTCCGAGAGGTTGTTGAGCGTGGTGGCGAGGAGGAATCCCAGGATCGTGGCGACGACCGCGATGACCAGGCGGAGAAGATCGGTCGGATGGCGGACGACCTTTCGCTCTGCCGGCTCCTCGATGACGACGGCGGCGGGCTCCTGCATGATCGCTGCCATGTGCGTTCCTTTAGGCTCGGGGGCAGCGGGCATGATAGGGGCGCTCGCTTCCACGGTAAGCAGAATTCCGAGATCACACCGGAAGGGGCATGGATGGGCGCGGGCAGGTTCCTGATGGGCTCCGGGACACTGGCAGCCGCAACGGCAACAGCGCGTGCCGGTGTTCCCGAATGGGATGCCTCGCTGTTCCGTAGGCTGAACGCCCTTCCCGACGTCCTCGCGCCGATCGTGTGGGGCCCGATGCAGGCGGGTGCCCTCGGCGCACCGCTCGCGGTGGGTGCCGTGCTCCTCGCGAGCGGACACACGCGAGTGGGGATGCGAACCGCCGCCACAGGTGCGGTCGCGTGGGCTGCCGCAAAAGCCGTCAAGCGATCAGTGGCTCGCGGACGGCCCGGCGACCACATCGACGGCACGCGTCTCCGCATGGGCTCGGCGGACCATGGGCTCGGCTTTCCTTCCGGTCATGCGGCCGTCGTCGTCACCCTCGTCTCCGGGATCCCTTCGTCTGCGCACCCCGCATGGAAGGCGGCGGGCGTCCTCCTCGCCGCGACGGTCGGCGTGTCGAGGATCTACGTCGGAGCCCACTATCCGCTCGATGTCATCGGCGGCTGGGCACTCGGTGCCACGATCGCGGATTGCGCCCGGATCGCCGAGGCCAGCGTCGTCTTGAGGTAGGCCTCGACCTCAGCGGATGTCGATCGACTCCAGCAGTTCATCGCTTGCCCGGTACGCCGATGCGATGTGCTGCTCCGCCTTCGAGAGGTCTCCGTAGCGCAACTTGGTGGGATCGTTGAAGCGTCCCGGTCGCGCTCCCGTGGGGAGGACGTGGACATCCACCCCTGTGGGCACGTGGGCGAGGTCCGAGGCGAAGCGATGTCGTCGCGCGATCTCGAACGCCACCACTCCGACGTCCCATGGCCGGGTGGGGACGGCGAGCTCGTCATCGATGTGCCCGACGTGCAGCACGAAGATCGTCGTGGCGCCGAGCTCCAGCGCCCTCGACAGCGGAATCGAGTTCACCACGCCACCATCGATGAAGTGGCGCCCTCCGACATCGACGGGCGGGAGGAGCCCTGGGACCGCAGACGACGCGAGGAGCGCCTCGACGAGCGGACCCGACGAGAACCAATGCTCGGATGAGTCCTCGATGCAGGCGGCGACGCACTGGAACGGAACCTGGAGTCCCTCGATGTCACCGTCGCCGAGGTGGCCGGCCAACCAGGAACGAAGATGGTCATTCGCATGCACGTACGTCCGCTGCTGGATCGCCGACCGGGCACGGCCCCACAGGCTCCCTGGGAACAGGTCGGAGAACGAGAGGTCCCTCCATGCCGCTTCGAGCGTGGCGACGCCGTCGGCGTCCGGCGAGGAGGCGTAGATCGCCCCGTTGATCGCCCCGATCGAGTTCCCCACGATGAGGTCAGGCTCGATGCCTCGCTCGGTGAGCGCCTTGAGCATCCCGACCTCGTAGGCCCCGCGGTGGCCGCCTCCACCGAGCACGAACGCCACGACACGTCCGGTCATGGCGGCCCCTGCTCGATCACCGTCACGCGATGGGCGCCGATCCACGAGTCGACGGCCTGCCATTGGCGGTTCAGCCACGCGACGCGCTCGTCGCGCGACGCGGGGATCTGGTCCATCGGCACGTGCCAGTAGTTCGCCCGGATCACCCGTCCGAAGGGGATGCCCCGCCAGATGATCCGCGGCGAGATCAGGTCCTCGGTTCCCGTGTGGGCGACGAACACCACATCAGCACCGGGAGTCTCATCCATGGCGGCGAGGGGTCCCGAGGGATGCGGCGGGAGGACGTTCACGAGGCTCCGCGCGAACGCCGCATCGTCGGCGAGACCTCGTCGCTCGAAGCTCTCGATGATCCTCGCACGCCGGCCGGGCGTGAAGTTGCCACCCTCGGGGAACAGGACGAACGCGTCACGCTCCCGGAGGTTCGACGCCGCGTCGCGCACCGCCTCGAGTGCGACCTCACGCTGCTTCGGATGGGGTCTGATGAACCGCATCGGCAGGCGGTGCCCCATGACGTCGAAGAACGGGGAGAACTCGAGCTCCTTCTTCCCCACGACACGAGGGAAGCGATCGAAGTCGTGCAGCAGCACGGAGGCGATGAACACCGAGTCACCCGGCCCGGCGTGACGGCTGAAGACGATGACGGGACCCTCGATGGGGGGGTTCGTCGGCATGTCGATCGTGAGCCCGAAGGCGAGCTGGATCTCGCGGGACATCACGCGGAGCCACCACGCGAGGAGGCGGTAGTGCAGGAGGCGGGAGCGGGGCGACCGGATCCACAGGCCGAAGCCGAAGACGACCCAGAGGGCGAAGGCGGCCGTGAGGCCCGCCACCTCGGAGGCCATGAACACCACGAAGAGGCGGGTCGTCCGCACGAACTTCCACTCACCCCTCGTGACGAGGTCCGCGCACGTCGCGAGCGCGAACAGGAACGGGCTCAGGAGCACGGAGAGGATGGCGAAGACGAAGATCAGCGGATCGAAGACCACGCGACGCACCCAGATCGGGGGAATCCACATCAGCTGGCCTCCCTTCCGTGCTCCACGCCGCGTTCGTCCACTCTCGAGCGTGCAAGGGTAGCGACGGTCGCTTCCGCCGTCAGCGGTCGAAGCCGGACTGCGCCGTCTCCATCGCCGGGCCAAGGCGATCCGTCGCGATGTACTGGGTCATGGCGTCGAAGAACGAACGCGTCCCCACGGGCGAGTACATCATGTCGGAACCGTCGAACCTGGCGACCTCCGCGTCGGCGACGATCGCAGCCATGCGACGGTCGAAGTCACGCGCGTAGGCATCCTGATCGAAGTCGGCGTGCGGCGAGATGAAGCCGCCGCGGCGCGCCCACGGCTCGCCTGCGTCCGACGACGCGAGGTACCGCATCAGCGCCCACGTGTCCTCCGAATCGGTGAACGCCGCCGCAACCGTGCCACCGATCAGGACCGGTGCGGGGCCGTCACCGCCGCCGGGCAGCAGAAACACATCGACGCCATCACCCACTGCGATGCCGCTCGGGAGGTTCGTCAGCTGGAACGATGCCTGCCTGTACATGAGGCACCCCGGGGGAGTCGAGAACATGGGAGCCTGCGCCGCGGCAGGCGACGTGTTGAGGATCCCCCTCCGACCCCCGTTCGCCTGCTCATCGGACAGCACCAGGCTTCCGAACTCGGCGACCGCCGATCCGATGCGACCATCGGTGAAGGGGATGTCACCCGCCACCCACGCGTCGTAGACGTCGGGACCGTCGGCGCGCAGCACGATGTCCTCGACCCAATCGGTCGCAGGCCAACCGGTCGCATCGAACGCCGACACGCCCATGCACCATGGGGTCAGCCCGTCCGCGGAGATCCGGGCCGTGAGCTCCTCGAGCTCGGCCCACGTCGACGGCACCTCGTAGCCGCGTGCCGCGAACTCGGCGGGTGCGTACCAGACGAGGCTCTTGACATTGACCTGGAACAGCACGCCATCGACGGCGCCGACCGCCCCGAAGGCGCCCTTCAGCGAGGGGATGAGGGACTCGGCGGACGCGGCGAGGACGTCCTCGCGCACGGGAACGACATAACCCTCGGCGGCGAGGTCGGCGAGGAGACCGGGCTGCGGGAACAGCGCGACGTCGGGCACGTTGCCCTCCTCCACCCGCTCGCGAATGGTGCGAGGGAACGATGCGGAGCCGGTGAACCTCACGTCGATGCCGGTCGCATCCTCGAACTCCGCGAGGACCGCCCTGAATGCCTCAGCATCGGCGCCCCGCATGTTGCCGAAGACCGTGAGGGCGTCACCCCCTGCGTCGCCACCGGGCGAGCACGCCGCGGCCACCAGTCCGAGGCCCACGGCGATCAGGGCGAGCCGCTCAGCCGGACGTCGCTTCATCCGCCACCTCGAGTCGGTATCGGACGTTGATGTCGACCACCCTCCCGATACGCGCCGACACCGCGTCGGCGAGCTTCCACGACGGCTGGGGCGAGCCCGATGTCGTGGAGACCACGAGGTCGACTTCTGCACGGCCCCCCGGCTGGAGGTCGGCGACGAGGTTCTCGATCGTGGCATTGGGGTCCCAGGTCGCGACCTCCACCGTGACCGTCTGGGCGAATCGCTGATCCTGCACCACACCGACGGTGTGGATGGTGAGGGGAACGGCGATCGCCACGAGGACGAGGGCGCTCACGACCAACCCGATGCGGGCGTTGCGCAGGCCCTGCAGCCGGATCTCGGGGGGGACGAAGCCCGACAGGACCATGACGACGATCGCCGACAGGACGATCGCGAAGAGGTTGGTCAGGAAGAGGAGGAAGGCCCCGCCTGCCCGGGACGTTGCGCCGATGGCGAGAAGGATCCCGACAGTCGCGAGTGGCGGCACCAGCGCAACGGCGATGGCGAC
Organism: uncultured Acidimicrobiia bacterium; assembly: GCA_963792405.1. Lineage (GTDB taxonomy): Bacteria > Actinomycetota > Acidimicrobiia > Spongiisociales > UBA5794 > SZUA-442. The sequence continues at coordinate 1,966,567 of CAWBVU010000006.1, forward strand.
ACCCGGGAGCGAGGAGCTGGCGCGCGGATGGGTGAGCACGTAGCCGCCTGCGAGGCCGGCGGCGATCGCCACACCGAGGTCCAGCAGGGAGGGTTGCGTACGCCCGAGGATCTCGCTCGGCAGCGAGTAGGTCGTCGTGAAGTTCTGGAGCCCGATCCAGGTCACCGCAGCCGACGTGCCGATCGCCATGGTCACGCCGACCGCGATCGTGGCGACGCTCGACACGAGCATCCGGACGTCCGCCACGAGGAGTGAGGCCGCAGTGGCGAGGATCGGCGTCATCAGCGGAGCGACGAGCATGGCGCCGATGATCACGGCGACGCTGTTGGCGGCGAGGCCGAACGCGGCAAGGAGGGTCGACAGGACGATCAGGACGAAGAAGCGGGCCAGGTGCGAGCGAAGCTCCCCCGACTTCCAGAACAGCTCGTCGGTCACCATGTCCCGTTCCTCCTGGGACATGTACCGATTCGACGGGCGGAGCGACTCGACGATCTGGCCAAGAGGTGAAAGCGCCGTCGACGGCGACGCCGAAGCAGGCTTCGGTGGAGGGGTCGCGTTCGGGTCGGAAGTGCTCATGCGCGTGCAGCATATGCGTCCCGAAGCGAGTTCGTTTCCACGGTCAGCGATCCGTCGGGACTCAAGGAGGCCTCGGGAACTACCATGTGCCCATGGTCACCAGCAGCCGGCAGTCAGGCCCGTACCTCGCCACCGCAGAAGCCCTCGTGGTCCTCGCGGGATCAGGCGCCGCGATCACCGACGTCATCAGGTCGATCACGGGCACCGACGCACTGGTCGGGAACTCCGCGATGATGACCGCCGCACTCCTGTGGCTCAACGGCCCGATGCGACCGGGGGAGATCGCCGAGGCACTCGGCGTCACCACCGGCGGATCGACCAAGATCGTCAACCGGCTCGAGAAGTCCGGCCTCGTGAGGAAACGACCGGAGGAGGACGATCGGCGGGGTGTCGTCGTGTCCCTCACCGACCGAGGCGCACAGCAGCTCGAGCACCTGCTCTCCGAGATCGAACCGCTGATCCGAGCCCTCGTGAGCCGGCTCGACGAGCTGCGCGTCGGGACCTGAGTCGGCCCGCTCGAAGGGCCCCCCTACACTTGCCGCACCAGGTCCGCCCACCACGGGAATGCAGGTGTCAGAAGTCCCAACCGATCGCGGTCACGCGCTCTTCGATCCGTCGTGGGCGATCCGCGATCATTTCGACGCCACTTTGGTCCTCCTGCTGTGGTGCCTTCGCAAGTCGTTCGTCCCGTTGCTGTGGCTCGGGCTGACGTTCGCGACGATCGTGGTCACCGTCCTCGACCAGAGTCCGGCGACCATCACCAGCGACCTCACCTCGCTCGACGATCCCATGTCCTACCTCGGCGCGCTCATCTCGCCCTTGGCGCTCGTGGTCGTGGCCTTCGCGATCAGGATCTCGGTCGGCTTCCTCGCCTTCGCCGCGGCGTATCCGCTGAGCGCCGCTGCCACCCGTGACGACGGCCCGGAGCTCGGGCGGTTCACCCGGCGGTGGTTCGACAGGATCTACCTCACGCGGGGATACAGGGCACTGCGCTGGACATGGAGGGTCCGCCACGAGGCGGCCGGTCGCCTGGGACGCAGAGGGGAGATCCTCATGACCTGCAGCACCGTCCTGCGGTGGGCGTCGATCCTGCTGTTCGTGACGTATGTCGTCGTATCGCTCGTTGCCGGGGCGATCGTGACGTCCTGAGCCATCGACGGCTTCGGTGGCGAGGCCCCTATCGTGACGCTCCATGGACGTCGACATCGACAGCACCGACCTCCTCATCTCGGGCGTCATCCTCGTCCTCGCGCTGATCGCATGGTTCGCGGTCCGGTGGGCGGGGAACCGGTGGATCGCACGGATGGAGGCCAAGGACTCGCCCTCGCTGACCCCGATCGAGCAGGTCGAGCGACATCAGAGATTCGTCACCGTGTGGTCCGTGATCAGGGTCGTGCTCTCGATCGTGATCGTCACGACGACGATCATCGCCCTGATGTACGTGTGGGACATCCCCACGGCGCCGCTGCTGGCCATCGGGAGCGTGCTCGGTGTGGGTCTCGGATTCGGCGCCCAGGACTACGTCAAGAGTGTCATCGCCGGCATCAACATCATCGTCGAGGACCAGTACAGCATCGGTGACATCGTCTCGGTCGGGGGTGTGTCCGGCAAGGTCGAGGACATTCGCCTGCGCATCACCGTGCTGCGAGATCTCGAGGGCAATGTGCACTACGTGCCCAACGGCGACATCATCGTCGCGACGAACCTGACGCAGAAGTTCTCCTCTGTCGTGGTCGACGTGGCGATCGGATACGGCGAGGACATCGACCATGCCATCGAGGTGATCGCAGACGAGGCCGCCGCCTTCGCTGGCGATCCGGAGTGGAGCGGGATGTTCCTCGAGCCCCCCACCGTGCTCGGTGTGAACCTGCTCGGCGACTGGTCGGTCGACATTCGAACGGTCCTCACGGTGGCACCAGACGACCGCTGGTCGACCAAGCGCGAGTTCCTGCGCCGGATCAAGAAGCGTCTCGACGCCGAGGGCATCGAGATCCCGTTTCCGTATCGCACGATCGTCGAGAAGCCCGCCCATCCGATCGCAGGGAGGCCGGACCGGCGATCGGATGCGACCGAGGAGACCGACGGCGCCACCTGACGCGAGAGAACCGCCCCGAAAGGCGGTCCTCATCGCTGGCCGATCGTGTACCACTCAGGCGGGTGCGAGCCCCTCCCCCGCGGCGTCTGCCTCGTCGAGCAGGGCCTGCGTGGCCGCCTCGACCTCCTCCTGCTCGTCGAGCACGTTCAGGAGGTCGTTCATGTGGTGGAAGCCGAGCTTGAGGCCCTCGAGCTCGATCTTGCCGCCGTTGGATTCGTCCTCGATCACAACGGTGCGGGTCTGGATGCGCTTCTTGATGGTGACGGAGATCTGGTCGCGGTCCATCACGTTCAGGAGTTCGAGGTGCTTCGCGAGCAGCATGCCCTGCCCCATCTTGGTGGCGAGCACATAGAGCTTGGTCGGCGTCGCGGCCAGCACGACGACGGGAGGCTTGCCCTTGCCCGCAGCGAGGGATCCGACCGCGATGCCGCCTGTGGCACCTGCCATCTGACCCCACGAGTTCCCGTCACTCACGGCCCCACCGATGACCGCGCCGGCGGCCGCACCTGCGGCCCGCTTCCACACCATGCCCTTCGGCTGGAAGTCACCTGCGACGAAGATCTCATCGTCACCCGTGGCCTCTCTCGCCATGTCGACCATCTTCTGCTTGAGATCCAAAACGCGACTCCCTTCGTCGAGCGGTCTGTGTCTGAGGACTCTCCGTTGAACCCAATGGTACGCAGCCCCGGAGGCATTGCTGACGCGGGAAGCAAGACGCCGTGGAACCTCGCCTCGGCGTACGTCACCCGGCGCTGTGCTCCACCAGGTACATTGCGGCACCGTCGATCGTGAGGAACTTCGTCGCGTCGCGCTGGGGGATCTCGACACCCGTCGCCTTGCTGATGCCGATCAGCCAGTTGAGGTAGTCCATCGAGTCGAGGTCGAGCTGGACGTCGAGGTCGACGTCGTGATCGACCGTCCCGGGATCGACCTCCGGTGCGATACCCCCGAGGACATCGAAGATCGTGCGCTTCGCTTCATCGGTCGTCATGGTCATAGGAGCTCCGGTTCCTGGAGGAGTCGTTCGATCGCGAGGAGGAAGAGTCCGCCCGTGTGGCCATCGGTGACGCGATGGTCCGCGGCGAGCGAGAGCTGCACGAGCGGGTGGATCACCACCTCGCCGTCGACCACGGTCGGCGCGTCGGCGATGCGCCCGAACCCGATGATCGCCACCTGTGGGGGGATGATCACGGGATAGGTCGCATCGACGCCGCGGTCACCCAGGTTCGTCACCGTTGCCGTGGCATCGGTCATCTCGGATCCGCGCAGCTTGCCGGCCCGCGCCCTCGCGACGAGGTCGGTCAGGGCCTCCATCAGGTCGTCGAGTGCCATCTGGTCGGCATCGTGGATCGCAGGCGCCACGAGCCCCCCGCCCCTCAGCGACACCGCGACACCGAGGTGCACGCGTTCGCTCGGTGCGAAGGCGCCATCCACCATGTGCCCGTTGAGGCCGTCCGCGCGGGCCAGCGCGAGGGCCGTCGCCTTGAGCAGGAGGACCGCGGGCAGGATCCGGGTCGTGATCGGTCGATCGTCGTTCTCCGCTTCGAGCCACGCCATGGCGCGTGCAAGGTCGACCGTGTGGCCGAGGTAGTAGTGGGGGATCTCACGCTTGGACCGTTCCATCGAGCGTCCGATCGCCCTCCGCATGGCCGCCGCCTTGTCCGCGGCGTCCGTGGGCTCCATCACGGCCGCGGCCACGCGCCCCGCCTTCGGGGCGCTCGCCATCGCGGCAACGTCGTCGGCGACGATGAGCCCGTCGGATCGAGAGGCGTGGACGGCGCCGATGTCGACACCGATGTCGATGGCCATCCTCCGCGCCCTCGGTGTCGACCGTTGCCGGGTGGCAACGAGATCTGTCGTGCGCGTCGCTGCATGCCGCACGTCGGTGCGGGTCACCGTTCCTCCACGCCCCGATCCCGACAATTCGTCGATGTCGACACCGAGTTCGTGGGCGAGGTGCCGCACCGGTGGGGAGATCCGATGGGCAATCGGCTCGGGCACCTTCGGACTCTCCGACGGTGCGGCGTCTGGCACGGGAAGGGTGATGGGGACCACCGGTTCCGCGACCGCCTCGTCCCCGATGCCACGGAGGACCGCGATCGGTGTGCCGACCGGGAGGCGCTCGGGGCCGGGTGCGACGAGGAGGTCGTCGATCACGGCGTCCTCCCAGCACTCGACCTCGATGATGCCCTTGTCGGTCTCCACTTCGGCGATGACATCGCCGCGGTGCACCGTGTCGCCGGGCGACACGAGCCATGCCGCCAGCATGCCCTCGTCCATGTCGGCACCCAACGAGGGGAGCACGAACTCCTTCATCGTCCCACCACCTCGTGCACGGCGGACATGATCCCGTCCACCTGGGGGAGGGATGCCTGCTCGAGGTGCCGCGCGTACGGCACGGGGACCTCGACGCCGCAGACCCGGCGTACCGGCGCGTCGAGATCCCACAGTGCCTGCTCGGTGACGAGCGCGACGATCTCGGCAGACAGGCCGGCGGTCTTCCAGCCCTCGTCGACGACGACGAGCCGGTGGGTCTTCGCCACCGAGGCGACGATGGTGTCTGTATCCAGCGGCCTCAGTGACCGCAGGTCGACGACCTCTGCCGAGATGCCATCCTCTGCGAGGTGGTCAGCCGCCTCCATCGCCTTCCACAGACTCCCGCCGTGGGTGACGATGGTGACGTCCTCACCGGTGCGCCGGATGCGCGCCGTCGTGAGGTCGACCGGCCCGCCTTCGACAGGGAGCTCACCCGCCTGGTTGTAGAGACCTGCGTGCTCGAACATGATGACGGGGTCCGGGTCCTCGAGGGCGGTCGCCAGCATCCATCGGGCATCCTCGATCGTGGCGGGCGCGACCACCTTGAGGCCCGGCACGTGTGCGTACCAGCCCTCGAGCGAGTGCGAGTGTTGGGCGGCGAGCTGCCGTCCGGCCCCCGTGGCCATGCGGATGACGATGGGGACGTTGAACTGCCCTCCCGACATGTGGAGCATCAGCGCCGCGGTGTTGACGATCTGGTCGAGCGCCAGCAGCGAGAAGTTCACCGTCATCACTTCGACGATGGGACGCATGCCACCGATCGCCGCTCCGATGCCCGCACCGACGAAGCCCGACTCCGACAGGGGTGTGTCACGGATGCGGTCCTCGCCGAACTCCTCGAGCAGGCCCTTCGACACGGCATAGCACCCGCCGTACCGACCCACGTCCTCCCCCATCAGGAAGACGCGGTCGTCCTCCAGCATCGCATGTCGGATCGCCTCACGCACTGCCTCTCGGTAGGTGATCGTTCTGACTCCTGCGTCGAGCGTCGTCATGCCATCACCTCCTCCGAGTGCACGAATCGTGTGAGCTGGTCGACACCCTCGAGGGATCCTGCCTCGGCGAACGACACCGCGGCATCGACCTCTGCGACGACGTCGCGCTCGATTGTCTGCCAGTCCTCATCCGTCAGGAGCCCTTCGCCCACGAGGTGCGAGCGGAACGCATCGATCGGATCGTGGTGCTTCCATTCGTCGACCTCGGTGCGGTCGCGGTACAGCTCGGGGTCGAACATCGAATGCGCACGGAACCGGTAGGTCATGAGCTCGAGGAAGTGCGGGCCACCGCCCGCCCTCACGGACTCGGCGGCCGACCGTGCAGCGTGGTTCACAGCGAGCACGTCCATGCCGTCGACCTCCCATGCCGGCATCTCGTAGGAGGCTGCACGGAGCGTGAGCTTCGTCTGGACCTGGGCGCGGGTGAGGGCGGTGCCCATGGCGTACTGGTTGTTCTCGCAGCAGAACAGGACAGGCAGGTTCCACAGCGCGGCGAGGTTCATGGACTCGTGGAACTCACCCTCGGCGACTGCCCCCTCGCCGAAGAAGACCACCGTGACCCGCTCCTTCCCCTGCATCGTGTCGGCGAGGGCCAGTCCCACGGCGAGCGGGAGACCCCCTCCCACGATGGCGTTGCCACCGTAGAGCCGGTGGTCGGCGTCGAACAGGTGCATCGACCCTCCCCGTCCCCTGCTGACCCCCTCGACGAGTCCGTACATCTCGGCCATGATCCTGCCGGGATCGACCCCGAGGGCGAGGGCGTGCCCGTGCTCGCGATAGGTCGCCACGACGGCGTCATCCGGCTCGAGGGCGTCGATCACGCCCACCGCGACGGCCTCCTCGCCGATGTAGAGGTGGAGGAACCCACGGATCTTCTCGGCCTGGTAGAGCTCAGCGCACTTCTCCTCGTAGCGGCGGATCAGCAGCATCTGGCGCAGGAGCCGCAGGCCGTCGTCCTTGCCGATCATTCGGCATCCTCCTTCTGGTCGAGACTCGAGAGGTCACCCGTGGGAAGGCCGAGGTCCCTCGCCTTCAGCAGCCTTCGCATGATCTTCCCTGACCGTGTGTGGGGCAGATCGGGCTCGAACACGATCTCGCGTGGGGAGACCGAGGCACCGAGGTGCGTCCGGCTCCATGCCATGAGCTCCCGCTCGAGGTCCTCGGTCCACTCGTGGCCGGGGTGCAGGGACACGAAGGCCTTGACGATCTCCCCGGCGACGGGGTCCGGCACGCCGATGACGCCCGCCTCCGCGACCGCGGGATGGGCGACGAGTACCGACTCGACCTCGAATGGCCCGATGAGGTGGCCAGCAGACTTGATGACGTCGTCACCCCGACCGATGAACCAGAAGTACCCGTCCTCATCGCGCTCGGCCCTGTCACCCGTGCGGTACCAGCCGTCGACGAAGCACGAGCGGTACCGGTCCTCCATGCCGAGGTAGCCCCGGAACATCGAGGGCCATCCGGCACGCACGGCGAGCTCGCCCTCGACGTTCGGTTCGGTGACCTCCACGACGAGGCCGTCGTCGCCCCGCACGACCTCCCCGCGCTCGTCGAGCGCGAGGATCCCCGCCTCGATGCCGGGAAGGGGCCGCCCCATCGAGCCGGGCCTGATCGTCTCCGCCTGGTAGTTGGCGATCATGATGCCGCCGGTCTCCGTCTGCCACCAGTTGTCGTGGATGGGGAGACCGAGGGCCTCGATGCCCCACATCACGCCCTCGGGGTTGAGCGGCTCACCGACACTCGCCACGAAGCGGAGGGACGACAGGTCGTAGTCGTGGACGACCTCGAGCCCCGCCTTGGTGAGCATGCGAATGGCGGTCGGCGCCGTGTACCAGACGGTGACCTGCTGGTCCTGGATGATCCCGTACCAGCGGTCGGCGTCGAACTCGCCCTCGTCGACGACGTTCGTGACGCCGTGGACGAAGGGGGCGATGATCCCGTACGACGTTCCGGTCACCCAGCCCGGGTCGGCCGTGCACCAGAAGATGTCGTCAGGGTGAAGGTCGAGTGCGTAGAACGCGGACATCCAGTGGTGCAGCACGGCGCCGTGGACGTGGACCGCACCCTTCGGGGTGCCGGTCGTCCCCGACGTGAAATGGACCAGTGCCATGTCCTCGGGATCCATGGGCAGCGCCGGCGTCGTCGGATCACCGGTCTCCATGAGCTCGTCGAACGCGATCGTGTCCGGCGGCAGCGGCCGCTCGGTCTCGCGCACGAGGATCACGAACTCGAGGTCGGGGAGACGGTCGCGGATCGGCTCGACCTTGCGCAGGTAGAGGCGTTCCGTCGTGACGAGGACCCTGCCCCCTCCCATCTGCATCCTCGTCTGGATCGGCTCCGGCCCGAACGCCGAGAACAGTGGCGCGATCACACTGCCGTTCTTCAGGGTTCCGAGGGCGGTGACATACAGCTCCGGGATCCGGTTCGCCAGCGCGAACACCCTGTCCCCCTCAACCACCCCCAACGATCGGATCGCTGAGGCGAACCGTGACGTCAGTGCGGCGAGTTCGCCGTAGGTGGTGTCGTGGACGGACCCTCTCCTCGAGATCCATCGGAGAGCGACATGGTCCTCGAGCGGGCCGGTGGCGTGCCGATCGACCGCCTCGTGGGCGATGTTGATCCGGCCGCCGTGCAGGCCGTCGAGGTACTTGCTCACCTGGTCCCAATCGAACGACTCACGCGCCGTGGCGTAGTCACCCAGATTGGGAAGGACCGTGAAGGAGCCGGGCTTCTCGACAGGACGGAAATCCATCTCGGATCCTCCCAGAGCGCGCGGCTATTGCACTTCATCCTATCAAGGGCCCCAAGGCCTGAACAGGCGGGAACCCGTGCAGGCGAAGGGATTTCGCCTGCACGGGCCCTTCTCGTTCCGCAGGGGAACGGCGATCAGCCGGGGAACGCCTCGTCGTAGAGTGCCCGCAGCTCCGGTGAGTCGGGTCCGGAGAACCCGCAGTAGTTGACCGTGCCGCCGGTCGCCGAGACGAGGTACACACCACCCACTTCGAATGGGATGCCTCCGATGAGGGCTTCCATACCTGCTGGCGCCGTGATCGTGGCGGTGTCGGCGTCACCTGCCGTGAACCACCGGTCCACCCGGAGGGTCACCACCTCACCGTCGACGGCGGTCACGGTCCCCTCGAGGGCGACCTCCATGTCGCGCAGGATGTCGGCGCTCGGTGCGAGGCAGGACGCCATGACGTCGTCGCCACCGCCGGAGAGCTCGAGGGGAGGTCCCGCCGTGACGGCGTCGTCCCCTCTCGTCAGGGCGACGGCGCCGATGGCGACGGCGACGACGACCACGGCGGCGATCGCCGCGAACCACGGCGTGCTCGACGGCCGGTTGGACTTCGAGGGATCCGAGGCCGCCGGATCCGATGGCGTGTCGATGATGGGTGAGGACATGATCTGCTCCAGTCTGCGCCGCGACGATGCACTCGTCACGGGTTCGGTGGGGATGTCCGGGGACATGGGGTCGATCGCCTTCAACCTTGATCGGAGATCGTCGCTCATTCCGGATACTCCCCTGTTCGTTCGATCCCTTCATGTCCGGCATCGGCGCCACTCTGTCGCTTCAGCTCCGTCGCCAGCCTCGACCTCGCCCTCGAGAGGCGGAGGCTGATCGCGTTCGGCGTGGTGTCGAGGGCCACCGCGATCTCCCTGGGCTCGAGCTCCTCCCACGCCCACAGCGTGAGCACCTCCCTGTCGGTCTCGGGGAGGCGCATGAGGGCGGCCACGACCTCGGGGTGGTCGTCCCCTGCCGTGTCCGCCACGTACAGGCCGGGGTCGGCGTGCGCGACCTTCTCGACGAGGGCGATCCGGCGCCGCTGGGCACGACGCGTGTTCGCGAGGACGTTGCGAGCCACGGCGTAGGACCATGGGAGGACGGCATCCTCCGGCACGTCGTCGAGCCGCCGCCACAAAGTGAGCATCACGTCGCCGAGCGCATCGTCGGCGTCGTCGGTGGACGCGCGACGACGGAGGTACCGCTGCAGGGGCTCGTAGACCTCCGCGGCGACCTCCTCGAACCGGCGACGGCGATCCATCGGCGAGGCCACATCATCCTCCTGTCCGGCACTCGGCCGATCCTGTCAGCGCACGCCCGGAATTCGGCGCACGGTCCGAATCGACCGTACGATCGTCGCCACAGGCCGCAGGCGCACGGGTGGGTGATGACTGCGACGAGGATCCACGGCGGCGTGGTGGGAGGAAGTGTGGCATGGCCGAGCGGAACGTGATCATCATCGGTGCGGCGGGCAGGGACTTCCACAACTTCAACACCCGGTACCGCAACGACGAGACGACCCGGGTCGTCGCCTTCACCGCCGCCCAGATCCCCGACATCGCGGGACGCCGCTACCCGCCTGGGCTCGCAGGGCCGCGGTATCCGGAGGGGATTCCGATCCTCCCCGAGGAGGACCTCCCCGCCCTCATCCGCGACCTCGCCGTCGATGAATGCGTGTTCTCCTACAGCGACATCTCGTACGACCACGTCATGCACCTGTGCTCGATCGTCCAGGCCGCGGGGGCGAGCTACACCATCCTCGGCCCCAGGGACACGCAGATCGCGTCCACCAAGCCTGTGATCTCCGTGTGTGCGGTACGGACCGGTGTGGGCAAGAGCCAGACCACCCGCAAGGTGATCGAGACCCTCATGGGCATGGGCCTCAAGCCCGTCGCCATCCGCCACCCGATGCCGTACGGCGACCTGGAACGGCAGACGGTGCAACGATTTGCCGTCGTCTCGGATCTCGCTGACCACGACTGCACGATCGAGGAGATGGAGGAGTACGAGCCGCACGTGGTCCGCGGCAACGTGATCTACGCCGGCATCGACTACGAAGCCATCGTCCGCGCCGCCGAGGACGATCCGGCGGGGTGCGACGTGATCGTGTGGGACGGGGGGAACAACGACATCTCGTTCCTCGCCACCGACCTCTACCTCACCCTGATCGACCCCCATCGACCCGGGCATGAGCTCTCGTATTACGCGGGCGAGACCAACCTCCGACTCGCCGACGTCGTCATCATCAACAAACTCGACAGTGCCACACCGGAGGGAGCGGCGGCGGTCAGGGCGAACATCTCAGCCGTCAACCCGGCTGCGACCGTGGTGAGCGCCAACTCCACGATCAGGGTGGACGACCCCGACGTGATCAGGGGCCGCCGTGTATTGGTGATCGAGGACGGACCGACGCTCACCCACGGGGGCATGACGATCGGGGCAGGGACGGTGGCCGCCGAGGCCAACGGCGCCGCGGCGATCATCGATCCGCGGCCATGGGTGAAGGGCAGGCTGGCTGACACGTTTGCCACCTACCCGGGGATCGGCAGCCTCCTGCCGGCCATGGGGTACGGCGAGGAGCAGATCCGCGACCTCGAGGCGACGATCGACGCGGTCGACTGCGATGCCGTGGTGATCGGCACGCCGATCGACCTGTCCAGGGTGGTGCGCATCGACAAGCCCCACACCCGCGTGCACTACGACCTCGACGAGATCGGCGAACCGAACCTGAGGGGCATCCTCGAGGGCTTCGCGCACGACCACGGTCTCGTGTGACCTCCATCGATCCGAAGGGGCCTACAGCGCCTGTAGATTCGAGGGTGGAAGGAGCCACGCGATGATCTGCGCGTATGCACCATGCACCTGTCCCGTCGAGGCGGACGGTGCGTTCTGTTCCCCCACGTGCCGGTTGGGCCTCGGCGTGACGACGGAGCCCTGTGAGTGCGGCCACGCCGACTGCACGGCCTCCGACGGCCGGGTCTGACCGAGCGGGACGGGCGTGACCAGCCACTCCGCCTATGTGTTCCGCGTCGGTGAGCCGATCCACGAGGGCGCACACCGGATCCTCGATGGACTGATCAGCGAGGCATCGGCGATCGCCGCCGACCCCACCATGATGGGATTCCACGAGTCCGTCCACGCCCTCAGGACCACCTGCAAGCGTGCCAGGGCGCTGCTGCGCCTGTTCCCCGGCGTGAACGGTGTGCGGGACGTGGACCGGTCGATTCGCGACGTCGCGCGCATTCGTGGCGCCCGTGCGCGACGCACGCGTGTCCCTCGACACCATCGACGAGTTGCAGCCAGGTCACCGGGACCGGACCGGGCCCCGTGCGGTCGCGCTGCGTGCGGGCCTGGAGGCAGAGTCCGCGACGTCGCTCGCCATCGCGCGACTCGATGCCGCGCACGTCCTCATCGCGGGTTCCGCACCCGCAGCGGCTTCACTCGGGTTCCCCGACGATCCCGCCGTCATGGTGAGCGGCGCAGCCCACACCTACCGACGGGGGCGAGCGGCCTTCCGGCATGCCCGCACCAGGGGTTCACCCGAGGACTTCCACTCGTTCCGCAGGTGGGAGAAGTACCGGCTGTACCAGTCGATGCTCCTTGCCGACATCGCCGACGGGGACCTGCGGCACCTCAGCCGCGATTTGCAGGGGCTGAGCGACGACCTCGGGAGGCACCACGACATGACGGTGCTCATCGACAGGATCGCGGAAGGTGCAGGGGGCAGGAAGCTCCTCAAGGCCGCTCGCGCGACACGTGCGGAACTCGAGAGGGAGATCGTGCGAGCCGGGTCGTCGCTCTACGCACGAGCGGACGACCCGTCCCCGATGGTCAACCCCTACCGAGGCGTTTGAGCAGCCACGACGCCCCGAACACGACGACGATGGCGCCGATGATCGCGCCGATGATGCCGCCCCAGTCGAACGTGTCGGTGTCACCGATGCCCAGCACACCCGTGAAGAACCAGTAGCCGACGAGGGCGCCGGCGAGGCCGAGCAGCGTGGACACCGCCCATGACTGCCATCCCGACAGCGCCCTGAACGCATCGTTCGGGACGAGGGCCCTCCCGATGGCTCCAGCGACGAAGCCGAGGGCGAGCGCGGCGATGAGGCTCCCGAGATCCATGTCTTCCTCCCTCCTGCATGCCCGACCATCCGGGTGGGCCGGCGCCCGCGCACTGTAGCCGACCGGTTCGACGAGGACCGAGGATCGTTGGACGGCGGGCACCGAGCGGCGATCATCCGCGCATGTACCAACGCATCCTCGTGTCAGACGGACAGGGAACGGTCGTCACCTCGGACCACGACACACCACCGGACGCCCATGACGGCTGGGCGTGGATCGACGTCACGACCGACGGGGACGCCGCCGGGACCCTCGCCGCACTCGCCGCCACGCTCGACTTCGACGCGATCGCCATGCGCGACGCCGTCGAGGAGGAGGACCTCCCGAAGGTCGACGACTTCGGCCACCACCTCCTCGTCGTCCTCCACGGCCTCCGATCGGACGTCGTCGAGACCTACGAGGTCGACTGCTTCGTGACCGGGCACCACCTCGTGACGGTGCACGAGCATCGGTCGCCGTCGATCGACGCCCTGTGGGACGAGATGCTGAGGAACCCGTCCCTCGGGAGCGGCACCACCGATGTCCTCCTCGCGCGCCTGGCCGACGTGCTGACGCGGCGCCTCCTCAGCGTCCTCGACCTGTTCGAGGATCAGGCGGACGGACTCATCGACATGGCGCTCGCTGCGGACTCCCACCTCCTCGGTGACCTCGTCGCCGTGCGAGGTGACCTCACCAACGTGAGGCGGGTCGTCAATCCCCAGCGCGAGACGCTCGACCAGCTCCGTACGACACCGTCGCCGCTGATCACGACGGCAGGGCGGAGGCGGTTCTCCGACGTGTTCGACCTGGCGAACCGCACCGCGCAGGGCCTCGAGAGCGCCAGGACCGAGCTCGCCGAGATCCTCGATGCCTACCGTGGGGCGGAGGCCCGCAACGCAACGGACGTCACGAAGGTCCTGACGATCTACGCAGCGATCATGCTGCCACTGTCATTGGTGACCGGCTTCTTCGGGATGAACTTCATCAACCTTCCCGGCATCGGCTCGAGCTGGGGCTGGGTGGTCGTGGCCGTGACCATGATCGTGATCGCGGCGCTGTCGGTCGGCGTCTTCGTCTCATCCGGCTGGATCCGGAGGCCATCGGGCAGGGCGGCGGGGGCGGTGCTCGGGCGGGGCCTGATCGAGGCGGCGAGGGCACCCGCCACCGTGGGCGGAGCGGTCCTCGAGATCTCCACGATGCCGCTGCGCGCCACGACCTCGCGGCTGCGCACGATCGACCAGCCCGAGGAGTGATCGAGACCCCCGGCACGACGGAGTAGTGCGCAGCGTCCGTACAGTTCACCGAGCGAGCAAGGATGCAGTGACCACCGCCCATACCCGGTCCCGAGCGTATCTCGGGGCAGCCACCCTCGGCGCGCTCGGCATCGTCTACGGCGACATCGGCACCAGCCCCCTGTATGCCTTCCGCGAGGCCGTGCACGCCGGCGGGGTCGAGGTCACGAGCGAAGCGGTGCTCGGGATCCTCTCACTGATCCTGTGGTCGCTGGTCATCGTCGTCACCCTCAAATACGTGATCGTCCTGATGCAGGCTGACAACGACGGCGAGGGAGGCATCCTCGCCCTCACCTCCCTCGTGGTTCCGACGAGTCGCGTCGGCAGGGTCAGCCGGATGTCCTTCGTCATCGTCATCGGGCTGTTCGGGACCGCCCTCCTGTACGGGGATGGCATCATCACCCCTGCGATCTCGGTCCTGTCGGCCGTCGAGGGCATCGAGGTCGTGGCGCCGTCGCTCGACCGCTTCGTCATCCCCATCGCCGTGGCCATCCTCGTGGGACTGTTCTCGGTGCAGCGGAGGGGGACCGCCGCCATCGGGCGCATCTTCGGCCCCGTCATGGTCATCTGGTTCGGGACGTTGGCGATCCTCGGCGTGACCCACGTGCTGGCCGATCCATCCGTCCTGCGGGCGTTCGCTCCGACGTATGCCGCCCAGTTCTTCCTCGACGAGCCGGTACAGGCGTTCAAGACGCTCGGCGCCGTGTTCCTCGTCGTCACCGGCGCCGAGGCCCTGTATGCGGACATGGGCCACTTCGGCAAGGGACCGATCCGGCTCGGATGGCTCGCCATCGTATTCCCCTGCCTCATGGCGAACTACCTCGGCCAGGGCGCCCTGTTGCTGGGCGACCCGGGGGCGATCGAGAGTCCCTTCTACCTACTGGCGCCCGATTGGGCGATCGTGCCCCTCATCGTCCTCGCGACGGCGGCCACCGTGATCGCGTCGCAGGCCCTCATCACCGGCGCCTTCTCCCTCACGATGCAGGCCGTCCAGCTCGGATACCTCCCGCGCATCCGGATCGACCACACGTCGGCGAGGGAGTTCGGCCAGGTGTACATCCCCGCCGTCAACTGGGGGCTCATGGCGGCGTGTGTGGTGCTCGTCATCTCGTTCGGCTCCTCCACGGGCCTCGCCGCGGCATACGGTGTCGCAGTCACCACGACGATGGTGATCACGACCCTCCTGCTCGACCGTCTCGTGCGCGAGCGATGGCACTGGAACCCGGTCGCGGCGACGGCGATGATCGGCCTGTTCCTGATCGTGGACGTCGCCTTCTTCGGCGCCAACATCCTCAAGATCCCCGCAGGCGGATGGGTGCCTCTGGTGATCGCCGGCCTGATCTTCCTCGTGATGGCCGTGTGGAGGGCGGGCCGCAACGAGGTCGCGCTCCAGCTCAGGGAACACGAGCCCGTCCCCGTCGAGCGGTTCATCGCCTCCGTGGCGGCCCACCCACAGACACGCGTCCCGGGCACGGCCGTCTACATGACCAGGAGCGTCGATACGACCCCCACCACCCTGTTGCGGAACCTGAGGGCGAACGAGGTGCTCCACGAGACCGTCGTCCTCGCAGAGGTCCGCAGCGCGGATGAGCCCCGGATCCCGAGGGCCCGACGAGCGAGTGTGCACGACCTCGGTGACGGCTTCTTCCAGGTCAGACTGACCTATGGCTTCATGGAGCGACCGGACGTCCCAGGCGCCCTCGCGGACATCGTGACGCGCCACTTCGGGTTCGATCCAGAGGACGCCGTGTACTTCGTGGGACGTGAGACCATCATCCCCACCGGGAGCGGTGTCCGGCGGCTCTTCGCCTCCATGTACGCGATCCTCCAGCGCAACGTCGCAGGTTCGTCCGCCTACTTCCGTCTCCCGCCGGACAAGCTCTTCGAAGTGGGCGTGCACCTGCGGATCTGATGCGCCCCACACGCGACGAGGGCGGTGCCCGCAGGGGGGCACCGCCCTCGGTCGTCTCGGTTCCGCTACGACGCTGCGGCTGCAGGCGGACTCGCCGCCGCGGGCGCGACCCTCTCCTCGACGTCCCTCATGCCGAGGCCGATGAGGATGAACAGGATCCCGATGAGGATCGCCATTCCCGCCACACCGAACGCCACGACGGAGGTGAACAGCGACGCCTGCAGGTAGGCGGCGCTCGCCGCCACCGCACGCAGCGGGTCCTCCCTGTCGAGTTCCGCGTAGTACTTGCCACCGGTCGCCTCGAGGGCGTGCTTCTCGATGACCTTCGCCTGGCAGTAGGCGCTGAACGGGCCATCGACGTCATCGCCTGCGAGGCACGAGGCATCGTCGGACACGACGATGTTCTGTTGTGCGAGCGTGTTGCTCACCAGGATCCACGTGCCGATGCCGCCCACGATCAGCATCGCACCGATCACGACCGATGCGATGAACGCTGCCTTCCTCATCCTTCCCTCCCTTGTCGCGTGCGCGGTCATGCTAGGGACCGCGCCGCACGCTGCGACGTCACAGGCATGCGCACGACCACGTGGGGCTGGATCCATCTGATCCTCGGGATCGTGATCCTGATCTCGGGCTTCGGGCTGTTCACGGCCAACGTGTGGGCACGGACCGTCGCGGTGATCCTCGCGGCGGTGGCGATGCTCGCTGCGTTCGCATGGCTGCCGTACTACCCGATCTGGGCGATCGCCTTCATCGCGGTGTCGATCGCCGTCATCTGGGCGCTGACCGTGCACGGGCACGACATCGTCGAAAGCTGATCCCGCGCGCCCTCGGGGTCCGAAGGGGTCGGGTCGAACGTCGGAGGGGGAGCCACGTGTCCTCCCCCTCCTGCGCGTCACGTTGACCACTCACCCGACACCAGCACGGTGCCCTCAGGGCTGCGAGCCGGCGTCGCCGGATCGGGAGCGGTCCTGGCTCCGTTCCGTCGTCCCCGTCGAGGTTCCCGCCGATGTCGTCGAGGGAGTGATCGTTCCCTGGCCGCCGTCATCGCGCCCCGGCACCTGTGCCGTGGTCGACGTCGTCGCGGTGCGCGGGGCCTCGTCCCGTGAGGTCGCACCCCCCGGCGCCCCGTCATCGTTCCCGACGTCACCGCTCCGATCGCTCGTGCCCCGGCTGCCCGCACCGGAGCCCCGAGACGCGGGGTCGAGGTCCACGCCATAGCGTTCCCGGATCTGTGCCCGCGCCTGGTCCACTCTGAGCGCCAACTCCGGGGACCCGGAGGAGGCCTCTCCTGCGTCCGCGAAGCGTTCGCTCACGACCTCGATGGGCGCTCCACGCTGGATCACGATCTCGAGTTCCTGCACCCGGTGGCGCTCGGGCACCCCGGGATCGATGAGGGAACGCGCCCACTCGGTGCCCTGCTTGACGGGGTAGAGGAAGTCCCCCGGAACGGACCGCTCGGCTCCGAGCGCCGCCGCGGGGAGGAGGAGGATGGCAGCGGAGGCGAGCACCGTGGCGAACCTGCGCCGAGCCGGCGTTCGGGACGAACGCGGCATCGGGGCAGGAACCGGACGCGGATCGCGCAGCTCGCGAGCCACGGCCGCGAGGTGCCGCTCCTCGACGTCGGGCGAGATCTCGATACGCAACGCCCTCATCCGTTGGTCGATGGTGCTCATGGTCCTGTCCTGTCTCCTCTCACCTCTTCAGACGCCGCGGCGGACCCGGATTCGACGCGTCGAAGTCGGCGTTCGAGGCTCCTCTCCGCCCTTGCGCAGGACGCGTAGGCAGCGGCGCGGTTGATCCCGAGCACCGTCGCGATCTCGTCGAACGAGGCGTCGAGCACGTACCGCAGGACGAGGATCGCCCGGTGCCGGTCGCTCAGCTCCATCAGCGCGTCCTGGAGATCGGGGTCCGGCATGGGGACGTCGTCGTGCACGCCCTCCTCGGGCAACCGCTCCGACGGGTCCTCGGGATGCCGCGACCGCCTCCGCACCTCGTCGAGACACGAGTACCGGACACTGCGGTAGAGCCAGGCGCGCAACGACCGCCCATCCCCCCTGATCGTGGGAGCGGCCCTCGCGAGCTCGAGGAATGCCTGCTGCACGGCGTCCTCGGCGGCGCCCCGGTCACGGAGCATCCCGTACGCGAACGAGAGGAGATCCGAGCCGATGAGCTGGTAGACGGTGGTGAAGGCGGCGTCTGAGCGACCCCGGATCCCGTCTACCAGCTCATCGTCGATCTCACGAAGGCTCACGGCAGGCGCTGCCCTGTGAGCCGACATCGTGGGTCAGAGGGCGACCTGGTGTGCCCAGGCGTGGCAGTGGGTGAACATCCAGCCCGCTTCGCAGCCGTCCCGAGCGTCACGGATGCGCTGACGGATCTGCTCCATCTCCATGGCCCGATCGCCGTCGCAGTCACCGACGCAGCTCCCGCCGGTGCCATCATGGAGGCGGTCCCTGACACGGGCCTGCTCCATGGCACCGTCCCCGTCGCACGTGCCGTCGCAGTCCCCACCGGTGCCATCACGCAGGCGGTCCCTGTCCCTGACCTGGGACTGCTCGCCCACCTGGTCACCGGCAGGAGCGGGCGTGACGACGTCTGATGCGCTGAGGCGAAGCTGGCCCTGTTCCATGACCTGCTCTGCGACACGCTCGGTCGATCCCATCGGTGCGTCGTCGAAGTCACCATCCTGTGCGGCCGCCGGCACCGCGATGACCATCGTCAGCACGGCTCCGAGCGCCATCGTCTTGAACCATTGTCGCATGACTCCTCCTTGTTCGAGGTCTGCACCCATGGAGACGCCGCGCGTGCCGCGGATTCGACGCGAGGAGGGGAATCGCGGCCGCAGTGCGACGGGCGTGTTCGTGGTCCCCGCACGGTGCCAGAATCCCACGGTGGACGGCACGCGAATCGAGGAGCCATCGTGACGGACGACCCAGCCACCGCTCCTGCGACGGCCGAACATGCGCGCCTCGCCGAAGCCACGGGGAAGGCAGAGGACGATCTGTTCACCGCCAACCCGTGGTACGAGTGGGGGCCGTACCTCGCCGAGCGGGCCTGGGGGTCGGTCCGGGAGGACTACAGCGCAGACGGCGACGCATGGAACTCCTTCACCCACGACCAGGCGCGATCGCGTGCGTACCGCTGGAACGAGGATGGGATGGCCGGCATCTCCGACATCCAGCATGAACTCTGTCTCGCCCTTGCGTTGTGGAATGGCGCCGATCCCATCCTCAAGGAGCGGATGTTCGGACTCACCAATCCCCAGGGCAACCATGGCGAGGACGTCAAGGAGTACTGGTGGTACACCGAGGGTCTGCCGAGCCACGCCCTCCTCGGATGGAGGTACCACTACCCGCAGGCAGCGTTCCCCTACGACGAACTGGTCACCGTCAACGGTCAACGTTCTCGTCACGATCCCGAGTACGAGCTCATGGACACCGGGGTCTTCGACGACGGGAAGTACTGGATCATCGAGGTCACCTACGCGAAGGCCTCGCCGACCGAGATCCTCGCCTCGATCACGATCGAGAACCACGGATCCGACGAGGCGACCATCGAGGTCCTGCCCACCCTGTGGTTCCGTAACACCTGGCGCTGGACGGGCAGCACGGACCTGCCGTCCCTGGGTCTGGCCGACGGTGCGATCGTGGTGGACCGGCACGAGAGGCTCAGCAGGTACCGGCTCGAGGCGGCACCCTCCCCCGACGGCACGGCTCCCACGCCGCTGTTCTGCGACAACGAGACGAACGAGCCGAAGTTGTTCGGTGGCGAGGCCGTCACCTCGTTCCCCAAGGACGGGATCAACGACCACGTCGTGTGGGGTGACGCCACGGTCAATCCCGCACACACCGGCACCAAGGCTGCGTGGTGGTACCACCTCACCGTCGCGGGTGGCGCCAAGGTCGAGCTGCGGCTTCGGCTCCACCGACCGGCCGAAGGCTCTCCCGCGTCGGAGGGCGACTGGTCGGGCACGGCTTTCGATCGCGTCGCGGCATCGCGCACGGACGATGCGAACGCATTCTTCACGGCGATCACGCCGGACGACGCCGATGACGAGGAGAAGGCCATCGTCCGGCAGGCCATTGCGGGCCTCGTCTGGTCGAAGCAGATCTACCCCTACCGGGTCAGCCGGTGGCTCGACGGCGATCCTGCGGAACCGCCTCCACCAGCCGGGCACGCGACCGTGCGCAACACGGGGTGGCGGAATCTCGACACGTTCGACGTGATGGCCATGCCCGATCCGTGGGAGTACCCCTGGTTCGCGGCGTGGGACCTCGCCTTCCACACGATCCCGTGGGCACACGTGGATCCCGCGTTCGCGAAGTACCAGCTGATCGTGCTCCTGCGCGAGTGGTTCCTCAACCCGGACGGTGCCCTCCCTGCCTATGAGTGGAACTTCGACGACGTGAACCCGCCCGTCCACGCGATCGCCGCCATGCGGGTGTTCGCGATCGACGGCGCCCGCGACTACGACTTCCTCGAACGGGTCTTCCACAAGCTGCTCCTCAACTTCACGTGGTGGCTCAATCGGCAGGATCCCGACGGCAACAACCTGTTCGGAGGCGGGTTCCTCGGTCTGGACAACATCAGCCCCATCGACCGGTCCCACCTCCCCCAGGGCGTGTCCATCGAACAGGTCGACGGCACGGCGTGGATGGCCCTCTACTCGCTCTCGATGCTGGCCATGGCGGTCACACTGGCGGAGCGGAACCCCGTGTACACCGACATGGTGATCAAGTTCGCGGAGCAGTTCGTGATGATCACCGACATGATCAACGCCTCGGGGATCTACGACCCCACGGATGGGTTCTTCTACGACCGGCTCACCGACGCCTCCGGGCACGTGACGCAGATCAGGGTCAAGACGCTCGAGGGCGCGATTCCGCTGCTCCCGGCCGCAACCCTCCCCCTCGGCTTCACGAAGGAGGCCGAGACCCTCAGGAAGCGGTTTGCGAGGGCGCTGGCGTCGGAGACGGACTCGGGTATGGCATTCGAGCCACAGGTCCACAGGGGCGCGGACCGCTCGACCATCCTCGTGTCCGTCGTCGACAAGGACCGGCTCGTCAAGGTGCTGGCGCAGTTCTTCGACGAGGCCGCCTTCCTGTCACCCCATGGGCTCCGATCTCTGTCGAAGGAGTACGCGACCTCCTACGCGGTCCCCGGCGTGCCCGGTGCGACGATCGACTACGAGCCGGCGGAGTCGACGACCGCCATGTTCGGAGGGAACTCGAACTGGCGGGGACCCGTCTGGTTCCCGATCAACTACCTCGTGATCCGATCGTTGCTGTGGTTCGACGACTTCTATGGCGACGATCTCACCGTCGAGTACCCGACGGGATCCGGTGTCCGGGTCACCCTCGCCGACGCCGCACAGGATCTCGCCGACCGGCTCATCTCGATATGGCGGAAGGACGACGATGGGCACCGGCCGGTGTACGGCAGTGTCGAGATGCTGCAGCACGATCCGGCATGGAGGGATCATCTGCTCTTCTTCGAGTACTTCGACGGCGACAACGGTGCGGGCCTCGGGGCGTCCCACCAGACGGGTTGGACGGCGCTCGCCGCCGAGCTGATCCTCGACCGGCCTGGCACGTGGTCGAAGAAGGTCCTCCGCGGCACGTCGCCGGGCTGATCGGCTTCCTTCGTGAGGCCGTCGCTGGCGATACCCGTCAGGTGACCAGCGTTCCTGCGAAGATCTGCCATGCCAGCAGCGACTTCGCCGTGAGGCTGAGGAAGATGTAGGCGGACTCCCCGAACAGGTAGTTGCGCCACGGGCCGACCCGCTTGTACTGGAGCACCATGTTGATGGCGAACGTGTTGAAGAACACGAACAACGAGAAGAAGATCCCCCAGACGAATCCCGGCGGCGACGCATCGGTGGTGGGGCTGATCAGGTAGATGAAGATGGCGATCCACGGGACGGCTCCCGTGATGATGCCGAACCAGTAGGACAGCCAGGCCGGTCGACCCGGCGACTCGTATCGCTCCATGATCCATCCGAAGAGGATCATCGCCGCGTTGACGCCCGCGATGGCGATCAGGGCGGCGACATCGGAGATCCCGGTGAGCATGGCGATGAGCACGACCATCAGCGACGAGCTGAACGAGTACTCGATCCACCTCGCATAGTTGCGGTCGTACATCAGGTTGCCCTTGTACCAACCGAACACCCCGGGCGAGGCGACGATGAAGTGGGCCGCCGCCGACATGAACAGGAAGGCGGCCACCGCCCAGCCGATCCTCACATCGAACAGGGTGGAGAACGTCGGCTCCGTGACACCGGGAGGCCCCTCGAGGAAGTTCGCCGTCACGGGGAGGGAGAACGCGTTCGTCAGGGCGAGGATCACGATCGCCTGGGCGAGATGGAGGAAGCCCATTCCCACGTTGTAGGCGCGGAGCCTCGTCCAGCGGGAGTCGGGAGTCGCCTCCACGGTCTCGTCGATCGGCTTGGAGTAGGACTGTGTGTTCACCATGCACACATGCTACGCACCTCGCCATTGGCTGCCGCCCTAGAGTCGCCGGGAAGGGAGGGCGACGTGGGCGATCCGGTCCTCGAGATGTTGGGCAGGCCGCTGAGGCTCGCGGTGATCGGCGGCGGGCCCGGGAGCTTCATCGGGGCGATGCACAGGGCCGCGGCCCGCCTCGATGGGCGGTACGAGCTCGTGGCCGCGGTCGTCTCCTCCGATCCCGCGCGGTCGCTCGTGGCGGCACCCGGCCTCGGCATCCACCCCGACCGGGCATATGGGGACGCCATCACGATGCTCGACGCCGAGCGCGAGCGCCCCGATGGTGCCGAGGTCGTGGCGATCATGACACCGAACGACAGCCATCATCGCTACGTGACGGCCGCGCTCGCACGTGGCTTCGACGTCATCTGCGACAAGCCGATCACCAACACCCTTGCCGAGGCGAAGGACGTGGTGGATGCCGTCGCACGGACGGGACTCGTCGTCTGCCTCACACACAACTACACCGGCTACCCGCTGGTCCGCCAGGCGAGGGCGATGGTCGCGGAGGGGCTGCTCGGCGAGATCCGACTGGTCCAGGTCGAGTACGTCCAGGGGGGCAAAGCACGGGAGGACGATCCCGATGGCGATGGCGAGCTGCCGTGGCGGTACGACCCCGTCCGGGGCGGCCCCTCGCTCGTCATGGGTGACATCGGGACCCATGCCCACAACCTCGTCCGCTTCATCACCGGCCTCGAGGTGACCGAGGTGGCGGCGGAGGTGGGGCACATCGCACCGGGACGCCTGGTCGACGACTTCGCAGCCGCCATGCTGCGGTTCGACAACGGCGCTCGGGGATCGTTCTGGGTGACCCAGGCGGCCGCAGGGGTGGAGAACTGCCTCAGGATCCGCGTCTCTGGCACCCTCGGCACGCTCGAGTGGGAGCAGGAGCACCCCACCAGGCTCGTCTTCCGTCCGCTCGAAGGGCCCGTCAGGACCTTCACACCGAACGGCCCTGACATCCTCCCCGCCGCGGCGCGGGCATCGAGGATCGTGGCGGGTCATCCCGAGGGCTTCCTCGAGGCGTTCGCCAACCTCTACTCGGACGCGGCGGAGGTCATCGCCGCGAGGCGATCGGGGCGTACTCCTGATCCCCTCGCCCTCGACTTCCCGAACGCGGTCGACGGGGCGAGGGGTGTGGCGTTCGTGGAGGCCGTCGTGGCATCGAGCGATGCCGGCGGCGCGTGGGTCGATGCATCCGTCGAGATCGAGGAGGTCCGGTGATGCCTGTGCGGGACGAGATCGGACACGAGGACGCCCAACGGGTCCTCGACGCCATTCGCGACGAGCTTGCGGGCAGGGAGGCGGGCGCGGCGGTCGCGGTCGTCGACCCGCACGGCGAGCTCGTCGCCTTCCTCCGCACCGACGGATGCCCCCTCGCGTCCATCGCGAACGCGATCAACAAGGCCTTCACCTCGGCACGGGAGGGCGTTCCCTCCGAGGTCATCGGGCAGCGGTCGAGGGAGGAGGGCTTCCCCATGACCAACTTCGGGGATCTCCGCTACACGGGCTGGGGAGGCGGCATGCCGATCGTGGTCGACGGTGTGGTGATCGGCGCGGTCGGCGTGAGTGGCCTACCCGAGGAGGTCGACATGGACCTGGCCAGGATCGGGGCGGCACAGCTCGCTTCGTGAGCGCCGCGCACGGGCCCTCCCGGCGTCCCATCAGGACTCCCTCCACCGACATCATCCGCCGAGGCCCGTGCCGTGTGAAGCGGGAATCCCGCCGTCCGCGACGGAGCCATGGACACGTCGTCTCGTCGGACGAAACGTGTCATACCCGCGCGGTACCGTCGATGAATGGAAGCCATCTGTCCCGTCAGTAGCGAGATGGGCAGCCCCGGGGACGTGCTCGGGCGCATGTCCGACGAGGAGGTCGAGCAGGCACTCCTTGCACTGCAACGGCACCTCAACGCCACGGCGGCATGGTTCCACCACGCCGTCGCCGAGTTCGACCGACGACACGTCGCTGACCGCGAGTACGTGTTGAGCACGAAGCAGTGGATGCGGCGGTTCTGTCGCATGTCGGCATCGACGGCAGCGACGACGGTGCGCACGGCGCGCGCCCTCGATGACATGCCGATCGTGGCGAAGGTCGCGAGGGCCGGCGACCTCACCGAAGCCGCAATCCGGCAGATCGCATCGGCACGAGACCGCCATCCCCTCGAGTTCCCCCTCCACGAAACGGTCTTCGCCGACGTTGGTACGTACCTCGGCCCCTCCGACCTCCGGACGGCCATCGAGCATTGGTCCCAACAGGTCGACGACGCATCCCTGATCCGCCCGATCGATGCGCAACGACGGCGCAGGCGCCTCTCGATGAGCCAGACCTACGAGGGCATGTGGTCGCTGTCGGGCATGCTGGATGCAGAGGCCGGCCACACCCTGGCAACAGCGCTCCGAGCGATCGCCGACACGGGGAACCTCGACGTCGACGACACTCGGACCCATCCGCAGCGCATGGCGGATGCTGCCACCGAGGTCAGCCGATTCTGGCTCGACCACAACGGGACCGTCACCACATCGGGTGGAGAGAAGCCGCATGTCACCGTGATCGTCGACTATGCCCATCTCGTCGAGGCCGCGGGCGGACCCGCCAGGGTCGACGACGCGCCGATCACCCGGGATGCCCTTCGACGGCTGGCGTGCGATGCCGGTGTCGTGCGGGTCGTCCTCGATGGCGAGGGCCAGCCACTGGACGTCGGACGGAGGGTCCGCACGGTCACCCCTGCGATCCGACGTGCGCTCGACCTGCGTGATCGCGGGTGCCGGTGGGACGGGTGCGATGCCCCGGTCGGATGGTGCGAAGCGCACCACCT
Source organism: uncultured Acidimicrobiia bacterium (assembly GCA_963792405.1). Lineage (GTDB taxonomy): Bacteria > Actinomycetota > Acidimicrobiia > Spongiisociales > UBA5794 > SZUA-442. The sequence goes on from CAWBVU010000006.1 coordinate 1,991,969, forward strand.
CGTGCACTGGGCGGATGGCGGTCCGACGAGCCTCGCCAACATGGTGCTGCTCTGTCGACGCCACCACACGGCGACGCACGAGGGTCGGCGGCCGCGACGACGGCCCCTGTCCGAGGAACCTCCCGATCCATGACGAACCCTGCGGGCGTCGAAGATCGGCGCGCGTAGAGTTGTCGTATGAAGCTCGAACTCGGACTGGCCGTGGGATTTTCGTCAGGCGACGAGGGCCTCGTCGCCGATGTCGTCATCGATCCGCATGCCAGGAAGGTGTCGCACGTCGTCGTCCAGCCGCGGCACCACCCGTCAGAGGCCCGGCTCGTGCCCATGCCGAACCTCGTGGTCGAGGATGCCGGCGACCGACTCGTATGCGACACGGCCTTCGATGCGTTCCCACTCGTCGAGATGACCCGCTTCGTCAGGATGTCGGAGCCGATCGAAATGGCCGACGATTGGGACGTGGGCATCGAGCATGCGATGGCCTACCCCTACTACGCAGGCGACTTCAACGGCGTCGAATGGGCGATGCTGCGAGGCGGGGCCGATGCCCAGGAGATCGGCGTCACGTTCCACCGCATCCCGAAGGGCGAGGTCGAGATCCGCCGCGAGAGCGAGGTCCTCACGAGCGACGGCAAGCGGGTCGGGACCGTCGACGGCTTCCTCCTCGACGACGACCACGTCACCCACGTCGTCCTCGAGAGGGGCCACTGGTGGGGTCGCCACGAGATCGCGATACCCGTGTCGGGCGTCGCATCGGTGCGCAACGATGCCATCACGCTCGACCTGACGGCCGATGAGGTCGCGGCTCTCCCTCGGCCGACGAAGGTCGTCCGACCCTGACGAGCTGCGCCTGGCCGCTCCGGATCCCTGACCTCGGGGGTTCGATGCCGGGGCGCCTTCGTGATGTAACCGCAGATGCTCGATTCGATCCAATGACCGAGGGGCGCGTCTGTCGCGCATCCGCCCTCGGCACAGGCGAAGTGGGAGGTCACGTATGTCATTCTGGGATCGATTGCTGGAGGAGCTGAGAACGCTCGGGGAGACCATCGTCGAATGGGCGATTCTGATCGGGATCGCGCTGGTCGTGCTCGTGATCGGCCGCTGGATCCTCCAGTGGGTGCGGCGCATCATCCAACGGGTCCTCGGAGCGTCGTGGCTCGACGGTGTGTGGCAGAGGTCGGGCGTCGACAAGGCCCTCGAGCCCACTGGCCAGTCAGCTGCATCGATCACGGCCACGATCATCTACGGCTACCTGTTCGTCGGCCTGTGGCTCATCGTCGTCCGCATCCTGAAGCTCGACACCATCGAGGACCTCCTCGAGCGGCTCCTCGCGTGGATTCCGCTCCTGCTCCTCGCTGCGGTCATCGTCATCGTTGCGGCCACGGTCGCGAGCTGGACGGCGGATCTCGTGCGCCCATTCGCGGCCGACAGGCACGTGCCATGGCTGACGTGGTTGATCCAGATCAGCATCATCGTGTTCGGCGCACTGTTCGCCCTGGACATCCTCGACATCACGTTCGCCGAGGACGTGGTGAAGATCATCATTGCGGCCGCAGGGATCGCCCTCGCCATCGCGTTCGGCGTGGGAGGCATCGACGCAGCGAAGCAGTGGTGGGGCAAGTACGCCACACCAGGCGCCTCAGAGAGAGTCGAAGCGAGGGTCGAGAGCGAGCACCGCCCCGACCAGGGCTGACTCGAGACCGGCACCAGATCATCGACGCGGGCTCCGGGGTCCACCCGGGGCCCGCTCGTTCGTGGGTCGATCAGACGCTGGCCAGCGGATCGTCGGCGTTCTCCGGCAGGTCGGTTCCGCAGAACTGGCATGCGGGGAGCCCTGCAGCGACCTTCGCACCGCAGCGGTGGCACACGCCCGGCTGGGGAGTACGCCGCCCGTCGACGACGCCGTCGGTCGCGTCGATCTGCTCGATGCGTGACCTCAGGTCATCGGCGGTGAAGCCGCGCTCCTCGAGGAGGGACCACATGGCGTCCATCGCCAGCACGAGGCGATCCACCCGTTCATGGAGGTCCAGCACGTCATCACGCGCACCGCGGGAGGGGGCACTCGAGAGGCTCGCGAGGCGCGCCGACTGGCGGCCATGCTGGCCGAGGACATACCCGGTGAGGAACGTCAGCCCCATCCACGTTGTTTCGACAGGAGCGACGCAGGGCTTGACTCGTTCTCGACACCAGGCGCACGACACCGGCTGACCCACCCGGACTCCCGGACCAGGCCCCCGGATCCATGTGAGGCCTCCGAGGTGTCCGTTCGAGGGCTGCCCCCTCGTCCCCTCGCTCGTCACTCAGTCCAGGCTCGTCACTCAGTCCAGCGGAAGGACCTCGAACCGGTCTCCCGTCGTCACGACCACGACTCGCTCGTGGGTCTCCGCGTCGAGCACGCGCAGGACCGCCTCGACCGAGTCCTCGAACGACGGCGGCGCCGATGCGTGCAGGCGGCGGATGCGATAGTGGGCGGCACTCATGGCCGACGCGAGCGCCTCTCCGTCCTCGGACACCAGGATCACCTCGCGCACGGCGTGCACAGGGGCGGGTGTGAGGGTCGCTCGGTCGCCGAGGAGGCTGCGGACGTGGTACCAACCCACCCCCGCAGTGGCCAGCACGAGGGCGACGGGGACCGCCACCGTGTCGAGCGTTCCCCTTCCGAAGGTGCCCTCGACGAGGTCCTGGACCGCGAGGTAGATCGTCATGATCAGGCCGACCAGGGCCGTGCCGCAGGCGACACCCACGACCACCGGCAGATAGATCCTCCTGCTCATCGACAGCCCGACGACGGCGGGATCACCGCGCCACTCACGCTGGACGCGCCGCCAGTGGAGCGCCCACAGTGGCGCCCCGACGATCAGCAGCGTCAGCGCCACAGCGATCGCGCTTCCGTCCGACCCCGTGATCTCCACTCCGGCGAGGGCACGCACCCCGTAGGCGATGAGGGTGGCGACACCGCCGACCCCGACGGCGAGTCCGACGGCGGCCAGGAGGTAGTCGTACACGCGGTCGATCTCCGAGCGGACCCCGGTCCTTCGCGTGCCGAGCACCGAGCGGTGATAGACCCACGATGCCCCTCCGACCACGAGAACGGCGAGGGCGGCAGGGATCCCCTCGAAGTACGACGATGCGCTCTCCGAAGTGTCGCCGAGGAACCAGTCGAGCCCGAAGAACAGCGCGGTCGCCGCCCCTGCGACGCTCATGAGCACGCCGGCGAGGACACCCGCGAGGAGGACGTAGGCCGTCCACAGTGGCCTGCGGGCTTCGCGGCGCGTCACACGGAGCCAGTACCAGCCCCACACGACCGCCGCGACCGTCACGATCGCGATCGCGGGGGCGAGGTCATCCCAGCGGCCACCGATCGACGGCACGTCGAAGACCGAGTCGTACGCCCAACTCGATGCGATCCCGAGGGAAACGGCTCCGGAGGCGAGTGCCACGGACAGGCCTGTGAAGGAGCCGATGAGATGCTCGACCCACATCTTGTCGGGGTCGCCGAAGCGGTCTGCGGCCCACCGATGGCTGATCCAGCCGAGGCCCCAGATGACGAGGCCGATGAGGCTGGCGGTCGCGAGCCCATCACCGGCAAGGGCCTCGCCGAGCAGGCTCGCCGCAGAGATGATCGATGCCACGAGGGATCCGACAAGGGCACCCGTGAGGTAGGCGGCCCACCCGAAGGATCTCGACTCCTCCGGATCGTCGCGCAGCCGCGATCGCGTGTAGAGGGCGAGCCCCACGTACACGGGGACACCGACGACCAGGAACGCCACGGATCGTGCGATCAGGTCCGTCTCGTCGGTCACGCCCTCCGCGGACACGAACAGGGCCTCCAGGACCCCGGCGAGCCCGAAGCCGACGAGGGCGAGCGCGGCCAGCATTGCGAGGTACTGGAAGAGGCGGCGGATGAGCACGCCGACGCTCTCGCCCGTCTGCGCCCGTCCCTTCCCCACGGCACGGACGATCAGCACCACGATCCCGATCAGGACCAACAGATTGAGGAGTCCAACGAACATGATCAACCTTCCGTGCAGTGGAGTGGCCATGGAGGACCGGAGATCAGCCACCGATCACCGGTGTGGTCCATGGTGAGGACCTCGTCGAATGTGTACGAATCGAGTGACAGCGGGTTGTCGTCATACGTCTCGGTGATCCGCACCACGACCGTGGCCGACGTGTCGTCCTGGTCGACATCCACGATCACGACACGGAGGCGATCGCTCGCCTCGAGGAACTGCCGCAGGCGATCGGGGCAGGCTTCGCTGAGGTCGGACGTCAGGAGCGCATCGGCCGCGACGACGTCGCGGTCGATCAGGGCCTGGTAGTAGTCGTGGACCGTCGCCTCGGGCGTTCCGGGCTCGGGTCCCGGCGACGAGCCGGAGGCGAGGATGACCCCGATGATGGCGAGCACCACGACGGCACCGACAGCCACCAGCATGATCGACCGGGTGCGGACGATCGTGTCCATACCACCATCATCCGCCCGCTCCGGATCGCTGTCGATGGGGAGTTCTGGTGCGGGACCCTCACACGATCGGTCGACGTGGCGGTCCCCGCCTCGCCCGAGACGCGTCAGGCGACCGGTCCGCTCGAGACCGGTGTCGTCCGGTGGGACTCTGCTCGCTCCTCGACCGCGAGCGACGCCCTGGCCGGGAGGAAGACGGTGAAGCACGCTCCGCCGAGCTCCTCGGAGCGTCGGTAGCTCGCCGTCCCACCGTGGGCGACGGCGATGGCGTTGACGATCGCGAGACCGATCCCCGACCCGGGGATCGCCGCGTTCAGGCGGTTCGGGCCACGCTCGAACCGGTCCCAGACCCTCACCTCGTGTCGCTTTGGTATCCCGTCACCGTCGTCGTGGACCTCGATGATCACGTCCGAACCGCGCGTCACGACCCGAACGAGGCGGTTCGGGCCCCCATACCGATCGGCGTTGCTGAGGAGGTTGACGAACACCTGTTGGATCCGATTCGGATCCACGTAGGCGATGAGCGATGGATCGCACTCGACCGTCACGGATCGCTCGGAGATGCCCGCCGCGGGGATCGACCTTCGAGCCACCGCGAGCAGCGACACCGGTGCGAGGTCGAGGCGAAGGTCCTTGCCGGAGTCGCGTGCGAGCATGATGAGATCGGACACGATGCGCGCCATGTAGTCGGCCTGCTGGTGGACGATGGCGAGCATCTGGTCCCGCTCACCCTCGTCGAGCGTGCCACCACCCTCCTGGAGCAGCTCGACGAAGCCGACGATCGAGGTCAGCGGTGTGCGCAGCTCGTGGGAGATCGTCGACACGAGGGCGTTGCGCTGCTGCTCGATGTACCGGCGGTTCTCGACGATCGCCACCGCCTGCCGCCCGATGACGAGGAGTCCGACGAGCACCGTCGCACCGAGGAGCACGGGATCGGCGACCCCCGTCCCAACGAGGTAGGTCTCGAGGATGAAGACGGTGAGCATCCCGACGGCTGGGAGGTACGGGGCGATCACCGTCCACAGCGGTGGTTCGCGCTCCGCGTACTGCCTCGTCGGGGTGCCGGGTGACAGGAGCAGGGCCGACCCGAAGAAGGCGGCGAGGGCGATGAGGTTCATGACGTACACCGGCTCGGCCTCCTCGAAGGATCCGGTGTGGCCCGCAACGAGGAAGAGGATGTCCCCGACCACTTGGAACACGATCCCGATGCTGAACAGCGCGAACCTCGGATCGAACCGGTAGACCGACCGGCGCAGCAGGACGAGCATCGCCACGGTGAGGGCGATGAGGTCGAGGAACGGGTAGATGCCACCGATGATGCGGACGCTGGCAGGCGACCCCTGGAGGTCCTCCAGGAGGACCGACAGCACGTAGAACCACAGCAGGGCGCCGATGGACACGGCCCCGATCAGGCCGTCGAGCACCATCCTCGATCGCTGCATCGGCGATCCCTGGAGGTGGGGCAACACGGAGAACCCGACGATGATCGCGGCGTAGGTGCCGAAGAAGAACAAATCGGGCCACCCGAATGTCGGGGCATCACCGACGAACAGGTACACGGCGCCCACGGTGAGGACGCCGAATGCCCCGATGAGCATGCCCCCACCGATCAGCGACCACCCGAGCCGCTCCCTGCCCTCCAGCGCCGCCGCGCGCGACAGGAAGAGCCACCCCGTCACGAGAGAGCCGACGAAGACGCCGAGGGCGCCTGCGGCATCCGCAGCCTCGTTCGGCGCGACGAGGGTGACCACGCCGCAGATCGCGAGGAATGCGAACATCGCCACCGCACCCGGCATGAGCGCGGGGCCGGCGCCCGGTCCGTGTCGCGAGGCGCGGGGAAGCAAGGCCATGGAGTAACCATCGGCGCGACGCGACCCCGGGTGAAGGCGCTTCAGCGCAGGTCGACGTAGATCTCGAGGGGTCGATACAGCTCGGGCAGATGCCGTGTGAGCGAGTCCATGAAGGCCTCGAGGTGGGCATCCGTGTGGTAGATCGTGTTCGTGAACCGGAAGCCCTCCATCCCGATCGGCACGACGGGGAAGCCTGCGAGGTTCACGTAGAAGCCATCCGCCATCATGCGACGCGCGAGCTCGAGGGCGTTCTCGGGTGATCCCGCCCGCACGTACCACAGCGGCGTGCGCTCGAGGGACATGACGGGGATCTGGTGTTCGATCAACCTCTCACGGACGTAGTCGATCTGTGCCATCAGTCGCGCCGCCCTCGCATCGCGTTCCGGCGTGAGATGGATGTCGGCTGCCGCCACCGCCGCTCCGAGCTCAGCGGGATGCAGCGGACCCGAGAACGAGAAGGTGGCGCCCGCACGGAGCACGCTCTCCGCCATCACCCCATCCGGGAGGACGAGGACCGCGCCACCCGCCCCCCACGACTTCGCGAGGGACCCGATGACGATCATCCGCTCGTGGAGTGGGGTCTGCGAGAGCACGTGCCCGTTGCCGTTCGGCCCCCTCCACCCGACGCCGTGGGCATCGTCGAAGTACACGTGCAGATTCGGATGCCTATCGAGGAGCTCCACGATGTCGGGCACGGGTGCCGTGTCGCCGTACATGGAGTAGACGCCATCGGCGAGGTACCACACCTTGGGGTGCCGCCCTGCGGACTCCCGTAGCGCCGCACTGAGTGCCGCCATGTCGTTGTGGGGGAGATCGACGACCGTGGCACCGAACCCCCGAAGGAGCTGCGCCGTCAACTGGACCGAGGCGTGCACCTGATGGTCCATGAGCACCAGGTCGGACGCCCCCACGAGGACGGGGAGCACCGACAGGTGGCCGAGCGTCGTGGTCGTGGGAATCAGGATGCGTCCACCGAATATCCGGAGGAGACGCTCCTCGAGGTCCGTGTACAGGTCGACCGAGGTGTAGGCCGCGGACGACGAGAACACGGGGCCGTACTTCTCGATCGCGGCAATCGCTCCCGCCTTCAGGCGCCGATCCACGTTCAGACCGAGGTAGGCGCAGGAGCCGAAGTTGACGAGCTTGGTCCCACCGATGGTGATGGACTCACCGGTCGGTGACTGGTCCTCGACGCGGAGCCTCACCAGGCCGTGGTCGATGGCCAGCCCGATGTTGTACTCGATGAATCGAAGCAGCTCTTCACGCTGTGCGGCTGCGTCCACGTCCACGGCGGGGACCTCCTACCGACCCGTCGTCACCCACCGCGACCTTATCGGCCGATGGCCGGACATCGCGGTATCGTCGCCGACTCGACGACGGGGGCGCCTAGGGCAGATCGCCGACGAAGCCCGACACGGGAACGAGGGCCGAGGAGGCGCCGCCGACCACGGTGTCGGCGTTCCCCGCAGAGTTCGCGTACCGAAGGTACAGCGTCCGCGTCGATGGTCGGAACACACCGGGGGAGTCGACGTCGTTCGCGGTCCAGTCCCCCGTCACGAATCGGTCGTGCGGGTCGCCGTAGATGAAGGACGTGTCGGCGATCCCCTGGGTGTGGGAGTTGCGCTGGTACACGAGCCCGGTCGTCGGCCGGTACAGGCCGAAGGTGTCGATGCCGTCGCCATCGAAGTCACCTGCGAACGGCACGTCGCCGACGTCACCGAAGAGGTAGTCGGCTGTGGCAGCGCCGAGGCCCCCGTCCGCACTGCCGAGTACGTCGATGACGAAGAACCGCCCCTCCGATGGGCGGTAGAGCCCCACGGTGTCGCACCCGTCGCCGTCGAAGTCACCAGCGAGGGGCACATCGCCCGGGTTCCCGAAGTAGAAGGTGACGTCCGCCGTTCCCTGCGCGTTGGTGTTGCGCAGGTAGACGTATCCGTCCGACTGTCGGTAGAGGCCGGGCGTGGCGATGCCGTCGCAGTCCCAGTCACCCATGAACGGTGCATCGCCCGGGTTCCCGTAGTAGAACGACCGCGTATCGCCTTCGACATCGGTGACCCACCACAGCCCCGTCGTCGGATCCACGAGACCCGGCGAGTCGCCTCCGGGAGCGCCCACGAAGGTGGCGGGGGGCGTCGCGGAGATCGTCGAATTGGTGACGAGCGGGAAGCCGGCCCTCGCAATGATGAAGAAGCCCGGGTAGGCCCTGGTCTCGAAGTCGTCTGACGGGTTGGCCACGATGTAGGAGTCCTGGACATACAGCTCGCCCGTGCGATTGTTGGACACGTAGAAGACGGCTCCCCCTCCGGCGCGGGCGTGGTTGCGCTCCATCCGGGTGCCGAGGATGCGCAGTGTGTAGGTGTTGCCGTCCAGGGCGATCGCCCCTCCATTGCCCCCGCCCGGAGTTCCGGGCTTGGCGGGGTTGGCCCCCCAGCCGGTGGTGTCGTTGTCCGTGAACAGGCTGTTGATGATCGTCCATGACACGCCGATGCTCGACAACGCACCTCCGTTGGAACAGACGTTGCCGAGGCCAGGTCCACCGCCGAAGGTGCTGTTCACGACGTACACGGGGAGGGTGTTGAACTGGCTGAAGACGCGGACGGCCCCGCCTCCCACGTCGGGCCCGACGTCCGCACAGACATTGGTGAAGAACCTCGAGTTCACGATCTTGAAGCGGCCGCCGCGTACCCAGATCGCACCCCCGCCGTCGTACTCGAGCTCCGCCTTCGCATTGCCGTTGACGAAGGTGAGGTTCTGCACGGTCAGCTCGGGGTAGGGCTGGTTCTGGCAGTGGCTGGTCGTCCACACCTGTGCGGGGTCACACGTGTTCATGTAGAGGATCCGGACGGCATTCCGGCCGTCGAGCGTGACCTTGCCTCCTCCGTCGATCACCACGATGTCGGAGGCATCGTTGACGACCTTGGCGGTCTCCTCCATCGCGATGGTCACCGGATCCGGGCCGCAATCGAAGGTGATGACGCCTCCCGCAGCGACCGCGGCGACGACCGCCGCCGAGGTGCACGAGGCCGCGGTGCCGTTGCCCACCACCCTGTCGGGTCGCGATGTGTCGACTTCCGCGGCCTCGGCGGGAATCGGTGCCACGCCGTCCGGATTGCCTGCTGGCGGATACGAGTCGGCACGGGATACGTCGGGCGAGAGCGCCACGACGAGGGCGAGCGTGCACACAACCACGGCGACGCGCTCGAGGGCACGGCGAGGTGTGCCGAAGACCGGGTGGACTGCCATGTCCGCAAGGTATCGGCACGCGGCCCGAAGACCTTGACTCGGCGTGGGAGGACCTACACGGAGATCGCCAGCTCGTGCCTGGCACGGCGCGCCGCCCAACCCACGAGGGGGACCAGGGCGACACAGATGCCGACGGCGATGGCCAGTGTCGGGAGCACGTCGCCGAACGACGCCCCGCCCACGGCGATGTCGTAGACCGGCTGGAGGAAGTAGTAGGTGGGAAAGAGCTTCGGGATCCACTGGGGCAGGCCGGGGAAGAGATAGAAGATCGCGGGGAGGAAGATGAGGATGCCTCCCGCCTTCACGGCGGTATAGAGCGTGGTGATGTCCTTCGCCCAGAGGCCGAGGATCAACCCGATGAGGGCCATCATCACAGCACCGATCGCCAGGATGACCAGCATGGCCCAGAACTGGCCCGCAAACGCACGGTTGAGGGCGAGCGTCACCAGGCCCATCGCCACGGCGAGGAGCACCCCGAAGGTCCCCTCCCCCAGGAGGACCTCGCTCAGCCTGGTCGGCGTCGCGAGCACCGCCTCGATCGTGCGCTTCTCCCTCTCGTCGACCAGCGTCGACGCTGGAACGAACAGCGCGGCGATCATCACGGCGTACAGCACGAGGGTGGGGATCAGGCGATCGCCGACGGGCACCCAATCCTCGTCGCCGACCGGCGCCACGACCACCGAGACCGGTGGCTCCTCGCCTGCGACGCCACGGATGAGGTCGGTCGTCGTCACCGCGACGATGACGCGATTGGAAGCGAGGCTGTCACCGGAGACGAGGAAGGTGAGGTCGGGATCCTGCCCGCTTCGGACATCGTCGTCGAAGCCGGGCGGCAGCACGATGCCTGCATCGAGGTCGTGCGCCTCGACCATCGCCCTGAGCGCCGCCTCGTCGTCGACGATGACCACGTCGATCCCTGGGAGCTCCTGGGCGGCCGCGGTGAGGGCCGAATCGCCCTCGTCGACGATGCCGAGGCTGGCCGTGGTCTCGAACAACGAGCCGAAGACGGCGGAGATGAGGAAGGTCATGATCAGGGGGATGGCCACGGCGAAGAACACCGTCGGTGACCTCGGCGACAGCCGGAGGTCCTTCGTGAAGATCGTGCCGGCGCGAGAGAGGTTCACAGGGTCGCCACCCTCCTCTTGAGGATCATCGCACCTGCGATGAAGGCTCCGGCGCCCCACAGCGCGAGGATCGCGAGGGCTCCCGCGACCTGGGACCACCCGTCGCCATCGATGGTGACGCCGACGACAGCCTCCACGAGCCCGTAGGTCGGCAGGATCCTCACCCACGTCGCGGCGCTTCCAGGGAACAACGCCCCGAAGGCAGGCACCATGAGCGGGATCATGAAGGCCATCGAGATGAACAGTGTCTCGAGGAAGTCCTTCCCGAACGACCCTGCGATCATCCCGAACCCGGTCACGAGCACGGCGCCCAGCAGCAGGGCAATGAGGATGATGGGGGCGTTCGCGGCGAATGCCCCGATGAGCAGGCCGAGGAGTGCCACCTCGGTGAAGGCGAGTGCGGTTCCGAAGAGGCCCTTGGCCGCCAGCACGTCCGACACGGTGGCAGGCGTCGCGAGGATGGCGGTCACGGTGCGCTGCTGGATCTCGATCGCCACCAGCGAGGACAAGGCGAACGTCTCCACCATCAGGACGAGAACCAGCAGCATGGGCCTCATCTGCTCCTGGAGCGAGATCTGGTCACCGATCCGGTCGATGCCCAGGATCTGGGCCTCCGTGATCGGATTCACCGGAGGTGCCGAACCGGCGAAGGCGAAGGCGGCCTCCTGGACGAGCGCCTCCATCAGGGTCTGTTGTTGGGCGGGGAGACCCGCCGGGATCAGGAGGGTCACCGTCGGCTGATCGCCGGAGGCGACGGCCTCGATGAAGCCCTGCGGGAAGGCGATGCCGGCGACGATGCCGTCGGTGCCCTCTGCCACCGCATCCCTGAGCTCCTGCTCGGAGTCGAAGGGGGCGAGGGACAGGCCCTGTTGGTCGACCGGGATGTCGAGGCCGGCCACACCCAATCTGACGGTCTCGTCCACGCTGTCCGGCAGGACCCAGAAGATCGCGACCCACACGACGAGCACGAGGAAGGTGATCAACATGAAGAACCGGTTCCGCGCGAACTCGCGGAGGTCCTTGCCCATGATCGCCCTGACCTCGTGGGTGCTCATCCCTCCAGCCCTCGCCCCGCGAACTGCACGAAGATGTCCTCCAGCGTGGCTTCCTCGGTGTGGATCGTGAGGACGTCGGTCGATGACACGGCGTCCCGCACCCTGTCACCAGACCCGTCCTCGTCGAGCGGAATGACCTGCTCGACCACGCCGTCGGGCCCCTGGCTCTGGATCCTCACGCTTCGCTGCCCGTACCGGAGCTTCAGGCTCGAAGGGGTGTCGAGTGCGAGGATCCTCCCCTGGTTGATGAAGGCGACGCGATTCGACAGCGTGTCGGCCTCGTGCATGTCGTGCGTCGTGAGGAGGACGGCGGCGCCACGATCCGCCTCCGCCTGGATCAGGTTCCGGATGGCGATGGCCGAGACGGGGTCGAGGCCATCCGTGGGCTCGTCGAGGAGCAGCACGTCCGGCGAGTTCACGAGGGCACGCGCCATCATGAGGCGTTGCTTCATGCCCTTGGAGTAGTCCGCCACCCTGTCGCCCGCACGCGCCTCGAGGCCGACCCTCGCGAGCGGGACCGACGGATCGAAGTCATTGATCCCGAAGAGCTTTGCGAAGAACGCGAGGTTCTCCCTCGCGGTCATCGACGTGTAGAGGTTCTTCTCCTCGAAGCAGACCCCCAGGCGGGCGTGGATGGATTCACGGGCGGACGGCATCGGCATGCCCAGGATCTGCACGGCGCCCGACTGGGCGTCCAGCTGGCCGGTCAGGATCTTGATCGTGGTCGACTTGCCGGCGCCGTTCGGGCCGAGGAAGCCGAGGATCTCCCCCGGCTCGACCCGAAAGGAGACGTCATCGACGGCCATCGTGTCGCCGTAGCTGAAGGAGATGCCAGACACGTCGATCGCTGCCGAATCCATCAGGCATCCCTTCTGTGCGACTCACCTCGATCATATCCCCCGGCGGGTCAGGGATACGGTGGATCAGGCGCTGGCGCCCGAGGACTGGGCGGTGCGGGTGTGGCTCCGGATGTCGAGGTCGCCATCGACCATGACGGCGGTGCACAGGCCCGTGCGGTCACCGTCTGCCCATCCCTCGGTGGTGGGGATGAACATGTCGATCCAGAACTCGGACTCCTCGTACGGCTCACCGACATAGGAGGGGAACCGGTCGAGGCACTGGTCGTACAGCCAGTCGAACACCGCGTCGTCGCCCGGGTGGGTCGAGCCGAACCCGGTGATCGCCACCCTGGCGAACAGTTCGGCATCGTGTTCCTCCGAGCAGTCCACGACGGGGAGTTCGTTCACCTCGAGGGCATCACCCACGATGAAGCACTCACCGACCGAGAGGTCCTGCACCGGTGCCTTGCCGTCGAGGGCGCTGATCAGCAGGCCGACGCCCATCACGCCGAAGACCACCAGGCTGACGACCGCACGGATCGAGGGGATGGGGATCGATCGTCTCGTGGATGCCGTCGCCGCCGCCTCCCTCGCCTGCCACTCCGGCGTCGGCGTCGACCACCTGTCGCCGTCCCATGTCAGCACGTCCCCAGCCCGCGGGGCCTCCTCCATGGTGGGATCCGGGCGGGGCGGATCGGAAGGGACGCCGGCGACGTCGGTCTCGCTCTGTGACGAGAGACGGCGGATGCGGTCGGCGACCGATGCCGTCGCCGCGGCTCGTGCCGCGTCCGGCACATCGATGGGGGGCTCCTGAAGCCCGCCGAGCGTGTGGGCGATCTCCTCTGCCGTCAGCCCGTCCGGGCTGGTGTCCCCTGTCCCCCCATCGGCATCGGTACGCGACCCGCCGGTGGACGAGGCGAATGCGTCGGCGGGTGACGTGGGGGTGAACCCACCGTCGTAGCCGTCCGCGGGCGCGCCCTTGATGCTCTCGGTGGCGCGTCGCAGCAGCTCCTCACTCGTCGAGGGTCGATTCCGGTCCTCTGCCATGATCCCCACTCGGCCGCTCCTCCCCCTATCGGCGGGATGGCAGGACTTCCCAACCGGAATTCGGCGGTGGACGAAGGGCGCGTCAGGCTCCGGCGAGGGCGACGCCGGCGTCGATGGCGGCGAGGTTCTCCGCTTCGAACGGCCCACGGGCGGCGGCACGCAGGGCATCGATCGTGATGACCTGCGTCATCGCGCACGCGGATGCCACGAGCATGAGCGCATTCTGGGCCTTGGGTATCCGCTCGTGATGGGAGGAGGGATCGACCACCACGACCCTTGCGGACGTCGCCACGTCGGCGAACTCGGGAGTGGTCACGACGAGGCCTGCCCCGTCCATCGCCGCGAGCATCCCCCGCACCTTTGCGAGGCCCTCCTGCGACGTGATCACGAGGACGTCCGGGAGGGCGATGGCCATGGGCGGCATCTCCGTGCGGCTGATCATGACCTCCGACACGCTGTGGCCGCTCTTGACCGTGACGGGGTAGTCACCCCGCTGCGTGGCCCAGAGGCCGCTCCGGATCGCGGCCTCGCCGAGGAGCCGTGCGGCCGAACGCACCTTCGCCCCTGCGGACCCTGCCACGACGAGGCCGAACTCACGATCCAGGGCGGAGTCGAACTCCACGGGAATGGGGTGCGCCGGTCGCGGAGCGCCGATCCTCGCAGCGGCCTCCCGATAGGCGGCGGCGTACTCGACCGTGGCACGCTCGTACAGCACGCCGGTGTCGAAACCGAGCCGATCGATGGTGTCCTCGAGGCCCTTCTTGCCGACCTTGTTGTTCGGCACGAAGTAGGCGGTGCACAGATCCCAGATGTCGAGGAGGGCAAACCCCGGATGGGTGATCGCCTCGACCATCCGTTCCGGCAGCTCGTGATCGAACGACGTGCCACGGTAGACGTACCCCGCACCGTTGACACCGACCGTGGCGCAGATGTCGAGGGGGTGCTCGAGGTTCCCGAGCGGGGTCGTCGACGTGATCGCACCCTCTGGCGTCGTGGTCGAGTGCTGGCCGCCCGTCATGCCGAAGTTCATGTTGTTGAGGACGAGCACCGTGATCCCTGCATTCCGACGAGCGGCATTGATGAGGTGGGCGCCCCCGATGCCGGTGCCGCCGTCCCCCATCACGACGACGACGGTGAGATCCGGATTGGCGAGCTTGATGCCCGTCGCATAGGTGATGGAGCGTCCGTGGAGGCCGTGGAATGCAGACGTCGCGAAGTACTGGTCGGACAGCCCGGAGCATCCGATGTCCGACACGATCACCACCTGGGCAGGGTCTCGCCCGAGCATGACGAGGGCACGGTCGAGGTTGTCGAGGACGCCGCCATGTCCACATCCGGGACAGAAGGGGTACGGCTTCTCGTTCCTGTAGCTGTCGAGCGACACGATCGTGGTGGTCATCGGAGCACCTCCAGGATCTCGCCCGGCGTGATGAGGCCCCCGTCGAGGCGCTCGACGCCGATGACCTCGCAGCCGTGGGCGATCCGCTCGATCTCCCTCCGGTAGAGGCCGTGGTTGAGCTCGGGGACGATGATGCGGTCGATCCCGACGAAGGCCTTCCGCAGCGAGGCCTCGGGGACGGGCCACAGGCTCTGGACGATCATCGATGAGGCGGCTGTCCCCTCCGCCCGTGCCTCCGCCACCGCAGCACGTATGGCGCCGGAGGTGATGCCATACCCGATCACGAGTGTCGAAGCCCCGGGCTCGGCGTCGTGATCGACCATCTCGATCTCGTCGAGGTGATCCTCGATCTTGTCGACGAGGTGACGGTTCAGCGCATCGATCGTGGGCCCGTGCTTGGTGATGAGGGCGCGTTCGTCGTGGGTCGACCCCGTGAAGCGCACGGTGTTCCCGCTCCCGTACTCGTGGAGCGGGAACACGGCGTCGGTGGGTGAGAACCGATAGGGATCCCCACCGGCCCCGGTGGGGCGCTCGCGGGCGGTCGAGGACCCGAAGCCCGCCGTGTCCACCGTGACGAGCGCCATGGCGAGCTCCTTGTCGGTGAGGAGGAACACGGGGCACCGGAACCGCTCCGCGAGGTCGAACGCCCGCACGGTGAGGTGGTACGACTCGGCCACCGACGAGGGCGCCAGGGCGATCACCGGGTACCCGCCAGCGGTTCCCCACCGAATGAACTGGACGTCACCCTGCGAGACCGTCGTCGCCGCACCTGTCGATGGTCCGAGGCGCTGGACGTCGACGATCACGAGCGGCACCTCACCCATCACCGCGAGCCCGATGTTCTCCGAGTACAGGCTGATCCCCGGTCCGCTCGTCGCCGTCATCGCACGCGCCCCCGCCAGCGTCGCACCGATGCACATGCCGATGGACGCGATCTCGTCCTCACCCTGCACGGCGATCCCCCCGCGCGCGGGGAGCTCCCTCATCATCTGCATCAGGATCCCCGATGCGGGGGTGATGGGGTACCCGGCGAAGAAGGTGCACCCGGCGTCCAACGCCCCCCGGACGATGGCGGTTGCCCCGTCGATGAATTCGCGCACGATCCACCTCGCTCCCGACCAGCCTACTCCCGACCGCCACCGGGACCCTTCCCCGGCGGGGGCGCCGGGAATCCCCTAGCCTCGTCAGGGTGGACGCGTCCGGGGTCTCGACACGCGGCGCCCGCCTCATCACGGGGGGCATGCCCCCCTACGTCGACGAGCACCGGGCACGTTCCAACGGCGATGGCACACACGGAGATGACCGCTACATCGGGCTGTGCATCGCGGAGAACATGCAGATGTGGGACCTGCTCGGGCCACAGCTGGGTGGTCCCCATCCCTCGATGCCCCCGTCCGTCACCGGATACGACGCGATGGAGGGCTCCGCAGCCTTCCGTCGTCGGATCGCCGACCTCCTCGAACGGCACCTCTTCCACCGCATGGTCGATCCTGTGACGATCGTCACGATGGCGGGGGCCGGTTCGATCCTCGAGGCGCTCTTCTACGCAATCGCCGAACCGGGCGATGCGGTCCTGGTGCCGACGCCCTCCTATGCGGGGTTCTGGCCCGACCTCGAAGGGCGCGACGAGCTGACCATCGTGCCCGTCGACACGACGCCCGAATCGGGCTTCCGCCTCACGACCGACCTGCTCGATGCGGCGATGTCCTCGTCACCCGCACCCGTGCGCGCACTCCTCCACACGAGGCCCGACAACCCGCTCGGGCGCGTGGCGTCGAGGGCAGAGGTGGAGGAGGTGATCGCGTGGTGCGCACGGAACGATGTCCATCTGGTCGCCGACGAGATCTACGCCCTCTCGGTCTTCGGCGCGGAGCCCTTCGAGAGCATCGGGGGCATCGTCCGGGAGTTCGGACCCTCCATCCATTGGGTGTGGGCGTTCAGCAAGGACTTCGCCGTCAGCGGGCTACGGTGTGGCGTCCTCGTGAGTGAGAACGAGGAGGTGCGCGCCGCGGTTCGTGCGCAGGCGCCGTGGGGCTCCGTCTCGACCCTCACCCAGGCGGTCCTCGGCGACATGATCTCGGACGAGGCATGGCTCGACCGCTACGTGGGCGAGATGCGCGCACGCCTCGAAGCGATCGATCGGAAGGTCGAGACTGCCCTCGCCGGTGCCGACATCCCCTACTTCCCCTCCGACGCAGGCTTCTTCCTCCTCCTCGACCTCCGTCGGTACCTCGAGGCCCCGACGTGGGACGCCGAGGAGCGCCTCTGGCGCCGCATGCTCGATCGGGCGAACGTCAACCTGACGCCCGGGTCTGCCTGCCGCGTCGCCGAACCGGGGTTCTTCCGGCTGTGCTTCGCCTCCGTCCCCGAGGATGACTCGCTCGAGGCCGTCGCACGCCTCTCGTCACTGCTCGGCTGACGCGATGCAGGCGCCCACGGCCTAGCGTCGCATCATGCGCACATGGATCACGGGATGGTGGCGAGGCCTGACGACGACGCCGTGCGATGCCTGCGGACGACCGGTGAAGGTCCGGGAGTTCCGGCAGACCGGCAACGTCCGCGGCGGCAGCTGGTGGGCGGCGAAGGGCGCCGAGGTCGAGTGCCCCGAGTGCGGCGCCACCTTCTGGATCAAGAAGTAGTCGCGGCGCTAGCCGTCCACTGCGGCGTTGAACGCCTCGATCATCGCATCGATGGGATCCGCCATCGCTTGGATACTCGTCCAGTAGTCGGGGTCGTACCACTGGGCCTGGATCTCCTCGTACGTCTTGCCCTGCTGCTCCACCCACGTGTAGTACTTCAGGTTGTGGATCCGCTTGCGGTCGTAGTAGCCGAGCTCCTGCACATGGGCGATGCTCTGCCCCATCAGGTACTGGTGGTACGCACCCGCTGCATCGAGGGACGTGAACTCGCCACGCTCCTCGTTGAGCTCGATGAGGCGTGACCCGTACATCTCCATCGAATCGGTGGCGACGGTCATCACGACGTCGTGCGAGCCGAGCTCGTAGTACTTCGCGAACTTGACCGCCATCAACATGTTCGCGACACAGGAGATCCCGAGCAGCGGGAGCTTCTCGAGGAACTCGGACGCCACGCCCTGGTCCGCGAGGTACTCCAGGCCCGCAGGCTCGTTGAACAGCCGAATGAGGCTGATCGATGCCTCGTCGTCGATCCCGATCACCATGTCGGTGTTGCGCACATCGTGGATCCATGGGATGTGCTTGTCCCCGATCCCCTCGATCCGATGCTCACCGAACCCGTTGAAGAGCATCGTCGGGCACTCCGTGGCCTCACCCGCGGCGATCTTCGACGTCGGGTAGACCTGCTTGAGGTAGTCGCCCGAGCCGATCGTGCCTGCCGACCCGGTGGCGAGGGTCACCCCTGCGAACCGGTCGTTCGGCCCCATCACCTCGTCCAGGACCTCGACCATCGCAGGTCCCGTGACCGCATAGTGCCAGAGGTAGTTCCCGAACTCGTCGAACTGGTTGAAGATGACGAGATCCTCGCCAGAGGCCCGCAGCTCGTTGCACTTGTCGAAGATCTCCTTGACGTTCGACTCGCTCCCCGGCGTCTTGATGATCTCGCCCGCCACGCTCTCGAGCCATCGGAAGCGCTCTGCGCTCATGCCCTCGGGGAGGATGGCGACCGACTCACATCCGAGCAGGTGCGAGTCGTAGGCGCCACCCCTGCAGTAGTTGCCCGTCGAGGGCCACACCGCCTTCTGGGTCGCAGGGTCGAACTGGCCCGTCACGAGCCTCGGTGCGAGGCAGCCGAACGCCGCGCCGACCTTGTGGGCCCCCGTCGGGAACCACTTGCCCTCCAACATGACGATGCGTGCATCGACGCCGCTGATCTCCGAGGGGATCTCGAGGTAGTTGACCCCTCCGAAGCCGCCGCCCGATGGGATGGGCTCGTTGTGCCACGTGATCCGATACAGATTGAGGGGATCGAGGTCCCACAGGCCGATCGTCCGAAGGCGTTCGGTGACGTCCGCCGGGATCAGGCGAGGATCACGCATCTGTGCGAAGGTCGGGATCTTGAAGCGGCGGTCCCTCGCCTGGGCGACGGCGGACGCCAGCACCTGCTCGTTGACAGTGAGGTCGATCATGGACGACGGTCCTTTCGGTCGTTGAGTGCAGCTTCGAGTGCGCCGAGATCGGGGTCGACGCGCATGGGTTCCGTTCCGAAGGCCGCGACGGCCCTCATGACCGATGCGACATCCTTGAGCCCGCTCCCGGTGGCGAGGACCACGACCTCGTCGTCCGGCCCGACGAATCCGCGGTCGCGGGCCGCGATGAGGCCCGCGTGGGCGGCAGCGCCCGCAGGTTCGGCGAACACACCCGAACCCCGAGCGAGGAGGGGGATCGCGGCGAGGATCTCGTCGTCGGAGACCCGGAGATAGGCGCCCTCCGTCTCCGTCACGGCGGCCATCGCCTTGATGCGATCACGGGGAAGGTCAGCGCTGATCGAATCTGCGACGGTGTGGGCGGAGATCGGCGGCTTCGTCAGGACGTCCTCCCCGGTCTCGAACGCCTGGACGAGGTAGTCGCTGCCCGCCGACTGGACGCCGTAGATGCGTGGCATGCGGTCGATCCATCCGAGGGCGAGCGCATCCTTCATGGCCTTGTGGATACCGCCGATGATGGACCCGTCGCCCACGCTCACGAAGATGGCGTCGGGTGGCCGCCAATCGAGATCCTCGAGGATCTCGAGGCCCGCCGTCTTCTTGCCCTCGGTCATGAACGGGTTGTACCCGGTGTTGCGGTTGTACCAGCCGAACTTCGCTGCCGCCTGCATGCAGAGGTCGAAGGCGTCCCCGTAGGTGCCGTTCACGAGTGCCACGGTGGACCCGTAGGCGAGCAGCTGGGCCACTTTCGCCTCCGGTGCGGACACGGGGACGAAGATCACGTTGGGCAGGCCGACGCTCGCGGAGATCCCCGAGAGCGCGGCCGCGGCGTTCCCCGTCGAGGCCGTCGTGATGACGTCGGCACCCCGCTCACGGGCCTTGACCACGGCCATGGCCGATGCCCTGTCCTTGAGCGAGGCCGTCGGGTTGCGGCCCTCGTCCTTGACCCAGACCCTCCCGACGCCGAGCACCTCGGCGAGCCGAGCCGCGTCGTACATCGGAGTGCCGCCGACGGTGAGTGGCGGCACCTCGGCATCCGGGGCGAGGGGCATCAACGGCCGGTACCGCCACATCGTGCGGTCCCGGTCCTCGGCGAGGGACTCGCGGGTGACGGTCTCCCCGATCGTGTCGTAGTCGTACGTCACGTCGAGGATCCCCTCGTTGCCGTGGAGGGGGCAGACATACCCCCCGTAGTCGGGCGGGTACACCTCCCCACAGACCACACAGGTGAGGCCGATGACGTTCGTCGGGGGACTACCGGTCATTGGACGATCCACGTTCCCGTCTCGCCCGCCATGGCGCGCTCGAGGTTCTCCGGATTCGTGATGAGGGCCTCGCCGCCGCCCGCCTCGAGGAACTGGACGACGGCACGCATCTTCGGGGCCATCGAGCCCTCGGCGAAATGCACACCCTCGGCGAGGTAGCGCTTCACCTCGTCGAGCGTCATGCGGTCGACCCAACGCTGGTCGGGGGTGCCGTAGTTCAGCGCCACCTGCTCGACGGCCGTGGAGATCAGCAGGAGGTCCGCGCCCACCTCCGTGGCGAGCAGGGCCGACGCGAGATCCTTGTCGATCACCGCGGCGATACCCGAGAGGTCGCCGTTCTCATCGGCGACCACGGGGATGCCGCCGCCACCGACGGCGATCGTGACCACCCCAGCGTCGAGGAGCTGGCGGATGACATCGATCTCGACGATCCGCTTCGGCTTCGGCGACGCGACGACCCTTCGCCACCCTCGGCCGGCATCCTCACGCACGTCCCATCCCTCCACGTCGCGGCGCCGCATCGCCTGCGCCTCGTCCATGAACGAGCCGATCGGCTTCGACGGGTTCGCGAACGCCGGATCATCCGCATCGACCTCGACCTGGGTGACGATGGTCGCCACGGGCACCTCGAGGCCCTTCTGACGGAAGTCGTTCACGAGGTTCTGCTGGAGCATGTAGCCGATCGCACCCTGGGTGTCGGCGCCGCAGTAGTCGAGAGGGATCTCGTGCAGCTCGCTGCTCGCGAGTTCGGAGCGCCGAAGGATGAACCCGACCTGTGGGCCGTTCCCGTGGGAGATGGCCACCTCCCAGCCCTGCTCGACGAGGTTCGCGATGTGGTCGTCCGTCTCGGCGGCCGCGAGGTACTGGTCCTGGACGGTCATGTGCTGGTCGTCCGGGATCAGGGAGTTGCCGCCGATCGCGATGACGAGCCTGGGCACTACTCCGTCGCTCCGAGGACGGAGGCCAGGATGGCCATGCGCATCACGACGCCGTAG
Source organism: uncultured Acidimicrobiia bacterium (assembly GCA_963792405.1). Lineage (GTDB taxonomy): Bacteria > Actinomycetota > Acidimicrobiia > Spongiisociales > UBA5794 > SZUA-442. The sequence goes on from CAWBVU010000006.1 coordinate 2,013,368, forward strand.
TAGGCCTCCTGCCAGTAGCGAGCATGCCTCAGGTCGTCGACCTCAGGGAGGAGCTCGTCCATCCTCGGCAACGAGTGCAGGATGATCGAGTCGCCCTTGGCCCTGGTCATGACCTCCTGGGTGATCTGGTAGTTCGACGGGGTCCGCCCGTACTCGTCCGGCTTTTCATCGACCGACTTCGTGTAGTCGGGCTGGACGACGGGTTCCATGTAGATGACATCGCCGTCGCCGATGACGTCGTCGATGTGATCGGCGATGCGATACCTCGTGCCCTTGTCGTCGAGCTCGGCGAGGAACTCCGGCAGCGGCGCCATGTCCTCGGGCGACAGGATGATCATGTCGGCGTCGAACTGGCTCAGGGCGTAGCCGAGCGAATGCATGGTCCGCATGCGATGGTCGCCGATGGCGATGAACGTCAGGCCATCGATCGTGCCCCGCTCACGGTAGGTGGTGTACAGGTCGGTCAAGACCTGGGTCGGGTGCTCACCCCAGCCGTCTCCCGCGTTGATGACGGGGATCGACGCCCACTTCGCCGCCTCGGCCGGGGCACCCTGCTGGAAGTGGCGCATCACGATGGCGTCGCCGTAGTACTCGAGCATATGGACGGTGTCCTTGATCGACTCCTGGTAGAAGTCGCCCGCACGCGTCATCTTGGCGTCCGAGAACCCGGTCACGGCGCCACCGAGGCGATGCATGGCGGCCTCATGGGCGAGTCGGGTCCTCGTCGACGGCTGATAGAAGGCCGTCACCAGGGTCTTGTGCTTGAGGAGATCGGTGTTGCGACGCTCCCTGGCGATCGGCTCGAGCCGGTCGGCGATCTCGAAGAGGTGCTCGATCTCCGCCCTCTCGATGTCCTTGAGCGAGAGAATGTCGCGTCCGGCGAAGCTGCGCATGTCGTCCTCCTGATAAGGCACGGCCTGCGGTGGCCGATGCCGTCGTGCTGAGGCCCGCAGTACCCCGGGGGCCATTGGTCATACTATAATACCACCTGATGACCCGACGCCAGCTGAGCCGCAGACCATGATCACCCGGAACCCCTCCCTCACCGACCAGGTGAAGGCCCACATCAAGCAGCGGATCGCCGACGGCGCATTCGAGGGCGGCCGGATCCCTCCTGAGACGGAGCTGGCCGCCGAGCTCGGGGTCAGCCGCACGACGGTGCGCGATGCGCTCAGCCGACTCGAGAACGAGGGATCCATCTACCGACGACAGGGAGCAGGGACGTTCGTGAACCAGCACGGGCTCCAGATCAAGTCGCGGCTCGAGGAGATCTGGTCGTACGAGCAGGTGCTCGAGGACCACGGCTACGTCCCCTCCGTGAGGGTGCTCTCTGACACGATCATGGAGGCGGATCCCGCCACCGTCGAGGCGCTCGGCCTCGACGCGGACGATCGGGTGCTCGTGATCGAGAAGCTCTTCCTCGAGGACGAGGACCCCGTGATCCTCACGGTGAACCACATCCCCGTCGGGATCCTCGACGACGGCGACTACACCGAGGATGAGGTCTCACCCCTCTACGAGTTCCTCGAGCACCACTGCGACCGGGCCCTCGCCTACTACCTGTCGGAGATCGTCCCGATGGCCCTCGACGCGGACATCGCCTCGCGTCTTGGCGTGGCACCGGGGACGCCCGCGATCTCGTTCGATGAAGTCGGCTTCGACCAGAACAACGAGCCCATCGTGCGATCGACCTCCTACTTCAGGGACGACCTCCTCCGGTTCAGGCTGATCCGACGGAGGGCGTGACATGACCACCCACCGACCGACACCATCGACAACGACACATCCGCCATCGAGCACCTAGGGAGGACACCGAGATGCAGACCCATCTGCACGGCCGCGACATGATCACCACCCAGGAGTGGACCAAGGACGAGCTCGACACCGTGCTCGACGTGGCACTCGATCTCAAGCGCAAGCGGGCGCTGGGCGAGCCCCACCCGCTGCTGAGGGACAAGGTCCTCGCCATGCTGTTCTTCTTCTCCAGCACGCGGACCAGGGCGAGCTTCGAAGCGGGCATGGCCCAACTGGGCGGGCATGCGATGTTCCTCGACTCCACGAGCACCCAGATCGGCCACGGCGACACGTGGAAGGAGATCGGGGAGATCCTCGGCAGGTACGACGACGGCATCGCCATCCGCAATGTCGACTGGGGGATCGGCAACGCCTACATCCGCGCCGTCGCCGAGGCGAGCCGTGTCCCCGTGCTGAACATGCAGTGCGACTGGTACCACCCGCATCAGGCACTCGCCGACCTCCTGACGATCATCGAACAGAAGGGCGACCCACGCAAGCTGACGATCAACATGAGCTATGCATACGCGGCCAGCTACCAGAAGCCGATCAGCGTGCCCCAGAGCGTCATCCTGCTGATGACCCGTTACGGGGCGAACGTGCGCCTCACCAGGCCACCCGAGTTCGCGTTGATGCCCGAGATCGTGGCCCAGGCGGAGGAGAACGCCAAGAAGGCGCACGGATCGTTCGAGATCGTCGAGGACTTCGAGGAGGGCATGCGGGGGGCAGACGTCGTCTATGCCAAGGCGTGGGGCTCGATGATGACGACCTCCGACCTCGAGGAATCCGCGAGGATCTCCGCCAACTACACGGACTGGATCGTCGACCCCAGGCGCATGGAGATGGCCGACGAGGACGCCATCTACATGCATCCGCTTCCTGCCGACCGCAACATCGAGGTCGCGGATGCCGTGATCGACGGTCCGTGGAGCAGGGTGTTCGACCAGGCCGAGAACCGTCTCCATGCCCAGAAGGCCGTGATGGCGCTCACCATGTGAGCCGCGCCTCGCGGTGGGTGCGCCGTCGGCACGATGCCGTCACACGGTGATGATCACCTTGCCACGAGCCTCGCCCCGCTCCACGATCCCCACCGCGGTGGCGGTGTCCTCGAGGCGATGGACACTGTCGATGATCGGTGTCACGGTCCCGGCGTCGATGAGGGCATTCAGGTGGTCGAGGTCGTCGGGATTCGGCCGATGCACGAGGACCACGGTCCGTTTCCCCCCGCGACGCGACCCGAGTGGCGTGGCGGCGGCCGTCTGGAGCAGGGACGGAAGGGACCCGCCGACGAGCACGCACACGCCATCGGGGGTGAGTGCGCGTCGGTACGCGGGCACGGACCGCCGTGCCGTCACGTCGATGATGAGGTCGTACCGCTCGCCCGTGCGGGTGAAGTCGACGGCGCGATAGTCGATGACGTGATCTGCGCCCGCCATGCGCATGGTGTCGGCCTTGTCCGCGGCGTCGACGCCCGTCACCTCCACCCCCAGGGACGTCAGGATCTGCATGCCGAGGGTGCCGACACCGCCACCCGCACCGTTGACCAGGACCTTGTGCCCGTGCCCGAGCCCCTCCTTCCTGCGCAACGCCTGGAGGGCGAGCACGCCCGAGTGGGGGATGGCCGCAGCCTGGGGGAACGACAGGTTCGGGGACTTGCGTGCCGGGAGCGACTCTGGCACGGCGACGTACTCGGCGAAGGCGCCGAAGCCCGCAGGCGAGGCGTCGGCGACCACCGCATCGCCAGGGGCGAACCTCGTGACCGATGGACCCACGGCCTCGACGACTCCCGCGACGTCGATGCCGAGGATGCGCCGTCTGGGCCTGCGCACGCCGCCCTCGAGGCGGGTGATGGGTGCGCCCCTCACGAGGTCGCAGTCCCACGAGTTCACCGACGTGGCGCGCACGTGCACGAGCACGTCGGTGTCGCCGAGGCTGGGGACCTCGACGTCGGCGAGCCTCAGCACGTCCGGGCTTCCGTAGCGGTCGTAGACGATCGCCCTCACCCTGCGCCATCCTCGAACCGCGAGGCCTCCGGCCGGGAGGACTCCGGCCAGGAGGCGACGACCGCGGCGTACTCGGCCGGGGTGTTGACGTCGATCGGCGCCGGTCCGTCCACGGCAACCCGCACGACCCTCGGATCCCCCGGCTCCACGAGCGCTCGCCACAGCACCTTGGTGCCCTCCACTGATCGCACCTCCGACATCGCGTCACGCGAGAGCAGGAAGGGATGGGCGATGCGGTCGTGATAGTCGGTGACCGCCGCCCACGGGCCATCCGCATCCCACAGGTCGACCATGGCGTCGATCGTCTCGGTGGCGATGGTGGGGAGATCACCCGGCACGAGGACGAAGGCGTTCGCATCGGCATCGGCGTCGGCCCCCGTGCGCAGCGAGGACATGTTGCCCCGACGGGGATCGGGGTTCTCCACGCACACGATCGGCGGGACGCCACCTGCCGAGGACCCGCCGGTCACCGGTGGCGGGGAGGCAGGCGAGGTGACGACGATGATGCGATCGACACGACTCGCTTCGACCGCCCGCACGGTGGCGTCGAGGACGGTGGCGGCCCCGAGCGGCATCGAGAGCTTCTGCGTTCCCATCCGCTCGGATGACCCCGCCGCGAGCACGATGGCGGTGACGGACCCCATGTGTCAGACCCCGACGATGTCCTGCGGCAGGACCGGGACCCTGTGCAGGTCCTTCCCGGTCGCGGCCCTGATGGCCGCCACGATGGCGGGGGTGGAGCTGATGGTGGGCGACTCCCCGATGCCCTTGGCACCGAACGGGCCCCAATGGCCGCCCTCCTCGATGATCCGGGTCTCGACGGCCGGTGCGTCCATGAAGGTCGGGATGAGGTAATCGGTGAAGTTCGCGTTCTCGATGACGCCGCCGTCGATGACGAGCTGCTCCATCACCGCCAGCCCGGTCCCCTGCATGATGCCCCCCTCGAGCTGGCCGACGATGGCCTGCGGGTTGAGTGCCCGTCCGACGTCCTGCGCCGTGTCGACGCGAACCACCCGGACGAGGCCGAGCTCGGGGTCGACGTCGACGACGGCGCGGTGGGCCGCGACGACGAACCCTGCATGGACGTCGCCTTGCCCGTTCTCGTCCGGGCGCGAGGTCTCGGGATGCCGGAACGTGACGTGCTCCTCGACAGGGCCGGCCGCGCAGATCTCCTCCATCGTTGCGACGAGCCTGCCTTCGCGGCGGACACCGTCGGCGCCGAGCTCGTCGCCTCCATGGTCGGCGAGGATCCGGTCACGCAGCGCGACGGCTGCGGCATGGACTGCGCCGCCGGTCATCTGGGTCTGCCGGGAGGCGGAGGTCGACCCTGCGGACCCGATCCTCGAGGTGTCGGCCCAGACCACCGCGACCTGCTCGATCCCGAGGACCGTACGGGCGATCTGCTGGCACACCGTGATGAGGCCCTGGCCGACTTCGATCGCCGCCGTGTGGACCTCGACCCCCGCTGGGGTCAGCACCACCCTCGCCTCGGCGAAGTCATCGAAGGCCTCGGAGAAGGCGATGTTCTTGAGTCCGAGTGCGTACCCGACGCCGCGCACCACGGAGGAGGCAGGCGTCGTCAGGCCAGTGCCGCCAGGGAGGACGAGGGGGTCGCCGTCGTCGCGCGGACCAGGGAGCGGAATCGCCTCGATCGCGTCGAGCACCTCATCGGTGGGCAGCGATCCCTCGATGATCTGGCCCGACGTCGACATGGGGTCGCCGGACCGGAGGGCGTTGCGTCGCCTGATTTCGAGGGGATGGACCCCGAGCGCCTCGGCGAGGCGATCCATCTGCATCTCGTATCCGAAGCACACCTGGACGGCGCCGAAGCCACGCATCGCACCCGCTGGCGGGTTGTTGGTCCTCGTGACCACGCCGTCGACGACCACGTGGTCGCATCGGTACGGGCCGACGGCGAAGAACGCGGCGTTCGCCAGCACCGCCCTGCTGGTGTGGGCATAGGCCCCGCCGTCGAGGATGAGCCGTGCCGTGACCTTCACCAGCGTGCCGTGCTCATCCGCTTCGTGGCGGTACCACATCTTCGAGGGATGTCGCTTGACGTGGCCGACGAACGATTCCGATCGGTCGTAGACCATCTTCACCGGTCGACCGGTGGCGAGGGCGAGCATCGCCACGTGGATGTGGAGCGAGATGTCCTCCCTGGCCCCGAATGCACCTCCGATGCCGACCGGATGGCACCGCAGGGCGTCGGGCGCCATGTCGAGGCAGTCGACGATCTGGCGATGGTCGACGTGGATCCACTGGCTCACGGCGTACAGGTCGAGGCCGCCGTCGCCGTCGGGGATCGCAAGCCCCGCCTCGGGGCCGAGCGGGGCCTGGTCCTGCGTCGCGGTCTCGTAGACGCCTTCCACGACGATCGTGCCCTCGACCGACTCGTCTCCGCGTCGAATCCGCATCTCGCGGTAGGTCGATCCCCGCTCGACGGCCACCTCGGCATCGACGAGCGGATCGAGGCGCTCCCACTCCACGATGATCGCCGCGACCGCTCTTCGCGCCGTCTCGTCGTCGTCGGCGGCGACGACCGCGACCGGCTCCCCCCAGTAGCGGGCGATCCCATCGCAGAGCACCGGCTGGTCCTGATCCTCCTGCCCGAACAGCCGCTTCCCCGGCACGTCGTCCTGGGTGATCACCGCGTGCACGCCATCCATCGCCACTGCGGGGGTGATGTCCAGGCGCACGAGACGGGCGTGGGCGTGGGGGCTGCGCAGGGTCGCGCCCCACAGCATGCCCTCCGCCTCGAGGTCGGAGGCATAGGCGAAGTTGCCCGTCACCTTCGGCTCACCGTCGGGGCGCCTCACGCTCGTGCCGATACCTCCCCTGACGCCGGTCGTGGTGTCGACACCCATCACTGCTCCCCTGCGAGTCCCTCGAACGCACGCAGGATCGCCCCGTACCCCGTGCATCGGCAGATGTTGCCCGCGAGGGCCTCCCGGATCTCGGACTCCGTCGGGTGGGGGTTGACGTCGAGCATGTGCGCACCTGCGACGACGAAGCCAGGTGTGCAGAAGCCGCACTGGACGGCGCCCGCGGCGAGCATCGCCTCCTGGACGGGGTGGAGCGCGCCACCGACGCCGAGTCCTTCGACCGTCGTGATGTCGGCGCCGTCGGCATCCGCGGCCATGACCAGACACGAGCACACCGGCTCCCCGTCCATCAGGACGGTGCACGACCCGCACTCCCCCTGCTCGCATGCGTCCTTGGTCCCGAGGAGATCGAGTCGATCGCGGAGCGCGGCGAGCAAGCTACGCGGTCCATCCACGATGAGTGACCGCACTTCCCCGTTGATGGTGATCTCGATGGTCATCGGATGCACCGTTCCACGAGCCTTCGGGCGATGACACCCGCGGCATGGCGTCGATACGCCTCCGTCGAGCGATGGTCGGTGATCGGGCGGACCTCCTCCGAGACGATGCGGGCGAACTCCTCGAGCACGGACTCCGACAGGTGCGACTCGGCGTTGATCATCGCCTCCGCGCGGGTGGCGCGCACGGGCGTCGGCGCCACCGAACCGAGGGCGATACGGAACCCGTCGTCACCGCGCATCACGATGCAACTGACGGTGGAGATCACCATCGCGTTCCGGGTGCCGACCTTGGCGAACTCCTGGATCGAAGGGACGTCCTCCGGGACCGAGATCCCCGTGATGATCTCATCCGACTCGAGCGAGGTGCGCTTGACGCCGACGAAGAAGTCGCTCCAATGGATGGCACGCTCCCCTCGATCCTTCGACCGGGCCACGATCGAGGCGTCGGCAGCGACGATCCAGGGAAGCCCGTCACCCGCGGGGCTCGCCGTGCCGACGTTGCCGCCGATCGTGCCGACGGCGCGGATCTGCGGCGAACCGACCGTCCGGGCGGCCTGTGCCATCCCGCGATGCCCGCACTGCTCGAGGTCCGACCAGGTGGCGCCTGCGCCGATGTGCCCCACCGTCACGTCCCTGAGGACATCGACCCTCCGCAGCGACACGACGGCCCGCGGCCGGAGGTGGGCGAGGTTGACCTCGACCATGAGGTCGGTTCCTCCTGCGAGGAGCGTCGCACCGGGCAGGTCGCGCCTGGCCTCGAGGGCCTCGTCGATGCCATGCGCCGCGATGAACTCCATGCCGCGACGCTAGTCGTTGGCGAGGGCATCGGTGATGGCCAGGGACGCCATGTCGCAGACGACCGCGGCCCTAGCCGACCAGCGCTGCGGCAGCGGCCGTGTGCAGGTGGACCAGTTCATCGACGTCGACGCCGACCACCGCACCCCCGCGGACGACACGCCTGCCGTGGACCCAGGAATGGTCGACGTTCGCAGGCGCGGCGAACACCACGGCGGCGACGGGATCGTGCAGGGCGCCCGAGTACCCGATGCGATCCAGGGAGATGGCGATGAGGTCGGCTCCCTTGCCGGGTTCGAGCGAGCCGAGGTCGTCCCGTCCGAGCACGTCAGCCGAGCCCCTGGTCGCGATCCGAAGCGCCTCCCTGGCGGTGAGCAACCTCCCGCCCTCGATCGAAGGTGCCGCCGCGAGTCGCGACAGCAGCATCGCCTGGCGTGCCTCGGCGATCATGTGGCTGCTGTCGTTGCTCGCCGAGCCGTCGACACCGAGACCCAACCGAATGCCCGCCCCGAGGTATCGACGGACAGGGGCGATGCCCGAGGCGAGCCGCATGTTCGATGTCGGGCAGTGGGCCACACCCGTCCCCGTCGACGCCATACGCCCGATCTCGTCCGCGTCGATGAACACCCCGTGGGCGTACCACACGTCTCGTCCGACCCATCCGAGGTCCTCCATCAGCTCGAAGGGCCTCATCCCGAAGGTGTCGAGGCAGAACCGCTCCTCGTCGAGGGTCTCAGCCACGTGCGTGTGGAGATGGGCGCCGAGGTCCCGGGCGAGGGCGGCGGATTCCCGCATGATCTCGGGCGTGACGGAGAAGGGCGAGCACGGGGCCACGACGACTCGGGTCATCGCTCCCGGGGCGGGATCATGGAATGCCTCGATCGCGTGCTGCGTGTCCGTGAGGATCGCGTCGGCGTCCTCCACGACGGAGTCCGGTGGCAGCCCCCCGTCGCTCTCCCCGAGGCTCATGGAGCCCCGTGCGGCGTGGAAGCGAAGCCCAACGGGTGCAGCGCCCTCCATCTGGTCCTCGAGGCTCGACCCGTTGGGGAAGAGGTACTGGTGGTCCGAGGACGTGGTGCACCCCGACAGGGCGAGCTCGCACAATGCCAACCGCGTCGCGAGGCGCACGTCGTCGGGTGTCATGCGGGCCCAGACCGGGTACAGGACCCTCAGCCAGTCGAAGAGGCCGACGTCCTGGGCGCCGGGAACGGCTCGGGTGAGTGTCTGGTAGAAGTGGTGATGGGTGTTGATGAGACCGGGAAGGACCACGTGTCCCCGGAGGTCCACCACCTCGTCCGCGGTGTCGGGGAGCTCAGCGGTGGGTCCGACCCGGTGGATGAACCCGTCCACGGCGTACAAGCCGCCGTCCTCGATCTCGGTACCGGCGTCGTCCATGGTGGCCAGGACCTGCGCATGCCGAACGAGGAGTGTGCCCATTGGGGCGGAATGTACCATTGGGGCGGCAGGGGCGACGCACAGTCCCCCGCACCCGCGTGAAGGGGCAGAGGTGATCACGAAGTACTACCGGCCCGCCACACTCGACGAAGCGATCGCGCTGGCCGCGCGCCCCGACGCCGTGGTCCTCGCTGGTGGCACGGGCATCAACGCGGATCCCTCGCTGTCGGCGGTGGTCGCGGTCGACCTCCAGGCGACCGGGCTCTCGGGCATCTCCGCCGACGCCGTCGTGGTGCGCATCGGCGCCACGACGACCCTCCAGGACGTCGCTGACGCCGATCAGGTGCCCCCGGTCCTTCGCGACCTCGCGCAACGCGAGGCACCGCGGATCATCCGCAACGCCGCCACCGTCGGCGGCACGATCGGCGTCGCCGACTTCGAGAGCCCCCTGCTCACCGGTCTCCTCGCCTTTGGCGCCGAGGTGTCGCTCGCAGGGCCCGGCTCGACGACGGTCCGCACGCTCGATGAGCTCCTCGGGGACCCCGACGCCCTCGACGGCGCGATCATCACCTCGATCTCCGTGCCCATCCGCGGGACCGCGGCGGCGTGCGACACCGCTCGCACGCCGATGGACCGCCCCATCGTCCTCGCCGTGGCCCATCGGGGCGTGGGCGGCGACGTGCGGCTCGCGATGTCCGGCGTCGCCGACCGTCCCGTGGTCGTCGATCCCGAACGGATCGGCGACCTCGCGCCACCCCATGACTTCCGCGGGTCCTCCGAGTATCGGGGGTCGATCGGATCGGTGCTGGCGGGCAGGGCCCTTCGCGCGGTGGGGGCACGGACAGCCGGAGGGGAGCCGTCGTGACGATCACCCTCACGATCAACGGCACCGACAGAACGCTCACGTGCGAGCCCCACGAGTCGCTGAGGACCGTCCTCCGACGGGCAGGCCACTACAGCGTCCGCTTCGGCTCGGACACGGGGGAGACGGGGGCCGCAGGTGTCCTGGTGGATGGGCGGCTCGTGTCCGCGGACGTGATGCTCGCCGCACAGGCCGATGGCCACGAGATCGAAACCGTGGAGGGCCTGTCGGTCCCCGGTGAGCTCCACCCGATCCAGCAGGCCTTCATCGACACGGGGGCGATCCAGTCGGGCTACTCCACCCCTGCCATGGTCCTGGCGGCGAAGGCCCTGCTCGCCGAGCACCCGAACCCGACGGAGGAACAGGTCAGGGACGCGCTGTCGGGGATCCTCGACAGGGAGACCGGCTACCTGCGCCCCGTCCACGCCGTCCGCCGAGCCGCCGCCGTGATGCTCGGCGAGGATCCCGACGACGTCTCGGTGGCCCACCTCGACCAGCTCGTCGGCTCCTCCGGCATCCATCACGATCGGGACGATCTCTCGCCGATCGCACCGAGGGTCGTGCCGAGCGACGACGTTCCACCGACACGGGTCGTGGGACACGCCGAATCCAAGACGGATGCGGTCAAGCTCGTGAAGGGGAACCCCGCGTTCACCGACGACACCGACCTGTCGGACACCCTGATCGCCAAGGTGCTCTACAGCCCCCATGCCCACGCCCGCATCGTGGCGATCGACGACGCCGCGGCGCTGGCGCTTCCCGGCGTCCACGCCGTCCTCCACCACGGGAACGTCCCGAGGGTCCGGTACGCCTCGGGTGGCCAGAGTTACCCGAACCCACTCCCGTACGACCAGGTGAGCTTCGATGACAAGGTCCGGTATGTCGGTGACCGTGTCGCCGCCGTGGCGGCGGACACCGAGGAGATCGCCATGGCCGCGCTCGAGCTGATCGATGTGACCTACGAGGTCCTGCCTGCGGTGTTCGACGAGAACGAGGCGATCGCCGAGGGTGCGCCGGTGATCCACGACGAGCCGGAGATGGAGGGCGCCTTCGACGCGTCCCGCAACATCGTCCACCGCATCGAGGCCCAGACGGGGGACGTCGGGCCTGCCCTTGCGGCCTCCGACCGCGTCTTCGAGGAGACCTTCCGCGTGCATCAGGTGCAACAGGCGCCGATCGAGCCCCACGTGGCGATCGCCAGGTGGGACAGCGACGATCGCCTCGAGATCACCACCTCGACCCAGGTGCCGTTCCACGTGCGGCGGATGGTCGCTCCCCTCCTCGGTCTCCCCGTCAAGAAGATCCGCATCATCAAGCCGCGGATCGGCGGCGGGTTCGGTGTGAAGCAGGAGATGCTGATCGAGGACATCGTCGGCCACCTGACGTTGGCGACCGGGAGACCGGTGCGGCTCGAGCTCACCCGCGAGGAGGAGTTCATGTCCTCGCGGACACGTCATCCCCAGACGATCACGTTCACCACCGGCGTCGACGCCGAGGGGAAGCTCACCGCCCAGCACATGCGTATCGTCGCCAACACCGGCGCCTACGGCACGCACGGACTCACGGTGCAGATGGTGTCGGGCCTGCGCGGATTGAGCTCGTACAACAGCCCCATCAAGCGATTCGACTGCGATGTCGCCTACACGAACATCCCCGTGCCGGGGGCATACCGGGGGTACGGCGCACCACAGGCGCTCTTCGCCCTCGAGGCCCACATGGACGACATCGCCGCCGCCCTCGACATGGACCCGATCGGGTTCCGGAGGCTGAACTGGACCGGAGTCGGTGACCCCATCGACATCGCACCCCAGCTCGGGGAAGGCGACATCGAGGAGGGCGTGATGCCCATCATCACGTCCAGCGGCCTCGAGGAGGCGGTGCTCCAGGGCATGCGGGCCGTCGGATGGGACCGCAGGGACGATCGGGGTTGGCGCGAGCCGCCCGACCGTCCACACATCCGCAGGGGGCTGGGATTCGCGATGTGCATGCACGGCACGGCGATCCCCGGCCTCGACATGGGGGGTGCGAGCCTCAAGATCAACGACGACGGTTCGTTCAACCTCCTCGTCGGTGCGACCGACCTCGGGACGGGATCGGACACGGTGCTCGCACAGATCGCCGCCGAGGTGGTGGGAGTGCACACCGACGACATCCTCGTGTACTCGTCCGACACCGACATGACACCGTTCGACACCGGTGCGTACGCATCGAGCACGACCTACATCTCGGGGACCGCGGTCAAGCGGGCAGCGGAGGAGGTTCGGCGGCAGATCATCGATCGTGCCTCCCTCCTGCTCGGCGCCGAGGCCGATGCCATCGACCTGTACGACGGCGCCGCGTGGGCACCGGACGGCAGGTCGGTCACGCTCGGGACGATCGCCCTGTCCACACTCCACCAGCAGGGTCAGCACCAGATCATGGCGACGGCGTCCTATGTCTCGCCTGCGTCACCACCGCCCTATGCGGCCCAGTTCGCAGAGGTCGAGGTCGACATCGAGACGGGTGAGGTGACGGTCCTCCAGCTGGTGATGGCGGTGGACTGCGGCGTGCCGATCAACCCCGTCACGGCCTCCGGCCAGGTGGAGGGCGGCATGGTGCAGGCGCTCGGCTACGGACACTGCGAGGAGATGGCCTACGACGCGGACGGTCGCATGGTGAACGCAGCGTTCGGGCCGTACAAGATCTACCGCGCCGACGAGATGCCGAGACTCGAGGCGATCCTCGTCCAGACGATGGAGGAGAGCGGGCCCTTCGGTGCGAAGGCGATCGCGGAGATCCCCAAGGACGGCGTCGCACCCGCACTGCGGAACGCGATCGCCGACGCGACGGGTGTGCGCATCAACGCGATCCCCTTCACACCCGAACGGGTGTGGCGGGCCCTTCGGGCATCGTGAGCGCGATCCCGCCCGATCGGATCCTCGACGAACTGCTCACCGCCATCCGCGGCGGCGAGGGCGTCGTCCTGGCGACGATCGTCGACACGGAGGGGTCGGTTCCACGCCATGCGGGGACCAAGATGGTCGTTCGGGCCGATGGCTCGACCATCGGGACGATCGGCGGCGGCAAGGTCGAGGACACGATCCGCAGGGATGCCATCGCCGCGATGGGCCGAAGGACCTCGGTGCTCCGCACGTACCCACTGCAGGATCCCGACCGGGGTGATCCCGGTGTGTGCGGTGGGACCATGACCGTCTACCTTGAGGCCTACATGACTCCCCACACCGTGTTCGTGGTCGGAGCCGGCCATGTCGGCAGGGCGGTCGTCGACCTCGCCCACTGGCTCGGCTACCGCACCGTCGTGGTCGACGAGCGCCCCGACCTGGTCAACGAGGACGCGATGCCGAACGCCGACGTCCGCTTCGCCGGCACGGTCGCCGAGGCGCTGGGCGCCATCGCCGTCACCGACGACACGGCGATCGTGGTGGTGACGAGGAGCCATGAGATCGATGCCGGGATCATGCCCCTCCTCCTCGAGACGCCAGCGACGTACATCGGCGTCATGGGGAGCACGCGGCGGTGGGAGGTCACCAGGGAGGTCCTGGACGCCTCAGGCGTCGCCGGCGCGACGCTCGACCGCATCCGGCACCCGATCGGCATCGACATCGGGGCGGAGACGGTCGAGGAGATCGCGGTGTCCATCATGTCCGAGGTCATCGCGTCGAACCGTCGGCTGGAGGCGTGAGCTCGATGTTCGAGGGCGACCTCGTCGTCGTGCGGGGCGGCGGCGACATCGGGTCCGGCGTGGTCTGGCGCCTTCGGCGGGTGGGCTTCCCCGTGATCGTCCTCGAGCTCGCCAGGCCCCTGACCGTGCGGCGCACGGTGGCGTTCTCGTCAGCCGTCACGAGTGGGGCCATCGAGATCGATGGCATCCGCGGTGTCCACGTCGCATCGCCCGCAGAGGCCCTCGACGCCGCACTGCTGGACGGCGTCGTGCCGGTCCTCGTCTCCGAGGAGGTGCCGGTGTTCCCGCTTCCCATCTCGGTGCTGATCGATGCGCGCCTCGCAAAGGCACCCCTCGACACGGGCATCGAGCAGGCCCCTCTGGTCATCGGGCTCGGGCCGGGGTTCACCGCGGGAACGGTGTGCGATGCGGTGGTGGAGACGATGCGCGGCCACCGCCTCGGCACCGTGATCTGGGAGGGGACCGCCTTCCCCGATACGGGCGTGCCGGGCGAGCTCGGGGGTGCATCCGCGGACCGCGTCCTGCGTGCCCCGGTCGACGGCGCCCTGACGTGGGACGTCGGGTTCGGGGACGCCGTCGAGGCCGGCCAGCGCCTCGGCACGATCGACGACGTGCCCGTCGTGTCGGGGATCGCGGGAGTCGTCCGAGGGATGCTCGCCCCCGGCAAGGTGACCGCAGGGCTCAAGATCGGTGACGTCGACCCGCGGTCGGACACCGACGCCATCCTCCACATCTCGGACAAGGCACTCGCCGTGGGAGGCGGCGCCCTCGAGGCGATCCTGGTCTGGTTGAACCGGCGGGATGGATGATCCCGCCACTCCGGGATCGGCTCGGCCTCGGACCGCACGAACTCGTCTCGGTGGTGGGTGCCGGCGGGAAGTCCACCATCGTCTTCGGCCTCGGCGACGAGCTCGCGGCCGAGGGAGCACGGGTGATCGTGACGACCACGACGAAGGTGGCGCCGGACCAGCCCGCCGAGCCGATCTCCTGGTCGGCGGAGCCACCTGACGTCGAGCGAGCCCTCGGCACGGGACGACCGGTGTTCGTCGCGAGCGAACGCGGCGAAGGGAAGATCATCGGGATCTCCCCCGCCGAGGTGGATCGCCTCTTCGTCGGGACCAGCGCCGACCATGTCGTCGTCGAGGCGGACGGCGCCCGGATGATGTCGATCAAGGCGCCTGCAGGCCACGAGCCCGCCATCCCCCCCGCATCGACCCTCGTCGTCGTCGTGGCGTCCGTCGCCGCCCTCGGGAGGCCCATCGCGGAGGTGGCCCATCGCCCCGAGCTCGTCGCGGCCCTCCTCGGGTGCGACAGGAGTCACGCCCTCACCGAGGAGGACGTCGCCGCGGTGCTCCTGCATCCACGCGGCGGGCTCTCGCGGATACCCGACGCCAGTCGAGTGGTGATGGCGATCACCCACGTGACGGATCAGGAGGGCGAGTCGGCGGGACGGCTCGGGGAGATGCTGGCCTCCCACCAGAGGGTCGACCGCGCCGTCTCCCTGGAGGCCATCGGCCCGGGGCCGGGATGATCAATCGGCGAGCATCGCGTTCGTGCCGCGCGTGAGGAACCGGCCACGGCCCGGTTCCCCGACGAAGGCCCCGGCCTCGACGATCACCTCACCACGCAGCAGCACCGTCTCGACCCTGCCCCCCAGCTCCGCCCCCTCGAACACCGAGTAGTCGAGGTTCATGTGGTGGGTCGCCGCGGACAGGACGTGGGGCGCGGCAGGGTCGTAGATGACGATGTCGGCGTCGGACCCGGGGGCGATGGTGCCCTTCCTCGGGTAGAGCCCGGAGAGCTTCGCCGGTGTCGCCGCGATGACCTCGATCCATCGCGTCAGGGGGATCCACCCCTCGATGACCCCCTGGTGGACGAGATCGACCCTGTGCTCGACGACGCCGAGCCCGTTCGGGATCCGCCGGAAGTCACCCATCCCAGCCTGCTTCTGCTCCCACGTGAACGGACAATGGTCCGTCGCCACCGCGTCCATGCGCCCGGTCGCGATGCCGGACCAGAGGGCCGCCTGGTGCCCCTCGGACCTCCGGCGCAGCGGCGGTGAGCAGACGAACTTCGCCGCTTCGAACCCATCCGGCACGTCCTCGAGGCCGAGCCACAGGTACTGCGGACAGGTCTCCGTGAACACGGGCAGCCCTCGGTCCCTGGCGACGACGGCCTCGGCGAAGGCATCCTGGGACGAGATGTGGACGATGACGAGGGGGCACCCAGCGATCTCGGCGAGGGCGACGACACGGTGGACCGCCTCCGACTCCATCGACGCGGGCCTCGTCAGCAGGTGGTGGATGGGGTCGGTGTCGCCGCGGGCGACAGCCTGGTCCCTGAGGGCATCGATCGCGATGCCGTTCTCCGCGTGCATCATCACCGTGGCGCCGACGGCGGCCGCGGCCTGCATCGCCTCGAGGATCTGCCGATCGTCGGAGAGGTTCGTCCCCGGGTAGGCGGTGAACAGCTTGAACGTGGTGACCCCCGCATGCACCATCTCGCCGAACTCGGCGAGGGTTCCCTCGTGCACGTCGGTGACCATCATGTGGAACCCGTAGTCGACGGCCGCATTGCCCTCTGCTCGTGCCTTCCACTCGTCGAGTCCTGCGGCGAGGGTGGTGCCGCGGGTCTGCCCCGCGTAGTCGACGATCGTGGTCGTGCCGCCGATTGCCGCCGCCCGTGTCCCCGTCGTGTAGGTGTCGGATGAGACCGTCCCCGACACGGGGAGCTCCATGTGGGTGTGCATGTCGACGGCACCGGGAATGACGTAGCGGCCCGTCGCGTCGATCTCGACGTCGACGTCCCCACCTGCTGCACCCGGTTCGACGACGCCGACCACCGCCTCGCCCTCGATGATGACGTCGGCTTCCGCCACCATGCCCGCCGTCACGACCGTGCCATTGCTGATGCGCGTCCTCATGCCCCCATCATCGTCCTTCGCGACGCACCCCGGCGCCGCGTCCTATCCGTCGAGCGTCGGCGCTGCGATCCTGGTGCCCTGCGATCCCACGGAGGGGATCTCCGGCATCGATGCGTCGAGTCCCCTCGCCAGCACGTACATGATGGCCGCGGGCTCCAACGAGACGTCCCCCGTTGCGCCTGCCTCCTCGACGGGCGAGACGGAGAGGAGGTCGAGCGACGCGTCGAACGTCGCGACGACCTGCGGTGACTCGTACGCCACGATCCCGTTGACGGAGAGCCGATGGGTCGCTCCGTCGAAGCGCCCGAGGACCGAGGTCGTGTCCCCGTCGCGCTCGATCATGAAGGCGTTCGAGGCCTCGGCCTCGAACTCCGGCCTGTCGAGGTAGAGGCGTGGCTTGTCGACGTAGGGCCTGCCGGACGTCGGGCATGCCGTGACACAGTTGCCGCACTCGTTGCAGAAGTCGGTGAGCACCGCGATCTGATACGGCTGGTCCACGTGGAATGCCACGGTGCCCGTGGCGACGAGCGAGCCACCGTCTGCGCGGAGGGCCGGGAGCTCCGCCCGGAACGCCTCCGTGCGATACGTCATCAGAGCGATGTTCGGGCAGACGCCAACGCACAAGCTGCAGATGGTGTCACAGTCCACGCACCGGCTTGCCTCCGCCTGCGCCTCCTCGGCGGTGAAGACGAGCGCGGTCTCGTCGAACGTGTTGCGAAGGGTGAGCGGGGTGAACCGCGTCGGCACGCGATACTCCCGTCGCGCCCTCCGCATCACCAGGGAGGCGGTGTCATCGGTGACCGGAAGGGTCGTGGTCGTGGGCTGCGCCTCACCCCCCAGCGCATCGATGATCGCCGAGGCCGCGGCCTTCCCGTCCGCAGCGGCCTTGACGATCGACGACGGCCCGTGGGCGGCGACGTCACCGCCGGCGTACACGCCGGGGATCGATGATTCGAACGTCACGGGGTCGACATCGATGTAGCCGCGGGCCGTGAGGGCGGGCGGTGTGTCACCGAAGAAGTCCAGGAGGGAGTGCTGGCTGATGGCGAGGATCAGGGTGTCGAGGGGGATCTCGAACTCCGAGTCCGGTACGGGCCGGGGGACCTTCCGCCCCGATGCATCCCGCTCGCCGGTGTACTCGGTCCTGGTCGCCACGAGCCCCACGAGCCTGCCGTCGTCGGCATGGATGGCCGCGGGGTTCGCCCGTTCCTCGATCCTGACGCCCTCCTCGAGGCAGGCATGGATCTCCTCGGGATCGGCGGGCATCTGGTCGATGGTGCGCCGGTAGATGATGGTCACCTCATCTGCCCCGACCCGCAACGCCGAACGCGCACAGTCCATCGCCGTATCGCCCGCGCCGACGACGCCGACCCTCGCACCGATCGCCACCGGGTCGTGCTCACGGACGCTGCGGAGGAAGCGCAGCGCATCGAGCACTCCGTCGGCGTCCTCCCCCTCGAATCCGAGGTACTTCGGGAGCTGTGCCCCGACGGCGATGAAGACGTGGCTGAAGCCCTCACCGCGGAGGTCATCGAGGGAGAAGTCCTCCCCCGCCGTGTGGTCGTAGCGGATCTCGACACCGAGCTCGTCGAGGACCGCCATGTCCTTGTCGATCTCGTACTGCGGGAGCCGGTACTCGGGGATCGCACCGCCGACCATGCCCCCCGGGTAGGGATGGGCCTCGAACACCGTCACGTCGACTCCCGCCGTGGCGAGGTTCTCGGCCGCGGCGATGCCGGCGGGACCCGCACCGATCACCGCCACCTTCCCACGGGCCGACACGGCCCTTTCGGGAACCCGTGGCCAGGCCTCGTGGGACATGATGAAGCGCTTCATGTCGCGGATGGCCAGCGGCTGGTCGAGGTGGGTCCGGATGCAGGTCGTCTCGCAGAGGTGGTCACAGACGCGTCCGAGGATGGATGGGACGGGGTTGTCCGCCCTCGTGATCGCCACGGCGTCGTCGAAGCGTCCCTCCCGCACGGCGCGCATGTAGGCGGGGACGTTCTGGTCGACGGGGCACTCGTCGACGCATGGCGCCTCGATGCAGTCGAACGGGCCGAGGGTGCGGTCCGTCTTGGAACGATCGGTGTGGAAGGACCGCTTGAGGTAGCGCCAGTCCTCCCTGACCTCCTCGGCGTAGCTCCTGAGGTTGACCCTGGCGAGGGTGCGCAGCGCGATCTCCGTGAGCGTGTCCGCCTGATCGTCGTCGAATCCCCGATCCACGGCCCATGCACGGATCCGAGGGGGGACGGGATCGATCGACGGGGCGGCCAGGTGGACGGCGAGGCCCTCCGCTTCGGCTTCCGAGAAGGGGATGCCACTGTCGTCGAGGACGGTGGCAGCCAGCGTCTCAGCGAAGGAGCCGAAGTGTGGTGAGGCCGCCGCGGTGCGGCCCGTGAAGTCCTCGAGGCCGGTCGCCCCCGCATCATCCATGGCGAGATCGATGCGCTCGAGGTACTGCGGCATCCGGAGGTACCCGCCGGTCTTGAGGAGGTCGGAGCACACCGTGACGGTCGTCATGCCGGATCGCAGCAGGTCGGCCACGTTGAAGGCGTCTGCGCCACCGGCGAACGACAGGAGCAGGTCGCCACGGAACTCCTCCGAGAGTCGGAGGGCGAGGTTCGTGGTCACGGCGTGGAGCGCCCGCCCCGACATGTACATCATCTCGTCCCTCGTGAAGACCGGGCGGTGGTTCTCCACTTCCAGCGTGTTCGAGAGCTTGAGGCCGAAGGTGAGGCCCTCCCGTCGGGCGATGCGGCGCAGATTGTGGAACATCGGCACGGCGTCGACGTACTTCAGGTCGTGGCCGAAGGCCTCGTCGGGTACGACGATGTCGGTGAAGCCGAGATCGTCGTTGACGATGCCGCGCACCCGCTCGGCGCCCAGGAGGGTCGGGTTGCACTTCACGGAGCTGTGGAGGCCGCGCTCTTCGAGGAGGTAGGTGGTGATCTGCTCGATCTCGTCCGGCGGGCATCCGTGCATCGTCGACAGCGTGATGGTGTTCGACAGGCATGCCGGGATGTCGATCGTACGCACCTCTGGGTAGCGGGCGGCGACGACGTCCACGTAGGCGTCGAGGTGGTCGGAGGCGTCACCCATGGCGTCCAGGTACCACTGGACGTTGGGCTGGAGGATTCCTGCCAGGTCGTACCCCACGCTCATGTTGAAGATCATCCCGGGTGCATCGCCGGGGAAGCCGAGCTTCCGATGCAGGGCGTGGATCAGGACCCACGCACGCAGGTACTCGTCGAAGGACTGGTGGACCTTGAGCTCCTGGGACCATTCGACGTTGTATCCCTCGTCCTCGAGGTCGATACAGGGCTTGTTGACGTCGAGCTCGTCGAGGGTCTGGATCGTCTTGAGCTCGATGAACCTGGCACCGACCAGCCACGACACGATGATGTTCTGCGCCATCTGGGTGTGGGGCCCCGCGGCGACGCCGATCGGGGTCTCGAGGACCGTCCCGTAGACCGTGGTGCGGTATCGATCCTGCTCAGAGGGGATGAAGAACGCTTCGCGGGGGATGCCGAAGATCGAGTCCTTCTGCTCGAGCTCGGTGAAGACCCAGTCCGTGAGCTGTTCCATCGAGATGGGCTGGAATCGATCCGACATCCGTACCTCCCCTGTTAGAGCCGTGCATGGAGGCGAGCGGCCTGCTCCCTCGCCTTCGCCCTGATCTCGTCCGCATCGACCCTGGTGGGCGCCCCTTCCGCATAGACGACCTCGCCGCCGACCTTCACCTCGACCGGGTGGATGCCCGACGTGAAGGCGATGTGCCATGGATCCATCGGATCGTACGACCACGTCACCTCGTCGTCTCGAGCTTCGGGGACGAGGTCCCACCCGTTCTCGAGCCAGGACCACGCCCGGTCAGGGCCGACCGTGACGTCAACGGATCGGTTCATGACGTAGGCGAGGCGGAACGACTCGATCATGTTGGCCCCGATCCCGTCCGTTCCGAGCGCGACGGGGTTGGCGAAGCGCGACGGGTCCGCGTAACCGACGCCGTTGTTGAGGTTCGACATGGGGTTGTGCAGGATCGTGCCGGAGAGATCATGGTCGTCCGGGAGGTGGACGCAGTGGCTGAGGAGCCACCGATCGTTCGTCAGGCCCGCGAGCCGACGAGGGGCGTCGGCGTCACCTGGTCCCTCGGCGACGTGGATGTGCACGCCCACGCCGTACTCATCTGCGAGCGCAGCGGCAGCCGCGAGCGTGTCATCCGTGCAGGTGAACGACGCGTGGACGCCGACGAGGCCGCGTCCGCCCTCGTCGAGGAAGCGGCGGTTCTCCTCGAGGCCCCGCCTGGCACCATCGGGACCGTGCCGATCCGTGACCCCGTAGGCCGTGACGACCCGAACGCCGACCTCTGCGCAGGCGTCGGCGATCACCGACAGGGATCCCTCGATCGCGTTCGGGGTCTCGTTGTGATCGACGATGGCGGTGGTTCCCGCTTCGAGCGCCTCGAGGGCGCCGAGCTTCGCCGACCATTCGAGCATCTCGAGGTCGAGCGCGGCATCGAGGCGCCACCAGATCTGCTCGAGGATCTCCTGGAAGTCGGTGGCCACCTTCGGTGGTGGGGGCATGCCGCGGGCGAGCTCGGAGTACAGGTGATGGTGGGCGCAGACGAGTCCCGGCGTCGCATTGGCCATGGAGACACCTTCCTCGAGTGGTCATGGTCCGTCCCTTGCATGGTACGCGCCGCGGGCGGGCAGGGGCGAGGGGCGGGCCATTCGCATCCCGACCGACTCTGGTTGAATGGTGCGATGGAACGCGTCGACTACCTCCGCCAGCTCCCCAAGGCCGAGCTCCACGTCCACATCGAGGGCACGCTCGAACCCGAGATGATGTTCGAGCTCGCCCGCCGCAACGGTCTCGAGCTGCCATTCCCCTCGGTGGAGGCGGTCCGGGAGGCCTATCAGTTCACGGATCTCCAGTCCTTCCTCGACATCTACTACCAGGGTGCCGCGGTGCTGGTCACCGAGCGGGACTTCTACGACCTGATGACCGCGTATCTCACGCGGGCCCACGCCGACGGCGTTCGGCATGCCGAGGTCTTCTTCGACCCGCAGACCCACACCGCACGGGGCATCGACTTCCCGATCTTCATGCGCGGGTTCACTCGCGCCATCGCCGACGCCGAGGAGGCGTGGGGGATGTCCGTCGGCCTCATCATGTGCTTCCTGCGCCACCTCCCCGCCGAGGACGCCCTCGCCACATGGGAGGCGGCGGCGCCGTTCCGCAAGGACCTCCTCGGTGTTGGCCTCGACTCCTCCGAGGTCGGGTTCCCTCCCGAGCTCTTCTCCGAGGTGTTCCGCCTGGCCCACGAGGCAGGGATCCACACGGTGGCCCACGCAGCCGAGGAGGGGCCGGCCCACTACGTGACGGACTCACTCGACCTGCTCGGCGCGGAGCGCATCGATCACGGCGTGCGGTCCGAGGAGGATCCCGATGTGGTGGCGAGGCTCGCTCGCGAGCGGATCCCGCTCACGATGTGCCCCCTGTCGAACGTCAAGCTGCGCGTCTTCGACATCATCGAGGATCACAACCTCGGGCGGCTGTCCGATGCCGGTGTCATGGTGACGATCAACTCGGACGATCCCGCATATTTCGGCGGCTATGTCCTCGACAACTACCTCGCCGTCGCCGAGGGTCTCGGCCTCACCGACGAGGACCTCGCCACGCTCGCACGCAACTCGATCGAGGCGTCCTTCATGCCGGACGCGGAGAAGGCGGTGCTCATCGCGGAGATCGACGCGATCGCCGAGCGTCAGTCCTCGTCCGCCGGATAGACGTTCGTGGCGTAGTCGTCCCGGGCGCACTCGATGAGGTCGTCGCGCGTGTAGCCGAGCAGCTCGAGGTTCCCGTGGTCGAACATCACGTCCGCCACGCTCGGGTACACCGACCGGTCGATCCTCGCCTCCGGGTCCCAGACCCTGCCACGGGCCAGCGCCTTACCACAGTGGATGAAGGCCTCCTCGACCTCCACGACCAGCGCGACCCCGGGGACATGGCCTTCCACCGCCATCGTCGACAGGAGCTCCGGGTCGATCGTGATGCGGGCCTGCCCGTTGATCCTCATGGTCTCATCCATGCCGGGAACGAAGCACAGCAACGCGACGGATGGGTGTTGGAGCACGTTGGTGAACGTGTCGGCGCGGCGGTTGCCGGGGCGCTCGGGGATGGCGATCGTCGATTCGTCGAGCACCTTGACGAAGCCCGGAGGGTCACCCCTCGGCGAGACGTCCATCCGGCCCTCGGCGTCGACGCTGGCGATCGTGAGGAACGACGTGAGCGCGAGGAAGTCACGGATGTGCTCGTCGATCCTCGAGACGGACTTGTCGTACATCATCCGGTGCGCATCACCGCGAAGCGCCCGGAAGCCCTCGATCGTGTCGATCGTGTGCGTGTCCCCGCCCTCTGCCTGCGGCGCCATGTGACCTCCCGGTTGTCCGAACGATAGACGGGTCGATTGCACCCGACGGCGTCGGGCTCCCCGATCGGCCGGTCGTCCCTGTTCGGCGCCACGCCGACGCCGTACGATGGACCAGGAGGTCGCATGGCATCCCGTTCCGTCTCCATCACACCGTCGGAGGGACTCACCCTCCACGCCGACCTCGGTGAGCCGGAGGGCGAGACACTCGGCACGGTGGTCTTCGCCCATGGCAGCGGCAGCAGCCGCACGAGCCCACGCAACCGGCACATCGCCGACATGCTCTGTCGGGTCGGCCTCCGCACCGTCCTGCTCGACCTGCTGACCGAGGACGAGGAGGCCGTCGACATCCGCACACGGGAGTTCCGCTTCGACATCCCCCTGCTCGCAGGTCGCGTCGTGGCCGCCACCGACTGGGTGGGCGAGTCCTTCCCCGCCCAGCCGATCGGCCTGTTCGGTGCGTCGACGGGTGCCGCAGCCGCCCTGGTCGCCGCAGCGGAGCGTCCGGCAGCGGTCACCGCAGTCGTCTCGCGCGGCGGCCGGCCGGACCTCGCAGGGGAGGCGCTTCCACGCGTCGTCGCACCGACACTGCTCATCGTCGGTGGGCGCGATCCGGAGGTGATCGACCTGAACCGTATGGCGAGGTCGATGATGCGGGCGCCGACGTCACTGCACATCGTTCCCGGCGCGAGCCATCTGTTCGAGGAGCACGGCACCCTCGATGCGGTCGCCCTCCTCACCGCGGAGTGGTTCGTCCACCGCTTCCGCGACGCGGCGACCTGACGCGATCCCACTCCCTGACCCTGCGGCAGGATCCCCGGTCAGAAGCCCATGGTGCGCCCGATGAGTTCCTTCATGATCTCGTTGGTTCCGCCGCCGATGGGAGTCCACCGCATGTCGACCCACGCCTGCGCGATCGGGGACTCCGTCATGTAGCCGTACCCGCCGTGCAACTGGAGGCACCGGTCGATCGTGCGTTGCTGGAGGTCGGTCGCCCACCACTTGGCCTTGGCGACGTCCGCGGTCGACAGCACCCCGGCGTTCCAGTCCATGATGCAGCGATCGATGAACTCCTGACCGATGGTGACCTCCGTCTCCATCTCCGCGAGCGTGAACCGCGAGTGCTGGAAGGTACCGATCGGCTTCCCGAACGCCTCACGCTCCTTGCAGTAGGAGATCGTCGCATCGAGCGCGGTGCGGGACGCCGCGAGTGCGGAGGCGGCGATGTACAGCCGCTCCCGGTCGAGCTCCCTGCTCATGAGGTGGAACCCCTGTCCCGGCTTGCCGATGAGGTTCTCCTTCGGCACTCGGACGTCGTCGAAGAAGACCTCCGCGGTGTCCTGCGCACGCCATCCGATCTTCGACAGCGGCCCGCTCCTCGACACGCCGTCCCGGTCGCTCTCGATCGCCAGGAGGGACACACCCCACTGCCCGAGGGCGGGATCGGTGATGCACGAGGCCAGGATGAGGTCGGCGTTCACCCCGTTCGTCACGAAGGCCTTCCGCCCGTTCACGAGGTAGTGATCCCCCTTGTCCACGGCGGTGCTGGAGAGCGAGGCGAGATCGCTGCCGGCCGATGGCTCGGTCATCGCGACCGCGAGGATGAGATCTCCTGCGACCATTCCCGGAACCCACGCCTGCTTCTGCTGCTCGGTCCCGAACCTGAGGATGTACGGTGCAATGACCGTGCCGTGCACGCCGAACCCGGGGCCCGTGCAGTTCCGCCGGATCAGCTCCTCGGCGAGGATCACGGGGAACCGGAAGTCGTCGATTCCCGCTCCCCCG
Source organism: uncultured Acidimicrobiia bacterium (assembly GCA_963792405.1). Taxonomy (GTDB): domain Bacteria; phylum Actinomycetota; class Acidimicrobiia; order Spongiisociales; family UBA5794; genus SZUA-442. The sequence goes on from CAWBVU010000006.1 coordinate 2,038,362, forward strand.
TATTCCTCCGGGGCGGAGAGGCACAGGAATCCCTGCGCGCCGGCCTTCCGCCAGACGTCGCGCGGGACGATGCCCGCCTCGATCCATTCGCCATGGAACGGCGCGATCTCCCGTTCGACGAACGAACGGACCGACGCACGGAACAGGTCGTGCTCCTGGTCGAAGATGGTCCTCTGCACGTCAGATCGTCCTCCCCCGGGCGATCACGGTGGATCGCCCATCATGCGCCGGATGGTCTCGGCGAGATCCTCGACGGCAGGTGCCTTGAACAGGTCCAGGTGTGGCGCGTCGATCCACTCGAGGTGGAACTCGGTGGTGTACTCATCCCATCGGACGTGCCAGTCCTTTCCCTCCGCGACCCGTGACTCGGTCGATCGGATCAGCGTGACCGGGGCCCTCGTCGGCCGCGGCTCGAACGTGCTGAACGCCCTCGAGCATGCCTGGGCGACTCCCGAGTACTTCGCTCGCTCACGTCCCTCGATCCCGCCGAATGATCCATCCCACCAGATCTGGCCCCGGTTCCGGACTCGGGCCATGACCGCCTTCCCCGTCCCGACGACACCGCGCGTCCGCAGCAGCGCCCTCGCCCTCGCAAGCGTCGTCGAGGCGCGTGCCGCATCGAGGGGCAGGCCACCGTCGATGACTCCGACCATCTCGACCTCCTCGCCGGCATCCTCGAGCTGGGCAGCCATCTCGAGCGCAACACTGCCGCCGAAGCAGTACCCGACGAGGCGATACGGCCCGTGGGGCTGGACCCCGCGGAGCTCGGACACATAGCGTGCGGCCATCTCCGGAACGGTGTCGAGCGGTTCGGTCGCCCCATCGAGACCCACGGGCTCGAGGCCGTAGACCGGCTGGTCGGGACCGAGCCGATCGGCGAGCGGCCGGTAGTACAGGATCTCACCGCCACCGCCGTGGACGCAGATGATCGGGATCCGATTCCCCTCGGGCTGGATCGGGACGAGGCACCCGGGTCCGTCACCTCCACCACCGTCACCGTCGAGGGCCTCGGACAGGCTCGCGATCGTCGGTCGCGTGATCAGCGTGCTCAGGGGGAGGGACACGTCGAACTCGTCCTGGATGCGGGCGAAGAGGCGAACCGCGCCGAGCGACGTGCCACCCATGGCGAAGAAGTCGTCGTCGATCCCGACGGCATCGACGCCGAGGAGATCGGCCCACATCGAGGCGAGCGCCTCCTGCGTGGGGCCGGCGGGTGGCCTGAAGGCGGCTCGGGCCCCCTCGGTCGAGGAACCCGGGGACGACAGGAGCCCGGCGAGCCGGCCGGCGTCCTCGACCCGGATCCCGCCGATCAGGCCCTCGGGATGCTCCGCGAGGGCGCCGAGCGTCTCGACGAGGGCGTCGAGCACCGAGGCCATCGCGCTCGGCGAGCACCGTCGAGCGTCGAATCGGGCATGGATGGTCCACTCGTTCCCGAGCGTGACGGCGATCGTGAGGGGGAACGCCGCCGTCACGCCGCTGCGGAAGCTCGACATCGAGAGGTCACCCGGGGCGGTGACACCTCCTTGGCGAGGGAGGTTCTCGAACACGAGGAACGAGTCGAAGAGGACGCGACCTCCCGGGACCTCGGACCATCCGAGCACATCGCCGAGCGACGCGTGCTCGTGGGGTTGCATGGCGAACTGGTCGTCACGCAAGCGGGTGAGCCAGTCCGCCACGCGGGCCGACGGATCGATCGTGGTGCGCACGGGCACGGCGTTCGAGAGGTACCCGACGGTGCGCTCGACGCCGTGGACCGGTGCGGAGCGACCGGCGACGCTCGTACCGAACACGATGTCGGTCGTGGACAGGAGCTGGGAGAGCACCAGCGCCCACGCGGCCTGCACGAAGGTGTTGGGTGTGATCCGCAGGTCGGCGGAGACCTCGAGGATGCGGTCGACGACCTCGGGTGGCACTGCGGCCGTCGCGGCCGCGGTGTCACGGTCACCCGTCGACCCGACGTACGGGGATTCCGCGCCGAGCACCAACGGCGGGGCGCCCCGGAATCCGGCGAGGCGGCCGCGCCAGAACGACTCCGTCGATCCGTCGTCCGATGCCGTGGCCCAGGCAACGTAGGTGCGGAGCCCGTCGCGCGGCGGTTCCTGCGGGGGTTCGAGATCGTCGACGAGGGATCGGTAGTGGGCGAGGACGTCCTCGAGGACGACCGCGGCCGACCACCCATCGCTGAGCAGGTGGTGACACGTCCAGACGAGCTCGTGGCGCGTGTCCGAGAGCGCGAAGACGACGACGCGCATGGGAGGTACCACCGAGAGGTCGAGACCGGTCCTCCTGTCCTCCTCGAGGAATGCATCGACGTGGTGCCGCTGCTCGTCGGCGTCCATGCCGCGCACGTCGACCTCGCGGACCTCGACGGTGGCCTCCCGCCACACCACGAGCAGGGGGTCGGCGTCCTTGCGCTGGTTGATGGTGGACCGCAGCCCCTGATGCGAGGCGATGGTCGCCTGCCACGCCTTCTCCAGCACGCGGAGGTCGAGGGTGCCCTCGAGGGACACCCGCACCTGGAGGAACCCCGGATCGGTATCAGCGCTCCGGGCGGCCACGAGGAGGAGTGCCTTCTGGTTCGGGAGGAGTGGGAGGATCGCCTCGACATCCCGCTTCCGGTCTGCTGTCCGGGTCGTCGACGAAGGGGGGGTCGTGGCGGCCATCACAGTTCCGCCAGGAACTCGTCGAGGGCGCCCTGGTCGAGGCCGGCCTCGGGGAAGTCCGAAGGGGTGAATCCTCCGATCCCTGCGTCGCAGCAGTGACCGACGAGGGAGATGAGGGAGGTACGGATCTCATCGACGAGCCGAGCCATCGTCGCCCGATCATGGGCTGCGGGGCTGTAGCGACACTCGATCACCAGCGCACCTCCGACCACCGATGCCACCACCTCGATGGGGAAGAGGCGATCGTCGTCGGCGTGCCGAGATCCCACCGGCTCCTCGGGAACGAGCGTGAACACCGCATCACGCGGCCGATCCAACGCCCGCCCGAGATAGTTCACGATGATCTCCGGCTGGGCTTGCCGTCGGATCTCGTCGTCGTGGTCGAGGTGTCGGAGCGCCAGGTACCCCGTGCCCCCTCCCGGGGTGGTGCGGAGGGCCTCCTTCACCGACTTGAGCGTCGAGCCGGGATCCGGGTCGTCATGCACCGCGATCGGGTAGTGCGCCGTGAACCAGCCCACGGTTCGCGTGACATCGAGCCCATCGATGTCGTCGCGCCGTCCGTGCGCCTCGAGGGTGAGCCTCCCGACCCCGAAACCGCTCCACCGTGCGGCCGCGCGACCCACGGCGGCGACGAGCAGGTCTTCCGGCCGTGTCCGGAAGGCCTCATGGGCGGTGGTGAGGAATCGCTCAGAGGTCTCGGCATCGAACTCGATCACGAAGCGCTCGGTGGATCCCTCGGCTCCGTTGGGGGAGGCCTCTGCGCCATCGGGATCGGCGGCGTCGACGCCCGCGGCGAGCCAGTACTGGCGCTCGGTCGACCGGTCGACGGAACGGAGGTGCTCCGTCCAGTCCCGGTACGAGGACGTCTTCGGCGGGAGCGCGATCGGCGCGCCACTCCTCACCTGCGCATAGGCGAGCTCGAGGTCGTCGAGCAGGATCGTCCAGGACACGATGTCGACCACGAGGTGGTGGGCCACCACCACGAGGAGGTCCGACGGCGCGGCCCCCACGCGAACGAGGAGCGCCCTGACCAGCGGGCCATCGGCGAGGTCGAGTGCAGCCTGCGCTTCGCGCACGACGCCGTCGACGGCCTCCACGGCGACCTCGACCTCATCGAGGGGAACGTCCGCCTCCTGCTCGAGGAACTGGCGCCACACCCCGCCGTCGTCGATGAACCGTGCGCGCAGCATGTCGTGGTGGCCGATGAGGGCACGTAGCGCCGACACCAGCGCATCGGTGTCGAGGTCCTTGGGCACCGCCAACTGCACCGACTGGTTCCACTGGTCGCGATGCACCACTCCGGATTCGAGGAACCACGCCTGGATGGGGGCGAGGCCGACGTCCCCGGAGAGGGCACCCTGGTCATGGAGGGCCTCGCCGGCGACCTCGGCGACCGCGGCAAGCGAAGCGATCGTCGGGTACGTGGAGACCTGTCCGGGCTTCAGGTGCACACCGGCCTGGCGTGCGCGCGAGATCATCTGGATGCTGACGATCGAGTCCCCTCCAAGGGCGAAGAAGTCCTCGTGGACACCCACCCGATCGATGCCCAGCAGCTCCGACCAGATCCTCGCGAGCGTGCGCTCCGCGTCGTTGCGGGGTTCCCGGCCCTCGTCGGAGGTGCGCTGCTCGCTCCGCTGCGGCGCCGGCAGCGCACGGTGATCGACCTTGCCGTTCGGGAGCCGTGGCAGCTCTCCGATGACGACGACCTGGTCGGGAACCATGAACGAGGGAAGGACGGTGGCGATCTCGCGACGGAGGCCGTCGGCATCGAAGGCCGCCACATCGACCGGCACCACGTGGGCGACGAGCTGCATGGTGTCGCGTCCCTGCGCCCTCATGCCCGACACGACGCACTCGCGAACCGAGGGGGAGGCGACAAGAGCGGACTCCACCGCCGACGTCTCGATGCGATGGCCCCTGATCTTGAGCTGTTCATCGAGGCGACCGAGGAACAGGAGGGGCCCGTCCTCGGCGTACGCCGCGAGGTCGCCGGTTCGATAGACGCGCTCGGCGGAACCTCGGAGATGCAGCGTCGTGAACCGCTCCGCTGTCTGGTCGGGCCGGTGGAGGTAGCCGGCGGTGACGCCCTCACCTGCGACGCACAGCTCACCGGCGAACCCTGCGGGGGTTGGGTTCCCATACCTGTCGACGAGGTGGATCCGTGCTCCCGCGATGGGCCGGCCGATCGGGAGCGGCCTGCGTCGGTCCGCGTCCGTGGCCCGATGGGCCGTACACCACACCGTTGCCTCCGTCGGCCCGTACTCGTTGTGGAGCTCCACGCGGGGCACACGCGCCATGTGCGATTCGAGGAGGTCCGGCGGGCTCGCCTCCCCCGCGACGATGGCCACCTCCAGCGTGACCGCGTCGGCATCGGGGATCGCCTCGACGAGGAGACGGTACAGGGCGGGCAGGCACAGGAGATGGGTGATCCGCTCGCCCTGCATGAGGCCGACGAGGGCGTCGACGTCGTGTTCGAGCCCCGGTGTGGGCAGCACGAGCGTGCCACCGGTGAACAGGGTCCAGAAAATGCCTGCGACCGAGGAGTCGAAGGAGAACGACGAAAGGAGGAGGAACCTGCCCACGGGTGTCCCGTAATGATGGGGTCTCGCCATGGTCGACTGCACGAGGTTGCGATGGGTCACGGTCACCCCCTTCGGGCGACCGGTCGAGCCCGACGTGTGGATGACGTAGGCGGGCATCGAGTCGTCGGCTGCCACGAGGGGTGCACGATCCGAGGATGGAGCCGCCGTGGGATCCAACGTGACCACCGTGGCGACGTCCACCGCGGGCGGAGCCAGACCATCTCCGGCGATCACCACATCGATGGCGGCATCGACGAGCAGCGCCCTGAGGTGGGCCTCGGGATAGGCGGGGTCGAGGGGCACGTACGCCGCTCCGGCCTTCAGCACGCCGACGATCGCCACGATCATCTCGATGGATCGATCCATCAGGGTGGCGACCAGTGTTCCGGGGGCGACGCCCCTCGACACGAGCTCGTGCGCGACGGCGTTCGCCCTGCGGTCGAGCTCGGCGTAGGTGACCTGCTGTCGTTCGAAGACCACGGCGACGCCCTCCGGATTCGAACGCGCCACGGCCTCGATGATCCGATGCGCCATCCTCCCATCCGGTGCGAGTGGTGGGCCTTCGTCGAGTCGGGCGAGCCGCGCCGCCTCTGCGCCCGACACCAGGTCGAACCGCGCCAGTGGGCGCTCGGGATGGGCGCCGAACTGGTCGAGCAGCGCCGACATCTGCTCGGCAAGCCGCTCGACGGCGACGTCCGAGAACCGGGCCGTGTCGTACACCACCCTGATGGTGAGCGGAGGCCCGGGAGCGACGAGGACGGCGAGCGGGTAGTTGCTGTGCTCTGAGAACCCGACAGGCGAGAACTGCACCCGACCATCGTCGAGCCCGTCGGGTGTCCCCTGCGCGAGGCTCTCGAATACGAAGATGCTCTCGAAGAGGGCATCCCCCGCAGGGATGTCACTCCACCTCTGGACGGAGGCGAGCGGCGTCTGCTCATGGCGTCGCGCCCGCACCTGGTCCGCCTGCAGGCGCTCGAGCCACGTCGCGAGGGGTGCGGACGGATCGACGTCCACGCGAACGGGGAGGGTGTTGATGAAGAGGCCCACCGCCCTGTCCGATCCCGCGACGGAGGGATCGCGTCCCGACGACGTCGACCCGAACACGACGTCGCGCTCGAGGGTCCATCGCGAGAGGAGGAGGGCCCACGCGCCGAGAACGGCGGTATTCAACGTGATCCTGCCGGACGCTGCCATCCGCCGAAGCCGTTGCGCGACGTCGGCGTCGACCTCGACCTCGAGGGATGCGTGACCACGCCGACCGTCCCCCGGCGGGAGGCCCGGCACCTCGAGGCGATGAGGTGCGGTGAAGCCCTCGAGCCTCGCCCGCCAGAACGCCTCAGCCGTCGACAGGTCGGCGCTCGTGACGCTGGCGATGAAGTCGCGGTACGGGATGGCGTCGGGAAGGACTGCTGCAGCGCCGGCGACCGCGGCCTCGTAGGCCATCCGGAGCTCGGAGAGGAGCACCTGGACCGACCACGCATCGGCGATCAGGTGATGACACGTCCAGATCCACTCCCACTCCTCGGGAGCCAGGCGAATGAGGGACATCCGCATGAGGGGTGCGGCAGCGATGTCGACGCCCGCATCGCGATCCCGCTCGATCACCTCACCCAGGAGGCGCGAACGCCGTTCGGGCGCCTCGTCCCGCCAGTCGAGGACCGTCCACTGGAGTTCGGCCTCCCGCCTCACCACCTGGAGGGGCGCGTCGAGGCCATCCCATACGAACGCGGTACGGAGTGTGGGATGGCGATCGACGAGGACCCCCCATGCCGCCATGAACGCCGCCGCGTCGAGGCTTCCGGTGATCCGTACGCGTGTCTGGTTGACGTAGCTGTGGGCGTCCGCATCGGCGAGGACGTGGAAGAGCATGCCCTGCTGGAGGGGTGACAGGGGATAGACGTCCTCGACGTTGTCGATCGCACGCATGGTCGTCACCGTCGGTCGCCGAGTCCTTCGAGCACCGAGGCCAGCTTGTCCATCTCCGACGCAGGGACCTCGGGGAGGTCAGGGCGAGGTGGCGGCGATGCGGACGGAGTCCCCTCGCCGACGCCCACCCGTGCGGCGAGGCGCTCGATCGTGAGGGCTTCGAACAGGTCGGGAAGGGTGATCTCGATCCCGGCGTGATGGGCCCTCGCGACGATCTGGATGGCCATGATCGAGTCGCCGCCGAGCTCGAAGAAGTCGTCGCGCACACCGATGCCGTGGATGCCGATGACGTCCTCCCAGATCCGGGTCATGACCGTCTCCCGCTCCGTGCGGGGAGCCATGAACACCGTGCCGATCTCGGGGCGGCTCGTGTCGGGATCGGGGAGGGCGTCCCTGTCGACCTTCCCGTTCCCGGTCAAGGGGATCGCATCGACGCGGATGAAGCGGGTCGGGACGATCTGGCTCGGGAGCCTCTGGGCAGCGATGGCGCGCAGTTCCGGCATCGGGATCTCGACGGGTGCCGCGTAGTAGGACACGAGTTGATGACCCGCCTCGTGCTCGGTCACGTCCTCGGGGAACCCGATCTCGTGGAGGATGCGCGCCACCTCGGCCACATCGATGTCGTCGTCGAGCTCCTCGAGCGCCGCATCGCGGGTCTTGTGGCCGAGCCGGACGTCCCAGCTGTACGGGAGGGCGTAGTTGTGGTGACCGCGCGTCCGCGTGTGGTAGTAGATGCCGACGTCGTTGATGAGGCAGTTCGTCGAGCGCCCGGTGTCGGTGGGTCGTACCCAGGGCACCCGTTCACCGAGATAGGCGTAGAGCTCGTCGAGGGAGACATCGACGTATCGATAGAAGTCGACGAAGCGGACCTCGTCGAAGATCCGATCGTCATCGAAGATGCCGACGTCGAGCCGCCGTCGCACGGCATCGTCCACGCGGTGGTAGGCCTTGCGGGCCTCGAGCACGTCCGCATCGATCTGGTCCGACGTGACCGCCAACTCCGTGAAGAGCTCCTTGGTGAGCCGCGTCTCGAAGAACTGGCCGCGTGAGAGTCCCGTCACGATGAACGGGATGCCCGTGTCGTGGGCCATCTGCATGCTGAGCGTGTAGATGGTCTTGAAACACCCTTGGCAGACGTTGGCGTGCCGCTGGAGGCTGTCCACGAAGATCTCGTTCATCGCAGGGGTGGTCGCGAACACATGGTCGACGCCGAGGGTGTCGACCACCCTCGAGATGTTGGCCTTGGCCTGGTCCGAGATGTAGCCGTTGTCGAGTGTGAACGCGAGGACCCGCAGCCCCATGTCGACGAGCCTGCAGAGGACGTAGGTGCTGTCCTTGCCGCCGCTCAGCAGCGAGATGCAATCGTATTCGGCGCCGGATGACGCGCCCGAGGTGAGGATCTCACGCAGTTCGTCCTCCGGCTTGAAGTACACCTGGGCGACCTCGACGTAGGAGTCGAACGAGCGGCACTCACTGCAGACGCGCTCGGCGTCGAAGGAGACGCCCGGGTAGTCGGACCCGAGGCCACAGCGCGAGCATCGCACGAGCTCATCGGCACTCGGTCGATCGCGGTGTCTCCACATCTTCGCGGCCGTCGCAACCACCCCCGGATGCGAGGCGATCGCTGCTTCCACCTCACCGAGCTCGACCCGGACGCCGCGGATCTTCACCTGATCGTCCCTCCGACCGAGGTACTCGATCGTCCCGTCCGGGCGCACTCTCGCGACGTCTCCTGTGGCGTACATCCGCCACTCGCCGAGCAGCTCACTCGGGACGAATCGCTCGGCGGTGAGGTCGGGGCGACCGGCGTACCCCCGTGCGACACCGGCACCCGCCACCCACAGGTCGCCGGGGACGCCGAAGGGGACGGGCTGACCTGCGCGATCGAGCACGTGGGCCCGCATCCCATCGATCGGACGACCGATGGGGACACTTCCACCCACGTCGGCGAGGGGGTCGTACGTGTGCACGATGCAGCCGACCGTCGCCTCGGTCGGTCCGTATTCGTTGTGGATGCTGACCCGACCATCGAAGCGTTCGTGGATGCGGCGAGCGACCGCCGTGGTCAGGTCCTCCCCTCCCACGATCAACTGGCGGATCCTGGACACCCCGCCCGGTCGGTCGCCCAGCATGGCGAGGTGCGAAGGGGTCAACTTCACGATGTCGACGGCGTCGTCATCGAACACATCCAGCACGGACAGGTCGGCCGATGTGGCATCCTCGCCGTAGACGCGGATCGAACCTCCCGATACGAGTGGAACGAAGATCGAGGTGACGGTGAGATCGAAGGTGAGCGGCGTGAAGAGGGGAAAGGCGAGGCGCCTCCCGCCGTCGTAGAAGCTGCTCGCCCACGCGACGTAGTTCGCCAGCGACCCGTGCTCGACCATCACACCCTTGGGAGTTCCCGTCGAGCCCGATGTGTACAGCACGTAGGCGAGGTCGCCACCATCGATGGGCGATCCTCGATCGGTCGCCGGCACGTGGTCGCTCTGGAGGGGCATGGTCGGCACGTCCGCGGCCACCGCGCCCTCCGCGAGCACGAGTGCACACCCTGCGTCCTCGACGACGAACGCGATGCGCTCCTCGGGCCAGGTCGGGTCGATGGGCACGTACGCCGCTCCCGCCCGAAGCACCCCGATCATCGCGAGGACCGCTTCGGCCGAGCGTGGATAGGCGATACCCACCACGGATCCCTCCTCCACGACGGACGCGACCGACGCGGTGACACGGTCGAGGTCGGCATACGTCCATGCCCTGTGCCCATCCGTGATGGCCGTCGCGTCCGGGAGTTCCGTCGTGCGAGCGAGGATGCGAGCGACGACATCGCGTCCCTCCGAGCGAGCCTCCGTCGCGCCGTTGAGCGCCCGCTCGACGTCGGCCCTCTCCTGGCCGTCGAGGAGGTCCACGTCGGCGAGCCTTCCTTGCCACCCATCGACCATCGAGTCGAAGACCCTCGAGAAGTGGTCGGGGATGGCGCTGCGGACCTCGGCGTCGAAGGCCTCCGCGTTGATGTCGAAGAGCAGGGTGAACCGCCCCGTGTTGCTGAAGTCGTGGATCTGGAGGCGAAGGAGGTGGGCGTCCATGCTGCCCGAGTGCAGCCACGTCGCGGTGGTCGGCATGCCGCTGAAGGCGTCGAACCTCGACGTGATGTAGTTGAGGACCGTGTTCACCCCGCGATTCGCGCCGGCGGCCGCCCTGCCCGGACCCACGGAGCCGAGGAACGCCGCGGTCGCCGTGCGCACCTTGGCGTGGAGTGACGCGAAGGTGTCGTCATCGTCGACCGTCACGTCGAGCGGGTAGACCTCGACGAAGAGGCCGGGCGATCTCCTCGCCGCAGCCGAGGATCGGTTGTGCACGGGCGCCCCGATCGTGATCGTCGTTTGCCCGCTGACCCGGTGCAGGTACGCGAAGAGCGCGGTTGCGAAGAGCTGGAAGACGCTGAGGTCGGGTGTCAGGGCCTGCACCCCGGGGGTGCGGGCGAGGGTCCTGAGGTCCTCCGAACGGGCATCGGAGAGCTCCAGGAAGAGGCGCTCGCTGTCGGGGGAATGCCCTTCCGTGCGAACGCCGTAGAGGGCCGCAGCCGCATCGGCCTCACGTGTGCGGCGCGACGGAGGAGCAGCACCTGCCACGTCGCGCGCGGCGCGCTCCTGCTCGACATGCTCGGTGAACGGCGTCAACGGCGGGAGGTCCGACACCTCGCCCGCTCCCACCGCCTGCCGGTACCGCTCCTCCATACGCTCGTAGAGGACCGAGAACGCCCACGCATCGGCGACGAGGTGGTGTTGGCTCAGATACCACGCATGGCGCTCCGGGCCAAGCCGGAGGAGGGCGGCATCGAAGGTCCGGACGCCGACGTCGAGCGGCGTCGAGCACCGTCGATGTGCCCACTCGGACGCCGCGGCGTCGGGGTCGGGGGCGCCGGTGAGATCGATGACCGGGAGCACGAAGTCGACGTGGTCGAGCACCACCTGGTGGGGGCGCCCGTCGCTGGCGCCGACGATGATGCGAAGCGCGTCGGCATCGCGGACGAGGTGCTCGAACGCCCTCGCGAATGCCGCCTCCTCGATGGGCCCATCGATGTCGAAGAGGAAGGCCATCGTGTAGAACGGCGCATCGGGGTGGAGCTGCTGACTCGCCCACAGCAGCTCCTGGGCGTTGGTCAGCCCGAGGGGCATGCCCGCGTGCTCGTTCGGGCTCACCGGGCAGGCTCCACGTCTCGACGCGACCGCACGTACGCGGCGAGGGCCTCGATCGAGCGGAAGTTCTCGATCGTGATGTCCTCGGCGGGGATCGCCACCGCGAGCTCCCGCTGGATGAAGTCGACGAGGCGGGTGACGCCGAGAGAGTCGACCGTGCCGTCGAGGACGATCTCGTCGGTCGCGGACACCGATGGCGAACCGGGGGCGAGCAACTCCGTGTTCACGAATCGGATGATCGCTTCTTCCATGTCACGCCCCCTCCGGGCCCGCGGATACTGTCACCGACGATGGGGTCGACGCCTCCACCTGCATCGCCTTGCGATCGATCTTCCCCGTCGACGTCCTTGGGAACGAGCTGCGGATCCCGAGCGTAGCTGGCACGGCATAGGCCGGAAGCGTCCCGCGGAGGAACGAGAGGAGGTCTGCGGAGTCCTCGATGGAGCCGTCGACGAGGATCACCTCTGCGTGGATCTGGAGGCTGCCGTCGCCGTCCGGCAGCGCGTAGACGGCCGCCTCATGGACCTCGGGATGCCCAAGGAGCACGGCCTCCACCTCGTCGAGCTCCACGCGATTGCCCCGCGCCTTGATCTGCCGATCGCGCCGACCGAGGAACCGCAGGTTCCCATCGGACGCCCTCGCGACGATGTCACCCGTCGCCTCGAACACGTCGGGCTGGCCCCCGTGCTCGTTGCGAAGCACGAAGGCGTGCTCATTGAGGTCGGGGCGGCCCCAGTAGCCACGCATCACGGTGGGTGCGCGTACCAGGAGCTCCCCCTGTCCACCCGCTCCGACGGGTGATCCGTCGTCGTCGACGATGAGGACGTCGACGTTCGGATAGGGTCGCCCGATGGGCAATGCATCGACATCGTCCTCGGGGATGCCCGGAACGACGTAGTGGACACAGCCGTTGGTCTCCGTCGGCCCGTACACGTTCACATACTGCGCATGCGGGACCTTTCGCATGAACTCCCTGAGATGCTTGACCGGCATCGGCTCGCCCCCGAAGAGGACCAGGCGAAGGTCGCTCAGGTCCCTCCCGTCGAGGACCCCGGGGGCGGCGAGGCGCACGAGGGCGAGGGGGACGGTGTAGAAGACCGTCAAGCGCTCCGACGCGATGAGGTCGGCGAGGCTCGCAGGGAACCTCGGGTACTCCTCCGGGATGATCACGGTCGTCGCGCCCGCCCTCGCACCGCCGAAGTAGTCGAGTGTCGACAGGTCGAAGTGGAGCGGGGCGTAGTTGCTGATGATGTCGCTCCGGGAGAGCCCGTACGCCGCCGCCGACACCTCCGCCCAGGCGAGGGCGCTGCGATGCGTGTGCATGATCCCCTTCGGGGTCCCGGTCGAACCACTGGTGTAGAGGATGTAGCACAGGTCCTGCTCGGTGATCCCGATCGATGGGGGATCCGTCGGGAACTCCCTGATCTCGTTCCATGCCACCGACCGGAACGACCAGCCGGCGTCCTCGACGCCGAAGACGGACACGATCGGAACGCCGGACGCGTCGAGATGATCCAGTGTCGCACGCTGACCCTCATCGCCGACGAGGCGCCGGATGCCGCAGTCACGAATGAGGAACTCGACCCTCGCGGGAGGAGACGCGGGGTCGAGCGGCACGTAGACGGCCCCCGCGAGCATGATGCCGTAGAGGGCGACTGCACTCTCGAAGCCCTTCCTCGCGAGGATCCCGATGCGGTCGCCCGGCTCGACGCCATCGGCGATCAGTGCACGTGCGAGGGCGGACGACGTCCGGAGTAGCTGCCCGTACGTCAGGGACTCGCCTCGGAACCGGAGTGCGACGTGGTCCGGATCGTCCTGGGCGGCCCGATCGAGCAGATGTGGGAGGAGGTACACCATCGTCGAGGAGGAGACGGGTGATTCTCGGAGGGCGCCTCCGTCGCGTCGGCCGGGCATCACGACTCCCCGCGCGCCAGATCCTCGTAGTCCCCACTGTCGAGGTCGGGTCGGGTGACCACATCGGACCTGCCCATCTGATAGGGGTTCAGCGGATCATCGCCGATGTCCTCGAGCGCGAACTGCGTACCCACGCCGATCCGCGCCGCATGGCCGAGCAGGAGCTGCATGGCCACCTGGTCGCCGAGCGCCCAGCCGGTCGAGTCGAAGACCGTGAGGTTCTCGCGCCAGGACTCGTAGGCATCCGGATGGGCGACGATGTGCGCCAGCGAGGGGCCGATCTCCTCCGCGGCGAGCACCTGGCACTCCCCTTCCTTGACCGCCTGCTCACGCACGTCGGGACACACGAGCGACCGACGCAGGAGCGAGGTCGGAAGCTCGACCTTGCCGGGGAAGTCGGAACCGACGGCATTGATGTGCAGCCACGGCCTGGTGGGGAGATCGTCGAACAGTGGACCCTCGTCGATGCCCACCGAGGTGGAGGTACAGACGATGTCGGACATCTGCATGAGGAGCTCGAGGGGAACCTGCCTCACCTCGACGTCGGGAGGGAGGACCTCCCGCGCCCGTGATGGGAAGGTCTCGACATTGTGCGGGTTCGCGTCGGTCAGGTACACCTGGTCGATGGGGAAGACCCTCACGAGCGCGTGCATCTGCGTGATCGATTGGGCACCACAGCCGACCAGGCCGAGGATCCGCGAGGAAGGCCGCGCAAGGACCTTGCTGGCCACGGCTGAGGCCGCCCCGGTCCTGAGGGCGGTGAGGAAGGTGCCGTCGGCGAGCCCCGAGAGGTGACCGGTCTGGGTGTCGTAGACGCTGATGGTCGAAAGGATCGTGGGGAGATCACGAATCGTGGGGTTTGCGGGGTGGTAGCCCACCACCTTGATGGTGGTCGCCTCACCCGTCTGCATCACGGGCATCCACTCGAGGAGGCCCACCTCCGGTTCCAGATAGTGGAAGCCGTCCCGTGTGCGCACGTGGGTCTTCGTCTCGTCGAAGGACCGGATGGCGGCCTCGAGCCGGTCGATCATCTCGTCCATCAGCGCATCGAGGCCGACCGACGTGACGATCGTCGCGAGGTCATCCCTGCCGATGATCATGGTGGAGAACCCCGGCTTCTGTGTGCTCACGACCGCACCCCCGCCCATCGAGAGACGTGCGGGCGGGCGTCCGAGTGGGCGCGTGCACCTATGATGCCGTGATCGGCGATGCCTCCATGCCTTCCTTCAGCCATCGTGTGCCCCTGTGCCCCGGCGTCCGTGGACGCCGCCGTCAGCCCCATACCCGGCCACCATTGCAGCACACACCCGTGCCGACGTCAACTTACAGTGGTCGTCCGATGACTGCTGGTAGCCACAGGGAGGGGCGATGCCGAGGATAGCGACGCCTCCACTGCCGCCGTACGCCGCCTTCGCCGTGAGGTACGGGGACGATCCCGAGCCATCGATCATGGCCGCGGAGATGGACCTGATCCACCGTCGGGCGGTGGCCACGCGTCGGCAGGAGTTCGTGCTCGGGCGTGCGGCGGCGCACGACGCCCTCGGAGCCATCGGCCTCGACGACGGACCGATCCTGTCGGGCCCCCACCGCGAGCCGATCTGGCCGCGAGGGGTCGTGGGCTCCATCTCCCACAGCGCAGGCATCGCCGTCGCCCTCGTCGCGCCCTCGACGCAGAGCGAGGGCGTCGGGATCGACATCGAACGCCTCCGACACGCTCCCGAGCTCGAGGGCCAGGTGCCGCGACCCGAGGAGTGGACGTGGCTGCGGGGAACGACCGAGCGGGATCGCGCCACAGCCATGTTCGCGCTGTTCTCCGCGAAGGAGGCCGTGTTCAAGGCGTTCTTCCCGAGGGTGGGATCGATCTTCGGGTTCGAGGCGGCGTCCCTCCATCCCTCCGACACGGGCTATGTCGGACGACTGGTCGCTCCCATCGACCCGGACTACCCACCGAAGCGCACCTTCGTGGTCACCTCGAACTGGCACGACGATGTCGTGCTCTCGTCGGTGATCCTTGCGGGATCCGAGGCCCGATGATCCGCGCCGAGCATCCGGGGACCGTGACCAACTCCGCCATGGATGTGGTCGCGTATGCGCTCTCCGTAGCCACACGTGCGTCGATGGTGTATCGTGGTCCGCATCCGTGGGCACGGACGGAGGGCACATCGTGAGAGACGCCATCGATACGCGACGGGCATGGGCCCCTGTCGCCATACTCCTGGCCGTCCTCGTCGTCCTCGCGTTCCCCGGTGTCGCCGCCGCACACAACGTCGCCCAGAGCTACGTGTACCTCGACATCTACGACGACACGATCGAAGGGAGGGTGGAGTACCCCGTACCCGACCTCAACGAGGCGCTCGGGCTCGACCTGCCCAACGACGCGGAGGGTGCCCTCGTCGCTGCGGAGGGGATCAGGGAGGAACTCGTCGCGTACTCCCAGTTGCACTTCGCGCTCTTCGACCTCGAGGGGCGTCAGTGGGACGTCGAGTTCGGAGAGATCGAGACCCTGGACGCGATCGGTGGCGCCTTCGTCGTCATGAACTTCTCGGTCGCGGAGACCTTCGAGGAGGTGCCGAGGGAGTTCGTCGCACGGTACGACGGCATCATCCATGCACTTCCCGAGAGGGATGCCCTCCTGCTCATCGGCACCGACTGGGGCTCGGGGACGTTCAACAACGAGGCGAGCGACCTCCTCCGGTACACGGCGGACTCCACCGTCCAGACGGTCGATCTGGGGGCCTCGTCGTTCTGGAGCGGCCTCAACGGCGTCATCGGTCTGGGCATCGAGCACATCCGCATCGGGACCGACCACATCCTCTTCATCTTCGCGCTGGTCCTGCCGTCGGTGCTCGTCTTCACCCGCAGGATCGGTTGGGAGCCCTCCCCGAGCTTCGGTTCGAGCCTCTGGCGGGTGTTGAAGATCGTGACGATGTTCACGCTCGCCCACACGATCACGCTCACCCTCGGAGGGTTGGGGATCATCGAGTTCCCTCCCGCACTGGTCGAGACGATCATCGCGGTGTCCATCATCCTCGCGGCGGTGCACAACCTCCGCCCGACCTTCTTCAACCGCGAGTGGATCATCGCCTTCGTGTTCGGGCTCTTCCACGGGTTCGGCTTCGCAGGGCTCCTGTCCGACCTGGGGCTCACCCAGAGCCGGCAGTTCGTGTCGCTGCTCGGTTTCAACCTCGGCATCGAGATCGGGCAGGCGTTCATCATCCTCCTGATCTTCCCCGCGCTGTTCCTGGCTCGCCGCACGAGGATCTACCTGCCTGCGATGTACGCAGGCTCGGTCGCGCTGATCGTGGTCGCGTCGGCATGGGCGATCGACAGGGCCACCGGCTTCTCCGTCAACGTCGACTGGGTCGTCGACCGGGTCGTCCTGTGGCCGCGGTCGTTGCTGTTCATCGTGCTCGCGTATGTGGTGGCGGGGTCGGTCTATGTCTTCGAGCGCAACCGGGGCGATCTCGTCCCCGTGGCGGGCGGGATCAGCGGGGCTCCCGCCTCCGCGGCGACCGGCGTCGGTGCTCCCGCGAGCCCGGTCGCCAGGGAGTCCGACGCTTCCTGACGCCGAAGGAGGGGCGTACGCTCGGTCAATCCGTGTGCGCCTGGTCGTCCTTCGGGTCGGCCGTCGAGTGGCGTGATCCCTCCCCTTCGCTGCGACCGGACCCCCAGTCGATCGACCCGAGGGCCCTCCACTGGACGACGTACCGGACGCCAGCCCCCGCCAGCACGCCGATGGCTCGCGCGTAGGCGCCGGTGAACCCCGCCGTGAGGCCACCCGCCAGCGAGAGGGGGCTCGTCAGCGCTGCGATCTTCGCGAGGGTTCGCTCCCTGCGGGCGCCCATGAGCTCGCTGTTCTGGAGGAAGAGCATGGTCGCGACGAGGTTCGCGATCACGGTCAGGGCGACGAGTCCCGACAGCGCATACGCGGACGGCACGATCACCGCCATCGGGTTGAGGGGCCAGTCCCAGCCGACCACGACGAGGTAGCCCGCCCCTGCCAGGATCATCGCGCCGACATAGACGCGGCTCGTGTGCCGCGCCGTCGCCCTGTCCCTGTCCATGGCGGCGCGCATCGCCCGCGGCGACAGGACGGCGGACAGGCCCGCGGCGAGCACGAGCACCGGCTGTGCGACGACCCTCGCCGACTCGGCATAGCCGAGCTCCTCCGGGCTGGCGAGCAGCGGGATGACCGCAGCGATGAGGAGGCCGGTCAGGGCGGGCACCGCCTCGTTCACCAGGAGGAAGCGGCCACTCGCGGCGAGCTGACGGAAGCGGAGGGGGAGCACCGGGCGGGCTGCGGTGAGGCGCACGCCCACGATGACCCCGTAGGTGAGGGACACGGCATTCGCGGTTGCGAGGACGCCGAACGGGATCCATGCGGCGGGGACCTCGAGCACCGTCCCTGCGATGACGGCGACGACCGTCACCGTGAACTGGACGACGGAGACCGATGCGGCCGTCCACGAATGTGATGCGATGTGCAGCATTCGGCGGACGTGGTCCTGCATCGGTGAGAGCACGATCGTCAGGGCAGAGGTCAGCGCGAGGACGACCGCGACATCCAACGCCGCATAGCCCGAGGTCACCAGGAAGGCGAACGCCGACCCGAGCATGCCGATGAGGGAAGGGCCGAGGCCGAGGCGAAGGCTCCCCCGAATCAGACCCAGGCGCTCCGAGACGGGCAACCCGACGGCCTCGACCTCCACGGGTGTGTAGACCACGAAGGGCGGCAGGGTCCCGACGAGGAACGCCGTGAAGAAGACCGCATAGACGCCGCGATCGACATCACCGAGGAGGTTGACCGCCGTGATCCCCACGACGAAGGTCGCCAGCGAGGCGAAGCCGCTGTCGACGACGCCCGCCGGGAGACGTCGCCTGATGCCAGGTTCCGTGGCCACGGCATCTGCTCCTCTGCCGGTGTGATGCGGCCCGATGGTACCGACCGGCGCTCGACCTAGAAGTCCCCAGCGATGGGGAGGAACGATGACTCGCCGAACAGGAAGTCGATGTCGCTCGGTCCCGCGGTGTTGCTGAATCGCAGGTAGAAGCGGGCCTCGGACGGGCGGAAGGATCCGACGGCATCGGTGCCCCCACCCTGCCAGTCGCCTGCGATGACCCGGTCGGCAGGATCACCGAAGACGAACTCGGTGTCGGCGTTGCCCTGGGTGTGGGAATCGCGCATGTACACGAGGCCGGTGCTCGTGCGGTGGAGGCCGAACGTGTCGATGCCATCCCCGTCGAAGTCCCCCGCGAAGGGACGATCGCCGAGATCGCCGAAGAAGTAGGCGAAGTCGGCGACACCGAGCCCCCCATCCTCGGAGCCAAGGCGGTTGATGACGTAGAACCTCCCCTCGCCCGGCCGGTAGATGGACACCGTGTCACAGCCGTCACCATCGAAGTCACCCGCGAGCGGCACGTCGCCGGGATTGCCGAAGAAGAACCTGACGTCGGCGGTTCCCTGCGTGTTGGCGTTGCGCAGGTAGACATATCCGTCGGACTGTCGGTAGAGGCCTGGTGTGTCGACGCCGTCGCAGTCCCAGTCACCCATGAACGGGACATCGCCCGGGTTCCCGTAGTAGAACGACCGCACGCCGACCCGGTCACGCAGGTGCCACACGCCTTCGGACACGTCCACGGCGCCGACGCCATCCTGTGAGGGACCGGTACGGAAGGGGATCGTGTCGGCGTACTTGAAGAGCACCACGGCACCGGGACGGAGCAGCGGTTCGGCGAAGCGAAGCTCCGGGATCGGGCCTGCGTCCTCTCCCTCCGGAGGTGTTCCTTCCGATTCGGGAGGGATCTCGCCGAGGGCGAGCGTCTTGACCTTGCCATCGACGGGATCCAGATACTCGATCCGGGATCGGTCGATGGTGAAGGGGGCACCGGTGAAGTCGAATTCGAGCCGTATCCGGCCGGGGAGCTCCGAGCTGGGGAGTGATGGCTCACTCGCACCGAGGGAGTGGGTGTGGCGGCCGTTCTGGATCATCACGTAGCGTTCGCCGTCTGCGTCCCGGAAGAACCCGACGGGGATGTCCATCGGACCCTCTCCATCGGCGGCGCGGATCGCGGTGAGGTGGGGATCGCCCCCTGCGCCTGGCGACCATGGCCTCGTCCCGAGCGGCGCGACGGCATCGGGGTGGTCTGCGACGATGAGCCGCACATCCGTGGAGGTGAGCTGGGTGAGGGTGGGGCCCATGTTCGCCAGCTCCTCGTTGATCGAGGCAACCGTGGCCCACGCGCTCGTCCTCGGCGCCGACCAGTCGCCCACGCCGTCGAAGAGGGCGGAGCCCCCTGCCGACGTCGCCGAGGGGTGCTTGTCGCCATCGGCTGCCTGGTAGAGGAACCACGTGTGGCCCGTATAGCCGTACAGGAGTCCGACCATGGCCTGCCATCGCAGGTCCGAGTCCGTGTGGATGCGATCGTTCCCGCTCTCGGCGCCGACGTACGCGTTGAGGTACTGCCAGTAGGGGACGCCCTTCCTGAGTGCTGCGGACCGGTACTGCTCGAGGGCGGAGTAGTGGAGGTCGTCGTAGAAGTAGTCGGTGGACATGAGGACGTCCGCATCCACGTCGGTCACCCATCGATCGAGGATCAGGCCGGGGTCGGCGACGTACACGCTGAGGTTCGTGAAGACCAGCGCATCGGGATCGGCCGCCCGCACCGCCTCGATGCCCTCCTGCACCTGCGCCAGGGCGGTGAGGCTGCCGGGCTCATCCCCGACCTGGTAGCCGACCCGACCTGCGCGATCGGGCTCGAGGCCTCCGAGGACCTGTCCCGTGGACTCGAAGGCGAAGCCGTTCCACACCGACGAGGTACCGTCGTTGCGCAGCCACGAGATGAACGGATTGGCGGCGCCGGAGGGTTGCCATCCGTCGACCTCCGCCGGGCCGTCCTGCCACAGCACGGTGGTGGTGGCGCCGAATGCCCCGTAGTAGTCGGTGAGGACCGACGACGGCGGCGCACCCATCGACGCAGAGAGCGCTCCGATCATCATCGGGTTCGTCCGCACCCAGGCGGGGCCGGCGGGTAGGCCCGCCACGTTCGCGCCGTGGGTCGCGATCGGCCACTCACCCGCGGAGGGCGCCTCCTGGGCGAGTGCCGCACTGGGCAGTGCCGCGACGACCAACGCCACGGCGAGCAGGATCGAGAACATGGACCGGCGCATCGGTCCCGAAGGATGCCACGATCGTCCCTTTAGTCGCTCGACGTTCAGTGGTCGGGAGACTCCGCTGCGTCGATGCCGCCCGGGCGATCCCCGCTGCGCCGGACGAGGGCGACGAGGGCACCGCTCACGAGCTCGGGAAGCTCGGCCTGCGGGTAGTGACCGGCGCCGTCCGCGAGGACGAGCTCGGCTCCGAGTGCCTCGGTGAGCGTCCGCGCCTCCCCGACGGGATCGGCGAAGTCGGGATCGGCGGTGCCCATGACGATCGTGACGGGCTGTCGCACACGTTCGAGCCTCCGCCCCGCCTCGGCATGCGAGCTCCCGGACAAGCGACGGAAGTCGGCGAACCTCCCGGCCTCGGCCAGGTTCTGCTTGAGCGCCGACACGTAGGCATCATGATCGGGCGGAGGCGCTCCCGGGTACATGTTCCTGCGGTAGTACGCGACCCATGCGCTCCGGCCCCAAGGAGGCGACAACATGGCCTTGAAGGCGGCGCCCATCCACCATGCGATCGGTACCTCCCTCACGAAGGGTCCGATGAGCATCAGCCCCGATACCCGGTCGGGCGCGTCGGTCGCGGCGATCACGGCCGAGGCGCACGACAGGGAGTTGCCCACGAGCACCGCGGGGCCTGCATCGAGCTCCTCGATCAGGGCGAGGTAGTCGGAGGCGACAGCCTCGTCGTCGAGCCGGTCCCAGCCCGTCGACGACTCACCCATCCCCCTCAGATCCATGGTGACGAGCCGGATGCCCTCCGCCGCGATGGCGTCCCGCACATGTCGGTAGACGTGGCGGAGGTCGCCCATGCCCGGCGCTGCGATCACCAGTGGGCCTTCGACCCCGCTGTCGTCGTAGGAGATACGGCCACCCGGCCTGTCGAGATATCGTGTCGTCGGGTGCGGGGTGGTCATGATGTCGTGCCGTCCTTCTCCGTGGTCGGGGTGACGGTGGCCGCCGGGTGCCCGAATGCATCGATGCCGATCTCCCACGCCCGGTCGAGGTCGGTGCGGTCAACGGAGTCACCGCGATCTACGAGCGCTGTCGCTTCCAGTCCTCGTCGGCGTCAGGGTACTGGCCATGCCGCGCCGTCACCCCGCACACCGGGCGCTTGGACGAGGACGAACCGATCACGGCGCACGGAACCTCCGACCGACCGGGCTCGTCGACTGCTAGCGTGCGCGCGACGCGCCGCTGACCGCGGTCGGGTACGGGGGATCGTCGTGAATCAACGCTATGTGCTCGACGGTGTCATCGGAGTCGTGGTGCTCGCCGCCGTCGCCTGGATCCTGTACAGACCGAAGGTCCAGCAGTCGGCTCGGTACCAGGCGATGGTCGTGCCCCTCGCCAACATCATGGACGTCGGCTTCCTCGTCCTGTCGCCGGTGATGATCGCCCTCGTCGGCTATGCCGCTCCGCTGTGGATGCTCGGCATCTGCCTGGTGGCGATGCTCACGGGCACCGTGATCGCCTACAACATCCGCAACTACGAACCGGTGATCGGCACGCCGGACGCGACGAACAAGGTCTCGGCGTGGGCGAACTGGTCGCTCTTCGGCGCGTCCATGGTGAACATCGCCTACTACACCCAGCTCCTGATGACCCTTGTCCTCCTGCCCCTCGGCATCTACACGGAGGACCGGACGACGGTCACGTCTGCCATCCTCCTGGTCGTGGTGATCGTGTTGGGCTACCGGGGCTTCCTCCCCGTGCTCAACCGGCTCGGTGACCGGACCACCGCCTTCAACCTGGCGGCCCTCTTCGCCATCCTCGCGGCGTTCGCGGTCTACAACCTCTTCGAAGCCCTCAGCGGGAACTGGTCCTTCCCGACGTACCAGCCCGAGATCGGCACCGACACCGTACGCAAGATGCTCGGCCTCTTCGCGATGGTGCAGGGATTCGAGGCCTCGCGCTACATCGGCAAGAAGTTCTCCGCCGACGTCCGTGTGTCGACGATGCGCTGGGCACAGGTGATCGCGACGTCGGTCTTCGTCGCCTTGATCGCCCTGGTGCTCCTGCCCTTCGGTGAGTACCGGCCGCCTCTGGACGCCACGGCCATCTTCGTGGTGTCGGACGCCGTCAGTGCCTACCTCCCGTGGCTGATCCTGATCGCCGCGGTAGGGAGCCAGGTTTCGGCGATCACGAACGCGACGCTGTCACGTAGTGACCTCCTCATCGAGGCGACCCACGAGACCATCCCCCGCAAGTTCACCTTCCCGATCCTGCTGGTGCCGGCGATCATGATCGTGGTGTTCACGAACGTGACGAGCGCCGTCGCCATCGCCTCGCGCGTGTTCGCCCTGTACTTCGTGCTCCAGGCGATCATCGCGATCGTGCTGTCCTACCGGAAGCGGCAATGGGGATGGCTGGCCGTGTTCGTCGGTGTGGCGGCCATCATGGCGGTCATCACGATCTTCGGCCTCCCGATCTAGCAGAATGCAGGACACCGGGGGGTGATGCCCGGGCCCATCACGACGAGCCAGGCGTTCGGTGGACCTTCCACTCCTCGTAGGCGTCCGGGTACTGGTCGGGGTGGGACCCACGCACGTGGGCGGCGAGCCCCGCCATGCCCTTCGCCGACTCGCCACAGAACGGGCAGATGACCGGGGGCTTGGGAGCGCTCCGGCCGTCGACCTTACGGGCCGGTCGTGTCGCGGACGGAACCGCGACACCCTCGAGGGCCGCGATGGCCTCGACGATGCGGGCTCGTTCGAGATCGAGGCGATCCCGCTCCTCGTACAGCGCCTCCAGCGCACGTGTGATGCTCATGGCGACCAGCGTATCAGGTGGTGCTGGCCGAACGTCGTGGACGAGCATCGCAGAGGCGTCAGGTGCCTTGACTTTGTCATGATCTGCACATCCTTGGGCAGATCCGGCGAAGCCCTCGTCCCCGCTGACCGTCGGCCGCGTCCTCGGGACGCACCGTGTCGCCGCCGTTCCTGGGCTGCGATCAGATCTTCGGCGGCTTGAATCCGGACCTCGAGAGGACGCGGTCCCTCGCGTCGGAGGCGGCAGTCATCAGCGCCTGCCAGTCGACGCCGACGATCTGCCCGCCCCGCTTCATGACCCGTCCCGCAACCAGCACCGTGTCGACGTTGCCGGTGTCCATGCCGACGACCACGGCGGTGGCGGGGTCGTTGAGGGGGGTGACGTTCATCCGGTTGGTCCGCAGCATGATGATGTCCGCCTGCTTGCCGGGCGTGAGGCTGCCCGTCTTGTGCTCGAGCCCGTTCGCCTTCGCGCCGTCGATCGTGGCATAGGTGAGCACGTCGGCAGGCGTGACCTTGTCCTTGCCCTCCGCCGTCGCGATCGCGTGCTGGAGGGCGAGGACCGATCGCATCTGGTTGAACATGTCGCTGGGGACGTTCGTCTCGACGTCCACGCTCAGGCTCGGATTGAGGCCGCGGTCGAGGAGCTTCTGGATCGGCGGCATGCCGTGGCCCATCATCATCTCGACCGGTGAGGCGAGCGAGACGGTCCCGCCGGAGTCGACGATCATCTGGATCTCGGTGTCGTTGAGCGTCGTGCAATGGATGTACGTCGTGTCGGGACCGAGCAGGCCGGCCTCGCCGAACTCCTGCACCTTTCCATCCAGGCCGTACGACCCGACGCCGACGTGCGTCGTGAGGCGCGCGTCGGCCTCGCGAGCGAGCTTCCAATGGTCCCGGGTCACCTCGAAGTCGGTGAACTCGGGGCCCGGGGCCGCAAGGGCGAGGGTGAGCATCTGGTCCTTCGTGGAGAAGTACTCGGTCGCCGCACGCACGAACCAGCTCGGCTGGCGCTCCTCCCACTTTCCCCACCAGGGAAAGCCATAGGCGAACACGGCACGCATGCCCGAGTCCTGGAGGGCGGCGATCACCGCATCGGTGTGCTCGGGGGACCCCTGGATGTGCGACCAGTCGAGCAGCGTCGTGACGCCGGCATCGATGGCGCCGACGCACGAGAGCAGGTTGCCGACGTAGGCGTCCTCGGGGCTGAAGGCGGGTGCCAGCTTGTGGAGCACGTGGGAGATGTAGCTCGTGCGGCCCTCGAGGGGGACATCCGTGCCGATATTGCGGAGCAGGCCCTCCCATATGTGGCGGTGGGTGTCGACGAATCCGGGCATCACGATCATGCCCGTGGCATCGATCTCCTCCACACCGCTCAGCTCGATGCGCGGCCGCACCTCGAGGATCGTGTCGCCATCGATGAGGACGTCGGCGACCTGGTGGTTCCCCACCGATGGGTCCATGCTCAGCACGGTGCCGCCTCGGATGAGCGTCCGGCCGGTGGGGGTGACGGAGAAGTCCACGCCGGGGAGGTAGACGGCGGGCAGCTCCGCGGCCTTCGGGGGTCGGCTCCCGACGACGAGGCGTCGAACCTTCTTGTAGCTGCGCTTGACGAGATCCTTGAGGTCGCCGAGCTGGAAGATGATGATCCCGACGAGGACGAGGATGCCGATGATCATCCCGCCGTCCTCGTTGGACCAGCCGAGGTAGGGCAGCACGGTGAGGATGAGCGCGAGGAGGATGGAGGCGACGGTGCCGCCCATGAACGTCGCTCGTCCGCCTGCGATCGCCGCGCCGCCGAGGACGGCCGCAGTGATCGACCGTAGGGCGTAGGGCGAGCCGATCTGTGCATTGCCCACCGGCGACTGGGCGGCGGCGACGAAGAATGCGGCGATGGCGGCGAGACCGGCGGACAGCAGGAGGGCACGGACCCTGACCCAGTTCGTTGGCACGCCCCCTCGCTTGGCCGAGCGCTCGTCGAACCCGGTCGCACGCAGGTCGAGCCCGCTGCCTGATCCGTGGAGCCACGCGTCGGCGAGCCCAGCTGCGATCACCACGACGATGAAGAACACGGGGATCGGGCCGATCGAGCTCTTCAGGAACGAGATGAAGCCCTCGTTGATCACGCCCTGGGCGGTCGGGCGGAGCGTGAGGGCGATGCCGTTGACGATCGACAGCGTGGCGAGCGTCGCGATGATGGAAGGGATCTTCACGCCGCGGATCAGCCCGGCATTGACGCCGCCGAGAGCGAGACCGCTCAGCAGGACGGCACCGACGCCGATGACGATCTCGAATCCGGACGCGTCCGAGCCGATGAGGAAGGACGAGATCACGACGCCGAGGCTGATCATCGCCCCCACCGAGAGGTCGAGGTAGCCGACGAGGAGAGCGTTCGTCTGGCCTGCGGTCACGACGATGAGCGGCAGGGCCAGGAGCAGGATCTGGGTGGTGTTCGAGGAACTGATGAAGCCGGGGAAGCGGGCGTTCGTGTACCAGAGCACGAGCGCGACGAGAAGGATCTGCAGCGCCACCGGCATCCACAGCCGGAACTTGACGACCTTGCGCCACTTGTTCTTGTCGCGCGCGTCCCGCATGACCTTGCGCACCGCGCGACGAGCCGAGTCTGCCCGCGTCGTCATGCCCCACCCCCGGGCGTTCCGCCGCCGTTGCCGCCCGGCGTCGGCGCGGTGGGCATCGCGACGCCGAGGGGCGACCGCGCCGCCTTCGACATGCCGGGTCCTCGCACGATCGCCTCGACGATCCGGTGCTCGGACAGCTCGTCACCGGGGATCTCCTCGATGATCTGACCACGCGACATGACCAGGACTCGATCGCACAGGCCGGCAAGCTCGATCGGGTCCGACGACTTCACGAGCATCGCGGCCCCGGCATTGGTGCGGGTGCGCAACGCCTGGTAGATGTCGAATCGGGACCCGACGTCGACACCCTGGGTGGGTTCGAAGGCGAGGATCACGGACGGTTCGCGCAGGAAGGTGCGCGACACGGAGACCTTCTGTGCGTTCCCGCCCGAGAGGAACTCGACGGGTTGTTCGAGGGAGGGCGTTCGGATCTCGAGCTCGTCGACGAGCTCGTTCACGCCGCGGCGTTCGGCACCCCGACGCAGGATGCCCGCGAGGCTGAACCTGTTCAGAGACTGGATCGTCGCATTGACGCGCACGCCCAGCACGCCCATGAGGGCCTCCTGCTTGCGGTCGCCAGGGAGCAGCTGGATCCCCGCCTTCACCGCCTCGTGGGTGGAGATGAGGCTCAACTCCTTGCCCTCGCAGGCGACGCGTCCGGCCTTGGGAGGGGTCCGCCCTGCGAGGCAGTCGAACAGCAGCGCCTGGCCGTTGCCCTCGGCACCGGCGATGCCGACCACCTCACCGCTCTCGAGCGTGAAGGACACAGGACCGAACGCCTCGCCCTGGAGCCCTTCGACGACGAGGACGTCGCGTTGCTCCTCGGTCGAGGGTGCGGCCTCGGGGAACGCCGATGCGAACGGGCGCCCGACGATCAATTCGACGAGCCGCTCCTCCGTCGTCGCGTGCGCGTCGAACGTGCCCTGGTATTCACCGTCGCGCAGCACGGTGATACGGTCAGCGATCTCGAGGACCTCCGGCAATCGGTGGCTCACGTACACCACGCCGATCCCGCGATCCCGACAGGCCTTGATCGTCCGGTGCAGGGCATCGACCTCGTCCGGACCCAGGGCAGTGGTCGGTTCGTCGAGCAGGAGCACCTTCGGGTCGGTGACCAGGGCCTTCGCCACCTCGAAGAGCTGCCGGTCGGCGAAGGTGAGGAAGCCGGCAGGGGCGTCGGGGAACAGCTCGAGGTCGAGATCGAAATCGGCCAGCACCTTCCTCGCCCACTTCTTCCGTCGCCAGTACGGAGGGCGCGTGGAGGTGGGCGCGGCGAGGTAGAGGTTGTTCTTCACGGGCTCGGCGAGGACGAGGGACGTGTCCTGGTACGCCATCGCGAGGCCCAATTTGCGAGCCTGCGCAGGCGAGTCCCTGCGCAGGCGTTGGCCCCCGATCCGGACCGTGCCCAGATCGGGGTCCACGAAGCCGCTGGCGATACCGAGGAGGGTCGACTTCCCGGAACCGTTCTCGCCCACGAGGGCATGCACCTCACCGGCTCGGCACTCGAAGCTGACATCGGTCAGCGCTCGAACGGCGCCGAACTGGCGGGACACGCCACTCAGTTCGAGGACGGGCTCGTCGGTCATCGACCCTCCTTCGGTGTCGCCATCACTCGATCAGCCGGCGAACATCAGCTCGAGCACCGAGTCGGGCACGAGCGACGTTCCGGAGACGTACGGGTTCGGACGGTCCGGGTTGCAGTCCGCCGCGGTGACCTCGCGCATCACGTGGGGAACCACGATCTCCGCGGGCACGACGCTCGCGTCCTGCAGCGCCAGCATGGACGCCGTCACGGCGACCCGGGACTGGAAGTTCCCACCGGCCGAGTAGAAGATCTTGTACGTCGGCTCGTTGCGCTCCACCCAATCGCAGAACAGTGTCTGCTCGTCGGTGCGCAGTGCCACCGTCAGGTTCTCGACGGGGATGCCGAGCTCGTCGTACACCGTGAGTCCGGTGTTCATGCCGTCGGAGTACTCGTAGGCCCAGCCACGGATCTCGGGATTCGTGGTCAGGAGGCCCCGGTACACATCCGGGATCACCGGGTCGTACCAGAAGGTGTCACCGGTCGTCGTGTTCTCGTTCGGTGCCGGATTGACGGCCTCGATGCCCTCGCCGAAGGCGGGGAAGATGCATCGCTGCCAGCCGAGGGACAGCGCGTTGCCGGGCGTTCCGCCCAGCACGGCGGCCTGGCCGGTGCCGACACCATCGTTGATGACGGCGGCGAAGCTCTCACCGAGTTCGCAGAGATCCTCGCCCACGACCGTCAGGTAGTCCTCACCGGGTACGAGGGCGCCGTCCTGGTCGGGGAGCCCGACCCATCCGGCCGAGAACGACGCGTACGGGATGCCGGCGGCATCTGCCTCCCTGATGGCATCGGCAATGGCGATGCCTGCATCCGGGTAGCCCACGATGAAGTCAACGCCACTGTTGATGAGGAAACGGATGTCGTTCGCCGCGACGTTCGGATCCGGGTCGAAGTTCGCCTCCGTCGAGATGATGCTTCCGATCTCGGGGTACGTCAGTGCCTGGAGGATGGCCTCCATGTGGCTGACGGCACGCCACACGTTGACGGTGTCGCCGCCGCCATCGGCGTATCCCATGACCACCTCGCCGCCTGTGCCCGTGTCGCACTGCTGGTTGTTGAGGCACTCCAGGGCCTTGTCGATCGTTGCCTGATCGAGGTCCTGGTTGGCCCGTGCGATCGAGGCGAGGATGATGTTCCAGCTGCCTTCATCGGACGGCTCGACCGGACCGAGCGCCTTCGCCACGAGGGCGGGGTCGGCGTCGGTGCTCTCGCCGTAGTCCGCGAGCGGATTGTCCTCGCCGCCACCTGCGGCGGCCGTGGTCGTGGTCTCCTCACCGCCACCTGCGGCGGCCGTGGTCGTGGTCTCCTCACCGCCACCTGCGGCAGCTGTCGTCGTGGTCGTGTCATCGCTGTCGCTGCTCGAGCAGGCTGCGACGATCAGGGCGAACGCGGCAAGGATCACGAGGATTCTCAGTCGCTTCATTCCGTCCTCCAGTCGTTGGGGTGTGTTGGGTTTCCGTGTGTTGGGTTTGCGTGTGTCGTGTGGTTCGCTTGGTTCCGTTCGCCGACGTGCCGTCTCGCCACGTCGGGTCCTCCGAGGGCCTTCCGCTCCCTCCTCATTCGTTCATCGGGCTCAGGATCTCGTCGATCTCCGAGCGGGTCGGTCTTCGTCGCTCACGCAGCAGCTGCTCGACGCCCTTCGTGATCCGGTCGCCCGACACCAGCATGCCTGCGATGATCACCAGGCCGAACACGACGAACTGGAGTGCCGTCGGCAGGCCCATCGTGAGCATCATCTGGTTGAGGCCGGTCAGGAAGAGGCCGGCGGTGAAGGTCGCGAACGGGCTGGCGAGGCCGCCCGTGAGGGAGGCGCCGCCGATGACGACGGCAGCGATCGGGGCGAGCAGGTACTGCGACCCGACGGAGGCGCCGGGCCGCCGCAGCAGGCCGGCGAGGGCGATCGCGGCCGCCGCGTACAGGAGGGCGGCGAACACGTACGCCATGATCTGGTTCGTATTCACACGAACGCCGACGACGTTCGCGGCGACGGGATTCGCTCCCACGACCTGGAACCGGCGGCCGACGGTCGTGTACCGCAGCACGAGGCTCACGGCGAGGGTGACGAGGAGCCCGAGCCAGAACACGGTGCTGACGCCCCAGATCCTGCCGATGACCCAGTCAGTCAGCCCTTCGGGGACGGGGTTCTGCACGGTGAACGTGCTGGCATATCGGAACACGATGCCGGTCACGATCGAGCCGGCGGCGAGGGTGACGATGAGCGGGTTGAGCTTGAGGCCGCCGATGAGGAGTCCGTTCACCAGGCCCACGAGGGCGGCAGCCGCGAGGGCGATCGCGATCGCTCGTCCGATGTTGTCGTCAGAGCTGGCGCCGACGCCCACCATGATCACGGCGGCCAGGCTCATCGTGCCGGGGACGGAGAGGTCGATGCCTCCCGTCATGATGACGAGCATCTGCCCGAGCGCGGCGACGCCGAGGACGGCGCCATAGGGGGCGATGGCCCTCAGGGACACCGCCGAGAGCGTCTGCGGCGCCCAGATCCAGGCCACGACGACGAGCAGCACGAGCGCGATGTACACCGGTACGTATCGGGAGCTGACGACGAGTGAGGTGAGCGCGGCCGACGGACGCCGGGTGGTGGTCATGGCCGTGCCCCCCGTTGCGCGACACCGACGCGCTCTCGGGCCGCCATCACCAGGTCAGCCGCTCGGGAGATGTCGGCACCCAGGGCGCCATGGCGCATGACAGGAGACCCACCGACGAAGACCCAGTCGAGGTTCGACGTGTCCATGCCCCACACCACGGCCCCGATCGGGTCGTTGACGGGGTGGATGTTGGGCTTGTCGGTACGCAGCACGATCAGATCCGCGACCTTGCCGACCTCGATCGAGCCCGTCACCGAGCCGAGGCCGACGGATCGGGCGCCGTCGATCGTCCCGTATTTGATGACGTCCCTCGTCGTGAGCAGGTTCGGAAGGCCACCCTTGCCCGCGAGCTTGAGGTCGAAGTACGTCGCATGTTGGATCGAGATCGCGGCACGTATTTGCGCGAGGACGTCGCCGGGACCGACGAGCTCATCCCCCACACCGAGGCCGGGTCGGATGCCGCGGTCGAGGAAGGCCTGCATCGGGGGGGCTCCCGGTCCCGATGTCATGTCGACGGTGGGCGTGAGGGCCACACCGGTGTCGGAGGAGGCGATGGCGTCGAGGTCGTCATCAGCGAGCCCGGTGCAGTGCGCCGCAGTGACGTCGGCGGCGAGGAGGCCACGTCGCCCGACGTCGGCGAACCTCCCCCGCTCACGCGGGCCTGCAATGGTGTGGATGCGGAGTCCTGCCCGGCGGGCTGCGTCCCACAGCGACGCCAGCTGCTCCGGCGACACATCTGCGATGGAGCCGATGCCGGCGGCAAGCGATGTCGTCGGGCTCGGCGCGCTCCCGTGTCGGGCGACGACGCGACTCCAGGTCTCGGCGTCGGGGGTTTCGGGGGCGACCACGAGGACGGTTCGGACGCCGGCATCCGCATGGGCGCGGAGGACGGCCTCGAGGTGCTCCTCGTCGGCTGGCCCGTCGTACCAGTCGACGACGGTCGTGACCCCCGCCTCCGCGGCGCCAAGGAGTGAAACCAGCGTCCCCGCATACACGTCGTCGGGAGACGGTTCCACGTTCGGCACCGGGGCGCCCTCGTTCTTGAAGAGGGAAGGCCAGCATCGCCGGTGTGCATCGACGAATCCGGGCATGACGATCGTGTTCGAGGCGTCGACGACTTCGGCGGTCCGGGAGCGCAACCCGGTCCCGACCTCCGACACCATCCCGTTCTCGATCAGGACGTCGGCCTCCGCGTGGTTCTGCGTCCTGGCACCCAGCGTGAGGACGCACGCACCCTTGAGGAGGACGTCGCTGCTCACATCCGGCTCCTCACGTCGACGGACCTCGCAACCGTGTCGCGGATGCGTTCCACCGACGGGAGGGCGAGATCTTCGAGCGACGCGGCTGACGGCAGGGGGATGTGCGGCGTCGTGATCCTCACGCACGGGCCGTCGAGGTCCCAGAAGGCCTCCTCACCCACGATCGACACGAGTTCGGCACCCCACCCGCACAGCCTCGGGTTCTCCTCGACGGTGAAGAACCGGCCGGTCCTGGCGGCGGACTCGAGCAGCGTCGCCGTGTCGAGGGGGACGAGCGACCGGACATCGATCACCTCCGCGGAGATGCCCTCGTCGGCGAGGAGGTCCGCCGCCTCGAGGGCCCTGGGAACCATGAGGGCGAGCGCCGCGATGGTGACGTCGGAACCCTCCCGCACGATTCGGGCGGTGCCCAGCTCGTCGACGATCTCGCCATCGGGCACCTCGGCCTTGGTGGCCATGAGGGACTTGTGCTCGAAGAACACGACGGGGTCGGGGTCACGGATCGACGCCGCCATCAGACCGACCACGTCGAGCGGCGTCGACGGTGCGACGACCTTGAGGCCGGGGATCATCATCGCCCAGTTCTCGACGCTCTGGGAGTGCTGGGCACCGAACCTGGCACCCCCGCCGTTCGCCGTGCGAATGACCAGAGGGAAGCTCACCTGACCGTTGGTCATGTATCGGCTCTTGGCGATCTCATTGGCGACCATGTCCCAGCACACGGCGAGGAAGTCGGAGAACATGATCTCCGCGATCACCGGCACGCCGGTCATCGCCGCGCCCATCGCCGCACCGAGGATCGCCTGCTCCGAGATCGGTGTGTCGACCACCCGGTCCGGCCCGAACTCGTCGAGGAGGCCGACCGTCGTCTTGAACACGCCCCCGGCGGCGGCGACGTCCTCGCCCAGCATCACCAGGGCCGGATCACGTCGCATCTCCTGGGCGATGCCGTACGCAACGGCGTCGCGGTAACTCAGTTCCGCCATGCTGCACCCCCGTCAGCCCACATCTCGGTGAACAGCGCCCCCTCGCCCGGTTCCCTACCCGCCTTCGCGAACTCGGTGGCGGCATCGATCCGGCCTGCGACCTCGCGGGTGATGTCGCCGAGCTCACCCTCGGGGACGCCGACACGGAGCAGGCGCTGGTGGTACACGGGGATCGGGTCGCGGTCCGCCCACGCCTCGACCTCCTCCTTCGGGCGGTACTTCGCCGGATCGGCGCGCGAGTGGCCTCCCGACCGGTAGGTGATGGCCTCGATCAGCGAGGGGCCTTCACCGCGGCGCGCCTTCGAGAGTGCCCGGACAGCTGCGAGGTAGACGGCGTCCGGATCGTTGCCGTCCACGATGATCGGCTCCATCCCGTAGGCGGATGCACGATCGGCCGCGGGATGCTCGACCGCGGTGATGACGTCGATCGGCGTGTACTCCATGTAGAGGTTGTTCTCGCACACGAACACGACGGGGAGGTCCCAGATCTTGGCCATGTTGAGGGCTTCGTGGAAGGCACCGATGTTCGTGGTGCCGTCTCCGAAGAACGCGACGGCGACCTGGTCGGTGCCGCGCATCCTGGCGGACCAGGCCGCGCCGTTCGCGATGCACAGGTGGGCGCCGATGATCGCGTAGGAGCCCATCATCCCCTTCTCGACGTCGGTGAGGTGCATCGAGCCGCCCTTGCCCCCGAGCACCCCGTTCTCCCTGCCGAGCAGCTCGGCCATCGCCGCCCCGAGATCCATGCCCCTCGCGAGGGAGTGCGCATGCCCCCGGTACGTGGCGAAGGTGTAATCGCCCGGCTGGAGCGCCATGCCGAAACCCGTCGCGATCGCCTCCATGCCAAGAGACAGGTGGGTCGTGCCCTTCACGAGGTTCTGGAGGAACAGGTCGTGGGCCCGCTTGCCGAACTGTCGCAATTCCTGGAGCTTCCGGTACATCTCCTTGCGCGTCTCGAGGTCGATGTCGGCCTCGTCGAGCGCGCGGTCCTCCGGCTCGGGGAACCTGGCCGGGCGCAGCGAGTAGTCGTACGAGGGATCAGTAGGCATTCGCCACCATCAGCTCTTCACACGGGAACAGGGTGATGACCTTGCAGCCATCGGCCGTGACGACGACCTCTTCCTCGATGCGAGCGGCGGACCGGCCGTCGGCAGCCGGTGCGTAGGTCTCGAGTGCGAACACCATGCCCTCCTCGATCTCGACGGGGGAGTCGAGGGAGTTGAGCCGGCTGATGATCGGACGCTCATGCAGGCCGACGCCCACGCCGTGCCCGAACTGCAGCCCGAAGGCGTCCATCTCGCTGTCGAACCCGAACTCCTCCGCACGGGGCCAGACCTTCGCGATCTCGTCCGTCGAGGCGCCCGGCCTGACGAGGTCGATGGCGGCATCCATCCACTCCCGTGACTGCTTGAAGGCGTCGCGCTGTGCCTGGGTCGCCCTGCCCACGGCGAACGTCCGGTAGTAGCAGGTGCGGTACCCGTTGAAGACGTGGATGATGTCGAAGTACGCCTGGTCACCGGGCCGGATCAACCGATCGCTGAAGACGTGGGGATGGGGGCTACAGCGCTCACCTGCGATCGAGTTGATCGCCTCGACGAACTCCGACCCCATGCCGAAGAGGCGCTGATGGGCCATGCCGACGATATCCGACTCGCGCACGCCGGGTTTGAGCATCTCGTAGATGTCCTGGTAGACGCCGTCGACCATCGCACAGGCCTGCGTGAGGAGGATGATCTCGTCCGGGTTCTTGATCTCCCTCGCCCGCATCATCGCCTGCTGGCCATCGACCACGTTCAGGCCAGCGTCCTGGAGGGCGAGGAACACAGCGGTCTCCGCGAGGTCGACACCGATCCGATCGCCCGCGACGCCTGCGTCCTCCAGCGTGCCCTTGATCTCGCGCACCGCCCGGGCGTGGAGGCCCGTCTCGGGCCCGATGGCGCCCTGGAGGCCCGTGTTGCCCCCGATCGAGTTCTCCGTGTCGTACATGTGCGGCAACTGGAGCCGATGCGCCTTCGCCGCCGACCCGAAGTCCCAGACCTTGGGGCGTCCCTCGCGCGTGACCAGCGCCCATCGCTCGCCCTTGTTGAACGCCCAGTAGCCGATCTGGGTGGCGGTGGCGTACCGGATGTTCGACGTCTCGAACAGGATGACCGCGCCGAGGTCGTGCTCCTCGAGCATCCTGCGCACACGATCGAGGCGGTACCTGCGAAGGCGCTCGAAGTCGACGCGGTTCTCCCAGTCGACGCCCATCACGCCGGGTGCGGGGCTGGTGGCTACGGGGAATTCGTCCATGTCGTCTCCTTGGGGTCTCTCAGGTCTGCGATCGGCCCTCATCGGCCAGTGCATTCTCGAGGTACGACCAGTCCCTCGCGAACCGGTACGAGTGTCGAGGCGGAGGCTGCGGCGCCTGGGTCTCGAGCCAGCGGACGATCCCCTCACCGACGTTGCGGAACTCATGGACACATCCGACTCCCGCCCACGCGACGTCGCCAGGCCCGAGGACGAACACATCACCGTCGAACCTCGCCTCCACCTGCCCCTCGAGGATGAGGTAGGCCTCTTCGAGGGGGTGGTCGTGCGCACCGGCGTAGCCACCCTGCTCGTACTGGACCATGAACATGGTCGAGAGGTCGGCGCCGAGGTCGGAATCGACCATCATCTTCACGGTGATGCCGCTGTAGACCAGCAGGGCGGTGCGCATGCTGGCGCTCACCGCGAGGCGATCCTGGGTCTGGGCCGCGGGATCCATCGACTCCGGAGCGATGTGCCCGAAGTAGCGGTTGCGCGGATCACGCACGTCGATGGGCGAAGGGGTGCCGGCTCCGATCGCGGTCGGGAATTGCGTGTCGTGGGCGAAGCGGGCCCTCGGCATCGGGGCCTTCATCTCTGCGAACTCCACGGCCGAGCCCGTCGTGTTGCGCATGGCATGGCTCATGCCGACCGGGATGAGCGCGTAGTCGCCTGCCACGAGCTCGGTGCTCCCCTCCGCCGTGTCGAGGGTGAGGGACCCCTCGATGACATAGAGCGACTCCTCGAAGGAGTGGACGTGGGTGTCGACCCACCCGCCACCCTCGAGACGGGCGACGCGGAAGCCCATCTGGACTCCACCGTCGTCCTCGTTGACGACGAGGTCGCCGGTGTAGCCGTTGCTTCGCCCGACGAATTCGGGGGGCACCGCGAACGTGAGCTCGGATCGGGTCGTGACGATGTGGGCCATCAGGAGTCGTCCCTTCTGAGGTGGACGGCGATGGCGCTCAGGTCGCGGTCACCGAGGCCTGCGGCGATCGCGTCCCTGACGATGTCGAGCTCGACGTTCGCCTGGCGCATCGGAGCGCCCACCCTCTCGCCGAGCGCCGTGATGAGTTCGAGGTCCTTTGCGACGAGATCGAGGCTGAATGCCACCGGTGCCTCCTCGGGGTGCTCGTAGGCGTCGCGCTTGTAGTGGACGAACGGGGCACCGCCGGCGCCAGAGGCGAAGACCTCGTATGCGGTCGAGCGATCGACCCCCGCCTTCTCCGCGAGGACGACGGCCTCCGCGAGGGCGACGTTCAGCCCATGGACGAGTCCGTTGACGGCCAGCTTGGTGGCTGCCCCGGTCCCGCGACCACCCGCGTGGACCACGTTCGCGGCGAGGGCATCGAGCACGGGTCGTGCCGCGGCGAGGGCCTCGGCATCGCCGCCCACCATGATCGTGAGCGCACCGGCTTCGACGGTGCTGACGCTGCCGGACACCGGAGCGTCGAGGAACGAGGCTCCGGTGGCTTCGACGGCCTCGCCGACGCGAATCTGCGTGGAGGGGTCGATCGTGCTGGTCTCGACGACGACCGTTCCCTGGCGCAACCCCGCGACGACTCCTTCGGTACCGAGATAGACGTCCTCGACCGCAGCATCGTCGGCGAGGCTGGAGATCACGACGTCGACCTCGCCTGCCGCCTCGGCCGGGGTGGCGGCGACAGTGGCCCCGGTGGCTGCCGCGACCTGCTCGGACTTCGAGTGGTTGCGGTTCCACACGGTCACAGGGAAGCCCGCGCGACTGAGGGTGCCAACCATGGCCGCACCCATCCGACCGGTGCCGATCACCGCTACTGAAGTCCCGTGGCTCGTCACTGTCCAGCCACACTACACGATCCGATCGCGCGTTTCCTGCAGGAACGCTGAAAACTTCCCGGGATCGCCGCTCGGGAGCCCGCCAACGTGTTCACCGGGACTGTTCATCGAGCGAGGAATCGTCTAGTCTCGAACGTGTCGAGCGAAGGAGCGCTGAACATGCCGGAAGGATCCGTCGTCGTCGTGGGAGGTACCGGCGGGATCGGGCGTGAGATCGCCCGGCACTACCACGACCAGGGCAGGGATGTGGTCATCACCGGTCGTGACGCCGAGCGCGCCGCTGTCGTGGCTGCCGAGATCGGAGAGGGCGTCACCGGCATCGGGTTCGATCTGAGCGAACCCGAGACCATCGCGGACGCCCTCGCAGGCGTCGGGCCCGTCGACCACCTCGTCCTCGTCGGCATCGCCCGCGATGCGAACCCGATGAGCGACTACACGATCGCCGACGCGGTCGCACTCACCACGATGAAGCTCGTCGGGTATACGACGGTCGTCCACAGCCTCATGGACCGCATGTCCGCCGATTCGTCGGTCGTGCTGTTCGGGGGTCGCGCCAAGGACCGCCCCTACCCCGGCTCCACCACGGTGACCACCGTCAACGGTGGGGTGAGCAGCCTCATCCGGACACTCGCCGTCCAACTCGCCCCGATCCGCTTCAACGCGCTGCATCCGGGGATCGTGGGTGACAGCCCGTACTGGGAGCACAACCAGGCCGCCCTCGAGGCGACCATCGCCCGCACACCGACCGGGCGGCTCGCGACGATGGCCGATGTCGTCGATGCGACCGTGTTCCTTCTGGAGAACCCCGCCATGAACGGGGAGAATCTCCACATCGACGGTGGCTGGATGTTGATGTGAGCACCACGCGCCAAGCGGACGTCCTCGATTCCATCGGCGAGCGCCTGCGTGAGGAACGCAAGCGTGCGGGCCTCAGCCAGCGGAACCTCGCGAAGCGCCTCGGACTGTCGCCCAGCCTGATTTCCCAGCTCGAGTCAGGGCAGACCAAGCCGTCCGTGGGAACGCTGTACGCGATCGTGAGCGAGCTCGGGCTGTCGCTCGACAGCGTCATCCGTGGCGAGGCGATGGATGCGGCGTGGCAGGAAGTCACGAGTCCCGCGTCCGGGTCGGGGTCCCCGCTGGTGCATCCGGGGGAGCGCCAGGCCATCGACCTCGCATCCGGTGTGCGCTGGGAGGAGCTGACCGCGACATCGGAAGACGGAATCGACTTCCTCGAGGCGATCTACGAGGTCGGGGGCTCCTCCACGCCTGACGACTCGCTCATGCGCCACCACGGCCGCGAGTACGGGTACATCGTCAGCGGGACCCTGGGGATCCAGATCGGGTTCACCGAGTACGAGCTCCGCGCAGGGGACTCGATCGCGTTCGACTCGACGACGCCACACCGCCTGTTCAACAAGGGCGACGTGCCCGTTCGCGCCATCTGGTTCGTCGTGGGCCGCGATGCCGATGCCCATCCGACCGACCCGTGACGTCCCGGTACCGGTCGTAGGTCACCGCCGCGCGTCGACGACTCCCAGGATCTCCGCCTCGCGGGACGTCGCCGCCTCCTCGAAGCCCGCGGCGCGCGCCACATAGTTCGCGGCGGCATCGCGATCGTCGAGATCCTTGGCGTTGATGCGGACGTTGAGGCCTGCGCCGAGAACGGCCGTCCTGGCACAGAGCGCACCCACACCGGCATCTGACGCCGACGCAGGGTTCCCGATCCGCGCCATCTCACCGATGACGCCCATGGAGCCGAGCGCCACCTCCATCACGTGGAGCGGAACCTCGATCGCACGGCGGGTCGCCGCCTGGATCGCAGCGTCCCGTGCCCGTCGTTCCTCGTCCGTCGACTTGGGCATCCCGATCGCGGCCATGATGCCGTTGAAGGCATCCGTGTCCGCGTCGACGAGCGCGACGAGCTCGTCCTGGCACCGTTTCCCCTCATCCGCCCAGTTGGAGAACTCCTCCCATCGATCGTCCCACCCACGCTTGTGGGAGGACAGGTTGGCGACCATGGTGCCGAGCGCGGCACCCAGGGCACCGACCGCCGCGGCCACCGAGCCGCCTCCCGGCGCGGGGGATTCGGACGCGGTGTCCTCGATGAACCGACGTACGGGCAGGTCGGCCAGCCGATCGGTCCGGTCGCCGATGGCGTACTCGATGATCTTCCGGTGCGGATCGAAGGGGGCGAGGTCGTCGAGCCCGAGCGATCGCACGGCGATCCTGACCAGCTCGGCGTCCGACACACCCGTCGAGCGATGCTGCTTGTGGAGGAAGTACCGGCCGGCATCGAGCATCGCTCGGAGCGGGATCACGCCGACGAGCTCGGAGCCGGTGACCCGCACACCCCTGGCGTCGGCACGACGGCAGACCTCGTCGAACGCGGCGTGGACGGGGGTCGCGTCGATGTCGGTGATGTTCATCGAGATCTGGGCGATGCCGTACTCGTCGATGAACCATCCGATGGCCTTCACGCCCTTCAACGTGCCGGGGATCCACACCTGGTCACCGTTCTCGTCGAGCTCGATCTCGCCCGTGAGGGGATCGCCGATGCGTTTCGGTCGTCCCTTCTCCCGCACGTCGAAGGCGATCGCGTTGGCGATCCGCGTGGAGGTGGTGTTGAGGTTGATGTTGTACGCGACGAGGAATCCCCTCGCCCCGACGGCGGTGGCCCCCGACCGTGCGTTGAAGGTGCCGGGGCCGAAGTCCGGCGCCCATGCGGGATCGGCGAGGCGGGCGGCGAGGCCCTCGTACTCCCCCATCCGCACATCGGCGAGGTTCCGTCGTTCGGGGACCGTGGCGGCGGCCTCGTAGCAGTAGACGGTGAGGCCGACCTCGTCACCGAGGCGTTGTGCCAGCGTGCGGGCGTACCGTGCGGCCTCCTCCATCGACACGCCTGACACGGGTACGAGGGGGCACACGTCCAACCCGCCGAATCGGGGGTGCTCACCGGTATGGGTGCGCATGTCGATCGACTCGGATGCCGCGGCGCCGGTACGCACGGCAGCCTCAACCACGGCGTCCGGGGCACCGACGAACGTGAAGACGGTGCGATTGGTGGCGATGCCCGGATCGACGTCGAGC
The DNA here is from genome assembly GCA_963792405.1 of uncultured Acidimicrobiia bacterium. Taxonomy (GTDB): domain Bacteria; phylum Actinomycetota; class Acidimicrobiia; order Spongiisociales; family UBA5794; genus SZUA-442. The sequence continues at coordinate 2,077,839 of CAWBVU010000006.1, forward strand.
AGCCTCACGCCGTCCACGGACGTGATCGCGCTGCGGATGGCCTCGATCGTCGCAGGATCGCGGCCCTCACTGACGTTCGGTATGCAGGCGATCAGCCGGTCCATTCGTGGTCCCTTCGGTGCGGTCCCCACGATAGGGAACCGAGGTGGAAAGGTTCGTGGGGTCATGCGCTTCGTGGTCGCCGCATGGCCCTCACCGTGTCGATCGTGTCGGCATCGGATGCGTCCTTGTCGTCGCGATAGCGCACGACACGGGCGAAGCGGAGCGCCACGCCGCCCGGGTACCGGGTGGAGGACTGGGCACCGTCGAGGGCGATCTCGACGACCTGCTCGGGGCGGAGGGTCACCGTGCGCCCGTCATCGGCGACCGCGAGCTCGCGGAACCGGGCCGTTTGCCATGCGAGCATCTCGTCGGTCATGCCCTTGAACGTCTTCCCGACCATGACCAGCGAACCATCTGCGGGATCGCGGCACCGAGGTGGATGTTGCTGAGCCACCCCCGCCGACGGCCGCTGCCGTACTCCACTGCGAGGACGACGAGGTCGAGGGTGTGGACGGGCTTGACCTTCCGCCACACCTTCCCCCTGCGGCCCGCCTGGTAGGCCGAGTCAGCAGCCTTGACCACCACACCCTCGTGTCCCCTGGCGATCGCCTCGTCGAGCACGGCCTGCGCCACGACGGCGTCTGTGGTGATCGTGCCGGGGACGGTGTGCCGTGCGGCGACGGATTCGAGGCGTGCGCGCCGGTCGCGGAGGGGGATGTCGAGCAGGTCCGCACCGTCGAGGTGGAGGAGGTCGAAGAAGAACGGCGTGCCACTGGTGTCGTTGCTGACGGTGTCCTGGAACGCCAGGGGCGCACCGTCACCGTCGAGGCCGAGGACCTCTCCGTCGAGGACGATGCTCCGGACGTCGAGGTCCTCCGCCACGGCGACCACCTCGGGAAGGCGAGCCGTGATGTCGTTGAGGTTGCGCGTCCACACGCGCACGCCTGTCGGATCCCGGTGGACCTGGATGCGGATGCCGTCGAGCTTCCACTCGACGGACGATTCGCCGAGCTCACCGATCGCGTCGGCGACCGTCGCCGAGGTCGAGGCCAGCATCGGCTCGATCGGCCGGTGGATCCGTACTCCGATCTGCTCGAGACCCTCCCGCCCCGCTCGCCGTGCGATCTCGGCGGCGGCGCCGAGGTCACCCGACAGCATCACGGCACGCCGCAGCACCTGCGCGGGCACACCCGTCGCACGGGCGACGGCGTCCGTGACGATGCCCGTGTTGGCGCCCTGGCGGAGGTCGCCGATCAGGAGCCGACGGATGAAGTCCCCCTCCCTGGCGGTGGCGAGGCCGAACAGCCGGGCCAGGATCTCCCTGCGCACCTCTCGGCTGCCGGGGCCTTCCGCCGCGGAGATGTCGGACAGTGCGACGTCGAGATCGGAGACCGAAAGGATCGCGTCGGCGGATGGAGGGATGTCGATCTCCGCCAACGCCGCCCAGCCCACCCCGATCCGCCCCTGACGGGGACTGCCGGAGATCAGCCCGACCACCACGCCGATCTCCTCGGGCGATGCCACCGAGAGCAGGTGTGCGAACGCGGCGATCTTCCCGGAGCGAGCCCGCGTCGTCCCGACTGCGTCGGTCGTCGCCACGAGGTCAGCGAGGAGCATGGCACCAGCGTATCGAGGCGTGCGTCAGGACCTCGTGCGGAGATCACGGCGGTCGAACGCCACGATCGCCGCCACGACGCCGATCACGAACAGCGCAGTCAGGATGCCAGCATGCGCCCAATTCAGACCGGTGTTGAGCGGATCACTGCTCAGGTAGTAGTGGAAGGGCGACAGGTTTGCCCACGCCTCGGTCCGAGGATTGAGGGGCAGGAACCCGTTGATGAGGAACATCGCCACCGCCGCACCCGAGGCACCGTAGCTCGCCACTTGGGTGATGCCTGTGGCTCCCCCGAGCGCGAGGGCGAGGCCTCCGAAGACGAGGCCGAGGAGGGTCGCGAGCAGGCAGGTCGCCGCGACGTTGCCGAGGTCCATGCCGAGCCCTCCGATGATGGAGCCTGCTGCCACGCCGAGGAAGGAGGCCACGCCCACGACCGTGGCGTAGAGCACCATCGTCCACGTCTTCTCGATCACGACCGTCGACCGCTTCACCGGGTTGGCGAGGAGCAGCCCCATCGTGTTGCGTCGCTCCTCGCCGGCCATGGCGCTCGACGCGATGACCACGGTGACGAGGATGATGCCGATGGGGATCATCATCCCGAACATCTCGACCTGGTAGAAGCCTTCGGGCGTCGACAGGTCACCTCCGCCGAAGAGTGCGAGCACGTCCTCTGGGAACTGGTCACTCAGCATCTTCATGGCGTCGTCGAGCATGTTGAACATGGGCCCGATCATCGCGGACATGGCGAAGAGGACGAGGGAGGTGATGAAGACGAGCCCTTGGTGTTCGGATGCTGTCTTGATCCAGATCGCCGACACGCGCGCCTTGCCTGCGAGGAGCTCGGCAATCCGATGGGTCATGCCGTTTCCCCGGAGGCGATCCATCACCTTCGTCCCCACGGACTGGCCGCGCAGGTCGCGACGGTCGAGCCCGACGATGCCGACTGCGAGGAACGCCACCGAGGAACCGGCCAGGACCGCGAAGTCACCCCAGTCGATGCCGTTCATCTCCGGGTCGGAGGAGGCGAAGTAGTACCAAGGGAAGAACTTGGCGAGTCCCGCGAGGCGGTCGATGATGGGGAACAGCCCGGCAGCCACGAAGGACACGACCAGGACGGCCGACGTCACGCCGACGGCGATCGACGTCCTGCCCGTCCATGCGCTGAGGGCCATCGCCAGGTACCCATAGAACAGGGCGTTGACGAACATCATCACGACGAGGGCGCCGATGTCCATCGAACCGATGTCGACGTCGAGCACGATGGGCGACACGACACCGGCGATCCAGAGGATCACGAAGCCGGATGCCGTGACGAGGAACAGCGAGGCAGCCTTGCCGATCACGAGCCGGCGCCGACTGATCGGGTTGTCGAGCAGGAGGCCCATCGTCCCCGCGCGCTCCTCCCCCGAGATGGACACGCCCCCCGCAGCGAGGGCGATGGCCGCCATGGTGAGGGCTCCGTACCCCGAGTAGATCGCCCCATAGGCGAGGCCGCCGATGTCGGCGCCATCGGGGATCCCGAACATGTTGCGGAAGGCGTCGGGGAAGTCGTCGTAGAAGCTGGTGTCGATGTCGCGGTACACCGACATGCCGAGCAGGAGGAGCAGGGCGAGCACGACCGCGCCGATCACCGTGCTCTTCCAGCGGTCCCGCGTGGTCTTCGTGAAGACGTTCGAGAGCATCACGGTCACGGTCACACCTGCTCCCGGTAGTAGGTGAGGAAGATCTCCTCGAGGTCCGCCTCCTGGGTCGTGATGTCGAGCAGGGTGTGGTTCGCGGTCGCCACACCCAGGAGCTTCTCCATGGAACCGTCGAACGACAGGCGGACGTGGTGGTTCCTGGACTCGACGTCGCGCACCCCCTCGATCCGCTCGAAGATCGCGGGATCCGCCGGCCCATCGAAGTAGAGGTCGACCTGCCGCATGGCCTTCGACCGCAGCTCCTGGACGCCCTCGACCGCGATCAGATGCCCGGAGCGGATGATGCCGACCCGGTCGGCGACCCGCTGCACCTCCGACAGGGTGTGGGAGGAGAGGAACACGGCCGCTCCGTTCGCGGTGGCCTCCTTCATCATCTCCTGGAACGTCCGCTGCACGAGGGGGTCGAGCCCTGCGCTCGGCTCGTCCATGATGAACACGTCGGGTTCGTTCATGAACGCCTGGATGATGCCGATCTTCTGCCGGTTGCCCGTCGACAGGTCCCCGACCTTCTTCGACATGTCCGCGTCGAGGCGGTCCGCGAGGGTGTCGACGCGGCCCCAATCGACGCCGCCGCGCAGGTTCGCGAAGTAGGTGAGCGTGTCCTTTCCCGTGAGGTTCGGATACATCGCGAGGTCGCCGGGGATGTAGCCGACGTGCCGCCTGATCTCGACCGAGTCGGCGTGCGTGTCGAGCCCGACGATGGTGGCCGAGCCCGCCGTGGGCCGGATCTCGTCCATCAGGGTCCGGATCGTGGTCGTCTTCCCTGCCCCGTTGGGACCGAGGAAGCCGAAGATCTCCCCCCGGTGGACGTCGAGGTCGAGGCCGACGAGGGCCTCGACGCCCCCGTAATGCTTGGTGAGGCCGTCGGTGTGGATCGCCACGGTGTCGTCCATCGTCATCCCTTCTGAAGGTGCATGTCGTGATCTGTTCGGGCGCCCTCGCCCCATGCCATGTCGAGCGACATCTGGAGCTGCTCCGCATAGGGCTCCGTGAGGATGCCTCGTGCCATCAGGTCGAGGGCATTGCGCACGTACGGCGCAGCCTCGCTCGAGACCAGGACATCGGGCTGGGTGAGGTCGACGCCGAGGAGCCGCTCGAGGTGGCGATGCAGGACGAGGCCTCCGAGGGACCACACGAGCAGCACCGCGGCGCGTCCCCTCGGGTCGGGGGTCGGCAGGATCGTGCCCGCCTCGACGCCTTCGTCCATGTAGGCGACGGCGTCGTCGACCAGCTCATCGATGAGGTCGGCGACGATCGGGGAGTCGCCGAGCACGGCCTTGGCGAGGTACGCGGCGACCGGGAGGTGGCCCATGTCGCCGAGGGACGACAGGATGTCGAACCCACGAGGTGCGGTCACCGCCTCGGTCTTGTAGTCGCGGATGAGGGTGGCGACATGGTCGTTGCAGGCCCGGTGCAACCCGTCCATGGATCCGAAGTGGTGGATCACCGACCCGGGGGAGACCTCGGCGGAGGCGGCGATGTCGCGCACGGTGGTGGTGCCGTAGGGGCGTGCCGCGACCTCGCGGATGGCTGCGTCCCTGATCCTCGCCCTGGTCGTGCGATCCTCATCCCGCATCCCACCATGGTACTTGAACAAGTGTTCAATTTCCAGAACAGATGTTCAGGAGCGTGACATGTTCGGGCGTGGGATGTTCAGGGCATCCGGTCAGACCATGTCACGGAGACCTCCCTCCCCTCGGGAAGCGGCAGGGACACGGCCTCGTCCTCGACGGCACGGCGCGCCGCACGGCTGAGGCGTCGCCAGGGATCGACCACGACCATGTGCTTCGCTCTCCGCCACGTGCCGACGACCTCCCCTTCGACGAGGACGGCGCCCGGCCAGACCCGGGAGGTCCACAGCAGGGAGCGGCGTTCCGCATCGGGGACGAGGAGGGCGCGGTCGTCGCCCTGGAGGAGGTAGAAGGCGTCGCCGCTCGGCAGGAGCCGAGCCGGCGCTGCCGGGCCCGGCTTCGCACGGATGTCGTCCACGTCGCTGTCGAGGAGCCATGCACCGCCGATCGGCGTCGCCACAGCGATCAGGGAGGGGCCGAGGGCGTCGAAGGCGGCGGTGCCCGCCCTCTGCGGCAGCCCTGCCCACGAGGCGAAGGAGGCGGGGGTCGTAGGGCCGAAGACGTGCAGGTACCGGCGTGCCAGCTCGAGCCGGGCGTGGTGGGGGTCGATCTCGGGTGGGGGCACGATGCGGATGGTCGGTTGCCTGGCGCCATCCCAACGGAGCACGACGGTCCCCGTGGTCGTGGCGTATCGGAGCCGGTTCGGGGGCTCTCCGAGCGCCCTTCCCGCCTCGCCGTAGGACATCGTTCGCGGTCCGAGGAGATCGCGAAGCCGGGCGGCGAGGTCCTCTGCCCTGCGCCGACCGGAGGGATCGTCCGGCATCCGCCCGAGGGTGAACACGGGCAGATCGGCCGCCGGCACCACGTAGGCGCTGTAGCGAGGCCCCCAGACCTGGACGAGGGAAGGGTGCTCCCACGCCTCGGAGGTCACGCCCTGGGAGCGAGCGTGGAGGGACAGCACCGCGGCTCGGGGCATGCTGTCCTGGAGGCCCGCCCATGCCGCCATGCGGAGCGACCGGTCCCCATGGGGAAGCCGTGCATCCAAGGCGCCGACGCGCCTACGGAAGGCGAGGATCTGGTCACGCGTCAGTTCGAGGCGTCGCTGCACGACGGCATGCTCGCGCGAATTCGTCATGCATGCTCGGCGGCTCCGCCTCGGTTGACCGCCCTGCCACGAGATACCGGAACGGTGGAGGAGACGGGCGTAGGGTGGAGTCCCGTGCAGGAGGTGGACCGCATGCTGCAGATGGCATCGGGTCGGCGTGTCGTGGTGGCGGTGCTCACCGCGGTCGTCGTCGTCGCAGGGTGTAGTTCGGCGAGTGGCGACACCACCACGACGTCGACCTCGTCGACCACCACGACGACGCCGTCGGCGACGTCGCTCCTCGTTGGACGGTGGGAGCGCACGGGCGGCGACTTCTCCATCCTCGAGGGCATGGTGGTCGAGGTGGATGAGCTCGCAACGGAGGGCGAGATCGTGTCGGTGCCCATCAACCCCTACCGGTTCGTGATCGGCGATATCAAGTGGAGCTCGTTCACCGAGATCAGCGATGGGCGGATTCGAATCAGCGATCTCTCCCGTGAGGCCGATACCGGACTGCCGTCGAAGGTCACAGGGGTGATCACGTTCACCGAGGACCGCACGATGCTCGAGATCACGTTCCCGACGGCCGGGACGCAGCAGGTCTGGACACGCAGGCCATGACGCGAGAGACCGGACGATCCGTGATCGGCATCCTCGCTGCGGTGGTCATCGGTGGCCTCGTCGCCATCGCCGGCAGCCAGGGGAGCGTCGAGGTGGGGGGCGTTGCGGTATTCGCCGTGTGCGCCGTGCTCGCCTACCTCGTCAACTGGGCGGTCTATCTCCCCTCCAATCGCATGGGCACCGAGCAGTACTTCGACCTCACCGGGAGCGCGACCTACCTCACGGTGACGGCTGCGGCGCTCCTGCTGAGCGGCGACATCGACGCCAGGGCGGCGATCGCGGGGGCCATGGTCACCGTGTGGGCCCTGAGGCTCGGATCGTTCCTGTTCCGGCGGATACGTCGCGACGGTCGTGACGGTCGCTTCGACGAGATCAAACTCGATCCCCTCCGTTTCCTCATGACGTGGACGCTCCAGGGCCTGTGGGTGCTCCTCACCGCGGCGTGTGCCCTCGCGATCATGACCAGCGTCGAGCGTCGTCCGCTCGGGTGGGTGGCCATCGTCGGGATCGTGGTCTGGGTCGCCGGCTTCGCCATCGAGGTCATCGCCGACCGGCAGAAGTCGGCATTCAGGCGGGATCCGGCCAATGCCGGCCGATTCATCACGACGGGCCTGTGGGCATGGTCGCGCCACCCCAACTACTTCGGCGAGATCGTGCTGTGGACCGGGATGGCGGTCCTGGCGGTCCCCGTGCTGTCGGGCTGGCGATGGGTCATGCTGATCTCACCGGTGTTCGTGACGGTCCTGCTCACGCGGGTGAGCGGCATCCCGATGCTCGAGGCGAGGGCCGCGAAGCGATGGGGCGACGACGAGGCCTTCATCGCCTACACCCGCGACACGCCGGTGCTGGTCCCTCGCCCTCCACGTCGATGACCGGGTCGGGTAGGCTGAACCCCGTACATGACACAGACCGGAAAGGACCGGCCGCAATGGGGAGCAACGACCTCGCACTCGGACCGATCGACTTCGTGCTCCTCGAGTTCCCGGACCAGGAACCGACGGGTGAGGTTGCAGGGGCCCTCCTCGACCTCGTCGAGGAGGGGACGATCAGGCTGTACGACATCCTCGCCGTCCGCAAAGCCGCCGACGGGCAGATCTCGGGCTTCGAGGTCGGGGATCTCGACGGCGACGGCTCGCTCGACTTCGCCGTGTTCGCAGGGGCACGGTCGGGCCTCCTCGGTGATGACGACATCGCAGAAGCCGCGGCGGCGATGGAGCCGGGGACGATCGCGGTGTTGATCGTCTACGAGAACACCTGGGCGGCGCCGTTCGTCTCGGCCGCCCTGAACCACGGCGGCCAGATGATCGCGAGCGCACGCATACCCGTCGCGGACATCATCGATGCCCTCGACATGTTGGAAGATTCGGAGTAGGAGGCACCATGCCAGGACTCGTTCGAGGAGTAGCCCGTACCGCCGTCGTCGCTGGGACGGCGACGGCCGTCAGCGGCCGCGTCGCACGCCGCCAGGCGGAGAAGTACGCAGACCGTGATCAGGCGATCGCGGCCAATCGTGGGGCCGGGTACGCCGAAGGAGCGCAGTCTGTTCCTGCCGCTCCAGCACCGGCTCCCGCCCCTGCGGCGCCGGCCGAACCGGACCTCACGACGCAGCTGACCCAGCTCTCCCAGCTCCGCGACCAGGGCATCCTCACGGAGGAAGAGTTCACGGCGAAGAAGGCCCAGCTCCTCGGGATCTGACCGCCACGGAGGGGCCTGAGGAGGCCGCGGTCCCGCGGATCGCCCGTCAGTGGCCCTGGCCGGCACTCCTCGAGATGTGGATCTGAGTGGCGGCGAGGCCGCTGAGCGTTTCGGCGTACAGCGGCATCCGGGCGGACGTGCAGCAGGCGACCTGGAGGTGGCCGACCTGTGCCCCGATACCTTCGAGGATCTCGATGATCTCGCGTGGGGAAGCCTCGACGTCGAACGTGTCGATGCGGTCGCGGGCCGTGCCGATGTCGCTGAGGATCGCCTGCATGCGGGGCGATCGATCGGGTTCGCAGCACAGCGCGTGCAGCTTGTCCACGAGGCGTTCGCACTCGGCGAGCCGTGCTCGGGCGAGCCGGAGTTCGTCGGCGGGGGTGTCGTTGGCGCTGGTCATGGCGAGGGAGGGTACGGCGCGAGGCCGGCGACGGCGCCCACACACGCCGATGGGCAGCTGCTGTCGCCTGCCGATGGGGCCCGCAAGTGGACCTGATCAGAGCGAACCGGGTGCCACCAGTGCAGCGACGGCTCGCTCGAGCTCGGTGACGACCTTCGTGCGGTCGGTGTCGGCTGCCACGTGGATCGGCTCTCCGATCCTCACGGTGACGGCTCCGTGTCGAGGGCGCCTCGACCCCTTGGGCCAGACGGCGTGGGTGCCCGAGACGCCTATGGGGACCACGGGAATGCCGAGCTCGGCGGCGAGGAGACCGATCCCAAGGCGGAAGGGTGCCAGCACACCTGTGGTCGACCGGGTGCCCTCCGGGTAGATGAGCACCGACCAGCCATCGTCCACCAGCTCGCCACAGTGCTCGAGGCTCGACCGTACGGCACCCTCGCGTGAGAAGGGGAACGTGCCCAACCCGAGCGTTGCCGCGGTGCCGAGCCAGCGCGACCTGTAGAAGTAGTCGGCGGCGGCTGCGACGGCGGACCGGGCCCTGATCGATCGCGGCAGCGCGCGCAGGATCGACGGGGTGTCGAGGTGGCTCGTGTGATTGGCGATCAACAGCACCGGGCCTGGGACCTCACGGAGGTGCTCCCGACCCTGGACGAGAAACGGCCGAGCGACCGTGCGGTGGAGCGGGAACACGACCACGTCCTGCACCAGCGCACGCACGACCCGTGCTGGGCGGCGGCGGGGCCACGCGGGGAACGCCGAAGGGGGCGCGTGAGGTCGGCTGCCTTCGATCAGCGCGCACAGCGCTGCGACGGTGTCGAGCTCCGATAGTTCGGCATCCTCCACACCAAGGCCGAGCTCATCCTCCAACAGCACCGCCAGCTCGACTCGACCCAGCGAGTCCAGGCCGATGTCCGCCGTGAGGTCGCTCCCGCGAGTGATCGACGCCGCCTCGACGCGTCCCACTTCGACGAGCAGCGCGCGGGCCCGCTCGAGGACCTCGTCGTCATGAGGGGCTGCCGCCGGCACCGCCGGTGTGACCGCCCCGGCACCGGCACGCAGGGCCGCCTCCACCTCGTGCCGCTTCACCTTGAGGAGGTTCGTGCGCGGGAAGTCGTCGTCGGGCCACACCGTGAATCCGGTCGCTCGCTGATGCGGGGCGAGCCGCGTACCGGCTCGACGCACCGCTTCGGCGACAGCGGCATCGCCGCCCGCCGTCACACCGGCGTGCGGGGCCGGGATGATGACGGCATGGACGCCCGGATGACCGGCCCGGTCGGGGAACGAGAGCACGACGCAGTCCTCGACCGCGGATTCGTCGCGCAGCTCGCGCTCGACGTCCTCCGGGTAGACGTTGAGTCCGCTGGCGAGCACGATGCGATCCGCCAGCCTCCCCGTGAGGCGGAGGCATCCTTCCCCGTCCCACTCCCCGAGATCCCCGGTGTGGTACCAGCCGTCGGCGTCGAAGGCTCGCTCCGTCGCGATCACGTCCTCCCAATACCCGGGGCTGACGTTGGGTCCCTTCACCAGGACCTCTCCGGCGTCCGACAGCCCAACCTCCACGCCCGGCACCGCGCGCCCCACAGTGCCGGGGCGACGGTCCCAGAAGGTGTTGGCGGCCACGATCGGGGCGCACTCGGTGGCGCCGTAGCCCTCCACCACCCGAACCCCAATCCGTTCCCACGTCTCGGCGAGCGGTGCGGAGAGCGCGGCTCCCCCACAGATCACGAGACCGAGGTGACCGCCCAGCCTGCGGTGGACCCGCCGGAACAGGATCCTCCGCAGACGCATCGGCAGATGGGCGGCGACTCGGTGCCCCCGGCGCCACTGGGATGCCTTGTCCTGGCGGAGCACCTCCCGCTCGATGTCGTGTGCCATGAGCTCGAGCGCCTGCGGCACCAGCACCATGGCGGTCACACCGCTCCGGCGCATCGCCTTCAGCAGGACAGATGCCGAGCGGCTCATCGGGTACTCGATCGTCGACCCGAGCACGAGCGGCACGTAGAGCCCGACCGTCTGCTCGAGCATGTGCGACAACGGCAGCACGGAGAGGACGCGGAGAGGACGCGGTGGGACGAGCCGGAGAGCGGACTCCACGTTGGCGGTGATGTTGCCGTGGGTGAGGACCACACCCTTGGGCGTTCCCGTCGTGCCGGAGGTGAAGACGATCTCGGCGATGTCCCCGGCGCACGGTCGATCATCGATGGGTGGGCCACCGCCTTCGGTCGGCAGGTCCCAGAGGCTGACGCCGCGCGTCGACACGTCATCGGGAAGCGGAAAGGTGGAGACGATGAGACCGGCGCGTGTCATGGCCGCGACCCGGGCGACGAAGGCAGGCGTCGCGGTGGCATCGATCGGAACGAGCACGAGGCGAGACATCATGACGCCGAAGAACGTCGCCACGAGCTCGGGAGAGTTGGGCGCCCAGACCACGACCGGGGTCCCGGGATCGAGGCCGACATGCCGGCGCAGGTACCGAGCGATCTCTGCCGACGACTGCCACAGGCGTCGGTAGCTCCAGATCTGGACCCGGAGACCGCGATGGACGGTCAAGGCAGGTCGCTCGCCGTAGCGAGTGGCTGCGCGCTCGAGGAGGTCGACCAGCGTCTCCATCAGCGTCCGTGGGACGTCGTCGCATCGACCGACGCAGATGCGCCGTCCGATGCCTGCGTCCCCTCCACCAAGCGGACGCGGCCGGAGATCGAGAACCGCACGGACCCTCGCGTGACCAGCCGCAGCCCATCCACATTCACCATGACGGGTCGACGCGGGCCTGCGGGCTCGGCCACCAGAACGCGCACGTCGCGCACGATCGCGCCGTACTCGTCGGGGTGATCGAGCAGTGCCGCCGTTCGACACGCCGCGATCTGCCTGAACATCGAACGCACGCCCCGGTATCGCAGGACGACGACCCGGAAGTCTCCGCTTGCCAGCGGCAGGCCTCGCCCGAGCGGGAAGTCCTTGCCGAGATCGCCGTTGAGCACGATCACCGCTGCCCAACGTTCCGTGGGCAGGGTGTCCCCGTCGAGGGTGAGGGCCGACGGGGCCGTGCGTCCAAAGGCGCGCTGGATCCTCCATCGGATCGTTGCGAGGATCAGACCGACGTAGAAGGGCCCGAGGTCGCCGAACAGTGTTCCCAGGAGCCCCTTGTAGAACTTGATGACGCGGCTCTCGGTGAAGCGTGGGACGTCGCCGAAGACGCCGAGCCCCCCGAAGCCGACCATGTGGCGGCGCTGCGCGGTGCCGTCGGGCTCGTCGGTCTCGACGGTGAGCACGTCGGCCGGCACGTCGCGGCCGGCGTCGATGCCACCCACGATCGCAGCCGCCGCCCCGGGCAGTTCGTCCGGAACGTGGAGCACCTTGCCGATGAGGTCCGCAGAGCCCTTGCGGAGAAACGCGAGGCGAAGATCCGGGGGAACACCACCACCGTCATGGCAACCCTCCAACACCGCGTTGAAGGTCCCTGCCCCACCTGCGGAGACGATGGTCCGACCGCCGCCGGCGACGATCTCCCTTGCGACGCCCTCCGCCATCGCGTGGCTCGTGGCGCGGTGAACTCGAACCGCTCGGTCCGTGACGGCGCGGAAGGCCGGCTCGATGTCGTCGACCTTGCGCTGATCCTCGAACGATCCTGACATCGTGGTGGCGACGATCTCGATGGTGTCAGGTGGGAAGGGTCCCGCCGCCGACGGTGGACGCAGGCGGAGCACCGCTTCGGTGACGGCTCGTACCGTGTGCTCGTGATCTGCGTCGTCGACTCGGAGTCGGATCACGGACACGCCGCACTGCGCCTCGAGGAGATCGCAGACTCGTTCGTACGCGGCCGCAAGGTCCGAGAGGAACGCCACGTTCTCGTGGACCTGGAGGGGCCGGCCTCGGGCCCGGATCCTCTCAATGGCGATTGCAGGCTCGATCCGCAGGAGCACGACGACGTCGGGGAAGCCGAATCGGGCGAGGCGGAGACGATTGAGCAGCGCCAGCTGCCAGGCCCTCCGAAGGTAGAGGGGGAGCTGCCGAAGGGGGATCGTTCGGTCGCCTGCCAGGTAGTGCACCACCTCGAGGAGGCGTTCGTCGTCGGTGAGCTCCCCCCGCGAGTAGCGGGCGATCGCCCAAGCGGCGACGTTCACCAGCGGATCACCGTCGGTGAGGAGGAACGCGGGAGGATCGTGCGCCAGGACGTAGCGACGGACGAAGGTGCGTTCGGTGAACTCCAACAGCTTCAGGTCCTTGTACAGGTTCGGTCGCCGGAGTCCCTTGGCGGCGGCACCCACGGCGCGCGCCGAGCGCGAGAGGGGAATGTCGTCCCTCTCCATCGGTGGGTTGGCCGGAGAGCCGTCGATCACGACCTCGCCGATGCCAACGGTTCGCACCGACTGCGCCATGAGGGCAACGGCATCGGAGAAGGTCGAGGTTTTGCCGCTGCCATCGATGCCGACGATGCCACATACCACTGAGCCGCGCACCGGTCCTGCAATGGGCGACAGCTGCCGCACCCGGTCCCTCATGAGAGGCCCCCATTCGGCATTTCACACGGACCGCTCCACCTCCATCATCGGACGAGGCCCACGATCTGTCCATGGGGGCTCCTGCCGGGGCGACGAGCTCTTTCGGCCTCGCTCTGTGATCAGCGCCACTCCCCCAACGTCTCTTCGACCTCTTCGATGCTCCAGGCGAAGCGTCCGTACTCGAGGATGGCTCCGCCGACGAAGAGGTTGACACCCCCGTCACTCATGCCGCGATCCCTTCGACGCCACGCCCTCCAATCGGTGGCGAGACCGATGATGCCCCGATATCGCTCGGGCGCGGTGCGCACCAATTCGGAGAAGATGCCGATCTCGCACGCCGTCCCGTCGTCGACGATGGGGCCGTCGAGCCACGCCACCATTGCGTCGGACTCACGCAGTCCGGCGGAATCCACGGCGAACACCGTCGATGCATCGAGGGGCTCGATGGCCTGACGATGCGGTACGAAGCACGCATGGCCTGCCTCGTCGAGGCGGTCGGCGAGACCATCCAGATGCATGCGTTCCGCGGGTGTGAACATCGGTCCTGCCAAGTAGAGCTTCATGCCCGCATTGTCGCACCACGCGATCCGATC